>OZ242322.1:0-2441076 GCA_965208155.1 Thermodesulfobacteriota bacterium
CCTCTTTTTCAATTAAACATGGTCTTAGTGGCATTTGCACTTATATGGTTTTTTTGGGTTGCGGTTTCCGTAGCGCGAACCCAGCCAGCACGGCACCACCCGGCATTCTGCAAGCCAGAACAGCTTGATCCGTACGGAACTCGGCACTGCCCCAGCATTCACCTAGACTGATCTTGTCTGGGGGTAAAAAGTTTTTTGCCCCATGCGAAAACCCTTGACCTGCATGCTTATCCTCGACTACGCAAGTGCCTCTATAAATGCAAAAACCTCGATGACACTTGTTGTCCTGCAATTTCGATCTTTCCCTGATTCAAAATCAGGAAATATCAAAGCGATCAAGGTTAATAACCTTGGTCCAGACAGCAACAAAATCCCGCACGAAAGCTTCCTCAGAATCATCACACGCATGAACTTCCGCAAGCGCCCGCAACTGCGAGTTGGATCCAAATATTAAATCAACCTCGGTGGCAGTCCATCTGATCTCGCCGGTCGCTCTGTCACGGCCTTCATACACGCCTTCAGAATCGGCGGAGCGCTCCCATTCAGTCGATATATCAAGCAGGTTAACAAAGAAATCATTGCTCAGCGTTCCGACCCTGTCTGTAAACACTCCATGTCTCAGCTCTCCGGCGTTTGCGCCAAGTGCCCGCATGCCGCCGAGCAGCACAGTCATCTCAGGCGCGGTAAGCGTCAGCAGGTGCGCCTTGTCAACCAGAAGTTCAGCCGGTGAGCGCTGCTGACCGGCTGCGATATAATTGCGAAAGCCGTCCGCTTTCGGTTCAAGCACATCAAAGGCGGCCACATCCGTCTGCTCTTCAGTGGCGTCCGTGCGGCCAGGCGTAAAAGGAAGATTTAGCGAATACCCCGCGGCCTCCGCCGCCTTTTCAACTGCAGCACAGCCTCCGAGCACTATGAGGTCCGCAAGCGAAACACATTTCCCGGTCGTCTGAGCTTTGTTAAAGCGCTCCCTGACAGCCAGCAGTGAAGACAACACCTTGCTTAGTTCTTCGGGGTCGTTGGCATCCCAGTCCTTCTGGGGAGAAAGCCTGATACGCGCGCCGTTGGCGCCTCCCCTGCGATCTGTGCCCCTGAAAGTGGAAGCTGAAGCCCATGCCGCCCGAACCAGCTCCTGGATTGAAAGCCCCTGGTCAAGTATCTCCTTTTTCAGAAGCGCAATGTCCTCTGCTTCGACAAGCTCATGATCAACAGCCGGCACCGGATCCTGCCAGATCTGAGGCTCATCCGGAACCAGTGATCCAAGGCAGCAGGAGTAAGGACCCATGTCTCGATGTGTAAGCTTGTACCACGCCTTTGCAAATGCCTCGGCAAGTTCATCGGGGTTTTCGTGAAAACGGCGTGAGATCGGTTCATACGCAGGATCCATACGCAAGGAGAGATCAGTGGTCGCCATTATCGTTGGAACCCGTTTTCCGGATCCGTCTGATTCGGGGACAAGATCCTTGTCAGCCACATCCTTTGGCGTCCATTGCCAGGCACTCGCGGGGCTTTTGGTAAGTTCCCACTCATAACCGAAAAGCATGTCAAAAAAGCCATTGTCCCATGCCGTCGGATTAGGAGTCCATGCGCCCTCAAGACCGCTTGTTATGGCATCAGCGCTGTGCCCGCTCGCATGTTTGCTCATCCATCCGAGACCCTGCTCCTCGATGCCGGTGGCTTCCGGCTCGGGACCAACGCAAGCCGCGTCTCCGGCGCCATGACACTTGCCGAATGTGTGTCCGCCTGCAATCAGAGCGACAGTTTCTTCATCGTCCATTGCCATGCGCCTGAAGGTTTCGCGGATATCGCGCGCCGCGGCAAGCGGGTCGGGCTTGCCGTTGGGTCCTTCGGGATTGACGTAGATAAGTCCCATCTGCACGGCGCCCAGAGGATTGTCAAGCTCGCGGTCGCCGCTGTATCGTTCATCGCCCAGCCATTCGGTCTCAGGACCCCAGTAGATGTCCTCTTCCGGCTCCCATACGTCCTCGCGCCCGCCGGCAAAACCGAATGTCTCAAGCCCCATGGACTCAAGAGCGCAGTTACCAGCGAGAATCATAAGATCCGCCCAGGAGATTTTACGGCCGTATTTCTTCTTTATCGGCCATAGAAGCCTGCGAGCCTTGTCGAGATTCGCGTTGTCGGGCCAGCTGTTAAGAGGCGCAAAACGCTGCGTGCCGGACCGTGCTCCGCCGCGCCCGTCGTGAATTCGGTAAGTTCCAGCACTGTGCCACGCCATACGGATAAAAAGCGGCCCGTAATGACCGTAGTCCGCGGGCCACCAATCCTGGCTGTCCGTCATAAGCGCGTAGAGATCCTGTCTCACCGCTTCAAGATCAAGAGTCTCGAACTCCGCCGCGTAATCAAATTTCTCGCCCATGGGATCCACAAGAGAAGAGTTCTGGTGAAGGATCTTGAGATTGAGCTGGTTCGGCCACCAGTTCTGGTTAGCTATGCTGCCGGTCAACTTTGAACTGCTTGTGCCGTGGGTTACCGGGCACTTCGGGGTGTCTTGGGTCTTATCCATATTTTCTCTCCAAAATTAAGATGTTAGGGATGTATAGAGAATGCAGGGAGACGCAGCAATTCAATATCGGTGTGCCCCGCGCATTCGAGCAGAAAATATACCACTACCGACATACAGGCTCAAGCTGGGGTATCAACATTAAAGCAGGCCCCTGCTCAGAACATATTGAACGCTTCGGGAAAATCGTCGATGATCTCAGAAAAGTTTTCCGTAACCCGGTCGGCAAGCTCAAGTTCTTCACCGGAACATGAGTTAGTAATTCCTACACATCTCATCCCAGCCCTTTTAGCTGCCAGAACACCGTGGGGAGAATCTTCAAACACAACACACTGGGCGGCCGTTATGGTGCCGTCGTAATCTCTTCTTAGCCTTTCAAGACACTTAAGGTAAACCTCCGGAGACGGCTTCGGGTTCTCCGTATCATCGGCTCCTACTACAAAACCGAAAAAACCAGAAAGCCCCTTTCGCCTCAGTATGAGATTAATCTCTTCGGTTAACGCACCGGAACCTATCGCCACATGAAATTTGCCCCGGATGGCTTCGAGAAACTCAACAACTCCGGGGAAGATTCTTATGTCCTCACCCATCATTTCTTCAAAACAGATGCCTTTTTCTCTGACAAGCCGGGCAATCTCCCGTTCTGTGCACCCTTGTCCGTTATCCTCAAGGAACCTCCTGAAAAAGCTTTTGTCATCGCAGGCAAGGTATCGCATGTAATAGTCGGTGGTCAAGAGCTTCAGTCCCAGGGTTTCCACGGTTCTCTGAAAGGCTCTGAGGTGCAGAGGCTCGCTGTCGACTATCACGCCGTCAAAATCGAATATGACCGCTTTTATCATTTCGTTTCCCCGATTTGTGAGATATTATGGTATTTTACTCCGGGGTTCAAGTAGTCTTTAAATTGCTGACTATATTTAGGTGAGAATAATTGTCGAAACAAGAGTGCTCTTTATAGACTATTGATTAAGTAATGGAGAATGGAAGAAATAGAATCTCGGTGTTAGTATTGTATATAGGGAAATTAATACTTATCCCAAAACAACTTTAAATTCTTCAGCTAAGAGAGGGCTCCTTAATCGCACAACATATCACTGCACGATTGGCATGGCATGATAACGGCTGGGACGGTAGAATCTGTGAGAAACCAGACTGTAACTCGTACTGCATTGGCAGACACTCTTATCCAGGCGATGTAATTGCCCGCGAGAGGAACCTTGATGCGGAGAAAAAAAACGCAGGGAACCCTATAACAAAGTTGCCAAGCTCTGAATTACCTCCATGCGGTTACAGTGTAAACGCTTTCGGATCTGATCCCATAGAAAGCTACTCAAATCCTCCTGATTTCTTTCGCGACGGCGCAGAACGAACCGTGTGGAACGTTCCTCCTGCAACTGTATGCGTTTGGCCTTACGAGTGCATGTACAGCGATGATATCTACGATGATGCTGGCCGTTTTGATAATAATAAACGTTCGGAAAACGCGGAGGAATTTTTCTCAAAACTTGAAAGAAATAAAAGCCTGATTTTTTACTACGCAAACTATTCTAATCCGTTTTCAGAAGAGGAAAGCTCTCGTTATGTACTAGTAGGCGTATCACGTATAAAAGATATTGGCGACCGTCTGGTTTACGATAAAACAACCGAAGATATTCGAGAGCGATATGCCGACGGGTTTATTTGGGCGCGCAACGTAAGTTCTCATTACCCAGACCAAGGAATACGCCTCCCTTACCATCGCTATCGCAACGACCCGGAAGCCTTAGAACGCTTCGCGATTTTTCCTGAGAACCCACGTACCTGCAAATATGGCGCACGGTTGCTTACCAATGATGATGCCATCGGTTTGCTGGAACAGTTTCTAAGCGCAGCCTACGAACTCGAGGATATGGGAGATAAAAGCGAGAACTGGCAAGTGCACGAGCAGTGGCTTCTCGGTCTCCTTGCCGAACTTTGGAACAAGCGCGGGCTTTATCCAGGACTTTTAAACGTCATGCGAGTTCTTGGCGCCGACAAGGCCATCGCACCGGCACACAAACTGGCTGAGGTGGGGAAGTCAAAAGAAGCTCACAAGCTTTTTTTCAGGGCACTTGACGAAAAGATCGAAGTTCCGGAACTCGGGCTCACCGGAAAGTATCTTAACAAGACGCATCGTCAATGGCAGCTTAAACAGGATATCGCTCGCTCGCTCCTTCGTGATACCCTTCCCCGCATTGATCTCGATGTTAACCAAATAGAACGTATCGTCAGTGAGGATATTAAAGTCCGCAATACCCATGGACTGCCGGATCTCGCCACGTCAATTGAGAATCCCTATCTGCTCTGCGAGGGTTATAGAGGGGACAGTCCAGACGACACAATCCCTTGGAGTTCGGTGGACCGTGGCGTATTGCCTTCCTTAGATGTTGGCGGGGAATACCTTGCCGATATGGAGCTTGATGATCCTAGACGTCTACGCGCACTCTGCGTTGAGCAACTCCGGCGTGAATCAAACCAGACATTCTGTGCCGCCGACAGCATTTTAGAACAAGTAAACGCGCGTATGGCCAAACTGCCGGAGTGGAAAACCACTTCTTTTACGGAAAGATATTTTGAAGTGGACCGTGCCGTTTTAGAACAAGCACTCGTGCTCCGTCACGAAAAAGAACGTCTCTGGCTATACCTAAAGCACGTTTACGACGACGAGCGCACAGTGGAAGATGCACTCGTCAAACTTGCAGGTCGCCCCGAAATTTCTCTTAACAGGCCTTTTTCCGCAGAAGACTGGTATGACGAAATCATTGACAGGAAAAGTTCCCTGCTTAAAACGAACAGAGAAGGGTACACGGAAGCGGTTCGCGCTCAAGCTTCTGCGTGTGGAACTATTTTTCAGCGACCTTTGGCTGTGATTACAGGTGCCGCCGGAACCGGGAAAACTACAATAATATGCGCGATTATACGTGCGGTGCGTAAAACCGAAGGAGATGGAGCATCGTTAATGGTCATGACCCCGACGGGAAAAGCGTCCGACCGCGTCCGCTCCAAGTTTGCCGAACTGGACATAGAAGGAGTCAAGACATCCACCGTTCATTCTTTTCTGGCGAAAAACGGATGGCTGAACAAGAATCTCACTTTCAAACGGGTTGGGGGAAAAGTTGCCGGAAACGGAACGATCATCATGGACGAAGCTTCAATGCTAGACCTTAGTCTTATGGCAACTCTGGTACGAGCAATAGACTGGAACCAAGTGCAACGCTTTATTCTGGTTGGCGACCCGCACCAGCTACCACCGATTGGGCGAGGCAAAGTATTTTCCGATACGATCGAATGGCTATCTAAAAGGCAACCCGAAAGCATAGCTTTACTGACAGAGAACCTAAGACTTATGGAAAATATTTCCAAGGACAGGGGAACTGCTATTCTTAAATTAGCAGAGCTTTTTATCGCTTCCAACGCCGACGACGACAACCCGGCCACATCGCTCGAAGCCGAAGATCTATTGATGCGCATACACAAGGGCGGTGAGGTTGATGCTGACCTGCACGTTGTGTACTGGGATGACCCGCAGAACTTATGCAATCTCCTGATCGAGACAATGGAAAGCGAAATGTCAGATCATACCGGCAAGCTTCCCAATCCTGATAAGCCCTATGAACTCTGGCGCTCTGCGTTTGACTGGAAACCGGAACGTTATCAGATACTGACTCCCCACCGTGGCGAAATTCACGGAGTCGAGTCGTTAAACGAATCGATTCAGAACCGTATCGTCAGTAGATTAATAGATAGATACGGTGCAATTGATGGAATTACACTGTCTGATAAAGTTATACAGTATCGCAACCGATCGCAGTCCGATCCAATTTACGCCTACAATTTCGATACGGGAAAATACGAGAAAACCGAGATCTTCAACGGCGAAATCGGATTCGTTCAAAAACATAATTTCGACAAGAACCCGCAGCGTCCACTCAAGCGATTCCAAGTAAAATTCGCACGTAAAGAACACCTCGCCGTTGCTTACGGCAGGAATCTCAATAAGAAAGGAAGAAGGGAGAGTGTTGAGGAAAATCTTGAGTTAGCTTACGCGATTTCAATACACAAGGCTCAGGGAAGCGAATTCAACCACACCTATGTTCTGGTTCCAGAATCAAAAGCCCGAGCGCTTTCATCCGAATTGTTTTACACGGCTCTTACGCGTGCCACCGAACATTGTACGCTTTTCATAGAAGGCGATGTTTCTACTCTTCTTTCCCCTATGCGTCCCGAGAATATACAAAGAAGTTTAGTCAATTCATCTCTTTTTGACGGTTTCTTTCAACCTGTATCGGATAAACTGATTCGTCGCAAAGACTGGTATGAAGAAGGAAAGATTCATCAGGATTTAGCCGACAATATGGTACGTTCCAAGTCGGAGCTTATTATAGCGAACCTTCTTCATGACCGAAACATTCCTTTTCAATATGAAGTACTACTGAAAGCTCGGGATGGCACGATATATCTTCCTGACTTTACTATCACTTGGAACGGCAAAACCTGGTATTGGGAGCACTGGGGAATGATATCCTCCGAATCTTATCAAAAACATCGTGAAGTTAAAGTAGATTGGTATAACAAACATTTCCCAGGAAAACTGCTTGAAACATTTGAGAGCAAAACGCTAAGCCAAGATGCGGCCAAGTTGATCGAAATCACTTTCACTAAGTAGGGAATTAATACTAAATCTTTGATTAAAGTAGTTAATTGCAGTTGCAAATAAAAGAGTACTAATACTTGCGGGAGCAGAAGAGTTTCGCCTTGAAGCAGTTTGGCGTAACCATCAGGAATCAAAAACAGTTTTCGGCAAAGAGGTGTCTGTTTTTATATATACTGCTTTACTAAAGAGTCTGCGAATAACACGGAGACAGGAGAAGAAAAAAGATGGATTACTATAACCCCGAGGATCTCAAGAAATTTCCCGAGATCGGGGAGTTCGGTGAAGATCTCATGGACAAGTTTTTCGAGTATTACAACTCCGCAACGGGTGAGGAGGGAGCGCTTACGAAAAGGGAAAAGGCGCTTATAGCCCTGGCAGTGGCTCACACCGAAAAATGTCCTTACTGTATAGACGCATACACTACGCAGTGCCTTGAGACGGGAGCGGATCCGGAGCAGATGACTGAAGCTGTACATGTCGCCGCCTCAATGTCAGCCGGCATAAAGCTCATCCATGCGGTCCAGATGCACAACACGCTGAAAAAAAACCGCGCCCTCTAGGGACGCAAACGGGAAGAAAAGCCGCCACGAAACGAGGTAACGGAAGTTCTCAAGAATACGTTATGATCCAGGAAAAAACGAAGACGCACAATCATAATTTTTCCCGCAAACTGATCGACCAGGGTCTCGACATCGACCCTGTTGCGGTTGAAACCCTGCAGGTAAACATAACAAAGCTTTGCAACCAGGCCTGCACTCACTGTCACGTGGACGCCTCGCCCTGGAGAAGTGAGCAGATGAGCATTGAGGGCGTAGAGAGATGCCTTGAGATACTGGGCGAAAACGACTGCATTAAAAATCTTGACCTGACCGGAGGAGCTCCGGAGTTAAACCCCCATTTTGACTACTTCGTAAGGGAGGCCAGAAATCTTGGCAAACACGTGATGGTAAGACACAACCTGACCGTTACTCTTGACGGAAACCCCCGGACAGGAGAGAAAAAAACTTACATACCGGGGTTTTTCGCCGAGAACAATGTCGAAGTCATATCCTCGCTTCCATATTACAGCAGCTACTTCACGGACAAGCAGAGGGGAAAAGGAGTTTTCGAAAAAAGCATAGAATCCCTGAGAATGCTTAACAGCGAAGGCTACGGGGGCGGGGAACTGAAACTTAACCTGGTATACAACCCCGTCGGGACTTTTCTTCCCCCCGACCAAGAGAGTCTTGAAGCGGACTTCAAGGCGAAACTCAGAAAGAACCACGGGATACGGTTCGACAAGCTATACACATTGACCAATATGCCGATTAACAGATTTGAGAAGGAACTGAAAAAACAGAATGCATACGATGAATACATCGAAAAGCTTGTAAACGCCTTCAATCCCAAAGCCGCAGACGGCATAATGTGCCGGAACATGATCAGCGTAAGCCACGACGGAAAAATCTACGACTGCGACTTTAACCAGATGCTTGATATGCAGGCAGGGAACGGAAACGGGGGGCTTACCATATTCGATTTCGACCTTAACCGGATGATCAAGAGAAAGATAAGATTCGGTGTTCACTGTTTCGGCTGCACAGCCGGGGCCGGGAGCAGCTGCGGCGGCCAGACGCTGTCCTGATTCCGAGGCTTTACGGAATGTCGCGAAAAGACGATAACGCCCTGATTGTTTTTCTTAAGTATCCGGAAACGAAAAAAGTAAAGACCCGCCTGGGAAAAGACATAGGGAACCGCAGCGCCATGGAACTCTACCGTGAAACGGCAAGCTTCGTCGCCGATTCCTTCTCGGGTTCTGAGAACTGGACGACTTTTTTCTTCTACACTCCCGGGGAAAGAAAAAAAGAGGTTCTTGAGTGGCTGGGAGACAATGAGGCCCTTTTTTTTCCGCAAGAGATAGGTTCTCTCGGGCAGAGAATGTCTCGCGCTTTCGGAAAATGTTTTTCCCTGGGATTCAGAAATGTCGTCATCATAGGCACAGACTGCGTGATGATAACCGAAGAGGATGTGGAAACCGCGTTTTCTCTGCTCTCGGGAGGGGAATTTGAAGCAGTGCTGGGTCCGGCGACCGACGGGGGATATTATCTCCTGGGGCTGTGCAGGGAAACGGACGCGGTTTTTCGGGACATGCAATGGAGCACTTCCCGCGTATTCAGTGAAACCGAAAGACGCATGAGGGAAAGCGGTCTGCGCCACGCGGTCACAAGAGAGCTTGGGGACATTGACGAGGAAAAAGATATAAACATAGAGGATATAATGACAAGGGATGCGGAACTCGCGCGCAGACTGGAGCAAGTTCTTTTGAAAGACCAAACAATCCCTGTCGGGAGAAACGAGGAGAGGAAACCGGAATGAATTCCGAAATCGTAGATGTGGGAGTGGTCGCTTCTTTTTTTGCCGGGGTGATTGCGTTTCTTTCCCCCTGCATTCTTCCGCTTATGCCGGGCTACCTATCAGTGGTAACGCGTCTTTCATACGAGGATCTTTCAGACGCCCGGGACCTGCCTAAATTCTCAAGGGTTATCGTACCAAGTCTCGTCTTCATACTTGGATTCTCAACTGTCTTTATTTCCCTGGGCGCATTCTCCTCGCAGCTCGGGGGAATGATCTCCGGCAACAAGACCTTTTTGCTCAGGATAGCAGGGATATTCATAATCCTTTTCGGAATATTCGTAATGGAGATCGTTAAGATCCCGTTTCTTGAGAAAGAACACAAAATCTCCCTTCCGCGGGAAAGGGGAAATCTTCTCGGAACCTATATTCTCGGCCTGGCATTCGGCTTTGGCTGGACACCATGCGTAGGACCTATTCTCGGATCCATACTCCTTTACGCAAGCACAGTGGAAGGAACGCTAAACGCGGTGGGTCTGCTCGCGGTTTACTCACTCGGAATCGGCATACCGTTCATATTGGTCGGTCTTGCGTTTAACAGCGCCATGAGATCCTTTAGAAGCGTCAGAAGGTATTATCCGTATTATAAGTACGCTATAGGCTCGGGACTTGTGATTATAGGAATAATGATGTTTTCAAACGAGATTTACTACTTGAATATTTACGGTCAGAAAATATTTGACGCGGTGGGAATAGATTTCTGGAAAAAGTTTTAGGGTGCGATAACTCCTCAGGGAGCAACTCAGCTTGCGTGGCCGTCTAAGAGGGAAACGCCCTCAATCCGTGAGAACTTCCGGTCTAATGTATAAAGTGAGCGTGCTCCCGCTCTTTTTGCGGCGAATACAATCATCAGGTCACAAAGCTCTGCTTCCCGTCTACGGTAAAGAGGCAACGCCCAAGCAACTTCCTCAGACACCTCTACAACCAGATCATCGCTCGTAGCAAGTTCTTCCAGTATAGTCGCAATCTGATCACGGGAACAACCGTAGGACCGTTCAAGCACCCAGACAAGCTCAACTATCACCTCCCGGCAAATATATCCGGGGCACTCAACTGTAAGCGATTCCAGGAGCACCCGTGCCGCTTCGAACTGCTTGATATCATCACGTACCAGATAACGGACCAGTACATTCGTATCAAGCGCAATCATTCTTCACACGCCTTTGGCTGGACACCATGCGTAGGACCTATTCTCGGATCCATACTCCTTTACGCAAGCACAGTGGAAGGAACGCTAAACGCGGTGGGTCTGCTCGCGGTTTACTCACTCGGAATCGGCATACCGTTCATATTGGTCGGTCTTGCGTTTAACAGCGCCATGAGATCCTTTAGAAGCGTCAGAAGGTATTATCCGTATTATAAGTACGCTATAGGCTCGGGACTTGTGATTATAGGAATAATGATGTTTTCAAACGAGATTTACTACTTGAATATTTACGGTCAGAAAATATTTGACGCGGTGGGAATAGATTTCTGGAAAAAGTTTTAGGGTGCGATAACTCCTCAGGGAGCAACTCAGCTTGAGTGGCCGTCTAAGAGGGAAACGCCCTCAATCCGTGAGAACTTCCGGTCTAATGTATAAAGTGAGCGTGCTCCCGCTCTTTTTGCGGCGAATACAATCATCAGGTCACAAAGCTCTGCTTCCCGTCTACGGTAAAGAGGCAACGCCCAAGCAACTTCCTCAGACACCTCTACAACCAGATCATCGCTCGTAGCAAGTTCTTCCAGTATAGTCGCAATCTGATCACGGGAACAACCGTAGGACCGTTCAAGCACCCAGACAAGCTCAACTATCACCTCCCGGCAAATATATCCGGGGCACTCAACTGTAAGCGATTCCAGGAGCACCCGTGCCGCTTCGAACTGCTTGATATCATCACGTACCAGATAACGGACCAGTACATTCGTATCAAGCGCAATCATTCTTCACACGCCTTTGGCTGGACACCATGCGTAGGACCTATTCTCGGATCCATACTCCTTTACGCAAGCACAGTGGAAGGAACGCTAAACGCGGTGGGTCTGCTCGCGGTTTACTCACTCGGAATCGGCATACCGTTCATATTGGTCGGTCTTGCGTTTAACAGCGCCATGAGATCCTTTAGAAGCGTCAGAAGGTATTATCCGTATTATAAGTACGCTATAGGCTCGGGACTTGTGATTATAGGAATAATGATGTTTTCAAACGAGATTTACTACTTGAATATTTACGGTCAGAAAATATTTGACGCGGTGGGAATAGATTTCTGGAAAAAGTTTTAGGGTGCGATAACTCCTCAGGGAGCAACTCAGCTTGAGTGGCCGTCTAAGAGGGAAACGCCCTCAATCCGTGAGAACTTCCGGTCTAATGTATAAAGTGAGCGTGCTCCCGCTCTTTTTGCGGCGAATACAATCATCAGGTCACAAAGCTCTGCTTCCCGTCTACGGTAAAGAGGCAACGCCCGAGCAACTTCCTCAGACACCTCTACAACCAGATCTTCGCTTGCAGAAAGTTCTTCCAGTATTGTCGCAACTTGGTCGCAGGAATAACCGTAGGACCGTTCAAGCACCCAGACAAGCTCAACTATCACCTCCCGGCAAATATATCCGGGGCACTCAACTGTAAGCGATTCCAGGAGCACCTGTGCCGCTTCGAACTGCTTGATATCATCACGTACCAGATAACGGACCAGTACATTCGTATCAAGCGCAATCATTCTTCACACGCCCCGTCCGCTATGGCCTGCTCCATTTCCTCAAGCGTGACCGTTGGTCCATCGTACTGCAGCACACCACACAGTCGTTTAACGCTCCGCACAGGCATAATACGCACTCCACCGTCAGCAATGAAATACCGTATCTTGTCTCCAGCCCGCAGACCAAGAAATTCACGAACAGATTTCGGCAAAGTCGTCTGTCCTTTTTTCGTTATGGAAGACTCAACCATGATATCACCTCCTGTGGTACTGCAATATACAGTTTAACCTTCGCCCGTTGAATTTTGAAGTGCACCACCCCTAAAAACAGAGTTTGAGCCCTTTTGAGGCATACACCTCAATTTGAAAGGGCCAAGTGACAAAGATAATCTCTAAGTTAGCAAAACAAAGGAGGTTATCCAATGCCATATAGACACTTGACCCTAGAAGAAAGGTTCCTGATATACAAGCTTCGTCAAGCCGGTTGGTCGTATCGTCAGATCGCTGTTAGTCTCGGACGCAACCACGCTACGATCAGTCGAGAGATAAAGCGTAACAGTGGTAAACGGGGCTACAGATACAAGCAGGCAGATAAATCAGCGAAGCGTCGTCGCAGGGAAGCATCAGCAGTCCCCCGCAAGATGACCCAGGAGCGTTGGGCAATGGTGGAGGACCGGCTGGTCAACGAACACTGGAGCCCCGAACAGATATCCGGGAGATTGCATCGCGAAGGGGTGCTCTCGGTAAGCACGAAATGGATTTACAGCCGCATCTGGGCGGATAGGAAGGCCGGGGGAACCTTGCACAAGAGTCTGCGCAGACGAGGCAAGAAACCGAACCGTCGCGGCAGAGACGGTTCGGGACGAGGTGTTATTCCCGGGAGAGTGGACATAAGCAAACGCCCGAGGGAGGTTGAATATAAGAGCAGGGTCGGGGACTGGGAGGCGGACACCATAGTGGGCGCAAAGCACAGCGGAGCGTTTGTTTCCCTGGTGGATCGCCACTCGAAGTTTACGCTTCTTCACCCTGTCGAACAAAAAACCGCAGAAGATGTGGGAGCTGCTATGTTGTGGTGCCTGGAGCCGGTGAAGGCCCTTGTGCACACCATAACAGCGGACAACGGTAAGGAGTTTGCGGGGCACGCCAAAGTGGCCGAGCGGCTCTCTACAGGGTTTTACTTCGCTACGCCTTACCATTCGTGGGAGCGAGGGCTTAATGAGCACACAAACGGTCTTGTGAGAGAGTTCTTCCCAAAGAAACAGGACTTGCGCAAGGTTGACCCGGAGGAGGTCAAACGGGTTCAGGGCTTGCTCAATACCCGACCGAGGAAAGCGTTGGGCTACAGAACGCCTGTCGAGGTGTTCTGCGAGGCGCTGGGGAAGAGTCCGGTTGTGTCTGAGCTGTGTTCGTGGCGGGAATAGTTTCGGGGTCTGTTGTCTGGATATGGAGAATGGGGAGGTTTTTTCTTGTAGGAGAGTTGCGTTGTGTTTTGGAGGCAACGCAATACAAATTGCAATTCCAAGACAATGCTCTTCTTCGCTCGGGCTCGCCCTCGCTACGAAGAGCATTGTCCCCCGTCCACCTCTGTGCTAAACTCTCCCAAAAGAAGATTGTCTGAGTCAGTGGTGCACTTCGGAGTTCAAGTGGTGCTTACTTTAGCCAAAAAAGAAGGTCTTTTACCTCATTGGCAGTACTTTAACTGCAAAAACATTGCAATTTCCGATACAACTGGCTGCTAAATTCTCTCAAGAGATGGACCATGAAGGAAATTGCCAGATAGCATCGCTTATTGAACGCATTGCACAGTCAGAAGAAAAAGAGCTGAAGCCCGAAAACAGCATATATCCAGGATTACTCATTTCCGTAGCTCAGGATTCCGTAACTGTACACGTCGGCAAGAGCGGCGACGGAATCTACGGCTTCCGGAGCGACCCGTTTTCCGACTTCCAGCAGTTCCTTCGATTCCTCTACCTTCATGCCGTGGCGCTTTTCAAAAAGGCTTAGGTCATCAAACCCCGTCACCCAAGTCACGTTGAAAGTCTGTTGAAACATATCAGCTGCCCTAACAACCTCAGGGTTTTCATAGGTCCTGTTAATGACGCTCAATGAATAGTAGTCAAAAGCGATTTTGAACGAAGGAATTCCGGCACGCAGACTGTCAAAGAAACCGTGGATCAGCTCAATGGGAAGATACATACTATTTCCTTCCCATAGAAAAAGTATCGGGGAGTTGATGTCAAAGCCCGCCTTGGTGAGTTCTTCCGGCAGGTCAACTTCAAGATAGTTGCACGGTATGCTTGCGCATGGCGTAACGCCGCGGCTCCCAAGAACCTTGTGCTTGAACTCCAGAATGGCGGGCTGATCAATGTCGCAGAAATGCACTCCTTCGGTCTCAAAGACCAGGGAACGCATGTCAAACCCGCAGCCGAGTATGACAATCTGTTTCATGCCGGCTTGAATCTCGCGTCTTGTGATTTCATCCAGTATGCAGAAGCGGTAACGGAGAATCTCAATCGATTCCGGAAGAATTTTTGTTACCCTGTCGATCTTCTCCCTTATTTCGTCTGTAACAAACCAGTGGGCGTAGGGGTCGTTGAACACGCGGTGTTCACGGTTTCTCTCCATTTCCCTGTAACAGGCTACGGCAAACGCGGTTGTTCCGACTTCATTTATGTCCGACATGACAGATCCATGTAAAATTACGGGGATACGCATTCAGGAAAAACGGGATGCGGTGGTCCTGTTATCAAGATATGCTCTATTGCGGCGTTGGCAAGTAAGAAATCTTTTTGGACTTCGCATAAAAACAGCAATTATATACTTGATTACCCTTCGTACAATCAAGTATATAATTCCATACTTGTTACGGTTAATCGGAGGTGAAAATGCCCTTATACGAATATGAATGTTCTGATTGCGGCAAGGAATTTGAAGTTCTGGTGCTTGACTCAGGCGAAACCATAAAATGTGCGAGTTGCGATTCGGAGAATATCGGAAAGCAGTTTTCGACTTTCGGCCTTGGCAGCAGCGACGGGAATCTCGAAATTTCCGAGAGCGGGGATTCAGGATGCTGCTCGCAATCGTCCTGCTGTTGCTGCTGATTTACCGGCGCAATTGCACAAAATTTATCTCTGTATATAATTAACTTTTCATTTTAAAACACCCGATGGAGGATCGGTTCAAAAATGTGCGAAGGCGATAAAAAGATGAAGGAAGCCGCCCTTGAATATCACAGGAGCGGAAGAAAAGGGAAACTTGAAGTCGTACCAACAAAGCCCTGTGACACGTCCTGGGAACTCTCACTTGCATACTCCCCCGGAGTTGCTGAGCCCTGCAGGGAAATAGACAAGGATAAAGACCTCTCTTATGAATACACCAACAGAGGAAATCTGGTCGCGGTAGCTTCAAACGGCACTGCAATACTGGGACTCGGAAATCTGGGTGCCCTCGCGGGAAAACCCGTAATGGAAGGAAAAGGGGTGCTTTTCAAGAAGTTCGCGGATGTGGACGCCTACGACATTGAAATAGATACCGAGGATCCCGACGAATTCATAAAGACCGTAAAATACCTTGAGCCCACTTTCGGCGGCATTAATCTCGAAGATATAAAAGCCCCGGAGTGTTTCTACATCGAAGACAAATTAAAAGAAGAGATGGACATACCCGTCTTTCACGACGATCAGCACGGAACCGCGATAATATCGGGTGCCGGACTTCTTAACGCCTGCGAGATTACCGGGAAAAAGATGAGTGAGCTCAAAATGGCGTTTAACGGCGCCGGAGCATCCGCAATCGCGTGCGCAGAGTTCTTCATAGCGCTCGGCGCGAAAAGGGAAAACATAATAATGTGCGACAGCAGGGGCGTAATCTACAAGGGAAGGGGCGCGGGGCTTAATCCCCAGAAGGAAAGGTTCCTTGTAGAGACGGATAAAAGAACCATAGGGGACGCACTGGTCGGGGCCGACGTGTTTGTCGGACTCTCAAACGGCGGAGCCATCAACCAGGAAAACGTAAAGAGCATGGCGAAGAACCCCATAATATTCGCCATGGCGAATCCCGATCCCGAAATACTCCCCGTAGACGCGAAGGAAGCCAGAAGCGACGTAATAACGGCCACGGGACGTTCCGACTTCGCTAACCAGGTGAACAACGTTCTGGGATTCCCCTTCATTTTCAGAGGAGCGCTTGACGTAAGAGCTACAAAAATAAACGACGAAATGAAAGTCGCAGCTGCATACTCCCTTGCGGCGCTTGCAAAAGAACCCGTACCGGAAAAAGTGGCCAGGGCCTACGGAGACCAGAAATTTGAGTTCGGTCCGGATTACATAGTGCCGAAGCCGTTTGATCCCAGGGTTTTGGTATGGGAATCGGCCGCTGTCGCTCAAGCCGCGATGGAAACAGGCGTTTCCAGAATCAAGATCGATCTTGATGCATACAAGCAGTCCCTGGAAGACAGGATAAAAAATCTGCTCTAGGAAAAAACCGGCATTTTGCAAGATTACCCAAATCTTCCGTTCGTTTGCTTTTCGCCTTGCAAACGGTTGCGCCCCAGCCTTTACCTGCTCCATTGATAAAAGCAGTAATATTTGACATGGATGGAGTCATAATAGACAGCGAACCCCTTTGGGAAAAAAGCGAGTCTATCATGCTCAAGCAAAAGGGGTTTGGAGGCAATGAAAATTACAGAAAGCAATACAGAAAGAAGGTAATGGGTCTTAACCAGAGAGACTCTGTAGAACTTCTAAAAGAAACTTTCGGCCTTGATGAATCCCCTGAGGAAATTCTCCGCACCCGTCTCGAGATTCTTCTCGAGCTTTATGAAAAAGAACTAAGACTCATTGACGGAATTCCCGAAATTCTTCAGAGTCTAGGCGAGGAGAAACACATAAAGATGGCTCTTGCCTCGGGCTCCCCTATGGAGGTGATAGAGTTTGTTCTCAATAAATTCTCTCTTTCGGACACTTTCAGAATAAAAGTCTCAGGAGACTGCGTCGAAAACGGAAAACCTCACCCCGATATATATCTTGAAACCGCAAGACGTCTCGGGGTCAGCCCTGAAGAATGCGTCGCGATTGAAGATTCCATAAACGGTATAGTGTCGGCCAAAGAGGCTGGCATGCGTTGTATTGCAGTGCCTGACCCGAGAATAGCCGCAGAAGATTACCCTCATGCCGACATCTTCAGAAAAAGCGTCTCGGAAATCCGCCTTGAAGACATAAAAAGCCTCCGGTGAAAACAACCCGTTCTGCTCCGCTTGCTCCTCAGAATTCCGTCACACGCAATCTTCCCCATACCGCGTCCCAAACCCCGAGGCTGTACCGCTTCCGGCAAGACTGATGATTTGCTGTTCCGATGAGTTCAAATCAACTCGATACTCAAGCTTTTCTCAAAACATCCATACGCGAATTTGAGTACAATCCCTTTGACTGATACTCTATACCAGATAATTTTTCAGGTACGCTATCTCGAACAGCCGCGGGAGAGAATATCATCAGCACTCCATGAACGTGAAGATAATACACACTTCGGACTGGCAGATCGGCAAGGTCTTCCGGTATGTCGACGATGGCACCATGGGGCTTCTCCAGAACGCCCGTCTTCAGACCATCACGTATCTTGGAAAGCTGGCAGAAGAACACGGCGCAAGTCACATACTGGTTGCGGGCGATGTATACGACATGGAAGCGCTGTCCCCACGCTCTGTTAACCAGCCGATTGAGCGAATGCGAGAATTCCCCGGCGTGAGATGGCATCTTCTGCCCGGCAACCACGACCCGCATCGTCCTAACGGTCTCTGGGATCGGATTCTTGCCGCAGGTCCGCCGGAAAATGTTCATATTCACACAACTCTCCAACCCATGATATTTGAGGAAGAGTCGCTCGTTCTGCTTCCGGCTCCGCTTTTCTATCACCATACGCTTGAAGACGCGACTGCGTATATGGACGATCTTGATCTTCCCGAAGGCTTCGCTCGCGTGGGTATAGCTCATGGCACTGTGACGGGGTTCGGCTCCGATGAAAGCTCCACTCCAAATTACATCGCTCCCGACCGCCCGAAGCGTGCGGGTCTCTGCTATCTTGCCCTCGGCGACTGGCACGGGCAGAGAAAAATAAACGACCACTGCTGGTACAGCGGTACACCTGAGACCGATTCATTCAAGGTAGTTGACGGCGGCAAGGCCCTTCTCGTGGAAATTGACGATCCAATATCTCCTCCCAAGATAACGCCTCTTGACACAGGACAGCATAAATGGCTCAGCTTTTCGGAACGAATCGGAGGCAGAGAGGATATCGATTTTCTGGAGAAAAAACTGCGCGGAACATCCGACAGCCTCGACAGGGTTCTCGTGGATCTGAACGTAGAGGGATCCCTGTCCCTTGAAGACCGGGAGTATTTCGAAGAACGCATCGTAAACGGCGTTTCAGCCGCTCTCTGTTTTCTTCGCGTCGGGACCGAAAGGCTGTTTCCAAGTCCCACCGAGCAAGACCTTGACCGGATCGACCAACGCGGATTCGTGCGAACCGCGGCCGAAACTCTCAAGAGAATGGCGGACGAAGGCGACGGGCTTGCTGCGGAAGCCCTCCAGAGGCTCTACATAGAACACATGAAACTCAGGGCGGAAAAACAATGAAACTTCGTTCGCTCGCAGTAAACCAGTTCAAAAAATTCACAACCCCCAAGAGACTGGAAGGCATTGAAGACGGGCTGAATATCATCGTCGGTCCGAACGAAATGGGAAAATCCACGCTGCTCGACGCCCTGCGCGCAGTCCTTTTCGAAAAACACGATTCAAAGGCGAAAACCATCAGGAATATGCAGAACGAACGCAACCAGGCAGCGCCGGTTGTGGAACTTGGGTTTGAGCTTGAAAGCGGTACTTACACCATCTCCAAGCGGTTTATGAAAAAAAACTACGCCCGCCTTCGCTGTCCCGACGGCACGGTGTTTGAGGGAGACGCGGCTGAGGGCAGATTGAGAGAACTGCTGAATTTTTCTGAACCCGGGACAAAAGGCGGGAGCCCCGAAACACTGGGCATGTGGAACGTCTTGTGGGTAAAACAGGGGCAGTCTTTCGGGGCCATTGACATTCCCAAGAGCGCAAGCGCGAATCTTCACGGCGCCCTTGAATCAGAGGTCGGAACGGTGCTCGGGGGACGGCGCGGCCGGGAGCTTCCGCAGATGATAGAGAGACAGCTCGGTGAACTGGTCACCAGGACGGGCAGAAGCACCGGCAAATATAAAATCGCGGAAGGACGGGTAAGCGATATCGCTGAGAAGCTTGAAAAACTGAAAGAGAAAAAAAAGGGTCTCTCCGACACCCTCAAGGAGCTTGAGGATGATCAGGGAAAACTGCAACGTCTGTCGGATGTCGCACGCGATGAAGCGGACAGGGCGGAACTTGACACCGCTCGGAAACGAAGAAACGAAGTTGCTGAACTTGAAAACCGGGTGAAGGCGGCGGAAAGCGAACTGGAGGTACTGAAACTCAGACTTCAGCAGACAATGCAGAGAGAGCAGGAACGCCATAACCTTAAAAATGATATAGACAGGGAGAAAAACACGCTTGGGGATCTCAGGGAAAAACGCGAAGAAATTCTCGAACGGGAAAAGCAGGCCCGGGAAAATCTTGAAAAGCTGAAAACAGAAAAAGACAAGGCTGAAACGGCTGCAAAAGATGCCGATGACGCTCTTTCGATGAGAAGTCGTATACTCGGCGCCGTAGAGATTAAAACCCGCATAAGCGAACTCAGAATCAAACTCGATAAAGCCCTTGACGCGGAAAAACGCCAAATGGAAGCTCAAAAGCGCGTCGCTTCGATTTCCGTGACAGAAGAGATGATCAGGCGTATAGAGTCCGCGGAAAAAGAGATGGAAAAAGCGGCAAATCGCCTGAACGCGACTTCAACCCTCATAACTTTTGAGATTCAGAACCCGTCAGGCATTGAGGTTGACGGCTCACCACTTACTTCCGGCGAGGATTCCCTGCAGGCCGTCTCGCCGACCACAATCACGATTCCTGAAAGAGGAAAGATATTAATCGAACCCGCGGCAGAGAACCGGGACGAGTTGCTGGGCCGTATAGAGGAAGCGGAAAGCCGTTTAAGGAACATTCTCGACGAAGCCGGCATTTCGACCGTCAAGGACGCACAAGCTCTTTACGACAGCAGGAAAAAAGCTCTTTCGGAGGAAGAATTTGCCCGCAAGGAGTCTGAGCTTTACGCCCCGCGCACAGACGAATACGAAGCGGGGGCCCAGTCTCTTGCCAGTTACATGAAAAGCCTTGAACGGAGCCTTGAAAATCAAGCGGACAGTCTCCCGGCGCAGAATCTGCCTGAACTCCAGGAAGCGGAGACCGCGCTTCGCAATGCCGCGGATAAATCCGATGCCGCACGACACGCTCTTGAAAAGGCGCGCACGGCGCTTGACGCTCCAGAGAAGGTTCTGCGGAGTTTCGCAAAAGAACTGGCATCTGCCGAAGCCATATACGAAGAAAGCGAGAAGCGTCTTAAAAATCTTCTTGACCGCTTGGGGAAAGCTGAAAGCGAATGTGCTGAGAACAAGCTGCTTGAGGAAACCGAAGCGGCACAATCCACCGTCGCGGCGCAGGAGGCCTCGGTCGCAAAAATGCGTGCGGAACTGAGTGAGGACGATACGCTTGAGCAGGCAGAAGCACGGGTAGAGCGTCTTCAGAAAGCCGCGGATGACAGACGCAAAAAACAGCAGAACCTTGAAATCAATATCGGGCGCCTCAAGGAGCGGGTTCATGTCCTTGAAGGGGCGGGAATTGACGAAGACATAGAACGGGAAAACCGGCAACTGGAAATCTGTGAGAGGGAATTCGGACGCCTCGAGCGCGAGGTGCAAGTTCTCAGCCTTCTGCTCGACACCCTCCGTAACGCGGAGCGGGAAGCCAAGGAACTCTATCTCTCACCCGTAACGGACCGCATGCGACCCTATCTGCAGCGTCTGTTTCCCGGTTCCGACATCACGATTGACGAAGATCTGCGCATAACGGGAGTAATACGGGAAGCGGGATACGAAGAACCTTTTCCTCTTCTTAGCATGGGAACCCAAGAGCAGATCGCTGTTCTGGTACGCCTCGCATTCGCCGAGATGCTTGTCGAACAGGGACGGCCTGCGACAGTCGTGCTTGATGACGCTCTTGTCTTTTCAGACGATACTAGAATGGAACGCATGTTTGACATCCTGACCGTCGCGTCCCGCAGGGTGCAGATACTGATTCTTACCTGCAGGGAGCAGCTTTTTGAGAACGTGGGAGGACATACTTTATCTCTTCGGTCCGGAGACCCCGAAGAACTCATATCCGCATAGGCGACGCATGGAATTACGGGCAGTGAAAATAAATGGTTCCCGTCATTCAAGAAGGTCTCGGACCCGGAGCCATGAACTCGGGACCTATCGGGTCTGGAACAAAAGTACTGAGTACCGCATCTATTTCACTCATAGAGTCATCGTCTATGGTCCACCCGACGGCGCCCGCAAGGTCATCGAGCTGCCCGGGGCGCCTCGCCCCCCAGAGAGTGATGTCGTTTTCGCATTTGTCGAGAACCCACCTTACGGAAAGTTCAAGCACATTCCTCCCGAAACGCTCGGAGGCAAGTTCCCCCAGTTTTTCAACAGCGCCAAGATAATTATCATAGACGGGCTTTCGAAACTTGGGATCAAAATTCCTTATGTCGTCTCCCCGAAACTCCGAGTCACTCTTCAGTTTCCCGCCCAGAAGTCCCCGGCACAGGGCCCCGTAGAGAAGCATTGTAACCCCTTGCTCTTCGCACCAGGGAAGCACGTCGTCCTCAATCCCTCTCTCGAAAAGATTGTAAGGAGGCTGACTTGAGTTAAGCGGGCACACGGAACGAAAAACCTCCATCTGCTCAACAGAATAGTTGCTTACCCCAACTGCCCTTATCTTTCCGCTGCGGAGAAGCTCCGCCATGGCCTCCGCGGTTTCCTCGACGGGCGCAAGCGGGTCCGGCCAGTGAATCTGGTAAAGATCTATCCGATAGGTGCGCAGTCTTCTGAGAGAATCGTCAACTTCCTTGCGTATCCTCTCCGGCAGGGAATTTCTGAATATTCCTCCCCTCTCCCACTCAAGCCCTACTTTAGTCGCGATCACAAGTTCATCCCTCATACCGCTCTCGGAAACCGCTTCCCCCACGATTTCTTCTGAAAGACCGAAACCGTAGATAGGAGCTGTGTCAATCAGATTCACCTCGTTATCAAACGCCTTGTATATCGTTCTCACGCATTCTTTCCTGTCGCTTCCTCCCCACAGCCACCCTCCCATCGCCCAGGTCCCGAGACCTATTCTCGACGAATTTATTTCCGTACCGGCAATTTTTACAAACTCCATTATTTCCGCCTCCTGTTCTTAATGGCTTCAGAAGGCAAATCTTTCGTCTCCCGTGTTGCTTCAACAAGCGAGAACAGAAGTTCTCTTGCCTCTGCGGTTGAGCGGACTCTGTATTTGGCCTTTGACGGCCCGAAACCCACCTTTATGGAATAGGCATCTTCGGGAAGCTGCTCAAAGATATCCTCATCCGTCCAATCGTCTCCTATTGATATGATAAGGTCCCATTTTTTTGCTTTTAGCCACTGAGTAGCCGCCTTGCCTTTATTTATAAAAGAGCCTTTAATCTCAACGACCTTGTTTCCCTCAAGCACGCCGACCTCAAGATTCGCGGTTATGTGAGACAGCATATCCTTAAGCTCCCCCACTCTCACTATTGACAGTGCCGGGTCAACTTTCCTGTAGTGCCAGGCCAGCGAAAAATTTTTCTCCTCGATAAGCGACCCCGGAGTCCTGTCGACAAACACTTCCAGTATGGGCCTTATTTCTTCCTTCCATCCCTCCGGAGCAATATCGGACATTTTCCACTTTTCGCGCATTATCCAAAGACCGTGTTCGGCTGCAAGACCGTTCGTCACATCCCCGAGCCACTTGGCAAGAGTATTTTTGTCCCTGCCGCTTATAACGACAAGCTCGTTCTTCTCCCTCGAAGAAAGCTCACTAAGCGCGGAATAGATTTTCGGGTCAGGTTTCGCATCCTGCGGATTATTCTTGAAGGATACAAGGGACCCGTCATAATCAAGCAGAAAAAGACACTTTTTGCTCTCTCTGTATTTTTCAATCAGTTCGGCTGTCATCTCCAGACTGAATCTTCGGGCAAACATCTTAAGCTGCCTTTCCTTTGTTTCATCAAGCCTCTCCATGAAGTCTGCCGTCCATGTCCTGATATCGTATCTGCTGAGACGATTCTGCATCGCCTTCATCCGTCTTTTCTGCTCCGTCTTGGTCATGGCAAGAGCAGTTTCGAGCGCCCGTGAAGTAGATTCGAGATCATTGGGGTTTATGATTATGGCTTCGCTCAGTTCCTGTGCGGTTCCTGCCATCTCACCAAGTATGAGCACACCTGCCTTGTTCTGTCTCGCGGCCACATACTCCTTGGCAATCAGATTCATGCCGTCACGAAGGGGAGTAATGAAAAGGATGTCCGCGGCCAGGTAAAGAGAAATCAGATCCTCGAAACCGAAAGATCTATACATGTAGTGAATGGGGTTCCAGCCGATCGTTCCGTAGCGACCGTTTATCGCGCCGACCAGATTATCAACTTCGTTTTTCAGTATCTTGTAGTGAACCACCTCGGTTCTCGAAGGCACCGCGACAAGCAAGAGAACCACCTTGCCCCTCATCTTGGGGTTTTTCTCGAGGAAAAGATCAAATGCCCTGAGTCTCTCCGGAATTCCCTTTGAGTAATCAAGACGGTCTATGGAGAGAATGATTTTCTGATCAGTTCCCAGAAGATCTATGAACTCGTCTTTTCTTTTCTGAACGGTTCGTTTCTTTGGAGCGGAGGAGAATTTTTTGTAATCGATTCCCATAGGAAAAGTATCGGTTCTTACCTCTCTTTCTCCGATTATAAACCTTCCGAGAGAATGTTCGTGTCCAAGTATCCTTCTTACGCTTTCAGCAAAATGCCTTACGTAGTCAAAAGTGTGAAAACCTATAAGATCAGCGCCGGTAAGTCCCTGTATTATTTCCCGGCACCACGGAATAAGTCTGAAAATTTCTGAAGACGGAAAAGGTATATGGAGAAAGAAACCGATGCTCGATTTGGGAAGCTGTTTTTTCACAAGCTCGGGGACGAGCATGAGATGGTAATCATGAACCCAGATGTAATCCCCTTCACTGGCCACGTCCAGTATGGCGCTGGCAAACTTGCTGTTTACCTTTATGTATGATTCCCAGAACTCTTTTTTATAGGTTCCGTACTGGACGAAATAATGGAAAATAGGCCATATTACCTCGTTACAGAACCCTTGGTAATAGTCCTTTACCTCTTCTGCGCTCAGACCCACGGGATAGAAGTTCTGCTCTGCGAGCCGCCGCTCCACTTCCGCAATCTGCCCCTCTGACAGACTCCCGTAATCTATTCCCGGCCATCCTATCCAGCATTTTTCGCGATCGGTATCCAGAGAGCTTAGTCCAGTAGCCACACCTCCAACGCTCGGCTCAAAAGAAAGCTTTCCGCTCTCCTCCCGCACAGTCGTCGGCAATCTGTTGGATACTATGATGAGTTTTTTCATGAAAACTTATTATAATAGATGGGACAATTGCAGGAATAATAACCAAAAGAAAACTTAAGGCTAGAAAGAGAAGGTTGCTTTTATGAAGATGTTCCTTACCATCCTTATTATAGCCCTGCTTGCCTACACCCTTTGGAACGGGCTCTCGGGGAAAAAAGATGTCGGGATTCCCTCACAGCTTGTGGGGAAACCTGCGCCCGAGTTCGCACTGGAATCGTTTAGCGGAGAGAAGGTAAGGCTTTCTGATTTTCGGGGGAAGACACTGCTTGTGAACTTCTGGGCATCCTGGTGCCATCCCTGCAGAGAGGAGGCCCCGGCGCTTGAGAGAGTCTACCTGTCCCTTCCGGGCAATCAGGTTGAGTTCATAGGAATAAACATAATGGACGACAGAAAAAGCGCTGAAGAATACATAAAATCGTTCGGAGGGACTTTCGTCAACATTTACGACCCTGAAAACAGGGTTCATCTTGACTACGGAGTAGCAGGAGTTCCCGAGACCTTTTTCGTAAACCCCGAAGGGGTCATAACAGGCAAACACAGAGGTCCCCTCACCGAGGAAATGATCACAAGCTATATTGAAAAAGCAATTTCATACGGGGACAAAGGAGAAAAAAACCCATGAACTGTCTTTTCCGCAAAACCCTGAGCACGGGACTTTTACTGTCCCTGGCACTTCTAATCGCCTTCGGAGTGAATGCAGACACGCTTGAAGACCAGATCGCCGAAATCTCGGGAGAGCTCATGTGTCCGGTATGCGAAGGGCAGAGCGTCGCGGAGTCAAACGCACAGCTTGCCCGGGATATGAGGGCCGTCATAAAAACCAAACTGCTTGAAGGGCGCTCAAAGGAAGAGATAATAGACTATTTCATCTCAAGCTACGGAGAAACAATCCTCGCGTCCCCTCCGCCCAAGGGATTCAGCATCATATTATGGCTCCTGCCCGTACTTTCCGTACTTATCGGTGGGGCGATAATCCTGAGAACCGTTTACTCATACAGGGTTGAGGAGAAGAAATAGCCAAAATCAGCATCAACAGCCTTTCGATACCTCTCTTGCTTTAACTCTAAACATCAGTAAAATAAGGCTTACAAGCTTTATAGCTACTCTAACATCAAATAATTGCTGTTTACAGGAGGTGTAGGGAAGTAATGAGCAAAAAGAATTTTTATTCCATGACCGACTCGGCCATAGCTGAAGAGTTCGGGCGCAGACTGGAGCAGATTCGTCTTGAGGCTAACAAGCCACAAAAGGAAATGGCCTATGAACTCGGCATCTCCGAGGGGACTTATCGCAAGGCGATTACGGGAAAGGCCAGATTCGAGGTCATTATAGGCATCATGAGGATACTGGAGCAGCTCGAAAATCTGGAGAACCTGCTACCCGACCGGCCTTTCAGTCCAATTGAGATGCTGAAGCTTCAAGGAAAAAAGAGGCAGAGAGCGGCATCGAAAAGATCCGGCAATAGACGAACTCTCAAAGAGGATGCGAATTGGTAACTCACAACACAGCACGAGTGGAGATATGGGGGCGAACCGTAGGAGCTATTTCATACGATAAAGATACGGATCTGTGCGCTTTTCAATATGATCCTTCATGGGTCAGAACCGCAATAGAGTTAAGTCCCGTAAAATTGCCGTTATCCGACCGAATCTATCAATTCCCCGCTTTGTCCAGAGAAACATACAGAGGATTGCCGGGCACGTTTGCCGATTCACTCCCAGATGATTTCGGCAATGCGCTGGTGGATGCGTGGCTCGCCCGAGCAGGTCGTCACAAGGATTCTTTTTCCGGGTTGGAACGCCTGCTCTATACAGGCAGAAGAGGCATGGGAGCGTTTGAGTATTTCCCGTCCATAGATACAGGGTTAGAGTCTCCTGAAATTGTTGAACTGGAAAGTCTTATCAACATGGCTCAGTCCGTACTTAAGCAGAGAGAAAAATTATCGGGGACGCTAACCAGCGACACAAGCAGAGAATCGCTTTACGCGCTCTTTCAAGTGGGCACTTCCGCTGGAGGAGCAAGGCCCAAAGCCGTCATAGGAGTCAATAAAACACGCACGGAAATCCGAAGCGGACAAGCGGACCTGCCCGAAGGATTTGAGCACTATCTCTTGAAATTTGACGGCGTCACTGAGAGCTCAAAAAGAGAACAGACGTTCGGCAAATCGCAAGGGTTCGGCCGGGCGGAGTATGCTTACTACCGGATGGCGAGAGATGCCGGAATCAACATGTCTGATTCTGAACTGCTAACAGATGGTGCCAGAGCTCACTTCATGACCAAGCGATTCGACAGAATTGGAAACAAGAAAGTACATTACCAGTCATTGTGCGCCATGGACCACGCAGATTACAAGATGCCCGGGCACTACAGTTACGAACAACTGTTTTCGTTGATGCGCTCAATGAGACTAAGCAGAACACAGGCGCTGGAATTGTACAGGAGAATGGTATTTAACATCGTAGCCCGCAATCACGATGATCATACAAAAAATTTCGGTTTTATCTTGAACGAACAACACGCTTGGGAGCTGGCCCCGGCTTTTGATGTGGCCTACAGTTATAAACCGGGTTCAAAGTGGCTTAACTCACACCAGATGTCTCTTAACGGCAAACGAGACGATTTCACACGAAAAGATCTGCTTGCTCCCGCTGAGAAATTCAACAAAGAAGCAAACCGGATTATCGATGAAGTTACAGAAATCGTGTCCCAATGGCCCAAATACGCAAAAGAAGCGGAGGTTTCTCCCGATTTCACCAGAGAAATTCAGAGTACGCATGAATTAAACTTGTGAAGAGAGAAATCAGTTGAAAAATCCAGAGCACGCGGCCAGCACGGAATCCCTTTCTTTCTCGGAATCAAACCATTTTATGTCCTCATCCGCGCGAAGCCATGTAGACTGTCTTTTGGAGAACCTCTTGGTGTCAGTCTTTATCTTCTCCACCGCCGTCTGAAGATCAGTCCGGCCGTCAAGAAAGTCGTTCACTCTCCTGTAACCTATGGACTGCATAGGTTTTAAATGCGACCCGTATCCCATTGCTCTTATGGCCTCCACTTCTTCAATCCATCCGCGGGCAATCATTGCGTCAACCCTCGCGTCTATCGTGCGGCGAAGCTCCTTCCTTTCCGCCAGAAGACCTATCTTAAGGGAGTCAAATTTCTGCTCCGAAAAACCGTGGCGCCGCTGATGATCAGACATGCGCTCACCCGTAACGTGACAGACTTCAAGCGCGCGTTCGACTCTCACGTAATCATTCGGACTTATTCTCCCGGCGGATACCGGATCTATTGACTGAAGTTTCCTGTGAAGCGCCGCGACCCCTTTTTCTTCTCTCTCCCTCGCGAGGCGCTTTCTGAACTCCCGATCAACTTCAACACCTTCAACGAGCCCGTAAAGAAGTGCTCTCACGTAGAGAAAGGTTCCCCCTGTCACAACTATTTTTCTGCCGTCCCGAAGAAGAGCCCCGATCTGCTCAAGGGCAACTCTCATGTACTTGCCGGCATTAAATTCCTCGTCGGGGTCGACAATATCTATCAGGAAATGAGGAATCGCGCGGCGCTGCTGCGGGGAGGGTTTGGCGCTGCCTATATCGAAATGCCTGTAGACCTGAATGGAATCGGCGCTTACCACGCAGGCGCCGGTTGCTGTAGCTATTTCAAGCGCCATTTCCGTCTTTCCCGAGGCTGTAGGCCCTAAAACGACAATCAGTTTCGGTTTTTCCCGGGAAAGACTCAACTCTGCGTGTTAATCGGAAATCCTGTAATCTTCTATGTTCTGGTCAAGCACGGCCTTTCTGCTGAGCCTAACCCTGCCGTCACGCGCAACTTCGAGGCACTTTACGAGGACCTCGTCTTTTTCGTTCAGGATATCGGTTACTTTTTCGACCCTGCGGTTTTCAAGTTCGGAGATGTGCAGAAGCCCGTCTTTTCCAGGTCCGAGCTCAACTATCGCCCCGAAATCGAGAATGCGCTTAACCACGCCGACATACAACTTGCCGGCTACTACATCTTCTACGATTCTCTGTATATATTTCTCGGCTTTCTTGCAGGCTTCATAGTCGGGGGAGAAAATCTTCACCAGACCGTCATCCTGTATGTCAATCTGCGCTCCAGTGTCCTCGACCAGCTTCTTTATAGTCTTGCCACCCGAACCTATCACAACCTTGACCTTCTCGGGCTTAAGCTGCATTGTAAGAATCCTCGGAGCGTAGTCGGAAAGTTCTTCTCTGGGTCCGCTGATTACCTCATCCATTTTTCCGAGAATATGCATCCTGCCATCTCTTGCCTGAGCAAGAGCGGTTGTGAGAATCTCTTCGGTTATGCCGGTTATCTTGATATCCATCTGCAGGGCGGTGATACCGCTTTCTGTCCCCGCCACTTTAAAATCCATGTCCCCGAGATGATCTTCATCACCTAGAATATCGGAGAGAATGACAAAATTATCTCCCTCCTTTATAAGTCCCATTGCTATGCCGGCCACAGGAGCGCTTACAGGTGCTCCCGCGTCCATAAGGGACATTGAAGAACCGCACACAGTCGCCATTGAAGAGGAACCGTTTGACTCGAGGATTTCGGAAACGATCCTGATGGTATAGGGAAAGTCCTCTTTATCCGGCAAAACGGGTTTTATCGCCCTTGCGGCAAGCGCGCCGTGTCCTATCTCTCTTCTGCCTGGACCCAGCCGGAAGCTCGTCTCTCCGACGGAATAGGGAGGAAAGTTGTAATGCAGCATGAAGCTTCTTGTCTGGTCGCCTTCAAGCGCGTCTATTCTCTGCTCATCGTATGAACTTCCCAGGGTCGCGACAACTATGGCCTGGGTTTCCCCGCGGGTAAAGAGTGCTGAACCGTGGGTTCTCTCAAGAAGACCCACTTCGCCCCATATGGGCCTTACCGTCACGTAGTCTCTTCCGTCGGGCCTCGTGCCCTCAACTATCCTCTGTCTGACGGACTCTTTGAGCAACTCATCAAATGCCTTGTCAATCTTCGCTTTGTCTTCGGGATGGTCTTCGATCAGCTTGTTTACGGTGTCTTCATGAGCCTTTCTTATAAGTTCCTTTCTGCCGTCCTTTGAATCAGTCACTATCCCCTGCTCAAGCAAAGGCAGCGCCAATGAACGAACCTCGTCCTCAAGCGTTCCGTCAGTCTCGACTGCGGGAACCTGCCTTTTCTCCTCCCCTAACCCTTCAACAAAACTGTTTTGGAAAGAAATGATTTCCCTGATCCCGGAGTGGGCAAACGTAAGAGCTTCGACCACCTCCGCCTCGCTTACTTCCTTTGCGCCGCCTTCAACCATCACGATGGCTTCTTCTGTACCCGCGACGGTTATCTCCATAGTGCTGGTTTCAAGCTGCTTGGGAGTGGGATTTACAACAAGTTCACCGTCAACTTTTCCAACGGTGAGGGCCGCTATGGGTCCGGCAAATGGAATATCCGAGACCATAAGCGCCGCCGAAGACGCTATTACCGACAGAACATCCGTAGCGTTCTCTCCGTCAGCGGAAAGAACTGTCACTATAATTTGGGTGGGGTAACAAAAGCCCTTGGGTATAAGAGGCCTTACGGGCCTGTCAATAAGCCTTGACGTAAGAATTTCTTTTTCGCTTGGGCGCCCTTCTCTCTTGAAATAACCTCCGGGGATTTTCCCGGCCGCAAAAGACTTTTCCTGATAATTAACCGTAAGCGGCAAAAAATCATCTTCTATTTTTTCTTCCGAGGCAACGACCGTGGCAAGCACGGTAGTTCCTCCGCAGGAAGCGAGTACCGCCCCGTTTGCCTGCTTTGCAAGCCTTCCTGTCTCAAGGCGCAGCTTGCTTCCAAACAGCTCCGCTTCCATCTCTCTTGTTTGTTCAGTCAATTCATTTCCTCCAATAATATTACTTCCTTACTTCCTCAGCCCAAGGGTCTCAATCAGCTTTCCGTACTCCTGCGGTCTTACCCTCTTTACGTAATTGAGCAGCTTTCTTCTCTTGGCAACCATGGAAACCAGTCCTTTTCTTGAATGGTTATCCTTGGGCGCCCTTTTCACATGCTCTGACAGTTCCTGTATCTTTCCGTTCAGAATCCCTATCTGAACCTCGGCCGAACCAACATCGTTCTCATGTTTTTGAAATTCACTTATGATTCGCGCCTTCTCTTCTTTCTGCAAAGACATAAATTACTTCCTCCTAGACCCTTGCCTGATCAGTTAAACACTCTTAAATGCCGGAACACTATATCCTTATCTCCCATATACTCAAATTCATCCGAGTCAGCTTTCGCCTCGCAGATGGAAAGAATCTTTTTCCGGCAAAATATGGTGATTATATCCCTATTTTTGAATTCGGGCAATTCCACACCTGAAAGATGCCCCCGGCAAACGGGTATTCCATTGCGCACACTCTCGCAGAGACTGCCTTCCAAATGAACCCCGGGATAGCCCCCGAGAACCTTCTCCAGGGGGAAAATACTGTAGTTTCCGGATTCCACATCCTCAAGACTGCTAGCCTCGCTCAGCGTGAAGGGACCACTTCTGAGTCTTCTCAGTTCGCAAAGATGAGCTCCGCAGCCAAGCTTCCTCCCGGCATCCGAGGCAATCACCCTTACATAGGTTCCTCGAGAGCACTTCACGTAAAAAGTCGCTTTAGGATAAGCAAAATGAAGAAGTCTTATTTCCTCTATGGTGACTCTTTTCGGTTTCCTTTCAACTTCCTTCCCGGCTCTTGCGAGGGCGTAGAGTTTCGTACCTGAAACCTTGGCGGCGGAATACATCGGTGGAACCTGCATTATCTCCCCCGCAAATCCTTCAATGACCTCTTCAACCTTGTCCCTGCCCAGATGCTCCGCGTCCACCCGGCCGGTGACCGTGCCGGTCTCGTCCATGGTATCGGTCGATACGCCCAAGATCATTTCGGCTTCGTATTCCTTTATATCATCTCCGAGGTAAGGAATGGCTTTTGTCGCCTGATTAAAACACACAGGCAGCACCCCTGTAGCAAACGGGTCCAAGGTGCCCGTATGACCCGCCTTTTTTGCTCCCAAGGCTTTTTTCACCCTGTTAAGCGCCTGAGCGGAGGTATAACCCCTGGGCTTATCGAGAATCATAACTCCGTCCATTACATTGCTTCCTGAATCGAACTGCGAAGTCTTCGCTTAACGGTAGCAAGCGGCGCGGAGACCACACAGCCGGCGGCCCTGCGGTGCCCTCCTCCACCGTAACGTCCGGCAATCTGCGCCACGTCCACGTACTCCTTTGACCTTAGGCTCACCTTCCATCCGATGGCGGATTCCTGCCTCAGAAAAACCGCGACCTCAACCCCTTCAATTGACCTCGCCATGCTTACAAGACCCTCGGTATGCTCCTTTTCGGTGCCTGTCTGCCGGAACATCTCGCTCGATACGTGGAGAAAAGCGATTTTCCCTGTTACCTCAAGGGTGTTCATCGCCAAGGTTCTAAGCATAACCTTCCTGAGGGGTTCGTTATCATAAATAAACCTTGAGATCTTCTCGGGGTCAGCTCCGCAGTCAACCAGCTCGGCAGCAATGGTGAACGTCTCAGAACGGGTATTTGAATACCGGAACGAACCCGTATCCCCGACTATCGTGGAAAAAAGACACTCCGCAACATCAGGGCTTATGGAAATCCCGAGCCGTTTTATCATCCTGTAGAGAATAACTCCCGTGGAAGACGCGTTTTCATCCACAAGGCAGTACTCAGAGCCGGTGCTGTTGCTCGCATGGTGGTCGACAAACGCAAGCGTGAAACCATCTTTTAGAATTAATCCCTCAAATTCTTTTCCGGGTCGCGAGATATCGGCACAGTCAAGCAGCATAACCACATCCACTTCGTTCGTAACGCAATCAAGAGAATCCGTAACACCGGAGCATTCAGGAAGAAATCGCAGGTGCTCGGGAACTCCGTCTCGGTTGTACATGATCACATCCTTTCCAAGCTCCCGGAGAACCAGCGCCATGGCTATGGTTGAACCCAGAGCGTCACAATCGGGATTTTCGTGGGAAACGACGAGGAAGCTTCGGTTCGCCTTTATGAGATCAAGAATCCTGTCAATCTTATCCATCGGACAAGTCCTTTATCAGTTCGTCCATTCTCGCCCGCTTCTCCACCAGACTGTCGTACTCAAATTCTATGTTCGGAATTCTTTTTATCCTCAATCTCCTTGAGAGGGCGCTCCTTATGTAGCCTGTAGCGTTCCTTAATCCCTCGAGCATCTCCTTGGTATCGGAGTGTTCGTCAAAAGAGGTGAAAAACACCTTCGCGTAGCCCATGTCGTCTGTAACCCTCACGTCCGTTATGCTTACCGACGACACCCTCGGGTCCTTGATCTTGCCGCGTACCAGCATCTCGGATATCTCCTTTATGAGAAGATCAGAAATCCTCGCGGATCTTTTGTAACTGTGAGACATATATCGGTCACTTAGAAATGGATGATCTCCATCTCTTTTTCACCCATGCGGAAATTCCCCGTGCTCTCTATATAGGAGGTCACCTTGTCCAGAACAGAATTTACCAGGGAAACGTCGTTGGATACATACCCAAGCCCTATGGTGGCTTTATTTTTCAGGTCCAGGGAATCAACTTCAGTCAGTGAGAGGCTCGGGAATTTCGACCTTGCCCTCTCCACAAGGCTCCTTACCAGGCGTCTTTTATCCTTCAAAGACCTGTTGCCCGACATATAGAGTTCAAATCTGGCTATGCCCACTACCATCTAAATCCAGATATCAAAGCTCCTGCTTTATCTCCTCAAGCTTGTAGAGTTCGAAGACATCTCCCTGCTTCACGTCGTTGAAATTCTCTATTGTTATACCGCACTCGTAGCCCGAAGGTACCTCCTTTACGTCCTCCTTAAAACGCCTGAGAGAACTTACCCTGCCGTCAAAGACAACCGTACCGTCCCGAACCACTCTGATGCTGTTGTCCCTGCTTACCTTGCCGTCAGAAACCATGCATCCCGCGATAGTCCCTACCCTTGAAACGTGGAAAAGCTCCCTTACGTCCATGTGGGCCACCACAACTTCCTTACGAATGGGCTCAAGAAGTCCCTCCATCGCGCTTTTTACCCGGTTTACAACATCGTAAATTATTGAATGAAGTTCAAGAGAGACCCCTTCCTTCTCAGAAATCCTAAGCGCGTTAGCATCCGGCCTGACGTTAAACCCTACCACCACGGCGTTTGAAGCACTCGCCAAGACCACATCCGTCTCGTTTATGCCTCCGGCTCCTGAGTGAACGATCTTCACCCTGCACTTCTCGGTAGAAAGTTTTTCGAGAGACTCCCTGAGAGCTTCGACCGATCCCTGGGTATCTGCCTTTATAATGAGCGAAAGTTCCTTGGATTCCTCGTTTTCAATGGAGCTGAAAAGATCCTCAAGCGAAAGTTTCGGAGTGGTGATCACCTTGCGGGACCTGATCTTGTCCAGACGGTGAGACGTTATCTCCTTGGCCGTCTTTTCATCCTTTACCACGTGGAATTTCTCCCCGGCTTCGGCAACTCCCGAGAGACCCATGATCTTAACGGGCATTGAAGGACCGATACTTTTTACCGTTTTGCCCTTGTCATCGGTAAGAGCCCTTATTTTTCCGCTGTGAACCCCTGACACGATGCAGTCTCCGACCCGAAGCGTCCCTTCCTTGACGATAACAGTGGAGACCGCTCCTTTGCCTTTGTCAAGCTCCGCTTCTACCACCACGCCGTTTGCTTTTTTATCCGGCGACGCCCTGAGCTCAAGTATATCGGCCTGGAGAAGGACAAGTTCAAGGAGTTGGCTTATACCCTTTTTCTTTTTTGCTGAAACCTCGGCAAAAAGAGTGTCTCCTCCCCACTGTTCCGATATGAGGTCTATCTCGGAAAGTTCCCTCCTGATCTTTTCGATATCGGCACCTTCCTTGTCCACTTTGTTTATGGCCACTATTATGGGAACTTCAGCTGCTTTCGCATGGTTAACCGCTTCGACCGTCTGGGGCATCACTCCGTCATCCGCCGCCACGACCAGAATGACTATATCCGTTATACTCGCACCACGAGCCCTCATTGAAGTAAACGCCTCGTGTCCAGGCGTGTCCACGAAGGCTATGGTTGAATCCTTTATCTTCACCGCGTAGGCCCCTATGTGCTGCGTTATTCCACCGGCCTCTCCAGCAACAACATCGGTCTCCCTTATGGAGTCAAGAAGAGTGGTCTTGCCGTGATCAACATGTCCCATTACCGTAACGACCGGCGGGCGCGGCATTCTCTCCGCATCGTGCGACTCACTCTGATCAAAAAGCAGATCTTCTTCGACAAACCTCTCAATGGTTACGTTAAAACCGAATTCATCGGCGACCAGCTCAGCGGTATCGCTGTCAATCGACTGGTTGATCGTGGCACCCGTACCCATGGTCATGAGTTTCTTAACAACTTCCGACGCTTTCACACTCATCATTTTCGCAAGATCGGAAACCACTACAGTTTCGCCGACCTTGATGTTTCTTTTCGAAGTATGGGCGGGAGAAGTGGGAATAACCTGGGTGTCATGTCCATCGGTCCCGTAGCCCCCTCTGTTTCTCGCAGACCCGTCAAAATTCTGTCTCAGTTTGGGCTTTTTGTTCTGTACTACGTATTCCTTTCTGCTGGGAACCTTGGTTCGAAACGCTCTTTTGAGCTGCTCCAGGGTCTCTTCATCATGTATTTCTTCTTTAAGGGGTTTACTCTTTTTTAATTTTTTCTTCTGCTTTGGTTTTTCCTTGTCAGCATCTTCCTCAACGGCCCCTTCAGTCTTGGGGGGTGATTCCGGGCTCAGTTCAACACCATCTTCCTGCGGAACCTCGGGTTCAAGCGCTTCCTCGGGCATCACTTCCCCCTCGGCGCCTGGAGGTTCGGGCGCTTCGGTTTCCACAGGTTCGGGCGGAGCGGGAATCTCGGGTGTCGGCGTGATTTCCGCAGGTTCCCCGGCGGCCGGAACAGCTTCTGCTTCAACAGGCACCGCCTCGGGCTCCGGCTTTACGATCTTCTTTCTTCTTCTGATGACCCTGGACCCCTTTCTTCTTTCAACAAGGTCATGGCCGGCTTCGGATTTGAAAACCTTTACGGTTTCCTTCGGCTCTTCCGCCGTCGAAGAATCGTCTTCCGGGACTTTAACAAAGGCCTTTCTTATCCGCTCGGCATCCGCTGCCGAGACTATGTTTTGATGACTCGTAACTTTTATTCCAAGCTTTACGCTCTGGTCTATTACCTCTTTACTGCTTATTCCCAGTTCCTTGGCTATCTGATGTATTCTGATTTTAGGCATATTTCCAAAAAGCCCGCTCTAAAAACGGGAGGGGGCGGTGGTTTCTCTACTCGTCTTTTGGCGAATCCTGTACCTCTGTACCATCCGACGATGATACCTGAACCTCTTCTGTATCCGAGGCCTCTTCGGTCTCGCTCTCAACAGGCATTTCCTCAAGTTTTTCCATAAGCGCCACGCGGGCTGCTTTCTGGAGCGTGGAAACCTCGTCTTCATTGAGACTTCCAACCTTCATAAGCACATCCGGTTCGCAAAAAGCTATGTGTTCAAGAGAGTAAAACCCGTCATTATAAAGCAGGCTTGCCGTAACCTCGCTTACAGACGGCAAGCTTGTAAGAAGAGACAGCACTTCCTGCTGTTCCTGCTTGATTCTGGACTCAGTTTTTATGTCTATCTTCCACTCGGTAAGCTGCGATGCCAGCCTTACGTTCTGTCCCTTTCTTCCGATGGCAAGAGAAAGCTGGTCATCATCGACTATAACCTCCATAGAGCGGCTGTTCTCGTCAATTACGACCTTGTTGACGACAGCCGGGGAGAGGGCGTTGCAAACGTAGCGGGCGGGGTCTTCTGACCAGGGAACTATATCCACTTTTTCGCCCCTCAGTTCCTGGATGATGCTCTGTACTCTTGAGCCCCTCATCCCCACGCAGGCACCAACCGCGTCCACATCCGAATCGTTTGACGCCACGGCTATTTTCGTCCTTCCACCTGGATCCCTGGAAATAGCTTTTATCTCAACTATCTTCTCTGAAATTTCCGGAACTTCCGATTCAAAGAGCCTCATTACGAAACTCACGTGAGCCCTTGACAGAATAAGCCTCGGTTCCCCCCGGGGCGACTCCCTTATGTCAAGAAGCACGGCACGTATCCTTTCTTTCATCTTGTAGTACTCTCTTGGCACCTGCTGTTCGGGAGGCAATACGGCTTCAACCCTCCCGAGGTCCACTATGATGTGTCTTCTGTCAACCCTTCTTACTATGCCGCCTATTATGGTTCCTTTCCTGCCTATAAACTCCTCGTATATAACCTTGCCTTCGGCCTCTTTGAGTTTCTGAAGAACTTTCTGCTTGGCGTTGTGAATGGCGATTCTCGTGTATTCGGGGCTTATCTTGACGCCTATCATGTCGCCAAGTTCAGTTTCGGGATCAAGTTCGGTTGCTTCTGCGAGGGAAATCTCAATTTCAGAGTCGCTTACGGCTTCCACGACCTCCTTGTACTCGAAAAGCTCCACCTCTCCCTCTTCGGGGTTATAGTAAACGTCGAGTTCCTTATCCTGATTCTTTGACTTGAGAAGCTTCTCGGCAGCGGACAGAACCGCTTCCTCAACCGCGCTTATTATGCGTTCCCTGTCAATGCCCTTGTCCTTCCCTACGGAATCTATAACTCTGGTCAGTTCCGTAATCATTTTCTCGCTCCTTTCCCAAAATCAATTTCCAAGTTCGCCCTGCTGACGGAGCCGAAAGGCACGCTGTAGGAACGGCCATCAACTTCCACCAGAACCATTTCCCCTTCCATTCCGAGAAGCGTTCCGGAAAAAACCTTTCTGTCCTCGACCGGATCCGTGGTCTTTATCTTCACTTTTCTTCCCTTGAACCTCTCATAGTCGCTTTGCCTGTTAAGGGGCCTCCTGAGACCTGGAGAAGACACCTCAAGCGTGTAGGAACGCTGCGGCATTATGTCGTAGGCATCCAGAGCCACGCCGAGTTCCCTGCTAACGTTCGCGCAGTCATCAACGGTGACCCCGCCTTCCTTGTCAAGGTATATCCTCAAAACCCTGCCACCTCTTTCCCTCAGATACTTTATGTCCACAAGCTCACAGGAATTCTCCTCGACAATAGGGTGAAGAATCTCTAAAACAGCCTTCTCAAGCTTGTCTTCAGCTTTTTCCACAAAAATTCTCCGTGTCTTTTATGCCCATCAACAAAAAAGAGCGGGTAAAGACCCACTCTTTCCAAAGCGGTTTAAATTCTACATAAAACAAAAAAATCAGCAAGGAAATACCCGATTCTTACGCTACCCCTTCGGCGTATTTAAGCTCCAGTTCCTGCAGTTTTTTTATCCTGTTTCTGAATTCGGCTGCCTTCTCAAATTCAAGCTTCTTCGCAGCGGACTTCATCTCCCTTGAGAGTTTGGCTACAGCCTCCGGAATCTTGTTCGGGGGAATATCAAGGAGATCCTCTTGCTCCGTACCGGAAATCTTGAGATAGTCAGATTCGTATATGGAACCCAGCACGTCGGTTATGTTTTTTTCGATACTCCTCGGAACTATGTTGTTTCTAGCGTTGTACTCCGTCTGGATATCTCTTCTCCTGCGGGTTTCCGCCATGGCGGCACGCATAGACCCCGTCATGGTATCCGCATAGAGAATCACCCTGCCCGAAACATTTCTCGCTGCCCGGCCGAAAACCTGAACAAGCGACGTTTCTGAGCGAAGATACCCTTCTTTGTCGGCATCAAGCACCGCAACAAGGGAAACCTCGGGTATGTCGAGTCCTTCCCGAAGAAGATTTATTCCCACCAGAACGTCAAATCTGGCAGCTCTTAAGTCCCTCACGATCTTTATTCTCTCGAGTGTGTCAATCTCCGAATGCAGGTATTCAATGCGCAGGCCGAGCTCCCGATAATAGTCCGTAAGGTCTTCCGCCATCTTTTTGGTAAGCGTCGTAACGAGGGCCCTCTGTCCCGATGCGGCAACTTTTTTTAGTTCATCAAACAGATCGTCCACCTGGTTCTGGGCTGTACGGGTTTCAATCAAGGGGTCGGCAAGGCCCGTCGGCCGTATGATCTGCTCGACGACATTACCGCGGGCCTGCGCAAATTCATAAGGCCCCGGGGTAGCCGAAACGTATATCACCTGCCCAATTTTGGCCTCAAACTCCTCGAAATTAAGCGGGCGGTTATCAAACGCCGAAGGAAGCCGGAAACCGTTTTCAACCAAGGAGAGCTTCCTGCTTCTGTCACCGAGGTACATGCCCCGAAGCTGCGGAATCATCTGGTGACTCTCATCAATCACGCATAGAAAATCCTCGGGGAAATAATCAAGAAGCGTGTAGGGAGGCTCTCCGGGGCGCCGTCCCGAAATGTATCTTGAGTAATTCTCGATGCCGGGGCAAAAACCCATCGTATCGAGCAACTCAAGATCAAACCTGGTCCTTTCCTCAAGACGCGAAGCCTCAAGCTCCATGCCCCTCTCCTTGAGTTCAGCTAGTCTGGTCTCAAGCTCGCTACCTATGTTCTCGACCGCCTGCTCAAGAACGCTTTTGGGAGCCACGTAATGAGAGCCCGGGAAAATGGAAACTTCCCGCACATCCCCGACCGACCGGCCGCTCAGCGGATCTATAGCGCGTATCGTCTCTATTGAGTCTCCGAAGAACTCGACCCTGAGCGCAGTCGATTCCTCATGCGAGGGAAACACGTCCACCACATCCCCCCTGACCCTGTATGTGCCCCTGTCAAGTTCGTCGATCTTTCTTTCGTAACGCACCTCTTCAAGCCTGAGGGCGAAATCGTCCCTTGAGATCTCCATTCCCACTTCGATCTCGGTAAGCATGCCGTAGTAAACCTTGGGAGCCCCGATTCCGTAGATAGCCGAGACGCTTGAGACGACTATCACATCCCTTCGTCCGAAAAGAGCCTTGGTGGCGGCGTGGCGCATGCGGTCTATGTATTCGTTTATAGATGCGTCTTTCTCTATGTACGTGTCGGTCTCGGGGATATAGGCTTCGGGCTGATAGTAGTCGTAATAGCTCACGAAATAGTGAATTTCGTTTTCGGGGAAAAAATCGCGCAGCTCCCCGTATATCTGCGCAGCCAGGGTCTTGTTATGAACAAGTATCAGCGCAGGACGTCCGGCGTCACGGATAACCTGGGCTATGGTAAAGGTCTTGCCGCTTCCTGTAACTCCAAGGAGTACCTGGTCCTTGCACCCGCGTTCCAGCCCTTTACCCAGAGCGGAAATGGCCCGGGGCTGATCTCCCCTGGGTTCAAAAGGGCTTTTTAAATTAAACAGAGATTTTGCGGAATCCATTTCAGGAACTATTTTAACCATTGTAATTGCTGATATGTTTTGACCCGTCAATTTTATCAGTAATTACTAACCATTCGCTTCCATATCAAGAACCTTCCCGCAAACGAATCCGCCAATTGAAATTGCTTGCGCAGTACGCTGTGATACCATAGATATTTAGCAAGAAGGCTGATTTGTCGCCTTCCGAAATAAAGGGGTTGCACGCTAACCTGCACCGCGGTGGCTACAAAAGTACTTACAGTCTGTATCAAGACAAGTAACGCATAATACTGAGATGGAAGCCGTGAAATCATCAATCCTGACATTTTTCAACAGTAGAAGCGGAGTAGGAAAGACCTCCATGGTTTATCATCTGGCCTGGATGTTTGCCAGACTGGAAAAACAAGTGGTGATTTTTGATCTTGATCCTCAATCCAACCTGACCGCGACATTCTTAAATGAAGATGAAATTGAGAGTGCATGCAACCAGCAAGATCAGGGTTCCACCATTTACAACTGCGTCAGCCCGTTAGCGGGTGTCGGGGACATAGTCAGACCCGTACTCAGGAATATAACAGACAATCTGTACCTTCTTCCGGGAGACATGAGATTATCGGATTATGAAAGCGTTCTGTCCGAAGCTTGGCCTGCAAGCATGGATGACAGCAGATTGTATCAACCAATGCGTATACTAAGTTCATTCTGGCAGGTAATACAGATGGCAGCCAACCAGATAGAGGCTGAGATCGTTCTGATTGATATCGGACCCAATCTGGGCGCAATCAACCGCTCAGTGCTCATATCCACAGATTATGCTGTAATACCGATGGGCACGGATATTTTCTCCCTGCAGGGACTGAAAAACCTCGGCACCGCACTGAGGAAATGGAAAAAACAGTGGCAAAAAAGACTGGACAACTGGAAAGAGAATGGAGAAGCTTCCATGCTCGTAGACTTCCACCTGCCACAGGGGAAAATGCAGCCTGTCGGGTACCTGTGCAAGCAGCACGGCGTGCGATTATCCCGACCCGTGAGAGCCTGCGACAAATGGGTAAAACGTATACCGGAAACTTACCGCAAGTTTGTATTAAACAAGGACAGGGATGGCAACGGATATATGGAGAAAGAGCATTGTCTGGCCACGGTAAAGCATTACCGAAACCTGATTCCCATGGCGCAGGAACACAGCAAACCCATCTTTAACCTGACTTCCGCGGATGGAGCTATAGGTTGCCACGCAAATGCGGTCCAGGACGCCAGGCAGGATTTTAAGAAATTAGCAATCAAAATCGCCGAGCAAATGGGAATAAGCACTTAACAGCAGGCCTCGGCAACCCTCAGTTCCATGAAAGAAAAAAAAGGCAGGATTTATCTGATCGGCGCAGGTCCCGGCGATGCGGGACTTCTTACCCTGAAGGGAAAGAGACTGCTCGGGGAAGCACAAGTGGTAATCTATGACTCTCTTGTAAATCCGCAGATTCTTAAGTTCTGCCGTCCCGACACGGAGCTTCTCTTTGCAGGCAAGACAATGGGACGGGTCCATATGTCCCAAGAAGAGATAAATGAACTTCTTATAAGCAAGGCAAAAGAAGGAAAGACGGTGGCCAGGCTAAAAGGGGGCGATCCTTTTGTTTTCGGAAGGGGTGGAGAAGAAGCCGAGGCGATAGTTCAAAACGGCATCGATATTGAGGTCGTCCCGGGAGTAAGCTCCGTTACCGCGGTTCCCGCTTACGGAGGAATCCCTATTACTCACAGACAATACAATTCTTCTTTCGCAGTTTTTACCGGACATCATCAAGGTGAGTACTTTGACTACGATCCGGCTCAAATAGAAACACTTGTATTCCTTATGGGACTAAACAACATCGAGAGCATAATGAAAAAACTGCTTGAGATCGGAAAGAAACCCTCTACTCCCGTCGCCGTCATATCCTGCGGCACTCTGCCTGAGCAGAGATCAATTGTGGGAACCATCTCCGACATAGCGGAGAAGACTAAGGCACTTGATGTGCAGACCCCGGCCACCATAGTGGTTGGAGAAGTCGCCGTGCTGGCAGGAGCTATAGGGTGGTATGAAAAAAAGCCTCTTTTCGGAAAGACTATAATGGTAACAAGAGAAAAAAAAGCTTCATCCGAGTTCGCAGAACTTTTTGGCTTCTGCGGAGCAAAGACCATCGAATTCCCCACGATCGAGATAAAACCCATAAGAAATACGGAAGATCAGGAGCTTTCGGTGCGGAGCCTCGGAGACTACGATTTTCTGATATTTACAAGCGTAAACGGGGTAAGCAACTATTTTGAGGTGCTGGCTTCTTATGGAAAGGACTCACGCGAACTGAAAGGCAAAAAGATAATAGCCATAGGAGAGAAAACATCGGAAGAACTGCTAAAGTACAATCTTACGCCGGATCACATGCCTGCGGTCTATACGGCTGAAGGAATAATTTCGCTTGCAGAAAAGCTTGACCTCGCCAGCAGGAAAATACTTATCCCGAGGGCGCTTGTGGCAAGAGAGCTTCTCCCTGACACGCTACGGGCGATGGGAGCTACAGTGGAGGTCCTCTGCGTTTATGAAACACTTACTCCTTACTACTCAAAGCAAGAGATCGATGCGATAAAAGAAAAATTCTCCGATGCGGAGATAGACCTCGTAACATTCACAAGCTCCTCGACCGTAACGAATTTCTTCTCACTTCTTGGAAAAGACCCGGAGCTTTTCAGTAAAACCGGGTTTGCCTGCATAGGACCCGTAACGGCCGCGACGCTGCTCGACCACGGTTTTACCCCGGTGGTAACCGCCGACATTCACACGACCTGGGGTCTCAAAGAAAAAATCCTGGACCTATACGTCTCATAAAAAGGCAGGCAGCTTGAAATGCCCAGATTTCCGATCAGAAAAAAGCCTTCGACAGAAGATGACGGGATCCTTCGCGGAACAATATCCGAGAGCGATTACACGCACATAACGAAAGTGCTGAGACTCGGGGCCGGGGACCGCATAACCGTTTTTGACACCGAATCCACCGAGTACGAAGGCGTAATAAGAGACCTCTCTCCTGGAACCATCGCCATCCAGGTTCACAACGCCCTACTGCTGCGAACAGAGCCTGCACTGGAACTGAATCTCTTCCAGGCGATTCTCAAAGGAAACAAGATGGACGGGATAATAAGTCAGGCAACGCAACTCGGCGTATCGGGGATTTTTCCGGTAGTCTCCGAAAGGACTCAGGTAAGGTCAACCGCCAAGGTCGACAGATGGAACAAGATAGCCCGGGAATCGACAAAGCAATGCGGAAGAGTGACTCCGCCGGTGGTTTCCGAGCCGTTTAATTTCCGTGATTCCTTTGGAATTAAGAAGCAAAGCGGGATGAAAATAATACTTTATGAAAATCAAGGCGAACTGCTTGGGGATTATATGGATTCCGTTTCAAGATCAGTAAACAGCATAAATGTATATGTCGGCCCCGAGGGAGGTTTTTCGGAAAGCGAAATTGTTCTGGCAAGTGGAGAAGGCTATACAGCGCTTGGACTTGGAAAGAGAATACTTAGAGCGGAAACTGCTTCGATAACAAGTCTGGTGCTTTTCCAGTCATCCTTCGGCGACATGTAATCCCGTACAAGAGAATGAAAATAGACATTTTTCTATCGATTCCAAGGCTTCAATGAGGCCGGGGCATTCCTACCCCGGAAAACTTCATGAATAATGACCAGACGAATTTCTCTGTCGTGTGCTTCAATGAGGCCGGGGCATTCCTACCCCGGAAAACCTCCCGCGGCGCGATGCCGTGCGTTTATTCGATCGCGACGCTTCAATGAGGCCGGGGCATTCCTACCCCGGAAAACAGCTCCAAGAACAGCTACATACGACCTGCGGTTTAAGGCTTCAATGAGGCCGGGGCATTCCTACCCCGGAAAACTGGCGCTGCTGATGTTCAAGCAACATGTTCCTGAATTGCTTCAATGAGGCCGGGGCATTCCTACCCCGGAAAACGCGGCTACTGAAAGACCAGTGCGAAAAAGATTTGCGTGCTTCAATGAGGCCGGGGCATTCCTACCCCGGAAAACCGCCGATTGCGCAGAGAACCCACCATCCCCAGAACGAGCTTCAATGAGGCCGGGGCATTCCTACCCCGGAAAACGTTTTCCTGGAAGATCCTTCAGCTTATTTGGAAATGCTTCAATGAGGCCGGGGCATTCCTACCCCGGAAAACCTGGTTTTACGGGAATAAGGCTTTAGTAGAATCAGTGCTTCAATGAGGCCGGGGCATTCCTACCCCGGAAAACCTTTTTTAATCGATGACAAGGCCGTATATCAACATTTGCTTCAATGAGGCCGGGGCATTCCTACCCCGGAAAACGAAGCGGATGTCTTTTTCTCCATGCTTGACCGCGAGGCTTCAATGAGGCCGGGGCATTCCTACCCCGGAAAACGTCGGGACCGACTCGCCTGAGACTCACCAGGATCGCAGCTTCAATGAGGCCGGGGCATTCCTACCCCGGAAAACCTCCCGGAGGATAGGGATACCGTCACATTCTTGAAGGCTTCAATGAGGCCGGGGCATTCCTACCCCGGAAAACCTCTGGTTCACCGCGCCGTAAGCCTGCGTCGCGGACGCGCTTCAATGAGGCCGGGGCATTCCTACCCCGGAAAACAAGATTTGTTAGCCAAATTAGCCGTAACGACGATGGGAGCTTCAATGAGGCCGGGGCATTCCTACCCCGGAAAACTTTGTTGTCGCGGCCGTGTCGATAAACATTTCGGATGCTTCAATGAGGCCGGGGCATTCCTACCCCGGAAAACCGTGGCCCTGAGGAACGATGGCAGCTTCTACAAGGAGCTCGCTTCAATGAGGCCGGGGCATTCCTACCCCGGAAAACAGTGAGGAGAATTATACAGACCTTCAGGTGCATTACGTGGCTTCAATGAGGCCGGGGCATTCCTACCCCGGAAAACCACTGTACCTCCGTTTTTGATTATATACTTGGCCAGGCTTCAATGAGGCCGGGGCATTCCTACCCCGGAAAACCAGAAGCAAGGGTTTCAAGATTACGGGCGACTGGCATGCTTCAATGAGGCCGGGGCATTCCTACCCCGGAAAACTTGGGAGCCCGGCTAACAAAACCGTTCATGCGAATCGCTTCAATGAGGCCGGGGCATTCCTACCCCGGAAAACGGGGGCTGTCCAGATCGGGTCCTCGATTGTTGCGTCTGCTTCAATGAGGCCGGGGCATTCCTACCCCGGAAAACTGTCTAGAGTGAGCAGAAAGAGAGGGAGATTTTGAACGCTTCAATGAGGCCGGGGCATTCCTACCCCGGAAAACTGTCTGTATTAAAACTATCTCTGAGAACTAAAATATTTTCAAGCTTTGCGAGCACTAACCTGAAATCAGTCGTAGAAGACAAGATAATTCTTGATAAACATCCCATAAACTTATCTATCCTACTGCAATTCAAGTAAAAACTGTATTGCGAGAGCTGCCCACGATTATATCCCTGTTGGAGTTCTCGCAACAATGACGGCAGCAACTTTATCTTCATCCTTTCAGATAATTATTGCCTCTCTGGTCGGCATTTTATAATTCTTGCCCAGACTTTGTATGCTAGGCTTAACTTTGTCAGCATGACCTAAGTCAAGAATTAGAACATGGTCTTCTGTTATCTTTATCAAGTTTTCTATGCGTGCGACCATATCAGCCTGACGCTTAGCAGTTAACCTGCATTGAAAGATAGATAATTGTAACCAGTGACCATATCCTTTCAACCTGAATTCCCAACTGCAGGAATTGACATGACACTTTGAGGGGGGTCAGAAGAACCTTATCTTGAGAACACGATTATCAAGCCAGGGGATTCGTTCTTCCATCTCCCCATAGCCAGCAGCTATGAGCAGCGGATTGTTCGCACGGCGTCCAAGACTCACTATTATCTCATCCCCCTTTACCTCTACTTTTCCACTTGCCCTCACAAGATCCCGGAATATAGTACTCGCCTTCGCTACATCATACCCATCACCCACTCGCTTCCCCAATACCCTGTACAACCCACTGGCCATCACCGTAAGCTGTGCGTCCACATTAACCTTCATAGCCACAGCCGCAGAAAGCGCGTCCATGTGAAAAAAGTCTATAGCGTCCGCTATCGTATTCTCTATTATCATTCGCCTCGCGTAACGGTCTATAAGCTTCGCCGCATTCTCCTCCATCTGATTGGTCAGAAGCAGCACCGGCTTCCTGCGTCCAAGATCCTTTATTGCTATCTGTCGTATATCCCCGGGATAATCCCTGAGCTTAACCCTCTGCTCATATATCTTAGGGGTCCTGTACTCCCTGCCCACATTGCTGAGCCTTATCTTCTTCCACTCAGAAGACGGCTTTGAAGCCAACACAGACACCATCTTCTCAGACCTTCTTCGTAATGTCAGAAACCTTATCCCCATCTCCTCAAGCCTCCCCAGATTGGCATACGTGGTAAAACCACTGTCAAACACAAGCTCCCTGGGCTTGCGCCCCGTACGCTTCTCCCACCCCTCTATGAACCGCAGTATCTCATCGCTTGCCCCCTTCTTGCGTATATCAGTGTTGGCCCAGGCAAACATCCTCGCGTCAGCATCCCTCGCTACAAACGCCAGTATCCCCTTCTGACGCCTGCTCCTCTTCGATACATAGTGGCGTTCTACCAACGCCGCGTCCCCGTGATAGGGAATAGCGTGGAAATCAAGATCAAACGATTCCTCCCCTCCAAGATTGACTCCAAGACCGCGTACCACTTTATACCACCTGTCCATAAGCCCGGGATTCATCCTCGGATCAATCCTGCATGAATACTCCGTAAGAGTGCTTCGCTTCGGTATTACGTTAAGACCACAGAACAGCCCTAACCCCTCATCAAGAGTCTCTGCCATTATCCGTGAAGGTCTTCCTATCCCCCATAGCTTCAAAGCAAGCAGGGAACGAAACGCGCACCCCGCCGGTATCATCCCGCTCCCAGGCATGCCGCTTCGCTCCACTATCCCGTCAATGTCTGCTCTCCCAAGATCATGGGCAAACAGAAACAACCCAGCAAACTCGGTACGAAACGTCCGGGAACCCAGATTCAGCACCCTTCGGTCAGACGTAGCCGCTTTATGTGCCCGTACAATGTCCAGCCTCTCATCCAGGGACCTTCGCGCAAGCTTCTGTACCCCCGCCCCTTTAAGCACACCGTGAACATAGGCCGAACTCACAGAAACACCTTCCTTCTTCAAAACATTGATGATGTCATAGATAGAAAGACGGCCTGATTTGCGCAACTCCACTATCCTCTCCTTGCGTTTGAGGGATTCGTCTTCTTTGCGTGTGGCTTTGCGTTTGCGCGGTTTGGGCAAAAAGAAATCCGGATCATCGCTGTTCGCAAATTCCGAACAGATGTTACGGACCGTTCCATGGGAGTATCCGAAACGTATGGCCACTTCAGCTGACGACAATCCGTCTACGTGGTATGCGCGCAGGGCTTCATAACGTTTTTGTGCTGGATTTGTTGGTTCCAGGAATCTTTTTGCGTGCGGTGATGTCATTGCAGATAGTAAATAGATAAACACACTATCACTATAGCTAATACTATATTCTGTATGTTCGTCATTGTCAAGCAATATTTGTTGGGGTTGGAGGATAAGGTGAGTTAAATGGTTTACTTGCAGTGGGTTAATCTGATATAGGGATGGCATATGAGAAGTTGGAGAGCAGTACTGCTGAATTGAGTTTTGGGTGGGTGGGTTGCTGTAAATAAGTGGTAAAGTGTTTATAAGTTAACTATAATAATGACAAATCTGCTTGACTTACTGCGAAAAAACACAGAAATACGGAATGAAACTTATCTTGGATGTAACTTCACTCCCTATAGTTGGGAATTCAGGTTCAATAATTTAAATACCTTTCTCCAGCGTTTCTGATCCGAAATATCGTAAGTGACTATGTAAAGGTGTTCTTCTGGCATCGTTATCTGGGTAAATAGTGTGGATAAACCGGTATCTCGCCCTGTATATATCTCGCAAGAAGCCGTGCCTGAACATTTATCAAACGTCGCATTGAAACTTGGTAACCAAAAAGCGGGTGCGTAGTTTGCTGGTCCATTCGACGTTCGAAAACAGCAATAAATGCTTTGCGACCACTTGGCTTGAGTGCGCAAGCTGGCCCATTAAAAATAAAATCATTTGGTTTTATCTCTTTATTGTTTATTGCCTGAATTACACAAGAGTCGGCAACAATCGGACGGAAAGGCTCCATCAAATCAAGAGCCAGGGCAGGTCGGCCATAACGAGGACGATGATAAAACCCCATATATGGGTCTAACCCTGTTGCCGAGATTGATGTTGTAAGTGTCCTTGTAAGCAAGGCATAAGCGAGCGAAAGCATTGCATTTACTGGATCCGTAGGTGGACGACGATTACGCGTGGAGAAAGAAAGAGTCGGCAGGTTTTGATTTTTATGCTTGGCTATCATTTTGTCAAAATGGGAAAAATAGACCGAGGCCGCTTCACCTTCAATTCCCAGCAACTGCTGAATGTCGGCGTTATTCATAGCTGACGCACGTCGGGCAGTGCGTTTCAACTTCGACATTATTTCATCCTTGGTTGTATAGTCTTTTTCCGTACGCCAGTTGCGCCGTAGCATAGTACGTGAGTTCTGTATCTTGGCTACCACTAAATCACGGGAAAATGCAGCACATTTGTACTTTTCGAAGGCAAAGCGGTATTGAGCTTCTCGTACGCCCACATTTTTGCTGCCAGTTCCCACAGTATGGCCAAGGAACCACCCTCCAGTGGAAAACCATGATACAGAAATTTCACTGTTCATAAGAGTATGTAACGCAGGAGTAGAAACCGACACGGGCCCAAACAGGACAACCTGTGAAACATCAATAATCGGAATTTCTGTAGCATTTTTTGAGGTTTTATCATCTTTTTCTTCACGGGTTTCCACTATCAACGTGTCTCCGCTTTTACGCAGTCTGGCACCGGGAGTTTGTATGTAAAGAGGTAGCGCGGGATCGTCAGACGGATTCAGGGGGCGGACAGAGTATTTTTTCTTGAACAGGTTTGTTTCATCCGGCAGACATATACCCGCGAGTGAACAGCGCGGACATTTAGGGCTGTTTTCCAGAGGAGGTGGCCTCTGACCTGAAGATGCAGCCTCTCTCAGGCCATATATGGCACTAATGGTCTTAGCTCGCAGTTCCTCATCCAGAATGACCGGTACTTTCTCCCGGGATCCGACATACCAGAGAGCACCTTGTGAGACTTTGTATCCGTTGTCTTCAAGGATCATCGCCTGAGTACAGACTTGAACACGTTCGGGGTCGTAAGCTCCTTTCTGAACATGGGGACGTTTGCCTTTCTTGAAATCCACCGGCATCACCATATCTCCGCTTGTTTCGACAACATCCATTTTCGCAATAATACCCAGACGTTCCGACGACAAAGTAACAGAACGACTTTTGGACATTTCTTCACCTATATCATCTGGAGACGGAAGAGGTTCTACTTCTCTGTCAACTCGCGCATGAGCATTTTTTCCCTGAACGGTGTCTTCGCTGTCAGCCCATTCACCCTCTACCCATTCAAGATAGGCAAGTCTGGGGCAGTAAGCCCATTCATTTACCATGCGTGCCGGAATCAGAGGAGTATCTTTATCAGCAGGCTTTGGAGGAAGGGGCAAGGGAATCTGGTTGTGTCGATTCATGCTGTTGATTCGATAAATTCTGATCAGGTTTCGAGTTGCTTAACTGTTTTTTCTTTCTTGTTTTTACAAATCAGCAGATAATGCACGTTCAAATAGTCCAAGACCAAAATGACATGCAAATCCAAGTGATATCGGACCAGTAATTGCCTCAGGGAAATTCAAACGCAGGAATGTTCCTTGCGTATCTGTCTGTTTTTCTCCCCGCCGAGATCGGAATCGGTGAAAATTGCTTGTGTGACGAACAGTATCACCGATAGAAATACTTTGCATGATTTCAACCTGAACGCCGTCCACAAGAGACTCGCAAATTATCTTACGTCGCTTCAAAAGCCTTTTCACTTCACCTGCGTACCCGCTGTTTTTCTTTAAATGTCCGGTTGCAAGAAATGGTGTGGAACTCACCCAAACCCGTGACATGCCGAATATTCTGGATGAATTCGAAAAGTCTTGAGGGTTTCCAAAACTCTCAAGCGCCAAGCACCACTCACAGAAACCAGAACCATTTTTATTTGCTGAACCCTGATTAGTCCATAAACGCGTAATCCGGTCAAGTCGGCTCCTGACATCATCATCTAAGCCCTCTGGAGCATAGACTGTAATATGGTCAATACATCCGTCTCCATCTGTATCCTCAGGAAGCCAGAATGCATGCGAATGCGAAGAGTTACGCAGTGGTTTTCCATCAATATCGCGTCCTGAAATTACCGATGGCGCCTTCGGTTTCCTGTGACCAGTTGATCCAACGGTTTCCCACCCGAACTTGGATAGTGCCGCAAGACGCATGAGCTCGCCGACTTTAACCACATCCTCAATTTGTGGTAACGGCCAGCCAGCTAAAAGATAACGCGCAACCGTGTATCTGTTTTGGGTTTTGATGTTCTTGTGACAGCTAGCAGAAGACTGTCTAGCAGAAGACAAACACAACTCTCCGGGAAGAAGATATAAAACTTCTCTAGATGCCGGAGGACGGTTCCAGCCATATCTCAGATAATCGTCCGCATCCAGAGCAATCGCGTCGACAAGCAATTCCGGCAATGTTGGCCCGAATTTCTGCTCCTGTTTTTTTTCAAGAATTTTGCCGGTTGGAGTTTTTTTTTGAGAAGCTTCCGCTTCGTCATGTAATCGTTTTTCAAACTCTGTCATTAAACGCATGCGTTCTGCGGCATAATCGCTTTCACTACGAGGAGCAGCAACCCTTACAAAATTTCCAGTGGTTTTTTCCGTTGTTCCTGTTACCGGATAACACATCAGGTCATTTTCTTTAGGAAACCAGTTATTCGTCGCTGTGCAGTCGGCCCAGCTTTCTGTGCGGCCCAGATATCCGATTCCCTTGGCGAGATGAGAAGCGAATTTGAAAAGATTGGAACTCAGTTCCAAACCAGGCCAGAACGCGATAAGTTTCTCGCCTTTCGGCAATTGCAGAAAGGTGTCAAAAATTAGGCTTTCCTTGTTTTTCCACAAGGGCATATAGTCGTGTGTTCGTGTATGAACAAGAGCCTTCGGTAACCGGTAGGAAGGCAAAACTTCAACAAGGACAGAAATTAGCGCTTTAAGATCGCTTTCCTGCCACAGAGAGTTGTTTCCGTTGCATCTGTAGCTGTTGATCAATGCCCGCAAGATTCGCCATGGTTCAGGGGGCCAGGGAACTCTAACTTTATCGACATACTCTCCCCATAGTGTCGTATGGTATCTTTTTGCAGGAAATCTGAAAATTAATGCGAACATTTATGTATTTTTCCATACCACTTCGGGAGGACCAAAAGTTCCGTAACCTCCCTGTGATGATCTTCGAATTGCTGATTTGAAGACTGTGGTTATCCCCCAAGAACTAAGCCAATTCTGAAGATTTGTTTCTCCGGGGGGGTCAAAAGATGCGTGCATCAACAAAGATTTAACGGCGTTTGGATATGCTGGTTTGCTCCACAGTGGCCAAGTGTAATAACCTTCTTTCCAATTTCCATAACATCCAAGTGTAAGAGTTCGATTCCGACCTGCGAATACCTGATACAAGGTCAACCCAAGTATTGCCAAAGCCTCCGGCCCTGGATTTGTCAACTTTTTTTCTCCTGCTGGGTTGTTTGCAGTTAACGCGTATACTCGGTCATCGCTAACATCCCACATAAAAGAAGGTAATTTGCTTGTGTAAGTCCATGGACCCTCAAGACCTTCTATCAGATCAGAGCGGGTTACATGTCTTAGGATTTTCCGTGCCATATCCAAGAACTTTTGTTGTCCAGCCGTAAAGTATAAGTCTGATGGCTTGGCCACCTGAGAGTTATCTAAGCTACCTTCCGCTACAAGAGCACTGATTAGATAACTGCTAGGGTCGCTTTCATTGACGTGAGATAGATATATACGAATGTCTTTTGAGGAAAGCTTAAGCTCGTCAACTTTGGCCAGAACAGTTCCATCAGGGCATTTTGGGTTTAGAGCCGGACTAGACTCCCACGAGGCAAAAGCTTTTAACGCTTGATCGACTATTCGGTCAACAGAGAAGTTTTTGTCAACAACCGCATGAGGAGTGGTCCCCCTAGTCCACCAGAGCATAGGCTGCTCAGATTTTGAGGCGAAGATCACTTGTATGCCAAGAGCGGCTAGAAATCCTAAAGGATTTGTTCCGTCAAGACCTTCTAAATATATCCCGTCCGGTGTTATTGAAGTTCCTCCTGTGCGCTCTGCTGATGATCAGCAAGACGTAGAATAGTCTCTAACCATGCCACCCCGTAATATCCATATCTTTCTATAAGACGCCAGAAACAATCGGCCATGTCGAGAGCTAATGAACTTTCAACGAAATCAGAACTCACTTCACTCAAAACATATCCATCAATTGTGTATGAAAGCTTCTGTGGTTCGCAATCCTTAATAATTGGAAGAAGAGGGCGACCCCAGCCGTGATGCGTTCCTATTAGATGTAAAACTAGGTCGGGGTCATTCGCTCTTGCAAGAACGTCAGAATTTGATTTAACCATAGCTAAACTCGCTATTTCATGTCGCATTCCTTTCGGATATGTACTAACTCTGGATATGCCAGGCAGAGATTTAGCTAGAGGATGGTCAAGCATTTCCAAATTCACCGGATCACCACCCACTAATTGATTCTGGAATCGACGATCCACTTTTCCTATGTCGTGCAGCTGACCAGCTAGATACAGATCTTCAACAATTTCAGCACTACAACCCAATCTCTGAGCAATTTGCATTGCTCGCTTTCCCACATTGCAAAGATGGTCTTTCAACAGTACACCAGTTCCCGTAAACGCTCCAGATTCGTCAGAACCATCCATAGTTTCTGTCTCTATCAAAAGAGTTCGTTTTGTGAGTCTCTTTTCACTTAAAACGTAGTAGCAGGAAGCTTCGTTTTTATTGCCAATACCGACTTGAGTAATTTCAAAGCCATTATTCATCAATTTGCTTGCGGCTTGAGCTACCCAAGCTTCCGTATCTTCAGGTGCTTCAAGTAGCTCATTAAGTAATTCGGTGATCTTATCCCGTACGTAATAATCCTCAATTAAGATACTTTGGGGATTTGGCATGTGTATCAAGTTGGGAAATAGGCGGGAGTCAAGTCGCAAGGTTGCCCTTCTACCATGTTCAAGCTGCGCTACGTCGCCCAAATCAGCAATTGGTTCAACTGAAGACGGGTCCCAAGTTCCGCCGCCTAGTCCACCACGGTCCGGTTTCAGAATTAGTATGTCGCCTGGATGAATTTGCTCAATGCGAATCTGTTTGGGTTCTTCAGCAAACCCTTCCCACCGTACACAACCTTCTATGATATCTGATCCCATCTGATCTGGACTGTTTTTATCTTCTGCAAATGAGTCAACATCCGCTACATCTACCTCCAATCCATTTTTCAGCCATGATTTTGCGACATTAATAGGAATCTGTAGAAACTCAGCATTTCTGGGAGGAACAAGAGAAAGTGTTTCTGAAGACATGTCCCAGCGCCACAAAATATAGACATCTGCATCATGTTTGATATTTATACCGTGAAGAAACCATTCTAAAGGAGGTTGTACAGGTGGTTCAGGATTCGTTTGAACCCATGCATCCATGTGCGATCTTAAGAGCAATGGTGCTGAAATTCTTGGTGCTACTGCCTTCTCTGGAAAATTTTGGAGAGACAGTGGTCCAACATCAATTTCCTTTTGATTGTCCAGCAGAAATTTTAACCTTTCCCATGTTGCCTTAACCGAGTTGCCGTAAATTGGATCGGGCTTTTTGGATTCCACAACCGATCTGGGACCAATAATCCAAGCTCGGGCCGGTATTCCTGTTCTGGCAAAGTTCGTGCCTCGTCTATCAAGGCGTCCAAACCTTTGTCGAAGACTGTCAACTGGTGCACACTCAGTAATTAGAGCGTCAAAACTGAAATCTGCCCCAACCTCAATAGATTGTGTTGCCACTAAGATGGTGAGAGAATCTTCACGTTCTTCAGCATCAGGATCAATTTTTGTAGAAACACTATTCAGAATCCCAAGACGATCTAGAGGCCTCATACGTCCCGTCAGCATAAAGGGACGAAATCCCGCTTCCTTAAGCACTCTGTGTGTTTCTCTGGCAGTCCGCACCCTATTAACTATAATCCCTATGGAACGAACATTTCTATCTTTGCTAACCTTGTCTATAGACTTGATCTTTTTCAAAGCAGCAGAGGGTATAGAGTCAGAATTTCGAACAGTAATTAGCTCAGCCTTTTTAACCGCATATACGCGTCGGCGCAACTCGTTACATTTTTTTAGGTCGGAAGTTTCATCTAAAGTGAATCTATCTGTATTGCTATTGCTGGGAGTAGCGGACATCTCAACTACACTAAACCGTCGTGGTAAAAATCTTGGCTTTAGCTTTGACACATTGTCTAAAGTCTCTGCAAATGGAGAGCTAAGATGCACTTCGTCTAGAATAACAAGGCAGTCATTTCCTGCGAGACCGGCGTGAACAGGGCGCATATTATGTGTCACTCCATAACCCCGAAATAGCAGACGCGAACCGAATTGATCAACTGTGGAAACTATAATCCATGGTTTATCTGGACTACTTGCCCACTCATTATCAACAGGAATTCCTCCTCTTAACGCAGTGATCCCTAGAGATTCTCCGTCGCTTAGTTTTTTTAATTGTTCTCGGACATTTTTTAGAACTAAAGTGTCTGCTGATTCAATCCGTTCTTTAATGCTTTCCGCTCGTTCGTAAACTTGGTCTACGACTATTCGACGATCAATAACAAAAACAACTCGACGAGGACACAAATCTGGCCGGATAGCCATTGTAAAAATCGCAGTGTCGAGTACTGCGGTTTTTCCGGTTCCTGTAGGCAAATCAAGAACACGAGGCCAAGAACAGGATTTTTTGTTAAGTACTTGTTCTGTCAAACGTTTTTGCCATGGAAAGGGTTCGTATCCGTGGACATCTTGAAAAAAGGCTGTAAAATCATCGGGCTTCAACATTGCTCTTACTCTAGCGGGAGTTTACCGCCTTCACGCTTGATTTTGCCATAACTAACAAGCCCCTGCCAACTTCAGCAAGTCATAACCCCCTGTTTTCATTCAAATCCTGACACTTTTTATCTGTGGGGACATCTCTGTTTTGCGTAAAACTTGTATGACCTAACTACCCGAGGCTACATTAAAGCCTTTTTATCAATATGTTGACCTGCTCACCACTTGACACCACTATATACATGCTGTATAGTATGCCCTAACATGGCAAGCATTACTAAAAAAATTATCCGCGGCAAACCCTACTACTACGCAAGAGAATCCGCCAGAATTAACGGCAAACCCAAAATCGTCTGGCAAAAATACCTGGGCAAAGCCGACGACATCATATCCGGACTCTCAAAACCACCCCTCCCAAAGCAGGTTAATGTCAGGGACTTCGGCGCGGTTGTCGCCCTGCTCGACATTGCACGCAAACTCAGACTCTGTGATCATATAGACTACCATGTTCCAAAACGAACCTCTCCCTCCGTGGGAACCTATCTGCTTGCCTCCATCATTAACCGCTGCGTAGCTCCGAGTTCCAAAGCCGCTACCGCGCGGTGGTTTGCAAATACCGTGCTTGAGCAATTCATCGACATTGAACCCCGACAGCTCACAAGCCAGCGTTTCTGGGACAATATGGACCGCGTATCCCCTGAAGCTATTTCCTCAATTGAGCGTGATGTTGTCTCGGAGATGGTAAAGCTTTTTGATGTAGACCTCTCCCAGGTGCTGTTTGACGCAACCAATTTCTTCACCTTCATAAACAGCTTTAACGATCGCTGTACTCTGGCCCAGCGGGGACACAGCAAGGAAGGACGCAAGTCTCTGCGCATTGTAGGACTTGCTCTGCTGGTAAGCGCTGACGGACCACTTCCTCTTCTGCATAACACCTATCCCGGAAACCAGACGGACGCTCCCATGTTTCGAGGAGTTGCGGATTCTCTGGTACAGCGTTACCAGGAGATTGCGCAAGAGACAGAAGATGTGACGATAGTATTTGACAAGGGTAACAATGCCCGCGACAACCTTGAGGCCGTAAACAAGAGTCCTTACCACGTAATTGGTTCTCTGGTGCCCACGCATTACCCGGAACTGCTTGCTGTTCCCGAGAGTAAGCTTGCAGAAATCAAAGGCATTGACGGAGTCAAGGCATGGCGTAGCAGGCATGATGTGCTGGGAGTGGAGCAGACTGTGCTCGTTACCTGGAACAAGAAGCTGTATGACTCGCAGGTAAAGACCCTTTTGCGTGAGATAGTCAAACGGCGCAAGTTGTTGAGAGAACTTGGCAATCGCCTGCGCAGATGGCGTTCGGGACAGATCACAGCGGGGCGTCGGCCAACTGTCGCTGGTACAAAGAAAAAAGTTGAGAAATGGCTCAAGGCTCGTCACATGAAAGATCTGTTCCGGGTTGATATTACGGAGACTGACGGATTCACCACACTTCACTACAGGTTCAACAAGTCCGAATGGGAGCGTCTGCAGTCAACTCTTCTGGGGAAGACCTTGATCTTTACTGACAATCATCACTGGAGTGATGAGGAGATTGTACGAGGTTACAGGGCTCAATATCACGTTGAGAGCGCATTCAGGGAGATGAAGAATGTTCATCATATAGCGCTTCGTCCTCAATATCATTGGACTGACCAGAAGATCAGGGTTCATATTTTGTGCTGTGTACTCGCTTTCATGCTGTGCAGTCTTCTGAGGCGGGAGGTCAGTCGCCACGGGCTGGAGATGTCAACTCATGAGATACTTGAGCAGCTTGGCTGTATTCGGGAGGTTGTGTTGTTTTATCCGCCTTCAAAGTGGTGTAAGGAGCCTCAGCTGCATAAAACGCATACGCAGATGAATCAATCTCAGCAGGCACTCTACGATGCTCTTGATCTGGGAAAATACATGGCCTCGTAGGTCATACGGAATCCAGCCATTTACAAAGTGAAATCAGCCAGTTAGAAAATTAATGCGGTAAACTCCCGCTAGAGGTCTTCTATTGTCTAATTATAATGCCACTACTTTTAATGATCTGAAGGAAGGTTGTCTAAACCTGCAACTGGTCGCATCAAACCCAATCCGCGAAACCTGCCGGATCCGATTATCAATGGTCCACCAACTAAGTCTTTGAATGTCAGAAACACATGCGCAAGCTGGCGAGATAGGTTTTTGCCATTTCTATCTCTCTGGTTGAATGTTGGATAGTTTCTTGCTGGTTTACCGCCCATTAGAAATGGGTTCAAGGAAACCTCTACAGATAAAGGTTCTGGAAGTCCAACATGACTACACGCATCCCGTACAGCGAATTCGGCATTTTTCCAAGCCTTGGCACGAACCGAACTAGTACCCTTGGAAAGCGGACCGGGGTGCAGGGGAAGAGCAACTGGTGTAGCAGATGCCCAATAGCGGGACGCATTTCCCCAGATAGAAGGTCGCAGTGAGACTAAAGAGGTAGGGCCAAGTAGTCGATACATGGTTACTATATACTTAGCTTTAGCTCCTAGGATGAGACTTAGAAACGTGCTGGGTTGTCTGTTCCTTGCATACCGAGAACTTAAAGCTTTGTTCTCCCATGTTCCGATAGCACGCAGCAAAATTCGCCGTGAAGATTCATCCAGTACATTTGGCAAGGAAACCGCAACTCCCAAGATGCGTCCGTCAGAATGCTCAAAGCCTATGTAAGGTAGAGGAAGGAAAGACACATGTGGTATTGTCGTAGGACTTCCGTCTATTCTGTATCCACTGATTTCTTCGGGGATGGGTTTTTCCGCATAACCAAGAACCGTTGTATACATTGCTGTGGCTAATTCTACTATCCTTGTCGGAGGAAAAGTGCGTGATTCATGCGAAAACTCAAAGACAATCCACTCACCTGCCGTGTTCGGCATTTGTGTGGATTCCGAGGAAGTAGTATCGCGCACAGTCTGATAACGAACATCAACATAAGGGAGAAACCGAGGTTTGATTCCTCTATGAAGAGCATGTTTCTTCTCGAGATCTTTTAGTTGTCCAGATCCAAAGGAACGCATACTATCCCCCTCATTACTTGGTATATGGTTTGGTTTAGTAGGAGTCTCGGTTACTATTCTGCAAGAGACTAAAGAAGAGGAGTGCCCAAGCCTCGTAACTCGTTTGAGCAAGCAGTCAAGTGTTTGCAAAACACCCTCCTGTGGTTTAGCTTCCCATATATAAGTAACGCGTGGTTCATCTGGAGTAGTTGACGGAAAAAACCGCTCTTGTCTACCTCTATGCTCAGGAAACATATCAAGCGCAGACGATGGGTTGGTATTGCCTATTTTCAGGACATATTCTTCTACCTTTCTAAGCTTGGTTATTTTGCGTTGGGTGCGAGCAACTTTTTCTGTAATTTCACCACCGGATATAGAAAGTTCCTTTTCCAATTCATTCATTAGCTCATAGAGTTTGTTGGCTCTCTGCTCACTCCATTTTTTAGGTATAATCGAAGAATCATTAACAGGTACAAAGTAGGACACTGGTGTACGTGGAATAGCACCGGAAGCAGCAATTTTAGGAGGAGACAATGTTTCAAGCCACTCTAAGGCGGTCCTTTCCGATATATCAGATTCGTCGACATCTGTCCACGTTGCTACCATTGCAGAGAATAAACGTGCGGGGTGAGGTGGCCACTCGGGCCGCTTGCGATTGTTATGCGAAGAAGATACGCAACGACCCGTCAGGAAGTTGACTTCAATACCGAATTCATCATGATTTATCATTGTTTAATTAGCAGATTATTTTTCGACAGTCTCGGCAGAAACACTGTGACTCCGTCGAATCAGTTCAATGAGTTTTGGTGCTGGGAGAAAGCGAATTTCCTCAGTTTCCCAGCCTATTTCCGCCTCTACAGAATTTGACGCGGCATCTTTAAGGAGTTGAGCTGCCGAAGCTCGGTCTATGTCTATGACTTGTCCAGCTGACCCGTCTCTACCTAACATCTCCACTCGTAACGGATGTTCTGGGATCAAGAGACAACGAGATCTTAAATCAAAATCCAATTCGTGCTGATATGCAATAGCCGCAATACCTAATGCCGCAAGAGCAGTGCGCGCAGCTATTTCGGCATTGCGATTAAAACCTCGGAAACGAAGACGGCGTAATGCCGCAAGAGAAATTACAGTTGTCTGAAGGGCTTTAGAGATAGTAACGCCTCCAGCAAGAGAATCAATTGAAGGGGGAATATTCCCATGGTTGATCTTAGAAGGTTGCCCAGCTTCCCCGCTTGCTCCTCCACGCGAGGCTAGTACAGGTTGCCCTTTAGCGTCTAGCTCAGCAGATTCAGGGTCATGTGTCCAAACTTCTGAGCGATCTCTGCTGTTAAACACGCGGTTTTCGGTGGAAACTTTCTCAATTTGTAGTGGGTCAATGCGGCTACCCACTTTTTTTCCAATGGATACATCAAAACCTATAATTTCAGATACATAAGCTCTTTGAAACCTAGACCCTAGACCTCCCTTGGGACCAGTAGAATCCCACATGCCGAAAAGAAGTGATGTAGGTGAATAGCGGAAAAGTGCAGTGGCGTTAAGTGGTGTCGCATCAGTAATAGAACGTCCAATTTCAGACAGTCGAAACAAGGTTCCATTAAGAAGGCTGTCGCGGAAAATAGCATCCGCTAACCGATGCGGTGTTTCAAGCACCGTAAGTTTTTCATAATCTGTTATGGAAGTAGTTCCGGTAAAATCCACAAACGGAACAGGAAAAACTAACTCACCACTTTCCCAACCTTCGAGCAACGCCAATTCTGCCCGATTTGCCTGAGATGCAACAGAGTCCAATAAAACGGTAGTTGATATTTTGTCACTGACACCTATCTGGCGGTCTTCAATAGCGTATTTGTGCTGTGCATTTCCTTCTACTGCATACGAAGGTGGAAAAATTTTATCTCCTTTGCCACCAGCAGGTTGTAGGGTTAGCTGAGACCGAATAGCTACTGCGTTACCTGCGACTGCAGATTCGAGTTTTTCAAGTGTAATAGTATCGGACATTTATTATTTCCCCCTTATTTGAAATTTGATACATAACATGGAGATGATGAAAGCATAATAGTTATAACCTGAATATTAAAAGCAAAATTCTTTACAATGAGGCCGAGGCAAGGACACCTCGGAAATTTTTACTGGAATCTAGAAAGAATCTACTCATAAACTCTCTTCAATAAGGCCAAGGAAATTTGCCTTGGAAATAGTTTTCGATCAACTAATGTTTGCTTGTTTGCTGACTTTTATTCCTACATCTTTGATTTCATTTTCCCTTTCAAAGACAACACAATTTCCAGCTTTCGAATAGAACAATAGACGCTAGAACTAAATCTGAAAGACAATTTTGGGATGTTTCTAACAACTTGTGTTAGTGTCTTCAATTTAGCCCTTAGCTCCTTAAACTGGAATTATATGTATAGAGTTAAATTTTCCTAATCTGCTGATTAACTCTAAATGTTTTAAAATTAATGTCAAGCGAAACCAAAAAAATTGTTTTTTCACTTTGCACTGGTTTGCCAATTGAATCTCTTAAGGTACCGTTTCTCATAATGAGCAAGGTAGAGAAAACTATCTGTGATTTTTCTGGAATTCGACGTTATGTATTGGGCAAAGACAATGAGAGCACGATCATTTCTGCAGTCGGTGTTCTTCCTCATCTCTAGATATTTCCGACTCGTGCATTCCATATTGGCCACAATTGGAATTAAAGTTGAATCATGTCTGAAAAACCACTAAACAGCGGGCTTCACCTCTCTGATCTATTAATAAGTGGGTTTAGGTGCTTTGACAGACTCTCAATTCCAGAGTTGGGCAGCGTAAACCTGTTCGCCGGGAAAAACGGCACGGGGAAGACCTCTATCCTTGAAGCAGTAAAAATATACGCTTCCCGCGCGGATGAATCCGTACTTGCTGAATTAATCGCAGGACGCGAAGAATTCCTCTCCGGCATCAACAAAGATGGCGAGAAAGATAATTTCCTGGATTTCAAAGCACTTTTTCATGGCCGAGAACCTTCCATGGGCACGCGAATACAAATCGACGCTGGAAACGACACCGGAAAGCTGGAAATTGAGCTGGGAGTCTCGGATGATAAAGACGGTTTTTCAGACAAGGATGTTCCTGTCTTCAGGGTTCATTTCCAAGGCAAACACAACCTGATTTTCGGTTTGTCTGAAAATGACTGGAGAAGGAAAAAGAGAATTCAGAGCGGTATTGTCAAAAACGAGCAAACGGAGATATTGAAATCACAGTGGCTGGGCCCGGAGATTTTATCCAACAGGACGATTGCCGAACTCTGGGATGAAATAATACTTACTGAAGACGAGAATCTTGCGATCAATGCCCTTAACATCGTTCTTGATGATCCGGTGGACCGCATAGCCATGATAGGAGAAGAAGGGTCCTCAGGTCGTTGGAGAGGCAGGCGAGCTGTCGTCAGGGTTGGAAAACATGCTCCCGTTTCTCTCAAAAGCCTTGGTGATGGGGCCATTCGGTTGTTCAGTACCGCTATTGCTCTTGCAAACTGCCGCGGAGGATTCCTTCTCATCGATGAAGCGGAAAACGGAATTCATTACACAGCTCAGCACAAGTTCTGGGGCATGATTCTTCGGACTGCGCAGGAAAACAATATTCAGGTTTTCGCGACCACCCACAGTTTTGACTGCGTAAGAGGTTTCGCGCAGGCCGCGACAGAGACAGAAGATGTTTCAGGTGTTCTGGTTCGCCTTGAACGGGAAGAGGAAGAGACCAGGTGCGTAAGGTATTCAGAAGAGGAACTTGCCGCCGCAGCCGAATACAACATAGAAGTAAGGTGAAAAATGGTCGAGGCTGACAAAAAACATCTTCTTGTGGTTGAAGGACAGGATGACAAGCATGTCATCAGGCATATCCAAGACCAATGTTCGCAGAATCTTGAGTTTGCCATAAAGGAATCCGAAGGATTCCCGAACATTCTGAGGTATATCGGTCCGGAGACCAAGGTCGCCGGACGCAAATCCGTCGGATTTGTCATGGACAGCAACGATTGTCCCAAACAGCGGTGGAACGACGTCAGGAAGAAACTCACTGAAGCAGGTTTTACGCCCCCGAATAGCCCTGATCCACATGGTACAATCATAGACGGCGACAGAGTACCTGCCGTCGGAGTATGGCTGATGCCTGACAACAGTTCAAGAGGAGAAATCGAAGACTTCGTAATAAAAATGATCGGAGATCATGATCCGGTATGGCCGTTGGCGCAATCTTATATAAACAGTATTCCCGACGATGCCAGAAAGTTTTCCTCAGCAAAATCGGATAAAGCGAAACTCTACGCCTGGTTGGCTACCAGAAAAAAACCCAACAGAATGGGAGCAGCCGTCAGCGCTGGAGACCTGATTGCACAAACACAGTTAAACTCGTTATTCGTGGACTGGCTTTCGAAACTGTTTGGACAAGCGGAAAGAACAGACTCAGCATGCATCATACGTTAGTAATTTTTCTTGGTCGAGAGGCAGGCAGCAGTTCTTCTGAAAGTGTTTCCAGTTATAAGGGAGCCGTTTGCCGGATTCCTGACGGAACAGGCAAAAACAAGATTCTTCGACCTGCCACTTGCCAATCGTACTTGTTCCAAGCCCTGAACCGGTTTGATGCGACTGGTGGCTATGGAGCACTCAAACAATTTTTGACAGAAAACGGAACTGCTAGAGACAAGACCAGGTGCATTTAGCCGAAGAGCACAGATCGAAATGATATCAAGAAGCGATGTAGAGGACCTGCTTGACGGACCGTATTTCAACGATGGCACCGATTGTTTCCACCAAGGCAAAGTCTCCTCGGTCAATATCCTTGAGCAACAAAACAGCATAGGAAGCACCGTCTACGGCAAAAAGGGGGAATTGTATCATCAGAGCATACGCCTCAATATCGCGCCAGAAGGTTACATTGACGCAGTCATGGGCAGATGCTCATGCTCTGTCGGTTTTAACTGCAAGCACGTAGTGGCGGCACTTCTCGCGGCATCCAGGTTCAATACCAAAACTCGTCCGAAAAACCCGAACCGCTTTCTTACCCCTCGCAGTTCTCCAGACCAGCGGACTGAAGCCCCCGCAGCAAAACGCCGACGCAAGGAAGTTCTTTATCTTTTTCGCGTCGCCGAAGACAGAACTGTCAGAATAGACCCTGTCACTGCGCGGTTCGGAGGAGACAGTACTATGCTCTCCACGGAGAAATACAGCTTTGGCGGTTCCGGTTATGACACCTCCAGGAGATTTCTCACGATAAAAGACTTCAACATTCTTTCAAGGCTCTCTGAATTCTCGGAAGGAACTTGGCAGAGAGTTTATGACTGGCCGGAAGGGGAACAGCTCGTTGAGTTAATCCAGATGCTGCTCAGCACCGGTTGCGTCCATGCGGAAACCGCCAATGGGCCGATTCTTTCCTGGGGCCCGCCAAGGCGATTTGAGTTTAAATGGATGCCGGACAGCAAAGGGAACCAGCTTGCAAAGACATTTGATGAGAGCGGAGAGGAATTCTCCCTTCTGCTTTTCTCGCCCCTCCTTTATATTGACGTCAGGGGTGGCCTGATAGGAATGGCTGAAACAGACATTCCAGACGAACTCGCAGAACTGCTTGCCATAGCTCACCCGGTGTCTCCGGAGAAATCCGGCATCGTTGCCGACAGTATAGCCAGCTTCGGAGACGACAACGCACCCAAACCCCGGATAATAGAAATAAACCGCAGAAGCGATCTCATCCCCCGACCGGTTCTGACTCTGAGCAGCGTTACGACCAGAGTCCCAAAACGCATGCGCATGTATGGCCCTCTGCGCAAAATCAAGTCCCCCAAGATAATCTACCCCTGCGCGCGGATTCATATTGCGTATGAGGGAACGGAGCAGAGATTGATTCCTCTCGTAGGCGAGGATATTCAGGTTCTGACCGAACAGGGAGTCGACATAATAATCCGCGACTATGATCTGGAGTGGGAATTTGTCGTGCAGTTCGAAGAAATCGCGGAGGACTATGAGGGAATTTCCCCCAGATCGCCTGATTTTAAAATGGGCAGGACCCCGAAAACGGTTCAAGACTCCGATATTGTTTTCAACCCGATTCTAAAAGATATCGAACAGGTGCACAGCTCCCTTATCAATTTCTCGACACAAGCCGTTCCCCGGTTGCGTGAGGAGGGATGGGATGTTCAGATTGAAAAAAGCTGGCCGTTTCATCTGAGCGAAGAGCATGTCAGTTTCAGCGCGGATATACAGTCTCAAGGCGAAAACCGCTTTTCTCTGTCTCTTTGTCTCAAAGCCGGAGAAGAAGAGATAGACCTTGTGCCCGTAATACTCCAGGCGATAAAAATTCTTCCTCTGGAAAACCCGGGAACCCTTGAAGATGATCTTGAGGAAATGATATCGCCCTGTTCTTTTTACCCGCGACTCAAAGACGGCTCAAGGGTAAGGGTTGAGGGCGCAAATATCCTTCCTTTTGTTCAGGCATCTATTGAAATCAGCAACCTCAGAGAATTTCACAAAGGGGATGCGGGACGGATCTCCGAGTTTGCGCAAGCGCTTGAAGGATCAGGCATTCTCTGGAGGGGAGGAAAGGAAATTCTTGAACTCGGCGAACGTCTTCGCGCTCTCGCCTCCATGTCCGGTACCGAACCTCCCGCGGCAATGAAGGGGTCCCTGCGTCCCTACCAGAAGCTTGGATACGGGTGGCTGCTCGCGCTTTGCGACAGCGGCTTCGGCGGAGTGCTGGCCGACGACATGGGGCTCGGAAAAACTGTACAGGCTCTTTCGCTCCTTGCCCGTCGCCATCTTGAAGCGGGCACAGACCGTCCGAGTCTGCTTGTCGTTCCCACAAGCCTCGTCAGCAACTGGATCCGCGAGGCAGCGCATTTCGTTCCGGATCTGAAACTGCTTGCCCTGCGTGGGCCGGAGAGAAAAAAGAGATTCTGTGAGATCCCCGACAATCATCTGGTCATAACCACCTATCCGCTTGTAAACCGGGACCACAAGGAACTTTTCTCCCACAAGTACGATCTGGCGATTCTGGATGAGGCGCAGGCAGTGAAAAACCCTTCCACGGCCATAGCGAAACACATACGCGGAATAAACGCCCGCCAGCGCGTGGCACTTACGGGAACCCCGATGGAAAACAACCTCGAAGAGCTCTGGTCTCTTTACGACTGGCTTATCCCCGGGTTTCTCGGCGACCGTAAATCGTTTAAAAGAACCTACAGGACTCCGATAGAAAAACACGGCGACACGGGAAAACAGCGACTGCTCTCAGCTCGACTCAAGCCGTTTCTGCTTCGTCGGGCAAAGGAGGACGTGGCGAAAGATCTTCCGGCGAAAACGGAAATCGACGAAGTAATCCCACTTTCAGAAAACCAGCGCGCACTCTATGAGGTTATCCGGGTAGCGATGGATGAAAGGATAAGGGAAGCCGTGCGCGAAAAGGGAATGGCCCGGTCCCGCATAACGATTCTTGACGCGCTGCTCAGACTTCGGCAGGTGTGCTGCGACCCCGCTCTCGTGAAACTTGACGCCGCGAAAAAGTTTACGGAGAGCTCAAAGCGCAAGAGGCTGTCTGAAATTCTCTGTGAGCTTGTCGCCGAGGGGCGGAAGGTCCTCGTTTTCTCTCAGTTCGTCGAAATGCTGCGCCTGATTGAAAAAGATGTGCAGGGCATGGGCTGGTTTTACGCCATGCTCCATGGCCAGACTAAAAAACGGGATGAGCAGATAGCAAAATTCCAAGAGGGAGACGCGCAACTGTTTCTGATCAGCCTCAGGGCCGGAGGAGTGGGTCTTAACCTCACGGCCGCCGACACCGTTATCCTTTATGATCCGTGGTGGAATCCGGCGGTTGAACGCCAGGCGATGGACAGGGCGCACAGGATAGGTCAGGAGAATCCGGTTTTTGTCTACCGCATGATTGCCGAAGGATCAGTTGAGGCCACAATAGTTGAGATGCAGGCCCGAAAGAAGGCGCTTGCCGAAGCGCTTTTTGAAGGTGGAGGAGAAGGAGCTCTGGCACTCACCGAGGAAGATATAAACGCCCTTCTTATGCCGATCGAGTGAATCGTCAGTGGCCGTCGCAGATTTGTTTTGGTGCCCATTCTTCTTCTCGGCATCTTGCTACCCTCTGTAGATAGCAAGGAATGTGCAGTAAGCAAATTAGATTGAACGATTTTTGAATTTTTTGTCTTTCGTAGAGAGTAAAAAAGAAGATTCAACCAACCAGAGTATAAATAGCGGTGGCCTTTGCCACGCAAACACCCGAATTCAAAACCTCGCTCTCAACGGGCATTATTCTCCCCTGCCTGAGCACTCTGGCGCGACAAACCGTAACACCTTCCCTGATGGGTTCGATGTAATTTATATTCATTCCAGACGTAAGGAATTTTTTTCCTTTTTCTGCAACACTGGCAACGGCAACTCCGCATGCCGCGTCCGCCAAGGTGAAAATGGCCCCGCCGTGGAGCATTCCGTAGTGCTGCGTATACTCCTCAATAAACGGCATGGAAAGTTCCGATTCTCCGTCTTCCATGCGCAAGATCTCTATTTTCATCGTGTCGAAAATCTTCGGGTGACCGGAAGGAAGTCTGATGGGTTTCCCGCTCATATTTTACGCTCCTTTAACACAGAACTTCTGGCAAAGAATAAAAAACCTAGGAATACCATAAGCGCTATTGAAACAAACATCGTCCTGAATCCGAAAAGCTCGGCTACCACTCCGAAAACAAAAGATCCCAGCATTCCGCCGCCAGTGAATGAAACGCTGCTTATTGCAAAAGCTTTCGCCCTCGCCTCCTTCGGATTCGATTCTATTATGATTGAATATATTGAAGGATACACAAACCCATGTGCGCAGCCGAATATAATTCCGCAGAGGACAAGAAGTTTAACCTCGTACACAAAACTCAGCATGAAAACACTCAGTCCCAGAAAGAAAACAAACGGGGAAGCGACTCTCCACTTGCCGTATCTATCGGGAACCCAGCCGAGAAACAGCCTGATCACAAGCACCGAAACGGTGTAGGAAAGAAAATAAACGTGAAAGTTCTCTATGTTTATTGAAAGCGAGAAGATGGATATAAAGTTAAACGTTGTTATAAAAGCCGCTCCGCAGATAAAAAGGGTAACTGAGGACACAGATGTAGCCTTATCACGAAGACAGTCCATATAGCTTGGTCCCGTGTCTTTCGGCACAGCCGCTTTCCCTCCCTCTTTGATCATAAAAGAAACTCCAAAGCCAACAAGCGCCGTAATGGTCAGAAAAGAAATGAAGAAATCAAAGCCGAAATTATTTATCAGAATAGAACCGACGTAAGGGGCAATCGCATAGTTTATTATTGTGAAAACGCCGTATATTCCGAGCGCCTGAGCCCTTCTCTGCTCGCTTGAGACTTCAACCGTAAGCGCTCCGGCGGCGACGAAGAAAAGGGAAAAGGAACAACCGTGAACTATCCTGATAAGGTAGTAGAGGTAATCGACCCTGTCTAAGAAGGCGAGCGGAAAAGTCGAGGCAGAAAGCAGCGCGAACCCCAGCAGCACAAACAGCTTTTTTCCATACCTGTCGGTTACGTGGCCGGCGTAAGGAGTAAGAAAAAGGGTGCTCATTCCCGCAATGCCCATCACGAATCCCACAATTTTCTCGGTTCCTCCCAGTTCGGAAATTCTGATGGGCAGAAGGAGAAATGAGTGAAAATTAAAAAAGTAAAGACACCCTAGAAAGGTTACAAGCACAAAACTCCTGTTAAGCAGAGGCGGTGGGGTTTTCTGCGCGTCGCTCATTTTAAATCCCTGAATCGATATTCAGATAATAGCGGGTGTACTTTCGCTCCCCCGTCCGTAGAAGCGCGCCCTTGGCGACCAGGTCGGAGAGGTCCCGGGTGGCGGTCGGACGAGTAGCACTGGTAATGCTTATATAGTTCTCGGCACTCAGGCCTCCCGTAAAACCCTCCGGGCCTTCCTCGAACATACGAAGCAGACATTTTTCCTGACGCGGATTTATTTTTCCCCTCAGGCGTTTGAACAGTCTTGACTTCTTTATCAGAAACTCCACGTAGGTTCGGGTATAGATGAGCCCATCTAGCACCGTACGGGCAAAATAAAGAAGCCACTGGGTTATCTCGTTTTTCGTGTTCACATCCCCAAGCGCCCCGTAATAAGCCCCTCTGTTTCTGCTGATCACGTTAGCAAGCGCGATCAGAGTCGGTTCCCCGAGACACTGAGCCAGTGCTTTTTCCGACACGGCGCGTCCTACGCGTCCGTTTCCATCCTCAAAAGGATGAATGGACTCAAAATATACGTGCGCCATACCTGAGCGGGTCAGGGTCGAAAGAGGCGCCTCGCCCCCCGGGGCGCTTCGGTTAAACCAGCGGACAAATCCTTCCATTTCCCGCTCCACTCGCTTTGCGGGTGGAGCCTGAAAATGAATTCTGCGCCTGTGAAGAGGCCCGGAGACCACAGCCACCTCATCTTCGCGGTAGCGGCCCACGCATTTAAGATCGTCGCGTCCGCGCGTAAGCATCCTATGCCAGCGGTAAAGCGTCTCATGGGAGAGAGTGTCCTCGAAACTGTTATAAAGGTCGACCATGAGATCGGCGATTCCCTCTTCAGCGGCACTCACCCTGATATCATCCGCACTGAGACCGAAATGTCTTCTAAGGGATGACTGCAGATTCTCGCGGTTAAGATACTCTCCCTCGATTTCAGAAGTTTTAAGTGCCTCATCGCCTATAATCTCTACCCTGAGCCAGCCCCGCTCCTGTTCATCAAGATGTCTGAATGCCCCGAAAAACAGTCCTGTGCCATGCAGAAAATCATGTTCCAGGCTCTCAAGAAGTTTCGGTTCATAGCTGAAATCGGGCCATTCGGGGTGCTGCCAGTTCCATTTCATGAGCTATAAGAATACAGGTTATAAATCATTTAGCACCTTTTTCGTGATTGATTGCAGATAGCAAATAAATTGACCGGTTTCCTAACAAATGAACTGTCCGGTTTTTAAGTATGCGAGTTGAGACTGTGAGAGTATCGACAGAGGAACTGTAAAGAAATGGACTGGCTGTTAAAAATGCGTGTGGTTTCTTGTGGAAGAGGTTTAAAAAACTCTGGGTTCATATTCTAAACCTGTTCTTACCGTAGAAAAAACAGATAACTCCTGTGGCGGCGAAGACAAAAAAGAGCATCACGGGCAGGTACTTCCCGAGATCGCTTTTAAAAAAGGAAGCGCCGGAAACAGATACTTTCAGGCTGCCGGGTTTCAGGTTGGGTATCTCGTACCTAAAAAACTCTTCATCGGAAATGATCACTTCCTCTCTTAGCGCCTCGGGATGTTCAAGCTGAACCCCTGGGCCCGTTTTTCTCACAAAAACGGCCAGGAACTCCACTTCGTAGTCAATTCCCATCCGGAACTCCCCCCTGATTCGCGACACCGGCAGGGAATAACCAAGACTGACCCTTCTGCCCCCCGGAAGAAAAGGAAGCCCGCTGTAAAGCTTCTCCCCTTCTCTCTGCATGGCCGCAGCACTGCTTCCGTCTGAAAAACTGATATTGCCAGCCCCTTCGGGTACTGAGAAAACAAGTGTTTTCATACCGGATCCCTCCTGTTCTCCGGTAAAAACCGTGTCGCCCGAATTCTCAAAACCGTAAATGGACGTTACGCTCACATTCTCCCCCTCATCATCTGGATAGATAATCACGTTCAGTGACCGAAGGGAGATATGCTCATCCGAGGCCGTGGTGTCGTAGACAGGAAGATCGAGGGTGATTTCGTCTTCTCCCGGAGGAAAAATCATCTTTCCCGAGACATACTGAACTCCCCGGCGAAAAATCACTATCTCATAACTTCTGTCCCAACGCAGAGAGGGAAAGGAGAAATTGCCAAGAGAATCCGCCTTGGCAAAGCTGCGGTCTTGCTGCCTCTCTCCCATGTATGAGATCAAAACGACGTCCTGACCCACCTCGGGCTTCGCGGTGGTTACGTTGCTTACCTGACCCTTTATGGTTCCGCTTTCAGAAAGACCGGAGGGATGACTGTAATTCAGAAGGTAATCGGCAATCTTCTGTGCGTCGCTTTCCGAAAGATTCATCGGCGGCATGGGCGGATAGCCTTCGTTAACCGGCTTTTTCTTTTTCTCCGCGTAGATAATCCCGGGATCCCGGGCCCATTTAACCAGATCATCCCTTGAGTATCTCTCCCCTGCGCTCAAAAGATCAGGACCTACAAACCTTCCCCTTCCAAGCGTATGGCATCTTGCGCATCTGCCTTGCATAAAAATCTCCTCGCCGGAGAATGGCATCTGTGCGGAAACGGGAACCTGCTGAAAAACAAGGGGGAAAAGGAAGAATATGGAAACGGGAAAGGCAAGAGTAAAGGCTTTTTTCATTGTCGCTTCATTCACCCTGGTTTTTGGGGCTTAGTTGTGGATAGATAAAGTTCCCCTCACAGAACAGTATTGGATCTACAATGCTCCAATGCTGAGTCTTCCTTGTCGTTTTGAACGGGGTTCTCGAATGACAATTTCCACGTCCCGCCCCAGTGCCGTCAAGAGACGCAAGAGCCGTTCTACTGAGTAATCACGAAAATTTCCCCGCAGCAGGCGGGAGACATCAGGTTGAGACAGCCCCAGCAATTTCGCTGCATCGACCTGCTTGAGTTTGCGGCGGCGAATAATCTCGTCAATGCGGGTAACGAGTTCCGCCTTTAAAAGATGTACCTCGGCTTCGAGATGGCCCAGATCCGCAAATACATTATCGCTTCCATGTTCAACCTTCTCTTCTGTCTCCATCGGTCTAGCCTCCGTCATATGTTTCCCTGTAATGCCGTCCGCTACCTTCACCCTGCTCTTGATCAAATCAATATCTTGCTTCGGCGTCTCAACACCCCGCTTAGCCTTCTTCTGGAAAGCATGCAGTACATAAACCGCCGCCTTAAACCGAACCGTATACACAGCTCGGCAGATATCGCCATCGTGTCGTGAGACGATCTCCAAGACTCTTCAGGTCCTCTTTGCTTGAACCAATTCATTTAACAGGTCTGCGCGTCTTTTTTAACATGCGCAACTATAGCAGTTTTACCATATTTCTGCAAATTTAGTATCACTATCTCCCATGCAACTCAGCCACGCAAGGTCAAAAATGCTACGTTTTGTGACAGAAGAATCAAGAAGTACCAGAACCTAGGTTTTAGAAAAACCTTCAGCACTGCTTCCAGTCTATTCAAGTTCTGAAATCAGTTTTGTAACAGCCGCTGCCTTTTTCTTGTACCTTGAGATAAGCTCGGCATAGTCCCGCTCGCTGAGCTTGCCCATATCACGGTCAAGCTCTATATCCTTTATGGATGAGTAGTAAATATCCCTTTTCTCGTAAAGCTGCTCGAGCCGGTCGACATCCGGACTGTCAGTACCCCGATCCCCTCCCCTGCGACCCAGCAAAAGAGGATAAACGGTAAAAACCGATACAAAAACCGCAAGCAGAACAGAAACTATATATTCACTCACGCGCCAGACTCCCTTTTTCTTCGCCCCTCGGGCCACATGGTGACAATCGCCCCCAGGACGATAACAAGCCCTCCCGCCCATATCCAGTTCACCATGGGGTTAAGAAGGGCCCTTATATTTACCCCTCCGCTTCGGTCAACCTCGGAGAGTATGAGATAAAGATCGTCTCTTAATGTGGAACGAAGCGCGACCTCTGTTTCCTGGTTTATCTCCCTGTTTCCCTCGTACTTGTAGATGTTTTTCTCCGGATACATGGTCGCAACTCTTTTTCCATTGTTCTCAATCGAGAGTTCAGCCGAAAATCCGTCCTTGGCATCGTTTGAAACAAAGCGCACCCCGTGGAAAACAAGGTCGTATCTTCCTAGAGAAAAAGAATCCCCCTTGCCCAGAACAACTTCCTTCTGCGTAACGAAAAGAGAAGAAGCCGTGATCCCTATTACAAGCAGCACAACTCCCAGGTGGACTATGTATCCGCCGTAGCGTCTGCGGTTTTTCGATACAAGATTAAAAAATGCCAAAGCGGGGTTCTCTCCCCTGGCGCTTCTAACCTTTATGCCCCTGAAATACTCCAAAAACACTGTCCCCGCGACAAATCCGCAGAGCGCGAAACTCGCAAGCGCCACCGGTTCCCTCATCCCGGAGACAACAAGCGCAAGGAGAACCACAACGAAAACCGCTGCGGGAAAAACAAAGTTTCTCCTGAGATTGGCCGTAGAGGCTTTTTTCCACGCTATAAGCGGACCCACTCCCATAAGCAGGATAAGCACAAGCCCTATTGGCACCCCCACAGCGTTGAAATAAGGAGGGCCGACCAGGATTTTCTTTCCAGTGAAGGCCTCTGAGAGTACGGGGAAAATGGTTCCCAGGAACACGGCAAACGCCGCGGCGAGAAAAAGAAGGTTGTTAAACAGAAAGGCGCTTTCTCTTGAGAGAGGAGAGTCGAATCTCTCCTCGCTTTCAAGTTCCTTTGACCTGTAGGCGAGAAGGGCAAAGGAGAAAAGGAGTATTAGTACCATGAAGCCGACAAAAAGCGGACCTATGTCCGAGCGGGCAAAAGAGTGAACCGAGGACACTATGCCGCTTCTGGTTATGAAAGTGCCGAATATGGAGAGAAAAAAGGTGATTATAAGCAGGATCATGTTCCATTTCTTAAGCATCGCCTTTCTCTCCTGAATCATAACGGAGTGAAGAAACGCGGTTCCGGCAAGCCATGGCATAAACGCGGCGTTCTCAACAGGATCCCACGCCCAGTATCCTCCCCAGCCGAGCTCAAGATATGCCCATCTGGCACCGAGAAGAAGCCCCGCGGAGAGAAACATCCAGGAGAAAAGGGCGTATTTTCTGCAGTTTCTTATCCACTCGTCCCCGAGGCGACCGCTTAGCAGGGCGGCTATACCGAAAGCGAAAGGCACCGTAATTCCCACGTACCCCACATAGAGAGTGAGCGGGTGGATGGCCATGTATCCGTTCTGAAGAATCGGATTAAGCCCCCTTCCTTCCCCCACCGCCACGCTCAGTTTCTCAAATGGATCCTCCACGTAGGCTATGAGGAAAAGAAAAAAAAGCGAAACGGCGCACAGAACGGCGTTTACGTAAGGGTCCCCGCCTTTTTCTCTGCTTCTAAGAACCACAAAAGCCGCATACAGGGAGAGAACGAAGCTCCAGAGAAGCAGGGAACCCGCCTGGCCGGCCCAAAGGGCCGTCACCCTGTATATCACCGGTAGGTCTGTGCTCGTGTTAAGCGCTACGTACCTGAGCGAGAAATCAAGGGTTACAAGCTCGTAAACAAGACAGCACACCGCCACCAGAAGAAGAAAAGCGACCGAGACAAGACCGTTTCCCCCGCTCAGCGCGAACGCGCGGCTTCCTGTTCTCGCGGAAAAAGCGCAGACAACAAGACTGTAGATGGTGATAAAGAAGGAAAGAAGTATTGCTATACTTCCTATATGGGACATTTTCAACCTTTCTTTCTCTGGTAGGGAGCCTCTTCTGATTCATACTTGGTGGGACACTTCGCAAGCAGCAGATCCGCATCGAAAACATTATCTTCTGAAAGCCTGCCTTCCACTACCGCCTCAACCCCATCTGCGAATATGTCGGGAATTATCCCGTCATACTCAACGTCAAGCCTGCCCTCGCCCGCCTCGATGGTGAAGCGAAGAGAGTCTCTCAGTTCATTCTGGATTGAGCCCGAAACCACTGTCCCCGAAACCCTCACCTTCTGCCCGTAGATGTCCGGGACATCCTCTAGCAGCTCGTCAACCGTCATGTAGTAGACCATGGAATCCTTGACTCCCGCAAAGACAAGCCAGGAAACAAGAGACACTATAACAAAAAGAGGCAGAATGAATTTCAGTCTCGCTTTCAATCCTTACCTCCGTTTTCGGGGCCACCCCCGCCCGAGAGCAGTTTTTTCCTTACCGATGCCGACTTTGCCCGCAGGTAAAGCACGTAAGCGATGAGAGAACCCCAGACGACTATGCTTGACCAGAGAAGATATTCCACCTCGTATTATCCTCCTTGCCTGCTCCGGGCGTAAAGCGCATTTTCCATGTTCATTATCCTTATCCTCTCACCCAGGAGTAAAACGAAAAGAAGCGTGAATCCCAGCATCGCAACCAAAAGAGTGTGCATCATCGCAGGGTCTATTCCTCCTCCCCCAGGTCCGAAGACCACAGGCGATATGCCTCTTTTTATACGGGCCGAGACATAGACCACGGGGAGGTCCACATAGGCTATTATGGCGAATATGGCCGAGTATCTGGCCTTCTTCCCACGTCCTCCGGCGCCTGAGCGCAGAACCAGATAAACGGCATAGAGCACCCAGAGAATAAACGTGGTCGTCAGCTGCGGATCCCACGTCCACCAGGTTCCCCAGACCGGTTTTGCCCATATGCTGCCGGTGATGATCGTAAGGGTAAGAAGCAGCATGCCTATCTCGGCCGAGCAGTAGGCAAGAGTATCCCATTTCGCCGTCTCCTTTACGAGATAGTAGATGCTCGCCACGAAAACCACCGTAAACGCAACCGTGGCTGCCCACACTGTACCCATGTGGAAATAGAAAATTCTCTGCACATGGCCCATAACTATCTCAGTAGGCGCGTAAAAAAACGTCATCCAGGTAGCGAGAACCATCAGCGCAAAGGTCAGGAAAAACAGTATCTTTCGCATTTTTTAAAAAGAAAGCGGGTCAGTCCCCGCCATCCTCAATAAGATACTCAAACAGAAGAGAGCATAAAAGGATGAAGATTATATCGAAGGAAACCAGCACCTGCAAAGAAAAAGAGTAGTAACCCGGAGGCCTTCCTTCCAGTATCGAAGAGCATATTCCTACCGAGGTTATCACAACGGGTATGATGAGGGGAAAAACCAGCAGGGGAAGCATCATGTCGCGAAGCTTTGTATTAAGGGCCATGGAAGAAAAAAAAGTGCCTAGCGACACAAACCCTATAGTTCCAAGAACCATAACTCCGAGGAAAGGCAGTATGGTACCAGTAAGTGAAAGTGAAACCCCTTTTGCGTCAAGAAGAAAAAACAGAAGGAAAAGCGGAAGTATGAAAAGCTCGGAGAGCAGAACCATAACCACGTTTGAGAACAGTTTTCCAAGATAGATGTAGCTTCTGCTTACAGGGGTCAGAAGCAAAAACGCGAAGGCATTATTTTCCTTCTCAAGGGAAAAAGATCTTCCAAGGGCCAGAAGCCCGGAAAAAATAAAGGTTATCCATATAACGGCCGAGACCGCACGGGAATCAACATCCGAACGGAATTCAAAAGCGATATTGAAAACCAGAAGAAGCAGAAGCGAAAATACGAACATCGTTGGAAATATCTGCTTTGAACGCCACTCCACCAGGAAATCCTTTCTGAATATAAGCAATATGTTTTTCATTGCCTGCCCCCGCTTCTGACGCAAGAGATGTAGATATCCTGAAATTCGTCGCGGGCGGGCTTCTGCGCGGATGCATAGACCACCTCTCCGCGATCAAGAATCGCGACCTTGTCACACAGAGAAAGCCCCTCATAGACATTATGGGTCGTCATAACTATTGTTTTGTCCGCTTTCATTGAATCGAGAATCGAGGTAAGGATGGCGGCTCCGCCGTAATCAAGCCCGCTGTAGGGCTCATCCAGAAAAAGTATCTGCGGGTCGTGGATAAGCGTTCTGGCGATAGCAAGGCGCTGGCGCGTTCCGAAAGAAAGGGTGCTCACAAGCGCGTCTTTCTTACCGTAGAGTTCAACTTTCTTGAGAATATCAGAGCACCTGTTCCCAAGATCCGCCACGTCGTAGAACGCGCCTATAAATTCGAGGTTCTCCCGGGCGGTGAGGTTTTCATAAAGCATCGTGTTATGAGAGATGAACCCTATAAGTTCCCTTATTCGCCGCTTTTCCCTGGAAACGTCAAAACCGGCTACAAAAGCCTCTCCACCGCCGGGTTTTATGAATGTCGAAAGAATGGAAAGCAAGGTGGACTTGCCAGCGCCATTGGGACCGAAAACAGTGAGGAATCCGCCCTGTTCAAGGGTAAGATCAATCCCCATCAGTACGGGGAAAAACCCGAACTGCTTCTCAAGTCCTCTGGTTTCTATCGCAAATACACAGGGTTGCATATCATTTTCCGAGGATTTTTTCATAACCACCGATCTCTGAAACCCACTCAGCAAGCCCCCTCATTCCTGCCTCGTAACTGCACACCGGTTCATATCCCAGATCCCTCCTTGCTCTCTGTATGCTGTAAGTCCTGCTTTTCGAAAGGGCGCAGACGCCGAAACGGGTAAGCACGGGAGGAGTTTCAGACCGCCTGAGTTCAAAGATTTTCTCAAGAGCAAAAGCAACACAATAGCCAAGGGCGTAAGGTATGGTAATCGGTTTTTTCCACTCAATTCCTATTGAAGTAAGCTGATCAGAGACAAAACGGCCTGTATCAATCTGCAGACCATCATTTACAAAGTAAGTGTTGCCGGGCGCGGAGGGTGCGGAAGCCGCAAGCACCGTGGCGTGAACAAGGTTAAGCACATGGCATGGAGAGACGATTTTCTTGTTGAAACCCATATTAACCAGGATTCCCTTCAGACAGGCGTCGGCTACTCTCGGAAGTATGACAGTGTCACCGGCTCCCCAGACGTTTGATGGTCTTAATATGACCGTTTCCAGGCCTTCCAGTCCGTCATATTCTCTCACAAGTTTCTCAGACAAGGCCTTGGTTTCACTATAGAAATTATTATAGTTTTGCGGGCATGGATAGTTCTCATCTACATTATCAAGGTTCACCGTTCCGAAAAGAGAAGCGTTCCACAAAACTCCGGAAGAACTCATGTAGATAAACCTTTTTACCCCGGCCTCGATACAGGACTGAAGAAGGGTTTTCGTCGCCTCCACGTTCTGCCTGAAAAAATCATCCCTCGGTCCCCAGTCAGAGACTTTGGAAGCAAGATGAAAAACGTAATCGCACCCTTGCGGAAAAGTCTGAAGCGACTCTGAGTCGCAAAGGTCTCCGCGGACAAGCTCCGCACCCAAGGAACGCAGTTTCTCTGTATCGCTTGTTTCTCTTACCAGACACCTTATTGAGAAACCGTCACCTGTGAGTCTTTCAGCAAGCCTGCCGCCGATAAAACCCGTCGCCCCAGTTATTCCGGCCTTTAACTTTTTGTGAGTTTTCATAAGCTTATTTCTTGATTTCCTTTTCCCAGCCTTGTTTCCTGAACCTTTTCTTAGTATCAATGTCTTTTTTCGAGAGTACGACCTTCCCGGGTCTCGTGAAAACAGGCTTTCTGGTTTTCGGTGTCTCCACTTTATTTCAGGGTCTTGTTTGCCACTGGATTCAATCCGGTCAGATTGGCCTTGGTGTCAAGAAGGTATGAGATCAGGATAGAACCCCCAGTCGGTTTGCCAACCCATTGAAGGTTTTCATTTTCCGAAACCCGAGCAACCGGAACGATTCTGTAAAAGAGGTTCCACCTTCAAGGGTGCTAGTGACCAAAGCGTGGGCGAAGCTCTTGCCCACTCGGGCAATTTCCGTCGGATAGAAATCTCCACCTTTACTTTTGTTAAGGGCTCGCAGCTTCTTTAGTTCAGCATCATATGCTTTCTGGAATTCTTTTCTTGACAGATTATCGGAATCGTAGATGCGTCTGAGGATGACAAGAGTGCTTACTTTGAATTGACGCGCCAGACGAACAAGCGCGCGGGACAGATCTTCACCTCTTCTATATTCCTCACGCAATACTGCAAGGGGAACAAGAAATTCAGCCGCGACCTTGTTACACCAAGCTTCTACTTCGTGCGAGGGGATTGAGGCCGCATCACTGTCAGAAATGGCAGATTGTCCAAGCCAGAGGTGAGCCAGTTCATGTGAAAGGGTAAACATCTGTGCCGATTTAGTGTCTCTGCCATTGATAAAAATAAGGGGAGCGAAATCGTCAACCAGTGCAAACCCTCGAAACTCATCCAGATTGAGTCTGCGATGAGTATTGTTGCCAACAATCCCAGACACCATTACCAATACTCCCAGCTTGTCGGCCATATCAATAAACTGACGCAGAGCATCAGACCAAGTTGAAAGTGCGCTGCGTTTCTCCAAATCAAAATTTAGAGTGCTACGGATATTCGTCGCAACTAACTTAACATCACTTTTCAGAGTTGCTGATCCAACAAACGGGAGTTTTTCTCTGCCATCCATACGCACGAAATCCTGATACCATGCTTGGTGTTGCTGGCATGCATATATTGTTTCAAGCAAATCTGGGCTTGGATGTTTGATTAACGAGCTTCCCAGGGTGCGGAAATCCGGAATCGGAACCGGTTCATCCGGAGGCTCTGAAAGAAACAGAGAACCGATTGGAACATGAACAGTTTTTGCAAATTTCTCAAGCTGTTTCAGTGTTGGCTGTACTTTTTCATTTTCCCACTCAAGATATTTCGGGAACCGTGGAACCAACATGTCAGCATCCATACCTGCGCGCACACGCGCCCAGCGCAATAATTCCGGCTTGACATTGACACGTATCATTAAATTTCCTCAGCTTCTTGTAAAAAACCCTCAAAATCGCGGAAAATTGCAGGAGAGTAATTTGCGATTCTGTTCCGGATTCGTCGACAGAAAGAAATCACTGTAGTGCAACATTTTTCAGAACCGGTGCTTTTCAGGATAGTCGCCGCATGTTTAGCTTCAATTGCCTCCAATATCTCAACTCCGGTACATCCCCTAAACTGTCAAGCAATAATATTGTATCCTACTTTGGGCGCAAAAAGATTTCCACTTTCTCAGATGTTAATCCTCAAGTCATCATTAATTTCTCAAACGTCCTTAAGAAGCCATCTGAATTTCTTAGCCCAACCGTGTTGCAGTGCAGTTCGGCCAACCTTCCCAAGTGATTTCCCTACTTCCTGATTTCCTTTTCCCAGTCTGTTTTCCTGAATCTTTTCTTCTCCTCAGTCTCTTTTTTCGAGGGTATAACCTTCCCGGGCCTTGTGGAAACAGGCTTTCTGGTTTTCGGTTTTTGTAGCTTCTTTTCGGTCATCTCATACCCCTGCGATCTCTTTACCGTGGAGCACATCACAGAGTATAATAATTGACAATTAAAATCCGACAAACCAGGCGGGTAAGCATATGCAATATCTTCATACAATGATAAGGGTCGGCGATCTAGAGAGATCAATCGCATTTTATACTGATGTTGTCGGTCTTGAGTTTCACAGGAAAAGCGATTATCCCGATGGGCGCTTCACGCTAGCTTTTCTGGGTTACGGAGGCGATACGGAACCTTTTCTCGAACTCACGCACAACTGGGACACCTCGCAATACGATCTTGGAGAGGGTTACGGTCACATGGCATTCGGGGTAGAGGACATATACGCGACATGCGAGAAAATAGAACAGGCCGGTGGACGGGTAACCAGAGCTCCGGGACCTATGAAACACGGAACCACGGTGATAGCCTTCGTCGAGGATCCCGATTCGTACAAAATCGAACTGATACAAAGAAAAAGCTGATCCTCCGCACTCACTTTTTTCTCTTTTTCCACCTGGCGTCCAGATACTTCTTGAGATTCGCCTCCCTTCCCTTTTCCGTGGGTTCGTAGTAAACCCTGTCCTTTATCTCTGCGGGAAGAAAATCGTCTTCGACAAAGTGGTCATCATAGTCATGGGCGTACTTATAGTCCTTTTTGTAGCCAAGATCCTTCATGAGTTTTGTGGGAGCGTTTCTCAGGTGAAGCGGAATCTGCAGACCGGGTTTTTCCCTCACGTCTTTTTCGGCTTTTCGTATCGCCCTGTAGGCGGCATTGCTCTTGGGACAACTGGCAAGGTAGGTTGCGACCTGCGAGAGGATTATTCTGCTCTCAGGCATCCCCACGTAATTAACCGCCGTAAAACAGTCGGTAGCGAGAGTAAGCCCGTAGGGTTCGGCGTTTCCAATATCCTCTGAAGCAAGTATCACAAGACGCCTGGCGATGAATTTTGGGTCCTCTCCCGCCTCAAGCATTCTCGCCAGGTAGTAAACAGCCGCGTCGGGGTCGCTTCCCCTCACGCTTTTTATAAAAGCGGAAATCGTATTGTAATGCTCCTCTCCCGCCCTGTCGTAGAGAAGACCCGTTTTCTGGAAAATTTCCTTTACAACATCGGTGTCAATCTCAGAGAGCTTCTTTGCGCGAAGAAGAGAAGAAGCGATTTCAAGGGCATTGAGCATAACCCTGGCGTCCCCGCCGCAAAGCGCAACGAGCTGGTCTCGAGCCTCAGCCGAAATGCCCGTGCCCGCAAGAAACTCATCCTCGGAGAAAACCTTTCCGAGTATGCGGTCAAGCTCCTGTGCCGAGAGCGGGTTAAGAACATAGACCTGGCAGCGGGAAAGAAGAGGACTTATGACCTCAAACGAAGGGTTCTCCGTGGTAGCCCCTATGAGAATCAGAACCCCCTCTTCGACGCTTTTTAGAAGCGCCGCCTGCTGCGCCTTGTTGAATCTGTGTATCTCGTCAATGAAAAGCACGGTCTTGCGCCCGGAGTAAAGGGCGTCTCTTGCGGCCGAGACGATCTCTCTGAGTTCCTTGACTCCAGAGGAAATCGCGTTTATCTGTACGAACCTTGCGCCCGCCCTGCCCGCAATAAGCCTTGAAAGAGTGGTTTTGCCCGTTCCGGGTGGACCCCAGAATATCATGGAATGCGCTCCCCCGGCCTCAAGCGTTTTCGTCACGAGCCCTTCGGGCCCTATCAGGTGCTCCTGGCCCACCATCTGTTCTATGCTCTCGGGCCTCATCCTCTCGGGAAGAGGAAGAGATTCTTTTGCAGGTCTGAAGAGACCGGGGTCGTCGGGATTCAAGTCTATCTCCTCTCCTTAGTTCGCACTTTCGTATAACGCCTATAAAAAAGACGATGCCGATCTGTTTTCAGTATTGCAGAAAGAGGCCTTAACCGTTACAAACCCCTCTGACCATGCAGATAAGGCAATGGTATTGAACATCATGTGATATCCTCAGGGAAGATCGTTTCAAATTCCTCCTCAATTACCTTAAGGATGCGGCGATTTTCGTCCGAGAGATCTGACAGTGTTCCGAATCCGGCCATCCATGGAGAATCTGTTCTGCTTGTGCAACAACGTACATGTTCCTGTAACGCCTCGGTGAAAAACTGCTTCAGAGTCATGGCACGGCTGGCCGCAAGAGCTTTGGCCTGTCTGAGAACGGCGTCTGGGAGTTCAATGGTGATTTTCATATTGCCATATTACCATAATTACGGGAATCTTGTCGAAGCAACTGTCCACAGAAACAAGGTAACTCTACCCCGGAAAACCGTACCATGGTTACCATCAGAATATCTTCGATTTCGGGCTTTAATGAAGCCAAGGCATTTCTACCTCGGAAAACCTTCAATCAACGGGTTACAGGCGAAAAACGAAATTCTTCGCTTGAATGACAAATTACTCCGCTTGTTTCATCTAGACCCTTATTGCCTGTCACGCCGTTTTGGAAAAAAAGACCGTTTGGTTATAATCAGCCCGTTATGGATATACAACTCTTAAAGAAGCTTTGCGACACCCCCGGAATGCCCGGTGACGAAGGCAGAATCAAGGCAATTCTGCTTGAGGAAATAAAGAAATTCTCAGAAGATATCACTGAAGACGTTTTGGGAAACGTAATCGCCCGCATCCCCGGAGACGGCCCCACTTTTGTTCTTGACGCTCACATGGACGAAGTGGGATTCATGGTACACCATATTGATAACAAGGGGTTTCTGAGAGTGACCCCACTCGGTGGAATGGACTCCAGGGTTTTCTACGGACAGCGCCTCGTGGTATGGGGAAAGAAACCTCTAAAAGGGGTAGTGGCGGCGGTTCCGCCCCACGTGACCAAGGGAGGCGCCAAGGAAGTTCCCGACATCGAGGACTGCGCGGTTGATCTCGGACTCAGCCCTGAGAAAGTCGCCGACATGGTAGAAATAGGTGACATGGTGTCATTCGACACCTCTCTTGATGAAACCGAGGATTCCGTAATTTCAAAAGCCCTTGACGACAGGATGGGTCTTTTCGTGATAGTCGAAGCCCTTAAAAAAACTCCCGAGCTGGGCTGCAATCTTATAGTTACCTTTACAGTGCAGGAAGAAGTCGGACTCCGCGGGGCGCGGGTGATAACGCCGGTTTATGAACCTGATTTCGCCGTTGCGCTTGAAGGCACTGTGGCAATGGACATACCGGGAGTTTCGGAGAGCAAATCCTTTGCCAACATCGGCAAGGGACCCGAGATCAGACTTTCTGACAGGTTCCTGGTGGCGCACAGGCCGTTTAGCTTCTTTATAAAGGAGCTTGCGGAGAAAAACGAAATCCCCTGCCAGGTAACGGTAAAAAAAGCGGGCAGTACAAACGCAACGGCCATGCAGGTCACGGGACGGGGAACAAGAGCGGCCGTCCTGTCGGTTCCGACAAGGTATCTTCACAGCCCGAGTTCCATTGCCTATAAAAGCGACATCTCTCACACGATAGACCTGGTATCATGCCTGCTCAGGGACATAGGAAAATTCACCCTCTCAAATCAGCATCGGAATACTCAGCAACAATGATGGAAGAACTGCTTTGTGTATTCGAGGAAATCGCCAGGGAAAATTTCCCCGAGCTTGATCTTGAGAAATTCTCTCTAGCGCTTCGCGAGGAGATAAAAAAGAAAAAGTACGATCTTCAGGACGAAGCCCTGCTTGAAACGGCCCTTCGTGATGACAGAGACACTTTCAAAAACTCTTTTCTGGAAATGCTCGAGGAAAGAGCGGCGCGTGAGGGCAGCGGGAAAGAATTTATTCTATCGGAGAGAGGTCGCAACGGGGCCATCTTGGTACTGATAGCCAACACCGAGCACACGATTGACTACTATTACAACACAATAATAGGAAAGCACTTCTCGGCAAGCTAAGCGCAAGCCTTTCTCCACCCTCTTCCCCTTTTTCTCCTCAAGCCCTGACTCCGAGACGACAGAATTACTTCTTCTTGCGCCTTCTGCTCATCGCAACGTATTTTCTGTTGTCCTCTCCCAGATAGACCTGCCTAGGCCTCGCGATTCTGGTCTCGGGATCGTTCAGAAGTTCGAGCCACTGCGCAAGCCACCCCGCCATTCTCGCTATTGCGAAAAGAACGGTGAACATGCTCGTGGGAAGACCTATGCTCTGGTATATGAGTCCCGAGTAGAAATCAACGTTCGGATAAAGCCTTCTTCTTACGAAATAGTCGTCTTCAAGCGCTATCCTCTCAAGCTCAAGCGCTATGTCAAGCAGCGGATTTTTCCCGGTAACTTCAAAGACGTCGTGGGCTATGTCCTTTATTATCGCCGCTCTCGGGTCATAAGCCTTGTACACCCTGTGCCCGAAGCCCATGAGCCTGAATTCTCCTTTCTTGGCCCTTTCTATATACTGAGGGATCTTGTCAATTGAACCTATGTCGGCAAGCATTTCAAGCACCGCCTCGTTCGCTCCGCCGTGAAGAGGACCGTACAGGGCTGCAATCGCCGCGGCGGCCGCGGAGTAAGGATCCGGATGAGAACTTGCGACGTTTCTCATCGCGCTTGCGCTGCAGTTCTGCTCGTGGTCGGCATGGAGGATGAAAAGAACATCTATTGCTTTCTCTATAGCAGGATTCGGCTCATACTTGGCCTCGGTCATCTTGAACATCATTGAGAGAAAATTCCCGGCGTAACTGAGTTCGTTGTCGGGATATACATATGGAAGACCCATTATATGCCTGTAGGAAAATCCGGCTATGGTCGGTGTCTTTGCTATAAGCCTTCTTATCTCAAGTTTCTGCACGTCGGTATCGAATATGTCCTTTGCATCCGGATAGAAGGTCGAGAGGGCTCCGACGGTCGAAAGAAGCATGCCCATCGGATGCGCGTCGTAGCGGAATCCGTCCATGAGCTTCACTATGTTTTCATGCACGTAGGTGTGATGCGTTATGTCGTGAACCCAGCTGTCGTATTCCGATTTGTTAGGCAGTTCACCGTGAATAAGGAGATAGGCGACTTCGAGGAAGTTGCTTTTTTTCGCCAGCTCCTCTATTGGGTATCCCCTGTACCTCAGAATTCCCTTTTCTCCGTCAATGAAAGTAACCTTGCTTTTGCACGAAGCAGTATTCCCGAAAGCGGGATCATAACTCATCATACCAAAGTCTTCGTCCTTAACCTTTATCTGGCGAAGGTCAGTGGCCTTTATGGTGTCGTTATCTATAGCAAGTTCGTATGTTTTACCTGTCCTGTTGTCCTTTACAGACAAAGTGTTCTTCGACATTTGTGAATCTCCTCGCAGTAGTGAAATTGTTTAAATAAAGTTGCCGGTTGAATCGGAGTCCTGTATGTGAACCACCCTCTTTTTCACTCCAACACCCTCAGAATCAATCCAACCGATCAGGGTGATTGTAACAGATTTTTTAACTAAACGCAAAACGACTTAACCGAACTCCACGATGCTGATGGGGACAGGGGTAAAACAGGAAATAAAAATAAGCAGCGAGAGAAAAGCAAGCGCTTTTCTTCCGGCGCCGATCTCGGCATCACTTGATACAGTCGGCGGATGGGTCGTACCTAGGATCAAAAGCAGTATCGCCCAGAAAAGCCAGCCGACCCAGCCCTCAAACATAAGCCACTCAGGAAGAGCACCCAGCACCCACAACCCCAGATAATCCGCAAAGTCCACCAGAGGCGCCGTTCCCACTCCCATTATTACAAGAAGAATAACCGTAGCGGCCGATATAGCTTTATGCCACCCCGCAGGGAAAACGCAGTATACAACATGCCCTCCGTCAAGCTGTCCCGCGGGCATGAGATTCAAGACGGTTACGAAAAGACCTATCCATCCCGCAAACGCAACGGGATGCAGCAAGATTTCGTATCCCTGAGCGACTTCCCCGACAGCCATTTTTGAGAAAAGGGCAAATATGAGAGAATTGCCGAGAGACATGGCCGTCTGCATCTCAGAGATCCTCTCGGAATCCAAAGCAACCACGTCTGAGAAAAGCAGCCCGACAAACAGAACCGGAAGAGCTATCACCACTCCGGCTATGGGACCAGCGACTCCTATGTCGAAAAGTTCTCTTCGGCCGCGTATCCGGGACTTTATCCTTATAAACGCCCCGAACGTCCCTATTGGGGAGAGGAAGGGAGGAGCGGGGATAAACCAGGGAAGAGTTATGGAAACACCGTATTTTCTGCCGTAGAAGTAATGGCCCATTTCATGGGCTCCGAGAATGGCGACCAGAGAAACCGAGAAAAGAACGCCTCCCGTATAGGTTCCGCTTATCATGTAGCCGGAAAGAAAAGTCGTGGCCGCCGTAAGGATAAAAAGCACCAGCGGAATAAGGGTAGATCTTTTGATCATGGCTACTCTACTTCGAGCAACATCGGATTTATGGAGTTAAGCACATCTTTTAAGTATCTCTCTATATCAGACTCCTTTGAGAGCAACAATACGTTGGACCTGACTTCCTCAAGCATCTGCTCAGAAAGCCTGTCCGAAAGAAATTTCACATAAGGAAACCGAAGCGGAGAAACGCTCAGATGACGGTAACCAAGAGCCAATATCAAGAGGGTGCCTGAAGGAACTCCCGCTATTTCTCCGCATATTGAAAGCTCCTTTCCGCTTGAGAGTATCTGCTCTCTCGTAAAATCCAGCATTCTAACCACGGAGGGATGAAAAGCCGAGTAAAGATGCCCGACAGCGTTTGAATTTCTATCCACCGCGAGCAGATACTGTATTAGGTCGTTTGTTCCAATGGAAACAAAATCTATTAAGTCCGCGTAATCATCGAACTGATACGCAAGTGCCGGAACCTCCATCATTATTCCGAGTTTCGGTATGTCAAGCCGGTGAAGACTGACTTCGGCAGACAGTTCCTCAATTATCTGCACCGCAGTCTCAACCTCCCAGACATTTGATACCATAGGCAGAAGAATCCTGAGATTTCCCCCTTTTTTCGCCGCCAGCAAGATGGATTTCACCTGATCCCTGAAAAGATCAAGATACTCCATTGAAAAGCGGATTGAGCGAAGGCCAAGAAGGGGGTTTTCTTCCTTGGGCATGTTGAGGTACGAAAGTATCTTGTCAGAACCCACATCCAAGGTCCTGATCGTCACTTCGCCCTCAAAACTGCCTGAAATCTCCTTGTATATCTTCAACTGGGACCTCACGCTCGGCCACTTCTTAAACCGCGCGAATGCAAACTCCGTCCTGAAAAGTCCCGCGCTCTTGATGCCGTAACGCTTAGCCACTTCGACATCGGCCGGAATCCCGACATTAGCCGTTATTTCGACGCCAAGACCTGTGTCGGTGCTTTTTTCGGCTTCAATCTCTATGAAGTTTCGGAGTTCAACGGCTTTTTGGTGCATGGACAGATATTCATCCTTAAGTACCTGATCAGGATTCGTGAAAATGAAACCGCTTCTTCCATCAACTATCATATCCTCCCCGGGGTGTACCAGGTTCACTATGTTGTCTATTCCGACAACCACCGGAATCCCAAGCGATTTCGCTATTATGACCGTGTGCGAAGTCTCTCCGCCTTTTTCAAGCACTATTCCCCCCACTTCCCCCTCAACAGCCGTGACAAAAGAAACGCCTATCTCTCTTGCCACAAGTATCAAGGGTTCTCCGTCGGCGGAAGCGGGAATATTCTCATCCTTTGAATGGGTAAGATCCCGGAGCATCCTCTCACCTATATCTCTGAAATCGTAGGCCCTCTCCCTCATATAGGAATCCGGAAGGGATTCAAAACGTAATGCCTGGGATTCGAGATACTCAACCACCGCAGCCTCAGCCGAAACCCTCTTTTCATCTATGAGCTCGCCAGTTCCTTTCACCATGTCGCGGCTATCCACTATCATCAGATGTGAACGAAAAATATCCACTTCGTTTTTCGAGAGCTTACCTTCAGAATCCATTTTTTTTATAGTGTTCTTAAGGTCTTGTGATATATTCTTTATAGAACTTTCAACTCTTCTCTTCTCGATTCCGGGAGTGCGGGCAGTCTTCTCCATCGTGGACATCCGGCGAAAAAGCCCGCGAAATGTAACCGCTTTGCCCACAGCCACTCCTTCAGAAACCCCTTTTCCCTGATAGGTTCTGGTCTCGTGTTTTACCATTGACGGAGGTTTCAGCCGGTCCAAGGTGTTTGCGACTTCAAGAACCCCCGCAAGCCGCAGCGCTATTATCTGAAAGAGAGTCTGTTCGGCCGGTGTTATCTGCATCGGAGTTCTGTTCTGGCCCACAAGCACCCCGACACACACGTCGTGAAGCATTATCGGGACACCTATGTAGCTTTCGTATTCCTCTTCGCCTATTTCGGGGAAATACTTGTAATTCGGATGCTCTGAAGCCGGCATCGCAATCAGGGAGACCTTTGTTTTATGGACCACTCCGGTAAGGCCTTCATCCGAACGCAGGAATATATCGCTTTTCGGCCTAACCTGAAGGCCTCTGTTAGCCGCGAGCCTGAGAACCTCTCTTGAATCATCCCAGACGTATATGGAAACGACATCGTAGTGAAGGGAGGAAGAAATCTTTCTTACTACCCTGCCCAAAACGGTGTTGAGACCCACGGACTTGTTGATCAAGTCGCTTATCTCGTGAACCACCTTGAGATGAAAATGCTCTGGTTCCGTACGCTCTTTAACAATCATCAGGCCACTCCGCCACACATCAAATAAATTAGTATTATACCACCATCAGGCCCGGTCAGCGGGAAAAAGAGAAATGAAGAAATATCCTCCGGAAACCGAAAGAAAAAAGCCCTTGAGTGAATAGATTTATACAATATTGCGTATATACTTCCCACCGCATGAGTCTTAAAAGAATAAAAGTTGCTATCGTAGGATCGGGACCCGCCGCTTTCTACGGAGCCGAACATCTACAGAAAAAACTTGGCGACCGCGTGTTCATAGACATGTTCGAGAAACTCCCGACTCCCCACGGTCTGGTGAGAAGCGGGGTAGCTCCGGATCACCAGAAGATAAAGAGCGTAGCCAGAGTTTATGATAGAATCGCATCCAATCCTCAATTCAGGTTTTTCGGACTGGTAGAGTTCGGAAAACACATAAAGCTTGAGGACCTGCGCAGCCGTTACCACCAGATAGTTTTCGCAACCGGGGCCCAGACCGACAGAAAAATGGGAATACCAGGAGAGGACCTGATCGGAAGCCACACGGCAACGGAGTTTGTAGGCTGGTACAACGCCCACCCGGATCACATGGGTCTTGGTTTTGACTTTTCGGGAAAAAGAGTCGTCATAGTCGGAGTCGGAAACGTCGCGGTGGATGTCGCGAGAATTCTATCCCTCACAAAAAGCGAAATGAAAAGAACGGATATCGCGGACTACGCGCTTGGACAACTGGTCGAAAGCGGCATAAGGGAAATATACATGCTTGGAAGAAGAGGCCCCGCGCAGGCAGCCTTCACCAACCCGGAGCTTCGGGAACTTGAGAATCTTGAGGACGCAGACCTCCTGACACTGCCGGGGGAAGCGGAACCCGATTCCCTTACGCTTGAGGAACTTGAACGTAAACCGAACAGGACAGCCCAGACGAAAATAGAGCTTATAAAAAAAGCTTCCGAGAGGGCCCCATCCAAATCAAAGAAAATAGTCATAAGATTCCTGGTTTCCCCGATAGAAATAATTGCCGGAGAAGACAACAGGGTAAAAAGCGTGAAAGTCGTGAGAAACAGACTTTATAAATCCGATGACGGCTCCCTTCGGCCCAGGCCCACAGACGAGATTGAAGAGATTCCCGCCGACCTGGTTTTTCGCTCCGTCGGGTACCGGGGAATACCTCTTCAGGGTGTCCCGTTTGATGACCGTTCCGGAGTAATACCCAATGAAAAAGGAAGAGTGCTTGACAAAACGGGAGGCAACCCGCTTTTGGGACTCTACACCACAGGATGGATAAAACGCGGACCGACCGGAGTTATCGGCACGAACAAGACTGACTCCGGTGAAACCGTAAGCTTTATGATCGAGGACATCGAGAGGGAAAACACGCTCCACCCCGAGCTCGCTTCGGATGAGAGCATAAAGGAACTGCTTGATGAAAAACATATCTCCTACAATGAATGGCTGCGGGTTGACTGGTTTGAAAAGAAAGAAGGCGAAAAGCAGGGAAGGCCGAGAGTGAAGGTCACGGGGCTTGAGGAAATTCTCGAAATTCTTGAAGAAAAGCACTGAAAAAAGCAGTCTTTCCCGCTCCGACAGCATGCGCTTGTTTGAGCTTGGATTCCTGTGCACCGAAAGCTAAGCCGGACTCACGCGTATCCTTCTTCTAAGAGGGTCGGTCCCCCAGATGGAGAGGGGAAGTTCATTCCCTATCTCAAAAGCCCTGCCACCTGAGTTAGAAAGAGCGAGTTCGATCAGAAACTCCGGGATATAAACGTTAAACCCGTTATATCCCCTGGAACTTACGTAACCTGTCGCCCCTTTTATATCCTTTTCCAAAAGATAGCGTATAAGCCAGTACCTGTGTCTTCCCCTCTGCGCGTTTTTTATTTCCCTGGTGGCGAGGCTGACCCGCGTGTTCATGTCTTCAAGCTCGCTTTCCGAGTAGCAGATTTTCTGTTCCTCGAGCCAGGATATAAGCTGGCGCTGCATCAGAAGGTCCGTGTACCTCCTGATCGGAGAAGTCATCTGAACATAGCGGGAAACTCCCAGGGACTTATGCACCTCGGGGACAAAGGCAACAAAAGAGGGTTTTAAGTGCTTTACTACCTTTACCGGAAAAAGAACATCCGCGGGGTCAAGTTCTCCGGCTTCAGGGTCAATCTCCTGGGTTTGAGAACGAAAGAGAGCCGGAATTGCGTTTTTATCGAAAAAATCTCCGCAAAGCCGGTTCATAAGTATCATGCATTCGGAAACGACATTGTGGGCAGTAGAATCCATGTAATCTTTGCTGAGTGAAATCCCATCCTGGTCTCCGACCCTGATCTTAAGTTCCGGGAGTTGAACTACAAGGGCTCCCCTGCTGACTCTCTCTCCTCTAAGTGAAGCAGCGAGGGCAGTAAGGGATTCTCCCCATTGCGTACCGCGGAACATTTCAGTCGCTTCGGCATAAGTAAGATTCTTTGAAACCCTTATGACCGTCGTTTCAAAACGATAATCGATCAGGGTGAAGTCCCCTTTTTTAAAAGTGGCGAAAACAGAGAATGCAGGTCTTAGGTCACCGGCAGTCAGGCTGAGTTTCTTGCTTACAAGATCCCGGGGAAACATATCCACGCTTCCCTCGGGAAAATAAGCCGTCTCGGCGCGTTCAAGGCACCCCTGATCGAGAAAACTTCCTCTGTTTACTACATGGGCGACATTCGAGATATGGACTCCCAGAGTAATCCGGTCCCCGTCCATCTCAAGGGAAATGGCGTCATCAATGTCCCGGGTTGTCTCGCTGTCAACTGAGAAAACCTCAAGATCCGTTCTGTCGGTAAGATCCGCAAAGCTTTGCGGGACGTTAAAAACAGCTTCCACTTCTTCGAGCGCTCTTTGGGAATGCCTGAAATGAAAAGTGATTTTTTTTGATTCCGGGTCATCATCTTTCTTCCAGAAACCCGTTTTTATAAGGAATTCAGCCGCCGATTCCACTTCCTTAAGGCCCGCTTCATAAAGAAAGCCCTTGGCTTCCTTAGCCCGCTCGTAACCGTCAAGATCGATGACGTACCGCTCGATCAGCTCAAGGAACTCTCTGTGGTTCTCATCAACCACCGGAGGAACTTCGCCGCTTAGAACGGAACGCACCCAGCTTACGGCGGCCTGGGCTTTTTGTTCCCTTTCTTTTCTGAGTTCAAGGGTATGAAGTGTCTTGGAGACATCCTCCCGTGAGCGGACGAGATAGCCGTTTTCGCCTCTTGCAAGGTAAATCGTGTTTTTATCAACGGCCCAGAAAAGCAAGAATCTCTGCTCTAAAGAAACCTGCTCCGCACCCGAATACAGCTCCAGCATCTCCTCAAAGCTTACGGTCTCCTGCTCCCCCACAACACACTGCCAAAGCGTTTCCACATCAACGGAACCTTTTTTCTCTTCAAGCTCTTTTCTCCATCTTCTCATTTCAAGCTTTTTCTCGGAGTCGGTAAGGGTTTCAGGGATAGTTATTCCGGTAAGCAACACGACTTTTTTCGGTTCAACCGAGTAGCGCTTCCCATCTTCTGAGAGGACAGAGAGTTTATCGGGATGGGCGGAGAGTACCACACCGAGGGCAGGCTCCCTTCTTTTTCTGTAGGCAATAAGTTCGTTTATGCTGGGGAGATTCATCGAATGGAACAATTCGATCAGGCAAGAGAATCCTTGTAGCGAAGCGCCCCTCTTATAAAATCTCTGAAAAGCGGGTGAGCGCTGAGGGGCTTTGACTTGAACTCAGGGTGGAACTGACAGCCGACAAACCAGGGATGATCCTTAAGTTCCATGACTTCAACCAGATTTTCATCCGGCGAGAGGCCGGAGAGGATCATTCCATTTGACTCAAGAATTTTCCTGTAGCTGTTGTTCACTTCAAACCGGTGGCGGTGTCTTTCGGATATCTCCGAGGCCCCGTAGATACCGCTTGTCAGAGTCTCGGGCTTTATGATGCATGGATAGGCCCCGAGTCTCATTGTCCCGCCCTTTTCACTTATGTTCTTTTGCGATTCCATTATGTCTATAACCGGGTTCTGCGTATCGCCGTTATTCTCGGTCGTATCCGCGTCATCTATGCCACACACGTTCCTTGAAAACTCAATAACGGCAAGCTGCATGCCGTAGCAGATTCCGAAAAAAGGAATCCCGTTCTCCCTTGCGTATTTAGTGGCATCTACTTTACCGTCAATTCCCCTCTCCCCGAATCCCCCGGGGACAAGTATGCCGTGAACGTCAGAGAGGTAATTCTGCGGAGCCATGCCATCCATTTCTTCTGAATTCACGTATTTTATTTCAACTTTCGAATCATTGGCTAAACCACCGTGATAAAGGGCCTCGTGGAGACTCTTGTAAGAGTCTCCGTGCGAAACATATTTTCCGACAACGGCTATGCGCACGGCCTTTTCCATATGTTTTACTCTTCGAACGAGTTCCTCCCACTCTCCCATGTCAGGTTTTTTGGTCCACATGCCAAGATACTCAACGATTATCTCGGCCAGTCCTTCCTTTTTGTACATAAGCGGAACTTCATATATGTGCTCAACGTCCTTGGCTGTAATCACCGCCTTTTGCTCGATATTGCAGAAAAGGGCTATTTTTCTTTTAACGTCTTCGGGAAGGAACTTGTCCTCGGTGCGACACAGGAGTATGTCGGGCTGAATTCCTATCTGGAGAAGATCCTTTACGCTGTGCTGCGTGGGCTTTGTTTTCAGCTCCCCGGCGGCGGCAACATAGGGAACATACGTGAGATGGATAAAAAGCGTGTTCTGCTTGCCTAGATCCGACCTCAGCTGCCTTACCGCCTCAAGGAAGGGAAGACTCTCGATGTCTCCCACAGTGCCGCCGATTTCGACTATGATCACGTCGTTGTCATCCTCAAGGGCAAGCACGCGGGATTTTATCTCATCAGTTATGTGAGGGATTACCTGGACCGTTTTACCTAAGAACTTGCCTTCCCTTTCCTTGGAAATAACGGAATCGTAGACCTTGCCGCTTGTAAGATTGTTTTTCTTGCCAAGCTTGGCTTTGGTAAATCTTTCGTAATGACCAAGATCGAGATCCGTTTCCGCCCCGTCATCGGTAACAAAAACCTCCCCGTGCTCAAAAGGGTTCATCGTACCCGGATCAACGTTTATGTAGGGATCAAGCTTCTGAAGGGTGACTCTAAGACCACAGCATTCAAGAAGGAGGCCTATTGAGGAAGCGGAGATACCCTTTCCCAGAGAAGACATAACTCCGCCGGTAACAAAAATAAACTTTGCGCTTTTCAAGCAGAAAACCTCTTTATCAAGTTAAAGCAGCCGCAATAAATTAAGATCGGAATCTAAATATATTCAATTGGGAAGCAGCTTACAATTAAAAACGAAAAAATTACATACTTGGCAAAACAGAAACGGGAAAAATCTTACATCAAACGTACCATTTAGCTCCTCAGAAAGTAAAGATAGATAACAAGAGGCAAAGGCAGTTTTCTAAAGCTCCTATTTCAAATTCGAAAAATACGACAAAAGCTTTTCTGAAGCAATAGCCCTGTGACTTATCCTGTTTTTTATGTCGGGGCCAAGTTCAGCCATAGTCTTTTGGTATTGAGAAACATAAAAAACCGGGTCATAACCAAAACCACTTTGGCCCCTTTTCTCCTGAATAATCTGTCCGCGGCACTCACCCTCAAAAAATTCCTGTGTTCCGTTCACAAGTACTAAAGAGATACAGCAGACAAACCTGGCACTTCTGTTTTTCTCTCCTTCGAGCTCAGAGAGCAGTTTTTCGTTATTATCGTCATCCGATGCCCCTTCCCCGGCGTACCTTGCCGAGTAAATACCGGGAGCTCCACCAAGTGTGTCCACAACCAGACCTGAATCATCTCCAATAGCATCCATGCTGAGAAAATCAGAGGTTGTCTTCGCCTTGATAAAAGCGTTTTCCCTGAAAGAAAGACCTGTTTCCTTTATCTCGGGAACTTCATCAAAGTCCGCTAGAGAAAAAATCTCATCGTAGGCGTCAGCGAGAATTGATCTGAATTCTCTCAGCTTCCCCATGTTTCTGGTGGCAATTACGATGGTTCTACGTTTCATATTAGTTTTTGGGATCCTCTTCTAACCAAAGCCGTTACGCTTTCGAGCTTGATGGAAACTGAGCTTTAGCTAATCACGCTCACGTAAAGTTGCAATATCCGCAAGGCGCTTAGCATGCTCTTTTTGTTTGATTTCATCGTTAATTGCACTATCTGGCAGAATTATATCCGCATGGTAAGGATTCTCCTTTGACGGAGAAGATTCAACTTTCCGTTCTTCGGTACCTGCTTCTTCGGCCGTGATAACAGCCCAACCATAAAAACCACTACGATCTCCTACTGATTTATTACAGATTTCAATCAGCTCACTTATCGATGACGGAAGATCCAACCGGTCAACGGAAAGTTTTTCCTTGGCTTTTTTATCGTAAAAAAGACGATAAGGAACCTTCCGTCGTGCGCGCTTGAGATTTGTTTCTGAAAATATGCGACGGCCAAGTTGTTCTTCTTCTGAAACTTCGGGAGGAATACTCAAGAGTTTACACCAGAGAGCAGATTTATAGTTCTTCCAAAGCTTTTCTTATGAAGCTGTCAGGAAGTTTACGTGTTTCTGATTGCGGATAGCGTTCGTGGTGACTCTTGCCATCTACATCGGCTAGACAAAGAACTTCTCCTGTCGACTCACATAATAAAAGAACTGATTTGCCCTTCCCGTTATAAATATCAACGGCAATTGCGCCATCCTGATCTGGATAAACTTCAAAACGACTGGGGAAAATCTTATAGCTCTGTTCTATTAAGAATTCAGCATTCTCTATTGCTATTCGGGATGGAGCTGGGAGGTTTTCTTGATATGCTTCTGTAAGAACTTCGCTAAGATCATAAAGCGCTTCGTCAAGATCATCAAGCGTTTTGCTAAGACTATCGAGCTTAATATTCCTATAGGAAGGAGACTTGCTCGGTGATTTTACTCTACGTTTCACCACAACCTCACCCGTGAGTAAGATTATTACAAATCTGTAACATCAAATCAAGCATTCAACCCTACCATTCCTAGAGTAGGATAAAAAAGAAAAAAGGGGACCACTCCTTTGTTCCCTTGTCCACCTCTGTGCTAAACTCCCCTGAAAGGAGATTATCCGATGTCAGTGGTGCACTTCGGAGTTCAAGTGGTGTTGTATTTTCCCAGTGGGATTGATATAGTTACATTACCGCGTGGAGGGTTATATGATCAGTTTTACCAAAGCAACAACTCATCATTCTTCTAAGAAGAAAGCAGCTCTTGCCAAAGGACTGAAGTCGTCATTTTCTTCGGTTTTCCTAGACCTTTACCTGTTGCCCAGCACATTGAAGCTGCCCTCTCTTCCACCCGCTGGAAGGGAAGGACTTTTGGAAGACGCAAGAAATATACGTGGTTACTTCAGGAGCGGAGCGGGAGAGTTTCTAGATGCCAGAGGAAAAACAACTCGTTAACCCCGATCAAGAACCACTGCCGGAAATAGAAAAAATAGATGAGCTGCTTGCGCAGTCACTTCCCGACGTTTCCGAAGCTGCCCGTAAAGAGATTCGTGGAAGGCTGATAACTGTAATCAAGGAGAGTTCCTCTTTCTTTTCCGGACCTTTGCCACCACCTCAATTCCTCAGAGAGTATGAAGAAATACTTCCTGGTTCCGCAGACCGGATCGTTGCGATGGCGGAGAACGAACAGGGTATCAGAGGGAAGCTGATAAGCACTGTTTCATCTATTTCCAAGTGGAAAATTTTATCGTCAACTATTGTCTCTTTATTTCTGACAGCAGGGTTGATATTCGGAGGCTTGGAATTTGCAAAAATGGGAGAAGTAACACTTGGAGGTCTGATAGGAGGTTCCGCCATTCTTCCTGTAATCGTTAACATTGTCCTTATAATTATGTCTTTGAGAGAAAGTAACGAGTAGCTCTCGGGTTCGGTTTTTCTCGACACGGCACCCGGCCATTATGTCTTATCAAGCTTTTTTACAAGAGTCCACAGGTTGCGGCATTACAATCTTGTTCTCATAGATCACGAGGATTCCTCATATCAGTGCTCTCTCAATATATGCGAGGGAGATATTCCTTCCTCCAGATAATTCCGAACTCGTCAATCATTCACCACGGTCGCGGAAAATCCTCTGCGTGAAGTCTCGTCTCCCACATGGCCGGAGTTCCGAAGAATTTCTTATCCTCGTTCTCCCGCTCCCAAAACGCCCTGTCCTTTTCCGTCCAGTAAGAACAGTCAATCAACGCGAAGTCTTCTGAGGTTTCCCCAAATGGCGTGAACTTCGGAGGATCCATGACAATACCGACAACAGTATTCAGACGAGAATACCTGTTTCGCGCTGCCCCGCACGCGATTAAAAGCAACTGCCGACGAACCTCGCGGCAACCTTCTTCCCGCGGGGAAGGGGCTTTATTTAAAAGTAGTTATATAAAAAATAGATGGTGGAGGCGCCGGGAATCGAACCCGGGTCCGAAAAAAGTTTCACTAGGCGTCTACATGCTTATCCTGTCTTTTGAATCAGACGGCAAAATCACCGGCAGGCAGGTTTTTCACCGCAGTCCCGAGTAGAATCTCACTGGCAAGCGCCCCGGAAATCACGTACCAGCCATCCCGCTTGAATTACGCCTCAGAAAGCCCAGCGGGCATGACGCTCTGAGACGTCGCAGTTTTTTTTAGGCTGCGAGTGCGTTAATTGGTTCGGCACTTATCGTGCTTGATCAGTTTTACGAGTTAACCAAGCTCGGCATGCGGCACTGGCTTCCCTGTTTCCCGTCGAAGCCGATCGCCCCCGTATCAGAATTATGAACGTTTCAAAGATCGTCTAACGGCCTTCTGCATATCCCTCTGGGCCTCGCGACGCTTGATATCCTCTCTTTTATCCCTCGTCTTCTTGCCTTTGGCAAGGGCCAGTTCGAGCTTTGCGATACCGTTTTTAAAATAAATCCTGAGAGGAACTAAAGTATACCCTTTAATGCTGGTTTTTCCAATCAGCCTCCTTATCTCATGGGAGTTCAGCAGAAGCTTTCTCTCTCTGGTCGGCTCATGGTTAAGCATGCTGGCCGCGTCATAGGGAGCTATATAGCAGTTAACAAGGCTGGCTTCGCCCTCCCTTATCAGAGCAAAACTTTCCTTTACGCTGGCGTTTCCGTTTCTAAGGGATTTAACCTCGGAGCCCCTGAGGACCAGACCCGCCTCGTACTTCTCCTCAAATATATAATCCCTGTGAGCGGTAGGATGGCTGCATACAGTCTTCATCTACCTAATAATAATCCGCCGCCACAAAATAACCAGTATGGACTCAGAAATCCCTGGAACTGTCAACAAGAAGTGTGACGGGCCCGCTGTTCACTATCCGGACATCCATGCGGGCGCCGAAAACACCGGTTCTAACCGGGATTCCACGCTCCGAAATCTTAGCGATGAAAAGCTCGTAGTACCGCCTTGCAATATCTCCGCCCGCGGCCCGGGCATAAGAAGGTCTTCTGCCCTTTCTGCAGTCACCGTAGAGAGTAAACTGGGAGATAGCCAGAACCTCTCCTCCCGTATCCTTGATGCTGAGATTCATTTTGCCAGAGGAGTCTTCAAATATCCGAAGACCCGCAATCTTCTCAGCCATATAGTCAACATCCTTTTCGGAATCATCCTCACCGACGCCGAGAAGAACCACCATTCCAGGGCCTATGTCGGCAACCGAGTTTCCGTTAACACTTACCGACGCTTCCATTACTCTCTGTACAACGGCTCTCATTTATCCATTTTTCTTTATGTGATTTTCTAACAACTCACACGTAACGCCTTGGAACTCTTGGTGAAACCCTCGACAAAATCTCGTAGGATATGGTCTCAGCCCACAAGGAAACTTCCTCAACACTTACAAGGCTGTCTCCAAAGAGCACCGCTTCGTCCCCCACACAGACATCTGGGACGTCCGTCACGTCGACCATGATAAAATCCATGCAGACAGACCCTATAAGCGGGGCAAGCGTTCCGCCCAAAGAAACTTTCGCCCTGTTTGAAAGCGCCCTGGGATAGCCGTCCGCGTACCCGATCGGAAGCGTCGCCACCAGAGTCTCTTTTCCCGTAACGAAACTCCCCCCGTAGCCAACCGAAGTACCCCGGGGCACTTTCCTGAGTTGAACTATGTTTGTTTTGAGTTTCATAACAGGCCTCAGATCAGCCTGCCCCATCCCTCCCGAACCGTAAAGCATTATTCCTGGTCTCACGATATCCATGTGAGAATCCGGAAACCTCTGGACAGCCGCGCTGTTCGCGCAATGTGCAGAGCCGTACTTTGCCCCCGACGCCTTAAGGAAGGCAAGGCTTTCCCGGAAGACTCCGAACTGGTAATCAGTATAATCGTTCCCGTGGATATCAGAAGAAGCCAGATGGGTAAACACACCCTCAAGCCTTATTGCAGGAAGGAATGCAGAAGAAGCAACAAAAGAACTTATTTCATCCGGTCTGACTCCAAGCCTGGTCATGCCGGTATCAACTTTGAGGTGATAGGCGGCTACTTTTGTGCTCCTGCGGGCGGCTTCGGAAAGAGCCTTTAGCACGGTGAGGGAGTAGCAGGCGGGAACAAGCCCGTTTTCCACGACAACTCCGGCTTCCTGTGGGTCAATCCCTCCGAGAAGAAATATTTCGCCAGTTATTCCGGATTCCCTGAGCTCCAGAGCCTCAGGCACCGTAGCCACCCCGAGTATATCCGCTCCGCCATTAAGAGCAGCTTCGCTTACCCTTGCGGCGCCGTGTCCGTAAGCGTCGGCTTTAACGACCGCCATGACACAGACGCTTTGTCCCACAAGTCTTCTTACTTCGCCAAGATTTGATCTGAAAGAGTCAAGACTGATTTCAGCCCAAGTAGGTCTCATCGCCCGGAAGTTCCCAAAAAGCTGAATGACGGAACCGCTCTTATCCTCTCCACGCGACGGTCGCCCGTCTGAACCGCAAGCGCGGAATATACACAGAGGAAATCTCGGGCGCATATCCTATGAGTCGTAAAAAACCCAAGAACGCCCCGAACATCGCTGTCACTCAACGCCGCCCCGTGCAAATACCCGGTCGCGGAAATCCCGATTCCTCGGAACAAAGAGAGCAAAACACAGACCTGGTCTCACGCTCAGAATGTCAGTCTTATTCCGCCGCCTAGGTAATGCCCCGAGTACTCGGCTTCCACGGTATCGCCGGTTAGCTCACCGATGAATTCCGGGTCCTCGAAGGAAGCCAGATAGCGGTAATCAACACTCAACGTCATGTCTGATCCGTCACCGAGTCCGCCAATCCTGTAACCCAGACCGGCTCCCACCTGATAAGCAAAGACAGAATCACTGTCATCAATCAGAACAGTGCCGTGCGCAGGGCTTCCGACCGATTTCGAATCTAATGAAACATTGAGTACCCCAAGTCCCGCACCTACATACGGAACAAGCTTTCCGTCCGTATTCAAGTCGTAATAAGCGTTTATCATGAAGGCAAACGCGGAAACTCCGCCATCAATTTTCTGCTTGCCTTTTGCCTGTTCTCCAACCGCCTTTTGGTGCTCTGGTGGAAGGTTGTCGTAGACGTCGCACCCTTCCCCTCCTCCGGCAAGACATACAAGACCTCCCGGCTCTTTTACGTCTATTTCATCAATACAGCTGTGTACATAGCCGGCTTCGGCCTCAAGACGCAGCCCGTTTCCAAAGTCGTAACCCAGAAGAAAGCTGAAATTGTATCCTCCACCATCGCTGGCGGTGCCAGATAACGGACCGTATTCCCCAGCAGGCGATGAAAAATCAGAATCACCCAGGAGATAAATAGCACCACGGGCTCCCACAGTAAACCCACTTGAGTCCTTTTCAGAAACTTCCTCCACCGCTGGAGCTTCAACCACGGCTTCTGCGGGTTGCTCTTCGACATCAATGTCCTGACGAACGTCAGGCGGCAATCCTCCGGCTAAAACCACGTATGAACCAATTGCCATGGAAAACAAAAAGACAAAAAAGCTGACGCGCAGGAAACGATCCTTCGCAATCTCGAAAAATGATCTCATGTCACTCTCCTACGGGAATTAATGGCTGTATACCAATTACCAGTGAAATTTTCTAGGTTAGTTATGTTTCTCATGATATCTTAACAATCCATTGTTGTCAAAAACGATAAATACCCTAATCTTTTCCCCCTGAGGCAACCAGAGAACATTAGAGAAAACCCGCATGAAACTGAACAGATATGAACTTCGCTCCGTTCTCATAATAGGAACAATAATTGCGCTTAGGCTTCTAGGAATATTCCTGATAGTTCCCGTTTTCAGCATATACGCCGTAAACTACGAGGGAGCGACTCTCGCGTCCGCCGGAGTCGCATTCGGAATATATGCCCTTACCCAGAGTTTGCTGCAGATACCTTTTGGCATGGCAAGTGACAGGTTCGGAAGAAAGCCGGTAATAGTGCTGGGGCTTCTGATCTTTTGCATTGGAAGCGTTCTCTGCGCTTTTGCAGATAACATCTGGGAGCTAATAATAACCAGGGCGATTCAGGGAAGCGGTGCGATAGGAGCAGTTGCCATAGCTATTCTCGGGGACTGCACAAGAAACGAGGTAAGGGCCCAGTCTTTTATGCTGACCGGGATAATAATCGGAGCAGCATTTATAGTTTCTCTTATAGTCGGTCCAGTACTGGCAGCAAAATTCGGTTTTGAAAGCCTTTTCTTCATCCTCGCAGCCATGGGATTAATGGCGGTGTTCGTTACTCTTTTCATGTTCCCCGAACTTCCAAAGAAAAAAACAAGGAACAGAAAAGAAATTCTTCTCAAACTCAGGGAACCGGAGATGGGAAAAATTCTTTCCTCAACCTTCATAACATCCATCTGTCTTAACCTTATTCTGTTCATCTATCCTCTGGACTGGAAAAATATCGGTACCGAACCCCAAGATCTGTGGTTCGTCTATCTGGTAATACTCGCCCCCAGTGCACTTCTGGCTAACGCCTACATCAGGATCTCAGAAACAAGAAAAAAATTGGAACAGGCAACCAGGTTCGGACTTTTCTTTTTAATAGCCGCTTTTTTAATCTATCTGCTCCGGGCATCTGACAGTATCACGCTCTACCTCGCGGGGGCGGTGTTTTTTCTTGGATGCTCCATATTCCAGTCCATACTGCCCGCGTTTGTTACGCAAAGGGTCTCCTCGGAGAACAGGGGCGTGCTCTCCGGTTTTTTTAATCTGGCAAACTTCATGGGTGCCTGCGTGGGTGGAATGTCCGCCGGTATACTTTATGAGACACACGAGTCTTTACCCCTGATATTCGGACTTTTGTTCTTGATACTGTGGATCTTTGTCGGGCTTCCCAGACCGCCGCTTGAGCAATCAGAAAAAGAATGAAGGTATATACGCTCAAGAGGACAGAGCTCCTGCCGACTTCCATTGAAAAAGCCTGGGATTTTTTCTCCAACCCGAACAATCTTCCCAGGATAACTCCCCCGGAACTTAACCTGCGGATAACATCCGAGGCAGAAGAAAAAATATATCCCGGCATGATAATCACTTACACAGTAACTCCAATACCATTTGTCAAAACCAACTGGGCAACAGAAATAACCCAGGTCGACCCGCTGCACTACTTCGTTGACGAGCAGCGCTTGGGACCCTATAAATTCTGGCACCACAAGCATTTTTTCACGGAGGCGGGGGAAGGAACTCAGGTCAAAGACCTTGTTCACTACTCCCTGCCGTTTGGCCCGATCGGAAGGCTGGCAAATCTGTTTTTAGTAAGCAAAAAACTGGATTTTATATTCGATTACAGAAGCGCTCGTATTCGAAAAATATTTGAAAATTGAGCCAGGAATATGGATTTTCTCTAACTCGGCGCGGCTTGAAGCATAATATAACGCAGGGTATATTCTGAAGATAAGATTTGCGCGTAAAGAGGTTCAGAAACCGCTTGAGAAAGGCCATAACTTAGGACTCAAACCTGCTGTACGGTAAGTATCGGCACGTGTTGCCAGCATTACAAGAGGTAAGGAAACAGTAGATGTCCACGCATAACCCTTCAGACTCCGCAGAGCCAACCGTCAATGAAAGCCAGAGAATAACCGTTACTGCGGTCCGGCAGATGGTTATTTCCACAACCATAATGGCGCTCGTGCTGGTTTCATTGACTCAAGCATTCGTTATGATGAGAAATTCTCAGCAAATGGCCGAAGCGGAGGAAAACAGATACGACTCATATCTTCTGGCCGATGAACTGCGCCAAAGCTCCGATGACCTCACACGCATGGTGCGTACTTACTCCCAGACTGCCGACGAGCGTTATGTAGGCTATTTTGAAGAAATTCTCGATATCCGAAACGGAATTGCTCCCCGTCCCGAAAAATATCACAGCATATACTGGGACTACGTACTATCAACAGGAACACCCCCACGTCCAAGCGGCACCCCGGTGGCTCTTAAGACGCTTATGAAAAGATCAGGGTTCACCGATGCCGAACTTGACCTCCTGCAAACAGCCGAGAGTGAATCAAATGCCGTTGTCAATCTAGAGATTCAGGCAATGAACGCAATGGTCGGCCTCTACAAAGACGGTTCCGGCAATTACACAGTCAGGGGGAGACCGGACCCCGCGCTTGCGCGGCGACTGCTGTATAGCAAGGAATATCACCAAGCAAAAGAACGCGTTGTGTATCCTCTTGAGCAATTCTTTGACGCAGTAGACGAAAGAACAGCAAAAGAAGTCAAACGCTTTGAAAGACGAGAAGAAATATTGGTCTTCTCGCTAATAGGAACAACCAGCTTTGCAGGCCTGCTTTCCATAGTTTCTATTATAATGATGGCCGGTTCCGCAAGAAAGCTATAAGTCCCAATGCTCACCCTTAACAGATCAGAAATAGTGGAGTTCATTCTTGATTGCGGCAGTTTCGGACTTTGGGAACCCGTTGGAAATTGAAAAAAGCCGCACTGCAAACTCTGGCTCTTGAGGAAAAACCGTGAATTTTTCTGAATACAAGAACAAAAAAGATGCTCCTCTTATATCCTTTGAGGTCTTTCCTCCGAAAGACGACACCGAATTCGAAAAACTCAAAGATACTCTCGCGAAACTCGCCGGATTTTCGCCCGCCATAATAACGGTAACACATGGTGCCATGGGAAAGGGGCGTAAAAGAACGGTTGAAGTCGCTTCCTACATAAAAAATGTTATCGGGACGGAGAGTGCCTGCCACTTGACCTGCATAGGATCCTCCGAAAAGGAAATAGATCTGATGCTTGAGCGGATTGAACAGGAGAAAATACGCAACATAGTGGCCCTCAGGGGAGACATTCCGAAGGAAGGTGGCGAGAAGCTGCTGTCCGAAGGAGCTTTTCAGCACGCAAACCAACTCGTGGAACATATAAAAAAATACGAAAAAGAAAAACCGCAGCGGTTTTCCATGGCAGTCGCCGGCTATCCGGAAAAACATATCGAAGCCCCGAGTCTTGAGGAAGACATATCCAATCTCAAAAAAAAGGTCGACGCCGGAGCCGATATCATAATTACCCAGCTTTTTTTCGATAACCGTTATTATTTCGATTATGTCGACAGAGTAAGGGCAGCAGGAATAGACCTTCCCGTAATCCCGGGTCTTATGCCCGTGCTCTCATCGAAACAGGTGATAAGAATATCATCTCTTTGCGGAACGGAGATACCCGAAGCCCTGAGAAAGAAACTGGAAGATGCAGGAGACGATAACCGAAAAGCGGTGGAAGTGGGAATCGCACAGTGCAGAGATCAGGTAAGGGAACTTATCGCCGAAGGAGTACCTGGAATTCATTTCTATGTTCTTAACAGAACCTCCCACATAGAAAGGATTCTGGAATCCGTCTGATGCCTGAGACAAAGAAAATTTTCGATGAAGTGGCAAGTCACTACGACTGGCTAAACACATTGTTCAGCCTTGGAATTCACAAACTCTGGAGAAAAAAGCTCGCAGACGAATTGCATGACGCCGAGTACAACCTGGACATAGCAACCGGAACGGCGGAAGTTGCGATTGAGATCGCAAAAAAACACCCCTCGACCAAAACGATCGGGATTGATCCCAGCATGAACATGCTGTGGATAGCGAAAAAGAAAATTGAAAATCTTGATTTAAAGGGGGAAATAACGCTTGTATCGGCCGCGGCAGAAAATCTCCCCTTCGCGGAAAAACAGTTTAACTCTGCCACCATAGCATTCGGCATAAGAAACACAGTCGATTACAAACGTTCCCTAAAAGAGATAAGAAGGGTACTAAAAGAAGACGGAGAACTTCTCATACTTGAATTCGCGATTCCGAAAAATCCCGTTTTCAAACCCATATACATGTTTTACTTCAGAGTCTTGATGCCTCTTGTCGGAAGTGTTTACGGCAGGGGGAAAGAATACAGATATCTTGCTGAATCCGCCGCCGAGTTTCCTCAGAGAGAGAATTTCATACGCCATCTTGAAAACGCGGGGTTTCGGGATTGCCGATACTCAGAACTCACCATGGGAGTAGTAGCGCTCTACCGCGCAACCAGATAATCAGGGACTATAGATTCTTTTTTCCGCGGACTATGGGTAAAGCCTGTCTATACTCCAGCCGCCATCCGGGGAGGGAATATATCTGAAACGATCGTGAAGGCGGTTCTTTCTTCCCTGCCAGAACTCAAAACGCACCGGACTCACTACGTACCCTCTCCAAAAATCGGGCCGCGTTATACTTTTTCCCTTCCACTCAGAGCGGAACTGGTCGTATTGCTCCTCAAGCAGTTGCCTGCTTGCAAGAACTTCGCTCTGCTTCGAGACCCACGCTCCTATACGACTTTCACGGGGTCTAGACACGAAGTATTCTTCAGCTTCCCGCTCGGGCAGAAGTGAGACTTCGCCATCTATTTTTACCTGCCTTTCAAATTCAGGCCACCAGAAACAAAGCGAAGCAACCGGATTCTCGGCTACATCTCGGCCCTTACGGCTAAGAGAATTTGAATAAAAGGAAAAACCCCTTTGGTCATACTCCTTGAGAAGCACCACTCTTGAGGACGGAAAGCCATCCGCTCCTACAGTGGAAAGAATAAAAGCGTTTGGAAAATCGATTTCCGCTTCGAGAATCTTCCTGTACCAGAGATCAAACTGAACAAACGGATCTTCGTCAAGATCTCTTCTCTCAAGTTTCAACTTCAGGTACTGGCGTGAATGGAACTTATCTTTCTTCGACATTTTATCTCAGAATAACATTCTCAAGTGCGGAGCCCAGATCTTCGTGTAAGAATTCGTAACCGGAGGAAAGAAGTTTCTCAGGGAAAACCCTGCTGCCGGCAAGCATCGTGGAGCGCCCCATCTCTCCGAAGAAAAGACTTACGGCAAACGCAGGGACTGAAAACCATGCGGGTCTTCGCAGAACTGACGCAAGCGCAGCAGTAAACTGTCTGTTAGTAACCGGATTTGGAGATACCGCGTTAACGGGCCCGTTTACTTCTCCATGCTCCAGCAGATAAATAATTATCCGCGAAAGGTCCTCTATCGATATCCAGCTCAGGTACTGACCGCCACTTCCAACAACTCCCCCAAGACCCATTTTAAAAAGAGGCAGCAAAGAACTCAGCATGCCTCCTTCGGGGCTCAGCACAACTCCCGTGCGCAGGTTTATGACCCTTATGCCGAGGTCCGAGGCCCTGTTGGCCTCATTCTCCCACTCGCGGCTAACATCGGGAAGAAACCCGGAGCCGACCGCAGAGTGCTCAGTAAGTCTTTCTTCTCCCCTGTCCCCATAGTAACCGATTGCCGAAGCACCAATAAGGGTTTTGGGAGGATGTTTAAGTCCAGAGAAGAGATTCACCAGGTAGCGGGTACTGTGCACCCTGCTCCGCCGTATCGAATTCTTTTTCTCTTCAGTCCATCTGCAGACTATATTCTCCCCTGAAAGATGAACCGCGGCGTCAAAACCCTCAAGCAAAGACGGATCGTCGATATGACCCCCCTCTGGGTCCCAGAAAATCAGATTCTCTCCTTCCGTCCGCGATCTTACAAGACGCCATACCTCATAGGGAATAGAATTAAGAAGATGGGTTCCCAGGGTTCCGGTCGATCCTGAAACAAGCACTCTCATTCTCCTAGCTGAGGCACCCGGACTCACGAGGCAAAAGCCTCGATCAGTCGCTCCTGGTACTCCCTTACCTCCCTGAAATCAAGAAAATAATGAGGGGCGCTGAGCACAGGAAGATCAACATACTTCCTGTACTCATCCACTCTCTCCCTGCAATGTTCCGCATCCCCTACAACAGCAAACGCTTCGACCATCTCATCACTTACACCTTTTATCATCGCACGGACATCTTTTCTGCGAAAAGCATCCCTTATCCCTTTAACCTCACCGGTAAAACCATGAAGCCTGAAAGGAGGATCATAGGCTTTTACCGTAGCGTAAAAAGCTATGGTCGCCCGGGCAGCCTCTCTAGCCCTTTCCCAGTCATGCGAAACGGCGCAGGTAATAATCGAGCACTTCGTGAAATCCCCGCTTCCCCTATGTTTCTCAAGTGTCTGGGCAAGCGAAGGTGAAACTACCTTTTTTATATATTCAAGCGAACATACTACATGTCCCATATAACCGTCCGCGATTTCGGCAGCCGCACCAACCATGTTGCTTCCTATGCCGGCCACGAATATAGGTATATTCTTTCTGACGGGTTCAAAAGCTCTTTTGTAACCCCTTGTGTTTACGCGGTAGAACTGCCCTTCAAAAACAATCTCATTCCCCGTATGAGCCCTATACAGAATTTCCCTTATTAACCCAACGCATTCCCTTATCCTCGCAACCGGCCTGTCTCCATAGAAAACACCGTGGAAATTCTCATTCGTTCTTTTCGCCCCGGTACCAAGACCCAGTATCAGCCTCCCTGAACTTATTTCGTCAAGATCAAGAGAAGTGATGGAAGTAACCAGAGGGCTTCTCACAAAGGCAAGAGCAACGGCGGTGCCGAGTTTTATTTTAGAAGTAACGGGAGCAACAGCTGAGAGCTGCTGAAAAGGGGTCCTGTAAAGTTCTGTGGCCCAGACGGAATGAAAATTCGCTTTCTCAGCAGCAACAGCAAGATCCTTGAGTTCTTCGATTGATCTCGCATCAAGTATAAACCCGACTCTTTTCATCAGGTTTATTATAAATAATAGGGGACACGGAAAAAACCCATCCAGATCGTAAAGGGGGGAAGCAGAGGAATTTAGTCCTCAGCTTTTTCGGAAGAATCAGCTTGCTCTTTGGTTTCTGAGGACTCAGCTTCGGTCATTTCTGCTTCGCCTGGAGCAGGCTCTTTCTTCGAAGACTTGGCCTCGATCCCCTCGGCTTCGCCCTGTTCATCCACCTCGCTCCCGGCAGCATCCTCTTGCTCAACCAGACCAAGTTCTTCTGCAGACTTCTTCTTCGAACTTTTCTTCTGCGCACTCTCGGTCTCGGTCTTGGGTTTTGCCTTCCGTCTTTTTCTCTTGGCCTTGTACTCCTCGGTCACGAGCTCAATAAGAGAAATAGGGGCATTGTCTCCCCTTCTGTAACCAAGCTTCACTATCCTGGTGTAGCCACCGGGACGCTCCATGTACCTCTGGGCAAGTTCGGAGAAAAGCTTTTCCACAACCGCACGGTCCTTTATATATCCCAGGGCCTTTCTTCTCGCGTGAAGACTACCGTTTTTGCCCAACGTCACGAGCTTCTCCACAACCCTTCTTATCTCTTTGGCCCTTGTGTCCGTTGTGTTTATCCTGCCGTTACGCAAAAGGTCCGTGGCCATGTTGCGGAACATGGCTTTTCTGTGCTTCGTAGTAACTCCCAGTTTTCTTCCCGATTTTCTGTGTCGCATCTTTCCAGCTTATACGGACCCCGGTTACTCTCCGGAACTCTCAGAACTCCGCCTCTCCTTTTCGTTTTCAAAGACCTCACTGTCTATAGCCATCCCGAGACTCAGACCCATTTCCCCAAGTCTGGAGTTCACTTCTTCAAGGGAAGTTTTTCCGAAATTCTCAAGATCAAGGAGCTGCTGTTCCGTCCTCTGAACCACTTCTCCAATGTATTTTATTTCCGCCTTCTTAAGACAGTTTATAGATCTTACCGAAAGTTCCACATCCTCTATGGGTATAAAAAGCTTGTCATCAGTCCCACTTATACCCATGGACTCTTCTTCTTCCACCTTGTCCGCGAGTTCCTCATCAAAATCGATGAATACGCTTAACTGCTGCTTAATAATTTTTGCACTGTAAGCAAGCGCCTCTTCAGGGAGGATCGTACCGTTTGTCCATATTTCAATGGTCAGTTTCTGATAATCGGTCCTCTGCCCTACTCTGGCGTTGGTAACCGCGTAATTAACTTTTTTGACGGGCGAGAAAAACGCGTCAACATGTATCAGGCCTATTGACTTCTCCGTCTCTCTTCTCGATACCGGCTCGTAACCGCTTCCCATCTTCACTGTCAGTTCCATTTCAAGCTTTGCGTCATCCCCCAGGGTCGCTATGTGCTGTTCGCCGTTAACCACTTCCACCATGTGTGTAGTAGTTATGTCTGACGCCTTGATTTCTCCAGCACCCTGCGCACTCAAAGTCACCGTCTGCGGTTCATAGGTATGCATTTTAAGATCTACGTTTTTTAAGTTCAGTATGATCTCAGTAACATCTTCCATAATCCCCGGGATGGTAGAAAATTCGTGCCGTACCCCGTCTATTAAGACAGCGGTAATAGCAGGACCCTGTATTGAGGACAGGAGAACCCTTCTAAGCGCGTTACCAAGGGTAATACCGTAACCCGGTTCGAGAGGTTCGCAGATAAATTTGCCGTAGAAAGGAGTTGATACCTGCTCGTCTTTTTCAAGCGCTTTGGGGTATTGCAAATCTCTCCAGTTTTTCTGAAAATTCTCCAAGTTTCACACCTCCGTCTGTGCCAAACCTTTCTAGACTCTTGAGTAAAATTCAACTATCAATTGTTCATCTATGGGAGCTGTCACGTCTTCTCTCTCGGGAAGCTTGGTTACAACCCCACTGTAATTTTCCCTGTCAAGCTCGAGCCACTGGGGGGCGCCCCTTCTCTCAAGACCTTCAAGAGACTGATTAACATGAGAGTTGCTTCTGGTTTTTTCCCTGATCTCTATTTTGTTTCCCTGCTCAACGCTGAAAGAGGGAATATTGACTCTTTTGCCGTCCACAAGAATATGTCCAAGCCAGACCAGGTGTCTGGCCTCGTTGCGAGAACTCGCGAACCCGAGCCGATAGACCACATTGTCAAGCCTTCTCTCAAGAAGCAGTATGAGCATGGCGCCAGTCACTCCGCTTCTTCTCGCCGCCTCGGCAAAATAACGGCTGAACTGTTTTTCGGTCAACCCGTAAATACGCTTGACCTTTTGTTTTTCCCTCAATCTTATTCCATAGTCCGAGAACCTGGAACGGCCAATCGCGGCCCCGTGAACTCCAGGTCCGCGGTTAGGTCTTTTCTGTATGGCACATTTTGACGTATAACATCTGGCGCCCTTAAGAAAAAGCTGTTCGCCTTCTCTCCTGCAAAGCTTACAAGATGGTCCTCTATACCTAGCCAATTACCTTATTCCTCCTCCAAACAACGTGAACATAACCTCTTCCCTACACCCTTCTTCTTCCAGGGGGCCTGCAACCATTATGGGGAATCGGGGTGACATCCTTTATCATCATCACTTTCACCCCGGCGGCCTGAACGGCTCTTATAGCCGGCTCCCTTCCGGGACCTGGACCGCTTACGTAAACGTTAGCTGATTTCAGCCCGAAGGACTTTGCCTTTTTCGATGCGTCATCCGCCGCCACCTGGGCCGCAAACGGCGTCCCCTTCCTAGTGCCCTTAAATCCCCTGTTGCCGCCGCTTGACCAAGCTATGACGTTTCCATTCATATCGCTGATCGTGACTATAGTGTTGTTAAAAGTAGCCTGTATGTTGACCACTCCATGTTCAACGAATTTCTTTGTTTTCTTCTTTGTGAATTTTCTGCTCATTTGGAAAAACCCTTATTTACCGGCTTTCTTTTTCTTAGCTATCGCTGTACCCCTGCGACCCTTTCTTGTTCTTGCGTTCGACTTGGTTTTCTGCCCCCTCACCGGAAGTCCCGTCCTGTGCCTAATACCCCTGTAGCAACCTATCTCCACTAGGCGTTTTATGTTGAGCTGAACCTCCTTTCTCAGGTCTCCCTCAACGGTGTACTCACCTTCAATTATCGTACGCAGTTTCGTTACTTCCTGATCGTCAAGATCCCCGGACTTCTTGTCTACATCTATACCGGCCTTAGTGAGTATAACGTTTGAAGTCGCCTTACCTATACCATAGATATACGTAAGACCTATTTCTACTCTTTTATTAAGTGGTATATCAACACCTGCTATTCTAGGCATTAAAGCATATCCTCCTGAGCACTATCCTTGTCTCTGCTTGTGCCTCTTGTTAACACAGATCACTCGCACTACCCCTTTGCGCCTGATGATCTTGCACTTGTCGCATATCTTTTTTACCGATGCCCTCGTTTTCACCTTGCGTTCGCCCCTGTCTTCACTTCTTGAGTCTGTAGGTGATTCTTCCCTTTGTAAGATCGTAGGGAGATATCTCAAGCTTTACCCTGTCTCCGGGAAGTATTCTTATGAATCTCGTTCTCATTTTACCGGAGACATAAGCCAGCACCTGGTGATTGTTCTCTATCTCGACCATGAACATCGCATTGGGCAAAGCTTTTGTTATAGTTCCTTCAAACTCTATTTTTTCTTCTTTCTCCATCACCCGTTCCTAGTGAATCCTTTCGGTAAGAATTTCAGGACCGTTATCCGTAAGAGCCACAGTATGCTCAAAATGAGCGGAAAGTTTACCATCATAAGTAACCGCCGTCCACCCGTCTTCAAGTATCTTCGTTTTCTCCGACCCCTCGTTCACCATAGGTTCTATGGCCATGACAATCCCAGAACGAAGTCTTATTCCTCCTCCCTTACCACTCGGAGGAATAAAATTCGGCACTTGCGGTTCCTCATGGAGTTCCCTGCCTATTCCGTGGCCGACAAAATCTCTGACTATAGAAAAACCCTCTTTTTCAACATAGGTCTGTATCTCTTTTGATATATCCAGCACTCTGTTTGAACTTTTCACCATGTCTATGCCCCTGTAGAGGGAATCCCTGGTAACCCGAAGCAGTTTCTCGGCAACAGGCCGGATTCTACCAACCGCGACCGTTATTGCCGAGTCGGCATAATAACCGTTTAGCAGTACTCCGAAATCTATTCCTACTATGTCTCCGTCCTTAAGCACCTTTTTCTTCGAGGGAATACCGTGAACTATCTCTTCGTTAAGGGCAAAGCACACCGACGCTGGATAATTCGCGTAACCCTTAAAAGCTGCCTTGAAGCCTCCTGTTGTGCATATTCTTTCCGCAATCTCGTTAAGCTCCCAGGTGGTCACTCCTTCTTTTGCCTCTTCTTCAAGCCTCATAAGCACTTCGGAAACCACCCTGCCGGCATCCCTCATACGTCTGATCTCTTCTCTGTTCTTCAAGCGAATCATTACTGCAGCTGCTTCAGCACACCATCTATTCTCTCGGCGATATCCGATATCTGTCCTACTCCCTCAACTGTGCGCAGAACGCCGGTCTTTTCGTAGAAATCCTTAAGAGGAGATGTCTGATCCTTGTAAACTCTAAGCCTGTTCCTTATCACATCCTCCGTGTCGTCCTGCCTGCCCTCTATTTTCTGACGTTTGGTTATTCGCTGCACAACCTCCTCGTCGGGAACCTCGAGGAAAACAACTGCGTCGATGCCAATTCCAGCATCGGCGAGAATACCGTCAAGAGATCTCGCCTGGTCCAGAGTCCTGGGAAAACCGTCAAGCATGAAGCCTCCCTCGCCAATCGCAGAGATTTTCTGCCTTATTATTTCCGTCACGACTTCATCAGGTACGAGCTCCCCCTTGTCCATAAACGACTTGGCGTAAAGCCCGACCTCGGTCTCATTTTTCATGGCTTCACGCAACACGTCCCCAGTCGATACATGCTCAACCTCATATCTTTCCCTTATGAAATCAGCCTGCGTTCCCTTTCCGGCCCCAGGCGGCCCAAACAGTATCAATCTCATAGTCTTTGGTATTCTCCCTCGCGTCAGAATCTGTATCTCTGAGGTTCTTTCATTCCCCTTTTCTTCATAAACCCTTCATAACTGTGAGTTATCAGAAAAGATTCGATCTGTTGCATGAAATCAAGCGTTACCCCTATTACTATAAGAAGTGACACGCCTCCAAAGTAAAACGGCAGATTAAAAGGTTCTCTCTCAAGAAACGCCGGCAGCACGCAGACCGCTGCCACGTATATAGCCCCTATAAAAGTAATTTTTCCGAGCACATTGCCTATGTATTCCGATGTTTTTCTGCCCGGCCTTATTCCCGGTATGTTTCCGCCGTTTTTCCTAAGGTTATCCGACAGATCGTCCGGGTCGTATATTATTGAAGTATAGAAGAAAGCGAAAAATATTATGAGTACGGCAAAGATCAGGTTGTATACGAACACGTTTTGAAACACAAGGTCAGAGAAGGTGCGAAGAGCCGGAAAATCGGCAAACGTAACAATCGTAGCGGGAAAAATAAGTAGTGAAGAAGCGAAGATCGGAGGAATAACACCCGAAGGATTGGTTTTAAGAGGCAGATGGGAACTCTGTCCTCCCATCACTTTCCTCCCTACGACCCTTCTGGGATACTGAACCGGTATTTTCCGGTAGGAACGCTCAAAGTAGACTATAAGGCCCATAAGGAATGCCAGGAAAATAAAAATAAGCAAAACCCCCAACACTGTAATCTCCCCAGTGCCGACGAGCCTTGAGAGATTCCAGAACGCCCCGGGAATACTGGCGATTATCGATGCGGCGATAAGAAGAGACACCCCGTTTCCGATTCCGTTCTCTGTTATCTGTTCTCCAAGCCACATAACAAAAAGTCCGCCTGCGGTGAGTGTGAGAACTGCCGTAATCTTGAACATCAGACCGGGGTCTGTAACGGCACTTGCGACAGTAGCCGCTCCTACTCCGCCGCGCTCAAGGGTAACCGCAAGCATAAAACCCTGAACGAGACATATAAGAACGGTGCCGTACCTTGTGTACTGATTTATTCTTCTCCTTCCGGCGTCGCCTTCTTTCTGCATTGCTTCAAGTGAAGGAAAGGCCTTTACCAGAAGCGACATGATGATTGAGGCAGTAATGTAAGGCATAACTCCCAGGGCAAAAATCGACGCCTGCTCAAGCGCTCCCCCGGAGAACATGTTAAGTATGTCGAAGATCGTGCCGCGGGTCTGCTCGAACATCTTGGCAATCTGGTCCGGATCGATCCCCGGAATCGGGACGAAAACCCCCGCCCTGTAAACAACGAGCATTGCGGCTGTAAAAAGAAGCTTCCTGTTAAGCTCAGGAATCCTGGGAAGTGAAGCGACATTACTGCTCATACTATTTCCACTTTTCCTCCCGCGTCGTTTATCTTGCGCGCGGCCGCCTCACTGCAGGCGTTAACAGTTATGGAAAGAGCCGAGGCAATCTCACCGGTAGCCAGAAGTTTTACGGGTTTTTTGCCGCTTACCATTCCCGCCTCTACAAGCGTCTGGATCGTTACAGACCCTGCATCCGCAAAACGCTCAAGATCCTTCAAGCTAATTATGTCGTACTGTTTTTTGAATATGTTTGTAAAGCCCCTTTTCGGGCTCCTCATTTTAAGTGGGGTCTGACCCCCCTCAAACCACCTAGATACCCCTCTGCCCGACCGGGATCCCTGGCCCTTGTGTCCTCTCCCGCTGGTTTTCCCCTGGGAACCCGCACCTCTTCCTACCCTTTTTCTTTTTGTTTTAGATCCCTTAACCGGTGAAAGTTCGTTTAACATTTCCTTTTGCACTCCGTTTCTAAGCATGCGTCCTACTGCGCCGCACCATAGTAATTAGGAAGATCGAGGTCCTTTATCTCCTTGTTCCTCGTTTTTGCAATTTCTTCGGGAACCTGCAGTTCCGAGAGCCCCTTTATAACTGCCATAACAACATTAAGCGGGTTCCTTGATCCGACAACTTTAGAGAGAACATCGTGTATGCCGGCGAGTTCTACCACCGCACGCACCGCGCCACCCGCTATAACACCCGTACCTGGAGAAGCGGGCAGGAGCATAATCTTGCTTGACACATATTCCGTGTGAATTCCGTGCGGTATGGTGGCACCATTGCGTGGCACTCTTATGAGAGTTTTTTTTGCTTTTTCAACCGCCTTTCTTACGGCATCAGGAACCTCATTCGATTTTCCCAAGCCGGCTCCCACAATCCCGTTGGAGTTTCCGACCACGGCAAGAACGGTAAAGTGGAACCTCTTGCCACCCTTGGTCACCTTAGCGACTCTCCTTATGTGAACCACTTTTTCTTGTAATTCAAGTTCCGCCGGATTTATTCTCTCATCTGCCAAAACCAAAGCCTCCTTTAATTTTCTCCTAAAACTCCACTCCCGCCTCGCGGATCCCGTCGGCAAGTGACTTTATCCTTCCGTGGTATGCGTAACCCCCTCTGTCGAAACGCACCCTGGTTATACCCTTCTGAACAGCCATTTCCCCGAGATGCTTTCCAACCTCTTTGGCAACCTCGGTTTTCTTCATGTTCTCCACAGTCAGCCTCTTTTTCGTCTCAGAAAACATCGTTGACGCCTGAAGAAGGGTGACTTCTGCGGTATCATCTATCAGCTGGGCGTATATATGTCTTGCCGAACGGAAGATGGAAACCCTGGGAATCTCCGCGGTGCCGCTTATCTTTTTCCTCACAGCAAGGTGTCTTCTTTTACGCATCAGATTTTTGCTTTTCTTCTTTATCATTACTTAGCCGCTCCAGCTTTTCCGGGTTTAAGCTTTAACCTCTCGCCTTCGTAACGAACACCCTTGCCCTTATAGGAATCAGGTGGTCTTATCTTTCTTATGCGTGCCGCGGTCTCTCCCACGAGCTGCTTGTCAGTTCCGTGAAGTGAAAGCAGAGTGCCCCGTTCCTCCACAGCAGCCTCTACACCCTGTGGAAGAGCAAAATCAACAGGATGGGAGTAACCGAGTGAAAGTCTGAGTTCGGCTTTTCCCACGAGATCTGCCTTGTAACCCGTGCCGGTTATACGAAGCACCTTGGTAAATCCTTCACTCACCCCTATTACTGAGTTGTTAATAAGGCTTCGCGTAAGACCGTGAAAAGACTTTATTCTTTTCTCCTCGCTTTGCCTGGAAACAATCACGGTTCCGTCCTCAAGTACGGCTTTTATTCCTTCGGGTACAGAAACCTCAAGGCTTCCCTTCGGCCCCTTGATTTCGATAGCTCCCTGTTTGGGTGTCGCCGTTACCCCGTCGGGAATAACCACTGGTTTTGTTCCTATTTTTGACATTCGCCTGTCCTCAGATCACCGTGCAGAGAATCTCCCCGCCTATCTTTTTGCTCCTTGCAGCAACCCCTGTCATTATTCCGTTTGAAGTAGAAAGTATTGAAATCCCCATTCCGCCTCTGACTCTGGGAATATTATCTTTGTCCACGTAAACCCTTCTTGACGGCTTGCTTATTCTTTTTATCTCATCTATGGCCGCCTTGCCGTCAGGACTGTACTTTAACTTGACAATTATGGTTTTCTTTACCCCTTCTTCAGTAATTTTGTAACTCTCCACGTAGCCTTCCTCAGCAAGAACCCTGGCAATCTCGCCTTTTATAATCGAACCGGGAATCTCGACACGGCTGTGACCCACCATGAAGGCGTTCCTTATTCTGGTTAGCATATCTGCAATCGGATCCGTCATTTTCTCTCCAACATGTCTTCTTAAAAACTCGCCTTTCTGACGCCCGGAAGATGTCCCCTGCTAGCAAGAGACCTGAAACAGACCCTGCAGATACCGAATTTTCTCATAAAACCTCTCGGCCTTCCGCAAAGTCCGCAACGGTTAACCGCACGCACACGAAACTTCGGCTTTCTCTTCGATTTCTCAAGTAATGCTTTTCTGGCCATAGTTCCTCCCTTTTAATTTGTCGCAAACGGCACTCCGAGACCAACGAGAAGCTCCATGGCCTCAGCATCGGTTTTTGAAGTGGTAATCAGGCTAATATTCATTCCCTTGTTATACTGAACCTTGCTGTAATCTATTTCAGGAAAAACCAGATGCTCCCTTATTCCCATAGTATAGTTGCCGGAACCGTCAAAAGCCCGCGGCGACAAGCCCTTAAAATCTCTGACTCTCGGAAGGGCGAGGTTCACCAAACGGTCGAAAAACTCATACATTCTCTCCCCTCGGAGGGTAACCATGCAGCCTATCGGCTGGCCTTCCCTGAGTTTGAAACCCGCAACTGACTTGCGCGCCTTAGTAATCACTGGCTTTTGTCCCGTTATATCCGCAAGATCCGAGACGGCCTCATCTATTACCTTTGTCTGCCTCCCGGCTTCACTAAGCCTCCCAAGCCCCATGTTCACTACGATTTTCTCAAGCTTCGGAACCTGCATAGTGTTTCCGTAGGAAAACTTTTCAACCAATGCAGGTACGACCTCGCGCATATACAGAGTTTTTATTCTCGGAACCATTTTCTCAGATTTCCTTTCCAGTCCTTCTGTTGTACCTTACTTTTTTGCCGTCCTCGCCGGTTCTGTACCCAACTTTTGCCGGCTGATTGTCCTCAGAATCGTACAGCATCAGATTTGAGACATGGATTCCGGCCTCTTTCTCGATGATGCCACCAGCGGGGTTTTTCTGGGTAGGACGGCTGTGTCTCTTTATGATATTGAGCTTTTCCACAAAGGCTTTTTCAACGTTTCTGTCAATTCTCAGCACCTTGCCGGTCTTGCCTTTCTCCTTGCCCGCAACCACGTAGACCGTATCCCCGGCCCTTATGTGAAGTTTTCTCTTTCCAGCGGACATGTTCAAACAACCTCCGGAGCAAGCGAGATAATCCTCATAAAACCCTTGAGTCTCAGTTCACGCGCGATCGGCCCGAAAACCCTCGTACCTATCGGTTCGTTCTCTTTGTCTATTATAACGGCGGCATTGTTATCAAAACGCACATATGTACCATCCGGCCTTCTCTGTTCCTTCCTCACCCTGACTATCACGGCTTTGTACACAGAACCTTTCTCCACCTTGGACTTCGGAATGGCCTGCTTGACCGAAACCACAACAACATCTCCCAGCCGCGCATATTTTCTTCCGGAACCTCCCAAGACCTTTATGCAGAAAAGTCTTTTGGCCCCCGTGTTATCCGCCGAGTCCAGATATGTGCTTGACTGAATCATTTTTTTCTCCCGTAGTCCGAAAAACCACGCCTTACGCGCTTGCGGCCTGATTGACCACTTTGCTTAGCCTCCACCTTTTGGTTTTACTGTGGGGCCTTGACTCTATTATCACTACCTTGTCTCCCATGCTGCACTCGTTGCGCTCATCATGGACCTTGAATCGCTTGCTGATTCTTATTTGCTTTTTATACCGACCGTGACTCTTGATCCGCTGCACTTCCACGACCGCGGTCTTGTCCATCTTGTTGCCTACCACAATTCCCGTTCTGGTCTTTAACTTTCCTCTTTCCATGGAATTAACTCCCCGAGGCCATATCTCGCTGTTTTTTTATGGTAAGTATCCTAGCAATCTCCCTTCTCAACTGCTTTACCCTTGCATTGTTGGAGTTCTGTCCAGTGGCAACCTGTATTCTGATGTTGAAAAACTCTTCGTTCGCGTCACGATGGCGCTTGTCCAGCTCCTCGGGCGTGAGATTTCTCAGTTCTTCCGCGTTCGTTGCCATCAGACAATATCCTCCTCGCTTCTGACCACTATCCTGGTTCTAAGAGGAAGTTTATAGGAAGCAAGTCTTAAGGCCGAACGCGCAAGTTCTTCGCTTACTCCTGATATTTCGTAAAGAAACTGTCCTCTTTTTACTGGCGCCACGTACTTGTCGACATCCCCTTTACCCTTTCCCATCCTGGTCTCCGCAGGCTTCTTGGTAACGGGTTTATAGGGAAATATCCTTATCCAGAGATTCGCTCCCCTTCTCACGTGTCTTGTGATCGCAATACGGGCGGCCTCTATCTGCCTTGAGGTAATCGCTCCGTTCTCCAAGGTCTGAAGCGCAAGATCGCCGAAGGCGAATGTCGTTCCCCGGGTCGCAGCTCCTCTGTTTCTTCCCTTGAACTGCTTTCTGTACTTTGTCTTCCTAGGCTGAAGCATCGGTATCTACACTCTCAGGAACTTCGCCTGCTCTCCCTTTAGTTTTTTTCTGTATTATCTCGCCTTTGAATATCCATACCTTTACGCCTATAACTCCGTAGGTAGTTGACGCTTCGGCAACCCCGTAGTCAAGGTCAGCACGGAGCGTACCGAGAGGCACCCTTCCCTCCCTGTACCACTCCCTTCTAGCTATTTCGGCTCCGCCGAGACGCCCGGCAACCATAACTTTTATTCCAAGAACCCCGGCCCGGATAGAGGATGAAAGCACTCTTTTCATGGCCCTTCTGTATGCAACCCTTCTTTCAAGCTGAAGGGCAAGGTTCTCGGCAACAAGCTGCGCATCGGTTTCAGGTCTCTTCACTTCCCTTATGTCAAGAAATATGCCTTTTCCGGTCATCCTCTGAAGTTTTTTCTTGAGCTGCTCTATTTCCTGACCCTTTCTTCCTATGATGATCCCGGGCCTTGCGGCATACACCAGAATCCTGACCTTATCCGCCGCGGCCCTTTCAATCTCAATGCTCGAGATGGCCGCCTGGTAAAAGGTCTTCTTCACGTAGTTACGGATGTCTATATCCTCTTTGAGCAGGGATCTGTACATCTGTTTTTCAGCAAACCACTTGGAATCCCATGACTTGGTTATTCCAATACGAAGTCCTATAGGATTAATTTTCTGTCCCAATTCAGAATCCCCTCTGTTCAAGTACTATCGTTATATGACTCATCCTGGTCTTACGGGCAAAGGCCCTTCCCATCGCCCTGGCCCTAAAACGCTTGAGCGTAGGACCTTGCGTCGCGTAGACTTCCTTTATGTAAAGGGAGTCAATGTCGCTGTATCCTTTCTCGGAGGCGTTGGCCACAGCCGATTTAAGCAGCTTAGAGAGCAGCGGCGAAACCCTCCTGCGGGCGGAAAGCAGAATCGAGGAAGCTTCCTCGACGCTTTTTCCCCTTATGAGGTCAAGAACCACCCTGGCTTTCTTGGGCGACACCCTGGCGTACTTATGCACTGCTTTAGAAACCATATGCTATCTCTCTATCGTTACTATCTTTTCCTGGCCTTTCTATCTCCCGCATGACCATGGTAGGTCCTCGTGGGAGAAAACTCGCCCAGTTTATGTCCAACCATCTGTTCGGATACGAACACGGGAATAAACCTTGTTCCGTTGTGAACCGCAAAAGTCATTCCTATCATCTCAGGTATTATCATTGAAGCTCTTGACCAGGTCCTGATGATTTTCTGACTCCCGGAACTCTGTGCCTGCTCAACCTTCTTCATAAGCTTTTCGTGCACGTACAGTCCCTTTTTACTTGATCTTGCCATCTGAAGCTCCCGCGATTAATCCATTCCGTAGCCGACCCTTCTCGGCTTAACTATATATTTGTCCATTCTCTTGTTGTTTCTCGTCTTTTTCCCTATCGTAATCCATCCCCAGGGAGAAACAGGATGAGGGTTTCCCTTGGCCGCCTTGCCTTCTCCTCCGCCATGGGGATGATCAACTGGATTCATCGCCACCCCGCGAACCGTGGGTCTTATACCCTTGTGACGGGATCTCCCTGCCTTCCCCCAGACTATAAGCTCGTTCTCGGCGTTGCCGATCCTTCCCACGGTAGCCATGCACCGAAGATGAATCAGCCTTATCTCGCCGGAAGCGAGTTTTATCTGGGCGTAGTTACCGTCTTTTGCGACAATCTGTGCTGCCGAGCCTGCGGAACGAACCAGCTTTCCTCCACCTCCGGGCCTCATCTCTATGTTGTGAACAACCGTACCCACGGGAATATTCTCTATGGGAAGAGCATTTCCGGCTGAAACTTCCACCCCGGGTCCGGAATTTAGTTCATCACCCACCTTAAGGCCGGCAGGGGCTATAATGTATCTTTTTTCACCGTCAGCATAGGACAGAAGAGCGATTCTAGCCGAGCGATACGGATCATATTCCAGCGAAATAACTCTGGCGGGTATGCCGTGTTTGTTCCTTTTGAAATCTATTACCCTGTAGCGTCTCTTGTGACCGCCGCCTTTTCTGAAGCTGGTAATCCTTCCATTCGAGTTGCGTCCTGAGTTCTTTTTAAGAGAAACCGTAAGGGACTTGTGGGGCTTTTTTGAGGTTACCTCCTCAAAATCAAACCCGGACATGAACCTTCTTCCCGGAGACGTGGGGTTGTATTTTTTCACTCCCATGATCAAACTCCCTCAAACAGGTTGATTTCTCCTTCTCTGAGCTTAATGTAAGCCTTTTTAACCGCTGACCTCTTTCCTACAACCCTGCCGAATCTTTTCACTCTTTTTCCAGGAAGCACAAGAGTTCTCACCTTGTCCACCTTGACGCCGAAAATCTTCTCGACGGAATCCTGTATCTCTTTTTTGTTGCATCTTCTATCAACGGAAAAAACATACCAGCCGTCTTCCCTGGCTTCTGTGCTTTTCTCGGTAATCACGGGAAGCTTTATGATCGAACGGGGATCTTTCATGACAGTCTCTCCTGGATTTTTTCAACCGAATCCCGCACCATGACTATCTTCTTGTGCCTTAGAAGATCGTATACGTTAAGCCCATCATCCCTGAGCACCTTTACGTAAGGTATGTTCCTTGCCGACTTGCGAAGATTCTCGTTATCCGAACTGACAACCACAAGAGCCTGGGAGAACTCAAAATCCTTCATGAATTTCGCCACCTGCCTGGTTTTTATCTCCGGAAGCTCAAAACTGTCGAGCACGACTATCGCACCTTCGCCGAAACGGCTTGATAGAGCGGAAAGAAGAGCCCCTTTTCTCACTTTTTTCGGAATCGAGTAAGACCAGTCTTTCGGTCTCGGTCCAAAAACCACTCCACCCTTGCGCCAGATCGGGGAACGCCTGGATCCCGCCCTTGCGCGACCTGTGTGTTTCTGTTTCCATGGCTTTGCTCCCCCGCCTCGGACTTCACCTCTTGTCTTGGTAGAGGAGTTCCCGGCCCTTTTTTTGGCAAGCTGCCAGTTGACTACTTCATGGAGCAAGTGCTTTTTCACCGGAGCTTCAAATATTTCGGAGCGGAGTTCCATTGTCCCCACCTTCTTCCCGGCGAGGTCGTATACGTCAACTTGAAGCATCTTTCGCCCCCTTTGACGTGTGCTGGAGAACAACCGTCCCCCCCACCGGGCCCGGAACCGACCCCTTTACGAAAAGAAGATTTTTCTCGACATCTATATCAACCACCTTGACGCCCTGAACCGTTACGTTCTTTCCACCCATTCGCCCCGGCATTTTAATGCCTTTCCACACCTTGGCCGGAGATGACGCCTGTCCTATGGAACCGGGTCTTCTGTGGGCCATGCCGCCGTGGGACATCGGCTGCCTTGAGAAATTGTAACGTTTTATGGTTCCGGCGAATCCTTTTCCCTTGCTTTTAGCTGTGACGTCCAGAACATCTCCAACCTTGAAAATGTCAACTTTCACCTCATCTCCCACCTCATAGTCATCAGCTGTGGCGGAAAATTCTTTAAGCTTCGCGGCAGGGTTCACTCCGGCTTTTGTGAAATGTCCCTTCATTGGGCGCGTGAGCCGCTGGGGTTTTACATCCCCAAAACCGAGCTGAAGGGCATCGTAGCCGTCTGAGTCCTTGGTTTTTTTCGAAACCACAAAGCACGGACCCGCTTCAACCACGGTAGTGACGACCTTCACCATATCGTCGTTGAAAAACTCGGTCATCCCTCTTTTTCTTCCTATAAGCCCTTGGATCATTTTTTACGAACCCGTCAGTTTTATCTCCACTTCCACACCCGAAGCAAGGTTCAGTTTCATAAGTTCATCTATTGTCTGCTGGGTAGGTTCAAGTATGTCTACAAGCCTTTTGTGCGTTCTTATCTCGAAATGCTCTCTTGAATTCTTGTTCACGTGAGGACCGCGCAGAACGCAGTACCTGTTTATACTGGTAGGAAGCGGAACCGGACCCGCTATTCTCGCGCCGGTTCTCTTGGCAGTATCAACGATTTCCTCCGTTGAATTATCAAGGAGCCTGTAGTCAAAAGACTTAAGCTTTATTCTTATTTTCGAAGCTTTGCTCATCACTCAATTATTTCGGTTACTACGCCTGCCCCAACAGTTCTTCCACCCTCTCTTATCGCAAAACGCAACTGCTCCTCCATCGCTACAGGCGCTATCAACTCCACTTCCATACTCACATTGTCCCCAGGCATCACCATCTCTACCCCCTCAGGCAATATCACCGCCCCCGTCACATCCGTCGTCCTCAAATAAAACTGCGGCCTATACCCAGGAAAAAACGGCGTGTGCCTTCCCCCCTCTTCCTTCTTCAATACATACACCTCCGCCTTGAACTTCCTGTGCGGCTTTATACTCCCAGGTGCACTCAACACCTGCCCCCTCTCTACCTCTTCCTTCCCTATACCCCTCAGCAATACCCCCACATTATCCCCAGCCTGCGCATCATCCAGTATCTTGCGGAACATCTCCAAACTCGTCGCCACTGTCTTCGTCGTATCTTTAAACCCCACTATCTCTATCTCCTTCCCCGCTACTATCCTCCCCCTCTCCACTCTCCCCGTTACCACCGTACCCCTGCCCGATATCGTGAACACATCCTCTATCGCCATCAAAAACGGCTTGTCCATGTCCCTCTCAGGCTCCGGCACATACCCATCTATCTGATCCATTAACTCCACTACCTGCTCAGCCGCCCCCGCGTCCCCCTCTATCGCCTTAAGCGCGCTTACCTTCACTACCGGTATATCATCCCCAGGAAACCCATACTCGCTTAATAACTCCCTTATCTCCAACTCCACCAACTCAAGCAACTCCTCGTCTTCCAGCATGTCCACCTTGTTAAGAGCCACCACTATGTACGGCACCCCTACCTGCCTCGCCAACAGTATGTGCTCCCGCGTCTGCGGCATGGGCCCATCAGGCGCACTCACCACCAACACCGCCCCGTCCATCTGCGCTGCCCCCGTTATCATGTTCTTTACATAGTCTGCATGCCCAGGACAGTCCACGTGAGCATAATGCCGCCCCTCCGTCTCATACTCCACATGCGCTATGTTTATCGTTATTCCCCTCTCCCTCTCTTCCGGCGCCTTGTCTATGTTGTCAAACTCCACATACTCCGCCTGCCCCCTCTTTGACAGTATGTTCGTTATTGCCGCCGTTAATGTCGTCTTCCCATGATCCACATGCCCTATCGTACCTATGTTTAAATGCGGCTTCCCCCTCTCAAACTTTGCCTTTGACATCTCTTGGTGACCTCCTTGTTAAAAAGAACATAAAAATATCAGCTGACATTGGCTGCCTGTTTTAACTCTTCGGCTATGCTGGCGGGCAAGGCGAAATAATGGGAGAATTCCATAGTGAACAACCCTCTGCCTTCGGTCATTGACCTCAAGTTGGTCGCGTAACCGAACATCTCTCCAAGCGGAACTTCCGCTTTTACTGCCTGCATAGCACCTCTCATTTCCGTACTGCTTACTCTTCCGCGCCTTGAACTCAGATCACCTATGACGGTTCCCATATGGGCTTCGGGAACAACCACCTCAAGCTTCATTACCGGCTCAAGCACAACCGGAGAAGATTTATGGATTGCCTCCTTAAATGCCATGGAACCGGCAATCTTAAAGGCGATCTCCGAGGAATCGACATCGTGAAAAGAACCGTCGTAAAGAGTGACCGCCACGTCGACGACCGGATACCCGGATACGACTCCGGTCTCCATGGCCTCGACTATTCCCTTCTCAACCGCGGGAATAAACTCCTTGGGAATCACCCCTCCCTTTATCCGATCGTGAAACTGAAATCCTTCACCTCTCTCAAGAGGCTCCACCCTTATCTTCACATGGCCGTACTGACCGCGCCCGCCGGTCTGTCTTATGTATTTTCCTTCGGTTTGGGAAGTGGCGGTTATCGTCTCCCTGTAAGCGACCTGAGGCTTCCCTACATTTGCATCAACATTAAATTCCCTTCTGAGCCTGTCGACGATTATCTCGAGGTGAAGCTCCCCCATGCCGGAAATTACTGTCTGACGGGTCTCTTCATCGCTTTTCACCTTGAAGGAAGGGTCCTCCATGGCAAGCTTGCTGAGCGAAAGACCAAGTTTCTCCTGGTCGGCGTTTGACTTGGGCTCTATGGCAATTGAAATGACCGGATCCGAGATATGAAGCCTCTCAAGTATCACGGGCTTTGAATCCGAGCAAAGAGTATCGCCTGTAAGTGTGTTTTTAAGCCCGACCGCGGCCGCGATGCCGCCGGCCTCAATCTCTTTTATGTCTTCGCGCTTGTCCGCGTGCATGCGAAGAATTCTTCCGATTTTTTCATTCTTAAGATTGGATGAATTGTAGACGTTAATGCCTGATTTCAGTTTTCCGGAATAAACCCGAAGGTAGGTAAGCTGGCCGACAAACGGGTCCGACATGATCTTAAACGCAAGCGCGGAGAAGGGTTCTTCTTTGTCGGGTTTTCTCTCGACTTCCTCATCGGTTTTGGGATGAATGCCTTTTACCGGTGGCAGATCCACGGGAGCAGGCATGTATTCCACAACGGCATCAAGCAAAAGCTGCACTCCCTTGTTCTTAAAAGCCGATCCCAGCATCACCGGGACTATGGTCGCGTCGATTGTCTGTTGTCTTATGGATTTCCGGATCATCTCTTCGGATATGTCCTCTCCGTCGAGATAAAGTTCCATTATCTCTTCGTCGTTATCCGAGAGAGCCTCTATAAGTTTCTCCCTGTATTCGGCCGCCTGCTGCTTCGTGTCCTCGGGAATATCTATGAATTCAAACTTGGCCCCAAGGCTCTCCCCGTCCCAGACCGCCATTTTCATCCTTATCAGATCAACTATTCCGACGAAATCGTCGCCGTCAAACCAGGGAATCTGAAGACACACGGGGTTGGCGCTAAGTCTCTCAATTATCTGGTCCACGACCCTGTAGAAATCCGCCCCGACCCTGTCCATCTTGTTCACAAAACACATTCTCGGAACCGAGTAACGGTCGGCCTGCCCCCAAACCGTCTCGGTCTGAGGTTCGACTCCCCCGACGCAGTCAAACACAACCACCGCTCCGTCAAGCACCTTGAGTGATCTTTCAACCTCTATGGTGAAATCAACGTGGCCGGGAGTGTCTATGATGTTTATTCTGCAGTCCTTCCAGAAACACGTAGTGGTAGCGGAGGTTATGGTGATGCCTCTTTCGCGCTCCTGCTCCATCCAGTCCATGGTAGCCGCGCCTTCGTGCACCTCTCCGATTTTGTAGGTTATGCCAGTATAGAAAAGTATTCTTTCAGTAGTGGTGGTCTTGCCAGCATCTATGTGAGCAACAATTCCGATGTTCCTCACCCTGTCTATGGGAAATATCTGTTCTGACACCTTGATCCTCCGGGGAACTACCACCTGTAGTGGGCAAAGGCCCTGTTGGCCTCGGCCATTCTGTGAATATCCTCTTTCTTCTTCACAGCGCTGCCCCTGTTGTTATGGGCATCAATTATTTCCGAAGAAAGCCTGTCTACCATCGATTTTTCTGATCTTGAGCGGGAGGAGTTTATGAGCCATCTGATCCCAAGGGACTGCCTTCTGAAAGAACTCACTTCCATGGGAACCTGATAGTTGGCTCCGCCGACGCGCCTTGACCTTACCTCGACCGAGGGCCTCACCTTCTCAAGAGCATCGTGAAAAACTTCAAGAGGGTCTTTTCCGGTTTTTTCCTTTATCCTGTCAAGAGAATCGTAGAAGATTTTTTCCGCCTTGCTCTTCTTGCCGTCGTACATCAGGCTGTTTATGAACTTGGCAGCCAGCGCGTCTCCAGTTCTGGAGTCTGGAGTCAGTTTTCTTCTTGGTGCTCTACCTTTTCTCGGCATTTGCTGCTTCCCGCCCGCTACTTAGGCTTTTTGGCTCCGTACTTGGATCTCCCGTTTCTTCTGTTCTCAACTCCAGTTGAGTCAAGAGTTCCCCTGACTATATGGTATCTAACTCCCGGAAGGTCTTTCACCCTGCCCCCCCTGACGAGCACAACAGAGTGCTCCTGCAGCGTGTGTCCTTCTCCGGGTATGTAACCCGTGATCTCTATGCCGTTTGTAAGCCTTATCCTGGCGACTTTCCTTAGAGCGGAATTAGGCTTTTTCGGAGTGGTGGTATATACCCTCACGCAGACCCCTCTTCGCTGGGGACATCTCTGAAGGGCTCTGGCCTTGCTTTTCTTCCTGGCCGTCTCTCTTCCCTTGTTTAACAACTGGCTTATCGTAGGCATAAATCATCCTCTCCCCGAATTGGGTAATCCGATCATTATAAGCTTAATAACGGGCGGATGTCAAATAGAAAAACGGAAAAAACCGCTGAATCCCAAATCAAGGGAAGGACTATACTACAGAAAGAAAACAGGTTTTCAATAAAAAATTTTTGAGATTATCAAATCGCGATTTCTACCCTCTGAAATCCTGCTTTCACAAACCTGTGGTCCGCATCTAAAACCGACCTGCCAAAGGCGTGCTGGTGCTGTTCGGGGGTCCGATCGTGCTCAAGGGCCCTTTTCAAGGGGCGTATGATCTGCGGCAGAACTGGAGAGTCATCTGAAACCGAGCGGGTTCTTCACAAACCAACATGTCTGATTGCAACCCTGTAACATGTCTAATTGAAATCCTTATGTATATCTGATTGCAAGTTTAAAGAGCGGCAATCTAGTTTGGAACCTTGCGACAATTACTTCAGACGGGGTAGAAAAGGGCCTTTTTGAGGGATATTCGGATGACGGCCACACTCGATTCCACCACACGACATGAAGCACATGCCTCAGCAGTACCGCCATACAGAACCCGGTTTTCCTTTGCCCTGAAAAATATAGAACAGGGAGGTGGCGGAGCAGGGGATGTTTTTTACGGTGATCTAGTCACAATTAACCCCTGTACGGTTACTTATAGAACCAATCTCTCCTGCCACCACCCTTATAAAGGAGTATATCATAAATGCGGACACTCTTTCAATTCTTGTTTCAGTATGCTTCCGTTCTAGATTTGAGCACCTGCTAAAATCTGGGGCATCCTTTCCATACAATAATGATTTTTCGTCCTTTTTTCGCGGCTTTTCAAGCGGTTTTTTCTGTTTCACAGACTTTCTTACTCCCCCTTTTTCGTCCTCGCACGCAAAACTCATGCTTCTTCTACAGAACGGAATCATCTTGTTTTTGTGTAGCGCGACAATCAAGATGGCACTGTTGTCTGCGATATGGTATTATCGTAAGACAAGTGAATCAATCGAGGTTTCCGCAGGAGGAATTCCACATGAAGCGCCTTTATAGTCTCTTGATTCCCTTTGCCGCAACACTGGCGGTAACAACTTTTTTCTACACAGTTACGGCTTCGGCTCACGGTGAAAACCACGGCAATATCCCTGCAACAACAGCCGAACAGGCAGCCGAAGACAAAGATAATCTGGAGACTATCAAAAATTTTGTGCTGCACGCAAAGCACCATTTTGAGGGTATTCCTTCAGACAACCTCGCAGCAAGAGCCGAATTCTACAGGGAGACAAGAGGTCAAGGAACATGGAATCATGGTTCGGTATACCTGATCATGCTGGCGAGCACATACAGCGTGATTAACCATGGGCTCTATACAGAAACCCTGTTCGGCGAGTCTCTTGGAAGCCTCGATACTGTAATGAAGCTGAAGACGAAACTGGCAGAAAGCGCCGAGGGTGAAGCTGTCTGTGAACAGTATACATACAACGGTGTTTCAAGGCAGGCCTGCGCTGTTGGGTATACGGGTATGCTCGGGGGAAGACCACAGATGAACATCCTGATCGGCGGCTTTGATCACGACGAGAAAGACCAGGACATAGTACGTCTTGATTGCACTGACTACGAACCCGCGGTAACCGCGATGGAAGTGAAGGAAAGACAGACCAGGGAAAGCCTTGAGGATTTTGTAGAGGGAGCGATCATCAGGTTCGGCGACGTTCTAGAACTTCAGGTGAAGGGCGACTCACCGATGGAAGCCTTCAAAATAGTACAGTGCTTTTCAAAACCGGGACATTGGAAAGACGGTCCCATATATCTGTTTGTCATGACCGCAGATACCACTGTGGTTCTAAACGGTCTCAATCAAGAGCTTACAGGCACTCCGTTTGTGGATGTTTTTGACGAAGACGGGGTTGATATAGGCAAGGAGATTATTGCTGCCGCGGGAGAGAATGGAGCTGCGGACTTTGTTGAATACAAATGGGACGATCCGTCTGTAGATGGAGACGAAGTTAACGAGTCCGGCAGGTCTCCAGGCACGTCTCCCAAAATAAGCTACGTTGAGGGAAAGATTTTCCCTCAACGACCGCAAGTTGTTTACATCTTCGGTTCGGGCATTTACCCGAAAGATGATGACGACGGATGCGCAATTGCGGGGACGGGCAGTGAACCCGGAAGCATTGTTTTCAACATGTTCCTGATAATTTTTTCCATGGTTCTCACAGTTTCGCTGGCAAGGCTCCGCAGAAAGTAACATTTGGATGTCCGCGCGCCGCCCTATTGAGAAAAGTCAGACAACGCGTGGACGGAACTTAACAGAGACCGGATTTACAAGCCGCGATATCAACTGCCGAACCGCGAAAGTGCTTTTTTTCCTATATCGGTCCGGCAAATCAGGCATTGCTCGGAGAGAGAGTCAACAACCCTGTACGCCTTGCTTATCGATTCCTCTATAGTGGCGCCAAAGGATGTAATTCCGAGAACTCTTCCGCCGCTTGTAACAAGTCTGTCCCCGGAAAAAGCGGTTCCCGCGTGAAAAACGACTGTTTCCGCGGTATCCTCGAAGTCCCTGACTTTTGTAAGCTCAACCCCCTTGTCGTAACTTCCGGGATAGCCATCTGAAGCCATAACCACGCAGACGCAGAAGCCGTCTTTCCATTGCAGAGAATCAGTATTCATCTCACCCCTGGCTATTGAATAAAGAACAGGAACGATATCCGATTCCATTTTCATAAGAAGCGGCTGGGCTTCGGGGTCGCCGAAGCGACAGTTAAATTCAAGTACCTTGAAACTGTCATCCTCTATCATAAGTCCGGCGTAGAGAATACCCCTGTAGGTCCTGCCTTCTGATTTCATGGCCCGCACGGTCGGAATCATGACCTCGTCGATTATTCTCCGTCTCAGATCATCTGTTACGAGCGGGGCGGGAGCATAAGCGCCCATACCCCCCGTGTTCGGCCCCCTGTCTCCGTCAAATATGGGCTTGTGATCCTGGGAGGACTCAAGCGGAAGTATGTTCTCACCATCTGTAAAAGCGAAAAAAGAGGTTTCCTCGCCTGTAAGGAATTCTTCTATCACCACTTTAGTTCCCGCTTGGCCGAACGCTCCGCGCTCCATCATTGAGCGAACCGCGTCCTCTCCTTCTTCGCGCGAGTGGCATATGATAACCCCCTTGCCGGCCGCAAGGCCGTCGGCTTTTACCACAAAGAGAGTCTCCATCTCCGCTGTCTTCGCAAGCGCCTGCCCCATGTCGGAGAAAACGAAATATTCGCCGGTCGGAATTCCGTATTTTTTCATCAGGTTTTTTGAGAAAATCTTGCTTCCTTCAAGCTCCGCCGCGGCCTTTGAGGGACCAAAAACGAAAAGATTCTCTTTTTCAAAAAAGTCTGTTATCCCTTCGCAAAGAGGCTGCTCGGGACCAACTACTGTAAGATCAACAGACTCTTTTTTCACAAACCGCGCGAGCGAATCAAAATCCGTCACCCCTATATCAACACATTCGGCGTGACGGCTTATTCCCGCGTTTCCGGGAGCGCAGTAAACACTCTCCACCAGAGGGCTCCGGCTTATTTTCCAGCAGAGGGCATGCTCCCTCCCCCCGCCTCCTACGACAAGTACTTTCATTTGGAATCCCCCAGCACCATAGATGGTCTGTTCTGCTGATAGCCCGCATAAAGTATCTGGCATATCAGGTCCTTGATTGACTGGTTTTCTTCTATTTTCTTGTAGAAATCAAACCTCTCATTTACATAGCCAAGCAGCATGTCATTAAACTGTTTTGCGAAGAAGTTTCTCTTGTTCTCTTCGCTGTTATCATCATTCATGTACTTTGCCACCTCCGTATCGTCGTTTAACCGCTTGTTTATCCGAGAGATATCAAGTCTGTCTTCCTCCGTAAGATTACCGCCATGAAGACTGTTCACCTGGGTTATGATTTCTGAGAGCAGGTCAAGTTCCGGTTCGGGCGGGGCGCCTCCTTCAAACTCGGGAGGGGTGAGGGGTGCATTTACTTTCTCAAGCTCTCCGATACGCTCATGGGTTTTCTGTATTCTGAGCGAGTCAAGATCCACGGTATCGCTTATATCGAACCGTTGCGATTCGCGTTTCGGGAGTTTTTTGTTCAGGTACTTGAAAAAGACAAACGACTTTTCAAGCTCAATGTCGGAGAAGTTTATTATCTGGGAGAGATATCCGTACATCCTGATAAATGACTGAACCCTTGAACGAAAATCTTCTCTGGTCTCCACATCCTCAATCCTTCTGAACTGATCAACCACCCTGTCAAGAATTGGGTGCAAATCTCCTTCATCACGGTTTGGGTTATAAAACACCTCGCAGAAACGATTTACGTCTTCATGTGTATACAGATGGAAATCGTAGATTTCTCTTTGTGTATCGTAAAGACGGTTGGGGTCGGTCTCGCCTTCAAGCATCGTTGACTGATAGAATGTCTGGAAGGAGTTGCGTATATCCTCGGGGGTGTTAACAAAGTCAAGCACGAAGGTCTCTGTTTTGCCCGAAGCGATCCTGTTAAGTCTTGAGAGGGTTTGTACGCACTGTACCCCTCCGAGAATCTTGTCGACATACATTGACTGGACAAGTGGTTCGTCAAACCCGGTCTGAAACTTGTTCGCGACGACAAGAAGGCGGAATCCCGGGTCCTTCAATCCAAGCGGAATGTCGCCACGGTGACCCACAGTCTTGTTAAGTCCGTCTTCTGTGTATTTTTCACCCTCAACGGTCACTTCACCCGAGAATGCGACAAGGGACCTGTAGAAGATTCCCCGCTTCTCAAGCTGCGCGTTTACTTCCCTGAAGTAAAGCACGCAGTGCGCCCGAGACCTGGTGACGATCATCCCTCTTGCCCGGCCCTGGATCTGCTTCGATCCCTTCTTGATCCAGTGATCAAGCATGATGTTCACTTTGTAGCGGATTGTCTGCTCGTGGGAATCAACGTATTTTACAAGTTCTTTTTTGCCCTCGGATACGGGAATCTCTATCTCGTTATCCTTAGTCTGTTTTATTTTGAAATACCGCCTGTAGGTCGTGTAATTGCAGAGAACATCAAGGGTGAAACCCTCGTTGATTGACTGGTACATCGAGTAAATGTGAAACGGCATGAACTTTTCATCTCCGGTTCTGGTTCCGAAAAGTTCAAGCGTCTTGTCCTTGGGGGTTCCCGTGAATCCGAAAAAGGATATGTGTTTCTGCCTTCCGCGGTTTTTTATCTCCTGTCTTATCATCTCCTCGTAGTCAAACTCATCGTCATCGTCTGTTTTCGCAAGAGCTTTCTTGAGTTCCTTTGAAAGTTCGCCGCTCTGGCTTGAGTGAACCTCGTCAATTATTACGGCGAAGGTTCTGTGACCCAGCGAGGAGATAGTCTCCGAGATAAACGGAAACTTCTGGATCGTGGAGATGACTATGTCTTTTCCCTGTTCTAAAAACGCCTTCAACTGCCCCGAATCCTTGTCGGCACCGCCCACGACTCCCGCGGTCTGCTCAAGTGACCGGACGGTGTTTCTCAGCTGATCGTCAAGAACCTTCCTGTCGGTCACTATGACCACGGTATCGAACAGCCGTTTTTTATCATCCTCAGAGCGGTAAAGAGATGTAAGGGTGTGGGCAAGCCAGCCGATAGAGTATGACTTGCCGGAACCCGTGGTGTGCTGAACAAGGTAGTTGTGACCGGTTCCGTCCTCTTTTATCTGGCGACGGAATTTTCTTATGAGATCAAGCTGGTGGTAGCGGGGAAAGACGAGAAACTGCGATGTCTTTGTATCAACTTTTTGTTTTTTTTCGTTGAAGAAATAACTTTTCCCTTCCGACACATGAACGAAGTTCTCAAGAATGTCGAGAATCGAGTCGGGTGTCAGTATGTCTTCCCAGAGGTACTTTGTTCTGTATCCGCTCTCTACCTGCGGATTCTCAAGATCCCGATTGTAGGGAAGGAAGCTGGTATTTTTACCTTCAAGCCTGGTAGTCATCAATACAGCGTTGTTATCCACACAGAAATGAACGATACAACGCTTGAACCGAAGCAACGGTTCCTTCTTCGGCTCTCTATCGTTTTTGTACTGGTTCTGTGAGTGAATGATATTCTGTCCCGTAAGCTGGTTTTTAAGCTCCATTGTTATTAGTGGAAGACCGTTTAGGAAAAGGACCATGTCAATTGAGTTTTCGTTATGGTTTGAATAATGAAGTTGCCTTATAACCGTGAACCTGTTCAGGTTATAAAACTTGAGGTGGTCGGGATTGAGTCCACTTTTCGGCTTAAAGAAGCAGAGAGAGAAGTAGACACCTCTATCGACAACCTGGTTTCTTAGAACATCAATGATTCCTCTTTTTGAGATTTCAGATGAAATACGCGAGAGGATATTGTTCTCAGTGTCAATTCCATAGATTTTTTCAAGCTCGCTCCAATTATCCGGCTGCGTGGTCTTTATGAATTCAATCAGATCATCACGGATGAGACAAAGAGAGCGATTGTATTCTGAGAAGTGGCGAGACTCGTAACCGATTGAGTTTAGATGCTTCTCAATGTGCTCTTCAAACTTCTGCTCTGTGGGTTTCAGTCCGTTCATATCATTTCTTCTGCGATTCTTACTTTGCCGGTAACAACATTTGAGATCAGGGACTGGCGATATTCTTTCAGGAGTTCAATACGCCTGGTTTCTTTTTCAATGAGAGAGTTGATCTGTGAAATGTTCCTGTCAAGATAGCAAGAAATTGTGGTTTGTTCATTAAGAGACGGAAGTACAACTGGAAAATTGGAAAGACTGTCAGCAGATAATTCTAAAAATGTAGTTCCATTAGAAACAGAGTTGAGAGCATCCGTATTTACAAGAAGGTAGTAATATAGAAAATTTACGTCCAGATTCTCACGAACACAAAGAGACTTGCATCCTTGATTGGTCGCAAAATCTACTTTGGAAATACCAACTTTCCCAACAGGAGCTCTAGTGGAGAGAACAAGTGAATCTGGCTTAACCAAATTGCATCCACAACTTTTTAATCCCAATTCGGTAATTTTTCTTGTTGATTGATTAAGATATTTTATCGGTATTAATTCTAAATCAGAAGGTGTATACCAATTGATTGATCCATTCCAGTATTTTTCAACTCTAGACTTGGGAGTTGAACCAGAGAAAATCGTCGCAATATACTTCATTGAAATTACCGTCCAATGGCTCGGAATCTCCCCCATCCACTCAATCCCGCTGTCTTTCATCTCGACATCAAGGTCTAAACCTTTCGTCACGCACTGATTGATCAAAGAGGTTCTCTGTTCTTTTAAGAGTTCTATTTTTCGGGAGATTTTCTCAATCAGGGAATCAATTTGTGAGGTTTGCTTGTCGAGGTATCGGGAAATGAAGGCTTGTTCTTGGAGCAGTGGAACCAAGACAGAATATCGACTTAAGAATGAAACTGATATTCCTTCCCTTTTATTATCTCCAACCAATCCTCTTAATGGTTTATACTGTGACTCCAAATAGTAAAACTGGTACTTTGGATCAATCGAATCTTTGAAAGAGATACCACACAAGGACTGATTACATGTTGTCTTTGTCTGCAAAATCCCTACAGTTCCCTTGGTCTTTCCCTGCCCATTAAGAGCCACCATAACGGTTCCAACATCAAGGAAGGGTGTACTAGAATTCTTCTGTCCTTTTTCGGTAATTCTTCCATCAATGTTTTTAATAATTCGTTTGTTTATTTCTCCAGAATTCATCCAAGGTATAGTTCCATTCTCCCAATAACTAGGCTCTCTCCGTGAAGGTGTGGAACCATTTGCTAGACTCCCATACTGATAAATCTTTCCGATGGACCAATGACTCGGAATCTTCCCAATCCACTCAACCCCGCTGTCTTTGTATTCAGGATATCTATTCACTGATTATCTCCATAGATAATTCCCTAATTTCATCATCAAGATATTTCAGATCTTGAGTGATTTCTCCGAGTGATCTCAACAGAGTGAATTTATAAAAATACTTAGTAAAATTGATCTCATAACCAATCTTATCTTTCGATCTGTCTATCCAAGAATCTGGGAGATGAGGTTGAACTTCTGTTCGGAAATATTCATCCACCTTCTGAGTTAAAGGCACCCGTTCACTGTCCCGTTTTTTAGAATCCGGTTTTGGACCACCTTTTTTGTCAATCTTGATATTGCCATTCTCAACCAATGGCTGTTCAACGGTGACCTTGGTATATCCAAAAAATTCATTGGAAAATATCTTACAAAAATCTCCCTCATCATTTGCTTGATAAATATCAAATAAGTACTGGATTTGATCATCCAATAAGTATTTGTTTTTGTTCCCAAGATTCTTTTTCATTGCAGTAAAAAATGATGTTCCATCGATAAGCTGAACTTTTCCTTTACGAGCTTCAGATTTCTTATTGGTGACAATCCAGATGTAAGTACTGATCCCTGTATTGAAAAACATCCGGTCAGGAAGAGAAACTATGCATTCAAGCCAGTCGTTTTCGATGATCCACTTGCGTATATCGGATTCACCGCTTCCGGCATCCCCTGTAAACAGAGGCGATCCATTAAAAACAATTCCTATGCGAGACCCCTCAGGATTCATCTTGTGGATCAAGTGCTGAAGAAACAACAAAGACCCATCTGAAACTCTAGGGGTTCCAACAAAGAACCTGCCGTTAGGATCTTTCTTTTCTTCCTCGACAAAACTTCTTTCGCTTTTCCAGCTCACACCGAAAGGCGGATTGGTAATCATGTAGTCAAATCTGCGACCCTGGAAACGATCATCCGAAATAGATGAGCACGGACCGTGGATATTGTCAGGATTATCATTCATCATCAGAAAATCTGATTTGCAGATTGAATAGGTCACATCATTTAGTTCCTGTCCGTACAGATCGATTTTCAGGTCAGGATTTATATTTTCGTGAACCCACTGCTTGCCGATAGTCAGCATGCCCCCGGTACCGCAGCAAGGATCAAAAACCGAGCGGATTTTCCCCTCACCCTGAAGATCTTCCCTGTTGCCCCCGAACACAAATGACACCAAGAGTTTTACCACGTCTCTGGGAGTGAAGTGATCGCCGCTTTCCTCGTTGGACATCTCAGAGAATCTGCGCAGCAGTTCTTCATAAACCGAGCCCATCTGGTGGTTGTCAATAGCCTGGGGGTGAAGATCAAACTCGGTGAACTTGTCTATAAGAAGGTAAAGACGGTTGTTTTTGTGAAGTTTCTCAATCAGAGGACGAATAGAAAAGTTTTCTATGATATCGAGAACGTTTGCGGAATATCCCTGAATGTAGTTGTTAAAATTGATCAGCACATTGTTCGGATCGCTTTTAATTCGAGTCAGGTCATATTTGGAGTAGTTAAAAAACGGTAGTCCGACTTCTTTGCGTATGACGGGAGACGGATCGGACAGTTTGTCCTTATAAGATTCGTAGAGTCTGTAAACTTCGTCTTTTTTTGGTTCCAGAACACAGTCAAGACGCCTCATGACAACAAACGGAAGAATAACCCGACCGTACTCGCTGGGTTTGAAAAGACCTCGGAGAACGTCATCGGCGGAAGACCATATAAGAGAAGAAAGGCTGTCCATGTTGTTCATAGCTGAAAATTCTTGACCTTAACGCATGGCTTCTGAAGAGATCTAAAATTCCTGCAGTCTTTAGAATTCGCCACTTGGATTTTATGAGCTTCAGACATTCTCCAGCTTGATTCCAGCCTTTTCGTATGCTTCCTTTGGAGCTCTGTTTGCATCTAACCACATCTGAATCTCTGTCTTCGAGTATTCACCGAAAAAATAATTTTGTTGGACTACGAAAAATCTCTTCTTTTTGTTTGTTCGATAAAGACTCTTTCCGAAATAATTGTGTATGCCCTCTATTCCTATTTTATGAATCAATGTGCTCTCCCCGGTGTTGTATTCTTTCCCTCCCCATCTGAAAACCCAATTTCCATTTTCCTCACTTCCAAGTATAGGGCTTTTAGGCCTGAGAACAACCTTCTTGGCGTTTCCTCTAATCACCCTCCTTACAGGCTTTACAGATGCAAGGATTGTATCAATGACTTGTAGAATTTTCCAAATCGAACTTATAGTCACTCACTTTCCTCTTAACTCACTGTTATAAACGGTATTCTCCCTCAGGAGAGATTCCGAATAGAATTTCTATTTTACCTTACATCGTCAACATCCCTATCTGTGATATGTAGGGGAATTGTGTTCCGTTTCGGAATTCCACCTAGACCTTGTTTGTTACCAGTAACCAATTGAGGCTGTAAAAGAATAATCTGGAATCTCTGCGGACAAGTCCAGTGAAATCAGTTCTTGTCCTACATAATCTTGTTTAACCCCTTCTACTCAAAAAATCTTCGGATTCTTCCCCAAAACACCGGATTTACGCTGCTTTTCCCCCATTCCTACCCCGTTCCCCCGCATTTCACCGTCCTTCGGGCGCAATGCTTAATAAAACCCTCCACTCCTACTATCTTCAGCACACGAGTGAAGTTGTATCCAAGCACCATCAAACTGAATTCCCCCCGACACTTCTCAAGCCCTCGCACCAAAAACCCGTAAGCTCCACTCCTGCTCTTTATTGTGCCGAACGGATGCTCGACCAAAGAACCCCGTTTTCTCATCTTCTCCCTCGCACCCTTCATCTTCTCAACATGACGCTCCATCACTTCTTCATGCTCCCATCTCAGTACTTCCCTCGTTCTTGCCTTCTCCCTAAGACACATCTCACGCAACGGACAATCATCACAATCTGCTTTCAAACTCCTGTATCGAACATAATTCTTTCCGTTCTGTTTCACCTTGCCCCTGGCACGAAGCTCCTTTCCCTCAGGACACCTGTAACTGTCACTGTCCGAATCATACGTGAATCTGTCTTTCCCTATACGATCCTTTTTCTTCGATTTACCGCCCCTGTCTATTACGGGCACATACGCCGCAACTCCGCTCTCCTCGCATTCCTTAAGATGAGTGCCGTTGCAGTAACCCGCGTCGGCCAGCACCTCAAGCTCTTCGGTCTCAAGAGCTTCTTTCGCAATGTCAACCATGGGGACAAGCTGCTTCATATCGTTGCCGTCCTGAACAAGCTCCTGCCCTACCACAAGCTTGTTCTTTGAGTCCACCGTTATCTGCGCGTTATAACCCGCAACCGTTTTACCCCGTTTTGTCATCAATCTCGCATCTTTGTCCACAGTGGATATCTGAGTATCCCCGCTACGCTTAAGCTCCCGCGCCATCTCCTGCGCCTCTGCCTGCTTCTCCTTTATCTTCTCAAGCTTCGCGGCTAACTCCTCGTCCTCTGTACTGCTCTGCTCCCCCTCACACGAATCCGCAAGTTCAACAGCTTGCTGGTACTCCTCCACCTTCTTCTCTATCTCCTCAAGCTCTTTGTCCAAAAACTTCTTCGTGCGGATTGTCGTCTTGTTCGCATCTGCCTTGATAAACGTACCGTCCACCGCTACTTGCTGTGCCCCGAAAAGATCAAGCTCCCTGCACAGTTTCACAAAGTCTCTGTTCATCTTCTTCAGCGCCTCGGAGTTCTCCCTTCGGAAAGATGCTATAGTAGCGTGTGAGGGACGGCTATCCTGGGTAAGCCAGATCATCTCCATATTACGCAAACACTCCTTGCTGAGCTTGCGGCTGCTGCATATTGAGTTTATGTATCCATAAAGATACATCTTGGCCAGCACCACGGGATTATATGGAGGCTGCCCCGCAGAAGTTCTGCCATGCTCTGTGTGCTTGAACTCAAGCGCCCTCATATCAGCCCCTTCCACATAAGCGTCGATAGCGCGTACGGGGTGATTCTCTCCTATGTAGTCATCTATTTTGTTGGGTAGCAGCATCTGCTGTAAACGATTTTCTCTGCTTTGGTATTTACGACTGGTCATTTGTCCCCTCTTCCAAAAGATGTTGATGTGGGTATTGTACCATGGAAAGGGGGTCTAATCAATACCTAAGTAACTGAAATAATGTAAATAATTGCTCCAAAAAAGACTCCTGAACAATTTTCCGGCCCAAGGTGGAGAATACAGACTCCAAGGGAGAAAAACTCTGTGATTGCCCTCTCTGGTCTGATTCTTAGGCCAATCTTTTGAAATGAGCGTCAATCATGATAATACTTTTACAGTCTCAATTGCGTGGGAGACAATGATACATGTCAGGTCCTCCTGAGAAACTCTTCGGTATAGAGCGTAAGGCGACGATCTATTTCCACTTTCGGGAGGCGGCAACGTGGATGCTGGGAAATAGTTGTAAGACCGCTATACAGTTCCTTTGCGGTTGCTGTTCCGACAGAGTGGATCTCATCCAGCACCCAAAGCACTCCATGACACTCAATTGCCTCTTTGATCGCAAGCTGGCGAAGTACACTGTCGGCGGTGAGAAGTGTCCATTCATGTGATTTAGCAAGAGCAAGGGCAAAACTGTCCGGCAGAGACAAAGCAGGAGCCCTGCGCCTGTACTCAAGAGCACCCATGACGTCATCACTATCCAGGTCTTCAACAATAAGGCCAAGACTTATCAATTCATCCCCTCCATAACCCTTCAATTCCTGCTCATAGAGCAGATCGGGTACAGCGAACTTGAAAGGAAGCTGAAAACAGGCATCCAGAAACAAGCCGAGCTCAAGATCAACCAAGACGGAGGTATCCGACACCAAAACTCTCATCCGATCAATGCTTCGGCGCTTCAGGTTTGAAAGTCGAAGCAACCTCTTCCATGCTCCAGTTTAATTCACGCACCGGGAGACCAAGCAATTCCGCGGCCTTCGACTCGGAAATCACCTCTTCGGCAAGCGCGCGGAACGTGAGGCGTCTGAAGCGCGTTGGCTCCTCACCTGGAAGGGCGCAGGGCTCTTTGCAGGGCGGCGTACGCCATCCCAGGCGGCCAAACTCATGGAAGAGGCTCTGGAACAGAGACTCACTGAATATGCCGAGATCCTTGCAGCGATAGGTAATTGCCTGAACGCTGGTACCAAAGAGTTGCTTCAGATAAAACAGTTCTCGACCGCCGATAAATGTACGACGCTTTCCTATCTCACCCCAGAGAGCTTCGGCAGGCATAAGAAAGGCTCCGGCAAAGCGATGCGCGGCCTTCTCGCTGTCAACCTTGGAAGACTCATCCATGACCATATGACCCAGTTCATGGGCCAGCGTGAAGCGTTGCCTTTCTCCCCAGTCCTCACGGTTAACAACAATAACAGGAACTGCTTTTCTGTGGGCACAACTAACGCGTGCCGTCAGACCGGATATATTCGTTAAAGCAAGAGAGAGAATCTTGATTCCCTGTTTCTCAAGAAGCTCGACCAGATTCGGAATCGGATCAGTTCCTAACCCCCAACACTCACGCAGACTGCAGGCCGCGCGGTCAGCCTCTGAGATGTCCTGAACAAGAGGATAGGGAGCTTCCCGCGGCCTGTTCCACTCAACACTGCTAAGACTGAGCAACTCCTCAACCACCAGATACCGCTCCAGAAGATGCAGAACCCTGGCTTCGACGCGGGATTGCTCTCGCCTGCTTGTAATCTTCTTTTTCCTGAATTCGACCGCCTCAAGCACCATCTCCTGATCACCGACCAGGTAGTCCACCGATACATCCAGAGCATTAGCAAGCGCGATCAGAACACCTGAGCTCGGCATCGATTCGTCACGCTCATATTTCCCGATAGCCTGGGCCGTAACCAGGTTTTCAATTCTGTTTGCCAATCTCCTGAGAGATAATCCGGATGCGGCACGGGCAATCTTAAGTCTTCGTCCTATCATCAAAGCTGACCTCAGCACTTGCAGTTTACAAACATATATCAGATTTTGGATATTGTAAACTGCTATGTCAGGAACCTTTAAACTCACCCGACTAAGAAAACCCGAAGAACATCGTCGGCGGAAGCTTGTATTATATAGAAGAAAGGCTGTTTGTGTTGTTCACAGCCGAAAATTCTTTTTTAAGCATGCTGCTTTCAATGTGCCACATGTGCCAGGCGCAACCACAACACCGGTTGGCGGAGTTTCATGGACACTTCTCAGTTGCCGAGTCGTAAAAGCGCTTTCCTTTTAATGCTGAGTAAAGCCTCTTAACTTTATGCGCAGTTTCCGATATTACTGGAAAACCCACCAATTAAATTCGCTCCGCTTTTTTCGACCTGCCTTTCCAAAGAGACAAACAACACATTGAAAATATTATCAAAAACAGATTGAATACAGCACTTCGAGAGTTGCCGCCAGACCCAGCAATCGCACATCCGTCGTTACCACTTGTATTATTTTCTTCAAGAGTGCCGTAAATACCGGAACCGAAAATCAGAAGGTTCGGAAGCTGAGTGAATTCTACCGCTTCAACATAACTGATCTTCGGCGATCTGCCGGGAGACATACCAGGCACCTGAACATCGTCCTCTTCTATAAGAGGATTGTCCCACTTGTATTCAACAAAGTCTCCCGCTCCGTCTTCTCCCGCAACTTCAAGGATTTCCCGTCCGATGTCAACTCCATCTTCGTCAAGAACATTCTCAAAAGAATTGCCGGTTAACTCCGGATTGTTCCCGTTAAAAATCACCGTGGGGGCTCCTTGGGGCGGTTTGATCATGACAAAGACGTATACAGGTCCTGAGTTCCACGTGCTTTCGCCGAAACATGCCATCTGGTTAATTACATATTGCGGCAGTGGCAGTTCTCCTGTCGGCGGGTTCTGGGTCAGCAAATCTCCAACCCTGTCAATCGCCGCTTTTACAAAACCCTTCTGGACTTCTCTGGCGCGCTCCGCACTTACATACTGGCTTGCGATTACATCATCGGCTGTTACCGCAGGCTCAACTTCCGGACACTCGCGTTTAACTACATGCTGACTATCGTGGTCAAGACCCGCGATCAGGACATTGGGCACTCCCCCGGCGAGCAGAGGTTTTATTAAAACAGCACAACTCCACTTTGAAGATCCATCCGGGTGAGTGTACTGGGTGCAGACCGGATCCGCATCAACACTTTGTCTGCGAAGTTTGCCGAGCATTCCTGCTACAACCGGATGGCGGCCCAGCGAAGCTCCATGAAAAGACTTTGTGTCCTTTCCATGATTCCAGATGAAACCGTCTTGGCGCATTACAATAAGGTAGACAGACCCGTCTATCCAGTCCCCTCCTTCATCCCTCATCTGCCTCAACAGCACCGAAGTCTCACCCGCGCCTTCTGCGGCAGCAATATCCATATGATGTTTTGCGTGCAGCACAAAACTCTTCATTGTAGCCTCATCATTTTCCTCGGCCGCCTCCATTGCCGTTGTCTGGGTCTCATGTGCATAAGACGAAACAGAAAAAGAAAAACCGATCAGTATCAACATAAGAACCAATACTGCCGTAAAGCTGTTGCCAAAATTCCTCATTGGATATCTCCTCCAATAATTCCACAGACTGAAATTAGTCTGCGACAATGCACTTCTATATATCCGTCCCGCGGCCTGTTTAAAAATTCAGGTCCTGATTGTGCCCCCAAGAGCGCTTCGGACCAACCAAGTATTATACCCTCCAGTTTCATGCTACTCCACCGTAACAACCTTGGCCAGATTTCTCGGCTGATCAACATCCGTTCCAAGAAGGTTGGCGACGTGGTAAGCGAGGAACTGCGCTGGAATAACAGATATCATGGGGCTTACAAGGTAAGGGCTTTTCGGGATTACTATCTTTCTGTCCCTCTCATCGGGAAGCCGCAGAGTCTCATCTGACGTTATGAAGATAATCCGCCCTCCCCTGGCCTTTACCTCCTGGAAATTCCCGAGAATCTTTTTGTAATACACATCCTCCTCAGGCGCGATGAAAACAACCGGCATGTTCCTGTCTATAAGGGCTATGGGTCCGTGCTTCATCTCCCCGGCTGCATACCCCTCGGCATGAATGTAGGAGACTTCCTTGAGCTTAAGCGCACCCTCAAGAGCCACGGGGTAGTTGATCCCCCTGCCCAGATAAACAAAATTCCTGTAACCGTGAAAATCTCTTGAAAGATCCTTGATCTCAGAATCAAGCTCAAGAACTCTCTGCTGAAGCTTCGAAACCGCCAGGGCATCCGCTACGAGCAGACCCGCCCTGTGAGAATCAATAACCTTCCTTGCAAGAGCGATATATATGGAGAGAAGATAAAAGGCCATAACCTGCGCCGTAAATGATTTTGTCGAGGCAACTCCGATCTCCGGGCCAGCCTTTGTGTTTATGACGCAGTCAGACTCTCTTGATATCTTGCTCAGCGTAACGTTCGTTATGCCGAGGGTCTTCATGCCCAGATTCTTTGCCTTCTCAAGGGCCTCTGAGGTATCCGCGGTCTCGCCTGACTGGGAAACCGCGATAAAAAGCGCGTCGGGACCCACAACCGGGTTTCTGTAGCGAAACTCAGAGGCAAGCTCCACCTGGGTGTTAACTCCGGCTATTTCCTCTATCATGTACTTTCCTATAAGCGAGGCGTGGTAGGAGGTGCCGCAGGCTGCAATAATAATCCTCTGCGCCCTCTGAAGAAGCGAAGGGTCCACATCCTCGAGAACCACCTGCTTCATATCCGCCGTGAACCTTCCCCGAAGCGTATCGAAAATGGCGCGGGGCTGCTCGAATATCTCCTTCAGCATGTAGTGGCGATAGCCCGATTTTTCAGCCGCGGAAAAATCCCAGTCAACAACCGTCGCCGCCCTTTTAACCATCTGGCCTTCTGAGTCAGTTACGGATATGCCGTTTTCGTCAAGAACCGCGAAATCGTTATCCTCAAGAAAAACAAACTCTTTTGCGTAGGGCAGAATCGCGGGGATGTCCGAGGCCACGAAACATTCATCTCCGCTCTGCGCTATTATGAGAGGAGAAAAACGCCTGGTAACCACTATCCTGCCGGGTTCCGTATCCGACATGACGGCCACTGCGTAAGAGCCTTCTATTTTCCGAAACGCCTTTCTTGCCGACTCAAGAAGCGAGTTTCCTTTCTCCGTAAAATCACGGATCAGATGAGAAATCACTTCGGTGTCGGTATCCGAGGCAAATTCGTAACCGCAACCGCAGAGCTCATCCCTGAGCTCCTGGTAGTTCTCCACAATGCCATTATGCACAACGCTTACCGGGCCTGACACCTGGGGGTGCGCGTTCCGCTCCGAAGGGTCGCCATGAGTGGCCCACCTTGTGTGAGCTATTCCCAGAGAAGAAGTAACGTCGCAGTCAGCAAGCTTAAGTAGAAGGTTCTCAAGCTTCCCCTCGCTTTTTATGACCCTTGAGCGACCGTCCTCAACAAAGCATATCCCCGAAGAATCGTATCCCCTGTATTCAAGTCTTTTGAGACTCTCGCAGAGAACAGTTTTTGTTCTCCCGGAACTTCCTACGTAGCCGACTATTCCGCACATCTCAGGATTTCCCCTTCTTTGTCTTTTTCCTCTCCGCCCATCCCGCTATCTCTTTCTGCCCCGCGCGCTCTATCGCCAACGCGCCCGGGGAAACATCTTTTGTTATTGTGGAACCCGCGGCTGTAATTGCCTCTTCTCCCACGCTGACCGGCGCGACAAGCATGGTGTCGCTCCCTATGAAAGCGCGGTCTCCGACCTCGGTTCTGTGCTTGTTTACCCCGTCGTAGTTGCAGGTGATGGTTCCGGCGCCGATATTCACCCCCTCTCCTATATCCGCGTCTCCCACGTATGAGAGATGGGGGACCTTGGAACCGATCCCTATTCGCGATTTCTTTATCTCGACAAAATTGCCGATTTTCGCTCCCTTCTCTATCATGGCTTCGGGGCGCAGATGGCAGAATGGCCCCATCACGACACCGTCTTCCACCTCACACCCCGTAAGGTACGAGGAGAACCTTATCTCGACGTCATTGCCTATCCGTGAATTCTCAATGTAGGCAGAGGGGCCTACCCGGCACCCGCTGCCGATTGCGGTTTCGCCGTAAATATATGTGTTCGGATACACTGTTGTATCCTTTCCTATGGCAACCTGATCGGATATATAGGTGGTCTCGGGGTCAAGTATCGTAACCCCGTTTTCCATGTGACGGCGGTTTATCGAGCGCCTCATGTTCCGCTCCGCTTCCGCGAGCTGTTCTCTGCTGTTCACTCCGGACACCTCCTTCGGATCCTCGAGGATAAAAGCCTGAAGCTTAAGCCCTCGGGCAACACAGATATTTATGATTCCGGGCAGATAGTACTCTCCCTGGCTGTTTTCGCTGCCAAGCCCCCCTAGACTTTCCCAGAGAAAAGATGATTTAACGCAGTAGACCCCGGCGTTTATTTCGTTTTCCTTTCTCTCCTCCGCCGTGGCGTCCCTGTCTTCCACCACGCGGGTCACCCTCCCCCCGGCGTCCCGCAGCACCCTTCCGTATCCGCCCGGATCATCCACCACAGTGGATACAAACGACACGTCCGCCCCACACTTCGCGTGAGAATCCAAAAGGTCGCGCAGAGTCAGGAGACTCACGGCCGGAACGTCTGCGCTCAGCATGAGAATATCCCCTGAAAAACCACGAAGAACTTCCTCGCAGCACAAAACCGCGTGTCCCGTTCCAAGCTGCGGGTGCTGGGCAACCGTCTCCAAAGGATAATCGGAAACCGCCTTTTTTATAAGCTCCGAACCGTGCCCCAGAACAAGAACTGTTTTTTCGGGCTCAGTCCCGCGGGCCGCGTCAAGAACATAGCGCAGCATGGGCTTTTTGAGAATGGGGTGCAGCACCTTGGGAAGCTCGGAGTTCATCCGGACTCCCTTACCCGCCGCCAGTACTATAACGGCCAAAGACATAGATTTAGTGTATCAGCAAGAATCAAGAGAATCAGAACGGAACGTCGTCGTTTGTGAGGTCGCCCGAGTTCTCTTCATAGTTGTAATCATCTTCTGGGGGATCCTGAGACGCTCGGCTGCCCTGTCTTGCGCTCTCTCCTCTTGTGGAGAGAAACTGCACGGTTCTGCCTACTATTTCGGTCGTATACCTCTTGTTGCCTTCCCTGTCTTCCCATGAGCGGGTTCTCAGGTGGCCCTCCACGTAAACCGAACTCCCCTTGGAGAGATATTCGGCACATACCTCCGCAAGCCTGTCGAACGCGACCACGCGGTGCCATTCAGTGTGTTCCTGCGTCTCGCCGTCCTTGCTTCTCCACTTTTCCGTTGTGGCAACCGAGAAATTGGTGACCGCCTTTCCGTCCGGCGTATATCTTACTTCCGGGTCTCTTCCCAGATTGCCGAGTATTATAGCCTTGTTAACCGCTGCCATGAGTTTTTATCACCACCGTTTTGATCTTAAGAGGAATGTACATGAAGACTCTGCGGATTTAAATACCGCCTAAGTAAAAAACTGGCTGCTAATAAATCGTCTCCGTATCTCTGTTAAAAATATCAAGGTGCTCAGCGTACACAAAAATCTTATGCCGATCCCTGCCAGTAACTTCCCTTACGATTCCCAGCAGCTCAAGACGGCGAAGGGACCGAAGCACTGTAGGAAGAGAAATTCCGCAGTGCTCCACGATGCCCGTCGTGGTGCTGACGGGTCGACGCCTGAGATATTCATATACCTTGAGGAGCCCGGGAGTCGATTTACCGGAACTTTCGATCCTGACACGGTCTTTTTCAAACAGATCCGTAACCGTTTCTGCTGTCTCAGAAGCCTGATCGGCAGTCTCTATAACGCCTTCGAGAAAAAACCTTATCCACGCTTCCCAGTCTCCCGTTTCTCTCACAGCCTGCAGATGATCGTAGTAAGCCTGGCGGTTAATTCTGAAATAGAGGCTGAGATAAAGAAGAGATTCTCTTATCGTTCCCCAGGCGTAAAGAGTAAAAGTTATGAGAAGGCGGCCGACACGCCCGTTTCCGTCAAGAAAAGGGTGGATAGTCTCAAACTGCGCGTGAACAAGCGCGGCCTTTACAAGCGAAGGCAGCTTTAGGGTTTCGTCATGAAGAAAATTCTCAAGGTCCCCCAGGCATTCCATCAGATTTTCAGCCGGGGGAGGAACAAACCGCGCGACTGAGGGCCTCAATCCTCCTATCCAGTTCTGTGAAGTACGAAACTCACCAGGACGCGCATGACTATAGCGTTCTTCGTGCATCAGTTTTTCATGAATTTCCCGAATAAGACGCAAGGAAAGCGGAAGTTCCTTCAGACAGTCAATGCCGTACTTCATGACCTTAACGTAACGCGACACCGAAACGACATCCTCATCTGACGAAATGCCGGGAGCCCGAGTGTTCTCAGATAACAGCAGATCGTATAAAGAAGACCGTGTTCCCTCGATCTGGGATGAAAGCACGGCTTCCTTGCGTATATACATGTAAAGAAAAAGCGATGTGTCCGGTAGCGCGGCGCAGATCCCCTCAAGACGCCCAAGCGCCGCATTCGCCCGATCAAGCAGAGAATAAAGCTCATCCATGCGAATAGGCGGTTCGGGCGGAAGAGGGCGGGGAATATAGGAGTCATAATACTCCCCGGCAACGACCGAACTTCTTACATATCTGCCAATACGCTTTTTCTTTTCCATAGGACAACTAAAATAAACGGGGTTTTATGTTAGTTATATAAAAATAACTAACATGATTGAGAATTACAAAACCGGTGCTAACGTAAATCTGGTTTCATGTTAGTTGATCTGGCCCCAGGTAACAGAATAAAGGTAATTGTTCACCCAGGCCGTGGCGAGCAATGACAATTGATTTTGGGATATTGCAATAATCAGCAAAAAGTGTGCGGTGATCAGGCAGTTTCGAGAAGGCGTCGCCAGGCAGAACACGGGACATATTCAAGTGCTGGGGGATTTGAATACAGCCCCTGCCTGGTTAACTCCGTGGTAAAGGCAGGTTGACAATATGCCGGAAGGTTTCAGATGATCTGGAGGTTGGAGAGAGCCACAAGAATTCCAATAGTTACCACAATTAAAGCTCCAAGCTTTATGGTCATTCTCTGCTCAAGTTCTTTGATGTTAAACTCTATTTTCTGCTCAAGCTCCTTGATGTCGCGCTTGAGCTCGTTTTTCAGTTCTTGAATGTCGCGCTTGATTTCGTTGATCTCAAGCTCCATTTTCTGCTCAAACTCCTTGATGTCGCGCTTGACTTCGTTGATCTCAAGCTCCATTTTCTGCTCAAGCTCCTTGATGTCGCGCTTGGTGGCCAGATTGGATTCAACGATATCGTGCAGAACGCGAAGATGCGCTTCGGCCTGTTTATCTGGAACACCGGCCTCCCTGAGGTTCTCAACATACTTGAAGGCGTTAAAACCGTTCATCAGTACCTATAGTAATAAAAAGGCTGGTTGCTGTCAATTTGTCGCTCCCTCACCCACGGTTCGGGCAAACACTTACGGATAAAGAGATTAGTGGAGACACCAGGAAATCTAGCGCTTTGCAAAGCAACCTGAAGTTTTTCCGAAAAATTCATTGAGAATTCTCCCCGTAAGTCCCCATATAATGTGATTGCTGTAAGCAAACACGTAGTCATTCACAACCATTCCGTCACGTTCCCTCTCCCTCGTATCCCTGTTTTGAGGGTCAAGCAGGTGAGAGACTGGAACACGGAAAAATTCTGACACCTCGTAATTGGGAACAAACTCCACTTCCGCGTCTATGATTCCCACAAAAGGCTTGACCGCGTAATGCCTGACAAGCGGGGTGTAGGGACGCACGAAATCCATTTCCCCGAGAATCTCCACTTCCGCCGCGGCAGAGAAACCAAGTTCTTCTCCCGCTTCCCGAAGTGCCGTATCAGCAAGGGTTGTGTCGCTTTGCTTTTTCTTCCCGCCCGGAAAAGCGACGTGTCCCGAGAAAACATCTTTTCTGTACTCGGTCCTCCTTATAAACCATATTCCATAATCTCCGTCCCGCTCGCAGAGCATTAAAAGTACCGCTGACACGACAAGCCCCCCGCCCGGATCAGTCCGGGTTCCCGGAGGATCAAGAATCCTTTTTATTTCTTCCCGAGTGCTCATCGTATCTTCAGGAAAAATCAAGGGGGGAGAGATGCTACAATGTTCCCGTAACTGTCAACTTCGCAGGCAGTATCGGGAGGAATAAATGCGGTGGCGGTTCTCTCATGAACTATACAGGGGCCTTCGAACTTAAAGCCCGGCCCGAGCTCATCCCTGCAGCAGCATGCAACTTTTATGCTCCTGCCCTCAAAAACAACATCCTTTGCGGAAAACCTCGGCTCTGCATCCACCCTGGAAGCGGGAAGAACCTCTATTTTTCGCTCCGGCATGTAGGCCCTGAGTCTTAAGGTCACTATTTCGACAGCAGAACAGTCCTTTCTGTATCCGTAAACCCTTTCATGCTCGCGGTGAAAATCGCAAGCCATGGAATCGCTGTAGGGAATCGTGAGTTCATGGGACTGCCTTCGGTACCTCGCGTCAACATGCTTTTCGAACCTTATATCCTCTCTTGCAAGATCCTCTCGCGCGAGCTTTTCGAGATCCTCAAACTTTCGGTCCGTCTCCTTAAGATGATCTTCGTCCGCCGAGGAAAAAAATGTGATTCCGTAGTCCTTGAAGGAATCGGCAAGAAGCATCCCGTAGGCGGAAAGCGCCCCGGGATTCTGGGGAAACACGACTTCACCTATGCCAAGGGAACGTGCAAGTTCGCAGGCGTGAAGACCTCCCGCGCCGCCGAATGAAACAAGCGAGAATTCTCTCGGATCGTAACCCTTGGCGACCGACATCACGCGAAGGGCCTTTTCCATGTTTGAATTTGAAATCCTGATTACGGATTCGGCGACTTCCTCCGTGGGGTGACCGGGGGCAAGAGAGCGAATCGCTTCAAATGACCTTTCGGGATATATCTTCATCCCGCCGCCGAGAAACCAGCCGGGATCCATCCTCCCGAGAACTATGTTGGCATCTGTTACGGTCGCCAAGACGCCTTTCCCGTAACACGCGGGGCCGGGATCGGCGCCGGCGCTTCGCGGTCCGACCTTGAGGATGCCCCCCTCGGCAACATAAGCGACTGAACCGCCCCCCGCGCCTATGGTCGAGATGTTTATCATAGGCACCTTGAGCGCGACGCCGCCCAGGGTGTTCCCGGTCGTAAAACCTATCCTGCCGTCGCAAAGCGATATGTCTGTCGAAGTTCCCCCCATGTCGTAGGTAATAATTTTCTTCCTCCCGGAGAGCGCGCATATCTCAAACGCCCCGACCACTCCCCCGGCGGGGCCGGAGAGAACTATTTTTGCAGGCTCCTCGGCCGCCTGCTCGGCGGATATCGCTCCGCCGTTTGACTGCATGATGGAAAGAGATTTTTTTGCGAGTGTCCTGGAGAGCGAACGCATATAGCTGTTCACTTTCGGAATCAGATAGGAATTAAGGACCGTAGTTGAAGTCCTTTCATATTCCCTGAATTCCGCGACAAGATCCGAGGAGAGGGTAATCGGGATGCCGAGTTCGGCGAGTGTGGCCGCAACCCTGCGTTCATTCTCAGGGTTTGCGTACGAATGGAGAAAACAAACCGCTATCGCCTCAATGCCAAGAGAAGATATCTCCTCCTTTATTTCCTCTACCTCCGCTTCATCCGGACAAAGAAGCACACCGCCCCGGTAATCCGTTCTTTCGGAAACGCCAAACCTCTGTTCCGGGGGTACAAGAGGGGCAGCCGGACTCCATAGCAGGTCGTACAATTTCTCCCTGTTCTGCCGCCTGATCTCGATTACGTCTTCAAAGCCCCTTGTGGTGACAAGGCAGGTCTTCGCCCCTTCCCGTTCCAAAAGAGCGTTTGTGGCCACGGTGGTTCCGTGAATAATTTCCGATATGCGGGAGAACTCAACGGGATGGGTCTTAAGCCCGTTTAGGACTGCTGTCGAAGGGTCGCGGGGAGTGGAAGGAACCTTGTTTACCGATATTCCCTTTCCGTCGAAGAAAACAAAATCGGTGAAAGTCCCTCCCGCGTCTATGCCTACCGAGAGCATAAAAAGATGTTTACCTCGCTGTGCGCGGGTTAAAACCGCACGGGGCTACGTGCGCAATCAGTAATTATCTCTATCCTTGGGATATATGACGTTTACCTTTCCTTCGGCTATCTCTCTTAACGCAGAAACAACATGTTTGTTGTCATCGTTCTCAGAAGCCACTACGGTAGCTCCCTTGGATATCTGGCTTGCTCTTTTCATTGCTGCGATGGAAAGAGCAAATCTGTTCTCAACTTTCTCTAAACAGTCTTCAATCGTAATTCTGGCCATGGATTGTTACCTTCTTTAATCAGTAATTGATTTGCATACTACACCCAATATAATTCGACTCTTCGCGGTAATGTCAACTTATTCGAGACTTGATACTCCGTTTCACTGAAATGTTCCAGCCTGATTATCGCCACGAACAAGTTCGCGGTTCTCTTTTCCCGGAAGCACACTGAGCGTCTTTGCTCTTGACGTGAGTTCCCTGAATTCCGGCCGCTTGACGGTATCCACATATATCCACCGCGACTGAGCCCTCTTCTGAGTAAAGCTCACTATCATATACCCGCGGTCCTTCGTGTTTGAGTAGACAAGACCGTCAACCAGCACTTCCAGATCCCGGGCGAGTTCCTCGGCCTGCGCCGGTTCAAGTTTAAGATAAGTCTCAAGACCTCCCGAGGACACAGACGCTGTGGCGAACTCAACCCCTACCCGTCTGCCCTCAGCATCCCCAAGGTTGTTCGCCCACCCGTTATGCGTATCCCCGGCAAGCACCACAAGGTTCTTATCCGCACTGTACGCCGCACCCAGTACCGCTTCCCGTTCCGCAGGGTAACCGTCCCAGGCATCAAGATTATAGGGAAGCACCGTGTTTATACGGTCCCGTTCACCCTGAATCACGGAAGGATCATCTCGCAGCATCCGCTTCTTAATCTCGGTCAGCTCATCAATAAGACCCGCGACCCGCGGCGTGCGTTTACCGAGATCGGGAATTATTTCAGCGGGAATGTTCATTCTGCCCATAAGCACCTGCTGACCCAGAACCTGCCAGGCGGCAGTTGAATCAGCAAGCTTCCCCTTAAGCCAGACAAGCTGATCCCGACCGAGCAGGGTTCGTTTCGGAGAACCAATATCCTCACGAAAACCCCGGGCATGAAAACCGGTATCAGGATCAAAATAATCTTTGTAACTAAGCTGTTTTTCCCGTCCGGCAAGGCGGGTATCGAGCATAAAAAGTTCAACCAGGTTTCCGAAAGAAAAACTGCGGTAGATCCGTCCGGAATCATTCTCTTCTGCGGGGCGAACCGGCATCCACTCGTAATAGGCCCGAAGCGCTGCCGCCTTGCGCGCATCGAAACTGCCTTCACCTTCATTATGGTTCTGCGCACCTCCCGCGTAAGCGTCGTTTGCGACCTCATGATCATCCCAGACGGTGATAAACGGATGCGCGGCGTGAAGAGCCTGAAGCTGCGGGTCGGTTCTGTATAGCGCATAACGACCTCGGTAGTCGTCAAGCGTCAGGATTTCCTGATCGCTGTAATCCGGAAAGTCCCTGACTGTTCGCCCGGCATTGTCGTTTCCAGAATCAGGCGCCCTTCCGTACTCGTAGATATAATCGCCGAGGTGCACTACGGCATCGACGTCAGCAGTTTTCGCCGCATGGCCGTAAACGTTAAAGTAACCACCATGAGATGCAGGATAGTTCGCGCATGAAAACACCGCCAGCCTGACTGAATCCACATCACCTCGGGGCAGGGTCCTGGTACGGCCGATAGCGGATACAGCCTTGCCCGAGCGGAAACGGTAATAGTAAACCGTTCCGGCCAGAAGACCCTTGACGTCTATCTTGACGGTGTAATCACTCGCGGCCGTGGCGCTCTTAACCGAGTTGTGAACAATGCTTCTGAACTCATCATCCGAAGCGACTTCCACTTCTACCCTGACTCTTCTCTCTGATTCCCGCGGAGTGACTCTGGTCCAGAGAATAACCCTGTCATCCAGGGGGTCGCCGCTTGCGACTCCATGTTCAAAACCCACGTCTCCCGAGCTGCCGTAGAGCGCAAAACCGATAGCAAAAAGCAGAAGGACAAAAAGCAGAACCGCCGAGACATGAAAGAGATTTTTTCTCAAAAACACAGATGTATTTTCTCCCCGCCCAAAGCAGTCTTACAGTTATACACCCAAAATCAACAGCGATTAAAGGAAAAGCTGACAGGACGCGGGAGACAGCCGGGGGGAAGCATAAACATGGCGGTTTCCACACTTCGGCGGTTCTTTGACAACGGAAGCTTTACAATTATTATCTTGACGTACTTTCAGCGGAACGGAAACCTGATGAATATGGAACTGGAAAAGCTCAAGTTCAGCGACAAAGGCCTTTTGCCCGTGATAGTGCAGGACGCATCAAGCGGGCGGGTGCTTATGCTCGCGTATGCGAACAAAGAAGCTCTGGAGATGACCGTCAGGACTGGAAGGACTCACTTCTGGAGCAGGTCAAGAAAAAAGATCTGGAACAAGGGAGAAGAATCAGGCCATTTTCAGGACGTAAAGGAAATCTTCGTTGACTGCGACTGCGATACGGTGCTAATAACCGTGGAGCAGACCGGGGCAGCCTGCCACACCGGAGAGCCGACATGCTTTTACAGATCGGGGGACATGGAAGAAAAAGTTGCCCCCGTGTTCGAGGAAGCCTCGCTTAAAAAGGTGTTCTCCGTAATAGAAGACAGGAAACAGAACCCCAGGGAAGGCTCATACGTAAGCGGCCTTATGAAAGGCGGGATTGACAGGATACTTAAAAAAATCGGAGAGGAAGCCGGCGAAACAATAATAGCCGCCAAGAACGGGGATAAAGACGAGCTTGTCTACGAACTTACCGATTTGTGGTTCCATTCCATGGTGCTTCTCTGCGAAGCGGGCCTCGACCCTCAGGACATATCAGATGAACTTGAGAGAAGGTTCGGCAGGCGCAAGGAAGAGTACGCGCAGGAAAAGTAACAGCACGGGAAGCGTCTGCTACATTTTGCCCTTGGGAGGCCTGTGCTTTTTAGGCCTGTCCTTCTCCTCTATGTACTCTCCTATGTGAGTTCTACTTCTAACCGAAGGCGGCAGGTTAGAGAGATCGGGCTTAGGCATATTGGTTGAGAGGTCTCTGGTAAAAGCGAAAGTCGAGATGACTTTCTCCACTTTCTTTTTCTCCCCGCAGTAGCACTTTACGTTTTTCTCGTCCCCATCTTCGTATATAAGCTCGGAAAATCTGTAGTTTCGCATGTTAAAAAGCGCAAGCAGGGCTCCGTCCTTAAGATAGAAATCGCTGAATATGGAATCTTTTCCCTTCCTTCCATGCTTTGCGACTATCTCTTCGCGTTCAAGGTCGATAACTTCTATGGCGTAGATGTTGTCATATTTCTCGACAAGGCCTTTTACGGTCTCCTTGTCCCGCTTTCTCTCAAGAGCCTTGAGTGATTTCTCAACATTGCCTCTGCACTTGGCACATTCAAATTCATAGAGGGGCATTTGCGTCTCCTATCTGTTGAAATACTGGCCCAGGTGATCCTGCCCGACCCAGTCGCTTGCTATTTCTTCATCCTTTTGCTGTTTGTATTCAAGATGCCATCTAAGCTCATCCCCAGGACCTGGAGCTCTTTTGCTCTTGTCGTCGAATATAGCCTTGAAGGTGGAAAAAACCCTTCTCACCTCCTCCGAACCGTCGCAAAGAGGACATTTGACTTCCTCCTGGTCGTCGTCCCCGTACACAAGATGGTTGAAACGGAAATTCTTAAGCTCAAGGTAAAGCACCTTTCCGTTATCCAGCTTGTAACGAAACCTTCTCGCGCCGCTTATGCCCCTTTCCCCCAGCTCGAAGAAAAATTTTCCGCTCTTGTCGTTTGTGACTTCAATGTAACAGAAATTGCGGTTCTGCTTGAAAACTTTCTTTGCGTTCGTCTTGGTAAGCTTAGCAACCAGATTGTCTATATCCGTGTTGTAACTCTCCATGCAACTGTCGCATTCATATTCGTATAACGGCACCTTGCGCCTCCAGGAAAACTTTTAATCCCGAAGATTATAAACAATATTATCTGAGTTTAAAGCCCGAAACGGCCCAAGCGTCCAAAACATTGCTGAAACAAAGCAGGTTATGGTTCATAATTATGAAAATGAAAAAAGCCGGGAACCCGAAAACGCCCCGTGGGCAAAACGGAAAAAACAACCTCCCCGCGGGTAAAGATCTGAATTTCGTCGCCGTTGACGTCGAGACAGCCAATTCAAACGTCTCAAGCATATGCCAAGTGGGAATCGCCGTGGTCAGATCGGCGGAGAGCAAAGACGTATGGACGCAGTTTATTGATCCTCATGATTTTTTTGATCCGTACAATATAGCCATACACGGCATAGACCAAAAGATGGTAAGCGGCTGCCCCCGGTTTGAAGAGCTATGCGACAAGATCGCGCGACTTCTGGGAGAAATCGTCGTAAGCCATACATTTTTTGACCGCAGGGCAATCTCAAAAGCGTTTGAGGAATGTGGAAAACCTCTTCGTTACGGAATCTGGATTGACAGCGCACAGGTAGCGCGACGCGCCTGGCCGGATAAATACGCCCTCAGGGGTTACAATCTCGGGAATATTGCCCGCGATCTTGGAATCCGCTTTCGCCACCACGACGCCGGAGAAGACGCAAGAGTTGCAGCTGAAATTGTTATAAGGGCATACGCGGATACCGCATTCGGAATAACCGGGCTGCTGGACCTGGGGACCGGAGCAAAACACTGCAAGTCCCAGCCAGAAACTGAATCGAAACCACCCGGATAAGCCCACTGATTGTGGAAGGATTTTCGGAGAACATTGCCATCTGAGTGGATCCGCTTTGCCTTAATCCTGTATTAAGGGCTATCTTCTTAAATCTATTTGAAAACCCCTGCCTTCAACAGAGAGTGCGGTCAAAAAGTCTTGACTGCACGCGGAGTTCTTAATATTCTCGAAATTGAAAACCTTAGAGAAAACCGATAAATTTGCTATGACTGTTTAGTTCATCTGCAGGAGCTACCACAAAGACCACGCTAGAAGGCAATATTTTGAAAATCTCGGCATTAAAAGCAGTTTTTATTTGTGTACTGACATTTATATGCGTTTTTTTCTATATGCATTCAGCCTCGGCCCACGGCAAGCACGCAAACGACAGTAAAGAAACCGTGACAGCCAGCAAAGCAGGGAACAGCCGAAGCGCCATGCAAGAATTTGTACTGCACGCAAAAGCGCACTGGGAAGTTCCGGTTCCTCGTGAACAAAGCCTTGATCTCTGGCAGCAGATACTGGGAGAAGTGCAAGAGGGAGGGGACTGGAGGTCCGGTTCCAGCTACCTCATTCTAGTTGACAAACAAGGCAGATCCATAGCTCACGGATATTATGAATCAGCCCACGGCCACGACATAACCGTCTGGCGGGACGCAAGAGGAACCGACGTAGTGCAAGAACTCATCAAGGTTGCTCAAGCCAATGAGCGGGGAGGTTTTGTTGATTATTACTGGGATGACCCCGATGATCCCTCGGACAACAGCACCTCGCCCAAGTCAGCCTACGCAGTTAATTACACAGTCCGCGCGTTGGGGATTGAACTCGTCCTGATCGGGGGCCTTCATCACGAGGAAGTGATCCCATCCATGCTTGAAGTCTTCAAAGAATACGTGCCCGAAGTGAAGGCAAGCACCGTAAGAGATCCCGACACTTTGAAGAATTTCGTGGAAAAAGCGACTGAATTTGTTAATCACGTATATGAGACTACGCAGGGCAATATGGACATCACAAACCTGCTGACAGTAAGCAACAGAGATGAAACCTGGAAACACAATGAAATCTACCTTTTCGCCATGACCAAGCAAGGTCTTGTAGTGTTCAATGGCAACGATCCGGATCTCGTTAAAACACTCGCTTTTAATCCTATGAACGTAATAGACGAAAACGAGTTTGAAATTGGGAAAGAAATGGTCAAGACAGCAGAGAAAGGAGGAGGCTTTGTCTACTATTTATGGGACAATCCGTTGGTTGAGGGAGACGAAATCAACGAGGTAGGCAGGGCAAAGGGAACTTCATTCAAGGTAGGATATGTAAAGCAAGTAACACTCGGCGATGACACCTATATTCTCGGTTCCGGCTTTTATCCTGAGGAAGGAGAGAAGTACCTAACCAGATTCAGAGAGGAAGGTAGAGTTACACGTGGAATCATTACCGTATGTCTGATTCTACTTTTCGTATTAGGGGCAGTCTGGTGGAAACTGCGCAAGCGGTAAGAGAGAACCGGAATCAGTCCGCATCCTTAAGCCACCTCGCCAGCGCTTTGTCCGGGTCGGTTATCTCTTCTACGGAACCATACAAGTAAGCTTCCCAGCCCTTTTCAGGCATACCGGCAAACAGCATAAGGTTAAGCGGATACACCTCGCTGTCAGTGCATCTGCGGAAGTCATCCCGGAACAGAAATACGGGTTTGTCCCAAGCAATAGCCATCCCCAGTTCCACCATAACCCCTTCGTCCGGCGGACATCCGTTGACAACCGCAAACAACCCATCGGCCTCACGCACGTCCCTAAGGTCCGACTGCCCAACCCGATAGGCCCAACCGGCAACCGCCTTGTCAATCTGATTATTCCGGGAAAACGGCTCCCATACCTCAGCTCCCATTGATTCCAGAACATCAACAAGAGCCACCAAAGGCCCTTCGCGCTGCTGTACGGAAAAGCCGTAGGGATTAGCCAGATAAAGGGTTTTTCGTTTCGTCATAGTGTTTCCACCTGAGAGCAAGAACCCTCAGGTCTCATGTCATGGTCGGAGAAAAACGCTTCAGACACAAGCTCTATTCTCCGTCCGTTCCGGATCCAGAACCACCTATCTTTTGAAGTTTCTCACGAAGTTCCACGCTGTCAAGCGAGTCAAACGGAAGGGCCAGAAACGCAGTGACACGCTCTTTTAGCAACTCGTAGGCTTTTTCAAAAGCTTTTAGTTGCTCAGCTTCAGTTCCCTCAACGCCCGCGGGGTCCGCAAGACCCCAGTGAGCCATGACCGGCCTCCCCGGCCACACGGGACAAGGTTCATTCGCCGCATTGTCACACACCGTAAAGACAAAATCCATTAAAGGAGCATCTTCCACCTCAAACTCATCCCAGGATTTGGAACGCAGATTCTCAATGTCGTGTCCCTTGCCGAGCAAGAGATCAAGAGCACGGGGGTGAACCTCTCCCCGGGGATGACTGCCCGCACTGTAGCCAATAAATTTTCCGTCGCTATTGTGATTCAAAAGAGATTCAGCAATGATCGAACGGGCTGAATTGCCCGTGCAGAGGAACAGCACCTTGTAGGTTCGCCTCTCCAATTTTTTATCTCCGCAATTTTCCCGGCAAGTATACCGAAGCAGGCAATTCTTTTGCCGACGCGGTTTGTGCCACTACATTGTTTCCGATTCCGAACGGCTACGATATTCCAGAAGACATGACCTTCCGAGAATCTCTATAACACGCACCAGTTTCTCCAGCCCTTCAGAGTCAGTAAAAAGCAGTTCTTCTCCGGGAATAAAGTGGACCGGCTGTTGCTTTCCCTTTTCAATAGCAATATTTGAAGCATAAAAATAGGTGCGGTCATGTGTATCCCGAATGGGGTTCAACCTCCCATTCAATCCCGGGATTCGTCCCGTAGACTCGGTGAAAATTATTGAACCGCCTTCGGGTAAAGCTCCAAGTTCTACGGCAAGAGACGTTTCCGCGGGAATCCAGTTCCGTTCAAGATGCGCCGCAAACCCTTCGGCCGCGACAAACACCGTCATCGGCAAATGAACCGAATGGAGGCTGACTGTCGCCTCTCCGTTCTCATCCGTAACGGCAAATTTCCATGTCTTGTTGGGAAAAAGAACCTGTACATTCGCCCCGGCCAGAGGTCTGCCCAAATTGCGTACCGTAATTACAGGACTTGCCGCTTCAGCATCCAGAGAAGCCGCGGGAATGGTAAGGCAAAGCTCCGCTCCGTCAATAAGTTTATATTCGGGGACTTTACCGGAAAGTTCCCGGGTTTCGCGCCGGATGATGGGAACACCGTCTCCTCTTCTCTCCATAAAAAACTGTCTGTCCCCAGAACCTTTCGTGTTTCCAACGGGCATTCGTCCAAGCACCGAGGCGAGTATCTCGTTTCGCGTGGACTGTCGAATGTCCATACTGTCCACAGTAAGGTTGTTCGGAAGCGCGCCCGGAGACAGTATCTCAATGCGGTCCTCGAACATGGAAACACGAATCCTGCTCCCCCTTACAGAATAATCCCTGTGGACAACAGCGTTTACAATGGCCTCAAAAACCGCTCTCTCGCTGTACTGCGGCACATCGACCCGGGCAGGCTCCTTGCGTGCCGCAGTCTTCATGTTTCTCAGAATAAAAGCCACCGCATCGGCAATCTGCCGGTTGATCGGCCCATCAATTTCCTGTGCGTCGATCTGCTTTGATGCCCTGTCTCTGCCAAGATAGCTAGTGGCCATTATGCAGGAGTTGGGAAGCAGCCGTGCCGGGGAAGCGCTGCAAAGCAGAACACCAGCTACAGTTGCCCTCCTGACGCCGGCTTCATCCTCTATGAGCAGGCCCATCTTTAAAAGCGCAAGTTCAGGATTAACAGCACTCTCGGCACTTAACAACGGACTCCAAAGATCCCTGCTCAGCGTTTGAAATCCGGTTTCAGCCACCGCCTGTTTGTCGAACCAGAGAAAACGCGACTGCCCCCTTGTTTGAGCCAGACGCAGTCTTTCATCGCTTGTCATTCGGCGCTTTGAACTTCCAGTGCGGCGGAAACTGCCTCCGGGACTGTCATGCTGCGAGTAGCCCTCGGGTATTTCGACCAGCAAGACCGTTCCTTTTCCTTCTATCCTTTTGCGAAAGGTATTTATGTGGACAGAAGGCTTTATCGAATCAGAACATATTTCAACCAAAAGCTTCTCAAGCTCTTCCATCTGGCCACTGGACATATTCTGCGCTTCTCCACCGTCTGTAACCCCGCAAAGCAATATGCCGCCATTTGCATTTGTAAACGCAGCTATTTCATCGGCCAGGTCATCACGGCTTGGGCTTATGGGACGATCCCCTTTAAATTCAATCTGTTTGAATTCCCAGTTGCTATCCTCACCTAACGACAGCTGCTCTGGAATCTGTTCGCTACTGTAACTCATGCCGGATAAATTATACGTTAAAGACTCACCCGCAAACAACTCTTCTGAGAAGTATACGGCAGCAGGAAAAGTTTGTCGACGCAGATGAGTTCCACTCCGTTTCGGAACTTGTTCATAACAACAAAGATTGATAATCTTTGTTGTGAAGTGGATGTTCTGACGCGGGAAGGACTCCATGCTGGCATCAGGGAAAGCATAATCAAGGAGTCCGAACGGATATTCTGAATCTCAGGAACCCGGCCCCTATAGCAAGCAGAAACTCAAACTCCTTAAACTACCGTTTAGACAAGACGCCGGGGCTTAATAGTATATAATTTCTCCATGGCTGAAAACAAAGAAATTCTCGTAAAGACGGAGGGTTCAATCTGCACCCTTACTCTCAATCGCCCTGAGAAAAGAAACTCGCTTACCCCGGAAATTCTAAGACTTTTAACCGAGGAATTTCTAAAACTGGGAAAAACCACTGAAATCAGATGTGTTGTCATAAGAGGAAGCGGTAATAGAGCTTTCTGCTCAGGATATGATATAGCCGCAATATCCGAGGAAGAAGTTGCTATCGAAAACGGTCATCCCCTCACCGAAGCCATGCGGGCGGTCAAGTCCTACCCTCTTCCCGTAATAGCAATGATAAACGGTCATGCTTTCGGGGCGGGACTCGAACTCGCGGCGACTTGTGACCTGAGAATATGCGCCGATGACGCGAAACTGGCAATCCCGCCCGTAAAACTGGGAGTCACATACCATTACAGCGGAATAAGGCAATTCCTTAACTTGGTGGGTCCCGGGTTTACGAGGGAACTTTTTCTTACCGGAGACCCCGTCAGCGCAGAAAGGGCACTGGAAAAAGGGCTCGTCGACCACGTTGTAAAAAGAGACAAGCTTGAAGAGTTCACTTATGGGCTTGCAGAGGGAATAAGTGAAAACGCTCCGCTTTCCATGATATCGATGAAGAAGATGATAAACATATGGGAACAAGGGGAACCACTATCAGAAGAAAATGAAGAACTAATAAGGTCTCTTTTCGCCGAGGTGAGGAAAAGCAGCGACTCCAGGGAAGGGAAAAAAGCTTTTCTTGAAAAGAGAAAGCCGGTTTTCAAGGGGAAATAATACTTCAGCGGTTCAGTCCCCGTAACCGAACTCCTTTATCAGAAGATCCCTCTGGGTCCAGTTCTCCTTTACCTTTACCCAGAGTTCCAGAAACAGCTTCACTCCAAGTATCCTCTCAATCTCAACCCTGGCCTCAGAACCAATCTGCTTCAGCATTCCCCCGCCCTTCCCTATCAGAATCCCTTTGTGGCTTTTTCTCTCAACGTAAATTTCCGCGTTTATCCTGATCAGGTTACGTTCCGTGTCTTCGCTCCACCCCGAAACCACCACAGCCACCTTGTAGGGAATCTCTTTCCGCGTGAGGTTAAACACCTTCTCCCTTATGAGTTCGCTTACGTAAAAAATCTCGGGCTGATCCGTGAAAATATCATCGGGGAAATATTTCGGACCTTGCGGCAGATGTTTTTTGAGAAGCTGCGTGAGTTCCTCCACCCCGTCGCCCGTAAGAGCCGAAATGGGAACTATTTCGAGGAATTTGTCAGAAAATCTCTCGGCAGCTGAAAATATAGAAAGCAGCTTTGATTTCTTTACCTTGTCGATTTTGTTCACGACGAACAAGGAGGGCTTGCTGAGCATTTTCAGTATGGATTCATCAGCCGCGCCGAAAGGTTTTTCGACATCCGTGACGAACATGAGAAGATCAGCGTCCGACAGCGCACCGCTCACAGCCCGGGCCATTGATTTTCCGAGCCTGCTTTTGTCCCTGTAGACACCGGGGGTGTCGAGGAAAACAAGCTGGGAATCCTCGAAAGTCCTTACGCCCAGAATCCTGTTTCTCGTGGTGCTGGGCTTATCAGAAACGGCCGAAACCTTCTCTCCGACAATCGTGTTTACAAGGGTGGACTTGCCCACGTTGGGCCGTCCGACTACGGAAATAAAACCTGATCTGAAATTTTCCGCTGAATGCTCGTCTGGCATGGGAAATGATCTCCACTTCTAAAATAATTTAGTTCTTAACAGTATAGTTCGTAAACTTCGAGAATGAGACCTCAAAACAAAAAAAAAGGCCCCGTTGAGAGGCCTTAGGTTCTCCTTGGAGATTGCCTACGAAGCATTTGCTTCTTGTTATGAATAGCAAATTCGTGGCTTTTTCAGTCAGTTGTAAACTTTCTATGGTATATTTTACTTTCCAAACATGAAATTGCAAATGCGAAGGTCAAGATTATGAAAATGGAAAAATCGTCAGGATACGCGATAGGACTTGATGTAGGAACAAACTCGATCGGGTGGAGCGTCATAAAAGAAAAAGATGGACAACCCATAGAATTTGTTGACTGTGGAAGCCGCATCTTTATCCGTTCGGTCGAAGATAAATCCCCCATACCTAAAAACAGAAAACGACGGGATTCAAGGCTTCAAAGAAGACAGGTACAACGTCGCAGCAGACGCAAAAGTCGTCTTAGAAATTACCTTGTATCAAAAGAGTTTCTCCCTGAAGTGCTGAAAAACAATCCTGCCCCGGAAGAAGATCTGAACAGACTCGGAGACCCCTATTCCATAAGAAAAAAGGCACTTGATGAAGGGTGCACGACAAATTTGTGGGAATTTGAGGTTTTGGTAGGTTAGTATTGGCTTTTCGTTCTTTATCTGGTATTTGTCTTTAAAATACCAGTTAGGAGGAACATCCAATGACTGACTCTTATATACAAAATCTCATTGATCAGCGCAACAGCGCCCTTGAAGAATTTGCCACTCTTGGGAACTTGTGTTCCGGATCCTTGGTTGAAACCTATAGAAAGTGCGGGAAACCAAATTGTCATTGTGCTAAGGAAGGAGGAAAGAAGCACGGCCCGAGTTATCTGTTAACGTATTTGGTCGACGGCAAACCCAAGTCCATGAGAGTTAAGGCGGGGCAACTTGAACATGTCCGCGAGCAGATAGCGGAGTGCAAGCGTTTTCGGGAGATGACAAGGAAGTTTATCGAAGTATGTAGCGAACTAAGTCGTGCGTTGCATAACAGAGTTGGCAAAAAAGAAGGGGATCAAAAAAAAACTCCGATTTCTACACCTCGGTCAAAAGGGAGATCTCGGAGGAAGCGGCGAAGCTGACAGAGGACAGTTTTTTTCTTCATTCTGATTTTGAAAAGATAGAACGTAAGGCGAAGGACGCGGCGCTTATGGTTATGAGGAAAGCTGTAGAGCGGCGGTTCAATTCGGATCACAGTGATAAAAGCGAAGAGGGGGAGTTTTGTGGTTGTGGGAGGATGGCTGAGTATGTGGGTCGTCGCAAAAAACAGTTCACTACAGTGCTTGGGTCTATGGTGCTTGAGAGGGCGTGGTATCACTGTGAGAGCTGCAATGAGGGTTTCAGTCCGCGGGACAGGGAATTAGGGCTTTCGAATGATTCTCTTTCCCCGGGGGTGCTACGCATGGTAGGGGTAAGCGCAGCGGAGACCAGTTTTGGAGATGCCAGCCGGCTGATTAAGGAGCTTGGGGGACTTGACGTGGGGACAAAGCAGGTGGAGCGTCACGCTGAGGCGCTGGGGAGAGATATAGTGTTTGACGAAGAGCAGAGGGTTGAGAGTGGACAGTGCGCTGTGAAGACCTGTTATATGGGGATTGACGGTACGGGGGTTCCTATGCGAAAGAAAGAAACAAACAAAGGGACGGAAAGGCAAGCAGTCTGACGGGTCATCAAAGAGTCGTGAAGCAAAGCTTGTAGTGGTGTGGACAGCAGAGGGGCGGGATTCTAAAGGCAGGCCGGTACGGGATACTGGTTCTGTGAGCTACAACGCGGCTATTGAAACTGTAATGGAAAAGGGAGAAGGTCTTTCTCCTTTTGCGCGCCGAGTGTTGAGGGAGAGTGAGCGCAGTGGTTTTGGGTCTGCCGAGAGACAGGTTGTGTTGGGGGATGGGGCGCTGTGGATATGGAATCTCTGCGAGAAGCTGTTTCCTGAGGCCATAGGGATAGTTGACATCTATCATGCCAAGGAGCATCTGAGTGAAGTGGCCAAGGCATTATACGGGGCGGGGAATGATCTTTGTTCTCAGTGGGCAAAGGAGCGTATGGGTGAACTTGATCAAGGGGAACTGGACAAGATCATAGAGGTACTCAAGCAGAATGAGCACAGGCATGAGAAGGTCGGAAAATGCATTGTCTACATTAACAACAATCGTCATAGGATGAATTATCCGAAATTCCGGCGGATGGGTCTTTGTGTTTCTACCGGAGTGGTTGAAGGGGGATGCAAGTCTGTTGTAGGGAACCGTCTTAAGCGAGGGGGGATGCACTGGACTGTCCGTGGAGCCAATGCGATACTTGCCCTGAAGGCAGCGATTATGAGCAACCGATTCGACCCGTGGTGGAACCGTCGTGCGGCCAGCTTATAGCGCGGATCCCACAAATTTGTCGTGCACCCCTTGATGAAGAACTTACTCCTTATCAATTCGGTCGCGCTATTCTTCATCTGGGAACAAGGAGAGGATTTTTAAGCAATCGTAAAACCTCGTTTGGCGACCTGCTTGATGATACAGAGGCTCGCGAAATACTTGAGAGAGAAGATCAGAAATCGGAATCAAAAGACAAGGAAGAGGGAAAACTCAAAGAAGAAATCAGAAACCTCAGAGAAAATATACTTAAAGACGGATCCCGCACCTTGGGAGAGTATCTCGCAGGACTTCCACGCAAGCGAAACAGGGGATCCTTTCACGACCGTCACACGGACCGCGCAATGTACTTCGAAGAATTCTCTGAGATATGGAAAAAACAATCGAGCTTTAACCCTGGACTCTACAATAAAGAAACACGAAAAGAACTTGAGAAAATCATATTCTTCCAGAGACCACTTAAATTAAAATCAGACCGTGTTGGACGCTGTTCCTTTGAACCTGCCCTGCAAAGAGCAAGAAGAGCTCGACTTGAATATCAACGTTTCCGTTATTGGCAGGATATAAACAATCTCACCCATGATGACCCCGAAACTGGCGAAACAGGTATAGAGTTATCAGACAAGCAAAAAGAAAAACTCGCCGCGGAACTGGAAAAGACAAAAGAAGTTACATGGGCAAAACTCAGAAAAATCCTTGAGCTGCATAAAAAGACAAGGTTTAACCTTGAGAAAGTCGAAGGCAAGAAAAGGGGCCTAAAAGGGAACCGGACAGCCTACGATATAAAAGAAGTCATCGGAGGAAAATGGAGTTCTCTTGACGAAGCAGAGCAGGAATCACTCGTTGAAGACATTATTTCTTACACTTCAAAAAAAGGCCTGAAAAAACGTCTGGCCAAAAGGTGGAACTTCTCCGAAGAGGAATCGACAAGACTTGCTGTAGTGGAACTGGAAGAAGGTCACGCCAATCTCTCGCTAAAAGCGATTAAAGAAATACTTCCCCACTTGCAAGACGGAAAGAAATATAGTCTTAATCCAGATGATACAGGAAAAGATATAGGCGCGATACAAGCCGCGGGATATAAAGTCGGACAACAAGAAGAAGACTGCAATTTTGATATTCTGCCTCCTCCTCCTTGGATTCCCAATCCTATAGTTCAGAAAGCTCTTTATGAAATCCGTCGCGTCGTTAACGCAGTCATCAGAAAATATGGCAAACCCGCGGCCATAAGGATAGAAATGGCACGTGACCTGGAAATGAATACGAAAAGGTATAAGAAATTTCTTGTCACCCAAAGTCAGAACACAAAAGCAAACGAAGAGGCAGAAGAACAATATAAAATAGTGCGCGACAAAAATCCACACCTAGAACTTCGGAAAAATATAAGCTACCAGGACAAGCTCAAATACCGGCTCTGGAAAGAAAGCGAGAAAAAATGTGCTTACAGCGGGAAAATGATAGGCATGACCGAACTCTTTACGCACGCGGTAGAAGTTGATCACATACTTCCTTACAAGAGAACTCTCGACAACTCCTATATGAACAAAGTCATCTGCCTTGCCGAAAAGAACAAGGAAAAGGGAAACCGTACCCCCTGGGAAGCATTCGGCAACACACAGGAATGGGACAAGATCGAGATAACATCGAAAAATTTCCCTTACCCAAAGAGGAAAAATATTCTGACTGAAAAACTCGAAGGCACTGAGACCTTTATAAATAACCAGCTGACCGATACGCGCTACATATCAACGGAAGCGGGCAAATACCTCAAGAAATTAGGTTGCGACATTTCCTTCACGAAAGGGGGAGCCACAAGCTGGCTGCGGCATCAGTGGGGACTTAACAATCTTCTGGGGAAAGGCGGAGAGAAGAACAGAGAAGACCACAGACATCATGCTATTGACGCAACTGTGATTGCACTTACAAACCGCAGTCTCTATAAAAAGATAGTTCATCTGGCCTCAGAATCTGAAGAAGATTCCATGTCCCCAGAACACGGAATGGAAGTACCTCCACAAATCCCAGAACTTCGCAATAAACTATCCGAACGCTTAGGCGAAGTGATAGTCTCGCACTCTACTAACAGAAAGCTGCAAGGAGCGTTTCATGAAGAAACAGCTTACGGAATCAGGAAAAGAGAAGAAGGGAAATACGGTGTTGTCGTCCGTAAAATGCTTGAGGGTATGACCGACAGAGATAAAAACAATATTGTCTGTCCAATAATCAAAGAAGCAGTTGAACTATACGTATGGGAGCGAGGCGGGAAAATAAAAGAGGCAATGAAGCGCTTACATGAAGAACCTTTGCTACACCCAGAAACAAGAGACAGGATACGGCGGGCTAGGGTATGGGTATCCGAGACACTAAACGAAGCATCCTACTGGAAACATGTAACTCCACAGAACAGAGATAAGGTTTTACGCATTTTGCCCTACGGAAACAACCATCATGTAGAAATAATAAGGAATCGCGAGACCGGAAAGTACGAAAGCAGGTTTGTGACTACAATGGAAGCGGCAAGAAGGGCGAGAGCGTTAAAGCAAACAATTGTACAGAAGCACCATGGGGAAGACTGGGAATTTGCAACTTATCTCTGCATTAACGATACCGTAAGCATAGAAGAAAACGGGGAAAGGAATTTTTATCGGGTTCAAGTTCTTGATCCAGGTGACAAAAGAATAATCTTGAGACTGAATACCGCTGCAACATTGCAAAAGAATCAAGAGAGAAGGCGAAGAACTATCGCAGTACTAATGAGAGACCTAAAGATGAGAAAAGAATCGGTAGATGTCCTTGGACATCTTAACAAAAACTGAATTCTAAATATTCAAATTTTGAATGATCAAACGCATTATTGAAGTCAGCAATCCGTCTTACCTCCACACGAGGGACTATCAAATGATTGTTGAGCAAAATAAGAACGAAGTCGGAAGAGTTCCTATTGAAGATATAGGTGTCTTGATATTATCTCATCCGTCCATAACAATTTCTTCGAGTCTTATCTCATCCTGCCAGCAAAACAACTGTATTGTCGTTTTTTGTAACAGCAAACATCTTCCTATCTCTATCCTTCTGCCACTTTCTGGGAACTCCATGCATAGCAAAATCCTAAATACTCAAACAAGCGTAAAAAAACCGCTAAAAAAACGTCTATGGCAAAAAATAGTAATTGCAAAAATAGAATCCCAATCAAAAGCTCTCTTCTCTTGTGGCAAGAGTTTCTCTGCACTTGAGTCAATGAAATTACGAGTAAAAAGCGGTGACCCGGATAATGTTGAGTCTCAAGCAGCGAGGGTCTACTGGTCCCTTATGTTTGGAAAAGACTTCAGACGAGATCAAAAAGCCGAAGGAACTAATTCTCTCTTAAATTACGGTTACGCATTATTAAGGGCATCTGTGGCTCGTGCCCTTTGTGGAACAGGGTTGCATCCAGCTTTAGGCATCCATCACCATAACCAGTACAATCCGATGTGCTTAGCAGATGATCTTATGGAACCGTTCAGGCCTGTTGTTGACAGAAAAGTCCACAAACTCTGGGAAAAAGAGATGTTTGACATAAGTAAAAGGACAAAATTGTTTTTGCTATCTTTTTTCTCCGAATCTTTAGTGTTCAGAGGCAAAAAGGTTCCGTTTATAGTAGGCTTGCAGAATACAGCCGCAGGTTTGAAAAAAGCCCTAACAGAAGGACCAGAATCTTTGGAAATACCAAGTATTATAATTAAAGAGCAACAAGAAATGTTTTTGGTATAGAAATGATTTTCGGAGGATATAAGACTTTGTGGGTAATAGTGATGTTTGATCTGCCCACAGACACAAAGGCAGATAGGCGCTCTTACACTTCATTTCGCAAGTCTCTTATACAAGATGGATTCTCTATGCTTCAGTTCTCCGTTTATATAAGGCATTGTGCCAGCGATGAAAATGCTTATGTACATGCGGGAAGGGTTCGTAATACTCTGCCACCTAAGGGAGAAGTGAGAATCATGAATGTCACTGACAAACAGTTTGCGAGAATGCAGGTTTTCTATGGAAAAAAACGAAAAAAAACAGAAAAAGCTCCCAAGCAAATATCCCTTTTTTAATTCGCTTGGGAGCTTAAATCACCCGCAAATAAAGCACTTTAGCGAGATGTAATTTAACTGACTGAGAAAGCCCCGCTATTCACAACGCTTACGGTTACGAAGACAGCATTTACATAATTTAACTGACTGAGAAAGCCCCGCTATTCACAACGAACACGGCCTTCTCCACCTGCTTCGCCAGAATTTAACTGACTGAGAAAGCCCCGCTATTCACAACTCATGCCTGTACCCGACTGCCTGCTGAATCAATTTAACTGACTGAGAAAGCCCCGCTATTCACAACCGCTCCATAGGCTTGACGAGCCGCGCTAAGAATTTAACTGACTGAGAAAGCCCCGCTATTCACAACGGGGGGCACCAGAAGCTACCGGGAATTTCTAATTTAACTGACTGAGAAAGCCCCGCTATTCACAACAGCAAGTCGGAAGAGCCTAGACCTACGATGAATTTAACTGACTGAGAAAGCCCCGCTATTCACAACTCATGCCCGTCACCGACTGCCTGCTGAATCAATTTAACTGACTGAGAAAGCCCCGCTATTCACAACGGCTTCTCCGCACCGGATTTACCGCCATAGAATTTAACTGACTGAGAAAGCCCCGCTATTCACAACGGGCGCGGGCGAATCTCTCTACCTGGGGGTAATTTAACTGACTGAGAAAGCCCCGCTATTCACAACGGTCACTGTCGAGGATTCCGCAAAGAGCGCAATTTAACTGACTGAGAAAGCCCCGCTATTCACAACGCGGCCTCGTGGCGGAAATTAAGGACGGTAATTTAACTGACTGAGAAAGCCCCGCTATTCACAACAGTATAAGGATAGACAGAGGACAAATCAGCAATTTAACTGACTGAGAAAGCCCCGCTATTCACAACGGAAACAGGCGGTTTCCGGCAATCGTGATTAATTTAACTGACTGAGAAAGCCCCGCTATTCACAACTATGGGTCTCGGAACCATCTGTCCCATATTAATTTAACTGACTGAGAAAGCCCCGCTATTCACAACAGGCGAAGCTGGATGGGCTTGAGCGGGAGTAATTTAACTGACTGAGAAAGCCCCGCTATTCACAACGTAATCCGCTCCACTTCCCCGATCTGCGTGAAATTTAACTGACTGAGAAAGCCCCGCTATTCACAACCGATCCGCGACGGCGACGCATTAACTCGCGAATTTAATGCATATTACGACCGAAAGTGAACACCTGTTCCGAGGGAAAGTGAACACCTGTTCCGACCGAAAGTGAACACCTGTTCCGAGGGAAAGTGAACACCTGAATTTCTCGTTTTTTTCTTCACAAAGAGATCATAAAAAAGGAAGTTCTGCTACCTTCTTTGGCAATCAAATCAAAGGAGGTGGCAGGGATGCCGAGAAGAAGAATGAATACGAGAACAATAAAAGAGATACTGAGGCTCAGGTTTTCTTGGAAGCTCTCTACAAGACAAATAAGTAAAAGCGTCAACGCAAGCGTAGGGGCGGTTCATCAGTTGGTCAGCAAGGCGGAGCAATTGGGTCTGGGGTGGCCTTTGCCCGCGGACATTGGCGATGAGCGGCTTGAGGAGATTCTCTATTCCAAGCCCGAGGCTCTCTATGAGGGCAAGGTGCTGCCCGACTTTTCTTACGTGGACGAGGAACTCACCAAAAAAGGCGTGACGAGGCAGCTTCTGTGGGAAGAGTACACAGAAGCTAACAAGGGCAAGAATTATTACAGCTATACGCGGTTCTGCGAGCTCTACTACGCATGGCGCAAAAAGAACAGGTTTCCCTCGATGAGGCAGGTGCACAAGGCCGGGGAGAAGTGCTTTGTTGACTACGCCGGGCTTACTATGAGCATAACGGACCCACATACGGGGGAAGAAACAAAGGCTCAGATATTCGTCGGGGTCATGGGGGCGTCGAATTATATCTTTGCCGAGGCCACGGCGTCGCAGACTCTTGAGGACTGGCTTGGGAGTCACACGCGGATGCTTGAGTTCTTCGGAGGGGTTCCCGAGATCATAGTGCCCGACAACCCTAAAAGCGGCGTTACCAGGGCGTGTCGTTACGATCCCGATACGAATCCCGCTTACGCTCAATGGGCGAATCACTACAATACGATAGTAATCCCGACAAGACCCCGCAAACCCAAAGACAAGGCCAAGGCGGAGAACGCTGTACAGATAGTGGAGAGAAGAGTTCTGGCAGTGATAAGAAACGAGAAGTTCTTCTCTGTGGCCGAGCTCAACAAGCGCGTAAAGGAGTTGGTAGGGTGTGCGAACAAAAAACCCTTCCAGAAGGAAGAGGGCTGTCGGCGGGGGGAGTTTGAGAAGATTGATCTGCCCAAACTTAAGCCTCTGCCCCCATATCCCTACATCTACACTGAGATAAAGACAGCGAAGGTGAACATTGATTATCACGTGGAGTACAAAAAGGTTCTCTACTCGGTTCCCTACATTCACATGGGCGAGAGGGTAGAGATTCGCGCCTCACAGAACATTGTGACGATCTATCTGAAAAACAGGATCATAGCTCAGCACAAACGGGAGAGAAAGCGTTGGTCCACAGAGTTTTCTCACATGCCCAGGAGGCATCAGCAACATTACAAGTGGAATCCGCAGAGACTTCGGAGCTGGGCGGTGGATCAGGGGGAGGAGGTGAGTGAGTGGCTTGAGCGTCAGTTTGAGTTAAAAGATCACCCGGAGCAGGTCTACAGGACGTTTCTGGGTCTTATGAGTCTCTCGGAGAAGTACCCTCAAAGACTCAATGGCGCATGCAGGGTGGCTAACAGAAAAGGGCTTACAAGGTACAAGCAGGTAAGGGAGATCCTTAAAAACGGGAGGGATAAGTTGCTGGTGCTGTTTGAGGAGGAAGAGGAAACTGTTGTTCCCCAGGATCACAAGAACATCCGGGGGCCGGGAGAGTTCAGATAAAACCAAGGAGGTATTTTTATGAGTTTATCACAAACATTATCCCGTCTTCGCCAGCTTCGGCTGGGAGCGATGGCGGGGGCGCTTGAGCGTCAGTGCGAGCAGCCCAACACCTATGATGAGTTGTCTTTTACCGAAAGGGTTGGTCTGCTTGTGGAGAGGGAATGCATAGAGAGGGAGCACAGAAAGCAGCAGAGGCTCATACGCGATGCCCGCTTCAGGCTTAGGGCTCATCTAAGCGATATTGATTACACCCATTCCCGCAATCTGAGGAAAACCCAGATAGCGGAGCTTGGGGAGGGGGACTGGATAGACAGAGCCCGCAATCTGCTGATAACGGGACCCTGCGGAAGCGGAAAGACGTGGATTGCGTGCGCTGTGGGTCATAACGCTTGTTTGAGGGGGATAACAGTTCGCTACTACAGGGTCTCAAGACTGTTTCTGGCTCTCACTCAGGCAAAGGCGGATGGAAGCTACAACAAGCTTCTGGCTAAGCTTGCCAGGGTGAGAGTTCTGATCATAGATGACTGGGGACTTGAGAAGATAACCACTGCCCACAGATATGATCTCATGGAGATAATGGATGACCGCTACGGGGAGAGTTCGACTGTGGTGATAAGTCAGCTTCCTGTGAGTGAGTGGCACGGCATAATAGGTGACAACACGGTTGCTGATGCGATCCTTGACAGGATCGTTCACAACTCCCACAGGCTTGAGTTGGGTGGGGAATCGATGAGAAAGACAAAGGGAATGGAAGAAAACGGAGATGATAAGGACTCTGGGAGTCTTTGAACGCGCGAAAAGAAACGCGTGAAGTGCCGTGAGTCCGGAAATAAACGATTTTATGCATGATTCAGTCCAGTTGCTGAAAAAACGTCAATTTAAAGCCCGTTCAGAGTGCGATCGCTTATGCCCGAGGGGTAGAGGTCGGGTCGTTTTGGCCGTTGTCAGGCTTCGGAGCCAAATGCGTCTCGTTGGTTCAGAGTCCCGTAGCTTCAGCGAACAAAGCTCTCGCTTTGTTCATCTCTCACTGAACTGGGGGGACTTACAAGAAAAATTATGGAGGTCATTTTTAAGAAAAAAACGGACTTTTTACTCGCTGTTTGACAAAGAAATTCCAGACGTGTTAAAGTCTGTTTTGAAGAAGAAAAAAAACGGGGTCCACGTGTTCACTTTCCCTCGGAATTGGTGTTCAAATAAGTTCGGAATTGGTGTTCAAATAAATCGTAATACGCAATTTAACTGACTGAGAAAGCCCCGCTATTCACAACCCACGATATAGAAGCGGGAAGTGCATTAGGAATTTAACTGACTGAGAAAGCCCCGCTATTCACTGATCGAATTCAATCGCAACAAGCACATAAATAAACACCATAACCTAAAAACAGCTTGACATGATTCCCTAAATAAATTAATACTTAATAACCTAAGACAAACAAGGAATTCTCAATTCAGAATCATGGCCACCTCTTCTGAAAAACTCGCTCGATCGCTCTCCGCCCTGAAGAAAATTCAAGACAGCGGGAAAATCGCCATAAGCGCAAGTGACATGACCAGAACTCACAGGGAACGGCTGCTTAAAAACGGTTTCATTCAAATGGTAATGAAAGGGTGGTACGTTTCTGCCAGCCCCGACGAAGCGCCTGGCGAGAGCACATCCTGGTACGTCTCCTTCTGGGGGTTCTTCGCCGATTACCTGAACACAAGATTCAAGCGCTCCTGGTGCCTTTCTCCCGAACAGTCCATCAGCCTGCATACCGGAAACTGGACGGTGCCACGGCAACTTGTAGTTTACTCTCCAGAAGGTTCGAACAAGCCGACAAAACTTCTTCACGACACCTCCATTTATGACCTCAGACTCAACATTCCGCAAGAAGATGAAATAACCGAGATAAAAGGAAGAGAATTCCGCGGGTTGAGAGTCATGACTCTTCCCTCTGCGTTAACTGCCTGCGGGCCGTCGCTTTTCGTTACGCGGTCGCTTGAGTTGCGCTTGGCCGTCTCCATGATCAGCGACGCATCCGAAGTCCTTCCAAAACTCCTTGAAGGCGGACGCAGCACTGTTGCAGGTCGTCTCGCCGGAGCCTTTCGGAATATCGGCCGACCTGAAACAGCAGACGCAATTATCGAAACAATGAAGAGCGCGGGGCATATGGTTTATGAATCCGACCCCTTCGAGGAAAAAACGGGCGTCTACCTCCAGCCATCCCCTCACGTAAATCGCGTGCGCATGATGTGGGAAGTGTTCCGCGAGGTTGTCACTGAACATTTTCCAAGGCCTTCGCATGACGCAGAGGACATTGAAACCTGCATGAGGCGAATAGACGATATACACGCATCAGACGCGTACAATTCACTTTCGATTGAAGGATACCGTGTAACCGCCGGGCTTATAGAACGCGTATGCGAAGGAAAGTGGGAGCCTGACAACTCCGACAGGAAGGACCGCGACGCTCTTGCCGCGCGCGGATACTGGCAGGCCTTTCAGGCAGTAAAGACCACCATCACCGATGTTTTTGAGGGAAAAAATCCGGGTGATGCCATCAGGGACGATCTGAGCAAATGGTATCGGGAGCTTTTCGGACCAAGCGCCGCAGCCGGAATCATAAGCGCCGCCGATCTGGCAGGCTACAGAAGAATTCCTGTATACATAAGAGGATCGCACCACGTACCGCCCCGTCATGAAGCGGTGCGAGAACTAATGAGTACATTCTTTGAACTGCTGCGAGAGGAAAAAAGTCCGGAAGTGAAAGCAGTTTTAGGGCATTTTATTTTCGGCTACATACATCCCTTCACGGATGGCAACGGACGGATTGCTCGTTTTCTCATGAATGTCATGCTGACAGCGCGCGGCTATCCATGGGTTGTGATACCGCTGGAAAAACGTGATAGATACATGGCGGCCCTTGAATCCGCAAGTGTTGAGAGAGACATAGCACCTTTCACGAAGTTTCTCGCCGGACTGATTACTTCACCTGAAACAGTTTAGGCTGTGAAGGACATATCTGAACGAGGCCGATCTATCAGGACTTCCTCGTAGCTTTCTTCATGTGCTCCGCCCGCTGCGAAACTTCCTCGAACAACACCTTCACTCGTCTAACAGTTAAAACTCTGTCCAGAGGCATCGCATCCGTATCGGCAAGTGAGTAACGAAATTGAACCGCAAAAGGAGTGACATCCCTCATCCCCACAAAGATAGGAAGATCACGTTCCGCAGCCGTCAGAAGCAACTGGGCATGCTCAAGGTCTTTCATAAAGCAGACGTCCTTCCCGCAATGCACGCGCTAGAACATGGTTTAGGGAATCACGCCAATATTCGACTTCATCTCTGCTGTATACCAGCAGATCAGTGGGAGTGTCGAAAAAAGCAAAAGCACGGTAAAGACGCGCGGTTTCTGCACGGCGGTTCCTGCCACCTTTAAATGGAGCAGATTCCACAACCACCAGATCTATATCGGAACTTTCAGTTGCATCACCTCTGGCACGGGAACCAAAAAGGATGATCTGTTCAGGGTCCGCCTCATCCACTATAACTTTCACCACCCTGTCAAGAAGCGTATCAAGCATCATAATTGCATCCGCAAATTATCACCGCATTTAACCCATGAATCGCTTATCGCTCTATTATAACCGGCGGGAAAAACCCTGCTATTCACAAGATCAGCCTATAAGGCTCTTCAGCGCAGCTCGGTGGAGTTCGGCTGAGTCGTCGGAGAAACAGCAGAAGACGACCCTAACGATCGACGGAGCTTCCGCGAGGAAAGAAGCCACGGCATGCACTGCAATCAGCGCCGCGCGCCGAGTCGGAAAGCCGTAGATTCCCGTCGAGATGGCCGGGAATGCGACTGTCTGGATCCCGTTTTCCTGGGCGACTTCCAGGCTGCGGCAATAGCAGCTGGCCAGCAGGGCATCCTCGTTGTCTGCGTCGCCACCCCAGACCGGCCCAACAGTGTGGATTACGTGCGCAGCGGGCAACCGGTATCCGGCGGTGAGCTTCGCGTCGCCGGTCCGGCATCCGTCCAGCGTCCGGCACTCCCGCAGCAGACCCGGACCCGCAGCCATATGGATTGCACCGTCAACGCCTCCGCCACCGAGCAGGGATTTATTCGCTGCGTTGACGATAGCATCGACTTCAAGCGTGGTGATATCCTCTTTGATGACTTCGATTCTGTCTAATACCGTCACGGCCTTCCCCTTGTCTTTCCATTGGTTTGTGGCAGGGAACAGATGTATGCTCTATTCGCTGGCCAGCTACCAACAGTTGCCAGAATCGACCAATACGGCCTCACCAAACCAACCTCACAGACATAGCTGTTACCCCTCAATTTCAACTGACTGGAAAAACCCTGCTATTCACAACCAAGCTCAGAAAATTCCGCCTATCGACCTCACAAGACCGGCCTTAAGAAACGGCCGGGCCTCTTCAAAATCAAGATTCGCCTTGTTGGCAACACTCACAATTCTGGTCCTGTATATCTTCCACTTTACACTATCAGTACTTGAAGTCTGCTTTGTACGAGTTGCAGTTCCCTGTGACGCGTCGGTCTCTTCCGTCTCGGAAACAGTCTCTCCTTCCCCGGCCCGCTTGCTGATCTGTATGTCCGTAACCATGGTGAAAAGAACATCCGTCACAAGCGCGTCAAAAAGAAAGCCCGCAACTCCTCCGGCAATTCCTCCTATCACCGTACCCTTGTTGACTTCGTCAACGTCTCCTCCGAGAGCGCCGCCTATGACTCCCCCGAGAACCGCTCCTTCAACCACGCCCTCAAACCCCGTTCCGAGCATGGCGTTTACCTCGTCAAGATCAGACTTTCCGACCTGAAGAACATTTGCCTGAAGAATGTAAGTCGCCTCGGTCGGATCATCCGTAACGGTATAACCGCTGGCTGCGACCCTGCCCTTGACTTCATATTCGATTCCCCCCATGTCCTTGTCGGTCGTATTCTTTACGTCGACGAAAACTACCCGTTTCCCGGGCGCCACCGGCTCAAGAAAAATCGTTTCCGACATTTTAGTCTCAACGGTGAGTTTCCTTTTCTCGATGAGGGTTCTGGTCGCCGCGCAACCGTTTACAATAAAAACAAGACAGACGGCTAAAGCAAAGAACAGATTCCTTTTACACATAAACTCTTTTCTCATTAAATCGGAACTCCTTCTGGTTTTAGTGTTGGAGGAGAAATTTCCGCCTTCCAGACTAAAATCGTATGCAAAAAAAAGAAAAAGACAAATATAAAAAGGAACGTGAAAAACATGCGTCGTCAAAGCCCTTTTCCCAAGAAATACAGAAGAAGAGACCGCAGCTTGCCCTTCCTTTGAAATGGCGCCGAAGCCTTGCCAATGCGAATCAATCTAGTATGATTAGCCAATCCTTATTTGCCGGGAGAACCGCGTTTTCATGCTTGAACTTATGGGAGAGTGGAAAAGATCGAATTTCTGCGGGGAACTTGAAAAAAAGCACGTTGACAGCTCCGTCACGCTTATGGGATGGGTACAGTCCCGAAGGGATCACGGAGGGGTGATTTTCGTTGACCTGCGGGATAAAGAAGGACTTTGCCAGATAGTTTTTAACCCGCAACACGACCCGAAAATCCACCAGGCCGCTGAGCAACTACGGGACGAGTGGGTAATCGCCGTCAGGGGAACGGTAACCCCCAGAACTGAGGAAACCGTAAACCCGAACCTCAAAACCGGCGAAATCGAGGTTGTGGCCGAACAGATAAAAGTTCTTAACACCTCGAAAGTGATACCGTTTCTAATAGAGAACGAAGTGAACGCTGATGAGCTTCTGAGGCTCAAATACCGCTATCTTGACCTAAGAAGACCGCCGATGCGGGACAACATAATCTTCCGCCACGAAGTCGCCGCCGCCGTGCGAGGCTGTCTTAACGAAAACGGGTTCCTTGAGATTGAAACCCCCTGTTTCACAAAATCGACACCCGAGGGCGCGAGGGACTTCCTCGTCCCGAGCCGCCTTAACGAAGGACAGTTCTACGCACTTCCCCAGTCGCCCCAGATATTGAAACAGACCCTTATGATCTCGGGTTTTGACAGGTACTACCAGATAGTGAAATGCTTCAGGGACGAGGACTTAAGAGCGGACCGCCAGCCCGAATTCACGCAGATAGACATGGAGATGTCGTTTGTATCGGAAGACGACGTGATTTCGGTTGTCGAAGAGATGATAAAGAGAGTGCTTCGGGAAACAAAGGGAATTGACGCGAACATCCCTTTTCCAAGAATACCCTACAGCGAAGCCATGGAGAGATACGGAACGGACTGTCCCGACACCAGGTTCGGCCTTGAGCTTGAGGATATCTCCCCCATATTCTCTGACTCCGGGTTCAAGGTGTTCCGCGGAGCACTTGAGAAAGGCGGAGCGATAAAGGCTCTTAACCTCAAGGGAGGAGCTGGGAAACTCACCAGAAAGGAAATAGATGATCTTACCGAATACGCTATCTCTCTCGGAGCAAAGGGACTTGCGTGGATAAGGGTCGGGGAGGAGGAGTGGAACTCTCCCATAGTCAAGTTCCTCAGCGATGAGGAACGCGCGCAGCTGGCCGAGACGCTTTCCATGGAGACAGGAGACATAGTGTTTTTCGGCGCGGATTCGGTTGATATGGTAAACCAGGTGATGTCAAACGTGAGACTCAGTCTCGGTCGGACTCTTTCCCTCATTGATAAAGAAAAACTTGAATTTCTCTGGGTAGTGGACTTCCCGCTTCTTAAGTACAGCACCAGGGATAAAAGGTACATGGCCGTCCACCACCCATTTACCGCCCCAAGGGACGAAGATGTGGAGAAAATCGACAGTTCTGCGGGCGAGGCGCTTTCAAAATCTTACGACATAGTCCTAAACGGAGTGGAGATAGGCGGGGGAAGCATAAGGATTCACAGAAAAGACATACAGCAAAAAGTGTTTCGCACGATAGGAATCGGAGAGGATGAAGCGCGGGAGAAGTTCGGTTTTCTTCTTGAAGCGCTCGAATTCGGAACTCCTCCGCATGGAGGCATAGCTCTCGGTCTTGACAGGCTTGTGATGCTCCTTGCGGGCGAGGAATCAATAAGGGACGTAATAGCCTTTCCCAAAACCCAGAAGGGGTCGTGCCCTCTCACAGAAGCGCCGTCTGAGGTTTCCGCGGAACAGCTCCTTGAAGCGGGAATAAGCACCATCGCACGTAAACCAGAAGATCGACCTTAAAACATCTCAGCAGACCAAAAACCCCGAAACCCGCGATTTATTCACTGATGAAGCGAAAGAGTCGCCGGAAGGAAAATTAGCGAAAACCCTTCAGAGCAGGGAACCGGACGAGTCCTGAAGAGATTGCACATTCATGAGAAAGTCTCGAAAATCCCTGTTTGCTTTATGTTTTTTTGTGCTATGATTCTATTTCGTTTGAAGCTCAGACCAGGCGGAAGGGCATGGACATCTGGAAAAACTTTCACGGGCTCAATTCAGGTTATGTGATGGATCTCTACGAACGTTACGTAAGAGACCCTTCTTCAGTTGATCCCGCCACAAAAACCATCTTTAAGGGATGGAAACCCGATAGCAAATACTCGTCTCTGCGGGTCGAGATTGAACCCGAGATCGAGAAAAACGGCTTCAAGCAGTCATCCGTAAGGGATGTAACCAAGGCTGTCGCCATCGCCAACATGGCCCAGGCAATCAGGCGGCACGGCCATCTGGAAAGCAGAATAGACCCCCTTGAGGGCCCCGTTCACGGAGACCTTACCCTGCACGCCGAAACATTCGGACTTGACGAGGAAGAGTTAAGAGACTTCCCCTCGACTCTTGTAGGGTGGCCTCTTTCGCAGAACTCACTTGACGCGCTTGATGGAATAAAAAAGCTGAGAAAAATCTACTCTTCCACCACGGGATACAACTACGACCACATCTACGAAGCCGAAGAAAGGAGGTGGATGAGGGGAGCCATAGAGTCGGGTGTTTACCGCCCTCCCCTAAATCCCGTCGATGAAGTGGAGCTTCTCGACACCCTCACCAAAGTGGAGGTATTTGAAACCTTCCTCCACAGAATCTTTCCTGGAAAATTCAGGTTCTCAATAGAAGGCGTCGACATGCTGGTGCCGATGCTGAACGAACTTATACATCTCGCCGTCAAAGCAGACATACACCAGATAATTCTCGGAATGGCCCATCGCGGAAGACTGAACGTGATGCACCACGTGATGGAGAAAAACTACAAATACACGCTGCTTAAATTCAAGGACCCCGTTCTTGTAAGGGACTTTGCCGATGATATGGGATGGACGGGGGACGTGAAGTACCACGAGGCCGTAAAACGCGATATCCCGAAGGGAGACATGCTCGACCGTAACATGAGGATAACTATGGTTCCCAATCCCAGCCATCTGGAATCTGTAAATCCTGTAGTGCAGGGAATGTCGAGGGCATGCGGGATAAGCGACGACGTACCAGGCTCTCCGCAATTTGACCCATCGGCGGTAATCCCGGTACAGATTCATGGGGATTCGGCATTCATGGGACAGGGGATAAACGCGGAAACGCTTAATCTCTCCGCCCTTCCGGGCTACCACACCGGCGGAACGATACACATAATCACCAACAATCAGCTTGGCTACACTACTCTTCCCTCCGACAGCAGAAGCACGCTTTACGCAAGCGACCTTGCCAAGGGATTCGAAATACCGATTGTCCACGTAAACGCGGATGACCCGATTGCCTGTATAGAGTCAATACGCCTGGCCTTCGGCTACACATCCAAGTTCGAAAAACATTTTCTTATAGACCTCGTCGGCTACAGAAGGTACGGACACAACGAGGCAGACGAACCGGGATTCACCCAGCCCATGATATACAAGAAGATAGATGATCATCCTAGGGTGATGAGCATCTGGGCGAAAAAACTGATAGAAAAAAACACTGTCTCGGAAGAACAGGTAGAGCAGCTCCGGGAAAAACATATGGAGAAGATTTCCGAGGAATTCGAATCGATCTCCCCTGACGACTCCCCCGAAGAAGCAACGGCACCTTCCCCGGAACGGGGGATAGCGAAAAAAACGGTTACCAAGGTTCCGGAGGAAACCCTCCGCGAACTAAACGACTCCCTTCTCTCGGTTCCCGAAGAGTTCACCGTAAATTCGAAAATCGCCAGGATACGGGACAGAAGAAAAAATGTTCTCGACGACCCGAACGAAAAGATAATTGACTGGGCCATGGCGGAAGAACTCGCCTACGCCTCCATAGTCGCACAAGGCACCCCCATCAGGATAACCGGACAGGATTGCGAGAGAGGGACTTTCAGCCATCGCCACGCAGTGCTTCACGACCCTGAGAACGGCGCGATCCATACTCCCCTGCAAAGAATCCCCCAGGCAAAAGCGGCGTTTGAGATAAAGAACAGCCCGCTCAGCGAAAACGCCTGCCTGGGTTTTGAATATGGATACTGCATCGAGAGAACAAACTGCCTTGTCATATGGGAAGCTCAGTACGGAGACTTCATAAACGGGGCACAGACCATAGTGGATGAATATCTCGTATCGGCAAGGGCAAAATGGGGGCAGACCCCGTCTCTGGTTCTCCTGCTTCCCCACGCCTACGAGGGACAGGGCCCCGACCACTCTAGCGGAAGACTTGAAAGATTTCTCATGTCAGCCGCCGAATATAATATAAGAATAGTAAACTGCTCCACGTCGGCGCAGTTTTTCCACGTGCTTCGTCGCCAGGCCCTGCTGCTTGAAAAAGATCCCCTTCCCCTGATCGTGATGACGCCCAAGGGGCTTCTTCGAAACCCGATGATAAACTCGTCCCTCAAGGATCTGTCCGAGGGGAAATGGCTTCCGGTAATTGACGATCCCATGAGCACCCGACAGGCGAAAAAAGTAAAAAGGCTCATATTCTGCAGCGGCAAAGTATACATTGACCTCATCTCAAGTGACCTCCGAGCAAAATCGCCCGACGTAGCAATAGCCAGAATCGAGCAGCTTTACCCAAGGCCCAAGGAAGAGGTAAGCGCCATCCTGGAGAGGTATGGTAAACTTGAGGAGGTTGTCTGGGTGCAGGAAGAACCCCAGAATGCGGGAGCCTGGAAATACATGCTGCCTTTTTTCAGAAGAAAAATCATCAAAAAACGGTTTCCACTCAGTTATATAGGAAGAAAACGCTACTCAAGCCCTTCCGAGGGACTTTCCTCCATGCACAAATACAATCAGGACCTGCTTATAAAACAGGCGTTCAGCATAGATGAAGTAGTGGAAGGAAATGAGGAAAGCGGCATAACCTGGCACAGGGATATCTGAAACAAACGCGCAAGCGAGGGAGAAAATGGCCAAAAACATCGTCGTTCCCCACCTGGGGGATTCCGTAATAGAAGCAACAATAATCAAGTGGACCAAGCAGCAGGGAGACGCGGTAAGACTCGGGGAAACCGTTGTTGAGCTTGAAACTGAGAAAGCCAACTTCGAAGTCGCCGCCGAAGCAACGGGAATCCTTGATTCAATAGCGAAACAAGCCAACGAGGATGTCGAAGTGGGAGACATTCTGGGAAGTATCGAGGTGTCCGCAAGCAAAGTGGATACAGAAAGCGATGCAGAAGAGACCCCAAAGAGAACCGAAGCCGCACCCCAGCCGCCAGCCGAAGAAATTCCACGGGAAAATCAGCCTGAAAAAGAACCCAAGACCCGTGTGACTCCCGTCGCGAGAAATATCGCCGAGCAGAACGAAGTCGATCTCTCCCAAGTCGTACCCGAGGGAAACAGAATCACAAAAGATGATGTGGAAAAGCACCTTGAGTCCCGAAGAAACGAAGAAGAAATTCCGCAAGAAGCTCCCCCGGAGGAAGAAATTTCCGAAACCCCGGTATCGCCAGATATCTTCCCGTCCCTCTCACAGCTTACAGCTAGCAAGGAGAGGAGGATGAAAATGTCGAGACGCCGCAGGACCATAGCAAGACGTCTTGTGGAAGCTCAGCAGACAGCCGCCATACTTTCCACTTTTAATGAAATCGACATGTCTAGCATAATGGAGCTTCGATCGAGAAAAAAAGACGCTTTCCGGGAAAAATACGGAGTGAACCTCGGTTTTTCATCCTTTTTCATAAAAGCCTCTATAGGAGCACTCAGGCTGTTTCCTGAGATAAACGCCGAGATCCAGGAAGATGAAATAGTCTACAAAGACTACTATGACATCGGAATAGCCGTAGGGGCCGAGGGAGGACTTGTCGTTCCGGTAGTAAGGGAAGCCGACAGGAAAACCTTTGCGCAGATAGAAAAAGAGGTAAGGGAGCTTGCCGAGAAGGCAAACGCAAACACACTTTCGCTCGATGAAATTTTCGGCGGGACTTTCACAATAACAAATGGAGGGGTATACGGTTCGCTGATGAGCACCCCGATATTGAATCCCCCACAGGTAGCGATACTTGGACTTCACAAGATAGAGGAAAGGCCCGTGGCCGTTAACGGAGACATAGTGATAAGGCCGATGATGTACACGGCACTCAGCTACGACCACAGGATAGTTGACGGAAGGGAAGCGGTTCAGTTTCTAGTAAAAATAAAGGAACTTATCGAAGACCCCGAAACTCTTCTTATCGAAGGATAAAACGGCAGAATGGCCGGACAACAGTTCCGGCCCTGTTAATGTTGAGATTGTTGATTATCATTGAGGGATAAACTATGACTCGTAGCCCTATACATCCAGGCAAAACCCTGCGTGAAGATCTGGAAGCTCTTGATATGAGCGCGGCCGAGTTAGCCCGCCAAATTGACGTTCCTGCAACGCGCATCAGGGAAATTCTAAATGGCCGGCGTCCGATTACAGGCGATACCGCTTTACGATTAGGTCATTATTTTGGAACATCCGGAGAATTCTGGCTTAATCTCCAGAAGCTCTACGAATTAAGACTCGCCGAACGTGAAAAGGGCGAGCAGATTGCCAGCCTACCATCTCTGGGTGCCGTATTGTAGGTTCCCCATGGAAAACTGGGTCCGTCAGAACCGCGCCACGGAAAACGACCAAGAAATTCTCAGTCGAATCGGAAGACTGAAAATCACAGCGGGAAACATGACTATGAACTGGTGTCAAGTTCAAGCATTTCTCCCCACTTCATCTTTACATGTCCAAGGAGCTTTTCGTAATCTCCGAGATCTTCCCCTTCAAGCACCAGTTGACGGGCAGATTCTCTTGATTCATTGAGCACGGCGGAATCCCTTATAAGACTTGCGAAACTGAAACCGGGAACTCCGGACTGTTTTGTGCCCATAAACTCCCCGGGACCTCTTCGTGAAAGATCAAACTCGGAAATTCTGAACCCGTCGGATGTCTGGCCCATTATCTCAAGCCTCTGGGCGGAGTCCTCTCCCGATGCGAACGAATACACTATACAACAGGTCGACTCGCGCTCTCCCCTGCCCACCCTGCCTCTCATCTGATGAAGCTGGGAAAGTCCGAAGCGCTCGGCGTTCTCTATGACGATCACAGTCGCGTTGGGAACATCAACTCCAACCTCTACAACCGTCGTGGAAACAAGAATGCCGGAGCGCCCCGCGAGAAAATCGTTCATCACCTCCTCCCTTTCCTCGCTTTTCATCCTGCCGTGTATGAACGAAACGCGAAACTCGGAGAACTCCCCGCGAAGTTCCTCCACCATCCTGTTCACATCCCTTACCCGCTTGAAATCCTCGTTCTCCGATTCCTCTATGAACGGGTAGATGAAATAGGCCTGAGAACCTTCAGCAAGCTCTTTTTTCACCCTGTCGTAAAACCATCTTCTGTTCTTGCGCGTATCGCTGAGAACAAAAGTGCTTATCCTTTTTCTCGAAGGAGGAAGCTCATCGATAACCGAAAGTTCAAGATCCCCGTAGACAGTAATAGCCAGACTCCTCGGAATGGGCGTAGCCGTCATTACGAGCACGTCGGGAGCCGTGGCCTTTCGCACAAGTCTTGCTCTTTGCAGCACCCCGAAGCGATGCTGCTCGTCTATCACCACAAATCCAAGCGCCTTGAAATCCACCGCTTCGGATATAAGCGCGTGGGTTCCCACAACTATATCGGCGCGGCCGGATGCTATATCCTTCTCTATGGCAACCCTCTCGGTCTTTGAGAGCCTGCTTTTAAGAAGCACCGTTTTGACTCCCATTCCCTCTGTCATCCTTTTTATGTTTCTTGAATGCTGCTCGGCCAGTATCTCGGTCGGAACCATTATGGCGGCCTGGTAGCCGGAAGAAACGGCCCTGAGCATAGAGACAAGAGCCACGAGGGTTTTGCCGCTTCCCACATCCCCCTGAAGAAGCCTGTTCATCGGACAAGGAGAGATCATGTCGGCTGTAATCTGCGAAATTGCCTTTTCCTGGGCCCCCGTAAGAACAAAAGGAAGCGAATCAAGAAGCTTGCGCCCAAGGGGACAGTCAGAACCGAAGGATATGCCGTGGCTTTGCGAAACGTTGCGTTTTTTAAGCAGGAGCCCCAGCTGAAGGACGAAAAACTCGAAAAAAATGACAGTCCTGTGGGCAGGCGAGCCTGCGACCGACCCCGGATCGTCAAAATCAACGGGCGGGACATCGCCGGGGGGGAAATGCACCTGTTCAAGCGCTTCGGGAAGCTCCACAAGATCGTATTTCTCGCGTATCTCCTGTGGAATCAGTCCCTCGAAATTCCGCGCGTGACTGTCAAGAGCATTTCTCACGACCTCCCTCAGTTTTTTCTGCGTAAGACCTTCTGTAAGCGGATAGACGGGAACTATTCTTCCGAACTGAAGAGGGTTCCCTATGTCCTCTTCGTTCTCTATTACCTCTATATCCTGGGGAAGAGGGTGGATCATCTGGAGAGATCTTTTGCCGGAAGCAACAGAGACCTTGCCGTGAACTATAAAATGCATTCCTTGGCGGAAAAGCCCCCTTAGGTAGCGTGGATTGTAGTTAAACCAAAGAAGTCCGAGCTTCTGCGTTCCGTCGGAGAGAGTGACCCGGAAAAAACTTCTCTTCCTGTTTCTTATCTCCCCCAGGGAAACAACGCAGCCGCGTACGGTGTATTCCCCTCCGGGAAGCAGTTCGCACATCTCGGCTATGTTTCTTCGGTCATCGTATTTTCTCGGGCAGTAGAAAAGAAGATCATAGACCGTGCGGACAGACCTTTTTTCAAGCAAGGCGGCGGCCCTGCGCCCGACGCCCGGGATGTACGTTATCTCTTGGAGGAAACCTTCGGGCTTTTTTCCAGAACTATGGCGCGTGGCGCGAGGACGCTCGGGCGCTCCGGGTTCCGGCAGCTGGACCGAAGCGCGCCTTATGCCGCGCACAACGCCGAGGGCAAAGGATATTCTTCTGATCTTGTCGCGGCGCGCAAGATCACTGAAACCGGAAAAAGAGTTTCTAAGGGATGTTATCTCGTTTTTTATCTGCTCCGGGAAATTTTCCGTGAGAAGTTTTGTTGAGATTTTCCTCACGTCCTCCCCGAGTTCCGGTACCTTGTCAAGGTTTGAAAAATTATTCTTAGAGGCAAAATCAAGGGGTTTTTCAAGACGAATCAGAGATTTTTCCAGCTCGTCCCGCATAACAGTCAGGCTTTTTCCACCTCGGTGTCTTTCCTCACCACATTCCCGTCCTTATCAAGATTAAGGGTGCTTCTGCATTTCGGATAGCCGCTGCAGCCGAGAAACTGCCCGCGGCGGCTGTTGCGAACCACCATGGGCTTGCCGCATTTTACACACTTTATGTCTTCGCGTACCTGCGGGGCTTCTTTTTTCTTCACCACTATCCTGCCCTCTTCCCTGGTGAATTCCTTGGGATTTTTACAGTCGGGATACCTTGAGCAGGAAAGGAACTGACCGTAGCGCCCCTCCTTTATAACCATCTGCGCCCCGCACTTGTCGCATTCAATATCGGTCGGAGTCTCGGGATCGGCCTTTTTCGCGACTACAATCTCCCCGTTCTCCGCCCTGGTGAAATCCTTGGCGTTTTTGCAGTCGGGATACTTTGAGCAGGAAAGAAACTGACCGTAGCGCCCTTCCCTTATAACCATCTGTGCCCCGCACTTGTCACATTCAATATCGGTGGGGATTTCCACCTTTCGCCCCTCGATTTCCTCTTCCGCCCTTGACACGCTCTGCGAGAACCCTTCGTAAAAACCCCGCAGCAGTTCAACCCAGTAGACCTCTCCTTCCTCAACCTTGTCAAGATCGCTTTCCATCCGGGCAGTGAACTCCTCGTTCATTATCCCCGGGAACCCCTCCACCAGAAAATCGTTTACGGAAAAACCCAGGGAAGTCGGAACGAACCTGCCTTTTTCGCGCTCTGCATATCCCCTGTCCTGTATCGTAGAGAGTATCGAGGCGTAGGTAGAAGGTCTTCCTATGCCCTTTTCCTCAAGCTCCTTCACAAGGGAGCTTTCCGAATATCTCGGAGGAGGCTGGGTGAAATGCTGTTTCGGATCAAGCTTAACAACAGAGAGAACATCCTTTTCAGAAAGCCTTGGAAGCCTTTTGTTCTCGTCCTTTTTCAAAACCTTATCACTGCCGTTCTCTTCTGTCTCCGCGGCCTCCTCGTAGGCGGCCGTAAAACCCGGAAACTTCATCACGCTGCCCGTGGCCCTGAACACGGCTTCACCCGCCGTTATGTCAACACGCGTCTGATCGTACACAGCCGGCGTCATCTGCGAGGCGATAAACCTTTTCCATATGAGGGAATAAAGCTTGTACTGATCGTCGGTTAGAAACTTCTTTATGTCTTCCGGCCGTTTCGAAGGAAAAGTGGGCCTTATGCACTCATGGGCGTCCTGCGCGGATTTCTTTATCTTGAAGGTATTGGGCCGCTTCGGCACGTAACCCCCTCCGTAATTCTCGGATATGAACCCCCTTGCTTCCGCCACGGCGTTATCGGATGCCCTTACCGAGTCGGTTCTCATGTAGGTGATGAGTCCCACAGGCCCCTCGCTTCCAAGCTCGACTCCCTCGTAAAGGCCCTGGGCGACCATCATCGTTTTTTTGACCGAGAAGCGGTTTTTTCTGGAAGAATCCTGCTGAAGGGTGCTTGTTATAAAAGGCGGCAGGGGTTTTCTTCTGCGTTCCTTTCTTTCGATTTTCCCCACAACAAATTCCTTTCCCGAAACCGCGGAGACTATCTCCTCTGACTGCTGCGCGTTCTCGATCTCTGCCTTTTTTCCCCGGAAGGTGTGGAGCGAGGAGGTGAAGGCATCCTCATCGGGGTCCTCGGCTCTCCTTAAAAGCGCATCGAGTGTCCAGTATTCCCGCGGCTTGAAATCCTGAATCTCCCTCTCTCTGTCAACGACGAATCTGAGAGCAACGCTCTGCACTCTCCCGGCGCTCAGTCCCTTTCTAACCTTTTTCCAGAGAACGGGACTCACCTTGTAGCCGACGATCCTGTCAAGAATTCTTCTTGCCTGCTGAGATTCGAAGCGGTCCTTGTTAATCGCAAGCGGTCTGCTCATTGAGTCCCTGACCCCCGCTTCCGTTATTTCATGTATAAGAACCCTGTGAACCTTATCCCAGAGATTAAGGCGGTTAGCTATATGCCACGCGATTGCTTCCCCTTCTCTGTCCGGGTCGGAGGCGAGGTAGACTTTTTCCGCGTCCCGCGAAGCTTTTTTCAGATTCTCAAGATACTTGGTCTTACCCTTTATGACGGTATATTTGGGCTTGAAATCGTTTTGGATATCCACCCCGAGACTGCTGCTCGGAAGATCCACGAGATGACCCGAAGAAGCTTCCACGCGGAAATCCCGGCCGAGATACTTCTTTATTGTTCTCGCCTTTGAAGGAGATTCGACTATAACAAGGGATTTAGCCATAAAATAGTTTCCTGCTCGTAAAATCAGTCTAAATCTTATAAAAAACCGACGGGATCTGTCAATAGCGACACAACATATTTCCCAAAACCCCTACAGCATATCAAACTTCTATACTCCGTACGAGAGCCTCGTTGGCATTATACCACCTGAGCGAGTTTTCAATACCGGTCTCGATATCAAAGCAAGGCTCCCACTCCAGAGCTCTTTTCGCCTTGTCTATGCTTGCCAGTGTAACCCTTATATCGGAGGGATGCGGAGGGTTGCAAGTGATTTTAGCTTTTTTGCCAGTCCTGCGCTCTATTAAGTCTATAATTTCGTTGAGCGAGACAGAAGCCGCGCTTCCGAGGTTTATTATCTCAAAGCCCAGGTCCCTTATCGCCAAAACAGTGCCCGCCGCGATATCGTCAACGTAGGTAAAGTCCCTTTTCTGTTCTCCGTCGCCGAGTATTACTATTTCCTCTCCTTCGTTTATCCATTTTATGAACCGGAAAACACTCATGTCGGGCCTGCCAGCTGGACCATAAACCGTAAAGTAGCGAAGCACCGAGATGTCCATTCCGTAAAGAGAGTTGTAAACCGAGCAAAGCCCTTCAGCCGATTTCTTTGAGGATGCGTATTGAGAAAACTGATAATCCGTCTTCATATTCTCCTTGAAGGGAATTTTATTCTCCCCGTAAACGCTTGAAGTCGAAGCGAGCACAAACTTGCCTATTTTCACTCGGCGGCAGAACTCAAGGAGATTAAGAGTCCCCGTCACGTTGGTAGAATAATATATCCATGGGTTCTCGACGCTGTGGCGAACTCCGGCGCGGGCCGCGAGGTTAATAACGCAGTCAATTTTATCGCCCTCGCAAAAACTCCTTATTTTCTCGCATACAGAAAGAAGCCTGGGGTTGTCTGATATATCGCACTGGAAGAAACTGAATCCCTCAAGCTTACGAAGAGTTTCAAGCCTGTGATGTTTGAGTCTGACGTCGTAAGCATCGGACATATTATCGAGTCCGAAAACGAAATCCCCGCGCTCCAGGAGAAACTCGCACACCCTGGCCCCTATGAACCCCGCGCAACCCGAAACAATTATGTTCATGACGGTTAAAAGCCCTCCCGTTCCGCTTTCATGATCTTCCGATTCCGAAACACCTGATTCCCATAGCCTCAAGCTTCATGTGATCGTAAATATTTCTTCCGTCAAATATCACCGGGGTTTTCATCAGTTCCTTTATCCTCTCGAAATTCGGCTGTCTGTACTGGCTCCATTCCGTATGAACCACGAGGGCGTCTGCGTCCCTGCAGGCATCGTAGTAGGATTCGAAGTAATCCACGCTGTCTTTGAGGACGGCTCTTGCATTTTCCATTGCTGCGGGGTCATGTACCGCGACCGAGCATCCCGCCTCAAGCAACCTCCCTATCACGTAAAGTGCCGGAGCCTCTCTTATATCGTCTGTATTGGGCTTAAACGAGATTCCCCACACCGCTACCCTCTTTCCTTCGAGGCTGCCGAAAAATCCGGCCATCTTGTCAAAAAACCTCTCTCTCTGTGCCGCGTTCACGCGGTCAGCCGCGGCTACCACCCAGGGTTCGTAGCCGACATCGCGGGCCATCCTCTCAAGGGCCTTCACGTCCTTTGGAAAACACGACCCCCCGTATCCGACTCCCGGGTAGAGATAATACCTGCCTATCCTTGAGTCAGAACCCACTACCGAGCGCACCTCCGAGACGTTGGCTCCCAGCAGTTCGCACAGATTGGCTATATCGTTCATAAACGATATCCTGGTGGCAAGCATCGCGTTTGAAGCATATTTCGACATTTCGGAAGACCGTATGGAAATCACGATTGTCCTGTCGGCTGACCTCATGAAGGGAGAGTAAAGCTCCCTCAGAACCGAACCCACTCTTTCGTCCTCAACTCCTATCACCACCCTGTCGGGCTTGAGAAAATCCTCAATCGCCGCTCCTTCCTTGAGAAACTCGGGATTTGACGCCACGCCGAATTCCTGGTCCGTGAGAGACTTTATTGTGTCGCGAACCTTCTCGGTAGTACCCACCGGGACCGTACTTTTGGTCACAATTATCTTGTAGCCGTCAAGATTCTCTCCTATTGATCTCGCCACTTCGAGAACGGAGGAGATATCCGCTTCGCCGTCGGGGGCCTGGGGGGTTCCGACCGCGATGAATATCAGGAATGACTCCCTCACCGCCGAAGCTATGTCCGTGGTAAAACAAAGCCTTCCCTCGTCTATGTTTGCGCGCACCATCTTGTCAAGGCCCGGCTCGAAAAACGGAACCTCGGCGCGACAAAGGCTCTCGATCTTGCTTTTGTCTATATCAACGCACACAACGCTGTTTCCGCTTCCGGCAAAACACGTTCCCGTGACAAGACCCACGTAACCCGTTCCTATAACGGCTATTTTCATTTGTTAAATCCCTTGGAAGACCCCGCAAACCAAACTAACGCAGGCATTCTTCATAACTGAAAAGAAACCATAGGGTACAACAAATCCCCAAAAAATAAACAGAACCGAGGAAAACCCGCAGCGGACAAAGTATAGTTACAGGGAAAAGAACAAGGAGGCAGATCTTGAAATCTCACACCGAGTATCTGTGGTTTAACACGGACAAAAAAAGAGAGTTCGTTCATATAACTCCGACGGTAAGACGGATCGTGCGGCAAAGCGGTATAACCGAGGGTTTTGTCCTCGTGTCCGCGATGCACATAACGGCTTCTGTCTTCGTAAACGACCTAGAGCAGGGGCTTTTCGAGGATATATGGGAGTGGCTTGAAGGCCTCTCCCCCTTCAGGGAAGATTACAAACATCACCGCACGGGGGAAGACAACGGCGACGCTCACCTGAAAAATCTCCTCATGCACCACCAGGTGATGGTTCCCGTGACGGAAGGAGACCTTGACCTCGGCCCCTGGCAGGAAATCTTCTACGGGGAGTTTGACGGAAGGAGGAGAAAAAGGGTCGTGGTGAAAGCTATCGGAATATGAAAAGCATGCGAGCGAGCCAAGAACCCAGAATATTCATAGACAGCCGAGGCAGGTGGTTTCACGACGGGGTCAGAATAACCCACAGGTGGACATACCTTGAGAACAACAAAAACCTCAACATAGACGCGGATGGAAGGCTCTTTGTTGAAGAGCAAGGAAGCAGGGTTTACGTCGAGTGCGAGGATACCCCTTTTGTTGTTACGATGGTGGGCAAAACGGAGGACGGTTTTTCAATAAGGTTAAACGACGAATCCCGGGAAAAACTGGATTTCACGACTCTCACTATAGCCGAGCAGAACATACCATACATAAAGGTAAAGAACGGAAAATTCGAGGCCAGGCTGCTTCGCGCGGCCTACTACGAACTAATGAGACACGCAGGAAAAGACGAAAAAGGTTTTTACCTGGAATTCAAAGGGGGCAGATACTACCTGCACACAGCCGAGGAGCCGTAAAAAATACAAGCAAGTTTATTGCGGAACCATTCTTTATAACCGTGCTTTCAAAGACTCTTTTTTGAACAGGAGAGGAGAAAAAATGCCACAAATTGAAATTATTACGGTTTCGTCGCAATCGGAACAATCAAGGTCTTTACGGCCCGCAGTTCCGGCAACGGCTATGCGTATTACGCTGGTGATATCCGCACTCACGAAAACCCATACGGGAATGCGTCATGGAGGAGCGGGTTGACCTGCTGGGGTTATACCGGGGTCAAAGGTCCCGATAACTGGGGCCTGCTCTCGCCGGATTATGCGACCTGCGCTATCGGTCGCATGCAGTCGCCGATTGACATCACCGGCGCCTTTCCCGTCAAGGGGCCGGCACTGAAATTTGATTACAGACCCTCTTCTCTCAAGATTCTAAACACCGGACACACTCTCCAGGTAAATTACGCACCCGGCAGCACGCTGACCGCGGCAGGTGAAATTTACGAACTGCTGCAGTTTCACTTTCACGTTCCGAGCGAACACGCCTTTGATGGTTTGCACACGGCGATGGAGGCACATTTCGTACACAAAAACCCGGCAGGCGTACTGGCAGTGGTTGGCGTTATGATGGAAACAGGCACACAGAACCATGCCCTGGCCGCAGTGTTTGACAACGCACCGACCGAGGCAGGAGTGGAAGTTGAGATTGCCGGCACGACAGTGGATGCATCCGCGATACTGCCGACGGCGACCACCGGTTACTTCCATTACAAGGGCTCACTCACCACCCCTCCCTGCAGTGAGGGAGTACACTGGTTCATTTTTCCAGAGGCAATTGAGGCGAGTGCAGAACAGGTCGCAAACTTTGAGCGGACATTCGGACACAATGCACGTCCGTTACAAAAGCGCAACGACCGTCTGCTGATTGCATCTTCGTAGTTCCCTGGAAATTGAACTGCGAAAGATTGCAAGTCTCACTGATGGTATCATGCAAGTTGCCATGTGCTACTGTGGAAGCAGTGGGATATGAACAGGAAGACGGCGGGAAACCTTTTAACCTGAATTCCAGTACCTTTGTCCGAAACCATATCTGCCCCGCAGGTTCAGTGAAAGGCCCCGCACACCCTCCCGATCAATTCATCGGTAAATATCCTTCCTCTGGCCGTGAGCCTGAGACGGCCCCCGTCGGTGAGGATAAAACCGTCTGACTCAAGATATTCAAGACCGCGGGGCTGAGGTTCGCAGCCGAAGCGCTTTTTTATATCCTCAATCCTCACTCCGTCGCTCAGACGAAGCCCCATAAGGAAGGTATCCTCAAGGGCGGACTCCCGGGAGAGGTCATAAGACGAGGCGACCGCGCTTGCGCCCTCCCAGATCCGTTTCATGTAGAGTTCGGGATTCCTAACGTTTGACCACCTTCTTCCCCACCCTACCTCTCCCCCGGAGCGAATATGCGAATGGGCTCCCGCGCCAACTCCCAGGTAATCATGACACCTCCAGTAAATAAGGTTATGCCTGCACTCATGGCCTACGCGGGCAAAGTTCGATATTTCATAGTTGCAGTAACCCTCCGCTTCGAGAATCTCACGCGCGGCGCGCATGAACCCTGCCAGAACCGAGTCATCCGGAAGGGAGAGCTTCCCCTTGCGCCTAAGGGTAGCGAACTCTGTGCCGGGCTCAATCGTAAGACAGTAAGCGGAGAGGTGAGCGGGAGAGAACCCGAGGGCGGTTTGGATATCCTTTTCAAACTCTTCCCTGCTCTCCTGTGAACTTCCGTATATGAGATCAATGTTGAAGTTGTGAAAACCGGCGTCACGCACATCCGCAAGCGCGCGCACGCAGTCGCCGGGAGTCGTGTGCCTGCCGTAGAAATCAAGCTTTCTCTGTGAGAAAGACTGCACCCCGACACTTATTCTGTTTACCCCGACACGCATGAGCGAAACAAGCTTTTCCCTGTCGGCGCTTCTCGGGTTTACCTCAAGGCTCACTTCTACTTTGGGCGAAAAGGAAGCAATCGAGGCGAGTTTCTCCATTATCACCCCTACGCTTCTGGTTTTAAAAAGTGACGGGGTTCCTCCCCCGAAAAACACGGTGCTGATCTCCCTGCCTTCAATAATGCTCCCGAAGCTCTCAATTTCCCGCTCGAGGGCACGTATGTAATCGTTTTCAGGAAAGTTGCCATTAGTCCCATAAGAGTTAAAATCACAATAAGGACATTTGGTAAGACAATAGGGGATATGGACATACACGCCGAGAGGCGTTTGGTCTTTAGGGGTATTCTTTTTCATCCGCGCTCAAGCGGCACACGGCGGTTGCCACACAGATGAGTATACCGAAAAAGCTCCTTTTTTTTCTAAGCTCGCTGCTTCTGCTCTCCCATACGGCCTGGGCGCAGGAAATAATCCCTGTTGAGCGAGCCGTCGAAATAGCGCTTGCCAACAACCCCGAACTTCGGATTTCACATTCCGAGGTCGATATCTCAAAATCGATTCTGAGGCAGACGAAATCCCCTCTTTATCCTCAGCTCAGCGGAAAGCTCGTGGTGCCGTTTGTCGGCAGGGAATCGGGTTTTTACGTCGACCAGATGATATGGGACTTCGGAAAGACAAAGGCCAGGGTAAAGGCGAGAGAACACTCCCTTGAATCCGCAATGTATTCGCTCGCGGGTTCCAAGACCGCGCTTGTGCGAAATGTTCACATTGCTTACTACAGGGCGCTTTCCGAGAAAAACCGCCTTGCGGAAGCGACCACCAGCATTAAACGCAGGGAATGGCTTCTTGAGAAAACACAAGAGCTTTTCGCGGTCGGGAAGAAGTCCGCCCAGCAGCTGAGCCAGGCGCAGATCGACCTGCAGCAGGCAAGACTCGAACTTGCGTCAAGGGAGAACTCCCACGATCTGGCCATGCTCCACCTGAGACACCTGATGAACGATTCCTCACTTGCAGAGTTCGACATAAGCGAGGATCTTTCCTATGAAAAGCTGAGCGAAACCAGGGAGGACCTCGTGAGCGCCGCCCTCTCCAAAAACCCTGAGATAAAGAGCCTTACGGCTGAGCGGGGGAGCATAAAAGCCTCGATGGCGGAGACCAGGGGGAAGTTTCTCCCGTCGATATTCGGCAGAGCAGCGTACAGGTTTGAGGGAGAGGGGGCAGAGACGCCGGCTTTTATCGCCGGAGTGGGCGTAAAGATTCCCATCTTCGAGGGGTTCTCAAGGTTCGGCCAGATGTCGCAGTCAAAAGCTGAACTCAGAAGAAACGAGGCGCAGACCGAACTGCTCAGAAACAGAACAATCCTCTTGGTTGGGGAACTCTATTTTGAACTCAAACACCTTGAGAAAAAAACAGGGATACTCAGGGATTCAGAATCGATATCGGAGAAGAATCTGCGTCTTGCGGAGGAGAGATACAAGTCGCGAAGCGCTTCGAAAATAGAATTTGCCCGAGCGCAGGCGCTTTACGAAAAAGCAGCCGCGGACTATAAAAATTCCATATATGACTATAAAATAACAAGACTCAGGCTGCTTAGCCTCTGCGGAAAACAGATACCATGAAAAACCTGCCCAGCCCGAAAATTCTCTACGCACTCGCCGCCGTAGTGCTTATCGCCGCGTACTTCGTTTTCCTCAGGGAAGAAAAAGGCGGGATAGAGTACGTGACGCAGAAAGTCGAGAGGGGAGACATAACTTCTCTTGTAAGAGCCTCGGGAACATTGAAACCGACTAAGGAAGCAAGAATATACTCACAGGTAAACGGAACCATAAAGGAAATCCGCTCTGATGTGAACGACGAGGTCAGAAAAGGCCAGGTGCTGGCCCTTATGGAAGAACCGGATGGGCTCTCAGGAGACGTCGAATACTTCAAGGAGATACTTAAGAAAACATCAACTGACCTTGAGATTTCAACCAACTCGCACGAGGCAAGCAAGAGACTTTACGAAAAAGAGCTTATCTCCAGGGAGGAATTCAACATATCCCTCTCCGAGTACAGTGCGGCGGTTGCCGCCCGGGAAAAAGCCCAGGCCGACCTGGAGACGGCTCAGAGAAAATTTGCCGCGACACGGATCACTTCCATGCTCGACGGCATGGTGCTTGAGAAAAACATCATAATCGGCGAACAGATACACCCGAACAAATCCGAACCCCTGTACGTACTTGCTGAAAACCCCCGAACTCTTCATCTGGTTTCAAATGTAAGCGAAGCAGACATAGGAAAGATAAACAAGGGCCAGGACGCTCTTTTCAGGGTTGACGCCTTCCCAGGGAAGAATTTCAGCGCTAAGGTGAAACAGGTGGCAAACTCCCCTAGCATAAAAAACGACGTCGTCACCTACGACGTAACGTGTCTTGTGGAGAACCCGGAACTCGAGCTTAAACCCGGGATGACCGCAGAAGTCAAAATAGTCATATCAACCAAAAAAGACGTGCTTAAGATTCCCACCGCGGCGCTTCGCTTCATTCCCCCGAAATCCTCTGCTGCCACCTCTGAGGCGGGTGAAAACGTCTGGGCACTCAGGCAGGGAAAACTTTCCGCGGTAGGAATAGAAACAGGGGTAAGCGACGACTTTCACACAGAAGTCGTAAACAGTTCGCTCTCTGAAGGAGACCCGATAGTGGTTGAGTACACCATCTCCGGCGGAAACAACAAGAGCCCGGGCTTTGCGCTTCCCCAGCCGAAAAGATTCTGATGACACCGCCTGTAATCAAGCTTGAAAACATCGGAAAAACCTATTCGAGCGGAAAAGTCGAGGTGAATGCCCTTCGCTCGGTAAACCTTGAAATCGCACAGGGAGAATTCGTCGCCATCATGGGATCCTCCGGTTCCGGCAAAAGCACCCTTATGAACATACTCGGCTGTCTCGACACTCAAAGTCGGGGAAACTACCTGCTTGACGGTACCGACATAATGGAACTTGAAAGCGATGATAAGGCAAAGATAAGAAGCATGAAGATCGGCTTTGTTTTCCAGAGCTTTAACCTGCTGGCGAGAACAACCGCTCTTGAGAACGTGGAGCTGCCGCTTGTCTACTCCGGCATGGGAGGATCGCGAAGAAGGAAGCTTGCATCCGACGCTCTCTCTCTCGTTGGACTCGCAGAGAGAGCGGATCATCTTCCAAACCAGCTCTCCGGGGGACAGCAGCAGCGAGTCGCGATAGCCAGGGCTGTCGTAAATGACCCCAGGATAATACTCGCGGACGAACCTACCGGAAACCTGGATACGGCGACAAGCTATGAAATAATGAAGATATTCAGGGACCTTAACGAGCAGGGAAAAACCATAGTAATGATAACTCACGAAGAAGACATAGCTTCTCACTCGAAAAGAGTAATAACCCTGAAGGACGGAGAAATCACCGAGGACAGAAAGAACTACCCTGCCTGACCCGCTACTGACCCCGGCAAACCACGGAATCGCACAAAGCGAAAAAATCGCTGCTCCACAGGTGAAACTTTCGTCTTTGAGTTCTTCCTTCTTCCCCAGGCGACGGCAGCAAGCACAAGCGCAACCATAACGAACTGGTACGCTCCCTCCCCAGGTCCCCCCGAAGCAACGGCGCATCCTCCTCCCCCGGAACTCTCAGTCTCCATCTCTTCACTCGCCTCGCAGTCCTCGGGATATGTGAAATCTATCCCCGAAAGCCACTTTCTGAATTCTTCGTTGTCGGAAACCCTTATCCCCGTCCCGCATATGTCAAGTGTCTCAAGCTCCGTATCCATAAGCCCAAAGGCAATATTCCCTCAAGATCAGCATTATCCGAGAGATCAAGTATCTCAAGAGCCGAGAGTTCTGAAACAGCGTCCGTGATATCTCCGCTTAAACCTATATCCGAGAGATCAAGTTCGATTATTCTCCCATCAGAATCCGCGCTTATCCCTTCCCAGTCCGAATAATCAAAAACAGTATCATCCTGACGGAACCAGCTTGGAAGCACAGAACGTCCGTTAACATCCTTAAGAGTCCTGAGCACAGCCCTGTCCACCATGTTTTCAAACCCCTCGGGGATTGCTCCAAGCCCCGCGTTGCCCCAGAGAGCAAGCTCCTCAAGTTCCGTCAGGTTTCCAATCTCCATGGGAACAGTTCCCGTCAGTTGGTTGTCGTTTAGGTAAAGTCTTTTCAGTTCCTTAAGGTTCCCTATGTGCTCATCTATTGTCCCAGAAAGATTGTTTTCTCCCAGAAGAAGCTCCGTAACCCTGCCGTCCTCTACGGTGACTCCGTGCCAAAGGCCGAGCGGTCTGTCGCTTTTCCAGTTCTGCGCCCTTATCCATCCCGTACCCCCGGCCGTATCGTAGAGCCATCCAAGCGCTTGCCTGTCGTCGGGACTGTCATCTGAACCATCGTCATCTTGAGGCGACGATGGCGTAGTGCCCGAGGGTGGCGGTGGCGTAGTGCCGACGTTGGTGCTGGGGGGAGTCGGCCGCGTCGGGGCGTTGTCGGTTATGCGGAAGGCCAGATTACCCGTCCCCCTGGCGCCGCCCCCGAGCCCTGTGCCGGAGTTCACATTCAGGGTTCCCAAGCCTATGTCCACTGTCTCGCCTCCGCTCTCGGCAATGCTGTCCGTCGCGGCGTTAATCGTCAGCCTCACTGTTCTTGCCGTGGCACCCGTCGGCGGGCCTGTAAAGGTTACTCTGGGATTGTTTCCCGGGTCCACATTGTTCAGGTCGGTGCATGCGACTCCCGTGGGTAACGAGCTGGGGCAGGCCGTGGTGTAGTCCGTGTTCCGCGTAGCCGTGCCGCTGAAGGTGAGCGGCACCGTCAGGCTCTCGCCGCTTCGAAGGCCCCGTCCTAGGGTCACCGTGAAAGTCTTGTTGTTGCCCTCAACCACGTCTACGCGCGTCCCGGCCAGAGTCACCGTGGTGGGGTCGTTATCGTTCACTCTCACTCTGGCCTCGGCCGGGGTTCCCACCCTGTAGTCGCTGCCGGGGTTGACTGGCGCCACAGTCGCCGTAATATTGCCGTTGGGTTCATCATTATTGTCGTTCACCGTCGTTACAGTCAGAGGGGCATTACCTCCCGTGCCGATGGTTACCGTCTTGGAACCGCCCTGACCGCTTCCCGCAAAATCACCGCTGTCATCTACATTGACTTCCACCGAAATACTGCCACTTGGATTCGGATTGGCAGTCAGATCAAAAGTCACAGTGCCGCCTTCTGTAATACCTGAACTTCCTCTTCTCGTGATTGTCACTACCGGGGTACCCGGAGGCGTCGGGTCGTTGTCGTTCACGGTCACGCTGGCCGTTTTTGTGCTTCCCACCGTGTAGCCGGTGCCGTCGTTGACCGTCACCGTTACCGGGCCGCTGGGCTCGTCGTTATTGTCAGGGTTCGTCTGCACTGTATAGGTTTTCGAGGAGGTGTTGGCGTTAATGATGACGGTCTTTCCGCTGCCCTGGTTGCTTGATGCCACGAAGTCCGCGCCCGGGGCGTCCTCCACAGTCAGGTTCACCGTGAGGTTAGATGTAGGGGCCGGGCTGGCGCTTACAGTGAAATTCGCCGCCGTGCCCTCGGTTACTGGGCTACCCCCGGAAATGCTCACAACAGGTGTAGGATCATCGTTGTCGTTCACCGTCACCGAAGTGCTTGACGCACCGCCCTGCGTGTAATCACTGGAACTGCGCAGCGCAACTGTCACCTCGCCGTTCGGCTCGTCCTTACTGTCGCCTGTGGTCGGGACGCTGTAGGTCACCGTGCGGGAGCCGGCCGGAATCGCAACCGAATCGTTGCCTTCATCGCCCGTGGCCACGAAGTCCTGTCCATTTGCGGTATTCTCGCTCACCGCAAGCAGAACCGTCAGCGCCGATGTCGTTACCCCGGTGCGGCTCACAGTGAAACTCGCCGCAGTGCCCTCGGTTACCGGAGAAGTCCCACGCGCTATAGTCACAACAGGAACAGGAGGATCGTCGTTGTCGTTCACCGTCACCGAAGCGCTTGACGTACCGCCCTGCGTGTAATCACTGGAACTGCGCAACGCAACTGTCACCTCGCCGTTCGGCTCGTCCTTACTGTCGCCTGTGGTCGGGACGCTGTAGGTCACCGTGCGGGAGCCGGCCGGAATCGCAACCGAATCGTTGCCTTCATCGTCCGTGGCCACGAAGTCCTGTCCATTTGCGGTATTCTCGCTCACCGCAAGCAGAACTGTCAGCGCCGATGTCGTTACCCCGGTGCGGCTCACAGTGAAACTCGCCGCCGTGCCCTCGGTTACTGGAGAAGTCCCACGCATTATAGTCACAACAGGGGTAGGAGGATCGTCGTCGTTCTCAATCGTGTAGGTGAACGTGGATTTAAGCACTGAGACGTCTGAGGATTGGGTTGTCAGTGAAACAACTATTGTTTCGTTCGGCTCGTGATTATTGTCGCCTATAATTTTGAACGTAAACTCCTCACTCCGAGGCTTATTAGAAGAAGTACGAAACTGGTATGAAAGGCAATTGGCCCTATTATCGTTGGGGCCCCATGTGTAGTCCGGGTACATTCCCCCACGCGTTGCGGGGTCCTTCTTCTTCTTGCTATTCTGATTTACGCATACTGTGTATTTAGCTGTGCCCGACGAGAGTGTGACAAAAAAAGATTTGTCGCTAGAATCGCCGGAATCACCTTCATCGCTGTTTAGAGGTATGCCGGTGAGCGAAAGCGTTTTGTCCCCAGGGTCGTTTATGCTGAAGGTGTTCAGGTTATCTGCCATCGTGGTGCCTCCGCCGAGACCGCTCGCGCTTAACGTCCCCAGGCCGATGTTCACCATCTCGCCGCCACTCTCGGCGGTACTGTCCATCTTGGCGCTCAGCGTCAGCATCACCGTCGTTGCCGTGGTACCGGTGGACGGACCGGTGAAGTTCACCCTGGGATTGTTTCCCGGGTTCACATTGTTCAGGTCGCCGCATGTGACTCCCGTCGGCAGCGGGTTCGGACAAGCCGTCATGTAGTCCGTGTTCCGTTCTGCCGTACCGGCGAAGGTAAGCGGCACCGTCAGGCTCTCGCCTCTTCGAAGGCCCCGTCCCAGTGTCACCGTGAAAGTCCTGCTGTTGCCCTCAACCACGTCTACGCGCGTCCCGGCCAGGGTCACCGTGGTGGGGTCGTTATCGTTCACTGTCACGGTGGTCGTCTTTGGGTTTCCCACGGCGTAGTCGCTACTGGTGTTGACTGTAACCGTTATCGGGCCGTTGGGTTCGTCATTATTGTCTCCCACCGTCGGGACGGAGTAGATTTTCGAGGAGGTGTTGGCGTTAATGGTGACGGTCTTTCCGCTGCCTTGGTGGCTTGGTGCCACGAAGTCTGAGTTCGGGGCGTCCTCCACGGTCAGGTTCACCGTGAGGTTTGATGTCGGGGTCGGGTTGGCTCTCACCGTGAAACTCGCCGCCGTCCCCTCGGTGACCGTGCTGCCGGGGGAGATGGTGACTGTGGGGAAGGCCTTGTTATTCACCATCACGTCGAAGTTGTTGGCGGTGGCGTGAGGGTTCGCGCCGCCGTCCACATTGGTGCCGAGGGTCGTGCGGTCGAAGCCGTTCGTGCCCGCGCCGTCCGGACCCAGCTCAATCGAGAAGGTCTCCGGGCCCTCCGCCTCACTGTCCGCTGTCGCCATAAGCTCAAGTGTCGCCGTCTGCGCCCCCGCGCCCGAAAAGCGCACATTCGGGGTCGCCGTGGTCTCGCCGGAAAGCGTCACGCCGGTGTTGAGGTTCGACCCGGACTTCTCGGCCAGACTCCAGTCGCCGGTGGTCACGTTCGTGCCGGAGACCGATGACCGGGGTGGAGGTGGAGGTGCCGACCAGGAAGACCGGGGAGATGGCGAGGTAGCGGCTGTTGCTTCCCTTTCCAAGATTTATTTCGACAACCAAGCCGCCGGTACTACCGAAAGCAGCCGTCGCCGAACCTCCCCTGATATGGGTGGCTGTTGAGCCAAGCTCAAGTCCAGTATGTGCGGTTCCATCGTCGTTGCTGCCTGAAAAGAAAAAAGCAGCCTGAACCGATCCATTCTCGTTCCGTCCCGCAGGGTTATCCCAGTTTCCATCGAGAAAGTCAGCGTAGTCGTCGGCCACCTGGGCGCCGCCCAGCCAGTACATCGGAAAGCCGGTGCCGGTGATGCCGGCATTGTCGCGCGCGTCCACCGTCGCGGTCGAACCGACGACCTTGAAGAGATTCCCGCAACTGTCGGAAATGGCGCTGTGACCGGCCTTGGCGGCGGTCTGCACGAAGGTGTTGTAGGTGGCGATATCGGTCGCTGTGGCGTCGCGCCCGGTCGAGGTGACAAACAGCAGCCGGAACTTGTCGCCGTCGTTGAGCCCCGAGGGCTTAAGCGCCCAGCCCGAGGGCACCGAGTAGGAGCCGTCGGTATTGGCGGTGCTGCATTCGACCGCCGTTTGCGCGGCGGCTTCAGTGGTCAGGCCCGCGAAGAGCGGCAGGGAGAGCAGCGCGGCGGCGAGGACAGGGCGCAGCCGGCGGACGGCGGAACCCGCACGTACGGCAACGCCGCCGTGCGCGGAAGCGGGGTCGAAACTGTCGGGAGTATCGGGGCCGGAGCGTCGTCCGGCGGAGCAGGAAGACTCAGGCGGGGAGGCTAGCGGGCGAGAGCGGTTCCATAGGGAAGACGCATGAGGGGGGGGGGTACGGCGGTTATGTCGGGATGGCCGTCAGACCCGTTTTCAAAGTCCACGGGCGAACAATTTTCGTTTGCCTTGGCGTTTAGGCCCAGCGCCACTGCCATTCCCTGCGCGGCTCCGATCATTCGCAGAACTTTACCGATCAGGTTTGCCGCGATTCCGTAAGATTTTACTATTGACATTAGCTACCTCCAATAATACCCATGTCCCAGCTGAACTTCTAAGCAAAAACGAAGTATATCTGTTCCTCTCTCCCCCCGTCAAATTACAGAGCAGGGGATGTGGATGCGAAACAATACCGGGATCAACTGGATTTCGGAGAAGAGGCCGAGTGTCTGAAACTCCAGTCGGGCTACGCCCTCCTTCCGTTTCAGACACCATCCAGAGTGCAAAGTTGATTGACACGTTAGACGATCAAGTTTCAACTGCGGCAGAGGGCGCTCTCGCGCCGCGTTTCCGACCAGTATCCGGTCTTCCGTAAAACCGCAGGCATTCTGTTTACAAAAACGCAGACTTGTTTCTTGTAAAATCGCAGGTATTCTGTTTACCAAAACGCAGACTTGTTTCTTGTAAAATTGCACCTTCAGAAACAAGGACGCGGCAGGAGCCGGATCATGTCACCACTTTACGGCCGCTGGCAGCGGCGCGAGGTAGAACGAGCCCTCAAGACACGCCGCGTAGTGCTGCTCGTCGGAGCCCGGCAATGCGGCAAAACGACGCTGGCAGGGGAGATGGTTTCAGAGAATGTCGTCTACCGCACGCTTGACGACCTGTCCGCGCGGCGGGTCGCCGAGACCGATCCCGGCGGCTTCGTGAAGCACGCAGGAACAACCCTCATTATCGATGAAGTGCAGAGGGTGCCGGAACTGCTTCCCGCGATCAAGATGCAGGTGGATAAAGACACCAGGGCAGGACAGTATCTGCTGACGGGTTCAGCCGATATCGGATCTTCGCCCGGGGTACAGGAATCTCTCGCGGGGAGGATAAGAAAAATACGGCTGCGACCGCTTACACAGGGGGAGATAACAGGAGCGTCCCCTGATTTTCTTGACCGGGCTTTCGTGCGGGAGTTTGAGCATCCCTCCCACTCTTACGACCGCGACGCCGTTTTGGATATGTGCCTGAGAGGTGGCTTCCCGGAAGCGATGTCGCTTGCCGGAACGGACCGCAAAGAGTGGTATCGGGACTATGTGGACGCGATTCTTGAGCGCGACCTGAGGGAACTTGTCCGCATACGGCGCCGCGGAGCGATGGTGGAACTGATACGCGCTCTGGCGGCATGGTCCGGCAAGTTCATGGATATCTCCACGATCGCCTCTGGGCTCTCCATCAGCCGTCCCACAGTCGAAAGCTACATAAACGCTCTTGAGTCTCTGTACTTGATCGAGCGCGTCAGGCCGTGGAAACGCACGGACTACGCACGGGTGGGGAGCCGACCCAAGCTGTTTATGACCGATCCGGGCCTCATGTCCTCGATTCTCGGCTGGAACAGGAATCAGGTTCACATGGACGCGGACCGCTCCGGCAAGGTCATTGAAACCTTCATGTTCAACGAAATAGCCGCCCAGTCGGACGCTTGCGGCGGAAAGTACGAGTTGTTCCATTACCGGGACCGAGGGAAGCGCGAGATCGACTTTCTGGTTGAACGGGAGGACGGGGCGTTGCTGGGCATCGAGATCAAGGCGGGTTCGGCCATCGGAAAGAGCGATTTCAGGAGCCTGCGGTGGTTCGCGGACAACATAGCGGGCAACCAGCCTTTTACGGGTGTCGTGCTTTATTCGGGAACTGTCGCGGGCTCCATGGGAAAGGATCTCTGGGCCGTTCCTTTCGGAGCGCTCTGGCCCCGGAGGTAAATCGCCCTTCTCCTCCGGCGAGGGCTATCGCTTGCGTTTCCGGGGAAAGCGGACACACGGTATTGGAAGATATCGTCGGAAAACAGATGCGAATAATAAAAAGAAGTCCGGACGGGCGGCACGAAGACCACTCACGAACCGTGATATATCGAGAGAAAAGCTGTGTAGGTAAAGCCGAACTGCATTAGAAGCAGGAAGGGAACCCAGATGAAAAATCCCATGTAGAGAACGTACGCCACCTGGAACGTGAAGAAAACCGAGAGGACAACCTCGAAAAAGGTAGTAATCCCTTTTGAAGAAACATACGCAGAGGCTCTCCACCGGCCTTGGCTGCCCACGACGGCGTACTTGGGAGTTCTGACAAAACCCGACGTCCTGCCCAGAACCGCCTCAAGCACGGCCTTGGCGTTGTTGACGCCTATGCCCGCCCCGACTGCTTAGCGCAACGGGTATGTACTTGTAGAACTCCCGCGCCCGGGCGCCATGGGCCTCGCGGACCGCCAGTATGTAGAACCTTGTTATGGCGAAAGTGCCGAGGGCAACCCCCGTGACGCTTGCTATGAAAAAGTCGTTAAGCCATATCCGCTCCCATAGGAAGCTCATGGGTATTATGAGAATTATCGTGCCGAGCAGAAACAGATAGCTGAAATTACCGAGGAGGTGAAACACGCTCTCGGCCTTGACCTTAAACGGAATTTGGGAATCGCGAAGCACCGAGGGCAAAAGCTTCCCCGCCGTCTGTATCCCTCCCTTAACCCACCTGTGCTGCTGTATCTTGAAGGCGTTCATGTCAACGGGAAGCTCCGTTTAAAACAGGCAGGACTGGACAAGGCCTTTGGCTGAACGAAACCCCCTACCATCTCACATCAAGCCTGAATCCGACTCATCAGACCCGCAATGGAACAGAACTTGTGGGCCTCTCACAGTCTCCTGAAGCTTGAGAGGGTGCTGGTATCATTGATTGGCGGGCGAGTAAACAGAGAGTACAGCTATCAGTTGACCGGTTTAATATGGGGCCGGAAAGTGATGTGGACATAATTGTAATGACGGAATCCTGAAAACAGCCTTTTTTATCTTGGATTTCCCAGCCTCCGAGGTTATGAGGCACTCCAGAGTTGTAGCGGCGTCCATTCTGCGACGTGGCTAAAATCACGGTCGGTCGTCAACATAACCAAATCATGACGGATGCATAGTTGGGCGAGTAGCGCATCAATAGTTCCGACCTGAATGCCGTGGCGGCGGCATGTGTTTCGGAGTTCGGCCGCGTCGATATGGTCATCGCGCGCCAGGACGATCAGAGGAAGGGCGATGAAGCGTTCCACAACCTGCGCCTTGGCCCTTGGTCCCCGATAGCCTTGCAACAATTCTTGGAGCACAACTCCGGTCGTGTGAACCGCTTCGCCACCGCCAAGCGCATCCCGCAGGCGCCGCACATGGGGTCCTTCGGGAGACGAGTCTCGTCGCAAGGCCAGCGACCAGACGCTGGTGTCTACAAACAGCATCACCGGCGCGTCCGTTCCCGCTTGTAGTCGTACTCGTCGTCCCAGTCGAGTTTACCGAACAGCTCAAGCAACCGTTTCTGCTCACGCCGTGCAATGAACTCCCGTAAGGCTCTGTTGACTGTCGCCTTCTTCGTTTTCTCGCCACCGACTTCGAGCGCCTTGTCGAGCAGTTGTGGGTCTATCGCCAAGTTCGTAGCCATTGTGTAATTCTCCACACATAAGAATACACACAGAATACCTGCCAGAGGATAACGCGGTCAAGAATCGTTACAGGGTTGTCACAGGGTAATGTGGAGCTGCCGCTTGTCTGCTCCAGTGCAGAGAAGGGAGCTTGCATTCGACACGCTCTCTCTCGTTGGACTCGCAAAGAGAGCGGATCATCTTCCAGCTCTCCGGGGGACAGAAGCAGCAAGCCGCGATGGCCAGGGCGTCCCAATTAAGAACGCAACCGGGTTACAACCTGCCTCCGAGCGCCTGCAGTCTGTTCTGGGGCGACGCTCTAATCAGTCCTCTTCCGGCATCATCACAAATTCCGGATAGGCTTCAATGCCCAGCTCGCCCACGTCTTGGCCGAGGGCCTCGACATCCTCTGAGACCCGCAACCCCAAGGTCCGGTCGATCAGAAACCAAAGCAGCATCGATGACCCAAACACAAACACGCCGATGGCCAAAATGCCGATGATCTGAGCAAAGAGGCTTCCACCGGCGGCAATGCAGACCGCCAATGTCCCCCAGATGCCAGTGCAGAGATGAACGGGGACAGCGCCCACAACGTCGTCAATCTTTATCATTTCCAAAGACTTCATGGACAACAGGCAAACCATGCCCCCGATCGCTCCGATCACTACTGCCCAGTGGTGCTGGACGATATCCGGCGCCGCTGTGATTGCAACAAGACCGGCCAGAGCGCCATTAAGTCCCGCAAACAGATCGACACGGCCGAGTACGGGCCGCGAGAGGCTAAGAGCCGCCAGAACCCCGGCCGCCGCGGCCAGGTTAGTGTTGGAGAAGATGTTGCTCACCGCCACGGCATCGAGTGCGCCGCTGAGGGCCAGCTGCGAACCGCCATTAAAGCCGAACCAGCCCAGCCACAGTATAAAGACGCCGAGAGTGACAACCGGAACATTGGATGGAGGAGTCGGCTTGACACTGCCATCAGACCGGAACTTGCCCGAGCGCGGCCCAACCATTATGGCCCCCGCGAGTGCCGCCCAGCCCCCTGTGGAGTGGACCACGGTCGAACCCGCGAAGTCCTTGAACCCCAACTCAGCCAACCAGCCCCCGGCCCAAGTCCAAGCGCCAACGACTGGGTAGATGACCGAGGTCAACACCGCGATGAAGACGAAGAAAGACCACAGCTTCACGCGCTCGGCCAGAGCGCCCGAGACAATCGAAGCCGTGGTCGCTACGAACACCATCTGGAAGAACCAGTACGACATCGCCGAGTAGCCGCTCTCGACGACAGCCCCGGCGGCTGATTCCTCGCCGCCAAGCAGTGCCACTTCATCGGCAGTCGTGCCGTACAGGAATTCGAGCGAACCAAACCAGCCGCCCGGCTCGACGCCGACATACATGATGTTGAAGCCAACCAGATAGTACGCCAGTCCGGCAATGGAGTAGAGGCCAATGTTCTTTAAGCAAATGACCGAAGCATTCTTGGTCCGTACCGAACCCGCCTCTAGCATTGTGAAGCCTGCTGCCATCCACATCACGAGGGCACCCCAAACGAGGAACCCAAACGTATTGAAGACGAACTGTGCCTCGCCCTCAATGGCTGCCCGCGCGGGCTCAGGCAAGAAAGTGCAGACCAGCAGTATCGCAACAATGCCGAATCTGGTCAGAACCCAGGCGGCAGCATTCCGACAGCCCTTAAATAACCGAAAGTCATGGATGATCATAGCTGTTTTTTACCTCCTTCGACGATGGACAGCGGTCAAGCAACTAGCGCCAAGACCAAAGACGCGGCCTCAGAGAGCATAGTGCTTTCCGGTGTTTGTGTTGAGATTAAGACCAAAATAATTATATTTGTATCCGGTTACACCATGATATACGAAATTTCACAGGAAAGTGTGACCATGTCAACAAGAAACAAGCGACTGGAAGTTATTGCGGGTAAGCGCCTTTGAAAAATACTTCCAATTCCGTACAATCAAACCCAAATCAGGGTTGCGCTTCATAATTAAACAGGCAACTCAACAGGAAGTTAAAATGTCAAAGATAAACAAAATAAGAGCAAGAGAAATACTGGATTCAAGGGGAAATCCAACGATAGAGGTGGAGGTGAGCTGCTCGGACGGAGCCTTCGGCCGGGCGATGGTCCCCTCGGGGGCGTCGACCGGAGAGCACGAAGCGCTTGAACTCCGAGACGGAGAAAAGCAAAGGTACATGGGCAAAGGCGTTCTTGAGGCTGTAAGAAACGTTCACGAAGCGATAGCCCCGAGCCTTGAGGGCCTTGACGTCGCCAACCGGGAACTGATCGACCGTACAATGATAGAGCTTGACGGAACGGAAACAAAGTCCCGCCTTGGAGCAAACTCCATTCTGGGAGTGTCTCTCGCGGCGGCGAGGGCAGCCGCAAATTCCGGGGGAAGCCCTTTTTTCAGCTATCTCGGAGGCAAGGACGCCGATACCCTTCCAGTACCGCTTATGAACATAATCAACGGCGGCGCTCATGCGGACAACAACCTTGATTTTCAGGAATTCATGATAGTTCCCCACGGTTTTTCCACCTTCCGGGAAGCCCTTCGGGCGGGAGTGGAAACCTTCCACGCGCTTAAATCCATACTCGGTACAAAAAACCTCTCGACAGCAGTCGGAGACGAAGGAGGTTTCGCGCCTTCCCTCGGATCAAACGAAGAGGCCCTTGAATGCATAATAGAGGCTATATGGAAAGCCGGATACAACCCGGCAAAGCAGATATCAATAGCGCTTGACGTGGCCTCAAGCGAGTTCTTCCGCGAGGGAAGTTATCATGTGGAGCGAAAAACCATTCCGGTCGCCGGTTTAATGGAACTGTATGAAAAGTGGATAAAAGAATATCCTGTCGTTTCGATAGAAGATCCCCTGGATGAAAACGACTGGGAAGGCTGGAAGATGCTTACGAAAAAAATAGGTTCCGACGTACAGCTTGTCGGAGACGATCTTTTTGTAACAAACACGAAGAGACTCTCAGACGGAATAGACTCGGGCGTGGCAAACTCCATACTCATAAAGGTAAACCAGATAGGAACGCTTACCGAAACCCTCGAGGCCATTGAGATGGCCAGGGGGGCGGGTTACAGTTATATAATATCCCATCGCTCGGGAGAAACAGAGGACTCGACGATAGCGGATATCGCGGTTGCCACAAACGCCGGGCAGATCAAGACCGGGTCAGCGTCCCGAAGCGACAGAATAGCGAAATACAACCAGCTTCTGCGAATAGAGGAGGAGCTTGGGGAAAAAGCGCGGTTCGGGAATGAAAAAACTGCGCTCTGGAGCAGACAGTAATGGCGGGAAAAACTCTTTTTGACAAAATCTGGGAATCGCACCTGGTGCACGAAGAACAAGGCAAGCCGTCCCTTCTCTACATAGATCTTCACCTGGTGCACGAAGTCACGTCTCCCCAAGCGTTTGAAGGGCTGAGAATCACGGGGCGCAAGCTAAGAAGGCCCGATCTTACTTTCGCCACGATGGATCATAACGTGCCGACCACCGACCGCGGCGGACCCATTTCGGATCCCATATCCGCAAAGCAGATAGAAGCGCTGCGGCAGAACTGCACAGATTTTGGAGTAACGCTTTTCGGAATAAGAATCAACAACCAATCCCAGGGCATAGTTCACGTTATCGGCCCGGAACTCGGCCTCACAAAACCCGGGATGACAATAGTGTGCGGAGACAGCCACACTTCCACCCACGGGGCGTTCGGATCTCTCGCCTTCGGCATAGGAACAAGCGAAGTTGAGCACGTCCTGGCTACGCAGTGCCTCAGGCAGAACCGCCCGAAGGTGTTTGAAATAAAGGTTGAGGGGGAACGTCAGTACGGGGTTACGGCAAAGGACATAATCCTCGGCATAATAGGACATATAGGAACCGCGGGGGCCACAGGAACAGTGGTAGAGTACCGGGGGGAAACAATAGAGGCGCTTTCCATGGAGGAGAGGATGACGGTCTGCAACATGTCGATAGAGGGAGGAGCAAGAGCCGGAATGATAGCGCCTGATCGAAAGACCTTCGAGTACGTTAAGGACCGGCGCTACGCCCCGAAAGACAGCAATTACGAAAAAGCCCTCGAGCACTGGAGGACTCTTCGCACTGACCCCGACGCCGTTTTTGACAAGTCGATCACCCTTGACGCGCGCAGGATAGCTCCGCAGGTAAGCTGGGGAACCAACCCGGGAATGGTAACGGACGTGACTTCAAAAGTGCCCGACCCGAGGAACTGTGAGGATCAGGGCGAGAGAAAGTCAATGGAGCAGGCACTTGAATACATGGACCTCAAGGCAAACACCCCCATAACGGACATACACATTGACAGGGTGTTTATAGGTTCCTGCACGAATTCGAGAATGGAGGACCTCCTAGCGGTCGCAAGACTGGTGAAAGGCAGAAAGGTCGCAGACGGGGTAAGCGCCATGGTTGTTCCGGGCTCCCAGGCCGTAAAGAAACAAGCGGAGGAGATGGAACTTCACAGGATATTTACCGAGGCCGGATTCGAGTGGCGCGAATCGGGATGCAGCATGTGCCTTGGAATGAACCCGGACATACTGTCTCCCGGGGAAAGGTGCGCAAGCACCTCCAACAGGAACTTCGAGGGACGCCAGGGAAAAGGTGGGAGGACCCATCTTGTAAGCCCCATAATGGCGGCGGCGGCGGCGCTTTCGGGACATTTCGTGGACGTCAGGGACTGGGAAACAGAAAAGGGGGTCTGAGACATGGAAAAACTTCAGAAAGTAGCAGGGAAAGTAGCGGCTCTTGACAGGATGAATGTCGATACCGACCAGATAATCCCAAAACAGTTTTTAAAACGCATCGAGAGAACGGGGTTCGGCGAGTTTCTGTTCTTTGACTGGAAATATAACGACGACGGAACCCTGAACGAGGACTTCGAACTCAACCAGACGAGATACTCGAGGGCGTGCGTACTGCTTACCCGGGATAATTTCGGAAGCGGAAGTTCGAGGGAACACGCGCCCTGGGCTATAAGGGAAGCGGGATTCCGCGTGATTCTCGCCCCCTCCTTCGCCGACATTTTCTACAACAACTGCTTTAAGAACTCGATACTTCCCGTAGTTATTTCCAGGGACGAAACGGACAGGCTTTTCCGTCTTGTGCGGGAGAACGAAGGTTATTCCCTTGAGGTTGATCTGATCAAGAGGTCCGTAACAGGGAAAGGAGTAGAGATCTCATTCGAGATAGACGATTTTAAAAGAAAAGTGCTTCTTGAAGGGCTTGACGACATATCGCAGACTCTTGAGCTAGAGGACAGCATAGAGAAGTATGAAAAACTTTTTATGAACGAAAGGCGGTGGGTTCTTCCCGACGAGCGCGAAAACCCATAATTTCCGCCTGAGTTTCCCCGTTTTTATTTCCTGAAGAAAAAATTTCCCAGAAGCGTAAGCAGAATGCTCAACACTACGCAAGTCGCAATCGGAAAATAAAAGCTGAAGCTCTCTCTTTGGATTTTTATGTCCCCCGGAAGTTTCCCGAGAAAACCGATTTTCGCCGCGTAGGGCAGCAGTACACCGAGCGCTATGAGCGCCGCGCCCAGAATGATCAGAACTTTCGCCGCTTCCGTAATATTCATAAAGAAACGTTAACCGCGGAAAGACAGCAAGCAAACCGCGGGCGAAGACATCCGCGCACGACGTTACGTAAGACCAAGCTTCCTCCGCGCTTCTGACTTTTCAAGAGCAGCGGCTTTTTCAAGCGCCCGGACTGATTTTTCTCTCAGAACAAGCCTGCCCTCTCTGCTCTCCCACAGTCTGACTGAGCCGACGCTGACTCCCATCAGCCGCGCGAACTGGGCCGTGTTAAGACCCAGCCGCCCACGAAGCTTCACAACGTCCTCACCCCTGAAAACAGACGGCGCCGCCCGGGCGGCCCCGGTTCGGGCAGATTCCGTCGGCTTTGCGCTCTTTTTTTTCCGCGCCGGGCGGAGCGTTCTCTCCTCTTCTCCGCCACTGTTCTCTCCTTCGCCGCTGTCGAGATCAACCCCGAACACCTCGCCGACATCATCGCTTATACGCCTGCGTCCGCCCTGACTCCCGGGTATGGGGATATCCGCACCTACCATATCCTCGTGGTTTACTCCCCGAAGCCTGAAAAGCAGTTCGGGCTGTCTGTCAAGCGTGGCCCCCACGCCGTAGAGTACGGCGGAGAGGTGTTTGCACAGGGACGACCAGTCAGGACAGTCACAGTCAAGCTCTATTTCCCCGGGACGCGGAAACAGTCCGGTTTTGGGGTGCGTAACGACCCCCATTACGTTATCGGACAGTTTTCCCTGAAGCAGTTCCAGGACTGATCCTATCTGTCCCATGCACCGCTTCTTTATGTCGTCCCAGCGCCGGGACGGAAGCGAAGCAATTGACACGCTTACTATGTACAGTTCCGAACCGCTGACAATGGCTCTGATTTCGCCTTCGCTTATTTCCATATTAAGCACCAGGCCATTGCGCAGGTAGCTTTTTCCTCTGGGAAGACGGTTTGAGTAGTCGCTGAACTTCTCCAGATGATCGCACCAGGCCTGACCCCAGAATGTTCTGACGATTTTCCTGCCTTCAATTTCAACAGGATGGAGTTCAATGCCCTGCTTTCGAAGCTTCGCCATCTCCCTGCGGGCCTTGGCGCGCCGCGCGGAAACAGAAGCCTGAGGCTTCCATGAACGATAACCCATGCCGCGTACTCCTTCTCTAAGTAAGAACCTTGTCGACGTCAAGACTGACGATGTCTATCAGCTCGTCATTGCTCATTTCCGTTAAAATCGTTTCGCCGCCTCCCTTCAGTATATCATCGGACAGCGCGCTTTTATCCATTATCATCCGGTCTATCTTGTCTTCTATAGTACCTTGGCAGACCATTTTGTGCACAAGAACATTGCGTTTCTGGCCTATGCGAAAAGCACGGTCCGTAGCCTGATTTTCCACCGCAGGATTCCACCAGCGGTCAAAATGGATCACGTGAGACGCCTGGGTAAGGTTGAGTCCGACACCTCCGGCTTTTATGGAAAGCACGAAAAAAGGCGGACCGTCTTCCCGCTGGAACTGCTCAACTCTCTCTCTGCGGCGCACTACCGCGGTGGCACCGTGAAGTACCAGTCCGGATTGTCCGAAACATCCGGCGAGAAACTCCGCAATAGGCTTTGTCATTTCGCGGAACTGCGTAAAGACCAGAACCTTTTCCTGACGGGAAGCTATCTCCTCGCATATCTCGCCGAGGCGGGAAAACTTGCCGCTGTCCCGCGCGGTGTAGCTTCCGTCGCCCAGCCACTGGGAAGGATGGTTGCATATCTGCTTGAAGCGCGTTATGTAGGAGAGCACGAGCCCCCTTCTCTTCATGCCTTCTGTATCCGCTCCAAGGGCGGTCTTCAGCTCGCGCACGGACTTTGCGTAGAGAGCCGCCTGTTTTCTGCTGAGACCGCAATAGGCGTAGACTTCGGTTTTGTCGGGCAGGTCGGCAATAATGGTCTTGTCGGTTTTGAGGCGACGCAGAATATAAGGCCTCACAAGATTTCTAAGCGGTGCGTAACGGTCCTTGTCGCTGCCGTCCAGTGATTTAACAAACGCGTGGAAGCGTTTTGCCGAGCCCAGCAGACCCGGACAGATAAAATCAAACAGCGACCACAGGTCCGTGAGCCGGTTCTCCACAGGGGTTCCGGTAAGAGCTATTCTGGATTCGGCTTTAATCTTTTTCACGGACCTGCTCTGCCGGGTGCCGGGATTTTTTATGGCCTGGGCCTCGTCAATAACGGCAAGCTGCCACTGTTCCCCAAGCAGCCAGTCGTGACGCGACAGCATGCCGTAGGTGGTAATAACCAGATCCCTGCCAGCAAGGCAGTTGTCTTTCCGCCCCGACTCCCACCCGCCGTTTCCGGGGGGATAAGACGGATGAACGAGAAGATAGCTTATTGACGGAGCGAACCTGTCAAGTTCGCTTTTCCAGTTGTTAAGCAGGGATGCGGGCAGCACCAGCAGGGATGGTTTGCGGATTCCCTGTTTTTTGAGAGCGAGAAGCAGGGCTATGACCTGAATGGTTTTCCCGAGACCCATGTCGTCAGCAAGACAGGCCCCCAGTTTCAGCTGCGAGAGATACCAGAGCCAGCCAAGCCCTTTTTGCTGATAGGGGCGAAGAGTCGCATGAAGCGTGTCACCCACAAACTCAAGCGCTCGGGTGCCGGGGTTCCCGAGGTTGTCGAGAACCTTGCGAAGACCTTCGCCCGCATGCACAGACGACCATTCTTTTTCCGCACCGCCCCTGCCAATCGCCGACAGGTCGGCAGGTGACCCCGCAAGCAGCCGCATACCCTCGATAAACGAAATTCCACCCTCGGCAACGCTGTCTTCGACTTTTTTCCAGTGCTCAAGCGCCTCGTTCAGTTTTTCTCCGTCAACTTCCACCCACTGCCCCTTGAACATGACAAGCCCCTCGCCTGATGCCGTAAGTTCCTCCCACTCCTCCCGGCTCAAGGTAGCACCGCCGAGAGTCAGGGTAATGTTAAAATCAAGCAGGGCGTCTGCGGTGAATTTTCTCTCCTCCGAGCTGTCTATTCTCACGGTAACCTGAGGACGGCTGCGCTTTTTCCACCAATCCGGCAACCTGATCGACAGACCGGCCTTTTCGTAAATCGGAAGTTCCCTGATGAACCGACAGGCATCCGAAAGCGTCCAGGCCAGCGGATAATAAATATCTCCCGACTCAAGCAGTTCCCTGACCAGAGAACTGGTTTCCGAAGCGAGATAAACGGGTGAGAGCAGATTGATCAGTTCCTCTTTACGGTTGTCCCCTGCGTATTGGCGCAGGGCTTCGCCCAGGGGCTTGTGCCTTACCTCTCCCCGGTCAGAAAGACGCGTAGTGTAGGTTGCCATAAAGGCGAAGGGATAATCTTCATCCCTCTTGTTTTCCGCCAGATGAAAGCAGACGCGGCCCACTTGATGCCAGAGAGGGGCCCGTTTTCTGAGAAATTCCGCGAGACCGCTCCCGGTTCTGTTGACCGCTTCACAGAGCCAGAGGTCAAGTGTCGCCCACGCGTGTTCGAAAACCGCGTGGGAAAGATACTCCGCTCCTTTTATGGGCGGCGCGCTCTGGAGCAGCCGGTCAAGCTCCGAGGACCGGGAAAATTCAACGGGCTTCATGGACCGCGCGGAGGATGTGGAGAGATTGCATCGCGCCGTCAGATAAATACACGCAAATTCTCCCCAGAACCGAAACCCTGAAGAAAGCTCTGCCGTGTTCCTGCGGGCGGCAAGAGCAAACAATCCGTCACCTATACCTTTCTCAAAGGCTTTGCCGATAACAGAAGGCACTTGTGCCTCAGCTGATTTGTCTTCCGGGGACTTGTAGCAATGCAGACGCCCATGCGGCGTTATACCAAGCTTGATTGTCATCTTGAATTACTTCAGACAGCTATATTGAGTCTTGCATTGTGCCACCACTTGAACCTCGAAGCGCAACACTGACTTTGATAATCTTCTTTCAGGGGAGTTTAGCACAGGGATGTACAGGGGACAATGCTGTTTGTATTGCGTTAGCCCCAAAGCAAATTACTTGGCAGAGCGGTTTTTTCTCTTTTGACCCTTAGCCTTTTTCGCTTGTGTATATATTGTGTCTTTGGTAAATATAGCGCCGACTATCTGCTCAAGCGTTCCGGGAATGTGCGGTATGATTTTTGGCCTGCGTCCAATTACTTTATAAAAATATTTCTTGAAAGGCCGGACTGCTTTATGATCCTTTGGATGGTAGAAACAGGAATATCTTTGTTGGCATGCTTTGGAACAATTACAGTTTTTCCTGCTTTTTTGTTTTCATATTTCATATGACTTCCTTTAGCGCTTTTAAAAGCAAAACCCCATTGCATCAAAATTTCTCTAACTTCTTGAAAAGACAGCGGGGTCAAGCGGCTCAAGCTTCCTCTCTCCTGAGTGAAAGCTTCACGGAATTGTAGCTTAACGGACGGGCAAAAGCGGCCAACTCTTCAACCTCTGATTCCGATAAGTCTTCAATATACAATTCCATTGCTTCCTTGTGATATTCCATTGCTTCCTCATATGTATCCCCAAAAGTTGAAACTGATGTGATTGGACAACCAGTTACGTAAACATCTTCCTCTTTCCATATCAGCACTGGGAAATCGCTCATGGTATGTGACTAACCTCCTGTTCTCCTGTATACCTAGAAAATATACCATGTAAGCATTTTTACAAGGGAGCCTCTTAAGGAAAGAATTTGCTTGAACAGAACGCTGGTAAAAGCAAAATGCAACTCTCCTGTCGTCCCGTAGCGGGCTTTTTCCAAAAACGCCGTTCACTCTTCATGCCACCGAACCCCGATAATCATTCTCTCCAACAACACAGTACCGGATCAGGAAGCTTTCTTTTTTGGCCAAGTGGGTATATGGCATTGGATAACCTCCTGTTGTTCTCACTTTAGAGATTGTCTTTGTCGCTTGGCCCTTTCAAATGAGGTGCAAACCTCAAAGGGCTTGAAACCCGACTCTAAGCGGTGTTCACTTCAAAATTCAACGGGCGTTACGTAAGAAGGCTGTACACAAGGCTAAAGGACGACCACAATTAACCTTCTGCTATAAAGACGTATGCAGGAAATTTGAATGAACTTGATGACGGTATCGAAGATTTCTCTCATAGTTCCGGGATATTTTTGCACGACTTTTTTCGCATCTTCCACTCCCTTCCTAATAATTTCCCCGTGAGGAAACGCGATATTTGAGGGGTTTGCGTTCCAATTGCGCCTTGGTAATAATAGGGAATTATGAAACTCAGCAGTACTAATAACTTTTCAGGAGAAATTCAGATGAAATGCAAAAAAATGCTCTTTGTGCTAGCTGTAATGGTTGCAGGACTTTTCGCAACCTCCTGTGGAAATGATGATGAGGAAGCCCTGACAATACTTTACTGGCAGGCCCCCACCAGCGCCAATCCTTATCTTACAGGGGGAAGTAAAGATGTTGATGCCAGCGCTCTGATATTAGAGCCCCTGGCGAATTATGACGAGGAAGGAAGACTGGTACCTCGACTAGCCGAGGAGATCCCGACCGTGGGAAATGGCGGCATATCAGAAGATATGACCACAATCACCTGGAAGCTCAAAGAAGGAATCCTCTGGTCCGATGGCACTCCTCTGACGGTGGAAGACGTTATATTTACCCACAGATATTTATGTTCCCTGCCATCAACGGAAAACCTTTGTGACCCCGTACCCGTAGGGAACGTGGATCCTGTCGAGGATTCCCCGCTCAGCATAAGAATTACTTTTACCGCCCCCGCAACCTATCCATATACTCTCTTTGTCGGCGCCTCTTTTCCCGTTCTGCAGAAGGCGCAGTTTGCAGACTGCGTCGGTAAGGAAGCTCGGGAATGCCACATGGAGCACCTGTATCCCGTCGGCACGGGGCCCTATAAAATCACCGATTTCACAATCAGCGAACCGGATACCGGAACCACCTCGGTTCTTACCTATGAAATCAACGAACATTTCCGCACAACCGGCCGATTATTCCCCAAAGTGATAATAAAGGGCGGCGGGGACGCCGTCACAGCCGCGCGGGCTGTTCTGGAGAGGGGTGAAGCTGACTATGCATGGAACCTGCAGATAGACCCTCAAACTCTCGAATCTCTGCAGGAAACAGGCAGGGGAACCGTTCGGCCGGCCTTCGCCTCCAGTGTTGAACACCTGGCAATCAACTTCACTGATCCCGACCCTGACTTGGGAAACCTGCGCTCTGAGTGGTCAGACGGCAACAACCCTCACCCCTTCCTGACCGACCCGGCAGTGCGCAAGGCCTTGTCTCTGGCTATCGACCGCGGACATATCGTCGAGCAGCTTTACGGCACCGGGGGCAGGACAACCTGCAATATTATTCCGGCGCCGTCCCAGTACGTTTCACCGAATAACGAGGACTGCCTGACCCAGGACATCGAGGAAGCAAGAACCCTGCTTGACGAGGCCGGATGGATGCCCGGCGACGACGGCATCCGGGAAAAAGACGGAGTCCGCCTGAAAATTCTTTATCAGACATCTACCAACTCGGTTCGCCAGGCTACCCAGGGGCTGATTCAGGGATGGTGGAGGGATATAGGGGTGGAGACCGAGTTGAAAAATATTAACGCTGGCATCTTCTTCAGCAATGACTCCGACAACGACAATCCCGACAACCTCTGGAGATTTTACGCCGATATCGAAATGTATGCCAACGGAGCGTCATACATTGACCCGCAGAACTATCTGTCAAGCTGGCTGACCACGGAGATTGCCGGTTCAGAAAACAGCTGGCTGGGCAGCAACATATCCCGCTGGTCTAACCAGGAGTACGATAATCTCTACCAGGAACTGACGCGGGCCCCTGTCGGCGCGGACCGCGAAAACCTTGTCATTCAAATGAATGACATGCTGGTAGAGAACCATGTAGTGATTCCCCTGGTTGACCGTGCCTCCATTTCGGCTTTCAGCAACAGCCTGAAAGGAGTGCGGGTAAACGGATGGGATTCCGATCTGTGGAATATCCACGAGTGGTACCGGGAGTAACACGACCCGCTCACCCGGCAGATTCGGGTTCTGCGTACAAACTGCGGCTAAACGGCTGTTCACTGCCAATGCTCCTCTGTGTCTGCGGCAGCCTTCTACGGACAATCACTCCTGAGGTGACTTCTCCAGGCCGATACTACGGCTTAAGATTAAAAACGGATCAAATGGTGTTATAATCTAAATGGGTCGGTTTTACGGGGCTGGGAAAACAGGAAAAGGAGAAAAATCATTTAAATGAGCGGATTCGGTCTTTCACAGACCCCTAATGCAGCACAGAAGCAGAAGCTCATACTCACCCAGCATCTCAGGCTTTTTCTAAGCCTGGTACAAATGAACACAGTTGAGCTAAGGGAATACCTTGAGGAACAGCTCATAGAAAACCCCGCACTGGAAGAAGATCCCGACTCATCTTCTGAAACGGAAACTGAAGATCCGGGAGAATCCCTTCTAAACGAGCTCGGCCCGACGGAAACCGACTATCCGGCACCCGAGGAGTTCTCAGTGGAAACAAGCGAGGAAACCACCTGGGAAAACCAGATACCTAACCAGGATTCCCTGTTTGAGCACCTTAACTGGCAGATGTCAATGACCGATTTCAGCGAACGGCAAAAGCAGATAGCTTCGCTTATCATCGGGAACATAAACGAGGACGGGTACCTTGAGATCGAACTTGAGGAAATAGCAAAACTGCTTGACGCAGAAAGGTCGTCTGAGACAGAAGATGACAGTATGGAGGAAATAATACGTGTAGCCGAGAAAATACGCACCACGTTTGATCCCATCGGAGTCGGTTCCCGCTTCCTCTCTGAGTGTCTCGCCGCACAAGCTATGGATCTCGGTTACAAGAGGGAAAGTTCCCTTGTGAGAGTGGTAGAAAACCATATCGACAACCTCGGCAAAAAAGACTACGACAACATCTGCGCCGAGCTTGACATAAGCAGAGAAGAGATACTGGAAATCGAAGCCGTGATAACTTCCCTTGAGCCAAAACCCGGGCGCCCTTATTACACCAAAGACACGACTAAAAACATCGTTCCCGACTTCTACGTGTACAAGGTGGGAGATGACTTGCAGATGCAGTCAAACAGGAGCTTTCCGAAACTCAGGATAAGTTCCTACTGCAGAAAGATTCTCGCCGACCGCGCGAACCTAACGGGAGAAACCACGGACTATCTGCGAGAAAAAATCGAAGTGGCCCAGAGAATTGTCCGCTGTATCGAAGAGCGGGAAACTACAATTCGCAAAGTTATGGAGAAAATCGTCGATGCGCAAAGGGAGTTTTTCGATCACGGAAGCGCTCACATAAAACCCCTGAGATTAAAAGACGTGGCTGATACAGTGGGCATTCATGAATCAACGGTGAGCCGTATAACAAGCAGAAAACACATACAGTGCCCACAAGGAGTCATAGAACTTAAAAAACTTTTCTCAAGAGGAGTTTACTCCTCTAACGGACAAAAGGTTTCGCTTGAGCGGATAAAATCAATGATCAGGGAGATAGTTGATGAAGAACCGGCCCAGTGCGCGTTCTCAGACGAAGATATATCCAGAATACTTTCCATGAAAAACATAAAAGTGGCGAGAAGAACTGTTGCAAAATACAGAAAAATACTCGGAATACCCAGTTCATCAAAAAGACTCTCAAAGGAGGTTTGAATCATGAAAATCGATATCATCACGAAGAACATTTCCGACAGAAGAAAATCGGAGCATCTGAAGCGCTACGCCATGAAAAAAATACCGAAGATAAACAGGTACATAGACCCGGATAGAAACCCCTCGGAGGCAAAAATAGTTCTTTCGGCTGAAAAACTCAGAAACAATGCTGAGATAACAATCAGCTCGGGCCCCATAAAAGCAGCCGCTTCGGTAGAGACGGACGAAATGCACTCAGCCATAGACAAGCTTTTCGACACAATCACAAAACAGCTGCGAAGAAGGACGGATAAACAGCTGACTCTGAGAAGAAGAAACATCTCGAAGACTCCTTCTGCGGCGCGCGTTCAGAGGGCGGAAACGGAAAACAACCTGAGACTTGATCACCAGCACCTGAGCCCCAAACCCATGAGCGTTGCAGAGGCACTGCTGCAGCTTGACGCATCTGAAGAAGATTTCGTGGCTTTCAGAAACAGCGAAACACTTGAGATGAATGTTGTTTACAAAAAGACCGATTCGAAAAAGGTAGGACTTCTTACCCCCTGAATCCGGGAAAAGAAAAGTGAAAATCTCGGAATGTCTGGAAAAAAATTCCGTATTTCCCAAACTCGTTTCGACGACGAAACCGGACGTGCTGCAGGAACTGTCGGAAAAGATCGCGGAGGCCATACCCAGGCTTAACGTGCAGAGACTCAATGAAACCCTGATTGAACGAGAAGAGCTATGCAGCACCGCGATTGATTCCGGGGTGGCGATTCCACACGTAAAACTCCTTGATATTCCGGATATAACCATAGCGTTTGCCAGAAGCGAAACGGGAATTGATTTTGATTCTCTGGATGGAGAGAAAACCCACCTTTTCGCCGTCTTGATAACTCCTGAGAACTGTCCCGCGGAGACCCGTATAACCCTGCTTGCGCGGATATCCAGGGTGCTCGGACAAAATGACGTGAGATCAAAACTTATTGCGTCAAAAGAGGCTTCCGATATTTACAACCTGCTGATTGAAGAAGATGAGAAACTCTGAGAACAGTTATTCCCTCTCGGTCGGGGACTTTTACGGAAAGTTCGGAGAAAAACTTTGTCTTGAATCTATTTTCGGGGAAAACGGTTTTGAAAGACGCATAGTTTCACCAAGCGCCAAGAAACCAGGATTAAGGATGATAGAAGAGAAAATAGAACTTGAGAGCGGAAACATACAAGTGCTCGGCAGAACGGAAATCTCCTACATAAACGGGTTTTCCGGTAAAACCCAGAAAAAGATAATATCAAATCTTCTTTTAAACGATATTCCCTGCTTCATACTCTCAAAGGGAGCTCGCCCGGGGAAATCCTTTGTCGAGCATTTTGAGAAAAAACGGATACCTCTTTTTACCACGACCTTGGGCACGGGGAAATTCATAACCATACTCAATGAACTGCTCGCCGAGGAATTCGCAACTCGCATAACGGTTCACGGAGTGCTTCTCGATGTGCACCATAAGGGAGTTCTGATTCTCGGGAAAAGCGGAATCGGGAAGAGTGAATGCGCAATCGACCTTATAATACAGGGCTCCAAGCTTATCGCGGACGATGTGGTCGAAATAAGAAAGATAGGCTCCCAGACACTCGTCGGAGTGGGTCCCGAGAACATAAGGTACCTTGTGGAGGTAAGGGGAATAGGAATCGTGAACATAAAGGACCTTTTCGGAACCACTTGTGTTATGGAAAAAAGAGAAATCGACATGGTTATAGAACTTCACCAGTGGAACTCCGAAATGGAATACGATCGCCTGGGTCTGGACACGAAAACATACTCAATACTCGAAATAGAACTACCGTACATCATGCTGCCTGTGAGTCCGGGAAGGAATATGGCGTCCGTAATAGACGTGGCGGTGCGAAACCAGATACTTAAGGAGACCGGCCAAAAAATCGAGATTCCGTCCGGCACTCGAGAATAATGGAAAGAATAATAATACTGAGCGGACTTTCCGGTTCGGGAAAAAGCACGGCGGCGAAAGCGCTTGAAGATCTGGGTTTTTTCTGCGTCGACAACCTGCCTCCCGAGCTTCTTTTCTCTTTTATCGATCTTTGCGGAAAATCTCTTACGCAGATAAAAAAAGCCGTAGCAGTCATCGATATACGGATACCGGTAAAAGACACGCTTTATGATTTCGAAAAAGTTCTGGAGAAGATAAAAAGATCGGCCGAAGAAGTTGACCTTGTGTTTCTTGAATGCTCCGAAGAGACAATTGTCAAAAGATACAAGGAGACAAGGAGAATTCACCCCCTTGGAGGCGAGAAGACGCTTATCGAAGGAATATCAGAGGAAAAGCAGATACTGGCAGACATACGAGAGCTCTCGGACAAGCGCATAGACACAAGCGCCCTCAGCGTTCACGATCTAAAAGCGATCATAGCAAAGATTGCCGGGACAACCGACAAGCAGACCCCTCTTATTACCCTTCTCTCTTTCGGCTACAAGTACGGGATTCCCGAAGATGCGGATCTGGTTTTCGACGTTCGGTTTCTGAAAAACCCCCATTTTACAGAATCCCTGAGAGACCTTGACGGAACCAGGGGTGAAGTCGTGGATTTCATCATGTCGGACAAAGCTTCGTGGGAGTTTCTTGAGAAGCTGTGCTCTTTTCTGCGCTTTTTAATCCCGAAATATTCCGAGGAAGGAAAATCATATCTTACTCTGGGTATAGGCTGCACTGGAGGGAAGCACCGCTCGGTAGTCATGGCTGACGCTCTCGCTGAAAACCTTTCCGAATATTCCGCAATTATTAGACACAGGGATATAAATAAGCTATAAAAGTCCTATGTTTTCCATAGTGGTGGTCACGCACGGAGAGCTCGCAAAGGAGCTTGTATCAGCCGTGAACTTCATCCTGCCCCAAGAACCCAGGGTCAAGATGACTGCGGTCTCAATAGATGCCTCAAAAGACTCCAAGGATTTTGAAAAAAAGGTAAGGGCTTCAGTCGATACCGTGGACGAGGGAGACGGGATACTGCTTGTAACGGACATGTTCGGAGGAACTCCTTCCAACATAAGCCTGATGTTTCTTGAAAGCGGCGAAATGGAGGTGATTTCAGGGGTGAACCTGCCAATGCTCTTAAAACTCGGCACCGTTGAGGAGGAAACCACTCTGAAAGAAGCAGTACAGCTCGCGGCCAAGGCAGGAAGAGATAACATAATAGTGGCAAGTGAACTTCTTAGTAAAAGCGGTTAGAATAGCTTGAGAGGACGCTTAAATGGACGCATACACGCTTGACGCCGTAATCGAGATGTACACAAACCACCTCCTTCAGGGTGAACTTGAGGGGTTCCAGATCGAGATATCCCCCGAGATAAAGGATGAAATCGCAGCAATAGCCCTTTACCTTGATTCAAAGACCGTCAGGGCTTCTGGAGAAATAGAAGAGTTTTACGAAGGGTACAAAAGGGCTGCGTTTGACGTGCTTTCCTTCATGGGAATCGAGTTCTTCGAAGACAGGGAAAACAAACTGATCAGGGTAATGAGGTCCAAATACGACTCCAGTCTTCAGGAAGAACTTAAAAAGAATATCTGGGGATAGAACAGCCTCCCTCATAAAATTCCCGGTCCCAGTTATGGATTTTCAAAATTCGTTTGATTGTTTCGTCTTTGATCTAGACGGGGTCATATATTCAGGCGAGATGGCTGTCGGCAACTCCCCTTTGGTGCTCGAAACATTAAGGAAGAACAAAAAGGACATACGCTTCATAACCAATAACCCTTCGCGCTCGCCCTCTGAATATGCGGCGAAACTGGGCAGACTCGGAATCAAGTCATATGAAGAAGAGTTTGTTACTTCACCCATGGCTACTGTTTCCCTTATAAGGGAGAAACTCCACTCAGAGCAATGGAAAACAGTATTCATAGCGGGAAGCGATTACCTGAAAAACGAGATTGGAAAAACGGGACTGGTTGCGGTTTCCGGATACGGCGCTCTCAACGCGGATCTCGTTGTGGTGGGAAGCCATCCGAGGTTTAACCTCGAGGAAATAAAAACCGCATCTTTAGCTGTCGGTAACGGGGCAGGCTTCATAGGCACAAACAGAGATTATTTCTACCCCTGTGAACAAGGCCGGGCTCCGGCAACGGGGGCCCTTCTTGCGTCTGTGGAGACCGCATCGGGAAAGAAGGCGCTGACGGCCGGAAAACCCGAAAAATACATATTCGACCTCCTGGAAAAAAGCGGAGCGGCGCCTGCGAAAAGAACTCTCCTGCTCGGAGACAGTCTGCGCACCGACATTGCCGGAGGGAAGAAGGCGGGCTACGGCACGGCGCTTGTAATGACTGGAATTACGAAGAAAACTGACCTTGAAAGCAGCGCGGTAAAACCTGATTTTGTCCTTGAGGACATTTCTTTTCTTCTGCAATCGCAGTAAGAAAAACAGGCCAAGATAAAAGGCTCTGCGCCTTTTAACCAAGGCTTAACCCGGCGCTGTTGACTTTTAATGACCGGGGTGTAGTGTTTGTTTGAAAAAAATTCTCCCTCCGGAGGCGGACATGCTCAGATTTATCAAAAAAGACGATGAAGAGTTGTATTACCCATTAGATATACCGGATGTGTTTGACGAGGATGATGAGTTTGAGGATGAATTCGCGGATGAGTTCGACGAACTTTTTGAAGAAGTAAACTACCTTTACTACGATGACGATTCCGAAGAAGTCACGAGGAACGATAACAGGGGAAGAGTACTTCACTGAGCAATAAACAGGCCTGAGGGAAGTCGTCTGCCCACAGGATCAGTCTCCCGAGTCCCTCTTTGCAGAAGACTGCCCCGCGCTTATATTCAGAATTTCACGGGCCATTTCCAAAACGCTTACGGCTTCTATATCCCGCGAAACCGGATAACGTTCCTCGCCCGCGTGAACAATAAAACTTCTGTTCGGCTGAACATCTTCACAGGCATTATAGAATCCCCTGCCGGGAGTTGCCGAGCGACCGCTTTTAATCTCAATGGCCCATATCTCACCACCCGGCAGTTCCAGTACCAGATTAATTTCAGCTCCGGAGGAAGTACGGTAGAAACCGGCAACAGACAGTTCCGGAGAGACAGCTATAAGGTTTTCGATCACAAATCCCTCCCAGCTGCCTCCTGAATTAGGGTGACCGTAGAGGGTTTCACGGTTGGGAATTCCCAGCAATGCGTGCGTAACCCCGCTGTCTCTTAAGTACACCTTCGGAGATTTTACGAGTCTTTTCCTGGTGTTTACATGATAGGGGCGCAAACGACGGAACAGCAGCAGATCCACCATCAAATCCAGGTATCTGGCAACGGTTTTGCCGTCAACCGCAAGACTTCTGGCAAGCTCAGCGGCATTGATCACTCTTCCCTGACAATGGGCAAGCATGGTCCAGAACCTGCGAAGCGTTTCCGCCGGAATACGCGGTCCTAGATCAGGTATGTCCCGCTCAAGGTATGTGCGGATAAAGTCATTGCGCCAGATCATGCTCTGATCGTCGCTTTTCGCAAGAAAACTGTCCGGAAAACCCCCTCTTACCCAGAGCCTGTCAATGTCGCTTTTCTCAATTTCCAGAACCCCAAAGGGTCGAAGCTCCACATGGGCAATACGGCCCGCAAGACTTTCGCCTGACTGTCTCATCAATTCAACAGAAGCGGAACCAAGCAGCAAGAAGCGGTTGGTTCTAAGTCCCTTTCTCCGTCCCCTGTCAATCACCCCGCGCAGGACATGAAACAGTTTTGGAACACGGTGCACCTCATCAAGCACCACAAGCTTGTCTTCATGCCGTTCGAAGTAAGATTCGGGATCAGAAAGCTTCTCTCGGTCAGACCATGACTCCAGGTCAAGATAAACGCTCGGACACCGGGAAGCGATTTCTTCTGAAAGCGTGGTTTTGCCTACCTGCCTGGGCCCAAGCAGAATCACCGCCGGAAATAACGCAAGCCGCCTGAGGACGGTGTCATATACTCTTCTTGGTATCATACCTTGCAATTATGGCATTAAATACCACAATTGCAAGGTAGAATTATGATGACTTAATCAGAAGCGCATGCGCGTCACAATTCCGAAAGTGCGGGGGTCACCTACCCTGTAGGCAAGACGCGCCCTTCCTCCCCTCTCGCGGTCAAAGGAAAGCCTTACATTCTCATCGGTAATATTCTTCACGTAAGCCGCGAATTCGAGATTGCCATATACAAGGCCCGCGGAGAGGTTAAACAGGTGGTATGAGTCAAGCAGAAGGTCAACTTCCGTCGTATGGTCGGCAGTTAGGCCAGCATATGGGAGACCGTGGGAGAATACTCCCTTGCCGGGCACCTGATCTCCGGCCTGCGTATAGCTGTCACCCACAAACTGCCAGGAAGCCGAGAGGTAACTCTCCTCCGCGCTCAGAAGGCCCGGCAACGTGTATGTGGCGCTGCCTGAGAGCTGCCAGTCAGGAACCGAAGGTATCCTGTTGCCTTTCTCTATTCCTTCCACCACGCTCCCGTCAGAAGCACTTATAGTTGAATCAAACTCCGCTTCTATGTAACTTCCCGCGAAGGCAAACAGCAGGGATCTTGTAGGCTGAAAAGACAGTTCAAGCTCCGCTCCCACCGTATGGGATTCGGGCACGCTGATCGTGACTCGGGAAGAGCATGGTCCAGCGTCAACGTTCACACCCAGATTTTTAATGTCCGTATAAAAAACCGAACCATTTAACGTAACGTTCTCAAAGGAGGATTTAAATCCTAACTCGTAGTTCCAGAGAGTCTCATCCTCAAACTCCTGATACCCCCGGAAAGTGTTATAGGCATCCTTGCAAAGCAGCTGGTTAAGCGGGTCATTGACCCCGCCGAGACGAAAACCCCGGGAAATCTGAGCATTCACAGTAACGTTATCTTTAGCATCGTAGCTCACCATAAACCGAGGTGTAAATCCATCAGAAGAAACTGTAACGTCCTGTTTCTGGGCATCGCTATTTGAGAAACCTCCACCGGACCTGAAGGTCTTGTCCTCTTCCCAGTCATACCAACGCAACCCCGCCGTCAAATCCAGACGCTCAAGTAACGTGTAGGTCGCTTCACCGAAAAGCGCAATCTGCCTCAGGTCATAAGTAAGATCGGAACTGTATGGCGAATCCACCGCGTCGGGAAAATAGGTGTCAGCAGAAGGTATCCAGAGAGAATCATACCCCGGCGTCGGCAGACGCTGAGAGTAATCACGTTCCACGTTTGAATAAAAAACACCTGCAAGCCAATGGAAATCACGGTCATCGTTTGAACTCAGACGAAGCTCATGGGTCATCTGCTCAAGGTCCGTGGTATCGCGCAGATTGGAAGGGTTTGCAACATCGTCCTGCATAAATTCAAGATCAATGCTCACGCTCCCGGTAAGAGCGCTTGCGTCGCGGCTTACAAGAAGATCACGGTTTATGTAGGCCGCAGAGTAATTAACGTCAAAAAAGCCTTCTATCTCCCAGTTAACCACCGTGTCAAGAATCAGAGTCTCGTCCTCAAAGGCTTCATCAAGCAGCAGCACCTGCTCCCTGTCTCCAAGAGTGATATTGTTATCCGGGTTCGCGAAAATGTTGAATACCTCCTCGCGGTTAAAGCCTCCAAGATCAATGTTCTGGTATACGACCCGAGGGGTAATGGACAGGTTCTCGGTCGGCTCCCACAGAAGAGAGATTCGTCCGCCGTGGCGGTTTCCGTCATTTACGTCCTCGTCAACCGCATCGCCCTCATTGTGCTTGTGCGCGTCAATGAAACCGCCGTATTTTGTTCCGTAAGCGACCAGGCGAACAGCCGCGTCATCGCCCAGAGGAACATTAAGCGCGGTCTTCAGATGACCTCCCGCGGAACCTTCATCAAGGTAGTTTCCGTCAACTTCGACTTTCACCTCGTTTACGCCGAGCTGTGGCTGGTTGGTTATATAGCGAACGGTGCCGCCTATGGAACCCGACCCGAACAGCGTACCCTGCGGCCCTCTGAGGGTCTCCACCCGGTTAAGATCGAAAAGATCGATGTCAGGAGTGAAAAGCGAGAGCGATATAGGGGTTTCGTCAAGATAGACCCCTACCTGTTCCTTTACGCCGGGCTGGTCCCGCACCACCTGTCCCGAGGAAACGCCGCGGATCGTAACCACGCTCTGGCCCGGTCCGAGATTCTGTATGGAAAGTCCAGCCACGTTGCGTGAAAGATCCTCAAGATCAGTTGTATTAAGACGCTCGATATCCTCTTCTGACTGAACATTCAGGGAAAAAGGAACATCCTGGGCGAGCTGAACACGCTTGGTGGCAGTCACAAGCATTTTGCGAAGCGTGTAGCTGGCTTCCTCCACCGCGCTTATATCTTCTTTCTGTTCATTCTGGCTGCTGGGTTCAGAACCTTGCCCCTCCTGCGCAACCGCACCTAGAGAGAAAACCAGCGCAAATAAAAAAACAAACGCAAAAATAGCTGCGTTAAGCTGAGTCCTAGATCTCATCTCTAAAAACCTCCTTGAAGTCATCCTTTTCTCCCCGCCCCGATTAGCCCTAACTCATCATATAATATTCTACATTTTAACACATTTGTTTCGGAGTTTTAGAGAAAATGCCCAGGGCCGGACTCGAACCGGCACGGGAGAAACTCCCGAGGGATTTTAAGTCCCTTGCGTCTACCAATTCCGCCACCCGGGCATTACGCTGAACGCGGTTCAGAACTGGAGGCGGCGCCCGGAATCGAACCGGGGTATGACGGTTTTGCAGACCGTTGCCTTACCTCTTGGCTACGCCGCCCCTGTAACGTGGGATTTTAAATTCTACCGAAAAAAAAAGTTTTGTGAACTCTTAAGTGGCACGCATTCCCCAGATGTGCCCAACAGAACACCGACAAGGCTGCATTGCGGGAACCGATCCGCATAAGAAAAAGTCAGTGCCAATGGCTGGATATGCAATACATCCAGACCCAGTTCTCCTCAATTCATTCGCTACGCGAAAAAAATCATGGATTACTGGCGCCATTGCAGAGCAGGGCGTTTGAGCTGCTGAGGCTGAAATTTGTCCCCAGCAGGGAATAATAGAACAGAAGTTTGCCTCTGCTTTGCTGCTTGAAGTTCAGTCTAAGACGGGAGAAATACACTTGAAAAAACCGGTTTACAAAATGCCGTAGGCAAAACTCAACAACAATGGCGCACCAACCCCTGAAATAATCATGTGCTGATTCTCTCTCATGACACAGGATTAATCTCAAAGCTCCCTGAAACAACCGCTTCTCCCGACAAAAAGACTCTCCTATCAAGAAGTCTTGCATGAACAAGGCCGCCTCTTTGCGACGCCTGGTAGCCGATAAGTTCTTTTTTTCCGAGTCTGCGGCTCCAGAAAGGACAGAGGCAGCAGTGAGCGGATCCCGTAACCGGGTCCTCATCTATTCCCACGTTGGGAGCGAAAAAACGCGACATAAAATCGTATCGCCCGGAGTCTGAGACACTCGTTATTATAAGTCCCCTTGAGGAAAGCGCCCTTACGTGGTTCATTTCCGGGACAGCGCTTCTCACCGTCTCATCGCTCTCGTAAAGAGCGATGTAATCAAGCCGGTTTCTGCCCACGTAGAGAGGAGGGGATGAAATCGCCAGAAGCAGTTCATCGGGCGCCTCCACATCCCTGGGCTCTTCCGAGGGAAAATCCATCTCTATAAGATCATCTTTTTTCCTCGCGGAAAGAATCCCGCTTTTCGTTAAGAACACGGCATCGCGGGTTTCGGGAACAATGCCGAGGGTAAAAAGAATGTGGGCGCCTGCAAGGGTGGCGTGTCCGCAGAGATCGACCTCCACCTCCGGGGTAAACCACCTGAGTTCAAAAACATCTGCTTTTCTGAGCAGAAAAGCAGTCTCGGAAAGACCGAGCCTGGCGGCCACTTCCTGCTTTGCCCGGTCCGGTATTTCCTCCTCAAGAATACACACGGCGGCCGGATTCCCGGAATTCGGCCCGTCGGTAAAAGCATCAACGGCGTATACCCTCATCACGCCGGGAGTCTCGACGCACCGTGGTGGCCGGGGCGCCGCTTGAGAGCAGCAATCGCGTCCTTTATGCCCGAGAGGGTCAGGGGGAACATGTTCCCTTCATAGAAATCGTTGAGCATCCCTATGCTTTCAGTCCACTTCCAGTCATCTCGCGGCACGGGGTTTATCCACACGGTAAAAGGGTACTTCGCCCTTATCCTGTTAAGCCACATAAGGCCCGGCTCGTCGTTATTGTGTTCAACGCTTCCGTTGGGATAGACAAGCTCCCAGGGGGACATGGACGCGTCACCGACTATAATGCACCTGTAATCGCCGTTATACTTGTTAAGCAGCGAGAATGTGGGGATCCGCTCGCTGAAGCGTCTCGCGTTGTCTTTCCACACGGCTTCGTATATGCAGTTGTGAAAGTAGTAGAATTCAAGGTGCTTGAACTCATGGCGGGCGGCGGAAAAAAGCCTCGAGCAAAGCTCGACATGATCTTCCATCGACCCGCCCACGTCAAAGAACATGAGAACCTTGACATTGTTTTTCCGCGAGGGAACAAACTCAAGGTCAAGCAGGCCCGCGTTTTTGGAAGTCCTGTCAATTGTCCCCTCAAGGTCAAGTTCCTCACCCACTCCCTCTCTCGTAAGGACCCTGAGTTTCCGCAGGGCCATCTTCATGTTCCTCACGTTGAGTTCCACAGAGTCGTCAAGATCGCGAAACTCCCTTTTGTCCCAGACCTTAACGGCGCGGCGCTGCCTGCCTCCGTCCTGCCCTATGCGAACCCCGGCGGGATTGTAGCCGTACGCTCCATAGGGCGAAGTTCCCCCGGTTCCTATCCATCTGTTTCCGCCCTGGTGGCGTTTTTTCTGTTTCTCGAAGATTTCCCTGAGCCTCTCCATCAGTTCTGAAAGGCCGCCCATGGAACGGATGAATTTCCTGTCCTCTTCTGAAAGCGCGCTCTCAAAGTTTTTTCGCAGCCACTCAAGAGGAATCTGCATCACCTGCTCGGTGTCGGCAAGCTGGGCCCCCTGGAAATAGGCGGCAAAAAGCCTGTCAAACCTGTCGAGATGCCGTTCGTCCTTTACCATCACGCAGCGGGCAAGATAGTAAAAATCGGTCGTGTCGTAACCGATCACGTCACGGTCAAGGGCTTCGAGGAAAGTAAGATATTCCTTCAGGGTAACGGGGAATCCGTCGTTTTTAAGCAGCAGGAAAAAATCAAGAAACATGAACCTCTCCCCCGGCCGTCACCTTCTGAACCTTCGCTTCATCATCTCGAGTATCTCGTAGTCCGCCTCATTTTTTATAAGCGCGCCCGAGTAAGGCGGAAGGTCCTCTTCAATGTCCACTCCCCCAAGGTCTCCCGCGGCCACGCGGTCGGCCGCAAGCAGTTTTATCCAGTCTATAAGTTCGCTCGTGGAGGGTTTTTTCTTGAGACCGTCGATTTCCCTCACGGAATAAAAAAGAGTAAGCGCGTTATCCATGAGCTTGCGCCCAAGATCGGGGTAATGCACCTTAACTATTTTCTCAAGAGTATCGCGGTCGGGAAAAGCTATATAGTGAAAAAAGCATCTTCTCAAAAACGCGTCGGGAAGCTCCTTTTCATTATTCGAGGTGATTATCACTATGACCCTTTTAAGCGCCTTTACGGTTTTTTTAAGCTCGTAGCAGTAAAACTCCATTCTGTCGAGTTCAAGCAGGAGGTCGTTTGGAAACTCTATGTCCGCCTTGTCTATTTCGTCAATCAGAAGCACCACCTGCTCCGGGCTCTCAAAGGCCTCCCATAGCTTGCCCTTCTTTATGTAGTTTGAGATATCGTTAACTCTCTGGTCCCCGAGCTGCGAGTCGCGAAGCCTCGCGACCGCGTCGTACTCGTAAAGACCCTGCTGCGCGGTGGTGGTGGACTTTATGTGCCAGGTTGTAAGCTGCTTTCCAAGCGCCTTTGCGACCTCAAACGCGAGCATGGTCTTTCCCGTGCCCGGCTCTCCCTTCACAAGAAGCGGACGCTCAAGCGTAATTGCCGCGTTCACCGCTACTGACAGATCCTTTGTGGCTATGTAGTCGCTTGTGCCTTTGAAATTCATTTTACCTGCCCTCGAGGGCTACGCAGACCCCTCGCCTATTTATTGAATACGATTGTCCTGCTTTTGTAAATCAGAATCTCCCGGTTTATATGGGACCAGATCGCGTTTGAAAGAACCAGTTTCTCAAGATCCTGCCCTTTTCTTATGAGGTCTTCTATCGAATCATCATAATTAACCTTTATGACATCCTGCTCTATTATAGGTCCCGAATCGAGTTCCTCGGTTACGTAATGACAGGTTGCTCCGACCACCTTAACTCCTCTCTCGTACGCGGAGTGATAGGGGCGCGCCCCGGGAAAAGCAGGGAGAAACGAATGGTGAATATTGATTATTCTGTTTGTGTAATGCGATACGAAATTTCCGGTGAGAATCTGCATATACCTGGCGAGCACTATGAAATCCACATTGTAGCGAGAAAGAAGCTCAAGCTGGCGGGCCTCGACTTCCTCCTTGTTCTCCCCCACGTTTTCAAACACGTAGAAATCCGCTCCAAGAAGATCCGCCATGTCCTTGAGGTCAGGATGATTGCTTATGACAAGGGGCATCTCCACGTTCCATTCCCTGGCGCGCAGCCTGTAAATTATGTCCGAGAGGCAGTGGGGAAGCTTTGAGACAAAAACCGCCATGCGCGGTATGTCTGCGGTAAAGAAGACCTCGAATTTCATATCGAATTTCTCCGCCACCTTCTCACGAAAAACCCGCTCCGTAGCCTCGCGGGACAAGGTAAAACCGTTCATCCCCCACTTGGCACGTATAAAGGTCACCATGTCGGCAGAGTCGACGCAGTGCTGCAGGGCGTGGATGTTCCCGCCGTAGTTGAATATGAAATCGGTGACCGCGCGGACCAGGCCGGGACGGTCTGGGGAGTGCACGAGCAGAATCGCTTCTTCCTGTTTTTCCGGCATTGTTATCTGGAAACCGCTCCCTGGCCTTCGTAAGCGCCTTCAGTGCGGCTACGACCAGGGCTCCTTGTAGTAGTAGGTAAAGTTAGCGACTTTCGGGCGCTCCGTCCACCCTTTTTTCCTGTAAAAGCCCCGCAGGTACGATGGCTTGTCCTTACCGTTGGTCACCATCAGGCGGTAGACATCCCTTTTTCTGCCTTCTTCCATGACAGCATCGATAAGGCGGCTTCCCGCCCCCATGCCGCTTGCCGAGGGACTGACAAACAGGTCCGAGACATAGCCCTCATAGCTTCCGAGCATCACAAACGGCACCCAGTGAACGGTGGTGAACCCCAGGACCCTGCCCCCGGAATCGCAGGCCACATACATTGTATGTCCCTCGGGATTACCGTCGACACGAACTATGAGATCCCGGATCGGAGATGACACCTGCTCAAGTGTGAGGTCGTTTCTTCTCTCAGACCAGCCGATTTCCCTCAGTATCAGGGCCATAGCCTCAGCGTCCCCACAGACGGCCTTTCTCACAGTGATTCTTCTCATTGGGAATTATATACCTGACCGCTCAGTGCACCACTCGTAGCGCAAATTCTGACTGCGTCCAGTTTTTTTCTTCAAGGACATCCAGGACCGTATCCCCGGGCGGTGACATCCATTTCGGTTCAAACCGATCAAGATTTTCAGTCATGAGTTTTCATCTCGGGCACCATTGTGGCAATCCTCTTCACTCCTTTTTTCCCAGTGTCTCGACAAGAACACCAAGGCTATCGAGCACGCCCCGGCTGCAAAGAACCGCCGGAAGTTCCCGGTCAATCTCGGCGCAGGCCCCTTCCATGTTCGCCACTACCTCGCCGCGCAGCGCCTTCTTGGAAAAAGCGTAGCCGGGAATAAGCGACGGGCCGTATTGTCCCGCGAAATCAACGCAGTGAGAGAGAAGCTTGTCCGCTTCCCGGCTTTCATTGAAAAAACCGAGCCTCACGGCGTCATGCGGCTCGTAGAGAAGGCCGGTAGCCATGACCCGCTGGACTGTCGCCGTACCCAGTGTGTAAAGCACGATCTGCGCCACCGCGGAAGGAATGGGAAAACCTATGGTGATCTCGTTAAGACCGAATCTCGCCCCAGAGTCGACGCACACCCCGTAATCGCAGCAGAGCGCCAGTATCAGTCCGCCCGCAATCGCGTGGCCGTTCACAGCGGCCACAACCGGTCTTTCATACTTAAAAACCCGAAGCAGCGCACCGCAGAAGCGCTCGTACCACGCTCTGATTTCCTCTTCGTCCCCGGAGGCAAAAAGCGAAAGATGGTACTTGAGGTCAAGACCCGCCGAGAAGGCTCTTTGCGACGAGGTGAGCACCACCGGGCTTTCCGGGCAATCACTCTCAAGCGTCGCGAAGGCCTCGTCAAGATCACTGAAGAAACCCTCGTTCATGATGTTCATCGGGTTTGAGTTCATACACACGACGGCAACGCCGCCTGTTTTTTCAATTTCCCAGCTCATAACTCTCCTTTTTCCGCGTGGAAATTCAGTTCAGGACACCTTGGAGCGGCGGCCCCAGGAATCCCTGAGGGAAACCGTCCTGTTAAAAACAGGCATCCCCGGCGCTGAATCCACAGAATCAAGTATAAAATACCCTTTTCTTTCAAACTGGTAATTAGTCTCCCCAAGGCAGTTCCCAAGAGCCGGTTCGACCGCGCAGTCGCGGACTGTCCGGAGGGAATCCGGATTCAGAAATTCGGTAAATTCCCTTTGCCTGTCAGCCATCGGGTTCGGGACGGTAAAGAGCCTGTCGTAGAGCCTTACGGTTACCCTCGAGGCGCTCTTCGCGCAGACCCAGTGTATGGTCCCCCTGACCTTCTTTCCTTCAGGGGCGTTTCCACCCCTCGTTTCAGGATCGTATTCACAGTGAACCTCGGTTACCTCTCCCGTGGCCGGATCACGCTCAAAGCCCACGCATCTCACTATATAGGCGTAGCGAAGGCGCACCAGGGAACCCGGGGAGAGCCTGTAGAATTTTTTTGGAGGATTTTCCATGAAATCATCCCTTTCAATAAAAAGTTCTTTTGAGAACGGCACTTTCCTTTTTCCCATGGAGGGGTCTTCAGGATTGTTTACCGCGTCAATTTCCTCCCCCTCGCCTTCAGGATAGTTAACTATCACAACTTTCAGCGGGTCTAGAACCGCCATAACCCTCTGCGCCCTTTTGTTAAGATCTTCCCTTACGCTGTGCTCAAGAAGTTCCATGTCTATCACGCTGTCCTGTTTCGTTACGCCTATTTTCCGGCAGAAATCCCTTATCGCTTCAGGCGTGTACCCTCTTCTTCGCAGCCCCGAAATTGTGGGCATTCTGGGGTCGTCCCACCCGCTTACAAGTCCCTCGGAGACAAGTTTCATGAGGTTTCTTTTGCTAAGAACCGTGTAGCTTAGGTTAAGCCTCGCAAACTCGATCTGCCGGGAGTGATATATGCCGAGCTGGGCGATAAACCAGTCGTAAAGAGGCCGGTGGTCCTCAAACTCAAGAGTGCAGAGCGAATGGGTAACACCCTCAATGGAGTCGCTCTGTCCGTGGGCCCAGTCATACATCGGATAAATAGACCAGGAATCCCCGGTGCGGGGGTGAGACTTCTTCATTATCCGGTACATGACCGGGTCGCGCATGTTCATGTTGCCAGAAGCCATGTCTATTTTCGCCCGAAGCACGTACTGCCCCTCGTCGAAATCCCCGTTTCTCATCGCCCGGAAAAGCCTGAGGTTATCCTCAACCGGTCTCTGCCTTGAAGGACTCTCCCTGCCGGGCTCTGAAAGCGTTCCCCTGTATTCCCTTATCTCCTCGGCGCTCAGGTCGTCCACGTAGGCTTTCCCCTCGCTTATCAGCCCGAGGGCGTATTCATAGAGCTGATCGAAATAATCAGAGGCGTAATAGATCCTCTCTTCCCAGTCAAACCCGAGCCACCTGACGTCTTCCTTGATGGCCTCTTCATATCTTACGTCTTCCTTTGAGGGGTTGGTGTCGTCAAAGCGCAGGTTGCATGTTCCGCTGAATTCCTCGGCTACGCCGAAGTTAAGACATATGGATTTCGCGTGACCTATATGGAGATAGCCGTTGGGCTCGGGCGGAAAACGTGTAAGGGGCTTTTCTCCCCCGGAGCTAAGATCGCTCCTTATCCTCGCCCTTATGAAATCCTCCGACTCCGGGGAACCCTCGTTTTGCGTCTTCGGTTTCATGACTGTGCGTGACTATATCCGCGGGGTGAGAAGACGGAATTCCGGATGCCCCGCCCGCAGAAAGAAAATCCGCACTACTTCCATTTTATGTTACACCCGATGCTGGGAATCTGGTCCCATTCTATCGTCTGGCCAGCTATAATGGAGTCAAGCGCCTTGCGCATATCCGCTCCGGTAACCGGTTTTCCGTTTCCGGGCCTTGAGTCGTCAAACTGCCCTCTGTAAACGCATTTCAGGTCCCGGTCATAAACGAAGAAGTCGGGGGTGCAGGCGGCGTCATAGGCCCTTGCGACTTCCTGCGTCCCGTCAAACAGGTAGGGGAACGAGTATCCCTTTTCCTCCGCGACTTCCTTCATTCTCTCGGGAGAATCATCAGGGTAGTTCTCAACGTCGTTTGAATTTATCGCTATGAAGGAAACTCCCCTGGGAATGTACTCATCGGCAACTTTCACCAGCCCGCCCTGCAGATGCTTTACATAAGGACAGTGATTGCATATGAACATAAGCACCGTAGCCACATCCGAGCGGAGATCGCCAAGCGACAGTTCGCTACCGCTTACGACATCAGGCAGCCGGAAATCAGGAGCCTCGCTCCCCAAGGGAATCATCGTCGATAAAGTCTTAACCATCTTTTTATCTTCTCCTGGTTCTTAGTTATTTGTCGGTGAAACCGGTCCGCTTGTGCGAGCCATCGCAAAACGGCTTGTTCTCAGAAGCCCCGCAGCGGCAAAGATAGTAAGGATCATCCCCCGAGAGACCCGAATCATCCAGAACGCAAAGCTTAATATCTCCGCAAACCTCATAGGGACCGTTTTTAAGCGATCTTATAACCGCGTCCCCTTCCTTGGCAGGTGCAGAGAATTCGCCAGGCGGAAGACTGCTCTTAAAGCCAGCCCCCTTGTGCGAGCCGTCGCAAAACGGCTTGTTCTCAGAAGCCCCGCAACGGCAAAGAGCGATTTTCTTTTTTATCGCAAGCTCCCGCCCTTCCCCGTCTTCAAGCAACTCTAGGTCACTTACAATCAGGGGACCGTCATCCATGATTTCTGTTTTGGCTTTTTCGCTCATATCCGACTCTATTAATTAGGGACTTCCTACCTGTTTCCCCAGACCTCGCTCACTTCTTTTTTTCTATCAACAATTTTCCGTTCCTGATTCCGCCTTAGATAATCCTACTCTCTCTTGGGCTTATTCTTCATAATAACCAATAGCTACATTTCCTGGTGTATCAGGTACAGATGGGATAACTTCCGTCCGCCAGATTTCTTTTGGTTTTTGCCCATTATAATTTTCCTTCATATATTACGGATGCTGGGATCCCTATAAGAAGTAATGGGCATGGATTTCCAACTCCTCTTTCAATACGATCCTGTAGCTTGTCCCAGTGCGTTGTAGCCGTTCCAAATTTATCCCGCACGAAAGCAGGCGCCCAATTTTTTATGAAATCATCACCTGTGCTTTTTACCATATCACGTTGTCGTTTTGTCGGACTTACTCCAAATATAGATAAGTCTTCAAATCTTCTAATCTTATAGCGTGAGGCACAATTAGCTACAATTTCAACCAAGTTGTCTTGAAGTGATCTGCCCCGAGTCACTATCACACCTGCACTAATCACCCCATCCTTATGTATACGCTGGAAACTTTCGAGATCACGGTCAAAAAACGGGTCTTTATTATTCCACTCTATTTCAAGAGCGATTTTCCCATTCTCAGTTCTTCTAACATGGTCGATTTCATGCGTTACTGAGAATTTTTCCAGTTCATCCACTGTCTTTTTGATAGTAATTCTACGTTTTCCCCAGTTCTTGTCAGCCAGACTTCTACGCAATCTCTGTGTAGAGCTTGCTTCGCCTCCTCCACCCTGTATCAGTTCCACATCTGGAATCTTTATGCCCATTAATACATCACATAATTCTTTAAGTGGTATAGGAAAATCCTTTGCAAGGACCGCTAAAGCGTGGTTTTTGTGGCTAATATCAAATCCCGCATCCGTCAACAGAGATAAGCTCACTCGGCACCCATTGAATTATATTTATAGGTAGGCCAGTCAGGCTGATAGTCTCCATTGGCCTGATTACCCCACACTACCCATTTCTCTCTAGTGCCACGTCCAAACAGTTCAAGATACGGTCCCCGGCTACAACTTTCTATAAGATCATATTGCTCATCAGGTTTGCGTGAATGTTCTCTTTTGCGACTTGCTATCAAATTAACCTGACTTCTGCCTGGGGCAAGAGTCCTGGCATTTTTTCCTCTAACTCCAAATAATAAAATTTCTGTCACATTTCGGAAGTAAAACCCTACACCTCTTCCGTCCGACCCGCCGTCTTTACGTATTTTGTGCCAGATCAAATTTGTTTTGTATTCAAAACCCCAAACGTTCAATACATCTAAGCCATAAGGAAGCAACGCATTTGGTATCCATAGGTAACAATGACAAATGTCAGCAGCATGGTCCTTTATAGGGAGTGCCGCTATCTCCTCGAATGTCATGGTATCATATCTGGATAATCTACGGTGTTCCGGGGCAACCTTGCCAGTTCTATTGTGAAATCTCCAAGGCGGGTCGGCCAGTATAGTTCCGAATTTCCTGCCGTCAAGATACCGTGATAATTCTTCATTCATGACATCAATCCCTGATAGGAAAAATGGTTACCGTTCCAAAAAACTCATACATCCCTTTCCCCAGTGAACAAATCCGACCGAATAGAAAAAAAAGCAGCAATTATTCATCCCAAAACATGAAGGAGGATTTTTTGCCATTACATATCCCCATAATATCAAATCTTATTTGTCAAGGCAATCAGTCTAGCAACCGACTCTCCCAGACAACTGTCGCCATTACGTCTGAGTCTACATTCTTTCAATAATCATTGCTATACCCATACCGCCCCCCATGCACAGAGACACCATTCCGTATCCGCCGGGGCGGACACCTTCAAATTCATGAAGAAGTTTTACGAGCAGCACCGCCCCCGTGGCCCCAACGGGGTGCCCGAGCGCTATGGCTCCGCCGTTTACGTTCAGTTTCTCCTCCGCAATGGGAAAATCACTCAGTACCGCGAGTGACTGCGCCGCGAAGGCTTCGTTTAGTTCAACCAGATCGATATCGTCGATTCCGAGCCCGGCTTTGTCAAGAGCCATGCGCATCGCGGGAACCGGGCCGATTCCCATGATCGCGGGGTCAACACCGCAGACCGCGTAGGATTTAACCGACGCAAGCGGATTCAGACCCAGTTTTTCCGCCTTGCTCAAAGACGTGACGATCAAGGCAGCGGCTCCGTCGTTAATGCCCGATGAGTTTGCCGCGGTTACCGTACCGTCTTTCTTGAAAACCGGTCTTAACTTCGAGATATTCTCAAGCGTAACGTCCAGTCTCGGGTGCTCGTCAGTGTCAAACTGAACGGAACTGCCCCTTCGCCCGGGAACAGACACCGGAACGATCTGGGAGGTGAATTTCCCGTTCTCAATCGCGTCTTTGGCCTTCATCTGGCTTGAGTAAGCGAACTCGTCCTGGAGTTCCCTTGATATTTCATATTTCTCCGCAAGGTTCTCCGCAGTAACGCCCATGTGGTAATCGTTAAACGCATCCATGAGCCCGTCACACAGAATTCCATCCACAAGCTCATCGGAAGGCGTTGACATTTTGTACCCCCATCTGGCTTTCCGAAGATAGAAGGGAGCCGTGCTCATGCTTTCCATCCCTCCCGCCACAACGCATTCGCAGTCGCCAGACTTTATGGTCTGGGCGGCATTTACGACGGACTGAAGGCCCGAACCACAGACCCTGTTAATGGTAATCGCGGGGGTTTCGGCTTTTAATCCGGAATTAATCGATACCTGCCTCGCCGGGTTCTGCCCTTGTCCCGCTCCCAGTATATTGCCCATTATGCAGTCATCCACCTGTTCGGGCGACAGGGACGCCCTGTTTATAATCTCCTTGACTACCGCCGTCCCGAGATCAACCGCAGAAACATCTTTAAGCGTTCCCCCGAATGTCCCTATCGCGGTTCTAATGGGCTCTGAAAGCACAACTTTTTCCATTGCTACTCTCCTTTGAACTCGGCCGTCCTCTTCTCAACAAACGCACTCATTCCCTCAACCCTGTCATAGGAATCAAAACACTCGAATCCAGTTTCCATCTCGTACGCAAGTCCTTCGGAAAGTCCCGTCTCGGATCCCCGGTTTATCGCTTTTTTGGCGTAACTGACGGCAAGCGGGCTGTTGCGCGCGATCTGCCGGGCTATTTTCATGACCTCATCCATAAGTTCTTCCCTCTCTACAAGCTTATCCACAAGCCCGAGGGCAAGCGCTTCAGCAGCGGTGACCATCTCCCCGGTAAAAATCAGTTTCTTGGTCTTTCCGGGACCTATAAGCTTGGTTGATCTCTGGGTTCCTCCCCAGCAGGGAAAAAGACCGAGCTTGGTTTCGGGAAAACCCACTCGGGCATTTTCGGAGGCGACTCTTATATCGCACGCAAGCGCAAATTCAAGCCCTCCCCCCAGGGCATATCCGTTTATCGCGGCTATAACCGGAAAAGACGCCTGCTCCAGACAGTCAAAAGCTCCTCTGCCCAGAGCGCAGTAATCCTTGAATTCCTCCGTTGTCATCTGACTCATCTGCCCTACGTCAGCCCCTGCGACAAAAGCCTTCCCCCCGGCTCCGGTCACAACCAGCACCTTAAGATTCCCAGCGGGCAGCTTTTCGGTCACAAAGTCTTTTAGCTGTCGTATGGTTTCGCCATTTAGGACATTCATAGACCTCTCTTTGTTAATCGTCAACACTCCCACGCCGTCATCAGTGATTTCAAACAAAAGATCCTTATACATTCATACCTCCCTTACTTTCTGCCATATTCAAAAAAGCCTTTTCCCGTTTTTCTGCCCAGATAGCCAGCCCTCACCATTTCCTTAAGAAGCGGAGCGGGTCTGAACTTCGGGTCTCCATATTCCGTGTAGAGAACGTCAAGTACGGAAAGGGTAACGTCGAGTCCTATAAGGTCCGCAAGCGCAAGCGGCCCTATCGGATGATTCGCTCCCAGTTTCATGGCGTTATCGATCTCCGCCGCCGCGGCGACGCTTTCGTCAAGCATGAAAATTGCCTCGTTTATCATCGGCAGCAGAATCCTGTTTACAACAAATCCAGATCTGTCTTTCGCCATAATCGGATATTTATCAAGACTCCGCACGAATTCCATCGTCTGCTCAAGGGTCTCAGAAGATGTCTTGGCAGTATTGATCACTTCAACCAGCTTCATTATCGGCGCGGGATTAAAAAAGTGCATTCCAACAACTTTTTCGGGCTTGGAGGTGTTCATGGCAAGCTCCGTAACCGAGAGGGTCGATGTATTAGTGGCAATAATGGTGTCTTCTCCGCTGCTCTCCTCGATCTTTGCAAAAACCGCCTTTTTAAGGTCCATATCCTCGCTTGCGGCTTCAATCACGATATCCGTACCGCGAAAATCACCGTAGTCTTCGGTCGGGTGAATACTTGAGACGATCAGGGCGACCTGCTCATCGTCGATTTTGCCTCTTCGCGCCAGCCTTCCGAGGTTCTTTTCTATTCTGGCGACCGCACTCTCCGCAATATTTTTTTCAATATCCAGAAGAACGACGTCTTTCCCCGCTGAGGCGACAAGCTCGGCTATGCCTGAACCCATGGTGCCAGCCCCAACGATACCTACAGTGTTTATATTTGACTCGGACATGCTTTTCCCCCGGCTCATGATTGATTGTTAACCCTGAATTATAACACCTCAGAGCGACTCGGAAAGAACCTGCCTGGCGATAACGACCCTCTGTATCTCAGAGGTTCCTTCATATATCTCCGTTATCTTGGCATCGCGGAAATGCCGTTCCACCGGATAATCGGTCGTATATCCGTTTCCTCCGTGCACCTGAATGCCCTTGGTCGCCACCCACATCGCGGTCTCAGAAGCGTGAAGCTTGGCCATGGAGGAGTGCTTGGCGTATTTTTCTCCACGATCCTTCATCAAGGCCGCCTTGTGGGTAAGCAGCCTTGAGGCCTCAATCCTGGTCGCCATGTCGGCAAGCATGAACTGTATCCCCTGAAAATCCGAGATCTTCCTGCCGAAAGCCTCCCTCTGCTGAGAATACAGCGTCGAGGAGTCAAGAACCGCCTGGGCTATTCCCACAGCCTGGGCCGCGACTCCTATTCTTCCCGCATCAAGTGTTTTCATTGCTACCTTGAAACCCTCTCCCTCTTCGCCGAGGACCCGGCTCGCCGCCACCTCGCAGTTCTCAAGCAATATCTGCGAGGTACTCGTTCCCTTTATTCCTAGCTTGCTTTCCGATTTTCCAAGTGAGATTCCGGGAGCGTCAAGATCAACGATAAATGCCGTGATCCCGCCGCTTCGTTTCGTTTTATCGGTTTTTGCGAAAACCACGGCGACCTCAGCCTCGCGACCGTTTGTAACCCAGCTTTTCGTTCCGTTAAGGACGTAAACCCCTCCTTCTTTCACGGCGCTTGTCTTTATGCCTGCCGCATCCGAACCCGACTCGGGTTCGCTGAGAGCGAAGCACCCTATGGAGCCACGGCTCATCCGCGCCAGATATTCCTTTTTCTGCTCCTCGGTGCCGAAATCAATAATCGGAGCGCACGCAAGGGAATTATGAGTCATAGCTATCGCTCCGGTTGAAGCGCAGGCCCGGGATATCTCCTCAATGGCTATCACGTATGAGAGGCAATCAAGACCGCTTCCACCGTAGCGCTCCTCAATGAAATGACCCATAAAACCAAGGTCAAACAGCTTTTCCACGATTTCCGAGGGAAAAGCGCTGGTTCTGTCAATTTCAGAGGCAACCGGTCTGATTTCTTTTTCGGCAAACTCCGAAGCTAGGCTCTTTATTAGACGCTGCTCTTGCGTAAGAGAAGAAGCAAGCATGGTGTGCGATTCCCTCTTTAGGATTTGGGTATCCGGGAATTTTAAATCACCCCTCTCCAAAAGGCAAAAACGTATGTTTTCAAAGCGGGGTTATTTTCGGCCTGCGCCCCTTTACTTTATCGCCTCTATGGCTTCAGAATGAGATTCGAACACGTCAATGACCTTGTCAAAAGCCGATATTTTAAAGATTCCTTTTACGGACCCCGACAGGCAGCATATAGCGAACCTTCCTCTCCCGTCCCGCAGTTTCTTTGCGACAATAAGTATTGAGCGCAAGCCTGCGCTATTGATGTAGGAGAGTTTCTCAAGGTCGAGAAGCACTTTTTCGTCAGAACCGGCAACCATATCCAGCAGTTTGTTATGGAATTCCTGTACCTCCAGACCGTGAACCTTGCCGGATACGCTTATCACAAGGACTCCTTCGACCTGCTCGGTTTGGAACTCAATTTTCGGGTCGCTCATGGTTATCTCTTAAACCTGTGTAAAAGGGCTGTGGCCGTGGAACATTACCCTCGGGCAAAACCCCTTATTAGTACACTAACTAAACACTCCATTAAACTCTATCTCCGACAGACAGACGGCAGACTGGACGGAGCAGTCCAGAAATTCTCTTTACCGTATCCGCTTTAGCGCTGTCCGGGTAAAGTCCTTGGTGTCCAAGTCGGTTCCGAACTTGTAGTCTGACCACAGCAGCACGGTGCTCTTGCCCGTAAGCAGGTTTGTCATCGTTATCGTGCTGCTCCGCCAGAATCGATCAAGGTATTTTGCATAGCCCTCAACGACCATCGTCTTTAGGTGCTCATCTCTGCGGTCGAAGTAGTGGACCTGGATTGTTCGAAGTTCCTCACGGTCGAGCCAGACCACTTGGCGGGAGTACCCGGAATCCTGACTTTTCGGGATACGCTCCATAACCAGACACTTGAGATCACCGCAGGGCTCTTCGCGAAGGAAGCGGTGGGTAAATTTCTGGACTTCAACCGCTCCCATGTCCTCGTAGGAGAATTCGCTGCCCATAAAAGAACCGGATTGTTTCGAGGCGCTGATGCCTTTCACCCGCTTGAGGGCGGGAAGATAGAGCCACTGTTGGTCTGGCTCCTCCTTGTGGGCATGGACGAGGAAGGCGGTCCCTTTGACGTCCTGCGGGTGGTCGAACACAAACAGGGTTCGATCGCCGTCCTCTTTGACTTCGATGACTTTGAGGCGAAGTGAGCGCTGGGTTTCTTTGCCCTGTTTGTTGCGTAGCGTCATGGTCAAGTTCGCGGTGAAATTGCCGAAACCCTTCTGGCGCTCACGAGCTTCGGTTGCAACCTTGAGACCCGCTTGCTCAGCGGTACCGCTGAGAAGATCGGAATACGACTCAGCTGGCCAGAAACAAATTGCAAGAAAGCTCCCGAAGACCGCAAGTATTATACGTGGAATTGAAAACCGAATCATTTGGTTCCTCCTGCTAATGGATATAAACAAAACCGGAGATATAGTCAAACCTGATATATGGGGACATGGTCAGGCAGCTTGATTTGCTGGCTTCACCTCGATTCTATTTCTGAATCTCGCTCCGGCTATTATCCAATCAGATTCGCTTAGTTTTTTCCAGTTCTTCTCCGCGCACATTTCCAGCTCAAACGTCATGTGCAGCACACCCTGAGAACTCAGGCACTTTTTGCTTTTCCCGGTACTGAGCTTCGTCGTCCCGAAGGCAGACTCAATCGGATTCGTTGTCCCCGCGCGTCTCCAAATGTTTGGCGGGGAAGTCGCAGAATGCCATCTTTTCATTCCTGCTCTTTACTCAAGACAGCGTGCTGCTTTCGGGTTCCGGTCCGATTCAGAAACTGTAGGCCAGATTGACCTTTATGAAGCTGTCGCGCCGCACATAGTATATGAAGTCGTCTTCGTCGATGTCCAGAAAAGCTGAGGTCTCAATATGCAGAAACCAGTTGTCCGACGAAAGGCGGCGCTTGAACTCGCCTGCGAGGACGCGACTGCTGCTGTCGAGGGAACCCAGGACGCTGACGATAAATTCTGTGCTCTGCGGATCGTTCAATCCGAGACGCGCGGCAAGAAACAGGTCGTTCTCAAACGCATTGGTTGCCCAGCGGCCGCGCCCGTCGTAAACCCATTCGGCAAACAGGACAAGATCAGAGTTCGAACCCAGTATGGAATAGAGCGTGTACTCGCTACCCAGGATAAAAGCTGCGTAGTCCTCTTCCTCTAAAGTATTGAGATGCTGAATGAACCTGCTGTTCCTCGCACCAGCGCGGTAGATAGCTTCCAGTTTGAGCAACAGGGAACCTTTTGTAAGCTGGGCATCCACACCGAATTGGCGAATCTTCTCGTAATGTGGAGCCAGGACCAATCCGGAGTCAAGGAATCTCGGCAGGAGAGTGGGTTCCCGGTTTGTACCGTTGAACAAACTGAGACCAATTTCAAGCGGTCCGAATAAGCCACTGTACCGGCTGGCAAGATCAATATGCCACTTTTTCGCACCGGATTCGTATGAAACCATATCCTGATCCACAATGAACTCATACCGCTGGCGACCTCTCCGGCCCGGATAGGTGCGCACACGGTGCCATGTCATCGCGAACAATTCCAGCGCTCCCCAGTCACCCGACCAGGTGAAATGGGCCATCGGCTGACCCATCTTTGTCTTTTCGTTCGGGTGTTCAATGACATCGGTCTGATTGATGATGTCCACCAGGGAACGCAGTTCCGTAACCCCCCAGAAGACCCTGTCTATGCCGAGGCGCAATTCCCATTCCCCGTCGCCCGCGTCACCGTATATCAGCAGATAGGCCTCCTGGAGATCAGCGTATGTGCGGTCCGGATCCCCGGCATCGTACCGCAAAAAAGGTGTTACCGTTATGCTTGTGCCTTCCTCGTTCTCAGCATAGAAGGTTGTCTCAAGCGCAAGCCCGCCGGCATATGAACGCTGGTCGGGATACGCAGCGCTTTGGGGATAGAGCCAAGTCTCAGTCGAGAGGCGCCCGGAGATATCAATCCCGTCGGCAAACCCGGCCGGGTACGCTGCGGTCGGGAACACAGAAACAAGCACCCCCAGTACCACCGCGAAAATCGCTTGCAGGAGAAAAACCGGAACATTCCCACCACCCTCACCGGGCACGCTGAACGGATTTTTGATGATCCTGTACTGGTTTTTCTCAAACAACATGATACTAGCAGCCTTTTACTTAAGAATATAGTAACCTGAATTTTCACGTGCCGGGTCCTGAACCAGAACCATATTCAAATCTGGTCTTATTGAGGTTCTGGAAAAAAGCGGGTTCGGCAATCCAGTTTTGACTGGCTGAGGTAGATTGGGTCAGTTCCGAAGAACACTAAACACAAAATGATTTTAAAGTTCAAGTAGTGTAAAATGAAGTATAGGCTAACTTAAAGTTAATTTAATGGGAAATTCAGCAATAATCTGCCAAAAATGGAATTTTTATGAATATTCGGAGAACAGATGGTTTTTCTACCTCCAACAAAATTTCAGAGTTTATTGTCCGCTACGTCCTTGACACTCCTGTCCATAGGGTCTACCCCCCCCCTCCACAGAAGTCCTTTTCAAGCACTGAACTAAGAAGTGGAAATTCTTTTTTCGGATTTTTCACCAGAACAACAAGTGCTGTTGCCGGTCTCGTACTGCTGTTGCTGCTGATTGTCGTAGCGCCGCCTGGTGCTGTCGCACAGGACAACCCTACAGTTTCGATTACGAATGTGACTGTAACGGAAGGCGCGGAGGCAATATTCAATGTAACGCGGGAGGGAGAGCTCTCGGGAGATACGGAATCCCTGACCGTTTATTTTTCTACGAAGGACGGCTCGGCGAAAGCAGGAGAAGACTATAACTCCAAACAGGGAACCCTTACTTTTTCTGGAAACTCGAGAGACTTGACTATAAGGGTGCAAACAATAAAAGGGTCAGAGACTTATTATGAACTACAAGAAACTTTCAAAGTGGAACTTCGTTTGGGCGATTCCTCAGGCGACCGTCTTGCCGAGGCTACTGGAAGAATAGATGAGAGCGGTACAAGACCAACACTCACGGTTAACAGATCAATAGACGTTAACGAGGGAGAAATCGCCAAGCTGACTTTAGAACTGTCAGGTGAGCTGGATAAATCTATTGAAATCTCGTTTTTCTTCGAGAAACATCAAATAGTCACATCTGATGATTACGAAGCCCCTTCGAATACTACTTTGATGATACCCAGAGGAAGCTTAACTGGATCTGTCACAATACAAACAACAGATGACGATATAGCCGAACCGGACGAAGAAATTTTGATCAATTTTAGACCAAGCAACCCGTATAGACTGAGTATTCAATCTCCTGTCATAACAATCAAAGATAATGATGATGACAAGGGGATGCCTCTTGTTTATCTGGCAGGAAAAACCAGCGAGAATTCTGATCTCAAGACCAGGATTGATATAGAAGAGGGGCAGACAGGAATAATTGAGGTCATGCTTACCTCCCCCGCCCCTGCGGGTGGTGTCAACATTCCGCTTAAAGCAACAGTTGGACCTCCCGGAGAAGGGACGGCTTCGGATTTCACAATGCCGAGTTCAATCACGATACCTGTCGGGGAAAAAAGCGCTTCCACTACCTTCACGGTGATAGATGACAAAGACAACGAGCGCTTCAGAGAAGGCTTGTTAATCGAAATTGGAGACATGCTTAGCGGTGTCAGCAAGGGAGACAGAAGCGAGCTTGAAGTTTTCATGAGGGACAATGATCGAAACTCAATAGAGTTGAAAAACTTAAGCCCTGAATCCGTCAAAGAAGGCAAAAGCGCAACTTTTGAACTTCATCTGACGCGGGCCCTTAAGGGGCGCCCATCTAGTGTTCCTTTTGGAAATGTTGGGGAATTTTATGAACAACATATCCCATCAATCACTCTTGAATACAGTGGAACGGCGACGGAAGAATCAGATTTTAAAGCTGAAGACAACTGTTCTTCTTTAACTCAAAAATGCACAGGGACTATAAAGACTATAGACAATGGTCTTTATGAAAGAAACAAGGAAGTGAAAATATCTCTTGGCTTCAATATTGACCCTGGAGGATTGGTGATTAATCAGAAGGGCGGTCCTCTGACTCTTACTATTGAGGAAGATGATGAAAAGCCTTCATTCTCTATTGAGGACAAAAAGGCAGCAGAAGGCGGGGAGATCAGCTTTACCGTAAAACGTGGCGGCGCACTTGAAAACGAAGTGTCCGTGAAAGTAGCCACAGCGAATGACTCAACGGAAGGGGCCCACCAAGCAGTGGCTGGCACTGACTACACGGCAAAAACAATGAAATTGGAGTTCGATCCGAACGATGAAGAAAAAAGTTTCAAAGTTCAGACAACGCATGATACCACGGATGAAAACGATGAGACTTTTCTCGTAAAACTAAGTGAATCAATGCCTGCAGATGAAACTGAAATTTCTGACGGCACAGCCACTGGAACGATAGAGGATAATGATGACCCTCCCACGGTTTCTGTAAGCAATGCAGAGGCTGTAACTGAAGGAAACGATTCGTCTGCGACTAAAAACATGACGTTTACAGTCAGTCTAAGCGCTGCAAGCGGAAAGAATATTACCGTGCCGTATGTGCTTTCCGGTAGTGCCATGTCTGAAGATGATTACATCGCACCCGCACAACCTTCGGTATCCATCGCCGCAGGAGCAATAAGTGGCACTATCACAATACCGATAAGGGGAGACATACTACATGAGACAAATGAGACTGTAGTAGTAACACTCTCTGAGCCTGTAAACGCCACGCTGTCTTCTGCTAAAGTCGCTACAGGTACGATCACCGACGATGACGCCGCGCCCACTGCTATGACGATAACGGTAGACGCGGACACGGGTACGAACAACGTCCAGGACTCGATAGTCGAGGATGGCGGAGTGAAGAAGGTGCGTGTAACGGCCGCTATCATCGGCGCGACCCGGTTCGCGACGGACAAGACTGTAACGATAGTTGTGGGCAAGGCCGCGGACTCCGCCACTTCCGGAACCGACTACACCGCTGTGACGAACAAGAGCATCACCATCACCTCGGGGGCGGCGAGCGGATACGTCGAGTTCGATGTTACACCCACGCCTGACATGCTGAAGGAGGAAATCGAGACCATAAGCGTGGAGGGAACTCTTACGGGAGTTACCTTCTCCCAGACGGCAATCAAGCTTACCGACAGCGACGCCGCTCCCGCTGTGACCATAACCCTTGACGCCGATACCGGGGAAAACGGCATCCAGAACTCTATAGACGAGAGCGACACATCCGGGAAAACCGTGCGTGTAACGGCGACGCTTGAAGGAACCACTCGTTTCCCGGGGAGCAAGGCTGTAACGATAACTGTGGGCAAGGCGGGAGACACGGCCACTGAGGGAACCGATTACGCAACTGTAGCGGACCAGACCATCACCATTCCCGCCAACACCGCGAGCGCGTCAGTGGATTTCACTCTCACTCCAAGGCAGGACATGCTGGATGATGACAATGAGAGCATAAGCGTGGAGGGAAGCGCGACAGGAGTGGGCACCGTTACCCACGCGTCAATCACGATCACGGATGATGACGCGGCGCCAAACGCGATCAAGCTGACGGTGGACACCAACTTGACGGCAAATAACGACCAGGACTCGCTGGTAGAGGACGGCGGGGCGAAGACCGTGCGGGTTACCGCCACTATCACAAGCACGACGCGTTTCGCAACAGACCAGACGGTTGCGATAGTTGTGGGCAAGGCCGCGGACTCCGCCACTTCCGGAACCGACTACACCGCTGTGACGAACAAGAGCATCACCATCACCTCGGGGGCGGCGAGCGGATACGTCGAGTTCACTCTTACACCCACGCCTGACATGCTGAAGGAGGAAATCGAGACCATAAGCGTGGAGGGAACTCTTACGGGAGTTACCTTCTCCCAGACGGCAATCAAGCTTACCGACAGCGACGCCGCTCCCGCTGTGACCATAACCCTTGACGCCGATACCGGGGAAAACGGCATCCAGAACTCTATAGACGAGAGCGACACATCCGGGAAAACCGTGCGTGTAACGGCGACGCTTGAAGGAACCACTCGTTTCCCGGGGAGCAAGGCTGTAACGATAACTGTGGGCAAGGCGGGAGACACGGCCACTGAGGGAACCGATTACGCAACTGTAGCGGACCAGACCATCACCATTCCCGCCAACACCGCGAGCGCGTCAGTGGATTTCACTCTCACTCCAAGGCAGGACATGCTGGATGATGACAATGAGAGCATAAGCGTGGAGGGAAGCGCGACAGGAGTGGGCACCGTTACCCACGCGTCAATCACGATCACGGATGATGATTCCGCTCCCACCTCCATGACGATAACTGTGGACGCCGACACGGCGGTAAACAACGACCAGGACTCGCTGGTAGAGGACGGCGGGGCGAAGACCGTGCGGGTTACCGCTACGCTTGGAGGAAGCAGCCGCTTCCCCACAAACAAGACTGTAACGATAGTTGTGGGCAAGGCCGCGGACTCCGCAACTGAGGGCACCGACTACGCAACTGTGACGAACAAGAGCATCACCATCACCTCGGGGGCGGCGAGCGGATACGTCGACTTCACTCTTACTCCCACGCCTGACACTCTGGTGGAGGGAGAGGAGAGCATAAGCATAGAGGGCTCTCTCGCGGGGATAACCAGCGTTACAAACACCGCAATCAAGCTTACTGACAGCGACGCCGCTCCCGCTGTGACCATAACCCTTGACGCCGATACCGGGGAAAACGGCATCCAGAACTCTATAGACGAGAGCGACACATCCGGGAAAACCGTGCGTGTAACGGCGACGCTTGAAGGAACCACTCGTTTCCCGGGGAGCAAGGCTGTAACGATAACTGTGGGCAAGGCGGGAGACACGGCCACTGAGGGAACCGATTACGCAACTGTAGCGGACCAGACCATCACCATTCCCGCCAACACCGCGAGCGCGTCAGTGGATTTCACTCTCACTCCAAGGCAGGACATGCTGGATGATGACAATGAGAGCATAAGCGTGGAGGGAAGCGCGACAGGAGTGGGCACCGTTACCCACGCGTCAATCACGATCACGGATGATGATTCCGCTCCCACCTCCATGACGATAACTGTGGACGCCGACACGGCGGTAAACAACGACCAGGACTCGCTGGTAGAGGACGGCGGGGCGAAGACCGTGCGGGTTACCGCTACGCTTGGAGGAAGCAGCCGCTTCCCCACAAACAAGACTGTAACGATAGTTGTGGGCAAGGCCGCGGACTCCGCAACTGAGGGCACCGACTACGCAACTGTGACGAACAAGAGCATCACCATCACCTCGGGGGCGGCGAGCGGATACGTCGACTTCACTCTTACTCCCACGCCTGACACTCTGGTGGAGGGAGAGGAGAGCATAAGCATAGAGGGCTCTCTCGCGGGGATAACCAGCGTTACAAACACCGCAATCAAGCTTACTGACAGCGACGCCGCTCCCGCTGTGACCATAACCCTTGACGCCGATACCGGGGAAAACGGCATCCAGAACTCTATAGACGAGAGCGACACATCCGGGAAAACCGTGCGTGTAACGGCGACGCTTGAAGGAACCACTCGTTTCCCGGGGAGCAAGGCTGTAACGATAACTGTGGGCAAGGCGGGAGACACGGCCACTGAGGGAACCGATTACGCAACTGTAGCGGACCAGACCATCACCATTCCCGCCAACACCGCGAGCGCGTCAGTGGATTTCACTCTCACTCCAAGGCAGGACATGCTGGATGATGACAATGAGAGCATAAGCGTGGAGGGAAGCGCGACAGGAGTGGGCACCGTTACCCACGCGTCAATCACGATCACGGATGATGACGCGGCGCCAAACGCGATCAAGCTGACGGTGGACACCAACTTGACGGCAAATAACGACCAGGACTCGCTGGTAGAGGACGGCGGGGCGAAGACCGTGCGGGTTACCGCCACTATCACAAGCACGACGCGTTTCGCAACAGACCAGACGGTTGCGATAGTTGTGGGCAAGGCCGCGGACTCCGCCACTTCCGGAACCGACTACACCGCTGTGACGAACAAGAGCATCACCATCACCTCGGGGGCGGCGAGCGGATACGTCGAGTTCACTCTTACACCCACGCCTGACATGCTGAAGGAGGAAATCGAGACCATAAGCGTGGAGGGAACTCTTACGGGAGTTACCTTCTCCCAGACGGCAATCAAGCTTACCGACAGCGACGCCGCTCCCGCTGTGACCATAACCCTTGACGCCGATACCGGGGAAAACGGCATCCAGAACTCTATAGACGAGAGCGACACATCCGGGAAAACCGTGCGTGTAACGGCGACGCTTGAAGGAACCACTCGTTTCCCGGGGAGCAAGGCTGTAACGATAACTGTGGGCAAGGCGGGAGACACGGCCACTGAGGGAACCGATTACGCAACTGTAGCGGACCAGACCATCACCATTCCCGCCAACACCGCGAGCGCGTCAGTGGATTTCACTCTCACTCCAAGGCAGGACATGCTGGATGATGACAATGAGAGCATAAGCGTGGAGGGAAGCGCGACAGGAGTGGGCACCGTTACCCACGCGTCAATCACGATCACGGATGATGACGCGGCGCCAAACGCGATCAAGCTGACGGTGGACACCAACTTGACGGCAAATAACGACCAGGACTCGCTGGTAGAGGACGGCGGGGCGAAGACCGTGCGGGTTACCGCCACTATCACAAGCACGACGCGTTTCGCAACAGACCAGACGGTTGCGATAGTTGTGGGCAAGGCCGCGGACTCCGCCACTTCCGGAACCGACTACACCGCTGTGACGAACAAGAGCATCACCATCACCTCGGGGGCGGCGAGCGGATACGTCGAGTTCACTCTTACACCCACGCCTGACATGCTGAAGGAGGAAATCGAGACCATAAGCGTGGAGGGAACTCTTACGGGAGTTACCTTCTCCCAGACGGCAATCAAGCTTACCGACAGCGACGCCGCTCCCGCTGTGACCATAACCCTTGACGCCGATACCGGGGAAAACGGCATCCAGAACTCTATAGACGAGAGCGACACATCCGGGAAAACCGTGCGTGTAACGGCGACGCTTGAAGGAACCACTCGTTTCCCGGGGAGCAAGGCTGTAACGATAACTGTGGGCAAGGCGGGAGACACGGCCACTGAGGGAACCGATTACGCAACTGTAGCGGACCAGACCATCACCATTCCCGCCAACACCGCGAGCGCGTCAGTGGATTTCACTCTCACTCCAAGGCAGGACATGCTGGATGATGACAATGAGAGCATAAGCGTGGAGGGAAGCGCGACAGGAGTGGGCACCGTTACCCACGCGTCAATCACGATCACGGATGATGATTCCGCTCCCACCTCCATGACGATAACTGTGGACGCCGACACGGCGGTAAACAACGACCAGGACTCGCTGGTAGAGGACGGCGGGGCGAAGACCGTGCGGGTTACCGCTACGCTTGGAGGAAGCAGCCGCTTCCCCACAAACAAGACTGTAACGATAGTTGTGGGCAAGGCCGCGGACTCCGCAACTGAGGGCACCGACTACGCAACTGTGACGAACAAGAGCATCACCATCACCTCGGGGGCGGCGAGCGGATACGTCGACTTCACTCTTACTCCCACGCCTGACACTCTGGTGGAGGGAGAGGAGAGCATAAGCATAGAGGGCTCTCTCGCGGGGATAACCAGCGTTACAAACACCGCAATCAAGCTTACTGACAGCGACGCCGCTCCCGCTGTGACCATAACCCTTGACGCCGATACCGGGGAAAACGGCATCCAGAACTCTATAGACGAGAGCGACACATCCGGGAAAACCGTGCGTGTAACGGCGACGCTTGAAGGAACCACTCGTTTCCCGGGGAGCAAGGCTGTAACGATAACTGTGGGCAAGGCGGGAGACACGGCCACTGAGGGAACCGATTACGCAACTGTAGCGGACCAGACCATCACCATTCCCGCCAACACCGCGAGCGCGTCAGTGGATTTCACTCTCACTCCAAGGCAGGACATGCTGGATGATGACAATGAGAGCATAAGCGTGGAGGGAAGCGCGACAGGAGTGGGCACCGTTACCCACGCGTCAATCACGATCACGGATGATGATTCCGCTCCCACCTCCATGACGATAACTGTGGACGCCGACACGGCGGTAAACAACGACCAGGACTCGCTGGTAGAGGACGGCGGGGCGAAGACCGTGCGGGTTACCGCTACGCTTGGAGGAAGCAGCCGCTTCCCCACAAACAAGACTGTAACGATAGTTGTGGGCAAGGCCGCGGACTCCGCAACTGAGGGCACCGACTACGCAACTGTGACGAACAAGAGCATCACCATCACCTCGGGGGCGGCGAGCGGATACGTCGACTTCACTCTTACTCCCACGCCTGACACTCTGGTGGAGGGAGAGGAGAGCATAAGCATAGAGGGCTCTCTCGCGGGGATAACCAGCGTTACAAACACCGCAATCAAGCTTACTGACAGCGACGCCGCTCCCGCTGTGACCATAACCCTTGACGCCGATACCGGGGAAAACGGCATCCAGAACTCTATAGACGAGAGCGACACATCCGGGAAAACCGTGCGTGTAACGGCGACGCTTGAAGGAACCACTCGTTTCCCGGGGAGCAAGGCTGTAACGATAACTGTGGGCAAGGCGGGAGACACGGCCACTGAGGGAACCGATTACGCAACTGTAGCGGACCAGACCATCACCATTCCCGCCAACACCGCGAGCGCGTCAGTGGATTTCACTCTCACTCCAAGGCAGGACATGCTGGATGATGACAATGAGAGCATAAGCGTGGAGGGAAGCGCGACAGGAGTGGGCACCGTTACCCACGCGTCAATCACGATCACGGATGATGACGCGGCGCCAAACGCGATCAAGCTGACGGTGGACACCAACTTGACGGCAAATAACGACCAGGACTCGCTGGTAGAGGACGGCGGGGCGAAGACCGTGCGGGTTACCGCCACTATCACAAGCACGACGCGTTTCGCAACAGACCAGACGGTTGCGATAGTTGTGGGCAAGGCCGCGGACTCCGCCACTTCCGGAACCGACTACACCGCTGTGACGAACAAGAGCATCACCATCACCTCGGGGGCGGCGAGCGGATACGTCGAGTTCACTCTTACACCCACGCCTGACATGCTGAAGGAGGAAATCGAGACCATAAGCGTGGAGGGAACTCTTACGGGAGTTACCTTCTCCCAGACGGCAATCAAGCTTACCGACAGCGACGCCGCTCCCGCTGTGACCATAACCCTTGACGCCGATACCGGGGAAAACGGCATCCAGAACTCTATAGACGAGAGCGACACATCCGGGAAAACCGTGCGTGTAACGGCGACGCTTGAAGGAACCACTCGTTTCCCGGGGAGCAAGGCTGTAACGATAACTGTGGGCAAGGCGGGAGACACGGCCACTGAGGGAACCGATTACGCAACTGTAGCGGACCAGACCATCACCATTCCCGCCAACACCGCGAGCGCGTCAGTGGATTTCACTCTCACTCCAAGGCAGGACATGCTGGATGATGACAATGAGAGCATAAGCGTGGAGGGAAGCGCGACAGGAGTGGGCACCGTTACCCACGCGTCAATCACGATCACGGATGATGACGCGGCGCCAAACGCGATCAAGCTGACGGTGGACACCAACTTGACGGCAAATAACGACCAGGACTCGCTGGTAGAGGACGGCGGGGCGAAGACCGTGCGGGTTACCGCCACTATCACAAGCACGACGCGTTTCGCAACAGACCAGACGGTTGCGATAGTTGTGGGCAAGGCCGCGGACTCCGCCACTTCCGGAACCGACTACACCGCTGTGACGAACAAGAGCATCACCATCACCTCGGGGGCGGCGAGCGGATACGTCGAGTTCACTCTTACACCCACGCCTGACATGCTGAAGGAGGAAATCGAGACCATAAGCGTGGAGGGAACTCTTACGGGAGTTACCTTCTCCCAGACGGCAATCAAGCTTACCGACAGCGACGCCGCTCCCGCTGTGACCATAACCCTTGACGCCGATACCGGGGAAAACGGCATCCAGAACTCTATAGACGAGAGCGACACATCCGGGAAAACCGTGCGTGTAACGGCGACGCTTGAAGGAACCACTCGTTTCCCGGGGAGCAAGGCTGTAACGATAACTGTGGGCAAGGCGGGAGACACGGCCACTGAGGGAACCGATTACGCAACTGTAGCGGACCAGACCATCACCATTCCCGCCAACACCGCGAGCGCGTCAGTGGATTTCACTCTCACTCCAAGGCAGGACATGCTGGATGATGACAATGAGAGCATAAGCGTGGAGGGAAGCGCGACAGGAGTGGGCACCGTTACCCACGCGTCAATCACGATCACGGATGATGATTCCGCTCCCACCTCCATGACGATAACTGTGGACGCCGACACGGCGGTAAACAACGACCAGGACTCGCTGGTAGAGGACGGCGGGGCGAAGACCGTGCGGGTTACCGCTACGCTTGGAGGAAGCAGCCGCTTCCCCACAAACAAGACTGTAACGATAGTTGTGGGCAAGGCCGCGGACTCCGCAACTGAGGGCACCGACTACGCAACTGTGACGAACAAGAGCATCACCATCACCTCGGGGGCGGCGAGCGGATACGTCGACTTCACTCTTACTCCCACGCCTGACACTCTGGTGGAGGGAGAGGAGAGCATAAGCATAGAGGGCTCTCTCGCGGGGATAACCAGCGTTACAAACACCGCAATCAAGCTTACTGACAGCGACGCCGCTCCCGCTGTGACCATAACCCTTGACGCCGATACCGGGGAAAACGGCATCCAGAACTCTATAGACGAGAGCGACACATCCGGGAAAACCGTGCGTGTAACGGCGACGCTTGAAGGAACCACTCGTTTCCCGGGGAGCAAGGCTGTAACGATAACTGTGGGCAAGGCGGGAGACACGGCCACTGAGGGAACCGATTACGCAACTGTAGCGGACCAGACCATCACCATTCCCGCCAACACCGCGAGCGCGTCAGTGGATTTCACTCTCACTCCAAGGCAGGACATGCTGGATGATGACAATGAGAGCATAAGCGTGGAGGGAAGCGCGACAGGAGTGGGCACCGTTACCCACGCGTCAATCACGATCACGGATGATGATTCCGCTCCCACCTCCATGACGATAACTGTGGACGCCGACACGGCGGTAAACAACGACCAGGACTCGCTGGTAGAGGACGGCGGGGCGAAGACCGTGCGGGTTACCGCTACGCTTGGAGGAAGCAGCCGCTTCCCCACAAACAAGACTGTAACGATAGTTGTGGGCAAGGCCGCGGACTCCGCAACTGAGGGCACCGACTACGCAACTGTGACGAACAAGAGCATCACCATCACCTCGGGGGCGGCGAGCGGATACGTCGACTTCACTCTTACTCCCACGCCTGATACGCTGGCGGAGGGAGAGGAGAGCATAAGCATAGAGGGCTCTCTCGCGGGGATAACCAGCGTTACAAACACCGCAATCAAGCTTACTGACAGCGACGCCGCTCCCGCTGTGACCATAACCCTTGACGCCGATACCGGGGAAAACGGCATCCAGAACTCTATAGACGAGAGCGACACATCCGGGAAAACCGTGCGTGTAACGGCGACGCTTGAAGGAACCACTCGTTTCCCGGGGAGCAAGGCTGTAACGATAACTGTGGGCAAGGCGGGAGACACGGCCACTGAGGGAACCGATTACGCAACTGTAGCGGACCAGACCATCACCATTCCCGCCAACACCGCGAGCGCGTCAGTGGATTTCACTCTCACTCCAAGGCAGGACATGCTGGATGATGACAATGAGAGCATAAGCGTGGAGGGAAGCGCGACAGGAGTGGGCACCGTTACCCACGCGTCAATCACGATCACGGATGATGACGCGGCGCCAAACGCGATCAAGCTGACGGTGGACACCAACTTGACGGCAAATAACGACCAGGATTCGCTGGTAGAGGACGGCGGGGCGAAGACCGTGCGGGTTACCGCCACTATCACAAGCACGACGCGTTTCGCAACAGACCAGACGGTTGCGATAGTTGTGGGCAAGGCCGCGGACTCCGCCACTTCCGGAACCGACTACACCGCTGTGACGAACAAGAGCATCACCATCACCTCGGGGGCGGCGAGCGGATACGTCGAGTTCGATGTTACACCCACGCCTGACATGCTGAAGGAGGAAATCGAGACCATAAGCGTGGAGGGAACTCTTACGGGAGTTACCTTCTCCCAGACGGCAATCAAGCTTACCGACAGCGACGCCGCTCCCGCTGTGACCATAACCCTTGACGCCGATACCGGGGAAAACGGCATCCAGAACTCTATAGACGAGAGCGACACATCCGGGAAAACCGTGCGTGTAACGGCGACGCTTGAAGGAACCACTCGTTTCCCGGGGAGCAAGGCTGTAACGATAACTGTGGGCAAGGCGGGAGACACGGCCACTGAGGGAACCGATTACGCAACTGTAGCGGACCAGACCATCACCATTCCCGCCAACACCGCGAGCGCGTCAGTGGATTTCACTCTCACTCCAAGGCAGGACATGCTGGATGATGACAATGAGAGCATAAGCGTGGAGGGAAGCGCGACAGGAGTGGGCACCGTTACCCACGCGTCAATCACGATCACGGATGATGACGCGGCGCCAAACGCGATCAAGCTGACGGTGGACACCAACTTGACGGCAAATAACGACCAGGACTCGCTGGTAGAGGACGGCGGGGCGAAGACCGTGCGGGTTACCGCCACTATCACAAGCACGACGCGTTTCGCAACAGACCAGACGGTTGCGATAGTTGTGGGCAAGGCCGCGGACTCCGCCACTTCCGGAACCGACTACACCGCTGTGACGAACAAGAGCATCACCATCACCTCGGGGGCGGCGAGCGGATACGTCGAGTTCACTCTTACACCCACGCCTGACATGCTGAAGGAGGAAATCGAGACCATAAGCGTGGAGGGAACTCTTACGGGAGTTACCTTCTCCCAGACGGCAATCAAGCTTACCGACAGCGACGCCGCTCCCGCTGTGACCATAACCCTTGACGCCGATACCGGGGAAAACGGCATCCAGAACTCTATAGACGAGAGCGACACATCCGGGAAAACCGTGCGTGTAACGGCGACGCTTGAAGGAACCACTCGTTTCCCGGGGAGCAAGGCTGTAACGATAACTGTGGGCAAGGCGGGAGACACGGCCACTGAGGGAACCGATTACGCAACTGTAGCGGACCAGACCATCACCATTCCCGCCAACACCGCGAGCGCGTCAGTGGATTTCACTCTCACTCCAAGGCAGGACATGCTGGATGATGACAATGAGAGCATAAGCGTGGAGGGAAGCGCGACAGGAGTGGGCACCGTTACCCACGCGTCAATCACGATCACGGATGATGACGCGGCGCCAAACGCGATCAAGCTGACGGTGGACACCAACTTGACGGCAAATAACGACCAGGATTCGCTGGTAGAGGACGGCGGGGCGAAGACCGTGCGGGTTACCGCCACTATCACAAGCACGACGCGTTTCGCAACAGACCAGACGGTTGCGATAGTTGTGGGCAAGGCCGCGGACTCCGCCACTTCCGGAACCGACTACACCGCTGTGACGAACAAGAGCATCACCATCACCTCGGGGGCGGCGAGCGGATACGTCGAGTTCGATGTTACACCCACGCCTGACATGCTGAAGGAGGAAATCGAGACCATAAGCGTGGAGGGAACTCTTACGGGAGTTACCTTCTCCCAGACGGCAATCAAGCTTACCGACAGCGACGCCGCTCCCGCTGTGACCATAACCCTTGACGCCGATACCGGGGAAAACGGCATCCAGAACTCTATAGACGAGAGCGACACATCCGGGAAAACCGTGCGTGTAACGGCGACGCTTGAAGGAACCACTCGTTTCCCGGGGAGCAAGGCTGTAACGATAACTGTGGGCAAGGCGGGAGACACGGCCACTGAGGGAACCGATTACGCAACTGTAGCGGACCAGACCATCACCATTCCCGCCAACACCGCGAGCGCGTCAGTGGATTTCACTCTCACTCCAAGGCAGGACATGCTGGATGATGACAATGAGAGCATAAGCGTGGAGGGAAGCGCGACAGGAGTGGGCACCGTTACCCACGCGTCAATCACGATCACGGATGATGACGCGGCGCCAAACGCGATCAAGCTGACGGTGGACACCAACTTGACGGCAAATAACGACCAGGACTCGCTGGTAGAGGACGGCGGGGCGAAGACCGTGCGGGTTACCGCCACTATCACAAGCACGACGCGTTTCGCAACAGACCAGACGGTTGCGATAGTTGTGGGCAAGGCCGCGGACTCCGCCACTTCCGGAACCGACTACACCGCTGTGACGAACAAGAGCATCACCATCACCTCGGGGGCGGCGAGCGGATACGTCGAGTTCACTCTTACACCCACGCCTGACATGCTGAAGGAGGAAATCGAGACCATAAGCGTGGAGGGAACTCTTACGGGAGTTACCTTCTCCCAGACGGCAATCAAGCTTACCGACAGCGACGCCGCTCCCGCTGTGACCATAACCCTTGACGCCGATACCGGGGAAAACGGCATCCAGAACTCTATAGACGAGAGCGACACATCCGGGAAAACCGTGCGTGTAACGGCGACGCTTGAAGGAACCACTCGTTTCCCGGGGAGCAAGGCTGTAACGATAACTGTGGGCAAGGCGGGAGACACGGCCACTGAGGGAACCGATTACGCAACTGTAGCGGACCAGACCATCACCATTCCCGCCAACACCGCGAGCGCGTCAGTGGATTTCACTCTCACTCCAAGGCAGGACATGCTGGATGATGACAATGAGAGCATAAGCGTGGAGGGAAGCGCGACAGGAGTGGGCACCGTTACCCACGCGTCAATCACGATCACGGATGATGACGCGGCGCCAAACGCGATCAAGCTGACGGTGGACACCAACTTGACGGCAAATAACGACCAGGACTCGCTGGTAGAGGACGGCGGGGCGAAGACCGTGCGGGTTACCGCCACTATCACAAGCACGACGCGTTTCGCAACAGACCAGACGGTTGCGATAGTTGTGGGCAAGGCCGCGGACTCCGCCACTTCCGGAACCGACTACACCGCTGTGACGAACAAGAGCATCACCATCACCTCGGGGGCGGCGAGCGGATACGTCGAGTTCACTCTTACACCCACGCCTGACATGCTGAAGGAGGAAATCGAGACCATAAGCGTGGAGGGAACTCTTACGGGAGTTACCTTCTCCCAGACGGCAATCAAGCTTACCGACAGCGACGCCGCTCCCGCTGTGACCATAACCCTTGACGCCGATACCGGGGAAAACGGCATCCAGAACTCTATAGACGAGAGCGACACATCCGGGAAAACCGTGCGTGTAACGGCGACGCTTGAAGGAACCACTCGTTTCCCGGGGAGCAAGGCTGTAACGATAACTGTGGGCAAGGCGGGAGACACGGCCACTGAGGGAACCGATTACGCAACTGTAGCGGACCAGACCATCACCATTCCCGCCAACACCGCGAGCGCGTCAGTGGATTTCACTCTCACTCCAAGGCAGGACATGCTGGATGATGACAATGAGAGCATAAGCGTGGAGGGAAGCGCGACAGGAGTGGGCACCGTTACCCACGCGTCAATCACGATCACGGATGATGACGCGGCGCCAAACGCGATCAAGCTGACGGTGGACACCAACTTGACGGCAAATAACGACCAGGACTCGCTGGTAGAGGACGGCGGGGCGAAGACCGTGCGGGTTACCGCCACTATCACAAGCACGACGCGTTTCGCAACAGACCAGACGGTTGCGATAGTTGTGGGCAAGGCCGCGGACTCCGCCACTTCCGGAACCGACTACACCGCTGTGACGAACAAGAGCATCACCATCACCTCGGGGGCGGCGAGCGGATACGTCGAGTTCACTCTTACACCCACGCCTGACATGCTGAAGGAGGAAATCGAGACCATAAGCGTGGAGGGAACTCTTACGGGAGTTACCTTCTCCCAGACGGCAATCAAGCTTACCGACAGCGACGCCGCTCCCGCTGTGACCATAACCCTTGACGCCGATACCGGGGAAAACGGCATCCAGAACTCTATAGACGAGAGCGACACATCCGGGAAAACCGTGCGTGTAACGGCGACGCTTGAAGGAACCACTCGTTTCCCGGGGAGCAAGGCTGTAACGATAACTGTGGGCAAGGCGGGAGACACGGCCACTGAGGGAACCGATTACGCAACTGTAGCGGACCAGACCATCACCATTCCCGCCAACACCGCGAGCGCGTCAGTGGATTTCACTCTCACTCCAAGGCAGGACATGCTGGATGATGACAATGAGAGCATAAGCGTGGAGGGAAGCGCGACAGGAGTGGGCACCGTTACCCACGCGTCAATCACGATCACGGATGATGACGCGGCGCCAAACGCGATCAAGCTGACGGTGGACACCAACTTGACGGCAAATAACGACCAGGATTCGCTGGTAGAGGACGGCGGGGCGAAGACCGTGCGGGTTACCGCCACTATCACAAGCACGACGCGTTTCGCAACAGACCAGACGGTTGCGATAGTTGTGGGCAAGGCCGCGGACTCCGCCACTTCCGGAACCGACTACACCGCTGTGACGAACAAGAGCATCACCATCACCTCGGGGGCGGCGAGCGGATACGTCGAGTTCGATGTTACACCCACGCCTGACATGCTGAAGGAGGAAATCGAGACCATAAGCGTGGAGGGAACTCTTACGGGAGTTACCTTCTCCCAGACGGCAATCAAGCTTACCGACAGCGACGCCGCTCCCGCTGTGACCATAACCCTTGACGCCGATACCGGGGAAAACGGCATCCAGAACTCTATAGACGAGAGCGACACATCCGGGAAAACCGTGCGTGTAACGGCGACGCTTGAAGGAACCACTCGTTTCCCGGGGAGCAAGGCTGTAACGATAACTGTGGGCAAGGCGGGAGACACGGCCACTGAGGGAACCGATTACGCAACTGTAGCGGACCAGACCATCACCATTCCCGCCAACACCGCGAGCGCGTCAGTGGATTTCACTCTCACTCCAAGGCAGGACATGCTGGATGATGACAATGAGAGCATAAGCGTGGAGGGAAGCGCGACAGGAGTGGGCACCGTTACCCACGCGTCAATCACGATCACGGATGATGACGCGGCGCCAAACGCGATCAAGCTGACGGTGGACACCAACTTGACGGCAAATAACGACCAGGACTCGCTGGTAGAGGACGGCGGGGCGAAGACCGTGCGGGTTACCGCCACTATCACAAGCACGACGCGTTTCGCAACAGACCAGACGGTTGCGATAGTTGTGGGCAAGGCCGCGGACTCCGCCACTTCCGGAACCGACTACACCGCTGTGACGAACAAGAGCATCACCATCACCTCGGGGGCGGCGAGCGGATACGTCGAGTTCACTCTTACACCCACGCCTGACATGCTGAAGGAGGAAATCGAGACCATAAGCGTGGAGGGAACTCTTACGGGAGTTACCTTCTCCCAGACGGCAATCAAGCTTACCGACAGCGACGCCGCTCCCGCTGTGACCATAACCCTTGACGCCGATACCGGGGAAAACGGCATCCAGAACTCTATAGACGAGAGCGACACATCCGGGAAAACCGTGCGTGTAACGGCGACGCTTGAAGGAACCACTCGTTTCCCGGGGAGCAAGGCTGTAACGATAACTGTGGGCAAGGCGGGAGACACGGCCACTGAGGGAACCGATTACGCAACTGTAGCGGACCAGACCATCACCATTCCCGCCAACACCGCGAGCGCGTCAGTGGATTTCACTCTCACTCCAAGGCAGGACATGCTGGATGATGACAATGAGAGCATAAGCGTGGAGGGAAGCGCGACAGGAGTGGGCACCGTTACCCACGCGTCAATCACGATCACGGATGATGACGCGGCGCCAAACGCGATCAAGCTGACGGTGGACACCAACTTGACGGCAAATAACGACCAGGACTCGCTGGTAGAGGACGGCGGGGCGAAGACCGTGCGGGTTACCGCTACGCTTGGAGGAAGCAGCCGCTTCCCCACAAACAAGACTGTAACGATAGTTGTGGGCAAGGCCGCGGACTCCGCAACTGAGGGCACCGACTACGCAACTGTGACGAACAAGAGCATCACCATCACCTCGGGGGCGGCGAGCGGATACGTCGACTTCACTCTTACTCCCACGCCTGACACTCTGGTGGAGGGAGAGGAGAGCATAAGCATAGAGGGCTCTCTCGCGGGGATAACCAGCGTTACAAACACCGCAATCAAGCTTACTGACAGCGACGCCGCTCCCGCTGTGACCATAACCCTTGACGCCGATACCGGGGAAAACGGCATCCAGAACTCTATAGACGAGAGCGACACATCCGGGAAAACCGTGCGTGTAACGGCGACGCTTGAAGGAACCACTCGTTTCCCGGGGAGCAAGGCTGTAACGATAACTGTGGGCAAGGCGGGAGACACGGCCACTGAGGGAACCGATTACGCAACTGTAGCGGACCAGACCATCACCATTCCCGCCAACACCGCGAGCGCGTCAGTGGATTTCACTCTCACTCCAAGGCAGGACATGCTGGATGATGACAATGAGAGCATAAGCGTGGAGGGAAGCGCGACAGGAGTGGGCACCGTTACCCACGCGTCAATCACGATCACGGATGATGATTCCGCTCCCACCTCCATGACGATAACTGTGGACGCCGACACGGCGGTAAACAACGACCAGGACTCGCTGGTAGAGGACGGCGGGGCGAAGACCGTGCGGGTTACCGCTACGCTTGGAGGAAGCAGCCGCTTCCCCACAAACAAGACTGTAACGATAGTTGTGGGCAAGGCCGCGGACTCCGCAACTGAGGGCACCGACTACGCAACTGTGACGAACAAGAGCATCACCATCACCTCGGGGGCGGCGAGCGGATACGTCGACTTCACTCTTACTCCCACGCCTGACACTCTGGTGGAGGGAGAGGAGAGCATAAGCATAGAGGGCTCTCTCGCGGGGATAACCAGCGTTACAAACACCGCAATCAAGCTTACCGACAGCGACGCCGCTCCCGCTGTGACCATAACCCTTGACGCCGATACCGGGGAAAACGGCATCCAGAACTCTATAGACGAGAGCGACACATCCGGGAAAACCGTGCGTGTAACGGCGACGCTTGAAGGAACCACTCGTTTCCCGGGGAGCAAGGCTGTAACGATAACTGTGGGCAAGGCGGGAGACACGGCCACTGAGGGAACCGATTACGCAACTGTAGCGGACCAGACCATCACCATTCCCGCCAACACCGCGAGCGCGTCAGTGGATTTCACTCTCACTCCAAGGCAGGACATGCTGGATGATGACAATGAGAGCATAAGCGTGGAGGGAAGCGCGACAGGAGTGGGCACCGTTACCCACGCGTCAATCACGATCACGGATGATGACGCGGCGCCAAACGCGATCAAGCTGACGGTGGACACCAACTTGACGGCAAATAACGACCAGGACTCGCTGGTAGAGGACGGCGGGGCGAAGACCGTGCGGGTTACCGCCACTATCACAAGCACGACGCGTTTCGCAACAGACCAGACGGTTGCGATAGTTGTGGGCAAGGCCGCGGACTCCGCCACTTCCGGAACCGACTACACCGCTGTGACGAACAAGAGCATCACCATCACCTCGGGGGCGGCGAGCGGATACGTCGAGTTCACTCTTACACCCACGCCTGACATGCTGAAGGAGGAAATCGAGACCATAAGCGTGGAGGGAACTCTTACGGGAGTTACCTTCTCCCAGACGGCAATCAAGCTTACCGACAGCGACGCCGCTCCCGCTGTGACCATAACCCTTGACGCCGATACCGGGGAAAACGGCATCCAGAACTCTATAGACGAGAGCGACACATCCGGGAAAACCGTGCGTGTAACGGCGACGCTTGAAGGAACCACTCGTTTCCCGGGGAGCAAGGCTGTAACGATAACTGTGGGCAAGGCGGGAGACACGGCCACTGAGGGAACCGATTACGCAACTGTAGCGGACCAGACCATCACCATTCCCGCCAACACCGCGAGCGCGTCAGTGGATTTCACTCTCACTCCAAGGCAGGACATGCTGGATGATGACAATGAGAGCATAAGCGTGGAGGGAAGCGCGACAGGAGTGGGCACCGTTACCCACGCGTCAATCACGATCACGGATGATGATTCCGCTCCCACCTCCATGACGATAACTGTGGACGCCGACACGGCGGTAAACAACGACCAGGACTCGCTGGTAGAGGACGGCGGGGCGAAGACCGTGCGGGTTACCGCTACGCTTGGAGGAAGCAGCCGCTTCCCCACAAACAAGACTGTAACGATAGTTGTGGGCAAGGCCGCGGACTCCGCAACTGAGGGCACCGACTACGCAACTGTGACGAACAAGAGCATCACCATCACCTCGGGGGCGGCGAGCGGATACGTCGACTTCACTCTTACTCCCACGCCTGACACTCTGGTGGAGGGAGAGGAGAGCATAAGCATAGAGGGCTCTCTCGCGGGGATAACCAGCGTTACAAACACCGCAATCAAGCTTACTGACAGCGACGCCGCTCCCGCTGTGACCATAACCCTTGACGCCGATACCGGGGAAAACGGCATCCAGAACTCTATAGACGAGAGCGACACATCCGGGAAAACCGTGCGTGTAACGGCGACGCTTGAAGGAACCACTCGTTTCCCGGGGAGCAAGGCTGTAACGATAACTGTGGGCAAGGCGGGAGACACGGCCACTGAGGGAACCGATTACGCAACTGTAGCGGACCAGACCATCACCATTCCCGCCAACACCGCGAGCGCGTCAGTGGATTTCACTCTCACTCCAAGGCAGGACATGCTGGATGATGACAATGAGAGCATAAGCGTGGAGGGAAGCGCGACAGGAGTGGGCACCGTTACCCACGCGTCAATCACGATCACGGATGATGATTCCGCTCCCACCTCCATGACGATAACTGTGGACGCCGACACGGCGGTAAACAACGACCAGGACTCGCTGGTAGAGGACGGCGGGGCGAAGACCGTGCGGGTTACCGCTACGCTTGGAGGAAGCAGCCGCTTCCCCACAAACAAGACTGTAACGATAGTTGTGGGCAAGGCCGCGGACTCCGCAACTGAGGGCACCGACTACGCAACTGTGACGAACAAGAGCATCACCATCACCTCGGGGGCGGCGAGCGGATACGTCGACTTCACTCTTACTCCCACGCCTGACACTCTGGTGGAGGGAGAGGAGAGCATAAGCATAGAGGGCTCTCTCGCGGGGATAACCAGCGTTACAAACACCGCAATCAAGCTTACTGACAGCGACGCCGCTCCCGCTGTGACCATAACCCTTGACGCCGATACCGGGGAAAACGGCATCCAGAACTCTATAGACGAGAGCGACACATCCGGGAAAACCGTGCGTGTAACGGCGACGCTTGAAGGAACCACTCGTTTCCCGGGGAGCAAGGCTGTAACGATAACTGTGGGCAAGGCGGGAGACACGGCCACTGAGGGAACCGATTACGCAACTGTAGCGGACCAGACCATCACCATTCCCGCCAACACCGCGAGCGCGTCAGTGGATTTCACTCTCACTCCAAGGCAGGACATGCTGGATGATGACAATGAGAGCATAAGCGTGGAGGGAAGCGCGACAGGAGTGGGCACCGTTACCCACGCGTCAATCACGATCACGGATGATGACGCGGCGCCAAACGCGATCAAGCTGACGGTGGACACCAACTTGACGGCAAATAACGACCAGGACTCGCTGGTAGAGGACGGCGGGGCGAAGACCGTGCGGGTTACCGCCACTATCACAAGCACGACGCGTTTCGCAACAGACCAGACGGTTGCGATAGTTGTGGGCAAGGCCGCGGACTCCGCCACTTCCGGAACCGACTACACCGCTGTGACGAACAAGAGCATCACCATCACCTCGGGGGCGGCGAGCGGATACGTCGAGTTCACTCTTACACCCACGCCTGACATGCTGAAGGAGGAAATCGAGACCATAAGCGTGGAGGGAACTCTTACGGGAGTTACCTTCTCCCAGACGGCAATCAAGCTTACCGACAGCGACGCCGCTCCCGCTGTGACCATAACCCTTGACGCCGATACCGGGGAAAACGGCATCCAGAACTCTATAGACGAGAGCGACACATCCGGGAAAACCGTGCGTGTAACGGCGACGCTTGAAGGAACCACTCGTTTCCCGGGGAGCAAGGCTGTAACGATAACTGTGGGCAAGGCGGGAGACACGGCCACTGAGGGAACCGATTACGCAACTGTAGCGGACCAGACCATCACCATTCCCGCCAACACCGCGAGCGCGTCAGTGGATTTCACTCTCACTCCAAGGCAGGACATGCTGGATGATGACAATGAGAGCATAAGCGTGGAGGGAAGCGCGACAGGAGTGGGCACCGTTACCCACGCGTCAATCACGATCACGGATGATGACGCGGCGCCAAACGCGATCAAGCTGACGGTGGACACCAACTTGACGGCAAATAACGACCAGGACTCGCTGGTAGAGGACGGCGGGGCGAAGACCGTGCGGGTTACCGCCACTATCACAAGCACGACGCGTTTCGCAACAGACCAGACGGTTGCGATAGTTGTGGGCAAGGCCGCGGACTCCGCCACTTCCGGAACCGACTACACCGCTGTGACGAACAAGAGCATCACCATCACCTCGGGGGCGGCGAGCGGATACGTCGAGTTCACTCTTACACCCACGCCTGACATGCTGAAGGAGGAAATCGAGACCATAAGCGTGGAGGGAACTCTTACGGGAGTTACCTTCTCCCAGACGGCAATCAAGCTTACCGACAGCGACGCCGCTCCCGCTGTGACCATAACCCTTGACGCCGATACCGGGGAAAACGGCATCCAGAACTCTATAGACGAGAGCGACACATCCGGGAAAACCGTGCGTGTAACGGCGACGCTTGAAGGAACCACTCGTTTCCCGGGGAGCAAGGCTGTAACGATAACTGTGGGCAAGGCGGGAGACACGGCCACTGAGGGAACCGATTACGCAACTGTAGCGGACCAGACCATCACCATTCCCGCCAACACCGCGAGCGCGTCAGTGGATTTCACTCTCACTCCAAGGCAGGACATGCTGGATGATGACAATGAGAGCATAAGCGTGGAGGGAAGCGCGACAGGAGTGGGCACCGTTACCCACGCGTCAATCACGATCACGGATGATGATTCCGCTCCCACCTCCATGACGATAACTGTGGACGCCGACACGGCGGTAAACAACGACCAGGACTCGCTGGTAGAGGACGGCGGGGCGAAGACCGTGCGGGTTACCGCTACGCTTGGAGGAAGCAGCCGCTTCCCCACAAACAAGACTGTAACGATAGTTGTGGGCAAGGCCGCGGACTCCGCAACTGAGGGCACCGACTACGCAACTGTGACGAACAAGAGCATCACCATCACCTCGGGGGCGGCGAGCGGATACGTCGACTTCACTCTTACTCCCACGCCTGACACTCTGGTGGAGGGAGAGGAGAGCATAAGCATAGAGGGCTCTCTCGCGGGGATAACCAGCGTTACAAACACCGCAATCAAGCTTACTGACAGCGACGCCGCTCCCGCTGTGACCATAACCCTTGACGCCGATACCGGGGAAAACGGCATCCAGAACTCTATAGACGAGAGCGACACATCCGGGAAAACCGTGCGTGTAACGGCGACGCTTGAAGGAACCACTCGTTTCCCGGGGAGCAAGGCTGTAACGATAACTGTGGGCAAGGCGGGAGACACGGCCACTGAGGGAACCGATTACGCAACTGTAGCGGACCAGACCATCACCATTCCCGCCAACACCGCGAGCGCGTCAGTGGATTTCACTCTCACTCCAAGGCAGGACATGCTGGATGATGACAATGAGAGCATAAGCGTGGAGGGAAGCGCGACAGGAGTGGGCACCGTTACCCACGCGTCAATCACGATCACGGATGATGATTCCGCTCCCACCTCCATGACGATAACTGTGGACGCCGACACGGCGGTAAACAACGACCAGGACTCGCTGGTAGAGGACGGCGGGGCGAAGACCGTGCGGGTTACCGCTACGCTTGGAGGAAGCAGCCGCTTCCCCACAAACAAGACTGTAACGATAGTTGTGGGCAAGGCCGCGGACTCCGCAACTGAGGGCACCGACTACGCAACTGTGACGAACAAGAGCATCACCATCACCTCGGGGGCGGCGAGCGGATACGTCGACTTCACTCTTACTCCCACGCCTGACACTCTGGTGGAGGGAGAGGAGAGCATAAGCATAGAGGGCTCTCTCGCGGGGATAACCAGCGTTACAAACACCGCAATCAAGCTTACTGACAGCGACGCCGCTCCCGCTGTGACCATAACCCTTGACGCCGATACCGGGGAAAACGGCATCCAGAACTCTATAGACGAGAGCGACACATCCGGGAAAACCGTGCGTGTAACGGCGACGCTTGAAGGAACCACTCGTTTCCCGGGGAGCAAGGCTGTAACGATAACTGTGGGCAAGGCGGGAGACACGGCCACTGAGGGAACCGATTACGCAACTGTAGCGGACCAGACCATCACCATTCCCGCCAACACCGCGAGCGCGTCAGTGGATTTCACTCTCACTCCAAGGCAGGACATGCTGGATGATGACAATGAGAGCATAAGCGTGGAGGGAAGCGCGACAGGAGTGGGCACCGTTACCCACGCGTCAATCACGATCACGGATGATGACGCGGCGCCAAACGCGATCAAGCTGACGGTGGACACCAACTTGACGGCAAATAACGACCAGGATTCGCTGGTAGAGGACGGCGGGGCGAAGACCGTGCGGGTTACCGCCACTATCACAAGCACGACGCGTTTCGCAACAGACCAGACGGTTGCGATAGTTGTGGGCAAGGCCGCGGACTCCGCCACTTCCGGAACCGACTACACCGCTGTGACGAACAAGAGCATCACCATCACCTCGGGGGCGGCGAGCGGATACGTCGAGTTCGATGTTACACCCACGCCTGACATGCTGAAGGAGGAAATCGAGACCATAAGCGTGGAGGGAACTCTTACGGGAGTTACCTTCTCCCAGACGGCAATCAAGCTTACCGACAGCGACGCCGCTCCCGCTGTGACCATAACCCTTGACGCCGATACCGGGGAAAACGGCATCCAGAACTCTATAGACGAGAGCGACACATCCGGGAAAACCGTGCGTGTAACGGCGACGCTTGAAGGAACCACTCGTTTCCCGGGGAGCAAGGCTGTAACGATAACTGTGGGCAAGGCGGGAGACACGGCCACTGAGGGAACCGATTACGCAACTGTAGCGGACCAGACCATCACCATTCCCGCCAACACCGCGAGCGCGTCAGTGGATTTCACTCTCACTCCAAGGCAGGACATGCTGGATGATGACAATGAGAGCATAAGCGTGGAGGGAAGCGCGACAGGAGTGGGCACCGTTACCCACGCGTCAATCACGATCACGGATGATGACGCGGCGCCAAACGCGATCAAGCTGACGGTGGACACCAACTTGACGGCAAATAACGACCAGGACTCGCTGGTAGAGGACGGCGGGGCGAAGACCGTGCGGGTTACCGCCACTATCACAAGCACGACGCGTTTCGCAACAGACCAGACGGTTGCGATAGTTGTGGGCAAGGCCGCGGACTCCGCCACTTCCGGAACCGACTACACCGCTGTGACGAACAAGAGCATCACCATCACCTCGGGGGCGGCGAGCGGATACGTCGAGTTCACTCTTACACCCACGCCTGACATGCTGAAGGAGGAAATCGAGACCATAAGCGTGGAGGGAACTCTTACGGGAGTTACCTTCTCCCAGACGGCAATCAAGCTTACCGACAGCGACGCCGCTCCCGCTGTGACCATAACCCTTGACGCCGATACCGGGGAAAACGGCATCCAGAACTCTATAGACGAGAGCGACACATCCGGGAAAACCGTGCGTGTAACGGCGACGCTTGAAGGAACCACTCGTTTCCCGGGGAGCAAGGCTGTAACGATAACTGTGGGCAAGGCGGGAGACACGGCCACTGAGGGAACCGATTACGCAACTGTAGCGGACCAGACCATCACCATTCCCGCCAACACCGCGAGCGCGTCAGTGGATTTCACTCTCACTCCAAGGCAGGACATGCTGGATGATGACAATGAGAGCATAAGCGTGGAGGGAAGCGCGACAGGAGTGGGCACCGTTACCCACGCGTCAATCACGATCACGGATGATGATTCCGCTCCCACCTCCATGACGATAACTGTGGACGCCGACACGGCGGTAAACAACGACCAGGACTCGCTGGTAGAGGACGGCGGGGCGAAGACCGTGCGGGTTACCGCTACGCTTGGAGGAAGCAGCCGCTTCCCCACAAACAAGACTGTAACGATAGTTGTGGGCAAGGCCGCGGACTCCGCAACTGAGGGCACCGACTACGCAACTGTGACGAACAAGAGCATCACCATCACCTCGGGGGCGGCGAGCGGATACGTCGACTTCACTCTTACTCCCACGCCTGATACGCTGGTGGAGGGAGAGGAGAGCATAAGCATAGAGGGCTCTCTCGCGGGGATAACCAGCGTTACAAACACCGCAATCAAGCTTACTGACAGCGACGCCGCTCCCGCTGTGACCATAACCCTTGACGCCGATACCGGGGAAAACGGCATCCAGAACTCTATAGACGAGAGCGACACATCCGGGAAAACCGTGCGTGTAACGGCGACGCTTGAAGGAACCACTCGTTTCCCGGGGAGCAAGGCTGTAACGATAACTGTGGGCAAGGCGGGAGACACGGCCACTGAGGGAACCGATTACGCAACTGTAGCGGACCAGACCATCACCATTCCCGCCAACACCGCGAGCGCGTCAGTGGATTTCACTCTCACTCCAAGGCAGGACATGCTGGATGATGACAATGAGAGCATAAGCGTGGAGGGAAGCGCGACAGGAGTGGGCACCGTTACCCACGCGTCAATCACGATCACGGATGATGATTCCGCTCCCACCTCCATGACGATAACTGTGGACGCCGACACGGCGGTAAACAACGACCAGGACTCGCTGGTAGAGGACGGCGGGGCGAAGACCGTGCGGGTTACCGCTACGCTTGGAGGAAGCAGCCGCTTCCCCACAAACAAGACTGTAACGATAGTTGTGGGCAAGGCCGCGGACTCCGCAACTGAGGGCACCGACTACGCAACTGTGACGAACAAGAGCATCACCATCACCTCGGGGGCGGCGAGCGGATACGTCGACTTCACTCTTACTCCCACGCCTGACACTCTGGTGGAGGGAGAGGAGAGCATAAGCATAGAGGGCTCTCTCGCGGGGATAACCAGCGTTACAAACACCGCAATCAAGCTTACTGACAGCGACGCCGCTCCCGCTGTGACCATAACCCTTGACGCCGATACCGGGGAAAACGGCATCCAGAACTCTATAGACGAGAGCGACACATCCGGGAAAACCGTGCGTGTAACGGCGACGCTTGAAGGAACCACTCGTTTCCCGGGGAGCAAGGCTGTAACGATAACTGTGGGCAAGGCGGGAGACACGGCCACTGAGGGAACCGATTACGCAACTGTAGCGGACCAGACCATCACCATTCCCGCCAACACCGCGAGCGCGTCAGTGGATTTCACTCTCACTCCAAGGCAGGACATGCTGGATGATGACAATGAGAGCATAAGCGTGGAGGGAAGCGCGACAGGAGTGGGCACCGTTACCCACGCGTCAATCACGATCACGGATGATGATTCCGCTCCCACCTCCATGACGATAACTGTGGACGCCGACACGGCGGTAAACAACGACCAGGACTCGCTGGTAGAGGACGGCGGGGCGAAGACCGTGCGGGTTACCGCTACGCTTGAAGGAACCACGCGTTTCCCCACAGACAAGACGGTAACGATAAGTGTGGGCAAGGCAGCAGACAGCGCCACTGAGGGAACTGACTACGCCACGGTTGCAGACAAGACCATAACCATCACCGCGGGGACGGCGAGCGGATACGTCGACTTCACCCTCACTCCCACCGACGACACGGTAGATGAACAGAACGAGACGATAAGCGTCGAGGGAACACTCCAGGGAGTGACAGCTATTAACACAAAAATCACCATAACTGACGACGATGATTCCGCACCTACTGCCATGACCATAACGGTGGACGCCGACACGGGTACGAACAACGTCCAGAACAGCATCGCCGAGGACGGCGGAGCGAAGACCGTGCGTGTAACAGCCACGCTGGTCGGAAGCGGCCGCTTCCCCACAAACAAGGCTGTAACCATAACGGTGGGCAAGGCCGCAGACAGCGCCACTGAGGGAACTGACTATGAAAACGTAGCGGATCAGACCATTACCATCAACGCCGGAGCGGCGAGCGGGACAGTCGACTTCACCCTTACTCCAAAGCAGGATACGCTGGCGGAGGGAGAGGAAAGAATAAGCGTGGAGGGAACTCTTACGGGAATAACCAGCGTTACCAACACGCAGATCACGATTACTGATGATGATGCTGCGCCCACAGCTATGACAATAACGGTAGACGCGGATACGAGCAAAGCCGCCGTTCAGGACTCGATAGTCGAGGACGGCGGAAAAAAGACGGTGCGTGTAACGGCCGCTATCACCTCCGGCGCGACCCGGTTCGCGACGGACAAGACTGTAACGATAAGCGTGGGCAAGGCCGCAGACAGCGCGACTTCCGGAACCGACTACACCGCTGTTACGGACAAAACCATAACCATCACAGCGGGAAAGGCGAGCGGGTACGTGGAGTTCGATGTTACACCCACGCCTGATACGCTGGCGGAGGGAGAGGAGAGCATAAGCGTAGAGGGAACACTCCAAGGAGTTACTGCCACAAACACGAAAATCAAGCTTACAGACAGCGATATCGCTCCCGCCATGGAAATAACTGTGGACGCCGACACCGGGACAGAAGCCGTTCAGAACTCGATAGATGAGAGCGACACATCCGGGAAGACGGTGCGTGTAACGGCGACGCTTGAAGGAACCACTCGTTTCCCCGCAGACAAGACGGTAACGATAAGTGTGGGCAAGGCCGCGGACAGCGCGACTTCAGGAACCGACTACGAAGCTGTGACGGACAAGACCATAACCATCACCGCGGGGGCTGCGAGCGGGACGGTGGACTTCACTCTCACTCCGGATGACGACGTGCTTGCGGAGGGAAGCGAGAGCATAAGCGTGGAGGGAACCGCGCCGGGAATAACCAGCGTCACCAACACTCAGATCACGATCACCGACGATGACGCCGCGCCCACGGCTATGACGATAACGGTAGACGCGGATACGAGCAAAGCCGCCGTTCAGGACTCGATAGTCGAGGACGGCGGAGTGAAGACGGTGCGGGTAACGGCCGCTATCACCGGCGCGACCCGATTCGCGACGGACAAAACTGTAACGATAAGTGTGGGCAAAGCGGGAGACAGCGCCACTGAGGGAACCGACTATGCAGAGGTGACGGACAAAACCATTACCATCAACGCCGGAGCGGCAAGCGGGACGGTAGATTTCACTCTCACTCCTATTGATGATACGGTAGATGAACAGAATGAGACGATAAGCGTCGAGGGAACACTCCAGGGAGTTACTGCCACAAACACGAAAATCACGCTTACTGACGATGATGTTACTCCAGAGTTGTCCATAACTCCACCATCTGTAATTGAAACCGATTCCCCTAACTCCGCCACATTGACATTTACAGTAACGATGAACGTGGCTAGCGGACAGCAGGTTTCTGTGTCCTATGCGGACACAGAAACGGGTACGGCCACTGCGGGCAAAGACTACGTACCGTTCACCCCGGACATCCTGACCTTCAGCCCAGGAGAGACGACTGAGACCTTCAGCATTAAAGTGAGAGGGGATACTGTGGATGAGTACGACGAGACCATAGTGGTAAGGCTCTCATCCCTTGCTAACGCCAGATTTCCAGATGGCGCCGAGACCCTTTATATAACAGCAATTATACAAGACGACGATGATCCCCCGGTATTGTCGATTGATTCGCCCTCAGTTACAGAAGGCGGCACTCCGGGTATCAGCGCCACTATGACATTCACCGCGACTATCTTCCCCGAAAGCGGCAAGACAGTCACTGTATCCTACGCGGACACGGAGACCGGTACAGCCACTTCGGGCAAAGACTACTTGCCGCTTTCGCCGGGCACTATGACATTTGCTCCCGGAGAAACAAGGAAAACAGTTGCGGTTACCGTGACCGGAGACGAGGTGGATGAATATGACGAAACGATAGTGCTGCGTCTCAGCAACCCTGTTGACGCCACATTCCCTGACAACGCCGCATCTCTTAACTCCACGGGAACGATAATCGATAATAATGAACCGCCGGAACTTTCTCTTGCGAACGCAGACCCCGTAGAGGAAGGTTCCGTTGCAAAGTTCCCGCTGCTTCTGTCGGGGGCAACGGAGAAAACCATAAAAGTGCGCTGGACTACATCTTCGGGAACAGCCGTTGAAAACATCGATTACCATGGAAGAAGCGAAATAATAACTATCGCTCCGGGAACCACTACTGAAGCAATCGAAGTCGTTACAATTGATGACAGGGAGATTGAAGAGTTAACGGAGATCTTCTCGGTTGAGCTCTCAGACCCCGTAGACCTGACGCTTGAGAACGCCGAGGCGGAAGGGACGATCATGGACAACGATCGTCCCGCCTCCATAAAGCGGCTAAAACGCGTCAATAAAGCAATACTGCCGTATGTGGGCTCGGCCCTTGTGAGAAGCAGGATAGATCAGGTCACAGGGTGTATCGGGCATGCGGCGGCGGGAACAGTGTACGGCGATCTCCCTTCACTGGAGCGCCAGCTTAGAAACAACGCCCGGAACTGGGAGCAGGACCCCATGGAACGCGTATCGCTTAGCGATGTGTTTGATGATGTAAGGTTCGCAGCGATGTTTAATGCATATGGAGAAGAACACAGCTCAGGCGACGTGACATTCTGCGCGGGAAGCGACTGGAATGAACTTTCGGGGGCGGAAGAAGGTCCGGTCACGTGGGACGGCAGTCTTATGGGAACCCATCTGGGAGGCAACGTAAGAGTGTCTGAAGGGATGTTGACGGGTCTTGACATGTTCCTTTACAGAGGTTCTTTTGACTGGACGGATGTGGGAGGGGAGGAAAAATTTGACGGTGACTGGCGTCTCGGCATCAGGGGAGTCAGCCCTTATGTGGCACTGCTCTCCGAAGATGGAGAGGCGCAGTTGTGGACAATGGCGGGATATGGTTTCGGTGATGTAACCATAGAGGAAGAAATTCTCAATCAATCCGCGGATATAACCATGAAAAGCGTGGCGATTGGAGGAGTTATGCCGCTCAGAAGAATTTCAAACATTTCTCTTGATCTTCGCGGAGACCTCTGGCTTGCTGAATTTGAGATAAGTGACAACGGAGACCTTATAGAGAGTGTGTCTGTGCAAACCCGCGGGGTACGAGCCCTGCTTGAGAGCACATGGCAAAGCACTTCGTTCACTCCGTCACTTCGCGTCGGCGTTAAGCACGACAATTCTTCAGCGGACAGCACCGGTATGGAGATAGGGTCAGGAATCGAGTGGCGAGCCGGACCCAAAGATATCAGGATGTCTTTCAGAAGCCGCGCGCTTATAGTTCCCGGCAGGTTTCAGGAATGGGGAATAGGAGCAGATGTGCTTCTTGCACCATCAGATGGTCTCGGCCCGTCTCTTCGCGCGACTACTTCAAGGGGAGATTCCCGGGAAAATGCCGCGGCGCTTCTTGAAAACAGTTCCCAGACGGAGTTTGGCGACAGTGAGACCGCAGAAATTTCGGTTGAAGCTGAGGCCGGGTGGGGCATTCGGGCCCTCTCCGGCAGGGGGGTGATGACACCTTTTGCGGGAATATCCCTTCTTGGCAGAGATGAGAACGTCTTGCGTCTTGGCGGGCGCGTGAATTCCGGCAGAACCTTCAATCTGGAACTTGAGGGCCGTCGTGAAAACGGCAACACAGACGGAGCGGTATACGAACTGCTCCTGCAGCTGAAGTTTTCGCGTTCCGGATCCTGAACCATATTCAAATCTGGTCTTATCGAGATTCTGGAAAAAAAGCGGGTCTGGTGATCCAGTTTTGACTCACTGAGGGAGATTGGATAAGATCGTTTGCTGAAATTCAGAAGAAAAATTAAAAGGTGACAGGGAATCTTTCATATAAAGGATTCTACACAGGAGAACACGAATGGCAGCTGACTCCAACAACCCAATTTCGAAAACGGTCCGGCATGAGAGCGTGGAGGATACGCTGTCTAAGTACCGCGGAAGCCAGGGGATGAGCAAGGAAGAGTATCTCCGTACGGTAACGGCTTTTTACAACCTTATTACCGACTTCTGCGAGCGTGGATGGGGAAAATCGATTCACTTCGCACCGGGGAAGGTGACGGAATCTTTCGAGGAATCCATTGCCAACCATGAATATTTTCTGGGCGAAGCCATTGGGTTGAAGCCGGGCATGAAGGTGCTGGATGTCGGGTGCGGCGTGGGCGGTCCCCAGCGCGCCCTTGCAAAAAAGTACGGCGCTTCGATCGTGGGTCTCAACATCAACGAATATCAGCTCGGGAAGTGCTCCGCGTATAACAGCGAGGCCGGGCTGGACAGTCTCTGCAGCCTCCTGCACGGCGACTTCCTGAATATACCGGCGGAAGACGGGAGCTTTGATGCGGCTTACCATATCGAGGCCATACCCCATGCTCCGGACAAAGTCGCCGCTTTTGCCGAGGTATTCCGCGTATTGCGCCCCGGCGCGATATTCGTCGGCTATGACTGCTGCATGACCTCGCTTTACGACGATACAGATCCCGAGCAGCGGGAACTTAAGGAAAAAATTGAATCCATAAATGCTCTTCCTAAAATCGCTTCATTCTCGGATGTAACCGACGGCCTGCGGGCAGTCGGCTTTGAAGTCACCGAAGCGCGTGACCGCGCTCTTGACGCTGACCCGCAGACGCCGTGGTACCAACCGCTGGAAGGCAGCAGCCTGAGTCTGAAGAGTTTTCCGAGAACGGCTCTTGGCCGCAAGATCTTTGGGGCAATCCTGCGCGTTCTGGAAAGCGTACGCGCCGTACCCAGAGGGTCATCCGAAGTGCAAAGAATTCTCAATATCACGGCCGACTACTTCGTTGCCTCAGGGCGTCTTGGGATTTTTACGCCCATGTACTACCACAAAGCGCGCAAACCGGGTTGATCCCTACAGTCGGCAACCAGGTTAAACGCAAGCACTATGCGGTCAGGCGACAACCGCAATCACCCTGAATGAACTCCGCAGGGAGTTCTCAATAAATGCCGGGAAAAATCCGGTATTTCACCCGTTCCTGATACTCTGCCCACTTCTCGGCACCATATTTCTCGGCACAGTACGCATCGTCAAAACGTTGACGAAAGGTAAAAAACGTTACGACGAAGACAAAGTAGGCCCATGCCCAAGGATTGGCAAAGTAGCCGAATGAAAGGGCAATCGAAATACCAAGGAAGCCTTCGCCCAGATAATTAAAGTGGCGAGCGACGCCCCATAGGCCACTGCACAGAATTTTGCGGTCGCCGGCTTCGATGTACTCAGGCTCGATGAGCCCGAGAAACTTGCGGTCGGGCCATCGCTTGAATGTGTATTTCTGCAAGTTGGCACCGCGCGAGATACCCCACCCGAACAGAAACAGCGCAGCTGTTCCAATGAGCCAGACATATGTCCACGCCGATGAGAATCCGGGAGAGGGATAAGCGGCCATGCCCCACAACGGGAGGATGAAAAGCCACCCGTAAACCACGAGGCCACCCCAGAACATTTTGAAGCCGAGGCGCTCATGGATCAGATCGTAGGTATACAGCTGGACGCGCTCGAAAATAAAATAGTCCAGTATGTAGAATGTGAAGAACGCCGCATACAGAAAGACGCCCGGATTGTAGTTCTCGCCGAAGAGTTCGTAGTGATACGCAGCCCCGGACAAGGCATTGAGCGCCAGCATCGTCCCGCCGACTACATAGAAATACATCTTTATATCGATGCGGTCGTTAAAAAACGACATCTCCTGCGCCCGCCCGTCCCACAGCGCCAGAAGCGGGTTCTTTATCCTGCCTTGCGGCTGACTGAAAACCGCTATGATCGTGAAGATTGTGGTGAAGACCGTTCCGCCGACCACCGCATAGATCGTGGACCGATAGAACCAGTCGCGCGGCATCCCGGTGAGCTCAAAAGCCCACACAACCAGCGCCACCGCAAACACCACAATACCGTTTAGCCGATAATTACGGGGTTCACCGGTCTTCGGATTAATGACGTAGCCGGGAACCCGCTTCCCGGGCAGTACAAGCTGCGCCAGGAAAAACACGGCGAAAACCACCAGCGGGGTGAAAAAACCCGCAATCGCTTCCGTCCGCGAAAGCTCGAAAAGGTGGCCGATACCGAGCCATTCAGTCATAATCGAATCCTCCTTCTTTAAACCAAGCGGTTAATTATGTATACGGGCACATAGAAGATCAGTAACACACGGCACTGGAATTTAAGCAATGCTGATAATATCACGTCAGTCATATAGCGTTCAGATTTTCTGGAAATTCAAGTTCTCTTATTTCAGCCTCGCCGGATTTGACTACACCCCGGCTGGAATATAGAGTTACTGTATTATAAACTATGGTTTTGTACCTTGCAATTTCCTGTACTCATTACCGCGTCATTTCGATTGAGGGAAGCGACGGTTGTTAAATGATCCTATTGATAACCAGCAACTGAGTTTGCTCGACGAGTTCATATTGATGCTCCTCAACGAGGAGAGCGGCTACTTTTACCAGATAGCCGCCCACAAAATGAACTGTGCCGTTATCGGTGCGGCACTTGCGGAACTCTCCCTGCTTTCGCGTGTCGACACAGATGAGGAGTCACTTCTCCTTCTGAACCCAGCAGAAACGGGCAACCCCTGCCTGGACATAATTCTTAAAGAAATCGTCGATGATCCGGCCCAGCACAACACCCAGTACTGGATTGAAAAGCTTATCAAGCATGCGGAAACAATCATTGATCTGACTCTAGAGAACCTTTCTGATCTGGGAATTCTGGAACATCACCAGGGCGATTTCTGGACAGTGGCGCCCGGCAAACTGTATTCGACTGGAAACGGCGACGATGAAGATGCAAGCATAGGTCAGTTCATCAGGACCAGAATCGGCAAAGACATCTTTTCAGACGACATTCCACATCCGCGAGATATTATCATCATCTGCCTGATCGAAACATGCGACATCTTCCCCTTCATGTTCAAGCTCGACCAAAAAGCGGAAGAGCGGATCAAGCTTATCTGCAGGATGGACCTAATCGGCCGTTCAATGGCGGACGCAGTCGCAGAGAACATCAATAATCCGCTGCTCGCAAGCTCTCATACCGGCAAAAAAATCCCGCGCGTTCCACTTCATCGGCTACTGCTCAACAAGCACGCTCGTACCGGGAACCTTCCGGCACTTTTCGCAGATTTGACAAAGCGCTATGGCCCGGTCTTTGAGATCGCCCCTCCTTTTTCAAAGCCGAACATCTTTCTTGCCGGAGCAGAAGTAAACCGCTGGGTACGCCGACACGGACGGAAGTACCTGACATCCAAGAGCTACTTCGGCGACTTTGAGAAAGTGTACGGGGCGGTAGGCGTACTGCCTTCCCTAGATGGCGTGGACCATTTCCGGTATCGAAAAACCATGACTCCAGCCTACTCCCGCGGGAGACTGGAAGGACAGCTGGACATGGTCTACAGCAAGGCCCGCGAATACATGGCAGACTGGGAAGTGGGCGAAAGCTATCCCGGGAGGGATATGTGCCGAAAAATGATTAACGCCCAGATGTCACCCCTGTCCCTAAGTGTCGATTCACAGGATATCATGGATGATATAATTGCCTACAAGGAGCGGGCACTCACCACCCATCTCCTGAACATTCTGCCGAAATTCATGCTGAAAACACCGGGAATGAAACGCAGGGCCAAGGCAATAGACACGTTGATGGAGCGGGTGCAAAGTGTCAATACGGCAGCACAACGGGCTGGCTGTCCGCGAAACCTGGTGGATGACCTGCTGAATCTCCATGAGAACGAACCGCTGCTGATGCCCGAGGCGAATCTGAGTTTCGCTCTGTCGGCAGCAGTGCTTGCCAGCATGTACCTGGGTGACGGATTCAGTTTCGCCCTTTACGCCATGGCATCACAACCCGAGCTTTACGACAAAATCAGAAACGAAGCCGACGCACTGTTTCGAGATGGCGATCCGACCGGAAAAGACTTCTCCCCCGCCAATATGGAAATCACCGATCGCTTCATCAATGAATGCCTTCGGATGTACCCTATTGTTCCCATGTCTATGCGTGACGTTGTGAACACGTTCACGATCGAGGGCTACGAAATACCGCAGGGGTCAAGAATAAACATTGCGCAAACCGCCCCGCACTATATGGAAGATTTCTTCCCGGATCCCTTTTCATTTGATATCGACCGCTACCTGCCGCCCCGCAACGCGCATAAAACCCCCGGATACGCCCCATACGGACTGGGTCCGCACACGTGCCTTGGTGCCCGATGGATGACCCTGCATATGGCTGTTAACCTGCTGATCATAGCGCATTACTTCACTCTTCGCATATACCCCGAAGACTATGAACTCCGGATCACCTCGTTCCCCTCAATGAAACCGGACAAGAAGCTCAGATTTCACGTCGCCGAACAGAAACGCGAACTGCCCATCTGATGCGCTATTCGCCCCTGGGCCGCAGGGTGCCCTAATGAACAAGTACGCTGACGGGCCATGGTGCAGGCTATAAATAAAACGGAGGACTCTGGAGAAATGAGAAAAATTGCAATTATCGGTGGTGGAATATCCGGGTTGGGGGTCGCATGGGCTCTGCACCGACACCCCGATCTGTTCGAGTTTCGAATTTTCGAAGCTCAGCCTCAGCTTGGCGGCAACGCCGTAACAGCCGACATGCCTCAAGAAGATGGAACCTCGATCCCGTTTGACATCTCAGTTACCGCGTGCATTCCATCGGCATACCACCATATGGTGCTGTTCATGCAGCAACACGATATTGATCTGGTAGACACCAAGTTCAACTACAGCGTAAAGTACCGTGGCGGAATCTACGCGCATGACTTCGACTCGGACATCAGGAGGCAGTTGCAACCGGAGATTGCCAGGTTCCAGAAACTCCTGGGGCGTCTCAAATGGTTCGGTCGACTCAACCACTCCAGATCCCAGTTGCTCAATGCTCTCAATCCATTTAATTACATCAGCATGGGCGCGGTTCTTAACTGGAGCAGGTTCTCCGGAGACTTCAGGTACAAGGTACTGAAGCCGATGTTTGTCAATTTCCTGATGGCAACGAATGTGTTCGACATGCCCGCGTCCCTGTTTGCCCGGTATCTTGAGTTCTTTGATATAGAAACCGCGACAACAATGCATACATGGGATATGGGTACGCGGCGTATATACGAGAAAATGTCTGCCGGATTTCGGGGCAGGATATACCTTGGCAGACCCGTGAGGAAAGTGTATCGGCGCACATCCGGCGTGGTCATTGAAGATGAGAACGGAATCACGGAGACATTTGACGACGTGGTTTTTGCGTGCAACGCGAACCAGACATTGATGATTCTCGACAATCCGACCCTGCTTGAGAGCTTTCTTCTTTCCTCGGTTCGCTACGAGAGCGAACTGCACAACCATACGATTGTCCATTCGGATGCCTCGGTTCTCCCGGACAACGAGGTCAGACCCCTCGAAACCCGGAGCAACCACATTGAACAGTACGGCGTGAGGCCAGACAATTATGAAATCACCTACATCATGCACAACCAGCAACCCGGGGCAAAGAAATCGGACAAGCCATGCCTGGTGACCTACAACCCGATCAGCCGTATCAACGAGGAGAAGATCGTAAAAAAATGGTGGTTTCAGCATATCGTACACGACGTGTTTCACATAGCCTTTCTGATTAATCTGTTCGGTTTCGTTCAGGGCAGGAAAAGAACCTGGCACTGCGGCGCCCACACCCTTATCAACAGTCAAGAGACATGTTTTGTTTCCGGCCTCGCTGCGGCGAGACAAATCGGAGCGGACTATCCGTTTCGGGATTCAGAATCAAGGAAGTGGTTTAACTTTTACGGACGCATGATGTACGGCTGGCGCTTCAAAAAGGCGTAGGACATCCCCTGTATCCCGGTTCCGGGAGGTGCGACAAGCCGTCAGTAGTCGTCATCGTCGTCATCGTAGTATTCATCGAGGCTGTTTAGGGTCTCGACGGCTTCTGCGTGCAGTATACGTTCGTAAGCGTCCTTCGCCGGCAACCCGATGGAACGCTTCAGCAGGCCCTGCACCTTGTCCCGGTACCGGAAATCATCGAGCGCCAGCAAGCCGAGCGCGTACTGCAGGGGCACATCTTTGGCATTTGGAGACAGGGCAACAGCCCTTTCAAATGAGGCAATGGCATCCTTTTTCCGCGCACCGTAAACGCTGCGGGCCAGCAACGAACCCATTGCGCCAACCAATTCCGAATGCCATCTCCCCAGGCTCAGATGCGCTGCCGTCAAATTGGGGTTAATTCGAAGGGCGTTTTCCGTTGATTCGCGTATTTTTTCCGCCTCGCCCGCTGCTTCGAATACCCCGACAGTCTCCGCGCGCCGTCCGATAGCACGCGCCAGCTGCAGATGGGCATCCGCATTGCCAGGGTCGGAGAGAACCGCCTTTTTCGCAAGCTCCACGGCGTGCTCAAGCAACTCTTTTTTCTTGCCTTTTCTGGCGATGTAATGGGCATGAACCGAAAGCGACTTGGCGGAAAACGCAAACCCCTGCGAAGTCCCGAGACTTTCACTGACCCGGGCCGCCTCGGCGAATCGCCCCTGCGCATAGGCCGCCTTTGCCTCATCAATGGTCTTTGCGTGGGCAACACCGACCTGCAGGAGGAAGTGCGCGAAAACAAGACAAAAGGAAAAAAGCAGGCAGGCCGCATTAACCCGATAGTGCTTCTCTGTACTGTTCATTTAACGGTTCCTGAAAATTGATGTCTTGCAGAGAACCGAACGTCTGCACGCCAGTCGGGACACACTGTGTAGTGTACCAACCACAAGAGCTATATTCAAATCCTGCATACGCAAGTTCCGAAAAAAAGCGGCGGGTGCTGCTGATCCGGCTTCACCAGGCAAAATACGGCATAAGGACGGAGAACATAAAGATTCTGAACCGGAACAGTTCGATGATGAAATGGCTTTGGCGGAAGTTCCTGCCCGATGCGTTTGCCGCAAAACAACTGTTTTCCGCGGATTTGTCAGTGTCGGAGACAGGTATTCTGCCTAGTCAAGCATATGACTCCCTCTACATAACTTCGTGTAATCGGGTATATAATTACCAATTCAGCAATTAACAGGCACTCAATCGCAAGGTAGATTCTAGATGGACGACGGCAAAATCCGAATTTTGGTTGTCGATGATGAGATAGATTTAGAACAGCTAATGCTGCAGAGAATGCGGCGTGAAATTCGTCGCGGTCGCTACGAATTCGAATTTGCACACAACGGTGCGGAAGCTCTCGAACTTCTACGCAAAGACAACGGGTTTGACATTGTACTGTCCGATATCAACATGCCCGTTATGGACGGATTGATGTTGTTGTCACAGATGCCGGATGTAGACCCCGATATTCGTGCCGTAATGGTCTCCGCATACGGCGACATGGAGAACATACGGACTGCTATGAACCATGGGGCATTCGACTTCGTTACCAAGCCGATAGACTTCACCGACCTTAAGACTACAATCGAACGTACGATTGAAAACCTTACTCTCTGGCGCAACGCGCTGAGTGCGCGTGACAAACTTGTAGCTCTCCAAAACGAACTTGATGTGGCGCGGAAGATGCAGCAGGACATTCTTCCAAAATCATTTCCGGCTTCTGCGGCATTCGATCTTTATGCAAGCATGGTTCCGGCTCTCTCCGTGGGCGGCGACTTTTTCGATGTTTATGAATTTAACGATGGCCGGGTTGGCATTGCGATAGCTGACGTGTCGGGCAAAGGAGTGCCCGCGGCAATGTTCATGATGGCCAGTCGGACGCTGCTTAAGGCTTGCGCCGCAATTTCCGATTCTCCGGCCGCCGTGGTGGAACAGGTAAATACGATGCTGTCGGATGAAAACGATGCCATGACATTTGTAACACTGTTATATGGCATTTACGATTCTGGAACGAAAGAATTCGTGTACGCAAACGGCGGACATAATCCGCCAGTCATTGTCAAACCGAATCTGACAACTGAACTGCTAGAGTCAACGGGCGGAGTCGCTCTGGGTGTGATGCAGGATTTTGAATATAGGGAAAACACAGTCACCCTTGAGCCGGGTTCCATGATCGTGTTTTACACTGACGGAGTAGTGGAAGCTGAAAAGGAAAACAAGGAATTATTCGAAATGGACAGGTTTTGCCAGATTCTCCAAGGCGGCACTTTCAAAGATGCCGAGGAAGTTACGAATGAGGTGTTCAGCAAGGTCAAGGAATTCGCTGGTGAAAATCCGCAATCTGACGATATAACCTGTCTTGTTCTGCGAACCAAATAATGGGCAAAGACAGTTAGGATGCGAGTTTCACGTACGTTGATCGTTCCCAATCGGATGGAAGAAATCCAGACAATCGCAGCAGCGCTGGAGGAGTTTTGTGAACAGCAGGATTTCCCCCCTGAAGCATTGTTTCACACGCAGCTCTCCTTGGAGGAGATTTTCACTAACGTGGTTAACTACGCGCACAATGACGATCAGGAGCATGAAGTGGAAATTATATTTTCGAGAGAAGGCAAAACCATAACTGTCGAGATACTGGATGATGGAGAGCCCTTTAATCCGCTGGAAGACGCGCCGGAGCTTGATATCGAAAGTTCTCTTGAAGACCGCGGTATCGGCGGAGCGGGAATAAGGCTCGCAAAGCAGATGATGACGGAGCTGCGATATCAACGTAACAGCGCTCGCAATCATCTGACTATGATCAAGAAAATTTAGCAAAATGCGGATATTAAGCAGATTATCCCTCAAAAAAATGATTGCCGCTTCAATAGTTGCAATACTGGCAGGCGTAGCGTCAGGCGAAGCCCAGGAACAGGCTCGTGCTGTGCCGGGCGTATACAGCGATCGTATTGTATTCGGGCAGTCCGCTGCCTTCAGCGGCCCGGCTGGCGAGCTTGGCAAAGGCATGCAAGCCGGCATTCTTTCCGCCTTTAAGGAGGTTAACGACCGGGGTGGCATCAACGGACGTCGCCTGGAACTGCGATCAATGGATGACGCATACGAGCCGGAAGCGGCAATTGTAAATACGCAGCGACTGATTGGCGAGGGCATTTTCGCGCTCATCGGGGCAGTTGGTACTCCTACCTCCAAAGCGGCGGTGCCCGTAGCCGAGGAACACGACGTGCCTTACATAGCGCCTATGACCGGTGCGGAATTCCTGCGTGGCACTGCGCGCCGGACAGTGATCAATCTGCGGGCTTCGTATTATCAGGAAACCGAGGAAATGGTAGAACGACTGACGGCTGATCTCGGAATTAACCGCGTCGCCATTCTCCATCAGGATGATTCGTTCGGTCGTGCCGGTCTGCAAGGAGTACTCCTTGCTCTTGCGCGTCGCGAACTCTCTGTTGTCGGAACAGGGATATTTCCTCGCAATACTGTCGCGATAAAGACGGCGCTTCTTGATCTGCGCACCGCCGGACCGGAAGCCGTGATCATTATCGGTCCCTACAAACCAACCGCGACATTTATTAAGTGGGCACGCCTCATCGGCATGAATCCCGTTTTTATGACGCTTTCCTTCGTAGGCAGCAATGCCCTGACAAGCGAACTGGGCGATCAGGGGACCGGAGTTCTGGTTACGCAGGTGGTTCCTTTTCCAACCGGAGACACGATACCCGCTTCCGCTTCCTATCGTGCCGCACTGAAGGCGTACGACCCGGCGGCGAAACCCGGATTCATATCGTATGAAGGATACTTAGCAGGGCGTCTGGCTATTTATGTCGTAGATAATTGCGGCAAGCAGGTTGACCGCAGTTGCATTGATGCAGCGCTGCGGACTGGCAACGACATTAATTTGGATGGCTTTGCCTTGCGATACAGCAAGAATGACAATCAAGGTTCAGACAGTGTGTTTTTGACGATCATTGGTCCTGATGGCCGGTATATGCCACTTAAGTCTCTAACCTCGACGACGATACTGACCGACGTTTTGGATATGCAAAAAATATTGAATTGAGATAAGCGGAATGCTTTCAAAACTCTGGAACAGAATTTCTACGCAGATTTCTACGCAACTCTATATAAGTTTCGGAGGTGCCGTAGTACTCATCATTTTCATCAGTCTGATTGCCCTTTTCTTCCTCAGCCATATCGGCAGAGTTCAGCAAGATGTTAACGAAAAGAACATACCCGCGATGACATCGGCGTTTGCAATTGCCCAGCAGACAACCACACTCGTCGCCGCCGCTCCCCGACTCACTTCAAGTACGCCTGAGCAGTTCAGAACCGTAGCCGGAACGATCGACCTGCAGGCCGATGCATTCAAGACACAACTCTCGGCAATGATGGAGAATCAGGGGGAAAGCGAACAGGCACAGCAGATTCAATCTGACGGGACCTCCGTAATCAAAAACATTGAGCGGATCAAATCGCTTGTCATGGAACGTTTTGACCTTCGCGAGAGCAGTTTCGATCTCAGGGACGAACTTCGGGGCATCCAGAGTGAAATAACACCGATTATGATTAATGAAATTGACGATCAGATGTTCTATCTGATGACAGGACATCGGTTTCTTGATGGGGTGCAATCACCTGGCTCGGTTCATTTTTCCAAATCGGAATTCCAGATCTATCGTCGCTTGTTTGAACTCCGCGAGGCGGCCGCAGTCGCCGCGCAGCTGCTTGCAACTGCATTTATAGTGACTGATGCAGCCATGCTCCAACCACTTCGAGAACGGTTTGAAGCCACAGCCGGCAGTATCAACCGATCGCTTGATGCGCTTGAGAAACACGAACAGGACGGAGACCACCCTCACAATAGAACGGATAGCCGATCGCCTGATACCCCTAAGAACCGACCCCTTCACGATCGACTGTCCGGGGTTTTCGAAGACCTAGTCTCATTCGGCAGAAGAGAAAACAACGGGTTTGACCTGCGCGGCCGGGAACTTGCAGTTGATAATGAATTGTCCGCACTGCTTCTTGAGAATCGGACTTTAGGAATTGACATCGTAGCGCGAGTGGAAAGTGTTGTAAATGATTCAAGCCTGGCTGCGGGGGAGATGACGAGCAAAGCGGCTGCGGTAACCGCTACCAGCACAAAGCTGCTGCTGGCTTTCAATGTTGTTGGTATAAGTGGTGCAGTCTTGCTTGGATGGCTGCTTGTACAACGTCGTCTGATCCGGCGTCTGGAGCGGATATCGAGTCAAATGCAGGAAATGGCTGATGGCAACCTGGAGATAGCCATCGACACAAGAGGCAATGACGAAATCGCGCAACTGGCCAAGGCACTTGAGGTGTTCCGAAATAACGCACTGGAAGTACAGCGCCTCAACCTTGTAGAAACGCTTGCCGGCCAACTGCAGGAGAAAAATGAAGAACTGGCACATACTAATGAAGAATTGAAACGGGCGCAGGATCAGATCGTCATGCAAGAGAAGCTTGCTGCGCTTGGCGAATTGACAGCAGGGGTCGCGCACGAAATCAAAAATCCGATGAACTTTATCATGAACTTCTCGGAAGTTTCACAAGAGCTGCTCGAAGAACTGATTGAGGAGGTAGCCAAAATTGAGGCCAGAGGAGAAACAAAAGAGAAATACGATCCGGAGTTAGTCGAGGAAGTAGCGGAGGATCTGACAGGAAACTTGAAGCGCATCCACGAGCACGGAACTCGCGCGAACCGGATTATAACAGACATGCTCAAGATGGGTCGTGGTGGCGGGGAGTGGCAACCAACTGACCTCAACGTACTGCTCAGCGAGAATACGTTGCTTGCGTTCCACAGTGCCCGCGCCAACGACAATGAATTCCAGCTGGAAATTCAGGAAGACTATGAGCAAGATATAGACAAGATCACGGTACAACCGCAAGACCTTGGCCGGGTTTTCCTTAACCTTGTAACTAACGCCTGCTACGCGACGAACGAAAAACAAAAAACGCTGGCAGATGCCGCGGCCGACGATGCCTTGGGGAACGATTATCAACCAACGCTCAAGTTGAGTACACGGCTGGTTGATGACCACATTGAGGTACATGTTCGCGACAATGGAACCGGCATTCCCGAATCTGCATTGGAGCGTATTTTCAATCCATTCTATACAACGAAGCCCACGGATCGGGGAACAGGTCTGGGACTATCGCTGTCAAATGACATCATACGACAGCACGGCGGTGAGTTTCGCGTAGATACGAAGGAAGGGGAATATACGGATATGATTGTTGTCCTGCCGCTTGACCCCGCAGCTCATCAAGTAATTGATACTCCGGAAGAAGCGACAGAAGGCGAGGATTCGGCAACTGCCTCTTCGTAAAGCGTTTTAACCAGTTATTGCAGCCATAGCATCAGAACGAGATTCGAGCACGTTAATGATTTTGTCAAAACCCGCGATCTCGAAGATTTCTTTTATGGGACCGGGCAAGGAACACAGTATGAATTTCGTTTTTCTACCTTGAAGCGTTTTTGCAATAAGCAGAATTGAACGCAATCCCGCACTGCTGATGTAGGACAGGTTTCCAAGATCAAGAACTACGGGATTTTCAGAAACGCCGATTTCCTTGTCCAGATTCTTGTGGAACTCCTGCGCGTTCATACCATCAATTCGGCCAGTTACGCTTATTATCAGGACCCCTTCGGTCTGGTCGGTCTGCAACTCAAGTTGGTTGTTTTGAATGCTCATTCTCCACCAGTAGAAATCTATCCGTCTACAGCGCGACAATCAAGACATGACTTTCATGTCGTTACCGGGAGAGATAATACCGGGATATTTCAGGGGATGCAACCGTGGGAATCCGGGGGTACTGGGAGAATTATTCAAATCCTCCGTACACCAAATCTGAACAACTCCCAATCTTCGAGAACTTCGCCAACTCCAAAAAATATATCAGGTATAATAGGTTGTTATATCTGCAATCATGCATTTAAGCAGACGGATCAGAGTCTGACTACAACAAACCGGGTGCAGCACAGTAATGGTAAGAGCTTATAAATGTCGTGCCAGAAATTCCGGATCAGGTCACAGAATGTTGTTTCGACAGCGGGCGGGGCGGCAGCCTGCATAGACAGAGGGATGAGAAAGAAACGGGAGACTTTTCCCGTTCGGCTGGGAGCAGTGAATAAATAAAGAACTCTGAGATTTGGAATGTGGATTATCGCAATATCGTTTTTTTTAGCTGTTATGCTTACTCTCATAAATAGTACGGTGGTCTTTGATCTTATCCCAAATTTGATTCCGGAATATGCTTATTATACAAAAATGCTCTACGGAGGATTGTCTACTCTGTGGGTTACAATAGCGCTGTTTTTTACTATTGAAAGTATTTTCTACAGGTAAACAGGGCGATAACACAAGTGCTGTATTTATTGTTCAGTAAATACCGAACTATCAGGTGTGAACAGGGCCGGACGTGGCAGGAGGAAATGCCAGGTCTGAGGCCTGTGTGTATTGCACAGTTTGGCATGATCCTATGAACCTGGAATCCTTCATTGCGATGATCGTCACCCGCCGCTGGCTGACGATTTTGCTCGCTCTGCTTGTTATGCTGGCGCTTGCCGCCGGAGCCACACGTTTGACCGTGGTGGATGTAGACTTCCGCAATCACTTTGGTGAATCCGACCCACACCTCGTTGCACTAGAACAGCTTGAAGAGACATATGCGCTCTCCGATGTTGTATTGGTTGCCGTGGCGCCACATAACGGCACCATTTTCACACAGAAAACGCTTGTGGCCATTGAAGAGTTGACTGAGCAGCTTTGGCGCACCCCGTACGCCACCCGCGTCGACTCTATTTCGAACTATACGCATAGCGAGGGGTTCGAAGATGAGCTGGTTGTTGAGCAACTTATCGACGAAGCCAGTTCCCTTGGCGATACCGATATACAGCGAATCATGGATATCGCGCTTGATGCCGATGAAATCGCCGGGCGATTCGTCTCCCGTGACGGACGAGTTGCAGGTCTGGTAGTCAGCATTACTCTTCCTGACGAAAATCGGGAATCGGCTAAGCGAGAGGTTACCGACTACCTGTATGAAACTGTTGCCGACGCCGGGGAAGAATACACATCCATTGACTACCACCTTTTAGGCGGACTTATTCTCAACCGTGTCATAGGTGACGCGCTTGACGATGAAACGGCCATCCTTGGGCCTATTGCTCTTGGAACCATGCTGCTTGTCGCCCTGATTCTGATACGTTCTATATGGGGAACACTTGCCATTGTGCTGATGATTGTAGCCGTCATCCCGTCTGCGCTGGGCTTTGCCGGGTGGACAGGCTTAAAGCTGTTTGGTGAAAGCGGCGCCGCGATGTTCGTACTGATGGCTGTGACCGTTGCTCATTCCGTGCACATTATTGAGGGAATGGCCGGGGGTCTGCGCCAGGGCATGGCTAAAACAGAGGCGGCAATCCATGCCGTGCGAGTGAACGTTTGGCCTGTTTTCCTTACCTCGTTCACAACCGCAATCGGATTTCTGAGCCTGAATTTCGTAGATATGCCGCCGTTTCGGGTCATGGGCAACATCGTGGCGTTCGGCTCCATGTGCGCTTTTGGCTTTTCGGTGACTCTGCTGCCCGCATTCCTGTCGATATTACCTTTTCGTGCCCGGAAGACGCACGAAAACAAACAGGATTTTTTCGATCGTCTCAGTCGCTTTGTCATCTCTCATCGTATGATCCTTCTCTGCTCCTTTGGCGTTGTAACTTTCCTGCTGGTTGCCGGCATCTCCAAGATCGAACTCAGGGAAAACTGGCTTGAGGTTCTTGATGAGAGTTATGAGTTCCGGCAATCCGCGGATTTTTTGAGCGAGAATTTCCCTGGAGTGGAAACCTATGAGTACTCTCTTGACTCCGGCCGTGAAGGCGCCGTCACGGATATAGAATACCTAGAGCAGGTCGAGGCGTTTGCGCAGTGGTACCGGGCGCAGCCGGAATTTGTCCATATCTTCTCAATTGCCGACATCATGAAGCGTCTGAACAAGAATCTGCATGGTGATAACCCGGATTACTACGCGCTTCCCGACGATCCTGAACTCGCTGCACAGTATCTTTTGCTTTACGAATTTTCTCTTCCGGTAGGCCGCGACCTGAACAACCTGATCGATCATGACCGGAGGGCAACACGCGTAACGGTCTCAGTGAAAAGCATGTCCAGTCTGGAAAAAATCAATCTCGACAACCGCGCGCGTGAATGGTTGCGGCAGAATGCCCCCAGCATGGAAACCGGCGCTACAGGAATTTCGATTGTGGGGTCTCATTCGATTCAGAGGAACATTGAAAATATGTTGCAGGGCACTTTTGTGGCGATGGTTATTGTCTCCCTGCTGCTGTTCGCCATATTCAGAAGTATACGCCTGGGACTGGTCAGTCTGATCCCCAATTTTATTCCGGCCGCTATGGCAATGGGGCTGTGGGGACATCTGGTGGGAGAGGTCGGAGTTCCAGCGGCGGTCGTCACCGCTATAGCATTCGGCATCATTGTGGATGACACGATCCATTTTATGACAAAATACACAGAAAGCAGAAAAGCAGGGAAACTACCTTCGGAGTCCGTTCAGATTGCCTTTCGCTCTGTGGGCAGGGCATTATTTACAACTACCATAGTGTTTGGTCTGGGCTTCATGGTATTTGGAGCATCCGGGTTAGTGGGAAACCAGGTGCTTGGCCTTTTGGTAGGCATAACGGTAATTATTGCTCTAGTGGCAGATTTTCTCTTCCTCCCACCACTTTTGATGCTGCTTGACGAGACCAAGGAAACCAGCGAGCAGATCAGGGAACGATTGAGAGGCTCAACCGCATAGATCGCGAAAATCCCACTGTGCGGCATGGAAAAGCTGAACAGTACGCCGAGACCGGCATAAACATCTCCACATACCTCTACGGATTATAATACTGACCATCCGGATAGAACTGCCTGCAGTAGCGCCGATACTTCCCGATATCGCCATCAGCACTGCAAAGCTTCGGGAGTGACCGATGTTTCAGATTGCTCCAGATGACAACATCCTGCATGACATCATGTTTCTGGGAGGCAATGAGGATCTTGTTCATGAGGCAGGTCCTGAGTCCCAGGGGAAGGAGTCGCAGTCCGTGGCCCAGTCCCTTCGGATTACGAAGTTGCCGCACCTGGCTCACCAGTGTCATTTCAATGAATTTGCCGTCAATCGGTGTTGCAAGCACCCACAGGCGGGTGTCCATGTTGATCGAATGTTCGTGGACCTTGACAACTGAATAGCCAAGCCCGTGTATATTGGCGACCGCAGAAACGTCGTACTCAAAAAGCCTGATGCCAGCAACTGTAAGGCTGCGTTTGAAGTTAAAGGAATTCCTGAGCAAGGCGCCGTCAATTGATACCGAACCGAGAATGTTCACGCTGTCGTAGTGGTGCACATAGTTAAGGTGCGCTGCATCCACTGAGTTCTCGGTAGTTTCCTGAGGATGTCCCGGGAAACGGAGGTGGCAGAATTCCATCCCGCTCCAGTCAGTATCCGTCGTGGGAAGTTCGGGCAGGTGCCATTGAGGTTCTCGACCGCCGCTTCCCCACCAACCAAAGATAAGACCCTCAATTTCCCGTGTCTCAAACACCTTCAGCTTGGCGGTCTTAGGTGGAGGAGCGAAGGGTGTCGCCACGCATTGACCGCTTACATCAAACTCGAAACCGTGAAAAGGGCATACGAGGCTACCGTTGCGTACCCGCCCCCCTGCCTCAGGACCAAGATCGGCTCCAAGATGTGGACATACCGCCTCGGCAACACAAACGTTCCCTTCCCCGTTGCACCAGACAACAATCTGTTCTCCAAGCCAGGTTCTCTTCAGGAGTCCCTTTTTTTCAATCATCCTGCGGCTGGCGACAAAATACCAGCCTTCGGGAAATGGGTAAAGCAAGTCTTCGTCCTTGCGCATGTTTGGGTTTGGGTTCATTGCTGTTACTCCGCTTATCCAGCGTTAAGTATCAGAAATGCATTTGCATTAGCTTCGGGGAATTATATATCTAAGTAGAAAAAGTGTAAACACACTGCTCTTTCCCATCGTTTTGCTTGCCTTTTGTCTCTAGATCAATACACATAGTCTGTTCTCTTAACATAAGCCCATAACTTGTCATTACGAACATATTTTGGCCGCAGACAAAATGGAACTCGTCCAGCCAGGGTGATTCAGAATTACTTGTATTTTTCATTAGCATCATCTAACGTTTATATTAACTGTTGCTACAGAATCCTTTACAGTAAAAGCATAAGCATCCCCACGCAGGCTCGGGGATGTAGAAATGCCGTTACAGACGGATTCCAGAAGCTCAAATCAAAAGTCAAACCACTTAATGAAATTCCGCGAATTATCGAACAGGCTGAAGGCCGCGTACAGCGGGTCGAACATCGCCCGCAGGGTGCAAGACTTCAATGGATGGACAGACAGAGCATCTGCGGAGAATGCCGGTGCGGAGAGTTACGACCACACCCAAACCGTCAAGGAATACTACGACCTTTGCAACGAGTTCATGGTGTTCGGCTGGGGCAAATCCCTTCACTTCGCGCCGCTGTCGCCCCGCGAGAGCTTGGAGGACTCCAAGATCCGCCATCAGCGATTGATGATCGACAAACTGGAGCTGCACGAAGGCATGACGGTGGTCGATATCGGTTGCGGGATCGGCGGGCCGATGCGCCGTGTCGTCCGCGAGGCCGGAGTCAGGGTCGTCGGGGTCAACATCAATAAAATCCAGTTGGAAGAGGCGAAAAGATTGAACGCCGAAGCGGGGCTCGACCACATGGTCGACTACCTCGAGTGCAGCTTCATGGACATGAGCGCCGTCGCGGACGACACTTTAGACCGGGGCTACGCATTCGAATCGACATGCCATGCGCCAAAAAAGGTGGACGCATTTGCCGAGATCTACCGCGTGCTGAAACCCGGAGCCCTCTTCTGGGGTCAGGAAATGTGCGTTACGGACAAGTTCGATCCCGACGACAATCGGCATCAGGCCATCAAGCAGGAGCTGATGCACGGCATCGCGCTCAAGGATATCGCAACGATGGGCGAGGTAAATGAGGCACTCGAGACCGTGGGATTCCAGGTTATCGAGGGGGTGGACTGGGCAGTCGAGGAGAACGGTTCTACCACGCCGTGGTATCAACCCATGGAGACCCGGCACGGAACGCTGGGCAGCCCTCTGTACGCGACTCGACTGGGCCAGAAGGTATTCAACGAGATATCCAGGCTGGCCGAGATACTGGGGATATTCCCGAAAGGCTCCACGGAAGTCCTGAGGCTGATAGATCGGACCGCCAACGCCTACATCGCGGGCGGCAGGACCGGAATCTTCACACCGCTATACTGTTTCCTGGCGCGTAAACCCCTCTAGACCTCCGCATCCCCTAGGGCTCCGACAATCCCGCACTTCAGACGGACAGTTCACACATCTGCTCGGCAATGCGGAATTTCAGCTTTTCGTTCGGTTTCATCGCAGGTAAGGGTATATCTTAGGGAATTAATAAGCTGCGCGTCTTGCAATTTCTCTAAGCATCTGCCTGAAAATAATCCAGTGGATGGGGTAAAAACCATACCAATAGATCAGGCCACCCAGGCCCAGGGGTCGGAAAACTGCCGTCTGCGTTATTCGACTGCCCTTTTCAGCGGGCTCGACTTCAAACTGAAGCCACGCCTGACCGGGCAACCTCATCTCTGTTCTCAGGCTCAGCAGCCGATTCTCCTCATACGCCTCAACACGCCAGAAATCCAGAGGATCGCCCGGGCGCAAGTCGGTCGGATGCCGCCTGCCCTTACGCATGCCTACTCCGCCCAGAAGCAGATCAACCAAGCCGCGCAGATACCAGATCCAGACCGCAAATAAGATAGGCTATTACGTCTTCGATGGCGATGGGCTGGGTTAATGTTCTCACCCAGCTCGGGGTAACCATCAGCGGCAGCCTGTCAACCAGGCTTCGCAGCAACTCAAAAGAAAGCGATCCTGAGCCGATTATGATCGAGGCGCGAAATTCCAAGGTAAGGAGGCCTTCCGAAGCCAGAATATCCCCTACTTCCCTGCGGCTTGCCAGGTGAGAAGAAAGTTCACCGTCTCCGAACAATCCTCCCAGATAAATGATTCGACGCACTCCGTACCGGCGCGCAACCCAGGCGAAATTACGGACCCCGATACGGTCCTGCTCTTCGAAGTTGTCCACGGAACCCATGGAATGGACCATGCAGTAAGCCGTGTCCACCCCCTCAAGCGCGGTCTCAAGAGAATCAGGATCAAAAACATCGCCGGCGATAATCCGGGTGTCGGGAGAGAAACGACCGGCGAGATAACCGGGATTGCGAGCAAGACAACGCACCCGCTCGCCCCTTTCCTCCAAAACCGGGACCAGGCGCCCGCCGATGTAACCGCTTGCCCCCGTCACCAGTACAATCCGGTCTTTTTTCTTATCCTCGGACATTAAGAACGAACCCAAATGCTGTAAAAAGCCTTTTTGTTTTTTTGACGAAAAGGCAGACAGAGGATTTTTCCGCCTCCCCCGTCTCGGACACAGGAAAGCTAGGAAAGCAGTTTCTGAATTCTCTTTATCTTCTCTTCTTCCGTTTCCTCTTCCTTCGGGCTTGGGGGAACCCCGTTTCCTCTTATCACGGCGGGCCTTTCGGCAACCGTGGCACGCCACCTGCTAAGATTCGGAAAAGCTTCAAGATCCATTCGGACCCAATCGTAGGCGTTTATCCAGGGCCACGTGGCTATGTCGGCAATTGAATACTCTCCGGCAATATACTCCACCCTTGAGAGTCTTTCGTCGAGTACCGAGTAAAGCCTTTTCGTTTCCTCGGTGTATCTCCTTATAGCGTAAGGGATTTTTTCCGGGGCATATTTTAAAAAGACGTTCAGCTGTCCCTGCATGGGCCCTACCGCGGACATCTGGAACATGAGCCACTGGATATATGTCGTTCTGCGTCTGTCCCCGACCGGCGGAAGAAAACTTCCGAACTTGTCGGCAAGATATATCAGTATGGCTCCTGACTCAAAAACCGCGGTGCCGTCATCATTGTCAACTATCGCGGGTATTTTTCCGTTCGGATTTATCTCGAGAAACCACGGCTCTTTGTGTTCAAACCGAGAGAGATTAAGCGCGTGAACCTCGTAAGCGACACCCAGTTCTTCAAGCATTATCGAAACCTTCCTGCCGTTCGGCGTGGCCGCCGTATATAGATCAATGATTTTTCACCCCCTGAGGAAAAAACCAGACAGCAAAAGTGCAAGCCTTACCCAATCTCAGTATCATCCGCTTTCTCAATGCGCTCTGCGTATTCAATAATTTCCGGGAAGAATCGGTTGAAATGCCCGTTTAACTCGTCGTAGTGCGCGACAAGTTCCCGCTCGGATCCGGAAAGGGGATTTTTTCTCCTTACCCTTCTCGACATACCCTCGAATACGACGCCGAGCCCCGAAACGCTCCGGTATTTCTCTATCCAGCCATCCTCGATAATGGTTATTATCCTGCCCCCCGCGCCCTCGGGAAAAGTATCCGCCGCCCCGAGGATTATACCATACGCCCTGTCAAGAAAGTCCCTGAGGCTCTCATCCGAATACTTCTCCCAGTTAACGGTAAGCAGATGGTCAAAAAAGATGTCAAGAATAACCCTGCTCCAGCGCCTGCGCTCCGGGCTTATAAGCCGGGCGCATTCCCTCGTTATTTCATGAGAATCCGTCCAGGCGTCAATCCTGCGGTGCATCATTATCCCGTGCCTTATCCCGGGAGTGTAGTGCTCCTCAGTCAATCTGCCCTTTACAAAATCGCCGAGCAAGTTCCCTATCAGGCATTCCGGGTCATCCCCGGCAAGGCGGATATGGGCAAGGTAATTCATCTGCGGGCATCACATGGAACTCAGCCGCTCAAGCAGCCTGTTTATTCTTCCGACCATGCTCCCGGGATTCTCCATGTACCCGGCGGCTAAAAGCGCGTTATCAAAAAGCTGCTCAACTATGATTGCGGCGAATTCCCCGTCTTTCTCCTTCATGGAAGCAAGGTTTTTTATAAGGGCATGGTCGCCGTTTATCTCAAGGCGGACGACGGAACGCATGTCGGCACCCGCGCTTATGTTCCTCATAATCCTCTTCATCCCCTGGGTCATGGCGGAATCTGAGTTAAACGCGGCGGCGGGACTCTCAAAGAGTCTGCGGCTCATGCGCACGTCCCCTACCCTCTCGCCAAGCACTTCCTTCATCCAGCCGCAAAGTGATTTTTCTTCCTCAGAAGAACTCTCCGCATCCTTACCCGCAACGCCTATGTCAACGCTGTCGGCAGAAACAATCTTTTTTTCCTTATACTCTCTGAGAGTCGACATTACGAATTCGTCAATCGGTTCGTATATGAAAAGAACCTCGATATCTTCTGAGCGGAAAAACTCCATGTGGGGCCCGTTCTCAATCGCTTCTCTTGCTGAACCGGACAGGTAATAGACCTCCTCCTGTCCTTCGCCCATCCCCGAGAGATAATCCTCAAAGGAAACCAGTTCCCCTTCCCCTTTGCGCGAGGACTCAAAGCGCAGCAGCCCCTGAAGCTGCTCTCTGTGCTCAAAATCCGAGGCCACGCCCTCTTTTATGAAAAACCCGAACTTGCCGTAGAAATCACTGTAACTCTTCGGATCGTCTGCCGAGCCCTGCTCAAGGAATTTAAGAAACCTTTTAGTGATAGCGGAGTTAAGCTTCTTAACAAGGGAGCTGTCCTGCATGGTCTCTCTTGAGATGTTAAGAGGAATGTCGGCGCTGTCCACCACGCCCTTGAGGAACCTCGCCCACTCGGGAAGAAGATTCTGCGGGGCGGCGTCAATAAGCACCCTTCTTGAGTAAAGGCTCACTCCAGGGTCCATTCTTCCGAATCCAAGGCGCTCCACGTTGTCCTCCGGGACGAACAGAAGAACGTTCATGTCGATGGGGGCTTCCGAGGAGAAATGAAGCCTGTATCGGGGCTCGTCAAAGGAATTTGTCTGGAACCTGTAGAAGCCGCCGTACTCCTGGTCCGTAATCTCATTCCTGCTGCGAAGCCAGACGGCCTCAGTGGTATTTATCTGCTCGCCGTTTAGCTTGAGCGCAAAGGGAACAAACGCCGAGTATTTTCTCAGGATGTCCCTTACAATGTCGGGATCGGAGAACTCCTTTGCCTCTTCTCTCAGAGACACAACGACCTTTGTGCCCCTTCTGTGCCCCTTTCCCTTGGTTATCTCAAACGTTCCGTCGCCGCGGCTTCGCCACACCAGATGCTCCGAATTCTTCCTGTAGCCGCGGGTCGCCACCTCAACCGAGTCGGCGACCATAAAGGAGCTGTAAAAACCCACGCCGAACTGCCCGATCAGATCTCCGCCGCCCTCCGTGCCGCTTTTCTCTATGGCCTCAAGGAAGCTCCTTGAGCCGGAACGCGCTATCGTTCCCAGGTTCTCCACAAGCTCCTTTCTGCTCATTCCAATTCCGTAATCGGTAAATGTGATCGTATTGTCCTCGCTTGATGTTGATATCTCGATTTCAAGCGGGAGAGCGTCGTCGTATATCTCTTTTTCGGTAAGCTGTATGTACCTCAGTTTTTCAAGCGCGTCAGAGGCGTTTGAAACCAGTTCCCTGACGAATATCTCTCTGTCGGTATAAAGAGAATTGATCACGATATCCATAAGCCTTCGCACTTCGGCCTGAAACTCGTGTTTCTCTGTTTTCTGCTCGGTCATCTGAAACCTCCCTTGCGTAATAAATTACCGCTTTCGCACAGTAAAAATAAGACTGATTGTCCTCTTGACAAGGTCACCTTCTCCATAAATTGCCTTGCGGCATAACAGATGTTTCAATGCGATGGATTCTCCGCAGGCAATCAGGGGCAAAACTCCTAGGGTCAGGTCTTGAGCATGTAGTCCGTGAAAGAAACGGAGAAACTTCTGTCTGCGCCCCATCGCCTCTCCTCAGGCAAAGGCCGCCGCCCCGGAAAATCGTTTTAGCGGGTCTCGGGGGAGAAAAACCAGTCAGAAGCGAAATCATAGAGGAAATCAATGTCTTCCCGCACGCAGAAGGGCTCAAAGGCAAAACCGTCTCCCACATCCGGGAATCCGACTTGAAGAAGGAAACGTTAACGACGTTTGCCAGCTGTGTAAATGTCTGTCCTGTGAACAACTACAGACCAGACAAATCCTACTTTGAAGGGGCGGGCATTTCTTCCTTTTTGGGAGGTACGCCAAGCAGCACTTTCAGCCTGGTATCAAAATTCACTTCTGAAATATCCGTAATATCTGTTTCGTCAGTCATTAGAAGGCTTTCTCAATCCCTGCTTGTTTAAGAATTCCATTCGCGGTATGGCGGGAAAGTTCTTATGGTCAACAATAACCATCTTCCCGTCTTGGTTTTTCCATTTCTCGTGATCTCCCTTTCCTGATTTGTAGTAGGAAAATCCGTTTTCCCGGAGTTTCTTTTTTACCCTGGGAGCATAATCTGCCAAAATCAAACCACCGCATATTCCCTAAAAGAATTTACTTTAATTGGCAATACACCTCCAGCTTTTAGGTCTGATCTGATTTTCTCCAGCTTTCCAATACCACCGGAATACTGAGAACCTTCCTGGTGTGTCCTCTCTTCAAGCATTTCAGGAATCATAACAACAAGCTTCTGGTGTAATGCGTCCAAAGTTGGAGCTTCTGTTACCAGTCCAGGTATAGGAGTTTCTGATATCCACCAGACCTCTGCTTCAGAGTCCCAAGCTACCTCAAAAACCAATTCGCTCATATTTAAGCTCTCTCCTTAATGGTTTTTTAAAATCTTATAGTCCCCTCTCTCCCAACCTCGACAATAAAATTATTTATAATGTTGTCAACCCTGTCAACACAAACCTGTCAATACTTCTAGTCCCCCCTTTAAAACCACGGCACGCGCAAAACCGCAATTCCCACGCTGACTGCCGCTTCTTGCCTTTTATTGTTTCCGCAGGTTTCATTTTCGTAGCGAATTCCAAGACCACGCACAAAACAAGAGGAGAACCAGAAGCCTTGAAACAAGGAAAAAAGACAAAGACACCGGAAAAAGACACGCCATCTCTTGATATCTGCGCAAGACCGAGAAGAAACCGCAAATCCGGCTCCATAAGAAATCTCGTTCGGGAAACCTGGCTTCTGCCCGGAGATCTCATCTATCCGCTTTTTATCCACGATAAAGACAGTGATGAGGAAATAGAATCGATGCCCGGGTGCAAAAGGTGGAGCGTTTCGAGTCTCGTGGAGGAAGTGAGGCAGTCTCACAGTCTGGGTATCGGGGCGGTAATGATTTTCCCGGCAATCGGAGACGGCCTTAAATCTCCTTTTGCCGAAGAATCCTACAATCCCAGAGGGCTTGTGCCAAAAGCCGTATCCGCCATAAAAAAACAGGTACCTGAAGTCGCCGTCATAACTGACATCGCGCTTGACCCATACTCAAGCGACGGGCACGACGGGGTGGTGTCCCCATCAGGAGAGATACTTAACGACGTAACGGTCGAGGTGCTCTGCAAGCAGGCTCTATGCCATGCCGCCGCGGGAGTCGACATAGTAGCCCCAAGCGATATGATGGACGGGCGGGTCGGAGCGATCAGGGAAACTCTTGACGAAGATGGTTATACGAACGTTTCCATAATGTCTTACACGGCCAAGTACGCCTCCTCCTTTTATGGACCATTTCGCGGAGCACTTGATTCAGCTCCCAGAGGCGGGGACAAGATGACTTACCAGATGGACCCCGCAAACTCAACGGAAGCCCTGAGAGAACTCATTCTGGACGAAGAAGAAGGTGCGGACATGGTAATGGTAAAACCCGCAGGGTACTACCTTGACCTCGTATCGTTGTTTAGGGAGAACACCGATCTTCCCCTTGCCGCTTACCAGGTAAGCGGAGAATATCTCATGATAAAGGCGGCCGCAGAATCGGGGTGGCTTGACGAGGAAAAAATCATCCTTGAGAGTCTGCTAAGCGTAAAAAGAGCCGGGGCCGACATGGTAATCACCTATTTCGCAAAAAAAGCCGCCGAAATTCTCAGCCGAACTTAGCAATCGGGAAAAACCGATGTCCCGGTGCACTTTACAAAATTTTATAGTCGTATAGAATTCCGTTTCTCGAAAAAAAACGCTGGACAGATAAAATGAAAAAAGATATTCACCCAGATTATAACTACGTGGTCTTCAAGGATTCGTTCACCGGGCATATGTTCCTTACTCGCTCGACCAGAACATCGGAGGAAACCACTAAATGGGAAGACGGAAACGAGTACCCGCTTATAAGCGTGGAGATCTCAAGCGACTCTCACCCTTTCTTTACCGGAAAGGAAAAGCACTATAAAAAAGAAGGCAGGGTCGAGAAGTTCCGTCGCAAGTACCAGAAAAACTCTGCCAAAGAAGAAACCGCAGAACAGGAATCGCAGTAAAAAAAGCTTTGAATTCTTCCTGTTTTCGCCCTCTGGTGGGAGATTCCGGATTCACTGCTTATTACAAAATAAAGGGACACTGATTCCGAGTTAAAGGGGACACCTGTTCCGAGAATAAAGGGACAGTAAAATCTCCTTTTTCTTCTTCCCCAAAACAGACTTTAACACGTCTTGAATTTCTCTGTCAAACGACGAGTAAAAAGCCTGTCTTTTTCTCTTAAAAATGACCTCCGTTTTCTTCCTTTGCCGACACCTGTTTTCAGCCACAACTTTTTTGTCAGCCCCCCCCCCCCACAGTTCAGTGAGAGATGAACAAAGCGAGAGCTTTGTTCTCTGAAGCTACGGGATACTGAACCAACGAGACGCATTTGGCTCCGAAGCCTGACAACGGCCAAAACGACCCGACCTCTACCCCTCAGGCATAGACGATCGCACTCTGAGCGGGCTTTAAATTGACGTTTTTTCAGCAATTGAACTGAATCATGCATAAAACGTCTGTTTTCTGACTCGCGGCGCTTCACCCTCTTGCTTTCCACGCGTTCAAAGACTCCCAGATTCCTTATCATCTCCGTTTTTTCTCGTTTCCTTTGTCTTTCTCATCGATTCCCCACCCAACTCAAGCCTGTGAGAGTTGTGAACGATCCTGTCAAGGATCGCGTCGGCAACCGTGTTGTCCCCTATTATGCCGTGCCACTCACTCACAGGAAGCTGACTTATCACCACAGTCGAACTCTCCCCGTAGCGGTCATCCATTATCTCCATGAGGTCATATCTCTGGGCGGTGGTTATCTTCTCAAGTCCCCAGTCATCTATGATCAGAACTCTCACCCTGGCAAGCTTCGCCAGAAGCTTCTCGTAGCTTCCATCGGCCTTTGCCTGAGAGAGGGCCAGAAACAGCCTTGAGACCCTGTAGTAGCGAACTGTTATCCCCCTCACACACGCGTTATGACCCACAGCGCACGCTATCCATGTCTTCCCGCTGCCGCAGGGTCCCGTTATCAGCAGATTACGGGACCTCTCTATCCAGTCCCCCTCCCCAAGCTCCGCTACCTGGACTCTCCTTAGATTACGGGAGTGAGTGTAATCAATATCGCTTAGATGAGCCTTGAGCCTGAAACGGGCGTCGCGTATGAGCCTCTGCTGCTTTCTGTGCTCCCTCTCAATGCATTCCCTCTCCACAAGCAGACCGACCCTTTGCGCAAACGGCAGTTCATCATAAGTGTTGGGCTGCTCGCACTGACGCTCAAGCGCCACAGCCATCGCTCCCAGCCGAAGCTGGCGAAGACGGGATAATGTCTGTGATAAACTCATAAAAATACCTCCTTGGTTTTATCTGAACTCCCCCGGCCCCCTTATGTTCTTGTGATCCTGGGGAAGACTTAACTCTTGCTCTTCAAACAATGGAAGCCTGTCCATTCCGTTCTTAAGAATCTCCTTAACCTGACTTAATCTCATAAGCCCGTTTCCGTTCGCTACCCCGCACGCCGCATTGAGCCTTTGAGGGTACTTGCGGGAAAGACTCAGAAGACCCAGACACACCCTGTAGCCAAGCTCCGGATGATCTTTTGAATCAAGCTGAGCGTCCACCCATTTGTACACCTCCTCTCCAAGTCCCTTAGCCCAGTCTCTTAGCCTCTTGGGAGTCCACTTCCCATGCTCCCTGTGACTCTTTGGCATGTGTTCGTCTACCGTAGCGTAATGCTCGTGCTTCTTTGTTCTGTTATGTTGTCAACAACATAACAGAACTTATGTTGCGAAGTCAGTTATGTTGCGAAGTCTGCGTAACTCCCTGTAAACCCTAGACGGAAGCGGAGACTTTACAACATAAATCAAATTGACATAGTGCTCCTTGTTAACAATTAAGGAGGTTTTCACTATGTTTGAAACACTTTTCACCTGCTCTGCTGCTCTTCGTCGCCATAAAGAAGGTCCCTTAGCGGCGGAACGGGTTAAATATCTGACTGATTTAACAGCAAGAGATCTTGCGCAATCTACTCTGCTGATACGAGCCAGATATTGTTTGCGCGTGGCCGTAGAGCTTCAGAAATGGCCGCCACATCATCGTTTCGAAAAAGATGATGTGGTGAAGATGGTTTCCCAACACTATGACGATGGTCAGAATTCCAACGGATGGAGCAACAATACCAAAGAATCCTTTCGGTTCGCAGCCATTGATTTTCTGCGAAGTCTTGGTCGCCTGATTCCCTCACCTGCTGCGGTGAGATTGCCGCAGCAATACGAAACAGTGCTATCCGAATTTATTGCTCTGCAACAGGAAGAGAGGTGTCTGTCCGATGCAACTTGTCGGGCAGCACGATGGCAAATCACGATTTTCCTTGAATACATTCTTCGGCGAGGCATCGTCCTGCAAGATGTCGAAGCGGTTGATATAGATGGATTCTACACACACATGTCGTTGCGGTGGTGTCGAGGTTCTCTGCACGCTTCCGCCCAGCATGTCCGAGCGTGGTTCAGATACTGCGAGCGGCGCAACTATACACGACCTGGAGTTGCGGACACCATTTTGTTGCCGCGAATCTATCGTGAAGAGGGGCTTCCTCTGGGCCCTACATGGGACACAGTCAGACGTATGCTTGCCAACACCAGCGGTGATGATCCGCTGTCGATCAGGAATCACGCAATCATTCTGCTTCTGTCTGTTTACGGATTACGTTCGAGCGAGGTGAGGAATTTGCGTCTTGACAACATAGACTGGGCACGCAACAGAATCCGCATCATACGGACTAAAAGCCAGCGTTGTGAAGAAGTTCCCCTTGAGAGCAGAACTGGCAACGCTATTGCCCGCTATCTGCGCCACGGGAGACCTCAAACGCCAATCCGCAACGTGTTTGTGGGGCGATGCCATCCATTTGGACCAATATCTAAATCGGGGCTTCGCCATATCGTGAGCAGCAACTTTCCCGAAAACGAGCGCCCAGAGAAGGGACGTGGTCCTCACGGACTGCGCCACGCATGCGCCCGACATCTTCTGGAGTCTGGCAAAAGTTTTAAAGAAGTCGGCGACCACCTCGGGCACAGCAGCCCGGACTCGACAAAAGTTTATGCAAAGGTCAATCTGAGAATGCTGCGGCGGGTCGCCTTTGACGATCTAGGGGGTCTGATATGACGATGAAACTTATTGAGGCTGTCGACATGTACATCAACTTAAAACGTTCCCTCGGAGCCGTCTTCGACACGGATGCGCGTATTCTTTGTTCCTTGAGCCGTGCTCTCGGCGACATTCATCTGGAGGAAATCGATTGTCAAGCCGTTCATGACTTCTGTCGTGGCAAAGTACCGCCGACGCGGACGTGGGAACGCAAGGATACAGCTCTGCGCGGCTTCTTCGTTTATCTCGTGTCCCGCGGACACCTCACAGCCTGCCCACTGCCGGAACAAAGACCCAGGGTTCTCAGTTCCTTCCGGGCTCACATTTATTCCACGAATGAATTGCAGAGTCTTCTGGACGCGACAGTGATCCTCAAAGACAGCCGCTTCCCGCTACGGCACAAAACCTTCAGAGCGTTGATTCTGACTTTATACGTGGTGGGGCTTCGCCCAAGCGAGGGATTGCGCCTGCGATGCCGTGACGTGGATTTCCGCGAGCGCGTTTTCACCATCAGCGACACCAAGTTCTTCAAGTCACGGCTGGTCCCCTTTGGCGCCGCACTCGGCACCGAGCTTGAGGCCTACTACAGGGAACGTCGGCATCTGCCCATGCCAGACAATGAACATTCCGCTTTCTTCGCTTTGCGTAAGGGGGGTAGAGCGGTACATCTCAACACGCTTGAACCTGAATTCCCAACTGCAGGAATTGACATGACACTTTGAGGGGGGTCAGAAGAACCTTATCTTGAGAACACGATTATCAAGCCAGGGGATTCGTTCTTCCATCTCCCCATAGCCAGCAGCTATGAGCAGCGGATTGTTCGCACGGCGTCCAAGACTCACTATTATCTCATCCCCCTTTACCTCTACTTTTCCACTTGCCCTCACAAGATCCCGGAATATAGTACTCGCCTTCGCTACATCATACCCATCACCCACTCGCTTCCCCAATACCCTGTACAACCCACTGGCCATCACCGTAAGCTGTGCGTCCACATTAACCTTCATAGCCACAGCCGCAGAAAGCGCGTCCATGTGAAAAAAGTCTATAGCGTCCGCTATCGTATTCTCTATTATCATTCGCCTCGCGTAACGGTCTATAAGCTTCGCCGCATTCTCCTCCATCTGATTGGTCAGAAGCAGCACCGGCTTCCTGCGTCCAAGATCCTTTATTGCTATCTGTCGTATATCCCCGGGATAATCCCTGAGCTTAACCCTCTGCTCATATATCTTAGGGGTCCTGTACTCCCTGCCCACATTGCTGAGCCTTATCTTCTTCCACTCAGAAGACGGCTTTGAAGCCAACACAGACACCATCTTCTCAGACCTTCTTCGTAATGTCAGAAACCTTATCCCCATCTCCTCAAGCCTCCCCAGATTGGCATACGTGGTAAAACCACTGTCAAACACAAGCTCCCTGGGCTTGCGCCCCGTACGCTTCTCCCACCCCTCTATGAACCGCAGTATCTCATCGCTTGCCCCCTTCTTGCGTATATCAGTGTTGGCCCAGGCAAACATCCTCGCGTCAGCATCCCTCGCTACAAACGCCAGTATCCCCTTCTGACGCCTGCTCCTCTTCGATACATAGTGGCGTTCTACCAACGCCGCGTCCCCGTGATAGGGAATAGCGTGGAAATCAAGATCAAACGATTCCTCCCCTCCAAGATTGACTCCAAGACCGCGTACCACTTTATACCACCTGTCCATAAGCCCGGGATTCATCCTCGGATCAATCCTGCATGAATACTCCGTAAGAGTGCTTCGCTTCGGTATTACGTTAAGACCACAGAACAGCCCTAACCCCTCATCAAGAGTCTCTGCCATTATCCGTGAAGGTCTTCCTATCCCCCATAGCTTCAAAGCAAGCAGGGAACGAAACGCGCACCCCGCCGGTATCATCCCGCTCCCAGGCATGCCGCTTCGCTCCACTATCCCGTCAATGTCTGCTCTCCCAAGATCATGGGCAAACAGAAACAACCCAGCAAACTCGGTACGAAACGTCCGGGAACCCAGATTCAGCACCCTTCGGTCAGACGTAGCCGCTTTATGTGCCCGTACAATGTCCAGCCTCTCATCCAGGGACCTTCGCGCAAGCTTCTGTACCCCCGCCCCTTTAAGCACACCGTGAACATAGGCCGAACTCACAGAAACACCTTCCTTCTTCAAAACATTGATGATGTCATAGATAGAAAGACGGCCTGATTTGCGCAACTCCACTATCCTCTCCTTGCGTTTGAGGGATTCGTCTTCTTTGCGTGTGGCTTTGCGTTTGCGCGGTTTGGGCAAAAAGAAATCCGGATCATCGCTGTTCGCAAATTCCGAACAGATGTTACGGACCGTTCCATGGGAGTATCCGAAACGTATGGCCACTTCAGCTGACGACAATCCGTCTACGTGGTATGCGCGCAGGGCTTCATAACGTTTTTGTGCTGGATTTGTTGGTTCCAGGAATCTTTTTGCGTGCGGTGATGTCATTGCAGATAGTAAATAGATAAACACACTATCACTATAGCTAATACTATATTCTGTATGTTCGTCATTGTCAAGCAATATTTGTTGGGGTTGGAGGATAAGGTGAGTTAAATGGTTTACTTGCAGTGGGTTAATCTGATATAGGGATGGCATATGAGAAGTTGGAGAGCAGTACTGCTGAATTGAGTTTTGGGTGGGTGGGTTGCTGTAAATAAGTGGTAAAGTGTTTATAAGTTAACTATAATAATGACAAATCTGCTTGACTTACTGCGAAAAAACACAGAAATACGGAATGAAACTTATCTTGGATGTAACTTCACTCCCTATAGTTGGGAATTCAGGTTGAATATATGTTCGCCCGACTTCGTACTCATGTCGGATTGCAAGACCCACAAGGTGGGAGCAACACTCCGCGCCTTCACGACCTGCGACATACTTTTGCGGTCAACAGGCTGGTTGCCTGGTACCGTGAAGGCGCTGATGTTCAGGAATGTCTGCCATTGCTGTCCACCTACCTTGGACACTCAAGCATCAGCGGAACACAGACTTACCTGACCATGACCCCGGAATTGCTTACAGAAGCGTCGAAATGCTTTGCGCGTTACGCCGCATTATAAAACTAAGGAGGATAAAATGAAAGATCATCTTATGGGCCGCTTCGTCCGCAGATTTCTGCTTGAGAACTTGATTGTGGATCGCAATCTCAGCCCCAATACCCAGAAAAGCTACCGCGACACGATTCGCCTGCTTTTCAACTACATCGCCAGACATCACGACACCGACCCGGTCCGTGTCACGGTTGAGCAAGTCAATGCGACCGTCGTACGGAGCTTTCTAGCGGATCTTGAAAAGGAAAGGAAGAATGCGGTCTCTACTTGCAACCAGCGCCTCGCAGCCCTGCATTCGCTGTTCCGATTCATCGGTCGCCAAGTTCCCGAACTTGTTGACCACGCAGCTCAGATACAGGGAATCCCCTTGCGACGCAGTACCACGGCAAGTATGCCGTATCTCGAAAAACGAGAAATTGACGCAATGCTTGCAGTTCCCGATCGCCACTGCCGTCAGGGCCGCCGTGATTACGCTATACTTCTGTTTTTGTATAATACCGGAGCACGAGCGTCGGAGGCAGCGGGGATAAAAGTGGCAGACATCATTGCCGACAACAAGTGCGTACGTCTTAACGGAAAGGGGAGAAAAGTCCGTATCTGTCCGCTATGGTCATCCACTGTCGAGGTTCTGCTTGACCTGATTGGTTCACGCATTAACGGACTCAGAGAAGCTCCGGTCTTCCTCAATGTCCACGGTAAACCGATCACTCGCCATGGCGTACACGGTCTGGTTGTTCGAACAGCGGAGAAAGCTGCTGAGACAGTGCCATCTCTCAGGGATAAACGCGTCAGTCCTCATACCATTCGTCATACCACAGCTGTGCATCTTCTGCGCGCGGGTGTTGATATCAACACGATACGGGCATGGTTAGGACATAGATCTCTTGAGACGACCAACCGTTATGCCGAAGTGGACTTGGAAATGAAGGCGAAAGCATTGCAGACATGTGCCGTCTCGGGCTCGGATGTTGTGCCAGATGTAACGCCGGATTGGCATACGGACAGCGAGTTGATGTCCTTTCTTGCGTCATTGTAGGATTATTTTATTATGTTGCGAAGTTCCCGTCTCCTCCCAATTCTTGCAGGGAGTTACGCAGACTTCGCAACATAACTGACTTCGCAACATAAGTCAGCCGCTTATGCTGCGCTATGAGCTTGCTTTTGAAGTAAATCGTCACAATGTGCTCTGTGGCGTGAACCTCCACTCCCTCCCCCCTGTAGGTGTAGGGAACAGAGTAGCGCTTCTTTTTGTACTCCACGTGGCAATCAATGTTCACCTTGGCCTTCTTTATCTCCGTGTATGTGTAGGGATACGGAGGAAGTTCCTTCATCTCGGGGAAATCAATCTCTTCAAACAGCTCCCGGCGACATTCTCCTTCCCCCTTCTGCAACGGCTTTAAGTTCACTTCTTCTGTAAGCTCCTTTACTCGCCTGTTAAGCTGCGCTATTGAGGTGAACTGCTCGTTTCTTATCGGAGCCAGTACCCTTGTCTCCACTATCTGTACAGCCTTCTCTGCCTTGGCCTTGTCTTTTGGCTTGCGCGGCCTTGTGGGAATGATGGTTGTCCTGTAGTGATTAGTCCATTGAGCGTAAGCAGGGTTAACCTCAGGATCGTAACGGCACGCCCTGGTTACTCCGCTTTTAAGATTGTCGGGAACTATGATCTCGGGAACTCCTCCGAAGAACTCAAGCATCCTGGTATGACTCCCAAGCCAGTCCTCAAGGGACTGTGAAGCGGTAGCCTCCGCGAAGATGTAATTCGACGCCCCCATGGCCCCGACAAATATCTGCGCCTTTGTTGCTCCCCCCGTCAGGGGATCCATTATGTTCACCGTAAGCCCTGCGTAGTCCACAAAGCACTTCTCCCCGGCTTTGTGTACCTGCCGCATTGAGGGAGGCCTGTTCTTGTTGAGCCATGTTTTGTAGAGCTCGCACAACCGCGTATAGCTGTAACAGTCCCCACCCTCGTTGGCTTCAATGTACTCTTCGTACAGAAGCTGCCTCGTAACACCCTTTTTGGTGAGCTCCCTGTTTATGTAAGAGAAATCCGGCAGCGCTTTGCCTTCCAGAGTTACCTCGTCGGGCTTGGGATAGAGAAGCTCCTCAAGCTTCTGGTCGTCAATATCTTCGAGAAGTGGCCACCGAAGACTCGCTTCCTCAGCCTTCTGGAGCAACCTCTGAACATTGCTTTTGCCTTTCTTAACGCTCTGGCTTATCTGTCTTATGGAAAGATTCAGGGACTTGAGCCTCAGAATCTCCCTTATCACTTCTGCACTCATTCTTCTTCTCGGCATCTCGTTGACCTCCTTGCCTTAGTCTGCAAACAGGTTAACAAAACACTTTTCAATGATGTTTTGAGGGAAGAAGAAAACAGGAGATTCAGGTGTCCCCTTTCGCTCGGAATCAGTGTCCCTTTTCGCTCGGAATCAGTGTCCCTTTTCAGTCGTAATATGCATTCACCTTGCCCATCACACTAATGCGACTATGAACAGGCGGCGGAAGGGATACACAGTGCGGTTTTCCGAATGCTTGGGATAAGCATCCCGCAGTCTCTGCTTGTATACCTTTAAGAACCAGCTTCGGTCGGCATCCCCCAAGTTATTTAGAATCGGGCGCAATCCGCTTCCCATAACCCATTCAAAAACAGGATCATCGCCTTCAAGCACATGGAAATACTGCGTCTCCCAGATGTCCTGATGCCGCGTACAAGGAGAAAGGATATCATAGTAGAATTTCGCATCCTCAACCCACTTGTTCAACAGGGCGGCCAGCAGCTCGGCGTCGCCAAGTCTCCCATCGGGACCACCTCCGGCCAACGTGTCCCGCATCAGACGATGAGACGGCAGATCCCAGCTGAGCGGTATCTGGACCGCAAGGCAACCGCCCGGGTTAAGGTAGCTCACCAGGCGCGCAAACAGATCGGAGTGGCCACCAATCCAGTGCAGAGCAGCATTGGAATAGATCAGGTCAGGGGATTTGCGCGGCACCCAGTTGCGAATATCAGCATCTATCCAGTGCACAGTCGACGGCTCCCCGGCCGCCTCGGCCAGCATCTGCGGGGAATTATCCAGACCATAGACCTCGGATGAGTACCAACGCTCGGCCAGAAGACGTGTTATCCGACCCGAACCGCAGCCCAGATCATAGATCACTTTCGGTTCGGCAAGGGGGATGTGATCGAGCAACTCAATGGCCGGTCGCAGGCGCTCCTGGGCAAACTTCAGGTACTGACCGGGGGTCCAGCGCGTTCCGGCAACTTCACCCTGATGCGCTCTTTGCGACATGCGATTTCCTCGCTCCACCTCTCGTATATGTCCGTGCAGCTTTTGCGCAAAGTGGTCCGCGACGCCGTCTTTTTAACTTCCGAAACTGCGATCAGTCGCCGCTCAGGTAACTTACCACGTCATCCTGAATGGATTCGTCCACAAGCTCTCTCCACTCCTCGTTGCCGCTCGCTATTGACTCGCGTATTTTGGTAGCCGATATGAAACCTATGTTCTCAGGAGGAAAAAACTCGTTCATCTCGTAACCGACTCCCCTGCCCCAGTTTACCGATTCGATATCCGGAATCACCATTACGACCACGTCATCACCCTTGCTCTCGTGATATTTTCTTATCATTCCGACGGTCTGTTCCGTGGTGAAAGGATTTTTCGGGTCGGGAGGAATATCCCTTACCATTATCAAACACGGAACTCCGTTGTCGAGCTTCTGCCTGACAAGGCTTATGTGCCCGGCATGGTAGGGCTGATATCTGCCGATAAATATTGCTCTTCTGGAAGAAGGCTTTATGTCCGGATGACCGTGATTTTTACATTCCCAATTGCTCATTATTTACCTCGTCAAGTGGATTAAAAGAAGATTTTTACTAACTGAAAACCGCACGGATTATACACACGCCCGGTTTTTTTTCAACAGCGTTCAATGGAAATAGTATACAATGCTAGCCGAGAATTCCGTGAAAAGAAGCGGGAGAAAGCTTTTTTATCAATGACGCCCCAATTTTTTGTAAGGCACAGTTGAATTGCAGACGATGGGACTTATATACATAACTAGTATAGCGTTTCACTTATTCATTTACGTATAAAACAAGTCTGGTTACACTTATGATATACTAAATTTCATAGGAAGGTGTAACCATGCCAACAAGAAGCAAGCGTCCGGAACTTGTTTTGAGTGAAGAAGAAAAACAGAAGCTTCTAACAATAAGCCGTTCAAAGAAGCTTCCTCAGCGAGAAGTACAGAGGGCTTCGATACTGTTATGCTACTCAGAAGGGAACACGATAGTTTCCATACAGCGCAAGCTGAATGTTTCAAGGCCTACAATATACAAGTGCATTGATAAAGCTTTGGCCAAAGGGGTAGAGGCAGGGCTTAGGGACGCTTATCACGGAACAGAACCCGTAATAAGTGATGACGCCAAAGCCTGGGTGATTAGCGTTGCGTGTACAAAGCCCAAAGAACATGGTTTTGCGGCGGAAGTGTGGTCGTACAGTGCACTTGCAAAATACATTAAGGGGAATGCGGTTGAGAAGGGATACGAATCATTGTCAAGAGCATCGAAGGCCACGGTATGGAGGATATTGAACCAAGCGAAGATAAAGCCTCACAAGATACGATATTATCTTGAGCGCAGGGACGAGGAGTTTGAGAGGAAGATGGAAGAGGTTTTGATGGTATATCAGGAGGTTAACATCCAGAATGCGCAGTCAGGGGAGCTGGAGCAAAGGCCTGATATGATAACTGTGTCAGTTGATGAGAAGCCGGGGATACAAGCTATAGCGAATGTAGCGCCTGATTTGCCTCCGAAGCCGGGTGAGTATGGGGAAGTAGGGAGAGACTATGAGTACAAGAGGCTTGGCACGGTGTCGTTGCTTGCGGCGTTGGATCTGCACGACGGAAAGATAATAGCGAAGGTGAGGGATCGTCATCGAAGCAGGGAGTTTATAGAACTCTTAAAAGAGCTTGACGAATATTATCCGAAGGAAAGCACGATACGAGTGGTACTGGACAATCATTCTTCTCATGTATCGAAAGAGACGATGAGGTATCTTGGTACGAGGCCGGGGAGGTTTATATATGTGCACACTCCGAAGCATGGGTCGTGGTTGAATCTGGTGGAGACAGCATTCTCAAAGATGGCTCGTAGTTTTTTACGACACATTCGGGTGACGAGCAAGTCTGAGTTAAAAGAGCGGATACTCAAAGGTATAGAAGAAATTAATGCTGACCCTGTTGTGCACAGGTGGAAGAAGTTTGATCTGGAAATAGCTTAAAACTGTAAAGATAACAGCGATACGCTGTACTAGACAGGGTCGGGTATAACATAGTCATGGTAAGGACTTACAGATGCAGAGCAAAGTTGTCCAAATCGGGACATGAAAAACTCTCCCGTGTGTTCCAGTTGTGTGCCGATATTTACAACGCCTGTCTTCAGGAACGTATTGACTGCTATAAAAAGACAGGCAAATCCCGTACATATTACGACCAGTGCAAGTCACTGACCGAAGTGAGAGCGGATGACCCTGAGTACGCAGGTATCAGCGTTTTGGTGTTCCGCGGGGCAGTAGGCAGGATAGACAAGGCATTTAAGTCATTTTTCCGCAGGCTTGAGAACAAGGAAAAACCGGGGTTTCCCCGGTTCAAAAAGGGGAAACGGTGGCGCACTATAGAGATAAACGATCGGTGCTGGAGTATGCTCAAGCAAGAGGGGGGCAAGCTTGTTCTCAAGATAAAAGGACTTCCCCGCATTGAACTCATATCGTCCAGGGAACTTCCCCCGAACGCAACGCTCAAGGCGATACGCATTACCCGCAAAGCGCTTCGTACGGAAGTGGGTCTGTCCTACGAACTGCCTGAACCGAAGAGGACAGGAGAAATGAAGAATCCCGTGGGTATAGACATGGGAGTATCGAAGCGTCTTACCACAAGCAATGGGGAGACGGTTGAGAAGCGGGAGATAGACCGTCGCAGGATCATCAGGCTTCAACGCTCTGTATCCCGCAAGGTTAAGGGAAGCAATAACTGGAGAAAGGCTGTAAGCAGCCTTGCCAAGGAGTGGCAGAGGGTAACTGAGGAAGAAAGGAACTATCTTCACCGCCTGACTGCGGAACTGGTGAAGATGTACGACTTTATAGTGGTTGAGAGACTGAAGACAAAGAACATGCTTCGCAACAGGAAACTTGCAAGAAGCATATCTGAGCAGACTTGGGGTAAATGCATTACGCTGCTTGACGAGAAGGCTGAAAGTGCCGGCGGCGATGTGGTGTATGTGGATCCCAGGGGGACTTCTCAGGAGTGCTCAGGTTGCGGAGCGGTGGTGAAGAAATCCTTGTCCGTGAGAGTCCACAAGTGTGACTGTGGAGTTGAGATGGACAGGGACGTAAACGCTGCGATTAATATCCTTCACCGGGGTCTGTCCCCGGTCGCGGGTGGGAGACTCAAGCAGTCCCGCGTGGTCGGAAGGATGAGAGTGAAGCGGGCTGAAGTAGGGCCCGTTCGGCCAAGAACAGTATATGTCTAGCGATGTATATAAGTCCCCGGACGATTAGCCTTTTATAACTGCGGTCATCGCTATCTGATACTCATAACTTTCTGTTATCATTCAATTATTCTCTTCGAGATCAAATAAGAGTAATTAATTGTGCTTATTTGACTTTCTTTTTCCCTCTGCTATCATCTTGACCGCTATGTTTAGCGTTTCTGAACAGGAAACCCTTCGGCGTCTCCTCACCGACAGCCCTTGGTGGGAAGATCGAAATGATGTCAGATGGAAAGATTCTCCCAGAAGAGTCTATTTCACCCCGTTTTTTGAACTAATATACGAGAAAAAGATCAATCGGGCAGTTGTGCTGATGGGCCCACGCAGGGTCGGTAAAACCGTTATGGTTCATCAGGCAGTTGCCGAACTCATAAAGAGAGGAGTTGATCCGAAACGAATTCTATATGTTCCTTTGGACAACCCTTTGTATTCAGGTTTGTCGCTTGAAAAAATCCTTCTCATCTTCGCCGAATTGAACTCCATAGCGCAAGATGAATCTTGTTATCTTTTTTTTGACGAGATTCAATATCTGAGCGATTGGGAGCGGCATCTCAAATCTCTAGTCGATTCCTATCCGCAGCACCGTTTCATAGCAACTGGTTCGGCCGCTGCAGTACTAAAACTGAAAAGCGACGAGTCCGGTGCCGGAAGGTTCACCGATTTCATTCTTCCTCCATTGACATTTTACGAATACGTTATGTTCTCGGACAAAGAAGAAATATTTTTTGCTCAGGAACAAAAGCCTGACCATATCTTACTTCCCTTTCTTCTTGAAAAAATTGAAGATCTGAATAGAAAATTTATAGATTACATAAACTTCGGAGGCTACCCCGAAGCCGTATTCTCAGAAGAAATCAGAGGGGACCCTGGTCGTTTCATCAGGAATGACATTATAGAGAAGGTACTTCTGCGCGACCTGCCAAACCTGTATGGGATAAGTGATATTCCAGAACTTAACCGACTGTTTGTAGCACTTGCCCATAACACCGGGCAGGAAATCAACCTGCCGGGCATCGCTCAAGACTCAAACGTAGGGAAGAGAACAATATCAAAGTACTTGGAATATCTCGAAGCAGCTTTTCTGATAAAACGCGTTAGCAGGGTCGACAGAAACGCCAGAAAGTTTAAAAGAGAACACAAATTCAAAGTCTATCTTACAAACGCCTCCATGTACCCGGCATTGTTCGGTACTATAGAAGAAAATAACAAAACCATCCTTGGCAGACTGGCGGAAACAGCGTTTTTCAGTAATTCCTTTCACTGGCCCGGACAATCAGAGACAACATATTACGCGCGCTGGAAAAATGGAGAAGTAGACCTAGTAGACATGGGTGCGGCAGGAATAAGAGTAGCAGTTGAAATCAAGTGGTCTGACAGACCGCTTGAAGATTTTTCGGAGATTAAAGGACTGCTTGATTTCGCCGAAAAAAATAAATTTGTCAGTCCACACCATCTGGGTTGTACCACGCTTACAAAACAAGACACCCGACACTACGGCAACAAAGAAGTCGTGTTCATTCCCACAAGTCTCTATTGTTTTATATTAGGGCAGTCTTTAGACACTCCTGAATTCGGAGAAGCACTATCAAAGTCCATGGTACAAACAAAGTAAGCTTCCACAAATTCTTGAAGCAGTTCCCAGATGAGGAATTTGCGAGGAAGTATTTTGAGAACGAGAGATGGGGAAAGATGGGCTTGTCCTTAGAATTCCTGTTTTCCGTGTTTTCTCAGCCAAGCATAACCCCCTTAAGTCTTTAAATAATCTTGTGCAGATTGGCTAGCATTGTATGCTATTCCCCGGTTAATGATTTCACGGGTTGCCTGACCGAGAGCAGCGTAAATCTCTATTCTTTGGAGACGTGATGCACAGAATCACCGTGATAAGGAAGCTGCCGAACGGACCACATAACCTGAACTTTTTTGGCTTAAGATGGATGCGGAGAAGGAATCGCTAAAATGCTCTTGACAGCATATGCGGTTTAAAGCATATTTATGTCATGGAATGGGAAGTCGGTCTTGATCCGGCCTTTGATGCTGAATTCGATGACCTGTCCGTCGCGGTGCAGGACGAGTTGCTCGCGCAGGCCAAACTTCTTGAGGTGTTCGGACCCGAACTGGGACGCCCGCGGGTGGACACCCTTAAGGGGTCTCGTCACGCCAATATGAAGGAACTTCGCTTCGAGGCCGAAAACGGTGTATGGAGGGTTGCTTTTGCCTTTGATCCCAAGCGCAGGGCGATTCTGCTCGTGGCTGGTGACAAATCGGGCGTTGGTGAAAAACGTTTTTACAAAGAGCTGATCAAGAAGGCAGACAAAAGGTTTGATGCTCATCTTGACCGGCTGAAGCAGTTATAAGGAGGTATATCGTAATGTCGACCCTGGAAGAAAAAATGAAAAGACTCCCCGCAACGCGTCGTAAGAAAGTAGAAGAACGGGCAAAGAAACTTATTGCCGAAGAGATGTCCCTTCGGGATTTGCGCAAGGCACGCAAATGGACCCAAGTGCGCGTGGCGGAAAAACTCGGAATCAAACAAGAAAACGTATCACGCATAGAGAAGCGGAGCGACCTTCTGATATCCACGCTAAGCGACTATTTAGAGGCAATGGGAGGGAAACTGAACCTAGTGGCCGAGTTCCCCGACCGACCGCCCATAACTCTTACCGGAATTGCTGACTTGGATAATGACGACCTTTCAGGGAAGTCATCCGAGAGAGATTGAATTCCGGTCTGAACACACGGCAACCGCCCCACGTACGTGCCGGAATAACAACGAACCGCAAGCGGCTAAGTTCAGACAGAAGGCATATGCGCTTTTTTTTCCGATGGGGCACCGAGCAGATCGATAAAACCGCCGAAAGTGCGTCTGCTCAGTTCAGAAAGCGTGTTTATGTATTTAGGCGTCTTGGATCTTATAACGTCGGGACTTATCTTGCCGCCGAGTCCCTCGATTTCCTTTTTGTTAACCGGAGTAACGAGCCAGCGCTCTATCATAGGTGCGTCAACCTCAAGATGGAACTGGAATCCGTATACCTTGTCTCCGTATCGAAATGCCTGGTTTGCGCATGCAGAAGACGTTGCCAGATGCGAGGCGCCCTGTGGAATCTCAAAGGTATCTCCATGCCACTGAAAAACCTTTTCAACCTCACCGAATACACCAAGAAGCGGGTCCCTTTTTCCTTCCTCGGTAGTGGAAACGTCATACCAGCCGATTTCCTTCTCCGGGTTCTTGAGAACCCGGGCTCCAAGGGCCTTGGCAATGAGCTGCGAGCCGAGACATATGCCGAGCACCGGGGCGTCCATGTCGATAAACTCCCTTATGGCTTCGGTCTCCGGTACGAGGTAAGGGTACTCGTCGGTCTCATCCACGTTCATCGGGCCTCCGAGAACCACGAGACCGTCGTAGTTGCGGAGTTTCGGGATACTGTAATTGGAACGACCGAAGTTCACGTAACGCATTCTGAAACCGGCGTTTCTGAGCATCGGATGAAGCGTTCCAAGTATCTCGTGAGGAACATGCTGGAAGACAAGCAGTTTCGGCATGGAGCAGGATTTTAACCATTTTTCCGGCCCCTGTCATTTTGCCGGGGCAGGGACAGTTCAGATCTCCCACTTGCCGCGCAGGGTCTCTTTCCCAAGAGAGGATTCAAGCGCGGACAGAAACTCCTTTCTGCTGATTTCTCTTCCTCCGAGAGTCCTCATATGATCCGTCGGAACCTGGGAATCTATGAAATCAAAACCGGATTTCCAGCATTTCTGAGCCAGGTAGAAAAGGGCCACCTTGGAAGCGTCGGTTTCTGTGTGAAACATCGATTCTCCGAAAAACGCGCCGCCGAGAGATACTCCGTAAAGACCGCCGACAAGCTCTCCCTCCCGGTAGGTCTCAAAAGAATGAGCGTAACCCAGTTCATGCAGTTTCCCGTAAGCCGTTTTCATCTCCTTGGTTATCCACGTACCGCTCTGCCCTTTTCTGCTGACCTGCGCGCAGTTCTCGACGACTGCGGCGAAATCCGTATCAGCCCTGACCGAGAACTTCCCGGAAGACACCGTCTTTAAAAGGGTTTTTGAAAATTTGAAGTCCCCAGGGGAAAAAACCATTCTCGGGTCGGGAGAAAACCATAAAATGGGGTCTTCTTCTGAATACCAGGGAAAAATGCCGTTTTCGTAGGCTAAAAGAAGTCTTTCGGGAGAAAGATCCCCTCCGACAGCCAGAAGCCCTCCCGGCTCCGCTTCGGTGGGATCAGGGAATCTTATTCGGGAGTCAAGAAAGTAAACGGTCATCAGTTCCGAATAAAACCTTTTTTATCGCGACGGCCACTTGGGCCGGTAAAGCCCCCGGAGACCCTACTTTCCCCAGGTTCTTTCGATAAAGCCTGCCCTTCCCGAACCTGTTTTGTAATTGCCGTAGTGAATGGGGTTTTTCTCGTAGTATTTCTGATGATACTCTTCCGCCCTGTAGAAAGAAACGAGTTTTTCTACCGAGGTGACTATCGGCTTTTTGAATTTTCCCGACTCCCCAAGTTTCTTCTTCGAGAGGAGGGCCTTTTCCTTCTGCGAATCATCGTGGTAGAAAATAGCGGTTCTGTAGTGCCTTCCCCTGTCGGCAAACTGCCCGTCCTTCTGGGTCGGATCAATGTTTATCCAGAAAGTTTCAAGAAGGGTTTCGTAGTCTGTCTTCCCGGGATCGTAAACGACCCTTATAGCCTCTGCGTGGCCCGTTCTTCCCTGCCAGACCTGCTCGTAGGTAGGATTTTTCTCCTTTCCGCCCGAGTAACCCACTACCGTTTCGACAACCCCGCTGAGACTGTCAAAAGGAGGCTGCATGCACCAGAAGCACCCCCCGGCGAAAGTCGCCTCCATGTAATTGCTGTTTTTTCCGCTTTCCATGTCTTTAACCTCCCCTGCACTTTCGTTGTACACGGGAAAAGCCGCACCCGCAAGCACAACAAGCACCGAAACAAAAACCCTGTACCAGAAATCACGTCTCATTTTTTCACACCAAGCAGAAACCGGGGGATTTTCGACCCCGCAAACCCCTGGAGCCGTTCTCAAGCGGGAATCAGTTGTAAACCCTTATTTCGTTATAAAGCGCGTCTCTCTCAACGGGAACATACCCCGAATCCCGGATCATCTTTATCATGAAATCCCTGCTGTGACCCACTTCCGAGGGGGCGCCCGCGTCGTGGATGATCTTCTCTCTCATTATCGTTCCGTCCGCGTCGCTCGCGCCGTAATGCAGGGCCACCTGGGCCGCTTTTTCCCCGAGGGTGATCCAGTAGGACTTTATGTGAGGAAAGTTGTCAAGATAGAGCCTCGCAAGCGCGTGAACCTTCATGTCGTATGAGGCGGGAAAAGGTTTTACGTTCTTAAGACCCGTGTTCTCCGGCTGAAAGAGAACGGGGATGAACGCGAAAAACCCGGGGGATTCATCCTCTATTGCTCTCAGCCTCTCCATGTGGTCAACAACGTGGAAAGGCTCCTCAATGTGGCCGTAGAGTATAGTGGCGTTTGTCGGGATGCCGAGCGTGTGGGCAAGGCGGTGGATTTCCTCCCACCTCGTGGCAACCGTCTTCGGGGCGCAGATCTTCTTTCTCACTTCCTCGTGCAGTATCTCCGCTCCCCCGCCCGTAAGGGCGTCAACGCCCGCATCCCGAAGCGCGAGGAGCACGTCTTTTAGAGAAAGGCCGCTTATCTCCGAGAACCAGTCGATCTCAACCGCGGTGAAAGCCTTTACGTGAATGCTCGGGAAGTGGCGCTTTATCATCTTCACTATGTCCAGGTAATGATCGAACTCCCAGTCGGGGTGAAGGCCGCCAACTATGTGAACCTCTCTCATCTCGTCGCTCAGCATGGAAAGCATCTGTTCGTCTGAGAGCTCGTAGGCGTTGGGGGATTTCTTCGTGGTTCCGAAAGCGCAGAACCGGCATGATATGGCGCATATGTTCGAAGGATTTATGTGGCGGTTAACGACGAAATAAACCTTTTCCCCCGATTTCTTTCTCTTAACGTAATCCGCCATCATGCCGACAGTGTTAAGATCGGGAGAGCTAAGTATCGAGAGCCCGTCTTCAAAGGAAAGCCTGCGGCCCTCGGCGACCTTCTCCATCACAGGAAGCAGGTTAGCGTCCGTGCAGAAGTTCTCCGTCAGTTCCAGTACTCGCTCCATCTCGCCTCCACCTTGTCCTTTATATCCTCTGACATCTCTATTACCGGGGGATACCACTGCTTCACGGTAGCGTCAATTCCCATCCTGCCGTCATAAACGACCGCTGAGCCCCGAAGTTCCGTATGTTCGAACAGAACATCCAGGTAAGGATCGAACCTAGTAAAGATACCCCAGATAAGCTCAGTGTCATCAGTTAAATCTATATCCGGGCTCACAAGGGCGATTATGCGCACCCCCTCAAGCCCAGGAGTCTCGAAAAGCCTGCGTATCATCTCCTTGGGATCAGTTCGGGACTCGTCTATGCGGACGACGCAGAAACCTCCCGAAAGAAGTCTGAATCCCGTTATCTCCGGGTGTTTTTCCCTGGGATCGGGAACCTCCCTGGCGTAGGTCTTCCTCTCGGGGGAGTTTTTCCTTACGGCATTTATTCCCATCTTGCTCCCCACGTTGAACTTGTTGCTCGTGAAATCGAGGGTGTCGAGGGGGGCCCACTGTATCATGAGGAAATCCTCCCTGGGATCGAAATTCTCGCCGATCTCGTGGAGCACAGCGGAGAAGTTCCTCGGGTCAACGTCGCTTGAAACGCATATCATGCACTTTGTGAGAAGAAGCTGTCCCGTTCCCCAGAGAGCCAGCATTGCCTTTATGCCGCCCTTGGGATAGCGTTCGTCAACGGAAACCGCAAGCAGATTGTGAAAACCCGCCTCGGGATAGGCCCACATATCCTTTACCTCCGGCTGTATTATTTTTATCAGAGGAGAGAACATCTCCCCGGCGGCGATTCCCAGGTAAACATCCTCCTTCGGGGGCTTTCCAACCACGATAGCCGGGTAGACGGGGTTTGTTCTGTGGGTTATCTCCCTCAGGTTGAAAACAGGGAAATCGGCCTCCATCGAGTAGTGACCGAAATGGTCGCCGAATGGGCCTTCCTGCCTCAGCACGTCCCTTGGAACGGAACCTTCCAGTATGAATTCCGCGTCTGCCGGAACGTGAAGTGAAATATTTTTTCCCTTTACCATCGGCATGGGATTTCCCCTGAGGTAGCCCGCAAACGCAAGCTCATCCATGCCGTCGGGAAGCGGGGCGACGGCACAGAAAATCATTCTCGGGTCTCCTCCGAGAATGACTGCGGCCTCAAGGTCCCTTCCCAGCTTTTTCGCCTCGTGGTAGTGCGCGGCTCCTCCCTTGTGGGCGTGCCAGTGCATCCCGGCGGTACTCCGGTCAAATACCTGCATCCTGTAGATTCCAAGATTTCTGGAACCCGTGGCGGGATCTCTCGTGAGCACAAGACCGAACGTTATGAACTTCCCCCCGTCGCGGGGCCAGCATTTTATTACGGGAAGCCTTGAGAGGTCAGGTTCGGTTTCAATCCGCTGAACGTTGCCGCGCCTTACCGTCCTGGTTCTCATGGAAAGCACGTCTCTTGCCTTTGGAAGCACGGAAAAAATACCCCCTATCGTAGGGGGATTTACCTTGCGGAATATCTCTACCAGCTCTTCGCCTACCTCTGCGGGCTTTCTGCCGAGAGCAAGCTCGACCCTTCGCTCCGTACCGAAGAGATTTATCACCAGTGGGAAATCCGACCCCTCGACATTTTCAAACAGAAGCGCGGGACCGCCTTCCCTTATGGTTCGCGAGGCTATTTCCGTTATCTCAAGCTCGGGGGAGACTTCGGCCTTTATTCTCCTGAGATCGCCTTCGCACTCAAGGTGGTTTATAAAGCTCTGCAGATCGGAAAAACCTTTTCGGGACATGGGAAAGAGCTACTCCAGTTCGTCCCTTTTCCATCCCCTGCCGGTATCGACGCCGACAAGGCCCAGAAGCTTGTCCACGTAACCGCTCACCACGTCGGATACCGATTCGGAGCCCATGTAGTCAGTGGGAGAGATCGGCGCGATCACCACTCCCTCGCGGGAGAGTTTGAGAGCGTTTTCAAGAGCGATTGTGCCAAGAGGGGTCTCGCGCAGGGCAATTATGAGCCTTCGTTTCTCCTTGAGGGCAACGGCGGCTATTCTCGTTATCAGGGTATCCGCTATGCCGTTTGCGATTTTCGCCAGGGTAGAGACCGAACAGGGCACTATGACCATGGAATCAAAGTGATTGCTTCCCGAGGAAAACGGGGACGCGAGGTCGGAATCGCTGTAGATATCGGTTACCCAGGGACGCATTTCCTCAACCTTCAGGCCGAGTTCCTCGTGGAGAACCCTCTTTCCCCACTTGCTTGCCACAAGGTATTTCTCGTCGGGACATCTCCTGAGGAAATCAACCCCGTAGGCAACCCCCGACGCTCCGGTAATTCCAACTACTGTTCTCATGGTCAGGGTAAGTATATACCCGCGAGGGTGAAAAACAAAACCGCGAAGCCTATCAGGATGTTGGTTCTGAAAAAAGCGGAATCAACCCGCCCGAAGCTTCGGTGCTCAAGGTAAAGCAGGTAGCCGCAGAGCAGAAGCGGCAAAAGTGCGAACAGGGTCCGGAACGAAAGAACATAGAGAAACACCAGGCAGACAAACGAAAGCAGGTGAGATATCCTCGACACAAGCAGCGCCCTCTGCCTGCCGAAACGGGCGACAAGGGAGTAAATTCCCCGGCGGCGGTCAAACTCCTCGTCGGCCGTGGCGTATATTATGTCAAAGCTTGAGATCCAGAGGAAAGTGAAAACCGAGAGCACTACTGCCGGAAGCATCTCCTCGAGGGAGCACCTCACGGCAAGCCATCCGCCAAGCGGGCCGAGCGCAAGGGAGAGGCCCACGCCGAAATGACAGAGGCTAGTGAACCTCTTCATTAGGGGATAGACGGTAAACGCCACAAGAGGAAGCGGTGAGAGAAGGAATACAAGCGGACATATGAGATAGGCGGAGACGAAGTAAAGCAGGGCCCCCGCGGCCGCCACGGCCAAAGCCTCGACCATGCTCATCTTGCCCGAAGGAAGCTCTCTCTGCGTGGTTCTCGGGTTCTCCCGGTCTATTTCCCGGTCAAAAATCCTGTTAAGCGCAAGCGCAACGGTCCTCGCCCCCGCTGCGGCGAGCACTATCAGCACGAAAATCCGGGCGCTGAATATCCCACCGGCGGCAAGAAAAGCTCCCGCGAAAATAACCGGAAGAGAAAAAAACGTATGCTCTATCCTCAGGAATCCCGAGAGGTTCTTTAGAAATGTCATTTCGGATACGGAATTTTACTGAATGTCCTCGACAAAACGCTGCCCATCGCGTTACTTGGTTACATGACAAAGTAAAAACCCTGACATTCACTCGATGCGACGTTTGCTCTCTGGAATAACCGCCTGGAAATACCTTGGAGTAATCAGTCTCATCCGAGGCCCTCGATCCGGTTTTTCCATCGTGAACGGCGGACCCTGTCAACAAAAACACTGTCCGCCGTGATCATACGCATTTCTTCCCTTTCTGCAAGCGCAAGATACTGGCAATCGTAGACCGGGTGGTGGAGAACACATGCCATTTCGGAAGCCGTCTCATGTAACCGCACCGAGGGAACAAAAGATTTAAACCATCGCGGCAAGGCCTCTAGAAAACCCCGCGCCTGCTCTTCGGGTATCGTACCGCTCGATACTCTTCGCCAAGCGGCATTCGCACATTCGACAAGAATCATATCTGGAGCAAAGAAAACCGCGTCGGACTCCGCGAGAGCCCGCGCCTCGGCAGACAATTCCTCCTCGAAAAACCACTTGCACGCCACACTTGCGTCAAATACCAGACTCATCGGCTGTCCCGATTCTCTCGCAGAATCGACACACTATCTTCAAGAGGACCGGTGGTCATGGCCCGGATGCGACCGGCTTCGGCAATTAATTCCCCTCGCCGCGGATGTGCGGTGCGCGTAAGGATATTCCCCAGTTCCCGTTGCAGAGAATGACCCCTGCGTTTCGCCCAGCGCCTTAATTCCAATACAGTCTCCGGGTCCAAGTTGCGGATAATTACCTGCGGGGAAGCTTTTTCGACAGGCCGCTGTCTGCGGGATGAACCATCACTGAAAAGCCGCGAAAAGAAAACGTACTGCTCAACAAGGTCAACTTGCCCGACATTCCAGCCCGCCAGCATCCAACTGAGCGCCTGTGTGTGAGTTCTGTCGTTTCCCCACCACTGCGCGTGCCTCCTGGCACTGCAAGGAAGAGGCTCCCCGATAATTTTTTCAATATCGGAGAAGGTCAGAGTGCAGAAATCACCCTGCTGGCCTAACAGATAGAGCTTCAGAAAATTATATTTCTTCATACTGTGCGTCGCGTTAAAAGAAATTCTAGCAGCGGGAGAATATCATGATTCCCTTTTTCTCCATGTCAATATCCGCGCCCGTTACCATCAGCACGCAGGGTGCGGCCAGACAGTTTCAGTGCCCACAGACAGAAGCATTGACCCGGTGCCCATTTAGCATAAAACCACTTCCAGTACCTATCGGAAAAAAGTATCAAAAACGGAATTTCATGCCAGATGCTCGGGAATTCTGAACGCGTTTACGGCAAGCAGTTTTTTCGCAACCGGATAACTCTGAGAGGTGCGGCAGAGAACCATGACGGGCCATCTGGCCCTGTGTCCGAGCAGTTCGTGAACCTTAAGGGCCTGAGAAAAGTCACGCAGCGTCGCAATCTCCTTCCATTTCGCTTCGGCCAGATGGAGACAGTCGTCTTTCTCAATAATAAAATCCGCCTCGCGCGACTGATCCCTGTAGTACCATATGGTTGCCTGCGGAGCATCCAGAGACAGATATTTTCGCAGTTCGCCGAAAACAAAGGTTTCCCATATCGCTCCGACCAGGTAGCTTCCGGTCACCGCCTGCCCGTTAAGTCCCAGGAGAAAACACAGCAACCCTACATCATTGAAAAAAAGCTTGGGTGTCTTCGCAAAACGTTTCCCTGAATTGGCAAACCAGGGTTCAAGCAGCGTAACCTGATTGGAGGCCACAAGCACATTGAGCCACTTGTCGGCGGTTTTGCCGGTTATTCCCGTCTCCTTCGCAATTTCCGACTTGTTGAGCATCCGCCCGCTGCGAAGAGCCAGGGCGCGCATGAAGCGGTCAAAATCCCGCAGCGACAAAACATTTAAAAGCTGGCGCACGTCGCGCTCAAGATAAGTCGCCTGATAGCTGGCGAAATAATCCGCGGGCCTCATCGCCGGGTCTTTCCAGAGCTGCGGCATAAACCCGCGACCCAGAATCCCGGCTATCCCCTCACTTTTCTCTATCCGGGAAAATACAGGTTCCAGTTCCCTAACCGTAAGGCCTTCGAGTTCCAGCACGCCGCAACGTCCCGCCAGAGACTCAGATACTCCCTGCATCAGGCTGAATTTCTGTGATCCGGTCAGAATGAAACGACCGTTCATCTCCCTGCGCCTGTCTATTTCAATCTTCAGATAGCGAACTTTCAAGCCGACACACTTGACTCCTTAATATTCGCTGGGTATATATACTGGCGTGCGGATAGGATTACGTCATTTTTCATCAGACAGCATAGAATGGTTCAAAGAAGCGGCGACAGATCCTGAACAGACTCGCTATGGGCTGGCACTGGGGCTTTGCGAGAAGGACAACTGGCGCAATGCCCGGGGGGAGTTGTGTCTTGCGTCCGCACGCAAGAGGCTTCCCACAATAGCGCAAGCCGTCGGAGTCAAGCTGCCCGCTCCTGCGTCCCTGCCCAAGGGCATGGTTCCTGGAGGCAAGGCTCCGCCGTTTGGAGCGAGCTATCCGGACAAGGATGTGGTTTGTTCTCTTGAGAGTCTGGGAGAAGTTTCTGTTGAGCCCGTGAAGGGGGCGGAGAAGAAGCTTTGGCGTGAGATGATACAGACTCATCATCCCGAGGGCTGGAGCAAGGTTCCCGGCAAACAGATATCCTACTGGATAACCACAGAGAATCATGGACGTGTGGGAGGCATAGGTTTCTGTGCGGCAAGCTGGCACCAGGGTGCACGTGACAAATGGATAAGGTGGAGTGGGAGGGCGCGGGTGGAGAATCTTGGTCTGGTGATAAACAACCATCGTTTTCTTCTGCTTCCGGGAGTCAGGGTAAAGAATCTGGCATCCCACGTGTTGTCGCTTGCCATATCGCAAGTGAGGGTGGAGTGGAAGGATATTCACGGGACAGAACCCGTGGCGGCTTATACCTACATATCGAGTGATCATGAGGGGAGCAGTTACAGGGCCGCTGGGTGGGAGATGTGTGAGGAGAAGACTTCAGGGCGTCCTGCGAGCGGGGGGATTGTGGAGAGCAAGACGGTATGGATGAAACCCATATTGGGGGGATGGAAGAAGGTTTTGTGCGAAGAGCCCAGGCACGTAATTGGACAGACACCAGAGCCTTATTACACAGAAGAGGCAGACTGGGCGGATGTGGAATACGGACGCAGTTCACATTCCGACGGACGGGTGAGGGAGCGTATAATATATATGGGGAGGAGGTGGGCCGATAATCCGGGGGAGCCGCTGCCAGTGGTTTTTCCTGGTGAAGCGGAGCAGAGGGGGATGTACAGGTTGCTGTCAAACAAGAGAGTTACGATGGAACATATACTTGAACCTCATACGGAAGCAACGGTGAGCCGGTGTCGTATGCAGAGAGTGGTTCTGGCTGTTCAGGACACCACTACGGTTAATTACAGTGGGCATGAGAAGACAGAGGGGCTTGTGAGCATAGGGGGGAAGGGCAAAGGGTTGTTTGTTCATGTGGGGTTGGCGATAACGGAGGGGAAACGTCCTTTGGGGGTTTACGATCTTAACGCCACGGTGAGGGCAGTTGGGAAGGGTAAGAAGAACAAGAAGCAGGAGAGCAAGAGGTGGGTAGAAGGGCTTTTCAAGGCTCGGGAACTTAAAGAAGCGTGCGAAGGTACGCGTGTGGTTACGGTATGTGACAGGGAGGGGGACATGTGGGAACTTCTTCGAGAGGGGGTAGAGGGAGGGGACGGTCTTTTGGTGCGTTCAAAGAAGGGGCATAAGCGGCGTGTTGTGGTAGGGGAGGAGACAGAGAATCTGTGGAAGCACATACAGAGCAGGCCGGTGCTTGCCAAAAGGGAGATAGAGGTGAAAGCATGCGGAGGGAAGAGGAAACGGGAGAGTCGGAGTGTGATGCTAGAGATACGTGCCGCGAGAGTGAAGCTTGTGGCTCCTTTAAGTGAGGGGGCTTCTGTGGAGCCGCTTGATATGCTTGCGGTAAGTGCTTTTGAGCCTGATCCGCCGAGCGGCAAGGAGCGTCTTCACTGGGTTTTGCTAACCACAGAGGGGGAAGAAACAGCGGAGGATGCGGTGCGTGCGATCAAGTGGTATGAGGCTCGGTGGAGTATAGAAGAGTATTTTAAAGCTCTTAAGACGGGAACGGGAATAAAGAAAAGGAGATTTGATTGCGCAGATGATCTGCGCAAGTGTCTTGGATTTGACGTTGTTACGGCGTACAGGGTGTTTGATCTTGAGAGGATGGCGAGGGAGAAGCCGGACACTCCGGCCCGGGAGGTAGCGGGGGAGGAAGAGATAGATGCCATGTACAGTCTGCTCGAGTATGAAAGAATTATAAAGAAGAGGCCTGATGAAGCGCCCGACATACGCACTTACGTGATTGATCTTGCGAGATACGCTGGATTCAGGCCCAGCAAACGACAGCCGCTTCCGGGTACGAAGAAGTTATGGCAGGCAGTAGTGAAGTTCAAAATGGCGTATGCGGGTTTCAGGGCCGCGCGACAAATTCAAACAAGGGGGCCCTGAAAAATAATGATGAGTCAAGTGTGTCGGCTTGAAAGGATAGCGAAACAGCCCGGGAGCGTACTGAACCTCATCCACAAGCAGCGGCGCGGGATGACGCGCGAGAAAGGACTGAGGATCCTCTTCTGCCAGCCGCGCTTCTGCCGGAAGGTCGAGGCTTACGTAGCTATAGTCCTCAAACAGTTTTGTAAGCAGCGTTGTCTTTCCCGTCTGGCGGGCACCCGTGACTACAACGGCGGGAAAGTGCCTTGCCATGCGCCTTACCGACGCAGCTATTTCTCTTGGAAATTCATTATCTGACATATCAGGTATCAAAACTCCAGTATTTATGGATTTAGAGTACTTAAATTGTCAGCAACTCTCAACAGAAAAACAAACGAAAAAACAATTGTAGCGTTTATGCAGCAAGCAGCGCCGATTTCTGGAAAAAAAAAGGGGGGGGGGTATCTAAAGAAGGGAATCAATTCCTCTGCGTCCCCGCACTCGTACAAGCTCAACCACCGGTTCCCCAGTACCTTTTACAAAGCTTGAATCAAGCGAAAAAAAACTCCTTCTCAACACTCCGTGTTCTATCTTTATGTCCTGATATAAGACTACACTGCAACTACATATTCAGGTTGACCTCGAAAACTGGCGGCACTTTCAACCCCTTGAATTCTCCCGCAAAACCGGCTAATATGTAATTGAAAATAAGAGCAAGAAGTGAACACTTTAACGCCCTGCAGTATATTGTTCTGTGTCTTTTTGCAGTACATCATTCTGGGCAGTTACAACCATGTCGCAACTGGAGCAAAGAATAGAAACAAAAATTGATGAAAGGGAGAAAGCAACGCAAACCAGATTTCAGGATCACGAAAAGAGAATAGACAGGCTGGGCATCAGATTCTGGGCATTTATTATTGTAATAATCGGGGGACTGTTTTCACTCTCATATAAGGCTTTTTTCCAGAAGCACTCCATTTTACCGAGCACATTTTATCTCTCCAGTCCAACTCCAGTTGGAGAGAATTTCAAGAGACTGCCGACTTAAGCGGTCTTAGCTTGTGAGGCAGCCAGAATCATCGGATTGTTTATCTCCGCCCACCCATGACATAAACAATGCAGACGCTTGAAGCACTCGTACTCAGAAAATCAAGTTACGGGGAAGCTGACCTCCTTGTAACCCTCTTCTCAAGAGAACTCGGGAAATTCAGGGCGCTTGCAAAAAACGCGAAAAAAAGCCAGAAGCGCTTCGGGGGACGCCTTGATTTCTTTAACCGCATCTCAGTCGACGTAACCCTGAACAAAAGAAGATTCAATCTTATCGGGGACGTCACCCTTGAGGAAAGCTACAGGGGGATAACGGAATCTGTGGACTCTTTTGTCGCAGGCACCCGCGTTCTGGAACTTCTCGATTTCCTTACCCCGGAGCAGGAACCCGCGGACAAGCTGTTTGACTTGGGCAAAGACACATTGGGGCACCTTTCGGAGAAACAGGAACCGTATTCCGTTTTTCTGGTCTTCCTGCTCCGGGCACTTACTCTTTGCGGATACAGGCCTGATCTGCGCTTTGACAGGGAAAAGGACATTGCGGGTTTTGACGTGGAAGGCGGGAGAGTCTGTGATTTCGAGAAAACCCGGGGGAAAAAAAATGTCTATCCTTTCCACATGGACATAATGAGACATCCGGAAATGATGGACACAAACCTGGAGAAAGTAAAAAACAACATACGGGTTCTTACAAGATACTCGGAATACCGGATCGGAAGGCGCCTTGAGAAAACCGGGTTCGCGGACGAGGCCTCAACATGAGACAGATGTGTCCGGGTCAGGTTCTGTAATCAGAGTTGATCGAGACATACTTGTGACTCAGATCGCTTGTCAGAACTGAATAATCCGCCTTGCCCTCCCCCAGGCTGAGCGTCACCGTGAAGGACGGTTTTTTGAATACGGAGGCGAACCTTGATTCCGGTTTAGACCTTACCCCTTTTGAAAACACTTCTGTTCCACCAAAATAAAGTTTTATTTTTTCCGGATCGAATTTCACGCCGGCTCTCCCGGCGGCCGCCACTATCCTTCCCCAGTTGGCGTCCTCCCCGTAAAACGCGGTCTTAACAAGCTGGGAAGTGGCTATGGTCCTCGCAATCTTCTCGGCGTCTCCTTTGGTCCTTGCTTCGGTAACATTGATCCTGACGACCTTCGTAGCCCCTTCGCCGTCTCTTACTATCATTTCGGCGATTTCTCCGCACAGAGACGAAAGCACCTTCACGAACTTGCCGTAATCCCGGCTTTTCTCCGTGATTTCCCTGTTTCCCAGAACCCCGTTTGCGAGGATAAAAACGGAGTCATTCGGGGAAGTGTCCCCGTCAACCGTAATGGCGTTAAAAGAGCCGCTTGCCGCTTCGGCAAGAGCCTTTGAGAGGGCTTTTCGCTGAATACTAAGATCGGTCATTATAAAACAGAGCATGGTCGCCATGTCAGGACATATCATCCCCGCTCCCTTGCCGATAGCCGAGACGGTGGCGGTCTTTTCTCCCACGGCAAACTGCCTTGATGCGTACTTGGGAAAGGAGTCGGTCGTCATGATTGCTTCGGCAGCCTCGCGGACATTGTCTTCCCCGAGACTCTTTACGAGACTGGGGATGGACTTTTTGATTTTTCCGACACGCAACCACTCTCCCGTAACCCCGGTCGACGAAGGAATCACTAGCGATTCGTCTATTCCGAGCCGTGCTGAGAGCGCGTTTGCGACTTCGAGCGCGTCTTCATAGCCCCTTTGGCCCGTAAAGGCGTTAGCGTTTACGCTGTTTATTATCAGCGCCTGACAAAATCCGCCGCCTAGCCTCTCCTGCGCAACAAGCAGCGGGGCGCCTTTTATTAAGTTTTCCGTGAATATGGCGGCCGTGCGGGCGGGAGCGGTTGAGAATATAAGCGCCAGATCCTTTCCCCCGTTTTTCCTAAGCCCGGCAGATACGCCGCTTAACAGAAATCCCGGTACGTTTTTCATTTCGCAAGTGCACATAAAACTAAGATTTTCCCCAAACAGATTTCAGTCTTGGCATTCAGTATATCTAATATAATAGTACGCATGTTGTTTGCAGAATAAAATCAAAAAGGCTTCTAGGAGGGTACCACTGAATTACATTTAATTGCTGATAAAGTGAACTTAGAGTTGGCGCAAAAATAACTTCCGGTTTTATCTTGGCTTGATAGTGTAATTCCACCTTGGGATTTCAGTGTCAGCAGTTATATTGAGGCTTTCCATTTCACTTTCAGAGATTCTGACCCCTTTTTCGTACTGTTTTTCAACCAGATGAGCCGTAACACTCAGTCCGGCGCTGGTCGTGGTTGAATCGATATATCCGAGTATAGTCTCCAGATCAACAAGCGGCACACCAGCCCAGTTCTTGCTGATCTCGCTGAACAGACGATGTTCTACAGGATTCCATTTTGAAGTGCCCGTTGGATAGTGAGCAACGGTGACGGTAATGTCGCAGGGGTCGCACAGACTGTTCTGCAACGCACTTTTCCACGCACGTGGGCGACATCCGTTACTGCCTCCAGAGTCGGCAAGAATGATCAATTCGCTGGTATGGGGGTATATTAATTGTCCCTGGTCACGCCACCATGCGGCCACGCAATCAACAGCAAACTCCGGAGTGTCGTTGGAAGTTCCGACAAAGACGGTGCCAGTATTGGTATGAATATCGTAGATGCCATAGGGAACAGCAATCCCGTCGGCCAAAGAGCGGAAGTCGTGGTCATTAACACACTCGGGGTGACGGCCCCATTTGGAACCATGATTTTTAAAGCGCCCGATCAGTTCTTTTTTCTTGGTGTCAATGCTGATAACAGGAATCTTTTGATCGCGTCCGCGATTGCGTAACACGGAAATACGCTCAAACTGCAAGTTTCGCTGCGGGTGGTCAACCGCGCAAAGCGTCTTGTGATTAACCCGCAATGAGTATTTCATCATGCGCAGAAGCCTGGCAACGGTGCGTGGACAGACGCTGATGTTGAGACTGTGCAGAGCTTCAGACAGTCTTGCTGTGGTGCAACGCACCCATTTCACAGCACTGCACGGGTCTCCCGCGGTGTCATGATCAACAAGTTTCCGTATATGCTCTATTATTTCGAGGTTTTTTTTTCAATCCGCTTGCGACCGCCACCCGGCTTGCGAATCCTCTCCTTGATAACTTCACCGGACAGAAGCTCGTGACGACCACGCGAAACAGTAGCAGGGTCAAGTTGCAGGGCGTGTGCCATCTGAGCGTCTCCCCCGTGTCCAAGACGCGCCGATTCAAGCCCCGCGTACAAACGCCGCTGACGCTCGTTGAGCGTATCAAAAAACAATGAGATCATCTTCCCCGATTCTTCGTCTGTCTTTCGCTTTACGGGCCGCGCAACCACGGCGGCCGTACGTGCCCGAAGCTGTCGCGCATTTATCTCTTCGGTGTTTTTCAGGGTAGTTGTCGCATGTTTTGTTTCATTCGCCCTAACGATTACCTCCAATAATCTCCATGTCAAATTGATTTGATTCATGTAAAACTTCTCTGTTGTAGTTGTCAGGATTAAGAAAGACCTCCGGTATTTCAGACCAGTTGCGCGTTTTACCTGACCAGCGACTGGGGTTCTTTGCCTTGGCTCGCTCGTAGACACGGGCGCGTTGCGAGAGCACCTCTTTGTCAAGACCCTCGTGACGCTGCTGTGGCGTAACGAACTTTATGGCGCTGTGCAGATGCTCCGTATTGTACCATCTGACAAAGTCATCAACCCACCACCGCGCCTGTACTATTTCTTCAAACCCTCTGTGGGGATAATACGGCACGTATTTCATCGTCCGAAACAACGACTCCGAATAAGCGTTGTCACTGCTTACTCCCGAGCGGCTGAAAGACGGAATCACCCCGAGCTTCTCCAAGGTCACAAGCAGAACAGATCCCCTCATTGCTCCTCCGTTATCGGAGTGCAGAGTCACCTGATCGGGTTCTATTGCTTCCCTGTGACAGATATCAGTCATTAGGTCCGCGGCCAGAGCGCTTGATTCCTTCTCGTAGACCTGCCACCCGACTATCTTCCTGCTGTATATGTCCATCACCATGTACAGGTAAAAATAGATTCCCCCAACACTTGCCGGGAGCCACGTTATGTCCCAGCTGTAAATCTGGTTCGGGCCGGTTGCTTTAAGCTGTTTTGGTTTCTTTAAGCTCTTGGGTTTGGAACGATGACGATGGGTCATCTGTCCCTGCTCTTTAAGAACCCTGTAGAACGTTGATTCACTGGCTATATAAAGGCCGGAATCGGCGAGTGCGGGCACTATCTTGCACGGAGGCAGCCCCGAGTATCCGGGGGCGTTTGCAACCTTCTTAATCTCCCTTCTTTCCTCCTCGCTAAGCTTGTTAGCAGGCTCATGACGGGCATCTGTTCGCCCGTCATGAGCATTGTCCGGCTTTGACCATCTCTGAAGCGTTCTGATGCTTATTCCGGCGATCTCACAAGCTTTGTTGCGTTTTGCGCCGGATTTCACCGCTTGATCAATCAAGCCGATTATCTTCTCTCTGTCTTCACTCAAAGTCAGTCGACCTCTTCTGTCTCCCATATCTGGTCGGCTTTTTTTTTAAGAACAAGAAGCGCCGCGGTTTCGGCCAGAGCCTTCTCCTTTCTTCGCAGTTGCTTTTTAAGAGACTTGTTCTCCTGAGTGAGCTGTTTTATTCGAGCGTTGCCCGAAGAGGAAGATTTCAGGGGAGTTTCTGCAAACTCTTTTCTCCATGTTTTTATGTGATGGGGAAAGAGTCCTTTCTCCCTGCACCAGGAACTTGTGTGTTCTTCGTCCATGGATTCACAGGCTATAACGGCCTGAAGTTTCTGTTCCTGGGTCCATTGCTGGGGAGTTTTTTCCCTGGACATATTCTCCTCCGCGAGAAGGTGGTTTTGAGATTTAGCGATCCACCTTCGCAGAGTAGAATAATCTATGCCGAAGCTTAGCGCCACGGAATTGATAGAAACATCAGGTGGGCGGCTGAGAGCTTTTTCAACAGCCTGGGTTTTGAATTCGTAACTGTACCGCATAAGAGTTGTCCTCCTTTTTTCAATTCTCAAAAATTTAAATTTTTGAGAATTGAAAATTCAAAAATCGCGACAACTCCCCTGACATCTTTGTCAGCAGCGCAGTAAAGATAACGTCCGTCAACCTTTTTACGGTCAAGCCGCATGGAAACGCACAGCTTGGCGAGTGTACTGCCGCAACTGACTCCCGCAATCTCATCAAGCTCTGCGCAATACAGACCATCAGACGATTCCGATACCAAAGCCACCGCAGTGTCTCCAAGAGTACCGTGCTTTGAGAAGTGAATGCCGTTGTGCTCCCACAGCCCGTGTTTGTCAAACTGCACCGTTTCGACAAGAGTGTAGTATTTGCCTCCATGGGAATAGCTTGACAGATAGTCAAATTGGGCAAACTTTCGGAATACAGTACGTCGCGAACCATGACCGATAGCCTTCTGTATTTGTTGCAGAGTGACTACGATGTGGCTGCGCATGAAGTCCTTGATGATCTGCGCGGAATATGTTTCTGTTCTCATTGCGGCACCTCTCCAGTATAGATACCTTATATAGTGCCGGAACAATCTATGCCAGTCAAGATATCTTAAAGAGTGAAAGTACTTTATATTGTGGGGGAATTAAAGGAGTATGTGCATTTATTGCCTTCTCTGGTAATCGACATTAATGACACGACTGCTGTAGGTTAATGGAATTTGTTTTTGCGCAAGCCCTTAGCCTGCAACAAACAGTTCCCTTGAGAGGCCCGAGCGACTTATACTGGAGCGTACCAACTGGAATATCTTTGTTGCCATGACAAGGAACAACTACAATCTTTCCAGTCCGTTTACTTTCGTACTTGAAATGACTGCCTTTCGAACTCTTGAGCACAAATCCCTAGTTCAATAAGACTTCTCTTACTTTGTTGAAAGGCAGGGGGACAAGGCAGCTCAAAATTCTACCTTGCTAAAGAAATTTGCACTGAACTGATATTCACAGGAGACATAAAGACAGTTATTTCCTGAATCTCCTCCTCTGACATATCTTCAAGAAACAACTCCATTGCTTCTTTGTGGTGCTCAATGGCTTCTTCTTCCGTGTCTCCATAACTCGAAACCAGAGTTACCGGACAAAGGGATACATAAGTATTCCCTTCTTTTCTTATTAACACCGTGAAGTCTTTCATGCTGGAATCATAACACAATCGGAAGCTTATTTGCCTGGAATTCTTGCGTTTTATCGACTTTCCAGGTTTCTCTGCAATCCACTTTTCAACATGCATGTACTTTATGATACAGGCTACGAAGCATCATTTCTTCGCGCGTTTGCTCGGTTCATCCATGATCAGAACCGGTTATTTCGCTCAGCCTGCTGATTCCGTTTTCATCCATAAACTCGACAAGCCCCCTATTTATGGAGTTTGCAACCGAAAGCCCCTCGCCGCGAAGGCCCGTAACTATCTGGACGGCCTTTGCTCCCGCCCGCAGCTTTTCAAGTGCCGAAGCGGTATCGCACACCCCTCCTGACCCGATTATATCAATCTGGCCGTCCGTAGCGCGGTAGATATGAGAAATAATTGACGTGGAAAGCGATCTGTACTCAAGGTCGTTCCCGCTCACTCCTCCGGGAACATCCCTCCACTTCGCGCCGTACTTTGCCTTAACGGCGGAGCTGGCAGTAGTGTTGGTGGCTATCACTCCCGAAATCCCGGAATCCGTCACAACCCTCAGTACATCGTCTACGGCTCCCGGAGCAAGATCGGGAGAGATCTTGACAAACAGGGAGTGCCCGTCCGCCGAGAAACCGCCAAGGCTCTCCCCTACCGCCTGCACTATGGCCTCGAGGTAATTTCTTCCCTGAAGCCTTCTTAACCCCGGAGTGTTAGGAGAACTTACGTTCAGCGTAAAGTAGGAAGCGTTATCGCGAAACTTCCGCGCGACGGCCGCGTAGGCCTGCGGTGCGTCTGCGTGGCTAACGTCCGAGTTCACTCCCAGGTTTATACCGACCGGAATGTCAAGACGGCCGTACCGCGAAATATTCTGGAAAACCTCGTCCATCCCTGGGCTGTTAAGTCCGAGAGAATTGATACAGACCTCGGGAGTTATCATGAACTGCCTGGGTTTCGGATTGCCCTTCTGTAGTCTTTCCACCACGGAACCCACTTCAACCCCTGCAAAACCTATAGCGTGGAGGGCCCGCACCGCTCTGCCTGTCTTGTCCCATCCCGCTCCCACTACAAGTGGATTTTCAAAGTACACTCCCCCTGCGGTAACGCCGAGGCGCTCGTCAGACACCCTGGTTCCTCCGCTAGAGACAAACTCAAGGAGCCTTAACGTGTGAACCGACATCTCGCAGAAGCGCATAACCTCCTTTGCGCGGATGTGCCACGTCTCAGAATCAAGCCGGTCAAGAAGCGGCCTCACAAAAATCTTATAGCTCATCGATTCATATTTCCAGCTGTTTTGAATTCTGCTTCAACCATTGCCGACACTCTTTGAAGTCAGGAACAACTCTCTCCACATGACGCCAGTAATCTGGCGAGTGATTGTGTTCCAGAATGTGACACAGCTCATGCACTACCACATAGTCAACAATGCGGTGGGGCGCTATCACTATCCTCCAGTTATAGGAGATATCCCCTCTTGTTGAACACGAACCCCACCTGGACTTATAGTCCTTTACTGATACGGAACCGGGCTCTACCTGAAGGATTTTTGCGTACCTGCGGGTTTTTTCTTCAAGCCTCTCCCGCGCGCGTTTTTGATACCACTTAACAAGAAGAGACCTTATCTGTTCTTCTTTTGTTCCCAGGGAACCTGAGACGATTACCTCAAGGTATCCCCCTCGGAGCTTCACGGATGAAGTATCGCCGTCGAGAACTTTTAACCTGTAGTTTTTCCCAAGATAGGAAAAAGTTTCTCCGCTCACAAATTCCCTGGGCCTTGGTGGCGCCGCAAGCTCGGCTTCCCTCAGCTTCCGCTTTATCCAGGGAGATTTCCTTACTATAAGGTCGCGCACATAACTGTCCGATATGCCCTCGGGAACCCTTACCTTTATTCCCTCTCCATCAAGATAAATGGACGCAGACCTCCTGCGGCTCGTTCTTATCACTTCAACCGGAAACTCAAATCCATCCGTCACTTGAATTTCACCTCCGCAAGCTCCATGAACCGGTCAGTAACAGGTTTTACGAGAGATTCGTCAAAATTCTTAATCACGATTCTTCTTATCTCCAGTCTGACTCTTTTCTGTTCATCCCATTTATCGAAGAAATCAACTATCTGTGTCGCCTCATTCAGTATCCCCACAAGAGACCTCTTTAACCTTCTCCCGGGTCTGAGTGTCCATGGCCATCTCCTTGGCGCTACCCGTCAGCTCAGCCATAAGGATGTTATAGAAAGGCTGCTCTGTGGTTGTGAGGCCATGTTCTTCCGCCTGCTTTTCACGACCGGTTTCTATGTTCTCCCTGAAATCCAGAAGAAACTGAACAAGCTCATCCCACTTTTCTTCATATCTTCTGATTATGTCTTCAAGTCTTTCAGAGAGTTTCCTGTAGTACTCGGGATCATCTTCAAGGTTTATTTTGATGTGATGTTTGATCGCGTGTTCTATTTCGGAAGCTTTTGAACGGGAGGACTTATGGTGACTCAGCTTCTCCCTGTAATCAGCCGCGAGAAGATCAACGGGAGGAATCTTGGGGTCAATCCCCGTTGAATAGACATGTTCTTCAATCAATTTGCGTACTTTCTCACCCGCGCCCGATATATTCAACTGTTCATCCCTGTAGAGATTTCTCGCCCCCACCGAAATCTTGCCCAGCCGTTTAAGGTCGTTAAGAAACGGGGCTGCCGCTGAATCCGGGAGAATAATGTCCATCTGCTTTGAGAATGTATGAAAGTCCGCCTGGAAACTCTGCCGCCTTGTTTCATTCTCAAGCGATATGACGCATGCTTCAATGTCTTTTATATCAAGACCGTCAAAATGTTTCATGACCCGCGTATGGGCGTTTTTAAGTCTTGGGATCTCTTCTTTAAGTTCGATTAGTGCCCCCGACACGTCTTCAGTCGAAAACATATCAAGGGCTTCGGTCAGGTAGTCAGAAAGACCATAATAATCGACTATGTAGCCCCGGAACTTGTTTTTGCCTGTCCTGTTTACCCGAGCGATTGCCTGCAGCAGGTTGTGTTCTACCAGCCTGGTGTCAAGATACATCACCTGCGCTATGGGGGCGTCAAACCCGGTCAGCAGCATATCCTTCACTATGAGAATCGAGAGGTCGGATTCTCCTTCGCCGTACCCAGGCGGTTTCTTGAAGTCTTCAATCTGTTTTTTATGTTTCCTCGTTTCAGTGTATTCCCAGAATCGTCTCTCATCATTGTGATCCGCCGAGATTATGACCGCGGAGCGGGGCGCCTCCAGTTCGTCGAGCTGTTCCTTGTAGGTGATCGCGGCGTTTCGAGATGGTGTGACTATCATCGCCTTAAAACCGTTTGGCTGTATGTGCTCTTTGTAGTGCTTTACTATGTCCATGCATACCCTTCTGATACGCATGGGCGCTTCCAGCACTGCCCTTGTCGTTCCGAACTTTTTCTTTATCGCTTCTCTTTCTTCAACGCTTCGATCTTTGAAGTACTCATCAAAAAGACTGTCAAGAGAGTCCCCTGTTACTTTTACCGCGGGCTCACGACCCTCATAGAGAATCTGTACGGTCGCTCCATCCATGACCGCTTCTTCAATGGTGTAGGTATCTATGTAGGAGCCGAATGTTTCGATGGTTTTCTGAGACCTTATGAGAGGGGTTCCGGTAAACCCGATGCGGGGAGCGTTGGGAAGCCCTGTGCTGATAGCTACGCCCAGTGAGCCGTAGTGGGTGCGGTGCGCTTCATCTGCGAGAACTATGATTTTTTCTGATTTATTTAAAACCGGGAGTTCGTCCATGTCTTCCTCAAACTTCTGAACCGTTGCCGTAATGATGTCTGAAGAGTTTCTTGACAGAAGCTCCTTAAGGTCATTTATGGAGTCTGCCTGATGAACAGTCTCGTTCTGGGCGTTTCGGAATACGGCGGTCAACTGGTTGTCAAGCTGGATCCTGTCGGTCAGGAAAACCAGCTTGCAGTCCCGAAGTTCCGGATCTCTTCGTATCTTGAGCGTAAGAAATACCATCGTAAGGGATTTGCCCGACCCTTGGGTGTGCCAGATGACTCCGCCTTTTTCCTCGGGATTTCCTCCGGTCTTTATGCGCTCTATGGTTCTGTGTACGGCTCGGAACTGCTGATACCGTGGGATTTTCTTCAGGATACGACCGCCTGCGGGTTCAAACACGGTGAAGTTCTGCAGGATGTCGAGGAAGTTCTCTCTGCTGAACAGTCCCGCTATCAGTATCTTCTGGGAGGTCAGTTCAGATCCGACCTGCTCTTTTGTTAGAGGATAAGGGTCTTTCCACTCAAGGAAATGTTCCGTGTGAGAAGTTATCGTTCCCACCCGTGCTTTGTCCCTATGGGTGGAGACCATCATCAGGTTATAGTGAAAAAGTATCTCGACGCCTTCATCATCTTGTGGATTTCTTCTGTTCGCGTATCGCAGAAGCTGGTCAATACCCTCTTCCATGGGATCGGTTATGTAAGGCGATTTGCATTCAATCACCGCAAGCGGGAGACCGTTTACGAACAGAACAATGTCGGGAATGATGGTCTGATTAACCCCTTTAACCTTGAACTGGTTTGCGCAGAGAAACTCGTTGTTCTCTATGTTGTCAAAGTCGATTATGTGAACGGTCTGGCCTTTGTTGCCCCTGCCAAGATCCTGCATTACCGACACGCATTGATTTATTGAGTTCCAGATAGACTGGTTTGCTTCAATGAGGTTCGCGTAGTTAGTTTTTGTAAGGTCGCGGACTACTTTGCGGAGATTCTCATCGCTTATCCAGGGGTTTATTCTGCGGATGCTGTCCGTAAGGCGTTTTTCAAGAACCACATCCTTTAAGGAGGAGCGTTCATCGGATTCTTCGGGTGAGAGGGCTACCCCCTCGACATAGGACCATCCAAGGGACTGGAGTTGTTCCAGAGCGGGAAGTTCCACTTTGTCGAATTCGTCGGATGCCATTCAGTTTACCTTTACTCTCACTTTGCCCGTCAGCAGATCCTGCATCAGGGATTTTTTGAGGGACTCTGTTTTACAGAGCTTTTCTTCGAAAAAATAAATATTGTTGTCTATTGAAGTCAGAATCTTAATTATACGGTCCTGTTCATTGACTGAAGGTAATGGCAAAGAAAAAGATAAATATTCTTGGGCATTTATATTTGGTTGTGCACCCACTCGTGAATTTTCGTCCACCCAGTCTTTGAACATACGAGAAAGCGTATATTGAAATATGAATTTGGGTCTAGCTTTCTCATTGTCAAAACGGAAAAGAATTAAATAACCTGCATAGGCAATTTTCTCCGAAGTCTTTAGATCTTTGCTATGAAGATAGGCTTTACCAACTGTATTGCCAGTTCTTGCAATAACTAAATCATCTTTGTGCAATTCGTATCTCACAGCATCTTCTTCCTTTATATACGCTTTCGAGTCAACTCGAAGTTGTCCCTCTTCATTAATATCTGTAATCCTAAGGAAACGTATTTCAGAGTCTTGACTTGATACTGCGGGTGCGTTTGCACCATAGGATGGCTTCTCACGAACGATATCAGCTAAACAGGATACTTCCCAGCTCTTCGGAATTCTCCCCAGTTCACTGTCTTTAAACTCCGTGTGACCTATGCCCTTGGTCAGGAGTTCGTTCATTGTCGCCTTTTTTAAGTCTCTGAGCTTTTCTATCTGCTTATGCGTGTTTTCTATTACTTCGTCTACTGAGGTTAGGATGGAGGCGATTTTCCTCTGCTCGGGCAGTGGCGGGATAAGTACCAAAGATCTTTTTATCAGTTGACCAGACAAATTAGGTTGCCCCGAACCTTGAACAGAATTGAGCAGTCCTCTTGATAAAAACTCAACCTCATGAAATAAGTACTCATCGGTACTAAATCTTTCATCTGCACAAATTGCAGAAATTGCCTGATTGATAGTCGCATCAAGCATCAATCTCGATACTTTCCCTGCAGTTGCTCCATACATTGCAATAAGAATAGAACCCCTTTTTACCCACTTTGCACTACTCTTTTCAATGGCCTCATCGGAAACAAATTCCTCCGTGTTGTAAATTTTCCTTTGATTCACTTCGCCAGATTTCACCCAAGGATTACAACCAATATAATAAGAATTATTTGATCTTGATGGTGTTCCTCCTGAGTATATCTTTGCCACATCTCCAAGTCTTTTTACCTTCCAGCTCTTCGGAATTTTCCCCAGTTCACTGTCTTTGAACTCCGTGTGACCAAGGCCCTTGGTCAGCAACTCATTCATAACCCAGCTCCTTCAAGTAGCCCCACATCTCTTCTTCGGACTGTTTTACTTGCGTTTCTATCTCATGCAGAGACACTCGATACTTGTCCCACCAGTGTTCAAACTGATTGATAACGGATTGGTCAACATCATCCAGACAGTCTCGTATTTGTTCTTTGGTTTCTATTTCGGGCTTGAAGTCATAATAGTCTGTGCCTCTTTTTACAAAGACGGAAGAAACATCCATGCCCTTCAAGGTTTCTTGGATATATTCATCTTCAACTTCAGATACGGGAACTCCACCATGCAGAATCGCCCGCACATCAAACGGTTCCTGTGGCGGTGAGGTATCAGCGTATCTTCGGATATTCAGGTTGTAGTCGTTTTCACGGATTTCGTCCATGTCCACGACTCTTGAATATCTTTTCTCGTCAACAAAGGAATCATAGACGCTTAGAATGTGCTGGATATCCTCCTCCCGAAGCTTGTTCTGATTCTTTCCCTCCTGATATTCGAGTTCCCCATTTATGAAAAGAACCTTGCCCTTACGCTCAGAAGGCTTGTTCTTGTTTACAATCAGAAGCGCCGCGGGAATTCCAGTGCCGTAAAACAGCGCCGCGGGAAGCCCAATTACCGCTTCAAGCAGATCATCTTCCAGAATACCCTTACGGATATTTTTCTCGCTTGAACCCCTGAACAACACACCATGGGGAACAACCACTCCCATTTTCCCATCAGCGTTAAGAGACGCAATCATGTGCTGAATGAACGCAAGGTCTCCCGCGTTTTTCGGCGGCGTGCCGTAAGGGTAACGACCATAGGGGTCATTATCGGCAATATCTTTACCCCATTTCTTAAGAGAGAATGGAGGATTCGCAATCACTCGGTCAAAGGTTCTCAATTCACCACCCTTTGTATGTTGCGGGTCTCTCAACGTATCGCCCTTACGGATATCTGCGTTGAACACGCCATGGAGAAACATGTTCATCTTGCAGATAGCCCACGTGTTAAGATTCATCTCTTGACCAAAAAGAGACAGATTCTTGGGGTTTTCGCCATGCTCAGCCAGATAGTTGCGCGTCTGTATCAGCATTCCGCCGGAACCTGCGGTGGGATCGTAAATCTTCAAGCCTGCTGTGGGTTTTAGAAGAGAAACAAGAAGCCAGACTACCTCGCTTGGGGTATAGAACTCTCCTCCCTTTTTCCCCGCGGAGTCAGCAAACTGCTTGATCAGGTACTCGTACGCATTGCCCAGCAAATCCGGGGCTTCAAAATCCTCATTGCGAAGCCGATACTTTGAAAAGTGGGAGAGGATATCCTGAAGCTTACTGTCTGAAAGCTTGTCTTTAATGTTAAAGTCAATAGAGACCAGCACCCCTTCAAGCGACGGGTTGAGTTCTTCTATCGAGTCTGTCGCCTTGTTGAGCTCAGAACCTATGTCATGTTTGAGATCTTTGAGTTTAGACCATCTGGCACGTTCGGGAACGAAGAAAGTCTGATATTCACCCTCATTCTGCGCCAGACGTTCCGCTTCCTCCCGGGATTTGCCAATGGACAGATAATATTCAACAACCTGTTCTTGCTCCGCTTGGAACACATCTGAAAGACGTTTTAGGAAGAGCATGCCGAAGATGTAATCTTTGAATTCTGAGGCATCCATATTCCCCCTCAGGATATCAGCAGTCTCCCAGAGAAAGGATTCAAGCTTACTCAGACTGAGTTTATCGGCCATGGATTGAGTGTTCCGCTAGAAGCTTGGTTTCTAGAATATCAAACATAATCTTTCATCCCACACCTACGCACATATCCGTTTAAAACTCTTTTTCTGAATACACCGTGTTAAACTGCTCTTCCGTAATCAGTGCGGGCAAGGAAATTTTAGTTTCCGCAAGCAAAAATTGCCATCTATACTCAACGGTGCACAGTATAATTTACCTTAACTGCCGACATAAATCTCAGAAACGCATCTCTGCAACTTAAAGAGGGTTTAGAACACTCTGATTCTGGAACAAGGATTCAACATGTCAAAAGAACAGTTACTTGAAATCATCTCAAACGGCGAGAGTTCCGGCGTTGAGTTCAAAAGCGATAATATCAGACCCGAACAACTGGCAACTGAAGTCGTGGCAATGGCCAACCTGAGAGGCGGTATGGTTCTGCTGGGAGTTGAAGATGACGGTTCAATAAGTGGAGTCAGGCGAAAGAACCTTAAACAGTGGGTAGTGAACATCTTTTATCAGAAAATTCATCCGATGATACTGCCTTTTCACGAAGAAGTGTTACTCGAGGGCAGACGCGTCGCGGTCATATCGTTTGCCGAAGGAACAAGCAAGCCGTACGTGGTGAGAAACAAGGATCGTGAGGACGTGTATATCTGGATCGGGTCAACTTCGCGGCTGGCGACGCGGGAGCAGAGGTCCCCGAGAAACCCGCTGCTTGTGGACGTCATGAAGGACTACGGTTACATCGATGCCCGGGGGATGGGCGTCAGAACGAAAATCGTTCCTCTGATGAAGGCCCACACGGGCAGAGAACCTGTGTTTGAGTCTACAGACGACTACCTGAAGATAGTGCTGTTCAGATAATCACACGTTGAACCTGAAAAACATCACGTCTCCGTCGCAGACCTCATAATCCTTTCCCTCAAGCCTCATCTTCCCGGCCTCCCTTACCATCTGCTCGGAACCTTCCCTTACGTAATCCTCATAGGATATGGTCTCGGCCCTTATGAACCCCCTTTCAAAGTCGGTGTGGATGATCCCGGCCGCCTGAGGGGCCCTTGTGCCCCGCCTTACTGTCCAGGCCCTTACCTCTTTCGGCCCCGAGGTAAAGTAGGTAAGAAGCCCGAGATTCGAGTACGCGCAGTTAACCAGCCTGTCAAGACCGGAATCACTAAGCCCGAGCTCCTCGAGAAAGGCCGCCCTCTCCTCGCCCTCAAGCTCCGCTATCTCAGCCTCTATCCTGGCCGAGACAACGATGACGTCATCTCCCGAACGGGCCGCGTGCTCCATTACCTTTCTGACCTGGGCATTTTCCCCCGCTTCTGAAACCTCGTCCTCAGAAACATTGCAGACATAGATGACGGGCTTTTCGCTCAGGAGAAAAAGTTCCCTCAAGGCATCCTCGTTTCCTTCCGGTCGCGGAAAATCCCTCGCGCGCCGTCCGGTCTCGATAAACTCCCGAAGAGATCTCACCGTCTCAAAATCCCTGACTATGTCCTTATCCCTGCTTTTGGCCTGGTTTGCGAGTTTCTCCTCCCGTTTCTCAACCGTCTCAAGATCCTTGAGAACAAGCTCGTCCTCGATGGTGCGTATATCGCGAATAGCATCAACACCATCCTCAACGTGGATCACGTTTTCATCCTCAAAACACCTTACGACATGCAGTATCAGGTCCACTTCCCTTATATGGGACAAAAAGGCGTTTCCCCTGCCCTTTCCCTCAGAAGCCCCCTTAACAAGCCCCGCGATGTCAACTATCTCAAGGCTCGTGGGGGTGGTTTTCTCGGGTTTCACGATACCAGAGAGGACGCTTAGCCTGGGATCAGGAACGCCCACCACCCCTATATTGGGATCTATGGTGCAGAAAGGGAAATTGGAGGCCGCCGCGCCCGCGTTTGTAAGCGCGTTAAAAAGTGTGGACTTCCCGACGTTGGGAAGCCCTACTATTCCGCATTGAAGTCCCATATGGTGCGTTAAGAAATGGGGTGGATGACCGGATTTGAACCGGCGACCTCTTGGGCCACAACCAAGTGCTCTAACCTGACTGAGCTACATCCACCATAAAATCTTCAGTATTCCGCGCTAAAAAACGGGGTAGTGTACCGGTTAGCCCGCGAATAGACAAATTGTCCGCTTGTGTCGACAGGGCAAAGAGAAAATGTCGGAAATCATGTTTGCCCCCAGGTATCGACAGGAGTATAATTTCGTATCTGAAATTGTCGCGAGAATACCGTAATGAGTTCTGTCATAACAGTCCGTAATATCGACCCAGGTGACAAATCCTGGCTGAAGCGCGAGGCACGCCGTCAGGGCATTTCAATGGAAGAACTGGTACGTCGTATAATCCACAAACGGCGCGCGAAATCGGAAGCACATGTCAAACCGTCTGAAGCATTCAGAAGTTACTTCGGGCCGGATCACGGAGTTGAACTGCCGCTATCTGTGCGTTATGGGTACAGATCTGTATCTTCCCCTGATAAATACAGCTGTCGCTAAATCCCCTCACAGTAAACTACCGCTGGCCGACCTGCCAAGTTTTAACCGCCTGATCAGCAAGCCAAGACTGATAATCGTTAAGATTGGCCAGGTCCCAGCAGTCATATTCCGCAACCTTCCTGGGCAGCTTGAAGGAAGTTTTCAGATAGTTCGATTTTTTGGTGGTAAAATCAGCACGTTCCAGATTGTCCTGTTCCAAAAGCAGCATGTTCCCCAGCCGATCTACAATATCATTCGCTCCCTCACCAAAATCCTGATACCACTCCGGACTTGGGTTGTATGGACAAATGTGTTCAAGCTTTGTATCAACGTATCTGACCTTATGACCTAGTTTGCTCTCTATATCGGCCAGAAGAAAGCGGATTTTTTTGGATGAGCGGCGGCTGGGCATCTTGTAGTACTCAAAAGCGTTTTTGAATACTTTATCGGAAGGGTAGAGGTTTTTATAATCAGTGCTGTTCTTAACGTGGCTTGCCCGCTCGAATTCACCGCTGGCTATTTTTACGGCAATGTTGTTGTAACGTCTCTCCTGCTCGTTTGCCGAATAGCCGCAAATCACATTATAACGAATTGACAGGCAGTAGAGATACTGCAGCGCCTTGATGAACTCAGCGGGTGAGAACTTCTCAAACGCTATCATTAACACCATATAGGGCTGCCGTATGCTGAAAAGCTTCAGACCTTCCAGAAAATGCACGGCTTTTTTGTATTTTCCTTCTGCCTGCTGTTGCCACCACTCGTCATAAGGACTGGATAAAAGCGCATATAAAGGAGCCGACTCTGTTAATGACATCAGGTAACCATGTGCCTGCCCGGGCGTGGTATAAATTTGCCTGACCGATTTGAACAACTCTTTTTTGGTTGAGAAAGAACTGCGGGAATTGTGGTGGTAGCGGACAAAATCAGTAAAGTTGTTTTCCCCTAATTCGTCAAGAATCTTCGACCAGGTTTCATCAAGATCATCCAGTGTTTCGTCGGGCACGTCTTCATTTTTGGTAACCACTGAAAAAATATAGTTTTTCAAAAGATCGGGTGTTGAGAGCTGCACTCCTCTGGCATTCAATGTTTCAAACACTTTGTAGGCGTTTAGGTTGTCCTGCACCACAATCTTTGTGAAAATCAATCTGGATGAAAATTTATTGATAAATGCGCCGATTTCCTCACCGCTGTTTCCCAGACTCTTGCTGCAGAAAAATTCGAAGGCTCTGCTCAGTTGTCTGTTGGTTGCGGTAATTCCCCGGCTTTTGGACACGCGAAGATTGGAACAGATATCCTTGTAAAAACGTCCATTGTTGCGATTAAGTGTCAGCCTGCTGCTCACTCGCAATGAGACAATATCTTTTGAGCCGATATAGCGTCCGGTGATTTCTTTCAGACGCTCCTTGTTTTTCTCGGTATCCGTGCCTTCCTCGGCCAGTTGCTGAATGTGTCGCATTGCAGCCAGGATCAGCAAGGAGAGCGTGACTAGGCGTTGCTGGCCATCTATCACTTCGAAATCATTCTGGCCTTTGCGTTGCAATACGATATAACCCATGTAGTGAAAGCCTTCCTGTTCCAGGTTTTCGATATCCGTCCACAGGTCTTCCCACTGTTCCTGCTCCCAGGAATAATCCCGCTGAAAGTGTGGTACGGTATATTTAGCTGCGTTGCCCAGCAGTTCGGACAAGCTCTGATTGGCAGGTTCCATCAGCATAAAGTCGCTCATGCAGATACCTCCTTATCATATAATTCCAGTATTCTAATCTTGCCCGCTGCCACTTTGGAGGTCAATGTAAATGCGAGTTCCGCAATGCCCTCTCACATCGTCGGTCATGGAAAAAAAGCACTTCAGAACAGACCTTAAACATGCGCAGAGTTTTTCCGTCAGACCACTAAAAACCTTTTTCAGGTCTTCTGCAAATTTCAATCACTGACCGCCCGCAATGGGAAGCCTTTGGTGTACTCGTCACTCCGTGGAAAAATCTGACTGCGCCTAGTATAGTATGGACATGGCTACCGATACTTCTGTTTCGCAATCAGGCATTCGCTACGAACCCAGCGACAACCCGCCAAAGCTGCTGGTAGCCGGGCTAGGATTACAACTTGCCATTCTCACAATATCGGGGATCGTCCTCACACCGGTCATCGTGATCAAGGCGGCCGGCGGATCTGAGACTTACATGCTGTGGGCGGTATTCGCATCAGTCGTGATTAGCGGGATCAGCACGATACTGCAGGCCGTCAGAGTTGGTCGAATCGGCGCAGGGTATGTCCTCCTGATGGGCACATCCGGCGCATTCATCGCAATTTGCATTACTGCGATCGCGCAAGGCGGACCCGCTATGTTGGCAACGCTCGTCATTATCTCGTCTCTGTTCCAATTTGCCCTGGCGAGACGTCTTTCTCTGTTTCGCCGGATCCTCACCCCCACAGTCACAGGCACTGTAATCATGCTGATTTCCGTCACCGTGATGCCAATAATTTTCGACCTTCTGGACAATGTTCAGGACGCCGCATATCCCCAGGCTGCCCCTCTGAGCGCGCTTGTGACCGTACTTGTCATCACTGCAATCGCCATCAAGGGCACCGGTGTATTTCGACTCTGGGGACCCGTAGCAGGCATCATTGCAGGGTGCATTGTTGGCGGCTTTTTCGGGATTTATGACACGGCACGCATTTCCGAATCCGCCTGGATAGGGTTTCCGCAAGGAGGCTGGCCCGGGTTCGATCTGAGTTTTGGACCGACGTTCTGGGTGCTTCTGCCCGGGTTCATCTTTGTCACCCTGATCGGCGCAATCGAGACAGTTGGCGACTCCGTAGCGATTCAGCACATTTCGTGGCGACGCCCACGAGCCGTAGACTTTCGTTCTGTTCAGGGAGCTGTGGCCGCCGATGGGGTGGGCAACCTGCTATCGGGGTGCGCCGGAACGGTTCCAAATACGACGTACTCATCAAGCGTATCCGTAACGGAACTTACCGGAGTGGGAGCCCGGACAGTCGGAATTGCTGCGGGCATCCTCTTTATCATCCTGGCGTGCCTCCCCAAGGCGCTCGCCGTAATTCTTGCAATTCCGAATCCAGTTGCCGGCGGATACTTAGCCATCCTGGTGGCCATGCTGTTTGTGCTTGGAATGAAGATTGTCGTTCAGGACGGAATTGACTACAGAAAAGGCATGATTGCGGGAGTTTCATTCTGGGTGGGTGTCGGCTTTCAAAACGGCGTGATCTTCCCCGAGTATTTCGCGGAATTTGCCGGCGGCTTGTTGCAAAACGGCATGACGGCAGGTGGTCTCACCGCTTTGCTCCTGACGCTTTTTGTCGAAATCACCGAACCCCGGCGCAGACGCATAGAGCTTCCGTTCCACGTTACGGCATTGCCGAAAATCCGAGAGTTTCTGCGATCGTTTGCTTCCCACAGCGGCTGGGGAGAAGCGATGGCTGACCGCCTTGACATTGCCAGTGAAGAAACCCTGCTCACACTGCTTGAGCAGAAAACGGCATCAGGCGAGGAAGAACCTCTGCGGCGACTGCACATTATTGCGCACAGGGAAGGCGATGAGGCTGTGCTTGAATTCATTGCATCAGCCACTGAAGAAAATCTCCAGGACCAGATTGCGCTGCTAGGCGAGCGGGCGACGGAAGTCCCGGTTGAACAAGAGGTGTCTTTGCGGCTGTTGCGACACATCGCCTCGTCGGTACAACACCAGCAGTATCACGACACTGATATCCTCACGGTCCGAGTGAAGGCACCAGCTTAAAAGCCCCATTCCTGCTCGCCTGTACGATTCCGCTCAAAGCTCAGAACTGCCGTTTTCCCCGCCGCCTGACGGGTCTTGCCACGGATATTTGATTTAATCGAGAACTTGTTTATACTAGCCACTTTTTATTCAATCATAACAGGCATCCGAGGAGCGAAGAACCAATGGGCACCACGCTGCACATAAGAGACAATATAGAGCAATCCTACGGGGACGTTTACACGCCGGAGGCGCTGGAGGCCCTTGAATTCATGGCCCGCTATAACGGCGAACAGAAGGCCCTTATGGAAAAAAGGACCCAGAGAAGAAAAAACCGCTACGAATCCAAGGAAAGAATAACCTTTCTTGATCCCGATTCTCTCATACCGCGCACCGACATGAAGGTCCAGGACGCAAGGGACGGAAAATTCGAGGGGCCGGAGATTCCCCACGACCTCAGAAGACAGTGGATACAGGGAACAGGACCTGCGGCAAAACCGAACTCCCCCGTTGAGAACAGCATACGAAATGTCGCCTACGCGCTTCTCTCAGGAGCCGACGGCTGGATGTTTGACGGGGAGGACGCCCTCGGGCAGATCTCGACCATGTCCCTTGACAACCAGCGAAACCTGAAGCTCGCCATCGCGAGGGACAAAGTTTTCATGAAAACTGCGGAAGTAGTTGCGGGGCAGATGAACAGATGGGGGCAGGAGTTTTTCGGACACGACATAATAGAGGACTGGGAAAAACAGCTTGACTTCACCACCGTTATTTTCAGGGCGAGGGGGCTTCACCTGGATGACCGCCACATACGCGACGCTGACGGCGTGGCACTTTCTGCTTCCGTGGTCGACATGACGCTGTTTGTAGTCAACAACTACAGGGAACTTGCGAAAAGAAACTCATCGATAGTCCTTTACCTGCCGAAGATCCAGACCGCCGAGGAAGCGGCGCTCTGGAACGAGATGCTGACCGCCCTTGAGGACCACGTCGGACTTCCCGAAGGCTCAATAAAGGTATACGTGCTCATAGAGCAGCTCGAGGAAACGTTCCAGATCATGGAGATAAGGGCAGTTCTCGGCAAGCACTTCGCCGGGTTTAACACCGGCAGGTGGGATTACATAAACAGCGTCTCAGACGCCATGGCGTGGGACGGGGATTTCATTAACCCGAACATAGAGTCTATTACCATGACGTACGGATACATGAGAAACTACGAGGACCGAGTGAGAAGGGCTGTAAACACCCCTGACGTAAACGGCAACTTCGCGCTCTGGCAGGGAGGCATGGAACCGAACATACCTGTGGGGTCGAAGGAAGGGGTAGAGAGCAGCATGGAGAAGGCCTACGCCGGGGCCGTAAGGGAGCAGCAGGAAGGGGCAAGCGGCAAGTGGGTCGCCCACTGGAAGATGGTTCACATAATAAGACCCGTATGGGAAAAGGCCGGTGAGGAGAACCAGCTCGGAAGAGAGTTCCCTCCCCTCACATATACCAGGGAAGACGCAGACGGCCTCATACTTCTTGAGCCCGCCCCGAGAACCATAAGGGGAGCCCGCAACCTGCTCAGCGTCGGTCTTCAGTACGGAAACGCGTTTGGCCAGGGATTCCAGGCCGCGGCGCTTAAACCCGCCGATTTCTTCGGAAACGACGACATCCTCTACCTGATGGAGGACGCCGCGACCGGGGAGATAAGGCTCAGTATACTCTGGGAGTGGGTCCACAAGGGAGCGAAGCTCACCGAGGACGATCCCGAGACCGGGCTTAAGGCCGGGGACACGTTCACCGTCGAGGTCTTCGAGAGGCTTGTTGAGGAAGAGTACGCAAAGCTCCAGGCGGCAAGCGACAGGGACGTCCACGACATCTCGAAACCCACCACCCTTCCGATAGCGAAGCAGATAGTGAGAGCCTACGTTCTTGACGATGTCAAGGTGCCGTGGTACATAGACCTGCTCAACATAAATCTGAATAACCACGACCACGACTTAGCCTCGCAGAGAATCGAACTCTACATGACGGAGTTCGCGGGCAATGACAGGAGAATCACCGAGAACCTGGATTTTGTAGTCTAGGTTCCGCAAAAAACAACCTTTTTTTATTTTCAGGAGAACATATCCATGAGCCAGTTAGAAGCTGAGATAAGAAAGACGAAAAGGTATTTCTCAAGCGCGCGCTTTCGGGAAATAACCCGTCTTTACTCACCCCGCCAGGTGGTGGAGCAGAGAGGAACCATAAGAAGGGATTATTCGATCGCGAAAAACGCGGCGGAGGCGTTCTACAAGAGACTCCGCGAGCTTTTCGCCGAGCGAAAACAGATAACGTCCTTCGGCCCCTATTCGCCAGGCCAGGCGGTCATGATGAAAAGAAAGGGGATAGAGGGCATATATCTCGGCGGATGGGCCACGTCGGCAAAGGGATCGATTGGCGAGGACCAGGGAGCTGACCTTGCGAGCTATCCGCTTAGCCAGGTGCCGGACGAGGCAGCCCCCATAGTGAGGGCGCTTCTCGCCGCGGACAAGAACCAGAGATACAACCGCTCAAGGATGACCGAGAAGGAAAGGCAGCAGACGCCCGAGATTGACTACAGCCCATTCATAATCGCCGACGCGGACACGGGACACGGCGGAGACGCCCACGTGAGAAACCTTATCAGAAGGTTCGTCGAGGTGGGCGTTACCGGTTGTCACATAGAGGATCAGAAGCCCGGAACCAAAAAATGCGGTCACCAGGGCGGAAAGGTTCTCGTGCCTTCTGACGAGCAGATAAAGAGACTTAACGCCGCCCGGTTCCAGCTAGATATCATGGAAGTGCCGGGGATAATAGTTTCAAGGACTGACGCCGAAGCCGCCACCCTTCTTGACGGAAACGGGGATGAGCGGGACCAGCCGTTTATTCTGGGAGCGACCAAGCTCAATATCCCAAGTTACAAAAACGCCTATCTCACGATTCTAAAAAGGATTAACGAAAAAGGCGTAAAGGAGATAAACGGACACAAGCTCTACAAGATAAGCAAAGAAACCTACGCGGAAACGGACAAGTGGCTTGAGGAAACCTGCATAGCGTCGTTTATAGACGAAAACATAGAGGCAATGAAAGGGGACACCCAGTATCTTGAGACCGCTCTTGATTCCGTGGTCACCAAGTTCGTCGAGATATGGGAAGAGGAATCAGGCCTCAGCACCTTCGGCGAAACAATAGAGACGCTCATGCAGTTTAACATCGAGCAGGGCATTGAGTTCGACATGACCGTCGAGCAGTGGAGGGAGTTTGCCAAAACCGCTTCAACGAAAGACGCAATGGCAAAAGCCGATTCCCTGGGAATCGACTACATATGGGACCCCGAGATCTCAAGAACGCCTGAGGGATACTCCCAGGTGAAAGGCGGGATTGAATACGCAATTGCCAAGTCCCTTGCAGTAGCGCCCTTCGCCGACCTGCTCTGGATGGAAACCAAGACGGCAGACCTTGAAGACGCAAGGCAGTTCGCAGAGGCCATCCATGAAGTTTTTCCAAACAAGATGCTTGCCTACAACCTCTCTCCTTCCTTTAACTGGGACACGACGGGAATGACCGATGAGGAAATGAAAAATTTCCCAGAGGAAATAGGGAAGCTCGGCTTCGTGTTCGATTTCATAACCTACGGAGGCCACCAGATCGACGGCATGGCCGCCGAAGAGTTCGCAACCGCACTTATGGAAGACGGCATGCTCGCCCTGGCGCGCGTGCAGAGAAGGCTGAGGCTCATAGATTCGCCTTACAAGACTCCGCAGACCCACGTCGGGGGACCCCGCATGGACGGAGCGCTTGTGGCAAGTTCCGGAAGAACCGCAACCACCAAGGCCATGGGCAAGGGGTCGACACAGTTCCAGCACCTGGTCCAGACGGAGGTTTCCATCAAGCTTCTCGAAGAGTGGCTCGAGGCCTGGACAAAGCACTACAAGATCGAAGACACATTCACCGTTGAACTAAAGCCCCACACCGTGGGAACTTTCGTGCTTGAGCTTAACATCCTCAACAGCAACGGCGATAAGGTGGGGGATGTCATATTCGAGATACTGCAGGACAGAAAGGGAGAGAAGATACTGACTGTAAGGGACGAGAACAATTTTGATCCCTCACTTCGCCGGAAACGTCTTGCTACCCTGCTTCACCTGTTCTTGATTCACCGCTACAGGACGGATTTCGTGCACTACGTAAGCCCCACGGAAGACAACCTCATGCAGACCAAGGGGATGATGAAACTCGGGATTTACGAATCGGTTAACACCGAAGTCGGTCATATAATAGTGACCAAGACAAACGTCGATTATGTAAAAGAGCTGCTTAACCCCGACCGCAGGGAACTGAAGAAGCTTATCGCGAAAAAAACCGGCAGACGCAAAAAGAAGTAACGGAGTGCCGGATTGAAAAGATTTTGTTCTGGGCCGCAGCCAAGGCGGAAAGTGTCGCCTTGGCTGCGGCTTTTTTTCTGGTTCTTCTGCGAGATATCGCTTGCCGATCAGATCTCGCTTCCCGATGATCACGCCCCACAAGAGTCATGGGAGATCATACCCACAAAGCGGGCGAATGGATGACTTCCTACCGCTACGCCTTTATGAGAATGGGTGAACATCGACGGCCCGCAGCTTAAAAGTGATTACAGCTTCGCAAACATCTGTTTCGCTCTGGAAAGCTGGGAAGCAAGCTGCTGACTCTATTCCAAGCCCAGAAAAGCCTCAGCAATAAAAAACTGTGGAAGATATTTTTTGTAGTAATCGATACCGAAAACTGTATTCTAATCTTTTCAGAAAAGGGGCAGTGTCTTAGCACACCTCTTAAAAAAATACGAAACCGAGAGTAATTGCGATGTCGGTTAACGTCAAAAAAACTGTAAAGAAGATAGACAGAGCCGTTAAAAAGGGGAACTGGGATGCCGTTAGAAGCATAACCCAGTCCATGCACCCCTCCGAGATAGCATCTCTGATACAGGCTTTCCCGCAGAAAAAAAAGCATCTCATCCTTGAAGCTCTCGACGCGGAAGTAGCCTCCGAGGTCTATTTCCAGCTTAACCCCGAAGAACGCGTAAGCATACTGAAGCTCATACGGGAGACTTCCCTCACCGCGATGGCCGAAGAAATGGAATCGGACGACGCCGCCGACTTCCTGGGAGAGCTGCCGGAAGATGTGGCGAAAAAGGTTCTCGAAACCATGGATCCGGAAGAACGCGAGGAGGTGACGCCGCTTCTTGAGTATCCGCAAGATTCCGCGGGCGGAATCATGCAGACCGAGGTTCTTAAAAGTCCGCACGACGCCACCTCGAGAGAAACCGTTGAGCTCATAAGACAGATCGAGGAAGAAGACGAAGACAATGTAGAGGACCTGCACATGGTCTACGTGGTGAACGAAACTGGGAGACTCGTCGGAAGGGTGTTCCCGCTTAAGCTCTCAACAGCGGCGCCTGATTCTCCCCTCTGGACCATAATGGACCCGGTCGAGATCACAGTCACTCCGGACATGGATCAGGAGGAAGTGGCCAAGATCTTCAGAAAATACGATGAAGTGTCGCTTCCCGTGGTAGACGATTCGGGAGTGCTGCTCGGCAGGATAACCGCCGACGACATACTCGACGTCATATCCGAAGAGGCAGGAGAAGACATATACAAGCTCGGCGGCATAAGTGGCGAGGGGCTGCACCCGATACACACGTCCATATACGATAACGTGAGGCTGAGAGCCCCCTGGATAATGCTCGCTCTCGCGGGCGAGCTTCTTGTGGCATTTATAATAATGCAGAAGTTTAAGACCACGCTTGAGAATTTCATCATACTCGCCGCACTGCTTCCCCTGGTCATGGCCACGGGAGGAAACGTCGGAGTTCAGACAAACACCATCACTGTCAGGGTTCTGGCCACCGGTGATTTCGTAAAAGACCAGATAAAAGACCTCTTTCTGGCGGAACTTAAGGTGGGACTGGCACTCGGGATCATAAGCGGTCTTCTGGGCTCCCTGATCGGGCTTCTGCTGAATACCGCGGATACCGATTTCCTAAGGCTGTTCCTCGTAATATTCGCGGGGATTGTCGGAGCCACGCTTACAACTTCGTTTCTCGGCGTCGCGGGCCCTCTGGTTCTAAACAGGCTGAAAATGGACCCGGCGGTATCATCGGGACCGTTTCTTGTTACGTTCAACGACATATTCGGTACCGCCTTCTACCTTTTTCTGGGGGCGGCGCTGTTATGAGGATCTGAAACCGATACGTAAGACATAAGCTTTTACGTGTTCATCCTGTGGTCGGTTTTGCCAAGCTAACTAAACTTCCAATCAGCCCCATCCTAAACTTCCAATCAGCCCCATCCTAAACTTCCAATCAGCCCCACTTGAAATTTTAGTTCTTTTTATTGTTTTACCCTCCAATCCCAGATAAAAATCTAAATTGTAATTATAAAAACTTCCAATTAGCACCACCTTGAACTTCCAGTTCATGCCATTCTGAACTTGCAATAAGCCCCGGAAGAACTTATAATGGATTTATGCCCGATATTGGTCTTTATCCACGCTATATAGAGCAACGTCTCACAGACGCGCTGGAGGATTCACCGGTCGTTCTTATTCACGGTCCTCGCCAGTGCGGCAAGACCACTCTGGCACAAACTGTATGCGCACCCGGAAATCTTTCATGGAATAAGGACTCGACAAAACGCAAATACGGGACAGGAAGTCCGACTGATGATAAATCCGGCGAGTACGCATATATCAGCTTTGACAATAAAGGACCACGCGAATTCGCAAAAAACGATCCCGTGGGTTTCGCCTCTACTCTTCCGCAACGCGTTATTCTGGATGAAGTCCAGAAAGTGCCCGAGTTGTTCGAGGCTCTTAAAATAGAAGTGGACCGCAACCGTGTGCCGGGGCGCTTTCTCCTGACCGGTTCAGCTAACGTGCTGCAGGTTCCAGGGCTCTCAGATTCGCTCTCGGGCCGTATGCTGATGATTCGCCTGCATCCTCTGGCACAGTGCGAGCTGGAAAACCAGCCGCCACCCGGCTTTCTCGACACTCTGTTTGAAAACGGATTCAAGGTTTGTCAGACCAGACGACTGGGCATGGAACTCGGCGGACGGATATCGGCGGGAGGATATCCTTCCGCGCTCGCGCTGCCGCCTGGTCAACGCCGCTTCGGCTGGTACGACAGCTACATAATGACTCAATTGCTAAAAGACGTAAGCGGCTTTGCAAGGATCAGCACGCTTGAAACGTTACCGCGACTGCTTGCCATCGCCGCAACGCGAACCGCAGGCCTGTTCAACATATCCGATATAACCTCATCTTTTGAGCTAAGCAGACATACCGTGAAAAGCTACATAAAACTGCTTGAAATGGCTTTTCTGCTTGAACGAATACCCCCATGGTACAGCAATCTCAACCGCCGTCTCGTCAAAACCCCGAAACTTCATATGTGCGATACGGGACTCGCGTGCGCCCTGCTGGGAGTAGATGCCGATGGACTGATGCAGAACCGACCCTTGCTTGGTCAGCTTCTGGAAACATTCGTCCTGCAGGAGATGCGTCGCCAGGCAAGCTGGCATGACGCCCATTTGTCATTCTATCACTATCGTGACAGGAAAGGCGCTGAGGTGGACATCGTTATTGAGCGCGGAGCTTTAGCGGTAGCAGGCATAGAGGTCAAGGCGTCAGGTACTGTGACAAAGGCGGATTTCCGCGGCCTTCATAAGCTTGAAGAAACTGTGGGCAGCCGTTTTGTTTGCGGGGCGGTGCTTTACGACGGTGATACCTGTCTTAGGTATGGCGACAGAATGTGGGCCATACCTCTTCGCATGCTGTGGCAAAACCCTCAGGCATAGCACGGATTTCTCACAGAAGGCAAACTGCAAACGGTCTGATATGCAGGGGTGGGTCAGCAATTACCAGGTGTATTCTTCCCCGAACATAGCCCCCGACGTCTTTCACGACAAACAGCCAGCATGCAGGAAATGATCAAAAACAGATTGAACACCACGCTCATCGATCCGCTTCTCCCTTCCGTTGCGGAAACAACCGAACAACCCCCTCCCCCGTCGCTTCCCTCTTCCTCTATGTCCTCAGCAACAACGAAAACCCCAAAGAAGACGGCAGAGATGACACTTGAGCCTGAGCGCATACAGATCGGATAACAAACTTCAGGCATTTCTGCAAAAAATTCCCGCACTGAAAGCACATCCGCATAGAAATTCCCCTCTGTTATGAATTCGGTACCGTCGTCAAGGATGCGAAAATCCCGTCCATGCTTCCCCTTTCCAGGTGATTTCTCGAGGTTGTTAACCTTCGGCATTTATACTTGCTCCAGTTATCCGGTCATCAAACAGAAACCGAGAAAGGAAAAGGATTTTCGAAAAAACAGAGGTGAGCAAGCATGTAAAACATCCCGAAGCTCTAAGTGTTTCCCGGCTGGAATTGAAGTGCGCGCCCGAGAGGATTCGAACCTCTGACCTACGGATTAGAAGTCCGTTGCTCTATCCTGGCTGAGCTACGGGCGCGGAAAACCCGAACATGCGTAGAATCGCAAAAAATGGTCGGGGTGAGAGGGCTCGAACCTCCGACCTCAGCATCCCAAATGCTGCGCGCTCCCAGCTGCGCCACACCCCGATCGAAAAGCGAGTAATTATAATAACAGAACCCGAAGAAAACAAAACGCTGTCCCGGCGGAAAAACTCAGGAAGCAGAAGCCCTGTACTTCTTCCAGTACCTTATAAGGCCGGCGGCGTTCATGTGGTAAGGAGCCATGAGATCGTACTTGCGGTAAATTTCCTCGCTTACCCCTTCGCGCTCGAATATCTCCCTGAAGCAAGCCCCGAACTCCTCGGTTATTTCCTCGTCACTCTTTCCGGCCGATACTCTCTCGCCGACCCACTCGGTCCACTCCGCGAGTTTCTCCCCGGCAGAATCAAGCACAGACCCAACATCCGTGTATCCGCCGAAATGGGTGAGATAAAGTATGTCGGGGGATATTTCTCTCATTTTCTCAATAGAAGCATTCCACTTCTCAAGGTGTATCTCGGGAGGAGGAGTCGCGGGAACCATGGGACCGCCTGCCATCATGCATCCCGCCGTATCACCTGCAAAAAGGGCATTCTCAATCAGGTAGCAGTGATGATGCCCTGCATGTCCGGCTGTCTCGACAACTCTTACTTCAACACCTCCTATGTTGATGACCTGGCCGTCTTCGATGGCAACCACGCTGCTTTGATCCATCCCCCTTACCTCGCCCCAGAGCTCATCCATCTTGTCCCCGTATATCCTTGCGGCGGACTTCATGAGTTTCCCGGGATCAACAATGTGCGGAGCTCCCACCGGGTGAACGTATATGGTGGACCCCGCCTCGGCGAAATGCCAGGCGGCACCCGAGTGGTCAAGATGAATGTGGGTCACGAACACGTGTTTTACGTCAGAGGGCGCGTAGCCAAGGTCCGAAAGACCTCTTTTAAGATTCTCAAACGACGTGTCCGGACCGGTCTCTATCAGCATCGGTCCTTCGCCGGTCTCGATAAGGTAAGACGCTATCGTCTCTGTCATAAAGAAATTAACGTCAATGATCTTCAAGTCCATTTAGTTATGTCCTCCTGCGTTTGTTCCATTTTCAGAATCCAAAACTTAAACCTGCGTGAAAAGTAGTATTGTCGATTGACAGCGAGTCTATTATGTCGCTGCTTCTGGCAACCCCAAGCTTAAGCCTTGCGCTCTCTCCCAAGTCAACAAAACCCGCCACGGCCAGCGCGGTATTGCCCACGCAACGGTCTCCGCCCTTTACCGGGTAAGAGGCCCCGTTTGTGTAGTGACTGACACCTATGCCCAGCTTGACTCCCGCCACCTTGAAGCCCGCTCCCCCGGTAAACACGCTGATATTGTCAATATCCGAGTACTTTTCATCAAAAGGGGTATGCGACGCCGCTACGTCAAACGTAACTTTCTGGTGAACAAGTTCCGGCACAGCGTGAATCGCGATATTGTTATTTTCAACCGTGCTGCAATCACCCGCAGCCGCCAGCGTCGGCATAACAGCTACTAAGGCCGCTATTAAAAACAGTGTAAATCTAGTCATTTCCCTGCCTCCTTTCAACTAGAACCAGACCCTTTGAGCCCGACGGTTCGCTGAACCACGATAATTTTTCCTCTTCAGATATTTTTGGCAATGCCGTAAAAACAATTTCCGCAGACAAAGGCATCCCTCACGCACCGGCTTTCACCCGTCCTGAGTCAACTAGAAACGAGTGGAATTCTCCCCGACGGGGTATCTCGTTCTTATCGGTCGAGGTAACGAACACCTGCCCGGTAAACTCCGAGAGAGTCTTGAAAAGGAAACTCCTGCGTTTTATATCAAGTTCGCTCGTTATGTCATCGAGAAGAAGTATGGGGTTAGTCCCCGTGTGTTCCTTAAAAAGCCTTATCTCGGAGGCCTTAAGGGCCAGAACCAGGTTTTTTGACTGTCCCTGCGAGGCAAAGCGCGAAGCGTCCTGCCCGTTAAGCAGGAAACCGACCCGATCCCTGTGGGGACCGACGGTCGTGTGGCCCCTTTTTCTGTCAGAAGCAAAGTTCTTGGAAAGCGCCTCCCTTATCGCCTCTGCGATATCCTCCCTGCGTTCAAAAGAAAACCCGTAGCTCACAAGCGCCGACGTGTCCGATTCCCCGTGCTCTCCGTAAACCTCGGCGAGCTTGCGGTTAAAGCTTTTTATCATCTCAACGCGCCTGCCCACGATGTCAGCTCCGATTCTGGCTATCTGCTCATCCCACAGCTCCACTGAAAGCAAAGACACTTTCTCCTTTAATCCGAACATGTGATTTCTCTGGCTTACTGCCCTGTGGTAGTCGCGAAGCTGCTTTATGTGGGCCGGGTGGATGGCGCTTACGACAGAATCAAGATAATTTCTTCTTGCCTGAGGCCCGCCCTTCACTATCTCTATGTCCGAGGGAAGGAACAAAACGACCTTGAAGCGACCGAAATGCTGGCTTATGCTCCGCACGGTCTTTGAGTTAAGTCGCGTGTGGCGACCCTCTTTTTTCACGGTTATGTGCACTTCGTTAAGACCGTTTCCGGACAGAATCTCCCCCTTGACAAGAGAGGCTTCGCAGCCGAAGCGCACGAGCTCGGAGTTTTTCGCTCTTGAAAAAGGCCGCATCCCGCATACAAGATAGATGGCCTCAAGGAGGTTGGTCTTCCCTTGGGCGTTTCGTCCGTGGATGACGTTCAGTCCAGTATAGAACGGAAGGGAGAGGTTTTCGTAATTCCTGTAGTTCCTGAGGCTCAGATGTTTAAGCTGCACTTGACTTGCCAACTGTTTTTCTCCGGAAAAAGCCGCTTCCCCGTTTCCCGCAGGCGCTTTCTTGACCATAAAATTTTAAGCGTTAATATCTTTTTTGAAAGGTACTGACTTATGATATCGCTTAAAATATCGGAAATCCACTCCAGGGACTCGGGCAAGGGTTACGCCAGGATAAGCCCCATGGACATGCAGGAGCTGGGCCTTACGTCCTGGGACCTGGTACAGATAGACGGAAGGAGGAAAACCGTCGCAAGAGCCCTGCCACTTGACACCGAAGAACTGGAAACGGAGTCCGTAATAGAAATAGACACCGTAACCAGAGAGAATGCGGGGGTTGAGCTTGATGACATAGTAATAGTGACGAAAGCCGACCTTGAGAAGGCAAGCAGGATAACCCTGTGTCCGAGAAACAAGGCGTTTCTCTACGACCCGGGCAAAAGCAAGCATCTCTGCAACAGACTCGAAGGGCTCGCCGTAACGGTCGGAGACAAAGTGTCTGTGAGAGTGTCTGCCGCCAAGACCGAAGATTTCGACGTGCTTACCACGATGCCCGAGCACTCGGTTGTCATAAGTCAGAAAACCCGCATGGACGTGATACACCGGCCGAAAACCAAGGTGGACACAGAAAGGGTCTCGTATACCGATATAGGGGGACTTTCAAGCCAGATAAAAAGGATAAAAGAGATTCTCGAACTTCCAATACGCTTCCCCTCGCTTTTTGAAAAGCTCGGGGTCAAGCCGCCCAGAGGAATACTTCTCACAGGCCCCCCGGGAAGCGGAAAAACCCTGCTTGCAAAAGCCATAGCGTTTGAAACGGATTCAAATTTCCAGGTAATAAACGGCCCCGAGGTAATTCACAGGTTCTACGGGGAGAGTGAAGCCAAGCTGCGCCAGATATTTGAGAATGCGACCAAGAACCAGCCATCCATAATATTTCTGGATGAACTGGACGCGATAGCTCCCCGCCGAGACAAGGTTACGGGAGACGTTGAAAAAAGAGTGGTGGCCCAGCTTCTATCTCTCATGGACGGTCTCACGCACAGAGGAAACGTTACCGTTATCGGAGCGACCAACCTTCCGGACACGATCGACCCCGCGCTTCGACGCCCGGGCAGGTTCGACAGGGAAATCCACCTTTCGGTTCCCGACACCAAGGCCCGCCTGGAGATATTCCAGGTCCACTCAAGAAGCATGCCGCTTTCAAACGACGTGGATATTCAGAGACTCTCCGAGCTCTCAAGCGGCTACGTGGGAGCCGACATAGAGAATCTCTGCAGGGAAGCGGCCATAAATTCTCTTACAAACATTCTGCCGGACATTGAGCAGGACTTCGTTTCCAACGCCGCGGGGAGCTTTCTTGTCGAAGTCACCATGGAAGACTTCCTTGAGGCGCTTCGAAATATCCATCCCTCCGCAATAAGGGAGATAGTGGCTGAGATTCCGAAAACCTCCTGGGATGACGTCGGAGGTCTTCGGAACGTAAAAGACGACCTGATTGAATCCGTCATATGGCCCATGAAGCACAGGAACTTCTACGAGGCCCTGGACGTAAAGTCACCCAAGGGAATACTGCTTCACGGCCCTCCGGGAACGGGAAAAACCCTTCTCGCAAAAGCTCTTGCCAACAGAACGGAACTCAACTTCATTTCCATAAAGGGAGCGGAACTTCTCTCCAAGTATGTCGGCGAATCGGAGCGCGCCGTAAGGGAAGTTTTCAAAAAGGCAAAGCAGGTTTCTCCCTGCATAGTGTTTTTCGACGAACTTGACGCTCTTTGCCCCAGGCGCTCCCAATCCAACTCGACCCGCGTGAGCGAAAGGGTGGTAAGCCAGCTGCTTGCCGAAATTGACGGGGTTGAGGAACTTCCGGATGTTCTGGTGCTTGCCGCGACAAACAGGATTGACATGATAGAACCGGCGCTTCTGAGACCGGGAAGATTCGATCTGATAGTCGGGATTCCGACTCCGTCAAAACAGGAAATTCTCGAGATCCTGAAAATCCACACCCGGAAAAAACCTCTCGGAACCGACGTAAGGCTCACCGCGCTTGCGGAAAAGCTTGAGGGCAGAAACGGAGCGGACGTAAAGCTCGTATGCAACAGAGCTTCTCTTCACGCGATAAAAGAACACCTGGGGAAAAACAGAAAATTCATCAAGCTCTGCAGGAGACATTTTGACCTGGCGCTTTCGGAACTGCAGAAAAGAAATGCTTAACGAAAGCCGCAACTGGGACAGGAGTCGCCTTGGAAAGTTCTTCTTTCTTTTTTTATAGCATCATTCCCGAAATATGGTTTTTCATTCTGGGAGCAGCACTTGGAAGCTTCGCAAACGTCTGCATAAGGAGAATTCCAGCCGGGGTCTCCATAGTCTCTCCCCGTTCCCGCTGCACAAGCTGCGAAACCCCAATCAGGGCCCGCCACAACATTCCGCTTCTGAGCTGGCTGCTCCTCGGGGGCAGGTGCGCCCACTGCGAAGAGCGGATATCGGCTGAGTATCCGCTTGTGGAACTTCTCTGCGCAGTGCTGGCGGTCTTTCTCTACAGGGAGTTCGGAATCTCACTGGAACTGCTTTTCTATCTGGCGCTCTGCACCGGGCTTGTGGTCATAACCCTGATAGACATAAGACACCTCATTATTCCCGACATGATAACGCTTCCCGGAATAGCGGCCGGGGTTGCGCTAAACGCGATGAGAACCGACTGGGGAGTCGCGGCCGAGGCGGTTTTCTCCTCCGGCCTTGCGGGCTTTCTGCCCGCGACAGCGAGTATCGCCATTTTTAATTCAATAGGGGGAGCGCTGCTCGGGGGAGGAACCTTTTTATTAATCGCGACTGTATACAGGAATCTGAGAAAAAAAGAAGGGATGGGAATGGGCGACGTAAAGCTTGTCGCGATGCTGGGAGCTTTTTTCGGAATGTGGGGGGTGCTGGTCGTAATATTTCTGAGTTCCATCCTCGGAACCCTGATCGGACTCTCGGTTATAATACTGCGCAGGAAGGATCCGGGATACGCTATAGCTTACGGACCCTTTCTTTCCCTCTCGGCCATGCTTTACCTGCTCGGGGACGGTCTTTTTCTCCTTGCAGGAATAAATATCGGGTCGCCGGGGTAGAATCATGAAAAGGATAATAAAAAATCTCTTTCTTCTGGTCGTCATAGTCATCGCGGCCAAGTTTCTGCTCACAATCTTCGGAAAAGACTTCTCGACCGCACACTCAGAAAGGGTGATTCTCGGGGACTGGACGCAGCAGGAAATAGAAACCCTCATGGAACGGGCCGCCTTAAAAGACGGTTCCGCCGCCAGAATAGAATTTCTCTCGGAGAAGTTTCTCGGAACTCCATACGCGGGAAATACCCTGGGGGGAGGAAGCGGCGAGGCGGAGCAGCTTACAGTGGACCTCTCGGGGGTTGACTGCTTTACCTATATCGACTACGTGGAATCGCTCAGGGGTTCGGGAAACCTCGGGGAATTCAAGGAAAAGCTTGTGAGAACAAGATACAAAGACGGCGCTGTGCGGTGGGAGAACAGGAGACATTTTTTCTCCGACTGGGTGAGCGGAGACGGTAAAAACGCCCGTGATGTAACCCGGGAAGTCGGGGGCGACGCAACGGCAACCGTGGCCAAGGAACTGAACAGAAAAACAGACGGCTCTTCCTGGCTTCCGGGACTAGCGACAGTAAAAAGGGACGTAAGCCACGTTCCCTCTGAGGAATTAAGCCCGCTGGTTCTCCAGAAGATAAAAACGGGGGACTACATCGGGATCTACTCCGATAAAGACGGTCTTGATGTCTCTCACACGGGAATAGCCGTTAGAAAGGACGGCGTGGTTTACCTGCGTCACGCTTCCACGGTACACGGAGAAGTGCTTGACGAGGAGCTTGCCGCCTACATGAAAAACAAGCCCGGACTCCTTGTATACAGGGTAAAATAACCAATTATGTGTTAGAATCTGAACTGCCCCCGCACGGGGCATGATCGCAACCAAAGGAGGCGGGTTAATGTCTTTAAACTTAAATGTAAAAGAACTCACGGGATGTCTTAAGGAAGTGAAAAAGGCTCAGGACTCTCTTGATAATATTCTTGACTTCGTAGACCTCATGAAAAACGTAAAGGAATCTTTTCCGGGAGATGTCGCGACCCCGGCTGAGAAAATCAAAGAGATTTCAAGTGCCGCGGCGCCCTATATAAAGGAGATAAAAACCATATTTGACGGGGAGCTCAACAAGCTTCCGATAAACGACGAAGAGGTTGCCAGCGCCGCGAAGAAACTGGTGCTCTACCACGGGGATCACATGCAGGTTCTCATCTGGGCCGAGCAGCAGAAGACAAACCACGAACCGGATTCCTACTGGTGGAAATACTGGGAAGGTATAACGGGAAACGTAAAAAAGGACATAGCGGAGCATCAAAAACAGATCTAGGGCTTTGTCCCGGAGGGGGTCGTCCGAAAAACCCCATACCATCCGCAAGACCGAAGCCCCGGCGAGATGATTCTCACCCGCCCAAACCAAAATGCAGTTTATAGACGAGGCGAAAATAACCGTTATATCAGGTAACGGCGGCGACGGATGCATCAGCTTCAGAAGAGAGAAGTTCGTCCCCAAGGGAGGCCCAAACGGCGGCGACGGCGGCAAAGGGGGAGACGTTGTGGTAATCACGGACGCGAACATGTCCTCCCTTCTTGACTACAGGTACAAAAAAGAATACAGAGCCCAAAACGGGCAGCCCGGAAAGGGTAAGGACCAGCATGGAAAATCGGGTTCCGACCTAATTATTCCCGTTCCCCCAGGAACCGTGATAACTTCCTTTGAAGATGGGGAGACGCTTGCTGACCTAGTCGAGGACGGCGAGAGCTTTACCGTAGCCAAGGGAGGAGGCGGAGGCAGGGGAAACTCAAGGTTCGTATCGCCGACTAACCGGGCGCCGAGACAAGTGGAGAGCGGGTGGCCGGGAGTCAGAAGAGAAATAAAACTCGAGCTCAAAGTGCTTGCCGACGTCGGCATCCTCGGGTTTCCAAACGCGGGGAAATCAACCCTGATATCGAAAATCTCGGCCGCAAGACCCAAAATCTCAGGCTATCCTTTCACCACTCTCGTTCCCAATCTCGGGGTAGTAGGCTATGGAGACCACCAGTCTTTCGTAATCGCGGACATCCCCGGGATCATCGAGGGAGCACACAAGGGACTTGGGCTGGGCATTCAGTTTCTAAAACACGTGGAGAGAACCCGTCTTCTGGTTCACATGCTTGATCTTGACCCGATTTCGGGGAGGGATCCCGTAGAAGATTTTGACAAGATCAACTCGGAGCTAAGGGAGTACTCAACGAAGCTCGCCGAAAAGCCCCAGCTGGTCGTTCTCAATAAAATCGATATTGCCGAAGCCAGGGACAGAGACGAAGAGACAGCAAAACGGCTTAAGCAAAGGGATATCGAGACTTTCAGCATATCTGCGGTTACGGGAGAAGGTTCCCGCCAGCTGGTCTACTTAATCGGGGAGAAGCTCAGACTCCTTACTGAAGACTCTCGTAATCAATCTCCTTGCGAGGAATAGGCATCAGGGAAGCGTGGTGAAGCGCCACTTTCCACTCTCCATCAGCAAGCTCGAATATGTTGGTCGCCTGGGCCAGCACCACAACCCTGCGATCGTCTATTGAGTAAGTAGCCCTCTCGACGCAGTTAAGCCAGGCCGAATTTTCCTTCACATCAACAAAGAAATTCGAAATATCAACACGGTCAAATCCACCCGTCTCGAAAATAGTCTTCCAGCTCTCCCTGATTGCTTCCCATCCGAGAATTATCGGCCAGCCGGCGTGAACGCATTTTGCCCTGCGATCGGTAAACCAGACCTGCTCTATGAGTTCAATATCGTAGCGATTACGGGCGTCGTAGAATTTCCTGTTCGCTTTTATTATTTCGTCTTTTTCATTACTCATGAGAAATAAACCTCAGTTTCGCGGGGAACCAACAGCATGGTGAATCTCTTCCAGCACTTCCCCGTCAGTCTCGGTCTCAAGCAGCCTCTCAAGCTCACCCCGGCAATCCTCTCCCCCCAGCCTCCAGAGCGCCCAGACCGCGTGAGCTCTCACAATCGGCTCATCATCTCCCAGAAGGCTCCTTGCGTATTTTATATACTCCTTATTTCCCGAATTTCCAACAGCCACGAGCACATTTCTCATGAAACCCCTGCGTTTGGCCCTCTTGACCGGACTCTTTCTGAAAACATCCCGGAAACCGTCCCCGTCAAGCTCGAGAAGCCATTTGAAATCGGGACTGAGCAGTTTCTGGCGCGGCCTGAAGCTTTCCTTGAGAGTAAAAAGGGCATCGCGGTTCCACGGACACACATCCTGACACACGTCGCATCCAAAAACATTGTTTTCCACCCCTTCCCTCAGTTCAAGCGGTATTTTCCCTTTAAGTTCTATCGTGAGGTAGGAAATGCATTTCCTGGCGTCAAGCACGTAAGGTTCCACTATGGCATCGGTGGGGCAGGCGTCTATGCACCTGGTGCAGGTACCGCAGCGGTCCTCGGCCGCCGAGTCGTAGTCAAGCTCGATATCGGTTATCACCTCTCCAAGAAAAAGCCAGGAACCGATCCTCTGGTTTATAAGACAGGTGTTTTTACCCACCCACCCTATTCCCGAGCGGCTCGCGTGCACTTTCTCAAGAACCGGCCCCGTATCCACGTAAGCCCTGACGCCGGTTTCTTCGGAAAAAAGACCCGTTATGTAGTCGGCCATCCTGCCGAGCATTTCTCCCATTACGTCGTGGTAGTCATCTCCCCAGGCGTACCTCGATATCCAGCCGCCGCCCGAAGTTTCCGTCGAGCGTGGATTCTCCGTATTGTAGTTAACGGCGCAGGAAACAACCGACCGGGCGCCGGGCAGAACCCTTTCCACTTCCTTTCTCTTAAGAAGCCCCCTCTCAAGATAGTTCATCTCCCCCGCATAACCTCGATCGAGCCACCGCTCAAACAGATCCGCTTCCCCGTAATGACTCTCGGCCGGGCTTATCCCTACAAGATCAAACCCAAGAGCAAGCCCCTGATTCCTTATAAGCATCGAGAGTCGCGTAGTTTCTTTCATAAAAGCTTATTCCCAGTCTCCCCTTTTTGAATTAACGATCAGGTTTCCAAGCTCCGTAAAAACCGCTTCTCCATCGAAGTTCGACACGTAGTCAGAAACCGTCTTTAAGTCAAGGGGAGCGGAGGCGGGCGCTACGGAAAAAACCCCGGAGAGAAAAAAATCAATGTCGGCAAGCTCGGAGCCAAGAAGTACGCAGTCCTCCTCCCCCACCCTGTCCAGAACATAGGCGCGGTCAGCAGTCATGCGGTGGCCGCTCTCTTCGATCAGTTCCCCGAACCCGCTTGTCGAGGCGAAGTCTCCGCCCCCGGAACCGTAAAAGACAACCCTGGCTCCAAGAGAACCAAGCTCTTTAAGAAGTTCCGGCGAAGACAGGTTCTCAGGAATCCCGAGGTCGCCGCTTGACACAGAATCAAACACACCGACGTTTACCAGGAGGCAAGTGGCCCCTCGGAACCTCTTTTCCATGTCACTTCTTACCCTTGTCAGAACATCTGTGCGGCGTTTTCGCAATTTACCCTAACTCCCGGAACTGCCTTAAGTATAATTGTCACGATAATGATACCGATTAGAAGCACAATAAAAACCGAAATCGTCCCCTATGTGAATTACGCTCTTCTCGCCGTAAACGTGCTGGTCTTTGCGTATACCCTTTTTCTTACGGGGGAGGCGCTTGAGATTTTCTATCAGACGCACGGCATAGTGCCAAGCAAGATAACCGCCCTTGAGGCCTACGGATTCCTTGGCAGAACGGCAAAATACTTCAGTTCCATGTTCATCCATGAAAACTGGCTTCACCTTGCAGGGAACCTGATCTTTCTCTACATATTCGGAAACGCTATCGAAGACCTGCTGGGCCACGCCAGATACCTGCTTTTCTATCTCGTGTGCGGGCTGGTAGCCGTATTCATCCAGGTGGCTTTGAACTCCCACTCCGCAGTTCCGGTAATAGGAGCAAGCGGGGCGGTTTCCGGAGTCCTGGGCGCGTACATGTTCTTTTTCCCAAGATCAAGAATCCTTACGCTTTTCATAGTCCTGGTGTTTGTCCACTTCGTGCGCATAAGGGCTTATCTTTTCATAATTCTCTGGTTTGCCATTCAGTTTCTGACAGGAATCGGCTATATTGGTGACGCGGGAACCGAGGGTCTGTGGGCGCACATGTCAGGATTCGCCTGCGGAGCCATAGCCGGAGGAAGCTTTCTTTACACGCGGGGATACCGAAGCAAAAAACACAAAGCAGGTTACGGAACGGGGTGGTACGGAGAAAATGACTAGCGAAACAATGGATAATCTGGGAATAATCGCGGCCGGAGGACCCGCTCCGGGGATAAACGGAGTGATAAGCTCGGCCACTATCGAGGCAAGAAACAGGGGGAAAAAAGTAATTGGAATTCTCGACGGGTTCAAGTGGATATCCATGGGAGACACCTCGAAAGTCCTGAATCTTGATATCCAGAACACTTCGAGGATTCATACAACCGGCGGCTCGATTATCGGAATATCAAGACATAACCCCCTTGCTACTGAGCAAACTTTTAAAAACACGGTTTCCTCAATTGAAAAACTGGGCATAGGCAACCTGATAACCATAGGCGGCGACGGAACAATGTTTCTCGCGAAAACGCTTTACGAGCACTTCGGGGGAAGACTGAAAATAGCGCACCTGCCCAAGACCATAGATAACAACATCCCGCTACCCGACTATATATCCACCTTCGGATTCGAGACCGCAAGGGACGTCGGGGCGAAAATAATGAATTACATAATGGAAGAGGCAAGAACTACGTGCAGGTGGTTTCTGGTTATAACCATGGGCAGGAGGACAGGCAATCTGGCCCTTGGAATCGGCCAGTCCGCCGGGGCTACGATAACGATAATCCCCGAGGATTTCAAAGAGGAAAAAGTGCCGCTTGATGATGTCATAGCCATTCTTGAGGGCTCCATAATAAAAAGAATGAGCATGGGGAGAGAATACGGAGTGGCCATACTCGCAGAAGGGATGCTTGACAAGATAGACCCTGTTGACTTGGGACTTATGGACAAGGACAACATGGGAAGAATAAGATACGTTGACGTTAACTTCGGTCAGCTTCTGAAAAACACTCTTGCCGAAAAACTCTCCGAAAAAGGAGTCGAAGTGGAACTGGTGCACAAGAGACTCGGCTATGAAATGCGCTCGGCCAATCCGATTCCGTTTGACGTCGATTACACGCGAAAGCTCGGATACTGCGCCGTCAAGTACCTGCTGGACGGAAAGGGAGACGGGGCTTTGGTTTACGTAAGAACGGGGAAAATGCGGGCGGTTCCGTTTCAGGAACTTATAGATGAAAAAACAAACCAGATCAGAGTAAGATACGTTGACAAGAACACAGAGGCCTATGAAGTTTCACAGAAGTACATGATCAAGTTAAAACGCGAGGACATCGAAACTCCCGCGACTCTTAAAAAACTCTCTGAACAAACCAGCCTAAGCGGCAGCGAATTCAGGGAGTACTTCTCAAAAATCTTCCCCTGATGCCACGCTCTGCGTTCGTTTCCAGCCCAAGCAGCTTTTCTGCGAGACTGTCGGAACGCAAACCGGAAGAAAAACCAGCCAGCGTCAGTCCCTTATGTGATGTTTTTCGTTGACCGGTTTTATCAGCACATTGCTTATCAAAGCGATCGCTAATAACGCTGCCATCACATACATCGTCGAATTGTACAAGGAGGCCGTCGGGTCTACCGTCCCCTCAGGCGCAATATCCATGAGTTTCTTAAGCGTTACAGTTTTGTTCTGCACGAGTATCTCGAGGTCGCTGATTCCTGCTCCGAAAGTCTTGGCGAATTCCTGTGGGGATACCATTTCGGCGAGGCGATTTATTTCGGCCATAAGCGAACGATCTCTAAGCGAGGTGACCGCCAGGGGGCCGAGCACGCCTGCGACACTCCAAGCGGTCAGCAAACGTCCATATATGCCGCCGACGTAACGAGTACCGAACAGGTCAGCAAGATATGCCGGAACGGTAGCGAAAACACCTCCGTAGAAAGTAAAAATTATCATCGTCGCCGCGTAAAACATTAACAGCCAGAAAATCGAAGGATTAAGATTCACCTGATGGGCAGCCGCAGGAATGGACAAATACAACAAAAGGCCGACCACGCAAAATATTGAACACGTATTGCGTCGCCCCAGCTTATCAGAGGCGCTTGCCCACATGATTCGCCCCAGCATATTGAACATGCCGATCATCAAAACGTAAGTGGCGGCAAAGGTGACGTCAACAATATCCGGAAGTGCGTTACTGAATATCTCGGTCATCATTGTCTTGGCGACAGAGATAATCCCGATGCCGGCTGTAACGTTAAGGCACAGTACGGCCCAGACCTGGTAGAACTGAGGTGTTTTTAACGCCTGATCGATATGCACATCTTTCTGACTGATCATTCGCTTGCCAGAATCCTTGCCGGCCAGCGGCTCCCATCCTCGCGGTTTATACCCCGCAACCGGGACACGATATAAAAACGCCGAGATCATTATCACAAGAAAATAGATTACTCCGAAGAAAAGGAAAGTCTGGGCGACTCCGGCGGAACCGGTGCCAACCACATACACCCCGACCACTTCGGTTCCAGGTGCCAGCACATGTACCGCCTCGACAGCCCCCGCGACGACAACCTCTTTGAGTTGGCCGCCGACTTCGGCAAAGCGTCGGCCCGAATGAGTGATCGTATCGACGGCGTCGACTGTCCCCAGGTATTGAGGCGCCTTGTAAAAGTACTTGAGAAAAAACTCCTTAAGCGGCACCGCGATCATCGCCCCACCACCGAAACCCATGATCGCCATTCCGGCAGCCAAGCCGCGCCGGTCCGGAAACCAGCGAATTAAATTGCTGACCGGAGAAACATAACCAAAACCCAGACCGATACCGCCGATTACACCGTAACCCAGATAAATCAGCCACAGTTGATGCAAAGTGACACCGAGACTGCTGAGCATGTAGCCACCACCCCAGAAGCACGCTGCCATCACACCGACCATACGTGGTCCCACCTGCTCAACCCATTTTCCGGCAAACGCTGCCGTAAGCCCGGTGAATGCGATCGCGACGCTGAATATCCACACTACCTGACGCAGAGTCCAGTCGTCCGCCGAACTAGTGGCAACCCCAAGCACCTCAATTAACGCGGGATTATATATACTCCAGGCATAAACGGAACCAATGCACAGGTGAACCGCAATAGACGGAGGCACAACCAGCCAGCGGTTGAATTCCGGACCTCTAACGATACGTTCTTTTGATAAAAGACTCGCCATTGGCTTGTATCACGCAGTTAGTCGCCGAGGTGGAACTGAGACTATATACAGCCGACGAGGGGATTCGAACCCCTGACCTGCTCATTACGAATGAGCTGCTCTACCACTGAGCTACATCGGCAGTAATCATCCGGTTAATTATGACACAGGAAAAAATTTTTGTGAATATTAGAAAAAGAAAATTTGGCGATCATTCCCATTTCGAAGCAGGCACAATTGCCTTGGGAGTGAATGCTAAAATTGATTTTCCACCCCCTTCCTTATAAATAGCTCCCGCTCAAAGACAACCACAAAATATTGCTACCCTCTGGGAAAAGGACATCCTCCTTAATTCTTAAGGCAATTTTTGTCGGGATTGTGTTATATTCAGAATCACTAACGACCGGAGAGAAATCGCCTTGTCGGACCTCCGTCGAATACAACACTTTACACTTCCGCTCAAAAGGTCTGGTTACATACTTCAGAAAGTGCGCAGGGTACTAGCTTCCAGGCAGTCAAGCTCATTTAATCCCTTCCGCCCTGCCTGTTTTTCCCCCTCGGTTTCTCCCCCCTCTTAACCCCCGGCAATGAACGCGCAAGCGATAAGCAGAAACGCAACCAAGGCAAGCAGGAAAAGCGGGGTTTTCGGGATGTTCGATTCTCTGGTTTTCATAGGACGGAACAGTTTATCCGATTAAGGTTTTTTCGGGTAATCTCTTTTCCAAGGGGTAGCAATGTCAAGCTTTAAATGGGTAATCCTTATCGCGGTTTTGATTCTTATTTTTATCACTATCACGGGACAGAATACTTGCTATAACAATTACTGGACCGGGGAGTGTATGGAGCAATGCGGGGAAGCGTGGGGGAGTGAACATTTTAACCGGGAAGTCTGCTCCCAGGCTTGCATAGATTCAAAGGGAAATTTCGGAGTCTGGCCGATAGAAGATTAACTTTTCCCTGTCAATTCCGCTCCCCTCTTAGGGGAAATAGAGGGAACATCCCGATGAGGATTCTAGTAACGGGCGCAGCTGGGTCCGTGGGCGCAAAACTGGTGGAGCAGCTAGCGCAGTCGGATGACGTGGATGGCATTGTAGCACTCGACTGTCTCCCAGTGATCGCATCTCACCCGAAAGTCGTGGCGTTCCAGCAGGACATCCGGGAACCCATTGCGGACATCCTGCGCGAGCAGGGTGTCGATGCGGTTGTCCACCTGGCCTTTCTGCTACGGCCCGGCCACAACCGCGAGGCGACGCACCGGGTGAACGTAGGCGGCACGGCACAAGTGTTGCACGATTGTCGGGTTGTCGGTGTGCAACGCTTCGTCTATCTCAGCAGCACCACAGTATACGGTGCCCGCCCTGGCACCGAACAGCCATACACGGAGGAATCACCCGTCCGGCCCGTTCGCGGCTTTCAATATGCTGAGGACAAGGTTGCAACGGAACTCATGCTGAAGGCTTTCGCGGCGGACAATCCCGGTGCCTGCGTCACCGTGCTGCGCGGGTGCACGGTCATGGTACCTCGATGCGAGAACTTCATCACGCAGGTTTTTTCCAAGATGGCACTTGTCCGCATTGCTGGCGCGGACCCGCAAATGCAGTTTATCCATCTGGACGACCTGCTGGAAGCGTTGGAGCTGTGCCTGCTGGAGCCCGTGTCTGGCGTGTTCAACGTCACCGGAGAAGGCACCATCGCCCCCAGCGAGATCGCGCGCGTTGCGGGTCGGCACCCGGTGGCCCTGCCGGCGCCGCTTCTCGCGTTCATCACGCAGGTGACATGGATGCTGCGACTGCAGAGTGACTCGCCTGCGTGTGGCCTCGCGATGGCGCGATGGCCGTGGGTGGCCAGCAACGAGAAGCTGGCGAGAGAGACCGGATTCCGTCCGCGGTACACCTCGCGGGAGGCGCTCATGAACTCGGCGCTGGCAGCTAACAGCGACTAGTTAATTTCCCCTGCTACATAAATCGGCAGTTTGGCTAGCATTGCATATAGTTCTACAACAAGATTGTTGACAACAATTTTGTTGTATATCAGCGGACCATATCCACATGAATTTTTCTGGCCGCAAGTTCCGCTGAATACACGCAATCGGGAATGCCAACGCCAAAATAGACCGCTCCGCAAAGCGCAAGCCCCGAGTGACGCGAAAGTCTATGCATAGCCCGCGAAATCTCTTCTCTATGTCCCAGCGCAAAGCGCGGCATTGACATCGGATATCTCCTGATATAAATCTCCGCCGGAGAGTTGTCGAATCCGAAAACTCTTGTAAGTTCTTCCATTAAGACAGATCTTATTTCTTCCTCATCCCAAAGCGCCGCATCCGGGTTAAGCTCTCCTCCCAGAAAACACCTTATCACCACTTTTCCGCTCCCGGATTTTCCGGGAAACTTGCTGCTGTAAAGCGAACACGCAACAAGGTTCATTCCCTCTTTGGAAGGAACTATGATTCCCAAGCCGTCTGGAAGACCGCGGAAGCCCTTCTCTTCAAAAACAAGAGTCACAACAACGGAAGAAACGTAGCGCACGCCCGAGAGTGTGGCTCCAAGCTGCGGATCGATACCAGAAAGCAGCCGGCCGGCCGTACCGGCCCCGACAGAAAGAATGACAGCGTCAAATTCCTCTTCTCCACGCTCAGAACCGATAAGCCATCCCTTTTCCGATTTTTCAAGGGAAAGAACCGGGGTCTTGTAATCCTGCCTCGCAAATTCTGCACTTTCGCAAAGTCTTTCGACGATAACGGACATACCCTCAGTCGGAGTAAGAAAAAGGCCGTATCTGGCTCCGCTTTCCCCTCGGGACGTCGGAGGATTGCGAAGAAGGTCCCAGAAAACGCTCCCGCTTCGCTTTTCCATCTCGAGGAACTGGGGCATTGTGGCCGAAAGACTCAGCTTTTCGGGATCGGCCATGTAAATTCCGCCCAGAAGAGGCTGCGCGGCCTTCTCGAAGATTTCCCTTCCGAACCTCCTTTCCACAAAAGAACGGACGCTTTCGTCCCCTCCCCCACCGCGCGGAACCAGAGGCTCAGAAAGCACCCTGAGCTTGGCCCCGACGCTGAACAGTCCGCTGCGAAGAAACGGGAGAAGCTTTGAGGGAGCCATCAGGAAAAAACCTTCGGGAAGCGCCCAAAGCTTTCCCGCCTGATAAACGAACGTGTTTTTCCGCTGGCCGTATCCCACCTCAAGGAGCGAGTCCTCAAGTCCAAGTTCTTTTGCAAGGTCAAGCGCCCAGGGCTTTGAAGTTATAAAGGAGTCGGGCCCTAGTTCAAGGACCATGTCCCCCGTTTTTACAGTATCAAGAACCCCGCCCGGACGCGCAGAGGACTCGAAAAGCACAAGTTCAAGGGGAACACTCCCCTCCCGACAAAGCTTTCTCAGGTAGTGGGCCGAGGAAAGACCCGAGACTCCCGCACCAACAATCGCGACTTTCATAAGGAATTATCTTACTTATTGCCGGGAATTTTCTGAATCGATGAGCCTCAACACCCCGTCGCCCAGAGCCATTATGTAGCGGTCATCGTCGTTCACGGTTTCGGCCCTGTAGAGATTAACCCCGCACTCACACGCGGCCTCGGTTGCCTCAACCCCTATATCGAAAAGCACCTCGACATGATCGCAGACAAATCCTATCGGCTGAATCACGATATCCGTGAAGCCCTGGCCGGCAAGGTTCCCTATCACGTCGCATATGTCCGGTTCAAGCCATTTTTCGCTCGGAGAGCCGCTTCTGCTCTGATAGGCGATCATCCATTTTTTATGCCCGACTCTGTCCGCCACCAGCATGGAGGAAGTTTCAAACTGCAGGGCATAGGGAGACGAGTCCGACATCCTCTCGGGAATGCTGTGAGCCGTGAAGACCAGCATGGTGGTATCGAGCCTGCTTTCGGGAATTTCGCGCATTCGTTCCATCACCTTGGCCGCCGAACCTTCTATGAAAAGAGGGTGATTAAAAAGCGGCGGAACATATTCCACGTGAAGCTGCATCTTGAGATCTTCACAGGCCTCGCTTACATCCCTCATGTACCTCTCCCAGCTAGCATCGGAGCGGTAAACGGCCATTATGAGGCCCACCAGGTTCTTCACACCACTTTCCCGCATCTGCTCAAGGGAATCCTTGATGAACGGATGCCAGTTCCTCATCCCGACGTAAACCGGAAGATCGTACCCCCACCCGGAAAGAAGCTTCTGAAGCTTCTGGGCCTGTCTGTAAGTGAATTCGTTGAGCGGAGACTTCCCGTCGAAGATTTCGTAGTGATGGGCTACTTCCCGCAGCCTGTCCTCAGGTATCGGCCTCCCGCTAGCCACGTTCCTAAGAAAGGGCATTATATCCTCTTTTTTCTCGGGAGCACCGTATCCGATCATCATTACGGCGTCGAAATTATTTCGCATGGAATTTCTCCCTGAACCTCCATTCGCGCGGAATACTCGTGAACTTCATCAATCAGCCTCAGAACATTATCAACCGGTGTCTGCGGCAGTACACCGTGACCCAGATTGAATATATGCCCTGGCCTCCCTCCCACTCTGTCAAGTATCTTCCTCGCCTCCCCCACGACATGAGACGGGGTTGAGAGCATTGAAACCGGATCAAGATTCCCCTGAACCGCAAGAGAACTTCCCGCCCTCCGCCAGCCGTCAAGAATATCGACTCTCCAGTCAAGACCGATAACTCCAGCCCCGGTCTCTCCCATGAGTTCGAGCAGGGAACCGGTTCCGGTTCCGAACAGTATTACCGGAACTTCCGGCGGAAGCGCCGAGACGAGTTTCTTTACGTGCGGAAAGACGAATCTTTCGTAATCCGCCGGGGAAAGACACCCAACCCAGCTGTCGAAAATCTGCACGGCATCGGCCCCGGCATCCACCTGGGCGCAGAGATAATCCGAAATGCTCCCGGTCAGAATCTCCATAAGCATCTCCCACAGGGAAGGATCTCCGTACATGAGTTTTTTCGTGTTTACATAGTTTTTCGAGCCGCTTCCCTCAACCGCGTAGGAAGCCACGGTAAACGGAGCTCCGCTGAAGCCGATAAGCGAAACTTCCGGGGCAAGCGCCCCTCTCGTGATACGCAGAGCCTCGTAGACAAAACCCATGCTCTCGGGATCAAAGTCCCTCAGGGCCTCTATGCGCCTTCGGGTCCTAAGAGGCCTGGCTATCACGGGACCGTCGACGCTTGAATACTCAAGGGAAAGCCCCAGGGGTTCCAGTATGAGCAGTATGTCTGAGAAAATGATGGCCGCGTCCACGCCGAAGCGGTCAACCACCATCAGCGTAATTTCAGAAGCTATATCAGGGGTCTTGCAAAGCTCCTTGAATGAAACTCGGGAGCGAATCTCTCTGTATTCCCGAAGAAATCTGCCGGCCTGGCGCATAAGCCAGATTGGAGTATAATCGGTTTTCTCGAGCCGACACGCCTTCATAAATGCTCCTTCAGACGTGATCTTTCTCCTCTGGGCCCGTGCTCCGTCCTCTGACCAGACCATCTGCGTGCGGTTCCAGTTGCGGGTATCCACACCGTTTTCGAAAGCCGTTCTTTTTTTGGCGAGAAGCACCGCTGACCTTCTGGCCACCTCCCTCACCAGATTTCCCATTTTCGGGCTGTCGGGCTCATAGTCAACGGATATTCCGCGCTCCCTGAGCGTCTCAGTGGTGGTAGGCCCAATCGAACATACAAGCGCTTTTTTCATTCCCTCGATGAAGTCGGCAGCACACTCTTCTCCGCCCGCTACCTCAAAAAGGTTGGATACCTGCCGGGAACTTGTGAACAGCAGGCAGTCCTCCTCCCCCTCAGATACGGATCTTACGGCATCGCGCAGGGGGCTCAGATCCTCCGGAAGCGCCCACCTGTAAATGGGAATTCTTCTTACGCAAGCTCCTTTTTTTTGAAGAGAAGCCAGAAACTCCTCATTGGAAACCCCATATTCCTGAACGTACACGACCAGGTTTTCAAGCGACATGCCCTTCTGGTCAAGAGTGGAAAGGATATCTCTCCACGTGTTCGGTTCTGAAACAGTTATATCCGGTCTTATCCCGAATTTGCGAAGGGCAGCGACGGGTTTCGGACCTCTCGCAAGAATCGTCGTCGCGCGCAGGGCGTCCAAATATTCCTTTTCCCCTGACTCAGCAATTACAATGTCGGAGAGAATCCGCGTGCCTACCCCAGTCATGAGAACAAGAAGGTCAATGTTGCCCGAGAACAGGTCATCGGCAAACCCGGCAACGTAAGGGCTTTTAAGATCGGGAACTTCCCTCATCGAGGGTGCGACTCTGGGCACACCGCCATGATAGGAGATGAGTTTTCTCATCTCCTCGCAACGGCGACTTTCAAAAGACGTTACCCTAAGCCCGTTAAAACCCTGTTTCATGACTTAACTACCAGACGCCGTTTCGATGCTAGAGAAATTCCGCGATACTCTCGGTCTTCAGCATATCCTCGAGAGTTTCCCTGGCCCTTATCTCGCAGTACCTATCACCGCTTACAAGAACCTCGGCAGCCCGGGGCCTCGTGTTGTAATTGGACGACATCACGAAACCGTACGCCCCCGCGCTGAAAACCGCGAGCAGTTCTCCCGCGGAAACTTCGGGAAAACTCCTGTCTCTGGCCAGAAAATCGCCCGATTCGCATATCGGGCCGACTATGTCCACCACCTCGCGGGATCCGGAACCCCCCACGCGCACCGGCTCTATTCGGTGGAACGAATCGTAAAACGCGGGTCTCACAAGGTCGTTCATCGCGGCGTCGACTATTACAAATTTCTTTGAGGTTCCCTCTTTAACATAAAGCACCCTGGTGGACATTATTCCCGCGTTGCCCACCATTGATCTTCCGGGCTCAAGAACCAGTCCGTAACTGGTATCGCGGAGATGTTCCTCGAAAACCCGCGCATACTCGAATTTCGCCGGGGGCTTTTCCCCGCTCTCGTAGCTTATTGCGAGGCCCCCTCCTATATCTATGCAGGAAACTTCAATTCCGTCGCTCCCGAGCCTGTCGGCCAGGTAAACGAGCTTCGATATGGACTCGGAGAAGGAAGAAAGATCAAATATCTGGGAACCTATGTGGGCGTCAATTCCCCTTATCTCAATCCCCCCCATCCGCGAAGCGTTCCTGTATACATCCACCGCTTTTTCGATTCCGATCCCGAACTTGCTTTTCTCAAAACCCGTCGATATATACGGATGGGTGTCGGGGTCAACATCAGGATTAACCCTTATCGCGACCGGAGCCCTCTCTCCGAGGGAAACAGCCACATCATTTATTTTCTGAAGCTCCGCTTCGGATTCCACATTAAAAAAGAGTATCCGGGAGCGAATTGCGGCCTCTATTTCCTCTTCGGTCTTTCCGACTCCCGAGAACACCACTTTCGAGGCGTCTCCCCCGGCGGCAACAACCCTCTGCAGCTCCCCCGACGAGACTATATCGAAACCGGAATCCATGGAGGAGAAAATCTTGAGTACGGATATGTTAGAGTTCGCCTTTACGGAGTAGCAAATCAGGGGATCGATTTCGGAAAACGCTTCCCTGTACTCAAGGAAGCTTGAGCGGATGGAATTGTGGCTGTAGATATAAACCGGAGTTCCAAAGTCCTCGCATATTTTCCTTACGGGAACTTTTTCAACGTAAAGTTCGCCGTCAGCATATTTAAAATCGGAAGTTGTCATTGTAAATCTCTGAGGGTTTGAAGCTAGAAATCTACCCGAAAAAAACAGCAGATAACATTATAGAATCCGAAACCAAGAAAAGCTCAGCAAGCCTGGGGGCCCAGCTATGGCTGTAAAGTGATATTTTTCCTTGGACAAAACCCGGATTTGTTTTATAATGGTTTCGTTGTATTGAAAACTCAGACTTCGGAGCAAAAACCTCTCTAATTCAAGGATAAATCTCAATGGACGCAATTGTTGACCTGTTTACCAAGGGCGGAATATATATCTTCCCCCTGATTTTATGTTCCATATTCGGACTTGCGATTTTTCTTCAGAAGCTTCATATACTTCAGAGGAAAAAGCTTCTCCCCGAAGAATTTCTTTCAAACCTGTACAAAACCGTCGAGACAAAGGGGCTTGAAGAAGCAAAATCCCTTTCCGCATCAAACGATTCTGCGGTAGCCAAAATGGCTCTCGCGGCCGCGCAGAACTCAGGCAAATCGAAGGCGGAAATGCACGAAGCCATTGAAACGGTGGGAAAGGCCGAGGCGCAGGGGCTTGAGAAATATATTGAGACTCTGCTTACCATAAGCAGCATAAGCACCCTTATCGGGCTTCTCGGAACGATATCCGGCATGATAAAGGTGTTCGCCGTCATATCGGAGAAGGATATAGTGGATCCGCCTTCTCTCGCGGGAGGCATCTCGGAAGCCCTTTACACTACGGCCCTGGGACTCACGATAGCGATCCCGGCGCTCATAGCCTACAAGTACACCGATGGGAAATTCAAGGAGATAGTCTCCGAGCTTGAGGACGAAGGCAAGAAAATACTTGAAGCTTTTTCCACAAAGGCATCACTATGAGATTCACGCAGAAAAAAGATTCAAGCAGGTCCGGCATAGATCTCGCCCCCATAGTGGACGTGGTCTTTAACCTGCTCATTTTCTTTGCCCTTACGCTCAATTTCGCCATATCGAGCGGCATAAAAGTCAACCTCCCGAAAGCGACCGGCGAGATCGTTGAGATAAAAGACGTGAACATACACATCGCCAAAGACGGAAAGGTTTACTTCAACGACATGCTTATGCGCTCCGCCAACTCCTTGAAGCGGGAGTTTGAGAGAATACCCAACAAAGACACCCTGGTAATAATAAGGGCGGATTCCGAGGCCATGCACGGCCCGGTGGTAAGCACCATGGATCTTGCGAAAACCCAGGGGTTCTCGAAAATAGCAATCGGAGTTGAGCCGAAGCGATAAAACTCCCCTGCAACCGCTTCCCCGGCAACCCTGACGGTAACAAACAAAATTGAATTCAACGAAAAGCGCTTTAACTTCGCTGGCAGACTTTATAACAAGGTTCTTCATCCTCTGGATAACCCTGTTCTCAGCCGTAGCGTACTTTTCCCCTTCCGTTTTTCGGGACATGGGATTCCTCATAGTTCCAATGCTCGCGGTGATAATGTTCGCCATGGGCATAACGCTCAGAACGGATGATTTCAGGAGAGTCCTCTCAAGACCGCTTGAGATCCTGGCGGGCGTCTTCGCCCAATACGCCGTGATGCCCCTTCTGGGCTTCCTGCTTGTCTTCACCTTCGGTACACCTCCCCTGATCGCCACTGGGGTCGTTCTTGTGGGTTCATGCCCAGGAGGAACGGCGTCAAACGTGATCACCTATCTGGCAAGGGGCGATCTGGCGCTTTCCGTGACCCTGACTTCGGTTTCAACGCTCCTCTGCCCGTTTCTCCTGCCCGCGCTCATGTACGTTTACGCGGGAAGATGGGTAGATGTTCCGGTCGCTGATCTTTTTATCTCCGCGCTCCAGATAGTACTGCTGCCGGTGCTTCTCGGAGTGGTATTGAGGAAGCTGCTCGGGAGAAAATCAGAGGCCGTCCTGCCTTTTCTGCCCTCGGTATCTGCTCTTGTTATAGCTTTTGTGGTGGGAGTGATAGTGGCTTTGAACGCGGAATCCATAAAAACCATCGGCGCGGTGGTTCTCCTCATAGTAATAATCCACAACACCCTTGGTCTCACATGCGGTTATCTTATAGCGAAGGCAATGGGCTTCGGAGAAAGCAGCGCCAGGGCGATAGCCGTTGAGGTGGGAATGCAGAACTCGGGGCTCGCGGCAGCTCTTTCCCAAATGCACTTCGGCTATCTCTCCGCCCTTCCCGCCGCACTCTTCAGCATCTGGCACAACATCTCGGGCGCGGCCATAGCCTGGTTATGGAGAAACAGAAAAATTAATGAACAAAACCGATAAGAAAGAAAAACTTCCCATAAAGGGTTATCTCTTTCTGGTAGCCACGGCTTTTTTCACGGCGCTTTCCTACGCAATAGGAAAGGCGCTTGAGCGAAGCGACCTTCACCCCGAGACCACCACTTTTTTCTGGTTCTTCGGGGCTTTTGTGGTCGCCCTGATCCTGTTTCCCTTTCTTCGCTCACAGAGAAAGGAACTCAGAAGAATCCGCGAGTACCGCGCCATTTTCATCTGGAGTTCCGTTATAACCTCGGCAGGGGCGGCCTTGTGGATGGTTGCGCTCTGGACGATCGGGCCAGCCCTTACCTCGTTCCTGATGAAGGCCCAGACTCTCTTCGCGCTTCTGCTCGGCATAATCTTTCTCGGAGAAAGGCTAAACAAGGGGGAGAGCGTAGGAATAGCTTTGACGGTGGCCGGCGGAGCGGTGGTCGCCTACCAGAGAGAAGATTATCTTATTTTTGGAACCGCTATGGCCCTCGGAGCCGCGTTTTTATATTCCTTTCTCTCTTTCATGGTAAAGAAGATAGCGCAGGACCTTAACATGCTTACAGTCGCGACGCTGAGGACCCTGGGAGTTTCCATAGTTCTTTTCATCTACCTAATGCTCACCGGAACCTTCGAACCCCCTAACTTAAAACAGGCGCTTGTGATGGCGTGCGGAGGTGCGTGCGGAGCGTACATAGCCAAAGGAAGCCAGTTCCACGCCATAAAGCTTCTTGATATCTCACGAACAACCGCCGTCATGCCGATGGAGTCGATCTTCGTGCTGATCTTTGCGCATGTCTTCTTTGACGACCTGCCGTCGGTCACGAAACTTCTCGGCGGAGCCTCAATAATCGCCGGGGTCGTATTCCTCGTGCTTTTCCGGGGACAGAAAAACGACATTCTCGGCAAGTAAAGTCTAGCGGGAACCGGAAAAATCCGTTCTGAGTTCCCTTCTCATTCTGTGCCTCTGCTCGGCAAACTCAACCAGCATCTCGAGCATCTCCCCGACGCAAAGACCGCTCGCCTCCCACAGCTTCGGATACATGCTTATGGGAGTAAATCCGGGAATTGTGTTTATCTCGCTTACAAAAACCTGATTCGTATCGGTGTCAACCAGAAAATCCACCCTCGCCATACCAGTGCAGCAAAGGGCAGCACAGGAAGCAAGAGCGAGGGCTCTCACCCTCTCCTGAGTCTCGCGGGCAAGGTCGCATGGAATCCGGAATTTCGTTGACTCATCATGATACTTCTTTTCGTAATCATAAAAGCCTCCTTCCACAATCAGTTCCCCGGGAACCGACGCCCGCGGATCCTCGTTCCCCATTACGCTTACCTCCACTTCTCTCAGATTCATTACGGCACTTTCAACGATCACCCTTTCAGAAAAATCAAAAGATGCCTCCACCGCATCGGCAGCTGTCCCAGAAGAACTCACCCTTGAAACTCCCACGCTTGAACCCAGATTTGAAGATTTAACGAAGCAGGGAAATCCTATTTCATCTTCTGCGCGGCAAAGAATTTCCTCTTTGCCGTTATGCCACTCGGTTTTTGAAAAACCGAAGAAGGGAACAACCGGAATACCGTTATCCCTGAGGATGTTTTTCGATACTATCTTGTCGATGCAAAGCGAAGATCCGAGCAGATCCGCCCCAACGCATGGAACACCCATAAGATCGATGAGACCCTGTACCGATCCGTCTTCGCCGAAGGTTCCGTGGAGAACGGGAAAAACGGCGTCCACGGAAAAAATATCCTGTATCTCTCCCCTTACTGTTTCAGCGAAACGGCCGGGGGGAGAACCTTGGAGCATGGGAACGATTTCGGAGTCGGGAACCAGGTCGGGAGTACGCCCCTCCTGCCAGTTCTCAAGAACGGCCCTCTGCCATCTGCCGTCCTTAGAAATGAAAATCGGCAGCAGGGAAAATTTTGAAGGATCAAGGTTGCTGACGATAAATTTTGAGGAGACAAGCGACACCTCATGCTCAACCGAAACACCACCGAAAAGAACCGCAATTGTTTTTCTGTTCAACTTATGACTCCCAACGTATTTAAGAAAAAATCTTTCATGAAAAGCCTGGGAGAAACCTGTTTTTAAGAAATCTCCCACAACATGCTTTGACTATCAGAACTATGTGGTTACAATTATTGTACAAATAACCGATAGAGAAATAAACCGGAAGACTCTCTTCGGAATACTGCCGTCCCATATTTGACTTGAGACTTACACGAGTTAGGATGGATGGTTCTATGCGGGGAAGGAATTAACATGAATTTAACATTGATACCTTGGGTTCTGTTCGCCGTTTTTCTGCCATGGACCTTCTCCAGCGCCTCAGGCCATGATCTGTTCAAACCCCCAATATTTCCAGAAGAACAAAAAGCCGAATCCGCTGACCTAGTCCCCCAAGCCGAAGCAGTCCCGGCAGCCGAGCATGCAGTTGCTCCGCAGAATCATACCGAAGAGACTGAAAAAATCGAGGAGACCAACGAGGAGACCGATACTGGTACCGCGACCCGATCCTCTGCTGAACCTGACAAGCAGAACCAGCAGGCTGAACCCGAACAGATCTTGGCGGTCGATCAGCCTGATGCTTCGCAGAGATATAAAGACATAAGATTCGAGGTAAAGACAAACTCAAGAGTTGAGCACTATATCCGACGGTTCTCGGGAAAAGGAAAGAGGAATTTTGCAGAGATTCTGAAGCGCTCCGGGAAATTCCTCCCGCAAATCAGGGAAATACTTCACTCCGAGGAGATTCCTCCTGAGATCGCTTACCTGCCTCTTATAGAAAGCGGGTTTAACCCGCGCGCCGTTTCAAACAAGAACGCCGTCGGGCTCTGGCAGTTCATAAGACCGACCGGCCTTAAGTACGGACTCAAAATAAACTACTGGGTAGACGAAAGAATGAATGTCGAGAAATCAACCTTGGCAGCTGCACAATACCTTAAAAAAATGCACAAAGAATTCGGCTCGTGGGAGCTTGCCCTCGCCGGTTACAACTGCGGAGAGAAAAGAGTATCGAGGGCCATAAGGAAAACAGGTTCGACTGATTTCTGGACACTATCAAGAAAGCTTCCAAGAGAGACTAGAAACTATCTGCCGAAATTCAACGCCGCCGTGATAATAGCCAGTAATCCTGAGAAATACGGCTTCAGGATTACGGAAATGGACCAGGATTACGAGGCCGTGAGTGTTCCACCCAGAAAAAGTCTTGCGGAAATCGCCAATCTGCTTGACATGGGATACAAAGAGATTTCCAGGTACAACCCCTCGCTTGTAGGGCTTTCCACTCCCCCTGGAAAAAGCTATCAGCTCAAAGTCCCCAAGGGATACGCAGAAAAACTCCTCTCGGTCAGAAGCGAAGTAGAGTCCCTTAAGGATGTCAGGATTCCTTTCAGGACAAGACCCTCAAGATACACCGTGAGACCTGACGACAGCCTCTGGAAGATAGCCAGGAGATTCGGAACATCCGTTGAGAAGCTGAAGCACGCAAATCGTCTCTCCGGTTCCATCATACGTCCCGGACAGAGGCTCAAGATACCCACCAGAACAAATGTCATATACGTAAAACATAAAATTCGTCCCGGAGAGAACATCTACATTCTGGCAAGAAGGTACGGGACTTCAATCGACGAAATTAAAAGGGCCAACAACCTTAAGGGCTCCCTTATAATAGCGGGAAAAACCCTCTCCATTCCCCAGAAGCTTTCCTACGGTTCCGCGCAGAGGGATGTTCCGAGAAGGATGCACCACAAGATAATACCTGGCGACACGCTGAGCGAACTGGCGCTTCGCTACAGGGTCTCGGTTTCCCAGATCAAGAGGTGGAACAATATGTCTTCAACCACACTGATCGCCGGAAGAAACCTCGTCATCTACAAATAACCCCGGATGTTGACAGTAAGGTCAATAAGGGAGAACCTTCCGCGCAAAACCCCCGAGATAAGAAGAAAACTCGGTGAGTTTGAGCGTATTATCAAAAGCGCTTCGGAGGAGGAAATCTTCGAAGAACTTGTTTTCTGCATATTTACGGCCGGAACAAGCGCGAAAATGGGACTGAGAGCGCTGAGTGCCGTAAGAACAATACTTCCCTGGGCAAGCGAGGACGAACTCAGGTCAAAGCTGCGGGGAGTTTACAGATTTCCAAACGTGCGCTCAAAGCACGTGATTCACACGAGAGACTATCTGTCCAGCCGTTACGGGCTCAAGCTAAGACCTCTTCTTCTCTCCTTTGAAGACCCGGCAGAGCGAAGAGACTTTTTCGCACTCAACAAAGATATAAAAGGGCTTGGTTTCAAGGAAGCAAGTCATTTTTTAAGAAACATAGGTTTCCGAGGCTATGCGATACTTGACAAGCACATACTTCAGTGTCTTTTCGAACTCGGTGTAACGGAGTCCGCCCGGGCACCGCATTCAAGGTCAAAATACATTGAGATTGAAAACAGGTTCAAGAGATTCACGGAGAAAAACGGGTTTGATTTCGATGAAATGGACCTGTTTCTTTGGAGCGAGAAAACGGGGGAAATACTGAAATGATTCACCGAAAAACAAGGTCTTTCGTATGACGGAAAAAGAAAAACGAGAACTTCTGGAACTCTACGAACTTAAAAAAGAAGAAATACAAAACCGGCTTCTGGAATTCAGGGAGGCTTTTCAGGAGGCTGACGACCGCCGGATATTCCGTGAACTTTCATTCTGCATACTGAGTTCCGGGGTCGGCCCCAAAATAGCCGACCAATGCATAAACGCCATAGGAGAAAAACTTGTGGACGGAGAAGAAGACGAGCTGCTGGGATGCATCGCAGCAATTCATAAATACGCAGAGAACGCGTCCCGCTATATCGTTTTTACCAGAGAGTATCTTAAGGAAGAACACGGATTTCTTCTGAAATCACTTGTCAGTTCGTTTGAAGACAGAGTGGAGAGAAGAGAGTTTTTTGCAAAGAACCCCGGAATAAAAGGACTCGGATACATGCAGGCAAGCCATTTTCTGAGGAATCTGGGATTCTCCGGATATGCGATTCTTGACCGAAACAACTTGGCATCCCTCCTCGAACTGGGAGTCATAGGCGAAATGAAATATCCACTGACGAGGAAAAAATATCTTGAAACCGAAAGCCTTATGACGAAAACCGCTTGCGAGCTGGGAATCGGTCTTGATAAATTTGACCTGCTTCTTTGGTCAAGAAAAAGAAAATACGTTCCGAGATAAGGTCACCCGGCATCATGCTTTATGAAAACCTCGGCCCAAAGCGGCGCGAACCCGTCCGCAGTGTCGTGAAAAGCCCCCCTGTACCTGTTAAGGCCCATTATTCCGTCTGTGTAATCCTTGTAGGCCGTCTGGCTTCCGTGGGCCTCGATCGCCCGGCGCTTGCGATTGGCAAAAGAGGTTATATCCTCGATACGGTCGTATGAGGGAAAAGGCGTCCATATCTCATAAAACCAGCATTCATACTCAAAAGGGTTTTCCTCATCTGCCGCTTTAAGGCAATCAAGCGTCAGGCGGGAAACTGTCCTGTGGGTTCTGTGCTTGTCGATTTCGGGATGCGGAAGATATATCTCATTTGGGCGGAGATTTTTTATTATTTCCCCTATTGTGGAACTGAATTCACGTTTGTTCGAATCGGATTCCATGTCGGAGAATCCCAGAAGAGAAATCTCCACTCCGAGTATCTCTGATGATTCCCGGACTTCCAGCTCCCTCGTCCGCACAAGTTCCTCCTGCGTAATACCAAGCGGATTCGCGCTTCTCCTTCCGTCCGTAACAACAACGGAAATCACGTTGACACCTTTTTCCAAGAGCAGGCAGGCAGTACCTCCCATGCCTATTTCAAGATCGTCGGGGTGGGGGGAAACTATAAGGGCTTTTGTCTCTTGCATATCGGTCCTTCTCAGTGAAAAGAGTACCGGAATCTACATTACACCGTGAACCTAAGCTAGAAAAATGCCAATAAGAACCTGTTACGCGCTTTATCGAAAAAGGGCATTTGTCAGCAGTATGTGCTGCTTTTTGTGCTTATCAGGGTTTGTGTCTCGTAGTTTCTTCAGATTCTGTAGCTTCCACTGAACTGCGGGAAATTGCTCAAAGGCGTAGAGACTCCAATCAGGTTCAGCATTGTCAGCACGCAGAAGAAAATTCTTGTCTTCGTCAGTAAGAAACGTATTGATCATACTAATTAGTTTATTTCTAGCTTCTTCGTATTCTTCATAGGAAAAAGGTTCACGCGACATACCTTCAAATTGATTTTCAAATATACCTCTCCGATCTTGTAACTGCGGGGCAAGTAATTCATATATCGGCCTGTCGCTACAAAGCAAGCTGTACAAAAAACCAGGTTTTATATCGATGAAAAAACCCTCTTTATCCATAAACGGGTTTAAGTCAAAAAAATCTCTTGGGTGCTGTCGATCTAGTGCCGCGCAGATCTTACCACCGTAGAGTTGGCTTATCGGTACTAAGTGCATCGCACAAAACACATCAAATTCTGACTGCGCCCTTTGGCAAAGCTCTAATGACTCAGGAGGCGCAATAACACCCCGCTTTACCATATTAACCTCGATTTTTATTTGCACATCTGCGCGAGAAATAAAAAGCTTACAAACATCTTGTTGATGAACAATCCAGTACTTTTTATAAAGCTTGAATCAAGCGAAAAAAACAAATTTGATTGATTCACGTGTTTTTTGACCGGAAGTTGTCTTGCGTCTTACTGCGCAACACAACGAAGTTCAGACCAGCGCGTCGATTAAACGCCGTGACAAATGTCCAATAGGAAGTTTGTGCCACCGAGCACCAGTACTGGGTCCGACAAACATCACGACTGACCCCGGATGTCGCCACATAACTCGCGGATCAAACCCAAAGGAGCAGAACACAAAGGAGGAAACATAAAGAGACAATTCAGACTTGGTAAAAGACAGAGAGTCCTCGGAGTCATTCAAAGAACTCAGGGTTGCCAACGATTCGTCGCTCTATAGAGGATGGCGGCTCGGGTTCTGAGCGGAATATCAGCCCTCAGAACCCGAAAACAACCCGCCCTCTACCCCTCGGACACTCACGGTCGCGCGCCACAGGGCGTTTAAATGGACATTTTTTTCAGAGATCAGGGGACTTCGGACGTAAATCGGGCATTTTGGGTCCCCAAGCCGACTCGAAGCGTCGCGCGCTTTCCATAAGAGACGCATGGTGTGTGGATTTCAGCTCTGCGACGCGGGCGTTTCACTTCGCTGACAGCGAAGTGGAGTAAAGCAGTTCAGTACTTTTGTCGAGCGAGAAAAACAAGTTTAATTTATATCACGGGTTGCCTGACCGAGAGCAGCCTTTACCATCCTGCGCCAAAGAGCACCTTGTGCGGACAAGCGCCTCGGTCAGGCTGCACCGTGATAAATGTCCAACAGGAAATTCGTGCCATAGAGCACCAGTACTGGACCTGACAAACATCACGGCTAACCCGAATTTATAGGAGGTATTAGTTTACATGAAGAATCAAGAATCTTTATTTTTTGCAGGCGTAGACTGGGGAAGGAATTTCCACCAGGTCTGCGTCGTTGATCACGAAGGTTCCGTTATCGGAGAGAGAAGCTTCAAGCACTCAGGAAGCGGCCTTTTGGAAATGGCACAGTGGTTGATGAAGACCTCAGCCTCTGAGGCCTGCGGTATAGCCGTGGCCATAGAGGTGAACCACGGCCCTGTCGTGGAAAGTCTCCTTGAGCAGGGCTTTTGGGTTTATTCAATAAATCCGAAGCAGCTTGACCGATTCAGAGACAGATTCTGTGTCTCTGGAGCCAAGGATGACAGAAGAGACGCCATGGTACTTGCCTCGGCGCTCAGAACGGATCGTCCCAACTTCCGCTGCATTGAGCCTCAGGACCCTGATGTAATAGAGCTGCGGGAACTCAACAGAACCAGAGAGGAACTTGTCGCGGAACGCACCCGTTACGTAAACCGTTTCCGCGGACTTCTCGTCAGGTATTATCCCCAGTTCGGAGAGCTTATGGACAAAAAGGTAGCCCCATGGCACCTGGAATTATGGGAGATTATGCCCTGTCCTGACTCGACAAAAAGAAAAAGAGTCTCAAGGGTAAAGAATCTTCTCAAACGCAACAAAGTAAAAAGTATCGGCGCGGAGAAAGTACTCAGCATACTGCGCGCAGAGAAGATAAAAGTGAGCGAAGCAACCACCGAGAGCTGCGTTCGGCACATAAGGATGATAATTGAACGCATGAGAGTGATAGACCGCCAGATAAAGGAGACTGAAGAGTACATCAGCAAAGTGATCGAGACCATGAACTCAAAGCTCAAGGCTGAGGGAGAAGGGCCAACCGATATTGAGATACTCAGATCCATTACAGGAGTGGGGCCTGTAGTGCTTGCTGCTATTATCGCAGAGGCCTGGGATCTTGTACGTAGCAGAGACATTAAAGCGCTTCGATGTCTTGGAGGTATGGCCCCGGTAACAAAACAGTCGGGCAAGGCAAAGCAGGTTATCATGCGAAGAGCGGTATGCGAGAGCCTCTTCAACGCGTTTCATGTTCTGGGAGGGTCAGCTGCAATCCACGATCCGGTGAGCAAGGCCAAGTACAAAGAGCTTCGGGCGAGAGGTCATAGTTACAGCAGATCTGTTCGTACTGTATGCGATCGTCTTTTATCTGTAGTGTGCGCTCTCCTGAAAAAAGGAGAGCTGTTCGACAAGGAGTTCAGGAAACCTTTGGGGGATATTGCAGCGTAAACGGAGACCAGAGAGAAATGAAATCGTCGAGAAAAAAGAGAGACAAAAAAAATAAAAAAAGAACAGGAAAAATCGAGGAGGAATCTTAAAAAAAGAAATTCGCTCTATACATAAAATTTAGGCTTGATAAAACACAGGAAGTCCGCATATCCCCCTTTTTTGATTCAATACCGTTTTTTATTCCCGCTAGAGCTTGATTGATATTATTCAAGGAGGCGTTTCTGCCTTCAAGTAGCGTATAGGTTAAATCGATATCAACCGATAGACGCGGCATATTTCGCACGAAAAAATTAATTGCCGTACCACCATGGAGCGCAAAGCAGGACAGCTTTGCAACCTCGGGCAAAATTTCAAGCAAAAGTTTCGCCTGTTTTCTATAGTCTTGTCTCATTACTGCTTGCTTCTAATTCCTTAGGAACAGTGATTTGGTATTTCGGCACGTAAGTACCATTATTCAGAAGACTTCGCTTGCCTTTGCCCAAATCGATCTTTTCTAAATTCAGAAAATTAAACCAGTTATGTGCAGCTTTTTCACCCAGATACAAAAAAAGGCGCTTCACTTTCACCGAGTTGCACTGCTCAAGCAATGTTTGGACTTGGTCAGGTCTTAAATTGTTAAGTCCTTCCATCAACTCAAACACCTCCAGCAAAGACTGTTTCCTTGGCGCAAGGTAGAGGCATTCCATTAGTGCTCGTGCCGCGCCGGACACATTGACAGAAAAAGTCTTCTGTTCAACGCTGGTCAGTCCCAGACGTGGGGGAAGAAAAGAAGATGCGCAGTAATAAACTTCCAAGCCCCAGTCATACTTTTTAAACCAAAGAGGGAGCTTCTCTCCAGCATCACCAAATAGTATTGCCCGCTTGGGGGACATCTCAAGATAATGGGATTTGCCAAGCAATGACAAAGCAGTTCTACCACCAAGGTGAACGCTTAAACCTTGCTGCTTTTGTAGGGCATAGAGTGCTCCCAAATAATCAACCTTGGCCCCAGCACGAACCATAGCCCCCCTACCTATTGACTCAAACCAATGACTGCGTCTATAGCGTTTTTGAAGATCTCTGCTGTATCCTTGCTCTGACAGCCATGACGATAGCAGCACAACTTCTCTAGGTACAGTCTTTAAAAGCTGGTTTATTTTGGAGTTATTTTTAGTATTCATAGTACCAATATATATATTTTTTTAAACTAAGTCAAGAGCGTGGTTTATTAAATAATCGCTAAGGGTGCTAAAAGTTCCCTTAAACATTATTTAACAAACTAACGATTTGCTACACGCAATGTTTCCAAGATAGTTTGTTCTGGCATTCATATTCAAAACACAGAGAGAATACCAACCCCAAGGTTGCCTGCGGGCCAAGCACATATATAATCTCGCTCGGTTACTTTATCAAATTTCCCCTGAAGGAGCGATAAACGGAATACGAAGCGGTAATCGGTCTTGAAGTGCACGCGTAGCTTGCCACTGAATCAGAGATATTTTCCTCTTCCTAAACCACGCCAAGTTCAATATCGTCAAAATGTAAAAGAAGGGAATTCAAAGATGGAATCGAGCAGACAATGGACAATCTAGCGCGTCAATCAACTTTGCACTAGTGCGTCAATCAAGATGGCACTCTGGGGATGGTGTCTGAAACGTAAGGAGGGCGTAGCCCGACTGGAGTTTCAGACACCATCCCGGGGGAAGAATTTCCTTCAGTATTCGTCGCTGATTTGGTAAAGCCTTCTATTCATTTTCTTTGAACAGGAGGTTTCAATGCCGGGTCAACACATAACCGATGAACAAAGGAGGAAATTCATGAAATTCATCACCGAAGAAAAACTCTCAGTAGAAACTGCTGCAGCCAAGTCGGGCTTAAGTCGAAGAACGGGTTTCCGAATCAAGAAGGAATCCCGGAGTGCGACCTTGACCGAGGAGAAAGAGACCAGAGGAAGGCGTCGCCCAGACCCTCTTGAAGGCATCTGGGACTCCCAGGTGCTCCCTATTCTCCGTAATTCTCCCGGAATAAGGTCTTCTGCGGTCTTTTACGAGCTTCTGCGCAACAATCCAGAGCTTGATCCAGGGGTTCGCCGCACCCTTGAGAGGCGTATAAGGGCCTGGAGAGCGGAGTTTGGCCCCGATAAAGAGGTCATATTCCGTCAGAACAAGGAAGCAGGACATCTGGGCATCTCGGATTTTACCAGAATGAAGGATCTTGAGGTCACAATCCGAAGAAAACATTTTGATCATCGGCTGTGGCACTTCCGTCTCCCGTGGTCGGGCTTTGTCTACGCAAGCGTGGTAGAGGGAGGGGAGAGCTTCACGGCATTTGCCCAGGGGCTCCAGGGAGCGCTGCAATCTCTTGGCGGAGCTCCCGTGGAGAACCGTACCGACTCGCTGTCCGCGGCATTCAAGAACCTGAGGAAGGATCAGCAAAAAGACATGACCAGACGTTACAGGGAACTTTGCGCTCATTACGGCATGGAGGGAACAAGAAACACCAAGGGTGTAGCACATGAGAACGGAGCCATAGAGGGGGCTCACGGTCATCTGAAAAAAGAAATAGCTGACGCTCTTTTACTTCGGGGTTCCCGGGATTTTGTGGATATAGAGGAGTACCGAGACTTCGTTGCCGAGGTGACCTCGAACATAAATGCCCGCAGAGTGGAGCGCATAGAAGCCGAGAGACGGACTCTAAGACCACTTCCCTCGGATTCTGCGCCCTGGTATGAGCGTCACAGCGTAGTTGTAACCTCATCAAGCGGCTTTCTGCTAAAAAAGGTGTTCTACACCGTTCCCTCACGTCTTATAGGTCACCGTCTCTCAGCCCGTCTCTATGATTCAAACATTGAGCTGTACTTCGGGGGTCGTCATCAGCTCACATTGCCGAGGAAGCGCAAAAACGGAAACAAGACGGTTTACTGCGTCAACTATCATCACGTGATCCACAGTCTTAAGAAAAAGCCCGGAGCGCTTATGAAGCTTGTGTACCGTGATGAGCTGTTTCCAAGGGAGGAGTACAAAAAATGCTTTGAGCTCGCGCTTTCACTTGTGGGAAGCCGAGAGGCCTGCAGGATAGCGGTAAAGCTCCTTGCGATGGCGCATGAGCAAAGCTGTGAAGACCAACTGGCTCTGGCCGATAAGGGACACCGTAAACTCGGGAGAACTTCCCGATGCAGACGCGCTCAAAGAGCGTTTTGTTATGAAAGCGGGGCCGATGAGGGAAGTGGACGTACAGGCGTACAGGCGGGGGATCTTTCAAGCTACACACCGTTATTTGGATATGTTAAAGAAAAAGGAGGAATACAATGAAGGATAAAGAAAACACAAAAATAGATTCTCTGGGACTTACCCTGATGTTCTCCGAACTCAGAATGCCTGCCATAAAGAACACCTGGGAACAGTTCGCCGAGCAGGCGGACAGGGAGGGATGGCCCGCGGGGAGACTGCTGTGGGTTCTTGCCGAGCTTGAACTCGCAGAGCGAGGGCGCAGGAGAATACAGCGCCACCTGAGCGAAGCTCATCTCATAGCCGGCAAGAGTCTTGATAACTTCGACTTCTCTGTGGTTCCCACAATATCCCCCTCAAGAGTAAGAGCGCTTGCTTCAACCGATTCATGGCTCAAAGGAGGTCACAACGTGATAATCTTCGGACCTCCGGGGGCAGGTAAAAGTCATCTTGCTTCAGCCATAGGGCTTGCGCTTGTGGAAGGGGGCAAGAGGGTTATGTTCACCCGTACCACGGACCTTGTGCAGAGACTCCAGATGGCCCACAGGGAGCTTCGTCTGGAGAGTATGCTTGAGCGCCTCAACCGTTATGACCTGCTGATTCTCGATGATCTTGCGTACGTACGCAAGGACAGGGACGAAACCAGGGTGCTGTTTGAGCTTATATCGAACCGTTATGAGAGCAGATCACTGCTTATCACGGCGAATCAGCCCTTTGAAGAGTGGAAAAACGTGTTTCCTGACGAAAATACGGCTGTGGCGGCAGTGGATCGCCTTGTACATCACTGCGTAATCCTTGAAATGAACGTGGAGAGCTACAGATTGCGTCATGCCATGGAGAAAAACAAGGAGGAGGTGAAGAAAAAACGGGGCAGACCCGCGAAATACGCTACCGAGAACAACTCGAAGGGTCTGACCTCGAAAACAGAAGATTGATATCTGTCAGATATGCCGGTATCGTCTCACAATCAGCGACACCCAGAGTTCAATCCTGATTGTCGCAACAGTGCCATCCTGATTGTCGCGCTATACAAAACAACAGAGGTGAAAACAGACTATCAGATCGCTGCCTGATTATGCTCCCATACACCAGGTTTGACTATACCTCTAAATGCATCCCTAGAAATAGGTCTGAACCTGCGCTCTTACCACCGACTCATCAGACTCTGCGCCAGCGAGATCCTCTTCCCTCTGGAACGTGTAGTCAAGCTGTATCTTCCACTTGTGATTGCCGCTCAGGTAGTAGCTGAGCCCCTGCGTGAACGTCCATACGCTATCAAGGTCATTTCCTCCGAGAACGTCGGTGTCATCGTCAAACATTACCATCGCATACCTGGAGGCAAGCTCAACCTTTCTCGGAAGGATGAAGAAACCGCCCTGAACCCTGAAACCGGAGTCGTAGGCAGTGCCTACGCCGGCTGCGTCGGGATTGGCCCACCTTCCGACATACTCACCGGTGAGATTGAACTTTGGGTCCCTGTAGTTTATGTCTGCCGTAAAGGAAGTGACCGTACCGCTTTCAAGCGCTCTCTCTCCAGATGGAATTCCTATGTTGCCATCACTGCCATCTTCAACATCTATGCCAGCAACAGCGGCTCCAACCGTGAGAGTGGGCCTCTTGGCGAAATTCTCCTTTACACTCTTGGCTTTCCCGCCAAGAATGGCCGCCTGAACCCTTCCTGCCCAGAGCATACCAGTGTCACCCTTGTCGTTTTTCTGGTTCGGGCCTTCGCCTTGGAAAACACCCACATCATAGCGTATCATCCCGTCGCCGAGAAAACCGTAAACACCACCACCGATATCCCTGCCATACCGAAAACAATCGTCTATGATCGAGGTTCCCACAAGCTGCAGGGCGGTAATTGAGGTAAGAAACTCTCTGCTAAACGGAACCTTGTACTGGCCTAAAGTGGGGATAAAAGCCTTGTTCTTGGCAAACGAAAGCCTCATATCCTTTAGCGCTCCACCACCTGAGAGATCATACTGAACCGTGTATTTCATCCAGGGAGCAAAAGCATTACCGTCCCAGATCAGCCAGAGGTTTCTTACGCTGAAACCAAGACCCTCTTTGTCAGCGTCAGGATCTGTGTAGTCGGCCAGAAACTGACCAAAAAAGCGCATCCTGAGCTTGTAGTTACTGTCTGTGGTCTGGAAAGTAAGACCCGTGCCTTTTTTAGTCTTGACCTTTATCTTGTTGTGCCAGGCCTTGGAATCTTTCACCGTGGCCTCATACGCCTTCACATTCATCTGCTGCTCAAGCTTTTCTATCTGCTTCTTAAGTTCCTCTATCTGCTCCTGTATGCTCTGGTCGCCGCCGGCTTGGGCGGGAAGTGACATAAGGGCAAGCAGAGTGAAAAAAGAAAAAGCTAAAACTGCCAAAATTCTCATCTTATATCCTCCTCTGAGTTATATTCAAATTTGGTGTACGGAAGGTTTAAAAAAAGCGGCGTATCCGGTTGGTTTGAATTTACTCAAAACTGATCAACAGGAAGATACACCTCCATGAACAGAAAGGATAAAGCTTTTGAGACGGAAGGTCAAAAAGAAATGATGGATCTGTTGAGAGAACTTTCCGCTAGATCCATTCCCTGTCCTGGACAGAAATACGCACACCAGAGGTTGCCTGCTGGCCAAGTACATATATAATTTTCGCTCGACTGCTTTATCAAATTTCTCCCGAAGGAACGATCAATGCAATACGAAGCGGTAATCGGTCTCGAAGTACACGCACAGCTCGCCACTGAATCCAAGATATTTTCTTCTTCCTCAACAAAATTCGGAAGTCCCCCCAACTCTCAGGTGAATCCGGTCTGTCTGGGCATGCCGGGGGTGTTGCCGGTCTTTAACGAAAAGGTCCTTGAGTACGCCATAAAATCCGGACTGGCGACCAACTGCGAAATTGCCCGGAAATCCAGATTCGCAAGAAAGAACTACTTCTACCCGGATCTTCCGAAGGGCTACCAGATTTCGCAGTACGACGAACCGCTTTGCCTCAGGGGGCATCTCGAGATAGATTCGCGCGACGGCAAAAAAAAGATCAGAATAACCCGAATACACTTAGAAGAAGACGCCGGGAAACTCGTGCACGAATACTCTGACTTTGAAAGCCATGTGGATCTCAACAGGGCAGGAGTGCCGCTTGTGGAGATAGTCAGCGAGCCCGACATCTCAACTGCCGAAGAAGCGGTTGAATACGTAAAGAAACTTAGGACAATCCTCAGATATATCGAGGTTTGCGACGGGAACATGGAGGAAGGAAGCCTGCGCTGCGACGCGAACGTCTCCATGCGGCCGGCAGGGCAGAGCGAACTCGGAACTAAAGCCGAGATCAAGAACCTCAATTCTTTCCGCTTCATACAAAGGGCCATAGAATACGAAATAAAGAGGCAGGAGACGGTTCTGCGAAGTGGAGGGAAAGTGGTCCAGGAAACAAGGCTTTTCGACGCCCAAAGAGGCGTCACGTTTGCGATGAGATCAAAAGAAGAGGCTCACGACTACAGGTACTTTCCGGACCCGGACCTTCTGCCGGTTGTGGTGGAGGAAGATTATCTGGAGAAAATCCGCCTGTCCCTCCCGGAACTTCCTGAAGAAAAGCTCAGCAGGTTCGTGGAGGAATTCAATATGCCGAGAAACGATGCCGAGACGCTTTCATCCTCAAGACCGCTTGCAGAATACTTTGAAGAGTGCGCAAAATACATAAAAGACAAGAAAGCGGCAAGCAACTGGATATTAAACGAGATGCTGAGAGAAGTTGAGAACGAAGACAGCATAGCCGGATTTCCGGTTCCCCCCGAGGGCCTCGCTGAACTGCTGAACCTTATCGGGGAAGGGAAAATAAACCGCAAGACCGCCAGGGAAATATTCTCCGAAATGATAAGCGGGGGAAAGCACGCCGAAGAAATAGTGGCAGAGAAAGGACTTACCCAGATCACGGATGAAGGCGAAATCTCTTCGATTATAGAGAAGATAATTGAAGAAAACCACAAAGAAGTTGAAAGGTACAGAAACGGGGATATGAAACTTCTCGGCTTTTTTGTCGGTCAGGTAATGAAGGCGACAAAGGGGAAAGCCGATCCTGCGATCGTAAACCAGATGCTAAGGAAATCCCTTGAGAAATAATCTGGGAAGTGGTTTCGCCAGACAGGGTAATACGCCAAGTGGTGAAACCCTGGAGAAGGCGCTTGCATGAAGGATTCCAGAAAGGTGCTGATCATTGCTGGACCTAACGGTGCGGGAAAAACCACTTTCGCCACGGAATTCCTTCCCAACGAGGCGCGTTGTCCGATTTTCATAAACGCAGACCTGATAGCGGCCGGGATGAACCCGTCTCGACCCGATCTGGTTGCCGTTCAGGCAGGCAGACTGATGCTGAAAATGATCCATGACTGCGTGGAGAAAAAAGAGAACTTCGCCTTTGAAACCACACTGAGCGGGCGCGGCTTCGCCCGAATGATTCCTCTCTGGCAAAAAGAGGGCTACCTTGTAAAGCTGTTCTTTTTGAGATTGCCGACACCTGAAATGGCTATAGCGCGCGTCAGGCAACGGGTCATCGAGGGAGGACACAATGTACCGGAACAAACCATTGGTCGACGGTTTGATTCGGGGTGGAACAATTTCAATTCAATCTATAAAGACCTGGCAGATAAATGGGTAATACATGAAAACTCGGGAGACACCCGCACTATTTTGGGAGAAGAGTCAGTTATGACGATCAGGAGCCAGAAAAACCGCAACCCAGGTAAAAAATCACGAGATCAGGATTTGATCGGCGCAGATGCAGCTATAGTGAGAGCTTCTGAGCGCGCGCGGCGCCGGGCAATAGAAACCACCGGTTCGGTAGCTGTTTTCAGAGATGGCGAGATCGTCCGGGAAAAGGATATAAGAAAAATTTTCCCAGAGAATAACGAAGGCAACTGACTCTGACGTAAGAATCCCAGCTATCGGAAAGCATCCGGCAACATTCGCCGAGGTCGAAGATGCGCAGGATTTTGTCTCAACCTGAGGGTCACCCTCTTTTTATATGCTCCTCGAACTCGTCCCTGAATTTTCTCACTATTGATTCGACGGGCATGGCACAGCCGTCAGCAATACTGAAAAACTTTTCCGGCAGCGTGAAGCCCGGACTTTATTCTCGGTTGATATCAGGAACTGCAACGCCTGTTATTCCCCTGATACCAGCACCACATGATCTCTTTCTATCTCCTTGTGGAAATTCTCAGGCAGGTATGCCCAGTCTCGCGCTTCCACCAAAAAAGGGATATTTGATTCCCGAAACGCATCTGAGAGTGCTCTTATCCGGTCATTGTCGATAGGTTGGAGACCTGGCGCACGCAGCACAAGATCAAGATCACTTCCGTCATGGCTTCGACCGTGGATGCGGCTTCCGTAAGCCCAGATCTCGACTCCGGGAACATGGAGCCGCAGCAATGCTTCAATCATCTCTCGATGCCTGGATGACAAGTGCAGTCTTTCAGACATCTTTTGTTCCCTCTATTGTATCTGCTAATGCTCTTGTGTCGGTGATAAAGTCCGGCAGAAGCCTGATAGTGCTTTCGGCAAAGTCTTTTTCGTAGCTGTGCGCCGTCTCATTGCGGCTGTCACGGTACAGAAGCCAGCGCTCGCAGGCTTCAGAATCAATCAGACGGTGCTTGGCGGCGTAGCGGAACACATCCTTGAAGACAAGACTGTCCGCCTGACGATTGTCCGCAAAATAGCCGCTCAGTACTTTTCTCAGCAATTTGCCGCTTTGTTCCAGAATGATTTCGAACTCTTTTACGCAGGCCGCGCGGTAGGCGTCATAAGTGACTTCATCCGGGTCGCTTTTCTCAAGCTCCCCCAAGCAGTGCTCCAGGGTGCCAAGGCAACGCCTTAGAAACTCCGTATCAATTCTCATCGAAAGTTAATTATATGCCAATACCGCCGAGAAAAAAGCCAATGAACTGCTCCAAACCCTAAGACTGTCCCTTTTTTATATGCTCTTCAAACTCGTCTCTGAATTTTCTTGCTATCGATTCAATAGGCATGGCGCAGCCATCCGCAAGGGCGCATATGGTTGTCCCCCTCATCTGCGAGCACGCGTCAAGTATTATGTCGATATACTCAATCGATCCTTTACCTTCGTCAATCTCTCTCAGTATCTTCTCAAGCCACCATGTCCCTTCCCTGCACTGAACGCACTGTCCGCATGACTCATCCCTGTAGAAATGGGCAAGGTTCTGAGCTACCTTGATCATGCTGACCGTCTCATCCATTACCGTTACTCCCGCCGTTCCAAGCATGGAACCCGCGGCCGCCACGGTATCGAAATCCATCGCAATGTCCAGCTCATCCGCGGAAAAAACCGCGGAAGAAGAACCACCGGGAGAGACCGCCTTTATTTTTCTTCCCCCTGGAATCCCTCCTCCGTACTCCTCAATCAGCTCAAGAAGATTTATTCCGAGGGGAAGTTCATAAAGCCCGGGTTTGTTAACGTGCCCGCTCAGCCCGAAAATCTTGGTTCCAGTGTTTCTGGGAGTCCCTATCGAGGCAAACCAGTCCGCCCCGTTGTTTATTATATGGGGAACGCATGCGAGCGTCTCCACGTTATTGACTATAGTGGGACAGCCGAAAAGGCCCACCTGAGCCGGGAAGGGAGGCTTAGGTCTCGGCTCTCCCTTTTTTCCCTCTATTGACTCAAGAAGACCGGTTTCCTCTCCGCATATATAGGCGCCGGCGCCTATATACAGTTTCATGTCAAGATCAAAACCGCTCAGGAGTATATTCTCTCCCAGATAACCGTGCTCATAAGCTTCCTCTATGGCCTGCTGTATCCTTCTGGCTCCGTACGGCATCTCCCCCCTTATGTATATGTAGGCCTTGTGGGAGCGGATAGCGTAGCAGGCGATTATTATGCCCTCTATCATCTGATGGGGATCTTTCTCCAGAATCTCCCTGTCCTTGAAGCTTCCGGGTTCGCTTTCGTCGGCGTTACAGCAGAGATAGACCGGTTTTTTGGAATCGGGCGGGATGAAGTTCCACTTTATCCCCGCCGGAAAACCAGCCCCTCCCCTTCCCCGCAGACCCGATTTCTTGACCGCGTCGGTCACCTCTCCAGGGGCCATGCCAAGCGCCTTTCTCAGCGCCGAGTATCCACCCGAGGACAAATACGACCCGATGGTGTAGGAGTCAGGCCTGTCGACGTAATTTCTTATGACTTTGTGCTCGGGCATTTTCAAGTCCGGTTAAAGCAACTTCTTAACGGAAAAAAGGATAAGTACGGATAAATATTAAATGCGATTGCCGGAATTTTTCAAGAAAAAACGGAAAAAATAAGACCGGGCGTAAAAAAGCCCCGCACTCACTGCGCTCGAGGAACTTCTTCCTCAAGCAGAATGTCCGCCACATACTTGGCAAACGACATTGAGGAAGTAAAAGCGGGAGATATGGCGTTTAGAACGTGAACGGTGTCTTCTTCCCTGCAGACAACGTAGTCCATAACGAGTTTTTTCTCCTTCCAATCCACAAGCTGCGAGCGGATTCCGGTTTTCGCGGAAGAGACCAGATGACGGGGTAGCAGGCTGGGAATCAGTTTTCTGGCTTCTGAGTAGAAATGGGATCCCAGATGTTTTTTCACCTCGGAGAGCGCGTTTGCCCTGAAGCCGCTGTCACTTACGAACATCGATGCGTTTCTGTAAAGAAACCGGAACGACTCAAGCCCCAGGTCCTCAAGAAATCCGTAGCTCTCCCTTCCCAGTACCGGCACAGCGGTGGGACCGATAAAGACACGCCCCGAAGTGCTCCTCGTAAAGTGCACCCCCAGAAAAGGCATTCTCGGGTCGGGAACCGGATAGACATTGCCGCGGACAAGGTAAGTGCTTTTTTTTACAAGTTCGCTGTAGGAACCCATAAAGGGGATAGCTCTGTACCTGAGACCCACTTCGAATTGGCGCGCTAGGACATCCGCATGGAGCCCGGCAGCGTTTATAAGTTTTCCGTAACCTATCTCTCCTGCGCTCGTAAGGGCGACGTGGTCCTTTTTTCGCCCGATAAAAACCGTGTCAAAAAGCACACGCGCTCCCCCGGTTTTTTTAACCCTCGAGCAAAGAGCCTCCAGAACTCCCAGAGGGTCAAACACCGATGTAGCAGGAGAATATATGGCTTTCTCAAACGTAGCGGCATGCGGTTCTATCTCCGCAAGCTCTTTTTCATCGATAAGATACGACTCCACTCCGTTTCTCTGCGCCCTGTGCTGAAGCGCCTGAAGCCCTTCAAGCTTCTCCTCGGAATCCGCCACGATGACCTTGCCGCATTCGGATATAGCGACTCCGTTTTCGCGGCAGAAATCTCTCATCAGTCGGTTCCCCTCAATGCAGTACCGCGCCTTCAGAGAATCGGGCGTGTAATAAATCCCGGCGTGGAGAACCCCGCTATTGCGGCCGCTTGAGTGCGCTCCCAGGCTTCGTTCCTTTTCCAGGACAACTATGTTATTACAGCCGCGCAGAAGAAGCTCATTTGTGATCGCAAGACCCACAATTCCTCCTCCAACAACAAGAAAATCGCAACTTTTATCCATTACTCCGACCCCTCTCGTCCATTTTCTGGTAAACCGGGTGTAAATCAGGTATAGTGACTGTTTCATATAACTTAATAAAATGAGCAGAAAATTTAAAGCAGGACAAAACGCCGTTTATCCAGTTCACGGTGTGGTTGAGGTTCAGGGAGTTGAGGAAAAGGAAATACTGGGGTCTAGAAAAGCCTTTTACATACTTAACGTCCTTGAAGGCAACGTAAAACTCATGGTCCCCACGGATAACATAGAGTCCGTGGGCTTAAGACCCGTAGTGCCCAAGAAGGAAGTAAAGAAAATCCTTGACATACTAAAGGAAGAAAACGGCGAAATACCCAAGCTCGGAGTTCAGAGCTGGAACAAGAGGTACAAGGAATACGCCGACAAGGTTAAAAGCGGCGATATATACGAAATAGCCAGGGTACTAAGGGACATACACCACCTGAAAAAAGTAAAGAACCTCTCTTTCGGCGAGAAAAGAATAATGGAGAACGCTCTTTCTCACGTAGTCAAGGAGCTTTCCATAGCGCTTCGGAAAAAAGAGGGAGAAGTCAGCGACCAGATAGAGGAAATCTTCTCCTAAAGCCACTCACTCAAGAATATCCACTCCGTCAACACCCCGTGGAACTTCAAGTCCGAGATAACGGACGATACTCGAGAAAATATCCGCGGTTCGCACGCAGCCGTATCGGGCCGGCCGGCTTATAAGAATGGGAACCACCATGTGGTCTTTGTGCAGGGAGCCATGAGAACCGTGATGTTCGGGGTTCTCGTGGGTGGCCCGAAGGTCATAGCCCGGTTTTGAGCTCACTACCACGTCGCCGGTTCGAGGCGATTCGAAAAGCTGGAGAATCTGGAGGGGGGCATCCGGATAGTCAGAATCGATCGTGAGTTGAAGCGACTCTGAGGGATTCATTTTCTTTGAGGAAAAGTCGTATCCGAGAGGGTCGCCCGAAACATTGCGGTAGCAGATCAGACCTTCTCCATCCACACTCACAAGAGCCTCTCCCCTGGGGTTGGTTATTTTCACCTCCCCTCCCGCCCCGCCTGTTCTGGCGCAGACAACATCCACTTCCGGCCGTCCGGAGAGTTCGTCAACTATATCCGCTATTTCTTCGCAAAGAGTGTGTCTTTTCCATCCATCGGAATTCTTGAAATAGTAATGCGCCATGGAGTTTCCAGAAACCATGACGGATGAATCGGCGTCAAGGTAATGCCTCAGCACATTGGTGTAGTAAAGCGGTTTGAATCCCCGTCTGCGAAGAAAACCCAGAGAGTCGAAATGGGAATGCGTGGACGTAAGGCCGTGGTCGCTTCCAACGACGAAAAGCGTATTGTCAAGCTCCCCCCGCTCCGAAAATCTCTCACCGACCATCCCCACGTACCGGTCAAGCCTTCTGTAGGATTCCAGAACCTTGCGGTGAAACGGATGGTAGCGGTGAGAATAGGCGTCTATCCCGGGAAAAACGCAGAAAACAAAACGCGGAGGCTCCTTAAGAGATTCAACGAGAATTCTTCCCGCGGCCTCTTCAACGCTGTCGCTTTTATCCGTAAAGTGGCTTTTCACAACCAGGTAGTACTTAAGATACTTAGTCCTGTTTCCCCCCGCGGGGCTTATACCCTTGGTTATCTCGTTTAGGATGCTGACACTTCCCGGAACCAGGCCGAAAAGCGTCGGGGAATCGCTCTCTATGTCGCGATTAATAAGAAAAGACTGAGGACCGGCGTAGCTTCTGAATCTTCGCAGGGAGAACGGAACCCCGTCGTAATACCTTCTGTCAAACCACCTTATGCCGGGGAGGTTGCACCTGCCTGGAAATTTGCCGAGAAGATAAGGGGTATAAGCCGGACCCGTTGTGGATGGAAAAACCGTGATTCCCTTAAGGAACTCCCCGGGCTCAACGACATATTTCTGTATATTCTCAAGGTCGCCTCTTTTTAGAAGTTCAGCAAAGACATCGAGTCTCGCACCGTCAGCAAGAAAAAAAACGCATTTTCTTCCATTCATCAAGTGCTTCCCATAAAATACCTGTTATAAATTTCCCTGATATCCCTGGTCACACGCGCGTATTCAGACATGAGGAAACCTCCCTCTCCGCCGGAACCACCGAACTCAGGCGCCATTCGGTCAAAATCGCCCAGCGTGATTTCATTTTTGCTCCTGTCGTTGAAAAGACTCAGCAGATTTCCCATTTTTCTTAAAAACAGATAGCCTTCGCCAAGCGTCAGGACCTCGTCGCCTTTAATTAACCCGGCCCTGTAAAGCGCCCCGACAGCCTCCATGGTGTTTGCCGTTCTTAGCTCGGGGTTTGCGGGACCATGGGCAAGCTGAAGCATCTGGATGAGGAACTCAATGTCAACCAGTCCCCCCTTTCCCGTCTTCAGGTTGAATCTGGATTCCGTCTCGTTGGCGAGTTCTTTCTCTACCCTGCCGCGCAGCCTGTGGATTTCCTTGGGGAAATCCGGAGCGAGCTCTTTTGCGTAAACGAAATCCTCTATGACTTTCATTACCTTCTCACCGAGCGCGCGGTTTCCCGCAACGGCGCGGGCTTTCACGAGAGCCTGCCTCTCCCAGATGTGAGCACTTGAATTATGATATTCTTCAAAGGCCTCAAGCGAGGCAACCAGGGCGCCCGAATTTCCCGATGGGCGCAGCTCCACATCCACCTTGTAACAGAAGCTCTCGGAAGTGTAAACCGAAAGATTGGATATGAATCTCTGACCGTACTTGGAGAAAAGCTCGTGGTCGTCTCCCTCGTAAATGAAGATTATGTCCAAGTCTGAAGCGTAACTCATTTCCCTTCCTCCGAGCTTGCCAAGTCCCAGGACGACCATGTTATCAAGAAGTTTTCTCTTCCCCGGAGAACACTTAAGGGAATCCCTGGCAAGTTCGAGGCTTGAGTCCATTACAACGTCCGCAACCATCGACAGATATTTTCCCACGTAGTTCGGCTCCAAGTCCTCGGAAAGTTCCTTGAAGCAAAGTTTAAGGGACTCAATGTGCTTGAAACTTCGAAGAGCGTTGAGCTTGTCCTCAAAGAACTCCTCTTCCGACACGGCTTCCCTAGAGCCCGCGCCATGGCATCTCTCGAATCGTAGAACTGCGTCACGTCCTTCAGTATGATGGAGTCAAGATACTCGGGGTGCCTGATAAGAAAATTAGACAGCATGCCGCCTCTTGAAAAGAGCCTGGAGAGCATAGGAATGATTTTGGGGTTCTCAGTCAGAAGAAAGTAGACTGACATCCTGGAACCCAGACCGGAGATAAATCTTTCAAGATTTAAAAGCGCAGAGTCCTGATCGCTAAGATTGATTATGTTTGAGAGGAATGCCGGTATCACTTTTCTTGAAAGCACCCTTCCCCTTTCCGTGAGTCCGGCCCTTTGGGGATTCATGAGGCTCGATATTATTTCGATCGCGTCGTCCGGCGCCGAGAACCCGAGATTCCCGAGGGTCGAAATCGCTTCCTCGCGGTTTACATTTCCCTCGGCCATAAAATCCGCCACCTCCCAGAATTCCCTGCCTTTTTCCTCAAGCTCCACTCCGGGATCAAAGAACAGGTTCCCGCAGTTCTTCACGACAAGCGAGGTTACTTCTTCATAAGCGGCCCTGAACTCCTCCGTCCCCTCAAACCCCATCCTCCTTGAGAGTCTGGCGAGGGAATTCTCCTCAGTGGGAATGCTGTGCGTCTGAAATTCATCCCAGAGCTGAATCGAGTGCTCCACCTTTCTCAGGAAAAGATAGCAATGCTCCATCTCTTCCTTTACCTGTTCTGTTATGAAACCCGTCGTCGCCATGGCGGAGAGGCCGTCAAGAGTGTTCATGAGTCCCCTGAGCTTCTTCACCGCACCGCCGCTCATAAGCTGGGTCGCCTGCACGAAAAACTCGATATCCCTTATTCCTCCCCTGCCGAGCTTCACGTCGTTTTCCTTCCGGATGCCCTCGAGACGAACCTTCATGTCCTTGAGGTCCTCTATGGACTCGTAATCAAGCAGCTTGCGGTATATTACCGGTTCAAGGTCCTCGAGGAATTCGCGGCCGAGCTCAATATCTCCGGCAACAGGGGTCGCCTTGAGCAGAACCGCTCTCTCCCAGGTCTCGGCCCAGTGGTAATAATGCTCAAGGGCCGCGTCAATCGACACCGCGACCGGACTCATGCTGCCCCCAGGACGCAGACCCAGGTCGACTCTGTAGAGAAAACCGCCGGGGGTGACGGAGCTTATCGTTCTGGTAACTGATGAGCAAAGCGTGAATATCTGTTCTGCGTACCCCTCGCTTCTGTAGAGGTAAACGATATCTATATCGGAACTGAGGTTAAGAAGCCTTCCTCCGAGTTTTCCCATGCCAAGTACCACGAACTCAAGCTGGTCTCCGCCCTCAATTCGGGACCTGTAAAAATCAAGCACCGCCCTGACCACAGAACCGGCAAGGTCGGAAATCTCCTCCATGGTCTGGCGAAACGTGCAGAGACCCAGAATTTCTCTGTAGATTATTCTCGAGAGTTCGGTGTACTTGTACTCCTTTAGCCTTTCGGAGAGCCGCTCTGAATCCTTTGAATTCCTCACAATCGAGGCAAGCGGAGCTCGGTGGGAAGAAAGCGTTTTTTTTCTCCCGAGGGCTTTTTCATTAGTAAGTACGTTCAGCGCGCGTGGATTTCTTATGATTGAATTGCCGAGGAATCTGCTGTGCGAAGAGATGACACGGAGGGCTTTTTTCTTTTCCGCGGAGAGTCTGCCGTTCATCTCCTGGAATCTCTCAACGGTTAAGCGCGCGTTTTCCTCGTCGGGAAGAAGGATTTTCTTTCTCATCAAACCGGCTCACATGAAATCATAGGGATCAACATCAACTACAAGCTTAATTCCCGAGGCGTGCTTTTTCAACGAATCGTAAAGCGCCGAGGCATAGTTTCTGAGCAGACCCAGGTTTTTCGACACGAGAATCATCTGCCACCTGAACCTGTTTCTGAGCTTGTATATGGGGGCCTCGGATGGGCCGAGAACCCTGAGTGACCCGGGCGGGAGCTTTAAGAGGAATCTGCTGGACGTGCGTTCCATTCTTTTGGCAAAATCTCGGGTTTTTTTCTCATTGAGTCCGTTTGCCCTGAAGGATATGAATCTTGAGAAAGGAGGCTGGTCAAGTGATTTCCTAAGTTCAAGCTCTTCTTCCAGAAACCCCGAACTGTTATGGGTAATGGCAAATCTTACCGAGGGATGTTCAGGGTTGTATGTCTGAAAAACGGCCGTCCCGGGCGATTTTCCCCTGCCTGTTCTTCCTGCCACCTGCGTGAGCACCTGGAAAGTTCTCTCTCCCGAGCGGAAATCAGGGATCCCGAGCATATGATCTGCGGAGAGGACGCCAACAAGAGTAACCCCCGGCAGATCATGTCCCTTGGCCACCATCTGGGTTCCGATGAGAACATCCACCTCCCCGGATTCAAGCTTTCGGTAAAGATCAAGAAGTCTGGTTTTCCCGCCGGTGTAATCCCTGTCCATAACGAAAACCCTGGCATCGGGAAGCATGCTCTTTACCTGCTCCTCTACCTTCTGGGTCCCAAGCCCCTTGCCCATGTATCTTGCCCCGCAGTGTGAGCAGCTGTTCTCAAATTCCTGCGTGATTCCGCAGTAATGGCACTTGATCGAATTATCTTTTTTATGAAAGGTAAGGGTTATGGAGCAGTTAGGACACCTGAAGAGTTCACCGCAGTCACCGCAGACCATAAAGCTTGAAAAGCCTCTCCTGTTAATAAAGAGAATCGACTGTTCGCCGCGACTGAAGTTCTCCACCAAGGCGTCTCTTAGTTGCGGGGAGAAAACAGTTTCATTCACGTTCTTCATATCCACAAGCTCAACACCGGGAAGCCTGCTCGCTCCCACCCTTGCAGGAAGGGAAAGATATTCGTATTTGCCCCTGACCGTGTTTGCGTAGGATTCAAGGGATGGAGTCGCGGAACCCAGAAGCACCGGACAGCCGTATATGCTTGCGAGCATGACCGCAGCGTCGCGAGCGTTGTAACACGGCGCCTCGTTCTGCTTGTAGGAAGATTCATGCTCCTCGTCAACCACCACGAGGCCCAGATTCCCAAGCGGAGCGAAAACCGCGGAGCGGGCTCCTATCACCACACTGAGATCTCCGTTGCGAGCCCTTCTCCACGCGTCAAACCTCTCGGCGTCGCTAAGAGCGCTGTGAATAACCGCCACGGAGTCGGCGAAACGCGAACGGAACCTTTTCACCAGAAGCGGTGTGAGAGCTATCTCGGGAACGAGAACAATCGCCTGCCTGCCCATGGCTATGACCTCGCTTACAGTTCTCAGGTAGACCTCGGTTTTCCCGCTTCCCGTAACGCCGTGAAGAAGAAAGCAGCGATATTCCTCCCTCTTTATGTAAGGCAGAATTTTCTCCATTGCCATACGCTGATCCCCGGTAAGTTTCTTTGGCGGATCTTCCCCGGCCTCAAAAACACCGTAGGGATCCCTTCCGATCTCCTTTTGCTCCACGGAGACCAGGGCGTTATCCACAAGCCACTTTACGTGAGCCGTGAAATTGCCGAATATCTCCTTCAGTTCCGAGTGAGGAGCGGAGTCCCGGAGGTTTATGAATTCGAGTATGGCACCCTTGGCAGGTTTTTTCCGCTTAATCTCTGAAACCGTATCCAGCTCGCAGGAAGCACTGTATATCTTCTCGTACTTGACCTTCTCGTCGCTTATCACCCTGTAGTCAAATTCTATATGCCCCTTTCTCTTAAGAGAGTTAAGGTTCTCAAGCGACGCTCCGTCGCTTAGCTCGATAAGCTTCTCAGAGGCTATCTCTCCTTCAAGCATAAGTGCCTGAAGGATTTTCTTCTCAAGACCGTCAAGGCCCGCATCCTCAAGGCGGCTTTCCCCCTTCTCCGTGATACGCATGGTCTTCCCGACGCTTTTGCCGAGCCCCAGAGGATGAGCGAACTTAAGCACAACCCCCAGAGGCGCCATGTAGTATTCGGAGATCCAGCGGAAAAATTCCAGGCGCTTTTCGTCAAAAAGCGGGGACTCGTCAAGAATATCAATTATATCCTTCAGCTTGAAATCGACTTTCTGCTTTCCCCCTCGCCCCACCACATATCCTATGGCCTTTCGGTTTCCGAGGGGAACGAAAACTCTCTTTCCCGTAGCAATCCCCTCCCGGAAACGTTTCGGAACCGAATAGAGAAAAAGCTGTTCGGAACGAATGGGCAAAGCTACCTGAACAATTTTTTCTGAAGCCATAACTATAGTCTAAGGGACTTGAAGATTATCGGGAAGAGTATACGGTATCCGCCGGAAAACTCCCTTGATTTTGGGAATATATACTCAACGGTAATGAAACTTGCGACTCTTCGGCATTTTCTTTGCTAGTTCGAATGAAAACACGACCTTAAAATAAGGTGCAGGTAAAATGCTAGAAAATACCCTCTCTCATGTAGCGGAATTAGAGCAGCATCGTCTCAGTTGCATTGGAGAAGGCAGTTTACAAAAACAATGACGGAATTGTAAATGTCCGTATCCCTGTCAGATTAAAATCAGTGGGCGAGGTTCCTATGAAAAAAAGCATAAAAATATCCTTGTTTGGAGTTGTAGGTAGCCACTTATGTGTGGCGTCAAACGATGGACAAAAAGTTTATGAACGTCTGGTTACCGCACTGAACAAGAATCTGTCTGTCTCTCTTTCTTTTCGTAATGTGTCGGTACTGACCTTTGCATTTCTCAATACAGCAATTGGCCAGCTCTACGGAAAGTTTGATGAAAACACAATTCGTGAACTTTTAAAGGTGGAAGACATCGAACCCGATGACGCAGCACTGCTAAAACATGTTGTTTCAAATGCTAAGCTGTACTTTCAGGACAAGGCAGCTTTCAAGCGGGCTCTCAGGGAAACCGCCGAAGACTAAAATCATGAAGAATAAAACGGTGGATGTGCAGAAGTACTGCGGCGTTTCGTTGTTACACTTACAGTTTTAAGTTGTCTCCAGATCATTTCATCCCAACTGGAACCCGGCGCCGGGAATTATGCCCGGTTGCCAGCAATGTTCATATTCTTCCAGTAAATGGAGACATATAATCTGTCCGTAATTCTCGAAAAAAGTTACTAGGAAGAATCCGGCCAGTCCCAGCCGCATCAGAAGTTCCCGCTTGCCTGCGGGGTTCATGTTTCGATGTTCCCGGTATCCGGGTCCGATACCGCGGCCCGGCCCTTCTCCGTCAGCCTGTACTTCTGGAAACGGCTTTGAGGCTTGTCGGGAAGAGTATACTCGATGTTCCGCTCACGCATCAGCAGTCGGATGGTCTTGTTGAGTTGGCCTGAGATTTTCTTCTGCCCCAGTCTTTTTGACAGTTCAGACCTTGACATCCTCCGGTCGGCAGCCAGCAGACTGAGCACTTTTGCCTCAAGTGACTTCGGTGGCGACTCTTGCTGCGACTCTTGCTGCGACTCTTGCTGCGGCTTCCGGAGACCCGCAGCCCGTCCAGAAAGCGCACCGCGCCGTATCGTCGCGACGAATCCGTCGGCAACGGCAAATTCCGGTTCCGGCAGACCCGCGTCAGCGCACCGTCGAATCATGTCTAGCGTTCCCGTCCCCATCCGTTCAATATATTCGGCCAAGTAAAGAGACTCGGCCAGCAGCGGGTTTGCGGGCACCGAACTGTGTGCGACCCGCAGCTTCTCAAGTGTAAGAGGCGGTGGAAGGCGGCCGGGATTCCGGATCTCCAGGCGATCGGCAAAGAGCATGACCTGAACGCTGGCATTGTCCGCATAGTCCCGATGAGCTACCGCGTTCACCACGGCCTCGCTCACAACCTCTTTCGGAATTTCATAGGTGGTGGGAGCTCGGACGCTTTCAGACCGGGTACCGATCGAGCGGTTGATTTTACTGAGAACGAAATCCACTGCCTGGTCGACCAGATCAAACACCGTGCCCTTGTAAACTTGGTAGGACGGAATCGGCTTCTCGACCTCGGTCCCGTGAAAGTGAGCGCACCTGATCTCAGAAGAGATCAGAAAGCGCTGCGGCGACTTTCCAAATAGCAAGACCGCCGCATTAGTCGGACACCCGTCGGAAAGCAGGTTAAGATGCTCAAGCAGTTCTTCCGGATAGACATCTTCTGTCAGCGAAAATTCTCTAACCCTGCGAGCCGTGCGGATGAATCGTACCATCCTGCCGGAGTCAAGATCGTCCATGGAAGACTTCGCACAGGGCGCCGCGTCAAAAGGAATCGAGCATATCAGTTCCTTTGCTCCCAGGCATTCTACCAGCCTGTTCCGTTCCAGAACCATTTTATTCTCCCCAACAGAAGCAACTTCAAACCAGTCTCCACCGCCAACGCGCACAACCTGAACTTGCGTCATGACGGCACCTTTTTTTATACCGTCAATCACTTCCAATAGATTACCCGATCCGCTAACATCTGTTGCGCGTATTCCGTCAGCCTCTGTCAAGCTTAATTCGGCGGAAACACCGAGTTAACAGTATTTTCCGTTGAAGGCTCATGGATAGATCAGGTTCCTGCCCATGAGTATTGAGACCATACCCTCAACCTCTCTCCCAAAGCTACCTTGCCGATTTTGCAAATCAGCAAGGTACAATGATAATCAGGAAATACCACCAAGAGACTGAAAACGCAATGTACAAAGCACTAATTCTCATTGCAAGGAACGTGTATTACCGTCTCCGGCATCGGCTTGGCTTCGAAGTTCCTTATAGAACTGTGTCGTTCCGGCTAGGTTTTATGACCGGACAAATTAAAATCCCCGATGACTTCGATAAAATGGGCGGTCCGGAGATAGAGGAGATGTTTCAGGGCGGTGAGGAGTGAGGCTTCTGCTGGATACACAGTATTCTGCTGTGAGCAATCGGCAACCCGGCACAACTCACAACTCAACAGAAACGGGGAAAACTAACTGTTACCAAGAAACAAGGGATCAGGCAAGATCTGCGGGCATCATTATCATGTTGTCCATTGACGCGCCGGGGGCTATCATCGGATAAACCATTTCCGTACAATCGACTTCTATCTCCATGAGAACAACACCCGGGGTGTTAAGGCCTTCCCTGAGAGTGGGCTCAAGCTCCTCGGGCCTTACCGCCCGAAGGCCGCGGGCGCCGAACGCTTCTGCGAGCTTCACAAAATCCGGCAGCACTTCAAACCGAGATGCCGAGTAATTGCTCTCAAAAAACATTGTCTGCCACTGCCTTACCATTCCGTGATGACGGTTGTTGAAAACGATAATCTTAAGATCCAGATTGTTTTCAACCGCAGTCGCAAGTTCCTGAAAATTCATCTGGAAGCTTCCGTCGCCGGCAACGCATATAACCTGCTCATCAGGTCTTGCGTATTTCGCTCCCATAGCCGCGGGGAAACTGAATCCCATGGTCCCCAGGCCTCCCGAGGTAAGATGGGTTCTCGGTCTTTCGAATTTGTAGAACTGGGCTACCCACATCTGGTGCTGACCCACGTCGGAAACTATTATGGCGTCTCCTTTCGTGAGCTTGTAAAGCATGTCTATGGCGTAAGTCGTCAGAATTTTATCGCTTCCCTGGCAATAGGTGAGCGGATGCTTCTCGTTCCAGTCCCGTATCCGCCTGAGCCAGGATTCCCTTCCCTCAAGGTCAATCTCCCCGGGGAGAGCATCGAGTATCTGGCGCAGCACAACTTTTGCATCCCCCACTATAGGACACTGAACCGTTATGTTCTTGTCTATCGAGGATGGGTCTATGTCTATATGGATAATCTCCGCGTTGGGAGCAAACTCATCGAAGTTTCCGCCCGTAGCCCTGTCATCAAACCTCCCGCCGATCGAGATAACGAGGTCGGATTCGGTAACAGTCATATTGGCGGCGTAGGAACCGTGCATCCCGAGCATGCTTATGAAAAGGGGGTCGCTCGCCGGATAACCCCCCAGGCCCATAAGGGTTGAAGCCACAGGTATCTGAAGCCGGTGGCAGAACTCAAGCAGTTCATCCGTAGCCCCGGACCAGATAACCCCTCCCCCGGAATAAATAACGGGCCGCTTTGAGGCAAGCAGCATCTCCACCGCTCTTTTTATCTGCGAAGGATTTCCCCTAGTAGTGGGCTTGTAACCTTTGATGTCTATCTCATGATCCTCGGGAATTACAAGCTCGTCTTCTCCTATGAGAACATCCTTGGGCATATCAACCAGAACCGGACTTGGTCTTCCGGTGCCGGCTATGTGGAAAGCCTCTTTCATCGCTCTGGGAAGATCCCGGGGTTCTCGTACAAGGTAGTTATGCTTCGTACAGGGTCTTGTTATGCCGATATGGTCGGCCTCCTGAAAAGCGTCGCTTCCAAGGTACTGAGTAGGAACCTGTCCAGTAAAGATAACTATGGGAGATGAATCCATCTGCGCCGTCGCAATACCGGTAACAGTGTTAGTTGCCGCGGGACCCGAGGTGCAAAGCACCACTCCCGGTTTTCCCGAGGCCCTTGCGTACCCGTCGGCCATGTGCGTAGCTCCCTGCTCATGCCTCACGAGCACGTGATTTATCCTGTCGGTGTAGTCGGTCATCACGTCATAGACCTTGAGAACGTAACCTCCCGGCAGTCCGAAGACCACGTCAATACCCTGGTGAAGAAGTGTCTCAAAGAACATCTGCGCGCCGAGCATCTTGGCCATTTTATTATATCTCCCTGGTTGTTTTTAAAATGAGGAGTACCAACAACCCACCCGCTTAATCTATCACCGCGCGCATACAACTTCAAGACCGCTGGGGAAAAAGGTTACCGGCGTCTCTTTGCCGATTTCACTTCGCGCTCCGCTGCGGAGCGACGAAGATAGAAGGGAGTCAGGGTGAAGGGATCGTCCTTTTGTCCGGAAAGAATCTTTTTTCTCCCCAGAAGCGCGCAGCCGGACGCCCTCGGGGTGTTCAGATTCGCGGGCAGAAACACGGCTCTCCCTCCCAAGGCATCCCGTATAAGATTTTCGTGGAGCAGGGCTCCGCTGCCCACAAAAACAGTCTTTTCTCTTGCCCTAGCGCACACAGACTCAGGTGTGGCAATTTCCGCGGGGGTCATCTCCGCGCTTTCCGGATCATGAAATGAAAGGAAAACCTCTCCTCTGCCAGCGTCGGTTATTGTGCACACGCTGTTTCCGCACCAAAGCGCGTTTGATGCGAGGATTTCAAGCGATGGAACTCCCGCGAGTTCCGTCCCCAGGGAATAGCAAAGGGCTTTCGCGGTGGAGACCCCTATGCGAAGAGAGGTAAAGGAGCCCGGACCTACAGAAACGCAGACCGCGTCCAGATCATTTTTTCCGAGCCCGCAATCCGAGAGAAGCCGCTCGATCGTGGGGATAAGCACCTCATTATGCCTTGGACCGGTGTTGAAAACATATTCGCAGAGAACAGCGTCTTCATCGCATACCGACACGCTTCCCGAGAAAGTAGACGTTTCGATTCCCAGAATTTTCATATGTGCTGTCTAGTTAAATTAGAGCGTCTCTGCTTCCCCATTTGACTTAATTCGAACCGCGTTCCCGACCTTATCATAAACCGTCGCTCCGACAGCAAAATTTCCCCGTAACTCTTGGACATGCTGATAATCAAGCAGAGTGATAATGGTACTTTCATGCCGTCCGACTGCCGCGAAGCCCGCATCAACCCCCAATCCGCCACAGTCGCATAAGAGAAGACGAGCGTGAAAATCTTCACCGCCGGGTTTCTGTCTCCATTCATACAGGTGCAACTCGAAGCCTTCGGGAATCCAGCCGCGTACCCATTTGTGGGCGTTTTGAAGAAGGAACTGTTCCCTCGGTTCGCCTCCATCCATCCGAAAATGGATTCTGATGGGTAGATTTTCCTTCTTATTCTTCCTCGAGTCGTACATTGATGAAAGTAACAAACTCAAGAAGTTTTTATATTTTGAGTTCTGGAGGTCAAAGAAGGGATCAACAATATCAACTTCACTCGCAGAGAGAAGAAGCGGCAGAAATGCCTCCGCAAGCTTTTTGCTTGTCCGCGGAACATTGCGGTCTCTACGGGCAATCATGAGCGGGTGGCTTTCTTCAAGATATTCGGGAGCGACAATCTTATCCTCTTCATGGCTTCCTTGTGCGATAATGGCGTGGAAAGGTTTTACGATATGCGCAGTACGTGCATTTGCGATCCAACTGCCGAGATTCGAGTCATATTCACGACCCGAGTTAATAATCTTAATCTTTTTTTCTTTTCTTAGCTTCTCTATGATTCTTTTGAGAGCTATATCGCCGACATCCGCCATCTTTGCCGCTTCAATTACCAATCGCTCCCATTTTGCAGGAAACCGGGAAACTAATCGACCTTCCTGGAAGCCGAATTTCTCGATCAGGTAACGGAAAGTTTCCCAATTTGATCCTATAGCAGCGGGCTCAACAGCGTACTCCTTATACACTAGAAAAGCTCCTCTGCGCGTTCGTCGAAGAAGCCTCGCGGCCAGCGGTCAACAAATTCCCCTTCCCCGTCAACTCTGAGCGAGTAAAACTTCACACCGTCTTCTCCAGCTTCGACACAGATGACAGAAACTGCATCTGGGGTAAGAGAAGGAGCGCCAGGAGGCAGTTCGCCTTCGGATGTCTCCCTAATCCTGCGTAGCAAGCGCAGCATAATATGCTCGCTGTGCGTTTCTACGAGGAGAGATTTGCCGGACAATAAGTCAGACTGGTCACTCAAAGCCGAGCGGATCAATAGATCGCCCATAGCAACCTGCAGGGCTGGGTGAGCATGAAGTTCGGGCTGCTCCACCGCAAGGAGACTGACGCTGTCAGTGAGGCATCCGACAACGACCGGGATCATTTGCGAAATGCCGACGCCGATATCATCTGGAGCGACGAGAATGTCTTTTTCAAAATCACGCAACGCGACTTCCACTCGAGTTTCCAGATTTTCGTAAAGCTCCTGAAGTTCGCCGAGATCGTCTTCGGTCAGACCTCGCTGAAACAGAAAACTCAGCCGACTCGGTATCGGGATCTCGCGGGAAACAGCTCTTTCCAACCGGTAACCGGTGCGTAGCCTAGTCTCGTCGCCAAGCCATTGGTTAACGGCATCGACAAGATCACCTTTGACATCCGAATACAGGAGATCCCACGCGGCTAGACCTCGCGCCCATCGCGATTCATCGGGGGAGAGACGAGGCCGGAAGTTTCGGGTGGGAATTTCGCGCAAGGGACCTATATAGATCATGCTGCTTAAGTAGTCATTCGCAACGCGCACCGGCCCTAGAACCAGTTCATCAAGTAACCTTGCCAGTTCCCTAACGCGAGATGTGCTCTGCTCTAGTTCAGACTTGTCAACTTCGGGATCGCGCAATTCCAAGTCCAGAGACTTATTCGGGTTCGGCAAGGCCCCCATTGGAGTGGAGACGGTCACCCTAAAGTTATCTTCCGCAAAGCTTGGAGTTCCTTTTGCCATATCACGGGAGAGCTCCCAAATCTCAGCCCCAAGCGGTGACGCAAACGGATCACCTTCATCAATGTGTCCAGACAAATCTCCATGATACAACTCGTCATCTTCTACAATAAAATCATCTTGATAAATGATCCGCTGAAGTAGCGGGTGTTCAAAATTAAAATCAGTGATAATTGCGCGTCCTTTCTGCGGTGGCGATTTGATTGACAGAATCTGGATTCCATTCATATCTAAAGAAAGCAAAGAGACATAGGGGGCCATGAGCAAATCACTCCAGCATACCTCAACCATAACACCGAGTTCTTGCACGATGGAGTGTTTGTTAGAATCGGTGTCCCCGCCAAAGATGTAGAAGATATCGAGATTAGCAAATTCAGTATAGTCGAGATGTATGCCGGAATTAAGCGGTAGCCGGTCGTTCCCCAGATCCTCCGACAAATCAATCACGAGTTTAATTGTGATGGCACGATTCAACTCGTGATTGTGGACTAGCGCCCTGAATCCACCAAGATCGATAAAACCACCTGAGATAGTTTGATCGGGATCCGGGTTCTGGCGTTCGAGTAATTCCCGCATATAGTGCAGTGCCTGCAGAATTGTGCTCTTACCCGCACTGTTCGGCCCGAACAGCAAGGTAATCGGCTTGAGATCAATCGCTTGACGTTCACCAACCCCTTTGAAGTTTTCGATTTCGATTCGTCTCAGTCGCATTGCATTTCTTATAAATCGCCACGGAAGGCACATTGGGAAAGAGAAGCGAAGAGATCATTTGCTTCTTTACGACTCGCTTCAAGATTGTTTAAAAGTCGCTTTTGTCTCTCTACATAAGCTGCAAATGTATCTTGCTCTAATTCGCTCGGAAAGAGAATCTCAATTGGATATATTCGACTTCCTGAAATTAGAGGTTGTGCAGCTTGGTTTGCGTATTGGTTTAGATCTGCAAATCGCAAGGCCCATTCAAGGTACGTCAGATTAACCGGTCTTTTATACTCGCGAATATACAGTGCATTATCTGTTACCCAGGATTTTGGTCGGGTCAGATGAATCTCGCCACATGATCCAACTCGTCCGATCACCAGTTGTGGGTCATCAAACATATATTCTGAATGAAATCCTTTCACTCCGTTACTACCATAAACTGGATAAATTCCAGCCGGGTCCATGTCCTTTGCTGTTAGACCATTGCCACTTGACACTTTGATCAAATCACCGAGTGCAATGGTTGGGAACTGTTTAGAGTTGGTCAGAGGGCTTCCGAACATCTCCAAGAAGACAGATTTCAATAGGTCGTGGGCTAAAAACAAGGTCTGTTCACGTTTGTGGCGAATGGTATCAGCTTTGTCTAGGATAGCAGCAATCCGGCGTTGTTCTTCTATTTTCTTGGGAAGCCTAATTTGTAACGACTTTACGATGCTCGTATTGAGATTTTTGACCACAGCCCCAGCGGCTTGCTTCTCGAAAGTGTGCTTAAAATCAGGGGAACCCAGCAGATGATAGAAGAAATCAGGATGGATACATTCCCGCTCGCGAGGTCTTAGAACCAGCCAGCCATCGTGTATGCAACCTTCGATTTGATTGATGTATGGACGTCCAAAACTCATGGAATTTGTGAGCAGGAAATCTCCCGGATAAACCATTCGGGTCTTCTTTAGACCGGAACGTAAAATTTTTTTATTTGCCCGCGTAATATATTTTGAACGATCTGATGTATCGCCGATCATAATCCAATTAATCCCCTCGGGATCATCGGTGATGTACTTACCTATCGGACGGGGTGACCCACCTCGGGCCACATCAAACACATCATCAATTATGCACTCTCGCCAGCCGTTCATCCAAGCATCTTCTCCAGTTCTGCAAAATCGTTAGTAATATTCTCATTCAACACCTTCATTCGCTCCAAAATCACCTTCGGAGGGTCATATTTTTCTTCTTCATAAACCCGTTCTTTGTAGCAATCGAGCGAAAGGTCGTAATTTGCCTTGTGAATTTCTTCAGCGGGTACAAAAAAGGCCTTGTCCTTACGATCAATATCTTTCTTTGGATCACGTGCCTGCCAGCGGGCAAGACAGTCCGGTAGATCGTTAGCATCAACCGGACCACGCTTGTCATCGAGTGAGAAACCATCGGCTTGTACATCATAGAAAAATACATTGTCCGTGCGTCCTCCCTTGGTAAAAACCAGAATGCCAGTCGATACGCCCGCATAGGGCCTGAATACTCCACTAGGCAGAGAGATAACGGCTTCAAGCTGGTTTCTATCAATCAGCAATTTACGCAATGCGACATGAGCCATTGACGAACCAAACAGTACGCCATCCGGCACGATAGTAGCAGACCTGCCACCGGTCTTCAGCATGCGTAAGATCAAGACAAGGAACAGCAATTCCGTTTTCTTCGTCTTCACCTGACGCAGCAGATCAGCGTCTACGTCCTCATAATCAAGACTTCCCTTAAACGGCGGATTGGCAAGAACGATGTCGAAACCTTCTTTTGCTGCCGTCGGGAAGCGCTCGGCGAAACTGTTGCTGAGCGTATCTTGGTAACAGATGTCCGGATCGTCAACGCCGTGCAGCATCAGGTTCATAGTCGCGATGCGCAGCATTGTCGCATCAAAGTCAAAACCGTGGAACATGCCGGTCCTGATATGCTCTCGGTGTTCTTCGAGCAAATCACCCGTGTAAATATTGTAATTCTTTCCGGTATCTGGATCGGGTTCCTCAATAACCCCCTCGGGCGAGGTGAATTTCTCCATCAAATGTTCCATCACCTGAACGAGAAAACCACCCGTTCCTGCCGATGGGTCGGCAATCATATCCGTCGGCTTCGGTTCCAGCATGTCTACCATCAAACGAATGATATGGCGCGGGGTACGGAATTGGCCGTTAATCCCGGCAGTCGTCAGTTTGCTGAGGAGGTATTCATAAAGATCGCCTTTGGTATCTCCCTCGGTCAGCGGCAACTTGCTAATCATGTTAACGGCTTTGACCAGAAGGCTCGGCTTCTGGATCATCAACTGCGCGTCTTTCATAAACTCGGCAAAGGCAGTGCCACTAGTGGATGTCTTACGGAAATGCGGGAAGACCCTGCCCCGCACCAAGGACAGCATATCGTCCGCCCCCAAATGCCGGAAGTGCGACCAACGCAAATCCTGCTCGTCCTCACCGAAGCGCCGCTCGTAGGCTTTGCCGCTACGGCGCTCGCGATTCTCATCACGTGCTTCATTCACGTCGAGCAAGCGCGCAAACATGAGATAGGTGATTTGCTCAATCACCGTCAGCGGGTTGGTGATTCCGCCCTGCCAAAACTCAAGCCAGAGGGCGTCAATATCCTGTTTGAGTTCACCTGTAATCATCAGTGTATGATCCTGTTTTCCTGGTCGGCATCATCCCCGCCTTCTGGGGGCGGTGCAAATAGATTAACGATTTTTATCAGATCATCAATGTCCTCGGGCTTGTCGAAAACGCCTTCCGGTCCATCGGCGTCAACAACGGTAAATGGCTGGTCGTACAGTTTTTCAACCGTGATGAAGCCAAACCTTATTATATGGTTCTGAAGGAGCGTGAGAAAGCGTGTTTGCTTGGCAGTCAGCGAGGGGTTTTTCAGCACCAAGTCGGAAAATTTCACCTTGACGGCTTCGGGATCAAGTCCGACGATTGAACGGATCGTTACGTAAAGCGGTTGAGCGGTCGCTTGGAAAAACTCGTTCAGGTCTTCCCGCGTGATATGCGGATTCTGCGTCAGCACAAGTGATACCAGAGATTCAAGATCCTCCTTGGTAACAGTTTCTCCAGTGCGAATCTTCTTGAGAACGGGGTTGGTCTCGAAGTGCTTCTTCAGTTCATCCTCCACCAGGTGTTTATAGGTCTCCATTTCGACGGTTTTTAGATTGGTTCTGCGCCGGGAAATAACGATACCCTCAGGTTCTTCCGAAACGTCTATAGTCTTAGGCAATACGGTGGCACCCTTCTGCTTCTCTCGGTAATGAATTATCTCGCGTAAGGGACCACGTACCAACTCCAAGTCCTGAACTGAAACATCTTTCCAGAAGTCTTCTGATTTGACACGCTTGATGATTTCACCCCGCTCTCGAACAGGATTCAAATGCATCTGAAGACATTCAACCCGCTCCAAGAAGTCTATCTTGAGACTGGCAAGCGCCGCTGTTTCGTTCAGAACTGCAATCTGCATCTGCGTCACCAGCAGGTCGAAAGCATGAGCATCGCCAAGACCATGTCTGGTACGCCACTGCATCAGGGGCGCGATGACGGTCTGGAGCATGGAAACCGTTGCAGGGGCAAATTGGCGGAGCCTGTCCGCCTGAAGCACTGAACGCCACTCCTGCCAGCGCTCGCGAACTGAAACGGACTCCTCTGGCAAATCGGCTATGTCAGATTCAATCAGTTTGATAGTTTGGTCAAAAATATCATCTTCGCTTTTTCGAAGTGCCGCTTCAGCAAGGTTCAATCGTTCCTCAAACAGCCTCTGAAGAAGGGATTTCGACTGCTGTGGCTCAGCAGGCCGATAACCAGCTTCGAAGCGCTCGAAATTGCCCCAGTGATCAAAGATTCGAAAAACCGTCTTTTCTTCTCCGGGTCCGAGCAAATTTGGGCAGAGACGTGTCCCCCGACCGATCATCTGCCAGAATTTGACAGGCGAACGGACGGGTTTCGCAAAGACAAGATTCAGTATTTCAGGAACGTCAATTCCAGTGTCAAGCATGTCAACCGATATAGCGACCGTCAAATTCTGGTTGTCGCCTTCTCCCTTGAAATCGTCAATCAGTTGTTCGGCACGCGGATCATAGTTGTCAATTACCTGACAGAACCGGCCTCCATACTGAGGATACATCTCGTCGAAAAGACGATTCATGAGTATAGCGTGCTTGTGATTTCGGGCGAAAATTATTGTTTTCCCGACAACTTGGCCGGTTGCCTCTCTCAAACCGTTTTCCATAAGATTTCGAAGAATCGCCCTGTTCGTATCCTTGTTATAGATATCCTTGTCAATTTGCTCTGAAGCAAAATCATATTGCGATGGGTCTTCTCCCTGCTCTTCCAGCTCAGCAATTTGTTCCCGGGTCAAACCATCTAAACGAATCCCTTCGCGTAAAAATTTTGTCGTGTGGTCAAATACCTCAAAAGGCGTCAAGTACCCTTCCTCAACAGCCCGTTCAAGGTCGTAGTTGGACGTCGGCATCTGGCTGTCGCAGTCAAAGAGATTGAACGTGCTGCGCGTCACGAAATCAACCGGCGTCGCAGTTAAGCCCACCTGCAAGGCATCGAAGTAATGAAAAAGGTCGCCGTAGACATTGTAGATGCTTCGATGGGACTCATCGGCAATTATGAGGTCAAAAAAACCGACATCAAATGACTGGTACACTTTAAGCATAGCTGGATAAGTGGCTATAAAAACGCGTTCGTTGGGTACACCTGAAATTCGCGAATTGACTATTCTGATCGGTTCCGAAGGAAGAAAATCGGTAAATGCGTTTTTCGCCTGTCTTCGCAGTTCACGCCGGTCGCATAGATAAAGCACGCGTTTTGCCCATCCCGCACGAATCAACAGTTCTGAAAGAGCAATGGCGACACGTGTCTTGCCGGTTCCCGTGGCCTGAACAATCAATGCCTTTCGGTGCTTAGACAAAAAGCGCTCGGCAACTCGTTTAATCGTCTCTACTTGATAGAGGCGGTCAACGATTGTCTCTTGTGGCGACATTGCCGAAATATCCTCCCGGTTCCGTCGCTGAAACTTCACAAGATACTGCAGACTGTCCTTGGAGTAGTACCCGTAAACCCTCCTTGGTGGATAACCCGCCATATCGTCCCATAGCCAGATATCGTATCCGTTCGTGTAGAATATAATTGGCCGTTGTCCATATGCCTTTTCCAGAGCGTCTGCGTAAAGCTTGGCCTGTTTGCGTCCGCGCTCCGGTTCAACGGATGTCTTCTTGGCTTCAACAACTGCCAACGGAATTCCGTCGTCATCCCATAAAACATAGTCAACGAAGCCTTTGCCCGTTGTTGTCGGCTGATCGGCAACCTCATATTCTTTTGCGACGCTGTCCGTTGTCTGCAAGTCGGGACCAACATCCCAACCAGCAGAAGCAAGAAGGGCGTCAATGATACGATTCCGGGTAGTTGCTTCATCGAATTCAAGAAGGTTTGTGGATGTCTTTGCAGAAGCTGCCAACTCTTCAAGTTCCTCGGATTTCTTTTCAGCGGCTTCTGCTCTTTCACGCACTATATCCAGTTCAAGCAATAACTCGTCCAATTGCGTTTCTTGGAGCGCCAGTTTTTCTAACTTAGCTTTCTCCGCCGCTAATGCACTAGGATCAGGCCGCTGCGGAGGCTTAAGCAAAGGCAATGAATCTGAGTCAGTTTCTTTGAAATTCACAACAAGCCAAAGAGCCAAGTCATGCGCTTCTTTCAAAAGCCATAGCACAGTTCGCGGTTCTGCCATTTCCCCATGAGCAGCCTTGTTACCATGTATGCGCAACGCATGGAGCTTGTTTAGCAATACTTTGGGAATGAAGGCGCAAAACGCATCTTCTTGCAAAAGGTTCATGAAATTTGAGCAGGGTGGTTCTGGAAACGCAAGTTCGCTATAAATGTCTCTGGTAAGATTCTCAGCAAGCAATCTAAGCTTTACCAAAGCACTAGTAGGGTCCGTATAGGTATAAGATTCCGCAAAACCGCCTAATGAGGCAAGTTCCGGCCAATGTTCTCTGAGAAATTCAAAGTTTTCCGATTTCATCTTGACACATCCACCAGCACCTATTCAAATTTCTGCACGTTCTCCGGCTATCCCGTATTATTCATTAACAGAGAGGGGAAAACAAGAAAGAGGAGTATTACCCGACCCCTTAGTCATCCCGCCTAAAAAACAACCAGCAGAAAAACCAGACGGCAGGTCCTCCACAAACAAGAATGATAAGGGAAAGCCATGAATAGGTTCTCATGTTTCATCCCTCATACAGCAACTTACACAGACTCTTCGGTACTAATTCCGCTTACTCCGATTCCTCCGCGGAACCAACTCCCGAGGCTTTTATGATCTCGTCTCGTATTTTTTCGCGAATTTCCGGGTTTTCGTGCAGAAACTTCTTGGAGTTCTCCCTTCCTTGCCCCATCCTCTCCCCGTCATAGGAATACCAGGTCCCGCTTTTCTTTACCACGTTGAATTTAGTTCCAAGGTCCACAAGTTCCCCAAGCTTCGATATTCCCCTCCCGAAAATCACCTCGAATTCCGCTTCTCTGAAAGGCGGAGCAACCTTGTTTTTGACAAGTTTCGCCCTGACCCTGTTGCCGACGATGCGGTCGCCGTCCTTAAGGGACCCTATGCGCCTTATGTCAATTCTCACAGATGAGTAGAACCGAAGCGCATTGCCCCCGGTGGTGGTCTCGGGGTTCATGTACGCCGGAACCCCGATCTTCATGCGAAGCTGGTTAACGAAAATCACTATGGTCTTGGAGCGACTCACATTGGCCGTTATTTTGCGAAGCGCCTGCGACATCAGTCTCGCCTGAAGACCCACATGCGTATCTCCCATCTCTCCTTCAATTTCAGCGCGGGGGGTAAGGGCCGCAACCGAATCAAGCACTATGAGATCAACAGCGTTGCTTCTTATGAGGGTATCTATGATTTCAAGCGCCTGTTCTCCGAAATCAGGCTGAGAAATAAGAAGATCCTCAACCTTGATGCCGAGCGCCGCAGCGTAGCTTGTGGAAAGAGCGTGTTCGGCATCAACAAACGCGGTTATTCCTCCCGCCTTCTGCGCCTCGGCAATGGCGTGGAGCGCTATTGTGGTCTTGCCCGAGGCCTCGGGACCGTAAACCTCGACGATCCTGCCCCTGGGAAAACCTCCGACACCAAGAGCTATGTCAAGCCCGAGAGAACCCGAGGTGACAACCGGGATATCCGAGAGGGAAGCATCCTCCCCCAGTCTCATTATGGAACCCTTTCCAAACTGCTTCTCTATGGTGCTGATGGCTACGTCTATGTTCTTGTTCTTCTCGTCAGTATCGCTCATTCCGTCTTAATCTCCGTTTCGGTTTTCAGGATTTTCGAACTATTATCCTACATAATCAAGGCAGAACTTCCTAACCATATCAATTGCAGTGGAAGCGGCAAAGCCTTTTATCTCATCCCTCGTTCCCGTAAAATTCCGTTTCTCGCAGAAAATCCCCGCAGACACATGGCTTAACCCGAACCAGACGGTGCCCACCGGTTTTTCAGGGGTCCCGCCTCCCGGACCCGCGATTCCGGATATGGAAATCCCTATGTCGCTTCCGAAAAGCTCTTGTGCCCCGCAGGCCATTTCAAAAACCACTTCCTCACTTACCGCACCAAAGCGCGCGAGCGCATCCGAACTCACTCCGAGAAGTTTCTCCTTGGAATCGTTACTGTAAACCACCGTCCCACCCAGAAAATAAGCCGAACTTCCGGGAATATCCGTAAACAGGCTCGAGCAGAGTCCTCCAGTGCAGGACTCCGCAACAGAGAGGGTCAGGTCTTTTCCTGCCAGCAAAGATGCCGTCACATGTTCAAGGGATTCGTCCTCCTGGGAAAAGAGAAAGTCTCCAAGCCTTTCTTTTGCCTGAGCGCAGGCATCGCGCAGAACCGAATCAAGTGCCTCGCCATCATCACCCGATGCCACAAGCCGGACATGAACCTCGGGCAGGCGGATCCTGTATCCGATATCTACCCCTTCGGGGGAGAAACCCACGAGTTTTTCCGCCACCTCGGACTCTCCCAGTCCGAAGGTCCTTAGCACTTTTGTGCGCAGTATTTTCCCCTTCTCCGACCCGGCGCTTATATCCGGGAGGACATATTTTCTGAACATCCGCCTGAACTCCCTCGGGACACCGGGGAGAAAGTAGAATTTCGAGTTGCCGGAGAGAAAGCTGAATCCCGCGGCCGTGCCGACGGGATTTTCAATGACTGCCGTTTTTTCAGGAAACATGGCCTGTTTTTCATGGTGGATGTTGGGCTCCCTTCCCCTTTCCTTAAGTTTTCGGGCGATGTCCTGATAGACCGCCGTATTAAAAACAAGTGGAGTTCCAAGAAACTTCGAGGCCGCAAGCGCGCTCAGATCATCCTCGGTGGGACCGAGTCCTCCCGTGACTATGACAAATCTGGCTCTCTTTGACGCCGCGGCAAAAGAAGCAAGAAGATCTTCAAGATCATCGGCAACCACACAGTGGTACTTAACTTCAATACCGGATGAGGAAAGTTCTGTGGCTACCCAGCTGAAATTAGTATCCCGGGTAAGACCGCTCATTATCTCGTTTCCGGTCGTGATCACTTCAACGCACATTGCCGGGTAATTCTACCAGTACCTTTCTAAAGCTTAAATCAAGCGAAAGAAAATAAAATCAAGTTAGATTAAATTTTCTTGACACTCATTACCTGACAAAGTCATCAGTTTTTTTTTGCAGGCATGGATTCACTTTCCAAACGTAGCGCACTTTCAGTTTGTTCAGATAACTCATAGGTAAATATCCTTCGTGTTGCATTCTGCCGACGACAATTCCAGGTGCCACGCCAATTTCTTCAGCAAACTTTTTTACCGCTTTACCGGTGTGCGCAAGAAAGCGAAGAGTATCAGCTTTTTGTCTTGGGATCAGGAAGTTGCTCGCAAATTCGTCAGCTTCCCGTTCACGACTGTTTCCCTCACCTTTAATCTCAAGAAACAGCATCTTCTTTCCGTGAAGAAGTATGTGCGCGGCCTCATGGAAGAAAGCAAACCACAAATGATCGTTGGTTTTATGCCGCAGGCTTAGCATTATCAAAGCTTTGTCCGGGGCCAGCCATCGCGTCGCACCGGTAGCCGGACAGCCAGTGGGGGCGGGTTCAAATACAACAAGAACGCCAGCTTCGGCACATTCATTAATCAGTTTGGGAACGAATATGTCCGGGTCGGTTTCGTTCGTAAGTTTACGGATGCTAAGAAGTTTCTCGATAAAACCCTGTCTGTTGTATTTACCGAACGAACATTGTTCGGCTATCCGTTCCCCCCTGCGCAGCCAGGCCGCCACGGCACCGTTTTTCTTTTCGAATTTCTCTGAAGACTTAAAAGCGGCCAGCTCTTGCGGCGCGGGATATTTTGATCTCCACGCTGACACGGAAGCGACACCGAAATACTTAAGGCACTCTAAAACCTGATCAGTCTTTTTGGCGTATTTTTCTATCCAGCCGAACTTAATCATCTGTCCGAGCGGAAGTTCTTTCAACCACTCAACCTGACTCTCCAGTCGCTTGGTTTCCTGCGCCCGCGCTATTTCCTCGCGATGTCTTGTCTCCAGAGCCAGCCAGAATCTCGCACTGCCCCCCAGAACCCGTTCCAGTCGAAGTGCCGTATCTTCCGTAATCGCGGCCTTGCCATTTATAAGCTGGCTTGCGTGTTTTGCCGTATAGTCCGCCCGGCGCGCAAATTCTGACTGCGTCCAGTTTTTCTCTTCAAGGGCATCCAGGATCGTATCCCCGGGCGGCGACGTCCATTTCGGTTCAAACCGATCAAGATTTTCAGTCATGATAGTCTCCAATGAATACAATACGTATTGACTCAAGTTCTCTCCATTCCACGCTTCCGTCTTCGTTGAGCGGCACAGGGTCATCAAACGGTTCAAACACCAAGCGGTGCCCGCCGGCCAGGTCTACGGCGAATTGCCCGGTCCGTTTTCCCTTCAAGGGATGCGGCCGACCAACAGGGATTTCTCCGAGCTTAGTCGCTACTTCCAGAATTCTTAATCGAGTTCTTAATTTTTTGGCCGATGCGCTCCCGAGCTTTCTGCTTGCGTGTTTTGGGTCTTCGCATAGTTTCTTCAGATCTGAGTTCAGAAAATTTATGTTCATTCATGATTGCCGAAACTGAAAAATTTAACCGGCTTTTACTAATGATTAGACCAGTCGCTTTTAGATTTTTTTACCGATTAAGTATATAATATAACATAACAAAAGAAAAAGCTGCTTTCGTGGTCCTTGAAATCGCATTCTTTTTCTATCCGATTTCCCCGAGAGCAAGTACGACTGTAAAATTGTGCCGGATTCTGCGGATGTTTTTCGTATTATCTGGGTGTTGCTTTGCTAGACAGAAATTTTTTAATGAATCCACCATTGATGAGATTTCGATCTCGGATAAGAGTTCATAAGTAGAGAACTCAAACTCAAATGACTCGGACTGGTTCTTGCCCCTCTTTTGAAAACTGATGGCGAATTGCGGTTCCACACTTCTTGAGTTGCTCCAGTTCTTTTCGCAGACGACTGTTTTCCCTTTCCGTCTCGTTATTTCGGAAATCCGCAAAAAACTGTAAAGCTCAAAATCCAGTTTCATAAAAAAGCGAATCTGACTGATGCCGCTTCTTGCCACTAATACAACTACGGGAAAACTTAACATTATTGACAAAGAAATTTTCTTTGATAAAGTAAGGATATGGCTAAAGTAAGCAGTAAACTGCAGGTAACGGTGCCAAAAGCAATTGCAAAGCGTTATGGGATCCGGCCAGGAGATGATATACGTTTTGAGGAGGCCGGGGAAACCATCCGCGTGGTACCCCCCAATGCCCGGGCGCAGAAAAAAGGACTCGACATTGAAACACGTCTGCGCATATTTGATGAGGCAATGGCCCGACAACGGGCCCGCGAAGCGGGAAGGACACGGGCTCCAGCGACTGAGCGAGGCTGGACCCGGGAAGAACTCTACACTCGTGGCAGTCCAAATGCTGATTGACACCAATATATTGGTCTATTGTTACGACGAGCGATTCCCGGACAAACAACGGATTGCTGAAAGTGTTCTTCGCGGCGGCATAGATGGCAGACATCCTCGCATCGCACACCAATCAATCGTTGAATTCGTCGCGTCGACAACCCGGGGAGCGCCAGAGAATCGGATTCTTGAATTCGCGGACGCAAGACGCGAAGCGGAAGAACTGATGGCGAGTTTCACGATTATTTACCCCGATGAATCTGTGCTGAGAATGGCCCTGCGCGGGGCGGCGGCATACGGCCTGTCGTGGTTTGATGCGCATATCTGGGCCTACGCCGAAGTTCACGGCATAAGGGAACTGCTCTCGGAAGATTTCCAGCACGGCCGCATGTACGGAACGGTAACCGTGCAGAATCCGTTTCTGCTTTATTCCTGAATCCGGCAAAGACGGGAAAAACGGCGTCGTCAATAGAGCCGGACAAGCACCTGAAGGCAGAGATTGGCATACACCCCGGCCAGAACATCATCCATCACTATACCGTACCCTCCCGGGAGCCTCTCGACCCTTCTTATCAGAAACGGCTTTGCTATATCGAAGAACCTGAACAGGAAAAAACCGATTGCCAGATTAAGTGGGTTTGGCGTTATGAAAAGCATGCACACCAGAAATCCACATACTTCGTCAATGACGACTTCGGGCGGATCTTCCCTTTTAAAAATCGACACGCAGCGGCCAGCGGCTATAAAAGAGAGAAGGATCAATCCAAGCGTGAATGCCGAATAAAAAACCGTACCTCCCGCGAGGCAGAGCAGGTACACGACTCCCACCGCCGCGAGAGTTCCCGCGGTTCCAGGGGCTCCGGGCACGTATCCCACCCCGAAAAAAGTGGAAAAAACAACACATATCCTGTTTATCAAGGCTGACTCCCCGGAAACCCCGCCGGCAGGGGCGGATATTCAACAACTTATTTGACTGATACCATCGGCAAGTTTATCATTTTTTTATAACCAAATGTCAAAAGTAATATGCGTAGTAAATCAGAAAGGGGGAGTCGGTAAAACCACGACCGCGGTCAACCTTTCAGCCTCTCTGGCGGTGGCAAACCGCCGAACGCTTCTAATAGATCTTGACTCGCAGGGAAACGCGACCGGAGGACTCGGCATTGACAAGGAATCGGTTAATTCGAAAAACATCTGCAGCGTCATACTTGGAGAAGCGAGGCTCAAAGACACCGTAATTGACGTCTACCCGGAGCTTCTGAACAGCTATCTACACCTGTGTCCGGCGAACCACGAACTCACGGGGGCAGAAATTCACCTTATAGAGACGGATGGCAGGGAATACCGCCTCAAAAGGGTTATTGATGAGATAAGGGCCGAATATGATTACATATTCATAGACGCCCCGCCGTCTCTAAGTCTGCTTACCATAAACGCGCTCGCCGCGGCCGACCGGGTGCTAATACCCGTTCAGTGCGAATACTACGCGCTTGAAGGAATAGGTCAGCTGCAGACGACCATATCGCTCGCAAAACAAAGACTCAATACTTCACTCGAGGTTGAAGGCTATCTTTTGACGATGTTCGATTCCCGTAATAACATATGTCACTCAGTGGCCGAGGACGTAAGGAGCCACTTCGGCGAAAAAACCTTTGACACCGTAATAAGCAGGAACGTGAGACTCGCCGAAGCGCCGAGCCACGGAAAACCTCTTCTGCTTTACGAAATCAAGTCGAGCGGAGCGCAGAATTACATGAAACTGGCAAATGAGATAATAAGCAGGGAGGAGGTTAACTGACGTGAAAAAACGAAGCCTGGGCAGAGGACTTGACTCCCTTATTCCAAAGAATCTGGAAACAGAATCCACCGGGTACCAGATGGTGAATACGGATCTGCTTAAGCCTAATCCCTCACAGCCGAGAAAACAGTTTGAACAGGACGCTCTTGGGGAACTCGCGGAGTCCATAAGGCAAAACGGAATCATACAGCCACTTATAGTCCGCAAGGAAAACGGCGGCTTTGAAATAGTGGCCGGGGAACGCAGGTGGAGAGCGGCAAAAATGGCCGGACTCGACAAGCTGCCCGTCGTGATAAGAACCGCCACCGATCAGGACGTTGCGGAACTGACTCTCATAGAGAACATACAGAGAGAGGACTTAAATCCCATCGAAGAAGCTGAGGCTTATGAGAAACTCGCGCAGCGCTTCAGTCTTACCCATGACGAAATAGCCAGGAAAACGGGGAAAAACCGCTCGGTCATCACGAACCAGCTGAGGCTTCTTAAGCTCTCCGGGAAAACAAAAGAAGCACTTGTTTCAGGCGCGATAACGGCGGGGCACGCAAGAGCGCTTCTTGGCGCTTCTTCCTTTGAGGAAATGGATTCCCTCCTTGGCGAAGTGCTGGAAAAAAGGCTTACGGTAAGGGAAACCGAAGTGCTTGTAAAAAAGAGAAGCGGAGACGCCGAAACGCCCGTTGAGCCAGTCCCGGGGGAACCGGAAGAAGATATCTTCACCAGGGAACTTACAGAAGAGCTCGCCGGGAAATTCTCAACCAAGGTAAGAATAAGCCATAACAAAAAAAGAGGAAAAATAGAAATAGAGTACTATTCCCCCGAGGAGCTTGAGAGAATTGTCGGCATGCTGCTTGAGCGCGGGTAATATCCCGCGAAATTCACACCGGAGGAAGGAAACAGGATATGAAGCAGTTTTCTGTAAAAATAGAGGTTAAGCTAAAGCCCGTGGTGCTTGACCCCCAGGGCAAGGCAGTGCTTAACGCTCTTTCGGGTCTCGGATTCAGCGGGGTCTCGGACGCAAGGGTGGGCAAAATCGTGGAACTCACCATAGAGGGCGAATCCGCCGAGGAGGTAAGCCGCAAAGCGGATGAGATGTGCAGAAAACTCCTTTCCAACCCTGTAATCGAGGATTCCTCGGTAGAGATAGCGGAGAAACAGGATGCCTGATTTCGGAGTTCTCTTCTTTCCGGGTTCTAACTGCGAGGGCGACTGCTATCACGCCGTAAAAGAAATTCTGGGGCAACCCTGCGAACTTATATGGCACGAGGAGACTTCCCTTGAGGGAATCGACTGCGTCGTAGTGCCGGGCGGGTTTTCCTACGGGGACTACCTGCGGGCGGGGGCCATAGCCCGTTTCTCCCCTGTCATGGATCCGCTGGCGCGGCTCGCCGCCGAGGGAGTTCCCATAATAGGGATATGCAACGGATTTCAGATTCTTGTTGAATCGGGACTTCTTCCCGGAGCATTCATACACAACTCCTCACTGAAATTCGTCTGCAGATGGACAAACGTGAGGGTCGAGGATACCGATACGCCCTTTACCTGCCTTCTCCGCGAGGGAGAAGTGCTGAAACTGCCGGTCGCAAACGCGCAGGGAAACTTCGTGCCGGAAGCGGGGGCGGCTCCGAGGACTGTTCTTCGCTACTGCGGGCCGGATGGAGAGTACGACAATGCGGCAAACCCGAGCGGGGCCCGGGACGCAATAGCGGGCGTGGCAAATGCCCGGGGCAATGTACTAGGGATGATGCCCCACCCAGAGCGCTCCGCTGAGAGTGTGTTTGGCTCAGAGGACGGCAGGAAAATGTTCGAGAGCGTCGTGTTCTGGATAAAATCGCGCAAAAACAGGGAGAGTTCTCTACGGCTTGCCGAGCTTAAAGGCAGCGAGTCTGACCTTCGTCCTGTCCCCCGGCGACATCCTGATTACGATCTTGATTGACTCTTTGACGTGAATTGAGTGCTCGCAGTGCAGAAGTTCCGAATAAAGACCGGAACCTCTTATGAAAAAATCGGGTCTCGCGTTCGCCAACACCCTCTACACTCTAAAATTTAGGTATAATCTTCTTAAAAGTGATAGCTGGAAAAGTGGTTTTTTAACCGGAGCCAAACTCTGTCCTGCATATCCGCAGTGGAAAATACATGCTGATTGAAAAACTAAAAATCTCAGGCTTTTTGTCATTTGGCCCAGATGGTGTTGATCTGCCCATGGAACCACTGAATGTGCTTATAGGCCCAAACGGGTCGGGGAAATCAAATTTTCTTGAGGCAGTAGCTTTGCTGCGCGAGGCGCCAAGAGGTATTTCAGAACCAATATCCCGTATGGGCGGTACCGAGGAATGGATATGGAAAGGCCCCAAAGCACCTGATTCTTTCTCTATAGAAGCCTGGGTTGATTATCCGCCAGGCGGCACGCTACGACATAAGCTAACAATGGCGCAGAGAAACGGTCAACCAAAAGTAATTAATGAGCAAGTTGAACCTTGCCAGCCCCACAGCAGCGAACGTGAGGCATTCTCCTACTATCGTCCTCCCAGAGATGAGCAGATATCTCTCGAAATTTCAAGAGCCAATGCGGAAGCTGAGCAGGGGGATTCAGGGAAGAAGAATGGTGAATGGTCAACTCCTAAGCTGTTTGCCGTTTGCCGCGACGGTGCAGTGAACTTCGCAGACGAGCTTCATCCGGAACAGTCTTTGCTGTCTTATATTGCCACCCCCGATTATCCGGGACTCTGGCATCTGAAAGAACAGTACAGTAAAATCCGTCTTTACAGAAACTGGTCGTTTGGACCTTCGTCTGAGTTGCGAAGAAATCAGAGCACACATGACCGCGCCGACTTTCTTAATGATGGAGGTGCTAACCTGCCTCTTATCCTCTCGAATTTTCACGGAGAGACAAAGAGAGAGCTGGTGGCAGAGCTGTGCAAGCTTTTTGATGGCATTATCGGCATTGAATGCTCCGTTGCCGGGGGATCAATGACACTTCACCTGGAAGAAAATGACAACCGCTTGATTCCTATCACGCGTTTGTCGGATGGAACATTACGCTACCTGTGTCTCCTGAGCATCCTGTTGCACCCGGACCCACCGCCTCTTGTGGTGATTGAGGAGCCTGAGCTCGGCATTCACCCTGACTTGCTGCCAACGTTAAGCGATCTGCTGGTAAAAGCTTCAGACCGTACCCAGTTGATCGTAACGACCCACTCCGACGTATTAGTTGACGCCCTCAACGACAATCCGCAGAGCATAGTAATCTGCGAAAAGCACAACGGACAAACAGAGATGCGACGTCTTGACGGAGAAGAGACTGCAAAATGGCTTGAAGAGTATCGCCTCGGGCACCTGTGGACTTCAGGAGAATTAGGCGGTAACAGGTGGTAGAGGCTGAACTTTATATTGAGGGAGGGGGAAGCAAGTCCAAAGCTCTTGGAATATCTTTTCGCCAAGGCTGGCGAAGATTCTTTGAAGCGGCCGAAGTCCACAATATCAAAATTGTGCATGGAGGAGGCCGCGAACAGACTTTCCGGAAATTCAAAAGAGCAACTGAAGAACTCTCCTATGGAATTGTCCCCATGCTCCTGGTCGATAGTGAGTCTGCGGTTGACGAGGGAACCTCAGCTTGGGAACACCTTAAAAAAAATGACAACTGGTATTGTCCCGAACACGCGCAGAGTGATCAGGCATTCCTTATGGTTCAATGCATGGAAACCTGGTTTCTCGCCGACCAGGACACATTGAAGTCTTTTTTCGGTACACAATTTGACAGAAATGCTGTCAGGCAATGGCCACATTTAGAACAGGTACCAAAAGAAACTGTCTATGGAACACTTAAAAAAGCCACCTCGAAATGCAGGAAATCCTATTCCAAGGGCAAAATCTCTTTTGAGTTGCTCGCAAAGACAAATCCATTGCTTGTGAAGGCCGCATGCCCGCATGCCGCGGCACTGCTTCGGCGACTGCAAAACTTGTAGCCATCTTCCCGAAGTTTCCTCGTGTACATGTTGAGTAAACGACAGACTGTGTTAGTCTTAACGGAAAATCACGCACGAGGTTCTCAGAATGGACAGCACGCAGAGCAAGGAAAAAATAGACATAACCGACTACATCTGTCCGATGACGTTTGTCAAAACCAAGCTCAAGCTTGAGCAGATGAAGCGGGGGGAAGTCCTTGAAGTAAGGCTCTGCGAAGGAGAACCTCTCTCCAATCTCCCGAGAAGCGTCCAGCAGGAAGGTCACAAGGTTCTCTCTGTAGAGAAAGAAGAAGGCCGCTACCACAAGGTAATCATCGAGCGCTGCTAGCTATGTATATATCCGAAGCCGGAACCTCCACCGCCGGAGGTTCAAGAGTCGAATCGGTGGTTGACCTTATAGGCAACACCCCTCTTCTGGAGCTTTCCGAGACAGCAAAAGAGTGCTCCCACGGAGTCAGCATTTACGCAAAGGCCGAGTGGTTTAACCCGGGAGGTTCAATAAAAGACCGCCCCGCCCGCAGAATGATCCTCGAAGCCATCCGTTCAGGCGAACTCACAAAAGACAAGGTCATTATGGACTCCTCTTCCGGGAATACAGCGATCGCGTACGCGATGCTCGGCGCCTCACTCGGGTACAAGGTTGAAATCGTAACGCCTGAGAACGTAAATACCGAGAGAAAAAAAGCGGTCGAAGCCTACGGAGCGAAGATAACCTTCTCAAGCCCTCTTGAAGGTTCCGACGGAGCGATAAGAATGGCTCACAGGCTAAAAGCGGATAATCCCGATAAATATTTCATGCCGGACCAGTACAACAACATCAACAACCTCCTGGCTCACTACGAGACGACCGCGCCCGAGATATGGGAGCAGACAGAGGGCGCCGCGACCCATTTTTTCGCGGGACTCGGCACATCGGGAACCTTCATGGGAACCGGAAAAAGGCTTAAAGAATACAATCGTGATATAAAGACAATCGCGATTCAGCCTGAAGAAAGCCTTCACGGACTTGAGGGCATGAAACATATGCCCACTTCAATAGTCCCCGGCATATACAACGAGGAAGCAGCCGACGAAGTTATCTTCATCTCGACTGAGAAAGCGTATGAAATGATGGAGCGACTGATGGATACCGAGGGGATATTCGTGGGTCACTCGGGAGGAGCCGCGGTCTGCGTAACGCTTGAGTACGCGAAAAAACTGAAAGAAGGAGTGCTCGTAACGATTCTTCCCGACTCGGGCAGAAGGTACCTGAGCGAAGGTCTCTGGTGGTGAGAATATACAGATCGGCCTATCTGGGCATGACACGGGACGCGGAATCCGGTTATCCTTACGAAGTATGCGGAGTGATGATCGGGAAAGAAGATACCGTCACTCACTTTCGCAAATGCGCCAATCTGGTCTCTGACGACGAATCCGAAACGGCATTTAAGGAAACAGCAGACATTGACAGCAAGCGGCTGAGGGACCGTTACGAACTTGATCCGCGTTCCTACATAGAGGCAGATTCGTGGGCGAGGAAAAACGGTCTTGAGATTCTCGGAATATACCACTCGCACCCGGACCACCCTTCGGCGCCTTCGGAGACCGACAGACAGGTGGCATCGCCCGGATGGGCGTATATAATCTTCTCGGTAAACAGCGGGAAGTTCGCCGACGCGAGAATATGGTACATTGACGAACAGAACTTCCAGTTTGAAGAAAGGAAGTTCGAAGTGGTTAAAGACCCCGACTGATGTAATGAAAAAGACAACCGAGACCCGGAGGGGACCTCATATGCCGGGAGAAACGCGACTATGAACATCCAGGTTCTGTTTGAAAGTACGCTGGCTATCCTTCCCGAGTGCGTACTCATACTCGCCGGCCTGCTCATACTCATCTGCGCCCCGATTCTCAAAAAAAGATGGAAGGGTTCTCTTTTTCTCCTGGCAATCTCAGGAACCGCGCTTTCCCTCGTCCTTAACTTCTCCAGGTTCTCCGGCGAAAGTTCCGCGTTCTCCGGTGCGCTTGTAATCGATTCCTTCTCCGCCTATTTCAACTCCCTTTTCCTCCTGGCGGCGCTTGCGACGATTCTTTTTTCAAAAGATCACCTCAAGGGACGCACACAATGGCTTCCTGAATTCTACGCGCTTGTGCTTTTCTGCACGAGCGGGATGATGATTCTCGCCTCCTCGGTCGAACTCATGACGCTTTTTGTGGGATTCGAAATCATGTCAATCGCCGTCTACATACTCTCGGGATTCAGAAGCAGATCCCTCGATTCGACAGAATCAGGCGTAAAATACCTCGTTCTGGGTGGATTCTCTTCCGCGGTGCTGCTTTTCGGAATCGCCCTTCTCTACGGGGCTACCGGTTCCACCTTTCTTGAGGAAATCGCAAGAAATCCGGGGAATCTCCCGATGTATGTCTGCGGAGCAGCCTTTGTGGCAGTGGGAGTCATTTTCAAGATAGGAGCTGTGCCGCTTCACCAGTGGGTGCCCGATATCTACGATGGAGCTCCTCTCACCGTTACGGGGTACATGTCCGTTGCGGTAAAGGCGGCGGCTTTCGTGCTGCTGCTGAGAATATTTCTCGGCTCCGCCGCGGAGTTTGAAAACCACATGATGGCCGCGGTGCAGATCGCTGCGGTGCTGACCATGGTAGTGGGAAACATAGCCGCCATATATCAAAAAAGCGTAAAGAGAATGCTTGCCTACTCAAGCGTGGCGCACGCGGGATACGCCCTCGTCGGAGTGGCGGCGGTTCTATCGGATATTTCGGTCGGAAGCGGAAGCGTCCTTTACTATCTGTTTGCCTATACTTTTATGAACCTCGGGGCTTTCGGAATCCTCGCCTACGCGAGCAGGGAGGAAAGCGACTGCGACACTTTCGAGAGAATATCGGGACTCTGGAGCAGAAAACCGGCGGCATCGCTCGCACTCGGAGTATTCATGTTCTCCCTTGCGGGAATCCCGCCGACTATAGGATTTTTCGGAAAATACAGGGTGTTTTTAGCCGCGGTTGACGCCAATCTGACGCCGCTTGCAGTAATAGGAATAATAACAAGCGTAATCTCCGCGTATTACTACCTCAAGGTGCTCGCCTACGCGTTTATGAGGGAAGACAGCTACGGGGCAAGTGCAAACAAACCGCTTTCGGGAGCCACAATCGCCGTGCTTGCAGCAGTCACGGTTTTTTTCGGTATATTTCCTTTCATGTCATGGGATCTGGCGGCTCAGGCCTCAAACACTCTTCTTGCCGCAATCGCCTTTTAGGCAGTAAGGGGTTTTTCTTTCGCCCGGGCGCGGAGGGTTTTTATTTCAGAGTCTAGAAAATGGAGAAAGACAGAGACACTAAAGGCGTATTTGTAGACGTGATGGCGGTTTTTTTCTTCGCCCTCGGCGTATTTGTCTTCGTAAGTCTTCTGCTGTCGAGCGACCTGCTTGCAATCGACGTAGAAGGCGCAATGGGAGGCGCGGGCTCTTACGTATCGGACTCCCTTGGAAGATCCTTCGGCACGCTTTCCTTCGTATTTCCCGTGTTGATGTTCTACGCATCATACGCCATTTTGAGAAAGCAGCCCGCCCGGAAAATATACTGGAAGCTTGGCTCCGCGATTATCTTCCTTCTCTCCTCGGCCACCCTGCTCGGGCTTATCTACGCAGAGAACTCGCTTCTCGGCTACTCGCCGGCGGGCGGATGGATAGGTTCCGGGATTTCACAGGAATTCGCGGATAACATCTCAGGCACCCTGGGAACATACTTTATCGCGATAATCATCACACTTCTCTCCGCACTGATAATAACGGAAACCAAGCTTGCCCGCACAGTGCAGATCGTTCACCTTCTGCGCGCTGCGGTGAGAAAACTTCTTTCGGCCTTAAGTGCGCTCGTCCGCGCGGCCGCGGCAAGTACCCACCGGGTCAGAGGGAAACGGCAAAGCCGCCGGATGTCCGCGCAGACAGGCAAAGCGCCCGCGGCAAAGAAAAAACAGCAAAGCCGCTCGGAAACAGACACCGAACCGCAGATAGTCTTCACTCCTCCCACCCCAGATAATAAAACCGAACCGCCACCTCCCGCCCCCGAGAGCAGATGGCTTGACTTCTCCCTCCCCGCAATTGATCTGCTTGACCCGAAAATCGACACGTCGGTAGAGATAGACAAGGAATCCATGTACCAGAAGGCCACCTTGATCGAGGAAAAGCTTGCGGACTTCGGAGTAAACGGAAAGGTCATGGAAATACGTCCCGGCCCGGTTATCACGATGTTTGAGTACAAGCCAGCCCCGGGAATAAAAATAAACAGGATATCGTCCCTTGAAGGTGACCTGGCAATGGGTCTTAAGGCGCTGAGCATAAGAATCATAGCCCCCATACCGGGAAAGGACGTGGTCGGAATAGAGGTGCCGAACGAAAACAGGGAGATAGTGGTGCTGCGGGAACTTTTCGAGAGCAGCTCGTTTACGGAGAAAAAATCGATGCTCACCGTCGCCCTCGGAAAAGACATATCCGGAAAACCGCGCTACATGGACCTTAAGACCGCCCCGCACCTTATGATCGCCGGAACCACAGGTTCGGGCAAAAGCGTACTGCTGAACGCCGCAATCACGAGCCTGCTCTACAGGGCGACCCCTTATGAGCTCAAGATGATAATGATAGACCCGAAGATGCTTGAGCTCTCAATATACGAAGACATTCCCCACCTGCTCCACCCCGTTGTAACCGAATCGAAAAAAGCCGTGGCCGCCCTTAAGTGGCTGGTCGGGGAAATGGATTCCAGATACAAAATGCTCTCCGAGGAAGGGGTAAGGGACATAGACAGCTACAACAGGAATCTTGAGGCGCTTGAAATCGAGGAAAAACAGCTCAGGTGGCTTCCCTACATAGTCGTTATCATAGACGAGCTTGCCGACCTGATGATGGTCTCCCCGAGTAACGTCAAGGACTCGATAATAAGGCTCGCGCAGAAAGCCAGGGCTGCGGGAATCCATATAATAGTCTCCACCCAGCGCCCCTCGGCGGACGTGGTGGCGGGACTCATAAAGGCTAACTTCCCGGCGCGCATATCCTTTCTCGTGTCTTCAAAAGTGGACTCAAGAATCATTCTTGACACCGGGGGAGCGGAGACCCTGCTCGGAAGGGGAGACATGCTGTTTCTCGCATCCGGCGGCGGCAATCTCTTAAGGCTGCAGGGCGCGCTTATATCCGACGATGAAAGAAAACGGGTAACGGATTTTCTAAGATCCCAGGCAGACCCGGTCTACATGGAAGAAATAACCAAAGACGACACAGACGATGAGAGCGCGGGAGTGAGCGAAGACGAGAAAGACGAACTTTACGAGACCGCGCTCGGGATAATAGCCGAAACGGGACAGACATCCATCTCTATGATACAGAGAAGGCTCAAGATAGGATATAACCGCGCGGCAAGGATCGTTGAGACAATGGAAAAAGAAGGTCTTATAGGCCCTCAGGGAGCTGCCGGCAAACCAAGAGAGGTCTACGTGGACATGATTAAGGCGGACAGGGGAAATTCGGATTGAAAAAACTCCCGCTTGCGGCGGCGCTTCTCGCCGTGTCCATTTTCTTTACCACCCACCCGGCGAGAACACAGGACACAGCCGCTGTTGTAAGCGGCATTCAGAAAAAATACGCTTCGATAAACGACCTCAGCTCTCCATTTACCCAGGTGACCCTGATAAAGGATCTCGATGAGAAAATCGCTTCGGCGGGCAAGGTGTGGTTCAAAAAACCCGGGATGATGAAGTGGCAGTACGAAGAGCCATGGAAAGACACGATAGTTTCTGACGGAAAGAAGGTCTGGTATTTTGACAGCAGGGAGAACCAGGTAACCGAAATGGAACTTGAAAGCGTCTGGGCAGACTCCCTCGGTTCCTACACCATTATTTCCATACTGGAGGATCTTTCGCGTCTTTTCGATGTTCGCCCGGGCGCCGGAAGCACGGACGAGCGGGGGAATGTCCTCCTTGACCTGAAACAGAAAAACCAGGAGCAGTCAAAACAGATAACTATAGCTGTCGATCCCAAGACCTACATGCTGAGAAAAATCATAATCGGCGACATCTTCGGAAACACGACGGTCATAAAACTGGGCACGGCAGAAACTAACCTCGGCATTCCCGATTCGTTTTTTGCGTTCGAAAAACCGAAGGGAGCAGGCACAACAACTTTTCCCTGAGGCAACTATCGCTTACAAACTTTCCAGTGCATTCCTACGGTGTTCTGAGATTGCGTCAAATGAGCACGCAGCCAATGAAGAGAGAGGTGAACACCCCAAGGGTTGTGGTATTTCTTCCTAATTTAATCAGCGGTCAACTTCCCCAAGCACTATGTCGATGCTGCCTATTGCGGCAACGACATCGGAGACAAATCCCCCCTTTACCATATCCGGAAGGGCCTGCAGGTTCACAAACGACGGCCCGCGAACCCGCATCCTGTAGGGCTTTCCGGTACCGTCGCTAACTATATAATAACCAAGCTCTCCCTTGGGATTCTCCACGGAGTGGTATATCTCTCCCGGAGGAGTCTCAAAACCGTTGTAGACTAGCACAAAATGCCTGATCAGGGATTCCATTTTTGTGTAGACAAGCTCTTTTTCGGGCAAAACGATATCGGGAAGGTCGGCAATGTAGGGACCGTCGGGAAGATTGTCAAGAGCCTGCTCGATTATGCGGAGACTCTGTCTCATCTCCTCCATCCTGCAGAGGTACCTTGCGTAGGCGTCTCCTTCGTTGGCAACCGGGATGTCAAACTCGTAGTTTTCGTAATCAAGGTAGGGAACGGCCTTTCTCAGATCGTAGGGAACGCCGCTTCCCCTCAGTATGGGACCGGTAATTCCGAGATCAACAGCCTGCTCCTTACTTATAACCGCCACTCCCTTTGTGCGATCAATCCATATCTTGTTTCTCGTAAGAAGTCTGTCTATCTCGCTTAAGGTCTTGGGAAATATCTTAAGGAAGTTCCTTATGGTGTCTGGGAAATCCTCGGGAAGATCCATGGGAAGACCCCCCACCCTGGGGTATGAAGTCGTGAGTCTCGCTCCGCACACCATCTCGAGAATCTCGTAGATACGCTCGCGCTCCTTGAAGCAGAAAAGAAAAGCAGTCATCGCGCCAAGATCCATGGCGTTTGCGCCTATGCCTATGAGATGGGACTCGATTCTTCCGAGCTCAAACATTATCACCTCGGCCACCTTGGCCCTCGGGGGAATCTCATCCTCAATTCCAAGGAGCTTCTCAACGGCCAGTATGAAGCCTATGTTGTTGCATATCGAGGCCAGGTAATCCATCCTGTCGGTGTATGGAAGGCATTTCTGATAGGTGATGTCCTCGCAGAGCTTCTCTATTCCCCTGTGCAGATAGCCGATATGAGGAACGGCTTCCTTGACTTTCTCCCCGTCAAGATAAAGAACCACCCGCAGAACCCCGTGTGTTGACGGATGCTGCGGCCCCATGTTAAGCATCATGGTATGCTTTCTCGTACCGTCGGGTTCAGTGCCGAGTTCTTCTGTAACGATCTCTACTCTTTCCATCACTCAAGCCCTTCATCAAGAGCCCGCTCGAAACATCTCTTTGAAGATTCCCTGTCTCTCACGTCGAAATCCTTCCTGAGCGGAAACTGGTCGTAATCATCGGGCATCAGTATTCTTCTCGGGTCGGGATGCCCCCTGAAAGTTATCCCGAACATATCGTACGCCTCTCTCTCAAGCCAGTTCGCCCCGGACCACACCGGCGTTACGGAATCAATTGCGGGGTTATCTTGCTCAAGGGCAGCCTTGAGCCTTATTCTCAGGTTCTCTTCATGGTTCTCGCCAAAGCGGTGAAGGAGGTAGACAACTTCGTACCTTGGGAATTTAACGGTCAGGTAATCGACAACCGTAACGTCCACAAGGTAAGTGAAACCGAGCGTGTTTTTCAGAAGCGAACAGCACTTGACTATGGATTCCGCTTTTACGGTAAAGGTGGTCTCTTCGCGGAATGTGCTCTCCGAAAGGATATGCCCGCTTATTTTTTCCCTTATTTGATCAACGGGGTCAGCTGGGGAGGTCATACGATCGGGGGTCCTTCGTTATCTATTTTCTGCTGAATTTTCATGACGGCGTCAATAAGGGCTTCGGGCCTCGGGGGACAGCCGCCCACGTAAACATCCACGGGGAGAAATTCGTCAATGCCCTGAACAACGGCGTAGCTGTCAAAAGGTCCGCCCCCGCAGGTGCACGACCCCATCGCTATCACCCACTTGGGCTCGGGCATCTGCTCGTAAATTCTTCTGCAGACCGACGCCATCTTGTAGGTTATGGTTCCCGAGACTATCATCAGGTCTGCCTGTCTTGGAGAGAACCTTACGGCTTCAGCACCGAATCTCGCGATATCAAACCTCGAGGAAAAAGTTCCCATCATCTCAATCGCGCAGCATGCGGTTCCGAAAGCCATGGGCCAGAGGCTGTTCTTCCTTCCCCAGTTGGCAACCGCGGAGATCCTGGTTGTAAGAAAACCGTCTCCGCCGAGAAGTGGTCCGCTGCTTACTCCCATTCCAAAGCTCCTTTTTTAAGAACGTAGAAATAACCGCCGATGACAACAAAAAGAAACGCCAGCACCTCGATAAGCGCCACCATCCCAAGCTCCCTGAACACAACCGCCCAGGCCACAAGAAACACGATTTCTATGTCAAACAGTATGAAAAGAGCTCCTATGAGGTAGTACTTGAGCGAAACCTTCTCCCTCGCGTCTCCCCGGGGAATCATTCCCGATTCATAAGGAATCAGCTTGCGCCAGCTTCCGTATCTTTTCGGACCCAGCAGATAGGAAACGGACAAAAGTGCCGCGGCCAGAACGATCGCTATGACTATTATCAGGAGGACGGGAATATACTGCTCTAACACAACACAGACAAGGTTAGTATCAGGGGATGAATTGTCAAGAAAATCTCCCTCTTTCCCAAATTTCTCCACTCTTCGGTAATGGGAAAAAACCGCAAAACGGTTAGCATATTCCGCGGTTACGGAAACTATGGAAAAAGAAATCACAAAAGCCTATGAACTTATAAGCAGCTCCAACGAAATCGTCGTCCTGACCGGGGCGGGCATATCGGCTGAAAGCGGTATCCCGACCTACAGGGGAGAAGAAGGGCTCTGGAGAAATTACGACCCCCATGAACTTGCAACGCCCGAAGCCTTTTTCAAGAATCCAAAGCTCGTATGGGAGTGGTATGACTCAAGAAGAGCCATAATTAAAAACGCGAAGCCCAACCCCGGGCACTTCGCCCTGACCGAGCTTGAGAAGGAAAAAAGGGATTTCACCCTTATAACTCAGAACGTGGATGGTCTCCATTTCGCTGCCGGAACAAGAAACGTAATAGAGCTTCACGGAAGTCTCTGGGAAACTAAATGCACGGAGTGTGAGAAGGTGGAGAAAAACTACCAGGTGCCCGCTCCGGAACTGCCCCCGAAGTGCGGTGCCTGTAACGCGACAATAAGGCCGAATACCGTATTGTTCGGAGAAATCATCCCGATGGAGAGAATAGACAGATGCCTGTTTGCCATAGAGCAGTGTGATCTCCTTCTCATAGTGGGAACCTCGGGAGTGGTTGAACCTGCGGCCTCAATGGGGCTTATAGCAAAAAAAAGCGAAAAGCCGGTAGTTGAGATCAACATTGAAAGAACTCCGGGCACAGGTCTCTATGACGTAAGCGTAATGGGCAAGGCGGCTGAAACACTGCCCTTGTTCATTGCGGGATCAGAAGTTTCCCAAAGCCGCATGTAAAAAAGACCTTCCGATGACAGGATCCAATTCGGCTGACATGTATCTTCCTCAAAGAAGAAGGAAAAGCGGCTTGATATATCTGTTCACGTTGCGTTTCTAAGGAACTTCTCTTTCCCGCAAGTTGACAAGTTTTGTTGGTTCCCTACAATTTTACCAACTCAACTTCCAAGGAAAATTCTCATGAACAAACCAGAGAGCAAAATGCCGCTTAACACATTGTCTCCAGTGCGCCTGTTTGCAATTTGTCTGGCGATGCTCGGAGCATCGGTTTTTCTCGGCTGCGGTGACACTTATAATGAAGCACCGGATGAAGCACCGTTCTTTCCTCCCAGTACAATTTTCGCAGATATATGCGCAGAGCCCACAACCTCGGCGCAGACTCCCGGCCTTTACACCGATGAGAACAACTGGCTGCGTTCCTGGAGTCATGAAACTTATTTATGGTACGATGAGATCAAGGATCAGGATCCGGCCTGCTGCAGCACCCCCGTATACTTTGACCTGATGAGAACCTTCGAAACAAACGCCGCAGGAGACCCCAAGGACAGATTTCATTTCACTCAACCTATTCAAGAATATCTCCAGTCACGGCAAAGCATCTCCTTTGGATACGGTGCACGGTTTGTGCTTCTCGAAAACAGACCGCCACGGGACGTCAGGGTCGCCTATACAGAACCGAATTCTCCGGCAACCGCTCCCGGTGTCAATCTTTCCCGTGGCGCACGGATTCTTGCGATTGACGGTGAGAGGGTAGTGGATTCCTCTAATGTAAGTGTATTAAACGCAGGACTGTTTCCATCCAGAGCGGGTGAGACTCACACATTCACAGTCCTGGATCTCGGGTCCGACACTCCCCGTACAGTCACAATGACAGCTGGAGTGATAGAAGTCTCTCCGGTGCAGAACGTGGATATCCTGACTACTTCCGATGGAGACCGTATCGGTTACATGCTTTTTAACGATCACTCCACTCCCGCTGCGGAAGGAATCATAAATGCGGGCAGGTATTTTATAGAGCAGGGAGGGATTGATGACCTGGTAGTTGATCTTCGTTATAACGGAGGCGGGCTTGTCTATGTAGCGCAGATTCTCTCATCAATGGTTGCCGGAACTGAAAAAGAGGGAGAGATTTTTGAAGAGTTCCAGACAAACGGCAAGTATGAAAATGCGAGCGGAGAGTGGGAATTCACTTTTCGTCTGCCAGCCGAAGATTTCAACAGAGATGAAGATCTGATTGTGCCGAGCATCGGTCTCAAACGTCTGTTCGTCCTGACAAGCGGTGGTACCTGTTCAGCAAGCGAATCAGTAATAAACAGCCTGCGCGGGGTTGATGTTGACGTCATAGTGATCGGATCAGCTACCTGCGGTAAACCCTATGGTTTTATTCCCACGGAGAACTGCGGAACAGTTTACTTTTCAATTCAGTTCAGAGGAGTAAACGCCAAGGGCGAAGCGGACTTTGAAAAGGGCTTTATCCCGACGTGCAATGCTGTGGAAGATTTTAATCATCAATTCGGAGACAAAGAGGAAACCCTTCTCAAAACCGCTCTTGCGTACCGAAACAGCGGTTCCTGTCCCGATGCCGGAGCTTCGGCGCAGATAGCCGGAGCGGAAAGTTCGGAAACACAGGCCTTGTCAGGAGAATCAATCCTCGTACCGCCGTCCGGATTACAGGGCAAAATAATTGATCCGTGAATATGAAAAACAGGAATTACTCTGATTCCCTCTCGCCCCTGCTCTGGAGCAAGAGACAACCTGTCTTTGTGAGCTTCTGCCTGACCTGTTATCTCGTTATCAGATGATTTCCATGGCTATCTTTATAGCCTGGATCATGCTCTCAGGGCGAGCGGCTCCCTTCCATGCTATATCAAAGGCGGTCCCGTGGTCAGGAGAAGTCCGCAGTATAGGCAGTCCCAGAGTTACGTTAACCCCGGTATCGAAAGAAAGCATCTTGAAGGGTACGAAGCCCTGGTCGTGGTACATGGCGACCACAAGGTCCCACTTGCCGCGAAGAGCATCATAGAAAAGAGTGTCCGCAGGCAGTGGCCCCTCGACAGATATTCCTTCGGCCCTCGCCCTCCGAAGAGCCGGAATTATATGCTCCTGCTCCTCGTTTCCGAAGGATCCCGACTCTCCGGCGTGCGGGTTAAGCCCGCAGACAACTATCCTGGGATCTTCGACGCCGAATCTTTTTTTGAGTTCCCGGGCGGATATTGAGACGGTCACATAAACACTTTCTTCCGTAATCATGTCCGGAACTTCTCGAAGGGGAACATGTATCGTCACGGGCGCGACGCGGAATCTTGTGCCTTCAAAAAGCATAACCACGTTTTCAGAACCCGTAAGATCCATAAGCATCTCCGTGTGTCCCGGGTAAGGAGAACCGGACATGTGTATGGATTTCTTGCTTATGGGAGCCGTAACTATGGCGTCAACCTCTCCCGCAAGGGCCATGGCCACGGCCTTCTCTATGCACGCAACAGATGCCCTGCCAGCTTTTTCAGACTTGACACCCGCTTCGATATCCTCCAGAGAAAAATCCGTGGGGTCTATAATCGACAGGGGACCGCCTTTTCCGAACTCGCCGTTAGCCCTCTCGAGCACCGGTTCGCTTCCGACAAACACGATATCGTATATGTCCTCAAAAAAACCGTCGTAAAAAGCCCTTATGCAGACCTCCGGGCCTATTCCGTTCGGGTCCCCCATCGTTACAGCTATTTTTGATTTTCCGCTCACTAAAACACCTCTTGGTTTTTCTCGAGCTAGATAAGACCGTCTTTGTCCTTCGATACTTTCGGGAAAAGCTCCCCCACGTTTTCAAAAACAATTTGAGTGAATTCCTCAAGGGACAGTCCCCTGAGTTCCGAAATAAGCCTGGCCACGTAAACCACATTGCACGGTTCGTTCGGTTTTCCTCTCCGGGGCACCGGCGCCAGGTAAGGAGAATCCGTCTCGTAAAGAAGTCTTTCAATGGGGATTCTGGCCGCCGCGTCCCTTACCTCCTCGGCCCTCTTGAAAGTCACTATGCCCGAGAAGGAGATGAAAAAGCCGAGATCAAGATACTTCTTCGCCGTTTCGTAATCCCCTGAGAAACAGTGAATAACTCCGGGTCTCGGACCGAGGTCGGTCTCCCGGAGCATCGAAAGCAGTTCCTCCTCCGCGTCCCTTACGTGAACCACGAAAGGAAGTTCGTGTCTCCTCGCAAGCTCCATGTGCGCTTCAAATGATCTTATCTGATCTTCCCTCGGGGAATTCATGTAGTGGTAGTCAAGCCCGGTCTCTCCAATCGCCACTACCTTAGGATCTTCGGCCAGTCCTTCAAACTCCCCCATCACCTCTTCATTGAAACTGGAAGCGGAGTGCGGGTGAACCCCGACCGACACGTAAACCCCCCTGTATTTCCTCGAAAGCTCTATGGTGGCAAGCGAGGACTCAACTCCCGTCCCGATGGATATGATCTTCCCGACTCCCTCGGCCGCAGCTCTTGACACGGCGCCCGCGGGGTCTTCAATGCTAAGCAGATGGGCGTGGGAATCAACCAGCATGCGGATCTATTTCTTCTCCTTAAGCAGGCCCGTTACCTCGTTTAGAAACTCGTTTACGTCCTTAAACGACCTGTAGACCGAAGCGAACCTTACGTACGCGACCTGATCGATATCATAAAGCTTGTCTATCAGTTTCTCCCCTATTTCTTCGCTCGATATCTCCCTCTCTCCCCTCTCGAGGATCTCTTTTTCAAGAGCTGAAACGAAATCTTCTATAACCTCTGTGCTTACCGGCCTTTTCTCGCACGCCTTGCGCATCCCGGCTATTATCTTGTTGCGGTCAAACTCTTCCCTGCGGCCGTCCTTTTTCACCACCATCACCTCGGCGTGGTGGATTCTTTCGTAGGTGGTGAATCTCTCCTGGCAGTCGTTGCACTCCCTGCGTCTTCTGACGGAAAAACCGTCTTTTCCTTCTCTTGAATCGACTACTCTGGTATCGTCAGATTTGCAGAAAGGACATTTCATTTCTCATCCTCCGAGTCTGTGACCGTAAACCGGAAAACGCAGGCACAGTTCCTTAACGTCTTCCTTTATTCTACCGAGAACCTTTTCGTTCTCATGATTGTTAAAGGCTTCCATTATGAAGCCCGATATCGCATCGATTTCCGGTTCCCCCATCCCTCTTGTGGTAATCGCGGGAGTTCCGATCCTTACGCCGCTTGTGACCATGGGAGGACGGGGATCAAAGGGAATAGTGTTCTTATTGACGGTTATGCCAGCCTTCTCAAGCGTCTGCTCAACAATCTGCCCGGTAAACTCCGTTTCCGTGAGATCAACAAGCACCAGATGGTTATCGGTTCCGCCCGATACAAGCTTAAGACCCGCATTCACGAGATTTTCCCCGAGACGCTGCGCGTTTTTCACCGTCTGGCGCTGGTACTCCAGGAACTCGGGGGCGAGAGCCTCCCTGAACGCAACGGCCTTGGCCGCTATAATGTGCATAAGCGGACCGCCTTGGGTTCCGGGGAAAACCCTGCTGTTTACGGTCTTTGCGTGCTCCTCCTTCATCATTATCATGCCGCCTCGCGGTCCCCGAAGGGTCTTATGGGTAGTAGTAGTCACGAAATCGCAGTGGGGCACGGGATCCGAGTGAAGTCCGGCGACAACAAGTCCCGCCGGATGCGCTATGTCTGCCAGCAAAAGCGCCCCGCACTCATCCGCTATGCTTCTGAATTTCGCGTAGTCCACATCCCTCGGGTAAGCGCTCCAGCCGGCAATTATGAGTCCGGGGGAGTGCTCCAGGGCAAGCTCCCTCACTTCATCATAATCGATCGTTCCCGTTTCTTTTGAAACTCCGTAGGCAACAACATTGTAGAGCCGTCCCGAAAAATTAACGGGGTGTCCGTGGGTAAGGTGTCCTCCGTGATCAAGCCTCATACCAAGAACTGTCATTCCGGGTTCAAGCGCGGCGAAAAACACAGCCATGTTCGCCTGGGCTCCCGAGTGCGGCTGCACATTAACGGCGTCCGCCCCGAAAAGCTCAAGGGCCCTCTCTCTGGCCAGCTGCTCGGCCACGTCAACAAATTCACACCCCCCGTAATAACGCCTTCCGGGGAGACCTTCTGCATACTTGTTAGTAAGCACAGACCCCATGGCTTCCATGACGGCGTCACTCACGTAGTTCTCAGACGCTATCATCTCGAGCTTCCATTCCTGACGCTGTGTTTCCATGCGGATAACTTCCGCTATCTGTTCATCAACCGTCCTTAGACGAATCATCTGCTCACCTCGAAACGAAAAAGTATTGTGAAAACGGCTCTCCGGCGCCAGGCGCTGTCCCGGGCAACAGCCCTGCAACAGTGCCGCATCCTGGAAAAAAAACTGCATGATAATTGTGTAAAGTTAAAGTGAGAAACCACGGGATATTTCATCTTTCCCGAGGAAAAGAATACCGAATGCCCCGGCAAACCTCAATTTCGTTATAAATGCCGCCGGGGGAAACAGAAAGCCCATTGGGAACGGATAAGCCGGGGCGAGGAAGTCTGATGGCGAAAACCGCTAGACGAAACGGATACATAGAGATAAAAGGCGCCAGGGAAAACAACCTGAAGAACATAGACGTCCTGATCCCCCAGAACAGGTTCACGGTGGTGACCGGTCTCAGCGGTTCGGGCAAGTCATCCCTCGTGCTTGACACGGTTTACAAGGAAGGACTGAGAAGGTACATCGACTGCCTTTCAACCTACGCGAGACAGTTCATAGAAAAAGTCGAGCGCCCCGCGATGGACGACATCGAAGGTCTCCCGACCCCGATAGCCATCGAAAGCCGAAACAACGTCATAAATTCCCGTTCCACAGTAGGCACCACAACCGAAATATACGACTACATGAGACTTCTGTTCGCGAAAATCGGAAAAACCCGCTGCCCGGGATGCGAAGAGGAAGTGACGGAGCACTCTGCTCAGTCCCTCACTCGGCTGCTGCTCGAAAAATTCCCAGGCAAAAGAGCTGTCATCTGCTTTGAGACCGAAGAGGGCGCAGATCTTCCGCAATACATGAAAAAAGGCTACTCACGCACCTACCGGGACGGAAAAACCCGGGACATGGAAGAAAGTATCGGGGAGCTTTCGGCAAAGACTCAGATAATCACCGCGAGAACCACTATAGCAGAGCGGTCGAAATCGAGAATCACAGAAGCGCTCGAGGCCGCTTTTTCCGAGAGCAGCCGTGCGCTTGTACACATCGTCTCAGGGCAGAGCCTGCGTTTCTCAAGAGAACTTCGCTGTGATCCCTGCGACATTGCGTTTGAAAAACCCACCCCGAACACGTTTTCCTTTAACAGTCCCTACGGCGCTTGTGAGCGATGCAGCGGATTCGGAAGAAACCTCGAAATCGACCCCGAGCTCCTCGTTCCAGACCCCGGTCTAAGCCTCGCCGAAGGGGCGATAGAGCCCTTCACGAAAACTTCCTACAGAAAACAGATGAGAAAGCTGCTTGCCTTCGCCGAGGAGGCGGCAATAGACACGGAGAGGCCCTTCTCGGAGCTTTCGGCAAAGGAAAAAGACCTCGTCTTAAACGGAAACGAGCACTACCACGGAGTGAGGGGGTACTTCAAAAGGCTTGAGCGGAAAAATTACAAAACCCACATAAGGGTTTTTCTCTCTAGATACCGCTCCGCCTTTACCTGCGAGGACTGCGGGGGAAGCAGGCTCAAGGAAAAAGCCCTTAACGTGCGGATAGAGGGGGAAAGCATATTCCATCTGTCCCGGATGTCCGTAAAGGAGCTTAAATCCTGGTCCGACCGCTTGACCCTGTCCGTTCATGAACTGGAGATTGCCTCCGACATAATGAAGGAAATAAACTCGCGGCTGGATTTTCTTATCCACGTGGGACTTGACTACCTGACCCTCTCAAGGCTTACCCGCACTCTCTCGGGCGGAGAAGCGCAGAGGATAAACCTTGCCTGTCAGATGAGTTCGCGGCTTACCGAAACCCTGTATATCCTGGACGAACCCTCGATCGGTCTGCACCCAAGGGACATGAGCCGACTCAATTCGCTGATAAGAGAACTCCGGGGAAGAAACAACACCATCATACTCATAGAGCACGATCTTGACACAGTAAAGTCCGCAGACTACATAGTGGAGCTCGGCCCCAGGGCGGGAGACGGCGGGGGAGAGGTCGTGTATCAGGGGACGCTCAGGAGTTTTCTGCGTTCGGCGAAAAACTCGACCACCAAAAAATACCTCGCAAACGAAAAGAAAATAGAAGTTCCCGGTTCCCGCAGAAAGACCACCGGCAATTCCGTAAACGTAATCGGCGCGAGCGAAAACAACCTTAAGAACATAGACGTCTGCTTTCCCCTTGGAACCCTTACGTGCGTAACCGGGGTATCGGGCTCGGGGAAAAGCTCGCTTGTAAACGACATCCTGTATAACGCCCTTCTGAGAAAATTCAGAAGGAAGGCCGAAAGGGTCGGAAGACACGAATGCATAGAAGGCGCAGAATATATAGACGACGTGATAATTCTTGATCAGGCGAGCATAGGAAGAAACTCGAGATCAAACCCCGTTACTTACATAAAGGTTTACGACGACATACGCAAAATCCTCGCCGGACACTACCAGGCGAAGCTCCGCAAGCTCACCCCGTCACATTTTTCCTTCAACGTGATGGGAGGCCGCTGCGAGAAATGTACGGGAGAGGGGAGCCACAGGGTTGAAATGCACTTTCTAGCCGATGTCATGGTGACGTGCGAGGGCTGCGGAGGAAAAAGATTCGGAAAACAGGTGCTTGACTACAGGTACAAGGGGAAAAATGTAGACGACATACTTAACCTCACCGTCGATCAGGCTATGGATTTCTTCTCGGGAAGCCCGGCCGTTACCAGAAAACTCAAGGTTCTAAAGGATGTCGGATGCGGCTACCTGAGACTCGGGCAGCCCGCAACGACGCTCTCGGGAGGAGAGGCGCAGAGAATAAAGATAGCCAGGGAACTTTCGAAGAAAGAAAAAAACAACATCCTCTACATCCTCGATGAGCCCACGGTAGGACTTCACATCGACGACATAGGAAAACTCCTCGATGTTCTTAACAGGCTTGTCGACGCCGGCAACAGCGTAATAGTTATAGAGCACAACCTTGAGATGATAAAATGCGCGGATTATGTAGTCGACCTCGGGCCTGAGGGAGGAGACAGCGGAGGACGCATAGTGGCCTCCGGCACTCCGGAGCAGATTGCTTCTGTAAAAAACTCCTACACGGGAGAGCACCTGAGGCCGCTTCTCGGTTAGCCGGGTTATATATTTTTTTCGACATGGGGTAGAATAGAACTTTAAAAATAATTTTTCGGAGACAAAAATGCTTGCAGACAGAAAAATACCTTTCAGCGAATCCAAGGAAGAAGAGTGGGAAATCCTTAAACAGAAAACCGAGGGCGGCATAGAACTTATGCTCGAAGACTCCCAGCGGTGGTTTCTCGCCACTACAGAAGGCGATGGCATCAGAATAACTTCAGCCGAGAAGAACGTGCGACCGCTTGCAGTCCGCGAACCGCCGCTTATCGAATTTGATGAGTTCAAAAGAGTGGCGGGAGTCTATAACGAAGCCTTTTTCGGCGGAATCGGGGATCTTTCGGGAAGACTCGAAGCCCACAACTCAAGCCCGAACATGCGGTATCTCTTCATGCTGATTTACTATCTGATCTAAAAAACTCAGGAAACAGAATTTCAGGCTATTTCAAAAAGGCAGTTTGAAACAGCCTGATTTGCAGGTTAGACTTGCGACTGTTATGATTGACCGCAACCTGGCCCCGAAACTTATTGAAGCAGCACGGAAGTTTCCCTGCATTACGCTTACCGGACCCCGGCAAAGCGGCAAAACTACCCTGTGCAGAACCCTGTTTGAGCATCATCCGTACGCAAGCCTCGAGGCTCCGGACACAAGGGCTTTCGCAATGGAGGATCCTCGGGGTTTTCTGTCTCAATTTCCGCAAGGCTGCATTATCGACGAGGTGCAGCGCACACCCGATCTTCTCTCCTACCTGCAGGGCATGGTTGACGAGAACCCCGTGGTGGGACGCTGGATCCTGACAGGTTCACAGAATTTCTCTTTGCTAAAATCCGTCAGCCAGTCCTTAGCAGGAAGGACGGCCGTGTATAACCTGTTCCCCTTGGTGCATGACGAAATCACGCGATTCGACAAATATCCCGGCAGCCTTGAAGAAACCCTTTTTGCTGGTGGTTATCCGCGCATATTCGACCTTGATCTCAATCCGTCTGAGTGGTTCCGCTCGTATGTTGCCACTTACGTTGAACGTGACGTGCGCACGGTGAGCAACGTGGCTGACATAGCAACATTCCAGCGGTTCGTCCAGTTATGCGCAGGCCGTACGGCACAACTGCTCAACTATTCCTCACTGGCTGATGACTGCGGGATATCACAACCAAGTGCGAAGGCATGGATCAATATACTTGAGACAAGCTTTATCGTTTTCCGCCTCCCGACCTTTCACCCGAACCTGCGCAAGAGACTCGTAAAGACACCGAAACTGCATTTTTACGACACGGGGGTTGTCTGCTGGCTGCTGGGAATCCGAACGCCGGAACAACTGCGCTCGCATCCTCTGCGCGGTCCGATTTTTGAAACCTGGACAGCTTCGGAGACAGCAAAACACCTAAGCAACAGGGGAGAGACAGGAAGTCTTTCATTTTACCGCGACCGTAATGGAGCCGAGGCAGACCTTGTCATTGAACGCCCGTCAGGCATTACACTTGTCGAGGCCAAGTCCTCGGCAACCGCGTCATCAAGCCTGTTCAGCGGGGTACGGCGCGTCCGCAGACATCTGGGCGAACTGTCCCGTCCAGTCGATATCGCGATAGTCTACGGCGGAGACGATTTCCAGCAACGCGCGGAGGAGCATATCGTTCCCTGGCGCAGGTTGCATGAAGCAGATTTTTATCAATAAAATCTGGCTCCGGCGGCAGGACTCGAACCTGCGACCCGATGATTAACAGTCATCTGCTCTGCCAACTGAGCTACACCGGAACTGTAGAAAATAGAAAAAAGCCAAAGAATAGTTAATTTTATATAGATAAAAAAAACAGTCAACAAATCTAATACCGAGTAAAAATGGCCGGAAAAAAAGAAGAAGAAAAGAAACCGAAGGAAGTCAGTCCACCTCTTCCCGCACTTTCAAATTCCCTGCAAAGCTATCTGGCACAGATCAGGGACTACCCTGTTTTGAGCAGGGAAGAAGAGTACGAACTCGCGATGAGGCACAGGGAAACAGGTGATCTTGAGGCCGCCAGAAAACTGATCGTATCAAACCTGAAGTTCGTCGTGCGTATCGCGAACGAATACAAAAACTACAACGTAAACACCTTGGATCTTATCCAGGAAGGCAACCTAGGACTCATGAAGGCTGTAAGAGGATTTGATCCTACCAAGGGATACAGGCTCATCTCATACGCGGTCTGGTGGATAAGGGCTTACATACAGAACCACGTAATGAAAAGCTGGAGCCTAGTAAAAGTCGGGACGAACCAGTCGCAAAGAAAGCTCTTCTACAAACTCAGGTCAACGAAAAACAAAATCGAAGCCACGGGGGCCGAGATGGGAGAGGATATTTACTCCGAGATAGCCAAAGAACTTGACGTGCCCGACAGCCAGGTAATTGAGATGGACCGGGTAATGTCCGGAAAAGATCTGTCTCTTGACGCAAACATAGAAGGCAGCACTGACCGCACCTACGTTGACATGCTGGGGGACACATTTGATCAGGAACAGTTCCTCGAAGATTCCCATATCCGCCCGCTTGTAGCCAAGAAGATAAAGGAAGCCCTGGCGAACCTGAAGGACAGGGAAAAATATATTATCGAAAGACGGGTTCTTACCGATTCTCCCGAAACCCTTGAAAAGCTTTCCCGTAAATTCGGCATCTCAAGAGAACGTGTAAGACAGATAGAAAAAAACGCTCTTAAGAAAATCCGGCAGGAATTTGAAAAAGAGCATTTTCACGTGTAGGACTCACGAGACAAGCATAAGCCTGAGAGAATTCTCCTATGAGCGCAAAACTTAGTTAGATTTTCCTAACGTATTGAAAACACTTGATTTACAGATGATACATTATACCACATCAAACATGTCAGAAGCCACGTTCTGTCCAAATTCCTTCTAAAAACCCCTGTTTTCGATCAAAATATACTGAATCCTCTGGTTTTATCGGGCGAAGTCCTATATAGCATACTGTTTAGACATGTACTATATAGCAACCAGGAAGGAGGTCTATATGCTCTCAATCACAGACTCGGCCAAAGCGCTGCGAGCCTGCTTTAAAAAAAACCGTGTCGCCACTCTGCCGGAACTCTTGAAGATACTGAAAACATCTTCACGCATCAGTGTCTACAACCGTTTGAATGCTCTTGGATATCTCTCAAGCTATTCGCACAACGGAATCTATTACACTCTGAGCGATATTCCGGTTTTTGATGAAGCTGGTTTATGGCAGTATGACGGCATAGGTTTTTCCAAAGCCGGCAATCTCAAGGCCACCATAGCGACACTGGTACATCGTTCTCCCGCCGGATACACACTCAATGAGTTGGAGAAACAGTTAAATGTACGAGTGCAGAATGCGCCTCTGTATCTGGTACGTGAGGAGAAGATTACGCGGGAGATTTCAGGGGGCGTCTATCTGTATCTCAGCGCCAAGAGGGAGCGGTGTGAAGAACAGAAGGCGGCACGGTATCAGTTTCGCATTCCCGGTGGGGAACAGTTGCCGGGGTGGCTGGTTATTGACGTATTGACCACCGCTATAAGAGAGTACAAGCTGGATATGGACAGCGCTTCCATTGTAAAGTCGCTTGGGGACAGAGGACGCTATGTGACACTGGCTCAAGTCAAGCAGGTTCTTTCTGTGTTTACGGAAAAAAAAACGACGCTTCATACCTGATTGAACAATTGCGTCGTATGATTGACGCTTACGCTGCGGGGCTGAGCATTCGCAATTTGTTTCCCAAAACCCCGGAGCTTGAATTTCAACCTGACGCAGCGGTTTGTCCATGCGGGGGCGCATTGAAAGCGTACAAGACCCAAAGACGCACGGTGGTCACTATGGACATCGGTGAGTTTCATGCTGTTTTGAATTACCGGTGCTGCCCTGAGTGTCACAAGGTGTTCAGACCCGATGAACTTGATCGTCTCGTTGCCCCGCATTGCAAGTTCGGATTTGACGTGATCGAATACATCGGTCGGGAGCGTTTTGAGCATTCCCGGAGCCAGCAATCTATTCAGTTTGCGTTAAAGGCTCGTCATATTGATATCTCGCTGCGCGAGATAGAAGTCCTGTGTCGGCGGTTCATCGTATACCTCGGCCACGCGCACCGCAACAGCCAGTCATCGTTGAGACAGTTTATGGAAGCATCAAGTGGCGGCTATATCCTGCACCTCGACGGCACATGCGAAGGCGGCAGTCCGCATTTGATGTGCTGCATTGACGGATTATCGGGTCTTGTGCTCGGAGGTGTTAAAATCCCCTCGGAGAATTCAGCTGGAATTATTCCTTTCCTCCAGGGAATCAAAAGCGCTTACGGAGACCCGGTTTGTCTGGTGCATGATATGGGCGGCGCTATTATCAAGGCGGTTCAAGAAGTCTTCCCTGATGTTCCCGACACTATATGTCATTTTCATTTTTTAAGAGATATAGGCAAAGTCATCATGATTTGACCTTCGAGTGTTCAAACGAGCTTGGTTAAGCTGAAGTGTTGGACATTTTGTTTTAAGGAGGCAGATCGTGATGAAGAACACGAAGACGACGGAGCCCGTCGATAATGAGGCTCACGACCAGGAGGATGCGCAAGCATGGACTCCTCCACGTCACAATGCCTACATAGGGCTTGACGTGCACAAAGACACAATCGCCGTGTCGGTTGCCGACGGGGTGTTGATTTATGAGGAACCCCAGTATCTAGTATCTGGGAGAGGTTCCAAACACACCGAAAGCTGTTGGTTTGCTCGTAGATCGCCTTGAGCGCATGTTCTCGGGCAAGTTTTTGTTCTGCTACGAGGCAGGGCCTTGCGGATATGTTATTTACCGCAGGTTCTGCTACGAGGCAGGGCCTTGCGGATATGTTATTTACCGCAGGTTGATCGACTTGGGCCACGATTGCGTAGTTGTCGCTCCTTCGCTTATTCCAAGGAAACCCGGGGAGAAGGTAAAGACCGATAGAAGAGACTCAAAGAAGCTTGCTTACACTCTTCGTTCAGGACTTCTTACCCCTGTATGGGTTCCAGATGAGCATCAGGAGGCGATGAGGGATATTGTGCGCTTGCGTGATGACATAAAGTGTCAGCGTCAGGTTGCTCGTCAGCAGTTAAACGCATTTGTTCTTCGCCACGGTCATCATTGGCCTTCAAAGAAGAGTCGCTGGACACAAGCTCACTTCAACTGGCTTGAGGGGCTTAAGTTTCCCTGCAGGCTTCCCTGCAGGCTTGATTACGTGGTGCTCACAAAGTATGTAGACGCGGTCAAGGATGCGGGTAAGAGGATGAGCGAGGTATCAAAACAGATTGAGCTTGCTCGTGAGCAATGGTCTCTGGGTGGCGTGGTCAATGCGCTTGTGGCCCTTCGGGGAGTAGACAAGCTCTCGGCTACGGTGCTTATGGCCGAGCTTGGAGATATCAGCCGTTTTGATAAAGCGTCGCAGCTGTTCTCTTATCTGGGGCTGGTTTCTTCGGAACACAGCAGCGGAGACAGGAAACGTCAGGGCGGCATTACATGCAGCGGGAACAAGAATGCTCGCAGGATGCTTATAGAATGCGCCTGGAGCTACCGTTTCCCCGCACGTAAGACCAAGCACATAAGGCTCAAATCCAAGGATGCTCCCGAGTGGGCGCAGAAAATCTCCTGGAAAGCTCAAGAACGTCTATGCGGGCGTTACGCAAAGATGATCAGAGATGGCAAGAACCACAATGTGGTAATTGTAGCGATCGCCAGAGAGCTTGCGGGGTTTATCTGGGACATAGTGCGTCGCGAGATGGGAGCAGTGAGCAAGGAGGCGGCTTAGAGTAAAGAAATAGCGTTAAGACGAGGACTGATCAGTCCAGCTCGGAGAATCCTTGACGAATCTATAGAGGCACCATGTTTTATCGGTAATCCCTGTTCTAAAGACAAAGACAAGCTCCGCGACTCAGGTGAACTCAGGTGGCAACCAATCCACGTATATCAGTCTGACAGACTTATGTCACAGTCGCAATCTGACTGATTCCACCTCGTCTCAACGCGATTTCACTGAGTATGGGGATAAAGATAAATGAAGAGTTGGTATAAGACAATCGCGTTGATCCGAGGTGTGGCGGGTTTTTATGGAGAGATCTTCGGGGCTACAGAAGGGATAATCTCGCAAGGAGCGTTCCCCTCGCACAATGCCAGCCCGACAGACGAAGAGACAGGAGACGCAATGAAGATTAGTGACAGACGATCCACGAATATCAGAAAGTCAGCCGTAGGAATCTTGTTGCTCCTCGTCTCAACGCCATTGAATAAGGGCAGCTGCTGAGCAGACGGTGAACGCAATATTGACAGGTCAAATCATATCAGATTTGTTGAGTGGCCCGTATGATAGAGTACGGCGCAAAATGCGGGGATACAATGTGAGTGGAACTCTGCGTAAGATGATAAGAGAGTTAAAAGCGGAGATTGACTGTAATCCTGTAGACGCGGATGGTTTGCTTCTTTATCTGAAGACGAGTGATGAGAAGCGCGCAGAGATGAATCTGTCAGCAATTGTGTGGGCCTATATGCTCGCGGCGTGGATTGTGGAGGCTAAAAGCCAGTCAGACGGTTTAGGATTTCCATTTGACCGACCTCATCTCAACGTTTACCGGCGGCTGGTGTTGGCTTATCCGGCTCTGGAAAGACTCAAGACACAAATGTCCGAATCTGTGGCGCGCAAGGTAATTCTTTCACCCCTGCGCAGAGCGCTTAATGATTCTGTTCTGTTGGACAAGAGCGTGATGATGGAAGAAAGAACAGATGTATTTGACCGGCTTCGCGACGCGATGCGAATTGCTTTGCCGGACAGCAGCAGTGGACTTAACGATACGGGTGAAACGAATATGCGAACAATAAGACAAGGAGTAACCGCGTTTCGTAATGATGAGCAGATTAAGCGTCTTGGGGCTAAAGATAAGGATTACGCAAAGATGGTCAAGCAGATTGACAAATACTGGGGCAGGCTTTTTACAGAACCTCTGATTGTGAACTGTGACAGGGGCACAATTGAGATTCAACCGCAGCGTACCAACAACCTGATGGAGCAATTCTTTCGAGGAGTGAAACGCGATGAGCGCAGGAAGGGGGGCAACTGCTCACTGGAACGTACATTGACCACCATGGCCGAAGATATGCCGTTTACCAGGAATCTTAAGAATCCGAATTACGTTGGGATTATTCTCAAAGGAGAGAAAACCCTGGCGAAGAGTTTCGTCAATCTTGACGGGCAAGTTGTCAGGAAGGGAGTGGAAGATACGAAAAAAGCCGTGCAAAAGTATCCCGGAAACATGAGGAAAATCTTCAATATCCCGGACCTTCCGACCCGCCTGAGTCACTTCCCATACTCCAATCCCGGCAAAGAAAAACCGGGATCTAACCAAACTTTGCACCCATAGGAATTCTCGCCTACAACTCCCTGAAATTTCTAACTATTTACAGACTTTTCATTTTGCAATTATAATTGCAAATTTCAATTGAATTAGTGCCCGAATTATAATATGTTCTATAGTAGGTGGTTTGGTTTCCTATTCGCAACAGCAGCTTAATTGGAGGTATGAATGGGACCAGTTGCGCGGTCAGGAAGCAAACAACGGAACACAGTTGAGTATACAATTGGAACTGACGACTTAAGCGCGTTCGGAGTCAGTCTGGTAATGAAATATGCGTTCTGATTTCCCTTTTCTGCTTATTACAAAATAAAGGGACACTGATTCCGAGTTAAAGGGGACACCTGTTCCGAGAATAAAGGGACAGTAAAATCTCCTTTTTCTTCTTCCCCAAAACAGACTTTAACACGTCTTGAATTTCTCTGTCAAACGACGAGTAAAAAGCCTGTCTTTTTCTCTTAAAAATGACCTCCGTTTTCTTCCTTTGCCGACACCTGTTTTCAGCCACAACTTTTTTGTCAGCCCCCCCCCCACAGTTCAGTGAGAGATGAACAAAGCGAGAGCTTTGTTCTCTGAAGCTACGGGATACTGAACCAACGAGACGCATTTGGCTCCGAAGCCTGACAACGGCCAAAACGACCCGACCTCTACCCCTCAGGCATAGACGATCGCACTCTGAGCGGGCTTTAAATTGACGTTTTTTCAGCAATTGGACTGAATCATGCATAAAACGTCTGTTTTCTGACTCGCGGCGCTTCACCCTCTTGCTTTCCACGCGTTCAAAGACTCCCAGATTCCTTATCATCTCCGTTTTTTCTCGTTTCCTCTGTCTTTCTCATCGATTCCCCACCCAACTCAAGCCTGTGAGAGTTGTGAACGATCCTGTCAAGGATCGCGTCGGCAACCGTGTTGTCCCCTATTATGCCGTGCCACTCACTCACAGGAAGCTGACTTATCACCACAGTGGAACTCTCCCCGTAGCGGTCATCCATTATCTCCATGAGGTCATATCTCTGGGCGGTGGTTATCTTCTCAAGTCCCCAGTCATCTATGATCAGAACTCTCACCCTGGCAAGCTTCGCCAGAAGCTTCTCGTAGCTTCCATCGGCCTTTGCCTGAGAGAGGGCCAGAAACAGCCTTGAGACCCTGTAGTAGCGAACTGTTATCCCCCTCACACACGCGTTATGACCCACAGCGCACGCTATCCATGTCTTCCCGCTGCCGCAGGGTCCCGTTATCAGCAGATTACGGGACCTCTCTATCCAGTCCCCCTCCCCAAGCTCCGCTACCTGGACTCTCCTTAGATTACGGGAGTGAGTGTAATCAATATCGCTTAGATGAGCCTTGAGCCTGAAACGGGCGTCGCGTATGAGCCTCTGCTGCTTTCTGTGCTCCCTCTCAATGCATTCCCTCTCCACAAGCAGACCGACCCTTTGCGCAAACGGCAGTTCATCATAAGTGTTGGGCTGCTCGCACTGACGCTCAAGCGCCACAGCCATCGCTCCCAGCCGAAGCTGGCGAAGACGGGATAATGTCTGTGATAAACTCATAAAAATACCTCCTTGGTTTTATCTGAACTCCCCCGGCCCCCTTATGTTCTTGTGATCCTGGGGAAGACTTAACTCTTGCTCTTCAAACAATGGAAGCCTGTCCATTCCGTTCTTAAGAATCTCCTTAACCTGACTTAATCTCATAAGCCCGTTTCCGTTCGCTACCCCGCACGCCGCATTGAGCCTTTGAGGGTACTTGCGGGAAAGACTCAGAAGACCCAGACACACCCTGTAGCCAAGCTCCGGATGATCTTTTGAATCAAGCTGAGCGTCCACCCATTTGTACACCTCCTCTCCAAGTCCCTTAGCCCAGTCTCTTAGCCTCTTGGGAGTCCACTTCCCATGCTCCCTGTGACTCTTTGGCATGTGTTCGTCTACCGTAGCGTAATGCTCGTGCTTCTTTGTCAGCCGCTTATGCTGCGCTATGAGCTTGCTTTTGAAGTAAATCGTCACAATGTGCTCTGTGGCGTGAACCTCCACTCCCTCCCCCCTGTAGGTGTAGGGAACAGAGTAGCGCTTCTTTTTGTACTCCACGTGGCAATCAATGTTCACCTTGGCCTTCTTTATCTCCGTGTATGTGTAGGGATACGGAGGAAGTTCCTTCATCTCGGGGAAATCAATCTCTTCAAACAGCTCCCGGCGACATTCTCCTTCCCCCTTCTGCAACGGCTTTAAGTTCACTTCTTCTGTAAGCTCCTTTACTCGCCTGTTAAGCTGCGCTATTGAGGTGAACTGCTCGTTTCTTATCGGAGCCAGTACCCTTGTCTCCACTATCTGTACAGCCTTCTCTGCCTTGGCCTTGTCTTTTGGCTTGCGCGGCCTTGTGGGAATGATGGTTGTCCTGTAGTGATTAGTCCATTGAGCGTAAGCAGGGTTAACCTCAGGATCGTAACGGCACGCCCTGGTTACTCCGCTTTTAAGATTGTCGGGAACTATGATCTCGGGAACTCCTCCGAAGAACTCAAGCATCCTGGTATGACTCCCAAGCCAGTCCTCAAGGGACTGTGAAGCGGTAGCCTCCGCGAAGATGTAATTCGACGCCCCCATGGCCCCGACAAATATCTGCGCCTTTGTTGCTCCCCCCGTCAGGGGATCCATTATGTTCACCGTAAGCCCTGCGTAGTCCACAAAGCACTTCTCCCCGGCTTTGTGTACCTGCCGCATTGAGGGAGGCCTGTTCTTGTTGAGCCATGTTTTGTAGAGCTCGCACAACCGCGTATAGCTGTAACAGTCCCCACCCTCGTTGGCTTCAATGTACTCTTCGTACAGAAGCTGCCTCGTAACACCCTTTTTGGTGAGCTCCCTGTTTATGTAAGAGAAATCCGGCAGCGCTTTGCCTTCCAGAGTTACCTCGTCGGGCTTGGGATAGAGAAGCTCCTCAAGCTTCTGGTCGTCAATATCTTCGAGAAGTGGCCACCGAAGACTCGCTTCCTCAGCCTTCTGGAGCAACCTCTGAACATTGCTTTTGCCTTTCTTAACGCTCTGGCTTATCTGTCTTATGGAAAGATTCAGGGACTTGAGCCTCAGAATCTCCCTTATCACTTCTGCACTCATTCTTCTTCTCGGCATCTCGTTGACCTCCTTGCCTTAGTCTGCAAACAGGTTAACAAAACACTTTTCAATGATGTTTTGAGGGAAGAAGAAAACAGGAGATTCAGGTGTCCCCTTTCGCTCGGAATCAGTGTCCCTTTTCGCTCGGAACTACTGTCCCTTTTCAGTCGGAATCAGTGTCCCTTTTCGCTCGGAACTACTGTCCCTTTTCAGTCGTAATATGCACCTTTTCTCCAGGCGAAGCGGAAAAAGGTTTAGCGAATCGGGGTCCCTTATGGTTTTGGGACATGGCGGTGGCTTCATGTAGAAGTGAAGACATAGGGCCGGTCACAGTGAATTCATAGGGGGCTTCGACTCCGCTTCAGCAGAAAAACTGCTAAACTGACGGCGTACCTTATATGAGATTTCCCGAGTGGCCAAGCATTTTCGGTATGTTACCAGGCTTATTTCCGCCAGCCTGCGCCATCTCGGCACCCCCGCCCCCTTTTCCGCCTACAATTCCGGCAAGCTCCTTTACGATTTTTCCAGCGTGATACCTGCCGACAAGATCCTTGGTAATACCCACAAGAATAAAAACCTGGCCTCGGTTTTCAGCAACAAGCACAGCGACCCCGTTATCCATTCTCCCTTTCAGATAATCCCAAAGAGAACGCAGTTCCGCAGGTTTCAAAACAGAAACTTTGACCCGAAGCAGATTAACTCCTCCTATATCCTCAACTTTATCAATCAGCCCGGCGGCCGTTTCTACAAGGGTTCTCGCCCTGAAAGATTCGATTTCCGCCTGGAGCCGGGCGTTTTCATCAATCACTCCGGCAAGTCTTGAAAGAAGTTCGGAGCGGGAGGCGTTAAGAGTGGTGGAGAATTCGTTCAGGATATCTTCCTGCCCTTTCATGTAATTCCATGCCGCCTGACCGCTTACGGCCTCGATCCTCCTTACCCCAGCAGAAGACGCGCTCTCGGACACTATCTTCACCATTCCTATCTCACCCGAGGCCCTGACATGGGTACCGCCGCAAAGCTCCTTGCTGTAGTCCCCTATCATTACCACCCTCACCCTGTCGCCGTATTTCTCTTCGAATATAGCGGTAGCCCCATCCTTTATGGCCTCGTCGTATGAAACATCTTCTTTTGTCACGACCTCGTCGTCACGCCTTATTCTCTCGTTAATGATCTGTTCTATGGAATCGAGCTGCTGTTTTTCGATCGAGGAATAGTGGCTGAAATCAAACCTTAGCCTGTCGGGCCCGACAAATGACCCCGCTTGGTTGACGTGAGTGCCGAGGACTTCCTTTAAAACGGCGTGAAGCACATGTGTTGAGGTATGGTGAGCCGTAACCCCTTGTCTGAACACGGGGTCAACTTCCATGCGCACCGGGTCGCCGACCCGCGCATTTCCCTTCTCGATAACGACATTGTGAATGAAAAACGTGGGGGTGAGTTTTTGCGTATCAAGGACTTTTGCTTGAAATCCCGACCCGGTAATTTCACCCCTGTCCCCGATCTGTCCGCCCGACTCCCCGTAAAAAGGGGTGATGTCGGTAATTATCTGAGCTTCCTGGCCCTCCCAGGCAGTGTCGGAAATCTCTTCCTGGCTTATTATTCCGGCAACCGCGCCTTCGGAAAAGAGGGTCTTGTAGCCAACAAATTCTGTTGTCATCTCTCCTGAGAGCTCAAGCAAAACAGACGCAAGACCGTTTTCTCCGCCGCCACGGGCTTTTCTTGACTTGGTTCTCTGTCTCTCCATTTCCTTCTCGAAGCCCTGAAGATCAATATCTATACCCTCGTTTTTAGTTATGTCTTCAGTTAGGTCGACCGGAAACCCGTATGTATCGTAGAGGCTGAAAACCACCTTGCCTGAGAGCTTCTTCTTTTTCCCGAGCTTTGCGATCTCCTGGTTAAGAAGCTCAAGTCCTCTGTCCACCGTCTCGAGGAATCTTTCCTCCTCGCTTTTTACAACCTGGGATACAAAATCCCCCTTCTCCCTGATTTCAGGATACGCATCCGCCATGATCCCCTGAACCGCGGGGAGGACCTTGTAGATAAAGGGTTCGTCTATCCCCAGAAACTTGGAGTGGCGGACAGCTCTTCTGAGTATTCTCCTAAGAACGTATCCCCTGCCTTCGTTTGACGGAAATACTCCGTCCGAGATAAGAAAGGCGAGCGCTCTTGAGTGATCCGCCATAACCCTCATCGCAACCTCGGTCGAGCGGTCGGTGGAATAATCTCTTCCGGAAAGTTCCTCTATCCTGCTTATTATCCCTCTTAGAAGGTCGGTCTCATAGTTGCTCCGCACTCCCTGAAGAACCGCTGCAAGTCTTTCAAGCCCAAGCCCCGTGTCGATGCTGGGACGAGGAAGAGGCGTCATCTCTCCCCTCTCGTTTCTCTCAAACTGCATGAACACGAGATTCCAGAGCTCCAGATAACGATCGCACTCACATCCGATAGCGCACCCCGCTTTTCCACAACCAAGCGATTCTCCCTGGTCTATCAGTATCTCGGAACATGGACCGCACGGGCCTGTATCCCCCATTGACCAGAAATTGTCTTTCTCCCCCATCCTCACGATCCTTTTTTTGGCAACACCGACATCTTTGTTCCAGATCTCAAAAGCCTCGTCATCGTCTTTATAAACGGTGACCCAGAGTTTTTCCTTGGGAAGCCCGTAAACATTGGTAATAAGGTCCCATCCATAACTGATGGCCCCTTCCTTGAAGTAATCGCCAAAGGAAAAATTCCCGAGCATTTCAAAAAAAGTGTGGTGTCTCGCCGTATACCCGACGTTGTCAAGATCGTTGTGCTTTCCCCCGGCCCTGAGGCACTTCTGGGAAGAAACCGCTCTTTTAAAATCCCTGGTCTCATTCCCAGTGAAAACATTTTTAAACTGGACCATCCCGGCGTTGGTAAAAAGGAGGGTCGGATCGTTCTCCGGTATAAGGGTGGAACTGCGTACCGGTTCATGTCCCCTCTCGGAGAAATACTCGATAAATTCTCTTCTAACCTCGTATCCCTTCATCTAACAAAAACCTCAGCAGGTGAACCGCTACTGGCTGAGAAGCCGGTTCTCAGCCCGGATTAGAAAATATAACAGGAATGGTAGAAAACTGAATTGAAGGAGTGGAGCGGAGCAAAGAAAGAGCGCTATCTTTCGGTCCGCTGCAACGCTTCTTCCTCAACCCCGGTAACGGCGTAACAGAGATTCCCATCGACCTTTTCACGTCTTACTTCGAGATAATCGCTCGCGCCCTCGCGGAAACCGGTCGTAACAAATACATTCCAATCCTTTGCTCCATTGCAAAGAGCCTTGGCTTCGTCCACAAAGGGTTTTGCAAGCGCGAAAACATCCGATCCATCTGGCACCGACAAGTCAGCCGAGGAAATGCCCATCTTAAGCTTTATATCCGACCGGGCAGAGACTCTCTGACCATCGACCACCCCGGCGAAAAGCTGCATCATCTCAACCGCGCAGCATACGCAATTGAGCTTTGCAGCGGGTCCGGGACCGGAGCTGGTGAAAAAAGCCACGACCTCTTCCCGAAGTATGGTCTCTACGGTTCCTCCGAAAGAGGCTATAGTGGTCGAAACGGATTTTCTGTAATCGGCCGTAAAAGAGTTAACGCTGGCTGGCGAGATATCTTTAGTCAGGCTTTCAAAATCTACGATCTTTACAACGAGTATACTGATATCTATCTTGTTTCCGTCGGAATCCGCAATTTCGGTAACGCCAAGGGGAATCTCTTCTTCAGGTTCGGCATACTCTTCATCAGGAACATGCACGATTTCCACCAGGCCCTCATCAAACGAATCTTCGGGAGCCTGGAATGGAGAAGCTTCAGAAGACTGCTCCTGGCTTAAGACTATCTTCGGGCGGAAATCCGTAGGCAGTTCAGCGAAACGGTCAAATTCCGCATCCCTCAAATCCTCCGTGTCTTCCCGGTCGGCCGACCCGTTTTCAAGCGAAGAGACCATTTCGTTGAATTCACGACAGAGTCTCTGAACCCCTGCCCCGGCAATAAGCGAAGATCGTCCATCCAGACGAACCGAATAATCTCCGCTTGCAACAGAACCTACAGCTTCGGAGAATTCCCCGAGGAACCGGAATGCCCGATCACTTATAAAACGTACAAGGAAAGTAAAAACAACGGCCATCAGGGAAGCGAAAATGAGGCTCCAGAGCAAAGCGTCAATGTAGAACTCCTCGCCGACAGAACTTCTCAGACCCAAAAGGACAGTCTTTCCCTCAGGCCCATTGAGAGCGAGCTTCTGAAAACCCTTGTCATCCCGAAAACCGAAACCCTTCTCAAGCATTCCGTTATGATCAAGAAGTCTTACGTACCCTACATCGTTTCTCGTATCAAGAACGCTTCTTGCACGGTCGGCGAAAAACTCCGCTTCGCCGAACAATTCTTCCATCTCCGCGACTCTGAGGTCGGCGTACCTCTTCGGGAAATAAAAATACTGGAATGCAAAGATCACCAGAAACGAAAGCAAAAGACAGGAAACAAATAGGGGAAAGAATGGAACTAGACTGAAAGATTTTTTCCGGTTCTTCAAAGGACTCAAGGTAAATTTCTGCCTAACTTATCAAGAAGGACACATGCCGGTAAAGGCACTCAGTAATTATAATAGGAGAAGAATAAAAAACTAGTTCTAGTGGGAATTTCTCAGGCCGGAATTACGGAAACCTTTGTTCTGCCCTTTCCGGATTTCTGAAATTTCACAACCCCGTCAGACATTGCGAATATCGTGTAATCCTTTCCAAGCCCTACGTTAAGGCCAGGCTTAATGCTGGTACCACGCTGCCTTACTATTATGTTCCCCTTGACAACAGGCTGGCCTCCGAACTTCTTTACGCCAAGCCTTCTGCCTATTGAGTCCCTTCCGTTTTTGGAACTTCCGCCGCCTTTTTTGGTTGACATGCTTACTCGCCTCCGCGAATCAAGCGCTTATGGCCGTGATCTCGACGCTGGTCAGGTTCTGGCGATGGCCCGCCTTTTTCCTGTACCCTTTCCTTCTTTTGAACTTGAAGACTATTATCTTCTCGCCCTTTTTCTGTCTTACTATTCTACCCTCAACCCTGGCACTTTCAACAACAGGGCTGCCCACCTTGACGTCCTCTCCGTCAGCGGACACAAGCAGAACTTCCTCAAAATTCACCTCTTCGCCTGGCTCGCCGGAGATTTTTTCTATATCAATAATGTCACCCGGCTTGACTATATACTGTTTTCCACCGGTTTTTATAACAGCGTGCATAACATCCTCCGCACTTTATTGAAGCACTATTTTGCCTGTTAAAAAATTCTTTTGTCAAATGCCGCCCTGAAGATTCCATGTCCTGAGGCTGGTGTACCGGGATCCCCGGGGCCCAAGCTCACTTTGAACAATCCCGATTCCTGTAATGGAGAACCGCGTTTCGTCCGGTCGAGGAATTTTCCTGATTCCCTCGAAATCCCCTCTGATCCTGCCCAGAGTCACGTGCGGGATGAATCTTCTTTTTTCCACCTCAAACCCCTTCTGCGGGACCGCATTCTGCACTTTGTCAAAAAGAGACTGGAACTGCTCGTTTTTCACAAGACCCAAGGCCAGCACTCTGGGATTTCTCGAACCCGGAAACAGGCAAAAATCGTCAAATCCGGACTCAACACTCCCCGAACCCCGAACCGCGGAACCTACATCGGCTAATATATCCTCAAGGCGCGATTCATCAACATCTCCAAGAAACCTGAGCGTGACGTGGAGTTTCTCCCTCGGCTCCCACCTTACGCCTCGAACAAAGCTCCCAAGGGACTGGACGTAGCGAAAAAGCACATTTTTTGTTTCCTCGGGAAGCAAGGCCGCGACAAAAAGCCTCAAGAGCAAAGCCTCCCTGTCATCTACTTCACGCACCAGGTGGAAAACGAATCATTTTTGCCCCGGGAAAGCGGAACCTTGTTCTCACCGTTTAAGTACATGATATATATCTGCCTTCGCCCCTGCCTCTTTGAAGAGAAAGTGATGTAGTGACCATCGGGAGACCACGAGGGATGCTCGTTTCTCCCTGAAGAGGTAAGCCTCTGCTGACCCCGGCCGTCGGGTCCTACGGAGTAGATGTCAGCCTCGGATTTTTTTACTTTCACAAACACTATACGGTTAACCGAAGGGCTGGGAGACCAGACCGGATCGGTATTGTAACCCTCCGAGGTAATTCTCACCGCTCGACCCCCTTCGGAACTTATCACGTATATGTTCGGCGCTCCCGCCCGATCTGACACAAAGGCAATTTTTCTGCCGTCGGGAGACCAAGCGGGGGAGAGATCTATTGAGGGGGACTTGGTAAGTCGCTTGAGGATTTCCCCCGAAGACGAAGCTATGTATATGTCCCCGTTACGGCTAAACGCCACATGGCTGCCATCTGGGGACCAGCTCGGAGAATTGTCGAGATGAATTCCCCGGGTTATTCTCTTGCCCTCGGCGGGAAGGCGGGTGGCCTTGAAATTCAGCAGGTAGACATCATGGTCCCAGCTTCTGTCGGAAGTGAAAACCACCTGGCTTCCGTCAGGCGAACAGTCAGGAGAGAGAACAGAAGATCCGTGATTGGTAAGCTTTTTTGCGTTGTGCCCGTCGTAATCCATGATAAAAAGATCACTTCCATGACCGTCCCTCCTGACAAACACGATCTCGGAGTCAAAAAACCCGTCGAGGCCGGCAAGCTCCCTCATAAGCTCGCCCGCAAACTTGTGCACCACGTTCCTTATGTGGCGAGGAGACGTCACGTATTTCCTTCTCATACGCTCCTGTCGGCCGGGCACATCATAAACTATAAGATCGTAAGAGACCTCCTGAGGCGAGACATCGAAATTTCCACTCACCAGATATCTGGTTTTCCGAGCATCTAAATATTCGAAATCTATATCTTCAAAGGAAGATGAAAACAGGATGTTCACTTGGCGGACATCAAAAAGGGCTGCGTTGGTAAGATCTCTCTTCAGGACATCAGTGAAATTCTTCCCGTATACGCTTAAATCCCCCTTGGCCTTAAGCACCGCGATGGCGACCGGTATTTTCTTTATCGGAGAAGCAACCGGGGGAAGCTGTATCTGCGCGGTCGCCAGGCAGGGGATAAACAAAAGCGTAAAGAAAACCGCAAGCACTGATCTCATCTTTGATGTCAGGTTAGTCAAGTATATAATCCCTTTTTCTTTCCAGATCCCGAGGCTGCGAACGGATAATGATCTCGCGGCAAAGGCACATCTGAGACAAACCTTCAGTCAATCAGTTCAACGTTCCAGTAAGACATATCGACAAAGTTAAGAAAAGGCTCCCACTCCTCATACCTCACGGTTTTGAAATGGAGGTTGGAAAAAATACTGGCAGCGGGCTTCACAGGTTTGGCGAGCAGCTTCATCTTCGCCTGCACAGGAGTTTTTCCTCCCTTTTTCCTGTTGCACCTAACGCAACAGCACACTATGTTGTCCCAGGTACTTCTTCCGCCCATCGACCGCGGAATCACATGGTCGAGGGTAAGATCTCTTTTCGGAAAAGCCTTCGCGCAGTACTGGCATGTATCCGCGTCCCTTCTGAAAATGTTTATCCTGTTGAACTTAGGCTGCTTTCTGTGATATCCCTCATATCTCACAAGAATTATCACCCGGGGAGCTTTTATAACGCTGGTAACGGTCCTCACGCAGTCTTCCGTGTCGACCGAACGGATATCCTTCCACGAATCGAAGTCAAACGTCTCATACTCCCTGTTCACTGCCTTCGCGGCTCCTCCGTAAAGAAGGATAAAGGCCCTTTTCAGACTCGTTACCGAGACAGGGATAAAAAACCTGTTTAAAACCAGTACCGGTGAGTGAAGCATATCAGCCGACTAATGTACCGGCTTGCAGTTCTTATTCAAGCACGCAACGGCACTTTTATTTTGCTTAACTGTTCGTTAAAATTGTCACGCCGGGAGGGATTCTCCGAAATGGAAACCAGTTTTCTGATACAGATGGTTCTTTGCGCAGTGCTTTTTATATCCATATTCCTTCTCTCAAGATCGAACTGCGAAGCGGAGAAAGAACTGGAATCCGGAGATAATTCCCAGTAGATGTTTCCCGAGCTTATAAGAATAGGCGATTTCCAGATCACGTCCTTCGGAGCGATGGTCGCCGCCTCCTTTCTCGTCGCTTTCTGGGTTTCCGGAATGGAGTTTGAGAGAAAAGGAATATCAAGGAGACTTCACGAACACGTTTTTCTCGCCTCCCTGGTGGGCGGCATACTCGGCGCCAAGCTCCTTTTTCTGATCGAGAATATTCCCCTAAGCGATCTTCTATCCAGCCCCGTACATTATCTGCTCCTAAGAGGCGGACTTACTTTCTACGGAGGTTTTCTTCTGGCCCTTTTCGCCTTTTTCGTAGTGATAAAAAAGCACGGGGAAAGCTTCTGGAAAGTTCTTGACGCAACGGCGCCTGCCCTCGCAATAGCCTACGCGACGGGAAGGATAGGCTGCTTTCTGGTCGGCGACGACTACGGAATCGCCTCGGCGCTTCCCTGGGCGATGTCGTTTCCCAAGGGCTCACCTCCGACGCTTGAGACAGTTCATCCGACCCAGCTTTACGAGACGATCATAATGTCGCTCGTGTTCATAGCGCTTTGGAGGATGAGAAAAAAGAACAAGCCTGCCGGCTGGCTCGCCAGCATCTATCTGGGATTTGCGGGACTTGAAAGGTTTTTTGTCGAGTTCATAAGAAATACCACTGAAAGCCCCATATCCGGACTGTCGGTAGCGCAGGTAACGGCCCTTGCGCTTATTCTCGCAGGAGCACTTAAATACATATCCGTCCGAAGACACAACGAAACCCCCTGAACCCGCAACTCCGCCACTACGCAATGAAAAGGATCCGGACAACCAGACCAACCGGAAGTGAAATCCTGGCCGCGGGATCGGGAATACTTTTTTCCATATCCCTTTTCTCAAGCGCTCTCGGCGTACTGGGCTGGGTATGCTTCGCCCCGCTGCTTGCGGCCCTTCGGGGGAAAAGCGCTTCGCAGTCGCTCAGGCTTGGCATGATATCCGGGACATCCATGAATCTCGTCTCGCTTTACTGGCTTGTCGGAACCCTGAACAGATTCGGAGAAATACCCCTTGCCGCGAGCATGGCAGCCGTGTTCGTATTCTGCGTGTACTCATCGCTTCAGTTCGGAATTTTTACCTGGTATATCTCAAGGCTTGGGCTTTGGCGGAAAAAGAGCGTCGCAAACGCCCTTATGATTTCTTCTGCCTGGGCCGTCACGGAATTCTTCTTCCCCGTTCTCTTCCCCTACGGAATAGGAGTCTCCCAGGCTTACTACCCGAAGGTAATACAGGTGGTCGACACACTCGGGATGAGCTTTCTGGGATTCCTTATGTTCTTTGTAAACGTATCGGTTTTCTACCTCATCGACGACTTGCGGCAAAAAAGAAAACCTGCGCTCGCCGCATCGGCAATCTCGATTGCCACAATCGCGTTAGTGCTCGGCTACGGCTCCTTCAGGATAAACGAAATAGAGAACTTCCTTGAGACACAACCCCGGGTGAAAATCGCGATGGTACAGGCGAATTTCGATTACGCGGAAAAAAACCTTGATAACGAACCGGTCATAACGGAAAAACACAGGCAGATGTCTCTTGAACTCCAGGGGGCGGATCTTGTGATCTGGCCTGAGACATCGGTTCAGTACTGGTTCCCCAAAGAAAATTCGACGTACAGAATCGAAGGCGAGACAGACGTGGTGCCGGCAGGACACACGGCGCACTTTCTCATCGGGGGACTCTCCTTTACCCAGGACCCCGCCCTGCTTGAAGACGGATGGGATGAAGAAGACCACAGCAAATACAACACGGCTTTTCTGGCGGACTCCCAAAGCAATATCCTCGGCCACTACAGCAAGACCCGGCTTTTTCTGCTGGGAGAATATTTCCCATGGATAAACGAGGAACTCCGGTTCCTGAAAAGGGTCTTCCCCATGATTGGAGACCTCACCCCCGGAGAAGGACCTGAAGTACTCGAGGTGCCGGGGAAAAACATAAGGATAGGACCCCTTATATGCTATGAGGATATAATGGCCGGAATCTCGGGTGAATACGTGAAAATGGGGGCCAATCTGCTGGTCAATCTCACCAATGACGCATGGTTCGGAAAGAGCATAGCTCCCTACCAGCATCTGCTCCTTTCAATTCCAAGAGCAGTCGAAACGCGCCGCTACCTTGTAAGGTCAACAAACAGCGGGGTAAGCGCAATCGTATCGCCTGCAGGAAAAATCGAGGCCCGAACGGGCATATTCACTACAGAGAACCTGAAAGGAGAGGTAGTTCTGGTGGATTCGCTTGAAACTCTTTACTCCAGAGTAGGAGACATATTCGCGTGGCTGGCACTTGCGGCCACAATTCTTTTCGTAGTGAAAAACTACCTGAGAAGAAAATATGCCGACTAACTCACCGGATAGATCGAGATAGCCTGAACACGCGAAATTGTCCACTGTGCATCTCTATGTGCCAGACTCCCGTGAAAGAAGATTATCTGGGTTAGTGGTGCACTTCGGAATTCAAGTGGTGAGTATATAATTCCCGATTTTATTTCTTCTACAGTTGACATAACAAGCCGTCCTGCTACGGAGGTAACGATGGCTAAATAGTGCCTGTCAGAAAAGGCACTATCTAGGAAGAAAATACGCTGATCCTGAATTCCCAACTGGAAGAGATGATATGGCATTTTGGTGCGATGACTTCAACGGATAAGCACCTTCAAACCACAGAACTATACTTCTAACTAGAGATATTAGCAACCATTATCCACCTTGCTATCTGTTAACAGCTGTCTATCACCAGCCTCCTCGTAAATAACCAACCTCACATTTAAGACCCTCTTATCACTCTGTTTCACTTACTCCATATACTCTTCAACATATTTCACTCTGTATTTCTTCATTTTGTGGTTGCTTTTTATTTCTATACATGGTATAGTGGTATGTACTTGCTAATTAAAGAGATTAGAATGAGCACACTCACAAAATACTTCCTCGAACCCGTAACCCCCATCCATCGCCAGTATGAGGCTCTCAGAGCTGTATTTGTTGAAGGCAAGTCTATTGAGGAGGCAGCTTCTCTTTTCGGATACGAACCCTCCACCCTTCGCAATCTGTGCGCCGAGTTCCGAAAGAATCCCCAGCGTTCCTTTTTTCTTGTAAACAAGACAGGACCCAAGCCTAAGGCTGATCAGCCTCTCGCGGTAAAGCGTCGTCAACGTATCATAGGTCTTCGCAAGGAGCGCAATTTTTCGGCAAACGAGATAAGCGAGGAGCTTGAGGGTGAGGGGATGTCTACGAGCATTACAACTATTTCCCGGATTCTCAAGGAAGCTGGTTTGCCGAAGCTTTGGAGACGCACGGCTCGGCAGAGGGAGGCAATACGATCCGAGAGGGCGGAGGTTTCGGATTGCGAGAAGTTGGATTTTGGTACCCGTACGTTTCGTACCGAGTTTGCGGGGTTGTTTTTGTTTGCCCATGATCTTGGGAGAGCAGACATTGACGGCATAGTGGAGAATATGCCTGGGAGCGGGATGATACCGGCGGGGTGCGCGTTTCGTTCCCTGCTTGCTTTGAAGCTATGGGGGATAGGAAGGCCTTCTCGGATAATGGCGGAGACTCTTGATGAGGGGTTAGGGCTTTTCTGTGGACTTAACGTAATACCGAAGCGCAGCACTCTTACGGAGTATTCATGCAGGGTTGATCCGAGGATGAATCCCGGGCTTATGGACAGGTGGTATAAAGCGGTACGTGGTCTTGGAGTCGATCTTGGCGGGGAGGAATCGTTTGATCTTGATTTCCACGCTATTCCCTACCACGGGGACGCGGCGTTGGTAGAACGCCATTATGTATCGAAGAGGAGCAGGCGTCAGAAGGGGATACTGGCGTTTGTAGCGAGGGATGCTGACGCGAGGATATTTGCCTGGGCCAACACGGATATACGCAAGAAGGGGGCAAGCGATGAGATACTGCGGTTCATAGAGGGGTGGGAGAAGCGTACGGGGCGCAAGCCCAGGGAGCTTGTGTTTGACAGTGGTTTTACCACGTATGCCAATCTGGGGAGGCTTGAGGAGATGGGGATAAGGTTTCTGACATTACGAAGAAGGTCTGAGAATATGGTGTCTGTGTTGGCTTCAAAGCCGTCTTCTGAGTGGAAGAAGATAAGGCTCAGCAATGTGGGCAGGGAGTACAGGACACCTAAGATATATGAGCAGAGGGTTAAGCTCAGGGATTATCCCGGGGATATACGACAGATAGCAATAAAGGATCTTGGACGCAGGAAGCCGGTGCTGCTTCTGACCAATCAGATGGAGGAGAATGCGGCGAAGCTTATAGACCGTTACGCGAGGCGAATGATAATAGAGAATACGATAGCGGACGCTATAGACTTTTTTCATATGGACGCGCTTTCTGCGGCTGTGGCTATGAAGGTGAATGTGGACGCGCAGCTTACGGTGATGGCAAGTGGGTTGTACAGGGTTTTGGGGAAGCGAGTGGGTAATGGGTATGATGTAGCGAAGGCGAGTACAATATTCCGTGATCTTGTGAAGGCAAGCGGAAAAGTAGAGATAAAGGGGGATGAAATAGTAGTGAGTCTTGGACGCCGTGCGAACAATCCTCTGCTCATAGCTGCTGGCTATGGGGAAATGGAAGAACGAATCCCCTGGCTTGATAATCGTGTTCTCAAGATCAGGTTCTTCTGACCCTCAAAGTGTCATGTCAATTCCTGCAGTTGGGAATTCAGGCTGATTAGCAATCGAAAATCCTGTCGCCGTCTTGAATTCATCTCAGCGAAACAGTGACTGGGCGGAGGGAGTTAATTCAACTGCGAAACGGGGACTGAAAACCTGACCGGTAACTCTTGCTCCGTGAATACCGTTTATAAGGTAGTTGTGGTGTTCGTTCTTATCCACATCATAAGCGTTAAGAACTATATTGCCTTCCTCAGTACGGCGAAGCGAATAGGGTTCAATGCGCCTTATATATCTTTCGTAGTCCAGATCCACGCAAAGCAGATTGGAAGCGGCAAAACGGATGATTTCGATATAGGCCTGGGTCACGACAGAAACCGGCAGGCGTAACGTGCGTTCTCGTATAGCCTCCTCGCCTTCATCTCCAATATACGCAGCAGGAATTCGTGGTGAAGCTCCGTCGTGAAGCCACTCAAAGAAAATTGGCAGTTCATCCCAGAATGTTACAAACGGAGGCAAAGCAGGCAACTGATGTGACAGCATCTGCGCCCATCTGCTTTCTAGAAAAGGCCTATTAATTTCAAGTTGAGCGAAAACAGGAAAACCAAGATTCTTAAACTCACACTTCTGACGGAGCACGTCATCTAATACCGTAGTAGCGGGCCGCGCCTCAGGATTGCGAAACAGGTTGACTACATCGTACAAATCGCGGGGTCGCCCCCGCTCGGCAAGAGCCCTTATCTTTTCGCCGAACGCCTCTTCGTATGCATATGACCGTATGACGATACCTCCGTCCGGGGCATCGCTGTAAGGATGATAGACTTGTAACTGAATCGGACTTAGCACCACAAGCTCATCGGCCGTGAGGTCAAGCTTGATCCTCGGCATACTTCTGCCACGCGGCGATACAGGTCCCTGGTACCCTATCCGGGCTTGGCAGGATTTACCGCCGCGTGGGTTTTGGTAAACATCAAACTTGTGAGAATGCGGCGGCAGTTCGATACCGCTCTGCTCATAGATCCGTTCGCATATCTCCCCAAACACGGTTTTAAGAAAACCGTTATCGATATGTGAGGCATCAGCAAGAGTAAAATCGAGGTCTTCGGAAAACCTGTAGGTCTCAAAAAAGCATTTTTTCAGACAGGTACCGCCCTTAAAAAGCCAGCTTTTACCTAATATTTCATGATTACATATCCCCCACAGCAACCAGCCAAGAACATAGTCCTTCTCAACAATATGGGGATTGAGTCCCTTAACTGTCGCTACATCAATGATCTCACGCCTGCTAATCATGTCATCCTCCAGTTGTACAGTCCCGGGGGAACCCGAAGACGCCATTTTGAGATCAGGCGAGGACATTTCGATACGGGGTCAAGTTTGGCATTCCCTTTTGTCATATGTTTCAGACAGGCTTCGGTCAAAACCTCGGTATTGGGATATTTTTCAGCTAAGAAACCCAGCCGTTTGAAAACCGCACCATTGGCAAGTTCTTTTGCGTAGTCTATCAGTATTTCATCATTTCGATCAGGGCGCTCCAGATAAACAGCCAGACAATCAGCCACGTGCTGAATTCCCCCGCCGATGGATGGTTCATCAAGCATATCAATAATTGTGCGGTGAACATCAGAAACCAGAATTTTAGACCGTCCGCGCCAGACCGGTTTAGTACCAAAGAATTTTCGTTCCTGTATATGGCGCAGCATGAATTGTGCCCCATCACGCATCTCGCGCTTTTTACGGACTGTTTTCGTAGTCACGACAACAATTTGGCGGAACAGTTGTTCGGTGAGGTCCCAGTGCTCGGCAGCAGTCCAACCACCAATATACGCAGGTGCATAAAGAACCGGAACCAGTATCCAGGGATCATCCAGAATACGTTCGCTTTCAAGCGAATCAAGCTGGACAGCGACATAGGTTCCTGACCCGACGCGTCTTAGCCAGCCTTGCCTAACCCAGCGCGAAAGCAGTTTGGCAGCATCCGATCGCCCTACTTGAAGTGCAGAAACGACACCGTCAATTCGAATGACATCATCAGCCGCTCTGATTACAGTTGCCAGTTTGCGCCTGCCTCGCGGGATTGATTTTCGTGGTATAATATTATTATCCATAAATCACTAAAAATGTGAATTGCTGATATCTTATTATACATTGCTGAAGAACAATATTCAACAGAAATTATATATTATAAGTGCAATAAATCACGTTTTAAGTGAAAATTCGGATATTTACTACTTTGACGTTTTTCGTCGAAAAAAAGCGTTGATAAGTGTATGGAACTGCCGTAAGCAGGACACTTTTCGCTGAAGAACTACCTAAGAAGAAAATATGCTGACTAGGGCTTCTGTGAGCCGGTCGTTTTCATCGCTGGTTCCAACCGTGATCCTGAGGCAGTCGGCAAGGCGTCCCCCTCCCTCAAAGCGGCGAACCAGAATGTCGTTTTTAACAAGCTCCGTGAAAAGAAATTCCGCGTCCGGGGCCTTGATCAGAAAGAAATTCGCATCCGTGGGATACACATGGATGGCCTCAATCCGCTCGAGAGCGTCGCGAAGTCTTTCCCTTTCGCTCAATATAAGGTCTATCTTCCGTTGGATAACCTCGGGATTCTCAAGCGCAAAAGACATTACAAGCTGGCTAAGAGAATTTATGTTGTAGGGAAGACGCGCCTTATTTACCTCGCCTACGATCTGCGGCCGCGCAAAGAGCATTCCGAGCCTGGCACCCGCAAATCCTATCTTGGACATCGTTCTCAGGACCAGCAGGTTTTCATATTTCTCTATATGGGGGACATAGCTTTTTTTCGAAAAATCACAGTAGGCCTCGTCAATAACAACCGCACCCCCGCTTGCCTCAAGTATCTCAAGCACCTTTTCTTCCGAAAAAGAGTTTCCCGTGGGATTGTTCGGGGTCGCGAGAAAAACGATGTCAGGGTCCTGCGTGCGGATCGTCTCCAGGGTTGGTTCGAGGTCTATGTCAAAGTTCTCATCAAGTTCAATCTCCGTCACCTGCCTTCCAAGCATAAGCGATGTGATCCTGTACATTGAAAAAGTCGGGGACGGCACGAGCACGCAACCGCTTTTCCCGCCGAACACCTCAACGACCATCTGTATGATTTCGTCTGAGCCATTGCCGAGCAGTATGCCTTCCCGGGGAAAACCCTCCGCGCGGGAAAGGGATGTTCTTACGTCGAGGGCCTCGGGGTCCGGATAGCGGTTTACGGGAAGCTCCGCAAGGCGCCTGAACAGCGAAAGCTTGTCTTCGCTCTTAAGATCGTAGGGGCTCTCATTTCCGTCAAGCCTGATTGAGCAGTCTATCCTCGGCACAGAGTAAGGAGATATTGACCTTACGTTTCCGGAAATCCTGCTTTTAATCGAATCTGCTTCAGACATCGACGCATCCCCCCAGAGTGAGCATCTCTCAGGAATCCTCAATCCGTTTTTTTACTGAAAAGGCGTGTCCCGAAAGCCCTTCGGCATGCGCAAGGTTCATAACGGTCTCCGCAAGGGAAGAAAAGCCTTTTTTCGACATCGATATGGTGCTCGGCATCTTGAGGAAATCATAAACGCTTAGGGGGGAGGAAAACCTCGCCGCTCCTCCCGTCGGAAGCACGTGACTTGGACCCGAGACGTAATCGCCGAAAGGCTCGGTCGAAAGAGAGCCCAAAAACACCGCTCCAGCGTGCTTTATGCCTTTTAGAAGAGATTTTGGGGCGCGCACGCAGAGTTCAAGGTGCTCGGGAGCAACCGCGTTTGAAAGCGCCACGGCCTGCTCCATGTTCTCGGTCACATAGATTCTTCCGTTATTTGAAACAGCGGCTCCCGCGATTTCTTCCCTGTCAAGATCCCTTAGCTGCGAGAGCACCTCCTTTTTTACTTCTCTGGCGTAATCGTAGCTTGTGGTCACAAGAATCGGAATCGACATCTCATCATGCTCGGCCTGGGCGAGCAGGTCCGCGGCTATCCATCCCGGCGGACACGAACCGTCGGCGATAATCAGAACCTCCGTCGGCCCTGCCAGCATGTCAATGTCACAGAAACCGTAAACCAGTTTCTTGGCTATCGTAACGTAGATGTTCCCCGGGCCCACTACCTTGTCTACTTTCGGTACGCTCCTGGTACCAAAGGCCATGGCCGCTATGGCGTGGGCTCCGCCTATCTTGTAGACATTGCTCACCCCGGCAATCTCGCAGGCCACAAGAACCTCGGGGCTTACCCGTTGCCCGGAACACGGGGTGACGACGCTTATCTCGCTTGCTCCCGCCACCCGCGCGGGTATGGCAGTCATGAGCACGGTCGAAGGGTAGGAAGCCTTGCCCCCCGGAACATACACCCCCACTTTCTCAACAGGTCTTATAAGCCAGCCAAGCTCGTTTCCGAGCGCATCCCTGTAGGTTCCGGCCTTGGGAAGCTTCTTTTTCTGGTAGGAGCGAATCCGAGAGGCGGCCTTCTTAATATCCCTCGCAATGCCAAGCGCAACGGCCGCTTTCGCCTCTTCGAACTCTCGGTCGGTGACCTTTACGTTTTTCGCGTTTACACCCGGTCCGTCAAACTTCTTCGCGTAGCGGAAAAGCGCCGAATCTCCCTGCTTCCTGACGTCCTCTACAATCTTTTCCGTCTGCGAAACAAGCTCCGGGTCGAAATGTGAGGCCGATTTCTCTATTTCTCTTGACCTTCTTTCCAGATTTTTCGAATTGATCCTTATAATCTTCATGGTCCTGACAACGCTTTTCCCTTAAAAACCGACTCCGGTTTATCCCGTTTGCAGAATGTCCCGAATTCAGTTCTTCGGATCGATTCCCTCTCCGAAGCCGCTCTCAATCAGACGGGCAACTTCCTCCATAGCAAGCTCCGAGTCTTTTCCCTCTATCGTAACGGCTACTTCCGTGCCGCAGATGGCCGCGAGGGACAGAACGCCCAGTATGCTTTTTCCGTCTATCTCGAAGCTGTCTTTCCTTATCATTATACTGGAACTGAATCTGCTGGTCAGGGCGACCAGAACCGCAGCCGCCCTGGCGTGAAGACCCAGGCTGTTTCTAATTACGAAGTTTCTTACAAGCGGTTTTTGCGACAATTCAACGTTCCTCCGAGGAGCGGAAAGAAGAAATATCCGTCTTTGAGTTTACCCGTAAATTCTCGTCATAATTCACGCTGAGACTGTAATCGGCGGTCTCAAACAGAAGCTTCCTTGGGAAATAGGTATCCGGGGCAACCCGTTTCAGCAGCGAGAACTCAATTTCAGCCTTCTCTCCGTCAGAAAGCAGGCCCTCTACCCTTGTTATGAAATTTCTCCGGGAATCGACCGTGACCCGGAGGGGAGTGCCTCCCGAAAACACTAAGACTACCTCCCCTTCTGACCCCCCAACCTGCGCAGAGTAATTTCCCTGGGGGATGGAAAACGGAGACCCTCCCAGCAGAAAGTTTACTATGTCCTCAACCCCGAGCTGGGGCGGGAGTCCCGGATAAAGGTAGGAAAGTCTGAAATCCTCCGGGTTCTCAAAGACAAGCTCTTCCCAGTTGGTCTTCATGCTCACGCTTTTCCCATCGGAAACTACCCTTGCGAGCATCTCGCCGAAAGGAGCGAAGACCGAAACTCTCAAAAGATTCGGACGGACAGCGGTGGCTACCTGATCGAAAACAATACTCCCCTGTGGGGATTTTATCGACACCCTGGCCCTGGCTTTTACTGAAGTAAACCCCATCTGGGCGCGCTTTGCCTTCTCCAGTATGGCGGAAAGATCTGTGCGTTCGGCCGTAGCGGGCGGGAGTTTGCCGGCGCAGGAAAAAAGGAAAAGAAGAAGCGGAATAAAAACCCAGCTATGCCTCATCGCGTTTGAATTCCTTTAGCTTTTCCCAGACTCTCGCGCGGATCTTCCTGTCTTCAGCCGTAACCAGCTTCTTGGAATCCAGAAGCTCAAGGGCCTTTGCGTAGTTCTCCACCGCGAGCTCTGTTTTGCCGAGTTTTTCATACACATCACCCATGTGCTCCAAAATGGCTGCATCGGGAGGGGGTATCTCCGAAGCGCGAAGCAGATATTCGAGGGCTCTGGTGAAATCGCCCTTCTGGTAGTAAACCCACCCCAGGCTGTCGATTATGTAACCCCGTCCTGGAGCAAGCTCAAGAGCCTTGCTGATGAGTTCCTCGGCGTAATCAAGTCTTTCTCCCCGCTCGGCGTATGTGTACCCGATGAAATTCATCGCATCGAAATTCTGCGGATTCCTGCTGATTATATCCTCCATTACCGAGAGTGCTTCCGGTATGCGGTCGCTGTAGTAATACAAAACGGCAAGCGAATACAAAACGGATTCGTCCTCCGGATGTTTTTCGAGATACACCTTGTACAAGGAGATTGAATCCTCCTGGCGCCCCTGCCTTGCGTAGATTTCACCAAGAGAATTTACGGCCTTGGGATTGTACGGGTTCTTTTCATGAAGCTCTTTCAGTATCCCGATCGCCTTGTGCGCCGAACCCTCAAGTTCATGTATGTATGCCCCGTGAATGACCGCGTCCGCGTGAAGATCGGAATTTGGGGATATGGAATCGAGAAGCTTTCTTGACTGGGAATACCGTCCCAGCTTGGTGTGGGCGATGGCGGAGTAGTATTTTGCCTCAAAATGTGCAGGCAGGCGTTCGAGAACCTGTTTCAGCTCTCCGATAGCTTCCTCATAACTGCCGCTTTCAAGGTAAAGAAGGCCGATTCTGAACCTGATCTCGGGATTCTCCGGATCCGCAGTCTCCGCGTTGCGGTACTGCCTGATAGCCTCTTCGAACCTGCGCTGGCGGTAAAGCATGTTCCCGTAGGAAATAAAAACATCGCGATAAGGAGCAAACTTCCTGATCGCCGAGTCGTACTGCTCTATCGCTTCCTCGATCCTTTTCGCTTTCTCAAGGGTTTCAACAAGTCCGATGAAAGCGGGATAGTATGTCCGCTGAATTTCAAGGGCCCTTTTGTAGTGCCTTACCGCAGCGTCAAAATCATCCCTCCTGGAGGCGATGCTTCCAAGGTAGAAGTAACCCGTGACATCCGTAGGACTTATTGAAAGGCTTTTTTCAGCGTAATGCTCCGCCTTTTCAAGATTGCCGGAATAAAGTTCAGTTGCGCAGAGAAGCAGATAGGTTTCCTTGTCCCCGGGGTCGATCTCGACCGCCTTGAGCAGAAATTTCTTGCCCCTTTTCTTCATGGTTTCGTCAGGGGATGCGAGATAGATTCGGGCAAGGTCCCTGTATGCCGGAGAATTTGACGGATCAAGAACGATGGACTGGGTGAATTTGGCAACGGCCTTCTCGCGCATATTAAAAAGCATGTAAACCAGAGCGAGACGGTATTTTATTTCAGAAGACTGGGGGTCAATCCGTTCTGCCTCTTCAAGGCTCTCAAGAGCACGCGGAAGATCTCCCTGTTCCAGATAAAGGGCTGAAAGCGCAAAATGATAATACGCATCTTCCCTGTCCGCGCTTTCAATATCCTGGTTGGGATCAACCGAAAGTCCCGCACCCGCGCAGGAGACGCAGAAAAACAGAAAAGACAGAAGAAAAAGCTTTTTTTTAGAAAATTTCCTCAAGCCACGCACCTAGAGCAAACATCAATCTTCGGTTCCGAAACCCAGATGCGTACCAGCCATGGAAGGAAAAACCGACAAGACGCTACTGGGCAGAACCTTCTCAAACAGAATAACAAAAATGGATCAAAATACACAGCAAAGGGAAACAACACCGACTGCCTATGTGCAGCAGGTTAGTCGGCCAAAGCTATTATTTTTCGGGCCGCTGCCTCCATTTGCACTCCGCAAGGATCTTGGCAAACTCCTCGATCTCCGCTGCGCGCTTCGGATCAATTCGTTTGACTTCACCTTCGTGTTCGACAAAGAAATGGAGCTCTGAAAAAATACAGCCAGCAGGACAATCGCCCCATGCCCTGCGAAACACCGCGTACCATTTCCCCTCTGACCAAAGCACTTCAATATCGGAATCATCTCCCAACACGGAACTGGGCCTAGCGCAAACGACTCCTTCTATCTTCTCATACGATGCGCCCGCGGAGTAGACATGCTCGCGCGGGTCAAACGTGATCACGATGACCCGCGTATATTCAAAGGGAGGAATTTCCTCGCCTCGCCAGCCCGTAAGTGCCGACACTAACCCTCTAAACTATACGCTTTTTCTCAACTGCAGGAAATTTTTCGTTCGCACTCGTTTCGAAGGCAGCTTCAGAAACACTGCTTGCGGAATGTAAGTAATAAACTTCTTGCACGGAAAGCAGGGTAAAGGTAGAATAGACGCGGTGGGATTGTAAAGGACCAGATTTCCTGCTTCTGGTCGGTAGGGTAGATGTGTTTGATTTCAAGAAAACCTCAGGATTTGCTGATTCCAGAGTCTCCTGTGCTTTTTTCCTTAGCACCCCCCCCCCTTCTCAGTACCCCACTCTCTCCTAGGGAGTCTTTCGTCAGAATCTGAACCGAACAGAAATTGGTTTTCCAGCATTGCGCTGGGATTTATTCTGGCCATCATGGTTCTCGGCGCAAAGACCGAAGCGGTTCATGCCCTTTGCGCCAGCGACAACCTAGTTTACTACAAACTGACGTTTCAGGGCAATTTTAATGCAACAAGCTCACCAGGAGGTCTTCCAAGTCTTAGTTTTGTGGGGTTCACTCAGGTAGTCTGGGTCACACATAACAGCCAGGTAGAATTCTGGAAGCCGGGGGCCATGGCAAGTTCGGGTGTGGAACATCTTGCGGAAATAGGCGAGACGTTTACGTTTACTGATGAAATTATTGCGGCAAGAGCAAACATAGCGGCTTATGACATCTTCCCGCCGGGTCGTTATCTGGGTGGGGAGGAGACAATCAGTAAAACCATCAGATTGTGCGAAGAAGCACCTCTGTTTACTTTTCTATCTATGCTGGATCTCACCCCAGACTGGTTCATAGGACTCTCGGGTTATTCTCTTCTGGATGGCCAGGGCAACTGGATTCCTTCCAGAACGGTGAATCTTTATCCCTACGACGCTGGCACGGAAGAGGGGACTGAATATTCGTTTAACAATCCTCCCACCATCCCTCACCAGCCAATCGCCAGCATTAAGGGACAGGGCAAATTTTCAGGTTCAACCGTTCCTGTGGCAAAGATGAAATTCGAACTGGCCAATCCGGTTAACCTGTCGGTGGGAAGCAAGTCATCCGTACGCGTGACCGAGGGGGACAATGCTCTTCGCATCACTGCGACGCTGACAAGGAGCAACACCTCGGGCAGTGCGCTGAGTATTCCCATAGGGGTTCGCGGCAGCGGAACCACAGCGGAGGCGGGGGATTACACGGTAGGAAGCTCGATCAGCATTGCCGACAACTCCAGTAGCGGTACGGCGGCGTTCGCGGTGACCGAAGACAGCAATGATGAGCCGGATAAGAAGGTGGTTGTGGAGCTTGGCAATCCTCTTCCCGGGGCTGTAACGGCCGGGGCTGTCAAAGCGGTCACAATCACAATTGTCGACAATGATGCCACGGAGGTGAGTCTTGGGCGCAGTGATGCCGGGGTCATAGCCGAAGGCGGTGCGGGGGCAAAGGAGAACGCCGAGTTCACGGTGACCTTAAGCCGCGCGTTGGCGGCGGGAGAGCGCATTGATGTGCCGCTTGTACTGTCAGGAGCAGGCATCACCGCGGATGATGTTGGGAGCCTGTCCAGAAAAAGCGGCGAGAGCCTTAACACGGGCGTCACTGTTGCCGGGAGTGGCACGTTGACGCCGACGGTGGTTTTCCAGGGCGCCGGCGCGAGGACAGCCACTTTGGTGCTGACTCCCGGCGATGACGATTACATTGAGAGCGACGAGACGTTGACCGTGGCGCTGGGTCCTGACGGCACCGGAGCCAATGGTTTTGACCGCAGCGAGCTGCGTACCAATGTGGGTGGCGGAGCGGATCCGCACTCAAGCAGCAGAAGCTTTGATGTTGTCATTGAATCTGAGGATGTGAATGCGGCTACGCTGCCTGTGGTAAGTATTTCAGGCGGTTCCGCTGTAACGGAAGGGGGCACCGCAATTTTCACTCTGAGTGCCAGTCCCGCACCAGCGTCCAGCATCTCGGTAAAGGTTAATCTCAGTCAATCAGGCAGCTTTGCTCAGAACGGACAGATCGGGTTGCGGAGTGTGGTCGTCGGCACCGGGGGCACAGAGAGTTTCACTGTAAAGACGGTGGATGACGGCGCGGACGAGAAAGACGGATCTGTTGTGGCGACCCTGGCAAAAGGAGCAGGCTACAGCATAGGGTCACCAGACTCCGCTTCTGTTGCTGTCAAGGATAATGACATACCTGTGGTAAGTATTTCAGGCGGTTCCGCTGTAACGGAAGGGGGCACCGCAATTTTCACTCTGAGTGCCAGTCCCGCACCAGCGTCCAGCATCTCGGTAAAGGTTAATCTCAGTCAATCAGGCAGCTTTGCTCAGAACGGACAGATCGGGTTGCGGAGTGTGGTCGTCGGCACCGGGGGCACAGAGAGTTTCACTGTAAAGACGGTGGATGACGGCGCGGACGAGAAAGACGGATCTGTTGTGGCGACCCTGGCAAAAGGAGCAGGCTACAGCATAGGGTCACCAGACTCCGCTTCTGTTGCTGTCAAGGATAATGACATACCTGTAGTAAGTATTTCAGGCAGTTCCGCTGTAACGGAAGGGGACGATGCGACTTTCACTCTGAGTGCCAGTCCCGCACCAGCGTCCAGCATCTCGGTAAAGGTTAATCTCAGTCAATCAGGCAGCTTTGCTCAAAACGGACAGGTTGGGTTGCGGAGTGTGACCATCGGCACAGGTGGCACGGGCAGTTTCACCGTAACGACGGCAGATGACAGCACGAACGAGCCGGACGGATCTGTTGTGGCGACCCTGGCAAAAGGAGCAGGCTACAGCATAGGGTCACCAGACTCCGCGTCTGTTGCTGTCAAGGATAATGACATACCTGTGGTAAGTATTTCAGGCGGTTCCGCTGTAACGGAAGGGGGCGTTGCGAGTTTCACTCTGAGTGCCAGTCCCGCACCAGCGTCCGACATCTCTGTAAAGGTTAATCTCGGAGAATCAGGCAGCTTTGCTCAAAACGGACAGGTTGGGTCGCGGAGTGTGACTATCGGCACAGGTGGCACGGGCAGTTTCACCGTAACGACGGCAGATGACAGCACGAACGAGCCGGACGGATCTGTTGTGGCGACCCTGGCAAAAGGAGCAGGCTACAGCATAGGGTCACCAGACTCCGCTTCTGTTGCTGTCAAGGATAATGACATACCTGTAGTAAGTATTTCAGGCGGTTCCGCTGTAACGGAAGGGGGCACCGCAATTTTCACTCTGAGCGCCAGTCCCGCGCCAGCGTCCAGCATCTCTGTAAGGGTCGGAGTGCAGTCAGGCAGTTTCGCACAAAGCGGGCAGTGGAGTGTGACCATCAGACCAAGTGGCACGGGCAGTTTCCCTGTAACGACGACAGATGACGGCACAGACGAGCCGGACGGTTTTGTTGTGGCGAACATATTAAGCACTGGGCAGGCCTACTCAGTGTCCCCCGATCACTATTCCGCGTCTGTTGCGGTGAACGACAATGACGGTCCGCCACCTGCGGATGATGATTCGCCGCCGCCCGCTGTAGTTGGTTCCGGTCATTCCAACAATGAGCCAAGTCCGGATCGCGGAGCGCTTGTGGCTATATACAACGCGACCGCGGGAGGGGGATGGATCCGGAAGGATAACTGGAATACCCGGGTGCCGGTTACCATCTGGTACGGGGTTGTTGCTGATCTGGAGGGGAGGATAACGGGACTTATTCTTGAAAACAACAATCTTGAGGGAAGGATTCATGAGGATATAGGGGAGCTTGAGATGCTTAAGGTTCTGTATATGAACAATAACGGGCTTGAGGGAGCTGTTCCCTTGGAGCAGCTGGGGGGTCTTGAATCACTTGAAGAGCTTGCTTTGTGGGGGAACGAGGGGCTTGGGGGAACGATTCCTGATGAACTCGGGAAAAGAGTGGACAGGGCGGTGCTTAGAAAGATAAAAGAGATTAACGGGGTTTCTGTGCTCACAGACTGGTTTACGGGAGGCGAGGCGGTTTTCGATTATTCAGGTTCAGGTTGGAGTGAGGTGGAAGTAAATGGGAACGACAGGGTAAGCGGGCTTGATCTGTCAGGGATCGGGTTAAGAGGAGATATCACAGAAGCGATATGGGAGTTTTCAGCTCTTGAGGAGCTTGATCTGTCGGATAATCCGGATTTAAGTGGGGAGATTCCGCTGGCTGTCATGAATGGGGGGCTTGAGTTTCTTGACATAAGTGGAAGCGGGGTGTGTGTTCCGCAGGACGAAGAGTTTGTGCAGTGGCTTGAGAGTATAGATTTTACGGACAACGAGAACTGCGGAGGAAATGAAACTGCAACTCTCTCGACGAGTGAACCGGTACCGGCCCAGAAACCGGTACCGGTCCGGATAAATGAATCTGCCCAGGGGAGTGGGGGAGGATGTTCTATTGCTTCGGGCAGCGGATTCAAGCGGAGCGTCCCGGGGTTTGCTCCGGCGGTTTCTGTGCTGCTGATAATTTTTCTGGCGGGCAGACGGGATGCGCAACGGGAGAACTGCATTGGGGTCAAGTAAGAACAATCGTGGAAGATGCCTGCAGAGATGAAAGTGTTGCGGTGTTTTCTGTCTTCGCAGCACCCGCACTCTAAACCAAAATCCAGTTGTTCCATTTTCCTGCCTCCGGTATTGTTTTATTCAGCATGACCAGGGCTTCTGCAGTCTGTTTCGGAGGTTGTGGAGCTTGACCGCCGCATGACGGACGCGCTGTTTGGGCGAGAGCCTGAGCTTGCTCGGCGGTGCGGATACTTCAGTGGGGACAGGGAGGGCTTGACCCTAGTGAGTCTTGGACGCCGTGCGAACAATCTGCTGCTCATAGCCGCTGGCTATGGGGAAATGGGAGAACCAATCCCCTAGCTTGAATCAAGCGAAAAAAAAGATGAATTTGATTGATTCATGTGTTTTCTGACCGGAAGTTGTCTTGCATCTTCTGCGCAATATAGCGAAATCAGACCGGCGCGTCAATTAAACGCCGTGACAAACACTGCTTGCGGAATTGACTTTGCCCCCGCTATTAGCTTTATTAGTTTTCTGTATGAGTTCGCTTGAAAATATCTACGCAAAGGTTTTTGAAGGTAAGCGTATATCGACCGAAGAAGCCGCACTGCTTCTCGGAGAGGCTGACCTGCTGCAGCTAGGTTCTCTAGCTGATATCGTAAGGAAAAGACTTAATCCGGAAAACATAGTTACCTTTGTCGCAGACACAAACCCCAACTATACGAACGTCTGCGACACGGAGTGCCTTTTCTGCGCCTTCTGGAGACCGCCGGGTGCCTACGACGCCTACACCCTGAGCGTCGACAAAGTGATTGAAATAATGCGCACATCGTACCACAACGGCGCCACTACGGTCCTTCTGCAGGGAGGGCACAACCCGGAACTTAAGCTTGACTACTATATTGAAATCGTAAAAAGAGCCACAAAGGAGATACCGTATCTTCATCTCCACGCATTCTCCGCCCCGGAGATAGCCGCCATTGCCAAATATGAAGACCTCGACACGAGATACGTGCTGCAAACCCTCTGGGACGCGGGACTGAGAACAATACCGGGAGGGGGCGCCGAGGTGCTGACGAACAGGGCGAGAAGAGCGATAAGCCCTCTCAAGATAGATGCCGATACCTGGATGAGAATCACCAGGGAAGCTCATCTTACGGGCTTTAAAACAACCGCGACCATGATGTTCGGCCACCTTGAGCGGGACGAGGATATAATCGAGCACCTGCTGAGAATAAGGGAACTTCAGGACGAAACCGGGAACTTTCTGGCGTTTATCCCCTGGACGTTCAAGCCCAAAAACACCTTGCTTGAAAAAAGAATAAAGGACGAGGTCGGCGGGGAAAGATACCTTCGGGTTCTCTCGGTATGCAGGATATTCCTAGATAACTTCAAGCACGTACAGGGCTCTTGGTTTACCCAGGGAAAGAAGATGGGTTCAATGTCTCTGCACTACGGCGCGAGCGACCTCGGCGGGACTCTTTACGACGAAAACGTCCTGGGGTGCGCCGAGAACAAGATCCGCTCGACTGTGGATGAACTGGTGCACATGATAAAAAGCGCCGGGTTTAACCCCGCGCAGAGAAACACCTATTACGAAATTCTGGAAAAATTCTGAGTTCAGGAATTCCGAACGCCCGTTAAACAGCAGTGCCGGTCATTAGCCGGTGTACCTGATTGCGGTCAAAGCGGGTGATCTGCCGGATCTCTTTATTGCTCAAGCCCGGCTCACCCCGACGGGCGCGCTCCATCAGAATGCTCAGCACTCGAGTTTTGGCGGCTTCCCAGTCAATGCGTCGGCGTGCTTCACCTTGATCGCCTTCATACAGGCGGTTGTACAGGTCCGGGTTTATACACCAGTAGGATCCTCGTCCCTTGCCACCGTGTTCGATATAACTCTCGGACTCCATACCCGAGAGCCTCTCGCGGATTTCGGGCTCATTCCGTTGGCAAAGGGCCGCGGCTGTGCCAGTGCCTATCTCCGGGTGCTGAAGCAGGTACTGTAACAACAACAGTTTATCCACTTCCAGATTACACCCGTGATCACTCTCCTCGGCTACGAACAGGCGAAAAGCAGCATTAAGGTCCCTTTTGGTGAAGCCCACAAGAACGGATTCGCCGACTTCGCGGATATAAGGCGGCTCCTTGCCTTCAATAAGCAAGGCGGAAAACATACGGTTTATCCCCAGATTACTGCGGTTGACAATGCGCAGACGAGTTAGAGCTTCAACCAGTAAAGGGTTTCTGGAAGCGGGTTGATGATGAAGAATATTGTCAGGCGTAATACCTGCGATAAAACCGCCGTTGTTACTGACCTCCAGCCGGTTGGGATACAGCTTGACCATTACCGGCCCCGCTATGCGTGCTTATTACAAAATAAAAGACAGGAAGTTCGAGTTAAAAGGGACACCTGAATCTCCTGTTTTTTTCTTCCCTCAAAACAGACTCTAACACGTCTGAGATTTCTCTGTCAAACGACAGGTAAAAAGTCTGTCTTTTCCTCTTAGAAACCACCTCTATTCTTTCAGTTTACAATACATTCTTTTTTCGTATCTCCCGCTCAAAGTGTCATGTCAATTCCTGCAGTTGGGAATTCAGGTTATCAGAACCGCTCTGTTGAAACCGCGCAAGTGATTGAAGAGTTGATTCAGCTTGCCCGGGAACTACGAATGGCAAACGCTCGTGGTGAAGAACTCGAATTATCGGAAGACGAACTTGCCTTTTACGACGCGCTTGAGACCAATAACAGTACAGTCCAGATTCTCGGTGACAAGACACTTCGGATGATTGCAAGAGAGTTGGTCGAAACCGTGCAGGGCAATGTGACAATTGACTGGACTCTACGCGAGAACGTAAGGGCAAATCTCCGTCGGCTGGTAAAACGCATCTTACGCAAGCACGACTATCCACCAGACAAGCAGGAGAGGGCTACACGAACGGTGCTGGAACAGGCTGAGGTATTATCCACTAGCTGGATTGCATGAGATAAATCTGTCATACATGTGGTCGCAAAAACACATCGTCACCAGCAACCCTGTACTTTTCATAAACAGAGTCCATTTGTATAGAATTGACATTCTAATCATAAGATGCTAGGTTTACCTTGTATACAAAGATAAGGATAGTTAACATGGTAAAGATTCTCGTCGCAGATGAAGTATGGATAGCAACAGCACTACTTCATATAAAAAATCCCGATCAGGAAGATTTTGCTGTCAGGGAAATAGTCCTTCAAGCAGAAATCGAGAAAGTCGCTGGCCCAGAGCCACTAAGACCAGGAGTGCAAATTCATGCTTATCTTCATTGCGTAGCCAACAGACCTCCTAATCCGGGAAGATACAAAATGCTGATTGAAACATCCAAAGGGCGCCGTCGCCTCTTCAAGCCAGGAGATCCTTACCACCATCTTCGTACCGGAAAAAATGCCCCGAGCAAAAAAGACATTCCAAAAAAGTATCGGGATCTGCTCAATTGGTATCATCTTGATTATACAGGAGGCGAGAATACCGAGGAGACTGACCCGATACTTTCGCTACGTGGCATGGGCAAAGAGATATGGGACCAGGAAGACGCAGACTCTTACGTCAGTCAACTTCGTGCTGGATGGCAATGAGCAGAATTTTCTGGGATACGAATCTCTTTATATATCTCTTTGAAGACAAAGGAGGACGGAGCGAGCAAGTTGTGGCATTGCGCCAACGGATGATTGAACGTGAAGATGAACTGCTCACCTCGGCACTCACACTGGGTGAAATCCTCGTCAGACCTAAGAAAATGGACAATGACAAACTTGCACAGTTTTATGAACTCGCGATTTCCGCAGCTGCGACCGTACTGCCGTTTGATTCTCCCGCTGCTCTCAAGTTTGCTGAAATCCGCCAGGACCCTTCAATTAAGGCTCCGGACGCCATACAACTTGCATGTGCGTCTGTTGCACAAGCAGATCTGTTCATTACAAACGACAATCGCCTGAGCAGAAAAAACATCCACGGGATTCAGTTCATCCAGTCCCTTGAAAAAGCGATTCTTTGAACTGCGTGGCGATTTATCTGCACCGAGTTAAAATCTGGCCGTGACCTGTTGTCATGTGCTCTCCGAAAAACATAGCCGTAAGAACTCTCAACGGTAGAAGTCAAGTACTATAACCCAGCTGTTTCCCAAAAAATCCACACTGCAGTCAATCTCGGGTGTTTGAGAAAAAACGTAGTCGAAAAATTCAACCGCGCTGCTCGTAAGCACAGGCGCTCCAGAATACTCTTCCAGACTTTCAGCAGAAACCCCTGAGCACTCAAAGGAGCAAAGCTCAAAATCGACTGCCCCCTCTTGATCAACCGCCGTGGTGTTGGGGGAAAAAGAAGCGCTTACAAGCGAGGTGCGCGAAGCAATCTCCATCCGTGCGCGGAAACAGCCGCCGAAAAGAAAAAATATCTCGGCAAAGACTTCGTCCGTTGAATCAAGATAAAACTCCCTCGAAACAGGCTTCGTATCCATCTTCTACGCACAGAAACGGGAGAACTCCTCCGCTCTCCGCCTTATTGACTCATAGTCGTCTCCGCCGCCCAAAAGCGCTGTAGACACTCCGGCAAGCGCCGCGCCAGCCGAGAAATAATCCGCGATATTATCCGCCGTTATTCCTCCTGTAACCATGATGTCCATGAACCCAAGGGGCTCCTTTACAGCCTTCACGTAACCCGGGCCGAAGCTTGAAGCGGGAAACACCTTCACAAAGTCCGCTCCCATGCCGCGGGCGTTAACCATCTCAGAAGATGTAAAGGCGCCTGAGATAACCGTGATACCGTTTTCCCGGCAATACTCGATTATCCCGGGGTCGGTGTGCGGAGAAACTATGAAACGGGCCCCGCAGCCACACATCCTCTCGGCGCAAGCGCGGTCAAGAACCGTGCCCGCCCCGACACATATTCCATCCTCGGAAGCAAGTTCCCGGAGAAGTCTTTCAGAACCTGGAGAGATTGAGATGATCTCTATGATTTTTATCCCGCCGCCAACGCACGCCCTTGCGAATTCAAGGGATTTTTCGTAACTGGCGGACCTTATAACGGCCACGACCCTGTTTTTCTTCATAAACTCAATCGCAGTCTCTGCCATGGCGCACGGTTTTGAGAATCAGGCAATTTAAAGGTATACTGGAACTGGTCTGTTTTAATCTCATCTCGGGGACAGATTATGAAAAACCCGGAACTCAGAACCGAAAGCAAGATATCTCAATTCATACAAAGAAGCAAAGAGCTGGGGCTCAAGGTGACCCCTCAGAGGGTAGCTATATACAGGGAGCTTGCGGGAAGCATGCAGCACCCGAGTACCGAGATGATCTACAAGAAGATAAAAGACTACTACCCGAACATATCTCTTACCACCGTGTACAGAACCCTTGAGACATTCGAGAAAATGGGGCTCATATCCGTGGTCAACACCCTCTATCACGCCGCAAGGTACGACGCCAACATGGAACCTCATCATCATGTCGTATGCGTGAAGTGCAAAAAGATAGAGGATCTCTATGATGACTCCATAGCGTACTCGGAATTTGGCCCGCAAATAGACAATTACAAAGTTCTGGGATACTCGGTGCTTTTCAGCGGAATCTGCGAGGAATGCGGAACACTCAGCAACTGACCGCAAGCGTGCCGTTTCCCGAAAGAGCGCCCGGGGGAGCGGAGAAATGAAAATTCCTGAAGGTTTTGAACAGGCCATAAACTTCAGTCTGCTTGACTCCATATTCTCAAGAAGGTCGCGCCGTTTCGGCCTCGGGATGGAGATTCCCGAAGGGAACCTGGCTTACAGCTCCCCTCACGACCCCGTAGCTCTCTCCGAACTTGAAGAGGCTTTTCTGATCTGGGCGGGCACCGGAACCACTGGTCTTTCCCTGGGAGACCTTCCGAGAACCGGCATATCATGGCTTTTTCAGTGGACGGGCAGAAGCTGGCCGTGCTCCTGCAACTCCCATTCAACCGAACTTTTCTACACAAACGACGAAGGCGTCTACATGGTGCGGCTTTTTGACCTCATGCCTCCCGACACCTCGATCTTCATGTCGCTTGACAGGGAAAGGCAGCTTGAAAAGATAGTCGAGCTTTTCAGGGCAAGCAGAATCACCCTTGAAAAGCAGAGAGCCGACCTTCCCAAGGGAGAACCCGGTCTTTTTGACTTTAACGCGTGGAACACCAACAAGCCGGGGACGACTTTCTTTATCCCGGTGACCAACACCACAGTCGAGTACATGGTGCTTCTGTTCATATACTTCGGGGCCAAGTACGGATTTAACATCATTGACGAGCTAAACGGGGGAAGATCATGCGGTCTTGATAAGTGGATAGAGAAAGGCTACATAAGAAACGACGTCAGGCTCTCTCTGTTCGATCTGGAACTGAGGGTGCTGACCACTCTTAACGTTGAGCAGGCCTTTATAAGCCAGAACATGAACCTCGCGCTGCAGGCCCTTGGACTCGGGGGCTGGACTTTCACCGGACTGCTTCCCCATTACGCGCTCGGGGTCGACCCTGCCCACAGGGGGCTTGGATTCCGGTTCATCCAGCCGGAGAAGAGCGTCAGAAGCACAAACCCGCCGTATCCCGTCGGAAGGGACGGAGTTTTTGAAGCCCTCTGTCCTCCCTACGTGGCGGACATGGGCGAAGCCGTCGACAGGTTTCTAGAAATAAGAGGGCAATTCTGGAATGAGGATAATCCGTTTCCCTACAGGGACCCCGCGGCGGTACTGCGCGACGAATACCATCCTTCAGAGGTCAGGATACAGATAGTAAAGGATTTCTGCACCTACGTGCATGAGAACTACGGAAGATTCCCGGCATTTCTGGACCCGATGTTCGTGCGGCTGGTATTCCAGGCCCACCATCTCGATCTTGAATTCTACGACAAGTATTTCGAGAAGGATTCATACCACGAACTGCACAGGGAGCACTTCAGACTGTGGCATCCGGAACTTGAAGATCCTTTTGGGAAATAGGCTCGGTTAACAACAAGTGGTCTTTGCTCAGGATTTCGCCCTCTCAAGGTAGTTCCCGTTTCTGGTATCAACTTTTATCATGTCCCCGATATTGATAAAAAGAGGAACGGCCACCACCGCTCCGGTCTCTATGGTCGCCGGTTTCGTGGTGCTTGAAACCGTATCTCCCTTAACTCCGGGTTCGGTGTGGGTGACCTCGAAGACAACCGCAGTGGGAAGTTCAACGCCTATGAGTTCTCCTTCGTGTATCTGCACCGCAACTTCCTGCTGTTCCTTGAGGAACTTCGCCGTATCCCCTATTGCATCCGCCCTGAAGGGAAACTGATCGAAAGTCTCGGAATCCATGAAGTAAAACATCTCATCGTCCCTGTAGAGATACTGCATTGTTCTTTTCTGGACATCGGGAACGTTAAACGTGTCTCCCGCGCGGAACTTCATTTCACGCACGGCTCCCGTGGCGATATTCTTAAGCCTCGCCGTAACTATCGGGCTTCTCTGCGCCACCTTTGAATGCTTGTACTCGACTATCTCCCAGATCGCCCCTTCGGTCTCGATCTTCATGCCCTTGTGAAAACCACTCGTCTCAACAACAGCCATTTCGGATTCAATCCTCCTTTATAAGTTTGTAAAAGGTACTGGACTTCTTGTCTTTTGTCAGATCAAGGATTTAGGACGAAATTAAATGAGAAGTTGCCGGAAGTATATAAACTTGAAAATGTTGTGGACAAGCCAAATCCTTCTGAATACAAAATTATATTTGCAATAATTAGCAAGTCTGATGAAGCACCAAAGGCGAATGCAAGAGGGCGGATTTTGTTATTATCGCCAAGGGTGAGAAGAAGAATTGGATAATTTACATCGAAATGAAGCGTAGCAGTTATGGTTCGGAGAAAGAGATAATACAACAGCTTCAGGGATGCATATTACGACTGAAAAGGGACAGTAGTTCCGAGCGAAAAGGGACACTGATTCCGACTGAAAAGGGACAGTAGTTCCGAGCGAAAAGGGACACTGATTCCGAGCGAAAGGGGACACCTGAATCTCCTGTTTTCTTCTTCCCTCAAAACATCATTGAAAAGTGTTTTGTTAACCTGTTTGCAGACTAAGGCAAGGAGGTCAACGAGATGCCGAGAAGAAGAATGAGTGCAGAAGTGATAAGGGAGATTCTGAGGCTCAAGTCCCTGAATCTTTCCATAAGACAGATAAGCCAGAGCGTTAAGAAAGGCAAAAGCAATGTTCAGAGGTTGCTCCAGAAGGCTGAGGAAGCGAGTCTTCGGTGGCCACTTCTCGAAGATATTGACGACCAGAAGCTTGAGGAGCTTCTCTATCCCAAGCCCGACGAGGTAACTCTGGAAGGCAAAGCGCTGCCGGATTTCTCTTACATAAACAGGGAGCTCACCAAAAAGGGTGTTACGAGGCAGCTTCTGTACGAAGAGTACATTGAAGCCAACGAGGGTGGGGACTGTTACAGCTATACGCGGTTGTGCGAGCTCTACAAAACATGGCTCAACAAGAACAGGCCTCCCTCAATGCGGCAGGTACACAAAGCCGGGGAGAAGTGCTTTGTGGACTACGCAGGGCTTACGGTGAACATAATGGATCCCCTGACGGGGGGAGCAACAAAGGCGCAGATATTTGTCGGGGCCATGGGGGCGTCGAATTACATCTTCGCGGAGGCTACCGCTTCACAGTCCCTTGAGGACTGGCTTGGGAGTCATACCAGGATGCTTGAGTTCTTCGGAGGAGTTCCCGAGATCATAGTTCCCGACAATCTTAAAAGCGGAGTAACCAGGGCGTGCCGTTACGATCCTGAGGTTAACCCTGCTTACGCTCAATGGACTAATCACTACAGGACAACCATCATTCCCACAAGGCCGCGCAAGCCAAAAGACAAGGCCAAGGCAGAGAAGGCTGTACAGATAGTGGAGACAAGGGTACTGGCTCCGATAAGAAACGAGCAGTTCACCTCAATAGCGCAGCTTAACAGGCGAGTAAAGGAGCTTACAGAAGAAGTGAACTTAAAGCCGTTGCAGAAGGGGGAAGGAGAATGTCGCCGGGAGCTGTTTGAAGAGATTGATCTCCCCGAGATGAAGGAACTTCCTCCGTATCCCTACACATACACGGAGATAAAGAAGGCCAAGGTGAACATTGATTGCCACGTGGAGTACAAAAAGAAGCGCTACTCTGTTCCCTACACCTACAGGGGGGAGGGAGTGGAGGTTCACGCCACAGAGCACATTGTGACGATTTACTTCAAAAGCAAGCTCATAGCGCAGCATAAGCGGCTGACAAAGAAGCACGAGCATTACGCTACGGTAGACGAACACATGCCAAAGAGTCACAGGGAGCATGGGAAGTGGACTCCCAAGAGGCTAAGAGACTGGGCTAAGGGACTTGGAGAGGAGGTGTACAAATGGGTGGACGCTCAGCTTGATTCAAAAGATCATCCGGAGCTTGGCTACAGGGTGTGTCTGGGTCTTCTGAGTCTTTCCCGCAAGTACCCTCAAAGGCTCAATGCGGCGTGCGGGGTAGCGAACGGAAACGGGCTTATGAGATTAAGTCAGGTTAAGGAGATTCTTAAGAACGGAATGGACAGGCTTCCATTGTTTGAAGAGCAAGAGTTAAGTCTTCCCCAGGATCACAAGAACATAAGGGGGCCGGGGGAGTTCAGATAAAACCAAGGAGGTATTTTTATGAGTTTATCACAGACATTATCCCGTCTTCGCCAGCTTCGGCTGGGAGCGATGGCTGTGGCGCTTGAGCGTCAGTGCGAGCAGCCCAACACTTATGATGAACTGCCGTTTGCGCAAAGGGTCGGTCTGCTTGTGGAGAGGGAATGCATTGAGAGGGAGCACAGAAAGCAGCAGAGGCTCATACGCGACGCCCGTTTCAGGCTCAAGGCTCATCTAAGCGATATTGATTACACTCACTCCCGTAATCTAAGGAGAGTCCAGGTAGCGGAGCTTGGGGAGGGGGACTGGATAGAGAGGTCCCGTAATCTGCTGATAACGGGACCCTGCGGCAGCGGGAAGACATGGATAGCGTGCGCTGTGGGTCATAACGCGTGTGTGAGGGGGATAACAGTTCGCTACTACAGGGTCTCAAGGCTGTTTCTGGCCCTCTCTCAGGCAAAGGCCGATGGAAGCTACGAGAAGCTTCTGGCGAAGCTTGCCAGGGTGAGAGTTCTGATCATAGATGACTGGGGACTTGAGAAGATAACCACCGCCCAGAGATATGACCTCATGGAGATAATGGATGACCGCTACGGGGAGAGTTCCACTGTGGTGATAAGTCAGCTTCCTGTGAGTGAGTGGCACGGCATAATAGGGGACAACACGGTTGCCGACGCGATCCTTGACAGGATCGTTCACAACTCTCACAGGCTTGAGTTGGGTGGGGAATCGATGAGAAAGACAGAGGAAACGAGAAAAAACGGAGATGATAAGGAATCTGGGAGTCTTTGAACGCGTGGAAAGCAAGAGGGTGAAGCGCCGCGAGTCAGAAAACAGACGTTTTATGCATGATTCAGTCCAATTGCTGAAAAAACGTCAATTTAAAGCCCGCTCAGAGTGCGATCGTCTATGCCTGAGGGGTAGAGGTCGGGTCGTTTTGGCCGTTGTCAGGCTTCGGAGCCAAATGCGTCTCGTTGGTTCAGTATCCCGTAGCTTCAGAGAACAAAGCTCTCGCTTTGTTCATCTCTCACTGAACTGTGGGGGGGGGGGGCTGACAAAAAAGTTGTGGCTGAAAACAGGTGTCGGCAAAGGAAGAAAACGGAGGTCATTTTTAAGAGAAAAAGACAGGCTTTTTACTCGTCGTTTGACAGAGAAATTCAAGACGTGTTAAAGTCTGTTTTGGGGAAGAAGAAAAAGGAGATTTTACTGTCCCTTTATTCTCGGAACAGGTGTCCCCTTTAACTCGGAATCAGTGTCCCTTTATTTTGTAATAAGCAAGGGATCCAAGTGTTTTATCGATTACTGTCGCACGATCGGTCAAACGTTTTGGAGAAAACCCGGATTTCTGGAAGAAGAAGTTTATCAACAGCTTTACGTTAGCGTGAAAGACATTGGCGTTGACAAAAAGCCATCAAGGGAAACCAGAACATCCTCTTTACATGACTGCCCTGAAAACATGCTTAAAATCAGTGCGCCGCCCCGAAAGGGCATCCAGTTTAAAAGATTGGGAATTATATCTAAAAGTCACATTTGCAACCGTCTTGTAATCTATTATACAAAACTCAGTCTTCTTCTGACTCCACTACTTTTATCGGTTGAAAAAAAGCTTTATTCACCGTTACCTTGTCAGCACCGGGCATATTAAATTCTTCCCTTAATTCCTTACGGGAAGGTTGATAATCCTTCCGTGACGGAAGCTTAATCTCTTTGGGTTTCTTCTTTGGCTTGGTCATTATCATCCTCCTTTACAGGCGGGAAAGGTATGTCTTCCTGAATACACCCGCAGTCTGCGGCAAGTTCTATATCAATCCTGACCTTATCAATTTCCCTCTCTAATAGGTTCTCCCGAAGTTCTCTTGCCAGTTCCATTATCTTCTCTATCTCTAACACCCTTCGTCAAAGGAATGATATTCGTAACCATCCTCCCTGGCCTTGGCCCGTGTCGTCAGGCGTTTGTCATCCCATCCCTTTGCCTTGACTGTAATTTGTATCATGCCGTTCTCCTAACTTGCGAGATTAGATATTCCTGTGTTCTGTTCCCTTTCACGCTATTGCAGTACCCACAAAGTAGCTGTAAGTTCTCATCCGTATCCGATCCGCCTTTGCTTTTGGGAACAATGTGATCCACTGTAAAATTCTGGAACGGGAAATGGTGAAGACAGCCTGTACACTTTCCTTCCTGCATTCCGTAGAGAATGTGCTTAATGTTCTTAGAGCGTTTTCCGTCCTTATCAGTCGGAACATCAAATCGGTGAATTGGCTTGAATAACAGGATTCCAAGTTCTCTGTTTATCCGATCTTTTACTAATTCAGCGGCTTTTTCCGATATGTCTATACCTATCCATTGCCTATTGAGTTTCTCCGCCGCAACGCAGGTTGTGGCACAACCACAAAAAGGGTCTAGCACTACACCATTCAGATTGCTGGAGACCTTGATTATCCGTTCAAGCAATTTTAACGGTTTTTGTGTAGGGTAGCCCGTGCGTTCCATCCTGTCAGAGTTGTTTAGTTTGTCGATCCTCCAAACATCATCAAGCGGCACACCATAGGACATTGCTTCATCAAGATACCGCTTTACACGCTTGCCTCCTCCCGCGTCAGACAAAACATATTCTCGTCCATCCTCATCTTTGCGCACTTTTTGCTTTCTAACTTTGACGTATTCGCTCTTGTTTGCCCACGGTCGAGTTGGGTAATTGAAAATGCTGGTTTTAGATTTTGTGTAAAACAGGATTGAATCATGTCTCCGTTCAATATGCGATTTGAGCCTTTTGTTCCAGCCGGAATAAGACCATACAACTTCATTCTTAAAATTTCCCTTGCCGAAAATCTCGTCTGTAAGCAGCTTTAAGTAATGTGAAGCCGTGGGGTCACAATGCAAATAGAGACTTCCTGTTTCCTTCAAAATTCGCCTCATTTCCATTATCCTGACAGCCATATAAACCAAGTAAGCCATCATAGAGTTGCCGTGTATTCCCCTTGTGGCCTCCAAAAGCTTATAAAGTCCAGGATGGGCTTCCGCAATTTCTCCGTGCCACGCAATATCTATCTCATCCAGTGTCCAAGTGTCTTTGAACTCTGCACCAGCGGCTTGACTACCTATTGGGGCAGCGTAATTGTGATTGGAATTAAATGGCGGATCTAAGTAAATAAGGTCTATACACTCGTCAGCCATGCCCCGCATGACTTCAAGATTATCTCGGGTGAAAATGGTACGGTTCTTAAGAGAACTCACTTCACCAGTTCCTTGTAAGGAAGTCTTTTGCCCGCCATTCCTTTTGCCAGAAGTCCCATCTGGGCTATTGTATCCTGTTCTCTGACATTATGCCTACCACTGAACTCGTTTACATAACGCCCCAAGTGCTTCGGACTGATTCTGTGATAGGTTCCGTAGTATCCGCGTTTCATCAAAGCCCAGAAGGATTCTACGCCGTTAGTGTGGGCTTGTTCTCTTACATACTCACCTACACTGTGGTTTACGCTCTCGTGGTCGTAGGGAAGCCCCAGATAGCTTTTGTGGTCGTCACTATAAACTTTGGATTCTGGGGAAACTGCTTCCCGTATGAATCCGTGTATTTCCTCTTTGGTTCTGTCAGGAACAGGCTTGGCTATAACCTTGTTGGTTTTCCTGTCCTTCATTCCCACCACAACCGCTTTCCCTGAAGGGCCCCTGGTATGGCTTCTCTTATCCTCATGCTTGTTTTTCTCTTTTCCGCCTATGAAGGTTTCGTCTACTTCTACAGGGCCGGAGGAGAAAGGGCCTACTTCTATTTCATACGCCTTGCGAAGTCTGTGGAGCATAAACCAAGCGGCTTTCTGTCCAATACCCAGCTCCCTATGAAGCTTCATAGATGATATGCCTTTAATGTTAGTAGTGAACAGATAAATACCGATAGCCCAGATTCTATACTTCAATTTTGAACCTTCCATGACCGTTCCGGTCTTGATGGAAAACATGGGCTTGTCTTCACAATCACGGCATCTATGCGTCATGGTCTTGTGCTTGATATTTGACTGTACATTAGGAGAATCGCAATAAGGGCAACGGGGGCCTTCAGGCCAACGCTGTTCTGCAAGCCATGTCTTGGATGTTTCCTCATCCTTAAACATATCCGCTACTTGAAGAAGCGTCAGTCCTTTGCGATGTGATTTTCCAGGTGCTTTATGTGCCATGATTGTTGCCTCCTAATGTGACTATAAGGTAACTGTAAACAGTAAGAGTGTCAAGGGTTTTTACGAGATTTTTTCTAATTGGTTATCGTTTTCATTACAGTTGATTGCCTACATGAAACCAAACATTTTTTGCTTCTTTTATTTTGTTTTCAGTTAAAAAGAAAAGCCATTTCTCTGTACATTCTAGCCAGTATTTGCGCCTATAATCATAAGCAGCCACACCTTCTCCATGATAAATAGGATTCGGAGCAGGAATATTAAAATCTTTTAAGTAATCGTATAAAATTCTTGTCTTTTCAGAAACAGTTTTTTCATTAGGGGTCTCGCCATATTTATTTGTTTATTCTGGGAATATCTTATAGTTCCACTCTCCATGGAAACTGTCACGCTTCATCGCTAAACTATCAACCTGCTCTTTGGTTATTTTGTGCCCTTTCGGATAGCTTCTCTCATCAAGTTCCGAACGTATCGTAAGCCCGCTCTTTGTCCGCGTGTGTCCGATCAGATTAACCACCACCTCGTGACTTACCAGCGGTTTCCCCCTCCAATTCATCGTGATATGACAGAACATCCGATGCTCTATCTTGTTCCACTTGCTCGTTCCCGGAGGGAAATGACATACAGACACAATAAGACCCGTTTCCCTCGCAAACTCCGCAAGCTCCCATTTCCACAACCTGTTGCGACTCCCGTTTGATCCCCCACCATCCGCCGTTATCAGAAGACGACGCGCTTTCGGATAAGCCGCTTTCCCCATCTTCTCCCACCACTTCCTCAGAGTCTGTACCGCAAACGTAGAAGTATCATGATCCACTCCCACGCTCACCCATCCCGTATCGTTGTTTATATCGTATATTCCATAAGGTATGGCTTTACCCAGATCCTTGTCTATAAAGTCGTGAACCCTCACTTCTTCGGGATCTCCCTTGTGTCGCCATTCCTTGCCACCATTACGAAAAGGCCCCACAAGCTCTTTCTTCTTCGTGTCTACTGAGACCACAGGCTGCCCCATCCTCTGATGAGCTCTTACTCTTCGGTTTATGTGTCTGAACTGTGAGTCCCTATCAGGATTCTGAGCCCCCTCAAGGGTCTTGCGGTTTGACTGAAGACTGTATCCCGCACTGTGAAGAAGACGGTTAACTGTGCGTTCACTTACCTTGTGACCCATGGCAGTAAGTTCATCCGCAAGCTTTGCGGCACTTCTAGATGTCCAAAGCAACGGCCCCTCGGGGTCTCCTCGCGTTACAGGGTCAACAAGTTTCTCCAGGGCTGAAAGCAGTCCGGGGTCGTGCTCGCTCAGGAACTTTCTTCCCGCCCCGGGGCTTCGCTGCCGTCCCTCTTCAAGAGGTTCTTCTACAGGAGTGTCAAGCTCCTTTATTCCAGTGCGAATCGTGGTGCGTGATATTCCGGTTGCTTCCGCCACACGTTCTATTCCACCGCGACCGATGGCTCTGGCTTCCACAGCCGCCCACCGTCTTCGGCTCCGTTCATTGAGAAACGGATTCATTGCTGTAAACTTGGTAGAGAGGAGTTGAGTCACTGGATTCTCCATTGTGGAGAATATAATAACACATTGCGCTAAGCAACCAAATAATTAAGGCGGGACTCCTTAGCATAACTTTCACATTTAAGAAACAGTAATAGTTCCTCTAACAATAAAACAATATTTTTCTGTTTTTCCTTTTGAATGCACTTGGTTCGTATCGATTTGATAATTCTGGTTATTACAGAATAAAGAATTTCAAGCACAAGAATACCACCTAAGATTAAACCCCAGAGAGGGGAAGGGAAGAGCCAAATTCATTTGTTTTCCCCTTTGCAAGGTGCAATTCTATATTTTGCGCTGTATTTTATCAAACTTAATACCTCAATGGGCGTTAGCATATAATGTGACTTTTAGATATAATTCCCAAAAGATTGTTAGCAAGACCCTGATAATCTAATTCCTTGAATGGACACTTGGCAAGTACTGGATAGTTGTCGCATTTTTTGAATTTTGAATTTTCAGCCGCCCAGATTGACATCCAATTTCCAAAAATTTATTTTACAATATGCCCGCATTCCTACCGCAACACGGGCGAGTGATTGTTTTGTAGGTACTGGTTATAATTGACCTCATATAATCAGAATTGCTATACTATCGGGCAGGGGGCAAGAGACATGGCCAAACTGAAAGAAGAGATTGCCGCTTATGAAGAGATGCGCAACGATCTTGAGCTTGAGCATTTTGGAGAATGGGTGGTTTTTCGTGACAAAAAGCTTGCGGGGGCATATGATTCGTTCGAGATGGCAGCTGAAGACGCGGTAAAGCGCTTCGGACGAGGACCTTATCTTATCAGGAAAGTCGGCGCTCCGCCTTTGACCCTGCCAGCTTCGGTACTGTATCGTACAACCAGTGTCCCGAGCTGATTGCGGTTTTAAAGACTACCAAGGAAACTCTGCGCAAAGTCTTCTTGTGCAGTTTGGTCCCACATTAGGTGTACAGATAGGTTTTGACCGAGACTATTTCCCATCTGACCCGCTTCGCCCTGATTTGCCTGAAGATCTATGGCCTGCTTTGGTGGATACCGGTGCGGCTGAAAGTTGTATTGATTCAGCGCTTGTGGATATTTTGAACCTCCCGGTTGTTGACCGAAGAATCGTATCTGGGGTTCATGGAAGCGAGGAGGTCAATATTCACCTCGCTCAGATTTATGTTCCGTCCTTGCAGTTTACTACTTATGGCAGATTTGCTGGTGTTCACTTAACTTCTGGAGGACAGGTGCATCGTGCCCTTATCGGCAGGAGTTTCCTTAGGTCTTTCACGATGACATACAATGGCGTCGCAGGTTCTGTTGAACTCGAACTGAAAACTGCGGGGTAAACTGACTGGTTGCATGGCTGCTGCTCCCTTATTTTTCAAGGCAGAAAGTCTGTTTTTCCTGCTCTGCGGTGGATAACTGCACAGTTTCGCCCCTGAGAGTGTTATACTTGGCACAGGGCCGACAAAGAAAATGGGTAACCTGAATCGAAGATGAACGGTATGGAGAAGTCAGACTCGGCCACCGTAGAGGACAGCGAACAAAAAAGCGCGAGTCTTAGCGGACTTATAGCATGAAAATTGGAAGTCTGCCATCCAACTTTCATGGTTATTGAAACTTGCGGAAGAAGATAAAATCGCTCTTGCTCGGAAATCTTCGCTTATCACCACACCAATCTTCAGAGTCAGGTTCTCTTAAACATCTTCTCAAGCATATTGTACGATATGCGGGTCGCGACCGGCCGGCCATGAGGACATGCGTGCGGATTTCGAGAAGCGTCCATATCCGCAAAAAGAGTCTGCGCTTCCTGCTCCGAGAGCGTTCGGTTTGCTGTTATCGAACTGTGGCACGCCATAGTCGCGCAAACGCCATCAAGACGCTTCTCCAAGCTTTTGGGGTCGCCCAGACCATCAAGCTCATCAAGCAGGTCGGCAAAAACCCGGGCGCAGTCAGAATCCCTTAAAAAACCCGGGACGGATTTCACCCTGACCGCGTTTTCCCCGAAAACTTCAAAATCAAAACCGAGCTTCTCCATCTCATCTGCAAACTGCCGCGCCGTATTGATTTCCCGAACCGTAAGTTCGATCACTTCGGGGATGAGAAGCTTCTGGGAGCAGGAAAAAGCTTCTTCGAGATAGGATTTTTTTATTCTCTCGAAGTTAACCCGCTCATGGGCCGCGTGCTGGTCAACAAGAATGATGCCGTCGGGGTCCTCACATACGAGATAAAGCTTTCCGACCTGTCCGAGGAACTTGAGGTTTGAATAAAAGCCATCGGAAAACATATCCTCTCCCGCCGCCTCCGGAGATTTCTCAGATATAGAGGAATCACCGTTGTTAGGACTCAGAGACCCTGCACCAGGGTTGTGAATGGCTTGCGTGGAAGCCGTTTTTGCCGAAGGCGCTGGGGCGGATGACCCCATGTTCTCGGAAAATCCGGGGGCTTTCTGCCTCTCGTAGAAATCTTCAAGGGCCTTCTGGGTTCTTTCCCTGTGGCTCTTCATCCAGGGGGCATCGGCAAGCATGTCGCCTATCGCGCGGCGAATGCTCTGGCCAACTTCGTACTGGCTCTCGAACATCACCTCGCTTTTGGTCGGATGTACGTTCACGTCCACCAGGGCCGGGTCCCTTTCAATAAAGATCACCCCCTGGGGATATCTTCCCTTTTCAATCATCCTTCCGTAGCACTCCATTATGATCCTGTTTATAAAACGATCCCTTACGGGTCTTGCGTTTACGTAAGTAAAGAGCCTGCGCATAGAGGAGCGTGGCTCCAGAGGACTCCCCAGAAATCCGCGTAGCGCAAGCGTCTCGTCTTCAAAGTCCACAGAATAAAGCGGCGTGCCGGGAATTATCTGCGCCACGCGCTGCGCAAACGACTCGCTTGCGCCGTAGCGATGGATGGTTCTTCCGTCTGAGGAAACCTCAAAAGACACCCCGGGTCGCGAAAGAGCCTCGCGCTGTATAACCTCAAGGACCCTTCCGAGCTCGGTCTCCGGCCTTTTCAGAAACTTAAGCCGAGGCGGGGTGTTAAAAAACAGATTCTTGACCTCAACTGTCAGACCCGCGGGAGATGCCGTCTCCTTTATCTTCCTTACGACTCCGCCTTCAATGTAGACTTCGGTGCCGGATTCTGAACCCTCGGCGGCGGTTATCATTCTGAACCTTGAAACGCTGGCTATGCTCGGAAGCGCCTCGCCGCGAAAACCGAGAGTCCCTATCGAGAAAAGATCGTCAATATCCCTTATCTTGCTCGTGGCATGACGTTCAATACTCATGAGAGCGTCATCACGAGACATCCCGTGGCCGTTATCAACCACCCTTATAAGCCGTTTGCCTCCGGCTTCAATGTGTATGGATATCCTGGTTGCCCCGGCGTCAATCGAGTTCTCGACAAGCTCTTTTACCACGGAAGCCGGTCTCTCGACTATTTCTCCGGCAGCTATCTTAGAGACAAGGACATCAGGAAGTGTTCTGATTTTTGACATTAATACTTTAGAAAAGCTTAAGCACAATGAACAGGATGAGTATGGCCAGGGGCAAAATGACTGCGGCGACCGAGAAAAAGGAAAAAGCCGAGAGGGTTTTTTTCGCGTGAGTTCCGAAAACGTCCTGCGACTGTTCTTCCACTACGCCGAAATATTTTTTAAACATCTTTGCCCTCCCCATGCAGCACGGGAGGTGCCTTCTCCGCCCTGGACTTGTTAAGCGATTTCACCAGAGATTCAACCGAAACCGCCGGAAGGGTTATCAGCTCGACCGTCCCCCTTGAGCAGAGGTCCACCGAGACCTTTCCTATGGTCTCGTTATCGGGCGCCTCCACTATGTTCACAAAATCATATCTGCCCAGAGTCGCATACTGCTCAATAACTCTGACGCCTATATCTTCAAGCTCCCTGTCAACTTCCTTTATTCTCCCGGGTCGTTCCTTCACGGTCTTTCTGCCCTCGGGAGTAAGCCTGCTGAGTAATATGTAAATTGCCATTGAAAAAACCTTCAGTTGCCGACTGGCTACTCTAAACTTATAACTTTTTTGGAAGATATCTCAAGAAAAAAGCCCTGCCCCGCAACTTCCATAACAAAAACTCTCCGGTATACTAACTATAAGTATCCTCATAAGACCTGATGAAACGCATAATTCACCCCGCGACAATAACGATTGCCCTTCTGCTTTTTCCGCTTCTTTTCTCTTTGCAAGCGGAGGTCGCTCATGCACAGCCAAATCCACGGGAAGATCTAACCGTAACTGACTACTCGTGGAAATCCTACGGAGTGGGACGCATTGCAACGCTTGGAGAGATAACCGTCGCAAACTCCGCCAAAACCAGCTACAAGAACATCAGAATCAGGGTCGACCTGTTTACGAGAACCGGCAAGTTCCTGGGTTCGCTCCACGGAAATATCCCCGAGGAACTGCCCGCGGGAAGCCAAAAAACCTTCTCCGATCTGGATATGGGACTCATGAACTCGGATCTTGAGAACTCCGAGGCAATGGTAACTGGTGCCGACGTGTCGCAAAGTTCCTTGTTCGCAGGTGCCGAGAACGTGATTTTCATAAAAAACTGGGAGTTTGAAGGCGCAAGTTTCGGAACGGAGGGTTTCATAACGGAAATCACGCTTGAGAACACAGGAAAAACCCACTTTAAGAACATGAGACTGCTTTTAACGGAAAAAGACAGTGGTGGCGGACCGGGCAGCACTCACCTGTCCTCGGTGACGATACACAATGTACTTCCCGCCGGGGAGGAAAGAACTTTTACGGGAATAAACGTCGGCTTCTCGAGTCCGAACGCTGTTGAAAGATCTATTGCTCTCTCCGGAGCCGAGGTGATAACAACAAAGGAACTCAATTACATCCTCTCCGGCGGGGGAAGCCTGGGGGAGAGGATAAAGAAAAAAATCAGCTCCGTCAGCATACTCAGGAAAAAAGACGAGGAGAAAAAAACCGAACCGCTCCAAGAAACATCCTCTTCGGATGAATCTGAAAGCACTTACGGCGACGGAGCCGAAAACGTCCCACCCCCGGCCGACTCTACCAGTTCGGCTGCGGACAAGGACAAGGAATTTCCCCAGGAACAACCCAGGGAAGCTTTCCCTAAACACGATATAGTCATAAGGGAGTTTGAATGGGGAAGCGGGGTTCCCGGGGCGACCGCAACACTCAGCAAGCTCGTCATCGAGAACATAAGCAATATCACTTACGAGAAGATAGAGCTTGAAATAGAGTTTTTCAAATCCTCAAACGCCCCTTTCGGATCAAACCGCTTCAAGATAAAAGAAGTTCTGAATCCGAAACAGGTAATGTGGCTCAGGAATGTTCAGGTCGGATTTATAAGCAAGCTTCCCGACCCGAATCATATAAAACTCAGAGTGGTAAAAGCAAAAGCGATAATGTAGAAAGCTTGTGCCGGTATGGGGAGGGATTAGAATTCCTGAAAACTTCTCTAGCTTTCTACTAGTTCAAGGGATTCTTTTATCGTTTCGACGAGCTTGTCTCTGAACTGCTCTATTCCTTCAAAGGGAACAACTATGCTTGAGCGGCCGCCGCTTAGTTCGGTGATCCTAAGATACTGACCCTTGTGGTTCTCCTTGACGTCAAAGAAAAACCTTTTGGATTCGATGTCAACGTGGTTACTTACATGCTCCTTTTCTGTCCTTTCTTCCATCTGATCCTGCCTCCTAGAAAAATTTATTGGAACAATTATTGGAGCATGACTATAACCCCTGAAAAGCAAAAAGCAAACAATTCTTTTATAGCCCCAAAAATACAGATATATTCAGGGAGAGAACACGCAAAAATGGCGAGAATAAAAATAGATCTTCCGAGCAGATTCGTCTTTTCAACGCAAATACCGATAAGAATAGACGACATAAACTACGGCGCTCATCTAGGACACGACTCGGTGCTCACCCTTGCGCACGAGGCCCGAGTAAGGTTCCTCGCAACGCACGGCTACACAGAAGGCGACATAGAGGGAGTGGGAATCATAATGGGAGATGTCGGAATCACCTACAGTTCGGAAGCCTTTTACGGAGACGTAATGGAAATAAGCATCGGCATTGGCGAGTGCGGCAACCACTTTCTCGAACTTATCTACCTGCTGACAAACGAAAAAAGCGGAAAGGATGTCGCCAGGGTCAAGACCTCTCTTGTGTTTTTTGACTACGAGAAGAGAAAAACCGTGCGAATGCCTGAGAAATTCCGAAGGAAAATCATCCCCGAAGAGTAATCGCCCGGTGCCCTTGCTACTGTTTCTTTTTGGGAGCGTAACCGATGTAAATCGTGTTTTTACCTTTCTTTACCAGAAAAAGATACTGCTTTGCGGGTTCCAGGACGTTTACGACCCTGTTGTAGTCTCCAAGGCTTGCCACCGGGTTCTTGTCAACCTCGAGTATCACGTCCCCGGGACGAAACCCCGCTTCCCAGGCCGAACTGCTGCGATCCACGTTCGTAACCAGAACTCCAGCTTTATCCTCAACGCCGAACCGCGCGGCTATATCCGGGGTGATATCGCTTAATTCAATATCTTCTTCCCGCTGGGACTGGGCAGGAGCTTCCTCATCCGGCATCTTGCCGAGAACAACGGAGAGTTCCTTGCGCTTCCCGTTACGGAGAACCGTGATTTCAGAAGAAGTACCCGGAGCTTTCATTCCCACAAGTTTGGATAAAGACGTAAACTCCTTTATAGGTTCTCCATCAAATTCAACTACCACGTCTCCCCTCTGCAGCCCCGCTTTCTCCGCCGGGCTCCCCGGACTTATATCGGATATAAGGGCCCCGTCGGTGCTCTCATACCCCATGCTCTCGGCTATCTCCTGCGTTATAGGCTGAATAATGACTCCCAGCCATCCCCTGACCACCTTGCCTTTTTCCATGAGTTGCGATATGACCCCCTTGGCCATTTTGGCGGGGATAGAAAAACCTATTCCCTGGCCTCTGGCCGCTATCGCGGTGTTAACGCCAACCACATCCCCTCCAAGGTTAAAAAGCGGACCTCCGCTGTTTCCAGGGTTAAGGGACGCATCGGTCTGAATGAAGTCATCGTAGGCTCCAAGACCCAGAGACCTTCCCTTCGCGCTCACTATTCCGACCGTCACGGTGTAGCCGAGTCCGAACGGATTTCCGATCGCCATGACCCAGTCGCCGATTCTAAGGTTGTCCGAATCTCCGAAAACAACGGGCTTCAGTTTTTTCTCAGGCTTTATCTTAAGGACCGCAAGGTCCGTTTTTGTGTCCTGCCCCACAATCTCGGCCGTATACCTTGACCCGTCGTAGAGAACAACCTGTATATCCTCTGCCCTGCTGATCACATGGTTGTTGGTAACTATGTAGCCGTCTTTGCTGACTATGAACCCGGAACCCAGGCCCTTTTTTCTGAACTCCCGCTCCCGATCGTTCGGAAAAAATCTCTTGAAAAACTCCTCGAAAGGGTCTCCTTCGCCAAAATCAGGCAATGCCTTTCCCCGCTTCATGACACTCGTGGTGCTTATGTTCACGACAGAATGCTTTTGTTTTTCGACAAGACCCGCAAGGGAAGGGAATTTTTCAGGAGAACCGGAAGAAGAGAGAATTTCCGGTACGTCTTCACTCGACACAGACCCAGGGTTTTCTTCGTCCTCCTCTACTTTAGCGCACGAGAGGGAACCCACAAGCAAAAGACAGGCAGCAAAAAACAGGAAAACGGTTTTCTTCATAGTTAAAGCCTCCAACTTCATTCGAGCATCCCGATTATTCTATCAGCAACTTCGGAAATGCTAATATCATCCGTAAAAACAACATGCGGCGAGAGTTCGTAAATATCCTTTCTTTTCATGAAAAGCTCATGGAATTCGGCCCAAGGGTCTTTGACGTCAAGAAGGGGCCTCCCCCCCTCGCTTCTCACCCTGTTCCAAAGGGTATCGATATCCGCCCGCAGATAGAAAACCTCACCCGAAGTTTCCATTATTTCGCGATTCTGCCGTCGCAGAACCGCACCTCCCCCAGTTGAGATCACGGCCGGGGATATTTTCTGCGAAAGAACGGCGAGCACCTCTGTTTCCTTCTGCCTGAAGCTCTCCTCTCCCCCCGCTTCGAAGATCTCGGTTACAGAAAAACCTTCTGCCCGTTCCACTTCGCTGTCAAGATCATAGAAATCCATTCGCAGTTTTCGGGAAAGCTCCCCGCCGACGCTTGTTTTGCCCGCTCCCATAAACCCCGTAAGAAAAATATGTCGTTTATCGCTCAAATCAACCTACATCTTTCTTCCGACGGGAGAACCCTCGGCGGGGACGTTTGCGCCGGAGAGCATTTTCTCGACGTACTTCCCTATTATGTCGCATTCTATGTTAACTTCCCTGCCCCGGTGAAATTCGGAAAAAATCGTCTCCCGAAGCGTGTAGGGAATTATGTTTACAGAAAACTCAGTGTCCTTCACCGAATTTACGGTGAGACTTACGCCGTCAACGGCGACCGATCCTTTTTCGACCACATACTTCGCAAGCGATGCGGGAATCGAGAAAGAAAAAATCCTGGATTCTCCTACCGGAGTAATGGACTGAACCAGCCCGACTCCGTCCACATGGCCCGTGACGATATGTCCGCCCATCCTGTCTCCGACCCGAAGAGACCTCTCGAGATTCACTCCGCTCCCCGTCCGGAGGCCGGAGAGGTTTGTTCTGGAAAGCGTTTCGTGGGACGCATCAACGGAAAAACTCCCGGCTCCCGCAGAAACCACCGTAAGGCATACGCCGTTTACGGCCACGCTCTCTCCCAGTTCCAGTTCCCCGGCATCGATCTTCCGAACCCCGATTCTTAAAAGAACGCCCTTATCCTTTTTCTCAAGCGCCCGCACAGCTCCAATGTCTTCAACTATACCGCTAAACACTCAACTCTCCTTGTCCCGCAACAGAACTCCGGAAATCAGGATCGAAATCGCCCCGACAGTGATTGCAGAGTCAGCCACGTTAAAAGGAGGCCAGAGCATATCCGGTCGCCCCGGCCAGTAGACTGCAATAAAGTCGGTCACGTATCCGTAGGCAAACCTGTCTATTGAGTTTCCGATCGCTCCCCCCAGCACAAAAGCAAGCGCATATCGAAAAATCCTCTGCTTCTCCTCAAGTCTGCGAAGAAATAAAAAAACCACGACCAGCACCAAAATGAAAACAACTATATAGAAGTAGAGTCTTATATCCTCGGACATGTTCCTTAACATGCCAAACGCGATTCCCGGATTTCGCAAATGAGTTATGTCGAACCATGAAAACACGTTTATCCTGGAAAAAAGCGGCACGTGTGCCTTAACAAGCCACTTGGTGAGCTGGTCAAGCGATACCACCAGAAAACATATAACAAATACGCTCAGATAATTTCTCATGAAAAAAACAAGAAATCCTGCCCCCGAAAGAAAATCCCGGAAACTCCCGGCAGGTGGTTAAGCCTCATTCCAGCCGAAACTCTATCGGAACCTTGACCCAGCTTGAAACCGCCTTGAAGCCTCTTTGCGCCGGTACGAATCTCCACTTTCTTACAGCCTTCAAAGCGGCATTATCAAGAACCTTGTGACCTGAGGACCTGAAGATGGTTACTTCCTCGGGCTTCCCGTTTGGAAGCACATGAACATTAAGCAACACGCTGCCCTCGTAACCGCGCCTTATTGCAACCGCGGGATAGCCGGGTCTGGGGGTAAAACCGTAAGATGGCCTCGCGGTTGCATAACTCTCTTCGGATTGCTCCTCCGGGGCGGGTTTTGCTTCCTTTTTAAGCGCTATGGAGTCATCCCGCTTTTTCACTTCCTTTACCGCTTTTTCTTTTTTCTTCTTAACAACCTTTTTTTTCTTTACGATTTTTTTCGCAGGTTCGGGCTTTTTGAATTCAAAATGCTTAAGAGAAACCTCTATGTGATCGCCGTATACGGGAACGCTCTTCTGCACGACAATCTTCCCCCAGGCAATAGATATAAGAACATGGAAAACAATTGAAAACAGTATGAACTTCTTAAGATTGTCAACCGGCCTGCCCATACTATAAGGATTATTCTATATTAATAACCAGGAATTCCTTAATCCCCCCGGGAGCCCTGACCTGTATCTCATCATCGATTCTCTTTCCGATAAGCGCGCTGCCCACCGGAGAGGTAACCGATATAAAGCCGTTTTCGGGCTCGGATTCATCCTCTCCAACAAGCTTGTACTTTTTTATGTCTCCGGAATCAATATCCTCCACCGTAACCGTAAGACCGAAAACAACCCTGTCCCGCGCAGTGATTTTCTCGGGGTCAATAACTTCCGCGCGCCCAAGGCGGCCTTCTATCTCCTGTATCTTCCCCTCTATGAACGACTGTTTCTGCTTGGCAGTCTCATACTCGGCGTTTTCAGAAAGGTCCCCCAGGGATCTCGCATACTCTATAAGCCTGATCACTTCCTGTCTTTCGACAGTTTTTAATCTGTGCAGTTCATCCCGAAGCTTTTTCCATCCATCGGGAGTAATTAGAACTCTTTGGACACTCATTAAAATCTCCTCCGCACCTCAATCATACCCCAGCCGGGTTAATAATAGCTCTGCAAAGCCTTTACGTCGAGACCGATTCTCACCAGGGCTTCGATAGCACCGACTCCGGCAATAGCACCGGCGAGGGTGGTAAAATAAGGAACGTTGTTTACAAGCGCGGTCCTTCTTATCGAATATGACTGCGCGATCTCCTTTTTCCCGAAAGTGGTATTTATAACCAGCTGCACCTCACCGTTTTTAAGATGATCGACTATGTGGGGACGGCCCTGCTTAACCTTGTTCACCCTTCGGGAAAATATACCATTTTTATTGAGAAATTCAGATGTGCCCCCGGTAGCCATTATATCAAAACCGCTACAGCTCAGCCTCCGGGCTATATCAAGCATCTTGTCTGTCTTGTCCTCGTCTTTTATGCTTATGAAGGCCACTCCGCCGGAGGGAAGGCTGTTGCCGGCCGCGATCTGGGATTTGGCAAACGCCTGGTCAAGGTCGGGAGCGATCCCCATAACCTCGCCGGTGGATTTCATTTCTGGGCCCAAAATCGTGTCAACTTCCGGGAACTTGACGAAGGGAAAGACCGATTCCTTTACGCAGTAGTGCTCTGGAACGATTTCCTGCGTGTAGCCGAGTTCCTCAAGAGATTTCCCTGTCATCACCTTGGTACCTATCTTGGCCAGCTGAACCCCTATGGCCTTGCTCACGAAAGGAACGGTGCGGCTGGCTCTCGGGTTTACCTCGATTATGTAAACCTCTCCGTCCTTCACGGCAAACTGGATGTTGACAAGCCCTATAACATCCAGAGCGAGCGCAAGTTTCTTCGTCTGGGATTTTATTTCCTCGATAATTTCAGGTTCTATCGAGAACGGGGGCAGAATCGCCGCGCTGTCTCCCGAATGAACGCCCGCTTCCTCGATGTGCTCAAGAACTCCTCCCACAACAACCGTTTTCCCGTCGCAAACCGCGTCCACGTCGACTTCCTTTGCGTCCTTTAGAAACTTGTCTATCAGTATCGGGTGGTTCGGCGAGACGCTTGCGGCTTCCCGTATGTAGGTCCGAAGAGACTCCTCGTCGTAAACTACCTCCATCGCGCGACCGCCAAGAACGTAAGACGGGCGAACCATGACCGGATATCCTATTTGGCGGGCTATGCCAATGGCTCCCCTCTCGCTTCTAGCGGTATCGCTTTGGGGCTGGAGGAGCTCCAGATCCGAAACGAGCTTTCTGAACCTGTCTCTGTCCTCGGCAAGATCTATGTTCTCGGGGGAAGTTCCTATTATCTTCACCCCTTCTTCCTCAAGCGCGAGCGCCAGGCGAAGCGGGGTCTGCCCCCCAAGGTGAACTATGACTCCCCATGGGTCCTCCCTCCTTATAATGGCCAGGGTGTCTTCAAGCGTTAGCGGTTCAAAGTAAAGCCTGTCCGAGGTGTCGTAATCCGTACTCACAGTCTCGGGATTGCAGTTAACCATAACGGCCTCGTATCCCTCTTCTCGGAGCGCAAAAGACGCGTGCACGCAGCAATAGTCAAACTCTATGCCCTGGCCTATGCGGTTCGGCCCGCCGCCGAGTATCACAACTTTTTTCCTGTCCGTGGGAAGCGCTTCGCTTTCGCTCTCGAAAGTCGAGTAGAGATAAGGGGTGTAGGCCTCGAATTCCGCGGCGCAGGTATCAACCATCTTAAAAGCAGGCTCAATTCCCTCGCGCAGGCGGAAATTCCTCACTTCCCCTTCTTCGGTGGAAAGAATCCTCGCGATCTCAATATCGGAAAAACCGTGGCGCTTGGAAAGGAGTATGGTCTCGCGGCTGAGCCCGTCCTTCGCAATATCCGATTCGAAATCAGTAATCTGCTTTATATTCCGAAGAAACCACGGGTCTACGTGAGAGATCGAGTAGATTTCCTCCAGGTCCATGCCCAGACGAAACGCGTCGGCTATGTACCAGAGCCGCCGAGGGGAAGGAACTCTGAGTTCTTCCCTTACCTCTTCGGGGTCATCAGACACCTTCTCGAAACCATAGGAATCTATCTCAAGGGATCTCATCGCCTTCTGCAGGGATTCCTTGAAAGTTCTCCCCATGGACATGGCTTCCCCCACGGATTTCATCTGCGTGGTTAGGGTCGGGCTTGTCTGCGGGAATTTCTCAAACGCGAACCTCGGTATTTTCACCACAACGTAATCTATCGTCGGTTCGAAAGACGCCGGAGTATACTTCGTTATATCGTTTGAGATCTCATCAAGCGAATAGCCGACCGCAAGCTTTGCGGCTATCTTGGCGATTGGAAACCCGGTGGCTTTTGAAGCAAGCGCGGAGCTTCGCGAAACCCGTGGGTTCATCTCTATTACCATCATACGCCCGTCTCTGGGGTTGACGGCAAACTGAATGTTGGAACCTCCGGTCTCGACGCCGATTTCCCTTATTATAGCTATGGAAGCGTCGCGCATATGCTGGTATTCCTTGTCGGTAAGGGTCTGGGCGGGAGCCACCGTTATGCTGTCCCCCGTGTGAACTCCCATGGCGTCGAAATTCTCTATGGAGCATATTATGACGACGTTATCCATGTGGTCCCGCATTACCTCGTACTCAAATTCCTTCCACCCCACTATGGATTCCTCTATGAGTATCTCGCTTGACGGGGAACTTTCGATGCCCGCCTTTGCGAACTCCTGGAATTCCTCCTTGTTGTAGGCAACGCTTCCGCCGGTTCCCCCAAGGGTAAAAGAAGGACGTATGATGACCGGAAAACCTATCTCGTCCACAACTTCCCAGGCCTCTTCCATATTATGCGCGATGCCGCTTTTAGGCACCTCAAGACCTATGTCCGCTATGGCTTTTTTGAAAAGTTCCCTGTTTTCCGCCTTCTGTATCGCCGGTATCTTCGCGCCTATGAGTTCCACTCCGTGGCGCTTTAGCACACCGGATTCGGCAAGCGAAACGGCAAGGTTAAGGGCTGTCTGCCCCCCTATCGTGGGCAGAAGGGCGTCGGGCTTTTCTTTTTCTATTATTTTTTCCAGCATTTCGGGAACAAGCGGTTCCACATAAGTGCTGTCGGCAAAATCAGGGTCGGTCATTATGGTGGCCGGATTGCTGTTTACCAGAACCACCCTGTAGCCCTCTTCTTTCAGGACCTTGCACGCCTGGGTGCCTGAATAGTCAAACTCGCAGGCCTGTCCTATAACTATCGGACCGGAGCCGATGACCATTATGGTTTTTATGTCAGTTCGCTTGGGCATGGAACGGAAAAGCTTCTAACGGGTTGCAAATATATACTTAATAATGCGCTTACAGGCAACATGAGAATCTCCTGTCAGGAAAGCTCTCCTTAGCTTTTTACGATGCAGATTTTCGTGTGTCTTAACATCTCTGTATAATGTATCTATGAACGACGGGTTGTCCCAGTGCGAAGCCGAACTGCTTTATGGCCAGGAACCGTTTCACGGGCCGGGGATCACGCAACCGCTGCTGCTTATTGATTACTGGAGATGGCAAGGTTCTGTGCTTCTCGATAACACTTCCCGCGGGATTCTGGCGGAATTTCTCGTCGCATCGGCGTTTGGTCTCCACAGAAAGCCAAGAAGAGAGTGGGATGAATCTGATGTCAGCATGGCATCCGGCACCACCATTCAAGTCAAAAGTTCCGCGTACGTGCAGTCGTGGGAACAATCCAAACCCTCAGTTATCGAGTTCGGCATTGCTCCTCACAGAAGCTGGAACGCCGAAACTGGAGAGTTCAGAGAAGGCGTCAAGCGTTGGGCTGATATCTATGTGTTCTGCCTTTTCAAGGGGAAAAAACCTCTTCACCCCCTTGATACAAGCAAGTGGGATTTTTATGTTCTTCCAACGGAGGTACTTGACCGGGAAGTTTCCGAGCAGAAAAACATTCGACTCAATCCCCTCAAAAAACTCAAACCTTACGAGTGTCAATACGCTGACCTGAAAAAGACAATTGAGAGCATAGAGCGCAGTATCAGGGAAAAACTATGATAACCCATACGAAACTCTTGAACTGATCGGAATCTATCTCGATTATGCCTTGTGGGTTACTGATCCCGATATCGAGCGGTACTATCTCGCGCGCGAAGACGGCACTTATGATCTTGACGAATGCTACTTGACTGTAAGCTTGGGCGAACCGTTTAACGAAAACTGCTATAAGCTAGTATAGCGTTTCACTTATTCATTTACGTATAAAACAAGTCTGGTTACACTTATGATATACTAAATTTCATAGGAAGGTGTAACCATGCCAACAAGAAGCAAGCGTCCGGAACTTGTTTTGAGTGAAGAAGAAAAACAGAAGCTTCTAACAATAAGCCGTTCAAAGAAGCTTCCTCAGCGAGAAGTACAGAGGGCTTCGATACTGTTATGCTACTCAGAAGGGAACACGATAGTTTCCATACAGCGCAAGCTGAATGTTTCAAGGCCTACAATATACAAGTGCATTGATAAAGCTTTGGCCAAAGGGGTAGAGGCAGGGCTTAGGGACGCTTATCACGGAACAGAACCCGTAATAAGTGATGACGCCAAAGCCTGGGTGATTAGCGTTGCGTGTACAAAGCCCAAAGAACATGGTTTTGCGGCGGAAGTGTGGTCGTACAGTGCACTTGCAAAATACATTAAGGGGAATGCGGTTGAGAAGGGATACGAATCATTGTCAAGAGCATCGAAGGCCACGGTATGGAGGATATTGAACCAAGCGAAGATAAAGCCTCACAAGATACGATATTATCTTGAGCGCAGGGACGAGGAGTTTGAGAGGAAGATGGAAGAGGTTTTGATGGTATATCAGGAGGTTAACATCCAGAATGCGCAGTCAGGGGAGCTGGAGCAAAGGCCTGATATGATAACTGTGTCAGTTGATGAGAAGCCGGGGATACAAGCTATAGCGAATGTAGCGCCTGATTTGCCTCCGAAGCCGGGTGAGTATGGGGAAGTAGGGAGAGACTATGAGTACAAGAGGCTTGGCACGGTGTCGTTGCTTGCGGCGTTGGATCTGCACGACGGAAAGATAATAGCGAAGGTGAGGGATCGTCATCGAAGCAGGGAGTTTATAGAACTCTTAAAAGAGCTTGACGAATATTATCCGAAGGAAAGCACGATACGAGTGGTACTGGACAATCATTCTTCTCATGTATCGAAAGAGACGATGAGGTATCTTGGTACGAGGCCGGGGAGGTTTATATATGTGCACACTCCGAAGCATGGGTCGTGGTTGAATCTGGTGGAGACAGCATTCTCAAAGATGGCTCGTAGTTTTTTACGACACATTCGGGTGACGAGCAAGTCTGAGTTAAAAGAGCGGATACTCAAAGGTATAGAAGAAATTAATGCTGACCCTGTTGTGCACAGGTGGAAGAAGTTTGATCTGGAAATAGCTTAAAACTGTAAAGATAACAGCGATACGCTGTACTAGTCGCCGCGGCAATGAAGAGACCAAGATGACGGAATCTATTAAAAACCAAACGATATACACCATAGGCCACTCGACTCACGAAATTGAGAGTTGGATTTCGCTTTTAAAACGGCACTGTATAGAGGCGGTTGCGGATGTCAGGTCTGTACCATATAGCAGTTGGCAGCCGCAGTTCAATCGCGAACGCCTGATTGACTCCCTAAAAAAACACGGAATTACGTATGTTTTCCTCGGCAGGGAGCTCGGAGCTCGAACTGATGATCCTGAATGTTATGAAGATGGCAGGGTGAAGTACAGGTTGCTTGCTAAGACCAAGCTGTTCAAGGAAGGAATAGAACGGATTCGTAGCGGCAGCAGACACAAGATTATTGCTTTAATGTGTGCGGAGAAAGATCCGATTGACTGCCACAGAACGATTCTCGTTGCGCGTGAGTTGATCAGAGTGGGGTCGGATGTCGCACACATTCTGGCCGACGGACAGATAGACTCACACAGCGTGGTTATGAAACGCTTGTTGGAACAACTGGGAGCAGCCAGACAACGGGATATATTTCTTACTGAGGAGCAGCTTATGGATGAAGCGTACGATGCGAGGGAACAGCGCATCGCCTATTCCAGAGAAGAGTCCGCTCGTGAAGCGCAGGAGGTTCAATCATGAGAATTCTTACCATCGGTTTCACCAAAAAGAGCGCCCAAAGCTTTTTTGAAACCTTGTTGCAGGCGAGGGTTACACGCTTAGTTGATGTACGTCTGAACAACGTATCCCAGCTAGCGGGATTTGCGAAGAAAAACGACCTTGCATATTTTCTGGACCGGCTCTGCTCCATTGACTATATTCACTTTCCGATTCTTGCACCGACAAAAGAAATGCTTGACGCTTACAAGAAAAAGCATATAGGTTGGGACGACTATGAGCGCCGCTTTGTTGCCCTCATAGCGGAACGTCAGATTGAAAACAAGATTAACCCGGAAATCTTTGAAGATGCGTGTTTGCTGTGCAGCGAGGATGAACCTCATTATTGCCACAGGCGTCTTGTGGCGGAATATCTGAAGGAATGCTGGGGTGATGTCAGAGTAGAACACTTGGGATACAACTTGAATTCTTAAGAAGTCATCTAACCCTATGTATCATACAACTTGGCTTCAACCTCAACTGTGAAGACAACACTGTACCTTGCTTGATACAAGCAAATGGGATTTTCATGTCATCCCAACGGAGACACTTGACCGGAAACAGCAGGATTAAAAAATCATCAGCCTTAGTTCCCTAAAGAAACTCTCGCCCGTCAAATACAGCTATGAGGAACTGAAAAAAACTATTTCAGATGTCCAGCGGCGCGTGTCGAGCGGTGAGTTTCCTTTCCCTCGGTCTGCGGTAATACTAGCGGTAATACTAAATGTATATTGCAAAGAGAAAAGACCTGCTCTCTCAAACTCCCGGTCTGCTGGCATATGTCTATTTATCTGAAATTCGACACGAAAGTTGCGTTGCTTCTGACCACCAGTTTCCCAGGGGGCGGGAGCGAATATCCGAAACCCCTGACCACGGTTGAGTGGAACCGCCTTTTCGATTGGCTTTTGTCAGAAGATCTTCCTCCGGGAATCCTGCTGGAAGGAAGTGCCGCGCGGATAATTTCGTACTTTGATGACGAAACAGTTACGCCACAACGAGTTGAATCACTGCTTGACCGCGACCTGCCCACGAACTTCTTAGAATGGGATGATGCATTTATCCGGTATATCACCAGTGCGGACTTTCACTATCCCAAAACTGTCAGAATAAGGCTCCGTGAAAATGCACCCCCGGTACTGTTTGCATGCGGAGATGTCCGCCTGCTTGATTACAAATACAAAAAACTCGCAGTATTCGGTTCCAGTAAGGCAAGCGGAAAAAACCTGAATTATGCAGCGGCGCTCGGGAAAACATCCGCAAGGCACGGCTGCTGCGTGGTATCACGCGGGGTCAGCAGAATAGAGAAGGAAGCAACCTTCGCAACGATTCGTGCGGGCGGACACGCTATCTGGGTTGTGCCCGGCAACCTCAGAAGAATCTGTCTCAACGAAAAACACGAGAGGTACCTGAAGCGGGGCCTGCTGCTTATTCTCTCTCACCGCAATCCTGACGCGGAGTTGAGCATTTCAGGCTCAATGGAGCGAAACCGCATTATCTTCGGTCTGGCCCACTCTTCATTCGTAGTCCACTCCGAAAACGGCACGGGCGAAACGTGGAACAGCGCAATTGAGAATCTCAGAAACGGGCGAAGGTTCTGGGTCAGGAATAATCCCAACCAGTCATCAGGAAACGCTTGTCTTGAGAACGAAGGAGCTTCTCCCGTCCCCTGGAAAATAAAAGAGCTTGACTTCCCTTCGCTCTTCGCCCCAGACATAAGGGGCAACCCCGAATTCGAAAACTATGGCGACTTTCTCGGCGATCTCAAGAACCTGTGCTCGGACACCGCGCGCAAACCGGCCGAACTCGGTGAGAATATCTCCATATCCAACAAGCAGCTCTACAAGTTCCTGTGGCAGGCCGAGCAGGAAGAGAAAATCAAGAAGATCGAAAGACCGAGGAGGTACTTGTGGATAAACTGGGAACTAATTCGCTACGAGGCGTTCCTCGAAAGACTCAGGGACATGTGCTCTGACATCGCCCGCGGAACCGACGAACTTAAAGAAGGAATTCCCGCAAGCGAGTTTCATTTCCGCATCCATATGAGTCGGGCGGAATATGAGGGAAAAATTAAAAAAATTCCCAGACCACAAAGATACCTCTGGATAGACCCCACGCTTGAAAACTATGAAGCGCTGCTTGAGAGAATCCGCACCACATGCTCGGGAACTCCATGTAAACTTACTCTGATGAATGAAAAAATTCCCGTAGCCAGAATCACCCTTGAGAGAGCACTTGATAAAGCTGCAAGGGAAGAAAAGGTGAAAAAAGTGAAAGGAAAGGGGCCGCGTAGGTATATCTGGCTTGAACCGGCGCAGCAACATGAACTGCCTTTATACAGCGGGATTGAATAAGCGGGACTGAAAGTCCCCCGAAATTCGTACTTTATAAACTTACATCCGCGTCAGGGTTTCCTGACTCAAGAACGTTCATGTAAGCAAGGCAGATCTCGCAGGACCGATAGGAACCGTAAGCTTTGGTTTCCTGAGCCTCCACTATCGGAAAAGTAGAAAAAACATAACGCACATCGCTACGGTCAGTGACCCCGTAAAGATGGAAAAACACCGCGTCAAGCTTTGCGCGAAGCCTTAACCGCCTTCCCTCGTCCCAGAGAAACGGTGGTTTGACTTCTCCATTTTCATCGACATATCCCATGTCACGTGCAAACGGCGCCATATCGTGAGCAGTATAGACAAGTTCCAAAACGGCTTCACGTACAATTTCTCCGGCTGTTTTTGGACCAAAGCGGACAGTCTCATGCTTATCTGGAGAAATCACAGGCAACTGCTCAACTATGTACCAGTTCAAGTGGGTGCCTTGAACTTTTTGACGTACGACATAATCGAGAAGAGTCGAGTTAAAATTGCCTATAAGACAAGGTGTCAATCGGCAATAAGTGTTTAGATAGTCTCCAGTTAAAATCGGAATTGTGTTCCCTAATCCGACAAAAGGAACAACAGTAGCAATCATCGTCCTGACATCCGTTGGTCTTGCTATGTCACGAAATGCTATGACCCACTCCAAACCATGAGGAAAAGACACCTTATCCGCAGGAACCCAATATTGCGGTGTGGGAACAAAATCTGGATCCGCTTTTTGTGCCGGTGATATATCTCCACTTAACGCAGCATTGTGGAGATTTTCCGGGTTTATTTCTACAGAACCTGCTCTATGGTCAAACTGGTGGATCATACGACCGACATAAAGCGGAACCCACTCCCCCTTCGGACTGCCGAACCTGTTGCCTCCAATCGGATAGGCTTTTTCTTTTTCCTCAAGCTCTTTGCGCGTACGGAAAAGCCCCGAGTCATTAGTCATATCAAACATACGAATGTATTTCACCGGCCATGTTTTCACTTCTTCTCCGCTTGACCGGTCAACCAGAACAGGCGTACGCTTGTAGATTTCTCTGGTGATCTCCGCGTCTCTTTTTGACCGGAAAATCGGCATTGTGCCTGTGTTTGGATTAATGAGGGCAAGTTCCTCAGAAGTAATGGGGAAACAACGCTCGGGATTTTCAAGTTCGGATATGTCCTGAAGGAAAAAAGCACACTGAGTGGGCTCAGCAACCAGCGATGGGCTGAGAACCGCGATACAAAACTTGAAGCGACCATCAACATCCGGAAAAAATGGTGAAACCTTGAAGCGCGTTCGTCTATTCTCAAAGTCGTATAGCACTTTCAATCTGCCTTCAGTTGCCACTTTCTTAAAAAACCTCGCCGAAGTCCTGTCAGATGCAATGCCTGAGGGAACAAGAAGGCCTACCACTCCGTCAGGCTTTACAATCTTCATAGCGCGTTCAACGAAAAGAGAGTAGAGATTGATATCTCCGCCGGAGAGGAGAGGATAGTCTCCGCAGGCTCTGGCTACGCGGGCCGTCTGTTCCGCCCGCTGTTTTGCCCTGTCAAAATCTTCCACAATAGGATCTTCCTGAAGCCGAAGCTCGGCAATCATGCGCTTCCTGTCCGCGGCGCGCGGCGCGTGGGCAATCTCGGGATGCCGAGCCGCGAACCACTCAACCTGCTGCAGCTTTATCCTGTCCCAGGGCGGATTGCCTATTACAGCGTCAAAACCGCCGTGCAGTCCAAAACTGTCCCAGTCAGACCACACTCCAGGGAACATCACCTGCCAATTGCAGAAACGCTCTTCTGCTATCAGTTCCCGGGCTTTTCGGAAAAGTTCCGTAAAACGCTCGGATTGAGTCTTCCCGTTTTCGATATCTCTTTTGATATCGCTTTTGCCGAGGGCGATGTCGACAGGGTCACCCAGCGTGCCCACAAGAAAAGCATTAAGAGCCTCTTTGTCTTCACAGTCCTTTATATCCAGCCAGTCAAAGGCATGTATGAGCGAGAGAAAGGAATCAAGAGGTGCTGTATCTCTCTTTATTCCCCTGAATATATCGGCGGAGCGATGAGCCTCTGATATCTCTTCATCGGTCAGACCCTCAACTATCTGCATATGTGCCGCGGTGCTTTCCGCCTGATTCAGCCGTTCTCCAAGCAGAAGATGTCCTCCATTATCCTTGGCTTTTTTAAGCCCTTCCTTAACCCACGTGCCGAACAGGCTGTTACCGCAGCGCAGGTGGTGATCAATGAAATTAAGGGGCGCGGCGGGGGTAAACGTGTGGAGCCAGAGAGAAACCTTGGCAAGCTCAACAGCCATGGGATTTCTGTCAACCCCGTAAACGCAGCGTTTGAGCACCATGCGTCTTATCACGTTGCGATCTTCGAAATGCTCATAGTCAACAGTCCAGTTTCTGTTTTGCGCGTTTGCAATGATTCTGTTGCGGATCCGTTCAATCCGCTCGTTTAAAGGAGAGACGTAATTCTCCACAAGGGCTTCCGCGTCGGCCATAGCCGATATTACGCTGTCGGCAAGAAAATCAACAAGACATACAAGAAAATGCCCTGAACCCATGGCGGGATCACAGATTTTAAGCTCAAGCAGACGCTCCGCCGGGTCAGATTCTTTAAGAGACCCGAGCATGATATCCTCTGGCAATTCACTTTCCGCAAGTTCCCCGGCTCTGGACTCAAATTCATCCATCTGTCTTCGCACAAGTGGTTCAACCGTTTCCTTTACTATGAGACCGACCAGATCATCGGGGGTGTAGTAACTTCCCGAGTCTTTTCTCGCGAAAATATTCGGGCGAACAACCACTTCTCCGTTTTCGCGAGCAAGCTCGTATTCAAGCAGGCGTTCGTATATGGATCCCAGCTGCTGTACCCCAAGATCGCGGTAGTTGATATAACTTCGCCCGGCTTCGGTACGTTCAAAGGAAAGCGCGTCAATCAGATCAGCTATAACCCTGTCGCTGAGTTTGATCTCTTCAAGAAGCGGCGTAGCCTCGCGGTCAAAAAGACCTCCATTGTAAGGAGGCAGACCTATTGAGGTGTCGCCTTCATCCATAGCCAGACACAGGTCATCAACCGCACTCCAGTAACGTGCCGCTTTTTCGGAAAAAATATCGTTCTGGTCCTTGCGACGTCCGACGTCGAGGCGCACCTTGCCCCTCAGGGCGTAATCATCATAGCGCTTATCGTTAACCGGAAGCAGATCTCGATCTTCCGCGTACAGTATGAAAAGAAGACGGTAAAGAAATATCAAAGCGGCGTCTCGCACCTGCGCCAAGGGAGCTTCCGGGGCGGCAGCAGACATGGCGCGGGCAAGATCCGGAAAAACTTCTCTGAAAACCAGTTCGGAAAGGCTGCTGGCCACGCGTTCTTCATAAAACCTGCTTTTTTCAATGGAGCGCTGGTGGAAGGTGCGGGGATCGGAAGGTCCGGGAATAAAGGCCTCGCACCTGAAAATGAGAATAAACACTGCAAGCCAGTGGCGACGTTCGGACTCAGAGATAGCGGAAGAACTAACGCCCTTATCGTAAACATTCAGAATCCGCCCGAGGTCAATCTCCAGGAACTGTTCTGAGACTGACCGTGCGCCCTGATAGTAAAGTCGCCATCTCGCGCCATTTGTCAGAATGCCCCACCGGAGCTTTCCTTCAGTTACATCGTCCACACGCCTCAGATAGCGAAGCATCTGGGTTGAGGGGGCTGTCACTTCGCCTGGAGTTCCCGACCTGCGATCAAGGGGACGAAGCCAGCGTTTACATTCAACCACGGCGAGACCGAACTGGTAACGCTTCCATTCTTCAGCGAAGCCGTTGGCCTGCTCCTTGTCCGCTTCATCCGCAAACAGAAGACCGTCGGGAACATCATGCCTTCCCACCGCGGCAAGATTCTGTTGTCTCAGGCTTGAGTTCCAACCAAGGAGCTTGAGTACGGGCCAGATCAGATCAGTTTCCGTCTGGCTTTCATTGGGTTTCTGTCCGACAGGAAACCTGCTTAATATCTCCCTGAGGGATTCGTAAAAGCTGTCTACCGAATCAGAATCAAGGTCTTTCCAGTCAGGCAGTTCTCTTATAGACTGACTAAGAAAATCTCTATGGGTGCAAAGTTTGGTTAGATTCCGGTTTTTCTTTGCCGGGATTGGAGTATGGAAAGTGACTCAGCCGGGTCGGAAGGTCCGGGATATTGAAGATTTTTCTCATGTTTCCGGGATACTTTTGCACGGCTTTTTTCGTATCTTCCACTCCCTTCCTGACAACTTGCCCGTCAAGATTGGCGAAACTCTTCGCCAGGGTTTCCTCTCCTTTGAGAATAATCCCAAAGTAATCCGGATTCTTAAGATTCCTGGTAAACGGCATATCTTCGGCCATGGTGGTCAATGTACGTTCCAGTGAGCAGTTGCCCCCCTTCCTGCGCTCATCGCGTTTCACTCCTCGAAAGAATTGCTCCAGTACCTTTTACAAAGCTTGAATCAAGCGAAAAAAAACAAAAAGATAAATTTGATTGATTCACGTGTTTTCTGACCGGAAGTTGTCTTGCGTCTTCTGCGCAATATAACGAAGTCAGACCGGCGCGTCAATTAAACGCCGTGACAAATGTCCAATAGGAAGTTCGTGCCACCGAGCACCAGTACTGGGTCCGACAAACATCACGACTGACCCCGGATGTCGCCACATAACTCGCGGATCAAACTGAAAGCAGCAGAACTCAAAGGAGGAAACATAAAGAAACAATTCAGACTTGATAAAAGACACAGAGTCCTCGGAGTCGCTCAAAGAACTCAGGGTTGCCAACGATTCGTCGCTCTATAGAGGATGGCGACTCGGATTCTGAGCGGAATATCAGCCCTCAGAACCCGAAAACGACCCGACCTCTACCCCTCGGACACTCACGGTCGCGCGCCACAGGGCGTTTAAATGGACATTTTTTCAGAGATCGGGGGATAAATCGGGCATTTTGGGTCCCCAAGCCGACTCGAAGCGTTGCACGCGCTTTCGCTAAGAGACGCATGGTGTGCGGATTTCAGCTCTGCGGCGCGGGCGTTCAGTACTTTTGTCGAGCGAGAAAAAACAAGTTTAATTTATATCACGGGTTGCCTGACCGAGAGCAGCCTATATTGCTCTGCGCCAAAGAGCGCCTTTGATGGACAAGCGCCTCGGTCAGGCTCCACCGTGATAAATGTCCAACAGGAAATTTGTGCCACCGAGCACCAGTACTGGACCTGACAAACATCACGGCTAACCCGAATATATTAGGAGGTATTAGTTTACATGAAGAATCAAGAATCTTTATTTTTTGCTGGCGTAGACTGGGGAAGGAATTTCCACCAGGTCTGCGTCGTTGATCACGAAGGTTCCGTTATCGGAGAGAGAAGCTTCAAGCACTCAGGTGCCGGCCTTTTGGAAATGGCACAGTGGTTGATGAAGACCTCAGCCTCTGAGGCCTGCGGTATAGCCGTGGCCATAGAGGTGAACCACGGCCCTGTCGTGGAAAGTCTCCTTGAGCAGGGCTTTTGGGTTTATTCAATAAATCCGAAGCAGCTTGACCGATTCAGAGACAGATTCTGTGTCTCTGGAGCCAAGGATGACAGAAGAGACGCCATGGTGCTTGCCTCGGCGCTCAGAACGGATCGTCCCCACTTCCGCTGCATTGAGCCTCAGGACCCTGATGTAATAGAGCTGCGGGAACTCAACAGAACCAGAGAGGAACTCGTCGCGGAACGCACACGTTACGTAAACCGTTTCCGCGGACTTCTCGTCAGGTATTATCCCCAGTTCGGAGAGCTTATGGACAAAAAGGTAGCCCCATGGCACCTGGAATTATGGGAGATTATGCCCTGTCCTGACTCGACAAAAAGAAAAAGAGTCTCAAGGGTAAAGAGTCTTCTCAAACGCAACAAAGTAAAAAGTATCGGCGCGGAGAAAGTACTCAGTATACTGCGCGCAGAGAAGATAAAAGTGAGCGAAGCAACCACCGAGAGCTGCGTTCGGCACATAAAGATGATAATTGAACGCATGAAAGTGATAGACCGCCAGATAAAGGAGACTGAAGAGTACATCAGCAAAGTGATCGAGACCATGAACTCAAAGCTCAAGGCTGAGGGAGAAGGGCCAACCGATATTGAGATACTCATGTCCATTACAGGCGTGGGTCCTGTAGTGCTTACGGCTATAATTGCCTCGGCCTGGGATATTGTACGTAGCAGAGACATCAAAGCGCTTCGATGTCTTGGAGGTGTGGCCCCGGTAACAAAACAGTCGGGCAAGTCAAAGCAGGTTATCATGCGAAGAGCGGTATCCGAGAGCCTATGCAATGCGTTTCATGTTCTGGGAGGGTCAGCTGCAATCCACGATCCGGTGAGCAAGGCCAAGTACAAAGAGCTTCGGGCAGAAGGTCATAGTTACAGCAGATCTGTTCGTACTGTATGCGATCGTCTTTTATCGGTTGCCTGCGCTCTCCTGAAAAAAGGAGAGTTGTTCGACAAAGAGTTCAGGAGACCCTTGGGGGATATTGCAGCGCAAACGTAGATCAGACAGAAATGGAATCGTCGAAAAAAAAGAGAGAAACAAAAAAAAGAACAGAGAAAATTGAGGAGGAATCTTAAAAAAAGAAATTCGCTCTATACATAAAATTTAAGCTTGATAAAACACAGGAAGTCCATCAGGTTGTTGGTACGCTGCGGTTGAATCTCAATTGTGCCCCTGTCACAGTTCACAATCAGAGGTTCTGTAAAAAGCCTGCCCCAGTATTTGTCAATCTGCTTGACCATCTTTGCGTAATCCTTATCTTTAGCCCCAAGACGCTTAATCTGCTCATCATTACGAAACGCGGTTACTCCTTGTCTTATTGTTCGCATATTCGTTTCACCCGTATCGTTAAGTCCACTGCTGCTGTCCGGCAAAGCAATTCGCATCGCGTCGCGAAGCCGGTCAAATACATCTGTTCTTTCTTCCATCATCACGCTCTTGTCCAACAGAACAGAATCATTAAGCGCTCTGCGCAGGGGTGAAAGAATTACCTTGCGCGCCACAGATTCGGACATTTGTGTCTTGAGTCTTTCCAGAGCCGGATAAGCCAACACCAGCCGCCGGTAAACGTTGAGATGAGGTCGGTCAAATGGAAATCCTAAACCGTCTGACTGGCTTTTAGCCTCCACAATCCACGCCGCGAGCATATAGGCCCACACAATTGCTGACAGATTCATCTCTGCGCGCTTCTCATCACTCGTCTTCAGATAAAGAAGCAAACCATCCAGTACTTTTTATAAAGCTTGAATCAAGCGAAAAAAACAAATTTGATTGATTCACGTGTTTTTTGACCGGAAGTTGTCTTGCGTCTTACTGCGCAACACAACGAAGTTCAGACCAGCGCGTCGATTAAACGCCGTGACAAATGTCCAATAGGAAGTTTGTGCCACCGAGCACCAGTACTGGGTCCGACAAACATCACGACTGACCCCGGATGTCGCCACATAACTCGCGGATCAAACCCAAAGGAGCAGAACACAAAGGAGGAAACATAAAGAGACAATTCAGACTTGGTAAAAGACAGAGAGTCCTCGGAGTCATTCAAAGAACTCAGGGTTGCCAACGATTCGTCGCTCTATAGAGGATGGCGGCTCGGGTTCTGAGCGGAATATCAGCCCTCAGAACCCGAAAACAACCCGCCCTCTACCCCTCGGACACTCACGGTCGCGCGCCACAGGGCGTTTAAATGGACATTTTTTTCAGAGATCAGGGGACTTCGGACGTAAATCGGGCATTTTGGGTCCCCAAGCCGACTCGAAGCGTCGCGCGCTTTCCATAAGAGACGCATGGTGTGTGGATTTCAGCTCTGCGACGCGGGCGTTTCACTTCGCTGACAGCGAAGTGGAGTAAAGCAGTTCAGTACTTTTGTCGAGCGAGAAAAACAAGTTTAATTTATATCACGGGTTGCCTGACCGAGAGCAGCCTTTACCATCCTGCGCCAAAGAGCACCTTGTGCGGACAAGCGCCTCGGTCAGGCTGCACCGTGATAAATGTCCAACAGGAAATTCGTGCCATAGAGCACCAGTACTGGACCTGACAAACATCACGGCTAACCCGAATTTATAGGAGGTATTAGTTTACATGAAGAATCAAGAATCTTTATTTTTTGCAGGCGTAGACTGGGGAAGGAATTTCCACCAGGTCTGCGTCGTTGATCACGAAGGTTCCGTTATCGGAGAGAGAAGCTTCAAGCACTCAGGAAGCGGCCTTTTGGAAATGGCACAGTGGTTGATGAAGACCTCAGCCTCTGAGGCCTGCGGTATAGCCGTGGCCATAGAGGTGAACCACGGCCCTGTCGTGGAAAGTCTCCTTGAGCAGGGCTTTTGGGTTTATTCAATAAATCCGAAGCAGCTTGACCGATTCAGAGACAGATTCTGTGTCTCTGGAGCCAAGGATGACAGAAGAGACGCCATGGTACTTGCCTCGGCGCTCAGAACGGATCGTCCCAACTTCCGCTGCATTGAGCCTCAGGACCCTGATGTAATAGAGCTGCGGGAACTCAACAGAACCAGAGAGGAACTTGTCGCGGAACGCACCCGTTACGTAAACCGTTTCCGCGGACTTCTCGTCAGGTATTATCCCCAGTTCGGAGAGCTTATGGACAAAAAGGTAGCCCCATGGCACCTGGAATTATGGGAGATTATGCCCTGTCCTGACTCGACAAAAAGAAAAAGAGTCTCAAGGGTAAAGAATCTTCTCAAACGCAACAAAGTAAAAAGTATCGGCGCGGAGAAAGTACTCAGCATACTGCGCGCAGAGAAGATAAAAGTGAGCGAAGCAACCACCGAGAGCTGCGTTCGGCACATAAGGATGATAATTGAACGCATGAGAGTGATAGACCGCCAGATAAAGGAGACTGAAGAGTACATCAGCAAAGTGATCGAGACCATGAACTCAAAGCTCAAGGCTGAGGGAGAAGGGCCAACCGATATTGAGATACTCAGATCCATTACAGGAGTGGGGCCTGTAGTGCTTGCTGCTATTATCGCAGAGGCCTGGGATCTTGTACGTAGCAGAGACATTAAAGCGCTTCGATGTCTTGGAGGTATGGCCCCGGTAACAAAACAGTCGGGCAAGGCAAAGCAGGTTATCATGCGAAGAGCGGTATGCGAGAGCCTCTTCAACGCGTTTCATGTTCTGGGAGGGTCAGCTGCAATCCACGATCCGGTGAGCAAGGCCAAGTACAAAGAGCTTCGGGCGAGAGGTCATAGTTACAGCAGATCTGTTCGTACTGTATGCGATCGTCTTTTATCTGTAGTGTGCGCTCTCCTGAAAAAAGGAGAGCTGTTCGACAAGGAGTTCAGGAAACCTTTGGGGGATATTGCAGCGTAAACGGAGACCAGAGAGAAATGAAATCGTCGAGAAAAAAGAGAGACAAAAAAAATAAAAAAAGAACAGGAAAAATCGAGGAGGAATCTTAAAAAAAGAAATTCGCTCTATACATAAAATTTAGGCTTGATAAAACACAGGAAGTCCGCGTCTACAGGATTACAGTCAATCTCCGCTTTTAACTCTCTTATCATCTTACGCAGAGTTCCACTCACATTGTATCCCCGCATTTTGCGCCGTACTCTATCATACGGGCCACTCAACAAATCTTTGCCTATATCTCTTAAAAAATGAAAATGACATATAGTGTCGGGAACATCAGGGAAGACTTCTTGAACCGCCTTGATAATAGCGCCGCCCATATCATGCACCAGACAAACCGGGTCTCCGTAAGCGCTCTTGATTCCCCGGAGGAAAGGAATGATTCCCGCTGAATTCTCCGAGGGGATTTTAACACCTCCGAGCACAAGACCCGATAATCCGTCAATACAACACATCAAATGCGGACTGCCGCCTTCGCATGTGCCGTCGAGGTGCAGGATATAGCCGCCACTTGATGCTTCCATAAACTGTCTCAACGATGACTGGCTGTTGCGGTGCGCATGGCCGAGGTATACGATGAACCGCCGACACAGGACTTCTATCTCGCGCAGCGAGATATCAATATGACGAGCCTTTAACTCACACTGAATAGCTTGCTGACTTTGAGAACGTTCAAAACGCGCCCGCCCGATATATTCAATCACGTCAAATCCGAACTTGCAATGCGGGGCAACGAGACGATCAAGTTCATCGGGTCTGAACACCTTGTGACACTCAGGACAGTACCGGCAATTCAAAACAGCTTGAAACTCGCCGATGTCCATAGTGACCACCGTGCGTCTTTGGGTCTTGTAAGCTTTCAATGCGCCGCCGCATGGACAAACCACCGCGTCAGGTTGAAATTCAAGCTCCGGGGTTTCGGGAAACAGATTGCGAATGCTCAACCCCGCAGCGTAAGCGTCAATCATACGACGCAATTGTTCAATCAGGTATGAAGCGTCGTTTTTTTTTCCGTAAACACAGAAAGAACCTGCTTGACTTGAGCCAGTGTCACATAGCGTCCTCTGTCCCCAAGCGACTTTACAATGGAAGCGCTGTCCATATCCAGCTTGTACTCTCTTATAGCGGTGGTCAATACGTCAATAACCAGCCACCCCGGCAACTGTTCCCCACCGGGAATGCGAAACTGATACCGTGCCGCCTTCTGTTCTTCACACCGCTCCCTCTTGGCGCTGAGATACAGATAGACGCCCCCTGAAATCTCCCGCGTAATCTTCTCCTCACGTACCAGATACAGAGGCGCATTCTGCACTCGTACATTTAACTGCTTCTCCAACTCATTGAGTGTGTATCCGGCGGGAGAACGATGTACCAGTGTCGCTATGGTGGCCTTGAGATTGCCGGCTTTGGAAAAACCTATGCCGTCATACTGCCATAAACCAGCTTCATCAAAAACCGGAATATCGCTCAGAGTGTAATAGATTCCGTTGTGCGAATAGCTTGAGAGATATCCAAGAGCATTCAAACGGTTGTAGACACTGATGCGTGAAGATGTTTTCAGTATCTTCAAGAGTTCCGGCAGAGTGGCGACACGGTTTTTTTTAAAGCAGGCTCGCAGCGCTTTGGCCGAGTCTGTGATTGAGAGCATATAGACCTCCTTCCTGGTTGCTATATAGTACATGTCTAAACAGTATGCTATATAGGACTTCGCCCGATAAAACCAGAGGATTCAGTATATTTTGATCGAAAACAGGGGTTTTTAGAAGGAATTTGGACAGAACGTGGCTTCTGACATGTTTGATGTGGTATAATGTATCATCTGTAAATCAAGTGTTTTCAATACGTTAGGAAAATCTAACTAAGTTTTGCGCTCATAGGAAAATCGTGAGAGAAAAGGCTTCCACGGAAAGGTTTTTCGTTGTTCACTATTAAAAACGCCCGTTCTGGTTGGATGCTTCAACAGCCAATCAAAATGTCATCACTGCCCGGAGTCCACTCATCAAATTTTCCGCTCATCAGGGTGCCTGCGGTCATTGTAGCCACATACAGAATTACAGCCTTCGCCCAGTAAGGAAGACGATTGCCCGGTGGTACTGATAAACACGCATAAACAGCAAACACCGCCACAAGCAGAATCATATATCCCATCGCACGGCCTCTCCCATGAGATATTGTTCATCAAGACTCCATACGGCTAAATGCTCTTGGGCTTAAGAAAAGCCGCCCTGCAGTATGAACGTACAGTCGGACTGAACTTGCTGAGTCCGACTTTCCTTTCGTAATATCATACAGATATATAAGGGATGCGGCAGAGTGTACGGGCACTTTTTCACTGGTGATTTAATCACAAGACAGGCCCTGTTCCGGTGGTCAGATCCAAACACCTATCGTACTCTGCAACAGAGATGCGGACGCGCGGCAAAGTGCACCACATTCCATAACGGAGCAGTTGGATATCAGCCACATTTCTGCCGCCTCCCATGCTAGATATTACCATAAAAAACGATGGTTTTCATGTCACGCTGTTGGCAGGAAAAGATGTCGTATGCAATGGGGTTCTGCGCTTGCAGTCAACAGCATCTACTGTTGCCGATTCAGTGCGTGCAATCAGTTAGTTTGGATAACGATTAAAAAATTCAGGCCGCATTTAATTCTCATCCGGCGCGACAAGCGGTTTAACAAGTTCAATCAGTTGAGGAAGATCATTATACTGTTCCAACGTCAATTACTGACTGAGGTAAAAATAACCGGCAGGTTCCTCTGCTCAACAAGATGAGAATTCTCCTCCAGCAATTCAGGGATAATCACCCTTAGAAGACCGCAGAGTTCGTTCAGGTCGCATGCTTCAACCGCTAATCCAGGTATATCATCACTGGTCGCAACCCACATATCTTCATACCACCTGGCTTCAACTGTGAAGACATCGTCCATAACAACATCCTTGCCGACCTGCCGTTAAAAAAAAGACAGCCTTGTCACTATTCACACAGTTGCCAGACAGCTTAATCCGGACGCTCAACGTATATCTCTTTCCCCTTCTCCTCAAACTCCTTCGCCTTGGAATCAAGCCCCTTCTGAACTGCGTCCATTTCTGAGAGACCCTGCTCCCTCGCGTAATCCCTTATATCCTGCGTGATTTTCATCGAGCAGAATTTAGGACCACACATGGAGCAGAAATGCGCAACCTTGGCACCTTCGGCGGGGAGGGTTTCGTCGTGAAACTCACGCGCCGTATCCGGGTCAAAAGAAAGATTGAACTGGTCATTCCACCGGAACTCAAACCTGGCCTTGCTCAGCACGTTATCACGAAGCTGCGCCGTTGGATGACCCTTGGCGAGATCAGCGGCATGCGCGGCGATCTTGTAGGTTATAACCCCATCCTTAACGTCCTTTTTGTTTGGAAGACCGAGGTGCTCCTTCGGCGTGACGTAACAGAGCATTGCAGTTCCATACCAGCCTATCATCGCCGCCCCTATGGCGGAAGTTATATGGTCGTAACCGGGCGCTATATCCGTAGTCAGGGGCCCAAGAGTGTAGAAGGGAGCCTCTCCGCATATCTCAAGCTGCTTGGTCACGTTCTCCCGTATCATCTGCATGGGAATGTGCCCCGGACCTTCTATCATGACCTGAACATCATGTTTCCAGGCTATCTGGGTAAGTTCCCCGAGGGTGTCAAGCTCGGCGAACTGCGCGGCGTCGTTCGCGTCGGCTATGGAGCCAGGCCGGAGACCGTCGCCAAGGGAAAACGCTATGTCGTAAGCCTTCATTATCTCGCAGATTTCTTCGAAATTGGTGTAGAGAAAACTTTCCCTGTGATGTGAGAGACACCACTTGGCCATTATCGACCCGCCTCTTGAAACTATCCCGGTAACCCTGTCCGCTGTAAGGGGGATGTAGCGAAGGAGCACTCCCGCGTGTATGGTGAAGTAGTCAACTCCCTGCTCCGCCTGCTCTATCAGGGTATCCCTGAAAATCTCCCAGGTAAGTTCCTCCGGCTTTCCGTTAGTCTTCTCAAGGGCCTGGTATATGGGAACGGTTCCCACGGGGACCGGAGAATTTCTTATTATCCACTCCCTGGTCTCGTGGATATTATCCCCGGTTGAGAGGTCCATTATGGTGTCGGCTCCCCATCTGCACGCCCACACAGCTTTCTCAACTTCCTCCTCAATGCTTGACGTAACGGCGGAGTTTCCGATGTTCGCGTTTATTTTTACGAGGAAGTTACGCCCTATTATCATGGGCTCGCTTTCCGGGTGGTTTATGTTGTTCGGAATTATGGCGCGCCCCGCGGCGACTTCTTCCCTCACAAACTCGGGAGTGATGCGGCCGGTCTGAATGCGAGCGTCGAAATCGACTCCCTCGTGGTAAGCACCGAGCGGCCCGTAGACATCCCTTAACTCGTCGATTCTCTGGTTCTCCCTTATGGCTATGTATTCCATCTCAGGCGTTATGATTCCCTTTTTCGCATAGTGCATCTGGGTTACGTTTCGCGAGGGCGCGGCACAAAAAGGCTTTCTTATATTGCCAAAAGTTATCCCGTTTGCCCTCTCAAGCCTTTTTCTGGCGAACTCCGAGGAAAAATCGGGCAGTTCCTCCACGTCTCCCCTCTCCCTTATCCACTTTTCGCGAAGCGGCGGCAGACCACTGTGAACGTCAATTTCAGCTTCGGGATCCGTGTAGGGACCGCTTGTGTCGTAAAGGGTTATCCTGAAGCGCTCAGCATCCGGGAGAAGATCATCGGTTTCAACCTCCCTCATGGCCACTTTTATGTCGTGGATATTGCCGTCCACGTATATCTTTTTCGATCTGGGAAAAGGTTCCCTGGTTATCACGGACGCGGCGGGTATTTTCTCTTTCTTGCGAGAAGAACTCATAGGTAAAGGCTCCCTTGGCAAAAACAGTTCGGACATTGATTAGTTTAGGGGATTACAGGTTCCTTTACAAATAATCTGGATAACAAAAACGCCTCGGCGATACCGTGGCCTCTCAGCGGGAAATCCTGTAGACGGCACCCCTCTCATCATCAGATACAATCAGTGCCCCGTCGGGGGCGACCAGCACGTCAACAGGTCTTCCCCACTTGGTTCCGCGGCTGCTGAGCCATCCCTCCGCGAAAACCTTGTACGATGTCGCTGTATCCCCCGCTTGGTTGAGGGTCACGTAAGTTACCCTGTAGCCTATCGGCACCGTTCTGTTCCAGGAACCGTGCTCAGCAATGAAAATCACGTTTTTCCATGACGAGGGAAACATGGAACCCGTATAGAACCGCATGCCGAGCGCCGCGACATGTGGGCCTAAGTTCTGCTTGGGAGCCGTGAAGTCGCTGCAGGGTTTTTGGTCAGAACCGTGAGCAGGATCCACCAAATCAGCTCCATGACAATACGGAAATCCGAAATGAAGTCCCGCAGACGACGCGTGGTTAAGCTCATCGGGAGGCTTGTTATCATTCATCAGCGGGTGGGGATCGATATTGTCTCTTCCGTTATCAGTAAACCAGAGCTCATTTGTTGTCGGATGCCAGTCAAAACCCACCGTGTTTCTCACTCCGCGTGCGAAAATTTCTATGTCAGATCCGTCGGGATCCATTCTCATGATCGCAGCGTAGGAAATATCGCTCGTGGTTTCATCTACTGAACAGACATTGCACGGAGCTCCGACCGGAACATAGAGCTTTCCGTCGGGACCGAAACGGATGAACTTCCACCCATGATTGAGATTCGTGGGAAACCTGTTAGTTATGACTACGGGAGCCGGAGGATTAGACAGGTTGTCTTCTATGTCGTCATAGCGAAGAATACGGTTTATCTCCGCAACATAAAGATCTCCGTTTCGAAACGCCACACCGTTTGGAGTGTTAAGGCCGGACAAGATTACCCTGACGCTTTCGGCACGGTTGTCGCCATCATTGTCCTTCAGAGCATACACGAAGCCTGAACCTCTTGTGCCGACAAACAATGTGCCGTCGGTTCCCATAGCGAGAGAACGCGCTCCAGGCACACTGTCTGAATAAAATGAAATTGAAAAACCTGAAGGGAGCGAAATTCTTTCAATGTGAGGAAGGTCGTTATCCTTTACCGTCACAGTAGCGGAACTTATTGTCCCGACAGTGTAGCCCGCGTCGGGGCGGATAGTAGCCGTGACCGAACCATCTGCTTCATCGTTTTCATCATCCTCAGTCAGGACGTTGCGGGTTGTGCTTCCCACGCTTCCCACGGTAACGCTTTTTACGCCCCCTTGCCCGGACCTGAGGAAGTTTCCGCTCTGGGTTATATTGAGACTTACACTGAGATTCCTTGAAGGCGCGGGAACAACCGTTATATCGAAACTCGCCGCGGCGCCTTCCGTAACGGCACTGCCCCCGGAAATGCTTACCTCAGGCGTGACTACTGTTCCATCATCGTCATTTACTGTAACTGTCGCGGAACTGCCGGGCCCGACAGTATAGCCCCCGCCGGCACGGATGGCAGCCGTGACCGAACCATTGGATTCATCCTTATTATCATCTGTTGTAGAGACAGTGTGGCTGACACTGCCCGTTACAGGCACGGTTACGGTCTTTACACCCAGACTCCCTGCCTCAACAAAATCACCTATCTGGGTTATCCGAAGAGTTACATCCAGAGGAGCAGCCGGCGCCGGATACGCAGTTACGCTGAAAGTCGCCGAAGCACCTTCCGTAACGGCATTACCCCCGGAAATAGTTATCTCCGGCGTGACTGCCGGTTCCCGATCAGCTCCTGTTTCCCCGTCATCTTGCGATACGCCCCCACCCCCGCAACCAATAAACAGGAAAACAAAGAGAGTTAGAAATTTACAGACCCTAAGCACAATGGCCATCCGGGAATATTTGTGTGAAAACGAGATAAAATCTGGCTTTCATTCAGCAGCAAAACTCACCAAACTCGGTTAAACTGTACCGTAGTTCGTCAGGTAATACAAAAAGTCAAGAGGTTGCTTATGTCCACATTTATCCTGGGGATTGAAACATCGTGCGATGAGACTTCCGCCGCGGTAGTCGCGGACGGAAAGCAGATGCTCTCAAACGTGGTTTCCTCTCAGGTTGACGTCCATAACTCCTTCGGAGGAGTCGTCCCGGAGATAGCATCGCGCATGCACACCGAAATAATCCTCCAAGTGATTGATCAGGCGCTCGGCACCGCCGGAATCTCAGCCGAGGAGGCAGACGCCATAGCGGTAACCCAGGGGCCCGGACTCATAGGTTCGCTCATGGTCGGGATTTCAACTGCGAAGGCACTTGCGTTTTCCCACGGAAAACCCCTTGTGGGAGTAAACCACCTTGAATCACACATAGCGGTGGCGCATCTTGAGAACGAAATCGATTTCCCGTTTGTCGCACTCATAGTTTCCGGAGGGCACACAAACCTCTACATGGTAAGGGGGGTTCTTGACTTCGAACTGCTCGGAAGCACGAGAGACGACGCGGCGGGGGAAGCTTTTGACAAGGGGGCAAAAGCCCTCGGGCTCGGGTATCCCGGAGGAGTCGAAATAGACAGGCTTTCAAAAAACGGCGACCCCGACGCTATCGGTTTCCCAAGACCGTTTAACAATGAATCCCCTGATTTCAGTTTCAGCGGGCTTAAAACCGCTCTTCTTAACCATATAAGGAAAAACCCGGTCAAAAACAAAGAAAACCTCTTTGACGTATGCGCAGGGTATCAGGAAGCCATAGTGGAAACCCTTGTTGACAAGACGCTTAACGCCGCGAGGAAAAATGGAGTGGAAAGCGTCGTTTTAGCAGGCGGTGTAGCCTGCAACTCAAGGCTAAGGAAGCTAAGCGAACAGAGAATAAGAAGCGAAGGAATAAATGTTTTCATGCCTTCGCCCGCTCTTTGCACTGATAACGCGGCGATGATTGCCACGCTCGGTTACCACATGTACGCAGATAACAGGCTGTCTTCGCTTGCCATATCACCTTATTCGACTGCCAGACGCAAAGTCTCTTGAGGCTGTCTGGATCTTCCCCATAAAAAACGGTTCAAGATTCCCACTCAAAGTATCGTATGTTTTTCAAAAAGAAATAATTCCCATGAACAAAATACTAGATCAAATCAAAAGCCGCCGAAGAGACCTCGGCCTGAAGCAAAAAGACATGATGCTGCGGGTCGGCATGTCAAGACAGCAGTACCAGCAGCTGGAATCCAGGGGTAACCCGCGCCTGGAGACTCTTGAATTGGTTGCCAAGGGCCTCAGGATGGAAATTCTGCTTATACCGCAGGAAAAACTGCGTGCGGTTCGCGACATACTTGAAGGAAGAACCTCCGCGACCGGCGTTGAACCTTATGCCAGTGTTAACGTGGAGCCGCCTCATGATGATCCCTGGGAAGGACTGCTTGAGGGATGATATCAGAAGAAGTTAACGTTTTAGAACTCACCCTGCACGGCGTAAAGAACACTGGCGGCGGCTGTACACAGATTTCCGGATTGAAGCTGCCGGATGAACCAAAAACGGACTTGTCGGCACAATAATCTGAAACTGGAAATCACGTTTCGTAGTCGACAACAACCGCATCTGTTGTTACCTGCCGGACGAACTGCGCGACCTTCACGTGCTCGGGGTGCTCCCTGTAGATCTCAAGATCTTCCTTCGATTCGAACTCGGAATAAAGAGCGATATCAAACGATGTGGGAAGTTCGTTAGCATTCTTGCCGATCTCCATGGTCTTTATCTCAGGAATGGCATCTTTTAGCGCCTCGAGTTCCCGCTTGATCCTGTCCATGATCTCATCCTTTTCCATCCCTTCGTGCGGATCTTTAATTCTCCACATCACTATATGCTTTAACACTTGGGTCTCCTTGGAAAAAGTTTCTGTAGCTTTCCCGAGAAGTATAAATTATCTTTCATGGAATTGCGAAAAAGCCTCCATGCTATCCAGGCAGTTATACGGCTTTTGAGCATGTTATGCCGATAGAAGCGGACAGCCGGGTGTCCCCCACATATCCCCTTGTTCAGCACCAAGGCGGCCCTAAACAAATCACGTTTCGTACTCGACAAGAGCCACGTCCGTTCTTATCTGGCGGATGAACTTCCCGACCTTCATGTGCTCGGGATGCTTCAGAAAAACTTCGTAATCTTCCTTCGAGTCGAACTCAGAACAGAGGACTATATCGTACGCGACGGGAAGCTCACTGAAACTCTTGCCAAGCTCCATAGTCTTTATCTCCGGAACGGCACTTTTTAGTCCCTCTACTTCCTGTTTGAACCTGGCAATAAGCTCATCCTTGCCCATTCCTTCGTGCGAATCTTTCAGTTTCCACATCACTATACGTTTTATCACCTGAATCTCCTTGGAAAAATTTCTGCAACTCCTTCAAGCGTAAATTATTTTTAGCAAAATTGCGAAAAAGTCCCTGATCTTATCCGGACAGTCAGCCGACCTCCGGCGATAAAGTATATTATGCCGACAAAAAAGGTATTATTTCATTTTCATGTGGGAAGAAAAAGAGATATTCAGCGAACTTCCGTTCGTTTCGAATTTCGAGAAAGACAAAACCGATTTCCTGCTTAAGATAGGCGAACTGATAGAAGTGCCGGAACGCTACGTTCTCACCAAACAGTTCGAACCAAGTCATTCTTTCTACTTCCTTGTAGAGGGACTGGTGAATTTCTCAATCAGCGTCGAAGACAGAACCAATGAATTCTCAGTGGGCAAGAGTGACGAAAAATTCACTCCCGTAGGCTGGTCAGGCTTCCGCTCTCCCAAGCGCTACTACACAACGACCACATGCGAGAGACCCTGCGTCCTGCTAAAATGGAGCCATCAGAATCTTGAGAAATTCTTTGACCAGGAACCTCTTCTGGGGCGTGAATTCCTGCTTTTCGTTCTCGACAAAAGCATAAACCTTCTAAAGCATGTAAGAACCGAACTTGCAGAATACAACAACGTCAACTGGGACATTGAGACGGGAAAAACAGGCGATTTTTCCCAGGAAGGAAAATACATAGCTGTACCTAACCCGCTTCAGCTTCTGAGGCAATCTCCTTTTTTCGAGATTTTCCCCGATAAGACACTGCGCCAGCTGGCAAAAGCGACCCAGAAAAAATACTATCTGAACAATGAACCCATATTCAACCAGGGAGATATCTCCAGAGGAATAGACATACTGGCTTACGGAAAGGCGGCGCTGTGCTTCTCACCTGAGGGGGCACAGGGAGGAATCGAAGAATCCACCGCACTTCATCTGATTAGCCTCCCCGGATACCTGGTCGGATGGATGGGCGCCGCTTCGGCCGGATCAAATGACGTTACCGCCGTTACCAGCAGAAACTCGGTTATCTATCACATAAGCGCCCGCAATCTTAATAAAATCCTGAACAAGGATCCCCGCTCCGCCCTGGCTCTGGCCAGAAGACTTTTGTGGCTGATGTCGATCAGGCTTCGAAATGCCCGCGCGGGGCTCATATCGCAAAGATACGAACGAGAGATACTGGCCATAAGCAACCTTATCGAGCAAAACTCCATGCAGTTAAGCGTAAACTCCCCCATTCATAAACTTCCCCACCTGCTAAACAGTCCGCTTACACTGGATGACGCTTTCCGGCTTCTGTTCAGACTGGAAAAAGAAGGCGAGAGCCTTGAGAGGGAACTCTCCCGTCTCAGCCTCGATATTCTCGGAAAGATCTATAAGGAATACAATTTCTTCGAGGGACTGAAAAACGTCTATCAGTCCGTGACCGCAGCACCCAGGTCACTTTCTCCAAGCGAAATAAGAACCATGGCGGCCAGGCAGTTCGCGGGAGTATTCAATAGCACCCCTTACGTAATTGAAGGCTGGGAGAATCTGCCCGATGAACCGGGGCACATCTTCATATACAATCATCTGCTGAACCACCCCTATAACACCCTTCCCAACCATTTTCAGATTACGCTCGATTCCCACTTCATAAGCTCGATGGTTCTTTACGCCAAGTACGGAGAGGCCGGGGTGCGCGTCGTACGCGTTCCAAGGGCGGAGGAATACGGACATGAATATTACTACGAAAGGCTCGGACACATAAATGTTTACACCGACGAATCCGATCTCTCCCAGGGAACGCCCGAGCGGAGAAAAGCCTGGAGGAAAAAATTCTATAAAACGGCAGAGGAGCATCTGAAAAAAGGATTTAACATGGTAATAAGCCCTGAGGGGACCAGCATGACGACGGAGGAATCGCCCGGCCCGTTCAAACTCGGCGCTTTTCTTCTGGCCGCGTCTGTTTCGCCCGAACCATATATCGTTCCCGTGGCCGTGGCGAATTTTGATAAAAGAATAAACCAGAATGTGTTCTCCCTGGTGATAAAAAAGCCCTTCAGGGTATCTGATTACGTAAAAAACCCGGAGAAGAACAAAGACAGGCTCTTTGAGTTCGTAAGCGAATACCGAAACGAGTACAGAGCATATGTGGAAGAGGCAGCGGGACTCGCAAGGCGGGCGGAATCCACCAAGATAAACTTAAAAACCTTCGAGCAGGTCGAAAAAGACTCCCCCGTAATCGATAAAAACCTGTTCGAACAGGACGTAAGAATGCTTGAGAAACGCCATGTCGGGAAAAAGAATGACGCGACGGTATTTTACGGCAGTTCAAGTTTCCGTCTCTGGAGGGGCATGGCAAGGGATTTCCCGGAGTACAACGTCACGAATCTTGGTTTCGGAGGCGCCAGAATCGCCTACTGCCTCCACTATTTCAAGCGCCTGATAAAACCGAATGACGTTAAATCCCTGGTTTTCTACGCGGGCGATAACGATATAGGGGACGGCTGCATACCAAGACAGGTGCTGAATTTCTTTGTGGATTTTTACCACCGCTTCAAAGAATCCTACCCACGCACGAAATTTACCTTCGTCTCAATAAAACCGAGTCCCGCAAGATTCCATTTTCTTGACAGAATCGAGGCGTCAAACGACCTCGTAAGGCAGTTCCTGTCAAAAGAGCCAGATACCTTTTACCTGAATGTCTACGACCACATGCTGGATGAGGGTGGGAGTATAAGGGAGGAACTGTTCACCGAAGACGGTCTCCACATGAACAGAAAGGGATACGGGCTGTGGAAGAGTCTGTTTCTGGCGAATGAAAAGGAAATTTTTTACGTACCCGTGGAACCTGAAATGCGGACTGAAATTCTCCCGGAAACGAAAACCCACGCGCAGCCACTCTCCGATCCGGCCTGAAACAGCTCCCTACCGCCGCCCGCGTTCCCTTCCCGAAGAGGGAATGAGAAGCCACATCTTTCTTTTCGAGTGGCGCCCCCAGCTTGGAGAAAGCAGAACGTAACTGCCCCGAAGAAGCGGCAAGGCATCCAGATAAAAAAAGAGTCGGAAGGAGCTTTCGTGACTCGGAACGTACCTCCCGGAAACGAAAAAATCGGCTTTCGTCGCGGAGGACTGCCCGCAAAGAAAAGGCCAAAGATCATTTTCCCCGAACTCAATCCCGACAGCCTTTTTTCTCTTGTCCATCCACCCGGCGTTTTGAAAGACCCAGTGGCTGTAACCGTCCGTGAGTTCGAGGGACAGAACAAAACAGGTGGTTTCCGAGACGATTTTCCTAACAGAGAATCTGGGAGTTGAGTTCATAGAGCAGTCTCAGGCCGTGGAGAGCAAGGTCCTTGTCGACCCGGTTCGCGCAGGCGCACTCACTGGAGATCGCTTCGGCGAACCCCCCGGTTATTACGATCTCGGGAGAGGAACCCATCTCCTCTTTGAGCTTCTCGCAAAGCCCGTCAATCATCGAGGCGTAACCGTAAAACAGCCCCGACTGTATGCACTCAACGGTGTCTTTGCCGATCACCTGCTCGGGCTTTTCGGGATCGACCTTCGGAAGCTTGGAAGTTCCGTGGTAAAGCGCCACCGTGGAAAGCTCAATCCCCGGGACTATGGCTCCGCCCAGGTATTCTCCCTTTTCGGAAACGCAGTCAAAAGTGGTCGCCGTGCCGAGATCAACCACTATCACGCTTCCGCCGAAGCGGTGGTAAGCGGCAACAGCGTTTGCTATCCTGTCAGCCCCGAGTTCTTCGGGACTGTAAATCCGAATCGGCATGCCCGTCCTTGTCTCGGGACCCACGATTATAGGCCGATGACCAAAATATTTCTCCACCAGTTTCGCCACTCCCTCCTCCATCTCGGCGACCACGCAGGAGAGTATGGAACCGCTGAACGAAGAAGGAGATATGTCTTGCTCGTCCATCTTCCCGAACAAGATAATTCCGTAGTCATCAGGACTTTTGGTTCTGTCGGTATCAATCCTGAAACTGTATACAAGTTCCTCTCCGGAAAATATTCCGACCATTATACTCGTGTTGCCGACATCAATTGCGAGAAGCATAGCGAATTAGACCTGGTTATTTTGATCCAGCATGTTGACCGAGAACCACGGGTGCTCCGAAACGATGAAACATATTTATTCCGACGCAGATAAACCGGTTTCGAGGGGAGTATAACTTAAAAACCCAAGAAATCGAAGCACAAAACTTCCTTCGATACGAAAACAGCCCCTTGAAATAAATCGAAATTTTACAACTTTTTCCTATATGGATTGTGTTATAATTGAAATATCTAGTCTAGAGAGGAGGTTTTGTTATGCAGAAATTTTATAATAACCTTGCGTGGTGCCGTATCAGAGGGCTACGTGGTCTCGGAATTCTCGCTTTATCGGTGGGGTTTAGCGTTACAGGACTGCTGGCGCTTTCATCCTGTGATGATGACGATGATGAAGCAGTGCCCGAGCCAATGGAAATGAGAGGCTTTTTTATCAGTGTTGACCTTGATAATAATAGCAATAAAACGGTTTGCAGCATTGAAGACGCTGACGTGTATTTGGAAGGAGATGAATCTACCGGCAAACTCAACGTCAGTTTCACTACCGCAGGCTCGCAGTTTGAAGCGTCGTTCAACAATGAGGGATTCAAGGTCATTGAGGACGGCGACAAGAAGACGATAGTAACCGCTTATGTAAGTGAGAATACTGACGGAAGCTTCGATAGGCCGGGGTCATACTATCTCGCTTCAAAGAAAGACTCTACTGTTGCCGAGGGAGAGGCGATTTTTGCCGGTTACTGGGTCGGCCACGCATATCGTCCCAGCGGGCACCCCGTGGTTATATGTCCTTACGTGCTGGTACCAAGAAGTGCGATAGATAAAGGAGGTTGCGGCGGAACGGAGACAGACCCAGATGGAGAAGACCCGGCAATGGTACACTCGGGGCTGCAGAAATACCTTACGCAGAATAACGGTACTGAGTTTAGAGCATGCTACAATGTTTTTGATGATGCTGGGTATGTCGACCCTTCTCAACGCATGCCATAATCGCGATACTACTAACGGCAAAGTATAACTTTAGAAACGGGCATAAGGGGTTAGTAACCAGAACCTCTATGCCCGTTTTTTTCCACTAATCAATTTAAAATGAGCCCAAGGTTTCCTGATGGACCGCTTTTTGACAAATTCCTAGCAAAAAACTATCATTTCACGGCATCCGGAAGGAAAAAAAGTGAAAATAATAGTCACAGGCGGAGCGGGGTTCATAGGCTCCTGGGTATCCGAAGCGTATATCTCAGAGGGTCACGAGGTTCTCGTAATCGACAACCTCTCAACGGGGTCTGAGGACAACATCCCTCCTGAAGCCGAATTCATCGAGTGCGACGTAAGGGACCGCGCCCGACTTGAAAAAGCTTTTCGCCAGTTCCGCCCCCAGATCGTCAACCACCACGCGGCGCAGATAAACGTAAGAGATTCCGTCGAGAACCCCGCCTTTGATGCCGATGTTAACATAGGAGGTTCCCTTAACGTTCTAAGGCTCTGCGCAGAACACAAAACGGAGAAGTTCATTTTTTCATCCACCGGAGGAGCCCTCTACGGAGAACCGGAAAAACTTCCCGCAGACGAGTCAACCCCTGCTCTTCCCCTCTCCCCATATGGCATCTCGAAACTCTCAACGGAGAATTATGTAAGGTACTACTCCGGCAATCACGGTTTCGGACACGTTATCCTCAGATACGCGAACGTGTACGGAGAAAGACAAAACCCAGAGGGAGAGGCCGGCGTGATAGGGATTTTCTGCGAGAACATAATCGGCGGAAAACCCTGCCTGATATTCGGAGACGGAGAACAGACAAGAGATTATGTGCATGTCTCCGACGTCTCCCGGGCGAACCTGCTCGCCGCAAGCCTCAAAGAAGAGGGAACTTTCAACATAGGAACATCGGTTGAAAGCTCGGTAAATGATATAGCTTGCATCCTCGGGGAAGTGACAAAGACCGGATTCGAAACCGTCCACGAAAAAGAGCGTGCCGGGGAAGTAAGAAGAATAAGTCTTGACTGCTCCCTGGCAGAGAAAAAGCTCGGATGGAGCGTGCAGATGGCCCTGCGCGAAGGGCTTTTTAGGACATGGAACTGGTTTCTGCGGGGAAGAGGCTAGCATCTGCCTGAAGTCCCCGTTTTGAAAAAATCTCGCTCGTGGTTAGAATTCTCCTTTCTCGGAGGAGGGATAATGCAGGATAACGAAGAATTCTTTGATGTACGGATTTACAAAAGATATATAAAAGAAGGGCATATAACCCAGAAGGATTACGAAAAACACGTAAAATCCCTGCCCGACGTAACCGACAAGGCAACATTCCTTGTCATTGACGAAGAAGAGGAAACCGGAGAGCAAGAAGAGTAATGGAACGCTGGGAATACAAGGTAGTCTCGACCGATGTGCTCGTTAAAAGGCCCCAGGACCACGATATAGCCGTCTACAAAGAAGAGGTTGATTCGAGGAGGGAGAGCACCAGGGGAAACCTTGAAGACTCTCTTGTCTCGCTTGGCGAAGACGGCTGGGAACTTGCCACCATTACGGGTGAATTCGCCATATTCAAAAAGAGAGCAAGCTAGAATTCACTGCCACTCTATGGTGCCGGGAGGTTTCGTGGATATATCGTATACGACCCGGTTTATACCCTTTACCTCGTTTATGATCCTTACCGATATTTTCCCGAGCAGGTCATAGGATATCTTCGACCAGTCGGCAGTCATTCCATCCGTACTGCTCACAGCCCTCAAGGCACAGACGTTTTCATAGGTACGCTCATCACCCATGACTCCCACCGTCTTCACAGGGATAAAGACGCAGAAGGCCTGCCATATTTCATCATAGGCTCCCGATTTCTTAAGTTCGTCTATAAAGATGCTGTCGGCATGCCTTAGTATGGAGAGCCTCTCGCACGTGACTTCTCCCATTATCCTGATCGCAAGACCCGGACCGGGAAAGGGATGGCGGCCTATGAGGGAGGGAGGAAGCCCGAGAGCCTTGCCGACACTTCTTACCTCGTCTTTGAAAAGTTCCCGAAGAGGCTCTACTATCTCAAGGTTCATTTTTTCCGGAAGCCCTCCGACGTTGTGGTGGGACTTTATGACGGCCGAGGGGCCCTTGACACTCACGCTCTCAATAACGTCGGGGTAGAGCGTTCCCTGGGCGAGAAAACGGACATCGGAGATCTTCTCGGCCTCTTCCTCAAAAACCCTCACGAACTGCTCGCCCATAATCTTTCTTTTCGTCTCAGGATCCTCAACCCCCTCAAGATGAGAGAGAAACCTCTCGGAGGCATCCACGTGAATGAAGTTCATCTCAAACTCGGAAAAAGCGTCGCAGACCTCATGGGCCTCATCAAGCCTCATGCACCCCGTGTCAACGAAAATACAGTAAAGCCTGCGGCCCACCGCCTCGTTAATAAGAGCCGCCGCGACCGAGGAATCCACTCCACCCGAGAGCCCGCATATAATCTTGCCGTCCCCGACCCTCTCCCTTATATCTTGTATTGAGTGCTCTATGAATGAGCCAGCCGTCCAGTTTCCGCCAAGCCCCGCCACCTGAAAAAGAAAATTGGAAAGCATCCGGGTTCCGAATTCCGTATGCACGACTTCCGGGTGGAACTGCACCCCGTAGATGTTTCCGCCTGCGTTTCTTACCGCCGCACACCGCGTGTTCTCGGTATCGGCTATCACAGTGAATTCCTCGGGCACCCTCAAAACCCTGTCGCCGTGAGACATCCAGACTCCCGAGGTTTTCTCCACGCCCGAGAAAAGCGGATCTTCGGTAACCAGTTTCAAGACAGCGGGACCGTATTCCCTTTTCCGAGAGCGCTCGACTTCTCCCCCAAGCTGGAAAACCAGCACCTGAAGCCCGTAGCAGATACCCAGAAGCGGAATTCCCAAAGACAGTATTTCCCCATCCACCCTGGGAGAACCATCCTCCCAGACGCTTGAGGGTCCCCCGGAGAGTATTATCGCCCCCGGAGGGTCTTTTTTTATTTCGTCTGCGGCAGTGTTATAGGGCTTTATTTCGGAATAAACCCCGAGTTCCCTGGTGCGCCTGGCGATAAGCTGCGTATACTGGGAACCGAAATCAAGAACCAGAACCTTTTCCCGCATTCTACGGACGCCTCCCCCGCTGCTGTGAAATCCGAAGAATCCTTAAGGGTAAACCGCCCTTTTTGAAGCTGACTTTACGAGATAAGAAAACCGTTATCACCCGATCCTGTAGTTGGGAGATTCCTTGGTAATTACGATATCGTGAACGTGACTTTCCTGAAGCCCGGCATTGGTAATCTTTACGAACTTCGCGTTTTCCTGAAGTTGCTTTATCGTCTCAGAACCGGTGTAGCCCATTCCCGCACGAAGCCCCCCGACCAGCTGGTAAATTATGGCCCCTATATTGCCTCTGTAAGGAACCCTTCCCTCTATTCCCTCGGGAACAAGCTTGGCCTCCATCTCGTCGTCCTGGGCGTAGCGGTCCCTGCTCCCGGACCTCATCGCTTCAATGGAACCCATGCCACGGTAAACCTTGTAGGTTCTTCCCTGATAGAGAACAACTTCCCCGGGAGCTTCGTCCGACCCGGCAAGCAGGTTTCCTATCATTACGGAATCCGCTCCGGCGGCAAGCGCCTTTGTTATATCCCCCGAGTACTTTATTCCCCCGTCGGCTATCACGGGTATGTCGTGCTTTTTCGCCACGGAACAGACTTTCCTTATGGCTGTTATCTGCGGCACTCCTATACCGGCCACCACGCGCGTAGTACATATCGATCCGGGACCAACTCCCACCTTGAGACAATCCGCTCCCGCTTTTACAAGGTCTTCGGCCGCTTCGGAGGTTGCTATGTTGCCGGCCACAAGGTCTATATCAGGGTATTTTTTTCTTATGCGGGCCAGACTGTCCAGAACCCTTTTCGAATGCCCGTGGGCGGTATCCACCACTATTACGTCGCAACCCGCCGCAACAAGCTCATCCACCCGCTCCTGGCTGTGCTTGTCAACTCCGACCGCGGCTCCCACGAGAAGCCTTCCCATCGCATCCTTAGACGCCTTGGGAAACTTCTCTATCTTCTCTATATCCTTCATGGTTATAAGGCCACGAAGCTTGAAGTTTTCGTCAACGACCGGGAGCTTCTCTATCTTGAACTTGTGAAGAAGCTCCTTGGACTCAAGAAGGGTGGTTCCCTCCTTGACTGTGACAAGTTTCTTTCTGGGAGTCATGACCTTATCGATTTTAAGGTCCATGTTCTTTTCAAATCTTATGTCTCTGTTGGTGATTATTCCGTGAAGAGTGTTGTCGGGCTTTACTACGGGAAGACCCGAGATGTCTTTTTTAACCATTATCTCGAGTGCTTCACTTACCCGTGTTCCCGGACGCACGGTCAGGGGGTTAACTATCATTCCGCTTTCGTATTTCTTTACCCTCTCGACCTCGCCCGCCTGTGCCGGGATGGAGAGGTTTCTGTGGATTATCCCTATGCCGCCTTCCTGCGCCATGGCGATTGACGTACGGAATTCCGTTACGGTATCCATCGCCGCACTCAGCATGGGGATATTAAGATTTATACGCCGGGTAAGCCTTACCGAGACATCAACTTCGCTCGGAAGAACTTCGGAGTAGCACGGAGATAGTATTACGTCATCAAAGGTAAGCGCTTCTTCAAAAACAAAATCCTGCATAGCAGCTAGCCGGCCTTCTTCGCGGCGGAAACCTTCTTTGCCCTGGGTTTTCTTGTTTTCGGGGCAGGTTTTGGTTTTTTCTCAGCACCAGGGGCTTCGCTCCCGCTCATGTTTTGAAATCCCTTGGAGAAAAGACCCAGAATTTTCTTTCTCGCGTCAGAAGCTTCCACCCCGAGTTCAATCTCTATCTCCTGCTCCTTATCAAGGAGATTCAGGAAAACGGAGACGATACCCACGTAAGTCGTATCATCCACTTTTTCAAATCCCATGGATCTCAGAAGCTTTCTCGGAATGAGTGGAAACTCAAAATCAATGCTCTCGACGGATTCTTTGGAAAGTGAACCGTCTTGACTTATGCTTATTTTTATTCGTGTAGGTTTCATCGCTTACCCGCCGGATTATTCTATAAAAGAGCTATAGTCTACTAAAAGCGGCTTAATAAAGCAATCTGATGACCAAGCCCCTGCGCTCCCCACCAGAATCAAAGCCCTGAAGGCTCCCCCCTAGCCCTCGGACATCACTTCGAAATCCGTAATCTCAATTTCGTACTTAAGACCTAGTATCTTGTTAACGGAAAGATAGAAAGTATTGAAGAAAACAGTATTGCCGGGCTTTATGTTGAAATTGGCCGAGGCCTCAATCCCTGTAACCGCCGAGAAATCATCCCCGCTTTTCCTGCTCAGTTTCTGAAGAGGATCATCCGTGTCGGCGTTTCTAAGATCCCGCATCGAAAGGGTGTTACCAGAATAAAAGTCCTGAACGTAAACGGTGCGCCCCGATACCTGAAAACTGCTCCTTAGCTTTATGTGGCTGACAGGAACATCGCTTTCGTTCATGACCTCCCCGCGAACGAAAAAAAGATATCCTTTCTTGGTGGTTATCCACCGGGACTCTGTGTTCCTCACGATCAGTTTCCGGGAAATATCGTCGCTTTCCCAGAACCACCGCTCGGGGGAAACCCCGAATTTAAAGGCCCCAAGACCGAGTGCGAAAACAACCGCTATAAGGATAAACCCGCGGGAGAACTTTCTCTTTTTTACTTCATCTATCCCGTAAAATATCTTTTCCGCATCCATAGGTCCCGCTCTGTAGATAAAGAGTCCGCAAAACTGCAGGAAGTCACCTTCGCAGGCAGATTATAACCGTAATATCCGCTTTCCCGCAAAACAGATATCTCCCGGGCAATCGCAGCCCGAAACGTGTTCTGACCGCTTCATTTTACAAAGCTGATTCCTGAAGCTAGATTAATATCAAGGGGGAGGTATCTGTCAGGTTTTACCCCGCACTCAGCCGCGGAGACGGCAACTTATTCAGGAGAGGAATTATGAACATGCTTAAGAATCAGAAGACTGCTTTTTGGATTTTCATAGTTGCGGCGGGAACCGCCCTCGGCATCTCAGCCAGCGCGGCCGCCCAAAGCGGCAGTTTTTACGTCGGCGTCTCGGGAGGAGTCGAATATACGAATATTGAGCACGATAAAACCGTTGACAACACCGACGCTCCCGTAGGTTTTCTGCAGAGGGGACATATTCACAGCACCAGTGATTCGGCAAACAAGACGGGTTTTGGCGGCGGGCTCCTTGTTGGTTATCGACTTAATCTCGACCCAAGCGGCACCGTCTACCTTGGCGTTGAGGTTGACGGGCAGGTCCACGACGGCACGGTAAGCGGAACACTTCCCGGAGATGGGGAATCCTCGGGCCGGAACCAGCGCGGGGAAGCCTGGCCTGATGAGTGGAGCGTTGAGAGGAAAAACAGTTACGGCGCGACGCTTTTGCTCGGAGCAAGCCCCCAGTCTCTGGTTTCACTTCTGGGTGCAGGGAGCGGCATTTACGTTCTCGGAGGGGTGCGCCGAGTGAACTCGGAGCTCAAGATTGACTACTACGGCTGCTTTATCGGCGAGAGGCTTTGCGGTCCCGAAGAGTTTGTGGGAGGCACCGATTCCCACGACGAGACTTTCAACGCGTTTGTATTCGGGGGAGGCATTGAGAAAACAATCGGCAGTACCGGAATCCGGGCCGAAGTGCGTCACACGCTGTACAGAAAAGAAGACCGTCAGACTTTTCCTGATGAGAGCAACATAAAGGTTCCCGTATCGCTTGACGGAAGCGAAACCGGTTTTTCGATAAAAGCTGTTGTGTACTTCTGAACTGTTTCTCGCCTCAACAGACTTGCTGCGCACTGACAAAACAAATTGAAAAAGATATCCCTTTGTGTAATAATAACGCTCATTGCCTTTTTCAGGAGTGGATGAATGAACCCCGCTAACCCTTTTGCGTCCCTTCGGGAAGAAATGGATAAGCATGTGGTCGGACACGATGAGGTAAAGACCGCTCTTCTTCTCGGAATAATATCAAGAGAGCACATCTATATTGAAGGCCCTCCGGGAACGGCCAAAACCATGCTTTCGGAGATTGTTTCCAAGGCGGCCCAGCTCAATTTCTTTTTCTACCAGCTTCACAGAGACACCAGGCTCTCAGAACTTGTCGGAGATTTGACCATAGTGAAGGAGGAAACTGAACTCGGAGAGAGGATAAAGCAGGATATCGTAAAGGGCGGAATACTGACATCTGAGATCTGTCTTCTGGACGACATATCGCGCGCGCCCGGTGAATCGCTCAATATACTTCTTCGAATACTCAACGAGAGGAAATTCTTCAACGAGCCCATTCCCCTTCTGACCGCTATAGCGACAAGCAACCCCACCGCGGACGAGTACTACAACGAACCCCTTGATCCGGCCAACCTTGACCGGTTCATTCTCCAGGTAAAAGCCCTTGGAATTTCCTACGGAAGAAAATGGGACGAGGCCAAAAAGGTTATCGAGCTTTACGCCGAAAAACCGTTTGAAGAAAAGATACCGAAGCGGGTAAGCAAAAAACTTTTCGACAAAAGCTATAAAACACTTGAAAGAATTCCGATTCCACCCGAGGTGCAGGAAGGTCTTGCGAATTTCGCGGCCATAATGATTGAAGACTTCGGGCTAAACGAAACTAACTCGCTTATTTCCGACAGAACGTTTTTCGTGAAAGCGCTCAAGCTTATCCGCTCCCACGCGCTTCTTAACGAAAGGGATGTATGCTCGAAAGCAGATCTTGACGTCCTAAGATACATGACCGCCTTCCGGGTCCCTCCCGAAGTCTACGAACAGATGGACAATATTCTTCGGAATATCGTTCAGGATAAAAAAAAAAGCCAGATGACAAGCTGACCCCGGATCCGGATCAGATGCCTGATTCGGAATTCGACCAGGATTTCTCTCAGGAACCCAAGGGGAAGATTCCCGACGAGGAAGCGGACAAGGAAACCGAGAATCCGCTCGCCGAGGCCCAGAAAACCTTCTTTGACGCGCTCAAGGACCTTAAGCAGAACCTCGACGACAACCAGAGCGAAATGGTTCCTCCGGAAGGCCAGGACGTGCCGAGCGACCCCACAGGAAATCCACAGGACAGCGGAAACACGGAAAGAGAAGACAAATCCGCGCGCGCATACATGAGCAGCAAGTCTTCCAAGGCCGGAGAAGACGACGAAACCGTAATCCCCGGAAGGGGAAATACGGAAACCGCCGAGAACATAAAACGCATCATGAGAGTGCTTGAGGGCAATTTCCAGAAAAGCATGGCCAAAAAAACCTCCCACCCAGGAGGATCTCCCAGAAAATGGAAGCGCATGTCCTCTTTTGACGAGATCGAGGACATAGATCCCGTCGAGGCGTTCATATGGTCCGAGCACACTTCCCCCAAGCTGCCCAGAGTTCACCTTCGCGAAAAAGAAACGCTTGGAGGGGAAATAGCAATCCTAAGGGATATAAGCACTTCGATGATGGGAATGTACAGCGAGTGGTCCTCATCCGTTGTTAAGGGAGTAATAGAGCTTGCGAGAAAAAAGAGAATGAGGATCGGCTATCTGGAATTTAACCACAACTCAAGAAAACACACGAAAAACTCCCGCTTTTTCACCAGGGACTACAGGTGGATGGAAAAGCTGGCGGAGAGCACGGACTGCTCCGGCAATACAAACTACGAAAAAGCGCTGGGAGAGGCGCTCAAGGAGTTCCGAGGCAGGGGGCTTAGAAACAAGCACATACTCTTTATAACCGACGGGATTCCGACTTCCGGCGATCCCAATGTCGAAGCGCAGAGAGTGCGCGCAAAGAGCATAGGCGTCTGCATACACTCCATATTCATCGGATCGAAGAACTACCCGGCAATACTTGAAATAATTTCAAAGGAAACAGTGGGAACGCAGTTCATGGCATCCAAGGGACGCGACGATATAATACGCATAGAGAGAAAGGACCGGGCCTACGAGCAGGCGGAACAGGAAAAGATTGCCAGATCTCAGCATGACGGCTTCGCAAGGGCGTTCAGAGGAGAATTCTAGCGCCCCCGGTCAAAGGCACTCCGGATTCAGCAGTTCCCACTAAGTTGAAAAGCCCCTTTAAATAAAGGGCCTGCAGGTTTTGATTTCGCAAACTTTTACGCTGATTTCAGGCGTAGATTCAAAGAATTTCCTGCATTTTCCGACAATTCTCACAGTTTTGCTCTTCTGATATGTTAAACTCATGATCAAACCATAACAACTTGTTTTCTACATTTAGTTTGCTACCGGAGGTGGACTGACTGTGAAGAGAGAACGTTTCCATAAGACGTTGAGCAAGCCAGGATTGCTCCATGCTGTTCAGAATTGTTTCAGAAAAATAGACGACACGATAAAAGGCCGCGGTTTCACCCTTGAGGATTACCTGATGTCGGGACTTGCTGTGTTTTCTCTTAAGCACCCATCCTTGCTCGCATTTGACAAAGCTGTTAGTGATGATGAAAAGGTACGCTCGAATCTCAAGAGTCTGTACAGGGTTTCGAATACCCCATCTGACTCTGGATTGAGAAAACGTCTTGATTCGCTTGACCCCGCAACTTTGCGCGACCCTTTCAAAAGACTGTTCAGTAAACTGCAAAGGGCAAAAGTGCTGGAACAGTACAAATATTTAGACGGTCATTGTCTGCTTTCGCTTGACGGCACGGGGTTTTTCTCATCCCGCTGTGTTCATTGCAAGAACTGCTGTGAGAAGCATCACAGAGACGGGAGCGTAACGTATTACCACCATATGCTTTGTGGGGCTATTGTACACCCTGAACACAAAGAGGTGTTTCCGTTTGCGCCTGAGCAGATACTGAAGACAGACGGAGCGAAGAAGAACGACTGTGAGAGAAACGCTGCAAAGAGGTTCATAGAGGATTTAAGGAGAGAGCATCCGCATCTGAAGCTGATAGTGCTTGAAGACGGGCTTGCGTCAAACGCGCCGCATGTACGTCATCTTATTGAGAATAATCTGAGATACATTCTTGGAGCAAAGAAAGGAGATCACAAGAAATTATTTGAAGACGTTGGGAGTAACCCCAATACCAAAGTGGTAGAGATAGAGGATGAACAAGGAGTAAAACACTGGTTCAGGTTTCTTAACAACGTATCGCTTAACGCTTCTAATGCAGACCTCAAGGTTAACTTTGTTGAATATCATGAGACAAAGCCGGGCACAAAAAAGAAGCCTGAAAGCAAGCCCACGAAGTTCTCATGGGTTACGGACATTCCGCTTAACCGGGGGAATCTGATGGAGATAATGCGAGCGGGCAGATCGAGGTGGCGTATAGAGAACGAGACGTTTAATACGCTAAAAAATCACGGATATCACTTTGAGCACAATTTTGGACACGGAGAGGAGAATCTTTCAAGTGTATTCGGCAATTTGATGTTGCTTGCGTTTCTGATTGATCAGATAGAGATGCGTTGCTGCAAGCTGTTTTCAGCTGCTTTGGAGAAGGTGGGAAGGCTTACGTATCTCAGAGAGAGGATAAGGGGTATTTTTGTAAACATGTTTGTTGCAAGTTGGGAAGTTTTTTACCAGAGCATTGCGTATGGACATAGTTCTGAGCTTGTGCCCGACACTTCGTAGGAATGTTGATTTATATTGAGAATGGATGGATGTTCCAAGGAAATCCGCTTTGCTGGAGGCGCAGGGGTTTGTCCAAAGCATGGGCATGGATGCGAGAAACATCCTGAAATTCGGATATAGGACAGAAAAAACGAGGGCAGATGGAATTGATGACATTCAAACGGCGGTGAAAACTTCCAGACACTCAAAAATCAAAGCTCAATGTGCCGTTAGTGGGAGCCCCTGCTCCGGATTCACTGTTTTTCCTTCTCCAAAAGCCTATTCACGGCATCTAGATGATCCCCGTATGCACTTGAGAAAACATGGACTCCGTCTCCGTCTGAGACGAAGTAAAGATAGTCCACATCCGCAGGCTCGAGCGCCGCGCGAATTGAATCAAGGCCGGGAGCGGCTATCGGTCCCGGGGGCAGACCCGAAACCACATAGGTGTTATAGGGTGAAGAAAAACTCAGGTCCTCTTTTTTGATATCGCCGTCAAATCTATTGCCGAGGGCGTAAATCACCGTCGGATCGAATTCAAGCTTCATATCTTTTTCCAGCCGATTACGTATTACGGCCGAGACAAGAGGCCTCTCCGGAGAAAAGGCAGTTTCTTTTTCTATTAAAGAAGCAGCCGTAACGATCTCCCTGATTCCGGGCTCCGCCCTCGCAATACCAAGCGTCGCGCAGGCTTCCCAGAACCTCTTGAGCATCACCTCAATAACTTTTTCCGCGGGGTAGTTGAGGGTGAAGAAATAGGTGTCCGGAAAAAGAAATCCTTCAAGGCTCGGGACATCCACGCCAAGCTTTTCCGTTGAATATTCGCTGTTCCCGGCAAGAGCCAGGAACTCTTCCCGGGAGACTATCCGGGAAGACTCGAGAATCCCGGCCATCTGGACCAGGGTTATTCCCTCCGGAAAAGTTGTTTTCCTCAAGTATATTTCGCCGTCGCGGATCTTTGCATGAACGGAATAAACGGACTCTCCGGCCGGGAACATATACTCGCCGTACTTAAGCGTCTCACGGGTTCCGCCGAGCAAGGCGGGCAGGATAAAAATCCACGCTTTTCTTATAACCCCTTCTTCTTCAAGCTTCTTTGCTATTGAGAACAGGCCCGCGCCCCGCTGTATTTCGACAATTTTCGTTTCCCGGGAGAAACCTTCAATAAAGTAAAACCAGGCACACAGCGCCGGCAACACCAGAGTCAAGATCAGAAATACCGTCACAACGAATCTGAATCCGCGGTTTCTGTTCATCCCTGGAGTATTACCATCTCATTTCGGTGGATTATTTCGTCGCTGTAACGGTACCCGAGCACGCCCTCTATCTCCGATGACTTCTTTCCGAGAATCTTTCTTACCTCTGAAGAACCGTAGGAACACAACCCCCTTGATATCTCAACCGCGGAGGAGTTAAAGCAGCTTACAAGCTCTCCTATTTCAAATTCTCCTTCAACCTCCCTGATCCCCGAAGGAAGAAGGCTTCTGCCTTTTTCGGTAATCGCCTGGGCCGCGCCGTCATCCAGTATAAGTTTCCCCTGAGGCTTAAGGGTATAGGCAATCCAGTGCTTTCTGCCTTTAAGCCTTTCCTTTACCGGAAGTATCACGGTTCCGTAATCCATACCGTTAAAGATGTTCAGCAGGGAGTTTTCTCTCTTTCCGTTCGCGATTATGGTCGGCACACCGAAGGCGGCGGCGGATTTTGCGGCCTGAATCTTCGTTCTCATCCCCCCGGAAGTAGTCCTGCCGAGAGTGTCGCCCGCGAAGGATTCTATTCTCGAATCTATCTCGGCAATTGTGGAAAGCAGCTCCGCGTTTTCGTCTTTTGACGGATCCTTGTCGAAAAAACCCTCAACATTGCTTAGAAGGACGAGAATATCCGCCTCCGTAAGAGAAATTACCAGCGCCGCCAGGTTGTCGTTATCGCCGAACATTATCTCCTCGAAGGCGACCGTATCGTTTTCGTTTATGATGGGAATTATATCCATCTCAAGCAGCCGTCTTATTGTTTTTCTCGAGTTAAGAAACCGTTTCCTGTCGGAAAAGCCGTCACGGGTAAGCAGAATCTGCGCGACGTTAAGCCCGAACTCAGAGAAGGCCTCCTCGTATCTTTTGATAAGTTCGGTCTGACCGCATGCCGATATCGCCTGTTTCAAGTCAATCTCCCTGGGCCTGCTCAGAAGACCGAGCTTCTTCATGCCCGACGCTATAGCTCCCGAAGAGACTATGACCGTCCTTACTCCCCTTTGTTTAAGCTCAAAGACCTGCGCCGCTATTCCCATGAAAACAGATTCGTTAAGGAATCCGTCCTCATGGGTAAGTACGCTGCTCCCTATCTTGACGACGGCGGTTTTTACCTTCCCGATTAGATTTTTTCTTTGCTGATCGCTCATAACGGTGTCTATTTTACCCAAGCACGAAAATCCTTCCTACAGAGAAATCACACAATCTTGATAACCACCCCTAGAATGTATAATCTACTCTTATTCTGAAAATCCAAAGGTGATTAATTACAGTGTTTGAATCTTTAATTTACATACGTAGATTTAATCTATAACAGAACTCAGAATTGCACTGGAAGGTGCGCGTATTTTTTGAATATTCGTGGAAAAATGTATGATGGATGTTAATAAAGCTGTGCATCTGGCGAAACGTTATGTAGCTAATATCTTTGCCGGAGAGCAGATTACAAACGTAGGGCTTGAAGAGGTCAAATTTAATCATGTGTCTAAATGCTGGCAAATAACCATAGGCTTTTCTCGACCGTGGGACTATTCTAGAAACTTGTTAACACCGGGGCAACCGGAGAAGCGAACCTACAAGGTCGTTAACATCAAGGACGAGAACTCTCTTGTTTTATCCGTCGAGAACCGTGAAGTAGCTGGAGTACAATGACTTCGGTCCCGACTCGATTTTTCCTTGATTCCAGTCTTCTCGTATTGCTAGTCGTTGGCATGGTTGATCTTGGACTAATTGCTAAACACAAACGGACCAGAGAATTCACGGTTGAGCATTACCACCTGTTGCTTGAACACATTTCAAGCATTGACAAAGTATTAATTACACCCAATACATTGACCGAAGCCTCCAATCTGCTTGGACAACATGGAGAACCCGAACGATCAAACCTTTTTCGCATGCTTCGTCTTTTGATCGAAAAGGCTAAAGAGACCATAGTCGCAAGCACAAATGCCTCACAAGACAGTGTTTTTCCTCGTTTGGGATTGACCGACGCAGTGCTTCTGGATGTAGTCTCAACCGAAACTCCCTTGATCACAACGGACTTAGATCTGTATCTTGCCGCTTTGGACAGAAAAGGAGATAAATCCGCAATTAACTTTACTCACTGGATTGACTGAACAGGTAGGATCATTGAAATTGAATTCAGTGGACATTGAAGGATTACAGACAGGTTATACCACTTAATCAAGAAGACAGAAATCCTTCCTATTTGACAATAAAAGCGGCTGTTGATATCTTTTCAGTTCGTTTCTGCTGCGGGAATAGCTCAGTTGGCTAGAGCGTCTCCTTGCCAAGGAGAAGGTCGCGGGTTCGAATCCCGTTTCCCGCTCCACTCCCCCGCGTCATTCCGTTAATATTCCGGTTTCCTGGAAAAACTCGCCGATTCTCCGGCGGATCACCATATCAGCCTCATCATCAAAAGGAGTCTCCATAAGATTTATGATCACAAGCGCGGCCCCTTTGGAGAGAGCCAGGCGGGGAAGTCCGCTTGCAGGAGCAACCAGGAGGGAAGAACCCATAACGATGAGCACTTCTGAGTCCGATACGGTATCAATCGATTCTTCCCATGGCTCTTCGGGAAGCGCTTCTCCGAAAAAAACGGCGTCGGGCTTCAGAATCCCCCCGCACTGCGCACAGAGAGGAGGATTTTCTCCTCCGGTGACCCTGCTCATCGTATCGGCCATCGGATAGTACTCCCGGCACTCAAGGCAGACAACGCGCCTCACTGAACCGTGGAGTTCAAGCACGTTCTCAGAACCTGCCTTTGTGTGGAGGCCGTCCACGTTCTGCGTTATAACGCCCCTGAGCCAGCCCCTTTTCTCAAGACACGCAAGCGCGTAATGGCCCGCGTTGGGTTCGGCTGCCGCTCTTGCCGGGTAGGACTCCATTGCGTATGAGTAGTAATTCTGGGGATTTCTCAAAAACCCGGAAAGTGAGACCACAGACTGGTCCATCTTCTCCCACATGCCCGTCCCTGGAGAACGGTAGTCGGGTATTCCTGATTCGGTGCTTATTCCTGCTCCCGTTAAGGCAGCTCCCGTTTGAGTCTTCTCAAGCAGTTCCAGAAAAAGCCTGACTTCTCTTTTCATAAAACACGCGCGGCGCTAACCGCCAAAAGCAATGAAGTTGGAAGTTCCCTCGACGCTTTCGCACCATCTCCTGACCGACGGATACGCTTCAAGGTCAAAACCCCCCTCCCCGCAAAGCATCGTGTAGGGATAGCACGCAATGTCGGCTATTGAGTAATCCCCGCAGAGAAACTCGGTTCCGCAGAGGTGATCTTCAAGAATCGCAAGCGCCGCGTTTCCCTGCGCGTGAAGTTTCTCCATCGCCCCCGGCGGCACCTGGTCGGGAGGCAGGAATTTCGCGAAATACCTCGCGACCGCGAGGTTCGGATCCACTGTTGTCTTTCCGAAAAAAGTCCACTGCGCGATCAGGCCGTAGGTCTCCGGATCGCCTGACAGGTAGGGGTTCGGAGAGAACTTATTCGCCAGATAGAAAAGTATCGCGTTTGATTCCCACATGACGAAATCTCCGTCCGAGAGAACCGGAATCTTGCAGTTGGGGTTAAGCGCTGAGAATTCCTCTTTTTTGTGCTCTCCCGCGAATATATCCACCGTAACTGCCTCGTATTCGACCGAAAGCTGGTGCAGAAGAAGCTTTGCCTTGTAGGCGTTTGCGGAAAGCGGGTGTTCATAAAGTTTTATCATTCAGTCCCTCACATACTGCAGAAATTCTTCACTCATGCGTTCAGGCCCCAGCATCTCGCGCAGGGCCGCCTTCCGGGGAAACACGTAGGTAACGGCAGCGCTGGCAAGCTCCGTTCCGTCCTCATCCCTTATGACCGAATCCACCTCGACCCTCCTCCCCCTGATTTCCCTTATCTTCGCTCTCACGTCAAGCGTTCTGCCGCTTGGAACCTTTTTCATGTAAACCATGTCTATTTTCGCCGTAAGGGCGATCTTGCGGGTTTCGTTGAACATGGCCCAGAAAGAAACTTCATCCACAAGGGTGCACTGCACTCCCCCGTGCACTATTCCCGGCCAGCCGCAGAAATGCTCCTCGGTACAGACAGTAGTGAACACCTCGTCGGTTTCCTGGTCATGAAAGAATTTAAGGCGGAGACCGTGGTCGTTGTGCGGGCCGCAGGCAAAGCAGTTATAGCCCGGAAAACCTGAGAGCACATTTTCGATCTCCTTTATCATCAGTCTCCCTCAGCGACCTTAGCGACGGCGGCTACGAGTTGGTCAGGCTCAAGATTTATTACCTTTACCCCGATAGCAGCCCGGCCGGTGTTGCGTATCTCTGAAACGTTCGTTCTTATAATCTTGCCGCCCTGATTGCTTATAAGCATTATTTCCGTGTCGTCATCCACCTGAAACGCCCCGACCACCCTTCCGTTCTTCTCGGTTATATTGACGGTCTTCACCCCTAGCCCTCCCCTTTTCGTAAGCCTGTACTCGGAAATGCCGGTGCGCTTGCCGTAGCCCATCTCGGTTATGGTAAGTATCTGTGCGTTCTGGTTCCTTATGACCTCAAGGCTCACTACCTCGTCGTCTCCCCTCAGGTTTATCCCCCTGACTCCGATCGACGCCCTGCCAACATTTCTTACGTCAGTGCCCTTGAACCTGATCGCCTGGCCGCCCCTTGAAGTAAGGAGCACTTCGTCGTCCTCAGACGCAAGCTCCGCTCCCACGAGTTCATCTCCATCACGTATGTTAAGGGCAATTATTCCCCCCACGCGGGGATGTGAATAGGCCTTGAGCTTGGTTTTCTTGACAACCCCCTTTCGTGTCGCCATGACTATGGAGAGATCTTCTGAGAAGTCCTTTACGGGCAGCACGGCCGCCACGGTTTCCCCCTTGTCAAGGTTAAGCAGGTTCACCATGGCTCTTCCACGCGCCGCGGGAGAGGCCTCGGGAATCTCGTAGACCTTAAGCCAGTAGCATCTTCCGAGGCTTGAAAAAAACAGGATGCTGGTGTGTCGCGACGCAGTGAACAGGTCATTAACGAAATCAGTGTCCCTGGTGCTCATTCCCGTTCTTCCCCGCCCGCCTCTTTTCTGGTTCCGGTAAACGCTTAGCGGTATGCTTTTTATGTAACCCCCGTAGGTTGTGGTAACCACCATCTCTTCGTCGGTTATAAGATCCTCGATGGATAGCTCCCCCACATCCTCAACAATCTCGGTTCTCCTCGCGTCCCCGAACTTCTGCCTGAGTTCCGTGAGTTCCTCAACCGCAAGGTCAAGTATAAGCTTCTCGCTCCCCAGTATCTCCCGCAGCTTCGCCACGGTTGCTACAAGCTCGCGCCTTTCCTCAAGTATCTTGTCCCTCTCAAGGGCCGTCAGCCTCTGAAGTCGCATTTCCAGAATGGCCTGGGCCTGGCGCTCAGAAAGCACAAAAGTGCTCATGAGACCGGCTCTTGCGGCCGCGGGGCTCTCCGAGCCTTTTATGAGCTCCACGATCTCATCAAGGTTATCAAGAGCGATCTTGAATCCTTCTAGAACGTGAAGGCGCTCCTCGGCCTTTCTGAGATCGTACTGGGTTCTTCGGGTAATTACTTCCTTTCTGTGCTCTATGAAGTGGGCCAGCAGTTCCTTCAGGGTAAGAACCATGGGCTGGTTCCTAACAAGGGCAAGCATTATGATGCCGAAAGACGTGTACATCTGCGTATGCTTGTAGAGCTGGTTTAATACCACCTGGGCGTGCTCTCCGCTTTTGACGTCGATAACGAGCCTTATTCCTTCCCTGTCCGACTCGTCCCTTATGTCGGAAATGCCCTTTATCTTTTCTTCCCTCACAAGTTCGGCAATCTTCTGCGCAAGGCGCGCCTTGTTAACCTGATAGGGAAGCTCAGTGACGATTATCACTTCCCTGTTTCCTTTTTTCTGCTTCTCTATGACTACCCTGGCCTTCATTCTGACTATTCCGCGGCCTGTGGCGTAGGCAGTGCGGATATCTTCGCGGCCGCTTACGAAGCCCCCGGTGGGGAAATCCGGCCCGGGCATGATCCGAAGCAGCTCGTCAACGGTGATGTCGGGGTCGCGCACCTGGGCCACAACGGCGTCAAGAAGCTCCCCTAGGTTATGGGGAGGAATATTGGTCGACATGCCCACCGCGATTCCGGAGGAACCGTTTAGAAGAAGGTTGGGCACCTTGGTCGGCAGGACGCTCGGTTCAAGCTCTCCCCCGTCGTAGTTCGGATAGAACTCGACTGTCTCCTTGTCAAGATCCTCAAGAATCTCAGAAGAGATTCTTGAAAGCCTGACTTCGGTGTAGCGCATGGCCGCCGGACTGTCGCCGTCAACGGAACCGAAATTGCCCTGCCCGTCTACAAGCGGAATTCTCATGGAGAAATCCTGCGCCATTCTGACAAGAGAATCATAGATCGCCGAATCCCCGTGAGGATGGTATTTACCCATGACGTCCCCCACCACTCTGGCGGATTTCTTGTAGGGACGATTCCAGACGTTTCCAACCTCGTTCATTCCGTAGAGAATTCTCCTGTGAACGGGCTTGAGTCCGTCGCGGACGTCGGGAAGAGCCCTTCCGACTATCACGCTCATTGAATAGCTGAGATAGGACTCCTTCATCTCATCTTCAATGTTTACAGTCTGCACTCTGGATGAAGTATCCATTCTTGAAAAAACCCTCCGGAGGAAAGAAAAACAATGCTTGTGGAATAAACCGGTTAGACGAATATTCTACATGAATAAATCCAAGGCTTCCAGAATAAAAAAATCGTAAACGTTCCGCTTACGGGAGTACCATTTTCGGGGATTATGTAGTAAAGTGCCGAAAGCCTCCGCCACTCATTCCGGCTTGTTTATGTGGTGGATTTGGACTGGCTGGCAGAGTGCGTCAACCGCTTCCTCGAAAGCCCCATCAAACCTTGCGTCCCCCTCAAGTCCTGCTTTTGACGGCTGGTAGTCCCGGCTGACAATCTCAACCAGGTGCGACTTCCGTTTTCTGGTTATATCATTCACTCTCCAATGATGTTTGATAACAGATCATGCCACGCGCGGCGATGCTTGTGATCCGCTCTCCTGTTCAGTTCCGTTCCGACCTCGCGCAGTAGCGCTGGTCGCCATTGCTCGGAAAGCAGCGAGAACGCCGCATTGGCAAGATCAATAATGTCAATCTGATTGATGTTCAGTCCCGACGCCCACGCAGTCTCTATGTTTTCGTGAACAGCGTCTTGCTCATCATCCCGGATGCTTGGTGCCGCAAACAGCAGGTTGCTCAACGGATCGGTTGATGCACGGGCCTTTTGCGTCGAGGCCCTGACATCTGCCAATGTCAAGGCACGATCCTTGACCTCGATAGCCAGAACCATGTTGCCGCTATCGTCCAGGCACATTACATCGCCCGGCGCACCCGTGGAGGAGTCCGCTTCGTTTAGCCCTTGCGACGAGACATTAGCAAAAAGAGAGAAGGCACGTCCCAGGACGGCCATCATCGCAGCCGTCACGACCAGGGGTCTCAAGCCTTTACTCGCTTCCGAAAGAAACGTTTCCAGGACGCGAAGCATTTGCGGAAGGCTGACCCGAATCGGAACCTGATATCCGAATGACTGAGCCGCAAGACGGCGAGCCGCGCTTTCCAGACAACGAATGAATGCGGCCTCAAGCTTGATTCGACCCCCGGTATCCAAAGGCGCAAGGAATTCCACAAGAGCGTTCCACTCTTCCTTGTTGCGCAGTTGATGAGTTCCTTCGTCCAGCCTCGGCCGTCGTAACGGATTGTTGACATAGGGATCTGGACTTTTGCCCAGCACGGCATGATTGTCTACCACCCAAGGCACGATGACCGACTTGCAGAAGCTCCGTGCATCCCATCCACCAGGGGATTCCCCGGTTCCGAGCTGGAGACTCAGAAGGCTTCTGTGTCCATCGGCAATCTTGCCGAGCATTTGCGTCATTATCGCATAGCGGATCGAAACCACCTCGGAATTCACCAAACGGTCAATCTCGCTGTCCGATTCGCCAATTTCCGTTTCCAGAACACGTTTCCACGCACCATCCAGCCATTTGCGAGTTTCGGCGTTGTTCATCGGTTAGAAATTCAGCCATGCCGACTCCTGGCGCGGCTTGCGCACGGAGTGGCAATTGCGTTTCTCGGCGTCCACGCGCCTCCAACTTGCGTAAAGACGGTCGTATAGACTGGTCCGATAGCCGGACAGCACCACACGCCCCCGAACGGCTTGCAGCACGTGGGCAAGGTTTTCATGGTCTTCGTCAGTCATTTCGTAGCCATAGGCCACAGAGTCGCCCCTTGCAGAATGCACATAGGGCGGATCAACATAGAACACCGTGTCAACGGTGTCATATCGCTGGATTACTTCAACCGCAGGTGCATTCTCGATTTGCACCCTCTGAAGCCGCTGCGCTATTTCCGGCAATCCCTCGACAGATCCAAGCCAGCGGGACACAGAACCGGACATACCCGCGCGCGAGGTAAGGACGCAATGCGCCCATCGACCTTCGCTGCTGGTCTGCGCCAAGCCTGTCCGCGTCTGCCGCGCCCGTATATAGAACCGGCGAGCGCGTTCCAGCTTCGACAATCCATTCTGCGGAGTGCAAGCGCGCACCAGTTCCTCGCGGGAAAACGGCGTCAGACTGATGGCCTTGATGAGCTTCGAACCCTGATTGCGGAGAGCCTCAAAGAAGTTCACCAGTTCCGAATCGAGATCGTTGTAGGTTTCGACCATGTAAGGTTCTGTGTTCAGCAGCACGGCGGCCGATCCGCCGAACACGTCGCAGAAATGCGCCGCGTCGCTCGGAATGAGCGGCAGCAGAAAATCCAGATGGGAGAACTTCCCACCATACCAGCCGAAGGCAATCATTTTCCTAGAACGACGCTTGGCAATGCGACGGCCTGTCCCGGTCGAATTGACAGTTGGAGCGATGGCAACATGCGCAGTCATAACCGTGCTCCGTTCGACAAGCCGCAGTGCAGACACTTCACGCCATCCGGCCAGCGGTGCACGCCGAACCAAGCCTCGGCGGTGGAACTGTCCGGGAATCGGTAGAAAATCCCGACCATACTCATGCCCTTGCGGGGCGACCTGCCTGGATCGTTGTACGTCATAACCTTTCCACCTGATTCAGCATCTAATTTACCTGAGAGCGCCGAAGGCGGCAAGCGATTTTTGATTTTTGCGCACTACTATCCCGACTTCTGTGAACAGTTACGAAAAAGAACTTTGTCAGCAGGTCATTCAAGCTTGAAGCATGCTGCGAAAAATCAGCAGACTGCAAACTTTAACTGATGGAATTCGTGCTATAATTTCACTTGAGGGCAATCAAGAATGCGTAGATACTGCAAACTGATAGTCATACTGATTGTTTTGCTTGCCGCCTGCTCTGACCAGACCCCGAACCGGCTCGTCGAATGTGAAGGGTCGATAGCGCCGTGCACTTTTGAAGAGGTAATACCCAGAATACTGCGCAGCCATCCATCCACACCTTCAGATGTCGCTCCATTTACCATAGACTTCATAAAAAAAAGATACGGAGTTGAGAAAACGGACTGCTCACATCCGCTTTTAAGCGACAATTCCGAATTCGTCAGAATAGCGGAACTTTCTCCTGGCCCGGACACAAAAATATGGTATTCCCGCGAAGAACTCAAAGAATATGACACCGAAACCGCATGGGAGTGCGATAACGGCGAGAACTTTACCGAATACGTGAAGGGAACTCCCAGATCAACATCCAAGTCCCTGGTTATAGATCAGACCTCGCAATATGGAATAGTCGAAGGCACCGTAGCGGACCCCGAAATACTCAAACGGCTTGAAATATTGTGGGAAAATTGCAAAACAGGAACGCAACCACCGAACTTTACAGGCATTTTTACAAGTGGTATAGGATTCCTTCCCCCTGAAGATCAGAGATTCTGCGTAACGCTTGACATACTTCCCGGAGGGAAGCAGTGCTTCGCTAAGACTGCTCCCCTGGAATTCATCGAATATTCAAGCCATAACGGACAGATTAGCCGGAAACCGGTATCGGTTTCCGAACCGGATTACTGTCGTCTTGAAGGAAACACCGACAGCCAGGCGCGAAGGGTAAAAATATTCTGATACCTTTGCTATGCAGTCAGAACATTGCAAGCCTGATTATAGATGTGGAGCAAATCCGGCTTCGCCGGGAAAACCGGCATAATCGATATGCGAGTACTTACAGGACAATCCAAGGGCAGGAAACTTAAGGTCCCGAGGGGAAAATCACTCAGACCCACCACCGCCAGAATAAAAAAGTCCATGTTCGACATACTGGGTTCCGAAGTACAGCAGACAAGAGTGCTTGATCTCTTCTCGGGCTCGGGAAATCTGGGAATCGAGGCTTTAAGCCTGGGAGCCGAGTCATGCGTGTTTGTTGAAAAAAATCCCGCCACGGCAGAGATAATCGCACAAAACCTGCGTTCCTGCGGGTACACTGAACAATCGAAGATACTCAATTTTGATTTCAGAAAAGCATTGAGTATGTTAAGTGCGGAAAATTATGGGTTTGATCTTGTTTTCGCCGACCCCCCGTATGAGCTTTACGAAAAGACGGGGCCGCATGAGATTGCCCGCGATATACGAAGCGTCATCGGGGAGAAAGGAGTAATGGTTATTGAACATCCGTCGGGAAACGTTATCAGCTCTGAAGGATTTCATGTGAGAACCAGGAAATACGGAGGCACCTCCGTAAGTTTTCTGAGGAGGCTTGATTGAACGGCAAAACTGTAATCTATCCGGGTTCCTTTGACCCTTTCACAAACGGGCACCTTAACATAATCACCCGGGCGGCGGGAATATTCGAGAAAATAACAATCTCGGTCGGACACAACACTTCAAAGAAAACGACCCTATCAACCGAAGAAAGGGTATCCCTGATCGCCGAGGTGACGGAGGAGTTCCCAAACGTCGAGGTCGAAAGCTTCGAAGGACTGCTGGCCGACTACGTAAGAGGAAAAGAGACAAACACCATATTGCGCGGAATGAGATGCCATTCTGACTTTGAATACGAACTTCAGATGGCCACAGCGAACAAGCTTATGAACGAAGAGGTGGAAACGCTGTTTATGGTGACTGAAAGCCAGTTCTCCCACATAAGCTCCTCCCTCATAAAGGAAATTATTTCCCTGGGAGGTTCCGCGAAGGGTTTTGTGCCGGCGGCGGTTGAGGAAAAACTGGTCGAAAAACTTCGCCCGACCGAAAAACGGAGGAAATGATAAAGTGAGACTTTCAGAAAGGGTGAGCAACCTTAAACCTTCAGCGACTCTGACCATAACGGCCAAAGCCAAGTCGCTTCGCGCCCAGGGAGTCGACATAATAGGCTTCGGAGCGGGGGAACCCGACTTTGACACCCCGGAGAATGTTAAGAAAGAGGGCGTAGCCGCGATTAAAAGCGGTTTTACCAAGTACACAGCCGTGGGTGGAATCGACGAGCTAAAAGACGCGATAGCGGCGTCTTTGAAAAAAGATCACGGCCTGGAGTACGCAAGAGACGAGATACTGGTTTCCTGCGGGGCGAAACACTCTATATACAACATCACCCAAGCGCTTTTCGAGCCCGGAGACGAAGTCATAATTCCTGCCCCCTACTGGGTTTCCTATCCCGACCAGGTGGCGCTGACGGGCGCAACTCCGGTAATCATAGACACAGATGAGCGTGGGCTTTTCAAGATCACACCGGAGCAGATCCATGCACAGATAAACGAAAAGACGCGGGCCTTTATTCTTAACTATCCTTCGAACCCGACGGGGACCACTTATTCGCGCGGGGAACTTGAGGAAATAGTGAAAGTCGCTCTCGACGCCGGTCTGATAATAATTTCAGACGAGATATACGAAAAAATAATCTACGCAGATACCGAGCACGTGTCCGTATGCTCCCTCAGCGACAGTGCTAAGAAATCCACCATACTCGTAAACGGAGTATCCAAATCCTACTCGATGACCGGATGGCGCATAGGATACGCCGCGGGAGACAGAAGAGTAATAAGCGCGATGGCGAAGCTCCAGGGCCAGTCGACCTCAAACCCCTCTTCAATATCGCAGATGGCTGCCCTTGAGGCGCTTGGAGGACCGCAGGAACTGCTCGGCAAAAGGGCAAGGGAATTTGAGAGAAGGAAGAATTTCATAGTAAAGAGGCTTAACGAAATTCCGGGATTCACCTGCTTTGACCCCATGGGAGCGTTCTACGTGTTCCCGAGCATAAGCGGTTTCGTGGGGAAAACATACGGAGACAGCAAAATCGACGGATCCGTTTCGTTTACCGAATTCCTCCTCGAAGAAGCGAAAGTGGCCGTCGTTCCCGGCATAGCCTTCGGAAAAGAAAACTACCTCAGGATATCCTACGCGACATCCATGGAGAACATAGAAGAAGGCTTGAACAGAATCGAGGGGGCGGTAAAAACCCTGCTCTGATTTGAAATGGACTCCTTTAAAATCGGCCTTCCCGCAACGCTCTCAGGACGCCACGCGATCCAGGGAAGGGAAAGCCTCCGGGGAATAAAGCTTTTTATCGAGGAACTGCGCGGAAGGGGCGGAATAAAGACGCGGGGTGGAAAATCCCTGGTTCCGGAACTGGTCTTCTACGACGACGAAAGCATCCCCGAGAAAACAAGGAAGAACACCCTCCGTTTAATAGAAAAAGACAGGGTAGACATACTGCTGGGGCCGTATTCAAGCAGCTTAACGCATGCGTGCGTAGAAACAGCAGAGAAGGCCCGAAAAGTGGTCTGGAATTACGGCGGGTCGCTTGATGACATTCCTCTCCGCTCCAGAGGAAAAACTGTAAGCACGATAACCGGGGCATCTTCTTACTTCCATGCGGTTGTGGATATGATCCGTGACTGCTGTGCCGGTGTGCAGGCAATCGCAGTTCTCCGCCTCGCCGGAAGCCGGTTTTCGGAAACTGTGTGCGAGGGAGCACTTCTTCGGGCAAAGGAACTTGGAGTGGCGGCTGTCCTTTATGATTTTCCTTCCGGGACAGAAAATTTCTCCGCCATACTCACCCGCGCGAAAAGCCGTGGCGCTTCCTGCGTTCTTTGCTGCGGGGGCATGGAAGACGATATAAACCTCGCAAGGTGGATACGGAAAAACTCAGACTTTGACTTCAGGGTGGTGGCAACGCTTGCGGCGGCGGTAAACGAGTTTGAAAACCGTTTCGGGCGGGAGGCAGACGGTTTCGTCTCGACAAGCCAGTGGGAACCGACACTTCCTTTGTCCACTGATTTCGGCCCGAGCCCCAGGGAGTTTTCAGACAGCTTCGCCCGCGCCTACGGATACACGCCTGACTACACTGCCGCACAGTCCTACAACATGGGACTTATAATCAAGAAACTCATCGAGAGGACAGGCAAAACGGACGAACAGGCGCTTCTGGGTGAAGCCCTGCGCTCTCGATTCACGACTTTTTACGGAGATTTCCGCATTGACCCCGAAACCCTGCGGCAGACGGGACACAGGATGCTTGTAACCCAGTGGCAGGACGGGGAGAAAAAAATAGTTTTTCCGAAAGAATATTCGAATTTCCGGCTTATAGTCTGAGGGGTGGTGGAGCCGATGGGATTCGAACCCACGACCTCATGAATGCCATTCATGCGCTCTCCCAGCTGAGCTACGGCCCCGTGCAAAACAGGAGTATAAATCTAGTTTCAAGGCAAGAGCATGTCAAACCCTGAAGAAATGGTGGAGCCGATGGGATTCGAACCCACGACCTCATGAGTGCGATTCATGCGCTCTCCCGGACTGAGCTACGGCCCCACGAAAAACAGGAATGATTAGTCTATTTCAGGAAACTTGACTGTCAAACCTCCGCCTCATGCGTTTGCGCAGCAGCATTCTCAGGAGAGAGCAGCGTCTGTCAGAACCAAAGCTGCTATCAGTCCTTGAGCTTATACATTCTGAATCTTCACTTGGAAGCGGAATCCATGCTATAATTTATCTTTACAAAATGAATATATATCTTCTCGCTATATCTTTTCTGATGTGTTTTCTTTCCGCGTGGTCGCTCGCCGGAAACGTACCTGCGGATGACGCCCGTTCCGTAAAAGCCAAGACCGACTCCGGCGGCGGGGGGCTTCAAGCCTTCATTCATCCGGATACAGGAGAAATCCTGACTTATGAACAGTGGGAAGATCTGGGCATTGAGAATGAACAGTCTGGAGGCGAGTCTCCCGGGGGGCAAAATTCCCTGCAGATACAGGGATCACCTCCCGCCCTCAATGGCAGGCTGGTAGAGCTTGAGAACGGGGATTACGTAATAATCGTCGATGCGCCCGAGGGTGCGGGAGTGGAGACTCGGGTGCACTTTGATGAAGAGGGAAAAGCGCAACTGAGATGTACTCACAAAACGCACTGAACAGGTTTTTTTTCTGTTTTCTTTTTCTGTCGGCCATTATCCTGGCCGCTGCGGATCCCTGCCGCGCGGTTACGTTTCAGATATCCTATAATGACTCTCCAAATGAAGGATTTAACGATACATCCCCTTACGAAAACACTACGCAGACCCTGGGAGAGGCGAGAAAAAGCGCTTTTGCGCGTGCGGCATCAAGACTAGCAAGCAGCATTTCAGGCTCACAAACCGTAAGAATACAAGCAGAATTTCGGATATTCCCCGGACAGGGGGACCCTAATAATCCGGGCCAGTGCAGCGTTGCTCTGCAAGGCTCCACCACTGTAGGCTTTGGGGGGCCAAACAGTCATTTTTATCCCTCACACAAATTTGTCAATCTGGACTTTGACCAGCTCGGAAACCAGATAAATCCTCCGGCTCAGGGAACCGCTTATCCCTCCGCACTTTACAAGCAGATTCTCAACATCAACCCTCAAGGACAGAATCCGGACATTTCTGTTGCGTTCAGCAAGTGCATTCCTTATTACTATGGATCAGGAACCACTCCCTCGGGTCAGGTTAACTTTACCAGACTCGCGGTCCATGAGATTATACATGGACTCGGTTTTCTCCAACATGTAAAAAGCGATGGCAGTTTCAAGGAGACAACCTTGACGATCACGGGAACGCGAGGGGGTCAGCCATTTAGCGGTACCGCCAATGTTATATCACGCACAATTTACGATGAGCAGCTTTACTCAGAAGCCGCAGACGACACATTTGTGAACATATCTGCGGCGGCCAGGGCGCAGGCTATAATATCAGGCACGGGACTTCTCTGGGACGGAAAAGACGGTGGCAGGAGAAGCTGCAGCTACGGACAGCGTATGGCCGAACTTAAACCAGCATCCGCAAAGTCATCTGACGGAAAACCGAGACTCCACGCTCCCTCGTCTTACATTTCTGGTTCATCGGTTTCCCATCTCCACTCAAGCACGCAGGACATAATGGAGGCCGCGTCCCCAACGCCGGACAATATTGATATTACTCTCGGCATGCTGAAAGACATGGGCTGGGGTGTAAGCGCAAGCGGGTTTCCACGAAGCTGTGAGCCTACCGGAATAACCGTAACTTCAGCCCCGCCGCTGCTTACGACGGAGAGGGGCGGGGAAGCGAAGTTCAGCGTCAGGCTTGATTCACGTCCGTCAAACAGCGTAACGATTCCCGTAACAAGCAGCGACACAAATGAAGGAACTGTTTCTCTTCCGTCAGGAAGACTTACCTTTACCACCTCTAACTGGAACATTCCACAGGAAGTGACCGTGGCGGGAGTGGATGACGGGCTTTGCGACGGGGCGGAGAACTACCTGATCAATATAGGCAACGCTCAGAGCAGCGACCGTTTCTACAGCGGATTCACCCCAACGCCCAGCACGCTCTCCGCTACCAACAATCCCGCATCCACTCTTTCAATTGACGACTCAAGCTCAGAAGAAGGGGACGGAAGTATCGACTTCACAGTAAACCTGGCCAGCCCGCAAAACCGACAGGTAACCGTCCAGTACGAAATAACGGACGGCACCGCCGAAGCGGGTTCTGACTACGTATCCCAGCCCCTAACAACTATCACCTTCGCAGCGTGCGACATGCAGAAAAGCATCAGTGTAACCCTGACGGATGATTCGACAAATGAGCAGGACGAAACTTTTTCAGTAACTCTTAAAAATCCGACAAACGCCGAACTTGACCAGAACAAGGACGTTGCGACAGCTACCATAAAAAACGATGACGCTCCACCGACAACTCCAACCCAGCCGAACCCACCGACAACCCCAACCCAGCCGAACCCACCGACAACCCCAACCCAGCCGAACCCACCGACACCCCAGCCTCAGCCGAGCCCACCGACACCCCAGCCTCAGCCGAGCCCACCGACACCCCAGCCTCAGCCAAGCCCACCGACACCCCAGCCTCAGCCAAGCCCACCGACACCCCAGCCTCAGCCAAGCCCACCGACACCCCCAACCCGGCCGAGCCCACCGACACCCCCAACCCAATCGAACCCACCCCAGCCGGAGAGCGGAAACAACGCGGGGGGATGTGCGCTTGCCGCGGCCGGAGAAATTTCCCGCGGACCAGACGGCATGCTTAACATCTTTGCTTCGGCACTCTTCCTGCTTTTTATGCTTTACGGGAAAAACCGGAAACCCTCCGTATAAAAAAGACAGGACTGCCAGGCCACACCAGGCAAAGAGCAGTTTTTCGCAACCTTGATATCCAGATTCATGGTCAGGATGTCTTTTGAGTCAGAAACAAGCCTGGTGTGGCCCGATAAAAGCACTGCCCCTCCCTTCTCGCTGTAATGTGTCGCGGATTATGTATAATTCTGCGAGTCAAGAACAAGGAGACTTCGAATGGATTCTGTAAACATAGGTCTTATAGGTGCCGGGACCATAGGTTGCGGGGTTTACAAGACAATAGACGAGAACAGGGACATAATAGAAAAAAGGACCGGGATAAGTCTCAGGATCAAGAAAGTAGCCGATATCGACATAAAGAGAAGACGTCCGGTAAAAATCCCAAAGAAACTTTTCACCACCGACGCGCAGGATCTCATAAACGATGACGATATCTCGATAATAATCGAGCTTATCGGCGGAACCACCGCGGCGCGCGAGCTTGTTCTCGGCGCGATAGGGAACGGAAAAAATGTCGTAACCGCGAACAAGGCCCTTTTGGCCCACCACGGGGGTGAAATATTCAGGGAAGCGGCAGCAAACGGGGTTCACGTGGCGTTTGAAGCAAGCGTCGGAGGAGGAATACCCATAATCAAGGCGACACATGAGAGCTACGTTGCAAACAACATTATCTCCATACACGGAATAATGAACGGGACATGCAACTACATACTTCATAACATGTCGGAGCAGGAAAAAGGGTTTGACGAAATGTTGCGGCGCGCCCAGAAAGAAGGGTACGCGGAAGCCGACCCCTCTTTTGACATAGACGGAATCGACGCCGCGCACAAGCTTTCGATCCTGATAATGCTTTCCTACGGATTCTTTCCGGAATTCGATGATATATACGTCGAGGGAATAAGAAACATCTCCTCAACCGATATAGACTTCGCCGAACAGCTAGGCTACAAAATCAAGCTGCTTGCCATCGCCAAGTTAACCGACGCGGGTGTACAGGCTGGAGTCTATCCGGCGCTCATAAGAAAAAACACTCAGCTTGCCGATGTAAAAGACGCATTTAACGCGATCCACATAGTGGGAGACAAGGTAGGCCCTACAATGCTGTATGGAATGGGGGCCGGGATGCTCCCGACGGCAAGCGCAGTTGTGGGCGATCTGGTTTCAATCGCGAAAACCGCCCAAAACGGTTCGCAGCCCGCTCCACCCATGCTTTACGCGGAAGACGCCGGATGCAGGTCCCTGGTGGGTACCGACAGTCTTGCGGGCCGCTACTACCTCAGGTTCCAGGTCGAGGACAAGCCGGGGACGCTCGGGAAAATAACCACGATTCTCGGGAAATGCGGAATAAGCATAGAGTCCATAATTCAGCAGACAAGGGAGACAGACGGCGGAGAGGTCCCAATCATAATAATGACCCACGAATCAGGGGAAAAAAGCCTCAGAAAAGCTCTTGGCAGGATAAGGAAATCCATGACATCCGTAGCCGACGCGATTTTCATAAGGATTGAAGAGATATGAGAGAACCAGCGGTGGCGAGAGAAATCCTTACAGATACGGAACCCCTGGAACACTCGACTTTCTACAAGGATCTTCTGGATTCGCTTCCCGAGGGAGTAATAGTAGCTGACGGGGATCTTAAAATAATTTCCGTTAACGAGCCGTCTGAGACCATACTCAATATCTCGAGGCGAAAGACCATCGGAAAGCATGTATCAAGGTTTCTGCCGGAAGAAATAACCAACCTCTGCTCAAGGGCTGTGGCAGAAGAGAGAGTAGTGCAGGAAAACGACCTGCTTTTCCGCATATCCCGCGACTCTTCAATCAACGTGGAATGCACGGTATCTCCGATACACGGAAGCGACGGCAGGACGAACGGACTCGTAATCCAGATAAGAAACACTGAAAAAATGAACATGATGTCCATCATCAGCAGAAACTGCAGCCTCGAAGAGAATTACGAAACCCTTGTAAGGGGGCTTGCGCACGAAATAAGAAATCCTTTGAGCGGCATAAAGGGGGCCGCGCAACTTCTAAACGGCACTTTGTCGAAAACAGAGAAAAGCCGTTGTTCGAAGATAATAATAAAGGAAGTGGAAAGACTGAAAGATCTGGTTGACAGACTCGTGAAACCGTCATCGGTATCAACCCAGCATCTGATGTCGGTGGATATAAATGAAATTCTGATTGATATAATATTTCTTGAGTCGAATCTTCATAAAAACATAAAGTTCAAGCACAAGCTCGACGTTACCATCCCTCCCATACCGGGGGACTACAATTCCCTCAAGCAGGTGTTCATAAACCTTATCCAGAACTCGGTGAGCTCGATAAAGGACGAAGGACGGATAACGGTCAGCACCAAGTGGGTGACGGATTACAAGATACGCAATAAACACACGGTACTGATATCAGTAAAAGACGACGGCACCGGCATACAGAAAAAAGACCTTAAAAAAATATTCACCCCGTTTTTTTCGAGCAAAAAGAAAGGAACAGGGCTTGGTCTTTTCATATCAAGCCAGGTAATAGCCAAATACGGAGGAATAATTACCGCGGAGAGCGCAGAAGGAATGGGCTCCGAATTCAGGATACAACTCCCGGCAAGCTAGAGAATTATCAGCTTTCGGGAACAGGCACCACAATCGCGACATGGCAGCTGGAAAAACCAGATAATGAAGAATCGTATTTTAATAGCCGACGACGAAGAGGACATCAGGTGGATACTCGAGACATCCCTTAAAAAATCGGGCTTTGAAGTCGAGTGCGCCGAAAATGGAGAGGACGCCGTCCGAAAAGCATCCGAGGAAGCGTACTCCCTGATTCTTCTTGACATAAACATGCCGGATATAAACGGGTTTGAGGTACTCACCCAGCTCAGGAACAGAGAAATCGACTCGCCCATAATATTCATTACCGCGCAGAACACCGTCAGCAACGCCATAGATTCAATACAGCTTGGCGCCTATGATTATCTGACCAAGCCGTTTGACCTCGAAGAGGTACAGCTCTTTGCCGAGCGCGCCATAAAAAACTACGAGGCCGGGAGGAAAATAAGACTCTCTCAGGATTCCGAGGACAATATTTCGTTCGAAGAAATAGTCGGCAGTTCCCCCGACATGCTGAATGTATACAAGCTTATCGGTCGCACCGCCTCCAAGAACATCACCGTGCTGATAACTGGAGAGAGCGGTACCGGGAAAGAACTTATCGCAAGAGCCATCCATTATAACAGTCCGAGGAGAAAGAAAAGACTGGTATCTGTAAATATATCCGCAATCCCCAAGGAGCTTATCGAAAGCGAACTTTTCGGATACGAGAAAGGAGCATTCACCGGCGCCGCCGCCCTAAAGAAAGGAAGATTTGAAGAAGCCGACGGAGGAACCCTTCACATAGACGAAATAGGGGAACTTTCAATTGATCTGCAGTCAAAACTCCTGAGGGCTATCGAGGAAAAGCAGATTTACAGGCTTGGCAGTGAAAAACCGGTCTCCGTTGACCCCAGAATAATAGCAAGCACGAATAAGAATCTGAGAGAGGCTGTCAGCCAGGACTCTTTCAGAGAAGACCTGTTCTACAGACTGAATGTCATAAGCATAAACCTGCCCCCTCTCAGAGAGAGAAAAGAGGATATAAGCGAACTGGTAAGGCATTTTCTGAAGAAGTACTCAGAGGAATTCTCCACCGAGAAAAAAATTCTCTCCCGCGAAGCGCAGCAACTGCTGATCAATCACAGCTGGCCAGGAAACGTAAGGGAACTTGAAAACACCATAAAACGTCTGCTGGTTCTAAGTCCCGACAGCATAATAAGCGCTGAGGAAACAAAAGAAGCCTTCGACTCGCAAACCGGCGACGGAGAGGGAGAAGAGACGGTGAGGAGAACCGAAGAACTTGTTCGCATGATGGTAGAAAATTCGGACTTATCCCTGCACAACGTCCACGAAGAGGTAATCGGAAAAGTTGAAAAACAGTTAATAAAAGCCATTCTCGCAAAAACTGACGGAAACATGAAACAGGCGGCGGCGATACTGGGAATAAACAGAAACACCCTTTCAAAAAAGATAAACGATCTTGGAGTAAAAAAGGGTTAAGAGCTAATAACCCAGTTTCCAAAGTGCGTCGCGGGCCGCGGACTGCTCTGACTGCCTCCTGCTCCCGCCCATGCCGGTGCCCACAATATCGGAGGAAGCGATCCTGACCTCAGAGATAAAGATTCTTTCATGCTGAGGACCCTCTTCGCTGAGGATCCTGTACTCGGGCGTCTCTCCGAAAATTTTCCGGGAAATTTCCTGAATCTCCGTTTTGCTGTCACGGGGAAAATCGCTTTGCTCAATGGCATCTCCAAACAGTCCGGATATTATCTCGAAAGTCCTCTCGTAGCCCGCGTCAAGATACAGCGCGCCTATAAGTGCCTCAAATGCGTTTGCGTTGTTTGACTCTCTTTCCCTTCCCCCGGTACTCTCCTCGCCCTTTCCGAGTCTTATCTGCTCTCCCAGGCCGAGCATCTCTGCGTATTTGGCGAAATTCGCGCCGCTTACCACCTGACTTCTGATCTTTGAGAGATCACCCTCGGTGTATGAAGGGTATTTTTCGTAAAGAAGTACGCTCACCACGCATCCAAGCAACGCGTCTCCGAGAAACTCAAGTCTTTCGTTGCTGGGACAGGAAAACTCGTTTGCGTATGAACTGTGGGTAAGTGCGGTTTCAAGAAGGGATGGATTCTTGAACTTGTGGCCAAGTTTTTGGTGAGTCATTGACGAATAAGCTTCAATCTCTTCAGGTCTTCACTTGACCATCCAATATCACGTAAAAGTCCGTTGTCTTTTTAAGCTGGTTCCAAGTGTTTTGTGTATAGCTCATTAAGCAGCGAAGGATACACTTAAGTCCTCGACTTGGGTGATTAGATTCTTTCTGGGAAATATTCTGGACTTAGCTTTTTGAAGTAAGGCGGAAAAGGATACATCGATTTCTTCCACACAGAGGGATAATGGGTCATTATGTTTGATAACTGATTTTATATAGACAAGCGCTGACTCTTTGAAGTTAGATACTGCGTCTTCGACTGTATCGCCGTCTTCATGTATACCTTTCAACTCAGGACAATAAGCATAGTATCTGTCGCCGTCCGGTTCTATACATATGCGAACCCTGACCTTAAGTGCGCTAATCATAGCATAACCCCTTTGTTTGATCGGAATTATACCATAAAGAAGTAAATAATTCCCACACCTTCGCTTGGCTTTCACTCCCCCCGTCTAAAGTAATTGTCGCAAGATTCTAAACTAGATTGTCGCCCTTTACCCAGAGGATGAGAAATCGAGTCAGTACCGCAGTCCGGGTGTTCAGATTTTAAGATGTCATGCACAATAAACGTGCATCGTCGGAAAAATCTGAAATGCCGCTTGAGGAAGCAAGAGATTTTTTTGCGAACAAAAATATAAATTGGGTCAGCTTCGGATTCTGAAAATGTTTAATTATAGGAGTTAGTTATAAAACAAAAAACTTTCCCTTCGCAGAAGAAACAGTTATTTTATACCCTGATTTGAAGAACCAGTTCACTTCGAAACAAAACAAATGGTATATTTCTTGATACTTTATTGTAGTTGAATAATATGCGTAGGAGGATTTTACCACCATGAAGAAGATAGAAGCCATTATCAAACCGTTCAAACTGGAGGACGTTAAGGAAGCTCTCAGGGAGATAGGAATTCAGGGTCTGACAGTCGTTGAGGTAAAGGGATTCGGCCGTCAGAAAGGACATACGGAACTTTACAGGGGTGCAGAATACGTCATCGATTTTCTCCCCAAAATAAAGCTGGAAATAGTGGTTTCCGACGACATGGTCTCCAAGGTAATCGAGACCATAAGGGAAAGTGCGAAAACCGGCAAGATAGGAGACGGAAAGATATTCCTCTTTCCTGCGGAAGACGTAATAAGAATCAGAACTGGAGAAAGGGGCGAGGATGCTATATAATTAGCGCTCGCACCAAAAAACTTTTCTCTAGAAACAATCGCATTAAGGAGGATTATTAATCATGGCTACCAAGTCGGGTCAGCCCGCTTTTCCAAAAAAGCCGGCTGAAGTAATAAAGTTCATAAAAGATTACGAGATTGAGTTTGTTGATCTCAGGTTTCTCGATTTTATAGGAATGTGGCAGCACTTCACCGTACCGGCGGAGGAAGTTGACAAGTCATTTTTTGAAAATGGCCTTGGCTTTGACGGTTCAAGTATCAGGGGCTGGCAGGCGATTAACACAAGCGATATGCTCATTGTGCCGGATCCCACCACCTGCAAGGTCGATCCTTTCATGCAGGCTCAGACTCTCGTCATAATATGTAATATCGAAGATCCCATAACAAGGGAACCCTACACGAGAGATCCGAGAAACATAGCGAGAAAAGCTGTTTCGTTCATGCAGGGCACAAAAGTCGCGGACACTGCCTTTTTCGGTCCGGAGCTGGAATTCTTCATTCTTGACGACGTCAGGTACGACCAGAGTCCACGCGCCGGATATTACTTCATAGATTCTGAGGAAGGCATCTGGAATTCCGGGGCCGATGAGCAGCCGAATCTCGGTCACAAGCTCAGGCACAAGGAAGGCTACTTCCCGACACCTCCCTCAGACAGCATGCACGACATACGTTCCGAAATGGTAAGCGTGCTGCTGAGCCTTGGTATTTCCATTGAAGCCCATCACCATGAGGTTGCTACATCGGGGCAGGCTGAGATTGACATGCGTTTCGCACCGCTGGTCGACATGGGAGACAACATGAAATGGTACAAGTACGTCGTGAAAAACGTTGCCCGGGAACACGGGAAAACGGCCACTTTCATGCCAAAGCCCGTCTTTGACGATAACGGTTCCGGAATGCATATTCACCAGTCCTTGTGGAAAAATGGAAAGCCTCTTTTCGCGGGAAAAGGGTACGCGGGACTAAGCGACCTTGCGATGCATTATGCAGGCGGAATATTGAAGCACGCAAGAGCCATATGCGCGTTCAGCAATCCGATAACGAATTCATACAGAAGGCTCGTTCCCGGGTTTGAAGCTCCCGTTAACCTTGCCTATTCGGCGAGGAACAGAAGCGCCGCGCTAAGGATCCCCATGTATTCTCCAAGCCCCAAGGCAAAGAGAATAGAGACCCGCTTCCCGGATCCCTCATGCAACGGCTACCTGACGTTCTCCGCCATGCTTATGGCCGGACTTGACGGAATCGAGAACAAGATCAAGCCGGGAGACCCGCTTGACAAGGATATCTACGCGCTTGGACCCGAGGAGCTAAGCAACATCCCCTCAGTGCCGAGTTCACTTGAAGAGGCCGTCAAGGCGCTTGAAGAGGATCATGAGTTCCTGCTCAAGGGAGGAGTGTTCACAGAGGACGTAATCGAGACATGGATTGACTACAAGACGGAAAACGAAATCAACCCGATCAGGCTGAGGCCCGTACCGTATGAGTTCATGCTTTATTACGACGTATAAGCAAGAAAAAAAACTGATTATAAAAAAGGGGTGCCTTTTGAAGGACACCCCTTTTTTTGTGCTCTGCCGAAGGGGGGAGTCGAACCCCCACGGGCGCAATGCCCACAGGATCCTGAATCCTGCGCGTCTGCCTATTCCGCCACTTCGGCTCCTATCTTTCTCTCCAGGACGCCACGGTGGGATACGAATTTCTTTTTTTCAGATCTTTGCGGATGACGGCCTGGATCTGTCTTGTAATGAGGAGCCTGTCTCCCACTACTCCCGTGGAAACAGCGGTGTAGACATCGCTTTTCCCCCCTTTAAGAACCACTCCCGAAAGACCGGAACTTATCTTCAAACCGGAATCCACTTTCTTTAAGATTTTTTTGGTCTCACTGGCGGATATGACTCTCTTGGTCTTCCTGCGCATGACTATCTCGTCAGCCATTCTTCCAACTACGCTGTCTTTCATTTCCCTAGGATCGTTCTGCCTCTCGTTGACCGAGACCCCGGCAGCCTTGATGGTAGCCATTATCACCGTTTTTGAAGCGGTGCTGAAATTCACCTGCTTATCTTTGGGATACACGGTGAGATAGTCTTTTACCTTGAAAAAGAAATCCCTATCCATCCCCTGAATCATCCTAATTTCCTCAACGCTGTCAAGCGGTCCGTCCTTGATATAATAAGGATTCTCAAGTCCCGCGTAATAGTCCCCACCCGCTCCATCGGGATCCTGATCGTTCTCGCCACCCGGCACCGCTCCGTCAAGCCAGTTCACCAGGCTTGCAACAAAGAGATCAGCCTTTTCCCCTTCCACCCCGAGAAAACGGAAAAGTTCATTCAGTTGCGTTTGTACCTGGAAATCCACCCTGCTCGATCTCTGGTCCACAAGAGCGTTAAGGTTGACTTTTGATCTCTCGTCCACAACCTGGAGTGATATGTTTCCTTCCGCGATAGGAAAAGATGTGATGGAAAGCTCCCAGCCTCCGGGGCCGTTCTCTGATGTTATTGCCTGCCCAAGCATTCCCTTCGGTATAGGCAGTTCCTCCGGCACTTTCTTTCTCAAGACCCCCCGCACGACTCTCACCCCTGATTTTGCAATATACCTCGCCTTGACACCTCTTGAACTGTTCGTGGAAATTTCATAACTCACGCGAGTCGAGTACATGAAATCAATCACAATCGTGGAAAGTATCGCGATCGTTATGACAACGACAACGAGCACTATTCCCCCCTGCGTCGTTTTTGAATCTGCTCTGCGCATTCAGTCAGCCACCGGTATAGCAACAATCATGGAATGGGCCTCCTCCTGTCCCCTGTCTCCCACAAGAACGATCCGGACCTGAACCGCTTTGGGAAATCCCCGCATTACTGACGAATTCCACTCCAACACCTCTTGCTCGCTGGCCGAGCCCCGGGGTCTTTCGGAAAGGAAATTCACCCTGAAGCTCAGCACTCTTTCTGAAATCGGATACGCGGCTCCGGCCCCATCGTTTCCAATCCAGTAATTATCCTTCCTCATAAGCGCAAACATGTCTTCGCGCTCGCCGCGAAGCGGAAGCACATAGTAGGAAATCTCGCTCTGGCCGGACTGGGTGGAATAATGCGTGGGATCCTTGGCAAAAGAGGTGAATACAATCCTGCTGTTATCTCCTTCAAGTTTCCCGGTAAAGTAGCTGTACGTGGAAGGAGGAGAAGTCTCGGAATTGACACTCCCTCTTGGAAAAGCATTCACCAGGTCGTGGCGCATCTTAAGCAGTATCGTATTTGCCTCCTGGATCAGCTCGTTTTCCGTTTCCACCCTGCGTTTGGCTGTTATAATCTGGGAAAAGGAGCTATAGAGCATAGTGAGCACAATTACCGTTATGGTAACGACGATAAGAACCTCTATAAGGGTGAAGCCGTTTTTATCATCCCGAATCGAGAAAGCTGATTTCATAGCTCTCCTCCCCGTTGTCCCAGGTTATAAGAACACTGACGATGTTCAATCTCGCTTCGAATTGCGTTAAGTTGTAGGGGGTGACAACTATGTACCACTCAAAATCCGGATGGTTTTCAAACTTCCCGTTTCTCTCTGAGTCCAAAGGGAGCCCCTCTGCGTCAATCCGTGAAGCCATCTCGTCAGCCAGGCTCGCGGCTATCAGGTGGTTAGTGGATCTTGTGGCAATATTTATATTGTGACTCACGATGCCGAGGATCGACACCATCGCGAAGGCAAGCAACCCCACGGCAACCATGACTTCAAGCAGGGTGAACCCGTAAACATTGTTTTTCGAGGCCCTCATACAGTTTTTCCCCTACCGCTCCGCCAGGTTCTGAAGCCGGTCGTTAAATTCAACGTACTCGTCAAAAACTTTAGTGGCCCCTGTATAGGGGTTTGTGGAAAGCGTGAAGAAATTATCCTTGCCGGTTCTAAGGTGAATAACCGCAGAGTCAACAATGCCCGTGGGCAGAAAAAGTATAAACGCGTCTCTTCCTGAACCGATTTTTCCCTGAGTTCTCTCCGTCTGTATATCGTTGAAGAAAACTCCGCCGGGAAGCTTTCTCAGTTCGGACCCGGAACCCTGCTGCGAGATGAACCGGTTCCCCTCAAGAGCCTCGGCCCAGTATTCCCCGGTGTCCATATCGAAAGAAAGCTTGTATATCCGTTTTTCAAAAATGGCTTTGCTGTAAATGTGCCTTATCGTGGTGACAAGCCCTCTTGAAGCGCTGCGAAGGTTCATGTCACCCGTTTTGAGGACTCTGGGCATCGCCACGGAGAAAAAAGCTCCTAGCAGAAAAACAACCACCATGAGTTCAATTAAGGTGAAGCCAGCGGATTTTCTTCTCATCTGTCTCTGCTGGACAGATCGTCGTCTGAATTCCCTATCCCATCAGGACCGTTAGATCTTATATGGTACAATCCGTCCTCGGTCTGGTCGTCCCCGAAATACACAAATTCGTTTCCCCAGGGATCAAGCGGCACGCTTGCGGATTCAAGATAACGCCTCCATCTTCTGGCCTCCCTTCCAACCGTCACAGGCTTAACAAGAGCACGCAACCCCTGCTGGGTTTCAGGATAAAAACCGTTATCAAACTTAAACAGCTGGAGCGCCTGCTCAAACTGCTTGATCTGAATCATGGCCTGTTTTTCCTTCGCCCTCTCTCCCTGGCCTATCACGTTCGTTCCCACTATGTAGGCAAGTCCCGCGATGATAAGCACGACCACCATAATCTCAATCAAAGTAAACCCCGTCTGGGATCTCATTTTTTCTCTACCTCCACGTTCAGCTTATTACAGAAGTCAGATTCAACACAGGTAAAAGTATAGCAAAAACTATAAAACCCATCACAACACCCATAATCAGTATCATTACCGGTTCAAGAAGGGAAGTCAGCGTGGCAAGCATGCCGTCGACCTCCGTATCGTACATATCGGCCACTTTCGACAGCATGACTTCCATTTTCCCCGCCTCCTCGCCCACGGAAACCATTCTCACCATCAGCGGAGGAAAAATCCCTGTCTGTCCAAGACAGCCTCCAAACGCCGCCCCCTCCGCAACCCTTACTCGCACATCCCTTATGTTGTCAACATAAAGACTGTTTCCCATAACCGATTCGCTCACCCTTATTGATTCAAGAAGAGGAATGCCACTTGAAAGCAGCGTGGCGAGCGTTCTTGTGAAACGGGAAATCATCACTTTTGAAGACATTTTCCCGAACACCGGAATCCTCAGGGAAACCCTGTCGTAGACCTTCTTCCCGGAAGGAGTTTTTACGTACCTGCGCGCAAAAAAGAATACGACGGCCAGGAAAATCAGCAGAAAGACAAAATTCTCCCTGAGAAAATCGCTCGCGCCTATAAGCACTACGGTAATAAAGGGTAGGGCCTTGTTGCTGGCCTCGAATATATCGGCGACTTTGGGAATTACGAAAGTCATCATGAAAACCAGTACCCCGAGCCCGACGACGAACATTATCGCCGGATATATCATGGCACCTCTTATCTTCGAAGTCAGTTCAAGCTGCTTTTCAAGAAAGTCCGCAAGACGGCCGAGCACGACATCAAGAGTGCCGCTGGCCTCGCCGGCACGAACCATGCTCACGTAAAGATCGGAGAAAGCGCTTCCGTGCTCCTCAAGTGCGGCGTGAAGAGAACTGCCTTCACTCACCCGGCTTCGCACCTGAGAAAGAATGCCCTTGAGCTTCTGGTCTTCGGTCTGCTCGTAGAGGGCCACAAGCGACACCTCGAGAGGAAGACCCGATGAAATCAGGGTTGAGAACTGTCTTGTCATAACGGCAAGTTCCGAGACGCTCACCCTGTTCCATGGAAGGCTTACCGACGAGCGGCGAGAACCGCTTGCCTCCTTTATGGAGGAAAGATAGATGCCACCTTTTCTCAGCCTGTCGCTCGCAATCTTGACCGATTCAGCGCTGATAGCTCCTCTTACCGTTTCACCCTTGTCGTTAATGGCTTTATAGTTGTAAACAGGCATTTGAAATATCGACGTTAAAGATAACCGCGGTCTAGCTCTCCGCCAGTTCCTCTTCCGTAACCCTGAGCACCTCGTCAATAGAGGTTATGCCTCTTGAGACTTTGTCGGCACCGTCCATTCTAAGGGTAACGAGTCCGTTTCCGAGGGCTTTCTCCTTAAGCGTTGAAGAATCGGGGTGTGTGAGAATAGTGTTTTTGATTTCGTCATCGATATGGAGTATCTCAAAGATCGCTATCCTTCCCGAAAACCCCGTCTCCATGCACTCCTGACATCCCCCGGCCCTGTAGATCTTTCCTTCCGGACAGGCCTCGCGAGCAAGTCCGATACGGTTGATCTCCTCATCAATAGGCACGTACTGTTCTCTGCACTGCGTGCAGAGAATCCTGACAAGTCTCTGGGCTATGACCGCCGACAGGGTAGAAGCTATAAGAAAGGGCTCCACCCCCATATCGGCAAGCCTGGTCACGGCACTGACCGAATCATTGGTATGCAATGTGGAGAATACGAGATGCCCCGTGAGCGAAGCGTTCATTGAGATATCAGCGGTTTCCCTGTCCCTTATCTCCCCCACGAGTATAACGTCGGGATCCTGCCTGAGTATTGAGCGAAGTCCGTTTGCAAACGTAAGATCGACCTTGGTATTGACCTGTATCTGATTAATTCCCTGTATCTGGTATTCAACCGGGTCTTCTATGGTTATTATCTTCTTGTCGGGAAGATTGATTCTCTGCAGGGCGGCGTAAAGGCTTGTCGTCTTACCGCTTCCCGTGGGTCCCGTAACCAGAATGATCCCGTGAGGACGCTTGATTATGGATGCGACGGTCTCGAGCTTTTTTCCTTCAAGGCCCAGCTGCTCAAAACTCATGAGCACAGAAGACCTGTAGAGAAGCCGCATTACCACGCTCTCTCCCCATGAAGTGGGAACCGTCGAAACCCTTACGTCGATATCCCTACCTCCGATCTTAAGCCTTATGCTTCCATCCTGGGGCTTTCTTCTCTCGGCTATATCAAGTTCAGACATGATCTTCACGCGAGAGATCACCGAAGACTGCACCGTCTTGGGAACCTTCGTCACATCGTGCAGAATGCCGTCCTTTCTGAAGCGCACCAGCACTTCTTTTTCGAAACACTCTATGTGAATATCGCTTGCGTGCTCCCTTACTGCCTGAAACAGAAGAGTGTTTATGAATTTTATGATCGGGGCTTCATCTTCGGCCTCGATCAGATCCTGGGGCTCTGCGAACTCCATTTCGGAGAGTCCCGAATCTTTGTTTATATCCTCTGATACAACGTCTTTGCCCTGCTCGTAAACCCTGTTGATGCTGTCAGTCAGCACGCGCTCAAGAGCAATGTAAGTTTCAAGGGAGCAGTTAAAGCGGGAGCGTACCTCATCAAGGGCGTAGAGTTCCTGAGGGGGAGCGAATACGACTTTTAGCGTTCCGTTTTCCTGGTTTATGGGAAGTATTCTGAACCTTTTGGCGAAGCTGATCGGAAACTGTTTTATCAGTTCGTAATCTATATCGCCTTCTGGAATCGATTCAATTTTCTCGACCCCGTAGAATTCGGAAAGAACATCAAGAGCCGGGGAATCTTTGAGTACGTCGGTTTTTAGCAGTATGTCTTCTGTGTTCCGGCCGTTTTTCCCTTTCAGCTCTTCAATCCTCCCCATAACCTCGGGGTAACGCCTGCCTATTATTTCGTCAAGGGCCTTCATCTTCTTAAAATTTCCCTACTCAAGCGTATTAAGATCTCTTCTGTGAAGCAAGGTCTTTTTCTTCTGGTAATCCATAAGCAGCTGCTTCATGTCGCTTTCCGTCTCAACTATCCGCGGGGTAAGAAGTATCATCAGGTTAAGCTTCCTGCTCTGATTGCGCTTGAACCTGAAGAGGTTTCCAATCAGCGGAATATCTCCGAGCAGAGGTGTTTTGTTGTGAAGTACCTCTTCTCTGTCCTGAACCAGTCCGCCTATAACAAGGGTCTGTCCGTTTTTGACTATGACCGACGAATCGGCGCTTCTTGTTGTAGTCGCGATACCGAACTGGGCGGTGTTAAGTCCCGCGGGTGCTTCCCGGGTGGAAGAGACCTCGGTCACTATGTCAAGGTTAAGGTACTCGCCTTCGCTTATCTGGGGAGTGATGCTGAGCCTTATTCCCACCGGCAGCCTCTCGATTGTCTGAACCGTCACGCCGCTTGTTCCCACGGTGCTGCCCATCGGAAACGGTATTATGTCAGCCACCACTATTTCGGCCGGTTCGTTGTCAGTTGTAATAATGCTCGGGGTTGAAAGAACATTGACATCGGTCACGGAACTCAGGGCCTGGAACACGGCGGAGAACGAAGGAAGAGACGGAAGCGGACCCGAACCGTCGGGGTCAACTTCCTTTCCCACTACTCCGAGAAAAAGTCCAGAAAGACTGCCTATGGAGGTCGTTGCGATCGTGGGGTCGGCCGCGACTCCGAGAAGGCTCGGGATGCCCGGCAGCTGCTGCCCGATAAAACCGAGATTATCACCCTCGACCGTAACGCCGAGACCGAAATTGGTTCCCAGGGCGTTAAGATTGTCAAGACCTACCTCGAGTATGGCGGCTTCCACAAACACCTGCCTTCTTCTTACGTCAAGCTTGTCCACTATCTGCTTGACCATTCTGTACTGCGTGATAGAACCGATCACTATGATGGAGTTTGTCGCCGGATCAGAAGTTATCTTAAGCCCGTCGTCAGAAGAAACTATGACAGAACCGCCGGTCTGCTCACTCCCTCCCCTCTGGATGTTCCCGCCCTGGGAACCAAGGCCGCCAACATCCGCACCGCCACCCTCTCCGAGGCGGCTTGAAGCCTGCCCGGTTCTGCCGGATTGCCGCGACTGGTCACTATAGGAAGCCGAAGATACAACTCCCTTTTTCCCCTCCGCGAACAGATTTCCCAGAACTTCAATTATCTGCTCGGCGTCGGCGTTTTTAACCGGTATGACATAGACATCCTGTTCAGCGTGTTCGCTTTCGATGTCCAGTACGGCGATTGTCTCCTTTATGAGATCAATATCCCTCGGGTCGGCAATCACTATTATGGAGTTTGTCCTCTCGTCGTTTATCACTTTAAACCCCAGAAGTTCAGAGCTCCCGGATACAAAACCGTCATCCTTGCCTTTTGGCGCCTTGGTCTTTGCACCTTTAGGGTTGAAGATTTCAAGCAGCTTGAAAATGACGTTGGCAGAGCTTGTATTATGCACCCTAACGAACTCTATTTTTTTCTGGTAATCAAGATTCGCAACCACTTCGGCTATCTTGTTCACGTTCTGCTCATTATCAATCACCACCAGGGTGTTCGACGGTTCGTAAGGCTTCATATACCCTTCCTTGCTCACGAGGCTTCGAAGGACATTTGAGACTTGCTTTACCTTTACGCTTCTAAGCTTTATCAGCTTCATCACGTATTTCTGGGAAGACTCTCCAGGATCCAAATCCAGTCTTAACGGTATGCTCTCGGATTTTATCCCCTTTTTCGGGATGATCTTGTTTACTCCCTCCGCGCTTACGACCGCATAGCCGTTCATATCCAGCAGTATTTCAAAAATCCTGAAGGCATTCTCCCTCTCAAAACCTCCCTGGGGAGTTATGATCGTCACGTTCTTGTCCCTGATCTTGTCACTCAGGAGATAAACCTCGGAGGTAATCTCGCTTATGGTCTTAACCATCTCCTTAAGCGTCATATTGGCGCGGAGGTTGACCACTCCCTCGTCCTCGGGAATTTCCCCACTCTGTTCTCCAGCAGCTTCGGCAACCGCGGAGGTCTCCTGGCTTTTGGTTCCAGGGGCCTCCTCAGGCTCCGCCGCTTCGGGTGTTTCCTCTGCTTCGGCTGTTTCCTGCGCTTTGGGTGCTGGTGCTTGCTGCGCTTCGTGCGCCTCTTCGGCTACGACATCTTCCTGCACCAAATTAAGCGGCAGACCTGAATCCTCAACCAAGCCTTCCAGAGTCTCGTTGCCAGAAACTTTCACCGCGCCTCTTCCAAGAGTCCTCAAGTCTTTTTTGCCCGGATCTTTTCCAGCATCCTCTGCCAGCAATTCTGCTGCTTTCTTGGCAATATCGGCGGGTTTGCGGGCTGGATCCTGACCGGGTTCGCTCTCTTCGTTCACTTTTTCAAGCCTCGTTCCCGGAGCGACGACAACCCTGGCCCTCGTAAGATCCGGAAGCGGCTCGGACTTCTCTGCAGAAGCCGGCTGGGAAAAGAGAAAAGAAGCGGAAAAAATGAGAACCGCTGAGAGAACCGGGAAAAGATTCTTATTCAGAAAATATCTCATAACCTGTTTTAACCTTCTGTTTTAACCTTAAAAACTGAATTTTTATATCGGGCCTAGTAAACCGTGTACCGGTTGCTCTTTCTCTTGCCTCTTCTCGTAAAATCAACGGTAAACTCACTCTGGCCCCTTAAGTCTGTGAAAAGTGAAAGAGCATTCTGCACGTCGTTTAAGGCAACTTCATTTATCTGGTGAACCACATCCCCGTTTCTAAGGCCCATCTTATAAAACACGCTCCGGCTCTTCACCCCGAAAATCTTGATGCCGTCATCGCGCGGCACTATCCTGGCCTCGGTTATCAGACTGCTGGGTTCGGCAAGCAACTCATCAAACATCCTTCTCTCTATCTGGTACAGACCCTCGCTGACTTTGCTGACCCCTGAAGCAGATGATTTTTTTGCCTTGACGGATGCCTTGCTCCTTGCTGAAGAGCTCGGGGTGGTTTGCGTGAAAACGGACTCAAGCTCGTTTCCGCAGGTAATCAGTTCGGGGCCTCCCGCTCTACGTATAGTTACTTCGCAATCGTCTATTTTGACCATCTCAACTTTTTCGGACTTTACAAAATCAACCAGCTGTCCTTCAGAATAACCCTTTATTTTGCTATTTTCCACATTCTTTATCACGGCAATGCTCTTGTTAGACGCAGAATTTGTACGGCCCCTCAGCATGAAAGTTCCAAGGAGTTCGAGCTTGAGGGAAGTTTTCGGGGTGATCTCTCCCTCGAAAGCTTCCGAGAAATCACCTGCCCCCATTTCTCCGGCATACCCGCCCGTTCCGAACAGGTTAGTTTTCAGTATAGAGTCGTAATACTCCCTTGAACGATAGGGAACCTTAACCCGTCCGTACTTCTCCTTGTAGACGTGTTCGCCTGTGAGGCCAGCTTTGTCGGATTCTATCTTGTCGCGCAGGCCGTTGTTGATCATAGCTGAAACCGAGTACGCAATAGCGACTATCAGCAAGATGTTTACGACCCAGACATACTTTCTTAAAACAAACAAAAGCATAGTAAATTCCTGAATTAATTTTACGTAACTTAATAGAATACCTTATTTTTTGGCAATATCCCCATCACCACGAAAACCCAATTCCCCGCAAGCCGGGAATCCTCAAGCGATATCGCGAAGAGTTTTTTTGGACGCCCATGCAATTCTTACCCGCTCCCGCTCATCTTCTCCGCCGCGGAGGAAACGGGGAAGCTCTCAATCACGGAACAGAAATACCGCTTTTCAAAATCATATATATCAAAAGCAAGTTTCGAGGCCCGCTCGAATCCCTCTCCGCATGAATCGCTCTCGCTTATCTCCTTAAAAAGCATCCCCATGTCGTACCACTTCTGACCGATACCGTTCATCTCGTCGGGAAGACCTGCCCCGTAAAAAGGGGAGAGCACGGGGGAGACTTCCTTTAGGAAATCCCTGTAGAACCACCTGAAAGCGGCGCCGCAGACCCCTCTTCTGCATATGACCTGGTAAGTAAACCTCGAGGTCCACTTCCAGTCAGCAAGGGCCTTCCAACCAGGAAGGTCCTCAGCCCATTTTTTTATAGTCTCAACGCTTGAAGTTCCTCTCAGCGTGGTCCTGCCTTCAAGCATCATTTCGGCGTTTTTTCTCACGGCACCGAGAATCATCTCCTCAAGATCGGTGCCGCCTTCCATGGACTCCACTTCAACCCTGTTGTTTGAAAGAGGGTACGGCCTTGCCTTTGAGCTTCTCGCTTTTCTCATGTTCTCAAAAGAGACAGCCTGGAGACCTTCAAACGAGTTATCTGCCACGTAAAAGACGGATTCGGAATCATCGTATCCGCAGACCACTATTATGTGTCCGGGGAAATGAGTCCTGGAGTCAAAATACTCAAGGTAGCGGATATCGGCCTGGATCAGTACCGGAATGTCCCTGTCAATAAATTCCTTGAGTTCAGCAGAGGCCCGCTCGTTGTCGTCCTCATACTTCCAGTCAGCTATGTCAAGACCGAAGTTCCCAAGGAAATTAATTTCCATGAGAGGACCGCGAGGCTGTATAATCCTGCTCGGGCTCATTGCTTCCTCACAAGAATAATAAAAACCGAGCCCCGCTCCGAGTCCGAAACACATCTGCTCGGAGAAGTCCTGTCCGTAGTAGATACAGATATCCCTGAGTGCCGCGGAACCGCAGTGCACGCCCTTTAAGTGTTTCCAGCCCTTTATTGTCTTTCTCATGAGATCGTAAGCGCAAGAAGTCTTATGTCTCTCTTCCCAGCTACAGATTGTCTCTCTGCAGCGGATCAATGTGTCGACAGATATCGGCAATGCTCACAATTTTAGCTGTTTCCGCTCCTTAACTGAAATTCTTATGTTCCATAAATTCAATTATAGAACGGAATAAAACAGATTTTTTTGATATATGAGAGGTTTTGAAGTTCAGGAGTTAAAAGGGGGGCGGTTTCCTTCCGCTTGTTCATTTACTTCCAAACGTTTCCATTGGAGTAAAGCTTAACATCATCAAAGCAGATTGTCCCACCTCTCTTTTATTCATTGATCAAATTAGCAAATAAGTGTTTGAAGTTAGGAAAAAATTTTAAAGGAGGATTTTCACTATGAAGTTACGTAATTTAGTTATGACCCTGCTTCTGTGCATGGTAGTAGGGGTTGCTTTGTCTGCTCCACTGAATAATTTCACGGCAAAGATTCCACCACCCGAGGCGGAGCGAGATTCGCCGAAGCGGGAATGGCAGAAATTCTGTGAGAGGAAACTCTTCTTGTCGATATCAGTTACGGTCCAGAGAAAGTTTTTGAAGGAATAACGGACGCCGCCCGGAAACTCGGAGCAGATCTGGTGGTGGGAACAGACGTCGGGGGAGACGTGCTTGGATTCGAAGACGAAAAGGGGATTGCGAGCAAGCAGTTCGACCCCTGGCGGAAACGCCGGAAGGACGGCTTGCCGTTGTGACTTAACGAATTTGTCGTATACCTTCTTGACAGGTACTTTAGTAAATCAGACCTTGTTAAGGTAGTTTGAAGTACAGGAAAGTGACATGTCCGCGCAAAGAGCAGCTTCATTAGCGAAAGCACATAGACGGGCCACTTATCAGGACGTGCTGGACGCGCCGCCGCACAAGGTAGCAGAGATTGTTGACGGCACGCTTTACATCCAGCCGAGACCTGCAATGCCGCATGCCTGGGCCAGTTCGGGACTCGGGGAAATTATCGGACCGCCTTTTAATCGTGGTCGCGGCGGCCCTGGAGGCTGGTGGATTGTAGATGAGCCTGAACTGCATCTGGGGGAAGATATACTTGTGCCTGACCTCGCGGGCTGGAGGCGAGAACGCATGCCGGAGTATCCCGACACCGCCTACTGCGAAATCCCACAGGACTGGGTGTGCGAAGTTCTATCACCTTCGACAAGGTCACTTGATAAAGGGCAGAAGCGGGCAGTCTATGCCCGGGAGGGAGTTCGGCACCTGTGGTTTGTCGACCCTGGCGCACGCACACTTGAAGCTTTTGAACTGAGCGGCAATCGCTGGCTACTTCTGGATACGCTTACCGGCGACGCGTCGGTTTCTCTGCCGCCCTTTGAGGCGATAAGCTTCAGCCTTGGTGACCTGTGGCCTGATTCAGGTACAAAAAACAAAGATGGCGGGGAAGACAGGAGCGAAAGCGGCAAACAGGCCTGAAGCCTACAGTCACCTGCGGTAAGATGGCAGTGCAGAGCCCTTTTTGTTTCAATATCAAGCTGACCCCTGAAGGAATTATCTTCACTGAGGATGGAAAAAACCGGATTCCGTGCAGACTGCTGCATGTACAGGGGCGCCGGGCCGCCTGAATCCGCTGATCACAATGATTGAGAAAATCCTTGAAAATTCGAAAAAGGCCATTCTGCTCGGAATAGGAGGAGGAGGCGATATAGTCGGAACCCTCCCGACGGCAAACCTGCTTGAGATAAACGGAACGCAATGCGTTCTGGGGGGACTCAGCTGGGAGCGTTTCACAATAGACCCCGATCCGGGGCCAAGAAAACTTGAAGAATCACATAACGTCCGCGAGATAAACGACGTGGTCTGGAGATGCAATAAAGATTCCACCACCCGAGGCGGAGCGAGATTCGCCGAAGCGGGAATGGCAGAAGTTCTGGGAGAGGAAACTCTTCTTGTCGATATCAGTTACGGTCCAGAGAAGGTTTTTGAGGGGATAACGGACGCCGCCCGGAAACTCGGCGCGGATCTGGTGGTGGGAATAGACGTCGGGGGAGACGTGCTTGGGTTCGGAGATGAAAAGGGACTCATGAGCCCGCTTGCAGACGCCATAATGACTGCGGCGCTTTACAGACAGAGTTTCCGGATGCCTACCGTAATGGGAGTATTCGGCTTCGGAAGCGACGGAGAGCTCTCCAAAGAAGAACTTGAAAGATCGTTCGGAATCATAGCGCGGAACAACGGAATGCTCGGGAGCTGGGGGATATCTGCAACCACACTTAAATTAATGGAAAAAGCGATAAGCGTAATACCCACCGAAGCAAGCAGAGGACCAGTTGAATACGCAAAAGGAGTTTTTAGCGGCACTTCAATAAGAAACGGCAGGAGAAAAGTCGAACTCGATATAAGTTCCACAGTGACTTTCTATGTAGACCCCCGGGTGGTTTACGAAAAAGTGTCAAAGCCCGCGCAAGCGGTCTACGGATGCGGAACGATAGGGGAAGCAAACGCAAAGCTTAACGAAGCAGGAATCAGAACGGAACTTGATATTGAAATGGAGCTTTACGAAAATCTCGGGGAAAACTAACGGCACTTACAGCCAATAGAAAAACCGTACCGCCGACCCTATTGGCTTCATTTTCACGGGCAATCGGGGAAACCGCTTCCTACCGGTCGCTCCAGACTGCCAGTTCATTGCGATTGGGATCCAGGAAATGGAACCGCCTCCCTCCGGGAAAGGAGAATATCGGTTTGCTGAGTTCACCCCCGGCGGCAGTGACGCGCCCCAGCGTGGCTTCCAGATCTTCGGCATAAAGCACCACCAGCGCGGCGCCCTGGCTGCTGTCAGAACACAGAGGGGAGCGGTAGAACCCGCCGTCCATGCTGCCGTCATTAAAGGCGCAGTAGCAGTCGCTGTAGTCCTCGAAGGTCCAGCCAAACACGTCACCGTAAAACGCCTTGGCCTTAGTGAAGTCTTCCGCGGGCAACTCGACGTAATTGATTCGGGAGTCTTCTTTCATGATCACACACCATCCAGATCACTTCCCTGAGGTTGGGTGTCAGACCGGCCGTTTCTGCTGTTCAATAGAGTTTCTGGTGAATAAGCTTGAGTATATGTCTTGATTCTTCTTCATTTCCCCAGACGCCGACGCGGATAATCAGATCGGTTATCTCCGGCCTGTCGTACTTGACAGTTATATAGGCAATCTTGTCCTGATCGCGAAGCTTGGCTTCAACAAGCGCCTTGCCCATATGGCTCTCTTTTCTGGTTACCTCAAGCTCCTGCTGTTCCACGACCTCTACGACCGCAAACCAGACCTTGTCAAACGAGGCGGTTTCCTTGCTTTTCAGAACTCCCCTGAGATAAGCAGCGGCACTTCCGCCCACGACGCTACCCGCAACAACCGCGCAACCTGAAGAAAAAACAAGCACGAACAGCAAAAGAAACAGGGTACGATATTTTTTTGGCAGGAAATTCATTTTTACTCCCGGCAAGCTTTACAAAAAAAACTAATATGGTTAGTTAACCTATCCTAGGAAGAAAAATCAACATCCATGGGATCCTTCATATCAAAAAACAGACTGGTTCTGGGAATAATCGCGGGCGTTTTGCTGGGCGGCGCCGTGGGTTCGTTTTTCCCTGAATTCGGAGCGGGAACCCAGATCATAGGAGAGCTTTTCCTGAACGCACTCAAGATGGTCGTCCTCCCCCTCATAATAGTATCGGTCACGCTAAGCATAATGAAAGTCGGCAACCTGGGTTCTCTGGGACTCAAAACCATCGCCTACTACGCGGCGACCACGGCAATAGCCGTTTCAATCGGGATAGCAGTGGTCACGATGATACAACCCGGAGACGGGAGCGAGATGCTCAAGGGAGCGATGCCGGAGGTCGTAAAAAGCAAGGAGGGCTTCAGGGTAACCGACATCCTGCGGCAGATATCAACGCCGAATCTTTTTAAGTCCGCCTACGAATTCCAGATTCTTCCAATAATAATCGCCTCTCTTCTTTTCGGAATAGCGTTTGGAAAACTCAACAAAGAAAAGCAACTGGTACTGAACCTGTTTGAATCCATGGACAAGGCCATTATGACGGTAGTCCACTGGATAATCGCATTGACTCCGATAGGCATTTTCGGCCTCATAGCCGGAAAAATAGGAGAAGCGGGCGGAGGGGATGAAGTGCTAAGGCTCGCAATGCAACTGGGCAAATACGTGTCCTGCGTTCTTCTGGGACTGCTTATCCACGGGTTAGTGGTTCTCCCGCTTCTGCTGCGGGCATTATCCGGGCGCAATCCGGTCACCTACTTCAAAGACCTGAGCGAATCGCTTCTCACGGCTTTTTCAACCGCTTCATCCTCAGCCACCCTGCCCCTTACAATCACCAACGTAACGGAAAACGCCAAGGTTTCGCCGAAAATCTCGAAATTCGTTCTCCCCCTCGGAGCCACGGTCAACATGGACGGAACGGCTCTTTACGAGTCTGTAGCCGTAATATTCATCGCTCAGAGCTACGGAATACACCTCGGGGGAGGTGAATTAGTCGTGATTTTTCTCACCGCCACTCTGGCGGCCATAGGAGCCGCGGGCATACCGGAAGCCGGACTCGTAACCATGGTGCTTGTACTGCAGGCCGTCGGGCTCCCCATAGAGGGCGTAGGCCTGATACTCGCGATCGACTGGTTTTTGGACAGGTTCCGCACCACGGTAAACGTATGGGGAGACAGTATAGGAGCGGCAGTCATAGAGAAACTGGAGCCCGATGAGAGCACCGCCTGAAAAGCAAGACAGAGTTTCGGGGAGAACAATCTCCCTTGACATAGGAACCAAGACGATAGGGGTTGCCGTAAGCGACGAGCTTGGCATTACGGCAAACGGCGTCTGTACAATCCGTCGCGAGAACGAAAAAAAAGACCTCGCGCAGCTTCGCGATATAATAGAGCGATACTCCCCCTGTGAAATACTCGTGGGGATACCCTACAGTCAGGACGGTTCTCTCGGGAGCAGGGCAAAGGGCATAAAGAGATTTTCCGAACGCATCCGGGATTCTCTGGGACTTCCGGTTAAATACTGGGACGAGAGCTTTTCCACCAAGACCGCGGAGCGGACACTGATAGAAGCCGGAATGGGAAGAAAGAAGCGGAAAACGGTAATAGACAAGATGGCCGCCACAGTAATACTGGAAGAGTATCTTCTGAGCAGCGATTCCCACTAAGCCCTAAAACTCCCTAAAATAAAGGGCTTCAGAATTTTGGTTTCGCAAACTTTTGACCTGATTTCAGACAAAGCCCCCTGCACTTCCCGCTTTTCCACCCCCAGGCATGGTAAACTGATTACCGGAACAACAAAACCATTAGTTCGCTGCCGGAGGTGGGCTATGAAGAAGCGTTTGCGTAAAGGATTAGGCAAGAAAGGACTGCTCAAAGTTGTGCGCGAGAGTTTTGAGGTAATCAGCGATACCGTAAACGGTCGCGGCTTCAGTCTCGTGGACTATCTGATGTCGGGACTCGCGGTGTTTCTATGGGTGCAAAGTTTGGTTAGATTCTGGTTTTTCTTTGCCGGGATTGGAGTATGGGAAGTGATTCAGGCGGGTCGGAAGGTCCGGGATATTGAAGATTTTTCTCATGTTTCCGGGATACTTTTGCACGGCTTTTTTCGTATCTTCCACTCCCTTCCTGACAGTTTCTCCGTCAAGATTGGCAAAACTCTTCGCCAGGGTTTTCTCTCCTTTGAGAATAATCCCAACGTAATCCGGATTCTTAAGATTCCTGGTAAACGGCATATCTTCGGCCATGGTGGTTAATGTACGTTCCAGTGAGCAGTTGCCCCCCTTCCTTCGCTCATCGCGTTTCACTCCTCGAAAGAATTGCTCCAGCAGGTTGTTAGTACGTTGCGGTTGAATCTCGATTGTGCCCCTGTCACAGTTCACAATCAGAGGTTCTGTAAAAAGCCTGCCCCAGTATTTGTCAATCTGCTTGACCATCTTTGCGTAATCCTTATCTTTAGCCCCAAGACGCTTAATCTGCTCATCATTACGAAACGCGGTTACTCCTTGTCTTATTGTTCGCATATTCGTTTCACCCGTATCGTTAAGTCCACTGCTGCTGTCCGGCAAAGCAATTCGCATCGCGTTGCGAAGCCGGTCAAATACATCTGTTCTTTCTTCCATCATCACGGTCTTGTTCAACAGAACAGAATCATTAAGCGCTCTGCGCAGGGGTGAAAGAATTACCTTGCGCGCCACAGATTCGGACATTTGTGTCTTGAGTCTTTCCAGAGCCGGATAAGCCAACACCAGCCGCCGGTAAACGTCGAGATGAGGTCGATCAAATGGAAATCCTAAACCGTCTGACTGACTTTTAGCTTCCACAATCCACGCCGCGAGCATATAGGCCCACACAATTGCTGACAGATTCATCTCTGCGCGCTTCTCATCACTCGCCTTCAGATAAAGAAGCAAATCGTCCGCACACACAGGATTATTGTCAATCTCCGCTTTTAACTCTCTTATCATCTTACGCAGAGTTCCACTCACATTGTATCCCCGCATTTTGCGCCGTATCCTGTCATACGGGCCACTCAACAAATCTTTGCCTATGTCTCTTAAAAAATGGAAGTGACATATAGTGTCGGGAACTTCAGGGAAGACTTCTTGAACCGCCTTGATAATAGCGCCGCCCATATCATGCACCAGACAAACCGGGTCTCCGTAAGCGCTTTTGATTCCCTGGAGGAAAGGAATAATTCCAGCTGAATTCTCCGAGGGGATTTTAACACCTCCGAGCACAAGACCCGATAATCCGTCAATACAGCACATCAAATGCGGACTGCCGCCTTCGCATGTGCCGTCGAGGTGCAGGATATAGCCGCCACTTGATGCTTCCATAAACTGTCTCAACGATGACTGGCTGTTGCGGTGCGCGTGGCCGAGGTATACGATGAACCGCCGACACAGAACTTCTATCTCGCGCAGCGAGATATCAATATGACGAGCCTTTAACTCAAACTGAATAGCTTGCTGACTTTGAGAACGTTCAAAACGCGCCCGCCCGATGTATTCAATCACGTCAAATCCGAACTTGCAATGCGGGGCAACGAGACGATCAAGCTCCCCGGGTCTGAACACCTTGTGACACTGACGACAGCACCGGTAATTCAAAACAGCATGAAACTTACCGATGTCCAGAGTGACCACCGTGCGTCTTTGGGTCTTGTACGCTTTCAATGCGCCCCCGCATGGACAAACCGCTGCGTCAGGTTGAAATTCAAGCTCCGGGGTTTTGGGAAACAAATTGCGAATGCTCAGCCCCGCAGCGTAAGCGTCAATCATACGACGCAATTGTTCAATCAGGTATGAAGCGTCGTTTTTTTTTCCGTAAACACACAAAGAATATGCTCAACCTGACCCAGTGTCACATAGCGTCCTCTGTCCCCAAGCGACTTTACAATGGAAGCGCTGTCGGGCTCCAGCTTGTAATCACGTATAGCGGTGGTCAATATGTCAATAACCAGCCACCCCGGCAATTCTTCGCCACCGCTGGTGCGAAACTGATACCGCGCCTTTTTCTGTTCTTCACAACGCTCCCTCTGAGCACTGAGATACAGATAGATGGCTCCTGTCTTCTCCCGCGTAATCTTCCCCTCACGCACAAGATACAGAGGCGCATTCTGTACTCGTACATCTAACTGCTTCTCCAACTCATTGATCGTGTATCCGGCGGGAGAACGATGTACCAGTGCGGCAATAGTGGCTTTAAGATTGCCGACTCTGGAAAAACCTATGCTGTCATGCTGCCATAAGCCGGCTTCATCAAAAACCGGAATATCGTTCAGAGTGTAATAGATTCCGGAATGCGTGTAGCTGGAGAGATACCCCAGAGCATTCAAACGCCTGTAGACACTCATGCGTGAAGACGTTTTCAGTATCTTCGAGAGTTCCGACAGAGTGGCGACCCGGTTTTTTTTGAAGTAGTTTCGCAGCGCTTTCGCTGAATCTTTGTTTGAGAGCATAAATGCCTCCTTCCTTTTAAGGTACAGCAGACAGTAAAGAAGTATACTGTACCTGACTTTCCTTGATAAAACCAGAGAATTCAGTGTGTTTTGATCGAAAACAGGGTTTTTTAGAAGGAATTTGGACAGAATGTGGCTTCTGACACGTTTGATGTGGTATAATCTACTGTCTGTAAATCAAGTGTTTTCAATACGTTAGGAAAACCTAACCAAGTTTTGCACCCATAGAGTAGTTTCGAGGTGGGACCCTAAGTATCTTGAGCAAGCGGAAAGGTGGGCGATGAAGGCGGAACAGCTGGGTCCCCCCGCTTTGCTTAAAAGGGATGACGAGGCCAAGTTTCTTTATCTTAAAGGATTTGCACTTCTTAAAAGCGGCGAGAGAGACGGCGCCGTCTCGGCATTCAGAGAATCGGTAGCCATTTACAACAACCCGGAAAACAAGTCCAGAAAAATGCTCAGGAAACTCGAAGAAACCGCTGACAGATAAGCCGTGAGACTCTCACACCAATAGGTCTCTCAAAGAAAACCCGTATCCATATGCGAAATTTCCTTCCGCGACTCCGAGCCCCGCACATCAAGGCCGCTTCTTGAAGAATAAATCAAGCGGGACTGAAAAGGGCTGGAATCAGATTGAAATCAGGGAAGTGGAAATACAGTATAGAAAGAAAAACTGGCGGGAAGTGGATTTAATGTTCCATAATTGAACTTATAGGACATTAACTATTGTTCCACCAACATGTTCAAAACCTTCGTTTGTAAAAGTACCATAAAAGACTTCAACATGTCAAGAAATTTAAAAGCGATTTTCTTTTTCCTAAAAAAGGTTAGCATATAACACAGAATTTTACAGTTTGATTTCTACCGGCGGTTATATTCTCGCCTGAGGTCGGGTTGTCCACCGGCATGTCGCCCGCGATATGATCTGGAGAATCCTCCAACTGACCCGAGGGTTTTTAATTTCGTCTAGTTCCACTTTATGAATCTGTTCACGGAAGGAACGAACAACATATTGATGCTGCTTGTAAGCACCGGGCCGGTGGTCAAGGCCGTGCTTCTGCTTCTTGTCTTCATGTCAGTTTTTTCCTGGGCGATTATCTACACAAAATTCCGCCTTCTAAGAAGCTCTTCCAAAAAATCAACCGCGTTTCTTAACCTTTATCATTCAAACGAAGACATGAGAGCGCTTCTCTCCTTCTCGGAGAAAGTCGGCGGCCCGGTTGCCGAGCTGTTCAGGGCCGGCTACGCGGAAGTAATAAAAACGGACAAGAAGAGAGGCAGGAGCGAACCCGACCCCAATGGACCCAAAGACATTTCTTCCCGTTCCGAATCCATAGAACTGGTGGAAAGAGCGCTTAACAGGGCGATGACCAAAGAGGCATCAAAGCTTGAGAAATCCCTGGTTTTCCTCGCAACCACAGGCAGTTCAGCTCCGTTCATAGGGCTGTTCGGAACGGTGTGGGGCATTATGAACTCCTTCATAGGACTCGCGGGAAGCAAAGGGGTCCCCTCGCTTGAGGTCGTGGCTCCGGGAATCGCGGAGGCGCTTATAGCGACCGCCATAGGTCTTGCGGCCGCCATACCCGCCACGATAGCCTACAACTACTTTGTCAACCGGGTAAGGGCCATGGAGGTGGAAATGGAGCATTTCTGCGCCGGATTTCTAAACACGGCGGAGCGGTATCTAAACAGGTAGCGGGGAATTTCACTTCATGGCATCGGGAAACTTCAATGTCGGGCAGCGCCGTTCAGTTCTCTCCGAGATAAACGTCACTCCGTTTGTAGACGTAATGCTGGTTCTGCTGGTTATTTTCATGGTCACAACTCCCATACTTTACCAGGGAATCAAGGTAAACCTTCCGCAGACGGCATCTTCCAATATCCCGGTAAGAAACCAGAAACAGATAACCGTGACCATAACCAGATCCGGAAATATATTTCTTGAGGACGCAAGCCACCCGCTTCGAGATATCGCCGCAGCTCTCGGCAAACTGATGGAGGCCGAAGGAACGGCGCCCGAGAGCGGAAGGGTTTTTCTAAGAGCAGACAAGTCGGTCAGTTACGGGGTCGTGGCACAGGTCATAGACGAGATAAAGAAAACCGGTGTTGAGAAGCTCAGCCTCGTAACGGAATCAAAGCACATAAGGAACAAATAAGCGGACATGTAAAAGGATGAAGGAAGAGAATAATTTTCGCAAAGGGCTTTTTATCTCCCTGGGTCTTCATCTGCTGGTTGTCTGCCTGATCTCTCTTGGAGCCGGGGACCACGGGAAAGTCCCCCCCGAGCGCTCAATAGAAGTATCGCTCTCCGCAAGCGCTCCGCGCGCAACTGAGAAAAAACCGGCCGTAAAGGCTCCCGCACGTCCCAAGAAGCCTGAGAAAAAAGCAAAGAAGACAAAAAAATCTCCCAAACAGCAGGCAAAATCCACGCGGGAGAAAAAAACGCGCCCGAAGGCCGCTTCGCAGAAAAAAGAAAAAAAGCCCGCAAGCGCCCCCGCAAAGACAAAACCCGCCCCCAAGCCGAAAGAGCCCGAAGCGGTGAGCAAGCAGCCACAGCCGAGTGTGAAACCCGAAACGGAAAACAGGGAATCTGTCTCCGGGAAAAAACCCCTTGAATCCAGTAAAAAAGAAGTGATCAGAAACATCAAGAAGGAATCCGTTTTAAGCAGCATCAAGAAAAGAGCCGCACAGGCTTCGGTCGAGCCTGCTTCCAAGGAATCTGTCCCCGGAGTCATCTCAATTGTGCTTGACGTCTATTACAAAACAATATCGAAACGGATACAGAGGAACCTTATCCTGCCACTTAACATAGATTCCGGTATCCTTCTAGCGGCTCAGGTAAATTTTTACATGACAGAAACAGGCGATGTATACGATGTGGGAATAGAAAGGAGTTCCGGAAACGTAAAGTTTGATTCTTACTGCATAAAGGCCGTAAACGACGCTTCGCCTCTTCCTCCTCCGCCAAGTGAACTCAGAGACAGGATAAAGTCGGAATTCTTTGTCATCTCCTGTGAGAGCAAAAAGTGATTCAAGTATATAATTCCCAGTGATTCTCATGCGACTTATACTCATACGACACGGAAAAACAGACTGGAACGAAGCCGGAAGATGCCAGGGGATAAGTGACGTTCCGCTTAACCCCGCCGGAGAGCAGCAGGCGGAGAAAGTTGCCTTCTCTCTTAAGGACGAGAGTATAGACCGCATATACTCAAGCAACCTCGCAAGGGCGAAGACGACAGCGGAGAAAATCGCCGCTTACCACTCAATCGACATTGATATCAGGAATGATCTGGGGGAGATGGATCAGGGGGTTTTCGAAGGACTTGATTTCTCCTACATACGGGAGAAATACTCAGACGTGCTTGAGCACTGGCGCGAAGACCCGGAAACCCTGCAGCTGCCGGGCGGAGAGTCGTTAAGGGGCGTTCAGCAAAGGGCCCTTGACGCCATAACGGATATCAAAAGCCGCGTCGGGTCACAAAACATAGTGGTCGTAAGCCACAATATGGTTATAGGCACACTGCTTTGCAGTCTTACCGGAAACTCACTTAAGAAATTGCGCGATTACATAGTTGACGAAGCCTCAAAAAGCGTCATTGAAATATATGACGACAGGTTCATTATAATATCCCTTAACGATATTGATCACCTGAGCACTCCCAGCGAGTAAGTCAGGCCCCGGAAACCCATGAAAGACGAAATACTGAAAGTCGTAAAAGAGTCCGTGGATTCGCTTGCGTTCCCCGGAATTCCGGCGGGAGACACGGCAGAGTTCGAGGTGTCGGTGCCGAAAAGAAAGGAATTCGGCGATTTCTCCACGAATGCCGCGCTCATCATAGGAAGCATGACGGGTAAAAAACCACGCGAAGTTGCACAGATGATAGTCGAGGCCATAGAGCAGCGCCGCTTCGACTTCATAGAAAAGCTCGATATCGCGGGGCCGGGATTCATAAACTTTTTCGTTAACGAGACCCTGTTCGCTTCACAGCTCAGGGAGATCCTCCGCCTCGGCAGCCGGTACGGGGCCTGCGATGCGGGTGCGGGAGAAAAGGTAATGGTCGAATTCGTAAGCGCAAACCCCACGGGCTACCTTCATTTCGGCCACGCCAGAAACGCCGTCGTCGGAGACGCGGTGTGCAGGATGCTTTCCTTCTGCGGATACGATGTGACAAGGGAATTCTACATAAATGACGCGGGCAGGCAGATGGACATGCTCGGCGAGTCGGTATACTCGGCTCTTGCTGAATCCTGCGGAATCACAAAAGAGCTCCCGGAAGACGGGTACCGTGGCGAGTATATCTCCGAACTCGCCGGAGAAATAAAAAAATCGAAAGAGTGTCCGCAGGTGGGGGGAGAGGAATCGGAAGCCGTCGAGTTCTGCAGGGAGTTTGCCTACTCAAGGCTTCTTGAGGAGATGAGAACCGATCTTCTGGACCTGGGGGTTGATTTTGACAACTGGTACAGCGAGAGAACGGAAATACACGGTCGCGGTTCTGAGGAGGGAAAGATCGGTGGAACTCTGTCCAGGCTTCGGAACCTTGGGGCAGTCGAGAGGAAGGAGGAGGCGCTCTGGTTCAGGGCTTCGCTGTATGGGGACGGCCAGGACTGGGTAATAATAAAAAAAGATGGCGCTCCGACTTACTTCCTCTCAGACATAGCTTACCACGTGGATAAATATTCAAGAGGATTTTCCAGGCTGATAAATGTCTGGGGGGCAGATCATCACAGTCATGTGTCGCGTCTTAAATCCTCCATGAAAGCTCTCGGTCTGGATGAATCTTCCCTGCACGTGCTTCTTATACAGTTCGTGAGGCTCGTAAGAGGCGGCGTGGAAGTCCCGATGTCGAAGAGAAGCGGGGATTTCGTTACGCTCCGCGAAGTGCTTCGTGAAGTCGGGTGTGACGCCACGAGATTCTTTCTGCTCATGAGAAGCTCCGACAGCCACCTTGATTTCGATCTTTCGCTGGCGAAAAAGGAGTCAAGCGAAAATCCCGTTTACTACGTCCAGTACGCAAACGCCAGAATTTCAAGCCTGATAAGAAACTCCGAGGAAGCGGGGGTGAGCGCCTCGGAGAAGCATCTTAATCTCCTTTCAGACGATGAGGAACGAAGCGTGATAAAAACACTTCTCAGGTTCCCCGATGTGGTCAGTTCGGCGGCCGAGTCGCTTTCCCCCCACAGGGTAGTCTACTATCTCCAGGAACTGGCGGCCGAATTCCATTTTTATTACAATAAGACAAGGATTCTTGACCCGGAGAACACCACCAGTGCCTCCGCCAGGCTCTACCTGGCGCGCTGCGTACAGGTGGTAATAGAAAACGGTCTCGGCCTTCTCGGAATAAAGGCTCCCAGAAGCATGTAAAAATGGCTGAAGAAAAAAAAGAAAAAAATCCCCGGGTTCTGCCGCTTTCTCTGGTTTTTCTCGTTGTTTTCACAATGGTGTTCTCCCTGGGAATCGTGGTGGGGAAAAAATTCATCCCCGCAGATGAGGTGGTCTCGGCAGAGAAATCTCCCGGCCTGCTGGAAAAACTGTTTTCGTTTGCTTTGCGAGAGAAAACCCCAGGCGGCGAAGTGGAAAAACCGGCCGTCACTCCGGATGAAAAAGACCCATCCACCCGTGACGAGTACCTGTCGGCTATGATCAACCCCGACCACAAATACACCATTCAGATCAGCTCCTTTCTGAGCAAGAAAGTCGCCAGCCGAACCGTGAGATTCTACAAAGACAAGGGGTACCCGGCTTTTATAAGGGAGTACTCGCCTTCTGAAATCACAACTTTCTACAGGGTGAGGATAGGAACTTTTCAATCCAAGGAACAGGCGCGGGAATACGGAAACGAAATAAAGGGAAAAGAGAGGGACTTTAAGTTCTATGTAACTCTTAACGACTAGACGGCAGGGGACAACCCTATGCCGTCTGTCCGCAATAGACTATAGAGGAATTTTCAGGGTATTATTTTTCCATGGAAGACGAATTATTAACACCTGACTCCGAAGCTGACGAGAGATCTAAAACCGGGAGAAAACCGGACTCTTCCAAGCTTCTCTCAGGCGGAATCAAGGCCTGGTGGGTTTTCCTCATGAAACCCATAGAAGACTTCCTTATAGAAAGGGAGTTTCGCCCCAACGTACTCACAATTACCACCCTGGTGGTTTCCGCGCTTGCGGGGTGGTTTTTCCATCTGGGCATGATCTTCATAGCCGGAGTTCTGCTGCTGGCCGGCTCGACTTTCGACATTTTCGATGGAAGAGTGGCGCGAGCCCAAGGCCTTAATTCACCCAAGGGAGCTTTTTTCGACTCCTGCGTGGACAGATATTCGGAAGTTCTTATCTACCTGGGTCTTCTCAGCTTCTTCAGGGACACCTATTTCATTTACATCGTTTTCCTGATAGTCAGCTGTTCCATGATGGTCAGCTACACAAGAGCCAGGGCCGAGGGGCTTGGAATCGACTGCGAGGTGGGGATAATGCAGAGAACCGAGAGGGTAGTTTACCTGGGGGTACTAGCGACGTTTAACTTCCTTGGAAACATAGCTGCCTTTCTTGTAGGTCTCGGGGGCAGGGACTATCTTCTTAAGCTCTCCATCATCATTCTCTTCATCTTCTCCTTCTACACATCAATACAGAGAATGGTTCACGTAATGACCAAGATAGAGGAAGCCGGAAACGGCGGGGATGGCGGAGCGGCATAAGCCGCAGACTAGGAGGTTCTCTCCCTTATCCTGCTGGCTTTCTTTGAAAGGCCTCTTAGGTAGTAAAGCTTGGCTCTTCTCACTCGACCTTTTCTTTTTACTTCTATTTTCCCTATAAGCGGGGAATGCACGGGAAAGATTCTCTCGACACCGATACCGTAGGAGACTTTTCTTACCGTGAAAGTTTCCCTGAAGCCCGAACCTTTTCTGGCTATCACGGTACCTTCAAAAACCTGGATCCTTCTCCTTTCGCCTTCCTTAATGTTGTAGTGGACCGATACAGTGTCCCCGGCCCGAAATTCCGGAAGGTCCGTTCTCAGGTGCTTTTTTTCAACTTCTGCTATGATTCCCATTTTCTCAATTTTCCTTTTGCGGGATGTTGAATATACAGAACCTATTGGGGATTGTCAAAATGCTGAAAGAGTACTTTGGTTGGCCAAGCTGGGAGCAAGGCAACTCAGGCTACTGCCAGTTTCTCTAACAGCTTGGCAGTAGCGGGCATTGGACGACCCTCCACACAAACTTTTATGTCTTTTAAGTCAGGACATTCTCTTCTGAAAAACTTCTTCGCCTTGTTATTTGAAAAATTTTTTATTTTGAAGTGACAAATATCCCCGCTCTTGGTTGTTTCTTGAAAGATTTCCAGATCATCTTCTTCCGGCAGAGAGGATATATCAAAACACCAGAATATTGCAGGTCTTGATCCAATATCTGGGTAATACTTATTTATGTGTTCACAGATGCTTAGGTTGCCTTTAGTTACGCAACTGCACTGAATGATGGAGATGGTCCCACGTATATTCTGAAATGACCTTGATATGAATCGTCTCTCAAATCTATCATACTCATTGATGTGTAAGAGTCTGATAACTCGCATTCTTGTTCTAACTCTAGAATTTTCATAAGGATTTTAACCGCATCTATTATCCGTAGTTCCGATTCCTCTCGAACATATTCATTGTTTTTTATCAGGCCGAAAGAAACCGTTTCATCGTTTTCAAAAGTAATCTCTAGCGTCTGGTCATCAAGATAAAGTTGCAAGGTCAAATCACCTTGAACTCCGGGAAAAACATCTTTATTGTGAAACCCTTCTTCTTTTAATAAGACATCAAACAAACGTGCCCGTTTTATGTTTTCCGGTGTAGGGGCTTCGCCTTCTCCATATCTCCAGCCTTCTTTTAACTTGGAAATCTTGTCTAATTTTAATTCAATCTCAGTTCTTGAAGAGAAAGGCCGCCAGTCCAAACTACTTTTGGTCATCTTTTTTGCCCTCCAAATACATTTGAATTTCTGAAGAAGTCATGATTTTATTTCCAGATATTCTTTCCAGATCTTCCACAATCTGAGTCAATGAATTTGCAAAAGACTTAATAACGGTATAAGAAGCGTTTAAAGTCGCAGCGGGCCTTCCGTTGCTTTCGAGTACAATTAGAAAATCACCGGCTGCAGCTATTGTATTGATAAATCCGTTAAAGTGCACACTTGGTGCTTCTGTGCTATCTATGGCTCCCTGAATCCTTTCTTCTATAGTACTTTGTCCAGACACTTTTTTTGTCATTCTGATATAAGTAATTTAGAGTTTTCTGAAGTGAGGCAATTTGACGTACCGGCAATATTCGCTTACAACTCCCGTCATTTTAACCTATAACCGACAAGAGCATCGTACCACCTCTTTTCGGCATCGTCAACAAAAAGTAGGTCTGTCTGAGCCGGTCTCAGTGTATCAGGCTCCACAGGAAAGCAACCTGTCAAGCACTATGGCGGCCGCGCTCCTTACCGAGAGATGATTGAATTCACTGTAGCCGCTTATGGGCTTCAGCACATAGTCGGCCGATTTTATAGTCTCAAGCGCGAGCCCCCAGCCCGTACCGAAGAGAATCAGATAGGGTTCTGTGTTTTCGAATATTTTTTCCCGAAGCGCCCGGTAGCCGGCCATGTCGTCTGAAAAGCGGGCGTCAGTAACAACTATTTTCGGCTTTCTGCCTTCAACCTCCTCTATCTGCCCAACGGCCTCCTCAATAGTGCTCATTATGCTTATAATGCCGAAAGCCTTGCTTTTGGTCTCATTGAAATTCCTTCCCTCCCCCTCGGTCCAGTGATCAACAAGTCTGCCCGCAAGGCGGCGCTGCTCTGGGACAGGGTTTATCAGATAGAACTTTTTGACTCCGTACGTAGTGGCGTCCCTTGATATATCGTGCGCATCTATGCTCTTAAAGGCGGTTGAGACGACTTCGAGCCGGCTGTTGTACGCCGGGTAGTGCACAAGCGCGATGTAAACCCTGAAATCCGGGGAATTGCCGGTCTTAAGCTCCTTTAGGAAAGCGTCTTCATCCTTGGAAAGCCGGGCGTCGTCAAGACAGGCGGGATTCTGGGTGAAAGTGCTTTTTATGCTCTCCTGCCTCCTCCATTTCCTTATTTTTTCGTGGTCTCCTGAAAGAAGCACCTCGGGAACGTTCTTTCCCTTGTAAGTCCTGGGTTTTGTGTACTGAGGATACTCAAGAAGGCCGTTTGTAAGAGACTCGGAGGCAAGAGATTCCGTGTTCCCGAGGACCCCCGGAAGGTATCTCGATACGGCGTCCACTATCAGGGAACATGCGTATTCTCCCCCGGAATTTATATACTTCCCGGTCGATATCTCCATGTCGACATAAAGTTCGCTCACCCTGTCGTCCACGCCTTCGTATCGGCCGCAAAGGACTATCAGCTGCTCAAACCCGCATAGTTCCCGGGCCTTGCGGTCGTCAAACTCCTCTCCCTTGGGAGTCGTGAGAATTACGGCGGAGCGAAGTCCCTTCTCCCTTATACTGTCAATGGCATTGCCTATCGGCCCCGGAGTCATGAGCATTCCGCTTCCCCCTCCGTACGGAGTATCGTCCGTTTTTCCGTGCTTCTCCGCTGAATAAGCTCTCAGGTCGTGGACATTTATCTCCACCGCCTTGTTCTCAACTGCCCTGCTTATCACCCCGAACGAAAAAACGGAATCGAAGAAATCGGGGAAGATTGTCACTATGTCAAACTTCATCACATTGTCACCGGGCTACTCAAGGAGCCCCTCTGTCGATTCAACGGTAATCATCGAGCGGTCAAGGTCCACCACGGTCACGAACCTCTCGACAAATGGAACCAGGAATTCCCGCTCCCGCTCTGAACTCTTTATCACGAGAATATCATGTCCGCCCGAATTGATGAGATCCTTAACCTCCCCGATATCATCTCCGTGGGAGGTGCGGACCCGAAGGCCGATGAGATCAGCCCAGTAATATTCATCTTCTCCCGGGGGCTGCAGATCGTTTTTTTCGACCAGTACGTGGAAATTTTTAAGCGCGTCTGCGGCCTCGGGAGTATCGATGTCCTCTAACTTCACAATTGCGACGTTTTTCTGGAATTTTATCCGGGACAGACTGAATCTTCGGGGCTCCTTCCGATCAGAAGCTTCTATATAGATTTCTTTTACCCCGGAGAGGGTTTTGGGATGCCCGCCGAAGGCGAACACTTTCACTTCACCGTAAAGACCGTGTCTTTTGGTTATCTTCCCGTAGAGAACAAGATTTTGTTTCGCGCTTTCCGGCAATGCTATTCAAGGATCTCCAAGACGGCGCGCTTTTTCATTTTTGCTGCCGCAGCGCCCAATATGCTGCGGATTGCCTTCGCGGTTCTTCCCTGTTTTCCTATCACTTTCCCCAAGTCTTCGGAGGCCACCCTGAGCTCAATAACCGTGGTTTTCTCGCCCGCCACCTCCGTCACCTTAACCTCCTCGGGGTTGTCGACAATGGACCTGGCCATGAATTCGACAAAATCTCTGAGCTGACTCATAAGGAGCATCCCTCCTGAAACTAGAATCTTTGTGTCTGAATTTTCGCGTGGAAGAAAATGTGCTACGTAACCTGCGATATGAGCTTGCTCACCCTGTTGGTTGCCTTGGCGCCGTTATCCATCCATGCTTTCACTTTTTCCATGTCTACCTTGAGTTCATGGGGTTTTTTCCGCGGATCGTAATGCCCCAGTATCTCAAGAAACTTTCCGTCGCGCGGGGAACGGACATCCGCGGCGACTATCCTGTAAAACGGCCTTTTTTTAGATCCTATTCTGCTCAATCTTATCTTAACCAAACTGCTACCTCCTGAATTCGGGGCTGAAGATATGCTCCCGTCATCTGAATTTCATCATCCTTTTTGCTAGTTTACCCATTTTCCCCATGTTTTTCATCATGTTTCGCATCTGTATGTAGTTTTTTATCATGCGGTTCACGTCAGGCACCGTAGTGCCACTTCCCCTGGCGATCCTCTTTCTGCGACTTCCGTTCAGAATCGCGTGATTCCTTCTCTCAGGCACCGTCATGGAGTTGATTATCGCAAGGCTCTTTTTTATCTCTTGCTCAGCCTTCGCTATCGCTTCGGGGTTATCGGTGACCTTCTTCATCCCCGGGACCATGTGGGCTATGTTCTCTATAGAACCAAGCTTGCTCATGGCCAGTATCGATTCCCTGTAGTCTTCAAGGGAGAACTGCTTTTTCGATATTCTCTCAGCGAGTTTTTTCGTTTTTTCCTCTTCAAAAGCGTCTTCCGCTTTTTCTATGAGGCTGAGGACGTCTCCCATTCCCAGGATTCTCGAGGCTATCCTATCGGGGTGGAAAACCTCAAGAGCGTCTGACTTCTCTCCAGTTCCGAAAAACTTTATGGGCTTGCCGGTGGTGGCCTTTATCGAAAGAGCGGCCCCTCCCCTGGCATCCGCGTCCATCTTGGTAAGTACCACGCCGTCGAGATCAACTGCTTCATCAAAGCTCTGCGAAACGTTCACGGCATCCTGTCCCGTCATCGAGTCGGCAACGAGGAGGATTTCATGGGGATTTACCTTCTTCTTTATGTTCCCAAGCTCATCCATTAGCTCGCGGTCAAGATGAAGGCGCCCGGCCGTGTCTATGATCACCGCGTCTGCCCCCTGTTTTGCGGAGACCGAGACCGCATCCGCGCACACATCCACGGGGTCCGCTCCGGCCATGGTATCGTAAACGCTTACGCCTATGTTCTCTCCGAGCACTTTCAGCTGCTCTATCGCCGCGGGCCGGTAGATGTCGGCGGGAACCAGAAGCGGGGTCTTGCCATGGCGATCCTTTAGAAACTTGGCGAGCTTCGACGCCGTGGTGGTTTTTCCCGAACCCTGAAGCCCGACCAGCATTATTATCACGGGAGGCGGAACATTAAGGTTAAGGGGCTCGTTTTCCCGCCCGAGGATTCCGGTGAGTTCTTCCTTGACTATCTTTATGAACTGCTGTCCGGGATTAAGGCTGCCTTCGACTTCCCGACCCAGGGCTCTTTCCTTGACAAGTTCCGTGAACTGGCGGACCACCCTGAAATTGACGTCAGCCTCAAGAAGACTGAGACGCACCTCGCGAAGGGCGTCCTCTATGTTCTTTTCGCTTAGCTTTCCATAGCCCCCTATTCTCTTGAGGGTGGTGCCGAGTTTTTTCGAGATTCCTTCAAACATCGCTTGTCCGCACAACAGGGATCATGATCACAATGTATAATAATATCAGTATCAGGAAACTCAATCCTTCAGACTCCGGAACGGATAAAGACGGAAACAGCCTTTCGGGGGGCCTGCGAGAAGGCATTGTCCGCATTGCGGTTCTACAAAACTCTCGAAGCAATCCGTGACTCAAGATTTGATGAAAAGTGCTACAGATAAAAGTCGCAGTTATCAGGCTTGCGGGGAAAAAACCGACCTACTGCAATCTGTTTTCCAGGTGCCGAAGACTTGAGGCTATTTCCCGCAATATCCTCGTCTGCTCCCGCATAAGCTCTTCCTGTTCTCCTGACCGCTTATCAAAAAGCTCGTTCTGCTTTCTTACCTCTTTCACCAGCTCTTCAATAGAACTCAGTATGTCTGCGTCAAGCATGATTGTACCTCACAGTTTAAATCTTAAAGTACGCCACTGACTTTGATAATTCTCTCTCGGGGGGAGTTTAGCACAGAGACGGACAGGGAACAAATAAGAAGCCTCACCGGGTACGCAAGGGACTTGTCCAGACACAAAGCCGAAGAAAAGCCCAATTTTTGTGAAGGTCAAATGGACAAAACACCGCAAGCTATTATAATTACACCAATTTGTATCTCACTGGAGACGCCGTTGAAACTCGGAGCATACGGTTACATAAAACAGTTTTTCAGGGACCCGAAGAGCACGGGTTCCCTAACCCCTTCAAATGAAGAGCTGTCGGAGCTTGTAACCGACACCGCCCGGCTCGGCGAAATGAGAACCGTGGTGGAGATCGGCTCCGGAACCGGGGTCTTCACCGAGAAGATTCTCAAGAAGAAAAACCCCGAAGCGCTGTTTTTCGCAATAGAGATAAACCCCGAATTCTGCGAAGCGACCAAATCCCGATGCCCCTCCGCGACGGTCTACAGGGATTCCGCGGAGAATATGAAGAAGTATCTTGAGCAGCACGGAAAAGATTCCTGTGACTGCGTTATTTCAAGTCTTCCGTGGGCAGTGCTTGACCACGGAACCCAGGACAGGATCATTGACGTTATCTGGAGCGTTCTGAAACCGGGAGGCAGGATGATCACATTCAGCTACTCGATCAGCATGATGGTTCCAAACGCCAGAAGATTCCGCTCGATTCTGCGAAGCAGGTTCACAAACGTCGTCAAATCGAAAACAGTGTGGTCCAATTTCCCTCCCGCATTCGTCTACAGCGCGGAGAAATAACGTCTTCTCCGGCCAAAACGCCGCGGGCAGACCGATTCCCCGCCACAGTTGGGTATACTTAATTCCCTATACTTAACAAATAACGCGCAAGCGATTCTCTTTCATGTCCCAGCACCCGCTCTATCTGATTGACGGCAGTTCATACATATTCAGGGCCTATTACGGCGTAAGGGCCGATCTTTCCACCTCCGGCGGATTCCCGACCAACGCCGTCTACGGATTCGCGACCATGCTCCTTAAGTTCCTCAGGGAATACGAACCGAAATACCTGGGAATGGTGTTCGATTCCAAGGGAGATGTGTTCAGAAACGAAATATACCCCGAGTACAAGGCCAACAGGGAGGAGGCTCCCGAGAGCCTCAAGCCGCAGTTCCAGAAAATATTTGAGCTGGTGCAGGCGTTCTCCATACCTATGCTGGCAATGGAGGGATACGAAGCCGACGATATCATGGGAACCATAGCCATGGCGCAGAAAGAATCAAAGGTAGTTCTGGTAACAGGAGACAAGGACTTCTGCCAGCTTGTGTCCGAGAACGTAACCCTTGTCGACACGATGAGGGAACGGATAACGGGGGTGGAGGAAGTGCGGCGGAAATACGGGATAGGACCGCAGCAGATGGTCGATTTCTTCGCTCTTGTGGGAGACAAGGTCGACAACGTTCCGGGAGTAGCGGGCGTCGGCGAGAAAACCGCCTCGACCCTTATATCCAGTTACGGCGACCTCGACGGCGTATACAGAAACCTGAAAGAGCTTCGCCCAAGCGTAGCGAAGAAACTCGAAGAGCAAAAAGACAAGGCTTACCTCTCCCGCGAACTGGTTACCATAAAAACGGATGTCGACGTGGGAACCGGTATCGAGGAGTTCAGCTACGGCGGGTACGCGGCCGAAAATCTTCAGGAAATATTCTCGGAACTTGAATTCGAAAGACTCCTTGAGGAAATCGGCGCACGCCTGGCGCCAAGCGAAGGCAAAGCGGTAAAATACGATTCCTACGAAACCGTTTCTGATGAAGAGTCCCTTGAGCGGGTCATAAAGATGATAGAGGAGACAGGAGAACTCTCAGTGGATCTCGAAACGGATTCGAGACTGCCGATGAACGCCGGGATAGTAGGTTTTTCGCTGTGCACGGCTCCGGGCCGGGCCTTTTACGTTCCCGTGGGACACACAGGGATTATCGAAGCCGGAAAACAGATAAAGCCTGAAACGGCGCTTGAGATGCTGAAACCGGTACTTGAGTCCGGGGACGTAAGGAAAATAGGGCAGAACATAAAATACGAGATGCTCGTGCTGAGAAACCACGGAGTCACGCTCAGGGGAGTTTACTTCGATACTATGCTCGCCGCGCACCTGCTTGACGCTTCCCGCACAAGCTACAAGCTTGACGAGCTCTCAAAAACCGAACTGGGTCACAGGATGATTTCCTACGACGATGTCACGGGGAAGGGGAAAGCGAGAAAGAGCTTCGCCGAAGTTGATATCGAGACGGCGACAAGGTATTCCTGCGAGGATTCGGACGTGGCGCTTATCCTCTCGAGAAAATTCCTGGAGACTCTCAGGGAAGAGGGGTTATGGGACCTTTACAGGGAAAACGTCCTGGGCCTTCTCCCTGTTCTCTGCGACATAGAGTATACGGGAGTGAGCGTCGATACGGCGGCGCTCGGGGGGATGTCAGAAGAGTTTGAAAAGGACCTCGGCTCCATTGAGTCGGGGATATATGAAAAAACGGACGGCCGCTTCAACATAAACTCGACAAAGCAGCTCTCAGAAGTGCTTTTCGGCAAGCTGCGACTTCCGGCAAGGAAAAAAACCGCGAAGGGAGCATTCTCCACCGATTCAGGGGTTCTGCGGGACCTCTCGACAATTCACGAGGTGCCACGTCTCATACTCAGACACAGATCCCTCTCCAAGCTTAAATCCACCTACATCGACCAGCTTCCAAAACTCATAAATCCGGCCACGGGAAGGATCCACACCTCTTTTAATCCCGCCGGCACTTCAACCGGGAGGCTGAGTTCAAGCGACCCGAATCTCCAGAATATTCCTATAAAGACCGAGGACGGAAGGAGAATAAGAAAATCGTTCGTGGCGAAAAGCGGCTGCCTGATAATGTCGGCCGATTACTCGCAGATAGAACTTCGCCTGCTCGCCCATTTCTCGAAGGACCCGACCCTGCTCGAGGCTCTTCGGGCCGATAAGGACGTGCATGTCGCGACGGCCTGCGAAATCTTTAACGCAGACGAGGACCGTATCACGTCCGAGATGAGGAATCTCGCCAAAACCATAAACTTCGGCATAATATACGGGATAAGCGCTTTCGGACTCTCAAAGCAGCTCGGCACCACGATCTCCGTATCAAGAAACTACATAGAGCGGTATTTTGACAGGTACTCGGAGGTGAAAGCCTATATGCGGTCATCGGTCAAAGAAGCCAGAAGCAGGGGCTATACAGAGACGCTTGTCGGGAGAAGAAGGCCGATACCGGAACTTGTGTCGGGAAACAGGATGGAGAGGGAGAGAGGAGAGCGTGAAGCCATAAACACCCCGATACAGGGATCCGCGGCGGATATAATAAATCTGGCCATGATCCGCATATTCAGAAGACTTGAAGAAGATGGATTTCGCTCCAAGATGATTCTTCAGGTTCACGACGAGCTTCTCTTTGAGGTTCATGAAGCGGAAATTGAAGAACTGCGAACTCATATAAAAAACGACATGGAAAACGCCTGGGAACTCAGAGTACCGCTCAGGGTGGAAATCCGCGCCGCAGGGAACTGGGCAGAAGCTCACTGAAAATACAACTACGATGAATTCCGGAAGAAAAACCCCGATTCTGTGCGCACTGATTCTGCTTTTCGTGTTTCTGCCGGCAGTATCTTCCCACGCCGACGTAAATCAGAAAAAAATTCTCTCCTTTATTTCAAAAAACACCTCGTCGCGAAGTAAAGTCGGTGTCATGGTCCGTCGTGCCGACACCGGCAGAACGGTTTTCCGCTATAACAGCAAAAAGGAATTTATCCCCGCCTCCAACAACAAGATACTTTCATCCGTCGCTGCCCTCTCCCTGCTGGGAAAGGATTTCCGGTTCAAAACGGAGTTTTATCTGGGCGGAGGAATACACTCGGGGGTGGGCCACGGCGGCCTTTACGTAAAGGGGTTCGGTGACCCCACTATAGACACCAGGAAACTCAGGGAGATTGCGGAAAAAATGAAGGCCCTCGGTATAACCAGAATAGACGGCGGAGTGTACCTTGACGGCTCATATTTTGACAACATCCGTCACGGGGAAGGCTGGGATCCCGAGTGGTTCGACAAAGGATTCTGCCCTCCAGTAACGGCGCTTTCGTTTAATTACAACTCGGTCAAGGTAAAAATTTCCTCGTCCAGAGTACAGGGCGCACCCGCAACAGTGAGAACGGAACCCAGGCAGTTTCCCTTTCCGATCAGAAACGGGGTTTCAACTTCCCACAGCAAATCAGGCATTACGGCCAAGTACACCGAGCGAAACGAACTCAGACTCTTCGGACAGGTCTCCTCTAGGAAAAAAGCCGAAACCCTGGAACTTTCTGTTCCCGACCCGTTCTTTTACTTCGGGGGAGCGCTCAGGATGGTTCTTGAGGAAAACGGAATCGAGGTAAGCGGCCCTCTGGAACGTGGGAGAGTGCCCCGGTGGGCAGGCCGGATATTGACCCACTACTCACAACCCTTGGGCACCGTTATCCGCGAGTACAACAAGGAAAGTGTCAATATAATCGGCGAGAGCATAGTCAAGATAGTCGGCGCCCAGTTCCTGGGAGCACCGGGTTCGTGGGAATCCGGCACGGATGTAATGGAAAAACGCCTGAGAGAAATGGGGCTCAATGGAAACTTCTCAATGGCCGACGGCTCCGGCCTTTCAAGGCTGAACAGGGTGTCGCCCGAGGATATAACGGAGGCCCTGGCCGTGGCCTACCGGAATCCGGACATTTCTGAGGAGTTTGTCGCGTCCCTTCCAATCGCCGGAGTTGACGGGACTCTAGAGAAAAGATTCCGCAATCTCAGGGGCAGGGTCTACGCCAAGACCGGATACCTTGAAGGAGCCAGATCCCTGTCAGGCTATGTCTTCGGAAAAAATGGACGGACATATGTTTTTTCCATCATATCAAACGGCATGGGAGCAAAGGTGAAAAAACTCCAGAACCTGCTGCTGCGGGAACTTGTCTACTGACCTGTTCTGTGGAAACTGTCCGCCAGCTCCACAAATTCTTCAACCGAAAGCGATTCCGCCCTCCTCCCCTGATCAATCCCCGCCCGAGAAAGCGCACGCTCGACCGTCTCTATTCCGAAAAAATTGCCGAGCGAATTCCTTATGGTCTTTCTCCGAGAGGAAAACGCGTGGCGGGTAACGGTTCTGAAAATCTTTTCGTTTGACGCGAGAAACGCCGGGGTCTCCAGCGGATCCAGAACCACCACAGCCGAATCCACATCGGGAACCGGATAAAACGCGTGGCGGGAAACCCCGAAGGCAAGCTCCACTCTGAAACAGCTCTGAAGAAGCACCGAGATAGAACCGTAGCTCTTCTGACCCTTCGGAGAGGATATTCTCTGGGCCACTTCCTTTTGCAGCATCACTACTATCCTTGAGAAGAGCTCTCTTTCATCAAGAAGCTTCAGCAGAATTCTGGTTGAAATATTGTAGGGAAGATTGGATATGAGCTTCACTTTCCCTTCGCCGCAGAAGTGGCCGAGGTCGATTTTAAGAGCATCCCCGTAAACGAATCTTAGGTTTTCGTATTCCCCGAGTTTTTCGTCAAGAAAGATTCTGAGTCTCTCGTCTTTTTCAATCGCCGTGACCTTGGCGGCGCTTCGCGCGAGATGCTCCGTGAGGCTGCCCTTGCCGGGGCCGATTTCAATTACCTCATCTTCTTCGTTGAGCTTGGCTGTGGCACAGATTTTACGAAGTATGTTGGGATCGTTAAGAAAGTTCTGTCCAAGCCTCTTGGTTTGATGGAATGTCCGCTCCCGGTTCATATCATCAATCCGGAACAATTTTTGACCATGGAAGCAGAAAGGAGAAGTCTCAAGATTATTCTTCCTTGAACCTGAATATCTTCTCCTTGTCCTTTATCATCCCCAGTTCCTCTCTCAGTATTTTCTCAAGATATCTCCGGTCCTGCTTTATGGCGTTTATTTCCTGTCTGTACGCCTCGTTCTGCGCCTTTATGTCCTCTACCCTCTTCTCCACCCTCCTGTTTTCGTTCTTGAGAAAGTAGACCTTGGAAATCTCGTTGAAAAACACCAGGCCCACCACCACTGCAATCACGAAATATACAGCCAGTCTCAGAAGTCCTTTCGGGGTCATATATACATTAAAGCGTTAAAGTTCCGACAAGAAAAGGATTGGTTCTCTTTTCAATTCCAACGGTCGTCTGCGGACCGTGACCGGGATGGATTTCGTAGTGGTCGGGATATTTGAAAATCTCGGAGCGTATCGACCCGACAAGTTCCTCCATGGTCGTTCCCCCGGTAAGATCCACCCTGCCGACGCTTCCCGCGAAAACGGTGTCGCCCGCTATTATCGATTCCCCGAAAACAAAACATATGTGTCCCCATGTGTGCCCAGGAACAAGAAGTATCTCTCCCCTGAGATTTCCCACAGAAAGGGGTTCTCCTTCTTTCACGTAACCGTCTACCTCGGGAACTTCGACGAAGTCAAACCCGGGAAATCTCATCTTCGCCTCGGGGAGCACATTGAGCACGGGCTGTTCTTTTTCGTGTATGTAAAAGGGTATGCCAAGCTTTTTCTTGAAAACCTCGACACCGGCCACGTGATCCAGATGCGCGTGGGTGTTAACTATCTTTTTTACCTTGAGCCCTGACCCCTCAATCTCAGCGGATATCTCATCTATCTGCTCTCCGGGGTCAACGAGCATCGCCTCGTTGGTATCTTCATCCCCTATGATGTAGCAGTTTTCAATGAATATCCCGCCCGGGATGCATTTTATTACCAATCTGATCTCCTTTGAGTCCTGCTTATACGAAAATCGATGAACCTGCCCTCAGGTGGAAGCCACCTGAATTCAACCGATTCGACCTTTGCGCGGGGCGGGCCTTCCCCGCACCACTCAATCAGCTTCTCAAGGTTCTCGGTCGTTCCTTCAGCAACTATTCTGACGTTTCCGTCAACGAGGTTCTCCACATGTCCCCTGATGCCAAGCTCAGCAGCTGTTCGGGCCGCCGAGGCTCTGAAATAAACTCCCTGCACCCTTCCCTTCACCAGGATAACAGTTCTTCGTTCCATCCGATTCTTCCAGACTACCGAAAGCCTCTGTCAGTGTCAATGAACATTGAAACTCGAGGCTCTAAAGCAAGCCCCAAAGCACGAGAAAAGGGTACACGCGGCGTTGACAGGGAAAAAGGCAAAATGTATTTTCTTAGCCTGATGAGCGAGTACCGAGTCCATTTCAGATGCATAGACGAGAACTGTTCTGAAACCTATCCAATCGATGAAATCATTTACAGGTGCAGGAAGTGCGACAATCTTCTTGACGTTCAGCACGACATGGAATTTCTGGGGCAAAAGACGCCCGGGGAATGGAAAGAACTTTTCGACAGCAGATACAGAAAGCAGTCCTGGCCCTTCGGAAGCGGCGTCTGGGGAAAAAAAGAGTGGGTTCTGCCCTCAATTGAAAACGAGAACATAGTTTCAATGTATGAGGGGTGCACGAACCTTTTCTGGGCCGAGAGGTTCGGGAGGCAGGTAGGCGCCGAGGACCTCTGGATAAAGATGTGCGGCAACAGCCACACGGGGTCCTTCAAGGATCTGGGGATGACCGTGCTCGTATCCGCCGTAAACCAGATGATAAGCGACAGCGTGAGCATCCCGGCGGTAGCCTGCGCCTCAACGGGGGACACCTCAGCAGCCCTGGCGGCCTACTGCGCGTCCGCAGGCATTCCATCCATAGTTTTTCTCCCCAAGGACAAAGTATCCATCGCCCAGCTCATCCAGCCCATATCGAACGGGTCACTGGTTCTTTCCCTGGATACGGATTTTGACGGCTGCATGGAGATGGTCCAGAGAATAACCAGCGAGCATAACATTTATCTCGCAAATTCAATCAACTCCCTGCGCATAGAGGGACAGAAAACCATAAGCATAGAGCTTTGCCAGCAGTTTGACTGGGGAGTGCCGGACTGGGTGATAATTCCAGGCGGCAACCTGGGCAACGTGTCCGCCCTCGGCAAGGGGTTTTTGATGATGTATGAGCTTGGCGTCATAAAAAAACTTCCAAGAATAGTCTGTGCGCAGGCGGAAAACGCAAACCCCCTTTACCTGAGCTTCCTTAATGGCTTCGAGGAATTTGCCCCCGTAACAGCGAAGAAAACCCTCGCAAACGCCATACAGATCGGAAACCCGGTAAGCATCAACAAGGCAATTTCAATCCTCAGGCGCTTCGACGGGATTGTGGAGCAGGCATCGGAAGAAGAGCTCTCCCACGCCTCGGCAATGGCAGACAGAACGGGCACGTTTAACTGCCCCCACACGGGAGTCGCACTCGCGGTGTTCCTGAAGCTGCTTAAGAAAAAAATCCTCTCCCCCAGGGAGAAAATAGTGGTAGTTTCAACCGCTCACGGGCTTAAGTTCGTCGAGTTCAAAGCCGGCTACCACCGCTGCGCCCTTGAGGGAATCTCGTCTGATCTGAGCAATGTTCCGGTGGAACTTCCAAACGACTACAAGACCGTAAGGAACGCCATACAAAGCAGGATTCCGGTTCAGTAATCACCAAAGGAGTCGTTCTGCAGCCAGGACAATCCTTGCTCTCAATCACAACCGGTAAGGTCTGAGCAAACAGACCGAGACTTTTTCGAAGCCCTAAACCTCCACCATTCCCAGACAAGCAGTGCCCAGACGGGCGCGAATTCTATCCACATCACAGCATTGCCGAATATTCCACTCCCCCATGTGTCGGGAGGAAAATAGTACTGAAGGTAATAAAGCGGAAGCAGCGCGGTCAGTGCCAGAAAACCCGGGCTCGGAGCCACGCATAGAAACGGAAGGAGCCACGTGTAGTACCAGGGAAACTGCGCCGGGCTCAGCAGAAACGCGCCTCCGATTATCAGGAGAGCTTTTCTGTGGAGACCCAGGGAGCCGATTGCAAACGCCACATAAAACTTCCAGGCAAGAAGAATCGTGATAATTCCCGCTCTTGAATACGTCTGCGCATGCCCTGGGTGAATGTCAAGCGTCTTTAGAACAAATTCCCATGCAGAAAGAATCATCGCGAAAAACGGGCTGTTGTTCTGCCAGCTTTTTCCATACGCCACGATGCCGGAAGCTGTATCGAGTTTAAGCACTAGCATCGGAAGAAATATGATTAAAAGCGCGACGGCAAAAATAAGGCTCTGCAGTACCGTTTCCCTCTTCTCCTTAAGGGGCTTTAGAAACATCCCGAAAAGAAGCGCCGGCCAGAGCTTGACTCCTACCGCAAAACAGAGGGCAAGCGTCCAGAGTCTTTTTCTTCCGCAGAGAAAAAGCAGAATCGCTCCCACTGCGAACGGAAACGCCAGGATGTCCATGTGCAGGGAGTTGAATATTTCCTTTACCAGAAGCGGATTCCACCAGTAGATAATGGAATATTGACGAGGAATGTCGAGCTTCTTCAGGCTAGCAAGCAGAAGCCCCAGCGTAACCAGATCAAACACCATGAGCAGAATCCTCCACGCCGTGATACCCATGGGAGATATTTTGTAGGATACGGCGAAGAAAAATTCCGCGATGGGCGGATAGATGGTCTTTACGTGGGGGTGGTTTACTTTCTCAAGCGTATCGCCGTACAGGCGCTTGAGTTCTTTAAGTTTTTCATCTCCAACGCCTTCCGCCACTTCCTCCGGGGAATGCTCATAGGGGTTCATCCCGCTTGTAGCGACAGCACTGTCCCAGAAATAGCGGTGATAATCGTTTTCAAGTATAGGGGTTGAAAAAAGAAACAGAACACGAAAACCGAGACCGAAAAGAACTATGAGAAGAAGCGAGCACGCGCGGTTTTTCCTGAAACTCCGCACCGCAACGAGATAAACAGCCGCAGCGGCCACAAGAAGCGATATGAAAACCGGTATCAGTTCCTTTTCGAAAGCCCCTGAGCGAAGCTGCGGAGAAATTGCGGCAATAGCACCCAGCAGGAGAAAAACGGCTGTTCCGAAAAGAACAAGGAACCCGTTCGATTTATTGATTTTCGGCATCAATAGGTAAAATTAGAAGATCAGAGCTATATTCGGCTCGGAATTCCGGAAGATGACCAAGAGCAGAGAGAAATTAAAACTAATTCTCAAAAGCAAATCAATTCTGCGCGGAGACTTCACTCTGGCGTCTGGAAAGCAATGTTCCTACTACATTGACGCCAGACGTACCACATTGAACCCCGAAGGCGCGGCGCTGATATCGGAAATATTCCTGGGCGAAATCACATCCCTGGGCGACGTAACCGCGGTCGGAGGACCCTCAATAGGCGCCGACCCGATTGTGGGAGCTACAATACTCAGAAGTCATCAGCTGGACATGCCGCTTCGCGGATTCATAGTAAGAAAGAAGGAAAAGGAACACGGAACCGGGAGAATTATAGAGGGCGAACTTGTACGGGGAGACGGGGTAGTAATAGTCGAGGACGTGATCACAACCGGCGGTTCCGTGCTGAGAGCCGTTGACCTGGCAGAGGCCGCCGGCGCCGAAGTCCGGGGGGTTTTCTGCGTCGTTGACAGGGGAGAGGAAACGGAAAAAACCTTCGCTGAACGGGGCTGTCGCTTTTTTTCTATATTCAGGGTTTCGGAACTTCTCTAGAAAACTCTACGCAAACCTCTTTTGTTTTCCGCACAAACCGGAATGATATTTGGTTTTACGTAATTACTGCCGCTGACATTTAAGGCGGGGAGATGATTTATTGAGCGTCTTGCTTGTTGTAATACTCGTGCTTTCGGGATTTCTGGCCCTTAACATAGGAGCCAACAATTCCGCAGCGTCCATGGCGACCTCATACGGCGCCGGAGTAAGATCGAAAAGACAGGCCGTATGGCTCATAGCCATCTTCGCGCTGCTGGGAGCGCTTACGGCCGGAGCTCCCGTGGTGGAAACAGTAGGCAAGGGAATAGTGCCTGCCGAGACGCTCTCCTCCGATATAGGCTTCATATTTATAATCCTGCTTCTGGGAATAGGATTCATCGTCTGGGCAAACGTGGTCCGCACGCCCATAGCTACCACCCACGCCATAGTGTGCGCCATAGTGGGAATTGGTCTTTATACCCAGACGCTTAATTCCGACAGCTTCTTCCGGGTACTCAAATGGTGGATTGCGGCGCCGATAGTGGCCTGGGTAATAAATTTCGCCGTGGCGAAGCTTTTCTATTTCAGGATAGTTCACTATCTCGCAAGCAATTTCTCGGAAAAAAGAGTCAACGTTATCCTCACCGTTCTGATCACCATATCAGGAACTTTTATTGCCTTCTCAGGAGGCGCAAACAATTCCGCAAACGCCATAGGCCCCATAGTAAGCCTGGGGCTGATAGACTCCTACCCGGGAGCGATTCTTGCAGGCGTCGCTATGGGAGTGGGAGCGATCCTGCTTGGAGGCAGGGTTCTTGAGACCCTGGGAAAGGAAATAACCGAGATATGCATAATAAGGGCCATCTCGGTTGAGTTCACTGCCGCGGTTATAATACTGCTTGCCTCGTTATACGGAATTCCGGTCTCGATCGCGGAGATAGTAACAGCCGGAGTTGTGGGGTTTTCGTGCGCGCAGCACGGATTCGCCCGGACTTCCAAAAACAGTCATGTTATCAGAATCGGTTTTTTCTGGTTTATTGTTCCTGTGATAACCGTGGGGGTAAGCTATTTCGTGTCCCTCGTATACGTAAAGTACAGCCTGTCGTCGTATCTGGGCTTTCTGGGTTAAATGAAATTCTCTGAAGAAGACGTAAAAAGCCTTAATCGCGAGTTTGAGCGAAGTTCCACAGAGGATATCCTTGCCTGGGCATCCGAGAATCTCGGCCGCTCGGTGGCTCTCGCGACCAGTTTTCAGGTCCAGGGTATGGTGCTTGTCGACATGTTCGCGAAAACGGGTCCCGGGACAAGAATTTTCACTCTTGATACCGGGAGGCTTCCTTCGCATACATACGACGTCATGGACAGAACCAGAGAGAAGTACGGTATCAGCATCGAGGTGCTTTTCCCCGACACGGCTGAAGTGGAGGAGATGGTGAGGGACCGCGGGGTAAATCTTTTCTACAAAAGCGTCGAGAACAGAAGACTCTGCTGCCAGGTTAGAAAAACCAACCCGCTCAACGGATACTTAAAGACGCTTGACGCCTGGATTACTTCCATAAGGGCGGATCAGACGGAGCAGCGTTCTGACTCAAGCAGGTTTGAGATTGACTACCTGCATGGAGGGATGCTCAAAATAAATCCGATCCTTGACTGGACGATCGACCAGGTTTGGGATTACGTAAGGAAAAACGATGTTCCCTACAACAAGCTTCACGACATGGGATATCCGAGCATAGGATGCGACCCCTGCACGAGAGCCGTTGAGGAAGGTGAAGATCCCAGGGCCGGGCGGTGGTGGTGGGAGCAGGGCTCTGACAAGGAATGCGGAATTCACTTCAGTCACGAGCCGCAATCCTAAAAAAGCGCGGATGTTTTCAGGTTCCCCGCCGCAGACTCTTTTTCACAATCGGAAGAACTTCTTCTTTGAGCAGTCTCATCGATTTCTGCCATTTTTCCTTCGGGTTCCACTCGTGCCCCATGACCAGAAGTACCCCGAATCCCCCGACGAATTCATGAAGCTCAATTATTTTCCGGGCAACATCCTCGGGACTTCCCACAAGCCACATGTTCTCGATCATGTAGTCTATGGTCACTTCCCGGTCCGACATTGACTTGTCAACCTTAAACAGATTCAGGTTGTCTCTTATCATGGGAACCAGAGTGAAAAAATAATCCCGGAAATCTCTTGCGAGCGTGCCCCCTATTACTTCTTTTCTTGCTTCTTCGGTGCTCTCCGCGACATAGATGTCCCTTGCGATTCTCCATTTCGCCCTCTGCGGCGTTCTGCCGGCGCTCTCTGCGCCCTGCTCGTACCCCGCCCAGTGAGATTTAAGCACGTCGGGGATAACGAAATTTATGCTCATGGGTATCCAATCTCGCTCCCCGGCAGTCCTCAGGCTCGCGGAGTTCTCCGAGATTCCCGCAACCGCTATGGGAGGATGGGGCTCCTGGTAGGGTTTCGTGTGCACTCCGAGACTGACCCTTTCCACGGGGTCGGGAACGGTGAACTTCCACCGGGAATTGGCGTAGACACCCGGGCGCGGATCGTTCCACAGATTAAGTATCATCTCAAGAGACTCATTCATAAGATGTCTCTGCTCTCCCGTCCTTGGGTTTATGCCGAATGCCTCGAAGTCTCCGATGAAGCTCCCTGCTCCCACTCCCCAGTAGAATCTTCCCTTAAGCAGGTGATCAAGAACCGCTATTCTGTGCGCCAGCATGAAAGGGTCATGCTGAGGCAGGCACGAAACTCCCGTACCGAAGATTATCCGCTCCGTAAGGGCAGCCGCCTTGGCTATAAAAAGATCGGGGGCCGGTATGTTCTCCCAGCCCGCAGTGAAGTGCTCTCCTATCCAGGCTTCCCTGAAACCGGTTTCGTCGAGAAAGACCATCTGCTCCATGTCCGCTTCGAGCGTATCGGAGAGGGAAGAACCGAACGGATGAAGGGGCATAGTGAAGTATCCTAGTTCCATTTCCCGAACATTATACTTTCTTTGAACGTAAAAAGAGAATAGTAACTGTCTGCCCAAACCGTGGTGAGACAGCGACAAATTGACAGCAGCAAGCCTTTTCATTACGATAAATATTGATGAATGGGTTTGATGCTATCAAGTATATTGGGGAGCTCAGGGAAGCCGGAGTTCCTGAAAAGCAGGCCGAAGTACATCTTCGTATTCTGCACGAGGTCATTGAATCCAATCTGGCCACCAAGCGCGACATTCAAGAGGTCAGGCGCGAGATTCAAGAGGTCAGGCGCGAGATTCAAGAGGTCAGGCGCGAGATACAAGAGCTGAGAAATGAGGTTAAGCGTGACATTCAAGAGGTCAAACGCGACATCAAGGAACTTGAGCAGAAAATGGAGCTTAAGATCAACGAAGTTAAGCGCGAGATACAAGAGTTGAGAAATGAGGTCAAGCGCGACATCAAAGAACTTGAGCAGAGAATGACCATAAAGCTTGGAGCTTTAATTGTGGTAACTATTGGAATTCTTGTGGCTCTCTCCAACCTCCAGATCATCTGAAACCTTCAAGCATATTGTAAACCGGCCTCTACCACAGAGTTAACCAGGCAGGGGGCTATATTCAAATCCTCAAGAGCGCGGGCACTTGGAGATGTGTCGTGTTCTGCCTGGTAGCGTCTGCCTTCTCGAAACTGCCTGATAACCGCACACTTTTTGCTGATTGTTTCAGTAATATTCCAAAATCAATGGCCGTTGCTCACCACAGCTCGGTCGAACAATTACAGAGAATAGCTGCACAGATGTTTCGGTTCCTTCAGTTTGGCAAACACTGGATATATGTAGTAATATGATACGGATTTTTAATACCGAATCGTAAAGATTCACCAAGGAGGAAGCATTACAATGTCAGAGAATCTTCCAGGCATACAAGAGACCCGAGAACTTCTCAAAAAGAAAAAAGTGGTTATCGCAGGAGTGGGCGAAACCGAACAGGGTAAAATCCCCGATAAAAGCTCCTTTCACTTCCTGAGCGAAGCTTCAAAACTCGCTATTGAGGACGCGGGAATTAAAAAAGATGACGTGGACGGCCTCGTAACGGCCTTCTCACTCGTTGAGCACACCTTTATGCACTGCACTACCTTTGCCGACTACTTCGGCATGAACCCGAGGTTTTTCTCCTCGGTCGCAGTGGGCGGCGCCACCGCTGTGTGGATGGTTGCAGAAGCCGCCATGGCCATAGCTTCGGGACAGTCTGAAGTGGTACTCTGCGTAAGAGGGGACAACACCCTCTCCGGAATATCGTCTTCAGGAATGCTCGCGCTTATAAGGGAAATGTGCCACGCGGAGTTTGAATTCCCGTACGGGCTTACCACTCCAGGGGGATACGCGCTTGCAGCGCAGAGATACCTCCATGACTGGGGCGCAAGAAGAGAACACCTCGCTGCGGTGGCAGTGACAATGAGAAAACATGCCGCCGACAAGGAAAACGCAATGAACAAGGACCCGCTCTCTATAGACGACGTCCTTAACTCAAGGGTTATAGCAGAGCCTCTTACCAAGTATGACTGCTCGATTATCTCGGACGGAGGCGCCGCTTTCATAGTAACCACGGAGGACAAGGCTAAAGAACTCGGAATAGAAAACGATCTTGCTTACCTCTGGGGAATGGGGCAGGGATATTCCCATCAGTACTTAACCACCCTTGAGAACCTCGATCAGATATACAACGCTGTTGAGCGCTCGGGGGAAAAGGCGTTTGGAACCGCGGGAATAGAACCAGGGTCTTTTCGTTCTAGATGTGGATTTTGGTGTGATACCAGAACGATTGAAGGCAGTTTTATGTGATTGAGCCAGTTTTCTTACCTCAACACTGCCCGATTTACCTGCAAAACCCCGTTACGGACATAGAATTCCGTCTTCAGGACACAGCTTTCCTTTAAAATCTCAAATTTTTTGAAAATTACAACTTTTAGCGGAAAACCACCTTCACAGTGAGAGACCTATAGCGGAAAACGCTTCCTCTCTGTTCTGCGAAAAGTGTCTGATGGCCTCGGGAACACTCTCAAATTTCCTCTTCTGCCCCAATATCACCGCAAGCGCTATATTGTTGCACACCGCATTGTTCGCAGGGCCCGAACCCACACGCATCGTGCTGCTGTCCTCGTTGAAAGTGACATCGCGGCGGTAGTGATTCTTGCTCTCCACCGCCCAGTGTCCCCTGTTCCACTCAAGCAGCTGCTGCGGGGACGCTTTCTCCGTGTCTGCCGACGTGATGCCGTAGGCGTATTCGATACTCTGTTTCCCCGTCTTTACGTTCTTTGCCCAGCGCTTCACCCTGAAAACCTGCTTTACGTGCTGATAGTCAGTCATACGGAAGTACGCGTTCATAACCTCTATTGACCGCTGCTCTATGCGCCCGTGCCCCTTGCTCATCTTCTCTTTGAAATGCCCCGCCGCGTCACTCTCCCACTCAAGCGCCTTCAACCTTTTGTACGCCGTGGGACTGTTGCCTTTTACCGTAAACATATAATCCGCTCTATGAGTTTCCACTATAGCCCGCGCGGTGTTCTTCGTCGTATGCAAAGCGTCAAGGGTTATCACCTTCCCATCAATGCATACTTCTTCAAGTAAAGCGAGTACCGCCGCTATTTCTCCACCCTCGTCCCTTAAATCAAGACTCCCAAGAGGCATGCCGCTTATGTGATCAACCAGAGTCACCACCTCGTAATGATTGTCCCCGTTTCTGTTAGCCCCCCGTATGCGCTTTCCGTCAACAGCCAAATACTTTGAAATCTCTATCTGCGGTGTGGTGAAACGAGAAACCACAGCCTCAAGCTTCTGCGTATCCAGATTCTTTACCACCCTGTGCATCGTGGGATTGGAAGGAGCTTCATACCTTTGTTTCTCTTTGTTGTACCAGGCCCCAAGTATCTTAAGCTCCTTCTGTGAAAGATTCTTTCCAAACTGAGTGGCGGCAGCAGTCCCTGTGTTGCCGGACAAAGTGGAGAGAATATAGATGGCCAGAACACATTGCACTCTGTGCTTTCTCCCCTGACCCCTGCGAAAATCAGGAATATCGCTTAACGCAGCGTAAAGCGAAGAAAGCTCCTCATCACAACGGCGTGTGCCCGCTCTTTTTGCCTTCCACTCATCTCCCAGAGAATCGGCGTTACGAAGCATCTCTCTCGCTCCTTTACGCAGAGAATAAACGTAGAGTTCCTTCTGGTTGCCGTGAGGCTTTTTATAACGGCCATTAGAACGCGCGTATCCCCTGGTCAGACCGACAAACTCCCAGTTAGACGCCTTGTACATTGCGCCGTCAAAGTGTCTTGGGTCTACGAAGCTCTCCCCAAGCAGCAGACCATGTCCGTAGTGCTCCATCCAGTCCGAGCTTAACCGCCTTGTCATGGAACACAGAAAGTAAGAAGCCAGATTGGGGAACTGTCCCGCTTTGCCCAGTATAAGGAACCTGGTGTTGTTCCCTATGAGATGGAGGTTTTTGAACTGACACTCTTTTTTCCACCCCACCCAGCGGTCTCGGGGGGCACACTGGAAAGCGCCTGCCTGCCATGCGGCAATAGCAAGCCATTGTCCCTTATACTCAGCTACGTAGCGCATACCCCTGCCGGCGAATTGTTTGAAGCCAAGGTAGTGATGTTCTCTCAAGAGTCTGTTCCATTTGAGAACTTCGTCTGGACGCACTACTCTTACTATGACGTCTTCCAAGGAAAACTGTGGGTGATTGTGTTGTGATTTGGTATCCATGTTTACAGGTTATACACGTAAACATGGAAAAAAGCCAGAGTCTTTTTTTAACTTCCCGGAAATCTTAAATAAAATTACCGCATGTAACTAGCGTGAAAAGACCGTGGGAATAGAACCAAAGGATGTTGACATAGCGTTTCTTTACGACTGCTTCACCATAACAGTGCTGCTTGAACTTGAGGGACTGGGGTTTGTTCCCAAGGGAGAGGGAGGAGCGTTTGCCCTTGAGGGAAGAATGGAAATTGGGAAAGACCTTCCTGTTAATACCCACGGGGGACTGCTCTCCCAGGCTCACCTGGGGGCTATGCATCATGTTGTGGAAGCCACCTTGCAGCTGAGGGGTGACGCGGGAAGTAGACAGGTTGAGGACCCTGAGGTGGCTGTTGTGCATGGAAACGGAGGGATAGTGTCGGCTCACAGCACAGTGGTTCTTGGTAACCAGCCGATTAATTAACAAGCAAACAAGGAGAACAAGAAAATGTCAGAAGAGAAAAAAGCGTACAACAAGCCTTTGCCTGAATTCAGGCCCGAGACAAAGCCGTTTTGGGAAGCTGCCAGGGAACACAAGCTGGTTATCCCGAGATCAAGGGAGACGGGGGAGTTTTTCTTTTACCCAAGGGCTCTTTCCCCCGGAGGGGACATGAGTGATGACATAGAGTGGGTAGAAAGTGAGGGACGGGGGAAGGTGTGGACTTTTTCCATACACCACATGGGACCATCAAAAGCCTACAAGGGGGAACCTCCATATGTCGTGGCCCTTATCGAGATGGATGAAGGGGTCAAGATGATGTCTAACGTTGTTGACGTTGATCCCAATGAAGTGTCTATCGGTATGGAGGTGCAGGTCTGCTTCGATGACGTTACCGATGAAGTAACACTGCCCAAATTCAAACCAGCGGGTTAAAAAGGCGGGGACGGTCAGTCGTCAAGCTTTATAAGTATGTCGTCCCCGTCAACCTTTACCGGGTAGGTCTCCAGAGGTTCAACCGCCGGAAGGCAGAGCGCCTTTCCAGTTCTGACGTTGAATTCAGCCCCGTGATAACAGCAGGTAATGCGTTCTCCTTCAAGGTCGCCATCTGAAAGAGTAAAACACTGGTGGGTGCATTCATCCCGAAAAGCGTAGAAATTTCCCTCTACCTTGCATATGGCAATCACTTCTCCATCGATGAAAAAAGATTCCACTTCTCCTTCAGCTATGTCTGAAACTTTTGCCGCTTTCTCGTAATCGGACATAAGCCTACCTCCCTTTGCCGTTTTGGAGCCTTTGCTCAGGGAATTATAGCACCCCTTTAATCATCATCGAAAAGTTTAGTCTCCTTATATTCCTTATCCCTGTAATACCAAGCCAGGCATATAAGTCCTACCGGTATTCCTACAATCAGAAATAATACTGCAGCTACTATTGCTATCAAACCCCGTGCTGCTACTGCTTCTTCCATTACAGCCTCTTCAATGTTTCACAAAGTTGAATTTTACCGGGACGTATTCTGAGTTTAGTTCTATGATTACGTCCCGTCCAGCATCAAAATCCACTAAAACATAGGCTCTTTCCAAACCTCTCAAAAACGAATCATAATAATGCAGGTTAGTCAAATATGTAATTCCCTAATCTTTTCATGACCACACCCTCAAGAACTTCTCTCACGGAGTCAATTGACATATGCTCTAAAGTCTCGCCAGTAAAGGCCTGGAGCATTATTATTTTGGCCTGCCTCGTTGAGATCCCTCTTGAACGCAGGTAAAAAAGGGCCTCTTCGTCCATCTGCCCGATCGTAGCGCCATGGGTGCACTTTACGTCGTCGTTGTATATCTCAAGCTGAGGCTTTGTGTCTATCTGGGCCGTGTCGGAGAGAAGGAGATTCCTGTTGGTCTGCTTCGCGTCCGTCTTCTCTGCCCCTTCGTGAACCAGTATTCTTCCGTGAAAAACTCCCTTTGAGCGACCATCAAGTACGCCGTTATAGAACTGGCGGCTGTCGCAATGAGGACTTGCGTGCTCAACCCGCATGAAGTTATCCATGTGCTGGCGTCCCTCGGATATGAAAAGGCCGTAAATGTCGGAATTGCATCCTTCTCCAGCCAAGACGGGGTGAACGTTGTTCCTCACTATTGCCCCTCCGCAGAGAACCGAGTGGGAAGCGATGTTGCTGTTTTTCTGCTGATTCACCCTGAGGGTGGTGAAATTAAACGCCTTTTGGCTTTCAAACTCAAGTCTGTAGTGCTCAAGATTCGCGTTTTCCCCGCAGACAACTTCTGTGACCACGTTTGAGAAATAGACGCTATTGGACGCCGACACGTAATGTTCTATGACCTTAGCGATCGAACTTTGCCCGACGATGATAAGATTTCTCGGATTTATGAATAAAGGGCGGTCTTCATCCGTCGATACGTGAAGAACATGTACAGGTTTCTCAAGAACGGTCCCATCGGGAACGTAAACAAACACTCCGTCTTCAAAATAGGATGTGTTAAGGGAAATAAATGCGTCTTTTTCATAGTCCGCATATCTCGCCAGATGATCCTTCACAAGATCACCCTGCTCAGATATCGCCTCAGACAGGCTTTTTACCAGTATCCCTTCCCCGGCATTTCTGGTGTCTGAAAGGGAAGAGGCGAAACGACCGTTTACAAAGACAAGCCTCAGACAATCAAGCCCGGGAAACCCGTAGGAATCCACGGATTTTTTAGAAACCCCGGAGATTCCGTTTTCGGCAATTGAAAAGGAACTTCTGCGAAGTGCCTCAAGATTGGTAAATCTCCACTCTTCATCAGAAAGCGTCGGGAATCCGAGCTTGCCGAATCCAGAGATCGCCTCACGGCGAAGAGTGGTTACCCACTCGGGGGCATCTTTTTGCGCGCTATCGAGAAACTCAGAGAGTCTCTCGACATAACTTTCGCACGTACCATCAAAAACAATAGCCATAGTATTATGCTCCTTGCAGTTTGCCCAAGGCCTTAAAACTCAGCGTAACCTCTTTCCTCAAGCTCGTGGGCAAGTTCCTTTCCTCCCGATCTTACAATCTTTCCATCGACCATCACGTGGACAAAATCGGGAACTATATAGTTAAGAAGTCGCTGGTAATGGGTTATTACTATAAAGGAACGCCCGGAACCCCTCATTGAATTCACCCCGTTTGCCACTACCTTGAGCGCGTCTATGTCAAGACCGGAATCCGTCTCGTCAAGCACCGCCAGTGTCGGTTCGAGTATCTGCATCTGGAATATTTCGTTCCTTTTCTTCTCTCCGCCCGAGAACCCGGCGTTCACGGACCTTCTAAGAAGGTCTTCGTCAATACCGAGCGCTTTCATTTTCTCTCTGGCAAGTTTTGCGAACTCAATGTGCTTAAGGGGTTTTTCGCCCCTGTATTCCCTTTTTGCGTTAAGGGCCTCGCGAAGAAGATAGGTGTTCGCCACCCCCGGGATCTCAACGGGGTACTGGAAAGCCAGGAATATCCCCTCGCACGCCCTTTCCTCTGGCTCAAGGTCGAGAAGATCCTTTCCCTGAAAAGTTACATCTCCTTCCGTAACATCATATGCCTCCTTGCCCGCAAGAACCTGGGCAAGGGTGCTCTTCCCCGAACCGTTTGGACCCATTATGGAGTGAACTTCCCCGGGCGCTACGGTAATATCCATTCCTTTCAGTATTTCCTTGTCATCTACCTGCACATGCAGGTTTTTCACCTCGAGCATGCTTTGCTCCTCCTAAAAATCTTTTTTTCAGAATTAAAGCGGAACCCTTATTAACCCACGCTTCCCTCAAGACTTACGCTCAGCAGTTTTTCAGCTTCAACCGCGAACTCAAACGGCAGTTCCTTGAAAACTTCCTTGCAGAAACCGTTCACTATGAGCGAAACAGCGTCTTCGGCGGAAATCCCTCTCTGGCGGCAGTAGAACATCTGGTCCTCGCCTATTTTAGAGGTAGAAGCCTCGTGCTCCATGTGGGCCGTGGAGTTTCTGACCTCTATGTATGGAAAAGTATGTGCTCCGCAGCGATCCCCTATAAGCATTGAGTCGCACTGCGTGTAATTTCTCGCCTTCCCGGCGTTTTTACCAATTTCCACAAGCCCCCTGTATATGTTCTGCCCCTCGCCCGCGGAAATGCCCTTGGAAATAATCGTGCTGCTGGTGTTTTTCCCCACGTGAATCATCTTGGTTCCGGTGTCGGCCTGCTGACGCCTGTTTGTAAGGGCGACGGAGTAAAACTCCCCGACCGAATTATCCCCTTCAAGAACGCAGCTCGGGTACTTCCAGGTGATAGCTGAACCGGTCTCGACCTGCGTCCAGGAGATCCTCGAGTTCCTGCCGATGCATCTTCCCCGCTTGGTTACAAAATTGTATATGCCGCCCTTGCCCTGCTTGTCTCCAGGGTACCAGTTCTGTATCGTCGAATACTTTATGGTGGCGTCATCGTGGGCTATGAGTTCAACAACCGCGGCGTGGAGCTGGCTTTCATCCCTCTGCGGGGCAGTGCATCCCTCAAGATAGCTTACGTAGCTTCCCTCCTCTGCAATTATAAGCGTTCTCTCGAACTGTCCGGTGTTCTCCGCGTTTATGCGGAAATAAGTGGAAAGCTCCATGGGACATCTTACTCCCTTGGGCACATAGACAAAGGAACCGTCAGTGAAAACAGCAGAGTTCAAAGCGGCGTAGAAATTGTCTCCGCGCGGGACGACCGAGCCCAGATACTTGCGCACAAGATCGGGGTGCTCTTCCACCGCCTCGGATATGGAGCAGAAAATAACCCCTTCCTCGGCAAGCTTCTCCTTGAAAGTCGTAAAAACGGAAACGCTGTCGAAAACCGCGTCAACGGCGACGCCCGCAAGCATCTTCTGCTCCTCAAGGGGAATTCCGAGCTTGTCGTAGGTTTCCTTTATCTCCGGGTCTATCTCATCAAGGCTCTTCGGTCTGGGGTTGCTTTTCGGAGCGGCGTAATAGCTTATGTCGTTAAAATCTATTTCCGGATACCGAAGAAAAGCCCAGCGGGGCTCCTTCATCTTCTTCCAGCGCTCATACGCCCCGAGGCGCCACTCGAGAAGCCACTCCGGTTCATTCTTCTTCGAGGAAATCATCCTGATGGTGTCTTCGCTGAGCCCCTTGGGCGCAACTTCCTGTTCAACGTCGGTTACGAATCCGTACTTGTATTCCTCCTGCGCAAGTTTTTCAAGATCAACGCTCATTTAAAGAATATCCTCCTGCTAGTGCCTTTTTCCGCCGCGAGTCTCTTCCACCATGTCGCCTATGGTAGTATCCTCGAGAATCCTTATCATTGAAACCTTGAGCTTGTCCCAGAGAGGAAGCTGCCCGCAGTTTTCATAGAGGGCGCAGGGACCGTCGTCGTCCATGCAGTCCACTATCCTTATCTCTCCCTCTATGGCTTCGTACACTTCCCTGAGGCTAAGTTCATGCGGGGACTTGCGGAGCATGTATCCGCCCTCGGGCCCTACCTTGGACCTGAGTATGCCCCGGTTAACAAGCCTTCTCATCACCTTGGCAAGGTAGTTCTGCGGAATATGCTGGGTTTCGGATATCTGTTTCATGCTGACCTTGAATTGCGGACTGCCCCCCATATGGATGAGGCATCTGACGGCGTAATCAAGGGTTCTGCTTACCTGCATAATATTATTGTAAACTTTGTATATCCATAAAATAGCTATTCAGATGGTAATCCTTACCATTATTCAGGCAAAGTCAACTGAAGGAAGCTCCCAGACAGCTGCGAATCTCCTCAATCATTTCCCCCCGTCGCGTCAAGGTAGCAACGGTCGGCAGAAAAAAGATGCTCCGAGAGGAGGAAGTGCTTCTGAAAACAACTTCGGCAGACCGCTCAGGCCGCAACCATCAGCGATTCGTATCCAGATACTTATCCCTTAGCTTTTTATACTCCGCCTCGGACAAGTCTCTTGATCTGTCAAGAAATATGGCGACCGCCCATATAGTCTCGTCTTCGTGCGTGGACCCATAAGCGGGCATCCCCGTCATCTTCACCCCGTTTTTCGTGACCCAGAAGATATCCTTAAGAGAATATTCATCGAAGCCCTCCCCGGGAAACCTGGGCGGTTTGGGGAAAAGGCCCTTGCCGGTGGGTGAAGGCTCAACACCGGGAGCTCCGTGGCACTTAACGCACATTTGCTCATATTCCTTAAACCCCTCTACGTATATGTCTTCATCATCTACGTCGTAGGGAATCTCAAGACTTGCTGAGTTTCTCTGTATCGATCTCTCGGCGATCATATGAAAGACAGTATTTGCAATCCCAAGATGCGGTTTTGTGGCTGAGATATTATAAAGTCCAAGAAAATAATAGAGCATGGCGACAACAATCAAAACCGCTATCAGCAATTTTTTTCTCGCAAATATTTTCTCAATCATCAGACACCTCTATCGCAGATCGCCCACCCTGTCTCCCAGATTCCGCCTGAACAACATGGTCTTACAAAAGCAGAATCATCCATAAACAGAAGAGATTATTAAAGACAAGACAGCCAGGACTACTCAGATAATCTGGACAATCAATATCCATATTGAAAATCATCTGTCAAACGGACAGGGAAGATATTTTTACCGCAGACGGTACACCCTTTACCTTGACGAGGTTATTCGAAAGAGCTTTGAATCTGAATATATAATGAAGATGACTGCGAAATCTGGGTATAGCGCCTGTTACGACCTCAGGAAACTTCAGGGACCAGACAGCGAGCCTCAACGACCGCACCTCAGGTGGCCCGCCAACCGCGCGTCAGTTCACGCCGTGCTTACCGTAGTAGAACCGGAGCTTCCAGCCGGTCAGTGTGCCGGTGTCTTCGGGAACGATGTCCGCCACGTGCAGGGTCCAGGTGCCGTTGGGGTTCTCGCCGTAGAAGGCGTTGCTGAGCAGGCGCCAGTCGGAGATGCCGGAAGAACCCTTGAGCACGCTGTTGAGGGGTGGATTGAGCACGCTTTGCGTGCCCGCGGGCGAGCCCAGGGTGATGCCGAAATCAAACGCGTCGCCGCCTTCTATGGCGATCTCGAGCACCACCGCCTCGATGTCCGCGCCCTCGGGAAAGCCGGAGACTTCCATAGTGGCACTGATCCCGGCCCCGTCCGCATCGGGGATGTCCAGCGACAGTTTTTGCCCCGCGACCGCCTCGAACCATTCCGATTCATCCAGAGAGCCGAGACTGTCAGCAGTGTGGCTTTCCGCCATCGCGACTGCGGCGTCGACGTCGACAGCGCCGAAACCGTACCAGTTGTGGAAGTCGAAACCGGCGGCATTCGTCTGCCAGGCATGCTGGAGGATGTAAGGCGTGCCGTCAAACGCGGCGCGAACTTCGGCGATATCCGGGTTGATCTTGCGCGCCGTGCGTGCCAGTATGTGCTTCACATCCCGCCAGGTCAGTTCCGGTTTGATCCCGAGGAGGATGGCGACGGCGCCTGAGACCGCGGGGGCCGCCGAAGATGTGCCGCTGAAGGCGCTGATGTAGTCGCCGTCACGATTCAATGGGTGGTCGCTGGTCAGGCGATTTTCCGGCAAGAAGCTGAAGCCCGTGAACGGACCGGCCTGGTCCGTGGTGATCATTGCCGGGGCTTCGGTGCCATCCTCGCCGGAAGGACCTGCTACCCACAGGTTGGCCCCGGCGCTGGAATAGGTTGACTTCTCGTCGTCGGCGTTGAAGCCTCCCACGACGACCATCCACGGCGTGTTCTGGTCGGGGTCTGTTCCGGCGCCCGCGCAGCCTACCTCGGCCTGGAGCGGATGAAGCCGCTCGCAGGTCTCGAAATCGTTGCCGCCCGCCTTGACGTACAACGCGCCGCGGCCCGAACGAAGCTGCTTAACTCCCATCCTGAGCACGCGAGTTAATTCTTCGTCCGCGTTCGCGATGCCGAGATCCGAACCGAAACTCAGGTTAAAGACATCCACACTTGCTGAGTCCGGTTCGCTTGCGCTCGCGCCGAGGCTTTTGAAAAGCGCGATTTCCTCTGCCATGTCGGGGTCGCCGGACTCGTCGTCGGGCGCAGCTGCAAGCGGATTGAACCCGACAAGAGTAACTGCCGGCGCCACGCCACGCCCGCCGAAACCGTTGTTGGCGGCCGCTGCTGCGATCCCAGCCACACTGGTGCCGTGGTCCCCGGTTGAGGCAAAGTTGTAGGGGTCGTCGGGAGAGGCGCCGGGCCGGGCGCTTGCACCGAAGTTAAACGACCCGCCCGCAGCCGTATTGGCCGCCAGGTCCGGATGACATATCTCAAGCCCGGTGTCTACCACCGCGAGCTTCACTCCGGCACCGTTGCGGTCCGTGTCGATTGCTGTGGACATATTCAGGTCGGCGCCGGGAGTTCCTCCGCGGTTCGCAAAAGCGGTCTGACCGGTGTTTCTCAGGTGCCACTGCTGGCCGAACAGCGGATCGCCGCCCCCCGGTGCGGGCGTTCGTGCCGGTGCCTTGCATCGTACAAGGACCGTGCCATCCGAATCGGTGGCGAAACCGACCGTAACCACATTCGGGTATTCCTTGCCCAACTCAAACGATGGCGGCACTGCATCCAGCCGTATGCGCAGGAAATAGCGGCGCTCGGGCTCAAGCGCCTCAAGCGGCAGTCTGAACAGGCGCAGGTTGGCAAAGAAAAGAAGGTCCAGCGGATCGCCGGATGCGGCGATTTTGCAAGGGTTCATGAGTGGTCCAAACCTGTCGGCCGAAGGATTCTGCGAAGGGCCACAGCACTCGTGGATAGCCTTTACGCCCGAGATGAAGGTCGGGTCGGCTGACCACTCCGCTACCAGGGGCACGGCCTCGGAAGCATCGGGGGGAATCTCCGCGATCACTACGGCGACAACGGCGTCCTCCTCGATATCGAAGCCCAGCATTTCCAGTCCCGACGTGAATTCCGGCCCGCCGGCCGTGTCGTCAGGCGGAGACTTGTTCACGCTGGCCGCAGGGCCGTCGATCACTCTCAGGGTGACCGAGGACGGGTTGCCGGCCCGCGCGTTACCCGTGATCGTGCCAAGATCGACCTCGATCGTTTCGTTGCCTTCCTCTTCGAAGTCGCGGTAAACGTCGATTTCCGCACTCGCCGAAGTGGCGCCTGCAGGAAACTGAATCTCATCGTCGCTTACCGCGTAGTCACGGTCCCGGGTGGCGGATCCGGCCAGGCTCAAGGCCACCGAGACGGGTCCGGAGGTGGGCGCATCAAGCCCGAGGGTCAACCGCACCTTCGGATTGTCGGCCTCCTCAACGTCGGATGCGCCGGAAAGCGCCAAGGTGACACTCGCTGACAGTGACGGATCCGGCGGCGGTTGTGACGAATCGCTCGAGCCGCCGCAAGCTGCCAGACCCAGCAGCCCGATTGTCAAAAGTGTCAGTTTACGCATGCGGTTTCTCCATTCTGATCAAAAGTCAACGCCACTTAATGCGGGGCCCGCGCAGCCGCATGGAAGCGTCGGGCTGGTCGGGAAGTCCGCGGGCCCGTACAACCGCGTCGGCGGGGTGCAGGTTCGACGGCAGATAAAGTATGGAAAATCCCAACGAATCAAACGCTTCCACACCGGTAGCGCCGACAGCTTCGACCACGGCGTCCAGTTGCCTACCCCCAGCCAGTTCGACTCGAATACTCGGCAGCAACGATTCGAAACGGCGCCGGGCCGGATCGAAGGCGATCCAGGCGCCCGGACCCTGAAGAGGTGTAGTCGCACGGTACTCCGCACCCTCGACATAAACCACGTGCGTCCGATGCGAAGGCGACTCGAAGGACTGTGCAACTATGCCTCCTGACGCCGATTGCGCCCGCAATTCGACTTTCCCGGCGCTTGTGGGCAGGATCAACATCTGGCGGCCCCCTACCGTTTCAACGCGAGCGTCGCCAGCGTCCTGGGCGGGTCCATACGGCTCCTGAGCCGCTGCGAGCGCTACGGTCACAAGCATCATGAATGCATAAAGATACAGTCCAAAGTGAGTGGCTGCCATTTAACTTATTCGCTTCCAAATACGCCGTGCTTTCAAATTTGAAACACAACTTTTGATGTAGATCAAAAGGGCAGGTTGCAATAATTTTCGCAACTCTCTTTTAACGACCAGATCAAAAGGAGCGTTTGAATGAGAAAACCAAAGCAACTTACCCTGGAACAAAGATACCAGATTTACATCCTGCGCAAAGCAGCACACAGCTAAACCCAGATCGCAAGACATCTGTGCGTACACAAACTTGAAAGCACGTCTCACATCCGCACGCATGTATTCCCGTTATCTTTGACCCTGCTTCCAGCCACATTAAACTATTGTCCGAGCAGTTTGAATCCGGCAAACGGTGCCGAGTTCAAACAGCTCGGATGGACGGAAAAATGAGCAATAACGATGAGACTCGCTGGGAACAGCGGCTTGATAATTTCGTCAAGGCCGTTTCCGCCCTTACCAAGGCTTGCGACCAAGATAATTACAGCGAGCTTGAAAGAGCCGGGCTGGTAAAGGAGTTTGAAATATGCTTCGAGCTTTCTTGGAAGGTTCTTAAAGACCTCCTGTTTTACGAAGGCTACGAGGCAAAAAATCCGCGAGAGGTTATTCGAAAGAGCTTTGAATCCGAATACATAAATGAAGACGACTGCGAAATTTTTCTTCAAATTCTGAAAACCCGTAACCTGATGACCCATATTTACCAAAAAGAGTTTGCTCTTGAAGCAGAGAGCATGATTAAAAATCAGTATCACCCAATGTTTCTGCGGCTGCGCGAGGCGCTGCGGAAAAAACGTGCGGTCTGATGGACGGACTGAAAAACAGACATCGTGACGCGATAGTCACCATTCTGTCATCCAACAATCGGGTTGAGCGCGCGGTGCTGTTCGGTTCACGGGCCATGGGGAACCATAAAAAGACTTCCGACGTAGACCTCGCATTGTTCGGGGACCAGCTGACCTTGACCGATCTGGCAGGGCTTGCCGACGCCATTGACCAGCTTCCAATGGCGCAACGGGTTGATCTTCTTCTGCACAACAGTATAAACAGCAAGGCTCTGCTTAAGCAGATTGAAAGACACGGAATTGAGTGGTACAGAAGGCGGGAGAATCAGGGAGCCAGCGAACCGTAGATAAGAAGAAGCGCGATTATTACGATGACTCCGCCGACCATGGCCGCCACGTAATACCTGAGCAGGCCTGTCTGCAACACGCTCAGACGTCCTGATAAACTCCTTACAAAATCGCTCAGTCCGTCAAGAGAGCTGTCTATAAAGGAGCGGTCAAAATCAGAGCAAAGCCCCGAGATATAGTTAAACGGAGAGACAAAAACCGCCTCGTATATCTCATCGACGTACCACTTGTTAAAGGACCCGCTTTTAAGCGCGGCGGCCGTTTTGCCCCCCGCCGAAACAGCTCCTCCACGCCTCCGATAATAGATCAGAACACCAGCCGCTATTCCGACAAACGCAGCAAGCACCGAGAACCCTACTAAAGTCCAGTGGCCAAAATAATGGGAGTAACCATGTTCCGCTCCATAGTGAACTGCCACTGAAGAAGAGAGGAACTTTTTGATAAGATCCGTGTAATGAAAGCCCACGGCCTCACCCATGAATCCAGGCACGCCAAAAAGACCCCCAAAAACGGAGAGGACCGCGAGAATCACAAGAGGTACGGTCATCACGGCCGGGGATTCGTGCACACGGCTTTTCGTCTTGTAGTCCATTCTCCCCTCCCCCTCGAATGTGAGCACGTAGAGCCTCGTCATATAAAAAGCGGTCAGTACGGCCGTAAGGAGCCCTGCGGCCCAGAAAAACGTATGTCCGCCGTTATAAAGCGAAGCAAGGATTTCATCTTTGCTGAAAAACCCAGAGAGAAGGGGAAAGCCGGAAATCGCAAGCGTCGCCACCAAAAAGGTAATGGCCGTCACGGGAATCATCCCCCGAAGCCCGCCCATCTTCCTTATGTCCTGCTCTCCGGCCATGGCATGTATAACGCTTCCGGCCCCGAGGAACAGAAGCGCCTTGAAAAAAGCGTGCGTAACCAGATGAAATATCGAAAACACGTAGGCCCCCGCTCCCGCGGCCATCATCATGTACCCGAGCTGACTTACGGTCGAGTACGCAAGCACCTTCTTTATGTCGTTCTGAGTGACAGCTATCGTTGCGGCGAAAAACGCGGTGAACGCCGCCACAATCAAAACCACGCTCGAAGCCACGGGAGCGAGGTCAAAAAGCGGCGAGCAACGGCTTAACATGTAAACCCCGGCGGTAACCATCGTCGCGGCGTGAATAAGGGCGCTCACTGCGGTCGGACCCGCCATCGCGTCCGGAAGCCAGACATGGAGGGGAAACTGAGCCGATTTACCGACAGCGCCTACAAACAGCAAAAGCGCCATCGCGGTTATAAGCGACTGCGAGACCCCGGAAACAAAAACCGGGTCTGCAAGCTGGGAGAAAACATCCTGGTAATTAAGCGAACCGAAAACTGTAAAGATGAGAAAGATGCCGAGGATAAAGCCGAAATCCCCTATCCTGTTCACCACAAACGCCTTTCTTCCCGCATACACCCTGAATGAGTCTTCATACCAGAACCCTATAAGCAGATATGATGCAAGGCCTACTCCCTCCCATCCGACGAACATCATGGGGAAGTTGTTGCCCAGAATCAGAACGAGCATGAAGAAAACGAAAATGTTCAGGTAAGTGAAATAACGCGCATAGCAGCGGTCGTGGTGCATGTAGCCGATTGAATAGACATGTATAAGAAACCCAACCCATGTCACGACAAGGGCCATTACGGCGGAGAGGGAGTCAAAGAGAAACTCGAAACTGACGTTAAGGGTGCCCGAGAGCATCCAGGTGAAAAGCTCGGTCGTAATGGGATCGCTTCCCGCCGGGCTCTGCGAGAGAAGATCGAGGAAAAGACACGTGGACAAAAGAGCGGAGACCAGAACGGCCGCGCATGCCACCGTCCCGACGATCTTGTCAGTTGTATGTCTTGCGGTCCCGGTAAGTTTTTCGCAAAGTCCGGTGGCGAAAAAAAGTCCGTTCAGAATCGCCCCCGCAAGCGGCGCAAGAACTATTAAAGCAAGCACTCAGGCAAACCTCCGAAAATAATCTAACCCCTAAGCAGTTTCAGCAGATCGATGTCAAGACTCTCTTTCTGCCTGTAGATTGAAACGACAAACGCAAGGCCGACCGCGACCTCGGCCGCCGCCACAGTTACTGACATCAAGACGAACACGTGTCCCGTGGCGCCCTCGTAGAGCCTTGAGAAAACAACGAAAAGCAGGTTGCAGGAGTTAAGCATGATCTCAAGGCACATAAGCACGATCAGTATGTTCTTTCTGGTAATTACCCCGTAAACCCCGATCGCGAAGAGTACGGAAGCCAGAATTACGTAGTGAGAGACCGCGATTTCCATCTTATGATTCCTTCCCCTTGGCTATGACCAGGACGCCCACCATGGCTATTACCACAAGAACCGAGGCAAGCTCAAACGCGAGCAGATAATCACTGAAGAGGTATCTTCCCACTTCGGCCACGGTACCGAAATTCTCAGGGTCCCCAAGTTTCGGAAAAACAACCGGAGAAGACAAAAAGAGCTTTGAGGCGAAGAATCCGACAACAGCGATAAACAGGAAAAGAAACGTCATCCTCTTCGGTATGTTCATACTGTCAAATCTGAGTTCGCTGTCCCTTATATTGAGGAACATGACGGTAAAGAGAAAAAGGACCATTATCGCCCCCGCGTAAATCAGTATCTGTATCGCCGCGATGAAATGGGCGTGTAGAAGAACGAAAAGCGCCGCGGTGGAAAAAAGGGTAAGAACAAGCGAGATAGCGCTTGAAACAGGGTTTTTATGGCTCACGACCATAATGGCCCCGAGTACCGCAAGCGTAGAAAAAATATAAAAAAGGACAGTATGAGACAACGGGTTTTCCGGAAAGAGATTTGGCAATCAATTATAGTTATAATGCGGGCAGAGTCAAACCGGTAGGAGGGTTCTATCTGCTTCTGGAAACTCCCATCCTCGGACAGTAGCCACTTACGGGACAACGGCTGCAAAGAGGAGATAAGGGTCTGCAAATCTGCTGCCCGAGGGCCACGAGCAGAGAATTGTACTCTATCCAGTATCTGCGGGGCAGTTTCTCCCGAAGAGCCATTTCGGTTTCATAAGGACTTTTGCTATCCACGAAACCCCACCTGTTCGAAATTCTGTGCACGTGAATATCAACGCAGATAGCGGGCTCTCCATACCCAAGAGAAAGAACCAGATTGGCGGTTTTTCTCCCGACCCCGCGGAACTTTAAAAGCTCGTCAAGGGTGTCCGGAACCTGACCGTCATATTCGTCTATCAGTTTTTCACATATCCCGATGATGTTCTGCGCTTTTACCCTGTAGAAACCGACGGGATATATGAGATCTCTTATCTTTTTCTCTCCAAGCTCAAGCACCGCGGACGGAGTTCGGGCTTCGCGGAAAAGTCTCGCGGAGGCCTCAGCCGTGGTCTCGTCCTTGGTTCTCAGGCTGAGCACGGTGGAAATAAGAACCCTGAAAGGACTTTTTGAGGAGACGGCCGTAAGCGTAACCACGGGAACATTCCATCCGGCGGCTTCTTTTCTCAACACTCCCAGGACTCTTCCGATATTTTTTCTATCAAGTTTCGCAGTCATCTCAGTCCGGAGCGGGCCTTTACTGGATTTGGGAGCCTTCAGTGCTGCCGGCGCACTTGTCTGCTATATCCTCCCATTTCTGAAAAAACACTTTAAGCGCAAGCTCCGCCTCGTTGAAGTCCGACAGTGAGACAAGTTCCAGGATTCTCGAAACTTCCGGTACGCTGTTTTCATTTTTCAGGGTGTACGGATGTATGTGATTGCAGATGTCGCCGTAGTTAAGCACCAGATAGCTTTGGGAATCAAACTGGACAAGCCATTTTCTGAGGTCTTCAAGGCTTCGGTCAAGATTGCCCAGGAATATCTTAAGAGGATTCGCGGATTCTCCGGACATCGTCTTTTCGATTTTTTCTCGAGAGGAAATCAGTCTCCTTTTTGACTGCTCAAGGGTTGAATTGTAGTGAATTGAGTTAAAGCCCCAGTGGGTATAAAAGTTTTTTCTCCCTTCCTCGGAAAAAAGAAGAAACCACTCAAACGGAACAACGTTTTCAGATGAGAAGCAGTTAAGGGAATCCGAAGTGGGTGCGACAAAATAGTTGCCAGCTTCATCCTTCATGAAAAGACAATCGGGCAGATCTTCGTGAGGCAGATTAAGATGGTCGGAGAGAGCCTGGCGAAATGCGCTGTACTCATTGCCGAACCATATTCCGAAAGGAGAGGTAGGACCGCCCCAGTAACGCTCATAAAACTTAAGATACTCGCTCCAGTATTCAGATCTCTCTCTGAAAGAATCCAAAGGTTCGTACACTATAAGGGTACTGGAAGGCATCGCTTATATTAGAAAACATGTTTACGGAAAAATCAATTCAGCCAAAAAAAAAGAGGAAGGATAACCATTACGGCCTCCCTCCTCTTTTCACTCATCAAGAACTCAGTGTCTCTCGACACCAGCTCTTCGCCATTATCCCTGGCTATACTGCGGCAGCAGGAACCTGTGACGCATCGTGTACTCAAACGGCGTCGAGTATACTATGTGACCCATATCCTCTACAGCCCTCTCTACCGTCCTTGTCCATATCGTCAACGCCGGCGGTATTATCAGATTGAACGTGAAGCTTATCAACCCGACTACCTCCATCGCTGGTATCTGACCACCCATGTAGTCAAACGGCGTACCCGACATGTACCACGAACGTACATCCTCCGTAACAGCTGTCCTCACGCTCTCAGGATTCAGCTGGAAACGGTGTCCCGTCCCAAATCCCGGCGGCAGATCCGACGGCAAATACGTTACTTCATGGATACTGTTCGATACATCCGGCCTCGTCGTTATCCTGTAGTTCATCCTCCCCCAATCCGTCTTCCCATAGAAAGTCGGCCTGGCTGAAAGCGGCCTGTCTGAATAACGCCCGTTCGCCGTGTGCAGTATATATCCCCTGCGCTCCATCAAGTGGTTGAAATAATTGTTGTTGGTACCATGCTCATACCCAGCTATGTATGCAGCCTTCTTCGGAAATCCAAAAGGCTCCTTACCAGCAAATATCGGTGAGTCGTTCGACAGATACATGTACGGATAATATCCCGCCTTGTATATGTGCCCACTACCGTCATCCACTGTTGCCGAGAACGTTACGCCCATCTCCATGTATGGTCCTAACATCGTGTTCTTGTGTATTACGTACCAAAACTCTATTACATCATCCTGAACCTCTATCGGCTCCGGTACCACGGCTTTCATTGCATTGATGTCTGCCCTTATCACATAGGCCATCCACCTGCTCTCCGTGTACGTCAACGGAATGATGTCGTAGTCGAACACCGGGTCCGCTACGCCCTGACTGATTATGTGGATCCTGTCCCTGTCCAATGGTAACGGTGGAACTTCTCCCTCATCCAGCCAAGGATAACTGTACTCATTTGCATGTAATCCCATTATGGTTTTACCTCCTTAACTTTTTATCTGATTATGAACCCTGACTGATCGGGAACTGCTGCCTCAATCCATACTTGTATGGCGTGGCATATCCTCGATAACTCGCCGGCCTCTCGTATGTCTCCGTCCACAGTACTACCGCTGGCGGTATTACCAGGTCAAACACAAACGAAATCAATCCAGTTACTTCCTGAATCTTTACTTCCGCTCCCATGTTGTCAAACGGAGTGGCCTGCATAAACCAGTTGATAGCGTCTCCGCTTGCCGTCCTGGTATGCTCCGGCTTTATCTTGAACCTGTGCCCCTGAATCATGCTGTCAAACGGAGGCGGTAACGCCGATGGCAGATATGTCAACTGCCACTCCGAACTAGATACGTCCGGACGCGTTATTACCTTCATGTTGAACTTACCCCAATCCGTCTTACCATAAAAATACGGAGGCGTTACCTGCTTGTCGTCGAACTGTCCCGTCGCACTATGCATCAGGTAACCATTACGACTCATCGCAAATCCAAAGAAATCCGTCCCCTTCTCTCCACCATGTACCGTACATCTGATGTACGACATCTTCTTTGGAAATCCAAGCACACGACCCGCGTCCACCGGCGCATCCCCCGTCAAATACATATACGGATAGTACCCCGCTCTCCACACGTTCCCGTCAGGATCCGTGTATGTCGCCGATACCGTTACGCCAAACTCAAGATATGGACCTAACATCGTGTTCTTGTGATCCACATACCAAAACTCTACCAGATCCGCATTCTCGCCATCCCATACCTGTAACGGGGGATTCGGGCACAGACGACTCCGAGTTGCCTCGTCGCACCTTACTATAAATGCTGACCACCTGCTGTCCGTGTATGTCAGCGGCAGCACGTCTATGTCCCACAGCGGATCCGACGGATTCGCTATGATCCATGACTTGATATCCCGCTCTATCGGAGGGGGCGGAACCTCTTTCGTCAACTCCCAGTACTTCGTTGGGACGTTTAAATGACTATGGCTCATATTATAAGCCTCCTTAAACTGTAGATTTGGGCCAAAAGCCTACCACGCATTCCATACCTCACCAAACTCCCCCTCTCCCCTGTTGATAAAATGTCGGCAGCCCTGTTGGATGCGAATAGACGCAACCTCACCCGATTTACATTTAATCAAACCCCACCCCTCTTTGTCAAGTACTTTTTTATGCCCTAAAGGAAAGCCTTCGGTTTCTGTAATAACAACCTGTAAACTCATGAATTTTACAAAATATTTTGAGCTGAAATCATAGAGAGAAAGGGTTAAAACACCCAAGGAGGCAGGTCTTTTAGGCCCCTCATCATCCTGATCCGAAGCTCGTTTTCGTCTGGAATGTCTTTCCTGTCGAATTTTACGTTCTTAAGACAGGCAAGCATCGCCCTTATAATACTGTTTTTGGTTATTCTCTCCTTTTTGTTTTCCCTAGAACGGTTTTTCATTATCTCCCTTTCAAGATTGTGAAGGAATTCGAAATCTTCACTGCTTATCCTTAAGGTAAATACGTCAAAGGTTTTGTACTTCGGCGGGGTTTCGGGCTCTGAATCCTGTGCAGTGCCCGTAATACTGCTCTTTATGGCTTTTTCGTCAGGCGGTCTTATCCAGATATTCGGATTTACTCCGTCACCTGCCTTTTCATCCGGCATGGAATTCCTCCTTCTTTGGCAAACTTTGGCAGAAACAATCTTTTACAAGGCAATTATACCATAAAAGTTCTAAGTTAAGAACTTCATTGTTTCAATTTTACCGAGACCCGACAAGAAAAGCTGCTCCTCAGACTCTTCCGAATCCCCACTTCTCACAGACCAGATCAAAATCAGGATGGATTACGCGGAAAAGCCTGTGAATAAGAACTAATCGACTCATAGCGACGTAAGATAAAAGCTCAGTTCTTAAGACACAAAAAGGATTTGGGAAAGATAAACCTTCACTGACGATCCCGAAACAGATAAAATCGAATTAACTTATGATGATAAGAAGTTCTTTACTTCATAAGTTAATGCAATGTCCTGAAACCCTTCTCAATGAAAATTATGCTTGACATCAAGTGCTGATCTGTGATAGAAAGTTTAATGAGCCCCGATAGTATGTGGGCTAGGAACGGTTATGATTTCATACAGGAGGTATGGTTAGTATGGTTCCAATAGAAGCTTTGTTAGGTTACGTGTTACTGCTCGTAGGGTTCGTGTTCTTTGCGAATGGAATGACCCTTTTGGGTAAAACCGGAGCGAAGGAAGTAGGTGTACTCAATCTGGGAGTCGGCGTGCTTATAGCGATCGCCGCCTGGAAACTGCACACCCTTGGTCTTACGGCTGCTACCGCGCTTGTGTCGGTATTTGCATTGATATATCTGATAGTCTACGCAGTATTCGTACACGGACATGATGCGAAAGGGCTTGGAGTGTACTGTCTTTTCGCTACGGTGGTGTTTGTATGGTACGGGGCTCATTTCCAGGCACTTGGGCTCGCAGAGTTTGCGTACTTCTGCTGGGCTTGGGCATTGCTGGTGCTTCTTTGCTTCTTTGCGTTCTCGCAGGGCAAGGATCTCGGCAAGCCGATAGCCTATCTGTTCATAATAGAGTCGATAGTAACTCTGTTGATACCGGGAATGCTTCTGCTTACTGAGAAGTGGAATCCTCTCGGCGGAGTACCAGGCTAAGATTCATAATTTTTAGCTGATTTATAATAACGGGCAGAGGGAATCGTAATGAGTTCTCTCTGCCCGTTATTTTTTGCTTTTCTCTTCCTTCCCCTGCCCGTTCCTTGGGTTTGATATAATCCGCTTTATAATTGATAATACAGTTTCCGGGACGGTGATATCAGTTGTCTGAAAAAATCCCCAGTTTTCTCAAAAACGGGTACTTGGCCCTTGCTTTGGGAATCATTATCATCCTATCTTTTTTCCTCGTCGCCGAACCAGTCTCCCTTGACCGCAAATACAACAGCCAGAGTATAAAAATCGCCGAAGAGACACTTAAGCACGTAAACAAGTTTTACTTGGATAAAAGCAAGATTGACTATGCGGAAATGCTTGAAAAAGCGGTTTCCAGCCTTGAAACCCTTGTTGACGACGTGCTGGTGGAATTTCCACAAGACGGGGACGACACCTTCGCCGTTCAAGTAAAGGAAAAGGCAAAGAAATTCAGAAAAAAAGAGTCGCCATCCGCAAACGACGTCACAAACACTCTTGGCCAGGTCGTGTCTTTTGTCCTTTCTAACACGGGAGCCGAGGATCGTACCGTCAAAAACATAGAATATTCCATATCGGACAGTATGCTGAAGGTCCTTGACCCCCACTCCGCGATGATTCCACCTGATATCTACAAGGAGTTTCTCATAGACACCGAAGGAAGTTTCGGAGGACTGGGAATAGTGGTCGGCATAAGAGACGGCCAGTTGACCGTTATATCCCCAATAGAGGGTACACCGGCATACAGGTCGGGAATAAAAACTAAAGACCGGATCGTACAGATAGAAAACGAGTCGACCATAAACATGCCTCTTCTCGAAGCCGTAGGGAAACTAAGAGGCAAGAAGGGAACCAAGGTAAACCTTCTTATCTCCAGAAAAAATTTTTCCAAGCCCCGAAAGTTCTCCATAGTGAGGGATACGATAAAAATAGAAAGCGTTGAGGGTTTTGATCTTGAAAACGACATTCTTTACCTGAGAATCAGAAATTTCCAGAAAAACACCTCCTCGGATCTGAAAAAAGAGATAAAAAACCGCTCTTATGCAATCAAGGGAATAATCCTCGATCTCAGGGGAAACCCCGGAGGTCTCCTCTCGGAAGCGGAGAAAGTGGCCGACCTTTTTCTTTCCTCCGGAACCATAATGACGACCAGGGCAAGGGACTACTCCAAAACCTACAGAGCAACTGCAAAGCGGCCCGAGTACAAGGGGAAAGTAATCGTACTTGTGAACCAGGGAAGCGCGAGCGCGTCGGAAATAGTAGCAGGAGCGCTTAAAAACAACCAAAGGGCAATTGTGGTAGGAAAAAGATCCTTCGGCAAGGGTTCGGTCCAGAAGGTATTCGAGTTCGAAGACGGAGCCGCCCTGAAACTCACCATAGCGAAGTATTTTACCCCGGGCGATATCTCCATACAGGACAGGGGGATAACCCCCGACATTCTTCTTCAGGGATCAGTGATAACCGCGGAGAAAATCGTTTATAATCCCCTGCCCGAGAAAAAAGAAGACGCGGATGACCCGGACCCGCTGACTCCTCAACTCACCATCAAGTACATAGACAAGAGCCTGGCGCCGCAGGAAGAAGAAGACGAAGATGAGACCCCGCCGGACGAATCGCTCACCAAGGCGCAGAAACTTGAAAAACTTGAAAACGATTTTTACGTGAAACTCTCAAGCAGGCTGCTTCTGGCCCAGACCCGGGGGCAGATGTATTCCATAGCCACTGATTTCTCAGACACCCAGTCTGAGGAAATCAGGGCCAGGATTGAAGATACGGGAGTGGACTGGTCGGGCGGTGAGACGAAAAAAACCTCGGTCTCGGTAAAGACCGTTCCCCCGAAGACCGTTTTCCACGCCGGGGAAGAAAATTTTCTCGAGATAAAGGTCACAAACTCAGGCTCAGAACCCATACACAGGCTAAGCGCCGTCACTGACTGTGAGAACTGCATTTACGGCGACGAAGAGTTTCTTTTCGGAAAGCTGCTCCCCGGGCAGAGCAGAAACGCCAAAGTTAAATTTTCCGTGCCCAGATGGGTCGCCACCAGGGAAGACAATATCAGCCTGGTTTTCACCAGTTCGGAAAACAAAACTTTTACGGAGGGAGACCTGCTCGTAAAAACAGTAGAGGACAAACGTCCCGTCTACTCATATAACCGCGAAGTGGTGGATGATGGAAGATTCGGAAGCAACGGAAACGGAAACGGCCGCGCTGAGCTTGAAGAAACGGTGGTGCTTAACGTAAAGCTCAAAAACACAGGAGACGGAACGTCTGAGAAGACAGTTGCGACCCTTAAGAATCTCTCGGGTGACAACATCTTCCTTGAAAAGGGCAGGGTTGAGCTTGAAAACTTCCGCCCGGGGGAAACCCGGTCCGTACCGTTTCGCTTCAGGCAAAACGGCGAAGGCGGCATAGCCGAATTTGAGCTTCTCGTAATGGATGAGGATTTCCGTGAAGTGAAAACGCGGAAAATCACCCTGCCGGTATTCGGAGAAGAAAGACCGTTTCTGTCCGCTTCGGCAAAGAAAACCGCCGCGTTCAGGAACCCGGGGCCCATAGCGGGAGGCTCTTTCCCCGGAGCTTCCACAGTGGCCCTGGCTCAGGAGAATTCCACTGTGAAGGTTCTAGGCACCTCGGGGCGATGGATAAGGGTTGAGGGGAAAAACTCCGTTTCGGGCTGGGTTGAGGAAAAAGACATAAGGATTTCCCGTGCCGGCTACGGCGATCCGTCCGGCGAAGGAACGGATAAAAACGGGGCCGGAGGAGGAGGGGAAATCTCAGTTCTTGAGGAGACATTTGAGCAGCCTCCCTTCATACTGATTTCGGATTTCCCGATATCAACAGAAGCTTCCAAAGTAACGATTGAGGGATCGGTCAGGGACACCGACCGCATACAGAGCGTCTCGGTGTGGAGAGAGGGTGACAAGATAAAACTTTTCACGCCGCAGAGAAACAACTTTCCTCTGTTCTTCCCCTTAGACCTGGAGGAAGGAATGAATCTTTTCACCATAGTGGCCAAGGATGAAAATGGGATGACATCCAGAAAAACCCTGGCCATAAGAAAGGATATTTCCTGAACTCCGGATGTGTATCGCGGATGCACCGAAGGCAGTGGATGAAGCTCCGGGGGTGACGTAATGCTTAAGTTTCTCTCTTTTCGAATACTGACCGGAGCAGTCGTAATCCTCGTGGTCGCAAGCATAACCTTCTTTCTGCTGAGGGTGCTTCCCGGAGGTCCTTTTGACGCAGAGAAAAGCATCCCTCCTCACATACTCGAGAATATCGAGAGGAAATACCATCTGGACGAACCGCTGCACACACAGTACCTCATCTACATGGGGAACCTGGCTCGCGGGGATTTCGGGCCTTCCTACAAATACGAGGACAGACCGGTTGCCGACATAATAAGGGATACACTGCCGGTCTCAATGGGACTCGGGCTTGCATCCCTTGTGCTCGCGTTTTTCCTGGGAACCGCGGCCGGAATGATTTCATCGCTGTTTCCAAGAAGCATCCACGACATCGTTTCGGTGCTGATTTCCACGTCCCTGGTATCGGTTCCGAGTTTCGTCGTTGGAGCGGCACTCATATATTTTTTCTCCGTCAAATGGGGGGTTCTGCCAGCCGCTCTGTGGGGAGAGCCGAAGCATATTGTCCTTCCGGCACTCACGCTGAGCCTGGCTCCGTTCGCCTATATCTCAAGGCTTGTCCGCTCCAACATGCTTGACGTGTCGGGACAGTTTTTCGTAAGAACCGCAAGGGCTAAAGGGCTTGGAAGAACGAAGATATTCACAAAGCATATCCTGAGAAACGCTCTTATACCGGTCGTAACGGTGCTCGGCCCCCTGACCGCCTACCTTGTGACGGGATCATTCGTCGTCGAGCATATATTCGCGATACCCGGAATGGGAAGATTTTTTGTTTTCGCCGTTGCGAACAGGGATTACTCCGTCGTGCTGGGAATAACAATCGTCTATGCGCTTCTGCTCGTGATAGCGAACCTTATAGTCGATCTTCTCTACGCGGTGCTTGACCCGAGAATAGAGCTTAGAAAACAGGAGTCAGTCTCCTGATGCCGGGACAAACACAGACGGAAATGAGGAACGTAAAGATAATTATCGAGTATGACGGCACGGACTATCACGGCTGGCAATGCCAGGGCGATCTTCCCACCGTACAGAAGACAATAGAAGACGCAATCCGGCAGATCACCAGAGAAAATGTGAAGATAACCGGTTCGGGAAGAACGGATGCGGGTGTGCACGCCATGGGACAGGTGGCAAATTTCTTCATCGAAACACAGATGGATTGCGAAACCCTTAGAAAGGCGCTCAACTCCACCCTTCCGCGCGACATATCAATCATCAGTTCCAAGCAGGTGCCCGAGGACTTTCACGCGCAGTTCAGTTCCCAAAGCAAGGTGTATGAATACAGGATTTTCAACATGCCACATCCCCCCGCACTGCGGAGAAACAGAGTATGGCACATCCCGGAGAAGCTTGATACGAAAAAAATGAGAGAAGCCTCCGCATATCTTGAGGGGACACATGACTTCTCTGTTTTCGCCACGGCTAACATAACTGTAAAAAGCACCGTGCGTACCGTAAAACGTGTCCACGTCAAGAAAACCCGTGAAGGAATAATCCTGATTGAAATAGAGGCAGACGGATTTCTCAAAAGAATGGTAAGAATGATAACGGGAACCCTCGTGGAAACGGGAAGGGGGAAACTCTCCCCCGAAGGGTTCGGGCAGATACTCGCCGAGGGGCATAAGACAAAAGATGTCTTCACCGCTCCCCCTCAGGGACTTTTTCTTAAAAAAGTGATCTACTAAATTCGTGGCCGAGCAACCCTTGTCGATAGAGAAACTGGGAATCTTTGGTTCAGAATATGTCATGTTTTTAGAAGTAAAAACTTGTATATTTTGAAGATTTAGGTAATTTTAGCGCTAGGGAGATTCACATGAGCATTGCTAGGGCAGTACAGGAAAGCGTTGAGAAAATGCCCGCTGGGCAGATATTTGTCTATCGGGAACTGCCGGATTATTTAAAATCTCCGGGCGCAGTTATCAAGGCGGTAAATAGAATGGTTTCAGATGGGAAAATTGAACGTTTTTCCAAGGGATGTTTCTATGTATCTAAAAAGGGGCTTCTAGGACCCATGAAACCTTCAGACGGAGAAATTATTCGTTCAATGCTATATAAAGATGGCCGTTTGTGCGGCTATATAACCGGCCTTTCAAGCCGACACACTTGACTCATCATTATTTTTCAGGGCCCCCTTGTTTGAATTTGTCGCGCGGCCCTGAAACCCGCATACGCCATTTTGAACTTCACTACTGCCTGCCATAACTTCTTCGTACCCGGAAGCGGCTGTCGTTTGCTGGGCCTGAATCCAGCGTATCTCGCAAGATCAACCACGTAAGTGCGTATGTCGGGCACTTCATCAGGCCTCTTCTTTATAATTCCTTCATACTCGAGCAGACCGTACATGGCATCTATCTCTTCCTCCCCCGCTACCTCCCGGGCCGGAGTGTCCGGCTTCTCCCTCGCCATCCTCTCAAGATCAAACACCCTGTACGCCGTAACAACGTCAAATCCAAGACACTTGCGCAGATCATCTGCGCAATCAAATCTCCTTTTCTTTATTCCCGTTCCCGTCTTAAGAGCTTTAAAATACTCTTCTATACTCCACCGAGCCTCATACCACTTGATCGCACGCACCGCATCCTCCGCTGTTTCTTCCCCCTCTGTGGTTAGCAAAACCCAGTGAAGACGCTCCTTGTCGCTCGGCGGATCAGGCTCAAAAGCACTTACCGCAAGCATATCAAGCGGCTCCACAGAAGCCCCCTCACCTAAAGGAGCCACAAGCTTCACTCTCGCGGCACGTATCTCTAGCATCACACTCCGACTCTCCCGTTTCCTCTTCCCTCCGCATGCTTTCACCTCTATCTCCCTTTTGGCAAGCACCGGCCTGCTCTGTATGTGCTTCCACAGATTCTCTGTCTCCTCCCCTACCACAACACGCCGCTTATGCCCCTTCTTTGAACGCACCAAAAGACCGTCCCCTCCCTCTACCCCCTCTCGAAGAAGTTCCCACATGTCCCCCTCCCTGTCACATACCGTAACCACCCGCGTCCCTTCGCACGCTTCTTTAAGTTCCCGAGCTTTGAAAAGCCCCTCTACCCACCTCTTGCTCTCCTGCTTCTTGTTCTTCTTCTTACCCTTCCCAACTGCCCTCACCGTGGCGTTAAGATCGTAAACCCCCAAAGGACGCCTCCCTTCCGTTACCGCCAACCCCACATGAACAAACAACCCTTTGCCTTTCCCCCCTATGCTCACAAGCCCCTCTGTCTTCTCTTGCCCACTGTAATTAACCGTAGTGGTGTCCTGAACAGCCAGAACCACTCTCTCCATACGACACCGGCTCACCGTTGCTTCCGTATGAGGTTCAAGTATATGTTCCATCGTAACTCTCTTGTTTGACAGCAACCTGTACATCCCCCTCTGCTCCGCTTCACCAGGAAAAACCACTGGCAGCGGCTCCCCCGGATTATCGGCCCACCTCCTCCCCATATATATTATACGCTCCCTCACCCGTCCGTCGGAATGTGAACTGCGTCCGTATTCCACATCCGCCCAGTCTGCCTCTTCTGTGTAATAAGGCTCTGGTGTCTGTCCAATTACGTGCCTGGGTTCTTCGCACAGAACCTTCTTCCATCCCCCCAATATGGGCTTCATCCATACCGTCTTGCTCTCCACAATCCCCCCGCTCGCAGGACGCCCTGAAGTCTTCTCCTCACACATCTCCCACCCAGCGGCCCTGTAACTGCTCCCCTCATGATCACTCGATATGTAGGTATAAGCCGCCACGGGTTCTGTCCCGTGAATATCCTTCCACTCCACCCTCACTTGCGATATGGCAAGCGACAACACGTGGGATGCCAGATTCTTTACCCTGACTCCCGGAAGCAGAAGAAAACGATGGTTGTTTATCACCAGACCAAGATTCTCCACCCGCGCCCTCGCACTCCACCCTATCCATTTGTCACGTGCACCCTGGTGCCAGCTTGCCGCACAGAAACCTATGCCTCCCACACGTCCATGATTCTCTGTGGTTATCCAGTAGGATATCTGTTTGCCGGGAACCTTGCTCCAGCCCTCGGGATGATGAGTCTGTATCATCTCACGCCAAAGCTTCTTCTCCGCCCCCTTCACGGGCTCAACAGAAACTTCTCCCAGACTCTCAAGAGAACAAACCACATACTTGTCCGGATAGCCCGCTCCAAACGGCGGAGCCTTGCCTCCAGGAACCATGCCCTTGGGCAGGGACGCAGGAGCGGGCAGCTTGACTCCGACGGCTTGCGCTATTGTGGGAAGCCTCTTGCGTGCGGACGCAAGACACAACTCCCCCCGGGCATTGCGCCAGTTGTCCTTCTCGCAAAGCCCCAGTGCCAGCCCATAGCGAGTCTGTTCAGGGTCTGTCGCCGCTTCTTTTAACCATTCTATGCTGTCTGATGAAAAATGACGTAATCCTATCCGCACGCCAGTATATATACCCAGCGAATATTAAGGAGTCAAGTGTGTCGGCTTGAAAGATAACCGGCCCATATCTCTATAACCGGTTAGGGCTTACGACCCAGATGTCCCGCGTAGTCACCGTTGCCTGCAAAGGCAGTATCCAGAAAAAGGAATTCGGCACGATCCGAGTTGATACGGTTGTGAGCCGTACCCCTATAAAAGAAAAGAATGTGCCTCTTCTGCAATACCTGGACGCCCTTAAAGACATAGGAAAAATACAGGATTCGAATATAGATATCTCTCTGGAAATCATACGCCGCCGCATATCAGAATTGGCCAGCCTCGAGCAGTTGCGGCTTGCATCTTTAGCGAAAGATTACTACCCTCCCAGAGTCAGGGCGCTTGTTTGTCTGCTTTTTTCAAGTTTGCAACTATACGTGCCGGAAAGTCTGGTGCTATCCCTAAACCCCTTAACAACTTATAAACTGAAGCTGGATCAATCCCGGTGGCCTGGGGCCAGAAAATGGAACATCAGATAATGAATCTGCACAAAGACAATAAAATCTTCAATGAACTGATAAAGGCCTCCGGAGAATCCGCTGGAATACCGGATGCTTACATCGAAAAAGATTACTGGATAACAATGTCCCTTAAATTTTTATCTGAATCTCCGTACAGAGAAAGTGTGGTTTTTAAAGGAGGAACATCTCTATCTAAAGCATATAGATTAATAGACCGCTTTTCCGAAGATATTGACTTGGCTGTGCTCTGCAGCAGTGAAAAAGGAGACAATCAAAGAAAAAAATTGCTGAAAAATGTGGAAAAGGTCGTTACCCAAAACCTCATTTCTCTTAAGGGTGACGAACGGGAATCCAAGGGTTCAAAATTCCGCAGAACGGTCTACAAATATCCTTGCAAGATTGATAACGGTGATTTTGGTTTCCGGTCTATTTGTGTATTATCCTTGGCAATTCATCAAGTCTTATAAATAGTTTGCGTTTAAGCAGAGCAAGCAATGAAATTCCTCAGGTTCAATAACGCCGAAGAAAAACCGGTATTCGGAAAATACTTAGACGGATCGGTTTTTGAGATAGAAGGAGATATCTTCGGAAAATACTCCGTAACGGATACGAAATACGATTACGCGGATATAGCGCCGCTTGCCCCCTGTCTTCCGACAAAAATCATAGCCGTCGGGCTCAACTACGAAGATCACGCAAGAGAGATGAACAGAACTCCTCCCGAAGACCCCATGCTGTTTATGAAACCCTCTACATCGGTCACCGCGCACCTAGAAGAGATAAAATATCCCGCGCACATGTCGAGCAGGGTCGATTACGAAGGAGAACTCGGGGTCGTAATAGGAAAAAAGGCTCACATGGTGGAGAAGGAGCAGGCCCTTGAATACATCTTCGGATATACATGCATAAACGACGTGACCGCAAGAGACCTCCAGGCAAAGGACATACAGTTCACAAGAGGCAAGGGTTTTGACACGTTCGCTCCGATCGGACCTTTCATAGAGACGGAAGTCGACCCCGCTGACCTTCGCATAAAGACTTTTTTAAACGGCGAAGTAAAGCAGAACTCAAGCACGAAAAATCTGATATTCAGCGTCCCTGAGCTTGTAAGCTTCATATCGAAGGTGATGACGCTTCTTTCCGGAGACATAATAGCGACCGGAACTCCTTCCGGGGTAAGCCCCATGAGCCCGGGGGACGTGGTAGAAGTGGAAATCGAGGGGATCGGAAGACTCGTAAACCGCGTCGCCCGGTAACAAACCTGATTCCCATGTGCCTGAGAAGCGGTCGCGGGGATTCGGAATTAACAACTATTCAGGTAGTTTAATGCCTGAAAAAAAACCAGAAAATGCAGAGGAAAACGGAAATTGCCTAAAATACTGGTAGTCCCAGGAGACGGAATAGGGGTTGAGGTAACTAAAGTCAGCGTGTCCATACTAAGGACCGTCGGCGAGAGAAACGGGGTTGAGTTCACGCTTGAGAACGATCTTCTCGGCGGATGTGCCATAGACACACACGGGGTTCCCGTAACCGAAGAAACCATAAAAAAAGCAAAGCAAAGCGACGCGGTGCTGCTAGGAGCCGTGGGCGGTCCGAAATGGGAGAACATCGAGCACCACCTGAAACCCGAAAGAGGGCTTCTCGAACTCAGAAAGCAGCTTGATACCTTTGCGAACCTGAGGCCCGCGGTCGTGTACGCAGCACTTGCCGATGCGTCCACGCTTAAAAGGGAAGTAGTGGAAGGGGTCGACATAATGGTCGTGAGGGAGCTTACGAGTGGAATATATTTCGGGCATCCAAGAGGAACCGAACAGCTCGGCGAACGAGAGAGCAAGGCGTTTAACACCCTGCATTACACCACTTCCGAGATAGAAAGAGTGGCAAAGATGGCTTTTGAGATCGCCAGAAAAAGAAAAAACAAAGTCACCTCGATTGACAAATCGAATGTTCTCGAATCGATGGTGCTTTGGAGAAACACCGTAACCGAGCTTCACGAACGCCAGTTCTCCGATGTTACCCTTGAGCATCTGTACGTGGACAACGCGGCGATGCAGCTTATAAGAAGGCCCGCCGATTTCGACGTAATGCTGGCGGGGAACATGTTCGGCGACATAATAAGCGACGAAGCCGCCCAGCTCACAGGCTCTCTCGGCATGCTCCCTTCGGCAAGCGTGGGAGAGAGGGGAGCGATATACGAGCCGGTTCACGGAAGCGCGCCCGACATAGCCGGCAAGGGCGTAGCGAACCCCATAGCGTCGATTCTATCCATGGCGATGATGCTTCGCTACTCGTTTGACATGGACACGGCCGCGGCGGCGGTTGAAAAAGCCGTGGAGGCGGTTCTAAAGAAAGGCTACCGCACATCCGACATATACGAGGAAGGAAAAACGAGGGTGGGAACCGAGGAAATGGGGTCTCTAATACTCAACGAACTGCAATAACAATCCGCCGCCGCGAAGTGAAACCCAAGAACCGCCCTATTGAACTCTCATCTCACCTGAAAAACCCCTTGGTCTGCGAGCTTTTCGCAAGCCTGGGGGAAAAGCCCACCGGCGTTGGCGGTCTTTACGGAAGCTCCGCGCTCTTTCTCCTGGCTCTTATCTCACAATCTCCGGGCAGAATGGTTCTGCATGTCTGCGAGCGCCGAGAGGCGTGCGAAGCGGCCGCCCGAGCCATCTCCGCCTTCAAGGGAACTGAAATCCCCGTACTCCTCTCAAGAGGGATGGAGAAAACCCGCTCGCTTTTCGAGAAAAGGGAAATCAGCGAACCCGAAAGACTACACTCTCTTTTCAGGTGGAGGGAAACCGGGGTGCTCTGCGCGGACACAGCCACACTTACCGAGGTGCTGCCCGCGCCCCGTGAACTTCGAGCCGAAAGATTTGTTCTTGAGGAAGGGGCGCGGGTTGACCGTGACGAGCTTTTGGAGAGGCTCCTTGGAATCGGTTACGTAAGGGCGGATTTCACGGAAAAAAGAGGGAACACAAGCGTCAGGGGCTCAGTGGTAGACTTTTTCTCCCCGGGATCTGTAAATCCCGTCAGGGTGGAGTTTTTCGCAGACCGCATCAACTCGCTTCGGGAGTTCTCTCCGGAAACGCAGATTTCAGTCGGAAAAACCCGGGAAACCGTGATCAACCCGGCATCGTTCGCCATCTATCGCAACAAAGCCAAAGACTCCCTTGTCGCCAGCATACTTGAGAGGGCGAATGAAAAAGGACTTACGTCAAGCGAGGTGGAACCGCTTGTCGAGGCGTTTGAAAGCGGCTCGTATTTCAGGGGAATTGAATGGTTCACGCCTTTTTTCTGGGACTCCCGCCGGTGCGTGCTCGACTATGGCGGTGATGGTCTCATAGTAAGCCTGCCCGAAGAATTCGATGAGGAAGCGCTGCTTGAAAGACTTGAGGGGAAATTCGAAGCGAAAAGAAACTCACTTGGAAAACTGGAAAAATCACTTCCTCCGTTTGAAAAGCTCTACCTGGGAGAAAAGGAGCTTGCGGAAAAACTCACACTTGGAGAGCGCCTGTACATGGGCACGGTGGGAATAGGCAGCGAAGGAAGAAACAGCCTGAGGCTCCGCACAGAAGAGATATCGTTTCCGAAACCCTCACTCGGCGCCTTTATCACAGCCGCTGAAGAACTTATGGAAAAAGGCTACGAGACGTTCGTGTTTTTCCCTTCGGAAGCGGAGAGGGAAAAATTTCTGAAGCTCACAGAGAGCCGTCCCCGCGAGGGCATGGCGCACGTAACGGGAGAACTCTCAGAAAGCACGGTTCTTCACGATTTTAAAACCGCGTTTCTCACGGAGAGAAATCTGCAGGAAAAAACGCAGAGACAAAGAGCCCAGTTCGGAGGAAGCGATATCCCCTCCGCGTTTCTAACATCCTTCAGCCAGCTCAGACCCGGGGAATACATAGTCCACAAGGAGTTCGGAATAGGGGTTTTCAGGGGACTAAGAAGACTTTCGTTCAATAACCGCCAGGGTGATTTTATCGAGTGCGAATACAAAGACGGGGACAAGATATTCGTCCCCGTGGAAAAACTGGCTCTGGTTCAGAAATACACGGGAGACGGAAGGGAACCGAAGATCGAGAAGCTCGGAAGCGCAAACTGGAAGAGAACCGTCGGCAGGGTTAAAAGAGCGGTGGAGGAGATTGCGACAGAGCTTGTGGAACTCTGCGCGGAGAGAAAAGTAGGAAAAGGATTCCGTTTTTCCCCGAGAGATCAGATGTTCAGCGAATTCGAAATGGAGTTTCCCTGGAGCGAGACCCCGGATCAGTCAACGGCGATAGAGGATGTAATGTCCGACATGGAGTCGGAAAAAGCCATGGACAGGCTTATCTGCGGAGACGTCGGGTTCGGAAAGACCGAGGTGGCCCTGCGCGCCGCCTTCAAGGCATGTCTCGACGGAAAGCAGGTCATGATAATCGCGCCCACCACCCTTCTCGCAAGCCAGCACTTCCGGACCGCGCTTTCAAGATTCAGAAACTATCCCGTCGGCGTCGCGATGCTTTCGCGGTTCACGGCGGGCAGGAAAGAAAAAGAAGTTCTGGAGGGACTGGAAAACGGGTCCCTGGACATGGTAATCGGAACGCACAAGCTTCTTGGGAAAAGGATAAAATTTAAAAATCTGGGGCTTGCGGTCATAGATGAGGAGCAGAAATTCGGGGTGAATCACAAAAAATCCATAAGATCGATGAAAAACACGGTAGACGTGCTCACTCTTTCAGCGACTCCCATTCCGAGAACCCTGCAGCTCTCACTCGCCGACGTAAGGGACATAAGCGTGATAAACACCCCTCCCGAGGGGCGCCAGCCCGTGGATGTATACGTTCAGCGGTTCAGCACGGAAGTCATAAAGCAGGCGGTGGAAAAGGAGACCGCGAGGGGCGGCACGGTCTTTTTCATACACAACAGGATACAGGACATATTCGAGAAGGCCGATATGCTTCAGAAGCTCACGCCGGAACTCTCAATAGGCATAACGCACGGGCGCATGAACGAAACACAGCTCTCAAGAACCATAGAACAGTTCACTGACGGAAAAATAGACCTGCTTGTAACAACCGCGATAGTGGAATCCGGGCTCGACATACCGAAAGCCAACACGATAATAGTGAACAACGCCCACATGATGGGGCTTGCGGACCTCTACCAGCTCAAGGGCCGCGTCGGAAGATCGGACAAAAAGGCCTACGCCTATTTTCTCGTGCCGCCAACCGACTCCCTTACAGAGGAAGCCCGCAAAAGGCTCGAGGTTCTCTCGCGCCTGACCGATCTTGGAAGCGGCTTCAAGCTTGCCACGGCGGACCTTCAGATAAGGGGGGCCGGCACGCTTTTCGGAGAGAAGCAGTCAGGACACATAGCTGATATCGGCCTTGAGTTCTACCTGGAAATACTCCGGGATACGATCGAGGAAAAAAGAGAGGGCGGTGACCGCGCCCGTGAAATACGGCCGGAAATAAAAACACGGGACGATGCCTATATACCGGAGCACTACATTGAAAGCGGCTCGGAAAGGCTTTTTTACTACAAGAAGATATCGTCTTCTGCAAAACGCGGGGAACCGGGAGAAATCGCCGGGGAAATAGAGGACAGGTTCGGAGCGATGCCCGAGGCCCTTAAGCGGCTGATTCTAATCGCCGAACTCAGAATCGCGCTTGGTGAGAGACGCATAAGAAAAGCGGAGATAGCGCAGAGCAGGGCGACGCTCAGCCTTGCGGATGAAGACAGCGGCGCCATGGAGAAAAAACTCACCATACCTCTTCCCTCCGCGCGCAGATACGAAGCACTGATAAGCGCTGTGGAAAAAATGGAAAAACCGGCCCGGCTGAGCATATAGCGCAGGACTTTCACGCTGTAATCAGGCAGAATATACGGTGATTCTCATGGTACGGTCGTGGAGAGGATGCATTCAGAGAAAAAATATCAGAGGAGATTTGACATGAAAAAACCATGGTGTCTTGCGCTTGCGGCGCTCTTTGCAATTTTTATTTCCCAGCACGCCCAGGCGGCAGTCGTCGAGAAAGTGGTAGCCGTGGTAAACGACAGGGTAGTAACGCTCAGCGAGTTCCATGAGGAGCTAAGGGAAGTAACCATGGTTCCCGAGGCGGAAGTAGATGTTCACGAAGTGCTCGACGCGATGGTGGACCGCATCCTGCTCGATCAGCAGGCGGCCGCGAGGAAGATATCCGTAAGCGATGAGGAAGTAAGAACAATAGTCAAGAACCAGCAGGAAGCCATGAAACTTGATGAGAAAGCCATAGCAGAGGAGCTTAAAAAACAGAACATGACCAAAAAGCTTTTCTACCGCCAATGGAAATACCAGATACTCTCAAGGAGGCTTCTTGACTCGGTAACTCAGGGAAGCATAGCGGTAACGGACAAGGAGATAGAGGAATACCACAGAAAACACTACGGAGAAGAGGGAAACGTTTACGGAAGGCAGACGAAGATCGCTCACATACTGATCAACCAGGATGCGGAGAACGCCCTTTCCACGGCCCAGGAAGTACTGGAACTCGCAAAATCCGGGGAGTCTTTCGCCCAGCTCGCCAGTAAATACTCAATGGACGAGTCGTCGGCGCAAAACGGTGGACTGCTTGGGTATTTCGTCAGGGGAGATCTGGTCCCCGAGATCGAAAACGCCGTTGAGAAAACCGAAATAAACGGTATTGCGGGACCGGTCAAAACATCACGTGGCTACCACATAATAAAGGTTATTGAGAGAACCGATGAAGAATCCTCGGTTTCCCGGTACAGGGACCGCATAAAACATCAGATATACATTGAGAAGGTCGAACGGTTCATAACTTCGTGGCTTGAGGATATAAAGAAAAACTCCTACATAGAGATAAAAATCTGAATTCCCCTGTTTTCAAAAAACCTCGGCAGAATACCGGAAGCGGGAGGGAGGACTGAACCGGGGCTTTTTTATATCCGCACCCGCTTTTTCGAATCGCGGGAATTCTCCACGCTTCCGCGGGAGCGAATACTTTTTCAGATAACTTCGCGGCCCGAGAATATCAAGCGGAACCCCTCTGCATAGAGATAAAACACAGGAAGTCCGTATTCACTCTTCAGCCGTGTAAGCCTCAGGGGGAAGACACGTGCACACAAGGTTCCTGTCACCATAGGCATTGTCTATTCTCGACACCGGCGGCCAGAACTTGCTGGTCCTCAGATACGGAAGCGGGAAAAACGCCTGCTGGCGGGAATAGGGGTGTTTCCAGTCAGAAGACACGAGATTCAGCACCGTGTGCGGAGAATTTACAAGAACGTTATCCGAAGGGTCGACGGCGCCGTCTATGATCTCCTGGATTTCCCCGCGTATCTTTATCATAGCTTCGCAGAACCTGTCCATTTCCTCCATGGACTCGCTTTCGGTTGGCTCCACCATAAGGGTTCCCGCGACCGGCCATGACATAGTCGGCGCGTGAAACCCGTAATCCATGAGCCTTTTTGCCACGTCTTCCACGGTTATCCCCGCGCTTTTACAAATCTCCCGCAGGTCGAGTATGAATTCATGGGCGACCCTTCCGTTCTCACCTTCATAGAGAATATCGTAGTGCTCCCCGAGCCGGGTCTTGAGGTAATTGGCGTTGAGTATCGCGTACCGCGAAGCGTCGCTTATTCCCGACTTTCCAAGGAGCCTTATGTATCCGTAGGATATAAGCAGTATGCTCGCGCTTCCCCAGGGGGCAGCGGAGATCGCTCCGCAGGGCACCTCGCCCCCTACTCCCTCCACGACCGCGTGTCCGGGAAGATGCGGGGCTAGATGAGCCGCGACGCATATGGGCCCCATTCCCGGACCCCCTCCTCCGTGGGGAATGCTGAAAGTCTTGTGCAGGTTTATGTGGCATACGTCAGCACCGATCAGGGAAGGAAAGCAGAGGCCGACCTGCGCGTTAAGATTCGCCCCGTCCATGTACACCTGCGCGCCGCTTGAGTGAATTATGTCGCATATCTCCCTTATTCCGGACTCAAATACCCCGTGAGTCGAAGGATAGGTAATCATAAGACACGCAACTTTCCCCTCGTTTTTACGGCAGCGGCGGCGAAGGTCATCTATGTCCACATCCCCGTTTTTGCGGCATTTTACCACCACGACGTCCATCCCCGCCATACGCGCGCTTGCAGGGTTGGTTCCATGGGCGGAAGAGGGAATCAGCACCACGTTCCTCTCAGTTTCTCCTTTCTCCTCAAAATACCCGCGTATAACCATAAGACCCGCGTACTCCCCCTGGGCTCCCGAGTTGGGCTGAAGCGAGCAGGCACAGAGCCCTGTTATTTCGCAGAGATATTCTTCGAGTTCGTGGATCACCCGTGCGTAGCCCGCTGCCTGGTCCCGTGGCACAAAGGGGTGTATTCTGGAGAAATCCTCCCAGCTTATCGGAATCATTTCCGTCGTACCGTTTAGCTTCATTGTGCAGGAACCTAGAGGGATCATGGAATTAGCCAGGGAAAGATCCCTGCCCTCAAGGCTCTTTATGTACCTGAGCATCAGGGTTTCTGAGTGGTAGCGGTTAAATACCGGCTGGGAAAGAAACTCCCCCTTCCTCATAAGACCATCGGGCACCGACGCAATGGCGGAAACGCTGTCCGGGGGAACAGACGCCTTCTCATTGAGTCCGAGGGATTCTGAGAAAAGCGAAAGTATCTCCGCGACATCCTCCTCGGTGACAGTCTCGTCAAGCGATATGCATACTTTCTGATCCGGAAGGTACCTGAAATTGATTTTCCTTTTGAGGGCATTTGCACAAAGCGCCTCGCAGGCACCTTCCCCGCATGGCGAAATATCCACCAGGAGGGTATCGAAAAACGCTCCGTTTAGCTGAGCCACCCCCATTTCCCTAAAACCCAGATCAAGCATCTTCGCAAGGGTGTTTATCCTCCCCGAGATGCGCCGCAGCCCGGCTGGACCGTGATAGACCGCATACATTGAGGACATTATGGCGAGCAGGGACTGAGCGGTGCATATATTGGAAGTAGCCCTCTCTCTCCTTATGTGCTGCTCTCTTGTCTGAAGGGCCATTCTGTATGCGGGGTTCCCGTCCCTGTCAACAGACACCCCTATTATTCTTCCGGGAACCTGCCTTCTGAACTCGTCCCTCGTGGCGAAATATGCGGCGTGGGGACCGCCGTAGCCGACCGGAACTCCGAATCTCTGCGAAGTTCCAACGACGGCGTCGGCGCCGAAGCGTCCGGGAGGTGTAAGCAGCACAAGGCTCATGAGATCGGCCGCAACCGCGACCATTACGCCGTGACTGTGTGCGGTTTTTACGAATTCCGAGTAATCTCTTACTTCTCCGAAGGCGTCGGGATACTGCAAAAGCGCGCCGAAGAAGCTCCCGTCAAGCGAAATTTCATCCTCTTCTCCCTCCACAATCCTTATTCCAAGAGGTTCCGCCCGGGTCTTTATGACATCAATTGTCTGGGGAAAACATCTTCGGGAGACGAAAAATCCATCGGCCGCCGCACGCTCCCGCTTCGTACCACCCAGCCTGTGAAACATGGCCATAGCCTCGGCAGCTGCCGTCGCTTCATCAAGCAACGAAGCGTTTGCAAGCTCCATCTCCGTAAGTTCCGAGATTACGGTCTGGAAGTTAAGAAGAGCCTCAAGCCGTCCCTGTGATATTTCCGCCTGGTAAGGAGTGTACTGGGTATACCAGCTCGGGTTCTCGAGAATATTTCTCAGTATGACCGCAGGAGTTACGCAATCGTAATAACCCAGGCCTATGTACGATCTGAATATCGTGTTTTCGCGCGCGACAAGCTTTATGTGGTCAAGATAGGAACTCTCGGTCATGGCCGCGGGGACAGTCATCTCGGTTCCCGAAAGCAGGTCGGCCGGTATTGTCTCCCGCACCAGTTCCTCAAGACTCTCCGCACCGGTGCTAAAAAGCATGCGACGCGCTTCCTCCGACGTGGGACCTATATGCCTCGCCGAGAAAAAATCCTCTTTTTCATAAATACCGTTTTCGTTTCGCAATCAGAACTCCGTGGAAAAGCCCAGACGGGTTGCCTTAACTTCTCAGGCATCTTCCTCGTCTTCTACAAACTCTTCGTAGTCCGAAGGATCAAGAAGTTTTTCGACTTCGCTTTCGTCAAGCTCGTCGATGTGGATTTTTACAATCCATCCGTCACCGTAAGGGTCGGCGTTCACAAGCTCTGGGGAATCTACGAGAAGATCGTTCACCTCGGCAATTTCCCCGGAAATCGGGGCGAAAAGTTCCGAGACCGCCTTTGTCGATTCCGCTCCTCCGAAGGAATCTCCCTGAACGAGTTCATCCCCCTCAACCGGCAGTTCGACAAAAACTATCTCCCCGAGAGCTTCCTGCGCGTAATCCGTTATTCCGATCACGGCCCTGTCCTCCTCGAACCTCAGCCACTCGTGTTCTTCTGTATATTTCAAGTCTTTCGGTACACTCATAATCTAAAATACTCCTTCATATCGCTTTTCTCAGTCTTTATGAAGCGGAAATTCTGAAGAAACAGCCTTTCTGACCTGCCCCCGGATTTCAATTCCTATTTCATCTCCGCACTCAACTTCACCCGCGGCCACCGAAGCGATACCAACACCCACATTAAGAACCGGCGACATGGTACCGCTTGTAACCTCTCCTATTTTCTTTCCGTTTTTGACTACCCCGTGGCCGTGTCTCCCAATCCCTCTTTCAAGCATCTTAAAACCGACAGACTCCCTCGCCGCTCCTTTCCTCACCTGCTCCAAAAGTGCGTCTCTGCCGATAAAATCGCCTTTGTCCATCTTCACATACCTCCCCAGACCAGCTTCAATCGGGGTCGTTTTCCCATCCAGTTCGCTTCCGTAAAGAGGATATCCGGCTTCTATGCGAAGCGTATCGCGCGCTCCCAGACCGCAAAGAGCAATCCCGAACCCGCGTCCGTTCTCAAAAAGCTTCTCCCATATCCCGACCGCGTCCCCCGCGGGCACGAACAGTTCAAAGCCGTCTTCACCCGTGTAACCGGTCCGCGCCGCTATAACTCCTGCCGCACCGCCCTCAAGAATCCTGAAAGAGAACCTCGGAAAATCCCCCACGCTCTCCTTGCCAAGCGCCTTTTCCATTACTGATACAGAACGGGGCCCCTGAACGGCAATCTGCGCATAGGCGGCGCTTGCATCGGTTATCTCAACGTCAAGTCCCTCGCAGTTATCGCCCATCCAGCGGTAGACCTTTTCGGTGTTGGACGCGTTTACGCACACAAGGAAATGCTCCTCCGAGAACCTGTAGGTAATGAGGTCGTCAACCGCTCCGCCGTCGGGGTAACAGAAAAGACCGTAGCGGGCCCGGCCGTCGCGAAGTCCCGCCATGTCGTTGGTATTAAGCCTCTGACAGAGGACTTCTGCCTCGGGCCCGGTGATCTCTATTTCTCCCATGTGGCTTACGTCGAAAAGGCCGCAGGCGGTCCTGACAGCCATGTGTTCCTGCCTTATACCGTTAAACTGAAGGGGAAGCTTCCACCCGGCAAAATCGATCATCCGCGCCCCGAAACTCTTGTGTGTTTCGTATAAAGGGGTGTAAGTCATATACTAGATTAAACATCCAAAAAAGTGGACTGTCAAAACAACCTCAAAGGATGCGGGCGGTATATTGATATATCTACCTGCTGAGGGAAGTCAAGAGAAACAGGGTAACGGGCAACTGGATATATCACATGAAAATTGTCTCTATGGTAAACTCCGTACCAATGATGCCATGAGAAACGGAGTCGGAACACCAAATCCAGAACGGACCATCGGCAATGTCGCTTTGGCAGGCCGTATCCCAGGCGAGCAGAGGCCAGAAGCCAAACGCAATATGAACTGTCCTGGAATAATTGTCTGCGCAATATGCCTCTGTTTTCTTGTCTTGCTATCGTCTGTGCCTGCGGCAGGGCAGACCTCAAACGCGTTCAACGCACAGATGCTCTATGGTACGGGCTTCAAACTGGAGCCCAAGGGAGCGGAAACCCTCACTCTTGAGTGGATTAACGGCTGGGCCTGGGGGGATAACTTTGCCTTTGTGGATATCCGACCATTGAGAGGCAACAGTTCATTCTACGGGGAGTGGCTGCCCCGCCTGAGCTTCTCCAAAATAAGCGGTAAAGCTTTTTCCGCGGGGCCGGTTGAAGATGTGCTTCTGTCCGGCGCTTTGGAAAAGGGAGAAGGCTTTGCCAATTATCTCGTTGGCGGCGCGGTGGATCTTGATGTGCCCGGGTTTAATTTCGTCCAGACAAACGGCTATTTAAGGGAGAATCCGAACCTCCCCGGAACAACCTGGCAGGTGACGGTGGCTTGGAACGCAACCTTCGAAACGGGGCCGGCGCACTGGATTTTTCATGGCTTTTTCGACTGGGCCGGCTCAGAGGGTGAGTCTGGAACATCCGCCTATGAAAAACAAAACTTTCTTGTTCAGCCTCAGCTCCTGCTGGATGTGGGTCGTCTGGTGAAACAACAGGAGCAGGTGTATGTCGGTATTGAGTGGTGGTACTGGCATAACAAGTTTGGTATCCCGGGGGTCGAGGAATCAGTCGTTCAGGCAATGATAAGGGTGGATTTATAGCTTGTATCCACTGCCAGGCACATCAAGGATCAGACGAGCGGAGCTTTGCCTGCCGTGTCTTTTTCATTATAATCGATAGTTGATCGCAGGTTCGCCATTTGGTTCTGCGGTTCCACACAACCCCGGAACAAGACATGAAAAACCTCTTTTTCCCCTCGGGGGCACAGCCTCTTTTTTCGTTCTCCGACGCAGAAGGCTTTTTCGGCCTCATGGTGGACAATCTTGTCCAGTACGTTCTGATTATAATACTGCTCACCGGTCTTGTGGGTCTGCAAAGGGAGTTTGTTATCTCCTCGGTCCTCCCGGCCATAGCCATATCACTCATCATCGGCAATCTCTACTACGCCTGGCTAGCGCAGCGACTCTCGGCAGCCACCGGAAGAAAAGACGTAACGGCGCTTCCCTACGGCGTAAACACGATTTCCCTGTTCGCCTTCATTTTCCTGGTGATGATCCCGGCGAAACTGGCGGCTGAAAGTCGGGGAGTCCCGCCCCAGGAAGCCGCGCTTGTGGCCTGGCGCGTCGGGGTCGCGGCGTGCTTTCTCTCAGGGATCATTGAACTTGCGGGATCCCTGGTAGCCGAGAGGATCAGGAAAGCAACTCCGCGCGCCGCGCTGCTCACTTCCCTTGCCGGAATAGCCGTAGCGTTTCTCTGCATGGACTTTGCCGCAAGATGCTTTGCCTATCCTCTGGTCGGACTGATCTCCCTGGGAGTGCTGCTGTTCGCCCTGCTCTCAAGAACGAGACTTCCGTTTGGGATTCCGGGGGTCGGACTGGCGCTGCTCCTGGGAATATTCACCGCGTGGCTTCTATTTGCTGCGGGATTCGAAGCGGAAACGACGGTGTCGGGACCTGCCGTGAGCAGGGCTCTTGGCGACGTGGGATTCTACCTTCCCATTCCGGTTCTGGGCGAGCTGGTCGCCGGGCTCTCGGACCCCCTCGTACGCTCGGTGCTGATTCCGGTCGTGCTTCCCATGGGTCTTTACAATATCCTCGGATCCCTTCAGAACATAGAGTCCGCCGAGGCCGCGGGAGATCCCTACCCCACCGGGCCGTGTCTCGCGGTTAACGGTGCGGGATCGATAGCCGCGTCACTTTTCGGGTCATGCTTCCCAACGACCATATACATAGGACATCCGGGATGGAAGGAGATGGGCGCAAAGGGTGGATACTCGGCAATAAACGGAATTTTCTTCGCCGTGGTGTCGCTTGCAGGCCTGGGTTCCCTGGTCTCGGCACTGGTGCCGATTGAGGCCGCAGGAGTAATACTTGTATGGATAGGACTCGTGATGACATCCCAGGCGTTTCAGACCACTCCCCGCTCCCATGCCCCCGCGGTGGCCCTGGGGCTGATACCCGCGCTTGCGGCGTGGGGAACCGTGGTGGTTTCGCAGACCGTTTCGGCGGTGGGAGCGGCTATCTCGGACGGTTCGGTGGCCACGCGCGCGTTTGAGAATCTAAATGCGTTTGTCTTCTCAGGTCTTCAGCTGCCCGGACTGGTAGCGCTTTCCCAGGGATTCATGCTTTCGTCGGTGGTCTGGGCCGCAACAGCCGTCTGCCTCGTTGAACGAAGGCTCACCGAGGCGGCAGCGTGGATGGGGGCGGGAGCCGTGATGGCGTTTTTCGGCTTCATACACGCGGGAGAGATCTCGGTTGAAGGAAATCTCTATTCTCTCGGTTTCGCAACGGGAGCCAAGTGGGCAGCCGGATACGCTCTTTCGGCCGCCTTTTTCATAATTGTCTCCCACGTTAACCGCAGAAGCGGCGGAGGCGCGGCAGGTTGACCGACAGAGGCGACTCCCGAAGAATACGGAATTTCTACTCCGCTCTTTACGGGAGATACGGCCCGCAGAACTGGTGGCCCGCCCGTACGAGGCTTGAGTGCGCTGCGGGGGCCATACTCACGCAGAACACCTCGTGGAAGAACGTGGAAAAGGCGATAGACGCACTTGGGGAGCACTCCATGCTGTCTGCGGAAAAGCTAAGGGCTGTATCGCACGAACGTCTCGCCGCCCTGATCCGCCCCTGCGGATATCACAACCTAAAAGCCAGGAGGCTTAAGAACTTCATCGATTTCCTGTTTGCCGTTTACGGGGGAGTGATGGAGAACATGCTGGCTGAGGACACCAGGGGACTCAGGGAAAAGCTGCTCTCGGTAAACGGCATCGGCGAAGAGACGGCCGACTCAATACTGCTCTACGCGCTCGGCAAACCCGTGTTCGTGGTCGATAACTACTCCCGAAGGATTCTCCGCCGCCACCGCCTGATCCCCGAGGGCGCAAGCTACTCGGAAATGCAGAAACTTTTCGTGCGAAGCCTTTCTCCGGACACAGAAGTTTTCGGAGAGTACCACGCGCTCATAGTGAAAACAGGAAAACTTCACTGCCGCAAAACTCCCCGCTGCGAAGGTTGCCCGCTTGAGCACGACCCGCACGATCGCGGGACAAATTCATCTTAGTCAGAAAATGGAACAAGCCCCGGTCGGGGCGGAAATCAGCCTTTTTTCGAGGTCGCAAACTCAACCACGGCCTTGAAGCTCTCCGGGTTTCTTACGGCAAGCTCAGAGAGGCTTTTTCGGTCAAGCTCAACCCCTGATTTCTTGAGCGCGTCAATGAACCTGCTGTAGGAGATGCCGAAGGGTCTTACCCCCGCGTTTATCCTCATGATCCAAAGCGCCCTGAAATCCCTTTTTCTGCGGCGCCGGTCCCTGTAGGAATAGGCAAGCGCTCTCAGTATGGTTTCCTTCGCCCTTCTGAAATTGTTTTTTCTTCTGCCCCAGTACCCCTTGGCAAGCTTAAGAACTCTTTTTTTCCGTCTCTTGGAAGTAACTCCTCTTTTTATGCGCATCGGTATTCTCCGTCCGTGTCAGCTCACAGGTAAGGAACGTAGGTCTTGATCTTCTTTGCGGCGGAACCTTCAATGAAATCCGTCTCCAGCAGTCTTCGCATCCTCTTTGAGCTTTTCTTTACGTTTATATGGCTTTTACCACCCTTGTTTCTTCTTATTTTCCCGCTTCCCGTAACGGAAAACCTTTTCGCCGCGCTGCGGTTTGTTTTCATCTTAGGCATCTTGTAAATCCCTCACTGTTTTTTTGCCGGTACAAGAATCATTATCAGGTTCTTGCCCTCTATTTTGGGTTCCATGTCCACCGAGGCCACATCGGACAGTTTTTCGCGAACATCCCTGGCAAGCTCGCGGCCGAGTTCCGGGTGAACTATTTCCCTGCCCCTGAAAAATATCCTCATCCTGGTCTTATGACCCGCTTCAAGAAAACTCCTCATCCGGTTTACCTTGACTTCGAGGTCGTGGTCACCTATGTTGGGTCGAAATTTTATCTCTTTTATCGTCTGATCTTTCTGCTTTTTCGCGCTCCGCTGCTTTTTAAGCTCGTACTTGAACTTCCCGTAATCCATGAGCCTGCATACCGGGGGAGTGGCATTTGACGAAACCTCGACCACATCGACTCCCTTTTCCTCCGAAATCCGCAAGGCGTCTTCAATACTTACGATCCCCAGCTGCTCACCCTCAACATCTATGAGCCTGACCTCCTTTGCGTTAATCCTCCTGTTAATGCGAGTCTCAGGAACACGAACCCTGGAATTATGACTTCTCCTTCTAGCTATACCGTTACCTCCATCCACCTGTAGGGATCGTTCTCCTCGGCGACGATTTCGATAAAATCATCCACAGGCAACGCCTCCATGGCGTCCCCGCCGTATTTCCTGGGAGCAACCGTTCCCGTTTCGACCTCCTTGTCTCCTACAACCAGCAGGTAGGGAATTTTCATTACCTGCGCTTCCCTAACCTTATACCCTAGCTTCTCGTTTCGCAAATCACTTGTGACCCTGATTCCCCGGCGGCGAAGCCGGGCGCAGACTTCCTCGCAGTACTCGGCCTGGCTCTGTCCCACTGATGCCACCCTCACCTGCTCGGGGCTTAGCCAGAGCGGAAACGCTCCCCCGTAGTGTTCTATCAGGATTCCGAAGAACCGTTCAATCGAGCCGAATATGGCCCTGTGAATCATTATCGGGGTATGTCTGGCGTTATCATCGCCCACAAACTCCATATGAAACCGCTCGGGCAGGTTGAAATCTACTTGAATAGTTGAGCACTGCCAAGCCCTGCCTATCACGTCCTTTATCTTAAGGTCTATTTTGGGGCCGTAGAACGCTCCGCCGCCGCTGTCCACTCCATAGGGAAGACCGACATCCGAGAGAGCCTGCTCGATGGCCTCTATCGACCTCTCCCAGTTCTCCTCGCTTCCGACGAACTTCTCCGGACGCGTCGAGAGGAAAATCTCGTAATTATCAAACCCGAAAGTTCTCAGAAAATCCAGAGTGAGGTGAAGCACCCCGGAGACCTCCTCGCGTATCTGGTCGGGTCGGCAGAATATGTGGGCGTCGTCCTGGGAAAACCCCCTTACCCTCAGAAGACCGTGAAGAACCCCCGAGCGCTCGTAGCGGTAAACGGTCCCTATCTCTGCCCATCTTATCGGCAGGTCCCTGTAGCTTCTCGTCTTTGTTTTGTACACAAGTATGTGGAAGGGGCAGTTCATGGGCTTTACCTGGTAATCGGAGTTTTCAACCTCCATGCACGAGAACATGTTCTGCGAGTAGAAGTCCACGTGACCGCTCGTGCGCCAGAGATCAAGCTTGGCCATATGCGGGGTGTAGAGAACCTCGTAACCCCGGGAGATATGCTCCCTCTTCCAGAAATCCTCTATCACGCCCCTTACCTTAGCCCCCCTCGGATGCCAGAGAATAAGACCGGGACCTATCTCATCGTTCACGCTGAACAGATCAAGTTCCCTTCCAAGCTTGCGGTGATCCCTTTTTTTGGCCTCCTCAAGATCGCGCAGATACTTGCGCAGATCCTTTTTGTCCCAGAAGGCCGTTCCGTAAATCCTCTGAAGCATCGGGTTGTTCTCGTTGCCCCTCCAGTAAGCCCCCGCGGAACTTGTGAGCTTAAATGCCCTTATGAGACCAGTTGAGGGAAGATGCGGGCCCCTGCAGAGATCAAACCAGTCAGTCTGATCGTATATTGTTATTTCCTCCCCTTCGGGAAGGTCGTTTATTATCTCAACCTTGTAGTTCTCCTTTATGCCGGAGAAAGTGGCGACGGCCTCTTCCCTGGGGAGCGATTTTCTTACAAGAGAGCGGTTTTTCTTTATTATCTCAAGCATCTTCGCTTCGATTCCCTCAAGGTCCTCTGGAGTGAAGCCCCTTTCGAAATCAAAGTCGTAGTAAAACCCGTTTTCTATCACGGGACCTATGGTGACCCGAGCCTGGGGAAAAAGAGACTGGACGGCTTCGGCTAGAACGTGGGCAGTGGTGTGCCGAAGAAGTCCCAAAGATGCCTCGGTATTGCTTTTTACGGGCAGAAGATCGCAGTCACCCTCGAGGCGGTGCCAGAAATCAACCATCTGGCCATCTATAACGGCACCTACGGTACGCTTGTCTCCGCCAAGTTCCGCAAGCACGTCCCCCACGGTGACCCCCGAAGAGAACGTGCCCTGGTTTTCGCCGATATTTACCTGTATTTCCAACCGATTCGTCCCCTGAATTACATGGTGAGCACGGCAGGGTTTGAACCTGCGACCCCTTGCACGTCAAGCAAGTGCTCTGCCACTGAGCTACGTGCTCAAAAAGCTGGTATTGTCTTTGATTATCCCGTATTGTCAAGAACGGCGGGGACGCAGAACACATCCCGACAATCTTCTGCCCGCGACGGCCGGCTATGGTGAAATAAAGGAAGCGATTCTCCACGCCTGACAATCGCACGCTCGGAACTCTGTCATCCTGAATCAGAACCGGCTGTCTTCTGCCGGACAGATATCTTCCAGGATGGGAGTGGGGGTTGCCAAGTGCCGGAAACACCCCTTTCTGCCCGGTATTTATTGCGGCGGACAAGAGCAGCCAGCAGCATTACAGGCCTGCACATCAAATGTGAACGCATTATTACCAAGTCGAGCGGTAAAGGTACGTGTGTAAGAATCACGGCCTGCTCCTAATAAAGGAGAAGAATGGTCAGGAGTTCGCGATGGTACACAACCTCCTCCGCTCTCTGGTCTGTAAGCTATCTTAGTTGTGGAGAAATCATTCATATGCACTCTATAACCCGTCGCCCCGGAACTCCTATCCCACATCACAGTCATACGAACAGAGTCGCCTGCGTTAGGCCGTACGTCAGAAAAAGCGAGAATTATTGACTCTGGATGAGAAGGTATTTCTCCCTGAGACGTCGGCGGAGGATCAGTATCAGGACCAGGACCAGAATTGATCTCATCGGGATCCAACGGTACTGCCCATACTCCCAAGGCAGCAATTTCATCACCGTCAGCGTTCCTGCCAGTAACGCCAAAGGTTCCTCCCGCTACTCTTGGAGTTCCGCTTCCGTTTCCGAAAAACTGTCCACCCCATTTGCCTTCCCCACTGAACCCAGCATCTTTTGCTTCTTTGGGGAAATCGGTATCGCCTTGGAAGAAACCGCTGTTTGAACCGCTGAAAGATGTAGGTTTCAGCCACAACTCCAGGCCAGTGGGATACCCGTCTTCATCAAGAACCATAATTCTCCCGGATACCTTTTTTCCTGTAAGATCAACGCTCAAACGAACTGTCCCGTCGGCAAAATTAATTCTGCCATCTTCAGAATACATAAAAGTAGCCTCCCCTCCATGGTCTCCGAAACCGCTAGCGGGGAAGTTTCCTCGGAAGGGGTCCCTGCCATCTAGGAAGACGCCCAGGTCTAAATCGTCAATTCGGGTGGCGTCGTCCGGCACATATATCCAGAGCCCGCCGGCTACGTAATCGTTGTTCTCCCTTACTCTTTTCTCCGAATAGACATCAACGTAAATATCTCCGTCCTGCAGGCTTTTCATCAGCTCAGCGCCATCATAGGTGCTCCCTGGAAACCTGTCCAGCACTGTATCTACGGCACTGTCAACTGACCACCCGGCGGTGCTGTTTCGAACTATGTACTGAACTTGTCCTCCACTGTATGAAGCCGTGACTGAAACTCTGTCGGTCGTGACGCCGTCGCCACTGGCATTTGAGGACTGAGTAACGCTGCCTCGGCCCGGTTTGTTCCCAGCAGCTTCGGAGATTTCCTGCTCAGCGTCGTTTTCTCCAGCTTTTGATATAACGCTGCTCAGTGCAGGGGCTCCGCCGCCGCTTCCACCACCACCGCTTCCGCCGCCGCTTCCACCACCACCTCCGCATCCATACAAAGGCAGAAGCCCCAAAACAAGGGCAATAAGACAGACACACAGAAACCCTTTGCTCGCAATCTTCATGAATCAACACCCCCACAAGTATATTCGCGTTAACGAAAGTACTTTACCCCCCCCCCCTAGTGTAGTCAAGAACGGCGGAATCACCGTGGGATGTTTGAGAATGACGGTGCTTTCGGGTAGTTTCACCATTCAGTCAAAGCATCCCGCAAAAACGGGAATCAAGTGGCGGAACCATTCGCAAAACGATACTCAACACGGATTTCATCGGGCTGGAAGAAACAAGAAGTGGAAAGGTAAGGGATATCTACGATCTCGGCGAGCGTATCGTGATGATAGCTACCGACCGCATCTCGGCCTTCGACGTGATACTTCCAAACGGAATACCCGCAAAGGGGCAGGTGCTGAACCGTATCTCCGAGTTCTGGTTTCGAAAAACGGAGTGCATCATCCCGAACCACATGATCTCAACAGACCCCGGGGATTTTCCCGAACCCTTCGCAAACCACTCAGAGACGCTCGCCGGCCGCTCCATGCTCGTCAGAAAGACCGACCCGCTTCCAGTGGAGTGCGTAGTAAGAGGCTATATAAGCGGTTCGGGGTGGGAGGAATACAAAAAAATCGGTTCCGTCTGCGCAATACCCCTCGCAGAAGGCCTCGTTGAGTCGCAGAAGCTTCCGGAACCCATCTTCACCCCGTCGACCAAGGCCGAGCAGGGAACCCATGACGAGAACATATCGTTCGGGAGAGTGCGCGATATGATAGGCGGGGAACTGGCGGACATGGTACGGGACACAAGCATAGAGATTTACGCGGCCGCCGCGAAAATAGCCGAGGAGAAGGGGATTATAATAGCCGATACGAAATTCGAGTTCGGCATAGACAGCGACACTGAAGAACTCATCCTGATAGACGAGGCCCTGACGCCTGATTCTTCAAGGTTCTGGCCCCTTGCGGACTACGCCCCCGGCAGAGCGCAGATGAGTTTTGACAAGCAGTTCGTGAGGGACTACCTCAAGCAAACGGGCTGGGACAGGAACCCCCCGGCTCCCGAGCTTCCGCCCGAGATAGTGAGAAAAACAAGCGAAAAGTATCTTGAGATGCTCAAGCTTTTCTGCGGAGGATAGCGCTTTGGCAAAAACAAGCTCTCCATGTAACGGCATATGCATAATGGACGAGGACACGGAACTCTGCGTCGGATGCCTTCGCACAAGCGACGAGATAGCGAACTGGGAGGATTATTCAGACGAGCAGAGAGCGGAAGTCATGCGTAAAATAACGCAGCGGGAGGCGGAGGGAAACCAGTGAAGACCGTCAGCATCCTTGGCTGCGGCTGGCTCGGAGAGCCGCTCGCATTCTCTCTCAAGGAAGCGGGTTTTTCGGTAAGAGGATCGGTTAGAGGTCCCGAGGGACTCCCCGTCCTTTCGGAAAAGGGGATAGAACCCTATCTTATAGATATAGCCCCCGAGGTAAAGGGAGAAAGGGCGGATGAATTTTTCTCCTCTGATGTTCTTTTCATAAATTTCCCCCCCGAGCGAAGAGACGATATCGAGACCTACCACGAAAAACAGATTGAAAACCTAATCGAGGCGATATCGAACCCCCGGGGGAAAATGGTCATTTTCACCAGTTCAACCTCCGTTTACCCAAACACAAACGGAGTCGTGGGGGAAGAGGATCCCCTTCATCCTGACAAACCGTCGGGAAAGGCTCTTCTGCGCGTGGAGAAGCTTTTAATGAACAACCCTGAATTCGATACGACCGTGATACGTTTTTCGGGACTCATAGGCTACGACAGAGCTCCCATAAAATCGATAAGAAGGAAAAAACTGGTGCTGAACCCCGACTGCCCCATTAACCTCATACACCGTGATGACTGCATAGGAATCGTGAAGAGCATAATAGATCTCGACGTAAGAAATACAGTGCTTAACGCCACTTGCGACAAGCATCCGACCAGAAGGGAATACTATTCGCTCGAAGCCCGAAAATACGGAATGCCGCCGCCGCTTTTCGAAACGGAGAATCCCCTGGAGTACAAGATAGTCTCGAACGAAAAACTGAAGAGAACTCTCGGATACAGGCTGATTTACCCGGACCCGCTTGCGATTCCTTAAAAAAACATCCGAAAAACAGTTAATGGCATCATACACGCAATTGTCGGTTCCGGTGGAAAACATTCTCACCTGAAATCCCATTTTTTATAGAGAAGCCCTGACCAGAATCGGTTTGGATAAGGAAGCAGTTGCCCTATACATCCAAATGTATTTCTCCCGAAGCATGGTAATATCTTTAATAGTTCTGCGTCAGGATCAGGGTGCGTTATTCCCGAAAAAAAAACAGAGATATCTCGCTTGAGGCCGCAGTCGGAGAGGGTAATAACGATGAGACAAGAAACCATCCACGTTTCACGTCAGTTCCGTTAGCAAGTCTTGGTTCCGAATCCTGAATTTGATCATATGTCATCGGAGGAAAACAAATCGAGTTGAAATAATGGCCAAAGCAATCCGTTTCACACGCCAACCATTTTTGCCCGGAATTTATACTGCTGAAGCTGAAGCGACAACAATGGCAGAGGGCGGGATAAAGGAGCGCGGTGCGGTTACAACCCGTCGTGAAGTAGTAGATTTCATCCTCGATCTGACAGAGTACACAACTGACAAGGTGCTTTATAAGCAGCGTCTGCTTGAACCTTCTTTCGGCGATGGGGAATTCCTTCTGGCAGCCGTGGAACGTCTTCTGGCTACTTGGCGCAACTCTGAAGTTCCCGACACTGTCCTGCAAGATGCTGTCTGTGGAGTGGAACTACATCACGCTACCTTTGAAAGAACTCGCAGGCGTTTGGACAACATTCTCTCCCGGGAAAAACTTGCCGCAGAGACTCGGACCGCATTGCTGAACAAGTGGTTAACCCGAGGCGACTTTCTCTTGGAATCTATAAATGATCATTTTGATTATGTGGTCGGCAACCCGCCTTATGTAAGACATGAAATGATTCCCGACATCTTGATGAAGGAATACCGACGTCGGTTCACCACGATCTTTGACCGTGCGGACATATATATTCCATTTATTGAAAAGTCCCTGTCACTATTGTCAAGAGGTGGAACGCTGGGATTTATCTGCGCGGACAGGTGGATGAAAAACCGCTACGGGGGACCTCTTCGTAAACTGGTGGCAGAAAATTATCATTTGAAATTTTACGTGGACATGGTTGATACGCCCGCTTTCAATTCTGATGTCATTGCCTATCCGGCGATAACAATCATCTCCAAAGAGCCTTCAGGTCCGACTCGTCTTGCCCGTCAACCTGAGATCAGCGCCGACTGTCTGGCCGTTTTATCTCAAAAGATGTTGTCTGCCCAACCGACCAACACAGAAGATGTGGAAGAAATCAGCGGAGTCACAACAGGCACCGAACCGTGGATATTGGAGTCGTCTGACAGTTTGGCTTTAGTACGGCGGATTGAACGAGAATTTCCTTCACTCAAAGATGCCGGATGTAATGTTGGAATCGGAGTAGCCACAGGTGCGGACAAGTTCTTCGTCGCGCCGTTTGACACACTTGACGTGGAGGAGTACCGCAAGCTTCCCCTTGTCACTACGCGCGACATTGTCTCGGGCCAAGTGCGGTGGCAGGGATACGGTGTCATTAATCCGTTTAACGATGAAGGTGGTCTTGTCTCTTTAGACGACTACCCGAAGCTGGCAGGCTATCTTAGTCGCTATGAGCATGAAATCAGAAAACGTCATATCTCCAAGAAGAGCCCGCATAGCTGGTACAGAACAATTGACCGCATCTATCCAGCACTGGCAAAACAACCGAAACTGCTAATTCCAGACATCAAAGGAGAAGCCCAGATAGTACACGAAGACGGGATATTTTACCCGCACCATAACCTCTACTACATAACCTCGAAACAGTGGGACTTGAAAGTGCTGCAGGCCGTTTTGCAGTCAGGTATCGCTGAACTGTTCGTAAACACCTACTCAACGAAAATGCGCGGAGGATATCTCCGCTTTCAGGCTCAGTACCTGCGTCGCATATGCGTGCCGTTGTGGAAAGATGTGCCGGAGCATCTTCGTTGTGAACTTGTCACGGCAATTAAAAACGGAGACGTCGGCAAACGCAATGAAGCAATCTTCGAGTTATACGGCATGAACAGGAGTGAACGCCTTGCCTTCTGCGGAACCGCAAACTGAAAGACTATGGCGCTTGATCTTGCAAACTGCGAGAGAAAAACCGCAACCGCGGTAAGAAATCGGTCTCCCCACTTCCAGATGTTCCCGGATTTTCAGAACGCTTCCTACGCGGACCGCTATGATATATTCTGCAAGAAGATGGTTCAGGAACGACTCTATTCGGCTGCCTGTGTTCTGATGTCTCCCCGCTCGGCTGCACGTACCGGCAAATACGTCGAGATGAGCAAGGCCACCGACCTCTGCGTATTTGTAACGGAACTCGCAGGCCATATAGCCGCCGAAGCGGTGAGATGACTCTCTATGTTTTCCCCTCTGCAACTGTTGAGAAAAACCTTAAAAAAAGGGAAAATAAACACAAGTGAAACGCCAAGTTGTACAGTATCGTTTTCGGGTGGATGCCATAAAGATTCTACACACGAAGCGGAATTTCTCCCGCGCGGCGGCCTAGGTGCCTATGGACGGAATCAGGGAACTTGAACTTGAGAACATTGAAGCGGTAAAGGTCCTCTACGGGGAACTTAACTCGAATCTCAAGGAAATAGAGAACGAATTCGATATAAGCATCCACACCCGGGGCAACAAAATCACTCTCAAGGGGAATGAAGAGAGGACCGCGGAAGCGGGCATGCTCATGGGGCAGATGTATTCTCTTATAGAGAAAGGATATGTTCTCCAGCCTTCAGACATAAAGATAGCGAAGAGGCTCCTCAGCCAGAAAGACACGTCCCTTGAAGAGATATTCCTCGACACTGTCTGCATATCCGTACGAAAAAAAATAATAAGCCCCAAGACAATAAATCAGAAACTCTATATCGATGCCATAAGAAGAAACGACATGGTGTTCGGAATAGGGCCAGCTGGGACGGGAAAAACCTACCTGGCGATGGCTATGGCCATCTCGGCGTTTACGAACAAGAAGGTAAACAGAATAGTGCTCGCGCGGCCCGCGGTGGAGGCGGGGGAGAAGCTGGGATTTCTCCCCGGCGATCTCCAGGAAAAGGTGAATCCGTACCTGCGGCCCCTTTTCGACGCTCTCTACGACATGATGGAATTTGAGAAGGCAAACAGGCTGATCGAGAAAAACATGATTGAAATCGTCCCGATAGCCTACATGAGAGGAAGAACGCTGAATGACGCGTTTATAATTCTCGATGAAGCGCAGAACACAACGGCAATACAGATGAAGATGTTTCTTACAAGGCTCGGATTCGGCTCAAAAACGGTCATAACGGGAGACATCACCCAGATAGACCTTGCACGGGAACAGAACTCCGGGCTAATCGAAGCCATGAACATTCTCTCCGGAATAAAGGGGATAGAGTTCGTCAATTTCTCGAAAACCGACGTCATAAGACATCCGCTCGTGATGAAAATAATAGACGCGTACGAACAAATTAAGGATAATTTCAGTTGACGTACCCCATTAACAGGAGAAAACAGATGAAAACACTCGCCGTATTTCTTCTCGCAGCCATGCTGCTTGCTCCCTCATGCACCAGATGGGAGAACCCGGCAACTTCCTTGGTCTCGGCCGACAAGTCCGTGGCAGTTCTCGTGCTTAACCCCTCGGTATACACGATGCAGGAAGTGCGCGTCAGGGGGAAAGTCTGGGAGATCGAGACGATGGGGGAACCGGCAGAATCGGCGACCTTCAAGCTGGCCGACAGCGACGGAAACTACATAACTGTCGTCTGGGAAAAAGAGCCCTCTTTTGCCGAGGGAGAAATAGTGGAAGCTGCGGGCCTTTTCGACAGCAACTTCATCTCCTCTGAGAACAGGTTTGACCCCAGGCTTGAGGCGCAGACGATCAAGGTTCTGAAGAAAAACTGACTAGCGGGAAAATACGCAGTCGCTTAGCTCCAGGTACATGTCGCGCTGCGGTCCCACCGAAACGATCCAGACCGGAACTCCGGTCAGTTCCTCAATCCTCTTTATGAAACGAAGGGCGTTTGGGGGCAATTCTTCTGCGCTCTTTATCCCCTCCAGATCCTCATCCCACCCCTCCATCTCCTCGTATAGGGGCTCGCAGTTCTCAAGAGCGGAGAGACTAGCGGGAAATTCCTTCGTGATCGACCCGTTATATCCGTAGCCCGTGCATATCCTTACTTTCTCAAAACCGGAAAGCACGTCAAGCTTCGTAAGGGCAATGGCGGTTACACCGTTTGTCCTCAGCGCGTAGTTAAGCGCGACCGCATCGAGCCAACCGCACCTTCTGCTTCTTCCCGTGGTGGCCCCGTATTCCTCCCCTTCCCTTCTGAGCGCATCCTGTATCTCGCCCGATTCCTCTGTTGGAAAGGGGCCTTCCCCGACCCTTGTGGTATACGCCTTAGTAACTCCAACTATGGAGCTTACAAGCGCCGGCACCGCTCCGGTTCCGGAAAACACGCCTCCAAGACCCGCATTTGATGACGTGACGTAGGGGTAAGTGCCGAAATCGATATCGAGAAGCGAGCCCTGAGCTCCCTCGAAAAGGATACTCTTGCCCTCATCGCCGCTTCTGCGGACAATCGCTGAGACATCCGAGATAAAAGGTCCGAGAACCTCGCCGTAGCGGACATACTCTTCATACACGCTCTCGGGCGAAAGGGGCTCCGACCCGAGAACCTTCTCGATATAGGCGTTTCTCTCGGCCATGACAGAAACGAGTCTGCGGCGAAAGGCTTCGGGTTCAGTGAGATCAAGCATCCTTACGCCCCGTCTTGCGTACTTGTCTTCGTAGACCGGGCCTATCCCCCTGCCGGTAGTGCCTATTTTCCTTCCGCTTGCGCGCCGCTTCTCCCTAAGCATGTCTATCTCCCTGTGATAGGGCATTATCACGTGGGCTCTTTCGCTCACAAGAAAATTGGAGGGGCTAACCGGATACCCGGCGCTTCTTAGCGCGTCTATTTCCGCGATCAGCACCTTGGGGTCAACGACCACCCCGTTTCCGATAAGAGACAGGCTGTTTTCCCTGAGTATGCCCGAGGGCACGTGATGAAGTATGATCTTCTTCCCGTCAGTGACGATGGTGTGGCCCGCGTTGTTCCCACCCTGGTATCTCACCACCAGGTCGGTCCTCGAGGCTATGAGATCTACTATCCTTCCCTTGCCCTCATCCCCCCACTGCGTACCCAGGACCACTATGCTCGGCAAGCCTAGAGACCTCCTCCGGTAAGAAGTTCCTCGAGATTGGAGAATTCCCTGATGGACCCGGTCCGGGATTCGACCAGCTTCATCTCGGAAGGGGATTCAAGCTTTATGACCCCATATGTGGCGAACGAGCCGTCCCCCTCGAAAAAATCATTGGAATCGATCATGTCCGCGTAGCTTCCGTTTAAATCAAGTATCACCTTGAAGCTGCTTGAGCGCAGCCACTCGGCAAGCCTTATGGCATCACCTCTGAGATCCCGGCTTTTGGGCACTATTATGAAATGGACCTGGTTCTCACCGTCGCTGCTCTTGGTGTTCTGCAGAAGCGCCTCGGCATCTATCGCGAATCCCGCCGCGGGGACGCTCCGCCCGTAGCGGCTGATGAGGCCGTCATATCTGCCTCCCGTCACCAGGGAAGTGGGAGCCACGGATGATATTACCTCGAAAGTGACTCCGGTGTAGTACTCAAAACCTTTTACCTCCACAAGATCAACCGATATGTCGCATTCGATATTGTATTCATTGAGCACGGAGATCACGGAGACGATTTCCTCGATACAGGGCTTGAATCTCTCGTTGCGGGCGGCTTTGCGAAGGATATCGGAATCGCCGTAGTAATCAGAAAGGGAGAAAAGAACATCTTTTACGTCCGTGGGAATCCCGGAGGGTTCCACTATCCTTCTTATCCACTCCTGATCTTTCTTTACAAGCGCTTGCAAAAGCTCATCCCTTATCTCTCCGGCGTCGCGAAGAACAGCATCAAGAATGCCCGTATGCCCGAGGTTCAGGGTTATTTTTTTAAAGCCGAGGCGGTTAAGCGATCTTAGAGCCAGCGCGATTATTTCTGAATCCCCTTCAGTCGAACTAAGCCCCAGAAGCTCGCAGCCGAGCTGAAAGACTTCCCTCTCCTTGCCGCTGCCCTTCTCCTCGTACCTCACCACCCTTCCGGAATAGCAGAGCCTGAGGGGGTAGCGATGATCGCTTAAACGCGTGGCGACCATACGTCCGATCTGGGGAGTAATGTCGGGGCGCAGCACCACGATTTCACCCGTGTGCGGATCGACAAACTTCATCAATCTGTGCTTGAAGTTTTCCCCGATACCCGCAGACATGGTGTCAAGATACTCGAAAAGAGGAGTTATAACCCTCCTGTAACCCCAGTAGGAAAACTCTTCAAGGAGCACGTTCTCTATCCGCTTGAGATTCTCTGCCTTGACGGGACCGAAATCCTTGACGCCTTCTGGCAGTGTCAGAAATTTACTCATCTGAAAAACTGACTTGGGTTACAGAAATAATGTTCTCTACGGTGGAAATCTCCTGGATGACTTCCTCGCTGACCTCTGCGTCGACGTTCGTAAAAACTATGGCTTCCCCGCCGGCGGATTTTCTTCCAAGGTGCATCCGACCGATGTTTACGCCGTTTTTCCCGAGAACAGAACACATGGAACCTATGAAGCCCGGGCGGTCGTAGTTGTGGCTCACGAGCAGAAACCCCTCGGGAACGACGTCGATCTCGACCCCGTTCACTCCGACTATCCTTCCGTGGTTACCGCTGAAAACGCTTCCCAGAATTTCGTTGGTCGCCTCGCGGGTCGTAACAGTCACGGTAATGAGGTTTGTGTACTGGCTCATGGCCGCGGATTTTGATTCCACCACCTTTATCTTTCTTTCCTCGGCTATCGACGGAGCGTTAACGTAGGTCACCGAGATATCCATTATGTGCGAGAGAAAGCCTTTCAGAACGGAAACCGTCAGGTAACTGCAGTCCATCTCGGCCGCCTCGCCCTCGTAAGTCACCTCTATTGTGCGAACCGCGCCCTTGCAGAGCTGCCCGTGAAGGCTGCCTATCTTCTCGCAGATTGACATATAAGGCCCCATGACGGCAAGCTGCTCCGTTGTAAGCGACGGCATGTTAACCGCGTTTCTGACGACCCCTTTCTGCGCGAAATCTATAAGCTGCTCCGCCATGGTGGTCCCGACCTTTATCTGAGCCTCTTCCGTTGAAGCGCCGAGATGCGGGGTAAGCACTATGTTCTCATCGATTGAGAGAACGGGGTTCTCAGGGTCTATGGGCTCTGAGGTGTAAACGTCAAACGCCGCCCCTCCAACCTTGCCTTCGCGAAGAGCCTCAGCCATATCCGCCTCGTTCACTATCCCCCCTCTGGCGCAGTTAATCACTATCACCCCTTCTTTCATCTTCGAAAAAGACCGAGAGTCTATAAGATCCCTGGTCTCATCCGTAAGGGGCGTGTGCACCGTTATAACGTCCGAGTGACGGAAAAGCTCATCGAGGGAGACAAGCTCGATGCTGAGCTTCTTCGCGGCTTCCTTGCTCAAGTAAGGATCGTACGCAACCGCCTTCATCTTAAGACCCATAGCGCGCTCGGCCACCAGCTTTCCTATGTTTCCGAGGCCCACAAGCCCTATTGTCTTTCCGTAGACCTCAACCCCCTTGTACTTGTTTCTCTCCCACTTGCCCGACTTTATCGAGGAGTGGGCCTGGGGAATCCTTCTGGCGAGGGAAAGCAGCAGCGCAATGGTGTGCTCCGCAGTGGTTATCGAGTTTGACTCGGGGGTGTTCATAACGGCTACCCCGTTTCTGGTCGCTGCGTCAAGGTCTATGTTGTCTATCCCTATTCCGGCGCGTCCTATGATCCGGAGCCTGCCGCCCGAAGCCTCTATGACTTCCCTTGTAACCTTCGTGGCGCTTCTTACCACGAGGCCTTCGTAGTCCTTTATTATGTCTTTAAGCTCCTCGGGAGAGATGCCTTTTCTCTCGTCAACCTCGACCCCTTCGGCAGCTTTAAGAAGCGCAAGGCCCTGCTTAGCAAGTCCGTCAGTTATCAGTATTTTCAAGAGATTCCTCCGGGATGGCGGGATAAAAACCACTAAGATAATAGTTAAACAAAAGACAATGTCAATCAGCCCGGCAGTGTTTCGGGAGCGGTCGGGCAGAACCCGCGGGGAAGCGTAAAATTGTTAAAAACCGCGGTTTGGGTTAACCTAACCTGCCGCAATGAAAGAAGAAAGAGGCATGAATTTTCTTGAGCACGCAGAAGAACTCAGAAAAAGAATCATATACTCCCTGATTCCGATACTTGTCTTCTTCATTCCCTGCTATATTTTCTCAAAACAGCTCTTCACCCTGCTCATGGGACCCATAATAAAGAGCCTGCCCGAGGGAAGCTCCCTCATATTCACGCGCCCGGCCGAAGGATTTATCACCTATCTCAAGGTATCGCTGTTTTTCTCCCTCTTCCTTTCTGTTCCGTTCATTCTGTACAACGCCTGGCATTTTGTTTCCCCGGCGCTCTACAAGAAGGAAAGAAGGGTCGTCATTCCGCTTGTAACGTTCGGAACGTTGTTTTTCATCCTAGGGGCGCTTTTCTGCTACTTCATCGCCGCCCCGCAGGGACTCCGGTTTCTGCTCGGGGAGTACACGACCGAGTACGTAAAGGCGTTTCCCAGCATAAAGGAAGCACTGTCGTTCCTCACGGCGCTTATGATAGGTTTCGGGCTCGTGTTTGAGTTTCCGCTCGTGATCTTCATCCTCTCAAGGCTCGGGCTCGTAACGGCGGGATTTCTCGCGAGGAACAGAAAATACGCGCTTTTGCTAAACGCCATTCTCGCCGCCTTCATCACCCCTACCACAGACGCCGTATCCATGATGTTCATGCTCATTCCCCTTTTCATCTTCTATGAGCTTGGAATAATTATCGCAAAGATATTCGCAAAGAAAAAACCCGAAGCGGAACCGGCTGGAGAGGAGTTTGATTAAAGAAAAGACCTGACCCTTTAACCCTACACCCCCGCCGCAATAAGGAGAGAAAAATGACAAGAAAAAAACCTAAGGACCTCACACATCCCGTCACCTACAAGCGCGAGAACGGGAAATTCGACGTCAACTGGTACACAAAGGAAGACAGGGCCGCCTGGGTGCTTCCCAGGGTGCTTCGCGAACAGGCGAAGAAGCTCGGCAAAAAGCCCTTTCTTCAGTTCGGCTATAAAAAACCGCTTAGCTTCTACCAGACAAACCGTCTCGCTAACCGCGTGGCAAACGCGCTTTGCTCTCTCGGGGTTGAGAAGCAGAAAAAGGTCGCCGTCTACATGCCCAATTCCGATGACTACGTAATAACGTGGTTCGGAATCCTCAAGATGGGAGCAGTGATGGTACCCATAAACACGGCCTACAAGATGGATTTTCTTGAATACATAATCACAAGCTCAGACGCCGAGGTGCTCTTTATAGCTGAAGAGTACCTTGACCGGATGCCACCCATAGCCAAGCAGCTCTCGGGGCTTCGCCACGTGATAGTCTGGACGAGAGGCGGGGGCGAGAAATTCAGAAAACACGGATACAGGCACAGAAGCATGATCTCCTACTCGGAATTCATAAACTCGGGTCCGGGCAGGGAACCGGACGTCGAGGTTACCTTTATGGACTACGCCAGGCTCATGTACACCTCGGGCACCACGGGGCGCTCAAAGGGGGTCATGAGACCTTGCGCCGCCGATTACAGCAGCGCCAGGAACTACGCAGAGATAATGGACGTCGGCCCCGAGGATGTGTGCTTCACGTGCCTTCCGCTTTTTCATTCAAACGCCATGGTGATGACCGTCTACCCGGCGCTGATAAAAGGGGCGAAAACCGTAGTGGAGGAGAAATACAGCTCAAGCCGTTTCTGGAAATGGATGGTAGACCACGGGGTGACGAAGTTCAATACCGTGGGAACCATGTCGTATTTTCTCTGGAACACACCTCCCGTACCGGAGGAAGGGCAGCACAGAATAAAGCTCGTTCTCGGCTCACCCGCCCCCCACGACATGATAGAGGAGTTCATGGAACGCTTCGGGATAAAATTCATGGAAGGCTACGGTCTGACGGAAATAGGCCAGTGCACGTGGATGAGGCCCGGAGAGCCTTTCAGGGTTGGGTCCTGCGGAAAGGAAGCCCCAAACTACGAGATAAAGGTCGCCGACCCCGAAACAGACGAGGAAGTGCCGAGGGGGGCCATAGGAGAAATCATAGTGCGCCCCAGGATACCGAACGTGATGCTTCACTACTATCACAAGATGCCCGAGAAAACAGTCGAGGACTTCAGGAACTTCTGGTTCCACACGGGCGATGCGGGAAGAATGGACAAAGACGGCTACATATATTTTGTCGACAGGGTGAAGGACTACATAAGAAGAAGGGGCGAGAACATAAGCTCCTTTGAGGTAGAAAAAATCGTCAACTCCCACCCCGACGTCGAGGAGTCGGCCGCGATAGGCATAAAGTCAGAAGCCGGGAAATACGCGGAAGACGAACTCATGGTGCTCGTGATTCCGAAGGAAGGAAAAGAGATAGATCCCCCGGAGCTGATGGATTACCTGCAGCCGAGAATGCCCTACTTCATGATCCCGAGGTTTATCCGGTTTGTCGACTCATTTCCGAAAACGGGAACGCAGAGAACTCAGAAGAACAAGCTTCGCGAACAGGGCGTTACCGAAGACACCTGGGACATGGTGGAAGCTGGCTACAAGCTTAAGAGATAAAAGTGGTTCCGGGGGGCCTGCCCGCGTTTCCGGCCCTTATAGCGCTTTTTGTCGTCGCGGGCTTCGCAGTCGCATGTCGATTTACTGACCGGGGATTGCGACCGGTCTCCCCGCGCGCTGAGTTTTAATCCTTTACGCTTTCAGCTGCTTTTACCTATCAGATTCCTGAACAGTTGATCCGCCTTCTCCAAGATTTCCTGATCGGTGCCATCTGTTTTGTGTTTCTCAACTTTTTTCTCCAACGCAGATGTGATGAATTCATCCAGCAAATCATTCCTCGGAACAATATCTTCTTCATTGGAGCCAGATTTAAGCACCAGCAGTTTTTTTATTTCCCCCAGAAGTTTTTCGTCCAATGATGAATCACTGCACAAGCTGTGCATATCCATTGGCGGAATATCTCCCGATTTCTTTACCCATTCAAGCGCGAGCGCAGGCCTCAGGGCATAGCAGTAAAGCTTCAGTTCCGGATTGCTTTGTCTTTCTTCAATCCTGTCCCATGAGTTCCTCGCAAGACGATTGTAATGATAGGCAAGATTGTTCAAATTGACGCATGACTCCGCAAAACGCAGAAGCTTCTCAGACGCAGCCGTGTTTTCCATATAACGCACCGGTGATCTCAGCCATTCAATCAATACGGCATTTGATTTTATGGCAAGCTGCAAAGCTTTCCGTATATCCCACCCTCCGAGGTCAAGCGGCACGCCGAGTTCCGGGTCATCAATCAAGGGAGTTTCGATAGTATCCCTAAACGGCTTAACCGACAGATAACTATCCACAGGACGAGCATAAACAAACCGGACATCATAATCGCTGTTTTCTGACGGAAAGCCCCATGCGCGACTTCCGGATTCAATGGCAATTATCACCCGGACGTTATGCTCCTGCTCCACTGTGTTCAGCTGCCCGCTGATGTGAGTGCAAGCTGTTTCCGCAACGCCTGAACGCTCAATCATAACCAAGCTCCGCAACAATAATTTTTCTGTGCAGGTTTTCTATAAAATCATCAATAATCCGATCGTCACACGTCTCTTGTAACGTGGATATCCGGGCGGCAGCTTCCACATCCTCAAGCAGGGTCTCTATTTCCTGAGATACTTCCGCGAATCGCAGTCTGCCCTGTCTTATGGCAAGCAGATGTTCAGCTTCGGGACGCGGAAAAGTAATTCTGTGAGTGGATAAAAACTCAATGGCTTCATATCCAACCCGCACGGCATGGTACAGGGCTTTCCAGTCGACACCCTCGTTTTTTTCGGCAGTTAACGCCCGTTCTCCATACTCATCCACCAAACTCTGCGCTATGGCGCGGGCAGATTGAACAGACGCGCTAAGCAGCGCTTTTTTGCCGCAAATCTCAAAATACGGAGACATGCGGCCATTGGGATGTGGGACTTCTCCAGTGATTAAAAACTCGCTGCTTTCAGTTAATTTCTCTATCCCGGATGCGACGCGGACAAGTTTTTCAGAAGGTCCATGCTGTTTTTCGGCTCGTGTCAGGAATTCCAGCGCTTGTCTTGCGGCAGCCACGCGCGAACCTTTCGTTCCGTATTTATTCGCCTGGCGGCGACAATAGTTCACAAATGACGCGGCTTTTTTATTCAGAATCCTGGGCGCAAGCGCTCTAATGCTCTCCCAGACCGGACCGGGCTCTCTGAGCATAGATGAATTCGGAGCAAACAGCATATCAAGGGCAACGGTCTGGCCTTCGGCAAGAAGTTTCAGGAATTTCTCCGGACTGTAGGATTCGTAATCCACATCTTCAGTCGTGTTTTTCTCACCCGGGGCCTTGAGACGTGATTCAGAAATAACCGGTCGTACTCTTTGAAGCAGGATATCTCGCGGAGAAGGCAGATAAACGGCCTTTATATCAGTATCCGAATCTTTCGTCGCGGTGCCGTATAAATGGGAACCGAATTTTATTTCTACTATTTTTTGCATGCTCCATATCACCCTGATGACTCAATGTCAGTTTAAGGAAGAAACGGCTTTACGATTGAGGCGGTGAAAATGACGCGCGCACCTTCCCGAGCGGAACCGGGATGCATCACCACCCGGCGCAGATCCCGGGGGGATCATAGCTGGTGAAAGTCTTTTTTTGCTTGCGGGCAGGTCTGCGATCTTTCTCGCGGGTAGCTTCCGAAAAAGGCAACCCGTTATGAAAAACAACCTGCCTGTAGAACTCGTTGATCGCGTCAGCGGCAGACAAACCGAGCCCGGAGAGAATCCTCTCCGCGTTTTCCCTGAGTTCAGGTTCCACATGAACAGACAGAGGTTCCCGCTCTGCGCCGCCCGGCGGAATATCGGGAGAAAGGCCGCCTGAGGCGTGGAGCAACGCCGCGACAACATGTTTGCAGTTGAAACCGACGGGGCAGGAGCACTCCCCCTTGAGCCGAGCGAGTCCGCCGCCCGGGGAGTAAACCACAGTGACGCTCTGGCGGTAGATATTTCTCCCGCTGCCGGAAACCAGGCTTTTGAACCGGTTTGGGGCTTCAGCATGAAGCGAAAGAACCTTCGCTCTTTTGAAATAGTTTTCACCCCGGAGAAAAACGGGCTTGCCGACAGCTCTTATTATCTCTTGTTCCGAAATCATCGTCTAAAACCCTCATGGCGCAAACAGCCCGCGGGGCACAAAAATAACTCATCCGCAAACCTCAGGCACCGCAATAACAGACATTCTCTGACTCCAGCAGTAATACTACACATTCCCGAGAAATCACGTCAATTGCCGCCGGAATGCAGCTTGTTTGCATGATCACTTAAAGATTTCGCTATCCACTCTGGAAGTATGGACCGCGCAGCTAAGAGTTCCTCCGTGTCGGCCTCTGAGAGTCTTGGAACAATCTTGCTCAGTGCTTCATCAATCTCGTCAGAGTGCAGGAAAGTCAACGCGCGAATTAGAGTGCCCGCAGGACGGTTAGGTGCTACGAGCTGCCAGGACGGAGCATGCCGCAAATCTATCCTGAGCGCGTCAAACCATAGACGCCTACTGGGTCCCGACGTCAGGTAAACCATGTGCATCGGCACCTGATCGGTAAGGCCGAGAAAGTTTGCCGCGCCGCCGCCCGAGGGTACAATGGTTTCTCCCCACATCTCTGAAAGAAATTCTATAACCTTGTTGAAATCCGGGGGACGGTTCCCAAAACGGGTCTCAATAGTTCGCACGTACACACCCTGATATATGCGCATGAGCCTGTCCCGTCGCGTAAGTCTAGAAAACGCCTGGTAAACCGCTTGACGGTCGCCTAGATGCATAAAGTCCTTGGGGCATAAAGGCGACCCTTCGGGCAAGGTTTCCGCGTATTCCATAATCTGTTCGGACATACTGGGCATGTAATTTTCACTCCTTATTGTTTCGTAAGCAATATAAGAAAAAGCTGACAGAACTCAACCCGGAAATTATGCCATCCCAACGAAGACTGGGAAATAAAGCTTCAGATTTTTACCGTACGTGATTTTCTCTTGCATTAAATGCTTTTGGCGACTTGAATTGTCATGTACGGGAATTATTAATTGAATTTCTTTACATGAATAGTTATTTTTTTACCGTACTGTAATATTTCTGGTGACATAATGAAAAAACAAGACCCGCAATACGGCATCGTCCGCTCAGCGAAAGAATTAGGCGGAATAACCCGCGCCCACCGTAAAAACCGACATCTGACACTTGAAACGGTTTCCGGGCTGGGGAATCTGAGCCCCCGCTTTCTCTCCGAATTCGAACGGGGCAAGGAGACAGCCGAGATCGGCAAGGTAATTAAGGCGCTTCGCACCATTGGGCTTGAAGTCATAATCATGCCCCGAGCGGCAGCCCTCAAGTCCCGGTTCCTGGAAAACGGAGTAAAAACTGATGAGTGACCCCGACACACTGAACGTATGGAACGGACAGCGGCTCGTGGGTCGTCTGCGGCGAAATACTTTCGGGCAGATGGGGTTCCGTTACGACCCCGACTGGCTCTCGGGTGGAGGATTCGCCATCTCGCGAACCATTCCTCTCGTCCCCGGGGAATTCACAGCCGAGGCCGGAGTCGCCCATCGGTTCTTCGCCAACCTGCTTCCCGAAGGCGCTTTCAGGGAGCGCATAGTCCGCGAACTCAAGACGTCAAACACGGACTTTAACCTGTTGCGGGCTATCGGCGGTGAGTGTGCAGGCGCCCTGTCCCTTCTTCCCCAAGGTCAGCAGCCCTCGGCTGAAGGCAGCTATATACCGATAACGGAAAAGGAACTGGCCACCCTAGTCACCCAGCGCGGACGGCCATGGTCCTGGCCGGAGGAAAAGAAGTCGAGATTCTCGCTCGCGGGTGCCCAGGACAAACTCCCGGTTCTCCTGCAGGAAGGTGAATACCTGCTGCCCCGAGGGGACTCACCGTCAAGCCACATACTCAAGTTCGAGACCGCGGAATACCAAAGCGTGACCGCTTACGAGACTTTCTCCACTCTGCTCGCACGCGCCGCGGGTCTCCCGGTCGTCGACATACAACTGTGTTCCATAGAAACATTCCGCTACACGCTCCTTGAGCGCTACGACCGGTTCCGAGACGAGGGCGGGGAAGTGCAGCGGGAGCATCAGGAGGACTTCTGCCAAGCGCTCGGATACGGCCATGAACAAAAATACCAGGAAGATGGCGGACCACCCTTCGCCGAATGTCTACGAATGCTTCGGGAAACGTCGAGCGACCCGGCCACGGATACCGTACACCTGCTTCGTTGGCAGATCTTCAACGTGCTCGCGGGAAATTCAGATGGCCATGTCAAAAATCTCTCTCTTCTCCACAAGGACAACGGGGAGGTCCGGCTGGCGCCTTTTTACGACCTCGTGTGCACCCGGGCCATACCCAAAATCGACCACAACTTGGCGTTATACGTGGGGGAAGAAAGAAACCCGGATGCCATAGTCAGACGCAATTGGGAAGAGATGGCCGGGGAGTGCGACATACGACCGCGATACCTGCTTCACCTTGTTAACGAATTGGCCACCCTGCTGCCTGAGAACCTGACTTCTACTCGGGCTTCTTTTGAAGATCAGTTCGGAGAATATCCGGCACTGCAACGTATTGAGCATGTGATAAATAAGCAGTGCAGACGGGAAGTACAGAACTGACTTAGGCTTTTATATTGCATATTCTGGATTAATTCGGACGGTTGAATTTCTCGTTTCCTTCGGAATATGCACTTCAAACTCGTGACACCGCATTATTGCCGATTTAGTGCGTGTAACCAGTTAGTTACATGACGCTTGAAGAAAAACATTGGAGCAGTAGCGATCAAGAATGGCAGAGTTTACACCTGATCGCCTGTCAATTAGTATTTCAGCACCTACCGCAACCCGTAATCTGTTGTATAATCATAAATGACAGGGAGTATGAACAGTAATCTACGAGAAATCTATCTGGATAACAATGCTACCACGCAACCGAGACCCGAAGTGGTAGAAACAGTTGTCCAGCTTCTTACGTCTCAGTACGGCAATCCGTCAAGTGCTCATCAGAGAGGAAAACGTGCACGTGAGGCTCTGATAAAGGCAAGAGAAAACGTGGCGACACTTGTCGGAGCCTTCCAAGAGCAGGTTCTTTTCACTTCAGGTGGAACCGAAGCCAACAATCTCGCTCTTAACGGGGTAACAAAAAGGAAAATCAGACACCTGGTCACCACTGAAATTGAACACTCTTCTGTGCTTAACAAAGCACATTCACTAGAAAAACAGGGAGTCAGAACCACTTACCTAGGAGTTGACGGAGCCGGAAGGGTGAATATCCGGGAGCTTGAAAACGCCCTATGTGAACCAGTGGATATGGTCTCTATACACTGGGTGAATAATGAGACGGGAGTGATTCAGCCAATAAGGGAACTTGGAGAAACCTGCAGAAGGGGTAAAGTGCCGTTTCATGTGGATGCCGCACAGGCAGCAGGTAAGGTGCCAATAAATTTCGACGATCTTCCAATTGACGTTCTCACATTCAGCGCCCACAAGATTCACGGTCTGCAGGGTGCAGGCGGTATCTGCTTCAAAAATATTGAAGATATACATCCGTTGCTGTTCGGAGGAGATCAGGAACATTTTATGAGACCGGGAACAGAGAACCTTCCTGGCATTGCGGGTTTCGGCGTAGCGGCAGCTATCCGCAAGAAGAATTTTTCAGAAGCGCAGAAACATATGGAAAAACTGAGGGATATATTTGAGCAGAGAATCAGAGACGTTTTTCCGAATGTTACAGTGAACGGAGACTTGCTTCACCGGGTATGCAATACATCAAACATCAGATTTCCTGGAATAGACGGAATGGCGTTAATGGCACAGCTTGACCGAAACGGCATAATCTGCTCGCAGACTTCGGCCTGCAACAGCAGGAAGCCGGAACCTTCGCATGTGCTTACGGCTATGGGGCTTTCGGAAGAAGAAGCTTTTGCGAGTGTGAGATTCTCGTTTTCTGTGCTTAACACAGAGCAGGAAGCAAAGACGGCCGCGGACATGGTAGGGGATTGTTACGGAAAACTTCTGGAACTGAGATGCTTGGAGGAATAATCGGCGATGAGATTCGGCGGACACGAAACATTTGCAGTGCGTGAAGGATGGTTGCCCAAGGGGATCAACCTAGTGAACGATGATCCGTTAGCGTTTGATGACCCGCTTGTGTCGGACAGTCTTGGCGTTGGGAAGAATATGGCTAGATCGATTCTTCACTGGCTTGTGGTAACGGGGCTGACAACAAAGAAAAAAAACAGACATCTCTATCTAACAAATACAGGAAAGGCGATCCTTGATAATGATCCGTATATGCTGAGCACTGGAACTTGGTGGGCCCTACACATCAATCTGGTAACCCGCAAAGAAGATGCTGTTGTATGGAGAACGTTTTTCAATAACTTCACGCTTGAAAGATTCGATCGGATTATCTGCGCAGAAGAAATATGGAGATATCTCGTTCTTGAAGGGAAGCGGCTTCCGAGTCGGAAAACTCTTTCGCGCGATGTCGCCTGCCTGCTTTCCAGTTACGCTACGATATTACCGCCAGAAGATGCCGATCCTGAAGAAGGTCGGGAAAGTCCTTTCAGATCGCTCGGACTCATAACCCAGCTTCGAGAGACTGGGACCTACAGGATAAACCGTCGTCAAAAAGATATTCCACCCGAAATACTGTGCTACGCTTTATCCGTTGTGATACCGAAGGAGTCAGAAGCTGAATTCGTGGATGTCCCGTTTTCTCAGACGTTTGCAAAACCGGGAGATCTCGGGAAGACTTTACTTTTGGATCCAGATGCCTTTGTCGCTCTTCTTGACGTAGCAGAGGAATCGCTCGGTTCTAAACTGATTCACCTGCGGCAGCTTGGCGGCGAACGTTTCATCCGCATCAGAAACATCCGGAGTTCTGACTGGCTCGAGAAACACTATGCTGAATCAAGTGAATAGCAATATAAAAGAGAACTTCTTCAAGTCGATCAATATTCGTCTAGACACAGATCACCCGGAAAGGTTTGCACATTTTCACCCGACGGCTAAAAACACCCGAATTATAAAAGCCATTGTCTCAGGAGACCCGTCGCCTACATCAATGATCGTCGCTGCTTACGGCTCGGGAAAATCTCTGGCCGCCGGAGTAGCCGCTATGCTAATCGAAAACGACAGGCAGGCAGACGATGTTATCTCCGCAATAACCGTACGCATAGCCTCCGTAGACCGAAAACTGGGCAACTTTCTGGCAGAGCGTGTGGAACTCAACTCTCAGGGCATGTCCATATTTCTCGAAGGCCACGAACCCCACGTGTCCGACGAAATATTCAGACAGTCAAAAAAGCGTTTCCCTTCTCTGAGACATCCAAGAAATCACGCCAGGAATACCATCAACATGTTGGAAGCAGTCTGGCGCAGGGCAGCAAGTGAAAATCTCGACCGTTTGACCATTCTGTGGGATGAATTCGGTCGCCATCTCGAAGCTCTAGCCGATTTAGCAGACACGAAAGAACTCCTGCTTGTACAGCAGATATCCGAATGGTCTTCCCGGAAGAACTCTCCCTCTGTTACCTTCGGACTGATAATGCATCAGAATTTTCTTAATTACGCGGATGACCTGAGCCAGAGCATGCGCGAAAGCTGGAAAAAGATTGAAGGCCGATTCAATACTATTCACTGCGTTGAAGACAGCAAGGAAATGTATCAGTTGATCGCTTCCATAGTAAGCCAACTCAGAAATAGAGAGAGAGAGGGGGGGGGGGTCAGAAGACCTCCCGCATTTGACAGTCAGGCCGAAAACGCACTGAAACTCGGACTGTTCGAAGCTTTTGAAGACAAAAACGCACTAGCGCAAGTCTTCGCCGACTCCTACCCTCTTCACCCCGCAGCACTTTATTCCCTGCCCCGTCTGGCGGCACGTCTGGCTCAGAACGAGCGTACGATTTTCTCTTTTATCCGTGACTGCACTCTTGACAAACCAGCTACTCTTGCCAACCTCTACAAATATTTCTCAGATTCCATGTCCACGGATACGGGCATCGGAGGCACCCACCGCAGGTGGCTTGAAACTCAGAGCGCTCTTTCAAAAGTGGATAGCGATATGGAAAAAGAAATTCTGTCTTCCGTCGCCGTCCTCGGCTTCGGAGTCTCCGGCGAGCGCTCGCGCGTAAAAAAAGCACTGGTTGAGTTTGCCGTTTCTGACATTCAGAAAACATCCCGAAGTGATGTCAGAAAATCGATTGAATCGTTAATTGAGCGCAAGCTTCTTCTCTATAGAAGGCGCAACGATGATGTTTCCGTATGGCATGGAACCGATATCGATATCCGCAGTATTCTCAAGGAAGAAATCACCAGAATCAGAGCGGAGCTTGAACCAATTGAGGTACTGTCCAAAGAACACCCGGCACCGAACTGGCGTCCCGTGGCACACAACATCCGAAATGCCGTCCGGCGCTTCTTCGAAGGCAGGTATGTCCCCGCAAACGAATTGTTTCAGAAGGAACTTTTACACTCCCTTCTTTCGCTCGCTCCTGGCGAAGACGGACGGATCATTTACTGTATCGCCGAGACTCAGAAGGAAATATCTGACCTTCTGTCTCTTATACCTTCTATATCTTCTCCAGATCACGGGGTTTTGTTCGTCATACCCATGTACCCGCTTCGGGTAACAGAAATTGCTCTTGAAATTGCTGCCCTCGAGCGACTACAGCTCAATAGCGATGTAGTCGCGTCAGACCCTTTCGTACTGCCAGAACTTCGCCACATGACAGATTCTGCACGGGAGGATTTAGCACGCTCCATGAGATATTTCACTCACCCTGGAAGAAACGGAGGGCGGTGGTTTTCTGGCAGAGAGTTGCTGGCATTAAAGGACGATAGACAGCTTTACGAAAAACTCTCCAAAATTTCGGACAAACGTTTTCCATCCACGCCCCGTATAAACAACGAACTCATAGTAAGAAAAAATATTAGCAGACCGATTGTGAACGCACGCAAGAAACTGATCCTGGGAATTCTGGAGAGAAGCGGAGAACCTCATCTGGGTTACAAGAGAGAAGCTACTACGCCAGATGTCGCGATTTATCGAACGGTACTTGAGCAAACTGGCCTTTACCACTCTCAGAAAAACACATGGAAATGGTCAGACCCGAATCAGCTTAAAGATGAAAATCTCGCACAAGTCTGGAGAGTGCTGCAACAGTTCTTCGAAACTGCCGGCATGAGGAAATCTCCTTCAGAGCAAATTTTCGACAAATTCGAACTCCCGCCTTACGGCATGCGCAGAGGCTTGATTCCAATTCTGGTGGCAGCAGCACTTAAAGCTTTCGCCAGAGCAGTGGTCATAAAGAGGCAGGGCAAATATCTGCCAGACATACTGGCAAGCGAGATTGAAGATCTTTGCTCAAGCCCGGAGAAGTTCACTGTCGATGTCCTGGAAACCGATCCACCTCTGTGCCGCTATCTGAGCGAATTGAGCGAACAGTTTGACGGAAGACAATCGGTCGTTGACGATGACCTGATACGACAGTTTCACGACTCGCTTGAGTTCTGGAAAGCTCAGTTGCCCGATCAGGCACTGAAAACCCGCTACGTAAGCGACGGGGCTAAGGAATTTCAGCGCGTTCTCAGAAAAGAAACTGACCCCGCCGTCATCGCTCTCAAAGAGTTTCCCAGGCTCGCCGGGGTCAAAAGAGCTGCCGCAGACACTTCAGAATTTATCGGGAAGCTGCGTCGCGAAATAGAGGGGATAGTGGATGGATATGCGGCGAAAGCCATTTCTGCAGCAAACAATGTCTTTGACATCGGCAACGGAGAAAAACAGGACATACTCCAGAAAGCGAAATCATGGTCTATGTGCTTTGACGAAAAAGCCTTCACCCCATCGGAACTTGATAACAAGTGCAGGGCAGTCCTAGTGCGGGCCAGCGAAGCAAACGAAGGCAGATACACGGAATCCTCTTTTGTTCTCTCCTTAAGTTCCATTCTGCTTGGCTACGGATTTGACAAGTGGAAAGACTCAACAGTCCGGGAGTTTGCCGAGAGACTTACGGAAACTGTGAAAAAGCTTGAGCAACTCGCTCTTGAAACACCAAGACCCAGCAAATCGTTTCTTCCTCTTGTTGAAAGAAACTTCCACCGTCTATACAAACAGTTACAGAGCATGATTGGGTCAGAGAACGCGAGAGAAAAAATAGGAGAACTTCTCAGGGAAAAAGAACACTGCCGTCAGAATCCATCTAGAGGTGTAAAAGAAAATGGAACTTATGAAAAAAGCGCTTGAAGACAAAGAAGCTCGTCATATCGTTTCTTTTTCTGGAGGCAAGGATTCTACGGCACTCGGCATCTATATGCTTGAGAACTACACACAGCTCGACTTGGAGTTTGTTTTCTGCGATACAGGTGCCGAACTCAGGGAAACTTATGAATACATCCAGCGGTTTGAGGCAATTTTCGGGGTGAAAATCAAGCGCTTGAACGCCTTGGCGAACCTAGGCGTACGTGAGAAAAGCGGACGTACTCCCTTTGATGTTTACCTCAAAGAACACTACGGCGGTTTTCTTCCAAGCCCCCAGGCACGCTGGTGCACGAGGATGCTGAAAATAAAACCTTTCGAACTTGAGATAGGCGAGGACCGCGCCTACTCCTATATAGGAATAAGAGCGGATGAGCAACGAACTGGTTACCAGCAGCGAAAACCCGTCATATTGTCATCAGCCGGAAACATCACCCCCGTATACCCGTTCCGTGAGGACGGAATCGGCCTTGAGGAAGTTAAGGCTCTGCTCAATGATTCAGGTCTCGGACTGCCTCCCTATTACAAATGGCGGTCACGCTCGGGATGTTATTTCTGCTTCTATCAGCAGATCGGCGAATGGCAGGGATTAAAGGAAAATCACCCCGACTTGTTTGAAAAAGCCAAGGCTTACGAAAAGGAAGAAAACGGCAAAAAATTCACTTGGGTTAACGGTCGCTCTCTTGAAGATGTCGAAGAACTGGAGAAACGTTACGAAATTCCAGATAGCGAAGACCTTGATGGTTGTGCAATCTGTCACCTATAGGAAGAAATATGGAAGAAGGGGTTCAGTCCGAATTCATAGAAAGTTGGCTTAACGAGGGTGGTACGACGATTAGCGGGATTGTGTACTCTTCACCTTCAAATGCTATCGCATGGGGACAACCCAGATGTCCTCTGATCCCTATACAGTATAGAGAGTGCCTCGGAAACCTTAAATTGCCATCAAGAGTTTCCAGATTTCTTGGGCAACGTTCAGACGTCTTGGTCTCTGATCTAGGGACTGATTGGCATCTACATCTAGGTGTCAAAAGCTATAACTCCCTACGTCCTATTCACGGCTGGCTGTACGAGTTACCCAAACTCCCTAACAGAACATTACTCATCCCCCAAGCAATACCCTGTGCTTGGATTCTGAAATTGCCACTAAGGAAACGATTGTACAACGGCCTGAAAAAATTTTTTAAAGAAAAGAATTGGGACTTGATCTGTAGTCCTAAAACACCTCTTTGCTGGGGAGAGTTAACCGAAGCGTGGGGGATTGGCAAGCTCAGCATCATAGAGTTAATGTGTGTAATGGAGAGTGCAGAACTCGGGCGAAACAATTCATGCGAAAAAGATGACTACGACCCCGCAATCCACTTTCATCAACGTTCAACCATAACTCAGTCAGATTCCTACCGTAAAACATCTTTCACCCCTTCCAATTCCCCACCGGAAACATCTGGAAAGATGCGTGATGCATTAAACATATTGCAAAGCTTTGCGTTGTGGGCGGTGGCGGAGACCGAGGCTCGGTCAATCAAAGACGCAGTTTCTAACAAACAGTTCAATGGTGTACAGCCAAGAGAACTATCAGAATTTTTAGATTTTGAACTCGAAACTTTTGTAAACAAGCCACCTCACCCATACAGCATACTTGAAAACTGGATGAAACATCTGCCTGAACGCGAAAAGAAAATGTTCATAAACAGAATGAATTCTGAATTAACAGACCGACTGACACTTCACGAGATGGGAGTCAAGTTCAATTTATCCAGAGAACGGGTTCGGCAAATCGAAAAAAAAATGTTCGAGAAATTAAATCTTTTCCTGCAAGGTGAAATTGGACGCCCCATAGCGTGGCGTTGTAAAAGCATAGAACTAAAACTGGGTGTAGCAGCACCAATTGAACAGGTTTCCGATTTGCTGAAACCTCCAGATGGAGTAACCGACTATGGAACTATTTTGCTCAAATTGGCAGGTTACATTCAAGTTGATGACTGGCTTGTACTGAAACAAGCTAGATGTTTTGACCCAATGAATAACCTGAAATCTCTTACTGATGAAAATGGACAGATTGACTTAAGTCGCACCACTCAGGCTCTGAACCAATGGGGACTACCAGAAATTCTGCACGAAAGATGGCTAATGAAAGACGGCAAGGTTCTAAAAATGCCCAGCGGCCATTTTTATCTAAAAGGGGAAAAAGCAGGAGACAGAATAGTAGCCATGCTTGCCGAACTAGGAAGGCCTGCATCAATAAGGATGTTGATGGACTACGGACAAGAAAAAGCATCGGAACGTTATGTCAGAAGCGCAATAGATGCCGACAAACGTGTTGTGCGGGTAAGCCGCAACGAATTTGGATTACGTAGCTGGAATAACTTTGAATATCCTGGAGTCGCTAAATCCATCCACAATTTGCTCCTGGAAAATGGTGCGAAAATGCACATCTACAGCATTGCGTCACTCCTCAGCAACAATTTTGATATTCCTGAAAATACGACTCGCACATATTGTCTGAACGCACCCATGTTCATATCCGATGGTGAACTAGTACGCTTGCGAAAAAGCGACGATCCTTTTGAATACAAAGATGTATCGCTAAGAAAAACTAAAGGAGTCTTCAAACTTGGTAGTCGGCGGGTGGCACTGCTACTGGAAATAAACCCAGACATATTGCGAGGCAGTGGACAACGCTTGACATTTGCGGCCGGAAAAATACTGGGTGTCCGCCCAAATGAAAACATTTCATTTATCAACGAATCGGGAAATGAAGTCATTGTAACCTTTCCGGACACATCCATAAGTGGGCCTGCACTCGGATCAATTCGTTCCCTTATAGATGATAAACGCGCAGAACAAGGCGACATCTTGACAGTTGTACTGGATAGGAACTCCATGTCCGTCAGCACAGAAATTACTAAGGCGCCAGAATGTAGTCGCAACTGGGATACCGTGGCACGCCTAACGGGAATAGACGCATCCCGGCAGATTTCGGGTCTGGCAGATGCACTGGGGTGCGAGTCCGGACAAACTCGCTCAATACTTGTAGCCAGAGGAGATGAGAGGGTAGTGAAGGTGCTCCCCGAAGAAAAAATTTCACCGGGATTGGACAAGGCTCTGAAACAGCTTGAACAACAAGTTTTTTTGACAAAATGAAATGGAGATAAAATTGAGTTTTGAAACAGAGTTGTCGCAAATACTGCCAGCGTATGAAATTCCAGACGATGATATAGTAGGCGAGGTGCTGATTCCAGCCATGAAGCATTGCGAGGAACTGAAGATTGGTACAGGTTTCTTTTCTTCCCGATGCTTAGCGCAGATAGCACCAGGATTAGCAGCATTCATCAACGAAACATCCATCCCCTTGCAACTCCTTGCATCACCTGAAATCAGTGCAGAAGACCGCGAAGCCATAAGACAAGGAGTCAGCAACCCCGAGCAAGTAATAGAAAATTCACTTGTGAAGCTATTTAAACAAGCAGCTATTTCTCATTCCGCTATTGAACGCCATACAGTAAACACGCTTTCATATCTGGTGGCTAGCAGACGACTTGATATGAGAGTGGCCTTAATGAATAGCGGCATGTATCACAAGAAGATATGGCTTATGCGTTCAGGCGAGAACTGGCTTGCAGTGCATGGGTCTGCTAATGCAACTGAGAGAGGTCTTCTTGCAAATGGTGAACAGATGTCAGTGGACCGCACTTGGTCAGATGGCGAACGAGCAACAGAAAGAGTGGCAATATTCAAAGAACGCTGGAACAAGCAATGGGAAAACAAACTGCCGGACATTCTCACCATTCAGATTCATAAAGCGCTTAATTATCTGCGGGACCGCCGAGTCCCAGAACCGCCAACTATAGCGGACTTCTGGCAAGCCTGGAAACAAGACCATGAAGCTGGGCTGGAACCTGAACCACCTCCTGCGAACTTCAAGATATATCAAAACAGCTTGCGCCTAAAGATTCCGGAAAAACTGGTATGGCGTGAGGGAAGATTTGCCCACCAAGGAATAGCCGTGGACTCCCTAATGGAAAACAATGGTGGCATACTCTCCATCGCCACCGGAGGTGGGAAAACATGTACGGCGCTTATTGCTGCGGCAAAGTTTCAGAAACAGATAAAGCATCTCTGTGTTGTGATACTCGTTCCAAGTAGACCTCTGTTGCGTCAATGGTCAAAAGATGTGCGTAAATTTGGTATTGAACCCGTCAATCTTTCTGGAAATTCTCCAAAGCAGAGAAGACTGCAAGAACTGGAAAGAATGGAACACAGTTTCACATCAACACGGCCTAGAACAGAATGTATTCTGATGACGAATGCTTTGTTCAAGAGTAATTCCGAAGAGCGGAAGTGGCTAGAAAGAATCGCAGAGAGGTTGCATCTTCTTCTTATCGCTGATGAGATGCATAATCTCGGGTCTAACTCATTTATAAACAATCAGCCCGATTTCTTCGGCATACGTATAGGACTGTCGGCAACTCCCATACGTCAGTATGATCCGGACGGTACGGACAGACTGTTTGATTTCTTCGGTGGCCCGCCGGTGTTTGAATTCTCTATTAGAAATGCCATTGAATCAAAATGTCTTGTACCTTACCGTTACCACTTGCGAATAGTAAGGTTATCAGAGGATGAGATGGAATATTATGAGGAACTCTCCGAGCAACTTGCAAGAGCCGGGTTTCATATGGATGACGAGGGCAGGAGCATAGGATTGACTCCTTATGTGGAGAGCCTTCTGCGAAAACGGCGTGCTCTCATTGAACAAGCGGATGCGAAAATCGAGGCATTAGAAAGAGAACTGCTACGAATAGGTGTCCAGAATATTGAGAAAACCTTAATATATGCCTCAGCTAAACCTATACCTCTTCCGGATAAAGAGCGTCAGATTACAGCAGTAAATCGATTACTTTCCAGAATTGGCATTGTTTCACATCAGTACACTGCTAAAGAAACAGGGAAAACCAAAACGACGGAAGATTTCCTTACTCTTTTTGGTAGACAGGACTATCAGGTGCTGACAGCTATGAAAGTACTAGACGAAGGTATTGATCTGCCACAGACAAATACTGCCTTCTTGCTGGCAAGCAGCACAGTGGAACGGGAATGGGTACAGCGTCGTGGGCGTATTTTAAGGAACGCACCAGAGAAGGCGACAGCTGATCTATATGATTTTATTGTGATTCCACCTGGTTTCTCGTCTGATGTGTCACAATCGCTGCTACGGTCAGAACTTAGACGAGCCAACTCTTTTGCAGATGTCGCTGAGAATGAATACGACACAGGAGGGCCGAATGAAATCATTAGTTATCTTGAAAATCAGATATAGGAGATGCAAGTAATGTCGATACGACCAACAATTAAGGCTGCCGGCATAGCTGTAGAAAAAATTGAAGAGCGTTATCCAGAATACCATGCTGACCTGATACGAACTCTCACGAGCACATTGCAGGAGTTAAGCAACAAGCCTAACAAAAGCGTACGCAACAATCGTATAGGTGATCTTATAGACAAACTTGCTATCAAGATCAAGAACAAGGAGGAGTAATGCAACTGGAAAGTGCCCATATATCAAATTTCAGACTACTTGATGATGTGAGCATCAAGTTCTCTACTGACTGGGAAAAACCCCTAACCGTTATCCGCGGTGAGAATGCATCAGGAAAAACCTCGCTCCTGTATGCATTACGCTGGGCCCTCTACGGAAATGATGGGATACCCAGAATGTCCATCACTTCCAAATCCAAACCCCTTAATGTTCCGATCAACGTACAGGTACAAGTGGAATTCAACGAAGAGATATCTACGGGTAGACCTACGCGCTACAGACTTATCAGGTCTTGTGAGGAAACGCGTACGGGCGAAGAACAATATCGACGCAAGAATGAACGCGCAAGACTCTTCCAAGTCACCGAAGAAGGAGATAAAAAGATTGATGAGGGTAGCACAGGTCTTCTCGCAGCTATGTTTCCTTTGAATCTTTCCGATGTATTCTTCACCAATGGCGATGATATACAACGATTTATTGCTGATGCCCAGACCAACACAAGGGAGCGCCAAAATGCAGTACATAAGACAATCCGTCAAGTTTTGGGCATGTCCGATATGGAGCAGATTAACAAAGACTTTGCATCCGCGGAAAAACGCTACGCAAGGCAACTAAGTGGCTCCGAAAGCAGCGAACTGACAAACATACAGAAGGACCTCGAAAGTCTTGATGAAAAAATTGAAGAAGCAAAATCCAAAATCACAAAATCCAAGTCAAGAGAGTTAGGGGCAATTAAACAAATAGAAACAGATGAGCAAAGGCTTGACGATATAAAAGGACATGGAAACCTTGACTCCATAAGAGCAAGAGTACGCGGATTAGAACAAGACATTGAAAGACTTGAAAAAAATGAAATAACTATAAGAAGTCGCATTAAGGATATGCTCTGCTCAAAGGCGGTATCGAGACGATTTATAGATAAGCAACTCAAAAAAGGTCTAGCTATCCTGAAAGACCTAGCTGATAGAAATGTGCTTCCAGGAACATCCGTAGAGATACTTAAAGACCGTCTTGAGCTGGGCATGTGCATCTGCGGAGAAAGCCTCCTAGAGGGCAATCTCCTCCATAAAAACGTCAGCAAGCTTATAGAAAAACAACAGCAAGAGGAACCACTTAACCGCAAATTGACCGACCTCTTTCACAAGGCGAGAAATGAAAATGAGGAGCTGGAAACAGAGACCAAAAAAGGGAATTCATACTCTGAACAGGCTTCTCGGTTGAATGAAGAATTAATTCAGAACAATGATGCTCTTACAAGAAAAGAGTCTGACCTGAAAGCAGAACGAATCCGGTTAGGAAAGGTTGATAATGAAGAGGTTCAAAGATTAACAAAACGAATAAACTCCAATCGTACAAAAGTGCGGACTTTTACAGAGAAAAGAAACAGGCTAGAGTATGAACTAGAAGATCTGGAAGAAAGTCAAGCAAATCTAAAAAGCAGAGAAGAAAAAGCAATCCGCAGTCAGAATAAAAACAAAAGCATAAAGAGGAGGTGGCTTGCGGCGGCCGATCTCAACAATCTTACCAGTAGCATATTGCAAAGTCTGAAAACCGATTACGTGAAACGGGTTTCTAGACTTATGAACGACAGATTTCTTGAGATTATAGGTACTGACCCCGACTCTGATACCGCAATATATACGGGTGTAAGAATAGATGCGCTGACCTATGATATAATTGTAGAATCCAGAGAGGAAGAAAAATTCGACCACAACTATGAGGTTAATGGCGCAGCACAGCGCGCATTGACGCTCTCATTCATCTGGGCACTCATGGAAGTTGCCGAGAAAGAAGCCCCAAGAATAATAGACACACCATTGGGAATGACCTCAGGCCATGTTAAACGCAGAGCTGTAGAGTCGCTTACGAAGCCCATCTGTGAAAACGAGCTGCCGTATCAAGTAGTGTTGTTTATGACCCGCTCGGAAATAAAAGATGTAGAAGACCTGATAGATAACAGGGCAGGGGAAATATCAACGCTTTCATGTTCCAGCAATTACCCTAACGACCTTGCAAATGATTGGGGATACGAACTTCCTAAAGTAAGAGTCTGCCATTGCAATCACAGGCAGATATGCAAGATTTGCGAGAGGCGGCTGGACGAAGGGGAATTCATGTACAGGGAGGAGAAACAGCATTGACAAACACCAGATACCGCGACACGAACTTGTGGATGCCTCTTGATTTCCACGGAGACATACGTGAAAAACTTGTCGGAACAAAGGAAAATAAAGTTTTCTCCCGTCAAATTGACCTTTGGTGGTACGCTTTTAACGTCGGTGCGGAGTTAGGAATTAGGACACCGTTACCAGACCAATCACACAGAATTAGGTTCAACGATGGAGGAATATTGCAAAGAGACCCTTGGCGCATTACGCATCTTGAGTTATTCGTACTTGCCGAGGAAGGAGAAAATGTGGCCGTTGACCCACAAAAGGTGGTTGAAATCGCAAACGAGTATGCTAATACAGGATTTATGACTCTATATAAAGAACTGCTTCAAGTGAGTAACCTCCAAGCTCACCTTGTCGGGCAACTTATATCTGAATAAGCAATTATTGCCCCGCCAAATTTCTCACCGCAAGGTACAGAGAAACCCTTTGTTTGTTGTTTTGGATTATTGATTCTATATGGTTCGACCTTTAAGTCAAAACCAGTTCGGGCTCTTTGAACACTTGTTTCCTGTGCCAGTGAATGTAATCCATTTCTGGGAAATGCTTTCTGTTTCTAGGCAATCTGATTTCGCGTTTCTGATGTTCTCTTATGAAGCTGTTTTTCGGGTCGGGGTCGTATATGCTGTCTGAAAGAATAATTCTGTAGTCTTCGGACAACGTCATCACTCCTGAATCAAGCAGTTTGTGATGAGTAGCGCAAAGAGCCAGGCCGTTGTTCTCCATGTCAGGCCCGCCATGCTGATGCCATTTGATATGCGCCGCTTCAAGCCCGACAGGCATAGTTTTCATGCACAGGTTGAAACCACATACCGCACAACTGTATTCGTAAGTGTGAAGAACTTTCTCCCTGAACTTACCGTCTCGTTTGGTTCTTTTGGTAGTATATTTCTCAGAGGAAGAGGAAAGCGTCTTGTAATCCAAGCCGACTCTTTCCAGAATGTCTTGATGCAGCGACTCGGGAAAATGCTTGTCAAGCAACTTCCGAGCGGCTTGCAGAACAATTTCAGGATTGTCTTTTATCTCCTGAACAACTTCTTCGGAAAAAAGACCTGTAGCATTGTATTTCCTGAGATCCGTAACGTAAGCACTTCCTGAACTGGTTTCCCTTATTTTTCCTATTTCTCCGTCATGCTTGACTATCCAGATTCCATCCCTGTGAAGACGCCAGAAGGGATCATTGACGTGATGTTGGCGACTTCCGCCAAGAGGTTTATAAAATTCATTAAGCAGGGCATCGAGGTCTTCTTCTACGCGTGAAAACTCGAATTTCGCCTCTAGGTTTCTTGCCTGCTCAGCAAGAGCGTAAAGAAGTAGCAGCGGCTTGTGAGGTGCTCTTTCATTGCCTCTTCTCCACATATTAAGTTTGTCTATGGCTTTAAGCAGTTTCATTCTGTCTGAAAAATCTTACTCCAATTCAGCAAGCTTGCCCAACGGAACCTGCTTCCAGTCTTCCGGCATCTCCCGCGCAATCGTCTCATAATCGCAGCCGACAGCCTTGGCGAGCGCCCCGAGGCGTCTGCCCACAGTTTCAGGATGCGGTATCTGATCAGGCATATACAGAAAAAGCTTCTCTCTTGTTCTCTCAAGCCTCGTGCTCTCAAGAATCCGCGCAGCACCTCCCGAAACAGTGTAGGCAAGGCGAAGCGCAAGCCCGGTAATTCTGGCTTCCTCCACATCATCATCGGAAAGAAATCCGGAAACTTCCCATCGGCGAAGCAGATTTCCCATCGCCGCGTGCCGGGACGCCACAGAAAGAGCCACCCTTGCCCTCTCGGGATGACTGATTCCCACAAGCGGCATCCGAAGTATCCTCAGAAACACCTGCTCCGCCCGGTACTCCGGATGTTCGGAAATCCCTATGTCCGAGAGATGGCATGCGGCAAGCCTGAGCCTAGCGTCCCCGGCGTATTCATCCGGCACCGCCGCCTCTATCCACCTGAAAAATGTCCTGCCCGCCTCAACTGATCTGCCCATCTTAAGGGCGATCTCCTCGCACATGACAACCAGAGGATCAAGGGAGCGCTGCTGTGGGGAAAGACCGTCGTATATGCATCCCTCCCGAAGACCGTACGTGCAGAACGTAAGGCCGTTAACCCCCGTTTTTTTTATAAGACTTTCCATGAGCACCGCGGCGTAAGGAGCGGACTCCACCCTGTTTCGCCCCAGGATCCAGAGATCCTGAAGCGAACCCGAAGATATCCCTGCTACCTCCCGGGTCATTTCAAGCGCCCGGGACCTCGAAAGACTGTAGCCGTGAACTATGCGGAGCGGATAATTCTCTGAGTCCATGTGTTTTTTGGCAAGGGCGCGCCACGAGCCCCCGACGGCGTAGAAGGTCTTTTTTTTCGCGTTAGAAAGCCACGAAAGGTCAGAAAGGAGCGGAGCGATAAGTTTTTTGCGGGCTTTTTCGGGACTGAGACCGCTTTCAAGAAGCGGAATGGTGCCAAGCGCCAATGTGGCGTGATTTTTCGTTTTTCCGCCGCGGATCTCCACAAGCTCAAGGCTTCCTCCGCCTATGTCTCCCACTATGCCGTCGGCATCAGGGATGGCGCAGAGAGTTCCGAGCGCCGAAAGCCTCGCCTCCTCCACCCCGGAGAGCACCCGAAGAGAAATCCCGCATTCACACTCTACGGCCTTTTTGAAGTCGGGGCCGTTTGCGGCGTCGCGCACCGCGGCGGTGGCGACGGCCTTTATGCCGGAAACCCTCATCGAACGCGCTATATCGACAAAGCGTCTCACGGTGCGCAGTCCAAGATCCATGCTCTGCAGCGACATCCTGCCCAGAGAGTCCATCCCGCGCCCGAGGCCGCAGACAACCTTCTCGTCAAGTATCGGAAGCGGAGCGCGTCGCGGTCCCTTGTATATCACAAGACGTATGGAGTTTGATCCCACGTCTATTACCGCAACGGTTCCGCTCCTGCCGGGCGGAGCCGCTGGAGCAGAGATTTTTGTCATGAATTATTCCTGCACAAACTCAGCCGGCATTACCGGCCTGGATTCGGCAAGCGCCTTGCCTCTCCCCGAAAGGCTGGGGTTGGTCATAAAATACCTGTGAGCCGAGAAGCTGTCCGCATCGCTTTTAAGCTTGCGGAAAGACCCATCAGGGCGCATCTCCCAGCTGCTCTCAATGTCGCTTAAATTAGCGACCATCACCTGCTCGACAAGCTGCTTTTTCACTGTAGCGTTTTCGATCGGAACAAGAGATTCCACCCTGCGGTCAAGATTTCGGGGCATCCAGTCCGCGGACGAAATGAAAACCTTGCAGCCATCAGAGGGAAGCCCCTCCCCGGCGCCGAAGCAGATGACCCTGCTGTGCTCGAGGAAACGTCCCACGATACTCTTCACCCTGATGTTCTCTGAGAGTCCCTCCACCCCGGGTCGCAGGCAGCATATCCCCCGAATGAAAAGTTCTATCCGCACCCCCGCGCAGCTCGCCAGGTACAGCGCGTCTATTATCTTGCTGTCTACAAGGGAGTTCATCTTGGCCCATATAACCGCTGGGCGACCGGCCTTCGCGTGACCCATCTCCTCCCTTATGAGCTCAAGGGTCCTCGAGCGAAGCGTGACAGGGGAGAAGAATATCTTCTCCATCTTCTTCGGAGTGGCATAGCCGGTCATGTAGTTAAAAAGCTTGGCGGCGTCGCGTCCGAGCGCCTTGTCGGCGGTGAAGTAGCTCAGGTCCGTATATATCTTGGCGTTTACGGGGTGGTAGTTGCCGGTGCCAAAGTGCGTGTAGGTGCGTATGTCGGAACCTTCCCTTCTAACCACCAACGACACCTTGGCGTGGGTCTTAAGATCGATGAATCCGTAAACCACCTGAACTCCCGCGGCCTCAAGATCATGCGCCCACCGGATGTTTGCCTCCTCGTCGAAGCGGGCCTTGAGTTCCACAAGCGCCGTTACGGATTTTCCGGCTTCGGCTGCCTCTATGAGCCGCTTCACTATGGGGGAGTCTTCGGAGGTGCGGTAAAGTGTCTGCTTGATCGCGACGACAGCCGGATCCTCAGCTGCCTGCTTGAGGAACTCAACGACTACGTCAAAGCTCTCGTAGGGGTGGTGGACAACAAAATCCTTCTGCCGTATGGCCGCTATCACGTCCCCTCCGAATTCCCTTACCCTCTCGGGGTAGCGTATGCTCATGCGCTTGTAAAGAAGGTCGCTTCGCTCATCGAGTATTATCTGATTAACGCTCGAAAGCCCGAGCATCCCCTTGATCCTGAAAAAATGCGCGTCGCGGGCCTCAAGTTTCTCCATTATGAAGTCAGCGATCGCGTCCGGCATATCGGCGTTCACGTCAACCCTTATTACGGACCCTCCCCTGCGGCGCTTAAGGGCCGTCTCAAACGTCTCCACCAGGTCTTCTGCGTCCTCGTCTATCTCAAGAAGGCTGTCGCGGGTTACCTGGAAGATTCCGCTTGCCTCCACTTCAAAACCCGGAAAAAGGGATTTCATGTTGTGCTCGATAACGCGCTCGACCGGGACAAACTGGACTTTCTTTCCCCCGGGAACCCTTATGAAGCGCTCCACCTGCGAAGGCAGCAGCATGAGACCCTTCATGCGTTTTCCGTCCTCGGCGCGGGCAAGTTCCACGGCGCACACAAGGCTTCCGTTCTGTATGAAGGGGAACGGATGCGCGGGGTCTATGGCAAGAGGGGTAAGCACCGGAAAGAGGTTTTTCTTGAACCACTCAGAAAGCCAGTTCGCGCTTTTGTGGTCGAGGCTCTTTGGGTTCATGATCTTTATCCCCGCCTTCTTGCACAGGGAGAAAAGCTCTTTTTCGCACTCGTACTGGGTGTCAAGCAGGGAGCGGACTTTCTCCCTTACGGCTTCAAGCAGCAGAGACGGAGTAAGACCGTCTTTGCTGCGGTCCACCACCCCTTCTGCAACCTGCGCCGCAAGACCCGCCACCCTGACCATGTAGAACTCATCGAGGTTGCTCGCGGAAATGGAGAGAAAGCGCACCCTCTCAAGAAGCGGAACCTTGTCGCTGCCCGCTGTCTCAAGAACCCGCAGGTTAAAATCAAGCCATGAAAGCTCCCTGTTAAGATACCGCTTTGAAGAACGAAACGGGAACCTTTTGCTTGAGATATCCGTCACATAAGAAGCCACTTGCAATCTCCTGAAATCATAATATACCACATGCGGGGGCTCAATTGTGAGTTAGCCGAATTGCAAGTCGCGCAAAAAGCCAGGCTCACCTCCCCGCCTCCCAAAACGGCGTAATCCGCCCGAGGCACCGCCACTGCGGCTGCGCCGCGCGAAGGCACTTTCTCACCCGCCCCCGGGACCACTCCTGTGTGAGACGGATCACCGAGGGATCAATCCTCCCGGGCTTTACCGCCGCAAGGATATGCCGCGCGACTATAGCGTCATTTGTCTTTCCGAGGCTGTCCTGAAAACGCGCCATGAGTTTCATGAAGGGCAAAACCTCGGGGCCACTCCAGAGGGAGTTAAAAAACTGTGTTGCGTAGCGGGTCTTTTTTCCGCGTTTTCTTATTTCATGAAGATTCTCGTCCGGAAGACGCGAAAGGGGTCTTGCGTCCTCAAGAAAATAGCGCCATGTTTTCCTGAGCACGTTTCCTGCAAACGGCTTTACGGGCTCCTCGAAAGTCTTTCCGCCGACCTCCTTCTCAACAGACGCGATCCACCGCTCGAACTGGAGAAGCAAGCGGGCGTAGCGGCGGCTCTCAAGACAGGCAACCGCATCCCCGACGGCGCGGCGACGCTCGGCGCGCGCGATGCGCCCGAGGCGCTCTATCGCTTCTTCCTGCTCCCCCGCGGCGGCTATCCTGGGAAGCGTCTCGCTTAAAAACACCTGCCAGTCGCGGGCCGGGGCCAAGCGCTGCTGGAACCATCGGAACTCTCCGTTAAAGGCCTTTCGCTTGTCATAGGGAAGTATCCCCTTAAAGGCCCGAAGCGCCGCGCGCACGCGTCTCATCCCGACTCTCGTCTGGTGCAGGCCCTCGGCCTTGCCCTCAAGGGTCGGGATCTCGTTTGCGAACATGTGCTCAAGTGCGGCCGCAATGATGAAATTAAACGCCTCTCCAACGCTCATCTCCTCTGTGAGCACAATCCTCTTAGCCTTTAGGGGTTTCGGTCTCAGGGACGGACTCGCAAGGGCGTAGCCCCTCTGCGCCTTGGTGAGGTGGCCGAGGCGCAGGTCATAAGCCTCGCAGAGCTCAAGCGCCACGTCGAACATGCGCGCGGGGTCTCCCGAGAGCAACTCGAACTCAGCCTCGCAGACAGGCTCAGAGACGCGCCCCGCGGGTGTTTCAGCGCGGATCACTCCCCGGTCCACCGCCAGTTCGAATTCGGCGCCCTTGGTCCTGATACAGACCGCCTCGCGCTCAAAGTCAGTTGTAAACACCGGGCCGAGGCGCTTTTCGTAACGCCGGCTGGATATCTTGCGTAAAAGAGCGGGGTCGTCCACGGCACGAAGATCGGGAAAACTTCCGTTTACCGCCACAGTCCATTCCCTGAAATTCTGAAGGCCCGCGGGGCCAGCAAATGGCGCCTTTATGGTCTGCTGCCTGCCGTTGCCGTTATCCCTGATCCGAAGCGCTATTTCGGATTTTCTGAGAGCGTGGCGCGGAGTATCGAAATAGGTGCTTACGAGGCGGCGCTTCGTGCGGCGGCCCCTGCGAAGGGGCTTAAGAGATTTATGACGCAGAATCCGGTCCGCCACGGAGGGCGAAAGGGAAAGCTTAAGTTCCATTTCCTCATACATGACGCAAAGACTCAACCACCCGGTTTTAGGGGAAACCAGAACTTTTAGTTTACTTGACCGGAGTCCGATTGTCATTTTCGTCGGCGCTTCTGCCCATATTTTTTCCACCACTGGATGAAACCGGAGGAGAATGTATAATTTTTGCTGTAACCCGCGATGGCAGACTCCTTCGTTCACCTACATCTACATTCGCAGTACTCGCTTCTTGACGGTTCCATCAAGTTTGACGACCTTGTAAGAAGGGCAAAGGACCACTCCATGCCCGCAGTCGCCGTAACCGACCACGGAAACCTCTTCGGCGCGTACGAGTTTTTCGAAAAGGCGACGGCGCAGGGCGTAAAGCCCATAATAGGGTGCGAGCTATACGTAACTCCCACGCTCAAGCTTGAAAAGCCGTCTGACGGGAAAAACTACCACCTCACCGTGCTGTGCATGAATGAGCAGGGATACAGAAATCTCTCAAGACTCGTAACAAAAGGATACTTCGAGGGATTTTACCGCCGCCCGCGCGTTGACCACGAGATGCTGTCTGAACACAACGAGGGGCTCATAGTCCTCTCCGGGTGCATGAGCAGCGAACTCTCCCAGGCAATCTTCAAAAAGGACCAGAAGGAGCAGCTGAGAGTAGCATCCATCTACAGAGAGATATTCGGGGACCGCTACTACCTTGAGGTACAGGCAATCGGCCTCCCGGAACAGCGCAGGATCAACAGTCAGCTTCGCAAAATCGCCAGGAGCCTGGGCATAAAGCTTGCGGCGACCAACGACTGCCATTTTCTCACCAGAGAGGATTACAAATCGCACGACGCGCTTTTGTGCATCCAGACCGGAAGCATGGTGGCCGACCGTAAAAGAATGAGGTTCCAGAGCGATGATTTCTACGTCAAGACAAGGGAGGAGATGACGCAGGAACTCGATGGTTTCGAGGACGCTATCGAGGAGTCGGTGAAAATCTCCGAGCGCTGCGACTTCGAATTCAAAAGCGACGGGTACAGGTTCCCTGAATACGTTCCTCCCGAGGGAAAATCGCTTGACGAGTTCATGCGCGAGATCTCGAGTGGAAATCTCGAGAGAATGCTTCGGGAAAACGAAATCCCCAAAGAGGCTCACGATACCTACCGCGAGCGGCTTCGCTCGGAGCTTGACACCATCTGCAAGATGGGATTCTCAGCTTACTTCCTCGTGGTCTCAGACTTCATACTCCACGCCAGGAAAAACGATATCCCGGTGGGACCGGGGCGGGGAAGCGCCGCCGGGAGCCTGGTCGCCTACGCCCTCGGCATAACAGCCGTCGACCCCATAAGGCATAACCTTATTTTCGAGAGGTTTCTGAATCCCGAGAGGGTGAGCATGCCCGACATAGACGTCGATTTCTGCGGGGAGCACCGCGACGAGGTAATAAAATACGTCACGGAGAAATACGGGGCTGACAAGGTGGCCCAGATCGGCACCTTCGGAACCATGTCCTCAAAAGCCGTGATAAAGGACGTGGGAAGAGTTCTCGGGCTTCCTTACTCGGAAGTCGACCGGCTCTCGAAAATGGTCCCCTCTTTCCGGGGAAAGGTGTTCAGCATAGAGGAGGCCGTAAACAAGGTGAAAGAGATAAGGGAGCGGCTTTCGGAGAACAAGGAGCTTGCCGAAGCGGTGGAACTTGCGAGGTCGCTTGAGAACATGGTGCGCCATTCCTCCACCCACGCGGCGGGCGTAGTGATATCGAACGAGCCGCTTGCCGACTACATCCCGCTTTACAGGGGAAGCAAAAACGAGATCGTGACCCAGTTCGACATGAACTCCATAGAGAAGCTCGGTTTCGTGAAATTCGACTTCCTCGGCCTAAAGACCCTTACCATACTGGATAAGGCTGTGAAGTATGTAAGGGAAACCCGGGAAAACAGGAAAAAGGAATTCGACCTTGACAGAATCCCCCTTGACGACCCGAAGGTCTACGCCCTGCTTTGCGAAGGCGCGACCATGGGGATATTCCAGGTTGAATCCCAGGGAATGAAGGATCTTCTGGCGAAACTGCGGCCCTCTGAATTCGAGGACATAACGGCCGCCCTGGCGCTTTACCGCCCCGGCCCTCTTGACAGCGGCATGGCGGAGGAGTTCGCCCGGAGAAAAAACGGGGGGGCGGTCGATTTCCCGCATCCCGCGCTTCGGGAAATACTGGGAGGAACATACGGCCTCTTCGTTTACCAGGAGCAGATAATGCAGACCGCGAGCGAGCTTGCGGGCTTCACCATGGGGGAGGCGGATCTTCTCAGAAGGGCCATGGGCAAGAAAAAATCAAGCGAAATGAAGGCCCAGCGAAAAAGATTCCAGACGGGAGCGGAGAAAAAAGGCATCAAGAGCAAAAAAGCCGCCGAACTTTTCGATACCCTTGAGAAGTTCGCCGAATACTCCTTTAACAAAAGCCACAGCGCCGCCTACGCCATGATCACCTACCAGACGGCTTATCTCAAGGCGCACTACCCGGCTGAATTCATGGCAGCCTTCCTGTCCGTGGAAGCCCACAACGTGGACAAGGTGATCTCGGGCATAACCGAGTGCAGGAAACTCGGAATCGACGTTCTGCAGCCCGACATAAACCGAAGCTGCTCCGGGTTCACGGTGTCGGAAGGAAAGGTGCTGTTCGGATTCACCGCAATCAAATATGTCGGGGACGGCCTGATCGAGGAAATAGTCAGAAGCAGGGAAAAAGAAGGGGTATTCGAATCCGTCTTTGACTTCTGCGCCAGAGTGGATTCAAGAAAACTGAACAAAAAGGCGCTTGAGAGCCTGATAAAGGGAGGCGTCTTTGATTCCCTTGAACCGAACAGGGCGCGGCTGTTTGATTCCTGCGAGTCCCTGCTCGGGTATAATTCCATGAAACAGCACACGCCGGCAAACGGGCAGGGAATGCTTTTTGACCTTCCGGATTCCGTGGCCGCCCCGACGCTTGCCGAAACCGGACCGTGGGATGACCGCATCAGGCTTGAGAACGAGCTTGACGTGCTCGGATTTTTCATATCGTCTCACCCGCTTCGCAAGTATTCTTCCGAGCTTGAAAAACACAGCCGCCTTCACAACACCGAATCCATAAAGCGGGCAAAAGACGGCTCCGAGGTGAGAATCGCCGGGGTGGTGAGATCGTTTGAAACCAAAAACACCCGCAAGGGAACCGGGCTTATCGGCTACTTCACCCTGGAAGACCTGAACGGTTTCACAGAAGCAATAGTGTTCAACGACACCCTGCGCACGTCCAGTTCCCTTCTGGAACAGAAGGTAGAACCGGTGATAGTGAAGGGGAAAGTCGAGATCTCGGAGGACAAGGTACGCCTTCTCGCAAGCGGCATCTCCTCGCTCAGGGAAACCAGGGCGAATTCAGCTGTCTGCATAAGCATCGCCAGCAAATCGGCAAACGAGCGGAACATACTCAGCCTGAGGGGAATTCTCGAGAAATTCCCGGGAGACTCAACCGTTATAATCGACATGAGGACCGATCGCTCAGAAGCCGTCTTAAGAGTCGGAAACTGCAAGGTCGACTTCGGAAACGAACTAATAGAGAACATCGAGGGGCTGCTCGGAGAAGGAGCGGTGACCCTCAGGGAAAGCTCATTTGCCTAGAAGCTCCAGAAGCTCTTTCAGATCCTCGGGGTCTTTCGTGATAACAAACACCTCCTGCACCGAAGTGCCGCTTCTCGCTATGAGCTTGGCCCCGCTTAGGGTGCTGTACTTGTAGTTCACAGCGAGATTCTCCCCCGTGGCGCGACCGACCTTTATCTCCCCGGGAATGATTCCCGTTACGTGGTCAAGATCCGAGATGTTGTCCTCGAGAAAACGCCGCAGTCCCTTTATTATCGAATGTTCGGTCTTTATCTTGTTTTTTCTGTATTTCATGATCCACCATCAAGAAGATATTATACTCTTTTTACGACGCGCCGTGTACACGCGCCCGGGAGCTTTTCCCGGGCCGGGAGTATTCCGGTAGCATGGCGCGGCGGCAGGGCCCCGGGATGAAAAAAATAACAGAGCTTCGATTTGAAAACGCCTACGCACAGCTGCCGTCTGTGTTTTACGAAAAAAAAGACCCGGTCGCGTTCAAACACCCCCGCATAGTGGCGTTTAATGAAACCCTGGCGGCGGAACTCGGAATAGACCCGGGCAAAAAACATGACCCGCTCCTTGCCGAGTACCTCTGCGGGAAAAAGCCGCTTGCGGGAGCGGAACCCCTGGCGATGTACTACGCGGGGTGGCAGTTCGGCGTTTACAACCCCTGTCTCGGGGACGGGAGGGCGCTTCTGCTCGGGCAGATAGCAGATGAGCGCGGGGGCAGGTGGGACCTTCATCTCAAGGGATGCGGGGCGAGTGGGTTCTCAAGAGGGTTTGACGGAAGGGCGACGCTCAGGTCCTGCATAAGGGAATACCTCGGAAGCGAGGCTCTCCACCATCTGGGCATTCCCTCAACGAGGGCGCTCTGCGTGATCGGCGGCGAGGAGAAAATCGAGAGAGAGGGACGGGAGCCGGCCGCGATGCTGCTCCGGGTCGCGCAAACCCACGTACGCTTCGGTTCGTTTGAGGGCTTTTACTACCGCGGCGAAGAGGAAAACATCCGGACGCTCGCAGATTACGTAATCGCCCGTCACTGTCCCGGGATATCCCCCGGGACAAAGGAAGGCTACGGGCTCTTTCTGCTCGCGGCAGCCGAGAAAACCGCAGCGACGATCGCGAAGTGGCAGGCTTTCGGTTTTGTCCACGGAGTGATGAACACCGACAATATGTCCGTCGAAGGTCTCACCCTTGACTACGGACCTTTCGGATTTCTCGAGAAGTTCAGGATGGATTACGCCCCCAACCGCTCGGACCATTTCGGCAGGTACAGCTACGGAAACCAGCCCGCGATCGGGCGGTGGAATCTTGAGAAGTTCGCAAAGTGCTTCGAGGGCCTGGTGGACGAAGAACAGGCCGCCCGCGCGATCGAGGCTTACAACGCGACTTTATCCGCATCCTACAGGGAACTCATGCTCCGCCGATTCGGTTTTGAGAAGGAGAAAAAGAGTTCGCTGCGGTTTATGGAAAATACTCTCGCAATGCTGCAAGAAGACGAAACCGACTACCATATCTTTTTCCGCAGCATCTCGGATATCGGACACGACGGCTCTTTCGGCCATAATCCGTGGCTCGCGGAGCTGTGCGCAGCCTCAGGGAAGTGGAGACAGTGGATCGGCGAGTACGCAGGAGAGCTTCGGGGAAACTCGCCGACAGACCGGGAGAGAAAGGAGCTTATGGACTCGGTCAATCCGAAGTACGTTCTGAGAAATCACATAATGGAGACGGCTGCAAGGAAAGTTCTTGAGCGGGATGACTGCTCGGAGACAGAAAAAGTAAGGAAAATATTCGAGAATCCCTTCTCGGATCAGCCGGAGCATGATGACTACGCCGCCCCTTCTCCAGAGTGGGCGAAAAGCTTGGTCATAAGCTGTCTGTCTTAGGACGGGGCAAGAAAACTCGCGCGGATTTTCTTTACCCCCGAGACGGAAAAAGATACGGTAACCACAGCGTCATGCCCTTTTCCATCAACCTGCTTGACGGTTCCGGGGCCGAAAACTTCGTGATCCACCTTCTGGCCGGGTCTTAATTTACTGTCCGCGTCCCCCGAGACAGAGGGCGGAGGAGCGGAGGAGTGTGGAGTTTTGCGGGAACTCCTTCGCGGTCTGGAGAAGAGGCGGCCGGACAGCTCTTTTCTTGGAGATTCCAGTGTCAGGTACTCTGGGGGAATATCGTCAAGAAAAAGCGACTCTTTAAGTTCGTATCGGGACGAACCCGACTTTCTTGAAACGTAGCTTAGAAACAGATCCCTCTTGGCCCTGGTTATCGCCACGTAGAAAAGCCGTCTCTCTTCCTCCATGCCCCATGGAGTTCCCATAGCCCTGCCGTGGGGAAGCAGTCCCTGGTTCACTCCGACTATAAACACGGCCGGAAACTCAAGCCCCTTGGCCGCATGAATCGTCATGAGGGAGACCTTCTCTCCCGGCCCAGCTCCCCTGTCCTCATCGGTTGAAAGCAGCACCAGGTCAAGAAAATCGGAGAGGCCGATATCCCCGAATCCTTCGGCCGCGCGCCTAAGCTCTTTTACGTTTTCAACCCTCTGGTGCTGATCACCCAGATACCCCATATAATCCGTACGCCTTAAAAGAGCGCTTAACATCCCCGCCGCAGGAGTGCTCCGAGCCAGTGTGCGAAATTCTTCCATCATGGCGCAAAACGCAAAAAGAGCGGACTGGGCGCGCCGGGGCATAAGCTCCTGTTCACCGCAGTGGGCAACCGCGTCTGTAAGAGTGAATCCGTAAGTCTTTGAAATCTCGCGCAGCGCGGCAACCGTCGCAGACCCTATCCTTCTCGGAGGCACGTTAACTATCCTCTCGAAGCTCACGTCGTCGTTCGGGTTCTGGATAAGTCTTAGATACGCGACTATATCCTTTATCTCCGCTCGGCGGTAAAAGCCCACGCCTGAAACTATTCTGTAGGGAATACCGCGAGCCACAAGCGCCTCCTCAATCACCCTCGACTGGAAATTCGCCCTGTAGAAAACCGCTATATCGCCCCACGTCCACCTGCCGGATTCGACAAGACTCTCTGCTCTTCTCGCAACAAATCGAGCCTCGTCCTCGCTGTCTCCCGCCCTGAACAGCACGGCCTTCTCCCCCCTGGGGTTTTCGGTCCAGAGGTTCTTCTCTTTCTTTCTTCGGTTTCTGGCTATCACCGAGTTCGCTATGTCCAGTATCGTTGAAGTGGAGCGGTAGTTGCGCTCGAGCTTAACGACTTTCGCACCGGGAAAATCCCTCTCGAAATTGAGAATATTGTTTATGTCCGCCCCTCTCCATCCGTATATGGACTGGCTGTCGTCGCCCACCACGAAAATGTTCCGGTGACCAAGCGAAATGGTTCTGGCAAAGCTGTACTGAACGGAGTTTGTATCCTGATACTCATCGACGAGCACGTGGCGGAACCTGTTCTGATAGCGGGCGCACAGCTCCTCGTTCTCAGAGAGAAGCCTGTCGGCTACACAGAGCAGGTCGTTAAAACTCATGGCGTTTCGTCTTATGAGCTCGCTTTTGTATGTATCGTAAACATTCCGAAGCTCATCGCCGTGGTAGCCTTCCCCGAAAGAGTCTCTTTTGCCGTTTTCAAACGCGTCAAATTCGAAAAGCACTTTCTTCGGTACAAACAGCCCTTCTCCGTAATCAAGTTCCCTGAGACAGGATTCAATCAGACTCAGCTGATCATCCTGGTCGTAGACGACAAAATCCTTTGTGTAGCCCGAAAGAAAATCCGCTTCCGTCTTCAGCATGCGAAGACAGATCGAATGGAAAGTTCCGATCCACATCCCTCCCCCCAGGTGGCATCCCAGATCTAAAACCCTTTTTTTCATCTCCGCAGCCGCCTTGTTGGTGAAAGTTACCGACAGTATGTTCTCCGCGGGAACGTGAAGGTTGTTTACAAGGTAGGCAATACGGTGGGCTATGACCCTGGTTTTGCCCGAGCCCGGGCCCGCCAGAATAAGCAGGGGGCCTTCTCCGTGGCTAACCGCCTTGATCTGGGAACTGTTAAGTTCTTTCAGGAAATCCTTTTCCACAGGTTTGTCCGCCGTATTCGCTGGCTGGGGCGGGAGGACTCGAACCCCCACTACCGGGACCAAAACCCGGTGTCCTGCCGTTAGACGACGCCCCAGCAGGAACAAACTCCTATGCTACCACATCCGCACGGCTGTTAAAAAATAATAAGAGAGGAATGAAGTCCGCAAAAAACCCCGAGAAGCGGACTTGAACATGGGAATACGCGCGGGGTCACCTCCGCCCGGTTGCGGTGCTTGCGGATTGTCTAGCCATCGTGCTTCGGTACAGGAAAAAAAGAGCGAAAAGGATGACGGATACCGCCGGAAGCAGCCCCAAAAAAGCACCACCACTCACATTTCCCGAAAGGGCGCAGCCACCGTCGTCGTCTTCGGGTTCCCCAAGATAAAGCCCCGAACCGAAAATATAGACCGAGGCGGAAGGATTGTTCTTGTCGGGCCGAACAATTTTTGTATAGCCGAGTTTGGGGGAACTGCCTCCAGGACCGCCGCTTTGCTCTCCGTCGCCCGTAACGGCAGGATTTTCCCAGTTGTATTCGACAAAGTCGACTTCAGGCGTATTGGCCGCGGCGATGAGTTCGCCGATATTCTCTCCGACATCGGGGTCATTCAACAGGTTTGTCTGTTCAATGTTCCTGTTCGCCCCGTTGAAGATCACGTTGCCCTCTTCATCCATTATGTAGATGTAGGTGGACACGTGCCTCCACGGTCCGCCGTCAAGCCTGAAAAGCGTACGAAGCGTCACGGCATCAACATACGGACTCACAAGAGCCCTGGTGAAAAAGGAGATAGCCTCCTCGACAAACTCTCTGAGTTCCCGCTCATTCTCCTCACGACTCTCTTCGCCCCCTATCTCACGAGCCTCTTTGTCGGGGCGTACGGGGCGTACGTTGTCGGGCAGTGAACCGGCCAGTTTCTCATAGGATTCTTTCTGATCGACAACAAGAGGCTCGTAAGCGAAGCCGCCGACAAGAACAAAACCCTGCTGCGAGAGAGGATTGCTGAACGGAACAGCGGAAGCGGTAAAAGGATAGGCATAGGCTTTTTTCGGGGCGGAATCATCTCCAACATAATCTGTAAGCCCCCCTCCATCGCGGAGAAACATCTGTCCTACATTTTTCCCCTCAGAATCTTCAAGCTGTGACCAGTCCTGATCCTCAAGTTCTCTATTTTTAGCGTGAACGTAAACGCCTCCTCCGCTTGCGACTGCCTGGTTTTCTCCATCTCCTCCGCTTGTAACTCCGCTGCCCTCAACTCCCTTGCCTGTAAGAAGAATCAGGTATGTGGAACCGTTATTCCAGTCTCCCGATTCATCCCTGAAATCATTGAGTATTCCAAGAGTCTCGGAAAAGGTTTCGGCTTCCGACAGGTGAGCGGCGGCGTGTTTTACGAAATTCTGAAGTGTCTCGTCATCCAACACTTCGGAGACCTTGGTTGTATACTGGTGCGACTCTCCAACGCCATGGGCGGCGGCCGGAAGCGCGCGGAACAAGATGGCGCCCAGAAGCCCAAGAACGCAACACGAAAAAATCAGAAATCTTATGTCCTTCATTATAAATCCTCTCCATGCCGCAAGGTTTCAGGCGGCAAAAAAACGGAACCATTAAAAAATATTGTGATCAGTTGGCAGTGATGGTGCATTTGACGCCCGCGTACTCCCAGGAGGTGCAGTCGTGCAATCCACGTTGCGGATAATTACACTCAAGCAACGTGTCTTCAGTGCCCGCGCAATCCACTTCGTCAAGCAGGAAGAGAAGCGGTGGATACCCAATCCATATCATCTGGACAATCGCTTCCTCGCTCCCCGTGTAACCCAGCTGGCTACACGCGACATCGGCGTCTTTGCTGTCCCAGGAATCATCGCATACGCCCTTCCATCGCTTGGTCACACCGTCAAATATCTGCAGCAGACCCTCTCCGTCACCGGATGGGGAGAGCGTACCGTCGGTCTCGAGGGTAGAGAAAGGTTTTAACCGAAGACTTCCGTCGGGCTTGTTCGTATAGATTGGCCCCACTTCAAAGCTTTCCACCGCTTCTTGGTTGCCGGCATTGTCGGTGAAACTGATTCTCACTTTTATCCAGTTCTCCTCATCGGCTTGCTGCAATGTATAGGTGGAGGCTGTTGCGCCGGAAATTTCCGTCTCGTTCCAAAGATAATCAGACCTTATCCACTGATAGGAAAATGCGCTTGCGGCAGTGGGCTTTCCGTCCTCGTCAGTAATTTTTGAGTGATCCGCAGTAATAGTCACTCCGGTCTTGGGTTCAGTGCCCCTGATCGCTATCTGACCTACGGCGTCATTGTTCGTGGTTGCGGCCTCGCAGGTAACGCCGAAAGCCTCCCGGTAGGAACAGTTATTGTACCCGCGCGGCAGGTGCTTGCATTTGTCTTCACCGAGAATCTTGTCCTCAGAACCCGAGCATTCAAGGTCGTCAAGCAGATAATGCTTAGACGGTTCCAGTCCCGGCGGGTTCGGCAACGCAAGAGCTGTCATCGGCGCGCCTCCGGAGAAACCCAGCTGGCGACAGGCGACTGCTGCCTCCTGCCTTCCAATTACGCGGAGATCGTCATTTTCTGCGCTCCCCAGAACCCCGAGTCCGTCATCGCATATGCTCTTCCAGCTTCCGGTGCCGTCCCCGTCCTTATCATCGAATATTTCAAGCCTGCCCGCAGGCTCGGTAGCCGTATCGAGATCCACCACGGATCCTGTCCCCGTATCCACAAGTCTCAGGTCCCCATCGACATATGTTTCCTGCGTGTTTACATCCGTTGGGCCACCCATGAGCAAAAGACCCAGCACAAACCCTGCAACCATAATCGATACGCGCTGCAGATTCATGGTCCCGACATCTCTTTTTCCAGAAAACGCCTCAAGTTTTTTCCAAAAGCTGTTTCTCAGTTCTCCGAATCCTTTCATTTGAACCTCCGTATGAACACCTGTTTGCCTATACCCTGTTTCTATTCTAGCGTCAATCCGGTGTCTCTGTCAAGCAAAACAACGGGGACCACCTGGCAGGCAGGCTTGTTCGGTTCAGTCCGCAAGGAAATGCCAGCCGCTTATCCCGCCTGCCTGAAAAACATCAAACTCAGAAGATGTTCCCAGGTAGTCGTGGATTTCCTCCGCTTCCCTCCGGCGGGGGAAAACGGAAAAAACCGATGAACCGCTCCCCGAGACGAGCACGAAGTGCGCCCCAAGCGAGAGGAAGAGCTTCCTCAAGGAAAGCAGCTCCGGGAGAATCTCCATTGCCACCGCCTCAAGGCCGTTCTCAAGGGGGAAATCCCCCCTGCGGAACCGCTCTGCAAGGGAACCGGGATCGGCTTTCTCGGGCGGGCGCTCCGGGGGGTTCCACCTCTTGTAGACTTCCCGGGTCGAGAGGCTTTTTCCGGGGAAAAGGATAACGTAGTGAAAAAGGGGGAAATCGGAGAGCACCCTTACCCTCTCCCCCACCCCCTCGACAAACGAAGAGGTGGATCTTACGAAGAACGAAACATCGGCTCCAAGAGATGCGGCCATCCGGAGCAGTTCCCGGTCGGTAAATTTCCCGAGGACCCTGTTTAGGCCCACCAAAACCGCCGCGGCGTTTGAGCTTCCTCCTCCGAGGCCGGCGCCAAGAGGAATGTTCTTTTTTATTCCTATGGAAACCCTTTTTCGAATCCCTGCTTGCTCAAGATAAAGACGGGAGGCGGCCACGGCAAGATTGTCTTTTCCGGAGGGCATCTCCCTGCCCGAGCATAAAAGACCTGACCCCTCCCCCGGTTCTACCGAAAGACTTATCTCGTCAAAAAGACTCACGGGCTGCAGAATGGACTGAAGTTCATGATAGCCGTCGGGGCGTTTTCCCAAGACCCTGAGAAACAGGTTTACCTTCGCAGGGGAGAGGAGCTTTACAAAACTCATTTTTCGGCCACGTCCGGTTCAAAATTCATGGTAAGCCTCACGCTTCTAAGCGGAAGCACCAGTTTCTTTAGCTTCCCGGTCTTTTCATCAAAGCTGAGAAGAAGCCTGAACACGATGTATTTCACCTCCGGGGTTTTCTCCCGAAGCCTGTACTTATAGACAAAAACACCGCCATCCTCGTTTATCTTTGCGTACGGGTGACCGAGAATCTCTCTCACCTCAGAGAAGTTCGGTATCTCCTTGGGTTCAAGGGACTTTACGGCCGCGGTGCTTGTCCTCTTAAGCTTCTTCACATCCGCGCCGCCCACCGACCCCATCACCTTCCCGAGAACTTCCTTGTTTATGTATCTGGTGAGACGCTCGGGAAAGACGATCTCGCAGAGCTTTCCCCGACAAAGCTTCATTCCCATAGCCAGATCGAAATTTCCGCTTTCGCTCTTTCTGCCCGGGTATTTCTTCACCAGGTGATAGGTCCAAAGCTCGGTATCCGCGGCAACGGGGGTTTTTACGGGCGGAGAGTAGGCCATGAGCCACTCGATGTCTTCTGCGAGCAGTGCGGGGTTTTTGAATGCGAGGCGGAGACCGTCGTGGTCGCTCACGCTGAAATTCTCGCTGAAGTCCCCGAGCTGTCCTTTTACCTCAAGGAACCGAAAGAGCCGGCATCCCCCCACTGCCAGGCACAAAACAAGCAGAAAAGATATGAGAATTTTTCTTTGCGAAGGCGACTTTTCCATCGGCAATTCGGCATTTCTCCCTTGATGTATTATTATACCGTACAGATAACCGGGAATTCTCTCTAAGGACTCAAGATGTTCGCAAGACTGCTAATTCTGTTCACCGTGGTTCCGCTCGTTGAGCTAGCATTGTTAATAAAGCTCGGAAACGTAATAGGACTCTGGCCGACCATATTCATAGTCATAGGGACTGGAGTGCTGGGAGCGACGCTTGCAAGAAGTCAGGGAACGCAGGTCGTAAGCGCAATAAGAGCGGAGGTCGCCGAAGGCAGGCCGCCCACAGAAAGCCTCATAAACGGTCTTCTGGTACTTGTGGGAGGGGTTGTGCTTCTCACTCCCGGGCTGCTTACCGATCTTCTGGGCTTTTCCCTTCTTGTTCCCTTTACCAGAAGCTGGTTCAAGAAAAAACTTCAAAGCAGACTGAGAAAATACGCGGATAGAAAGTCAGGCTCAGCAACCATAATAATACGCTGAAGGTCCGAGAGGGCACCCGCTCACGCCTCGAACGGTTCGTGGCTTATCTTGTGTATTATCGGCATGGAAAAACTTACCGACTCCATGAGCTTCTGTCCGTACTGAATCACCCACTCCTCGGGAGCCAGCGAGTAGAAGTCCGCAAGCGTCATCCATTCCCCTCCCCTCATTATTTCCCCGTAGTCCGCGCTTACAAGAAAAGCGGTCATGTCTCCGCCGTCCATGGCGTTTAGCACCGAGCACTCCACGTAGGAGTGTATTCCCTCCAAAACCGGGCAGCCGTTTCTGCCCTCGAAATGGTCTATGCCGACAAACTTTTCCTTGTCCCTGCCCGAATAAAAACCGAAGTTCCGCACAAGGGCGATCTGGTCCTTTTTGAGAAGATGTACCACTAGATTCCTGCTTTTCATTATGAACCCGTGGGTGTGATTTCCTTTCCATATGCCCACAAGGAGTCTGGGCACGGTGTGGACTATGGAGGAAGTGACAAGCGTCACCGCCACCTGGCCGTTTACCTCGTCCTCCCGCCTGCTGGTTATGATCACCACAGGGCAGTTATGCCAGAAAACCCCGGAAACTGAAGGCGCGTCGTTCACTGAGAAACTCCTTGTTTTCATCTCCGGCAGAAAATGCTGCGGGAAGATTGAAAAAACATCCCCCTTGTGCTATAGTAACCCCGTCTTTTAAGTTTACCCGCTATAATGCGGCGTCGCCTTTTAAACGGACTGAGATCCTAAACCATGAAAAAAATAATCCCGGCGGTCGCTTTTCTTTTCCTGATCGTGGGTGCCCTGCACATCTCGGGGTGCTCAAAGAAGGTCCATCCTCCTGCCCCAGCTGAAGAACCCTCGACGGAAACTCAGGACAGAGTCATGACGGTATCGGAGAGGCTTGAGGAGGCCCGCGCGGAGGGCGCCGAAGACACTTGGGAGTATGAAGAGGCGCAAAAGCTTTTCGAGAGGGCACAGAGCCTTATAAGCGAAGGGGAGCTTGAGGAAGCTGAGGAGGTCCTTTCACAAGCGGAACTCAAGGCCACTCAGGCAATCGGCGCTGCCAGAGAAGACACCTACATGGAGGGCTTTGACGAAGAGGCCCAGGAAATACGGAAATCCCTGCTGAGCGACGCCTTCTCCAAGGAAAACTTGATAAACCTTCCCACTTCGGACGTCTTTTTCGAATTTGACAAAGCGGAGATACCGAAAGAGACAATGGAGATAATCGACGCCAACATAAGCGTCTTCGAGAAAAACAAAGACAAAATCAAATTCATTCTCGTCTTCGGGTTCTGCGACATCCGCGGGACCGAGGAATATAACCTCTCCCTTGGAAAGAAAAGAGCGGATGAAATCAAAAAATACATGATCGGAAAGGGGATGTCTCCCGATATGCTGCACTCCATCAGCAAGGGGGAGACGGAAATATGGCAGGAGGGAACATCGGAGGAGGCATACAGCCGTAACAGGCGAGGACACTTCATGGCCCTCTCCGACGACAATTCCCCAGAGAACCAATGAGAAAGAAATACCTGGCCGTCGCCGCAATATCGTTTTGCTCCATGTTCATGTACGGGTGCGTAGCATCGGAAGGGGATCTGGATTTTCTTTACTCGAAGCAAAGGGGAATTGAAGCGACGCTCAAGAAGATGCAGAAGGATATCGACTTGCTGAATGCGGAAGTAAAGAAAGAAGACAATATCCTCAATCTCAACGAAAAGACTTTCGAACTCGAAAACAAGCTCCTGGAACTCGAGCAGATAATAGGCGAGATGCATGCGCAGAGCGAAGAACGGTTCAAAAAAATAGAAACCGGGCTCTCGGCAATGGCAGAAGGCGAATCTCAGGCCCCAGTTCCGCAACCGCAGACACCGTCTGCCGCAACTTCCCCTTCCCCCCAGAAGACTTCTGAAAGCCCGGGTGGGGAACCCGGAATGGAACCATCGCCCGCAGACCCCAGGGAAAGCTACGATCTGGGACTAAAGGAATTTGGCGACGGCAACTATGAGGCCGCAAGGGCGTCGCTTCGAGAATATCTTGCCGCCGCCCCCGGAGGCAATGAGGCCGCAGACGCGATGTTCCTCGTCGCAGATTCCTACTTCAAGGAAAAATTCTACGAGGAAGCCATACTCGAATACCAGAACACAATTGAAACCTGGCCAGACAGCCCCAGAATCCCGCTTTGCCAGCTCAACCAAGCAATAGCTCTCCTTAAGATAGGGAAACCGAACGAGGCGAGTCTCTTTTTCGAATCGCTGATCGAGGCGTACCCGGACTCATCTGAAGCCGCAACGGCGAAAGAACACCTTAAGACCTTGTCCACGCCGGGAGAATAAAAGCTCCGGTCGTGGTCGGCACTGAACCGTTTTTATGAAAACCACCAATTCAGAGAGGCTTTTCCGCAGGGCGAGGAACGTTCTTGTGGGCGGGGTGAACAGTCCCGTGAGATCTTTTGCGGCCGTGGGAGGTTCGCCGCTTTTTGTATCAAGGGCTGAAGGTTCCTGCGTATACGATGCCGACGGCAACAGGTTCATTGACTATGTGGGCTCGTGGGGTCCGCTGATACTGGGGCACTCACACCCCTCGGTGGTAGAAGCCGTCGGGAAAAGGCTTCCGCTGGGAACGAGCTTCGGCGCCCCGTGCGAACTCGAAACGGACCTCGCCGCACTTATAGCAAAACACTTTCCTTCAATAGAAAAAGTCCGCCTTACCAACTCAGGAACCGAGGCCACCATGAGCGCCATAAGGCTTGCAAGAGCGGTCACCGCAAGGGAGTACATAATCAAGTTCGAGGGGTGCTACCACGGACACTCGGATTTTCTGCTCGTGAAATCCGGTTCGGGGGCCACGACTTTCGGGAATCCAAGCAGCGCCGGGGTCCCGAAATCGTTTGTGAACAGAACGCTGCTTGCCCGGTATAACGACATAGATTCCGTCAGAAGACTTTTCGAGAAGCACCCCCGGAAAATTGCCGGAGTGATAATCGAACCCGTGGCGGGAAATATGGGAGTGGTGACACCTGAGAAAAACTTCCTCAAAAAACTGAGCTCCACATGCAAAAAACACGGAGCGGTTCTCATTTTCGACGAGGTCATAACGGGGTTTCGCCTCGCCAGGGGAGGCGCGCAGGAACTGTTCTGTGTAACTCCGGACATAACCTGCCTCGGGAAAATAATAGGAGGAGGGCTTCCGGTTGGGGCCTACGGGGCAAGCGGAGAAATAATGCGTATGGTTTCCCCCGAAGGTCCCATGTACCAAGCGGGAACTCTCTCGGGAAATCCGCTTGCCATGGCAGCGGGGATTGCGACAGTAAAAGAACTTAACCCGAGAACCTACAGACGTCTTGAGAGTCTGACCGCCTCTTTGGTATCCGGAATAAGGGAGATAATAGCCGAACTCGGCACTGCCGCCACCTTAAACTCCGCAGGTTCCATGTTCACAGTGTTTTTTACCGACAAGAGGGTAACGGACTACGCCGGGGCGCTCGGATGCGATACCGCGAAGTACGCGAGATTCTTCAGAAGTCTTCTTCAAAACGGGGTCATGTTCCCGCCGTCCCAATTCGAAAGTGTATTCGTTTCAACCGCACACACGAAAAAGCAGATAGACCTTACGCTCCAAGCAATCCGCACGTCGCTTCGGGAAGTTTCCCAGGGAGAGTGAAATCAAAAATCCCAACTGGCTTTTCTTCACTGTAATCGGAGTTGAATTCGCTTTTTCCGTCATAGCCGGGCTCTTCCTCGGCAACTACATCGACGGAAAACTTGACACCGCTTTCCCTTTCTTTACCCTGCTAGGTCTTGTGTGCGGAGTGATAGCGGGGATGACCCTGCTTCTGCGGACACTTAAACTGAGGCAGGAAAGAGAAAACGGAAACAATGAAGAGTCTTAGTCTCGGCGTTGAGAAAGTGTCTTTGGCTGTAACGGCGGTGCTTTTCGCCGTGAATATAGCTATCGGAGAAAGTGAAATTGCTGTGGCCATAGCGGTTGCGGGGGTGCTTTTCCTGCTCGATTACGTGGCCATAAAATTCGTCGTAAAGGCGCTTGCGGAAAAAAGGTATTCCCTTGCGTTTTCCATGTTCATACTGGTCGCAAAAATGCTCGCGCTGCTTGCGATAATAGCGGTTTTACTCGTATTTGCAAAACTGAATATATATGGTTTAATGATAGGCTTAACTTCCGTGGTGATAGTAATAATAGGTAAGGGTTTGAAGGGTTAGACATGGAACATTTCAGCTGGTTCTCACTGTTCGGTCTCATACAATACGACCATATTCTGGGCGGGGTGCTCGTGCTTCTGTTCATACTGTTTACGGGCCTCAGAGTAAGAAGTCACTATTCGAAAGACGCATCCGTAATCCCCGAAGAAAAGCCGTCGATGAACATTTTCTTCGAACTCGTGGGGCTTGAGTTCCTTTTTAACACAATAGAAAATGTTTTCGGATCCCGTGCGAAAGCGAAAAAATACTTTCCGCTTCTGGCCGGATCGTTTTTCTTCGTACTGTTTGCGAACCTGCTGGGAATGGTCCCGGGGTTTCTTCCGCCTACCGGAAATCTGAACACCACCGTGGCGTGCTCGCTTCTCATATTCGTCATGTACAACTACTACGGAATAAGGGAGCACGGATTGGGCTACGTAAAGCACTTTCTGGGCCCGGTAATCTTTCTCGCGCCTCTTATGCTGATCATTGAGGTGATAAGCCACCTGGTAAGACCCCTGTCGCTTTCCCTCAGGCTTTTCATGAACATAACCGGCGACCACATGGTGCTCGGGGTGTTTACCAACCTCACGCACATACTGATTCCGATGGCTTTCGTGGGACTTGGTATTTTTGTATCTTTTCTGCAGGCTTTTATATTCACTATACTTTCGACCATATATATCGCGCTTGCCGAAGCGCATGAACACTGACATAAATCTAGGAGGTAAGAAATGAAAAGGTTGTTTTCTTTTATAGGTCTGGCGGTGCTGGCTTCGTTTGGGGCTTTCGTTCCCGATGCGTTTGCCGCGACTGAGGGGGGCTTAGGAGAACTGGCGAAGATGGGACTTGGCATCGGTGCCGGAGTAGGCATAGGCATAGCCGCAGGCGTAGCGGGCGTAGGCCAAGGGCTCGCCACGGCTTCCGCTGTTGACGGCATAGCCAGAAACCCCGGAGCTTCGGCGAAGATTCAGACACCAATGATTATCGGTCTCGCCCTGATCGAGTCTCTGGTAATCTACGCCCTGCTCATAGCGTTTCTGCTCCAGGGAAAAATCTGACGCGTACACGATACAGCACGGGGAACAGCGCAACGATACGTTGTTCCCCGTTTTTTATTACCTGCCGTTGCGTCCCCGGCACAGCACGAGGGAAACCCGCTATTTGGGGATTCCTCCTTTGCGTACCAGTCGCACCTCTTGCGTAGACCACTCGTAAGACGTATCTCCCAAAGAATCTTTCCGACTCCAATCACAGACTTATCGGCGTATTCATAACCTCTCTCTTTAATTTATTGTCTTATATAATAGATAAACAAAGCTTAATTGGTAATAATATAAGACAATGAAATCACAAGCACCACAGACACTTCCGCGGGCAGCTCGACAAGCTTTAGTCAAACTCGGCGCGGATATAGCCATTGCGCGCAAAAAGCGTCGCATTTCAACTGTTTCAATGGCAGAACGCGCCTTTATAAGTCGCGCTACTCTTTACAAGGTCGAAAAGGGTGACCCTACGGTCTCGATGGGAATATACGCGACGGTTCTGGCTATCCTCGGTCTTGCCGAAGGTTTAGTCCAAGTCGCCGACCGCACCAATGACGCTCTGGGTCTCGATCTTGACGAGGACCGTTTGCCTAAGAAAATCATGCACCGAAGACGCAGAAGCAAAAGGATTCCCTGATGAAAGATGCAATTGAGATCCATATTGACCGCCCAGGCGGTACCCGAATGGTCGGACGGTTCCGCTATGTCGACAAGCACCGCAGCCGAAGCTCTGTGTTCGAATATGCAGCCGAATGGCTCGGTGACACCGATGCCTTTGCAATTGATCCGGAGAATTTGCCGCTGCAGGGAGTACCATTTTATACCTCTTCAGATAAATCCGCGCTGCCGGGAGCCCTCCGCGATGCGGCACCCGACCGATGGGGTCGACAACTTATCAAGCGGGCGTTTGCCAAGGCCGGGGAGAAGCGAACCCTTTCGGAACTCGATTACTTGCTCGCGGTCACGGATCACACGCGCATCGGCGCGCTACGTTTCAGACGCGAGGGCGAAAACTCTTTTGATCATCACATAGGCAGTTCCCGCGTACCGCCCCTGATTCAACTGCCAGCGCTTATCAACGCGGCTGATGCAGTTCAGACGAATACCGAAACTTCAGAAGACCTTAAACTGCTTTTGAACGAGGGCTCACCACTTGGCGGTGCGCGTCCAAAATCCGCAGTAGAGAACACAGACGGCATGTTGGCAATCGCCAAGTTTCCAAAACCCGATGACGACCGAAGCATACCGCACGGGGAAGTACTGGCGATGACTCTGGCACGCGAGGCAGGACTGAGTGTGGCCGATGCAGAACTGGTGGATGTCGCCGGCCGACCGGTGGCACTGATCCGGCGCTTTGACCGAACGGGCGACCGGCGTATCCCGTTTCTGTCAGCCATGAGCCTTCTAGGACTAAACGACGGAGATGAAGCAACTTATACCGACATCGCGGAGATCATACGCATGCATTCAAGCTCGCCGACGGAAGACCTGCACGAACTCTGGCGACGGATCGTCTTTAATGTGCTTATCAGTAATCTTGACGATCACCTCCGTAATCACGGATTTCTTTACAACGGCAACGGCAGGTGGCGACTGTCACCCGCCTACGACCTGAATCCCGTGCCACTTGTGGAAAAAGCCCGGGAACTTGCAACCTGGATTTCAGAGCAGGGACCCGAAGCCGACCTCAATCTGGCGCGCGAGGCAGCGCCGTTTTTCGCCCTGAAGAAAAAAGAGGCCGAGGCAATAATCGATGAAATATCGGCTCCCCTGAAAAACTGGCTGAGCACAGCGCGCCGCTTAGGTATGAGCTCAAAAGACATCGACATCTACTCCACAGCGATTCAAGAGGGTTAAAGCATTAGATAATTTCAGAGCATAAGGGAATAGTGGAACATGCTTCTCAGAAATATCCGGCATGAACAACAGAAACAACCCAGATTTTAAGCGAAATTCAAACGATAGCCGCTAATCGCGCTTATCTGTGTAATTTTTCAAAACAAATTCTATAGCTTCTTCCTTTGAGGAAAGTCGGTTCTCAAGCTGTAGTTCTTCCACCTGCCCCAGCATTTCCGAAAAAGCAGGGCCGGGAGAATAGCCAAGGTCTATAAGATCCTGTCCGCCGAGAAGCGGAATGGGTTTTATTTCCTCCCGTCCATATTCCTCCATCTTTTCCCTGATGAAATCATAGGCGTCGGTTTTTCCGTGACTTGCCATGCAGTCCGCAAGATGCATCTGCATGTGCTCCTCAAAATACGGGAGGGAAAGAAATCTTTTGAGCGTGCTCTCTCTCATGTTAAAAACGTCCTTGAACTTAAGATGCTCAAGTATAAGTTCGGAAATTCTCTTTATCTGCTTTCTTGAAAACCTGAGCCTCCTGCAGATACCCTCGGACATCCTGGCTCCCACCCTGTCGTGCCCGTTAAACCTTATTCTGTCAGACTCGCTGTAGGTAGGCGGCTTGCCCACATCGTGGAGAAGCGCACCGACCGCAAGCTCTTCTGAGTAGCAACCGTCTGTATTGCCGTAAAGCATGTCCATCACAATGCAGGTGTGTTCAAACACGTCCCCTTCGGGGTGGAACTCCGGGGGCTGGCGCACCCCGTGCATGCATTCAACTTCCGGGAGAAAGTGCCCGAGAAGACCGCAGGAGCTAAGAAGCCTGAGTCCGTTGCCCGGATTCCGGCGGGTGAGTATCTTGACCATCTCCTCCCGTATTCTCTCCTCGCTTACAGCGGATATCCCCGAGGCCAGATCGCCTATGGCGGAGTGGGCCGCTGCGTCAAGTTCAAAATCAAGACACGAGGCAAACCGTGCCGCCCTCATCATCCTTAACCTGTCCTCGACGAATCTTTTCTCGGGGTCTCCTATCGTTCTGACAATTCCGCGCTCAAGATCTTCAAGCCCCCCGACATAATCGTAAAGCTCAAGGGAAACCGGATCATAGAGCATCCCGTTTATCGTGAAATCCCTTCTCCTGACATCTTCCTCAGGGCTTTTCGTGTAGTCAACGCTCTCAGGATGCCTTCCGTCGCCGTAACCCGATTCCCTGCGGAACGTGGCGACCTCGAATTTCATCTCCCCTTTGATAACAAGCACCACGCCGAAGCTCTCCCCCACGGCCACGGTCTTCGCAAACGACCCCCGCACCTGCTCGGGAGTTGCGCTTGTCGCTATATCAATCTCATCGCACGAAACGCCGAGCAGGGCGTCGCGCACGCATCCGCCCACGAAAAAAGCTTCGTGCCTTTTTTTCCGGAGAGTCTTTACGACCTCAAGTGCCCCCGAGAAAATTTTTTCCTCAAAATCAAGTTCCCTTTTCATAAATCCGCCACCACGGCGCGCAAACCGGTTAAGTTATAGTTTTTAATTCTACCCGAATCACAGTCCGTAAAGGCGGCCCGAAAAAGAATGAAAGAGAGGAATTTCCGCAATTTTCTCGTGGAAAGAACGAAGGAAAACGGCTCAAGGCTCGTGTTTCAGAAAAAAGACGGGTGGAGCTGGAAACAGATCACCTGGCCCGATCTTGTAACCGAGGTTGAAAGCATAGCCTGCTTTCTCGTGAATTCGGGGTTTTCCCCCGGGAGCAGGATTATCGTTCTTTCGCCCAACACCCTCGCGTGCCTTTTCTTCGAACTGGCGGTATTCACCCTGGGGGGAATCTGCCTGCCCGCAAGGAACATGAAAGAAGCAAGGAAAATTCTTCTTGACTCATCTGGAAACTGTTTTTTTCTCTGCGCAAGCACAGATGAGGCGCGCGAACTTGTCGAGACCCCAGAGCTCGGAGAGAAAGTAGAGAAGGCCTTTCTAAGCATAAACGAAAAGATTCCCGTGGAGGAGAAAACGGTCAGTTACTCAAACGTCGTCAAGTTCGGATTTCTTCGCAGAAAAAAGCTAAAAGATGAAATAACCACGATTGGAAGCTCAGTAAAAGAAGACTCCCCAGCAGTAATATTTGACGCGGGAGCCGCCGCGGCTGAGAACAAAAGCTTTTCCCATGGAGACATGCTCGATCTACTGCGTCTCTCAGAGAAGGAGCTGGGAGAAGTTTCGGTTGAAGACCAGACATTCTCCTACCTTCCGGGCTGCGGTTCTTTTTCAAAATTCGCCAATCTGCTCAATCTGCAGACCGCAGCCAGGGGAGCGATCGCCGAAGGCACGGAAGATTTTTTCGTCGATGTCGCTGAGATAATGCCGGTTATGCTTTTTCTTCCAGGTGCCGAGATCGAAAATGTCGTTAACAGTCTCCGGGACCAAAACGGTTCGGCAAACAGCCTAAGGAGCGATCTCGGGGGAAGAATAAGGCTTCTGCTTACGGACTTCTTGCCGCCCGAGAGAACAAGGGACATGCTGTCTGCGCAGAACATATCTGTCGTCAAGCTTAACAGTCTTTCGGTCGTTCCCTGAGAATCAGACCTGCGGTTCGTTCTCCGTTTTCCGAACGCTGCAAAAAGCCTTGCCCCTGCTTAGTCTTAAAACGAGTTTTTCCTTGGATTCAAGCGTCCGGGAATCCCTCACTATCTCTCCGCTTTTTTCTTTTGAAACTATCGAGTATCCCCTCTCAAGAACGCTGAAAGGGTTAAGAGAGGTAAGTTTCCCTGAGTAATTCTCGATGCGCCGTTCAAGATTCTCGATCCGCGAGGTTATATGATGCCTGAAGCTCGTTGCAAGTCCGTCAAGCTGCATGGAGAACATGTCTACACGGCTTGTCAGGGAAAAATCGAGGCGGCGGCGAAACTGCGTGAGATCTTCGAGAACTTCCCTTTTTTCCCTTACCGCAAGTTCGGCGGCCATTGAAGGGGTGGCCGCTCTCACGTCGGATACCAGATCGGCTATCGTCACGTCCACCTCGTGGCCGACGGCCGAGATCACGGGAAAAGGAGAAGCTGCGATTTTCCTCGCGATCCCCTCATCGTTAAACGCTTTTAGATCTTCTTTCGACCCCCCTCCCCTGGTCACTACAACAAGATCAAGGCCTTCCATGCCGTAGAGCCTCTCAAGTGCCCTGATCACCTCAGCCGGGGCCCCGTCTCCCTGAACGCTGGCTGGAGAAACAACAACCTCGACATTGGGAGATCGCCTGTACGCAACCTTGATAAAATCCCTGACGGCGGCTCCCGAAGGGGAGGTAACAACCCCTATTCTGCGGGAGAGAAAAGGAAGGGGGCGTTTTTTCGAGGCATCGAAAAGTCCTTCTTCAAGAAGCTTCTGCTTGAGTTTTTCAAGCGCCAGAGCGTCGGCTCCCACCCCCCTGGGTTCCATGTCGCTTACGTACAGCTGATAAATGCCGCTTTTCTCGTAAACTCCCACTCGGGCGGCGCATATGACATCCATTCCGTTCTCGGGCGTGAACTTTATCCGCTGGTTACTGCCTCTGAAGCATGCGGCGGAAATCTGGCTCTGATCATCCTTAAGGGAAAAATACCAGTGGCCGCTTGCGTAATGCCCCTTGAATCCGGAAATCTCCCCCGCGACCCATATCGTCTCGCCGCCGAACTCAAGCTCAATTGCCTCTTTTATCGAGGAATTGAGTTCCGACACGCTGTAGATTTTTCTGCTCATTTCGGAACTGTAACTTAATCAATCGCCTCTGTTGTCCGCAAGACCGTAGGCAAGGGAATCGGGAAAAGGAAATTCGTGAAGATTGCAGTGCCACTTCGCGCAATCATTTCTCGCCCTTCCACGGTTCCCCGGGAAGAAGCTCGATCAGGCGTGCGGAAACTTTCTTGGCCGACTCCTCCATATCCCAATTCCGTCCTGGCTCCAGCAACGGTAGTATGTCGTCTTCAAAGCGCGGGTCCTGCAGTTTGCTCTCCATATTCCGTTCAAACAGGGCACGGGTGACGTTGTGACCATCCCGTTTCAGATACTCGGCAAAAGCGGTGATGATACGGTCCGGATTGACCGACGCGCTGTCAAGCGCGGTTGCTAGATCAAAAAGATCCCGGCCTTTTTTGCGCTGATAAAGAGCACGCAGCTTAGTGCCAAGAAGCTCGTCAAGCGAGTAAGTGACAACATCGGCGCTTCCGCTGAACCAAGAAGAATCAACGGAAAAAGGAATTTTTTCGTATCCGAAAACGGAAAAATGTTCATTCGGGTTGATCTCAATCTTCAGAGTCATACGTAAAGGCGGCGTATCCGACGACTCAAACCTGTAAAGAAGCTTAACAGAGCGCTTGCTCTGTTTCCATTTGGGCTTGCCAAGCCAGGGATCGAGAACTTCGCGCAACGCATCCATCACGTGACCCACAGGGCCGGAACGCATCCTGACCAAGTCGATATCCTCAGAATAACGGCCCGGCGGTTTAAGATAAAGTTTGTAGAGTGCTGTGCCGCCGCGAAAGGCAAGTTCGGACGCCAGTACCGGGTGCGAAAATATCTCAACCAACGCACGGCTTATTATCAGGTCCTGCTCAATCTGAAAATCATCCGCCCACGGCACCAGATCACACCACTCAACAATGTATTTACGCGAAATCATACATCAGACTCCACGTCGGCGTTTACAAGCACCCGCCAGTCATCGGCACGCCACGCATGATCCACAGCCGCGTAAGGAATGAGAGGAGTGAAGTCACGGGCGCGGCGCCTCACATAGGACTTAAGCGGCCCCGCTTTGTCCTCCGCGCCAACAAGCTCCAAGAGATATCCAAGACGCTGAGCCCACGTAAGCGGAGCAGTACACGCAGCTTCGCACAGTAGCTCCGGATCAATTTCTTCTGCAAGTTCACAGAGAACCGTCGCCACGTTGTCCCAACCTGCGGCTCTTCGCGCATAACCCACAAGATCAATCGCAGTCGCTTCAGGGGTTGAAAGCATAATGGTTCCACACCGAGTATTACGACTCATTAGCGGAACCTCGGCAATGCGCGCCCGGGAGATAAAGAAAACCCTTGCCGCGCCGCAGAAAACCGGCCTATGGTTCCCCTCTACGGCCACCTGAAAAACCTGCGGGCGGTGATGAGCGGCCCCATGATACTGTGCGGCGGACAGCAAGGCAACATAGTATTGCCGTTTTTTGTGCTTCATGAGCTGCGAAATGAACTGGTCCGGAGGCAGACAGCCGATACGCCTGTACTCGGGCGGCACGATGACATGGAAACCCCTTGAGGGGCTCGCTATAAGCCCTTTTTTCTTCAGTCTGTACAAGGCAAGCATGGTAGCGGCTTCCGATACGCCAAGTGCGGAACGCATTTGTGCGGTAGTAAAATGGTACCGTCCGACGGAAGCGAACTCGTCTATGACACCGCTTGCCCTAGGACGCCTCTTATTCATGGCAGTCTCCGTATCTGTACGTGTAAAATATCATTATTCAATATATTATGATTATTATCTCGGAAGTCAAGGCCACTTTCCGCCTCAAACATGAAAAAATCTGCTCTGCGTGCGGGAATCACTCAAACAGATGGGGTGATTGGGTTTTTACCTTCTCAAGAATCGAGTCTGAAACCTTGAGATTCCCAAGGTCCCTGAGGGAAAACAGCTGGGAGGCACGCAATTTCCTCGCCCCCGTAAGGTCGGCATCCCTCAGAGTTGCCCCGTCAAGATTCGCAAGCTTGAGATTGGCTCCTGTAAAATCGGCACCCGTAAGGTCGGCGCCCAGCATGTGAGCCCCTTCAAGGTTGGCATCCCTGAATACAGCTCCGCGAAGATCGCATCCCTCAAGATTCGCTCCCCGCATGTTCGCCCCGGAAAAATCCGCGCCTACCATGCTGCACCCCTTGCAGAAAGCAAGCTTGAGGGATGATTTCGCAAACACCGCGCCGCGAAGATCAAGTCCGTTAAGATTCGCCCAGCCAAGATCCGGCATAACGTCGGGCTCATCCTCCCGCCAGCGGTTCCACGCAGCCGCACCCTCTTTTACCTTCGAGACATGCTCAGAATCAGCCACAGCATCCCACCACCAGTGATAATCCGAAAACCTTAAACGCGGACAGAAGTATGTAGACCGCAATCCCTATGAGTATTATGCTTCGAAGAAGTCCCCTGATCCCACCTTTCATCCTGCGTCGCATACTCTCTCCGCAGGAAAGGCATACATCCGTTTTCGCGGTGGTTTCGTAACCGCACTCTTCACATCTTCTGACAGGCTGAAGCGACATAGATCACCCCTTTTTTATTCTTACTCAACCCTCTTCAAAGCGGAACGAACAAATAGCGGATGCACTTTGCCAATTTCTTCCGCAAGCTGCTCAATAACGTTCTTTATGTCCCATTGCGCCCCCTCCGACATCCGCAGGTTGGTCAGGTGATAGAACTCCCAGAGATCGAAACCGCCGCAGACCCTCCTGTTGTGGGCGTTTGTGACAACGTAGCTCGCCACGTCGCGAAAACCGGCACGAACAAGTTTTTCATAGAACCGCTCGCTTCGCCCGACGGCTTCAAGCAGAAGCTCCTGCGTTCCCGATTCCGCAACGTGCGGCGGAATCGTCACACCCTCCCCCACCGAAGGCTCCTTCACGGTCCAGCTTACTTTCCTGTGCCTGAGCAGCTGATGCCACGCCGCCTCGCTCAGGACGAATTCTGCACTGTAGTTAACCGATCTGAATATCCCCACAGGGTTGTCATGCTTTCCGAGTTCCGAAACAGCCATTGAAAAAATCTTCTCAAGTTCCGGGGTGTTTTCGCAAAGGTGCCTTTCTATCTCTCCGACTGAAAGCCCCGAGAATTCGAAAAGAAGGCCTCTTGCGATCTCCTTTAATGCCTCGGCCTGGGAACTTTCTCCTCCCCGCCCCGTGTAGTCAAAAAGGGCAACCGAAGATCCGTTGCCGGGCGTACTTTTCCCGGTGTCGCCGAGACTGCGGGAAAACTCTTCGAGCGCCTCTTGAGTTCTGATCATGTAGGGATTCTCGTCTGCGTACTTCACAAGCGTCGGAACCGAGAACTTAACCTCGCTTTTTATCTCCTCGGCCCTTTTCCTTGCCTCAAGGTAGCGGCTTGAGAGAAGCGCGGAGATGGTCTGCTCCATGGCCCTTGCGTTCGCCGTCATGCCGAGATTCGTGAGTGTGGAGAGGTTAAGGGCGTACCTTGCGTCCTCAAACGCTATTTTCTCAAGCGCCCTGAAGTGAGCTTTTTCTTCCTTGCCTTCGGGGACGGGAAATTTCCTTTTCAGAAAATCAAAGAGCTCGGTGTTGAGCCGCGAGTAAATCTCGTACTGAAAATCGCAAAGTTCCTCGAACTCCCCTTTAAGCGCGGTATGCGAGTCAAGCTCCCGGGGGATATAGTTGTCGCCTTTGCGCGGTCTCTGGTATCTCTGCGAGTATTCGGTAAACGAGAGGAACTCGTTTGCGCATTCGAGCAGGGAGGAGAAAAGCCTTGAAACCCTCTCGACTCCTACGTGCACGGTCGCGTGCTCGGCAACAGAAGCGTGACCGTAGTTAAGAACCCACTTCTCGTGGAACTTCTCCGCCCTGTCGCGCCCCATCTCCTGCTCCCTTATAACGGTGTCTATGTTTTCCCTGAAACTTTTAGGGCTTCTGCTTACGTAGGCGAAAATGACGGCGACGACTTCCTCGGGAATGTTGCTTATGGTGTAGATGTCCCTGTCGAGATTCGAAACGCAACTTTCAATCTCCCGGGCGACGTCTTTATCATCTATCTTTGTCTCGGTGGACAAACCTGCTCTCCCGTCCCCCTCCCACCGCTCACGCGGTTCAGGAGACCGTATGGGTTTCCTTGAGTTTATCGACTATGTAAGGCATGACCTGGCTCGGGCTTCCGTATATGACGGCGCTTACGTACTCGTCGGCAGGAGTGTTCCTCTCGCCGACAATAACAACCTTGTTACCCTTGTTCATGACCTGAAAGGGAAAAGACGCCACGGGCTCAACTTCCAGATTCGCCCCGACAATTATGAAAAGATCACAGTGCTGAAGCCTCATCCAGGACTCCCTTATCTCCCAGTGAGGAAGCGGCTGCCCCGGAAAGGACAGCGGAGGTTTCATCTGGTCGCTCTGGCATTCCCTGCACTTCGGAATTCCGGTTTTGCTGTCTTCAAGGGAAAGCAGAATCCCGTCGGTGCGGTAATCGTTTCCGCATTCATGGCAGTGGGTCCAGTTTATCGTCGAGTATATCTCTATTATTTTTTCGCTGCCGGTTTTGCCGTGCAGGCCGTCGGCCGCCTGGGTCAAAACGCAGTCGACATTGCAGAGAAACTCCATCTCGTAAATGGCTTCGTGGGCAGGAGAGGGCCTAGCTTCAGAGATTCTGGGATAAAAATCCTTTATTTTTTCCCAGTACTCTCTTCTTACCTCCGGGCGATTCTTGAATTTTCCTATGTCGGGATTGAAGCTCAGATCCGAAACATCCGGAAGCCCGACCTCAAGTGAGAGCTCAACTCCCGTTAGAAAAACTATCTGGGAGGCTTCCTGTACCCATTGCACTGTCGCCGAGAGCGCATCCTTTTCCTGCTCGCTCATTTCAGGTTTTGATTATAACCGCTTGCGTTAACTGTCCGCAAATTGATCGCAGCCCTCCGGTGCCGGATGAATTCAGGGCGTAAAAATCCAGATCAGACGCTCTTTGGAGCGGGCGGGAAAAAACCCGCCATAACACAAAAACCGGTTTAAATCGATTGCGGTTGAGCAGGCAGGTAGAATATGGTGTCGTGGGCACAAAACCTAAGGAAATAAACGAATTCACCGAAAAGGCTCTTCAGATCGTCTGGGACAACGGGGAGGAAAGCATATTCTTTTACGACGAACTCAGGGAGATCTGTCCCTGCGCCACCTGCAGAAGGCTCAGAAAAAAAAGCAGAACCGGGAAACTTCCGTTTAAAAAACGGATTCCCCTCGGAAAAAGCGACATGGCGCCGGAGAGAATAGAGTACGTCGGCAATTACGCCATAAGATTCATAGGCGAGAACTGGTGTGAGACCGGGTTCTATACATTCGATTTTTTAAGGAAAAACAGCGTTCCAAACAAATAGCATCCCCGCAACGGAAAATCACGCCCGGGCGCTTATGGAAAGCCACTTTCTGGTAACGAAGTGGTTGCCGTCCTCATTCACTTCCCCGTGGAGAAGAATTGCCGGCTCAACAGCGTTTTTCATAGCATCGGAAACAGCCTCATCCGGATAGCCGTGAAGGGCGCCGGCCGCATACTGCTGGAAGGAGCTTATGTACTCCCATGCTTCTTTCGTAAGATCGGCGGCGAATTCCTGAGCGTCAACAAGGTCAAATCCCACATTGCCTACCAGCTCTTCGTAGTAGGAGCGCGGGTGAAACTTCGCGGCTTCGGCTTTGCCCTCAACCTTTACTCTCTTCACTCCCTGTTTCCTCAGGAACTGGACGGCGCTTCTCACCTGGGTTCTGTAGAAAGGAATGGTCTCCTCGGGTCTTGCCCCTTCGTAAAAAGAGGTATTGAAAAAGAACCAGCCTCCGGGCTTAAGCGCTTTTTTGATCGCTCTTAGGCTCTTTAGTTGTTCTTCCTCGTCAAGGTAATGTATGCCGTTGCCCCATATGGCCACGTCAAGACTTTTCGGAGGCAGGTCAAGTTCCTGTATGGAGGAATTGATAAGGGTCAGCTTGTCAACCTCTTTCTCAAGCCTGCGCTTGGCAAGCTTAAGAGCGCCTGCCGACTGGTCAAGGCAGAACACCGCCGACTCCTTGAGGTTTGCGGGAAGCATTTCGAAAAAAAGCTGCGCCATGGTGCCCGCGCCTGTAGCGATGTCAAGGAACCTGTCGAGACTTTCCACCCCTCTTTCAACCATTATCTGGATCCAGCTTCTGGTTATATCGCCGTTTACCTTTCTGTATTCCTCGGTATCGGCAAAAGGCTCATAGTTGTAATCCTCTGTGTGCTTTTCCATCGTTTCTCTCCTCGGTTCTTAACCCGCTCGCATAACCTCTCCTCTTTTATACCCTGAATTCTAACATAATAGCAACAGGAGCATTTGGAAATTATATACATAACCTCGTAGGTCACACGGAATCCAGCCATTTATAAAGTGAAATCAGCCGGTTAGAAAATTAACGCGGTAAACTTCCACCAGAGATGTCAATCGCGGTATGGTAATTGCTCACCCCCTGCATCTTTTCAGTTTCATTCTATAGAGGGCTGACAATATTATTGCAAGATATCAAATACTTAGAAATTCTCTATGGCTTTTTCCCTGAAACCCATGTATAGAACTATACATGGAAGGTTTGGAAGACGCTTTACAGTCGGCCACAAGGGAAGAACTGCTGGCCAAAATAGTGGAGCAGGCAGAGAAGATTACTCAGCTAGAAGCAATTATAGTAGAACTGCAAACGCGTCTTAGCCGTCCTAAGAAAGACTCTGCCAATTCTTCTGTCCCCCCTTCTCGTGAAGAGAAGAAAAACAAAAATCCCGGAGACAAGAAAAAACGCAAGAAACGTGGTTTCGGTGCGTGGAGACAGTTATCGGAAAATCCCGATGAAATCAAAGAGGTAAAGGTAGACAGTTGTCCTCATTGTCATACTGACCTCAGCGGACAGCCCCAGGACTTGCATTCTGTACAAGAGAAAGCAGAAGTGATCATGAAAACTCATATCACTCACGCTCATCTGTACGAATGCAAGTGTCCACTGTGCGGCAAGCGGACAGTGGCAAAGGCTCTGGAGGGTTTCAGGGGCTCTCCGTTTGGCACAAGCGTAGAGGCGTTGATTTTGCTGTTGCATTATATGCATGCCATGAGTTACAAGCGCCTTGAGGAATTTCTGAGTCAGGCGTTCGGGCTTAAAATAAGTCAGGGAGCAATAAGAAACATAATTAAGAGGTCTCAGGGGAAATTTGAGAAGCGCTGGGAAGAAATAAGGAAGACGGTAAGGGGGAGCCCGGTGGTATGTTCCGATGAGACGGGGACTCGGGTGGAAGGGAGTAAGTGGTGGGAGTGGGTTTTCGTTTCAATGGGTGCGGTGCTTCACGTACTTGCTCCTTCTCGGGCAAAAAAGGTCGTAGAAGATATCATGGGGGAATACGAACCGAACGTATGGGTCTCTGACCTCTACGGAGCCCAGCTCGGACATGGGAAAACTCACCAGATGTGTCTGGCCCACCAGATACGCGATCTCAAGTACGCTGTTGAGTGCGGAGACAAGGTGTTTGCCCCGGGTATGAGGAAGCTTCTTTGCGAAGCCATGGATGTGGGAAAGCGTAGGGGCAGTCTTTCGGACGCAGCGCTTGGGAAACACATAGAAGAGTTTGAGCAGAGGGTTTCACAACTGCTTAAGACTGAACCCACGCAGCAGGACGCCGTAAGGTTAAAGAATCGTTACATAAAGCATAGAAACGCACTGTTTGTGTTCATGAAGAATCGGGATGTTCCCTATACCAACAACATATCTGAGCGATCGATAAGAATGAGCAAGATGATATTGAAAGTCTCAAACGGATTTCGTTCACAGTGGGGAGCAGACATGTTCGGGGCCGTGCGCTCGGTAATCAACACCGGAGGGCTGCATGACCTTTCTCCTTACGAATCCATACTTGCTACCCTTGAGGGACGCAGCATAATCAACCCGACATGACCTCACCTTCCTAAAACTCACTTGCTGGGGGGTGAGTAATTACGCGGTATGAGGGTCTATTCGCCACCACCTGCTTTCCGTAGGTCCGCAAATACGCTCCGTACATGCTCCATCAATTCTCCCAAGTGCTCCAGGGCCGCACCGAGAAGCGCCGCAACCTGTTCAGGGTCTTTCATACAGCACCCTTCCCTCGCGAAGCGCACGAGCAAGGACATTGTTGATGGAGTCGCGCCAGTATTCCACTTCGTCTCTGCTGTAAACCAGTATATCCTTGGGAACAGCAAAGTGCGCCAATGCCCTCCAAAGACGCACAGCTTCAGAACGACGGTCCCTGTTTTCATCAAACGGATCGGATTCCACTATCACCAGATCCACATCCGAATCAGCATATGCGTCGCCTCGAGCGTGTGAGCCAAAGAGTATCACCTGCTCCGGGTCCACTTTATCCACTATCACTTCCACCATCTGCTTGAGAAGTGCTTCTGTGACTTCAACCTGTTTCATACTGTTGCCCCAAGCGCAAAACCAATCTGTTTTCCATGCCGGAGAATATTCTGAAGCAGTAGCTGCCTCCTTTAAAAAACGGTTTCCGGCAAAAGCCACTTCATGCTCCCGATTGAACTGACTCTTGCCATTATAGCCGATTTTTGCCCCTGATTCGAAAACAGCAGACAAATTCTCTCCAGTACAATTCCCGGGCCACTCACTGCTCATCGACCTTGTTTTTCTTTAAATGGCGGGGCAGCAGAGGGCAAAAGCGGTAACGATCGCACAGACCACGGGAATCTTACGATGAAAGAGATCAGACTCCCCTTTTTTCTCCCCAGAATATTTTGTGAAGCTGCGGAAGCACTCTTACGTTTTCCATGCCGTCGCTAAGGACTCTCTCGGCTATCCAGTCCGCCTTCGTGCCGTAAACGGGCTGGAATATGACTGAAGCCCTTATGCGGCGCTTCGCCATAACATCCCTCGCGTATTCATAGTCCGCACTGTCCGCTATCACGAACTTTAGCTGATCCTTTTCTCCCAAGGCATCATAAAGCGAAAAATCCATCCTGGAGGCCATGCCCGAACCGGGACACTTGCAGTCCATGCTCACAACCGAATTGGGATGGGAGAAAATTCCGGGCGGTTTCTTGTTCCCGCTTGTTTCAAGCACGACCACGAAATTCCTTTCGAGGAGAAATTCCGCTATCTCTTCCACTTCATCCCGCTGAATAAGCGGCTCACCGCCGGTTATGCAGACCCGGGAGCATCCGTACTCAAGGATCCTGCCCAGTGCCTCGCCGGTTTCTACTTCCCGGAAATCATATCCCTCCACGGCGTACATGGTATCGCACCAGCTGCATCTGAGATCACATGCAAAAAGCCTGAGAAAAACCGTCGGCAGCCCGATATGGATTCCTTCACCCTGTATTGAAAAGAAAATTTCGTTTACCTTCATCGCGGTTACGCCTCGTATTGCGTCGGATCGTCCACATCCGCTTCGATAAAGGCCCTTTTCCTCTCCCGACACGAACTGCAGGCACCGCAGTGCATACGGGAACCCACGTAGCACGACCATGTGTCTTCGAAAGGAACCCCGAGACACTCACCAAGTCTGACTATCCCTGATTTGTCCATATCCACAAACGGGGCGACTATTGTGAGGCGTTCGTTATCAGTCGCGAGTCTCTCAGCTTTCTCGAAAGCCGAAACGAACTCCGGTCGGCAGTCGGGATACACCCCCCTGTCGGAACGATGCGCGCCGTAGAACACAGTGTCGCAGCCGATGCTCTGAGAGTAGGCAACAGAGAGGGAAAGAAAGATGGCGTTTCGGTTCGGAACGACTGTTGCCGAGAGGGTCTCGTAGTTGCGCGCCTCTGCGGGGACCCTGGGAATCTCAACGTCCCGGTCGGTAAGCGCGGATGCCCCGAAAAGAGTCCTTGCGGGGGAAAGATCAATTATGTTGGGGGCAAGCCCCAGATGGCGGCATATGCTCTCTGAGGAGCGGATTTCCTTCTCGTGTTTCTGTCCGTAGATGAAGGTAAGAGGAAAGAGTTCGTACCCTTCCCGAACCGCCTTGTAGCAGAGAGTAGAACTGTCCACGCCTCCAGAGACCATGACAACCGCTTTTCCAGACACTCCCTTAATATTAAGTCGAAAAAATTAAATAACAATTCCCCCGGACACGCCAATGTGGAAAATCGAAACTCAAACGGTTTCAGTATGTTGGCAGAAACAAACGGAAATTATATACTTATTCACCCGAGAGTAAGGGGGCAAAGCCGCTTTTATGAGCAAATCAGAAAAAGAACGTGAACAGATCCTTCTTTTCGATGATTTCCCGGGAACCTCGAAAGAGGACTGGAAGAAGGAAGTCGAAAAAAAGGTCTCCTACGAAGACCTCGTATGGAACGCGGAGGAAGGCATAGAGGTCGAACCTCTCTACACAGAAGCCGAAGCCGCGGAATTCACCCTTGGGAAAGACACGCTTCCGGGAGAATTTCCGTTTGTAAGGGGAACCGGGAAAAAGCATAACGGCTGGCTAATAGCGGAGGAGATAGGGCCTGGCGCCGCGAGGGATGTCGCGCGCGCCGCCGTGGCGGCAATAAAGGGTGGAGCGGAATCGCTTATCTTCATCCCCGGAACGGAAATAAAACCCCGGTCAATGAAGACCCTGCTTAAGGATATAGACCCCCTGGGTGTCCGCGTTAACTTCGTCGTGAGAGAAGACCCGCAGAAGGTCTGCGAGCTTTTCGTCTCCTCCTGCGCCGAAAAAGGAATCGACACGCAGAAGCTTGAAGGAGTAGTGTTTTTCGACCCTCTCTCACAGATGCTGGAACCGGGATTCCCAGTGACGGATAAGGATGAGCTTGATGAGAACATCGAAAAAATCACAGAGACCGTCCGGTATCTCTCAGAGGCCGCGCCCGGCTATGGGGCGTTGTCTGTAAACGCGGCGATGTTCAGGGACGCGGGCGCGTCGATAATACAGGAACTCGCTTTCGCAATCGCCGCGGCCACAGAATACCTGGTCACGCTTGAGCGAAAGGAAGTGAGCACCGAGAGTGTCTGTCGGCACATGGTTTTCCGTTTTTCCACGGGATCAGGCTACTTCGCTGAAATCGCCAAGCTTCGGGCCGCCAGAGTGCTCTGGGCCAAGGTAGTGGAGCAATTCTCCCCGCCATGTGCCGAATCCGCGAAAATGAGAATCCACTGCAACACCACCACCTTTAACAAAACCATCTACGACTCTCACGTAAACATAACGCGTGCGACCCTTGAAGCCATGGCGTCCGTAATAGGCGGAACAGACTCCCTCACCGTCCGTCCCTTTGACGGCCATTACAGAAAGCCCGATGAATTTTCACGGAGAATCTCAAGAAACATCCAGCTTCTCCTAAGAAACGAATCCCATCTGGGCGACGTCACCGATCCCGGGGGAGGCTCCTATCACATAGAAAAACTCACGGAGTCCATCGCACGGGGTGCCCTCGAGCTGTTCCAGAAAATGGAAAAAGAAGGCGGATACCTTGAGTGCGCGAAAAGCGGATTCATACAGAAAGAAATCGACTCGGAAAGGGACACCGAGCTTAGCTGTGTCTCCCGGAGAAAAAAATACATCATCGGAACAAACGAATTTCCGAACCCGCTTGAAAAGATGGCGGGGCGCATTCAGAGGCCCATGGAGTGGGAAAATGGAACAAAAAGCCCTCACCCGTATCTTTTCGCGTACCTTGAAGAAGCAAGAGCGTCTCAGGATTTTGAGAAAATAAGGCTTTTCAATGAAATACTCGCGACGGATACGGACAAAACGCAGAAAGTTTTTCTGCTTCACTTAAGCGATTCCGCAAAAACGGCCGCCAGGGCGGTTTTCGCCACGGACTTTTTCAGATGCGGCGGATTTTCGGTAATAGACGGAGCCCAGAGTCCCGGAGTCAGGAAAGGAGTTGCCGCGGCGCTCGCCGAGGACCCTCTTGCGGTGGTTATCTGCGGCTCTGACAATGATTACAAACAGAGGGCCCCAAAGGCCGTAAGGAAACTGGCAGATGCGGATCCCGACGACCGGCTCGATATCCTGGTCTGCGCTCCCCCCGGCCCGCTCTCAGACGAACTGCTGATGGAAGGAGCGTGCAGCCTGATCCATGACAGCTGCGATATGGTTAATTCGCTTGAAGACCTGCTTGATCTGGCCATCCTGAGAGAAGAAAATGAGACCTGATTTTTCGAAAATAAAACTTGACGATACCGCGAAAAAGGGAGGCGGCGCTCCTTCTGACGTGAATATCACACGCGAAGCGCCAGAAAAAATAGATATAAAGACACTTTACGTGCGCGAGGATCTCGGCGACTGCGAGCACCTGGAATTCGTCTCGGGAATCCCGCCCTACCTTCGCGGGCCGTATCCGACCATGTACGCGACAAGGCCCTGGACCATAAGGCAGTACGCGGGTTTTTCCACAGCCGAGGAATCAAACGCGTTTTACAGGAGGAACCTCGCCGCGGGACAGAAGGGGCTCTCCATAGCCTTTGATCTTCCGACCCACAGGGGATATGACTCGGATCACCCGAGAGTCTCGGGAGACGTCGGGAAAGCGGGCGTGGCGATAGATTCGGTGCTCGACATGGAAATTCTTCTCGATCGAATCCCCCTTGACCAAATCTCGGTTTCCATGACCATGAACGGCGCGGTTCTGCCGATCATGGCTTTCTACATAGTTGTCGCGGAGCGGCGGGGAGTGGTGCCGGAGGAGCTTAGCGGAACGATCCAGAACGACATACTCAAGGAGTTCATGGTAAGGAACACCTACATTTACCCGCCCGAATTCTCGATGAAGATAGTCTCCGACATCTTCGAATACACATCGAAAAACATGCCGAAGTTCAACTCGATAAGCGTAAGCGGCTACCACATGGAAGAAGCGGGCGCCACGTCGGACATAGAGCTTGCCTACACGCTCGCCGACGGCCTTGAGTATTTAAGGGCGGGAGTCGGGGCGGGACTCAACATTGACGATTTCGCTCCCAGGATTTCCTTTTTCTGGGGAATAGGCATGGACCATTTCATGGAAATCGCGAAGATGAGGGCGGCAAGGATGCTCTGGGCCAAGATCGTCAAGAGCTTTCGGCCCGAAAAACCGGCTTCGCTCATGCTCAGGACCCACTGCCAGACTTCGGGATGGAGCCTCACGGAACAGGATCCGTTTAACAACGTGACTAGAACATGCGTTGAAGCCCTGAGCGCGGTGCTCGGCGGCACTCAGTCACTCCACACAAACGCTCTGGATGAAGCAATCGCCCTTCCCACCGACTTTTCCGCCAGGATAGCGAGAAATACCCAGCTTTATCTTCAGAAAGAAACGGACCTATGCAGGTTGATCGATCCCTGGGCAGGGTCCTACTATGTTGAGAACCTGACTCACGATCTGGCGAGGAGGGCCTGGGAACTCATAATGGAAATAGAAGAACTGGGAGGAATGTCCAAGGCCATAGAGACCGGTTTGCCGAAAATGAAAATAGAGGAAGCGGCGGCACGAAAACAGGCGAGGATAGACTCGGGGAAAGACTTGATAGTAGGAGTCAACAGTTATAATTCGGACGCGCAGGAAGAATTCGATATACTGGAAGTGGATAACCGCAAGGTGAGGGAGAACCAGATTAAAAGACTAAAAAAGCTGAAGGAAAAAAGGGATTCGGGGGCGGTTGAGCACACGCTTCGAAAAATCGCTGAATGCGCAGAGACGGGGCAAGGCAATCTCCTCTCCCTGGCCGTTTCGGCCGCGAGGGAAAACGCTACCCTTGGAGAAATATCGGACGCGTGCGAGGAGGCATGGGGGAGGTATCGGCCCGGGTGGCGCACGATCTCGGGAGTATATTCATCTGAAATCTCAAAGGACGCCGGATTTACCAGGGCAAGAGATCTTGCCGACCGTTTCGCCGCCCTTGAAGGGAGAAGACCCAGGATACTGGTCGCGAAAATGGGCCAGGACGGCCACGACCGCGGGGCGAAGATAATAGCGACGGGCTTTGCCGACCTCGGCTTCGACGTGGACATAGGCCCGCTCTTTCAGACCCCTGAAGAAGCGGCAAGGCAGGCAGTTGAAAACGATGTCCACGTAATCGGAATATCAAGTCTGGCCGCCGGCCACAAGACACTCATCCCCGAACTTATAAAAAAACTCGACGAGATTGGGGGCGGCGACATAATGGTGGTCGCAGGAGGAGTAATACCCAAACGCGATTACGATTACCTGAGGGGCGCCGGAGTCTCTCAGATATTCGGTCCGGGGACCGTGCTGTCCGAAGCGGCTGTGGCCATACTCGTGCCAATGACAGAAACCCGAACATGACCCCGCAGAGAAAAACGGAAACAGAAACTTACCGCCAGGGCATAGCCAGGGGAGAAATACCCGCTCTCAGCAGGGCGATAACCCTCGCGGAGAGCACCCTCCCCGAGCACAAAAAGCTTGCGCGGGAGATAATCACGTGGTGTCTGCCGCGGTCTGGAAAATCCATAAGGGTGGGAATTACGGGAATACCCGGAGTCGGGAAGAGCAGTTTCATAGAATCTCTGGGTCTCTACCTGGCCCGCGAACGCGGAAAAAAGATAGCGGTGCTCGCAATCGATCCCACAAGCAGCGAGACCGGGGGAAGCGTCTTGGGCGACAAACTCAGAATGCAGGAACTTTCCCGGCACGAAAACGTCTACATAAGGCCCTCTCCCTCGGCCGGTTCTCTGGGAGGAGTCGCAAAAAAGACAAGCGACGCCGTGGTGCTCTGCGAGGCGGCAGGATTCGACACGATCTTTATAGAAACGGTGGGAGTCGGGCAGTCAGAAATCACTTGCCACTCCATGGTCGATTTTTTCATGCTGCTCATGATTACCGGGGCGGGAGATGACATTCAGGGAATAAAAAAGGGAATAATCGAGCGCGCTGACGCCGTATTGATAACCAAAGCGGATGGGAGAAACAAGAAAAAGGCGGAGCTTATGAAACAGGAAATGGAAGAGGCGCTCAGATTCCACAGACCGCCCGAATCCGGGTGGGTTCCCAAGGCTTATGCCTGTTCCTCCGTCACGGGTTACGGAATAGGGGAAATCTGGCAATGCGTCATGGACTATGAGAGTCTCTGCAGAGAAAACGGATACTTTGCGGAAAAAAGAAGAAGGCAAGCTAAATACCGCCTGCATGAAGCGCTCATCGGGAATCTTGAGGACAGCTTTTATGAAAACCCCCTCATTAAAGAAACGCTCGGAGAAGTGGAAAAAGAAGTAATGGAAGGAAAAACGGATCCCTACACGGGAGCCGCGAATCTGCTCAATCTTTACTTCGAAAGGATTCGCCCGACAGAGTAGGCTCAAGAAAGATGTATATAAGTCCCATTATAAAGGCCCTCTCTCCTAAATACATAAACGAGATCGTGAAGATCGAAAACGAGTCCTTCATCACCCCGTGGCCGAAACAGGTTCTCGCAGATTACATCAAAAAATCCGGATTCTTCTGCAATATAGCTATAAACGGAACAGACCAAGACGTTGCCGGCTACTCAATATCCACTCTTATCTACGACGAAATTCACGTATTCAAAATCGCCGTGGCATCATGCTACAGGAGAAGGGGAATAGCGATTGAACTGCTCTCGGATGTGTTTAATTTTTATGAAAAAATGGGGGCCCTTTCAGTCATTCTCGAGGTAAGGACGACAAACACACCGGCGATCACGCTTTACGAAAAGCTCGGGTTTGAAATTCTGAGGACACGTGAGAACTACTATGGCAGGGGAAAAGGGGACGCCTATGTCATGGGTCTTGCGCTTGAGAGCTACTATCAGAAGTTTCTCTCAGCCACGTAATCGGCAAGGCTGCCGAGGGATTCTCTGTAGTCGCTTCGGGATATCTCGTCAAGAGATTTTTTCGCTTCAACCACAAACTCCTTTGCCCGCTCTCTGGTCAGATCAACCCCGCGGTAGCGGTCTACCAGCTGCGTTATCTCCGCTATCTCGGAACTATCGAGATCATCTTCTTTATCAAGCGTTTCGATCGCTTTGCGTTTTACGTCCTCCGGGGCATTTTCAATTGAGTAGTAAAGCGGAAGCGTCATCTTCCGTTCAGCCAGATCCTGTCCGGTCTTTTTCCCGAACTTGTTTTCCTCAGAGCAGTAATCAAGCGCATCATCTATAAGCTGAAACGCTATTCCTATGTTGCGTCCGTAGTGCGCAAGAGCTTTGACCGCTCCGTTTGAACTATTCGCCAGAAGCGCTCCGGTCTCAGTCGAGCACTCAATGAGTGCAGCCGTTTTGTGGTCAATCACGGAAAAACAGAAATCCTCCGAGATTTCAACCATTCTTCTTTCGCTCATAATCTCAAGCACATGGCCTTCGGCAAGGCGCGATGAGGCCCTGGAAACCACTCTCAACAGCTCAATGCTGCCGCAGCTGTATATAAGCTCAAGACCCCGGGCCAGCATGAAATCCCCAACAAGCACGGTGGGTTTGTTTCCCCAGACCATATTGGAAGAGGCGTTTCCCCTCCTGAACTCCGCCTGATCAACCACATCGTCGTGAAAAAGGGTGCCGGCGTGGAAAAGCTCAATCCCTGCGGCCGCCGCGATCCGGTCCTCCCCATCGGTAAGCCCGCAGGCGGCGCTTGAGAGAAGAACGAGGGATGGGCGGATTCTCTTTCCTCCTCCGCCAAGCAGATACTTGGCTATTTCGTAAACCAGAGGAACGTCGGATTTTATGAATTCATCGATTTTCCTCTCCGTTTCGGCGAGGCTCGGGTGAATTATCTCAATTATGTCTGAGAACTCCATCGGACGGTTAGACTATATGAACGAACCTGACAAGTCAAAGACCGGCAAGTCAAGGACTGGACACCACCGTTAACCTGATGTAAGTTTCCTTTTTCAAATGAAATTTTTCGTAAAACAGCCCGAAAGAGCCTAACGGTAAACTGCTTTGAACCTGTTTGATATCTTACTCTTACTCATAATCCTGTCCTGTTTCGGGGCAGGACTCAGGTCAGGCCTTATAAAGCAGGCCTTCTCCCTGACTGCCATAATAGGGGGAGTGGCGCTGGGCTTTTTTTTCTATAGGCCGCTGGGAGCTATTCTGCTTGAAAAAAACATTATCGCCGAACCGAAAATCGCCGAGATTGCGGGATTTCTGATCGTAGCCTGCCTTGCGTACATGTTCATACATTATCTCTCCCATTTCCTGACAGACCTGCTTGAGAGGGTCAAGATGGGATGGATTAACCACCTCCTCGGCGGGGCGATGGGCTTTATAGTCGGTCTGCTGCTCTGCTATCTGGCAGTGACCGGGGTCAAGCAGTTTGTGGATGAGGATGCTCCTTTCCTCAAGGATTCCGTTCTGGCTCCCAAAGTCATCACCGGATATCACATTATCAGGGAACAGGCGCCGGATGATCTTGATGAGAGTCTGGAGAGACTGCGGGAACTGCGGGAAGGAAAACCAGAGTCGGACTTCGAGTGAGCACAAGTAATCCTCACAGTGCTCGCTGCTTATTTTCATCGAAGTTAGTTATAGACTGTAGAGAGCACGTTACAGGCTTGCAAGAATTCATACCGCCGTCTGAGAAAGCATAAAGAAATTAAATCATTGCACTGACTTTTCCGCAAAGATCTCCATTACTAAGCTTAAGCAGAAGCGTCCTATGAACTCTTCGGAATTCACCGCCGAATCTTGTTGAATAGATTTTGCCTCGGGGTTTGTCAATCAACTGCTTGTTGGTAAAATCTTTCTGCAAATCGGCATCATTTGAATACAGCAAACGGGCTCCACTGGCTTGAGCCAAGGCAAGAATATGTGGATCATCCGACTGGATATTCCCTTCATTCTGAATCTTTTTAGTCAGAGCGTTAACTTTCTGATCATCTATCTTCTTAATTCTCCCCGTGCGGAATGCTTCATCTACATTCCTTCGGGCTGATGTCTTCAAGAGTTCCTGCAGCAGTCTCCCTCCAGCCACCAAAACACCATCTCCACTATTGATCCGATCGAAAAAGTGCTTTCCTGCCTCGGAACGATCAAAATCGCTGAACACCTCGTGAGCAACATTTGCATCCAGAATCGCACCCATCTACTGTAAACCCCAAAGTCTCCGGCTCTCTTCCATAAAGAAGTTTCGGTAGTTTACAGGTACATCTAAAATGTTTCCCTCCTCATCAAATCCAAGTGAGTGAATGTGGACATTCTGTGCCACACGCTCAAAAAACAGAACGGAAACATCCTCCGGCTTCAACGGAATATTGTTGTCACGAACTTCCATGCGCACCCGATCAAGTATGTAGTCACCATGCGTCTCAACTACAAGCTGAGTATCTTGCGCGGCAACCTGGCAAAACAAGCTCCCAAGAGCTGCCTGAGCACTTGGATGAAGATGCAGTTCCGGCTGCTGTAGCAGTATTAACGGAGCCTTGTCCTCGCGAAACAGCTCTGTCAGCACAGGCAGAACCTGACTTACGCCATAACCCACATCAATCAGGTTACGCCAAGGCCCTTTCCTGCTACCTCCGAACTTTCTTACCTGCAACTGAAAAGGCGAACCCAGGACATCTCCAAGGTGCCTGACTCTAAATTCATCAAAAAGCCCCGAATTCCGCCCAAATTCTTCGAGCTTGTTTTTAATAATCTCCCATGCTTCCTTATGCCGGACATACAAATTGGCAAGATACATAGGTACATGGTCGCCTTCGGGATCGGAGAACAGACCGGCCGGATCGTAGGTGCGACGCGGTTTGGAAGATACGGGAGCACTTGCGTAGGGATTCGGTACTGCAATAGGATTCTTCAGGGCCTGGTCGCAAAAATCATAAATCCGCTGCAGGTCTTTTTTGCCGATTTTCTTGGAACCCTCAAGAGGCATAAATTTCTTCTCATTTTCCGTAACCGAAGAATTGACAGTGTAAATCAAAGGCATTCTCATGTAGTCGGAAGAAAATTCGGTTCCCGCACATCCGGAATACTCCAAGAACCCCTCTCCGTACCAACGCGAAGCTGCCAATTACGGTTTTCTTCCTCCACCAGTTCTTCAATCCATAGATTCTTGCAGACCCAACGCTTTCGCACCGGAACCGGTATGGTTCCGTCTCTTGCGAAAGTTGCTTCAAAGCAATAGGGTTTGCCTACATCAGTTCCGCTGCTTCTTGATTTTCCGAAATGACCGATAGTCGAGCAGAAACTCGCTTCAAAGGTATCAGGCCTGCCGTTTCTCGTACCCCCGTTGTAAACAATCTCTTCAAAGCTGCCAAGGTCATAAGGGGCCTCCTTGAAATCCGGAATTCTGTACAGATAAGCAACATCCCAAAGCGCCCGGATCATGGCCATAAAAGATGTCTTGCCCGTACTGTTGTCACCGACAAGCAGGGTCAGCGGAGCTAACCTGGCAGATTGATCTTCACCGAAGCATCGGAAATTTTTAAGCGTAACTTTATGCATTGAATCTTCTCTTCTTCCGAACAAGAGACCGAAAGCAGTCTTATGTCCCCTGTAAAGCAAATTTATATGCTCCCGGAAAATTGTAAAGCCACACCCGTGAATCCCACGTTCGCAACATATTTTAATCGCATAACACGCGCCTCTCTTAATTAACTCCGCCGATTCAGTTAAACTTGTATTGGAAAGACGTTTATTGCATGGCCTTTCTCCAGAACGACTCGCAAAGCATGGTTTCGATAACTACTCTTGACGAATTCATCATAAGAAATCAGTATGAATTCCCCTATTCCACCGGGGAACTCTCAAGGCTGCTTCGGGATATAGGATTCGCAGCGAAAATAGTTCACAGAGAAGTAAACAAAGCCGGTCTGGTCGCAGATATTATGGGCAAGACAGGCCAGGTAAACATCCAGGGAGAAGAGGTAAGAAAGCTCGACTCCTTCGCAAACGAAAGATTTCTGACCGCGCTTGAACATGGCGGAGAATGCGCCGGTGTGGCGTCTGAGGAAAACGAGGAGTTCATAGCCTTTTCGGATGAGAAATCGAAAACCTCGAAATACGTCATAGCCATGGACCCGCTTGACGGATCCTCAAACATAGACGTGAACGTGTCCGTGGGAACCATATTTTCCGTATACAGAAGAACGTCCAAGATGTTCTCTCCGTGTCTCAGGGAGGATTTCCTGCAGCCGGGCAAGGCCCAGACGGCCGCCGGATACATAATATACGGTTCTTCGACCATGCTGGTGTACACTACCGGCCACGGAGTAAACGGGTTTACCCTTGACCCGTCGATAGGAGAATTCTGTCTCTCCCATCCGAACATAAAGATCCCGAGCCACGGCAATATCTTCTCGGTCAACTACTATAACTACTCGAAATTTCCCGACAGGGTAAAGGAGTATCTGGATCACTGCCGGGACGGGGAGAACAGTTCCAACCTATCGCTTCGGTACGTTGGATCCATGGTAGCAGATATACACAGGAACCTGCTTATGGGAGGAATATTTCTTTATCCGCAAACCTCGGATTCTCCCAACGGAAAACTCAGGCTTCTCTACGAGTGCAACCCGATGGCCTTCATCGTGGAACAGGCCGGAGGAGCGTCGTCAAGCGGAACGGAAAGGACTCTTGACATTCAGCCGACGGAACTTCACCAAAGAGCCCCTATATACATAGGTTCCTACAACATGGTAAGCAAGTTCCTAAACTTCCTGAAGGACACCAAAAAACCTGAGGAGGAGTGAAAATGGGTAAAAAAATAAGTTTCGGGCTTACCGCCCCGCTTCCGGGAAAACCGGTTACGGAACTAGTGGATTTTGCCGTGCTCTGCGAGGAGGCCGGTTTCGACGCAGTATGGTATCCAGACCACATACTGTTTATGGCGAAAAAACTGACTCCGGAAGTATGGTCGGTAATCACGGCCGCGGCGGTAAAAACAGACAGAATCCGCCTTGGAGCCATAGGGGACCCCCACAGGTCCCATCCCGCGATGTTCGCCCACCGCCTCGCGACCGTAGACAACCTCTCTGGAGGAAGAGTGTTCAGCTGCCTTGGGTACGGGGAAAAAATGAATCTCGATTACTACGGCATAAGCTGGAACAGGCCTCTTGCGCGTCTTCGGGAATCCGTACCGCTTATGAGGCGGCTCTGGGCCGGGGAGACGGTAACCTTCGAGGGGGAGTTCTTCTCTCTAAGCGAAGCCGAAGTAAGGGTAAGCCCCGTTAACGGAAAAGATGTTCCCGTATACATAGCCGCGACCGGACCGAAGGCTCTCGGGGTCGCAGGCGCGCTCGGAGACGGCTGGGTAACAAACGCAATGCCCACATGGGTCTTTTCGAGCAAACTCGCCGAAGTGGAAAAAACCATGGGGCAAAACGCCGCCGCGGCAGAGAATTTTGAGAGATGCATATATATTTTCGTGTCCGTCGCCAGAGACAAGGACACCGCCTACGAGACCCTTGACAGAATAAAGCACGCTATAATCTGGCCCGACGTGATAGAGGAAGCCGGGTATGACCTCGAAATAGAGCCTCAGTACAAGGGACTTTCCTACACGAGCATAATGCCCAACGATCAGGACATGCTAGCCAGGTTCAGGCAGATGGGAGAGAGATACTACACGAGGGATATACTGTCTGACTTCGTTATATATGGAACGGCCGGCGACGCGATAAAAAGATTCGAAGAATACATAGAAGCCGGAGTCACCCACTTCATAATCAGGGATTTCAGCCCTGATCTTGAATACTCCTTCAATGCCCTCGCGGGAGAGGTAATAAATCACTTCAGATAGGCGCCCGACACTCCTCAGGCAATCGTGATTTCCCGCTCCAGGTAGACGTTCTGAATGCTCTTTAGAAGTGCGACCCCTTCCCCAAAGGGTTTCTGGAAAGATTTTCTTCCACTTATAAGCCCCATCCCTCCGGCCCTTTTGTTTACAATTGCGGTTCTCACAGCGTCTGCAAGATCATCCGAACCCGAGGCGCCTCCCGAATTTATAAGCCCCAGTCGCCCCATGTAGCAGTTTGCGACCTGATAGCGGGTAAGGTCTATGGGGTGATCAGAGGTAAGTTCCGAGTAAACCCGATCGTGGGTTTTCCCGAAGGAAAGAGCCGTAAAGCCTCCGTTATTTTCCGGTAGCTTCTGCTTGACTATATCCGCCCCTATTGTCACCGAGAGATGGTTCGCCTGTCCCGTGAGGTCAGCCGAAACATGGTAATCGGCCTCGTCCTGCTTGAAGGCCGGGTTTCTCAGATAAGCCCAGAGTATGGTCGCGAGTCCCAGGGAATGCGCGTGGCTGAAAACCTCCGATATTTCCTGGATCTGACGGGAACTTTCCTCCGAACCGAAATATACAGTCGCCCCGATCGCCACTGCTCCCATCTGAAAGGCCTGATCCACGTTTCCGAAAAGAATCTGATCATAGGTATTGGGATAGCTGAGCAGTTCATTGTGGTTGATTTTCACTATGAAGGGAATCTTGTGCGCGTACTTTCTTGAAACAGACGCAAGTGCTCCCACGGTCGAGGCAACGGCGTTACATCCCCCCTCCATGGCAAGCTTCACTATATTCTCAGGATCGAAATAAATCGGGTTCACGGCAAAAGATGCTCCCGCGGAGTGCTCAATCCCCTGGTCCACCGGAAGAATCGATACGTATCCGGTCCCTCCGAGACGTCCGTGGTCAAGTATGGTCTGCAGATTCCTTATCACCGCCGGCGAGCGGTCGTTCTGCACGAACACCTCGTCCACATAGTCCGGGCCGGGAAGATAAAGGTCTTTTTTGCTTATAGTCGCGCACTTGTGAGCGAGGAGGTATTCAGAATCCTCTCCCAGCAACGCCTGCATCCTGCCGATTCCCTTAAGTTCCTTTATGGCCATGGGTGCTCCCTTTAAAAAATCTTAAGATACTGCCAAAATAAATACCTGATCGGCCCCTATCTGTCACTGAGGACCGATATCCCCGGAAGTTCGGACCCTCCGAGAAATTCAAAACACGCCCCTCCCCCGGTCGAGACGTGGGTCGCTTCTGAGAACTTGACCCCGGACTTTTTAAGTGACGCCACGCTGTCTCCTCCCCCTAGAACCGTGGTGGCCCCCCTCCACGTGGCAAGCGCAAACGATCTGGCGATGGAGCTTGTGCCGTTTGAAAACTCGTCCGCCTCGAAAAACCCCATGGGACCGTTCCAGAAAACCGTGCCTTCCCCCTTTATATGCGAGGTGAATTTCTCAACCGTCTTCGGCCCTATGTCAAAAGCCGTCATATCGTCGGGAATCTCCGCGGCGGTAACCACTACACTCATTTTTCTGCCGCCAGCAGCCTCGGCCATCACGTGGTCAACAGGCAGAATGATTTTTTCCTTATAGGTCTCAAGAGCCTCGCGGGCCCAGCAAAGCATTTCCTTCTCAACGGAACATTTTCCGACGTTAACCCCGCGCGCCGCAAGAAAAGTGTAAGCCACTCCCCCGCCCACCAGAACCCTGTCCGCCTTTTTTATTATGTTGCGAAGCGCCCCTATCTTGTCCTTTATCTTCATGCCCCCGACAATGACCAAGTAGGGTTTCTTGGGTCTTCTTATGAGACGGCTAAGAAACTTTATTTCGTTTCCCACCATAAGACCCGCAAGCTTTTTCTCGAAGTGAGAGGTCATCCCGTAGGTGGAGGCGTGGGCCCTGTGGGAAGTTCCGAAAGCTTCGTTCACGTATATATCGGCCAGAGAGGCGAGTTTTTGTGAGAAATCCGCGTCGTTTTCCGCTTCCTCATTGTGATATCTAAGGTTCTCAAGGAGCATCACTTCGCCGTTTTTGAGTTTCCGAGAGGCATTCTCAACTCTCCTGCCTACAACCGCCCCCGGAAAACGAACCTTGATCCCCAGAAATTCGTTAAGCCTTTCCGCCACCGGAGCCATTGAAAGATCTTCTATCCTGCGTCCTTTCGGTCTTCCCATGTGGGAAGCCAGTATTACCCTGGCCCCGCACTTGGTAAGATAATCGATCGTGCGGATAGCGCGCCTTATCCTGTAGTCTTCGGTTATCTTCCCGCCGTTTACGGGAACGTTGAAATCAACCCTTACGAAAACCCTTTTCCCTTCGTACTCAGAACAGGGAAGGTCGGTTACCAGAAGCTTTTTCTTCAAAGCTCTCCCCCGACGAGTTCTATAAGATCAACCACCCTGGAGGTGTACCCGTACTCGTTGTCGTACCAGGCGACAACCTTGACCAGACTGTCCTCCACTACGGAAGTCAGCATTGAGTCAAAAGAGCAGGAGTGCGTGTCTCCCACAAGGTCGGAAGAGACGATTTCGTCCTCGACGTAAGCTAGGTAACCGCCAAGCGTTCCTTCGGCCTCTTCCTTGAACCTGGCGTTCACTTCATCCACAGAAGTTCCTTTTTCCACTTCACAGGTAAAATCCACAAGCGACACGTTGGGCGTGGGCACCCGTACGGCGACCGCGGAGAGTTTTCCCTTGAGTTCCGGGAAGACAAGCTGTATGGCGTTTGCCGCCCCCGTGCTGGTAGGAATAATGGAGAGAGCGGCCGCTCTCGCCCTTCTTTTATCCTTATGCGGAGTGTCGAGTATTCTCTGATCGTTCGTATAGGAGTGTATCGTGGTCATTTCTCCGCGGCGGATCGAGAAACTTTCGTGGAGAACCTTGACCAGCAGACCGAAGCAGTTAGTCGTGCAGGACGCGTTTGAAATCACGTGGTGACTTTCGGGTTCGTAGTCGTTATCGTTTATGCCCATTACCGTGGTGAAATCCACCTTGCCGCTTGCAGGCGCGGTAATTATGACCTTCTTCACGGTCTCGCCCATGTGCGCCGCGGCGGCCTCGCGGGTTCTGAAAATGCCGCTTGCCTCAGCTATAACCTGCGCTCCCGTATCGGCCCATGGGATATTCGCAGGGTCTCTCTCCGAGAACACCTTTATAAACTTTCCGTCAACCGTTATTCCCTCACCGTCGCACTCGACCTCTCCCGGGTAGCGGCCGAACACCGAATCGTACTTAAAGAGATGAGCCAGGGTTTCGGTGTCTGTAATATCGTTTATACCCACGAACTCAAGATCTTCTCTGCCGAGACCAATTCTGAGCACATGCCTTCCTATTCTCCCAAACCCGTTTATTCCAACCCTGATGGACATCGCAAAACCTCCGAAACTTGACTTTGAACTTCGCAAAAACTATACACTTGCCCGCCGTTAGTCAAGAGAGAAATCAACTATTGGCACATTCTCTCGCACAAGCACGCACGCACAGTCATCCCAACAGCCAAACACTTAAATTCTGACCTGATTTTCTCCACCCGGTCTCAAGCAAACCAAGCCCGAAAAAACATTTACGTAATTGTACTTGATAACCCGACGCTAACCAGTTCAGAGAGAGCTGCCGGCACCCGGAACCGATGCTCTTCTTCGGGTGAGGTAGCGCCACTTTCCCGAAATGTCGCCAAGGACCAGGTAGAGACAGGGAACCAGGTAAAGTATCACGAAAGTTGAGAAAACGAGTCCGAACCCTAAAGAGACGGCCATAGGAGCAAGTATGGCGGCCTGGCCCTTGTAGGCAAGCATCAGGGAGAAAAGCCCGGAGAAAGTCGTAAGCGTGGTCAGAACAATCGGGCGAAAACGGTACTTGGCGGAGAATACCACCGCTACCGCCCTGCCCGGCAGTTTTTTCACCCTCCGGTTGATAAAACTCATCAGCAGCAGACTGTCGTTCACCACTATTCCCAGAAGCGCGACCATCCCTATTATGGCGGGAAGCGTCATGGGTTCGCCGCGCAGCAGTATCCCCATAAGCACTCCCGTTACGCAGACGGGCAGTACGCCCATTATGATCAGAGGTTGAAAGCAGGAGCGCAGTATGCTCGCAAGAATAAGATAAATGAGCATAACGGAAATAAGCGCCGCTCTTTTTATGTCGCTTATGGTCTGAGTGTACTGTTCCTGTTCCCCCGCGAACCGGAACGAGTAGCCGGGGTAGCCCTCGAGCAGATTTTCAAGATACTCGGAAAGCTCGGCGTTTACTTCTCTTGAAGTTGTGATCTGGGCGTCCACCTCGGCCGTTACGGTTACGGTTCTGCGAAGATTCTCCCTTCTTATCTCAAGCGGGGATCTTGCGTCCCTTGTCTCCGACACAACGCTTAGGGGAACCCATGACCCCGTCGGGGCCCGAACCTGGTGGGATTTAATGGAAAAGGCTTCGGAGTTCCCGGCGCCGTAACGCAGGTTTATTTCCGCCTCTTCAGCCCCTACCCTGGTCTTGGCAACCGTGAGACCATCCCCGAGGACCTTGATTTCTCGGGCCACGGCCCGCTTGTCGAGACCGAATACCGCGGCTTTCCCCTGATCCACTTCAATCCTCGCCTCGGGCTTGCCGTAAACAAGGTCGCTGGTCGCGGCACTAACTCCCCGCCCGGCGTTCAGAAACTCAAGAATGCGGGAAGCTATCTCCATAAGAACCCCTGTGTCTTCCCCGCTTATCTTTACGTCCACCGGTTTTCCGGTGGGAGGACCGAATGTCGTGATAAAGTCAATCTGCTTGGGTCCCGTAACAGTTCTTGCCATTTCGCTCTCGGCAACTCTTGAGAGTGAAAGCGCATTTTCCTCTCTTTTGGAATAATCCTCGTACTCGACCAGAACAGTGGCCACGTGGTCCCCGGTGGAAAGCGGGTTTTCGGGGTCCGACATGTCAAGGCCGACCATGGACAGCGTGTTTTTAAGAACGTGCGGAGGGACGCTCTTTCTAAGTACCTCTTCCACCTGCTCCACAGAGGAAGCCGTACGCTCAAGGCTCGAGGACGGAGGGTTCTCAACCCTTATCACCATCTCCTGAACATCATGGAGATAGAACATGACGTTTGGAATCCTAAGAAGCATAAAAACAGAAACAAGGAAAATGGCCGCAAAGCCGCCTATTACGACGTAGCGTCTCCTGAGAGAAAACACAAGTCCCCGCAGATACAGGGACCTTACGCGAAGAAGTACCGAGTTTCCCCTGGGGACGTTTCTCGCGCGGCCTTTTCTCATCCACTCCGCGCAGTGAGCCGGCATGATCAGAAGGGCTTCGAAGAGGGAGAAGAAAAGAGCGAAGATCGCCACTCTCGGAATTACCGAGAGAAACTGCCCCGTAAGCCCCGTGGCCAGAAGAAGCGGGATGAAGGCGGCGATAGTTGTGAGCACCGTCGCTATCACGGGCCAGGCAACCTCCCTTGTCCCCAGCACCGCGGCCCGCAGAGGCTCCATTCCCCTCGATATATGCCTCTGCACGTTCTCAACGACGATTATGGCGTCGTCAACCACCATTCCCAGGGTCATTATGAGACCGAACATGGAAAGGGTATTGAAAGTCGTGCCGGTAGTCTTCATCAGTATTACGGCCCCGAGAAACGAGACGGGAATTCCAAGAGCCGCTATGAAAGCCGCCCTGCTCTCGAGAAAAAGGCCGAGAAGAATCACCACAAGAATAAGGCCGAGCGCCCCGCTTTTAACCATGGTGCCCAGGCGGCTTTTAACCCAGTAAGACCTGTCAAACGCGAAGGTTATATCCATGTTTTCAGGAAGTCCGCCTCTGTACCTCTCGCCAAGCTCTTTTACTCGATTCACCGCATCGACAATGTCGACGTTCTTTTGCTTCTCAACCCAGAAGGTAACCGCGGGGCGGCCGTTTATCCTTGATTTAAGCTCCTCGCGCTGCTCACCGAGGGTTACAGAGGCAACGTCGCCCAGCAGAATATGCTTGCCGTCTGGGCTTTTTGAGACCGGGATCGAGAGCAGGTCCTCAACAGAGCTTATTTTTCCCTCGGTTCTCAGAAGAAAATCAGAGCCGCCGCGGGTGAAACTCGCCCCGGGAATATTGAGATTTCTCTCGCCTATCGCTTTTGATATCTCCTCGATGCCAAGTCCCGAGCGCACCATCTTCGGGTAATCAAGATAGACCCAGAAGGCCGGATCAGGGAGTCCCACGGAATTTACGCTGTCAACGCCGTCTAGGATCCCGAGTTCGTCCCGAAGTCTCCTCGCGTGACTGTAGAGAAGCTCCTTTGTCACATCCCCCGAAATCGAAACGCTCACAAGCGGAAAACTGGCCTCCACTTCCTCGATTACGGGCTGCTCGGTTTCTGCGGGAAGATCCTCCGCTATAAGATTGATCCTGGAATCGATTTCCCACGCGACTTTTCTTGTGTCTTCGCCCGGATAAAGCTCCGCCGTGACCCGCGAGAACCCCTCTGAAGAAACGGACTTCACGATCTTAACGCCGGATATGTTCTTTATCTGCTGCTCAACGGGAATGCTTACGAGGTTCTCCACGTCTTCTGCGGAAGAACCCGGAAAAGAAGTGCTTACAGTCACCATTTCGAGCTTTACCGACGGGAACAGCTCAAGGGGCAGGGAGAATGAAAGCAGGATCCCCCCGAGCAGTATGGCTGCCATCAGCAGGTTCACGAAAAAAGAGTTTCTTACTGAGAAATCTGCTATGTGCATGGAGAATCGCTCAACCCGTGGTAATTTTACCGGATAATGAAACGCCTCACAGTTCCCTGAAGACATCCCTGAATCCGAGTAAAAGATATCGAAAATGAAAAGTCTCCCGACCCCTTCTCGAACACATGCCTGAATTGAAAAGCGCGGATTGAGTTTTCCCGATTCCCGTAGTATGGTTTCACGGTGATGAAGAAGCTTAACGTTTGTATTCTGGGAGCAAGCGGCTATACGGGAGCAGAACTCATAAGGCTGCTTAAAGGGCATCCCCAGGCGAGTATTTCGCACGTAACCGCGTCAAGGCACGCAGGCCGCGCGCTGGTCGAGGTCTTCCCGCATCTTGAAGATATAGTCGACCTGGAACTCAGCAGCCCGGACCCCTCGCTCATTCCGGACGATATTGACGTGGTGTTCGCCGCCCTCCCCCACGGAGCGTCGGCCGAACTCATAGAAAAAATTTATGAGAGGGACGTGAAGATAATCGATCTCGGGGCGGATTTCCGTCTCAGGGAAGGCGCCTACAGGGACTGGTACGGGGATCATCCGTGCACCCATCTTCTCGAGAGTGCCGTCTATGGAATCCCGGAACTGAACGCGGAGCGGATATCGGAAACAAAACTGGTGGCAAACCCCGGATGCTATCCCACCTCTTCGATCCTTCCGCTTGCGCCGCTTCTTGAAAACGACATGGTGGAAACAGAAGGAATTATAATTGATTCCAAGTCCGGAGCTTCGGGAGCGGGAAGGAACCCTTCTCTTGACCTTCATTTCTGCGAGGTCTCAGAAGGAATGAAAGCCTACAAGGTAGGCGAGCATCGCCATGCCCCCGAGATAGAGCAGGGACTCTCGGATTTTTTAGGCAACAAGGTGGAAGTTGTTTTCACCCCTCATCTTGTACCGATAAACAGGGGGATGCTCTCGACAATATACGTACGACTCTCGGGAGCTCATAAAACCCGGGAGCTGCTGCATGCTCTGGAACAGTTCTACGAAAATTCGCCCTTCGTTAAGATTCTTCCCGAGGGAACCTTTCCGACAGTTCCTGGGTCAGGGGTTCAAACTTCTGCCATATAGGCGCAAGGGCGAACCCGGACAAAAGGACTGCGATAATTGTCTGCGCCATGGACAACCTGGTAAAGGGAGCATCGGGACAGGCGATACAGAACATGAACATCATGTTTGATTTTCCACAAAATCTCGGGCTCAATTCCGTTCCGCTTTATCCTTAGGCTTGAGCGGATTTCCCGCAAACACATCTCAGTTAACACCAAACTGAAACAGGTTTCCAAATCTGACAAGTAACACAAAAAGAACTTCTTTTCATTTATGTAATCAGAAATCCTGAAACCTTCTTATCCTTTTCACTATAGCCGGAAGAAGTTCCACCACCCTGTCAATTTCCTCTTCACGGGTAAAGCGGCCGAAGCTGAACCTGACCGAGCAGAGCGCTTCCTGTTCTTCAAGCCCCATGGCCATTAATACGTGAGAAGGGTCAACGTTTCCCTCGGAGCATGCGGAACCAGTTGAGACCGCTACTCCTGCGTTATCGAGATTCATCACCACCGAGTCGCCCGGAATGCCGCGAAAACCGACGTTAAGGGTATTGGAAACTCTAGAGTCGGGATGTCCGTTCAGGTAAATATCCTCTATTCTCAGGGAAAGCTCTTCGAAAAAACGGTCGCGCAGCTTCCCCAGTCTTTCGTTTTCCGTCTCAAGTTCCCCACGCAGAAGCTCGCACGCGCAGCCGAATCCGCAGACGGCCGCCACGTTCTCCGTTCCAGACCTCTTTCCCCTCTCCTGCCCCCCGCCGTGCAAGAAAGGTTCAAGGGCAACCCCTTTTCTTATGTAAAGAGCACCCGCCCCCTTGGGACCGCATATCTTGTGGGCGGAAAAAGACGCCATGTCCACCGGCAAACCAGCAAGGTCGATTTCCATCTTTCCTAGGGCCTGAACCGCATCTGTATGGAAAACCACCCCCTTCTCGCGGGCAATTTCTCCTATATCGCGAATCGGGCTTACGACTCCGGTCTCGTTATTCACGTACATGCAGGAAACAAAAATCGTGCGCTCTGTAATCGCTTCCCGAAACTGTTCGGGGAAGACCCGTCCGAAGGAATCCACGGGAAGGTAAGTGACCTCGAAACCCCTGCGTTCAAGAAACCTGAACGTCTCGAGACACGAGGCGTGCTCAACCGCAGTCGTAACCAGGTGGTTTCCTCTGTCGGAAAGAGCGTAGATAAGACCTTTTATGGCGAAATTGTTGCTCTCACTGCCCCCGGAGGTAAAAACTATCTCTCCCGGCCTTGCCCCGAGATAACCCGATACTCTCTCGCGGGCGTAATCAACCGCCGCGCGCGCGACGCTTCCGGGAGAGTGAATGCTGGAAGGATTCCCGCAACTCCCGGCAAGATAGGGCATCATCTCTTCCAGAACGCGCGGGTCAAGAGGCGTAGTCGCGTTATAGTCAAGATATATGGAATGTCCGTGATCAGGCGACATTTTCTCACCATTGCTTAAACAGCTTGTATGATAGCGGGTTAACGCACCCGTGGGAAGATCAGGCGAACCGCCAAGACAACTTCAGATCAAGTCAGGTCGGTCGGTGATAATCCCGTTGATCCCAATCTCGGCCAGCTTTTCGCCCCGTTTCGGATCGTTAACCGTCCAGCAGCACACAAAAAGTCCCCTTCTTCGGGCTTCAGAAGCAAGGCGGCGCGTCATAAAGCGGTGATTTGCGGCAACCACCCGGCAGCCGAGAGAAAGAGCTTTCTTCACGCACCCTAAGCCGAAAACCGTAATAAGTCCAGTAGTAACGGAAGGATCAAGCTCCCTTACCGCGCGAAGACAGTCCTCGCGGAAAGAAACCACCGCAACATCTTTTATGAGACCATGGGCTTTTATAAGTGAGACCGTTTCTTCTTCCGTGCCCTTTTCCTTAAGTTCGACCACCAGTCCGCAGCGCCCCGCGAAATTCCCAAAGACCTCTTCCAGTGTCGGTATCCGCTCCCCGAAACCGGCGTCAAGGGACCTGAGCTCAGAAAGCGTCTTCCCCGAAACGGCCCCCCTACCGTCCGTGGTCCTGTTGACCGTCCGGTCGTGAATGACAACCAGGTGGCCGTCAAAACTCCTCCTCACGTCAAACTCTATCACCGAAGACCCCATGTCCAAGGCCCTGCGAAAGGAGCGAAGAGTATTTTCCGGTTCGTAATGACTCGCGCCGCGGTGAGAGATGAGGAGGAAATCTTTTTCGAAAAAACCTTTCATGGAATTTGGGGGAATTACCTGAACAGGTCATGGGCCGGATCCCTGATCAGTTCATCCGAACTCCCTTCCCCCCGGACGTAGTCAACCCCGCGCGCTATCACAACGGGCAGCGCCGCGGTTTTCTCCATCAGCAAGCCCGCGGCGCACGCCACCTGATCCGCGGTCGCCATCTCGGTTGCCGTAAGCAGAAGACCCTTGGTATCGGTCTCTCCCCTGCGGTCAGAAAGCGGCCTCATGCCGCTACAGCCAATAGCGATATCGGTAAGCCCTTCCCGCCAGGGACGTCCCACGGTATCGCTTATTATGACGGCTACGTACTTTCCGATTTTCTGTTCTATATGTTTTCTTACAGCCACGGCGGATTGATCGGAATCAAGCGGAAGAAGCGTGACATCCTCGCCCCCCGAAACGTTCGAAGCATCAACGCCGGCGTTTGCAAGCACAAGCCCTCCGGTCGTCTCAACTATAAGCCTTCCCTTGCCGCTTTCCCTCTCGTCCATCCTCACGATTCTCCTGGTTTCCCCAAGAATCACCTCCACCAGCCTCGGATCCTTTGAAACCTCTTCTGAGACCGTAACCGCGAAACCCGAAGGTTCCACCCGGGAGAGATTAACGACCCTGCCTTCTGTCTTTGAGACCACCTTCTGGGCAATCACAACTATATCCCCGTCGAGAAACGAGAACCCCTCACGGGCGGCTGAGCGCAGAATCATCTCCCCGAGACTGTCTCCCTCTCTCACTTCCGGAATTCCCCTCAAGGGAACGAATCTTATTTCTCCAGTCTTGTCCATGCGGAGACTCTCCCGATGCCGCGGCGTTTTGTATATGCCGACTAAACCATCTAGTATATACTACCGATATCGCAGGGTAGAGAAATGGAAAAATTCTATCTGGAAAGAGAGGACGACCTTGAGCTTGAAAAGCAGTTCGAGGTATCCGGTGTGGCGAGGGAATCAGGCCTCATGATCCGCATGTTTGTAACCTCCACGCTTAAGGAGGAAATGATGGAACCTGATTCTGAGGCCTCGGCCCGCGGCGAGGATGAGGACACCAGGCTAAAAGAAATTCTTTCCCCGCTAGTGTCGTCCATAAGGGCGACTCGGAAAACGAAGAGAACCAACCTGATCAATTTCACCGCATCGGTTACCAAGGATGGAAAAGGCCGGGAGTTTCATGTTATTTCCTACCTGGGCCCGGTAACGAAAGACTCCGAGGAACCCTCCATAACCCTCCTCCTGCCCGAAGACCTGCCGGAAGAAACACCTTAGCCCAAAATCGTGTATTATTAGCTTTACAATGGGGTGTACAGAGGACATTTCCGGCGAAATTTACTTTGACAACAACGCAACCACAAGACCGCTCCCCGAAGTAACAGAGGCCATGCACGAAGCCATGGGCAAAAGCTTCGGCAATCCCTCAAGCGCCCATTCGGCGGGCGAGCGGGCGAGGCGCCACATGGATCTTGCCCGCAGACGGATCTCCGATCTTGTGGGATGCTCCCCCGAAGACCTCATATTCACAAGTTCCGGCACGGAATCAAACAATATGGTTTTTTATTCCTGCACGAGGAAAAAAGAGAAGCCGCGCGTTGTCACAACCCAGGTAGAGCATTCCTCGATAATGAAGATGTGCAGTTTCCTCGAACTAAACGACGTGCGCATCGAAATGCTCGAGGTGGACAGACAGGGGATTGTTGACATCCGAAGACTCAAAAGCGCGATCTCCGAGAAAACCGACCTTGTTTCCGTGCAGTGGGTTAACAACGAGACCGGAGTTATACAGGATATGGCGAGCATTTCCGAGGTATGCAGAAAAAACGGAGTGCCCCTCCACACCGACGCCGCCCAGGCCGCAGGCAAGCTCAACATTGACCTTGCGAAGCTTCACGTGGATTTTCTCTCTTTCACAGCTCATAAAATCAGCGGTCCCCAGGGGGTCGCAGTTCTCTACGCAAAAGACAGGCTGCTTGTGAATCCTTTTCTTTTCGGAGGATTCCAGGAGGAAGGGTTCCGTCCCGGGACCGAGAACCTCCCGGGCATAGCAGGCTTCGGGGCGGCCTGCGAGATAAGGCGCTCAAGGCTTGAGGAGGTCATGGGAAAGATGAAGGGTCTTCGCGACGGGTTCGAGAAAACAATAATCGAATCCATCCCAGAGGTCTCGATTAACGGCGGCGGAGCACAAAGAGTATGCAATACCACCAATATCCATTTCGGCGGAACCGACGGAAGAGAACTGGTCTCCCTTCTTGACGAGGCGGGAATAAGGTGTTCGCAGAGTTCCGCGTGCACGAATTTCGACGTTACCCCATCCTACGTTCTGACTGCCATGGGGCTTGACAAACAGCATGCGTATTCAAGCGTAAGATTCAGCTTCTGCCCGGAGAACACCTTCGAGGAGGTACAAAGGGCGGCAGAGATTATCCGGGAGAAATGCGAATTTCTAAGAAAGCGCGCCTGCTGAACCCGGACACCGCGGAGAGGCAGAATCAGTCGACAACTCTTACCTGCTGACCGGGCATGAGGCCGAAGTTCCCCTCGGTTATGATTCTTGAAGCCGGGGGAAGCGAATCAAAGGATATGTAGGCCGAATTATCGTCTATCCACACGGGCGCCACCTTGGCTCTTAGAACTTTTCCGTTTTTTTCAACCAGCACGAAAGAGGAATTTTCTTTATTATCGGACAACACGGCCGCCTTGGGGATTCTGACTACATTATCAAGCGTCCGCACCGGTATTTTCACGGAAACCATTTCTCCGGGCCACCATTTTACCGAAGGATCAGATATGGCAATCTCGATATCGTAGGTGCCCGAGAGATCATCTGAGCCCGGGCTCACGCCGGCAACTTCGCCCGCGACGGTTTCCACGGTGCCGTCTTTTGTAAGCGATACCCCAAGAGCATCTCCACGTTTGACGCTTCTTGCAACAGACACATCCACGCCGGCTATGACTTTCCTGCCGCTTAGATTAACGACTTTGGCTACGACGTCCCCGTTTCTCGTCTCCTGTCCGATGTCGGGAATGATTTCAACAATCTGACCTTGGATAGGGGAGCGGATTTTTAAGTTTTCGTAATTCCATCTGGCCCTTTTGTAAGAAGCCTCTAGGGCCTTTGCGCCGGCCGAGGCGGTTTCAAGAAGGTTTCGCGAGGCCTCGGTCTCATCCCCAGAGACTATCCCCTTCTCAAAAAGAGCCTCGTTTCTTCGGTATACCCTTTCGGCCTCGGCAAGCTTCCCTTTGGCGGATTCAAGATTGTACTTCGCCTCGTCAAGACGCGTTTCCACGCGGTAGTCATAGAGCTCAAGGATAATTCCGTCCTCCTCGATTTCCTGACCTCGGCCGGAATCTATCCGCTTTACCCATCCCGAAACGGTCGTTCGGACCAAGACGGTCTGCTTGCCGCGGACTCTTCCGAGAACTTCGGTGTAAACCGAACCTGAGGACGCAGCAGGCGTCATCACTTTTACGGGCCTGTGGACATTATCTTCAGAGTGGCGCTGCCCGCTCGATTCCCTTTCTTGAAGAAACCGTGCGTACAGAAGAAAAAGAACCAGAAGGAAACCAAGAAATACCAAAACCAGAGTTAACCAGCTCTTTGTTTTTCTTTGCCTGAACCAGGATCTCATCTGTTTTTCCACCCACAAAAGCACGAATAAAAAAGACATTCATAACAATATTGAGAATCTGGCGATTTAGCAACAACCGGTAAAACAGATTGACTTTTGACGAGAATACCCCGATAATTATTAAGAGATTTTAAAGGAGGATGTTAGTGAACGGAAAACCTTTAACAAAATCCCAGCTTTCAAGCAGCTTGGCAGAGAAGGCGGGAATAACCAAGGCGACAGCCAAAACCGTTATTGACGCTATAGCGTCAATTGCATGTGAAGAGGTAAAGGGAAAAGGAGAATTCACGATTCCTGGACTCGGCAAACTGGTTCTCAGCAACCGCAGTGCCAGAATGGGGAGAAATCCCGCCACCGGTGAAGAGATCAGCATACCTGCAAGAAAGGTCCTGAAGTTCCGCGTGGCGAAAGCCTGCAAGGATTCTGTGCTGGATTAGAGCTGTCTTCGCACTCTACCTAGCTGATGCTGCCTCTCAGCGACCAGTTGAGAATCTCTACTGGATGCACAATCTTGGTTCTGGAATCTGAACCGAGCAGTCCCTTGCGGATTTGTATCATGCATCCGGGATTACCGACGGCCAGATAATCGGCTCCGGTTTTCCCTATCTCGCTTATTTTCCCCGAAAGAAGTCTGGCGGACATCTCCGTCTGCACGATATTATATATCCCGGCGCTTCCGCAGCAGTGATCCGACCGCCGCATTTCGACGAGTTCCAGTCCCGGGATGCTCCTCAGAAGTTCTCTCGGAGCGGATCGTATCCCCTGCCCGTGAACAATATGGCACGCGTCCTGATAAGTGATCCTTATATCAAGAGGGCGCAGCGACGCCCCTATTTCTGTATCCGAAAGAAATTCCATGACGTCCACGGTTTTCGCTGAGAGCTGCGCCGCGGCTTCTGAGTAAACCGGATCCCCGCGCAGGATCTCGGCGTATTCCTTCATAGTGGAACCGCATCCGGCAGAATTGACGACTATGGCATCTACGTTTAAGGCAGCGAAAAGGGCCACCAGTTTTCTTGCGAACTCCCTTCCCTCCTCAAGCCTTCCTGAGTGAACGGAAAGGGCCCCGCAACATCCCTGGTTCCTGGGAACAAAAACTTCGCAGCCGCTTGCGCGAAGCACTTCGATAGTTGCTCTGTTTATTTCCGGGAAGAATACCCCCTGAACGCATCCGCTCAGAAGAGCGACTTTCTTTTTTCTCTCTCCAATTGCCGGATAAAAAGCAGAAAGAGTCTCCCCGAAAGCGGAGCTCACCTCGGGCAGCATATGGAACATGGAAGAAGCCGAGGGACTTATTCGGTTAAGAAGCCACGGCGGAAAGACTCTCTTTAGGCCAAGTGTTTTTATCAGGTAGACAAACGGCAGAAGAAGCCTCAGTTTTCGCGGATAGGGAAAGATTCTGAAGATGAAGGCCCTTAGTACCTTATCCCCAAGCCCCCTCTTGAACCTCCTTTCGATCTGCCCCCTCGACATCTCTATCAGGCTTCCATACTTGACTCCGGAGGGACACGCAGTCTCACAGGCAAGACACCCGAGACACAGGTCAAGATGCTTTACAAGCGACTCGCCCATCGGGATTCTTCCCTCCTCCGCGGCTTTTATCAGATGGATTCTCCCCCTCGGAGAATCAAGCTCGTTTCCGGTCTCAAGATAGGTAGGACAGGATGAAAGGCAAAAACCGCAATGAACGCAGTCCTGTATTATCTTCCTGCTAGGCCGGTCCGTATTGTCAAAAGCTGTCTCAAGCGACATTGCGTCCCTCCGCTCCCGAAGAAATCGAAAAATCAAAAGTCTCGAAACCCGCATTATGGAAAGTCTCCCTGAGTTCCGCCTGGGCGCCAAACGATTTTCCCCCAAGTTTTCTGCCGGATATATCAAAACGAAGAGAGTCGCGAGAAAAAGGATTTGGGCAGACCGTATAGTTAAGCCCGTCTTCCGATGAGAGGGCTATCTCCACCGTGTCTCCAAGGTAATTAACCGGAACGTCCGGAATAGTGACTGATTTTGATCCGTGGCAAAGACCCAGAGATATCATGTCGCCCACCTGAAGAAATCTCAGGTTAGTACGGATACCAGCGGAGATGTGTTCGTTCGGATTTCCCTCCCCCGCCCTGATCCCGAGGCTTCGGCGCAGGAATTCCCTGATTTTCCCCCTAAGCGAAACGGCCGCATTGTTATCCGGATTTCTGGATATGGTTCTCTCATTAAGCTCGGAGAAGTGAAGCGCTATCAGAGCGCAGGCGTATGGATGCTCGCCGACATGTCTTTCGAAACACTCAGACCATATCTCAAGCTGGCTTTCAGGCCGCATCTCCATGAAATTTCTCGGGTAGCCGTTTCTCGGGTTAAGATCGGCCGCGGAATCCGTTTTCTCCCATCCGCAGTCATGTTCCTTTATTGCCAGCATCACTTCGTCTCTGGGAGCAATAGCCTCGAAATCCTCATTGCCCCAGAAACTCATTATCCTTGAAGAAAGAAAAGCGTGGTTTGGCTGCGTTATGAGAGTCCATCCCTCACCAGATTCCCTTCTTATCATAATCCGTATCCTCAGTCTGCATCGAATATTTTTTCGCCGGGCAGAATGTTTCCCGGATCAAAACGCCGTTTGATGTTCTTCATAAGAACAAGCGCATCTCCGAAATCCCCCCACGCTTTTACCCTCTCCCTGAGTTCGCGACGGACCCCGGAGAACATGATACGGCCCCCGAGCGAATCGGCAAGATTTTCAAGAAAACGTGCCGCTCTGACCGCCTCTTCGCCCTCACCGCTTACAGAAACAAGCGCAACCCCCCTTGCGGGCCGGCAAAGGCAGCGCACCGTGACTCCCGAGAGCGCCGGGTCGCTCTCAATATCGGAGAGAATCTCGATTGAAGCGGTTACGGGGAGAGTGAGCTTCGAGGAAAAACTCACCGCGGAGGAAAACGGGAATTCCCTTGCCAAAGCCCATAGTTCCCGTGAATCCTCATCTCCCATCTCAATAAAAGAGGCAGATTTGCCCGAAGCTATCTCCCTTACCTGTTTTATCTGCTCAACCACCGCCTCCTCGAAGCTGTCGAACCTGAGCAGGACACTTCTTTTAGCCCCCGGTGCGGCCGAAAATTCAGAAGAGAGTCTCTCGTCAAGTATTTCAAAGCATGTAGGAACAACATCCGCGGCAAATATCGCTCTAGCCGCGCGGGAGCAGGAAACATGGTCGTCAAAACCCAGAACCAGGGTTCTTGAGAAGGGTTGGCGGGGGTACAGCCTGAAAGTCGCTTCCACCAGGACGCACAGGGTTCCGAGCGAACCTGTCATAAGCTTGGGAATATCGTAACCCGCTACGTTTTTAACTACTTTTCCTCCCAGGCTTATGATCTCACCGTCAGCTCTCACGGCCCTTATTCCCAGGATAAGCTCCCTGCACGTACCGTATCTGGTACTCATTGGGCCGCAAAGATTCGTCGACACAAGTCCTCCCACAGTAGCCCCGGAGTTAAGACCCGGCGGATCCACGGGGAAAAGCTGGCCCTCGCGCCCGACCGCGTTCTGGAACTCCCTTACCTCCATCCCGCATTCAGCCGTGGAAACCATGTCGGAAGGCTCATGAAACAGGAGCCTGTCAAGACGCCTGAGCGAGAGCGCCGCGGGGGCCGCACCGACCGGGTTGCCGAGAAAAAGCTTGGTGCCCCCCGCGAAAGGAAAAACACGGATGCCCTTCTGTGAAGCAAAGCCGAGAACCCGGGATACCTCCTCGACGGTTTCCGGATAGAGAATTACTTCTGGAGAGAAGCCGAATTGCGGAACACCCGAGTCCCCGGAACCGGGAACATGGAAACTTGAAACCATCTTGTGGAGTTCTGTTACGTGAGACATTTTTTTCTCAAACAAACGGACCATTGAACACGGGCCCCGCTCTACTAGAAAAGCTCCCCCATCTCCTTTGCCAAAGGAGTCTCGGAACCCTGTTTTCGCATCCCCGGCTCAACGCACGTCCTAGGAGTCGGGAACACCTTTCCGGGATTGCAGAGCCCCTCTTCGTCAAAAGCGCAGCGCACCAGATTCATCGTGTCTATTTCCTGTTCGCTGAACATAAGCGGAAGAAATCTCTTCTTGTCAATGCCAACACCGTGCTCTCCCGTAATGCTGCCGCCGACCGAAACGCATACCCTGAGAATCTCTCCTGAGAGTTCCTCGGCTTTCTCTGATTCCCCCTCAACTTCGGGATCATAGAGCACCAGGGGATGAAGATTTCCGTCCCCCGCATGAAAAACATTCGCGACCCGAAGACCGTACCTTCTTCCGAGCTCCCCTATTTCTCCAAGCACCTTGGCCAGGCTGCTCCTGGGAATCACGCCGTCCTGAACATAGTATCCGGGACTTATCTTCCCCATGGCGGCAAACGCGCTTTTACGCCCCTTCCAGAAAAGCTGTCTCTCGTTCTCATCCGCCGCCAGCTTTATTTCAATCGCGCCGTTTTCCCGAAGTATCCCGCTTACGGCAGGAACCTGCGCGGAAACCTCCGTCCCGGGTCCGTCAAGCTCCACCAGAAGAATAGCTCCCGCGTCCCTTGGGTATCCGGCGCCCACAGTGGTTTCCACGGCGTTTATGCTGAGATTGTCCATGATTTCCATTCCCGCGGGGATAACCCCGGAAGAAATGATCGCGGAGACCGACGCCCCGGCATCCTCGATTCTCTCAAACGAGGCGAAGAGGGTTTTAACCATCTGAGGTTTTTTTATTATTCTCAAAAACACCTTGGTCACTATGCCCAAAAGCCCTTCGCTTCCGACCACAAGCGAAAGAAGATCATATCCAAGACTCTCCGGGGAAGGGCCCCCGAGAGTGACCACCGCTCCGTCAGGCAGAACCATCTCCACTCCGAGCACGTGGTTGGTCGTGACTCCATACTTAAGACAATGAACTCCGCCCGAATTCTCCGCGACATTGCCCCCTATTGTGCACACGATCTGGCTTGAAGGATCGGGGGCGTAGTAAAATCCCTCGGCGCTCACAGCATCGGTTACGGAAATATTGACCACTCCGGGTTCAACCACAACGACGCGGTTCGGAATATCCACCTCGAGAATCCTGTTCATTCTTGAAAGTGATATCACTATTCCCTCGCGACTGGGAAGAGCGCCTCCGGAGAGGCCGGTTCCCGCCCCTCTCGGAACAAAAGGAAGCTTCTCGCGATTGCAGAGTGCTACAACTGAGGAGACTCCCTCCGCGCTTGAAGGGAGAACAACGAAAAGAGGCTTTACCCTGTATCCAGTGAGCCCGTCGCTTTCATAGGCGATCAGCTCATCCTCGGCTGAGATAACCGCCCCTGCGCCCAGGATTCCCACAAGTTCCGAGGCGATACGGGATTTCCATCTTCCGGTTCTTTTTACAGCTTGCGAGTCCATCGTTAAACTTATAGTATATCGGAACCTGAGGAACCCGAAAAATTGACTGAAATCATCAAAGAAACCGACCCGCTCGTATTTGATAAGCTGTCTGAATGCCTTACGGGCGGAGGGGTGATCGTATATCCGACCGAAACTCTCTACGGAATCGGCTGTCTTGCGTCTGACCGGGAGGCCTGCCGGAAAATAGTAAGGATAAAACGAAGATCCGGAGGCAAGGGACTTATAGTCCTCGCAAGTGACGAGGAGATGCTTGATCGCCACTTCCATGTTCCCGGCGACCTTCTCGCAAGATACTCCCGGAGCCAAAAACCCCTTACGCTCATACTGCCCCCGAAATCCGTTTTTCCACAAGAGGTATCAGGAGGAAGGGATTCGGTCGCTGTAAGAATTACCACCTCCCCTTTCGCAAAACAGATCATCCGTCGCGTGGGAGAACCCATAACCTCTACGAGCGCGAATATAAGCGGCGGGGGCAGCTCAAACCGCTTTGACGATATCCGCAGGGATTTTCCGAGCGGAATTGATGTTATCGTTGATTCTGGTAACCTTCCACCCTCAACGGGTTCAGCAATAGTGAACCTGACGACCACGTCACCCGAGATTATCAGAGAGGGCGATCTTTCCGTAACCGAAATAGAGAAGATTCTTCATGGCTGAAATAGAACCTTTCAGAGGTATAAGATACAGCAGGGAAGCGGTCGGGGACTTTGCGAAAGTCATCGCTCCCCCCTACGACGTAATAAGTCCGCAGCAACGCGAGGAGCTCTGTGCCAGAAGTCCCTTTAACACCGTGAGAATCGAGCTTCCCGACGGAGAAGGCAGGCAGCGTTATCAAAACGCGAAGGAAATCTATTCGAAGTGGCTCCGCGACAGGGTGCTCATAAGGGACGATGAGCCTTCAATCTATCCTTACTACCAGGATTTCGAGTTCGAAGGGCAGCGCTACACAAGAAAAGGGTTCATAGCGAACCTCAAGGTTGAAGACTTCGACAAAAGAGTCGTCCTGCCGCATGAACAGACTTTCAGAAAACACAAGGAAGACCGACTGGCGCTCACAATCGCGTGTGACTCCAACCTGAGCCAGATCTTCTGCGTCTATCCCGACGCCTCGGGAGAGGTCGAGGAGGATGTAGATAAAAATATCGGAGAACCGCTTGTGGACGTCACATTTGAAGAAGGAATAAGAAACACTCTCTGGAAGATATCCGATCCGAAAATCATAGAACGCGTAAAAAGTCACCTCGCAGGCAGATCGATTCTGATCGCAGACGGTCACCACCGTTACGAAACCTCGATAAACTTCAGAAACCTTAGGAGGGAAGAAACGGGGGAAACTTCAGGACAGATGCCCTGGGATTATGTAATGACCTATCTCTCGCGCGGAGAAGGTCAGGGACTTATAATTAATCCCACTCACAGGATAGCAAGAAAAGTCGGGGATAAACTGATTGACAATCTGCGGGGGGATTTTGAAGTCGAGAGAATCGCGCTTGAGCATTCGCTTGATCTAGGCCCGGACCAGATATCCGTCGTAACCAAGGACCCAGGGAAAACCTTCAGGCTTACTCCCAAGGGGAAGAAGGAAAAAGACTACGAGAACCTAGCCGTGATAATTCTTCACAGTCAGGTGTTCGGAGCGCTAGTAGAAGAAGACAAGGCCGACGTACGATACTCCAAGTTCCCCGAAGAAGTATTCGAAAATGTGCACAACGGGGAGTTTGAGGCAGGATTTCTTCTTCCCAAGCTAAAATCAGAGGAGATTTTCAAAGTGGTTCTCGACGGAACCAAGATGCCTCACAAAACCACCTATTTCTATCCGAAAATTCTCTCAGGGCTGGTATTTAACCCTCTCTGGCGTTAAGCAGCCAAAAAAAAGAGGAAGGATAACCATTACGGCTTCCCTCCTCTTTTCACTCATCAAGAACTCAGTGTCTCTCGACACCAGCTCTTCGCCATTATCCCTGGCTATACTGCGGCAGCAGGAACCTGTGACGCATCGTGTACTCAAACGGCGTCGAGTATACTATGTGACCCATATCCTCTACAGCCCTCTCTACCGTCCTTGTCCATATCGTCAACGCCGGCGGTATTATCAGATTAAACGTGAAGCTTATCAACCCGACTACCTCCATCGCTGGTATCTGACCACCCATGTAGTCAAACGGCGTACCCGACATGTACCACGAACGTACATCCTCTGTAACAGCTGTCCTCACGCTCTCAGGATTCAGCTGGAAACGGTGTCCCGTCCCAAATCCCGGCGGCAGATCCGACGGCAAATACGTTACTTCATGGATACTGTTCGATACATCCGGCCTAGTCGTTATCCTGTAGTTCATCCTTCCCCAATCCGTCTTCCCATAGAAAGTCGGCCTGGCTGAAAGCGGCCTGTCTGAATAACGCCCGTTCGCCGTGTGCAGTATATATCCCCTGCGCTCCATCAAGTGGTTGAAATAATTGTTGTTGGTACCATGCTCATACCCAGCTATGTATGCAGCCTTCTTCGGAAATCCAAAGGGCTCCTTACCAGCAAATATCGGTGAGTCGTTCGACAGATACATGTACGGATAATATCCCGCCTTGTATATGTGCCCACTACCGTCATCCACTGTCGCCGAGAACGTTACGCCCATCTCCATGTATGGACCTAACATCGTGTTCTTGTGTATTACGTACCAAAACTCTATTACATCATCCTGAACCTCTATCGGCTCCGGTACCACGGCCTTCATTGCATTGATGTCTGCCCTTATCACATAGGCCATCCACCTGCTCTCCGTGTACGTCAACGGAATGATGTCGTAGTCGAACACCGGGTCCGCTACGCCCTGACTGATTATGTGGATCCTGTCCCTGTCCAATGGTAACGGTGGAACTTCTCCCTCATCCAGCCAAGGATAACTGTACTCATTTGCATGTAATCCCATTATGGTTTTACCTCCTTAACTTTTTATCTGATTATGAACCCTGACTGATCGGGAACTGCTGCCTCAATCCATACTTGTATGGCGTGGCATATCCTCGATAACTCGCCGGCCTCTCGTATGTCTCCGTCCACAGTACTACCGCTGGCGGTATTACCAGGTCAAACACAAACGAAATCAATCCAGTTACTTCCTGAATCTTTACTTCCGCTCCCATGTTGTCAAACGGAGTGGCCTGCATAAACCAGTTGATAGCGTCTCCGCTTGCCGTCCTGGTATGCTCCGGCTTTATCTTGAACCTGTGCCCCTGAATCATGCTGTCAAACGGAGGCGGTAACGCCGATGGCAGATATGTCAACTGCCACTCCGAACTAGATACGTCCGGACGCGTTATTACCTTCATGTTGAACTTACCCCAATCCGTCTTACCATAAAAATACGGAGGCGTTACCTGCTTGTCGTCGAACTGTCCCGTCGCACTATGCATCAGGTAACCATTACGACTCATCGCAAATCCAAAGAAATCCGTCCCCTTCTCTCCACCATGTACCGTACATCTGATGTACGACATCTTCTTTGGAAATCCAAGCACACGACCCGCGTCCACCGGCGCATCCCCCGTCAAATACATATACGGATAGTACCCCGCTCTCCACACGTTCCCGTCAGGATCCGTGTATGTCGCCGATACCGTTACGCCAAACTCAAGATATGGACCTAACATCGTGTTCTTGTGATCCACATACCAAAACTCTACCAGATCCGCATTCTCGCCATCCCATACCTGTAACGGGGGATTCGGGCACAGACGACTCCGAGTTGCCTCGTCGCACCTTACTATAAATGCTGACCACCTGCTGTCCGTGTATGTCAGCGGCAGCACGTCTATGTCCCACAGCGGATCCGACGGATTCGCTATGATCCATGACTTGATATCCCGCTCTATCGGAGGGGGCGGAACCTCTTTCGTCAACTCCCAGTACTTCGTTGGGACGTTTAAATGACTATGGCTCATATTATAAGCCTCCTTAAACTGTAGATTTGGGCCAAAAGCCTACCACGCATTCCATACCTCACCAAACTCCCCCTCTCCCCTGTTGATAAAATGTCGGCAGCCCTGTTGGATGCGAATAGACGCAACCTCACCCGATTTACATTTAATCAAACCCCACCCCTCTTTGTCAAGTACTTTTTTATGCCCTAAAGGAAAGCCTTTCCCGGTTCCGGGGTGCCGAAGAATATCTGCCCGCTCAACCCCTTGGAAGTGCTGATTCAGCTGCGGCGAAAATGGAGGGTTTTTCATCTGAAACCCGATTACGGCTTATAATGAACCGGGCAAAAAAAAAGCCGCCGAAGCCACTTAATCCCGTTAGGGAAAAAACAGCCACGGCGGCAACCGGAAGGTGGAACATTTCATATAGTACAGTCTATTTGGCAGGAATGTCAATAAAGTTTTTGGAGTAATTGCAAAGTTGCTTTGCCAGAGCACGCTAAAACGGCTATAATGCCTTCCCGAAAAACTTTCTCGCTATAATGAGGATTGGCACAGGAGGACGCCAAATTGCCTATTGATTTCGAATTCACGGACGAGCAGCGCATGTTCCGGGAAATGATAGTGGATTTCGCCCAGAACGAGATAGAACCGCTTGTGGAAGAAGCGGAAGCCACTCAGACCTTCCCCAAGCAGCTGTTTCCCATGCTCGGGGAAATCGGACTGCTCGGAATCTCCTTTCCGGAAGAATACGGAGGGGTCGCTCAGGACAAGATAATGGACTGCATATTCTCCGAGGAGATGGGAAAGGTTAACGCAGGCATAGCGATGTGCGTTAACGCCCATACGAGCCTTTCCATGTTCCCCATATACAAATTCGGCTCCGAGGAGCAGAAGCAGAAATATCTCGTGCCCGGAATCGAGGGCAAACTGATAGGCTCACTGGGAATCACAGAACCCAACGCCGGTTCCGACGCGCGAAGCATAAGAACCCAGGCGGAAAAAAAGGAAGACCGCTACGTGCTAAACGGCACGAAAACCTGGATAACAAACGGCACGATGTGCGATTACGCGGTTGTAGCCGCCTACACAGACAAGACGAAAAAAGGTCATGGGATAAGCATATTCATAGTGGACAAGGGCACACCGGGATTTTCCGTGAGCGGAAAGATGCATAAGCTCGGGCACCGCTCCGCGGACACCTCGGAACTTATATTCGAGGGCTGCGAGGTTCCCGAGGAAAGCCTGCTCGTGGGAGAAGGAGGATTCGCGGGAGCGATGGAAACCTTGCTAGGAGCACGCATAACCCATTCCGCGAAAAGCGTCGGAATAGCCCAGGCCGCCTTTGAGTACGCCCTTCAGTATTCAAAGGAAAGAGAGGCGTTCGGAAGACCCATATCCAAGTTCCAGGCCATAAGCTTCAAACTCGCCGACATGGCGGTCAAAATAGAGACCGCGAGACTCATGGTTTACAAGGCCGCATGGCTCTACAGCAACGGGAAAAGATGTCTTAAGGAAGCTTCCATGGCCAAGCTTTACTCGGCCGAGATAGTACAATCGGTAGCCACCGAAGCCCTGCAGGTACTCGGGGGTTACGGTTACAGCGTTGAGTACAACGCGGAGAGATACTACCGCGACGCAAGGCTGGCTTCCATAACCGAAGGCACTTCAGAGATACAGCGTATCGTTATTTCGCGCGAACTTGGAATTTAGTTTGGCAAAAGTCACAGGTATATAGTAATATGATACGGATTTTTAATACCGAATCGTAAAGATTCACCAAGGAGGAAGCATTACAATGTCAGAGAATCTTCCAGGCATACAAGAGACCCGAGAACTTCTCAAAAAGAAAAAAGTGGTTATCGCAGGAGTGGGCGAAACCGAACAGGGCAAAATCCCGGATAAAAGCTCCTTTCACTTCCTGAGCGAAGCTTCAAAACTCGCTATTGAGGACGCGGGAATTAAAAAAGATGACGTGGACGGCCTCGTAACGGCCTTCTCGCTCGTGGAACACACCTTCATGCACTGCACCACCTTTGCCGACTACTTCGGCATGAACCCGAGATTTTTCTCCTCGGTCGCAGTGGGCGGCGCCACCGCCGTGTGGATGGTCGCGGAAGCCGCCATGGCCATAGCTTCGGGACAGTCTGAAGTGGTACTCTGCGTAAGGGGGGATAACACCCTCTCTGGAATATCGTCTTCGGGAATGCTCGCGCTTATAAGGGAAATGTGCCACGCTGAGTTTGAATTCCCGTACGGACTTACCACTCCAGGGGGATACGCCCTTGCAGCGCAGAGATACCTCCATGACTGGGGCGCAAGAAGAGAACACCTAGCGGCTGTGGCAGTGACAATGAGAAAACATGCCGCCGACAAGGAAAACGCAATGAACAAGGACCCTCTCTCTATAGACGACGTCCTTAACTCAAGGGTTATAGCCGAGCCTCTTACCAAGTATGACTGCTCGATTATCTCGGACGGAGGCGCCGCTTTCATAGTAACCACGGAGGACAAGGCTAAAGAACTCGGAATAGAAAACGATCTTGCTTACCTCTGGGGAATGGGTCAGGGATATTCCCATCAGTACTTAACCACCCTTGAGAACCTCGATCAGATATACAACGCTGTAGAGCGCTCGGGGGAAAAGGCGTTTGGTACCGCGGGGATAGAACCAAAGGATGTGGACATAGCGTTTCTTTATGACTGCTTCACCATAACAGTGCTGCTTGAACTTGAGGGACTGGGTTTTGTTCCCAAGGGAGAGGGAGGAGCGTTTGCCCTTGAGGGAAGAATGGAAATTGGGAAAGACCTTCCTGTTAATACCCACGGGGGACTGCTCTCCCAGGCTCACCTGGGGGCTATGCATCATGTTGTGGAAGCCACCCTTCAGCTGAGAGGTGACGCGGGAAGTAGACAGGTTGAGGATCCCGAGGTGGCTGTGGTGCATGGAAACGGCGGGATAGTGTCGGCTCACAGCACGGTGGTTCTTGGCAACCAGCCGATTAATTAACAACCAAACAAGGAGAACAAGAAAATGTCAGAAGAGAAAAAAGCGTACAACAAGCCTTTGCCTGAATTCAGGCCCGAGACAAAGCCGTTTTGGGAAGCTGCCAGGGAACACAAGCTGGTTATCCCGAGATCAAGGGAGACGGGGGAGTTTTTCTTTTACCCAAGGGCTCTTTCCCCAGGAGGGGACATGAGTGATGACATAGAGTGGGTAGAGAGTGAGGGACGGGGGAAGGTGTGGACTTTTTCCATACACCACATGGGACCTTCGAAAGCTTACAAGGGGGAGCCTCCTTATGTCGTGGCCCTTATCGAGATGGATGAAGGGGTCAAGATGATGTCCAACGTTGTTGACGTTGATCCCAATGAAGTGTCTATCGGTATGGAAGTGCAGGTCTGCTTCGATGACGTTACAGATGAAGTAACACTGCCCAAATTCAAACCAGCGGGTTAAAAAGGAGAACTGAAAATGCCAAGACTTTTTTACGAAGATCTGAACGAAGGAGACGAGCACAAAAGCTCGGGAAGAACGGTTACTGAAGCTGATGTCGTTAACTTCGCGGGACTTTCCGCAGATTACAACAATATGCATATAGACGAGGAGTTCGCCAAGAAAACCGTTTTCAAAACAAGGGTAGCCCACGGAATGCTGGTCACTTCAATAGCAACGGGCCTCTGGTTCACCATGCCGAGACTCGCTACCGTAGCTTTCATGGGGCTTGAAGACTGGCGATTCTCGGGAGCGGTATTCCCGGGTGATACGATTCACATAACGAGAAAACTCGTTGAGAAAAGGGAACACAAGCGTCCGAACATGGGGTTCTTCATCTTTGAGGTAAATGTGTTTACCCACAAAGACGCTGAAAAACCCGTTCAGAAAGGGAAGTGGGTAATTCTCGTCCAGAGAAAGGAAGAAGCCTAAAAGCTCCGGAATTCCTTAAGTCGCAAAACTGAATAAAAAAAAGGGGAACTCGAAGGTTCCCCTTTTTTCTAACCACCTGTAAACCGGCACTTCCTCGCCTCAAGGGCCAGGAATTATCTGCTCGGCGACCACCGCATCAACGAAAATCGTTTAAGACCGAAGTCGCCTCGCAAACTTTCGTTAAGTTTCGGACTGCCTGGCCGAAACAAAACAGATTCTTAAAAATCTCGTGCTTCCCGTCTGCTCCGACGCCTTAAAAAGTCGGAGAAGTTTCAGGAAAGCAGGGCAAAATCAGTCTTAGCCTGGTACTCCGCCGAGAGGATTCCACTTCTCAGTAAGCAGAAGCATTCCCGGTATCAACAGAGTTACTATCGACTCTATTATGAACAGATAGGCTATCGGCTTGCCAAGATCCTTGCCCTGTGAAAACGCCAAGAAGCAAAGAAGCACTAGCAATGCCCATGCCCAGCAGAAGTACGCAAAGTACGCAAGTCCAAGTGCCTGGAAATGAGCCCCGTACCATACAAACACCACCGTAGCGAAAAGACAGTACACTCCAAGTCCTTTCGCATCATGTCCGTGTACAAATACCGCGTAGACTATCAGATATATCAATGCAAATACCGACACAAGCGCGGTAGCAGCCGTAAGACCAAGGGTGTGCAGTTTCCAGGCGGCGATCGCTATAAGCACGCCAACTCCAAGATTGAGTACACCCACTTCCTTCGCTCCTGTTTTACCCAAAAGGGTCATTCCATTCGCAAAGAACACGAATCCTACGAGCAGTAACACGTAACCTAATAAAGCTTCTATTGGAACCATATTAACCATACCTCCTGTATGAAATCATAACCGTTCCCGGCCCCAAGACAGGGGCCGCTAATTATGCTTTTATCACAGGTGCGCATTCAATGTCAAGTAAAATTGCACCCGTAACCCGAGACAGAGCAGAGTTATTGTAAGGGAATAAAATCCAAAGCGACCGAGTTTATGCAGTACCGAAGTCCGGTAGGAGGAGGGCCGTCCCGGAAAACATGGCCCAGATGTTCCCCGCATTCGCTTGATACCACTTCATAGCGCCTGAGCCCGAAGGAATTGTCGGGAACTATCTTCACGGCGTCCTCGCTTATGGGCTTCCAGAAGCTCGGCCATCCGGTTTTTGAATCGTACTTGTGCTCGGAGGAGAAAACAGGCTGTCCGCAGCCGACGGTAACGTAGGTTCCCTTTTCCTTGTTGTAAAGCAGTTCTCCCGAAAAAGGAGCTTCCGTGCCTTTTTTCCATAGCACCTTGTACTCAAGCGGCGAAAGCTTCTTTTTCCACTGCTCGGCGGTAAGTCCCATGACTCCCTCGGGCAGAGGTTTTTCAGCCTGTTCGCCGTCTGCGTGCAGAAGCGGCCAGACAACTAGAGCTGCGACCGTAAAAACAATCAGGGCAATTCCGCGCGCAATCATGAAAACAACCTCATGCTTCTCAATATAAACACCATCCGCAGGCATGTAAAGTGCCCCGAAATCAGGTATCTAAAAAGCAAAAACCCGCACAAAGGGACGGAGGAAGGAAAAAACATGCCGAAAACACTTGAAGTGCTTGGAGCCTACGACGAAAAACTTATAAGAAAAATTCCCGTGACCGGCAAAGGGGAGATGGAAAAAGCGCTTTCCGCGGCAAGGGCTCTTGCCGACCGGCCGGAAGAGAGAATTTCTCTGCCTAAAAGAACAGAGATCCTCGAGCGAACCAGGGCGTTTGTCGAGAGAAACTACGACCGTATCGCGGCGGACGCCGCAGCGGAGGGAGGAAAACCTCTTATCGACACAAGGGCCGAGATCACAAGAGCCATAAACGGAATAAAGGTGACAGTCGAATCTCTTTCCGGCCTCGGGGGAGAGGAGATACCCATGGGCCTGAATCCAGCTTCACTTAACAGAATGGCTTTTACCTTGAGGGAGCCTATAGGGGTCGTGGCCGCAATCTCCGCATTCAATCATCCTTTTAACCTTGCCGTTCACCAGGTGATCCCCGCCGTGGCAGTCGGCTGCCCCGTAATCATAAAACCCGCACTCAACACCCCTCTTTCCTGCCTTAACCTGCTCGAAGCTCTCTACGAAAGCGGGCTTCCTGAAAAGTGGGCGCGCGCGGTTATTGTTGACAATACCCTTGCCGAGGCTCTGGCAACAGACAAGAGGGTTGATTACCTTACGTTCATAGGTTCCGCGAAAGTGGGATGGCACCTGAGATCAAGACTCGCTCCGGGAACAAGATGCGCCCTTGAGCACGGGGGCGCCGCTCCCGTGATAGTGGAGCCCGACGCCGACATAGACGACATGCTCCCCCTCCTGGCAAAGGGCGGATTCTACCACGCGGGACAGGTCTGCGTTTCCGTCCAGAGGGTTTTCGCGCACAACTCGGTGGTAAAAGAGGTTGCCGGGGGACTCGCCGGACTCGCACTTGGAACAAAAGTCGGCGATCCTCTGAGCGAGAAAACCGAGGTAGGCCCTCTCATAAGCCCGAAAGAGGTGCTGAGGGTAAGCGACTGGGTGGAAGAAGCCGTAAGCGGGGGTGGAGAGCTTCTCTGCGGAGGCAGGAAAATCGAGGAAACCTGCTATGAGCCCACCGTGGTTCTTAATCCGCCTCAGGACTGCAGGCTCTCTCGGGAAGAGATTTTCGGACCCGTTATAGCCGTTTACTCCTACGGGGAAACAGATGAGGCGATAGCGCTTGCAAACAGCATTCCCTACCCGTTTCAGGCGTCGGTATTCACCAGGAACATTGATACCGCCCTTGGGACCGTGAAGAAGTTAAAGGCGGCTTCGGTGCTAGTAAATGATCACACGGCGTTTCGGGTCGACTGGATGCCTTTTCGGGGAGCAGGACGCTCGGGGATAGGAACGGGAGGAATCCCGTACACGATGCGCGAGATGACCCATGAGAAACTGATGGTGATAAGGTCACCTGCGGTATGAAAGGGCGTTAAAAAAAAGTTCCTGCCGGGACCGAATTCATCCCGGCAGGAAAATATCGCTTCCGCAAGACAGGCTTAGAAGCTGTACTCGTAAGCCAAGTAGTAATACCCTCCGTTAATCCCGAAAGGAGCCGAGCGCCTGGAGTAAGTGAAAACTCCTGGAGAATCAACTATCAGGTCGCCGTTATGATCGTAGATAGTACCACCTCTTGACTGACCGATCTCGTTTTTATCCGGTTTCACGTCAAAAAGGTTGTTGGCTCCGATTTTGAACGTACCGACCTTGCCGACATCCACGCTCAGACTCGCGTCGGTGAGATACTTGGCACCATAAGTCTGTTCTTTCCCACCGTCAACAACCGTGTATTCCCCGTAACGGTGAACGGCGATCAGCAGTGATGCCGGACCCCTGGAATAGTTACCCGAGATGGAAAAACGGTCCTTGGGCTGCCACTCTTCCACAATCGAGCGATCCTGTTCCGTAAAAAGCGATTCAGGAAGATCGGCAGGAAGATTTACATCCGTGATCTCGGTTTCGTTTACCGTTCCCGCAAAAACGAGATTCAATGTTGAACTGTCAGCAAATGAGTGATCCAGACTTGCGACTATGTCCACACCTTTGGTAGTAGTGTCCGCAGCATTCATGAAAAACTGACCCTGCTGCGCGCCTATACTGTCTCTTACAGACTCAGGTACGTTGCTCTGGCTGATCCTGCCGCTCAGGATAATGCGGTCATCAATCGTTATGTGATAAAAATCGGTTGTTATAGTAAGAGCCGGAACCGGGTTAAAAACAAAACCGGCGCTGAAGTTCCTTGAGGTCTCCTCTTCAAGCTCAGGAACCCCTATCGCTTTTGCGAGATCACTGTCATTGCGGAAGGTCCCCACTTCAAACGCGTCAAAATCTCCCGTGTCCGGATTAAGATTGAACTGCGTCGAGACGTTATTGAAATAAATCTGCTGCATCGAAGGAGCCCTGAAACCCGTACTCGCGGAACCCCTCAGGGCAAATGAATCGGAAAGTCCGGCTCGGGCGGAGAGTTTTCCGTTAAACGTGTTTCCAAAGTCGCTGTAGTTCTCGTAACGCACTGCCGGACTTAGGAGCAGCATTTCCCCAAGGTCAAACTCCGTTTCCGCGTAAGCGCCAAGAGCATCCCTTGTCTCCGAGAGCTCGTTTGAGGGCTTAAAGCCGGGGAACACCTGTATTCCTGGACTGCCACGACCACCAGGACCATCGTAGTCTTCGTATGAATACGCCTCCCCGGCAACTATTTCATATTGCTCCCTTCTGTATTCACCGCCCCAGGCGAAATTTCCAAAACTGAAAGGAGAGGTGAAATCAAGATTCACCGTGTGCTGAAAAAGCTTAAGTTCCCCTGCTTCCGCAGATGACGGAATTTCACCGCTGTAATCCCCTTCAATACAGTCATCAGCGTTAGCTTCTCCGGTATGACACCTTACCCACGAAGCGTTATGGGAATCGGTTATTTCAAAAGCAAAAGTATTTCCGCCTACTACATAACTCAAATCCATTGCGACGTTTTCAGTAACATCGGCCTCAAAACCTGCGCCGAACGCGTAATCATTCACGCGGGTATTTATAAGAGGAAGAAAACCGTCAGGATAATTAGAGTCGGCAGGATTTCTGTCCAGCTGATTCGCCCTCCTGTAAAAACCTCCGCTCTCGTTATCTCTTACCGACAGATCGAAAAAGCTGTAAACCTCACCGTTCATGAAATCCACTGGGCCTCTCATGTTGGCAACAAAGCTTACGTGCGTTGAATCCGCGTCACCCACTCTGAAAGCATCCCTGTCAAGATCAATCTCTTTCTGATTGTCATTGGTACCACTGGGAGCCGCAAGCTGGTTACAGTTGTCCTTTCCTACGCACTTACTCGAATCCGGTATTGTTTCAGTGTTTGGATAATGTATATCCCCCATAAGCCCCGCGCGGTTGGAACTCTTCCTGTCCCTTACCTCGAGAGTTACGTTAACCACACTTTCTCCACCGAGCGAAAAACCCTTGTTTATGCTCGCCACAAGAGTTTCTCCGTCCCCCTCGTAAAGCTGTCCGGCAGTCGCCGTTATCTTGCCGTCGTAGCCGTCCTTAAGAACTATGTTTATTACGCCTGAGATCGCGTCTGAGCCGTACTGCGCTGAAGCTCCGTCCCTGAGCACCTCGATTCTTTTTATCGCGCTTACGGGAATCGCGTTCATGTCAACCCCGGCGGTACCGCGACCCACAGAAGTGTTAACGTGTATAAGCGCGCTTTTGTGTCGGCGCTTTCCGTTAACAAGCACCAGAACCTGATCAGGCCCAAGTCCCCGAAGCGTGGCGGGACGAAGAGCGTCCGTTCCGTCGCTTATTGTCGAACTTGAAAAATTAAAAGACGGCACGAGTTCCTGGATAACCCTGCCTACCTCGGTCTGACCCGTGGCAACGATCTCCTCTTCCGTTATGACGTCAACCGGAACCGGAGAGTCAGAAACGCTGCGTTCCTCGAAACGGCTGCCGAGCACAACGAGCTTTTCAAGTTCGAAAGCATTTGTTAAGGGACTCAGCAAACCTGCGACCAGCAGTGTTGCAAGCCCCGCAATGATTCCTTTTTTCATCTTGAATCCTCCTCCTTCCAAATTAATATAAAGTGTAATTGTAACACAAAGTGCGTCCTGGTTTGAAGCGCGATTTCCGCCAGCAAAAAATCAGAAGTTGCTACCGTTCTTACCGCCCCTTCGAAAAACCACTGGCAAGCGCCGAGAATCGGCCTTCACGGAGATGCAAGGTTATTCTACGGCGTTTGAAACATGGAGACATTGCTTTATACTTTCAGCCTGATCATGAAAACGGACCTCATTCGGAACTTCTCCATAATAGCCCATGTCGACCACGGCAAATCAACTCTTGCCGACAGGCTTCTTGAGTTCACAGGCACCCTCAGCGAACGCGATAAAACTGAGCAGTTCCTCGACAACATGGAAATAGAAAGGGAGAGGGGAATAACCATAAAGGCCCAGGCGGTAAGGCTGAAGTACAGGGCTGATGACGGCAGAACCTATGAGTTCAACCTGATAGATACCCCCGGACACGTCGATTTCAGCTACGAGGTTTCGCGAAGCCTGATAGCGTGCGAGGGAGCGCTGCTTGTGGTTGACGCCTCCCAGGGGGTCGAGGCCCAGACTCTCGCCCACGCTTACCTGGCCGCCGATTCGGGGCTTGAGATGATACCCGTCATAAACAAGATAGACCTGCCTTCCGCCGAACCCGAGAGAGTGAAAAAAGAGATAGAAGACATAGTCGGAATCTCAACAGAGGACGCCGTTTTGGCAAGCGCCAAGGACGGAACCGGCACCAAGGAGATACTGGAATCGATCGTCGCGCTCGTGCCGTCGCCGAAGAACCCCGAGGACCCGAGGCTCAAGGCACTCATATTCGACAGCTGGTTTGACTCATACCAGGGGGTCGTGATGCTGGTGAGGGTATACGAGGGGACAGTAAGGCTCGGCATGAGAATCAAGCTGATGGCGACCGGCAAAAAATACGAGGTGAGGAAAATAGGCGCGTTCGCCCCGCAGGCAGCGGAACTTGAGCAGCTCATAACGGGACAGGTTGGATTCATAACCGCCTCCATAAAGGAAATCGGAGAAGCCGGAGTCGGTGACACGATAACGGGCGCCGATTCTCCCACCGAAAAACCGCTTGAGGGATTCAAGGTCATAAAGCCCATGGTCTTCAGCGGGCTCTACCCCATCGACACGGGAGACTACGACAGGCTTAAGGAAGGCCTGGAGAAACTCAAGCTTAATGATTCGTCACTTGTTTACGAGCCCGAGACGTCTTTGGCTCTCGGGTTCGGGTTTCGCTGCGGCTTTCTCGGGCTGCTCCACATGGAGATTGTGCGGGAGAGAGTGGAGAGGGAGTTTGAGGTAAACCTCATAACTACCGCGCCGACAGTTATTTACAAGGCCGTATATCCGGGAGGAAGGGAAGTGTATGTCGATAACCCCAGCGAACTTCCGACCGGCGACCGCTCGGCCCGGCTGCAGGAACCTTACGTGTCCGTGTCCGTCCACACCCCCTCGGATTACCTGGGGCAGATATTCGAGCTCTGCGAAAAAAGAAGAGGCATACAGAAAAACCTGAGCTACGTGACCGAAAACAGGGCCATAATCGAATACGAGCTTCCTCTCGCAGAAATAGTCTACGATTTTTACGACAACCTGAAATCCGTGACCAAGGGCTACGCCTCGATGGATTACGAGCCCGCCGGATATAAGGATTCAGACCTCATAAAGCTCGATATCCTGATTAACGGAAACATGGTCGACGCGCTCTCGATAATTTCCCACAAGGACAAGGCCTACGAGAGGGGAAGAGGACTTATAGGGAAACTCCGCTCACTTATACCGCGCCAGCTCTACGAGGTAGCCATACAGGCCGCCATAGGAAGCAGGGTGATAGCCCGCGAATCCGTAAAGGCGATGAGAAAGGACGTTACTTCCAAGTGCTACGGTGGGGACGTCACCAGGAAAAGAAAGCTTCTTGAGAAACAGAAAGAGGGGAAAAAGAGGATGAAGCAGGTAGGAAGGGTGGAGATACCGCAGGAAGCTTTTCTGGCCGTTCTTAAAAACGACTGACACTGAAGCCCTCTGAAAGGAAGTTCAGTCCATCGCCCTCATCATCATCTCCGTAATCACCCGCGTCGCGCCGCTTACTGCCTCAGGGTCGGTTCTCACGTTAAGCACCGCTGGAAGCCCCGAGGAAAAAGCCCTTTCAAGGCCCGGAGTCAGGTCTTTTATATCCTCTATCTTCTCTCCGTATCCTCCCATAGCCTTTATTATTTCGTGAAAATCGACAAAACCGAGGTCCACCCCCTGGGTCTCCTCCGCGTCAGGATAGGTTATCTCTATCTGATGCTTGGTCATTCCCCACGCGGAATCGTTGCAGATCACCACAACAAACGGAATAGAGTGCCTTACCGCGGTTTCCATCTCCATGAAATTCATGGCAACGGCTCCGTCTCCTGTCACAAGCGCCACGGGCTTTTCGGGAAAGGCGACCTTTGCCCCGAGGGCGAAAGGCACCCCGACGCCCATGCACCCGAGAGGGCCTCCTTTAAGGTAATGCCCGGGTTTTCTTACTTCGGATGAAAGGTCCGTCCATGACTGACAGTCCCCGCCGTCAACCGCGATTATCCCTTCTCCCCCGAGGTAGTCCGAAACAGTTTTTGCCACCGTAGCAGGGTGGATTCCCTTCGACCTGGAAACGGTCCGGCGAAACGCCGCGCGGGCGCGAGACCTTGAGGAGCGGGCATCCTTCATCCAAGAGCGAAAATCGAATCTTGTCTTGTTTTCCCAGGCGTAGAGGTTCGCTTTTTCGAGAAAAGAATCGAGATCGCAGACAACCCCGAGGTCTGCCGGGCGGTTTCTCCCGATCTCCTCGGGATGGATATCCACCTGGACGGTTCTGGCCTTGGGGTTTATCGTGTTTCCGAACCCGGCGTAAATGCTGAGTCTTATGCCGAGCAGTATTACAAGGTCCGCGTTTGCGCTTATCTCCCTGAATCCCCCGGGGCTTGCGGGGGATGCCGCCCCGAAGCAGCATTTGTGGTTGTCCGGCAGTATTCCTCTTCCCATGTTAAGCGTGAAAAAAGGGGTCTCGAGCATCTCCGCGAATTCCAGGATACTTTGCTCGGCACCCGAGTACCACCCGCCGCTTCCGACAATCACGACGGGTCTTTTCGATGCCGAGAGCAGCCGGAAAAACTCCAAGATCTTGCGATCGGGCGGCTCGCAGTCCGTATCGGGAACGGGAGCCCTCACAGGCGAAGTCTCGTTTCGATCGCAACTCGGATAAAGAACCTCGTAGGACATTCCGAGGTATGCGGGCCCCGGCCTGGCGGAAATAGCGGCCCCGTAGGCGGCCGAGACGTACTCCTCGAGTCTCCCTACTTCGTAAACCGTCCTAGCCCACTTCGTAACGGGCCTTACGATCGCTTCCTGGTCTATTTCCTGAAGGGACATCCTGTCATTCTCCTCGATCCCCGAACGTCCCGAGATCAGCATCATCGGAGAATTTGCAAGGTAGGAACCCGATACCCCCGTGAGGGCGTTTGTAAGTCCTGGACCCGCCGTCACAAGGCATATTCCCGGCACTCTTCTGAGTCTTCCGTAAGCATCCGCCGCCATCGCGGCTCCCTGCTCATGATGAGTGTCGACAAGCCTTATGCCAAGATCCGTACAGGCCCGGTAAACGGGGTTTATGTGTCCCCCTCCGAGGGTAAAGATGTCTCTTACTCCCAAGCTGTAAAGAGCCTTTGAGACCAGATATCCGCCCTGTCGTCTCGCCATGAGTGGTTCTCCAGTAATCAAACAAACCATTATTTGGCGGGAAATACAACCGGGGAAAAAGAAAAAATTTCCTTGAGTATCCCCGGATGATGATTAATATGGAACTGCGGAAGAGAAAACGGGGACAAAAAAATTCATATAAACGGAGGTAAAAACAATGAAATACGCAGTAAATCTATGGGAACCGGGCAACGTCTTTCGTAACTTCGCAAGTGCCTTTCCAAGGGTTTTTGATTCCGACGCTGCAGAAGGCAGCCGGAGTCCGAGAGTTGATATTTTTAACGACGGAAACAATTTTGTTTTGTCGGCGGAATTGCCCGGGGTAAGCAGGGAGAACCTTGACATAGACGTAAAGGACAACCGGCTTACGATAAAGGGAGAAAAAAAGCTTGAGAACAGTACCGAGAAGGAAGGATATCTCAGGGTCGAGAGATCCTACGGGGTGTTTGAGAGAAGTTTTTTCCTTGACGACAACATAGACAGGGAAAACATCAAAGCCGATTACAAAGACGGCGTCCTGTGCCTCACGCTTCCGAGAAAGCAGGACGAGCTTTCAAAAAAAATAGAAGTGAACTGACAAAAAAGGGGGAGCAGTAGGCGATGCTCCCCCTTTACTAATTTTCACTAAAACTCTAATCCGCCCGAGTCGGGAAACCGTTCCCAAAACAGCGGTGCCTTAGTTCCCTAGAATTAAAACCGGATACCCTTCCGTCTGCCCACTGCACGCCTTCTGAACGATACGGCAAGAAACAGTGAGGACAGCAGCAGCAGGTTAAACGCAGTGCTCTGAGGCGTACCGTCGCCTCCAGACGCAATCGCGCAACCCCCTCCACTAACACTATTAACACCAGTGTCATCCGGCTGTCCCATGTCTCCGTCCCCTTCCCCAGGTTCATCGGGTTGGTCAGAGGGTTCCCAGTCACCAGCGATTCCGGTCCCATTACATTCTGGCAGTCGGTTGTCCATTTTCGGATAGATGCCGGACCCGAAGATAATGCCCGGAGAACTGGAGAGCCCCGGCGCCCCCAAATATTCGAAGGGGTTTACAACGTAGCTAATTTTCAAAGAGTCGCCAGGGGCCTTTCCAAGGATGGGATCTCCATCCGAATCGAGTATTTCGTCACCACCTACATCCGGGTCATCCCAGCAGTACTCAACAAAGCCGCTGTTAGGGGAAGCCTCCGCCTCTCTAATAATTTCATCAGCGACATCCCTTCCACCCTCGTCCTCGGCAACCAACTCCTTCCCCTCAATACTTGAATCATCTCCGTGAAAAAGCATCTTTCCTTCATCATCCATAACAAAAAGATATATGGAACCTGACTTCCAATCTCCGTCTTCCCTGCCAAACACCTCATCGAAGCGGTGGGTAAAATCGCACCCTTCGTCTATATCTGCCCTAGCGGGAGTTTACCGCATTAATTTTCTAACTGGCTGATTTCACTTTGTAAATGGCTGGATTCCGTATGACCTACGAGGCCATGTATTTTCCCAGATCAAGAGCATCGTAGAGTGCCTGCTGAGATTGATTCATCTGCGTATGCGTTTTATGCAGCTGAGGCTCCTTACACCACTTTGAAGGCGGATAAAACAACACAACCTCCCGAATACAGCCAAGCTGCTCAAGTATCTCATGAGTTGACATCTCCAGCCCGTGGCGACTGACCTCCCGCCTCAGAAGACTGCACAGCATGAAAGCCAGTACACAGCACAAAATATGAACCCTGATCTTCTGGTCAGTCCAATGATATTGAGGACGAAGCGCTATATGATGAACATTCTTCATCTCCCTAAATGCGCTCTCAACGTGATACTGAGCCCTGTAACCTCGTACAATCTCCTCATCACTCCAGTGATGATTGTCAGTAAAGATCAAGGTCTTCCCCAGAAGAGTTGACTGCAGACGCTCCCATTCGGACTTGTTGAACTTGTAGTGAAGTGTGGTGAATCCGTCAGTCTCCGTAATATCAACCCGGAACAGATCTTTCATGTGACGAGCCTTGAGCCATTTCTCAACTTTTTTCTTTGTACCAGCGACAGTTGGCCGACGCCCCGCTGTGATCTGTCCCGAACGCCATCTGCGCAGGCGATTGCCAAGTTCTCTCAACAACTTGCGCCGTTTGACTATCTCACGCAGAAGGGTCTTTACCTGCGAGTCATACAGCTTCTTGTTCCAGGTAACGAGCACAGTCTGCTCCACTCCCAGCACATCATGCCTGCTACGCCATGCCTTGACTCCGTCAATGCCTTTGATTTCTGCAAGCTTACTCTCTGGAACAGCAAGCAGTTCCGGGTAATGCGTGGGCACCAGAGAACCAATTACGTGGTAAGGACTCTTGTTTACAGCCTCAAGGTTGTCGCGGGCGTTGTTGCCCTTGTCAAATACTATCGTCACATCTTCTGTCTGTTGCGCAATCTCCTGGTAACGCCGTACCAGAGAATCCGCAAGTCCTCGAAACATGGGAGCGTCCGTCTGGTTTCCGGGATAGGTGTTATGCAGAAGAGGAAGTGGTCCGTCAGCGCTTACCAGCAGAGCAAGCCCTACAATGCGCAGAGACTTGCGTCCTTCCTTGCTGTGTCCCCGCTGGGCCAGAGTACAGCGATCGTTAAAGCTGTTTATGAAGGTGAAGAAATTGGTCGCGTCAAACAGCACCTGGGAGAGGTCTACATCAAAAAGCTTTACCATCTCCGAGACAACATCACGCTCAATTGAGGAAATCGCTTCGGGGGATACGCGGTCCATATTGTCCCAGAAACGCTGGCTTGTGAGCTGTCGGGGTTCAATGTCGATGAACTGTTCAAGCACAGTATTTGCAAACCATCGCGCGGTAGCGGCTTTGGAACTCGGAGCTACGCAGCGGTTAATGATGGAAGCAAGCAGATAGGTTCCCACGGAGGGAGAGGTTCGTTTGGGAACATGGTGGTCTATATGATCACAGAGTCTGAGTTTGCGTGCAATGTCGAGCAGAGCGACAACCGCGCCGAAGTCCCTGACACTAACCTGCTTTGGGACGGGTGGTTTTGAGAGTCCGGATATGATGTCGTCGGCTTTCCCCAGGTATTTTTGCCAGACGATTTTGGGTTTGCCGTTAATTCTGGCGGATTCTCTTGCGTAGTAGTAGGGTTTGCCGCGGATAATTTTTTTAGTAATGCTTGCCATGTTAGGGCATACTATACAGGATGTATATAGTGGTGTCAAGTGGTGAGCGGGTCAACATATTGATAAAAAGGCTTTAATATAGCCTCGGATAGTTAGGTCATACAAGTTTTACGCAAAACAGAGATATCCCCACAGATAAAAAGTGTCAGAATTTAAATGAAAACAGGGGTTTATGACTTGCTGAAGTTGACAGGGGCTTGTTGGTTATGGCAAAATCAAGCGTGAAGGCGGTAAACTCCCGCTAGTCAAATTCACAGTAGGAAAAAGAGCAACAAGTGGTTTTATCTCGCCTACCGAAGCGGTTGAAAGATCAGGAATTGCGCTTTGGAAAGGCTGGAGTTTAGAAATTTGGGTAAAATCACAGTGTTCCCTTATAAGAAAATCTAGGTAATAGGCATCAATCGCAGCCTTTACAAATTGTTCAAGCTTTTCTTGGTCGGTACCTACCTGATCAGCATGTATAAAACTTTGATTGTGCGTAGCCTGCACCGAAGCCGTAGTACCAAAAAAAGCACCCGCAAGCACCATCACGCACAAAAAAAGACCCGCAAGGGCCGCTGTCTTAAAGACAGTATTTCGCATTAAGATTTTCATTATATCCTCCTTACTTACTTTGTTCAGTAAAAATCCTGAAAAACCCCGCTTCCCGCCACGTCATTCAGCGGCACCTGCCACATAGATTAAAACAAGAAAAGAGCAAGACTGTCAAGCGCTTTCAGGGCAAAAACCCCTGTGCCGCGGGCACTGCTGTCTGACCCGCGGGCCCCTCCGCAGCAAAAACCCCTTTCCATTTGACGAGTTATGTAACGACCGGCAACCCCGGTCGTTTTCCTGTCTTGAGATACCCGCGGGCAGAACATCTTGTCATCCAGCGTCAGGCGGTTGGTTCAGGAAGCAGCCGGGGCGGGGCAGACTGCTTGTTATGAGAGCAAAACTAAAGTAAATTTCCTTCCGTATGCTGGAAATCAGTTCTAGCTCTGAAATAAAGCTTTGCGGTACCGATATATACTTTGACTCGAAACGGGCCGTACCGCTTTCTTTTGTCACAAGCGCAAACATAAACAAGCTGCCCCGAAGCGAAAAAATCATAACTACGCCCGAAACGGTAAAGCTTCTTGGGAAAAAGATTAAAGGCTCAGCGGTTCTTTCTTCCCCTTACGGCAAACCCTTCACCCTGGGCAGCTACTCGATTGAGCTTATCCCATCGGGACAGATGCTAGGGGCGGCGCAGGTAGTCATCGAAAAAGACGGGAAGAGAATCGTTTACACAGGCGGCTTCAAGCTTAAAAATACCGCCACTGCCGGTTACGCGGAACTCAGAAGGTGCGACACGCTGGTCGTTGACTGCGCTTACGGGGCGCGGAAGTTCATTTTTCCGCCGCCCGAAGTAGTAATGGAATCCGTATTCGAATTCGTAAACAGGACGCTGTTTGAGGACAACGTGCCGGTAATTCTGGTAAACCCCATGGGAAAAGCACAGGACCTCATAATTTTCCTCGGGGAAAGAGACATCGAGATGAGCCTTCATCCCGCGATGGCCAGGACGCTGAGGCTCTATGAGGAACTCGGGGTCAGGATTCCCCCCTGCGGAGGGATAAAAAGAAAGCATTTTAAAAACAAGGTTCTGATAGCCCCTCTTTCCTACAGGGACTCCGCGGTCGTAGAGAACCTTAAAAAAAAGAAGGTCGCTGTGATAAGCGGCCGCTCAATGGAAAACGGAGCGTTTATGAGATCGGCTCTGCGGGCCGAGGTGGCGTTTCCCTTAAGCAATCACTTCGGATACGATGAGATCTCGGAGTATCTAGGCGTTTCAAGGCCCGGGAACGTAATTGTCAGGGGAAATTTCAGCGACAGCTTCACGGAGGGACTCAGAAAGGACGGGTGGAACGTAACGGCACATAAAAAGCCGCGCCAGCTTGAACTTTTCTGAGGACAAAATGCCGGTTGAAACAAAATCATTCACGATAAGCACCCGGGGCGACTGCGACATACTGGACATAACTCCCCAAGTGAGCCGCGAGCTCTCCGGGGCGGAACTGTCTTCTGGAACGGCCACGGTCTTTGTAGCCGGCTCGACCTGCGCGGTTACGACCATAGAGTACGAAAGCGGGGTGCTCTCAGACCTGAAAGACGCGTTTGAAAGAATGGCTCCAGAGGCAATGCGCTACGCGCACAATGCCAGATGGGGCGACGGAAACGGTCACTCGCACGTGAGAGCGTCTGTGCTCGGCCCCTCGCTTACGGTTCCGTTTTCAGAGGGCGGTCCGTTACTCGGAACCTGGCAGCAGATAGTGCTGGTTGACTTCGATAACCGCCCGAGAACAAGAAGGGTAATCGTCCAGATTATCGGAGAATGATTGTGCCTCAGACGAACTTGACCGAAAAATGCGTGGGCTTGTACCTTACGTTAAGGTTAACGATAAGAGGCGTAAGCGACTCTATCATTGATGAGACCTCGAGCGCTCCCGCGTCAAGCACCCTGAGGTTCTTCATTTCCTCTGTAAGATTCTTGATAACCTCTTTAGCTCCCTCGTCATCCCCGCATATGACCACGTCGTAATCAAGGTCCTCGTCTATGTTGGCAAGTTCCTTTGCGGGAAGATTATGATAAGCCGACACAAGCCTCGCGGTTTCGGGAAGCGTTTCCTTTATCTCAAGAGCAGAAGAGCCCTGCGCGGGAGGATCAAACAGAAAAGTCTTGCCTTCCCTTTTCATGGAAACCACAGGAGTCACGACTATCTGATCCGTGATGCTGTCGCCGCATCCCGCCACGGTGGCTGCCGCGTACTCTGGAGGAATGCTTATTATTATCACCTCAGAAGCCGCCGCCGCGTCCGCGTTCGCCATGCCGTGTATGTTCGATTCGATTCCGAGCCCCTTGAGCGTTTCCGCGTGGCCCGACGCTATGCCGAGCGCTTTTCCCTCGCTTCTGGAACCTATATATATCTCATGCCCCGCTCTTGACCACCGCAGCACCAGACCTTCCGCTATGTCTCCCGTTCCACCTAGAAGTGAAATTTTCATTCTTTGATGTCTCCTTGCGTCAAAATTTTTACAGAACTTCTATCGTATATGCCTGCGGAGCGTTTTTCAAGCACAACCAGAATCATGTCGGGAAAAGAAGTCTCAACCTGTCACAAACCGGCCGCAATCTGGAAAAGGGAGCTGACGACGGCGCGCTTTATGAAGACTATAAGAAGCAGAACCACTATGGGGCTGAGATCAAGCGAGCCCCCGATGGGAGGAATGTACCTTCTCGCAAGACCCAGAAGCGGCTCCGTGGCCGAGTAAAGAAACCTCACTATGGGGTTATACGGATCGGGATTAACCCACGAGAGTATCGCCCGTCCCACTATGAGCCATATGTAAACGCTGAGAAGTATGTCCACAACTTCCGCTATGGCTCTTAAAAAATTGCCTCCTAGTATTTCCATGTCAGTCCTCCTCTCCTGAAAGTTCCGCGGAACGTCTCGCCGCGGACTCGACAGCGGATATAACAGCGGCCCGGAAACCGCCCCGCTCAAGTGAATGAATACCGCTTGCCGTGGTTCCCCCGGGCGATGTGACCATGTCCTTTATCTCGGCGGGGTGCCCGGCGCTTTCCTGAATCATTTTCGAGGTGCCGAGAACAGTCTGCGCGGCAAGCTCGGTTGCAAGCTTCCTTGGGAGTCCCATTTTAACCGCGCCGTCGCAAAGCGCCTCAATGAAAATCGACACAAAAGCCGGACCGCTTCCTGAAAGGGCCGTAACGGCGTCCATGAGATCTTCGCTTTTAACCCGGAAGGCTTTCCCCAAGGAGCCCAGGATTTCAAGAACCAGATATTCTTCCTCACCAGAGAATCCTTCTCCGAAATAAACGCAGGATGCCCCCTCAAGCACGAGACTCGGGGTGTTGGGCATAACCCGCGCAAGCTTTATCTCCTTTCCGACAAGCTTTTTTATGAAGGAGTGCCCTACCCCGGCAGCGATCGACACATAGAGTTTATCTCTGGTGGCGACGTTTTTCACTTCCCCACAGACCTCGGGGATCACCTGGGGCTTTACGGAAAAAACAACTATATCGGACTTTTTCACCGCTTCGCGGTTATCGGAGGTGGTTGCGACTCCATACTGCGAGGACAGGTAAGAGAGTCTCCCGGGGTCTACATCCGAGAGCGTTACGTCCTTTTTCTTGAAACTTCCCGAGGCGAGAAGTCCCCTTACCATCGCCTCGGCCATGTTTCCCGCTCCTATGAATGCTGCCTTTTTCATCTTCAAACCCTCTTGGGCCTCGGACCGAAGAGCGCCGAACCGACCCTGAGAATCGTGGCTCCCTCTTCAATCGCCACCTCGAAATCATTGCTCATGCCCATTGAAAGCTCGTGTATTCCGGGGAACTCTCCCGACACCTTGTCCCTCATCTCCCTGAGTCCTGAGAACCATGGTCTGCTCATCTCGGGATCCTCGAAGTAAGGGGGCATCATCATGAGTCCCTCGAGTGAAACGTTCCGGAATCCGTATGCACCTTCGAGAAACTCCCGAAGGTCGCTCCCTCTGATCCCATTTTTGCTGTCCTCCCCGCCGTTTATCTCAACAAGCGCCCGGACACGGGTTCCGGCAGCCGCGGCCCTTTTGTCAAGCTCCGCAACAAGAACCATGTTGTCAACCGCGTGGACAAGATCCGCCTTGCCCGCAACATACTTCACCTTGTTTCTCTGAAGGGCTCCTATAAAGTGCCAGCGAACCGCACCGTCCCCCGCTTCTTTCTGCTTGTCGCGAAGTTCCTGAGCGTAGTTCTCTCCGAAATCCCGAAGCCCGAATCTTCTGGCCTCGAAAATCATATCGAGAGGGAACTTCTTGGATACGGCTACCAGCAGTACATCCTCCCGTTTTCTCCCCGACCTTCGGCACGCTTCCCCTATTCTCCGCTCTACTCCGTCTATTCTGTCTTTCAAACTCATCAGGATTTACAACATCCTTATCCGATATGAAAACCCTGTTCAGCAAAAGAAAACCCTGCGGTTCCACGTTCCTGCAAAAGCCATACCACCGTATTTACTTCCCTTCGAAACGGCTTCTGAGAAAAGCCGCAGAGAACATCACCGCCACAACCGCAAGCAGGTTGAGTAAAGCTCCCCCGGCATTGGCGGAAGTTGCGGCGACCGCGCATCCACTGTCATCGCTTATCCCGGGATGATAGCCGGAACCGATTATAAGGGTCTGGCCGCCGAGAAAACCATCAAACATCACCTTCTCCACATAGCTGAGCTTCGGCACATCGCCCGGAGCTGCGCCTTCTTCCGAGATAGCGGGAGTGGAATCAGTAGGATCATCCCACAGGTACTCAACAAAACCCTGGGAATCCTCAGGCAGCAGCCCCAGTTCCCTGCACTGCCTCGGCTCACCATTTGCCGCCCTTACCACCTCCTCACCGACGTTACATCCATTGCCGTCCACAACATTCAGAGTCCCGTTTTCAAGCGCCGGGGAATTCCCGTTAAAAAACACAAGATGATCTTCCGTCATGACAAACAGGTATACGGCTTCGTATTTCCACGGAAGCGCTCTCCAGCAGTTGCGTATGGTCGCAAGCTTGGCCGGATTATCCGCTTCTTCTACCTGCTCGGTTAAATGCTTTACGAACTCTCCCACAAAACCCTTCAGCGTATCGCTGTCTGTAACCTTGTTGGCAGTTACTCCCTGCTTGAAATAGGGTTCTTCATCAATAATCTCACTGACAAAATAAGGACAGGTTACGTGATCAAAACTGAGATTCGTATCATCGTGCTCTTCGTGATCATGATGATAGCCTGCTATGAGAATAAGATCGGTTTTCCAGACGGGATGAGTGAATTTGACTGAACACGCCGCTTTTTGCTCATACATAATGCAGCCTCCTTCCTCCGCCCTGAGAACAAGCTGGCTCACTTCGGGAAGAAGCATCGGTTTCTGCTGATCTTCTGAGGTGTGCAGCAGTGTTCCGTTCTGCTGCTCAGGATCGTGCGCGTGAGTATAGATGGTTCCTTTTTCATCTATCACCAGGAGGTATACTGTGCCGTTTTTCCAGTCCCCTCCGTCCACTGTCAGGCTTTTTTCGAATCTTATGTTTTCGTTCGGATCTTCTATAGCTTCCCAGTGCGCTTTTGCGTGCCGCACAAACTCCAACATCTCCATCTCATCCGTCTCCGTGACATTTCCGGCAGTTATGCTTTGAGTGTGATCGCCTTCTTGGTGGGCAGAAGCAGCGGGTGTTCCCGAGAGAAAAGCAACCGTTGCTAACGCAAAGACAAGGAAGGCTGCCGTTTCGCTTCGCGCGGAGGATTTGTTTGCTCCTGAGCGTTTCCCCAGGAAAACCGCCGGGAGCAGGAACAGAACTGTCATAAAGAAATTAAGCGCGGCGCTTCCTCCCGCGCCCTCTGCGATCGCGCAACCGCTGTCGTCAGCTGTTTCGGGATAAATGCCCGAACCCCAGATGACACGTCCTCCGCTATTCCCAAGCGGAACCCCGACTACGTAGCTTAACTTCGGCACATCACCCGGAGCCCTTCCCTGTTTCATTATCGGGGGAGTATTGTCCGTCGGATCATCCCAGAGATATTCAACAAACACCCCTTCATGCGAGGACTTGTCCTCAAGGGCGTTTACTATCAGGTCCCCGACATTGGTTCCATCGGCATCCACAACGCTAAGAGTTCTGTTCTCAAGACTGGGGGTATTGCCGTTAAAAACAACCAGCTGGGTGCTTTCGGTCATGGCGAAGAGGTAGACGGAATCGTTTTTCCAGGGAAGCACCCTGAAGCAGCTAAGCGAGTTAACAAAACTCGATGTGCCTACCCTGCCCACCAGATCGACATAGAACTGGGCAACTTCGTCCACGAATTTCTTGAGCGTATCCCTGTCCACAACGTCGGCGGCGCTGGTTTCGGGAACATAGTGCGGACACTCCAAGCCGGAAAAAGACAGGTCGGAGAAATTGTGGTCAAGCCCCGCAACCAGGATGGCCGGAAACGGCGGCGTTTGATAGTCCAGATCGGAAGAAGCTATACACGCCGCCCTGTCTTCACCCTCGAAGGTATAATCAATGCATGCAACCCCCTCTTCATTCGCTTCCAGTTGGCTCTCCTCATCCATTAATTTGTTCCTGAGCCGCTCCATGGGATCATACTTGTTCAGGGTTCCACCCTGCGCGAGAGGATAACGAGGATGGGGCGGCTGTATCGTGCCTCCTTCGCTTATCCGGAATATGTATATGTTCTCGTCTGCGTTCTGCCAGTCCCCGTTCGGGTCATCAATACGTTGAAGAAAAGGAGCGAGACCTCTTGGGTAGTCCACTAGTTGCTTCATGTGAGCTCTTGCGTGAAGCACAAATTTCCGCATTTCTTCCATGTTCCCGGCTGTGACGTCTTTTGCTGTTATGCTCTGAGCGCTGTGGTTGTTTGCGTGTCCCTCGCGGCTCGGGATATCTGTATAGTCATGGGCGCGCAGCGGGGCCGTGTAGAAAAAAAAGACAAGCAGCGACACCGCAAAGACAAAAAAAGCCGTTTTTGCGAAGATTTTGTTGTCGGGGCAGTTTTTATCTTCTGTGTATGTTCTCATAGCAATATCTCCTGACTAGTTTTTTCGGCCATAAAGCCTCACCTGTCCTTAAATCTATCACAATTTTCCGGCGATTGTAATCCGGGTCCGGGGTGAAATTGCCCGGGATGCTGCGGCGGATTCGGGAACGGAGAACTTGAAAACGCGCCTTCTGCGTATACACTCATCGTCTCAAGCTCAGATGGAACTTAAAGAACTTTACCTGAAAGGAAGAAAAAGCTTCGAGGAAAACGGCTTTGAGAGTCCTGGCATAGAAACAAGGGCCATACTCGCAAGAAGCCTTGACGCTGACCCGATTGAACTCTACGCGTATCCGCAAAGACGCGTGGATCCCGGGCGTGGTGAAGTCTTTTGGGGGCTGCTTGGCCGACGCCTCTCGGGCGAGCCTCTTGCGTACGTAACAGGCAGACGGGAATTTTATTCAAGGCCTTTTGCCGTTACTCCGGATGTACTGATACCAAGACCGGAAACCGAGACGCTCGCGGAACTTGCCATTGAAACCGCGGGGCGGATGAGAAATCCCCGCCTCCTCGATCTCGGCACGGGAAGCGGGTGCCTCGCCGTAACCCTGTCTCTGGAAGCACGCGGCTGCGAGGTTTTCGCCTCCGACATATCTTCCGCGGCGCTTTCCGTAGCGACAGAGAACGCACGCACGCACGGAGCGCGCGTTCGGTTCGTCCGCTCTGATCTTCTGGGCTCCTTTGCAAAATCTTCGTTTGACATCATAATTTCAAACCCGCCTTACGTGTCCGAAGCGGAGTACGCGGAGCTTTCCCCAGAGATACGGCATCATGAGCCTCGCACGGCGCTTCTCGGCGGACCCGACGGGCTTGCGTGCGTAAGGAAAATAGCGGCCGCGGCCGGGGGAGCGCTTCGGGAAGAAGGGTTTCTGCTCCTTGAAATCGGAGCCGGGCAGGCACGGAGCACAGAGAGCATAGTCAGTGAGAACGGCTTTTCAGATATACGCTTCCAAACTGATATCGGCGGCGTAAAAAGGGTAGTGAAAGCGACTTGGAAAAAATAGTAATAGAAGGAAAAAACAGGCTCTGCGGAGAGGTGTCGGTCGGCGGAGCGAAAAACGCCGTCCTTCCCATAATGGCAGCCTGCATACTTAACGACGGGGAGAACACCATCTCGAACGTTCCGGATCTGGCGGACGTGCGGACCATGATGGAGCTCCTTGAAACCCTGGGCGCGAGATGCGAGTACGAAGACGGGGAACTGCTCGTTGACTCAAGCACAATCGACCGCTACAAGGCTCCCTACGATCTTGTAAAGACGATGAGGGCTTCCGTGCTGGTTCTGGGACCGCTTGTGGCCAGGTTCAAAAAAGCCGAAGTCTCGCTCCCCGGAGGATGCGCCATAGGGGAGAGACCCATAGATCAGCACATAAAGGGACTCAGAATCCTAGGGACGTCGGTACAGCTTGAAGACGGATACGTGAGCGCCGTTGCGAAGAAACTTGAAGGGACCACAGTGCCCTTCGATCTCTCGACCGTAACGGGTACCGAAAACATAATGCTGCTTTCGAGCGTCTGCGAAGGAGAGACCGTCATCCTGAATGCCGCGTGCGAACCCGAAGTGGTGGATCTCGCAAACGCCCTAAACCTGATGGGAGCGAGAATAGAAGGGGCCGGGACGGATATAATAACGATAACGGGGGTAAGCTCGCTCGGTCCGCTTGAGGGCTACAGCGTAATGCCCGACAGGATAGAGGCGGGGACGCTGATGATAGCAGGCGCTCTCAACAAAAGCGATCTTCTGATCAGGAACTGCAGGTTCGAGCACCTGGGGGCGCTCACGGGCAAGCTGCTTCAGACAGGGACTGAGATAGAAAAAAATGGAAACTCCATCAGGGTGCGGGGCACGGGGAAGATAAAAAGCATAGATTTCTCCACGCTCCCATACCCGGGATTCCCGACCGACATGCAGGCCCAGATGATGATACTCATGTGCGTTGCCGAGGGAATGAGCGTGATAACAGAGAACATATTTCCGCAGAGATTCATGCACACCGCCGAACTGCGGAGGATGGGCGCGGACATAAAGCTTGTCGGAAACAGCGCCGTTGTAAGAGGTGTTCGTGAGATGAGAGGTGCCCCCATAATGGCGAGTGATCTTCGGGCAAGCGCCTCGCTCGTGCTGGCGGGGCTTTGCGGGGCCGGCAGGACGGAAGTGTCGAGAATCTATCATCTTGACCGGGGATACGAGAAACTTGATGAAAAACTGCGATCAGTAGGAGCCAGCATCTGGAGGGAAAAAGAGTGATAACTATAGCGACACCCAGGGGAAGACTGCTCGAGGAAACAGTGGAACTTTTCCAAAAAGCCTCGATGGACATAACGGAGATAGTCACGGATTCAAGAAAGCTCATATTTGAGTTCGAAGAGGCGGGGATGAGGCTTCTCATAATAAGACCCACAGACGTAAGCTCCTATGTCGAGTACGGCGCCGCGGACTGCGGAATAGTCGGCAAGGACACGCTGATGGAGCAGGACTGCAATCTCTACGAGCCTCTTGACCTCAGAATAGGAAAATGCAAGATGGTGGTCGCCGCTCCGAAGGGCTTTGAGAAATCAGGCAAGGCGTCCTTGCGGATCGCGACAAAATACCCGAGGATCGCAAGCGATTTCTACAACAAAAAAGGCATAAGCACGGAAGTCATAAAACTCTACGGTTCGGTTGAGCTTGCCCCCATAATAGGGCTTTCAGACGCTATAGTGGATCTTACGGCCACGGGAGAAACTCTGAAGAAGAATGATCTTGAGATAGTGGAAGTGGTAGCGGAGGTAAGCGCGAAGCTGGTCGTCAACAAGGTAAGCATGAAGATAAAGTCAAAGGAGATAAAGGAACTGATTGAAAAACTTGAGGAGGCAAGATAGGCCGCCTACCTTTTTTCACATGGCGTATCAGAAAAGCTCGAGCTGGGCGGATCCGCCTCTTCTGAAGCGGGAGGTATCAAGAGGCACCTTCCTTCCCGCAAAACCGAACTTGCCGTAAGCCACGCGAAAGATCCTTTCGGTCTGCTCGGCGAAAATCCCCTTGCCCTTCATCCGGACGCGGTACTCAGAAGAGCTAAGGTCTCCGTCCCTCATAGACTTGATTCGCCCCAGTACCTTTTTCTTTCTCCCCGGATAGTGACGTCCAAGCCACTCGGAGAATATGTCGGCAACTCCGTAGGGAAGCCTGAGCATCACGTAACCCGCGTCGACCGCCCCGCGCACAGAAGCCTCCTTCATTATGGCAGGAATCTCATGGTCCGTGAGCCCGGGAATCACGGGAGCTATGAGCACCGTCACGGGGATGCCGGCGTCTGCAAGCTTGGCTATTGCCCTTAGCCTGTATTCGGGCTGCGACGCCCTGGGCTCCATTTTTCTTGAAAGTTCACCGTCAAGCGTCGTAACGGAGATAACCACGCCCGCGCAGCCGATTCCGGCCATGTCCGCAAGAATATCAATATCGCGGGTCACCAGATAGTTTTTCGTTATAATACCGACCGGGTTTCGGAATTCCCGCAGAACCTCAAGGCATTTTCTCGTTATCCGGAAATGCCGCTCCGCCGGCTGATAGCAGTCGGTAACTCCGCTCATCGCTATCGGCTTGGGAACCCATTTCGCCGAACGAAGCTCCTTTCTCAGAAGCTCGGGGGCATTCTGCTTTACGAATATCTTCGTTTCGAAATCAAGCCCCGCGGAAAGCCCCAGGTATTCGTGCGTGGGTCTCGCGTAGCAGTAAACGCATCCGTGCTCGCATCCCCGGTAGGGATTTATGCTGGCGTCAAAGGAAACATCGGGACTCTGGTTGTAGGAGATTATGGTTTTGGTCCGGTCGCTGTAGTAAACGGTGCCGGGGGCGACGGCAGGTGTGTCCTCGTCCGCAACAAAATCAATCCGCTCGAACCTTCCCGCCGGGTTCTCCTGCGATCCCCTTCCTTTTATTGACGGCTTCACTTTACGAGTCTCCCTTAAACCAAAAAGCCCCAAAGCGGCATGGACCGCCTCGGGGCTTTTGAAACACCAAGCAATTGTCTGCCTTCAGTTTATGTTCTTCGGCACCGGGTCGGCCTCGAGGGCGTAACCGGCCTTGGGAACGACAAAGTTCTTGAGCACAGGCTCATCCGAGAGAATTACCTTTTCGACAACCTCGTCCATATGTTCCACCGGGGTTATCTTCACCTCTTTTCTCACGTTCTCCGGTATGTCCTCAATGTCCTTTTTATTCTCTATGGGAATCAGCACTTCCCTCACCCTGCCCCTGTGGGCGGCGAGGATTTTCTCCTTTAGCCCTCCGATGGTAAGCACTCTTCCACGAAGCGTGATCTCTCCCGTCATGGCAATTTCCCTGTTTATGGGCTTTCTTGTAATAGCGCTCGTAATGGCGCTCGCTATCGCTATGCCGGCACTCGGCCCGTCCTTGGGAGTGGCTCCCTCGGGAACGTGAATGTGTATATCGACGTTCTGATAGAAAAGCCTTTCAAGCCCCAGGCGCTGCGCCCGGCTCCTTACGTAGCTCATCGCCGCGCGCGCGGATTCCTGCATCACTTCCCCTAGCTTGCCGGTAACGGTGAAATTCCCCTTGCCGGGAACAATGGAAACCTCTATTGTAAGAAGCTCCCCTCCAAGCTCCGTCCACGCAAGCCCCGTGGCGGCCCCCACCTGGTCGGTCGTCTCAATCTCTCCGTACTCGTACTTGTGAGTGCCGAGGTACTTGCCGACATTTTTGGCGGCAATGTTGACTCCCTTGGTCTTTTTCTTTTCAACTATCTCCCTCGCAACCTTCCTGCAAAGCGCCGCTATCTCCCTCTCGAGATTCCTGACGCCGCTTTCCTTCGTGTACCTTCTTATGATCTGCAGAACCGCCTCGTTCTTTATGTCCACCTTGTGGTCGTTAAGGCCGTGATCCCCCTTCTGTTTCCCTATAAGAAACTTCCTGGCTATCTGGAGTTTTTCCTGCTCCGTGTAGCCGGGAAGACGGATTATCTCCATGCGGTCCTGAAGCGCCCAGGGAATCGTGTGCAATACGTTGGCGGTCATTATGAACATCACATTCGAGAGATCGTAGTCGGCCTCGATGTAATGATCGTTGAAATTCGCGTTCTGCTCAGGGTCAAGGGCTTCGAGAAGCGCAGAAGCCGGATCTCCCCTGAAGTCCATCCCGAGCTTGTCGATCTCGTCAAGGAGAAAGACAGGGTTTACGGTTCCGGCTTTCTTCATTCCCTGTATGATCTTGCCCGGAAGGGCTCCTATGTAGGTTCTCCTGTGTCCCCTTATCTCGGCCTCGTCCCTTACCCCGCCAAGAGACGTCCTGACGAACTTGCGGTCCATCGCGCGCGCTATGGACTTGGCCAAAGAGGTCTTTCCCACGCCCGGGGGCCCCACGAAACAGATTATCGGGCCCTTGAGCTTCTCGGCGAGAACCCGGACAGCGAGATATTCAAGTATCCTCTCCTTGGGTTTTTCAAGGCCGTAGTGATCCTCATCGAGAATCGACGCGGCTTTCTTAAGGTCGAGTCGGTCCTCGGTCTTCTCCTTTATCCACGGCAGATCCAGAAGCCAGTCGATATAGTTTCTGACCACAGTCGCCTCGGCCGACATGGAGGACATCATGCGAAGCTTGTTTATCTCCCTCTTTACCCTCTGCTCCACATCCTCTGGAAGCTCTTTTTCCTTGAGCTTCTCTTCAAACTCGTCTATTTCGCTTTTAAGATCGTCCCCAGTGCCGAGCTCTTTCTGAATGGCCTTCATCTGCTCGTTAAGGTAATACTCCCTCTGGGCCTTCTCCATCTGCTTTTTGACCCTCTTTCCTATGCGCTTTTCCATCTGGAGTATCTCGAGCTCGGACTGCATCTTCTCGCAAAGCTTCTCAAGCCTCTTGAGCGGATGGAGCACCTCGAGAATTTCCTGCTTGTCCGATAGCTTCATGCTAAGATGCGAAGCGACCGTGTCGCCGAGCTTGCCCGGCTCGTCAATGGACATGAAAGTCACGAGGGTTTCAGAAGGGATCTTGGTGTTGAGTTTCACGTAATCCTCGAAAAGCTTGGTTGCCGAACGCATCAGCGCTTCAACCTCGACGCTTTCCCCGGAAAGCTCCTCTATCTCCTTTACCTTTACGACGAACATGTCCTTGTGGGAAACAAAGCCCGATATCGAGGCCCTCTTTTTGCCCTCGACAAGCACCTTAACGGTACCGTCCGGAAGCCGGAGCATCTGAACTATCGTCCCGATGGTCCCGATTCTGTACATATCCTCGTTTCCAGGTTCGTTCACCTTCGCGTCTTTCTGCGCCGAAAGGAATATTTCCTTGCTGCCCTTAGCCGCTTCCTCAAGTGCCTTTATGGATTTCTCCCTGCCCACGAAAAGCGGAGCCAGCATATAGGGATAGATAACTACGTCGCGGAGTGGAAGGAGCGGAAGGACTTTCTCGTCAACGTTTACGGAATCTGGCATTTTCTCCTCCTCAATACATAAGCCTGCTTTAAGAGTATATAATACAGGTTCGGATATTTACAACCCTGTTATTATACAGCATGCATGAGGTCAGGCATAATCCGGAGAAAATCCTTATTGGAAATAATTACCATTTAGTAGTAATTTTTAACAAGTTGGTTATCATTAACGACGCAGAACAGGAAACCAAGGAGGAATTAAAATGATTGACAGCGACATACAGGACGCGATAAACACGCAGATAAGAAACGAGTATTATTCATCCTATCTCTATCTTTCAATGTCCGCCTATTGTGAGTCCAAAAACTTTTCCGGTTTCGCGAGCTGGCTCCGCAAGCAGAGCGACGAGGAACTTGTGCACGCGATGAAGTTTTTCGATTACCTGATCGACAGGGGCGGCAGGGTGGTTCTTGATTCAATAGAGCAGCCCCCATCTGAGTTCGGAGCGTTCCTTGAAATGTTCGAGGAGGTTCTGGAGCATGAAAGAGAGGTTACGGGGATGATAAACAACATCTACGATCTCGCCGCCTCGAAAAACGATCAGGCGACCCTGGTAATGCTCCACTGGTTCATAGAAGAGCAGGTCGAGGAGGAAAAAAGCGCAGAGGCGGTCGTCGAGCAGCTGAAGCTTGCCGAGGACAATCCGGCGGCGCTTCTTATTCTCGACAGGGAGCTTGCCGGAAGAGAAGGAGAGTAAGCGGAAGCCGAGATGGCAATATGTTTACGACTCCTTGGAAAAAGGTTGCGAGACAAGGACATTTTATAAAATCAAAGTCTTTGTAATCCCAATTTTCCCCTTTATTTTGAAACTTCCTTATGTATCATAACGCGGTTGCAAATTACCGTCGCAGCGGAAGCGGGAGCAAGGAAGCAGACAATTGGGAATAAAATACAACCGGCCTGAAGTAAACAGGCAGATTACAAAACAGCTTATAAACGACTACGGAGCGATCGTTTCCACCCTCGTTAAGGTTTTCGGCTACGGAAGCCTTGAGCACGTGCAGAGAGTGTGTGCCAACTCTTTTGAGAAAATGAGGACCAGGTGGGGAAAAGACGGAATTCCCCAGGATCCCCAGAGCGCGGTGTGGACTGACATAACGGAGAGCTCAAACAAGCTTTTCTGCAGGAAGATAAACTACCTCTCCAGGGTAAAAGAGGGAGAGAGGAGAATCGACGTATCGGGATTTCACCTTCCCTCTCCAGGCAAAGAGGAAGTGGCGAAAAACCAGGTCGAACTGCTTTTCGCGCTGTGTGCGCCCGGGATTAAAAGTTCCATACAGAAATATCTTGTACTGAATGTGCTCTGCGGTTTTTCCTGCTCCTCCCTCGCCAGGATACTTGAGAGAAACGAGAAGGCTCTGGAAGAACAGCTCGCTTCTGAGAAAAAGAAGGTAACCGAAGCGGCCGTTCGGCTTGCCCGGGCCGATATGGAAAAGAACCTCGGAGTGGTGACCAAGAACATATACGAGATTTTCAGCCTCGGTCAAAACGGTCTCCGCAAGGCAACGCCCCCAATTGCCTCCCTGTGCTTTTCCGCAATAAGACTCGGCGAAATGCTGCTTGATTCCCCCGCAACCAAGAAACCCAGGGTTCACGCCCTTGTATCCTTCATGCTGCTAAACGCCTCGAGACTTAGCACCATGAACGACGGCGCCGGAAAACCGCTTGGGATAAAGGAGCAGAACAGGGAACTTTGGGACAGGGACATGATCAGAAGGGGATTCGAGCACCTTGCTCTCTCGGCTGAGCAGGGAGATGAGGTCACGGAGATTCACCTGAAGGCAGGTGTTGACGCCGTCCACTCTCTAGCCGAAAAATATGGAGACACGAACTGGGAGGGGATCATCTCACTTTACGACAAGTACCTGGCATGCAACTACTGCCCGCTTGTCGAACTTCAAAAAGCAATCGCCATTTCCAAAACCCGGGGGCCGCAGGAAGGTCTTCGCGCCATAGGGGGAATACGCGAGGTTGAAGAGCTGAGTTCGCATGATCTTCTGTATTCAACCCTTGGAAATCTTCATTTCCAGCTTCACAGGTACGAAGACGCAATATCGAATTTTAACCGCGCGATCGGTCTTGCCGAGGATTCTTTCGAAAAAGCGTTTTATTCCAAAAAGATAAAGATCTGCGAAGACAGGATGAACATGTCGAAGCGCTACAGGCACGGAGTTTCCTTCTGAACACTCCCAGGGCACCCAAGATGTCCGCGGACTCAATCCTTAAACACACCGTCGCATTCTGCCTTGTTTTATTCGTCACACTCACTTCCGCACGCGCGGAGCCCACGTCTTTGCGAAACGGCATGGTTGTATCCGAGGAGCGGATCGCTACCCTAGTCGGGCTCTCCGTACTCAGGGAAGGGGGAAACGCCGTTGATGCCGCGGTCGCCGTCGGATTTGCGCTTGCCGTTACCCACCCGAGAGCGGGAAATCTCGGGGGCGGCGGATTCATGCTGGTGCATCTGGGAAAAACGGGACGGACAGTCGCCATAGATTACAGGGAAAAAGCTCCGCTTAAAGCCACACGCAACATGTTCCTCGATAAAAACGGAGAGGTTAATATGGAGCGGGCACGGCGCAGCGTCTATTCCTGCGGGGTTCCGGGAACGGTCGCGGGTCTTTCGCTGGCCCTCGAAAAATACGGAACCATGCCGCTTGAAAAGATCCTCGCTCCTGCAGTAAAGCTTGCGGAGGAGGGGTTTGCGGTTACGCCCGAGCTCAGGAAATCGCTTCTGGGGGCAAAAGGGCGCATGAAAAAATCAAGCGAGAGCATGGAGGTTTTTTTCAAAAACAACGCAGAACCGCCCCGGGAGGGAGAGATACTCAGGCAGAAAAACCTTGCGTGGAGCCTGGAGGAGATAAGCAAAAACGGCCCGAGGGCGTTTTACAGGGGAGCGATAGCGAAAAAAATCACTGATTACATGAAAAAGGAAGGAGGCCTCATAACCGAACGGGACCTTGCGTCTTACGAGGCTTCTGTAAGAGAACCGGCAACCGGAAGCTACAGGGGTTACAGCATCCACTCGATGCCGCCTCCAAGCTCAGGCGGCGTTCACCTTATCCAGATGCTTAACATTCTTGAGCACTACCCTCTCTCGCGATACGGCCATAATTCCGCCCGATACATCCACATTCTCTCGGAAACCATGAAGCTTGCCTACGCCGACAGGTCAGAACATCTGGGCGATCCGGATTTCTCCCCCGTTCCCACAGAGCACCTCATCTCAAAACAGTACGCAAAACGCCTCGAAAACCTCATTAATCCCCAAAAAGCGACTCCGAGCAGATATGTAAAACCCGGCTCACCAGTCCCCGCCGGAGGCACTGACACCACTCACTTCACCGTGGCCGACAGGTTCGGAAACGTGGTTTCAAACACATACACGCTTAATTTTGCCTACGGGTCGGGTCTCGCCGTGCCGGGAACAGGAATTCTGCTGAACAACGAAATGGATGATTTCTCGGCAAAACCCGGAGCGCCGAACGCATACGGTCTCATCGGCGGAGAAAAAAACTCCATCGCTCCCGGCAAAAGAATGGTAATTACTCACCCCCCAGCAAGTGAGTTTTAGGAAGGTGAGGTCATGTCGGGTTGATTATGCTGCGTCCCTCAAGGGTAGCAAGTATGGATTCGTAAGGAGAAAGGTCATGCAGCCCTCCGGTGTTGATTACCGAGCGCACGGCCCCGAACATGTCTGCTCCCCACTGTGAACGAAATCCGTTTGAGACTTTCAATATCATCTTGCTCATTCTTATCGATCGCTCAGATATGTTGTTGGTATAGGGAACATCCCGATTCTTCATGAACACAAACAGTGCGTTTCTATGCTTTATGTAACGATTCTTTAACCTTACGGCGTCCTGCTGCGTGGGTTCAGTCTTAAGCAGTTGTGAAACCCTCTGCTCAAACTCTTCTATGTGTTTCCCAAGCGCTGCGTCCGAAAGACTGCCCCTACGCTTTCCCACATCCATGGCTTCGCAAAGAAGCTTCCTCATACCCGGGGCAAACACCTTGTCTCCGCACTCAACAGCGTACTTGAGATCGCGTATCTGGTGGGCCAGACACATCTGGTGAGTTTTCCCATGTCCGAGCTGGGCTCCGTAGAGGTCAGAGACCCATACGTTCGGTTCGTATTCCCCCATGATATCTTCTACGACCTTTTTTGCCCGAGAAGGAGCAAGTACGTGAAGCACCGCACCCATTGAAACGAAAACCCACTCCCACCACTTACTCCCTTCCACCCGAGTCCCCGTCTCATCGGAACATACCACCGGGCTCCCCCTTACCGTCTTCCTTATTTCTTCCCAGCGCTTCTCAAATTTCCCCTGAGACCTCTTAATTATGTTTCTTATTGCTCCCTGACTTATTTTAAGCCCGAACGCCTGACTCAGAAATTCCTCAAGGCGCTTGTAACTCATGGCATGCATATAATGCAACAGCAAAATCAACGCCTCTACGCTTGTGCCAAACGGAGAGCCCCTGAAACCCTCCAGAGCCTTTGCCACTGTCCGCTTGCCGCACAGTGGACACTTGCATTCGTACAGATGAGCGTGAGTGATATGAGTTTTCATGATCACTTCTGCTTTCTCTTGTACAGAATGCAAGTCCTGGGGCTGTCCGCTGAGGTCAGTATGACAATGAGGACAACTGTCTACCTTTACCTCTTTGATTTCATCGGGATTTTCCGATAACTGTCTCCACGCACCGAAACCACGTTTCTTGCGTTTTTTCTTGTCTCCGGGATTTTTGTTTTTCTTCTCTTCACGAGAAGGGGGGACAGAAGAATTGGCAGAGTCTTTCTTAGGACGGCTAAGACGCGTTTGCAGTTCTACTATAATTGCTTCTAGCTGAGTAATCTTCTCTGCCTGCTCCACTATTTTGGCCAGCAGTTCTTCCCTTGTGGCCGACTGTAAAGCGTCTTCCAAACCTTCCATGTATAGTTCTATACATGGGTTTCAGGGAAAAAGCCATAGAGAATTTCTAAGTATTTGATATCTTGCAATAATATTGTCAGCCCTCTATAGAATGAAACTGAAAAGATGCAGGGGGTGAGCAATTACAATAACACGGTTTACATGATAGTCGGCAACAATTTAAAATACCTTTTGGGAGTCCTTAATTCTTCTCTAATTGCTTTTTACTTGACTATGATTGCCACTGGTCTGGGAAAGAAGGGGGTTCGATATTTTAAGCAGTTTGTTGAGAAATTACCCGTTCCAAAAACAAACGAAAGAACTTGTTCTATTGTGCAATTAGTAGACAAAATAATTTCACACAAAAAAGATGGTAAAAACACCGACAGCTTGGAATCCGAAATAGATAGGTTGGTTTATGGACTTTATGGTTTAACAGAAGCAGAAATTGACTTGGTAGAAGATAGAAAATAGTTTTCGATTATCTTGATCTCGCTATTTGTCAACCCGTACAATTGGTAAACTAATTGGTCAATCTCTGTTTCCATATGCATTGTGTCAGCGTTCGGAGAGGCAGTTTTGGTGTCAAGGATTTGATTTACCAAGTCTATGATTGGTTGCTGCTCTCTTTGGGTAGTTTGGGGAACAAAGATATTACCTAAAAACTTCCTCCCTTTTCCACCACCGAAATTAGCACTATTCAACATAAAGCTCATCACTTTGGAGTTCAAACAAGCAAGAAGGTATTTTAGGCTTTCTCCTGTGATGATATAAAGCTTGTTATTCACGAAAATGGAAGGTTCCGTTGCTTCAATATAAGTTGCATTTAAGCTATCGCTTATTTCCCTATAAACAATCTTATCGCGCATAAACTGGGTTAAATATTTGTCTGTTGGGTTGTTGTCTAATTCCAACCAATGATGTTGACCTCTATTTCTTTTTCCTCCATATCTGCATTGTCCTCTCACTTGCAATCTATCCCTATGGACTTCCTGTGTTTTATCAAGCTTAAATTTTATGTATAGAGCGAATTTCTTTTTTTAAGATTCCTCCTCAATTTTCTCTGTTCTTTTTTTTGTTTCTCTCTTTTTTTTCGACGATTCCATTTCTGTCTGATCTACGTTTGCGCTGCAATATCCCCCAAGGGTCTCCTGAACTCTTTGTCGAACAACTCTCCTTTTTTCAGGAGAGCGCAGGCAACCGATAAAAGACGATCGCATACAGTACGAACAGATCTGCTGTAACTATGACCTTCTGCCCGAAGCTCTTTGTACTTGGCCTTGCTCACCGGATCGTGGATTGCAGCTGACCCTCCCAGAACATGAAACGCATTGCATAGGCTCTCGGATACCGCTCTTCGCATGATAACCTGCTTTGACTTGCCCGACTGTTTTGTTACCGGGGCCACACCTCCAAGACATCGAAGCGCTTTGATGTCTCTGCTACGTACAATATCCCAGGCCGAGGCAATTATAGCCGTAAGCACTACAGGACCCACGCCTGTAATGGACATGAGTATCTCAATATCGGTTGGCCCTTCTCCCTCAGCCTTGAGCTTTGAGTTCATGGTCTCGATCACTTTGCTGATGTACTCTTCAGTCTCCTTTATCTGGCGGTCTATCACTTTCATGCGTTCAATTATCATCTTTATGTGCCGAACGCAGCTCTCGGTGGTTGCTTCGCTCACTTTTATCTTCTCTGCGCGCAGTATACTGAGTACTTTCTCCGCGCCGATACTTTTTACTTTGTTGCGTTTGAGAAGACTCTTTACCCTTGAGACTCTTTTTCTTTTTGTCGAGTCAGGACAGGGCATAATCTCCCATAATTCCAGGTGCCATGGGGCTACCTTTTTGTCCATAAGCTCTCCGAACTGGGGATAATACCTGACGAGAAGTCCGCGGAAACGGTTTACGTAACGTGTGCGTTCCGCGACGAGTTCCTCTCTGGTTCTGTTGAGTTCCCGCAGCTCTATTACATCAGGGTCCTGAGGCTCAATGCAGCGGAAGTGGGGACGATCCGTTCTGAGCGCCGAGGCAAGCACCATGGCGTCTCTTCTGTCATCCTTGGCTCCAGAGACACAGAATCTGTCTCTGAATCGGTCAAGCTGCTTCGGATTTATTGAATAAACCCAAAAGCCCTGCTCAAGGAGACTTTCCACGACAGGGCCGTGGTTCACCTCTATGGCCACGGCTATACCGCAGGCCTCAGAGGCTGAGGTCTTCATCAACCACTGTGCCATTTCCAAAAGGCCGGCACCTGAGTGCTTGAAGCTTCTCTCTCCGATAACGGAACCTTCGTGATCAACGACGCAGACCTGGTGGAAATTCCTTCCCCAGTCTACGCCAGCAAAAAATAAAGATTCTTGATTCTTCATGTAAACTAATACCTCCTAATATATTCGGGTTAGCCGTGATGTTTGTCAGGTCCAGTACTGGTGCTCGGTGGCACAAATTTCCTGTTGGACATTTATCACGGTGGAGCCTGACCGAGGCGCTTGTCCATCAAAGGCGCTCTTTGGCGCAGAGCAATATAGGCTGCTCTCGGTCAGGCAACCCGTGATATAAATTAAACTTGTTTTTTCTCGCTCGACAAAAGTACTGAACGCCCGCGCCGCAGAGCTGAAATCCGCACACCATGCGTCTCTTAGCGAAAGCGCGTGCAACGCTTCGAGTCGGCTTGGGGACCCAAAATGCCCGATTTATCCCCCGATCTCTGAAAAAATGTCCATTTAAACGCCCTGTGGCGCGCGACCGTGAGTGTCCGAGGGGTAGAGGTCGGGTCGTTTTCGGGTTCTGAGGGCTGATATTCCGCTCAGAATCCGAGTCGCCATCCTCTATAGAGCGACGAATCGTTGGCAACCCTGAGTTCTTTGAGCGACTCCGAGGACTCTGTGTCTTTTATCAAGTCTGAATTGTTTCTTTATGTTTCCTCCTTTGAGTTCTGCTGCTTTCAGTTTGATCCGCGAGTTATGTGGCGACATCCGGGGTCAGTCGTGATGTTTGTCGGACCCAGTACTGGTGCTCGGTGGCACGAACTTCCTATTGGACATTTGTCACGGCGTTTAATTGACGCGCCGGTCTGACTTCGTTATATTGCGCAGAAGACGCAAGACAACTTCCGGTCAGAAAACACGTGAATCAATCAAATTTATCTTTTTGTTTTTTTTCGCTTGATTCAAGCTTTGTAAAAGGTACTGGAGCAAAAGGTGATTAAAAACAGCCGGATATATTTTTTTCAAGTATTTGTGTGACTCATGTTTTGCTAAAATTACCCATAATCCAGACCATTGAGCTTGGTAGCGTCTTATATCCTTTCCGCGCAATATAGGTTTAATGATTTCCTTAGCACTGGGATCTTGTGCAATCAGAGTATCTTTAGTTTCATTATCAATGATGAAAGCCTCGTTACATCCAGTAATAATTCCTCGATAAATAGAAATATCCCATTCTTTTAGAGGCTTACCAGTCTGCTCTATTTTCTGCTTTAACTTTGTCTCCGTCTCTGACCCAATAAACCATGATCCATCTGTAAAACAAGAAAGTTTGACAGATTCTCTATCAACCTGATTGCTTATATCAAGAGTTTTTGCTTTCTTCTTAAGCGTTAACCCTTTTAATGAATTCTTATTAGGATTTCTCTGCAGAAAAAGAATATTTGTATCAACTGTAGCAGTTTCAAACACATCAGACCCTAAATCAATTAGAATCAGAGGGTTCCACCCTAGAAAAAAATTGCGTAATTTTTTCCCGTAACCAGCGCGCATCCATTTGTTGCTTGAGATATAACAAAGTACACCTTTGTTACGAGTAATTTCCATTCCTTTTTCATAAAAGAGACAATAAATATCTCCCTTCGAATCATAGGTCTTGTACCTCAGCTCTTGGTATTTTTTACGCACAGGATCATCCTTCATACTTTGCAGTTGTACATATGGTGGATTTCCTATCACTATGTCAAATCCTTTTCCTTGGCGTTTAGGGGAATCATGAAAAATCTCTGAAAAATAAACAAAAAAATCGAACTCGCTGTTCTCACTAGCAATTCTGCTGATAAGTTCGTCGATACGTTTCTCGTATTGTAGTTTTTTGCCCGCATTCTCCTCGTTAAAATAGAGTAGTTTTTTCTCTTCAAGTTCATTAAATAACTTAATATTGAAAAGGTTTTTTTCGACTTCTAAGAGAGAATTCCCTTGGATTATTTTGTAGTTCAAGTTCGGGAGAGGGCGAATTGCTTTTCTATCTTTCTCGTCTACAACAAGTGATAACCACAACCTAAGTTTCGCAATTTCCACTGCGCCGGAATCGATATCAACACCATAAAGACAAGACTGGATCGCATCACGCTTAAAATTATAGGGATTTCTTCCTTCTGCATCATCAAAATAGGGCGTAAGGGCAACTCGTACTCCTACAATCTCATTCATCATACCAACTACAAAGGCACCAGAACCAACCGCCGGGTCACAAATACGAATTGAAGAAAGCTTTTTATCTATTAAAATTGCATTCTGCCTGATAGCTCGAGGAAGCAGTTCTGTTTCTCTCTTGTTGCCCGTTTCTTCAATACTACTGTAGTGTCTGCATATTACGACCGAAAGTGAACACCTATTACGACCGAAAGTGAACACCTATTCCGAGGGAAAGTGAACACCTATTCCGAGGGAAAGTGAACACCTGTTCCGAGGGAAAGTGAACACCTGAATTTCTCGTTTTTTTCTTCACAAAGACATCATAAAAAAGGAAGTTCTGCTACCTTCTTTGGCAATCAAATCAAAGGAGGTGGCAGGGATGCCGAGAAGAAGAATGAATACGAGAACAATAAAAGAGATACTGAGGCTCAGGTTTTCTTGGAAGCTCTCGACAAGACAAATAAGTAAAAGCGTCAACGCAAGCGTAGGGGCGGTTCATCAGTTGGTCAGCAAGGCGGAGCAATTGGGTCTGGGGTGGCCTTTGCCCGCGGACATTGGCGATGAGCGGCTTGAGGAGATTCTCTATTCCAAGCCCGAGGCTCTCTATGAGGGCAAGGTGCTGCCCGACTTTTCTTACGTGGACGAGGAACTCACCAAAAAAGGCGTGACGAGGCAGCTTCTGTGGGAAGAGTACACAGAAGCCAACAAGGGCAAGAATTATTACAGCTATACGCGGTTCTGCGAGCTCTACTACGCGTGGCGCAAAAAGAACAGGTTTCCCTCGATGAGGCAGGTGCACAAGGCCGGGGAGAAGTGCTTTGTTGACTACGCCGGGCTTACGATGAGCATAACGGACCCACATACGGGGGAAGAAACAAAGGCTCAGATATTCGTCGGGGTCATGGGGGCGTCGAATTATATCTTTGCCGAGGCCACGGTGTCGCAGACTCTTGAGGACTGGCTTGGGAGTCACACGCGGATGCTTGAGTTCTTCGGAGGGGTTCCCGAGATCATAGTGCCCGACAACCCTAAAAGCGGCGTTACCAGGGCGTGTCGTTACGATCCCGATACGAATCCCGCTTACGCTCAATGGGCGAATCACTACAATACGATAGTAATCCCGACAAGACCCCGCAAACCCAAAGACAAGGCCAAGGCGGAGAACGCTGTACAGATAGTGGAGAGAAGAGTTCTGGCAGTGATAAGAAACGAGAAGTTCTTCTCTGTGGCCGAGCTCAACAAGCGCGTAAAGGAGTTGGTAGGGTGTGCGAACAAAAAACCCTTCCAGAAGGAAGAGGGCTGTCGGCGGGGGGAGTTTGAGAAGATTGATCTGCCCAAACTTAAGCCTCTGCCCCCATATCCCTACATCTACACTGAGATAAAGACAGCGAAGGTGAACATTGATTATCACGTGGAGTACAAAAAGGTTCTCTACTCGGTTCCCTACATTCACATGGGCGAGAGGGTAGAGATTCGCGCCTCACAGAACATTGTGACGATCTATCTGAAAAACAGGATCATAGCTCAGCACAAACGGGAGAGAAAGCGTTGGTCCACAGAGTTTTCTCACATGCCCAGGAGGCATCAGCAACATTACAAGTGGAATCCGCAGAGACTTCGGAGCTGGGCGGTGGATCAGGGGGAGGAGGTGAGTGAGTGGCTTGAGCGTCAGTTTGAGTTAAAAGATCACCCAGAGCAGGTCTACAGGACGTTTCTGGGTCTTATGAGTCTCTCGGAGAAGTACCCTCAAAGACTCAATGGCGCATGCAGGGTGGCTAACAGAAAAGGGCTTACAAGGTACAAGCAGGTAAGGGAGATCCTTAAAAACGGGAGGGATAAGTTGCTGGTGCTGTTTGAGGAGGAAGAGGAAACTGTTGTTCCCCAGGATCACAAGAACATCCGGGGGCCGGGGGAGTTCAGATAAAACCAAGGAGGTATTTTTATGAGTCTGACACAAACATTATCCCGTCTTCGCCAGCTTCGGCTGGGAGCGATGGCGGGGGCGCTTGAGCGTCAGTGCGAGCAGCCCAACACCTATGATGAGTTGTCTTTTACCGAAAGGGTTGGTCTGCTTGTGGAGAGGGAATGCATAGAGAGGGAGCACAGAAAGCAGCAGAGGCTCATACGCGATGCCCGCTTCAGGCTTAGGGCTCATCTAAGCGATATTGATTACACCCATTCCCGCAATCTGAGGAAAGCCCAGATAGCGGAGCTTGGGGAGGGGGACTGGATAGACAGAGCCCGCAATCTGCTGATAACGGGACCCTGTGGAAGCGGAAAGACGTGGATTGCGTGCGCTGTGGGTCATAACGCTTGTTTGAGGGGGATAACAGTTCGCTACTACAGGGTCTCAAGACTGTTTCTGGCTCTCACTCAGGCAAAGGCGGATGGAAGCTACAACAAGCTTCTGGCTAAGCTTGCCAGGGTGAGAGTTCTGATCATAGATGACTGGGGACTTGAGAAGATAACCACTGCCCACAGATATGATCTCATGGAGATAATGGATGACCGCTACGGGGAGAGTTCGACTGTGGTGATAAGTCAGCTTCCTGTGAGTGAGTGGCACGGCATAATAGGTGACAACACGGTTGCTGATGCGATCCTTGACAGGATCGTTCACAACTCCCACAGGCTTGAGTTGGGTGGGGAATCGATGAGAAAGACAAAGGGAATGGAAGAAAACGGAGATGATAAGGACTCTGGGAGTCTTTGAACGCGCGAAAAGAAACGCGTGAAGTGCCGTGAGTCCGGAAATAAACGATTTTATGCATGATTCAGTCCAGTTGCTGAAAAAACGTCAATTTAAAAGCCCGTCAGCGCGCGATCGCTTATGCCTGGGGGGTAGAGGTCGGGTCGTTTTGGCCGTTGTCAGGCTTCGGAGCCAAATGCGTCTCGTTGGTTCAGAGTCCCGTAGCTTCAGCGAACAAAGCTCTCGCTTTGTTCATCTCTCACTGAACTGGGGGGACTTACAAGAAAAATTATGGAGGTCATTTTTAAGAAAAAAACGGACTTTTTACTCGCTGTTTGACAAAGAAATTCCAGACGTGTTAAAGTCTGTTTTGAAGAAGAAAAAAAACGGGGTCCACGTGTTCACTTTCCCTCGGAATAGGTGTTCAAATAAGTTCGGAATTGGTGTTCAAATAAATCGTAATACGCAGTGTCCTAATTATATCTTTAATTATCCTCTTGGTGTGGTACAATAAAGTATACCATAACCTGGAGGAGAATTAATGCGTATAGCGGCAGCAATAGAATTATCGGAAGCAGAGGGGGAAAAGCTGAAGCGTCTTTCATTATCACGGAGCATATCGGTAGGGTTCCACCAGAGAGTTCGCATCGTGCTTATGGCGGCTGAGGGAAAGACGAACAAAGAGATTTCCGCTGAACTCAGACTGTCCCAGCCCACAGTAAGTCTGTGGCGCAACCGGTTTGCGGAGGAAAGGATCGAAGGTATAGAGAAGGAACGTCCCCGGGGAGGCAATCATGGCGGGAAGAATACCGAGGAGCAGCAGGAGTTGAGCACAAGGATAATTGAAGCGACGACACAGACCACTCCTTCGGATGCAACGCACTGGTCGTGTCGCAGCATGGCCAGGGCTATGGGAACTACCCACAGTTTTGTAAACAGAGTGTGGATTGCCAATGGGCTTAAGCCCCATTTGATAAAGACGTTTAAGCTGAGCAACGATCCGAAGTTTGAAGAGAAGCTTGCGGATGTGGTGGGGCTGTATATGCATCCGCCGGAGAATGCGGTGGTATTCAGTTTTGACGAGAAGAGTTCGATACAGGCGCTTGACAGGACTCAGCCTGGACTGCCGCTGAAAAAAGGGCGATGCGGCACGATGACGCACGACTACAAGCGTCATGGAACGACATCGCTGTTTGCGGCTCTGAACATAGCGTCTGGGGAAGTGATAGGGAAGTCCTACCGAAAGCACCGTCATCAGGAGGTATTGCAGTTTTTCAAGCAAGTGGAGAAGACGGTAGAGAAAGGTTTGGAGATACATATCATTCTGGACAATTACAGCACGCACAAGCACAAGGATGTGCTTGAATGGATTGAGAACAGGAAGCGGATATATCTGCATTTTATACCGACAAGTTCTTCGTGGTTGAATATGGTGGAGCGTTTTTTTTCAACTCTTACGGAGAAACAGATACGTCGAGGGGTATTCACTTCTGTTGGGCAATTAGAAGAATGCATAAAGAGCTATCTGGATACGTACAACGAGAATCCTCGACCGCTGGTATGGACGAAATCTGTGGAGGGGATAATGAAGAAAGTAGGAAGAGGTCGGAAAACGCTTGCGGAACAAAATAGTTAAAAGTATAATTAGGACACTACACTAGAACTCTCAAAAAAAGATTCGCTGTACTCAATCAATTTTTTTAAATCTTCTCTCTCAATTGAATCGGCAAACTCTGTATTCAGGTAATTAATCAAGCTCTCTTGACACATGTAATGAACAATTTCCCGTGGAGTGTAATAAGTTCCTTTTGATTTTCTATCTTTAACTTCAAGAAGATTCTCAAAAACCTTTCCAAGCATTTCTGGGTCAATAGCAACTTCTCTTTCCAAAGGCTCGTCTTCTTTTACAGTGAAATTGTAACGGTCAAAAACATCCAGAATTCCATCACCGACGTCACCTTGTTTGGTTTTGTGTTTATTGGAAAATAATTCATCGGGCAAGCAAATATCCGTATTTACCCAATCGTAGTTGTTAATAGGGTCAAATAATCCACCGTTAAGAAATGGGATCTTGCAGTCAAACTCACTGTAGTAGTCGTCATCCACCCTCCTGTCATATCTGAGAGCTTCATAAAAAAGTGGTTCTAAAATATCGTTGAAAAAATTCTTGTCTCCTCCTCGTCCATTGAATAGTTCTCGCAGAAAACTTTTTGACCCAGAATCCCACTCTTTCCCTCGTTCTACACCTAACCAGCCTTTCTTTTGTAAAAAATAGAGAAAAACTATCTGGCTTAAAAGCTTTTTAGCAAAATCAACAGTGTCGATTTCCTTGCTTTCAAAATCAGCTTTTATTGCTGGATTTTTTTCTGCAATGCCATCTAGGGACTCGTTAAGATCAAGAAAAAGATCTCGGTATTTCTTAAAGAATTCATCTGTTACAGTTTCAACATTGAACGCTTTTTCGATATCTGAGAGAGTCGGGTTGTCTTTATCGTTTCCAAGAATTGGAACTATCTGATTCTGCGCAGTATGACTGGGCTCGTTCTGCCCTACAAGAAATGAAAATCGCCTTGGAGGAGTTAGTTCTTCTTCTGTACTTATCTTTCCACTTTCATCTTGCTCTGAACGGTAACTTCTTTTTACGTATGAGAACCGCCAATCTTCCACGTCTTCGTGGTAAAACGCCACCAAAGCATTGTCTTTGCTGTAACCTTGGCTCTTTAGATACCATCCAATAAAATTCCTCTGCATTGTCCTTGCGCGTTTTGGAGACGTTTCTCTTCTGAGATTTACTGACAACACATCGAGAGTCTCACCTGCAGGATCTTCATATTGACCAAGGCGTTTGTATTGTTTTATGTATTCTTTATAAGAGGAAGGAATTTCACTTTCTCCAGACGAAAGTGAAATGTCCTGATCAATCTCATTTAAAAAGTTTTTTATGAATGGAACAAACCTTTCTTCGCTGAAGCTACATCTAAATGTATTTTCGACTAACTGCACAGCGCTTTCTTTTCTCATGTCAATTTCCTGGACACAGATACTGAGACAGAACAATCTGACTCTTTTCCCTGTGTGTATATCCCAACGGGTTAAAATTTAATAAAGAATTCGGAATTGTATTTTTTAATATAGAGACTACTTTTACAGGTTCCGGTTCCATTTCAATCAGTTTCTTCAATTTTCGACTAGTCCCTTTAGGGATAATACCGTATTCAAATGCAGTAACAGTTTTTTCAAGAAATTCTTTCTCTTTATCTGTTAACTCTTTGGAGATCTTTATTTCCTTTGATTTGAGTCTTCTCAGGATGTAACTTTCATTTGAGTTGCTCCTAAATTGCACTTTCATCGCGGGCTCTCCAGATGTCAATGAACTAAATTCGGCTTTGTTAATTCCTAAAAACTGATAATAAAATTCCAGAGGGACCCTTACTCTAGGAGTCTCATGATCACATTTAAAATAATCTACGGCTTCAAAGAAACTCAGTTCTCTTGAATCATTACCTTCTGTAATAAGAAATTTTTTAAGCTTTCCTTTTCTGAAAAACGTAATGAGTCTGTTTGATTCTCCACTATAATGACGAGCACTTCGAGCCTTTCTAGGTAATCTCTCTATCTTTTTAAACAAAGAGGCTTCATTATCCCTTATATCACGGAGAATCTTAAGATATTTGAGGTCAGATTCATCCTCTTCCTCTCCCTCATAATTTTTTTTGTCACCAAGGATGTCATAAAGTTTGCTCCCGAACAATTCATGTGTAATAGGTTCTTCCTCTTCGGTTATATATTTTGCGTCTTCTCCTAAAGTTTCATGAAATGCCTGAATCTTTGATTTTATGTTGGCTTCAAGTCCTAGATGCTCATCTGATTCAGAGGTAGGGAAGAAATTATAGACATATAAACTGAAATGTTCCGTTCCAAGGCGATTAATGCGTCCTACTCTTTGCATGACTTTAGTAGGGTTCCAGGGAAGATCGTAGTTTATTACCGTGTTTGCCCTGTGCAAATTAATTCCTTCGGCCAAAACATCCGTTGTTATAAGGAGCCTCAAATCATCCTTAGTGGTTTTATTGTTCGGATCAAAATTCTCTTTTATCAAATCCCTTGAGGCTATTACATTTATTTCGGTGTTTCTATAAATTCCACCATGGCTTGAATAAAACATCACCTCGTCAGGAAAAAACCTATTAATATTGTCGTAGAGATAACCTCCGGTTTCTTTCGATTCAGTAAAAATTATTAATTTGTTAGTTTTCAGAGCTGCATCATTTTTAAGCTCGTAGACAAACTGGTTCAGTTTAGGATCTTCCTTTATCCCACTCCACAAATGTTTAATTCGCTTCAGCAGTTCAAGATCGAAGTTCAGATGTGCAGACAATTCTTCTTTGAAGCTTTTGGAACTGTATTTCTGAACTTTCTGTACATTCTGATCATCAACCAGATCAAGTAATTCCTCCCCGTTGTCCTTATCAAGGTAATCATAAACATCTACACTCCGGCTTATATAAACCGTTCCACTCTCATACATTCCGATGAATTTTTCGTATGAACTGATGAAGCGTTTGACAGTCTTCATAAAAGCATAAAAGCTGCTCTCTAATCGTTTTACCAGAATTGCCTTCATGAATCCTCCGACATTAAGCTGTGACTGCTTTACAAATTCACTCGGACCTTCTTTCAAGTAAAGCAATGGAGTATATCTCGAGTACTTGAATTGTTTCAGTAAACGAATTGTTTCGTAAAACACATCGTGTGTAGCACCATCGAACTGATATATTATCCTCTGGGGGTCTCCTATTTCAGGGAACTTCTGTAGATTTAGGTCTTCGGGGAAATACTCCCGTATCTCACCCCTAGTACGACGTACCATTACATGCCTTAAAAGCCTGTCCCTTACATCTCTTGAAGTCTCCTTCACTGCTTCTGGATATTCCGGCTCAGTTTTTTGATAAGACGACAGCCTTCTCCTCAAACTCAAAAAGTAATCTTCAAGGTTTGGGATTCCAGGAATCGTACTTTTTCTGGGCACCTGAAAAAGCTTGAGCTGACTATATATATCATCAATCGTATTGTTAAGAGGCGTCGCTGACACCAGTATCACTTTTTTTCCAAAACATATCTGATGCAACTTCTCATATCCCTGAGTCCCTTCATTCCTGAACCTATGCGCCTCGTCAACAAAAACATAATCGTATTGTGTTCCTTTCCTAATTATGTGGTCCAGCTTTCCTTGCGATTCAACATCAAACATACGAACGCCGAAATCTCTAAACGTTTCATGCCAGTAGTCTTTCAGTACCGGAGGACAAATAACCAATATTCTCCCTATTAACTTCTGCGCCAAAAGAGCTGATATAAAAGTCTTTCCGAGTCCTACCACATCTGCCAAAAACACCCCATTATAAGTGTTCAGTATTTTCTGGGCCGAAGTTACAGCCTGCAGCTGGTATTTGAGTTCTCTGAAACCTTCGGGAAGGAAAAGTTCTTCTTTTATTTCATCTAGGTCTATATCTTCTTTGAAGTATTCATGTAAGAACTTTAGGTAAATTTCATAAGGAGTTATCGATTCGTTCAACCATGTTTCTTCTCTTACGGTCTCTACATAATCTTCCGTTATATCAATTGACTCCTCCCATAATTCCTCAAACTTTTCCAATGCGAATTTAACGTCAGGGCTGTTTTTCAATTCAACATTAAATTCAAGATTGTCTACAAACCCAGACGCCGAAAAATTACTGGAACCAGTTACAACTCGCCCGTAGTCCCTATCACCTTCACTGAACCTGCTTATGTAAACTTTGGAGTGGATATTGGCTTTAGGGTAAGCTCTGAACTCAAGCTTTCCATCGGCTAGAAATTCCAAGAACTTGTTTATTCCTATCTCAGTACTGAGGCTATCATCTGAGTTTTCCATCTCATCTTTCGTCTGTTTTTTCAGTTTCAGTTTTGTTTGTTTTGAAGAATCAAAATCCAGCCCCTGAACATTGGAATTTCCTATTAATTCATAGGTTCTCTGGTCAACATTGAGTCCAACCAATATTCTGATCTTACTAACCGATTCCAAAGACCTATAAAGCTGGAAAAACCCACTAGTTCTAAAGTAACCAACAAGAACATCGAAAAACTCGGTGTCCTTGATTAAAACCTTAAACCTTTCAAGCAGGTTTTGTTCACCTTCGTTCGTAATAAATGTCAAATCAGAAGATTTAGTCATAGACAGAGAATTTAATCGGTCAATTACGTAAAAAGCAACATCATGATGACTTGCTACACTCTCTTTATGGCTCTCCAGTCATATCCGCGAGGTAATATACAGAAGAGTGTTTCACACATGTAAAATTCACCACCAAAAACCCCTCACACTATCATCATCGAGTCTCCGTAACTAAGAAACCTGTAACCGCGCGATTTAGCTTCCTCATAGGCGCCGAGGGCCAGTTCCCTTCCACCGCAGAACGCGGAAACAAGCATAAGAAGGGTTGAGCGGGGCATGTAGAAATTTGTTATGAGAACATCCACGAACTGAAACCTGTACGGAGGCTTTATGAAAAGATCAGTCCTCCCGGAAAAAGGCCGCATCTCTCCACAGTCATCATCCGCAGACTCAAGGGCCCGAGGATGACATAGTTCATCAGGATACCTTTTTCGCGAAGCTCAGACAGAAGTTCCGGGTCAAAATGAAGCCCGGCGATCGGAGCTGTCACGGCTCCCTCCTTGGTAGCAAATAAACAATTCTGTTGCGACCAAGACCAAGACATGAGTGTCCAAGACAATCACCGAGCAGCGGTCCAGTCATGTGGGTCGGTCGCAGGCAGGAATGGATCATCGTAGCTCAAGACTGAACCCCGCATTGCGCCGATAATCGGGACAGTGCTATTGACCTGAGGGGCCGGTGACAAAATTGCCACCGGATGGCCATATCTGGTAATCGTAACCGGCTCGTGATCCTTGCACATTCGCCTAATTACCCGAAGACACTTAGATTTGAATTCCCCAGCAGCTATCGTTTTCATCTTTTCTCCATTTTCGCAAATATATACTCGCCCGTTGAACTTTGAAGTGCACCACCTTTGAGAGCGGGGTTTCAAGCCCTTTTTTCTGTTTTACGACCATTCTTAACTCTCTTTTTTCCCTTCTCACACACAGGAAATCCTGATCTTTCTACAGCAATTCCCACTATCGCCTAAAACCCCTTAAAATAAAGGGGTTGAGGATTTTGTTTTCGTAAACTTCTGCCCTGTTTTCAGGCAAAGATTCCCCGAATCTCCGACACTTTCCCATAAATCAACACTGTCTGTGTTCCCGCCGTATGGTAGACTGATCTTCAGGAACAACAACTATAGTTTACTGCCGGAGGTGGACTATGAAGGAGCGTTTGCGTAAAACGCTGAGCAAACCAGGACTGCTCCATGTTGCTCACAACAGTTTCAAAAAAATAGATGATGCCGTCTCAGGCCGCGGTTTTACTCTGCCGGATTACCTGATGTCGGGACTTGCTGTGTTTTCCCTCAAATACCCCTCTTTGCTTGCTTTTGACGAGGCCGCTCATGATAACGACAAGGTCCGCTCAAATCTCGGGAGTCTGTACAGGGTTTTGAATGTTCCCTCAGACTCAGGGGTGAGAAAGCGTCTTGATGAGCTTTCTCCCAGAGATATACGCAACGCTTTCAAAAAACTGTTCAGCAAACTGCAAAGGGGAAAGGGACTTGAAGGGTACGAGTATATAGACGGTCACTATTTGCTTTCGATGGACGGCACCGGTTTTTTCTCATCCCCGACTGTACATTGCGAGAACTGCTGTGAGAAGCATCACCGTGACGGGAGTGTAACGTATTATCATCATATGCTCTGCGGGGCTATAGTGCACCCTGAACACAAGCAAGTGTTTCCGTTTGCGCCTGAGCAGATACTGAAGACAGACGGGGCTAAGAAGAATGACTGTGAGCGCAATGCTGCAAAGAGGTTCATAGAGGATCTGCGAAGGGAGCATCCCCATATGAAGTTTATAGTGCTTGAAGACGGGCTTGCGTCAAACGCTCCTCATATCAGGCAGTTGATGAGCAATGATCTGAGGTACATACTTGGCGCAAGAGAGGGAGATCACAAGTATTTGTTCAAACAGGTGAACAGCTCCTCGGAGACTCGGGAAGTGGAAGTAGAGGGCACGGACGGAATACATCACAGGTTCAGGTACATAAACAACGTGTCGCTTAACGCGTCGAACAGGGAAGTTCGGGTTAACTTTGTTGAATATCATGAGACAAGGCCGGGCACAAAAAAGAAGCCTGAAAGCAAGACCACGAAGTTCTCCTGGGTTACGGATATACCGCTTAACCGGGAGAACCTGATGAAGATAATGAGGGCTGGGCGAGCGAGGTGGCGCATAGAGAACGAGACATTTAACACTCTTAAGAACCAGGGATATCATTTTGAGCACAATTTTGGGCACGGCAACAAGAATCTTGCGAGTGTGTTCGGCAATCTGATGCTGCTTGCTTTTCTGATTGATCAGATAGAGGCGCATTGCTGCAGGTTGTTTCAGGCGGCTTTGGAGAAGATGGGAAGACTCAAGTATCTGAGGGAGAAAGTACGCGGCATGTTCAGAGAACATGTTCTTGAGAGCTGGGAATTTTTGTACAGGGCAATAGTGCAAGGCTACAGAAGCAGTATAGAACTTCTCGATAGCTCATGATGAGGGAGTACAGTCTGTGTATTCTCGAAATACCTGGAAACTCGCTTTGGCGGGTGTGGGAGAGGAGTGTTTGACGATTGATATGAGTGAAGAAAATGGTCTTTGGAAGGGAGAAAAACTGTTCCCCGTGCATAATCAGGAGCACTGAATACCGACAGAATCACGAAAAACCGAAGTTTGGTTGCTAACAACGACCCGGTATAAGCTCTTAGTGGGAATTCCTGATCTTTCTACAGCATGAGATCATCCTGCTAAAGGCTAATATGCTTTTTCAGTAAATGAAGTTAGGTCTAAAAGCACATTCAGCTTGTCCAATACTTTTATGAGCAAACGCGAAGGGACTTGACACTCGAAGCTGATCTTTCTCGCCCGCCAGTCCATGCTTTTGATTTGGTCAGCCAACACAACTCCTTTTACCGCGACCTCGGGTGTAAGAGCAACTTCGAAAGGATAGTTCTTAACCTTGGAGGTTATGGGACAGAATAACGCCAAACTGGTTTTCTCGTTGTATTTACTGGGACTTAAAACCAAGGCCGGACGACGGCCCGACTGTTCATGTCCAGATTGAGGCGAAAAAGTAATCCATACTATGTCGCCGGCATCAGGGACATATTTCGGTTCTACCATTCTTCGTTGCCCTTAGGCGACCCGGTATTCTGCTCCGGATGAAGATTATCCTCGTTTATCTGAGCCAGCATGTCATCCAAACTATATGTTTCCCTGCGGATAATCATGCTGTTTGCTCGCGGTATAATCTCTATGGCAGAACCTTCCTGAATGCCCAACCGCTCGGCTACGGGTTTGGGAATGCGGACAGCCAGACCGTTTCCCAGCTTGGCAACATGTGACTTGGAAATCATTTTATACCCCCATCTTTTAAGTCTGTACAATAATATTAATGAAAAATCAATCTGAGTATCTTTGCCTGGAATGATCTGAGCATGATGAGATTCCCGATGCGCCCACTGTGTTTCCGGTTAAAAACCTCTCACACTATCATCATCGAGTCTCCGTAACTAAGAAACCTGTAACCGCGCGATTTAGCTTCCTCATAGGCTCCGAGAGCCAGTTCCCTTCCACCGCAGAACGCGGAAACAAGCATAAGAAGGGTTGAGCGGGGCATATGGAAATTTGTTATGAGAACATCTACGAACCGAAACCGGTACGGAGGCTTTATGAAAAGATCCGTCCTCCCGGAAAAAGGCCGCATCTCCCCGCAGTCATCCTTTGCGGACTCAAGGGCCCGGATGACCGTGGTTCCTACAGAAACAACCCTTCTTCCCTCCCCCCTGGCCTTGTTTACCGCCTCCGCGGTATCCCGTGGAACAAAAACGCGCTCTGAATGCATCGCGTGGTTATCTATAAGTTCCTCCTTGACGGGTCTGAACGTCCCCTCTCCCACGTGCAGGGTGACATAGTTCATCAGGACACCTTTTTTGTGAAGCTCAGACAGAAGTTCCGGATCAAAATGAAGCCCTGCGGTCGGAGCTGCCACAGCCCCTTCCTCGGTCGCGTAAACGGTCTGGTAGGTCTTTTTATCCGACCGCTCCGGCTCTCTTGATATGTAGGGGGGAAGGGGCATACGTCCCGTGCTGTGGATAATCCTCTCAACGGGTTCGCTGAATTTTACAGCCCAGCTTTTATCGGGCTGCCTCTCAAGGGTGCCCGACATTTTTTCGTCAAGGGAGATACGAAGCCCATCGCGAGGATTTTTAAAAAGCACTCCCCAGCGGGTTTCATCTTTTTTCTCCGTCAGGAGAAACTCAACCGTTCCCCTTGTCTCGACATGCCCCGACAGCCTCGAGGGAATCACCTTTGTGTTGTTAAGAACCATGAGGTCGCCGCGGCGAAGCATATCCCCTATATCGGAAAACCTCGCGTGGGAGAAGCTTTGTGTTTCCCTGTTGACCACCAGAAGCCGGGAGGAACTGCGTTTGGAGAGAGGGTACTGGGCGATCAGCCGCTGGGGAAGATCATAGTCGAATTGATCCGTTCTCATCCGCCGGGGACTACTTTCCCTCAAGGAGCTTTTTCACGGAGAGGCGGAGGGAGTTAAGCTTTATGAACCCGGTAGCGTCCGACTGGTCGTAAACCGAATCTTCCTCGAAGGTCGCCAGGTTCTCGCTATAGAGGGAATTCGGGGACTTTCTCCCGCAGACTATAACGTTTCCCTTGTAAAGTTTAAGCCTTACCGTGCCGCTTACGTCCTTCTGGCTCTCTCGGACGGCGGCGGTCAGCATTTCCATCTCGGGAGAAAACCAGAAGCCGTAGTAAATAAGTTCCGATATCTTCGGAATCAGGGAATCCCGAAGGCGCATTACTTCCCTGTCCATTGTAATCGACTCAAGAGCCCTGTGCGCCACGTGAAGAATAGTGCCGCCGGGGGTCTCGTATACTCCCCTTGATTTCATACCGACGAACCTGTTTTCAACAAGGTCAACCCTCCCGATACCGTTTGCGCCGGCAACATCGTTTAAGCAGCCAAGAAGTGCTGAAGGAGAAAACTCCTCTCCGTCAACGGAAACGGGAATACCGCTTTCAAACCCGATTTCCACGTAAACCGGCTGATCGGGAGCTGCCTCGGGAGAAACCGTCATCTCGAACATATCCTCAGGCGCTTCTGCCCACGGGTCTTCGAGAATTCCACCCTCGTAACTCGTATGAAGAAGGTTGCGGTCGCAGCTGTAGGGTTTTTTCTCTGTAACCGTAACGTCTATTCCGTTTTCCCTGGCGTAATCTATGAGGTCGGTCCTTGATTTGAAATCCCACTCGCGCCACGGAGCTATGATCTTTATGTCGGGGTGCAGCGCGTAGAAGGTAAGCTCAAAACGGACCTGGTCGTTTCCCTTGCCTGTTGCTCCATGGGAAACAGCGAAAGCTCCCTCGCGCTTTGCTATTTCAATCTGCCTTTTCGCAATAAGGGGACGCGCTATGGAAGTGCCCAGAAGATAACTGCCTTCATAGACAGCGTTTGCGCTTATGGAGGGAAAAACATAATCACTGACGAATTCATCCCTCAGGTCCTCGATGAATACCGCGCACGCGCCGGTTTCCCAGGCTTTGCGTTCAGCTTCCTGCAGGTCCTCTTTCTGTCCTATGTCCGCCACATAGGCTATGACATCGGAGTTGTATTCGTTTACAAGCCACTTGAGAATTACCGAGGTATCAAGCCCTCCTGAATAAGCAAGGACTATCTTGCTCTTTTCTGACATTTTATTTTTGCTCCGGAGTTTCCACGCCCACGTAAAGCCTGATCAGGGCTGATCCTGATTCTGCTCGGATTTCGGGCGAAGATCTAGAAGATAAAATTTTATTCCCTTGTTCTGGTAGAATTTTTCAAGCGAAAGACCCGCGTACTCTATTTTCTGGACGTCGTCTCCAGTGTAGGTAAGGTTCTTTACTTCTCCTGAGAGCTTGCACGAAAACGGCACGTCTTTATCCGGTCTCTCCTGGCAGATAAAACCCATGTCTATCTCCCCGCTCAAATCCATGCTCAGAGGAACAACGAATCCAACAACGAGCTTTACGCTCTGCAGTTCAATCACCATGATCTTTATCCTGCTTGAATCTTCCTCGTCTCCGACTTCCATCATGTAGCCGTAGTAGTTAATTTCCTTGTTCTGCTCGCTCAGCGAATTCATGTACCAGTAATCTTCCGAATCGAGCCAAGACATTATTTTCATTTTTCTTTCCTCCGGGGATTCATGAATGTTCTGGGAAATTATATACCATTATACCGTCTTGGGGCAACGATACAGACTTTCTGTGATTATCCTCTCCCTTCGCAGCCTTGATCTCGATCTCAAGCCATGAGATCAGGCTTCTGCCGAGATAAATGGTAAGCGCTTCAATATTTCCTGTGTCCGCTTTTTGGATGGCGGCAATATAACCCTCTCTGTCTTCGCTTTTGATGACAACAGGAGGATAGCCGAACCACATCAGGGCATAGTTTATCCATAAGCGCACTATGCGGCCGTTGCCGTCGTCAAAAGGATGAATAAGGATGAAGCGGTGATGCAGTTCCGCAAGAAAAGACGCTATTGAAGCCGGATGAGATTCAATGTTTTCCCTGAACCATTCCATCAGTTCCCGCATTTTCGCCGGGGTTTCTTCGGGAAGAGCAAATTTGAAGATTTCTCCAGTCGCAGTTCTTACGTGATTAGGTTGGTTTTTGTATCGCCCCGGAAAGATTTGCTTGCGCGTAGGCTGTCCGTCAGGGGTTTTGGCCTCTTGCCAGAAAGGCTCCTTGAGAATAATCAGATTCAGACTGCGTATGTCCGCTTCGGTCAGACAGTACTCCTTGTCTTCGGCAAATTCTCTTACTTTCTCTATTCCTACATTATGGGCTTTCATCTCCTCGTAATCGCGAATTGGATGACCACCCTCTGTGCGCCCGTGAACAAGCAGAAGTTCCGTCTCTCTATAGGTCAGAGTATTGCCCTCTATGCGGTTGGAGTTATAATTCCATTCAAGCCTGATTTTCTCCCAGAGCCGTTCGCCATTCTCACGGCTTAGAGGCTGTAACGAAAACCATTCTTCATAGAGACCCTGAATACGCCTGTCAATTTCTGCAAGAGACATTTATATCTCCCCTTTCAAAATTAATTCTGTAGCCTGTTGAACCTACGTATTCATCATACATTTTTCTTCCAATTCCGTATATATTCAGCGGGTCGAGGATCTTTTATTCCGCAGTCTTTATGACAAAACAGTAATTGTCGCCCAGGCCGTGAGAGTGCAAATGACAATTGATTTTGGGATATTGCTGCAACAATCAGCAAGAAGTGTGCGGTTATCAGGCAGTTTCGAGAAAGCCTCGCCAAGCAGAACACGAGACATTTCCAAGTGTCCGCGCTATTGAGGATTTGAATATAACCCCTATCTGGTTAGCTCTGTGGTAAAGACAGGTTGATAATATGCTGGAAGACTTTCAGATGATCTGGAAGTTCTAAGAAAAAATACCGAGGTTGGAGAGAGCCACAAGAACTCCAATAGTTACCACAGTTAAGGTTCCAAGCTTTATGATCATTTTCTGATCAAGCTCTTTGATGTCCCGCTCTGTTGCCAGTCTGGATTCAACGATTTTCTGTTCAAGCTCTTTAATCTTCAGCTCCATTTTCTGATCAAGCTCTTTGATGTCCCGCTCTGTTGCCAGTCTGGATTCAACGATTTTCTGCTCAAGCTCTTTGATGTCTAGCTTTGTTGCCAGATTGGATTCAACTATATCGTGCAGAACGCGAAGATGTGCTTCGGCCTGTTTATCTGGAACACCGGACTCCCTGAGGTCCTCAACATACTTAAAGGCATTAAAACCGTTCATCAATATTTATCATAATAAAAAGGCTGATTGCTGTCAATTTGTCGCTTCCTCACCACGGTTCGGGCAAACACTCATACAAAATAATTGCCATTTTTCGTATGTCTTATACATTTGTTTAGTAATTACAGGATAAAACGAATTATTGTTCTCGGACAAAACCTGTGCCGGAAAACACCGAAAAGCACATCTGCGAGCGATGAGGTCAGTTTTGCTTAGAGGTACGCCATGCGAAAATTCGCAATACATCTTCTCGCCTTGTTCAAACAGACATCCCTTTTCATCTGGAAGCTGCGTGGCAAGACGGAAGCCGACTTAGCCGCGGAACGTATAGTCAGTGGAAAGTCATGGGATGAGTTCTGCGACACTTTTAAAGCTGCGGGAGCAGCTTTAAATTTTCCCGGGGCGCCTAAAGACGCATTTAATCAGGCAGAAGGGTATCGGTACTTAAGCCGTATCGCCCGGGCCGGGCTTATGGCGTTTATCGAACATGCCGACCCGAAAGCACCTGTACTTCATCGCGTAGTCAACGAAACAACCAAGCTAGGCGCGGACAATCCTGATAACTTCTACCAGACAGCGGCCCTCAGCGGCGAGTATGAATACAAAATCACAGGGCGGCGCAACAACATTGCGTACTTAAGCTTTGGCACTCAATCCGGCAACTACGGGCAGGGACGAGGGCTGCCTCCAACAGGACATATAGAGGCTGAGCAGATAGAAACCGATGAAGACGGGTACTTTGAACTGGTACTCAGCTGCAAACCTCAAAGCAAGAACTGGCTTCCAATGACGCCGGAAACCGGCACATTGGTGGTACGCCAGACTTTCCTTGATCGCAAAACAGAAACTCCGGCAGACTTGCGGATAGAACGGATCAATTGTTCCGAAGAGCAACGCCGCCCTTCTCCATTGACGCCGAAACAGCTTGACGAAGGCCTAAAAACCGTGGGAACACTCGTGGCAGGCGCACCGCTGCTGTTTGCCAAGTGGGCTCGTGATTTTCAAAAGCACACCAACGAACTGCCGATGTTTGATCCGGAAGTATCACTGGCCGCCGGGGGTGATCCCAATATCGTTTACTACCACAGCCATTGGAAAGTAGCGGAAGACGAAGCGCTTTTGATAGAAGTAACGCCGCCTGAATGCGAACACTGGAACTTCCAGTTAAACAACTACTGGATGGAATCGCTCGACTACCGTTATCACACGATACACACTAACAAACATCTTGCCCACTATGAAGACGACGGTTCTGTGCGCCTGGTGGTAGCTCACGAAGATCCCGGTCATCCCAACTGGCTCCAGACAGCTGGCCATGCTTCCGGCACGATGTGCTTCAGGTGGGTACGCGCGAAGGAACATCCTCAACCGCAGACCAGATTGATCAGGTTAACTGACCTTAAGAATCTGTTGAGTTAAGCAAATCGCGATGGCTAAAAAAAATCTAGCAACTTCTACAGACTATGAGAATCCCTACCGTCCTCTTCCCGTTAAGGTCTTAAATTCCATCGGGAAGCTGAGTGAAAACCTCGGATTATCAAGCTCTTTGAATATTGAAAAGCTCACCACCGGCGCGATCCGAAAAACGAGGCTCGAGGATTTTGGTAACGATGGTCACTTTGAGGCATTGGAAGTTCTCATAAATTCGATTAATGAAGAAGCTGAGCTAACCCCAACCGGCAGCCTGATACAAAAAATTCGACTCACAAGCGCATTAGTTCATCGCTTGCGGATTGAGGAACTGCTAAAACAGCACCCTGAAATACATGACATCAGCTTGGAAAAGATTATCCTGATCACGGGATTGCAGCGCAGTGGAACGACAATATTGCACAGGCTGCTGAATTCTCATCCGGATATTCGAGGTGTGTCGGGCACAGAAGCGCTCAACCCGTTACCGCCAAGCAGCAAAGCTAAAGGAACGATCACTCGAAATGTGCATGCAGTCCTCGCGCAACGACTGATTTCGTATTTGTCGCCGCAGTTCATGGCGGTTCACCCCATTGACCACAATGAGCCGGAAGAAGACGTAATGCTTCTTGATCTTAACTTTATGAGCCAGGCGCCAGAAGCTACGATGCACGTGCCTAGTTACTCCCGGTGGCTTGAGGAACAGGACCACACGCGGACCTACGAATATTTCCATAAGGTGCTGAAGATTCTGTGCTGGCAGCGCCCCAGCAGCAACTGGGTGCTTAAAACGCCGCACCACATGGAATATCTGGATGTGTTTCTTAAAGTTTTCCCCACCGCGACAGTCGTGCAGACCCACCGCGACCCTCGAAAAACCATGCCTTCTTTCTGCAGTATGGTTGCTCATAACCGCGGCATATTCAGCGACCATGTGGACCCAGAGGAAATCGCCAGGCACTGGTCCAGAAAGGCTCGCAGGATGGTCGAGTTAACCATCCAGTCTCGAGACAAAGCAGATGCCGATCGATTCGTCGACGTCTCGTACTACGACTTGATGAAGGATCCGATTGCCGAGCTTGAGCGGATTTATCTAAAGGCGGGGATTGGTTTTGATGCTGAAGCGGTGTGGCAAGCCAAGACTTTTATGAAAAGAAATCCGCAAAACCGTTTTGGCAGGCACATCTATCACTTAAGTAATTTCGGGTTGAGCGAGAAAATTATTGAAGATTATTTCTCCTTTTATCGAGAGAAACATAAAATTCCTTTCGAGTAGCATATACAAGACTGCAAAGAATCGAAGGACAATACGGAGAAATTCACCATGAAACGAAAAACGAACCAAATGGGTGATGGTTCCTTCATAGACGCTATAATCATCGCAATTCGAGATCTGGCGCAGCCCAAGGTATCGGAAGTGAATCCTGTTGCGAAGCACATACGTATCGATGGCAAAACTTGTCTGATAACCGGAGCGAACAGCGGGCTGGGTAAAGCCGCTGCCGTTGAACTTGCGAGGCGCGGCGCAAACATCATTTTAGCTTGCCGACCCGGTCATACGAAAACATGCGATGAAATAAAGACACTGTCAGGTTCCGAGAACATAGAAATGATGGAAGTAGACCTCTCGGATCTTCAGTCGGTACACCGTCTTTGCGATAGCCTGAGTAACTGCAACATCAAAATTGATATTGCGGTTCTCAACGCAGGCTTGGCACCCAAAAAGGCAATTAAAACACCGCAGGGATACGAAACGATGTTCACGGTTCATTTCCTCGCGAATCGCGTCATGATTGACCGGTGGCTCCGAGACGGCGTGATTTGTCCATCCAGTCAGACTGGAAAGACACCGCGAATCATCTTCGTCTCATCTGAGGCTCATCGGTCCTCTCATACTATTGATTTCGACCGTCTCGGGGAATTCACCGACTATGGATTCAAGGATGGCTTCAAGTATTACGGTATCAGCAAACTTGTTTTGTGTACGTTTGCAACTGAACTCTCACGCCGTCTGAACACAGGCAGCAAAACTGAAGTTGCAGTTCACTCAATGTGCCCTGGAGGCGTTGCTACAAACCTTTCACGAGAAACACCGTCGATTTTGAAACCTATAGTTAACCCGTTGCTAAGACATTTTTTTCAATCTCCAGAAGAAGCTATGGGGCCGGTAATTTACTTATGCTGTGCGGAAGAAGCTGGTACCAACACAGGCATCTACCTGCATTTAATGCAGCGAAAGTCCGTGTCTCCTGCGGCACAGGATGAGGAAAACGGAACCAAGCTGTGGGAAGCAAGCGAGCCCTTAGTCGCTAATTCCCGAGAGCAAGCCCTGTAACCGGCGTAGCGGCTGGGTGAGCAAGGGCCAGATGCGCATTTGTGTTATATAGCTGTACGCGAGACCACACCTTATACATAATATTGCTCCAGCATGCCTAAGACATTCTCAAAATCCGTAACTCATATCTTGCGTTTGTTTACGAGTAAACCGATGGCGGAAGAAGTTGATATGTCGGGGCGGAACGTCATTGTGACAGGTGCCGCTCCTAATTCAATTGGTTACGAAACGGCCAGGATCCTTGCAAGCTGGGGGGCTACAGTCGTTGTCACCAGTATTCACGATATTGAACTGATGGAAGACTCTTTGAGGGGAGACCTGCGAGTCATCGGCGCCGATGAAAATAAGATTGCAGCCCATGCGTTAGACCTCTGCGATGTTGACAGTGTTAATGATTTCACGACATGGTACCGGAGAAATTACAACGACCGACTGCACGTACTTATCAATAACGCAGGGATTCACAAGAATATTCTTAATCCGAGAAAAAAGCTGCCCATGACAAAAGATGGTTTCGAAATCCATTGGCGAACCAATTTCCTTGGAACTTTTCACCTGACGAGTTTATTGCTTCCAATTCTTAAGCAAAATGGTCTGGAAAGCGGAGACACGCGAGTCATAAACGTAACTTCCCACCTGCACGACAGAGTGAAAAACAAGAGCATGTTTAACGATGACGGAGACTGCCACTCCTGGGACGCGTATGGGCTGTCAAAACTAGCGCTAATTCACTTTACTTTCGAGATCCAGAGACGGTTTGCCAGAAAATACAACCTCCAATCGGCAACTTTACACCCCGGGTCCGTTAAGACTAATCTTATGCAGGCTGAAGAATCCGAAGGAAAGATCGGGTATCTTCTAAACCGAATCTGTTACTCACTCGCATCTGTTGTCCTGCTAAGCCCGGTATCGGGCGCGCAAACTTCGGTGATGTGCGCCAGTAAATACCCGTTTCAAGGTGGAAATTATTACGTGCGCTGCGAAATAGCGGAATCATCCGGCGAGACAAAAGACCAGGATGTGTCGAAACTTCTTTGGGACAAATCAGATGCATGGGTCAGGACTCTAGTCAACAACAATGGAGATGGGCATGAGCACTCTTAGCATAATTACCGACCGCATTCAGATCAACGCACCTGTTGACTTCGTTTGGGAGGTACTGACTGACGTTGAAAAATATGGTGAGTGGAATCCATTCACACCTCAAGCCAGAACCGATTTTAAAATTGGATCGCCCGCTTATCTGCTGGTAAAAATGTGGCCGGGAAAATTCAGAATAACCGAAACCGTATGTGCATTTGAAAAACCACGCCTTATTGCTTGGAGCAGAAAATTCGGAGCTTCCTGGTTTTTGTTTGTGGTGCGAGAGCAGCATCTGGAACCTGTAAGTGATACCAGCTGCAGCTACCATAATGTGGACCTGTTAACCGGTGTATTTTCACCAATCGTCTTACTGTTCTTCGGCGGTTACATACGCCGCGGTTTCAGCGATGTCGGTGTGGCATTAAAACTTCGTGCAGAAACTCTGTATCGGGAGACGAAGAACTGAAGATCCGCCGAAGCGTCATTTCCGCCCCGGTGTTAAACTGCACTGCTATGCTGAGAGAGAAAAGAACCCGCTAAGGAGAAATTCCGACAAAACTAATCATCTTTTCCGTACCTAAACCGTCTCTTCTGTATGAAGGAAGACCCTGACAACAAGTGCACAGATCCATTATCTCGATTTGCTGAACCCCCGCATCGCAAAGTTCGATTCTGTTAAGTTCCACAAGATCAAGAAGAAACTTCCCGTCGCCTTTTTCTAAAAGCCAGTCCCCCTGGTCTCTGAACCTTGAGACAAACTGTGACGCTACGTCGTCTCGAACCTCATAGCAGCACCCCCATATGGCCGGACCTATTACGGCCACGGCGTCCTGCGGTCCCAGGGAGTATTTTTCACAAACTGCCCCAAGACAGTTCCTAGCCGCGCGCAGTGAGGTTCCCCGCCATCCAGCATGGACGGCGCAGACGCATCCGGAATCCGGAAAGCAGATGAGAACAGGAACGCAGTCGGCCGTGATGACCCCGACGCCTACACCTTTTTGCTTGGTAACGATCGAATCGGCTTCGGCAGATTTCTCCCCCGCGGCACTATCGGCGAAAAAAACAGTGCTGCCGTGAACCTGGTTCACGGTAAGGATATTTTCAAGCCCATGCGCAGAGGCGATTTTAGGAATATCCGGCCCTCCGGGATCATGAACGAAACCGTGGATAATACCGCTGCACTTCTCAAGCAGAGCCGAGCGAAAAACTCTCATCCGTTCTGTCTCCTTAGAAAATTGATTGCTGAAACCATATCCTCGGGGATTTCCGCCGAAAGCTCAATCCGCTTTCCGGTCGCCGGGTGGACAAATCCGAGGCTTCTCGCGTGAAGAGCGTGTCTTTTTATTAACGCCCCCAGAACCCCTGAATTTTTGGGGCGGCTTTTTTTGCCTCCGTAAACTTTATCGGCAAGCACCGGGAACCCGTTCTCAGAAAAATGGACCCTTATCTGGTGAGTTCTTCCGGTCTTCGGCCAGACGCTCACAAGAGTTGCTCCACGCAGCCTTTCAATTATCTCCCAGCGGGTCTCGGCATCTCTTCCGGCTCTGGAAAAAGAGGTCATTTTTACCCTGTTCGAGGGACTCCTTCCTATGGGGGAGCTGAAAACTCCCGAACCTTTTTTCATTTCCCCAGAGACAACAGCCACGTATTCCTTTTTCGTCTCCCTGGTCTTGAACTGCTCTGAAAGACTTTTGTGCGCCCGATCGTTTTTGGCAACAACCATAACCCCAGAGGTCTCCTTGTCGAGGCGGTGCACTATTCCCGGGCGCATCTCGCCTCCTATCCCCGAAAGATCCTCGCACATATAAACAAGGGCGTTTACAAGCGTGCCGCTCGCCACTCCCGCTCCTGGATGAACTACCATGCCGGCGGGTTTGTTAACAACGATTATGTCACGGTCCTCGTAAACAACCTCGACATCGATCTCCTCTCCCTCGATGCCGCAGGGCTCAGGAGGCGGAATGTTGACGCTCAGGCTCTCTCCGCCGCTTATTATCCGGGAAGGCTTAAACGTTTTGCGGTCAATAAGTATGTTCCCAAGCTCTATGTGCTTTTTTATGCTGGAGCGGCTAAGCTCCCCTAGGAAGTCCGAGAGGAACACGTCAGCTCTTTGTCCGGCAAACTCCCGGGGGATTTCCGTTACGGTTTTTTCTTCTGCGGGTTCCATGGATTCCTCTCAGCTACCCTCGTCAACGATAATTACTTCCGGCGGAACTTCGCCGAAAACATCGCACGCTCGCCCCTGGTTAACTGATATTTCTATATATCCCCCGCTTCCCCCGACAACAACGATTTCACCGGGTTCCACAGAAGAATACGATTCCGAGATTCCCGCAACCCGCTTCTCTCCGACTGTTACCGTGGCCCGGGCACTGTTCCCGACGGCTTCTGTCGGGATGCTGGTTATAAGATTCCCGAACTTGTCGGTGTAAACGATGGTTCCGCTGATTTCGTTTCCGTCTACCGAGTATTCATCATGGGGAAGAAGTTCGAGATCATGGATTCGGGGACCGATCTCCGAGAACGGAACCCCGAGCGAGAGATGCGCAGCGACCGGGGAGAATATATCCCTTCCGTGAAAAGTCGAGCTTATCTCCTTCAGGAAAAAGTCACTGTTCTTTATTTCGCGGGCACTGAAATCTTCGCAGCAACGGATGATGGAACTGAAAACGCCGTTATCGGGTCCCACGAAAAAATGCCCCGCGGCGAAAACCGCCACAGGCCTTCGTTTGCTTCCGACTCCCGGGTCTATAACGATCAGGTGCACGGTATTTTTCGGAAAATAGCGGTATGAATTCCCTATAACAAAAGACGCGGCGCGGACATCGTGAGAATCAACGCAGTGGGTTATATCGACCAGGATGGCATCTTCGTTCACCGAAAGCATCACCCCTTTCATCGCCCCCACATAATGATCTCTTAACCCGAAATCGGTTGTCAGTGTTATAATGTTCTTCATCTAAACCGCTCCGCGAGTAAAATTATGGAACGCGGACGGGATTATATCAAGTCAGATGGTAAAACTTACAGTTCTGGGTTCGGGCACCTGCGTACCCCACAGCAAAAGAGGTTCTTCCGGGTATCTTCTCAGCACCGACACCGGTTCTGCCCTCTTTGACTGTGGAAACGGCACGGTATGGAAGCTTGAGAAAACAGGGGTCGACTATCTCGATATCGACAATGTGTTTATAACGCATTTTCACCCGGACCACACTTCCGACCTGATCCCTCTTCTTTTCGCCACCAGACACCCATACGGAAAAAAAAGAGAAAAAACGCTCGGGATATGGGGACCGAAAGGTTTTCTGGAATTTGTCGAAAAACTCCGAGCCCCCTACGGCAACTGGGTAAGGCCCGAGCTTGTGGAAATCCACGAGATAGGAAAAAAGAAACAGAAAATCGGCGGGCTTGAAATAAAAACCTTCAAAACCGTTCACACGGAAAACAGTATCGGGTACGTGATACGCGCGGCTGGGAAGAAAATTGTTTATACCGGAGACACGGGCTACTTCCCGGGACTTCGTGATGCGGCTTCGGACGCGGACATATTCGTCACGGAATGCGCGCTTCCGGACTCGGAGAAAATGGCTGTCCACATGACCCCTTCCGATATAGCGCAGATTCTCCGGGAAAGCAGTCCCAAAAAGATCGTGCTCTCGCACCTTTACCCATCAATGGACAGAAGAGATCTTCCGGAAGAAATAAAAACGCTTTCAGGAAATGGTGAAACGGAAATAATAGTGGCCGAAGACTTGATGGGAATCATTGTTTAAGTATCCGCTCTAAAGCAAAGCCGCGTTTGTCTCTCTGATTATCTTCTCTGCGACCTCAAGGCTGTTTTGCGCTTCTGTGATCGGACGTCCCACAACCAGATAATCAGCTCCGTACTGAATTGCCATGGTCGGCGTAAGTGCCCTTTTGTGATCATTTCTGTTTTTCCCCTCAGGACGTATTCCGGGAGCGACTATTACAAGCCGGTTTCCGAAGCGCTGCCTGATCTCCCGTATCGACTCTCCTGAAGCCACTACTCCGTCACAACCTGCTTCAATGGATCTGCGCGTAAAGACCCTTATATATTCATCAAGCTCGAGATTCTCATTCATCATAAGCGCCCTGAGATCATCCTGGTTAAGACTTGAGAGAAAAGTGAGGGAAAGAATAAGCGGGCGATCTCTCTCACCGCGGCCTTCCCTGGCGGCAGCTACCGTTGCCTTTCCGCCGTTTATGGTAACGAACTCAACCCCTTCGGGCACTGCCCGAAGCGCGGCCGCAATCGTCCGGTCTATGTCACCCATTTTGAGATCAAGAAAAACCTTTTTCCCGCTCCCCGTGAGTTCTTTTACGAATCCCATGCCCTCGCGCATAAAAAGCTGGTACCCGACCTTGTAGATACCGACCCTTTCGCCCAGAAGCCGCACCAGGGAAAGAGCTTCTTCCCTCGAATCAAAATCAAGCGCAACTATGAGCCTCTCGCAACTCAGCGCGGTATTTTCTTCGTTGTTCTCCCGCCCCATAGCCTTAAATTCCTCCTTAACCAGTTCATATCCCCTCTCTGCAGTCGGCCGCAGCAAGCGAGGTAAATCATACCCGGCAAACTCTGTTCGCGCTTGTGCGCGCAAACCTGTTTCCCCGCCCCCGCAGAAGCCGTTTTGCTTGACCTGGTTTGCCACAGCGTTATCATCTACGGTGACATGCGAGTCGTAGTCGCCAAACCCAGAGGATTCTGCGCCGGAGTTGAAAGGGCCATCGAAATAGTTGAAAGGGCCCTTGAGATGTACGGACCCCCGATCTATGTGCGCCACGCCATAGTGCACAACAAGAGGGTAGTCGATTCCCTGAGAGAAAAAGGCGCCGTATTCGTAGAGGAACTTGATGAAGTAAAAGACCCGGCGGCGCGGGTCATCTTCAGCGCCCACGGCGTAAGTCCCGCGGTCATTGAGGAAGCCCGGCGGCGCGGGTTCCAGATAGTGGACGCCGTCTGCCCTCTCGTCACCAAGGTGCACAATGAAGTGAGACACTACTCAGAGACGGGGTACACGATAATACTCGTCGGACACAGAAACCACGTTGAAGTCATAGGCACCAAGGGCGAGGCCCCCGACAGCGTGGTGGTCGTGGAATCCGTGGAAGAAGCCCTCTCGGTTAACGTTCCAGACCCCGAAAAAGTAGCTTACGTGACGCAGACCACCCTCAGCGTTGACGACACCAGGGAAATAGTGGCGGCCCTTGAAAGGCGCTTTACGAAAATCGTAAAACCCTCTAAGCTCGATATCTGCTACGCGACGCAGAACCGCCAGGACGCCGTGAAAAAACTTGCCGAGATCTCAGACATTATCTTCATAGTGGGGTCGCCCGAGAGCTCAAACTCAAACAGGCTGGTTGAAGTAGCCAAATCCTGCGGGGTGCGGTATGCCTACCTGATTGAGGACACAAAAGGACTCGGCGAAGTGGAAGACCTCAGGGAAGACATGACCGTGGGCATAAGCTCAGGAGCGTCAACCCCCGAAGTGATAATCGAAGAGCTTATAGCGAGGCTCAGGAACATGGGAGCCACTACTTTTGAAGAGTTCAGCCTGAAGGAGGAATCGACAAAATTTCCCCATTCGCTTGAATTCTCAACCGGCTGAACCGCTGTTACGGCAAAAGACGTGCTGGATAAACCGAGGAAATCGACGCCCGCGAACTCCTGGCTGCTGAAAGCAACTCAACTTCATCTTTTCCTGCTTGATAGCGATTTATATTAAACGCAGCCTTTAAGATAAACGCACAAATCAGTTATATTAAATGCAGCCTTTAATATGGACTTATAAGTCGGCTGTATTAAACGCAGCCTTTAACATAAACGCACAAATCATATGCCTGTCTCCAGAAACCTGTCAACAAGAGCCGGTCAATACATCTACCAGCCGGAGGGCTACAAGGCATTCATCCCCGCCCCGTTGCCCCCCGACCCGCCGGTCGAGGTTGCCGGAGAATTGCAGATATCACTTTCCGAGGCTGACAGGGCGCTGGGATATCTTGATGGATCTATTCACACGCTGCCAAACCCGGACCTGTTCGTCTTTATGTATGTCCGCAAGGAGGCGGTACTGTCAAGCCAGATTGAAGGCACCCAGAGCTCATTACAGGATCTGCTTGAGGCGGAAGCGAAAATATTCTCACCGAGCCAGCCCAAAGACGTTGATGAAGTGATTAACTATGTAAGCGCCATGAATCTCGGGCTTGAACTTCTTAAGATCTCTCCCGCCCCCGTTTCGATCCATGTAATCTGCAAAATCCATGAAAGGCTTCTTCAGGGAGTTCGCGGTTCAAGACTTTCCCCAGGACAATTGCGAAATGCGCAAAACTGGATCGGACACTCGGGGTGTAACCTGCACGAGGCAATATTTGTTCCTCCACCACATCACGAAGTTCCGCAAAAACTGGTAGAACTGGAGCAGTTCTTCCGCAACACGCAATTACCACCTCTGATAACAATCGGAATGATTCACGCCCAGTTCGAGACGATACACCCTTTCCTTGATGGCAACGGACGCGTCGGGCGTTTGCTAATCTCTTTTCTGCTCGCCGAACGCAAGCTTCTTCAAAAGCCCGCACTGTACCTGTCGCATTATTTTAAAAATCATAGAGAATCCTACTACAATCACCTGCAGAATGTGCGCGACCGGGGTGATTGGGAAAACTGGCTGAAATTTTTCCTGCGGGGAATAAAGGAAGTGTGCGGTGAAGCTGGTGAAACTGCCGGTAAAATTCTCCTGCTGAGAGAGAAACATCGAGCAACGATTGCTGATAATCTGGGACATGCAGCCGGAAACGGTCACCGAGTACTGGAGCATCTTTACCGTAAACCCATAATTTCAGTGAAAGAAGTGCAGGGGGTAACTGGAACTACATATACGGCGGCAAACAATCTGGTCGCCCAGATGGCCAAAAACGGTATTTTACACGAATTCACCGGACGGGTGCGCAACCGTAGGTTCATCTACCGGGACTACATAAGCCTTTTTCACGATGAAGAACCTAGCAACCATCTATAAATCTGCATGAACTCACATCCGCAGAACCTTTGAGAGAATGCGAGAGCCGTCCTTAAGATACGTAGCCGACATCGAGATACCCGAAGGGATAGTCTCAATAGACTGTGAAGTGAGAAGCGGGGGCAGAACGGAAATCCTCTTTATTCTCAACAGTTCTACATGCGAAACCCCCGGAGCCGCATCCACGGGAGATTTCCGCGGCTCTCTTGAGGGCCGCGGAGAAATACTCGTGGAAACTGAAACCGACGACGCCGAGGGCTTTATAAGAAAAACCCTCGTTGCCGCTTACGGACATCTCGCGGATATAACTCTCACGCAGACCGACACGGACTGACAGTCTCGGCAAGAGAGGCAGGGTTTCCTAGTTCGCTATCCAGCCGCCGTCAACGGAAAGTTCCGTTCCCGTCATATACGCCACGTTTTCGCTGTCGCATAGGAAAAGCACGGCGTGCGCCATCTCTTCGGGAGTAGCGAAACGGCCCAGATGACCGGTTATAGGCTGAAGTCCCTTCAGATACGCATCAAGCTCAGGAGGCGAATCGTCAAGAAAAGCCTGCACCATCGGAGTCAGAGTAGTGCCGGGATTTATAGCGTTTACCCTTATGCCGTGTTCTCCATACTCAAGGGCCATGCTCCTTGTAAGCTGCGACACGGCTCCCTTGGTGGAATTGTATGCCGCGGTGCCCGGTATGGCCTTGATTCCCAGTATGGAGGAATTGTTGACTATGGTTCCTCCTCCATTTTCGATCATGTGCGGAATCGAGAACTTGGACATCATGAATGTGCCCTTAACATTAATTGCGAACACCTGGTCCCAGTCCTCAATAGAGGTTTCGTGAGTAACCGCCAGGGGGAGTACCCCGGCGTTGTTAAACAGTATGTCAATTTTGCCGAAAAGCTTTATGGCGTGCTCCACAGCCTCCTTGCAGTCCTCTTCCTTCGACACGTCGCTTACGAGATACTCTATCCTGCCGGGAGAATCCTTGGCCAGCTCCGCAGCTTCCCCAAGCGTGCTTTCAGTTCTGCCGGTTATAAGAACATCAGCGCCCTCATTTGCGAAAAGAAGCGCCGTGACTTGTCCTATTCCCAGACTGCCACCCGTGATTATCGCAGATTTACCCTCAAGTTTCATTTTACCCCTCCTTGGTATGTTATTCATGCGGGCGGCAAACGCCCGCAACATCAGGGTTAGTTTAAAACATCAGGCGTAGTCCCGTCAATTCCCAGATGGCTTTTTTTCTGATCCTTGTGCGGAACGCAGGAAAAACGGAAAACCCGGAAGAAAGAAAGCGGGATTGGTAGCCCCAACGGGATTCGAACCCGTGTTTCAGCCTTGAGAGGGCTGCGTCCTAAACCCCTAGACGATGGGGCCATGCTCACAAGAAACCATCAGGCTATCATAAAAAGAGTTCGATTTCAAAATGCTCCGCAGAAACGTGGGGAAGCGCCAAAGAACTTGGCCGGGTTCTGTGTGGTATTTCGCAGGGAATATGCTGTATAATTAACCCGCGGCAAAAAGGCCGCAGGTGAAACTCCTTTTCGGAAAACGGATATGAATCCACACGCTCTTAAGACGGAACTTCAGAACAAAAAAAGCGTTTTCTCAAAAAACACCTGCGACGCGGTTCTTTTCGATCTTGACGGAGTGATTACCACGACTGAAAAAATTCACTCGGCCTGCTGGAAAAAAACATTCGACGAGTTCCTTCGCGCCCGGGCAAGCAAGAATGAAGAGAACTTCGTTCCCTTCAGCGAAACGGACGACTACCTTGAGTATGTCGACGGCAAACCCCGCTATGAGGGCGCACGCGGCTTTCTGCTCTCGCGCGCAATAGAACTTCCCGAGGGCAATACAAACTCCCCTCCGGGCGAGCAGTCAGTTTTCGGGCTGGGAAACAGGAAAAACCAGCTGTTCACGGAAACCCTTGAAAAAGAGTCTCCCGGAATCTATCAGACGTCCGTAGCGCTGGCGCGCTATCTCAAGGAGGCCGGGTTCCGCCTTGCAGTCGTATCTTCAAGCAGAAACTGCCGGGCAGTAATGGCGGCCGCGGGAATAGAGGACCTTTTTGAGGTCACTGTAGACGGGGTAGCGGCGGCCGAAAAAAATCTTCGGGGGAAACCGCAACCTGACACTTTCATAGAAGCCGCCTCGGCGCTCGGAACCGAGCCCTCAAGGAGTATCGTTATCGAGGACGCCGCGGCAGGGGTGGCGGCGGGAGCAAGCGGGGGCTTCGGGCTGGTAATCGGCGTCGCCAGAAAGCAGAATGAAAACGAGCTTTTTTCAAACGGAGCGGACATGGTAGTAAGCGATCTGGGAGAGTTCGGGCTTGGCGCGTAGCAGTCGGGAAAAGCAGAAATGATAAAAAGAGAGAGAAAGGGCATATACTCCGCACAGCACATATATCCCCCGGATCCGTGGAGAGTGGCAGAGAAGCAGTTTTATCCCGAACTAATAGGCCTCGGGGAAACTATCTTCTGCACTTCAAACGGCTACATAGGGATGAGGGGGGCTTTTGAAGAGGGAAAGCCAAGCTACCAGAACTTCACCATAGTAAACGGCTTCCACGAGACATGGCCCATTATATACGGAGAGGAAGCCTTCGGGTTCACGAAAATGGGGCAGACGATAGTAAACGTTCCGGACTCAAAGATAATCAAGCTCTATGTGGACGATGAGCCCTTTTACCTGCCAACCGCAACACTTCTTCACTTCGAGCGGTCCCTCGACATGAGAAACGGCGTGGTAGAGAGAAATCTTATATGGGAAATGTTTTCGGGAAAACAGATATCCATAAGGTCGAAAAGGCTGGTTTCCATGGAACATCGCCATCTGGCCGCCATATCTTATGAAGTAACGGTTCTAAACGGCAAGGCCCCCGTAATCATATCTTCGGAGATAATTGATCACGAAAACTACGCTGAAGAAAACGAGGAACAGCCCGATAGCGGCAATGGAGGAGATCCGCGAAGGGCCAGCAGACTTGAACATCGGGTTCTTGAACCCCGCCTGAACGACGTGCGGGACACGAGCGTGATTCTTTGCCACTCGACACAGAACAGCAAGATGACTATCACCTCGGGAATTGAACACACGCTTGAGACAAACTGCGATTATTCCTATACGAGCAGAGCGGAAGGCGACCGCGGAAAAGTGGTTTTCATGGTTGACGCCCGAAAGGGAGAACCGATAAGTCTCACGAAGTACATGACCTATCACACCACGAGAACCGCGCCTCACACAAACGAGGAACTGCGCGAGAGGGCAAGAAGAAGTCTTAAAAGAGCCAAGAAATTCGGATTTTCGGACCTGCTTGAAGGACAGCGCAAGTATCTCGACAATTTCTGGGAAAGAAGCGACGTGTGCGTGGAGACAGACAGCGATGAGCGAACCGTATCCTTCCAGCAGGCAATAAGATTCAGCCTCTTCCAGATGTACCAGTCTTCGGCAAGGGTTGAAGGGGTCGGCGTGCCGTCCAAGGGTCTTACCGGAGTGGGCTACGACGGCCATTACTTCTGGGACATGGAAATATACTTGATACCTTTTCTCATCTACACTTCTCCCACCATCGCCGAGAACCTTCTCAAGTTTCGCTACAGCATGCTCGACAAGGCGAGGGGGTACGCAAGAAGGCTTAACCAGAGGGGAGCGATGTTTCCCTGGAGAACGATAAACGGGGAAGAAGCATCCGCCTACTACGCGGCTGGAACCGCGCAGTACCACATAAATGCAGATATAGTCTACGCACTCAGAAAATACGTTAATGTCACCGGTGATCACGATTTTATCTCCAAGTACGGAGCGGAGATTCTGATTGAAACGGCAAGGCTCTGGAGCGATCTTGGATTCTACTCGAACTCGGGAAAAGAAAAGTTTGAAATACACGGCGTTACGGGGCCGGATGAATACAACACCGTGGTAAATAACAACACCTACACTAATCTCATGGCCCGTGAGAACCTGAGACTCGCCGCAGCCACGATTGAAAAACTCAAGGAAACCGAACCCGAACTTTTTAAAAGCCTCGCCCACAAGACCAGCCTCCATATCTCGGAAATCGAAGACTGGAAGAAAGCCGCCCGGACCATGTACATACCTTATGATGAAAAACTCGGAATACACCCCCAGGACAACTACTTTCTCAATAAGGAAGAATGGGATTTTGAAAACGTTCCCGAAGACAAGTACCCCATACTGCTTCACTATCACCCGCTGGTCATTTACCGCCACAAGGTGGTAAAGCAGTCGGATCTCGTGCTCGCGATGTTCCTTCTTGAAAAGGAATTCTCGGGGGAAGAAAAAAGGCGGAACTTTGATTACTACGACCCTCTCACCACGGGAGACTCTTCGCTTTCGGCCTGCATACAGGGAATAGTGGCCGCCAAGGTCGGGAATATGGATAAGGCCATGGAATATGCGGAAAATGCGGTTTTCATGGATCTGGGAGACATGGGACGAAACACTGTCGACGGCTGTCACATAGCCTCAATGGGTGGAACATGGATGATGTTTGTGTTCGGATTCGCGGGACTGGCCAACACGGGGGAAGCTCCCGAGTTCTCTCCCAGCCTTCCCGAGGAAATACAGAGGCTCAGTTTCTCTCTATCGATCCTCGGTAACCTTATAGAAGTGGATATAAACCACTCAGAGTCAAGATACACGCTTAAAAGCGGAGAAGGGGTAGCGCTTCGCCACGCGGGAGCGGATTTTGAAATTTCCCCGAAGAACCCCACATTCGTAACGAAAACCTGAAAAACCGACGCGCTTTCGGGCAAAACACGGAATCCTGAGCAGATGGGTTTTGAACTGGAAAAAAGGGTGGGACTTAAAGCCGTAACGGAAGCCGCGAGGGTCTGCGCGCAATCAGACGGGCGGGCCGGATTCCGCGAAGCGCTTAATAAAACCGACGGCTCCCCGGTCACGCTTGCGGATTTTTTTGTGCAGGCGCTTATAAACGAGCGCCTCACATCTGCTTTTCCTGAAATCCCCATAGCCGCCGAAGAGAGTCTTGCCTGTCTTGAGGGGGGCCTGAAAGAAAAACTCAGAAGATACATTGAGGAGTTCCTTCCCGGAAAAAACCCGGATAAAACGCTTGGAGCAATCGACAGGGGAGACCACGAGGGAGGCTCCGGGGGGAAATTCTGGACCCTTGATCCGATTGACGGAACAAGGGGGTTTCTCGCCGGGCGCCAGTACGCAATCGCTCTTGCCCTGATCGAAAATGGAGAAGTAGTTCTGGGTATCCTGGGATGTCCCGAGCTCGGGGCGGGCGCGGACGACAGCCCGGACGGGGGAAAAGGGGTTGTGTTTTTCGCCGAGAGAGGAGAGGGAGCCTGGCAGTTCGGACTTTCAGACGGCAGCAAGACACGTATCTCTGTATCGGAAATTGAAAAGACCTCGGACTCCGTTCTCTGCGAATCGGCGGAAGCCCCGGACTCATCATATGAATTTTCGGGAAAAATCACAAGCTCGCTCGGCGCAAGCGCAGACCCTGTGAGAATGGACGGCCAGGGCAAATACGCGCTTCTGGCCAGAGGAGACGCATCCATCTACCTTCGCCCTCCGCCGAGGAGGAATTACAGGGAGAACATATGGGACCACGCCGCGGGATACATAATAGTAAGAGAAGCGGGGGGAGTAGTTACCGACTGCGGAGGCAAACCGCTTGATTTCTCAGCAGGCAGAAAACTCAGGGGAACCAAGGGGATTCTGGCTACAAACGGAACCATCCACAAGGCGGTGGTGCGGGCAGTAAAGAAAACCTCCCGCTGAAACAGGCATTCCCTGGAAACAGGATTTCATGCGCACCTGTTAGCCGATTCGTATAGTCTCAGCCATATCAATCAACTGTTCCCACTGGACTTCAAGTTTTTTTCCGATTTCAAGAAGCCGACCACGCGATATCTTTTCCTGTCTGAATGCTTCAATCGCCAACCATATAAGCTGGTTACGAAACTCCTGCCCGTCACGCTCAGGTTGGTTCCCCTTATCAAGAAATTCTATATGTTTTCCGGCTATTTCTTTCTGACTGAAAAAAGCATGGGCCTTGGCAGAGTTAATGTAATTGAGGTTTCTTAGTCGCCAGACCGCAACGTCATAGCTTACATGGAAGCGATGCGCCAGTACCGCAACATCCTGACAAGTAAGCACCTGGGAGCCACTACGGGGACGTATCTCCGTTTCCACCGCCGAACCGTCAGCAACGCTAAAAACAGTTTGCGCAAGCCTGCTAGGATGACCCTTGCCAATTCTGTCTAACCACTGAGCTACTCCACCGGATGGCATGAGAAATGCGGAAGCAAAGGTATTTGCCCGCATTTCCGCAAATTCTGAGGAATTCTTCTGAAGCGTCATTCTGACAGACTGCTCACGGTCAAAAAGGACATGCGCATACTCATGAGCGAAGGAGAAACGTTGACGCTGCAGACTGTGTTCCGCATTAACCAGAACCGCAAAACCGGTGGACCGATTATGAATAAACAAACCGGACATGCTGTCTGGAAGATCAGCGACTGCCGCCCAGACTCCCTGTTCGTTCAGCAGTCCCGCAATGTCGTGAATCGGTGATTCGCCAAGGCGCAGTCTGCGGCGCTCTTCGCGGGCAACCCTTTCTCCTTGCCGGATTGCCATATCTGACAATTTTATCTCCGCGGCATAGTCAGGAATCTCGGTACAGATTCCCTGACCAAGCATTCTTCGCAGCGCCGCTCCATCGCGATATAAATCTACAACACTCCGCACAGAGGATATGTTCTCCGGATCATCGACTCTTCCGGGAAGCATCCTATAGAGAACAGTCATAATATCTTCATCCCGTGACCCTTCGCTTTCTTCGAGAAAAAAAGACGGAGAACATTTGTAAATTCCGGCCAGCTTGGTGAGTTCAAGTATGGATACTTTTCGATTGCCGTTTTCTATGTTGGTCAGGGCAGTGCGGGGCAATTGAAGTTCATGGGCAACAGCCTCCTGACTAAAACCGCATAACTCCCTGATCTTGCGCAATCGGCTTCCAAGTTGTTTCGCATCGATCATGTTTGTCTTTCCTCCGGCAACCGCACGGAACATGTTCCCATATCAGGTTAATACAGTTTAAAGGTATGAATATCAGACTGTCAAGGAAAATGTTTCCCTCGTAGTCCGAAAAAACTACAATCTTTCAAGGGAAACCAAGCAACTGACATGATGATATGGACGCCTTCAGGAAAACTCATTGCCCGCGGCAACAGATGCCATCATCCAGCCACCCGCAAATGCACTGCGATTATCACAACGGAAAGAACCACTCTGTAAACTACGAAGAGGGTAAATGACCTAGTCTTCACGTAACGCAGCAGAAACCTGATGGCGAAAAGCGCCGAGAGGAAAGAAGCCGCTACGCCGAGAACAAAAGACCATCGAAACATCTCCGTGTACCTAAAATGTCCTATCTCGAAAACCCCGGCCGCAACTATGACAGGTACGGCAAGAAGAAATGAAAACCGAACGGCCTCTTCCCTCCTGTAGTTTCTGAAAAGCCCCCCGGTAATCGTAACGCCCGATCTTGAAGCTCCGGGGAGAATCGCAAAGGCCTGCGCCACACCGAAAAAAAGCGCGTCGGTGATGTTCATGTCAGAAAGAGTCTTGCTCGCGGTTGTTCTCCTGTCGGAGACGTAAAGAAGAACCCCGAAACCCAGAAGAAATGATGCGACCAGAACCGGATCGCGGAGCACCCCTGAAGCATGGCTCTCAAACAGAAACCCGGCCGCAACCGCGGGCAGGGTAGCTATTATCAGATAGACCCCAGTTTTTCCGTTTTCATGTCCCTTAAACGAAAAAGACCGCAGCCCACGGAAAAAATCCCGGACGATAAGCGCAAGTTCATCCCTGAAGCAGTAAAGGATGGCAAGCAGGCTTCCCAGATGAAGCGCCACGGTAAAAGGGAGGCCCTGATCCTGCCAGGAGAAAAGCCACGGAACCAGAAACAGGTGAGCGGTGCTGCTCACGGGAAAAAATTCGGTGATTCCCTGTATGAACCCGAGGACTATGGATTGCGCCGATTCCAACCTCTAGCCTCCCGCCGCCCCGCTCTCCAGAACGCCTCTTAGGTAAAAAGCCGTGTGAGAACCACTCGCCCCGCACACCTGCTCCGGGGTGCCGCAGGCCACAAGCTCCCCTCCGTCCTCTCCTCCGCCGGGGCCGAGATCTATCACGTGGTCCGCGCTTTTTATGATGTCAAGATTGTGCTCTATAACAACCATAGTGTTTCCGAGGTCAACAAGTCTCTGTATTACCGAGACAAGCTTCTGTATATCGTCGAAATGAAGCCCAACAGACGGTTCGTCAAGTATGTAGAGGGTTTTTCCGGAGGCCCTTTTTCCAAGCTCCCTGGCAAGCTTTATGCGCTGCGCCTCCCCTCCTGAAAGGGTTGTAACTCTCTGTCCGAGCCTTACGTAACCGAGACCCACATCATTGAGCACCTGAAGTTTCCCGGAAATCTTCGGTATGTTCCCGAAAAACTCCCCAGCCTCTTTTATGGTCATCTCGAGAACATCCGATATGTTCTTCCCCCTGTACCTGACCACCAGTGTCTCGTCATTGTACCTTTTTCCTCCGCACACTTCGCAAGTGACGTAGACATCGGGGAGAAAATGCATCTCCACCCTTACGGTTCCGCTTCCCCCGCACCCCGCGCAGTTTCCCTGCGAGAGGTTGAAGCTGAACCTCTGCGGCCCGTATCCCTTCACCTTGGATTCGGGCAGCATGGAGAAGATTTTCCTTATCTCCGTCAGCACGCCTGTGTAGGTCGCGGGGTTTGACCTGGGGGTCCTTCCTATCGGGCTCTGGTCAACCTTGATAACTTTATCCAGATTTTCCGCCCCGACGATTTCCCGATGGGAAGCCACGCGGTCCCTGGCGCGGTTAAGCTTGCGAGAGAGTCCCCTGTAAAGCGTGTCAACAACCAGGGTGCTTTTCCCCGAACCGGAAACCCCCGTGACGCATATAAACGTCCCGAGGGGAAAATCGACGTCGATTTCTCTTAGATTGTTCCCGGAAGCCCCCCTCACTCCGACCCTGATATCCGAAGCGCGCCTTGATGAGGGCACGCAGATTTTCTTTTTCCCCGAGAGGTATTTCCCTGTAATCGAACCCGCGCAGCGGGAAATCTTCCCGACGCTTCCCGAACACACAAGCTCTCCTCCAAGCTCACCCGCCCCCGGGCCGACATCAAGCACGAAATCCGCGCTTTTTATTGTTTCCTCGTCGTGCTCAACGACAACCACGGTGTTACCCATGTCCTTTATGCTCTTTAGCGTTTCCACAAGCTTCGCGTTATCCTTCGGGTGAAGCCCTATTGACGGCTCATCAAGTACGTAAGTTATTCCCGTGAGCTTTGAACCCACCTGCGTCGCGAGCCTCACCCTCTGGGCTTCCCCTCCCGAGAGGGTCGGAGCCGTGCGGTCAAGGCTTACGTAGCCAAGCCCCACGTCCGCCAGAAAACCGAGTCGAGAGGATATCTCCTTTATCACATCGCCCGCTATCTTTTCATCCCTTGCGGAAAGCTCAACCGATTTGAAGTAAGGAACAAGGTCGCAGACGGCCATCCCCGCAAGATCCGATATGCTTTTCCCCTTGAAAAGCACGGAAAGGGCAATCCTGTTCAGTCTGGACCCGTCGCACTGCCTGCACGGAACCGTCCTCATGTATTTTGAGAGTTTTTCCCGCAGATCCTCTGAGTGGGTCTGCGAGTGCCATTCCGTGAGTATGCCGACGATCCCGGGAAAAGTCGTGGTGTACTCCTTAACTCTTCTCCTCCTCGCCTTCCTGAAGCTTATTCTCTCCGTCCCCGAACCGTACAGTATTTTTTGTTTGTGGAGAGAGGAAAGCCGGGAAAACGGTACGTCGAGTGAAAAGCCGTAATGCTCGGAGAGTCCCTCAAGCATCCGGGCAAAGTATTTTGAATCCTCAAACGGCTTGATCGCTCCTTCGCAAAGCGATTTTCCGTGGTCTTCCACTATGAGTTCGGGATCGAAAAACGTCTCGAATCCAAGTCCCTGGCAGTTCGCACACGCTCCGTAGGGACTGTTAAAGGAAAAAAGCCTGGGGGATATCTCGGGGTAATTTATCGCGCAGCGGGAACAGGAAAAATGCTCGCTGAAAGTAAGGGTTTTTCCGTCCTGTATCTCGCATTTTAAAATCCCTCCCGACCTTTTAAGGGCGAGAGAGACTGCCTCGGCAAGCCTCTTCTGCGAACTCTCCCCGCGCAAAACAACATTATCCACCAGAAGTTCTATGGTGTGCTTCTTGTTGCGGGAGAGCTCTATATTGTCTTCAAGGTCCAGAATCTCTCCGTCGATTCTTACCCTGACGAAACCCTCCCTCCTCATGTCTTCAAGCTCTTTTCTGTATATTCCCTTTCTTCCCTGAACCACCGGAGAATAAACAGACACGGGTTTTTCGCCCGCCTCCTCGCAGATTCTCTCGACCATCCTCAAGGGGGTCTGTGAAGATATTTCCTCGCCGCACTCATAGCAGTGCGGCTCTCCGATTACGGAGAAAAGCACGCGCATGTAGTCATATATCTCGGTTATGGTGCCGACGGTTGAACGCGGATTTCTGTGAAAGGTTTTCTGGTCGACCGAAACGGAGGGGGAAAGTCCCTCGACAAAATCGACATCTGGTTTGTCAAGCTTTTCGACAAACTGCCTCGCGTAGGAGGAAAGAGACTCCATGAATCTTCTCTGAGCCTCGGCAAAAAGTATGTCGAAAACCAGGGAAGACTTTCCCGAACCGCTAACTCCCGTGACAACGGTAAAGCTGCGCCTGGGTATCTTGACGTCTATGTTTTTGAGATTGTGTTCGCGCGCGCCGACTATGCTGATGAACTTCAACCTTAAGCCCCCAGGAGAAATACTCGGATAAAGCTACCCGATACCGGTGGAACCGTCCGCCGCTCGGGACGCGTCTGAGAGAAACCGGGTGAAAATCAGTTCGGAGAGGCGGGTTTGCTCAAGTTCTGGATGCCACTGAAAACCCATGACGCGGCCGCCAGAGGTCTCAAGCCCTTCCACTATTCCGTCCGGGGCCAGGGCGTTTACACAAAGACCCTCTCCCACCTTGTTTATGGCCTGGTGGTGGTAGCTTTTTATCTCGAACTCCTTTTCTTCAGCAAAACCGCTGAAGGCTGTGTCCGGAAGAATCGTGACGCCGTGAACTTCCCCACCTTCGTGGCAGAGCGCATCGGGGAGAAGCGCTTTTATGTCCTGGTGAATCGAGCCGCCGTAGAAAACATTTATGAACTGCATGCCTCCGCATATACCGAGAACCGGCATCTCTTTTTCAAGTGCGAGGAGAAGAATGGCAAATTCCGTTTCCGTTCTCTCAGAACTCATTGGCTTTATGGCGGGATGGGGGGATTCGCCGTAGAATTTGGGGTCCATGTCCCTTGAACCCGGTATCAAAAGTCCGTCAATCACGGAGACTATATCGGACAGAAAACCGGAGCTCGACGCTTCGGCAACCGTGGGAATCAGCACCGGCGCACCGCCGTAGAACTCAACTGCTTTTGAGTAAGCGGACTCTATAAGGTTTGATTTTTCCTCAAGGTCGGTCGTTATACCAATAAGGGGTCGTTTTTTCATGGTTTCTGGCCTTCTCCCAAGAAAAATATTTTCTCGGCACAAACAGTATCAATTACCGTCTTTTTCCGCTTCAAAGCTGAAATTCTTTTCCCAAACAATCCGGAAACGAAACCATTATATTGGGTGTTGCTGACTTAAAGGCCGGATTGATGCTTAAACATCATTAAGCAAAGAAGCCAGTTTTTCCGGTGTCAAACCACGCTCTTTTGCCTGCTTGCGCATTCTGCGCATACTCTTGAGTACCTTCTTAGCAGCAGATTTATGATCAGGCCGAATGACAATTTCAACCTGCTCGTCGTCGGCTACGTTGGCCTGCTCCGCCCATTGGGCGGGAATCTCCGAACCCTTGGCTGTAATCTTTACGGGGGAAGTGGTACTCCGTTTCATTCTCATGAAAACACCTCAATACACAGATACCGCCAGCTTCCCTCGCGGATAAAACTCCTCAAGGACGGGCGACACCGCCGACCATGGCTTCAAGCCTGGCAACCCTCTCCTCAGTAGGAGGATGCGTACTGAAAAGCTTCGCGAAACCTCCCCCGATCATCGGGCTCACTATCATCATGTGCGCAGTGCTCTCAGCCGCCTGCTCACTTACCTGCAGGGGAACTCTAGACGCTCCCGCCTGAAGCTTTCTAAGCGCGTCGGCAAGATAGAGCGGGTTTCCGCATATCTCTGCCCCGGTCTTATCGGCTCCGAACTCTCTTGTTCTCGATATAGCCATTCTCACGATCATGGCCGCCATCGGAGCTATGATGGCCATGGCAAGAAGTCCCAGCATACCGCCGCCCCTTCTGTCTCCTCCCCCTCCTCCGAAAATGGCCGCGAACTGCGCCATGTAGGCAAGATAGGTGATGGCCCCGGCGATTGTCGCCGCTACGGACCCGATCAGTATGTCCCTGTTTTTTATGTGGGCAAGCTCGTGAGCGATTACGCCCTTTAGTTCGGTTCTGTTAAGAAGCCGCATGATTCCCTCGGTGACCGCGACTGCGGAGTGATTCGGGTCCCGGCCCGTGGCAAAGGCGTTTGGAGCCTGCTCGGGGATCACGTAGACCCGGGGCATAGGAAGCCCCGCTATCTGTGCAAGTTCTTCAACGTCGGAGTAAAGTTCGGGAGCACTATCTCTTCCAACTTCGCTTGCCTTGTACATCTTGAGAACGATCTTGTCGCTCCACCAGTAGCTGACGAAATTCATGACTCCCGCGAGCACGAGCGCCACCATGGCACCGCCCTTGCCCCCGATCATGCCCCCCACCCAGACCAAGATGGCGGAGAGAAAAGCCAGCAGAAAAAGACTTTTAAGAGTGTTCATTTTTTATGAATGCCTCCAAAATATTTTCCAAACCGCAAGGAAAACAAAGATTTTCCCCTATCAAATATTATAGTAATACCACCTGCGGCAAATTCAATGAAAAGGGTTAATTCTTTGACTGAAAAGTGATTTTCAGTCCTCTAGGTTTCCCGAAAGGAATTTCTGCAATTTTGCAGGCCTTTCGCAGTATGCGGATTTTTACTTCAGTCGATGAATGAGTGCTTAACTTCCAGCCTCCGGGAAGCTCCCTAGCTACATTCTGACCAGCAATACTCAGATCATAGAGATTTCTGGACAACTTCTGGTCTTTTTTGCCAGCAATTTCTGGGGCCAACTTCCCAAGAAAATTTTTATCCCTCATAGCTAGAACTTCCATTATTTTTACAAACGCAGATGCTACATTTTTCTCGTTTTGATATTCTTCACCAAGAAGAAAAAAACTGACTTCATTCCTAGCTCTCTTGCTAGGTTTTTCGGGTTTGGAATCTTTTTGCTGCCTTTTTCGAGGATAAGTTTCAGGCTTGGATTCAACATTTTTGAGACTTTTCAGAAACTCTTCCACATCCGATCTAGCCGGAGGATATTCTGAAGACTGTGATGTCTCCTCAATCAACAGGTTAATAAGCCTGTCAGAATTTGCATTAAGTAGATTTTCCCAAGCAACAGGAATTTGCTTTTTCGCCATATCTTTTGTAATTCGCTTGTCGCGGTCACGCTCGGCGTTCCTTCTAGCCTCCTCAGAATATGTATTATCAAATGACAAATAGCGATCAAGCCCTTTAGCTATTTCTTCGGGATCATGCTTGGTAAAATCAAAGGTGCGGACAAGTTTTTCTTGCAATTCTCCGCCGCCGATCGATAGGTAAATCATCCATTGCTTTCCATCAGTAAGGACAGCTATAGGAGCACCCGCTTCGTACGCATACTCAAAAAGCTGACGGTCAGCATTTGCTAAATGGCCTAACGCCTTGACTTCAATTATGCATCGGAGACCCTTTTTTTTGCCCTCAGAAATCTTGAGACCGTAATCAACTTTACGTGCTTTTAGAGGATACTCAGGGCAGACATACGAAGGATTATCTGTGGGCCAGCCTAAATGCCGAAGAACAGGAAGAACAATCATCATGCTGACTGCTGCTTCGCTTTGGTAGATACCCTCGCTAAGTTTTTCTTTGACTGAAGATAGAAATTCCAAGAATTGAGAAGAAATCATTTTATGAAATTTTAACAATTGTATGGAATTCGGTCAATTTTGAATGTGTCTGCTACAATCAACAATGATCTGGATTTATTTTAATAAGCAACAGATGGTGAGGTTATGGCGAGCATTACAATTCGCAATCTTGATAATGGAGTGAAAACGCAGTTGCGCAAAAGAGCAGCAGGTCATGGGCGTTCTGTAGAGGAAGAAGTCCGCGCCATTCTGCACGAGGCAGTTAAACAGGAGAATCCTCCAACAAATCTCTTAAGTTCCATACATGCTCGATTTGCTCCTTTAGGCGGCGTGGAGCTGGAATTGCCTGCTCGCGAACCTTTACCGAAACCACCCCGCTTCGAGTGAGGCTAACGAGATGATCATTCTTGAAACCATGCCAGAGGGTCGGCACAAAAAGGCACTGGCCATTGAGGTTGAGGGAATGTTGCGCGAAGACTTCATCAGCAGTATCCTTGCCGCATTTTCTGATCTTTCTCAGGTCTTTTTTGAACTTCGTGGTCGCAAACAGCCTACGCACCGCCAAGTTCCGCCATCAGCTCATCAACGCTGTTATATTCTGTAAGCCCTTCACCAGCATTCGCCTGACGGATAGCTTCGAGAGTCTCCTCATTGGGAATTTTTACCCCGAAAGGCAGACCACGACATGAAACAACCTGCCTGTAGAACAGGGTAGTCGCTTCGGTGGGAGTCAGACCAAGTGCTGAGAAAATTCTCTCAGCTTCCTGCTTGAGTTCAGATTTCATCCGGACGCGTATCCTTTCGGTTTTAGACATGGAGGCACCTTCTTTTTCAATAATAGCATACTGCATCCGCCCGGTATATAGGCCAGCATGTTGTGAATGCAAACAAGCTTCAATTTTTTCATGCATAACCCGGTTGTGTATAGTTTCTGCTTCTGGACAAATGACAGACAAAACTTTTCAAGACATCGTAGATCAAATAAAAAATTTCTATGAAGATTTCTATCAGGGTCATGACTATGACCTTGGTTGGAGATTTTTGACTTGCTCAAAAGCTGTTTTGCAATCCGACCCGAAAATAGCCTTGATTACATTGAATCCCGGCGGGAGCAGAATACCGGAAGATCATCCATGGGACAGTTGCGAAAAAGGCAATGCCTACTTATATGAAAAATGGAAGAAGAACAAGGAACGGGGAGAAAGTCCCTCTATGAGCGCAAAACTTAGTTAGATTTTCCTAACGTATTGAAAACACTTGATTTACAGATGATACATTATACCACATCAAACATGTCAGAAGCCACGTTCTGTCCAAATTCCTTCTAAAAACCCCTGTTTTCGATCAAAATATACTGAATCCTCTGGTTTTATCGGGCGAAGTCCTATATAGTATACTGTTTAGACATGTACTATATAGCAACCAGGAAGGAGGTCTATATGCTCTCAATCACAGACTCGGCCAAAGCGCTGCGAGCCTGCTTTAAAAAAAACCGTGTCGCCACTCTGCCGGAACTCTTGAAGATACTGAAAACATCTTCACGCATCAGTGTCTACAACCGTTTGAATGCTCTTGGATATCTCTCAAGCTATTCGCACAACGGAATCTATTACACTCTGAGCGATATTCCGGTTTTTGATGAAGCTGGTTTATGGCAGTATGACGGCATAGGTTTTTCCAAAGCCGGCAATCTCAAGGCCACCATAGCGACACTGGTACATCGTTCTCCCGCCGGATACACACTCAATGAGTTGGAGAAGCAGTTAAATGTACGAGTGCAGAATGCGCCTCTGTATCTGGTACGTGAGGAGAAGATTACGCGGGAGATTTCAGGGGGCGTCTATCTGTATCTCAGCGCCAAGAGGGAGCGGTGTGAAGAACAGAAGGCGGCACGGTATCAGTTTCGCATTCCCGGTGGGGAACAGTTGCCGGGGTGGCTGGTTATTGACGTATTGACCACCGCTATAAGAGAGTACAAGCTGGATATGGACAGCGCTTCCATTGTAAAGTCGCTTGGGGACAGAGGACGCTATGTGACACTGGCTCAAGTCAAGCAGGTTCTTTCTGTGTTTACGGAAAAAAAAACGACGCTTCATACCTGATTGAACAATTGCGTCGTATGATTGACGCTTACGCTACGGGGTTGAGCATTCGCAATTTGTTTCCCAAAACCCCGGAGCTTGAATTTCAACCTGACGCAGCGGTTTGTCCATGCGGGGGCGCATTGAAAGCGTACAAGACCCAAAGACGCACGGTGGTCACTATGGACATCGGCGAGTTTCAAGCTGTTTTGAATTGCCGGTACTGCCCTGAGTGTCACAAGGTGTTCAGACCCGATGAACTTGATCGTCTCGTTGCCCCGCATTGCAAGTTCGGATTTGACGTGATTGAATACATCGGGCGGGCGCGTTTTGAACGTTCTCAAAGTCAGCAAGCTATTCAGTTTGAGTTAAAGGCTCGTCATATTGATATCTCGCTGCGCGAGATAGAAGTTCTGTGTCGGCGGTTCATCGTATACCTCGGCCACGCGCACCGCAACAGCCAGTCATCGTTGAGACAGTTTATGGAAGCATCAAGTGGCGGCTATATCCTGCACCTCGACGGCACATGCGAAGGCGGCAGTCCGCATTTGATGTGCTGTATTGACGGATTATCGGGTCTTGTGCTCGGAGGTGTTAAAATCCCCTCGGAGAATTCAGCGGGAATCATTCCTTTCCTCCGGGGAATCAAGAGCGCTTACGGAGACCCGGTTTGTCTGGTGCATGATATGGGCGGCGCTATTATCAAGGCGGTTCAAGAAGTCTTCCCTGATGTTCCCGACACTATATGTCATTTTCATTTTTTAAGAGATATAGGCAAAGATTTGTTGAGTGGCCCGTATGATAGAGTACGGCGCAAAATGCGGGGATACAATGTGAGTGGAACTCTGCGTAAGATGATAAGAGAGTTAAAAGCGGAGATTGACTGTAATCCTGTAGACGCGGATGGTTTGCTTCTTTATCTGAAGACGAGTGATGAGAAGCGCGCAGAGATGAATCTGTCAGCAATTGTGTGGGCCTATATGCTCGCGGCGTGGATTGTGGAGGCTAAAAGCCAGTCAGACGGTTTAGGATTTCCATTTGACCGACCTCATCTCAACGTTTACCGGCGGCTGGTGTTGGCTTATCCGGCTCTGGAAAGACTCAAGACACAAATGTCCGAATCTGTGGCGCGCAAGGTAATTCTTTCACCCCTGCGCAGAGCGCTTAATGATTCTGTTCTGTTGGACAAGAGCGTGATGATGGAAGAAAGAACAGATGTATTTGACCGGCTTCGCGACGCGACGCGAATTGCTTTGCCGGACAGTAACAGTGGACTTAACGATACGGGTGAAACGAATATGCGAACAATAAGACAAGGAGTAACCGCGTTTCGTAATGATGAGCAGATTAAGCGTCTTGGGGCTAAAGATAAGGATTACGCAAAGATGGTCAAGCAGATTGACAAATACTGGGGCAGGCTTTTTACAGAACCTCTGATTGTGAACTGTGACAGGGGCACAATTGAGATTCAACCGCAGCGTACCAACAACCTGATGGACTTCCTGTGTTTTATCAAGCTTAAATTTTATGTATAGAGCGAATTTCTTTTTTTAAGATTCCTCCTCAATTTTCTCTGTTCTTTTTTTTGTTTCTCTCTTTTTTTTCGACGATTCCATTTCTGTCTGATCTACGTTTGCGCTGCAATATCCCCCAAGGGTCTCCTGAACTCTTTGTCGAACAACTCTCCTTTTTTCAGGAGAGCGCAGGCAACCGATAAAAGACGATCGCATACAGTACGAACAGATCTGCTGTAACTATGACCTTCTGCCCGAAGCTCTTTGTACTTGGCCTTGCTCACCGGATCGTGGATTGCAGCTGACCCTCCCAGAACATGAAACGCATTGCATAGGCTCTCGGATACCGCTCTTCGCATGATAACCTGCTTTGACTTGCCCGACTGTTTTGTTACCGGGGCCACACCTCCAAGACATCGAAGCGCTTTGATGTCTCTGCTACGTACAATATCCCAGGCCGAGGCAATTATAGCCGTAAGCACTACAGGACCCACGCCTGTAATGGACATGAGTATCTCAATATCGGTTGGCCCTTCTCCCTCAGCCTTGAGCTTTGAGTTCATGGTCTCGATCACTTTGCTGATGTACTCTTCAGTCTCCTTTATCTGGCGGTCTATCACTTTCATGCGTTCAATTATCATCTTTATGTGCCGAACGCAGCTCTCGGTGGTTGCTTCGCTCACTTTTATCTTCTCTGCGCGCAGTATACTGAGTACTTTCTCCGCGCCGATACTTTTTACTTTGTTGCGTTTGAGAAGACTCTTTACCCTTGAGACTCTTTTTCTTTTTGTCGAGTCAGGACAGGGCATAATCTCCCATAATTCCAGGTGCCATGGGGCTACCTTTTTGTCCATAAGCTCTCCGAACTGGGGATAATACCTGACGAGAAGTCCGCGGAAACGGTTTACGTAACGTGTGCGTTCCGCGACGAGTTCCTCTCTGGTTCTGTTGAGTTCCCGCAGCTCTATTACATCAGGGTCCTGAGGCTCAATGCAGCGGAAGTGGGGACGATCCGTTCTGAGCGCCGAGGCAAGCACCATGGCGTCTCTTCTGTCATCCTTGGCTCCAGAGACACAGAATCTGTCTCTGAATCGGTCAAGCTGCTTCGGATTTATTGAATAAACCCAAAAGCCCTGCTCAAGGAGACTTTCCACGACAGGGCCGTGGTTCACCTCTATGGCCACGGCTATACCGCAGGCCTCAGAGGCTGAGGTCTTCATCAACCACTGTGCCATTTCCAAAAGGCCGGCACCTGAGTGCTTGAAGCTTCTCTCTCCGATAACGGAACCTTCGTGATCAACGACGCAGACCTGGTGGAAATTCCTTCCCCAGTCTACGCCAGCAAAAAATAAAGATTCTTGATTCTTCATGTAAACTAATACCTCCTAATATATTCGGGTTAGCCGTGATGTTTGTCAGGTCCAGTACTGGTGCTCGGTGGCACAAATTTCCTGTTGGACATTTATCACGGTGGAGCCTGACCGAGGCGCTTGTCCATCAAAGGCGCTCTTTGGCGCAGAGCAATATAGGCTGCTCTCGGTCAGGCAACCCGTGATATAAATTAAACTTGTTTTTTCTCGCTCGACAAAAGTACTGAACGCCCGCGCCGCAGAGCTGAAATCCGCACACCATGCGTCTCTTAGCGAAAGCGCGTGCAACGCTTCGAGTCGGCTTGGGGACCCAAAATGCCCGATTTATCCCCCGATCTCTGAAAAAATGTCCATTTAAACGCCCTGTGGCGCGCGACCGTGAGTGTCCGAGGGGTAGAGGTCGGGTCGTTTTCGGGTTCTGAGGGCTGATATTCCGCTCAGAATCCGAGTCGCCATCCTCTATAGAGCGACGAATCGTTGGCAACCCTGAGTTCTTTGAGCGACTCCGAGGACTCTGTGTCTTTTATCAAGTCTGAATTGTTTCTTTATGTTTCCTCCTTTGAGTTCTGCTGCTTTCAGTTTGATCCGCGAGTTATGTGGCGACATCCGGGGTCAGTCGTGATGTTTGTCGGACCCAGTACTGGTGCTCGGTGGCACGAACTTCCTATTGGACATTTGTCACGGCGTTTAATTGACGCGCCGGTCTGACTTCGTTATATTGCGCAGAAGACGCAAGACAACTTCCGGTCAGAAAACACGTGAATCAATCAAATTTATCTTTTTGTTTTTTTTCGCTTGATTCAAGCTTTGTAAAAGGTACTGGAGCAATTCTTTCGAGGAGTGAAACGCGATGAGCGAAGGAAGGGGGGCAACTGCTCACTGGAACGTACATTGACCACCATGGCCGAAGATATGCCGTTTACCAGGAATCTTAAGAATCCGAATTACGTTGGGATTATTCTCAAAGGAGAGAAAACCCTGGCGAAGAGTTTCGTCAATCTTGACGGGCAAGTTGTCAGGAAGGGAGTGGAAGATACGAAAAAAGCCGTGCAAAAGTATCCCGGAAACATGAGGAAAATCTTCAATATCCCGGACCTTCCGACCCGGCTGAGTCACTTTCCATACTCCAATCCCGGCAAAGAAAAACCGGAATCTAACCAAACTTTGCACCCATAGAAGTCCCTTGCAAATACAAATTCGGAAAATGTTCGACAAAATCCGCGAAAAGACAAATTACGAAGGAAGCGGAGACGAACTGCTTGAATCCAGTTTGTCCGCCTACTTCATACCTTTCAGATCTCCAGATCTGGATAACATGAGACACAAAAAAGAAGCTTTTGATTTTGGAGAGAAAATATGGCTACAGGTACTGAAAACCATCCAGCCGGAGTTGTTCATATGTATTGATAAGAAAACGGCCAAACGCTTAGGAAAAACAATCGAGACTGCTTATAGCTTGCCTGAAAGCAGATCGTGCGAGGTGCCAACTGGCTGGGGCGATTACACCGCAGATATCGTTGAGTTCGGAAACAACGCCGAGATCAAGCTTCTGCGACTCCCACATCTGTCAAGATTCACGCTGTTTACGCGTGAAGCAAGCGAAGAAGAAATTGAAAATATCTTCTCACAGTTCTGCGGCAAGAACTAACCTCCCAGCCAAAATCCTGAACAAATCAAAGTTGTCTTCGTTTATCCGTCGGGTTGTGACGGTTATACTTGGCGGTGAACACCACAAAGGTGATTAAGAGAAAATGTCTCTTCCAAGTTCAAAAAAATACGAAGTGATAGTCATCGGAGCCGGTCACGCGGGCTGCGAGGCGGCGCTTGCCGCGGCCAGGATGGGCTGCAGAACCCTGGTTCTCACGGCGAACATAGACACCATCGGACTCATGTCGTGTAACCCTTCGATAGGAGGAGTGGGAAAGGGTCACCTGGTAAAGGAGATAGACGCGCTTGGCGGAGAAATGGGAAAAGCCGCCGACACCGCTGCCATACAGTTCAGAAGGCTCAACACCCGAAAGGGGGCGGCCGTTCAGGCAACCAGGATACAGGCCGACCGCCAGAGCTACAGGACCTACATGAAAAAGGCCCTTGAAAGCGAACCCGACATAGAAATAAAGCAGGCCATGGTCGAGCGGTTCCTAGTCGACGGCAAAAAAGTCGCCGGGGTAAGCACCGCCCTCGGAGAGAAGTTTTTCTCGGATACAGTCGTGGTCACTCCTGGAACCTTCCCCGGGGGACTTATACACATAGGGCTCACGCGTATCTCGTCGGGCCGCGCGGGGGAAGCCGCCGCTGGAGCCATATCGAATTCCTTTGCGGATCTGGGTTTTACAACGGGCAGGCTTAAAACCGGAACCCCTCCGCGCTTTGACGGAAGAACAATCAAGTGGGATAAGCTTGAGAGGCAGGACGGAGACCAGGACCCCGTGCCTTTTTCCTTTTCCCCCGGAGAAATCACTACCGCGCAGATGCCGTGTTACATAACCTACACGAACGAGGAAACCCACCGCGTCATAAACGAAAACATCGACAAGTCTCCCCTCTACTCGGGCCTTATAAAGGGAATAGGACCCAGGTACTGCCCTTCGATAGAAGACAAGGTGGTCAAGTTTCCAGACCGCAACCGCCACCAGATATTTCTCGAGCCTGAGGGAAGAAACACCTATGAGATCTACCCAAACGGAATTTCAACAAGCCTTCCCATAGAAGTGCAGCACGAGTTCTCAAGAACCATGGAAGGCCTTCGAAACGTGGAGATAATGAGACCGGGATACGCAGTCGAATACGATTTTCTTGATCCAACCCAGCTTAGTGCTACGCTTGAATCAAAGCTTCTTGCCAACATATTTTTTGCCGGGCAGGTAAACGGAACCACCGGCTACGAGGAGGCCGCGAGCCAGGGACTGATAGCGGGCGTAAACGCCGCCCTTCGGGTAAAGGGCAGGGATCCCTTCGTGCTCTCCCGCTCCGAGGCATACATAGGAATCCTGATTGATGATCTGGTCACAAAAGGGGTTGACGAGCCCTACAGGATGTTCACGTCAAGGGCCGAGTACAGACTGATACTGAGAGAGGATAACGCCGACCTCAGGCTCGGCGAACTGGGACACTCCATAGGACTTCTCCCGGACAAGCGTATTGAGGAATTCAGGGCAAGAAAGACCGCCCTTGAAAACGAGCTTGAGAGACTTGAGGGCGAGCGGGTGTTTCCGAACGAGAAGACAAACAGGATTCTTGAGAATCTCGGCTCCCAGAGAATCAAGAAACCCCAGAGCTTAAAGGAGCTGCTCAGAAGACCCGACTTTACCTATGAAATGCTGAGTTTCATTGACTCCGCAGCGAACCCGGACATCTCCCCCAAGCTCGGAGCCCAGATAGAGATGGAAGTGAAATACGAGGGCTACATAAAAAGACAGAAAGAAGAAGTCGGAAAGCTTCGCAAATACGAGAACATGAAAATCCCGGAAGAGTTCGAATACAGAAACATCCCGGGACTTTCAAACGAAATCGTTCAGAAACTTTCAAGAATAAAGCCCGAATCCGTAGGGCAGGCAAGCCGGGTTTCAGGCATAACGCCCGCCGCCATATCGGTACTTCTTGTTCACATCAGGAAAACACGCGGGCTTGAGCAGGGAGCTCAGTTAAAATCAAGTTCCCCGTCGTAAAGACTGTCGGCTCCTTCCATCTCCTCAAGCTCCTGCTCGTAAAGCTCCATGGTGTCGCAGTCGCTTCCGATGTAACCGGAACCGTCGGGATCCTGCATCATCTCCACAAGGTCTCTTACTTTTTTCTTGTTCCTTCTATTCGGCATTTGGTCCCCCCTGAAAAAATTTACATAGATTATAGGAACAGTTTTTATAAATGCAACAGTAAAAATAAAAAAAGAATCGCAATTTTGCCGCCGGGTGCAATCATAAGAGCATCCCGTTCGTCTTTACTAAGTGAATACACAAGTTAAAGGAGATATGCAACATGAAAAATTTCATCGGGATACTGTTTGTACTGACCTTGACTCTGAGTGCCCACGCGGCCGATGACCCTAGCATCAAAGGTGAGCGCCGAAGCGCGATACAGGAGGCAATGCAGAAGCACATTGACCATAACACCGTGGATGGACATTACGTCCTGTATGACGCGGTTGCTGACAACGTGCTTAAGCTCAAGCTTGGAAAGCTGCATGACGGAATAGTGAAAAAGGCAGATTACTACGTAAGCTGCGCGGATTTCCATGACAGCGGCGACACATATTTTGACCTTGATTTCATGGTGATTGAAAAAGAGGGGCGATTTCAAGTGCTGCAAGGCATCGTGCACAAGGTCGGGAGCGTAAAACGCAAGTATCATCTGGAAAACTGAAACGATCACGGGAACAGGAATTTGGAAGCGTCGTCACCCACAGTGGAAGAACTGCTGCAAAGCGGTTTTCGGTATGCATGCGCTCTCGCGCATAACCATCACGACGCCGAGGATCTGGTGCAAATGGCCCGGCTTAAGACCCATAAACGCTACGGCAACAAAACTACAAAAGCTCTGTTCTTCACAGCTATAAGGAATCTGTACATCGACCAGTACCGTCGCCGCAAGCGCATACGGTTTATCGAACTTACAAGTGAACATGAGCACCTCTCGGCCTCGGAGAGCACAGGCGGAGAACACGCCACGGTGGCCATGGATCAGATGCTTGCCAAGTTGCGGGACATCGAGCGGGAGGCGCTGTTTCTGCACATAGTGGAAGGCTACTCGACCGAGGAAATCGCCACTATGACCGGCAGACCGCGCGGCACCGTGCTGAGCCTGATACACAGAAGCAAAAAGAAACTTGCGGCGCTTGACGCGGCCGAATGAACGTCATGAAAAATCTTGAACAGGAACTCAAAAACTATTACCGAACCAAGCGTCTCGGACCGGAGAAGATCAGGGCAATACAGAAACAGACCCGCGAGCCAGACAAAGCCGGCATACGCTCCTACCGCCTTTTTCCCCTGGCAGCGTCCATATTGCTCGTAATTGGAATCTGGGCGTGGTTTCACGTTTCGGGCACAGACGGGGGAATTGCCCATCAGGTGGCAGCTGAAATCGGACACAATCACCGCCGACAGGGTGCTCTTGTGGTGGAATCAGACCGCTACGACATCGTGCAGGCGGCACTCAGTGAACTGGATTTCTCCCTCCTGCCGAGTCGAGAGACACTGGTTCAGGACTTCACATTAATAGGCGGCAAGTACTGCGTCATTCAGGGTTCCCGGGCGGCGCAGCTTAAGCTTAAACACAGCGGAAGCGGAATTGTTCACACGCTATACATACTGCCTGTGGATGAGAAAACAGAAAATCTCAGGGCGGGCGTCTACGAAACAGACGACATACATGTGGAGCTCTGGACCGACCGGTCGCTGCTCTACGGCCTCGCCCATGGCCAATAAACCGCCACATAAACAGACCAATATGACTTTTGCGACAATCCACATTGAACTTTTGAGAAAAAGAGGCGTCAAAAATTTGGTCGCGTCAAATATCTTCTGGCGGGTCAGAAAGTTCTCTGAATCCGCTTGCGCACAGAAACGCCCAGGTTTCATCAAGAGCCGGGTGCTCAGGAACAAAAACCACATGAGCATCCCGCCCTCGGGTCAGGAGCACTCGGTAGGAGTTGGCGCGAAGTTGGTGTGGATCGTAGACCTTAGACTTTCCACTCTTCCTGTACCCTCTGGCTCTGGAATTTGACCATTTCCCGTCCCTTAATACAAAATCCGTCCCCCAAGCCAAAAGAACAGCATCGAGTTCAAGTCCCTGGGCTCCGAATTCCGTAATGCAGTCTCGAAGATGTCGACACGACATTGAGCCGAAAGCGTCTTCATTATCGTTATACCATGGTCCGAACTTGGTTCGTTTGGTCGACTGAAAATCATTGGGTACGCCAAAGCTGAGAAGGTCCTTATCGCGACTCGAAGCCATCATTCCGAAGCGTGCTTCAGGATGATTTCCATAGCGTTCGCGAAGATAATATTTTGCCCGGTTGAGATCACGTGTGATCCGAAGGTCATGTCCTTGCTCTTCAAGCACACAGGCAATTCGCCGCAGTTCATCGCATGGGTCCGGTGACGTCTTCACCAGCTTCCCGACAAACTCGTGCAGCCGTGACGCAAAATGTGATCGGATTGTTTCGTCAAGGTTGAGATCCTCTGAAGCCTGGAACGGCAGCCCTTCAAAAAAGCGTTGCATTCCTGGCGGCCCGTGCACAATCCACTCATCTCTCCGATCGCTTTGGCGCAGCGCTTCTGCCCAGAGACCAAGACCTCCTTCTTCTCCAACGTGGATTTCCTGACCACTTCCGACCAGACCAACCACAACTGACCACTTTGGAATTCGCTCAGCAAACTCAATGAAGTGCTCCGGTTCAGAACGCGCGTCGGAAATGTCAATCTTATGCACATCGGCCACACGTTCCCGGTCGTGGGCCCTCTGGGCTTCGTCAAAGATTACTACATGTTCAGGTGGAAGAAGAGAATTTTTCCCTGCATAACGCTTGACGTATTCCCGGATCGGGCGTACAAAGGTCCGTCCATTTCCCCCCGCAGAGCGGAGTACATACTGCAAAACTTCAACGAGCGGCCCGTTGCCGGAAAGAAACACAGCGGGGATTCCACGATCTCCTTGCGCCAGATCGTCAAGACCGGGCATGTGGGCGAGCCGAAGACCAACCAGAGTTTTTCCCGCGCCGGGCACACCTGTTAGCAGAATCAACCGTCGTGTTCCTGTCGCACATGCAGTGGAAGCAATATCCTGCGCAGCTTGAACCGCCCCATTGGTATTAGCCACAGAACGCCAAAGCTGCGGAGGTTTCTTGTTCAAAAAAAGTTCCCGGGCGGCACGGACAAGCGATGGAAGTGGGCGGTATGCATCTGCGCTTAAAAATTTCTTGGCGCTAATTGACTCCGAGAGGTTTCTTGATCCAAATTGAGCAATTAAGGAATCGAGTCCATCCGGTGAGCAGATCTCAACACCACGCTCCGTTCTTCCTTTTCCCTGCATACGTGTTGGCACCAGTACCGCTTTCACCTGACGACCGTGGCAATCCCTGTGGTAACAGGAAAGGTCCCGCGCATAGGCATGAGCCTGATCAATGTCCGCATCAGAGGGAAAGCTCTTCCCTTTGAGTTCTACCACAGCCACTCCATCATGAAGCAACAGAACCACATCGGCACGGCGCGATTCCATAGGAAGTTCATACTCCAGAATTGCCGTGAACATGCCGGCATCAGTGCGAATGCTAACAACCTCTCCGACTTCCTGCTGCAATGTGGGGACGTTGCGCCTCCAGGAAGCTTTTTCCTCCTTGGAAGACCTTGGATAATTCCGCAGGATGCTATCGATGATTTGTGAGTGGTGAATCACTTCGAACTTGTTGAAATCCGAATCCCATCCGCGGCGAGCTTCTTCTGTCATGACAAGACCTTACCTTGTTCCTGTTTCCGTGATGCGGTGTGAGAGAGCTGGAGTAAGGACAGGGTAAATCGAGAAATTCCTCACTGTTTTTTTGCCTCCCTTATAAGACTCAGCATCCGCAGCGGGTCATCCGTCGGCAGCTGGCACTCGTAATTTGAGCACACGTACGCCGCGGCTTTGCCGTCAAGGGTTCCATGGTTCCGCGCGTAGGGAGCAATTGCTGAAATTTCCTCCCCGTTTGCCTCGTCTTTCAATATCACCACCTTGTTCGGAAGAAACTCGCCCGAGAGCGCTTCGAGAAAGCGGCAGGTGCCGGGAGAGTCTTTCTCTCCAACTATGACTATCTCAAAAGATGGGCCCAGCATGAAATCAAGAGAGTTCATGTGCATTGAAAAAGAAGCGGGATGCCTTGAGATCTGGGGAGAGAAGGCCGTGGCCATGCGGGCGGCTTTTTCTTCAAGTTCCGGGTCGGCGGTAAGCCTCGCTATTTTAAGGATGTTAAGCGTGGAAACAGAGTTTCCGGACGGAAGAGCTCCGTCGTAAATTTCTTTCTGCCTCGTTATAAGCGCCTCGCCGTCATCAGCAGTGAAGTAAAAACCCGCGAACTCCTCATCCCAGAAATGCTTGAACTGATCCCGGCAAAGAGAGATCGCCAGGGCGAGATACTTCTCGTCAAAAACAGCTTCGTAGTATTCAAGGAGTCCCCATATGAAAAAGGCATAATCATCAACACTTGCCATTATGCCCGCCTCCCCCTCGCGGTAGCGGTGAAGAAGCCTTCCGTCGCGGAAAAGATTTTGTCTTACAAACTCTATTGAGCCTCGCGCGGCGTCAGAATATCTTTTCTCTCCGAAGGCCGCAGCCGCTTTTGAGAAAGCCGCTATCGCTATTCCGTTCCAGTCCGTAAGCACCTTGTCGTCCTTGTAGGGATGAACCTTTTTTTCTCTGTGGGCAAAGAGCTTCTCCCGAAGCTCCCCGAGTCTCTTCTCAAGCTCTTCTTCCGAAACGCCGCGGCGCGGCGCAATGTCGGCCAATGGTTCTTTCAGGTGAAATATATTCCTGTCGCTCTGCTCTCCCGTCGCCTCGTCCGTGAAATTTCCATCGCGAGAAAGATTGTAGACATCCAAGAGAAGCTCCGAGTCTTCCGCTCCCACAAGCTTCTCTATCTCCCCCACGGTCCAGACATAGAACTTTCCTTCCTCCCCCTCGCTGTCCGCGTCTTCTGCCGAGTAAACACCCCCTTCAGCAGAGGTCATGTCGCGAAGCAGGTATTCGAGTATCTCCCTCGCTTTTTTTTCGTAAAACGGGTTCTTTGTGATCTGCCACGCCTCTGTGTAGGTGATTGCCAGAAGCGCCTGGTCATAAAGCATCTTCTCGAAATGGGGAACAAGCCACCGAGAGTCGGTTGAATACCTGTGAAAACCGAAACCCACGTGGTCGTATACGCCGCCCCTTCCCATTGCAAGAAGGGTCTTCTCGACCATTCTGAGGGAAGCGTCCTTTCCCGTGCGCGCGTAGTATCTGAGCAGAAACATCAGGTTGTGGGGAGTCGGAAACTTGGGAGCACTTCCGAAGCCGCCTTCATCCGGATCAAAAGCCGAAAGAAAGTAACCGTAAGCATCCCCGAGGGTTTTTTCATCAAGTGGCAGACTCCCGGCCCCTCGCAGAGAATCCCCGAGGCTTGAGACAGCATCGGTTATCTGCCGGGCCGATTCCAGCACCTCTTCCCTCTTGTTATCCCAGATCTCCTTTATCGCAGGCACAAGCTCCTTCATTCCAACCCTTCCGTAACGGTTCTCCTTCGGCATGTAGGTTCCGGCGAAAAAGGGTTTTCCCTCGGGAGTCATGACTATGTTAAGAGGCCATCCGCAGCTTTTCCTTGAAACCACGTGACAGACGGTCATGTAGATATTGTCGATATCGGGACGCTCCTCCCTGTCAACCTTGATCGAGACGAAGTTTTCGTTCATGAGCCCCGCCACCTCGGCGTCCTCAAAGGATTCGCGCTCCATGACATGGCACCAGTGACAGGTCGAATACCCTATGGAGAGGAATATCGGTCTGTCCATCTCCCGCGCCTTCTCAAACGCCTCATCCCCCCATGGATACCAGTCAACCGGATTCTCCGCGTGCTGGAGAAGGTAGGGACTTTTTTCATCCTTAAGCCTGTTTGACACTTAAACCTCCTTAGCGGAAAAGCCGGGAGACCTGTACCGCCTGACATGAAACCGATTCTCACGGTACGATACATCCCCCTTCACCAAAACCCCGCCGAAAAAATATTTCCCGATCAGGGGAAATAACATTTTCTTTCTGTTCATATTCTATTTTTAGGCTAACATTCTCACCTAAATGCGTAAACCCGTACAAAAGGCAGGCGTCGTCGCTTACAGGGAAAACAGCCTCGGGAAAATCGAAGTCATTCTGGTAAGTTCGAGGAAACTCAATGATTCATGGGTTTTTCCCGCCGGAGGAGTCGATTACGGAGAAACTCCCGCCGAGGCGGCGGAGAGGGAATGTCTTGAGGAAAGCGGATACAAGGTGGAAATAGAGCAGCCTCTCGACATAATGATCATTGAAGGGGGGAAAAGACACGTTCTCTACACTTTTTTCCGCGCCAGGGCCATTGAGGATACGGGAGATTACGAAAGGGACAGAAAAAGAAAATGGTGTAGGATTGACGACCTTGCCGACACGGTCGCTTACCTGTTTCGGGAAGTCGCGGAAAGTTTTCAGAAAAATATCCTGGCCTCGCAGTCCCGGGGCTGAAGCCCTAATCGACCAAGCGGCAATCACAACTTCATACTCACGCCGGAGAGGAACGAATGAGAACCCAACAGTTTATAAAGAAAACGCAGAGTCATTACGCACGGATAGCGGACATCTACAGATCCCTGAGAATCACAGACTCAGAACCCGTGCTCCACATAAAGGAAATAATAGGGGATAAGGGGGAAATAAAGGCAGCCGACGTCGGGGCCGGAGCAGGGCGGTACGCAAGGCTTTTCTTTGAGCATCTGGGTAAGGAGAAACTGTTTCTTTACTGCTACGACACAAACGAATTCATGCTTGAGAGCCTTGAGCAGTATCTTGAAGATAACGGCATCCGAAACTACGCGACCAAAATCGCCATGGCCCAGGAGCTTCCCATTGCGGATAATGCCCTTGACGCCGTATTCTGCTTCAATGCCATACATTTTTTCAACACCTCGAAATTCCTGAGAGAAAGCGCGAGGGTGCTTCGCCATGGATCGTTTCTTTTCATTTACACGAGAACCAGAACCCAGAGCATGAAAAGCATATGGGGAAAGCATTTTCCTTCGTATAACCAGAAGGAATCGGACTTTTACAACACTGAAAAGATTGAGGCAGAGATCAAAAACACAGAAGGACTTGAACTTATTGAGACAAAAACATTTGTGCTCGCCAGGGAAAATTCCCTGAAGGAACTGGTCGAGAGGGCGCAGAGCAAACACTACTCAACTTTCTACCTCTACGAAACCCAGGAGTTTGAGAGAGCCCTTGCGGAATTCAGGAAAAACATCCGCGAATCCTACGAAGACCCTGATAAAATAAAGTGGTCTGACGAGAAAACCATGTACACCGTGCTCAGGAAATAGCGGTTTTTCCTTTCAAAACAAATCGATTTGACACGCTGGCTGATCCCGACTAATATAAAGTTGGCTTCTGTATTAGTCGGGAAATTTCATGTTCATCGACCGCACCCTAAAACACACAGTAAAGCAGGCAAGCAGAACTTTCAAGGTAGTTCTTCTGACAGGTCCCAGGCAGGTCGGAAAAACCACTTTGCTTCGCAAGCTGGCCGAACGGGGACGTTCATACGTGTCCCTTGACGAACCCGATACGCGTTTTTCGGCGAAACGGGATCCGGGCGGATTTATTGACAGGTTAAAGCTTCCTGTTCTGATCGATGAAGTTCAGTACGTCCCGGAACTTTTTCCCTATATCAAGATCGTCGTTGACCAGGCCGGGAAAAACGGCCTGTTCTGGCTTACGGGGTCCCAGCAGTTCTCCATGATGAAAAATGTCTCGGAATCCCTTGCCGGCAGAGTAGCCATACTTGACCTCCGGGGAATCTCTCTCTCAGAAGAGCAGAGACGTCCCGAAACTCCTCCTTTCATTCCCACGGTCGAAATTCTCCGGGAACGGGAGAAAATCGCCGAACCGCTCAGCGTGGAGCAGATATTTGAGAAAATCTGGCGGGGTTCCTACCCACAAGTTGTCTCTGACCGGGGCGAGAGCTGGGAACGTTTCTACCAGTCGTACGTTTCAACTTACATAGAGCGTGACGTGCGTGACTACCTCAGAATCAACGACCTCATGTCCTTTCACAACTTCATACAGATTGCAGCCGCGAGAACAGGACAGATGCTGAACTACCGCGAAATCTCAAAGGACAGCGGGGTAAGTGAACCTACGGTCAGATCATGGTTTAATGTTCTGAGAGCTACGGGGCTTGTCACCATAGTGCAGCCGTATTTCAAAAACACTACCAAGCGTCTTCTTAAAACACCCAAGTTCTACTTCATGGACACCGGGCTCTGCTGCTTTCTCACCAGGTGGACAAACCCCGAAGTTCTTGAAAAGGGCGCCATGGCGGGGGCGATACTTGAGACTTACGCTGTATCCGAAATCATAAAGTCGCATATCCATAACGGTTCCCGCGCCCCCGTTTATTACTACGCCGACAAGGAAAAACGTGAAGTGGATCTTCTGATCGAGCGAGACGGCTGCATTCATCCGGTTGAAATCAAGAAAACCGCCTCCGTACGCAGCTCGGGGTTCCGGGGATTTGATTTTCTGCGGAATCTGAAAACCCCCATAGGACACGGCTGTGTTTTATGTTTTTATAAGGAACTGCTTCCGTTCAGCCGCGAAATCGACATCGTTCCGATCGGGTATCTGTAGTCCCGGGCGAATAAAATGTAAAGTGCTGCCGTAAGCAAACAGCATGCGACATCACATGGGATAATGCGGTTGCTGATACAATCCCTGACAGCATCGAACACAACTCCCGGGCTTTGGGTGAAGAGTCGATAAAAAAAAGTGGAGGATGAGGAAGGAAAAAAGCAGGAGCTGGCAAAAAAAGAAAAAAGACTTTTTGCTCATGGTTTGACAGAAAAATTCCAGACGTGTTAAAGTCTGTTTTGAGGGAAAAGGAAAAAAAGAGATTCAGCTGTCCGAATTCAATCGGAATGGGTGTACGAATAAATCGTAATATGCAACCCTGAGAACGGATGACGAAATCGATGCTTGGGCAGAAGAAGTGAAAAGCCAACTCAAGGATGCGCTGGCGAAGGGGCCTGTATCGATCAAATAAGAAGCTGACTGCACCATGCGAACCGCCGCCAATATCGAAACACTGCTTGCAGAACTGAACCACTGCGTCGCCGATGATCTGGAGGATCAGTATCTCGACTTTAAACAGTGGGATCTGAAAAGTCGGGATGACGCCGTAAAGACAGTCGTGCAGATGGCGGTGTGCATGGCCAATGGCGGAGGCGGCACAGTCGTATTCGGTGTGGCAGATAGAGTTAAGGGCCGTGAGCACGCCATTCTGGGTGTGCCACCGGAAATCGACTCGAACCTGCTCAAAAAGGCAGTGTATGAACAGACCGATCCCAAGATAACACCGGTATTTGAAGAACTGGCTGTGCCGGAGGGCACCGGCCGGTTGCTCTTAATGCAAATTTACCCTGGCATGCCACCCTACACAGATACCGCTGGGCGAGGTACGATTCGTATCAGTAAGGATTGTGTGCCGTTAACTGGCACGTTGAGGCGAAAAATAGGTGTAGAAACAGGCGAAACCGATTACACGGCAGAACCCGTTGCGAAGGTGGATGCCGCACTGCTGTCTGCTGCCGCGCTGGAATCCCTCCGGAATCAGGCTCGCAAGGAGAGAGCCCCAGATGATTTGCTCCGACTCTCCGATGTAGAGATGCTCACCACGCTTGGACTGATCAGGCGCAGCAAACTCACTAGTGTAGTGTCCTAATTATATCTTTAATTATCCTCTTGGTGTGGTACAATAAAGTATACCATAACCTGGAGGAGAATTAATGCGTATAGCGGCAGCAATAGAATTATCGGAAGCAGAGGGGGAAAAGCTGAAGCGTCTTTCATTATCACGGAGCATATCGGTAGGGTTCCACCAGAGAGTTCGCATCGTGCTTATGGCGGCTGAGGGAAAGACGAACAAAGAGATTTCCGCTGAACTCAGACTGTCCCAGCCCACAGTAAGTCTGTGGCGCAACCGGTTTGCGGAGGAAAGGATCGAAGGTATAGAGAAGGAACGTCCCCGGGGAGGCAATCATGGCGGGAAGAATACCGAGGAGCAGCAGGAGTTGAGCACAAGGATAATTGAAGCGACGACACAGACCACTCCTTCGGATGCAACGCACTGGTCGTGTCGCAGCATGGCCAGGGCTATGGGAACTACCCACAGTTTTGTAAACAGAGTGTGGATTGCCAATGGGCTTAAGCCCCATTTGATAAAGACGTTTAAGCTGAGCAACGATCCGAAGTTTGAAGAGAAGCTTGCGGATGTGGTGGGGCTGTATATGCATCCGCCGGAGAATGCGGTGGTATTCAGTTTTGACGAGAAGAGTTCGATACAGGCGCTTGACAGGACTCAGCCTGGACTGCCGCTGAAAAAAGGGCGATGCGGCACGATGACGCACGACTACAAGCGTCATGGAACGACATCGCTGTTTGCGGCTCTGAACATAGCGTCTGGGGAAGTGATAGGGAAGTCCTACCGAAAGCACCGTCATCAGGAGGTATTGCAGTTTTTCAAGCAAGTGGAGAAGACGGTAGAGAAAGGTTTGGAGATACATATCATTCTGGACAATTACAGCACGCACAAGCACAAGGATGTGCTTGAATGGATTGAGAACAAGAAGCGGATATATCTGCATTTTATACCGACAAGTTCTTCGTGGTTGAATATGGTGGAGCGTTTTTTTTCAACTCTTACGGAGAAACAGATACGTCGAGGGGTATTCACTTCTGTTGGGCAATTAGAAGAATGCATAAAGAGCTATCTGGATACGTACAACGAGAATCCTCGACCGCTGGTATGGACGAAATCTGTGGAGGGGATAATGAAGAAAGTAGGAAGAGGTCGGAAAACGCTTGCGGAACAAAATAGTTAAAAGTATAATTAGGACACTACACTAGGGCTGCAATTCTGCTGGCAGGCAGCGAAGCCGCCATCCGAGAATATCTGCCCGGTCATAACTGGACCTTCCTGCAGATGACTTCCGATACTGATTACAGTGTCCGGGAAGATCGCATCAGCGCTTTGCCCTTATCTGTGCAGCGCATTGAAGAACTACTTGTGCCCTTCAACCCCATCACCACCTACAAACAGGGTCTGTTCCACTATGAATATCGTACTTGGCCAGAAATTGCCGTACGGGAAGCGTTGATGAATGCATTCTGCCACGCTGACCTGCGCATAGGGGGACCAGTAATGGTCAAGCTGTATCCCAGCCGGCTGGAGATCAGTAACAACGGCGGTTTTATCGCAGGTATTACGCCTGACAACATTCTTCATCATCAACCCGCTTCCAGAAACCCTTTGCTGGTTGAAGCTCTAACTCGTCTGCGCATTGTCAACCGCAGTAACCTGGGGATAAACCGTATGTTTTCCGCCTTGCTTATTGAAGGCAAGGAGCCGCCTTATATCCGCGAAGTCGGCGAATCCGTTCTGGTGGGTTTCGCTAAAAGGGACCTTAATGCTGCTTTTCGCCTGTTCGTAGCCGAGGAGAGTGATCACGGGCGTAATCTGGAAGTGGATAAACTGTTGCTGTTGCAGTACCTGCTTAAGCACCCGGAGATAGACACTGGCACAGCGGCAACCCTTTGCCAACGGAACGAGCCTGAAATCCGCGAGAGGCTCTCGGGTATGGAGTCCGAGGGTTATATTGAACACGGCGGCAAGGGACGAGGATCCTACTGGTGCATAAACCCGGACCTGTACAACCGCCTGTATGAAGGCGATCAAGGTGAAGTACGCCGACGCATTGACTGGGAAGCCGCCAAAACCCGAGTGCTGAGCATTCTGATGGAGCGCGCCCGTCGGGGTGAACCAGGCTTGAGCAATAAAGAGATCCGGCAGATCACCCGCTTTGACCGCAATCAGGTACACCGGCTAATGACCGAGTTGCAGCAGGAGAACACTGATCTCCAACCTCCGGGACGAGGCAGATGCGCACGACATGAGTTTAAGAAATGCTCACGTTAATGCTGACGAGCATTTATTCGAGCATTAAATCAACTAAATGCTCACGTTAATGCTGACGAGCATTTATTCGAGCATTAAATCAACTAAATGCTCACGTTAATGCTGACGAGCATTTCACGGCTGATTTTGTTTTTCGGAAATTGGTATAACACGACAATCAGGATGGCAAAAGTGAAAGCCAAAAGGAATAGGATAGGTGATCCATGAGTTGTGAGAAAACCAGTTTTCCTGTATGCATGATATTTGCCTCCAAGAGTGGTCCCCTTTTTTTAATTGGGCGTTGGTTTTTAAAGTTCAAATCGGTGACACCCCAATGTTGCCAATTTAGTGTGTGTAATCAATCAGTTACATGACGCTGGAAGAAAAACGTTGGGACAGTAGTGAAATCCGGTGAATTATGAATGTAGTTTTAACCTGAATTCCGCAAAGACATCAAAATGCCAAACGAGTCTGTAATGGCGGGCGATGGGGGATTCGAACCCCCGACCCCAGGCTCCGGAGGCCTGTGCTCTAATCCACTGAGCTAATCACCCGCTGACAGGTATGCCGAGTTCCTTCATGACAAGCTTCATGTCCTCCCAGACCGGCTTCTTAAAAGACTGGTTTCGAAGAAGCGCGGCGGGGTGGTACGTAATCATAAGCTTTGAGTTTCCGTACTGGTGAAAAGTGCCTCTCAGCTGCCCCATTTTGAAGTTCTTAAGCTTGAGCATCAATCCGGTAGCGACGCTTCCGAGACAGACTATGATCTCGGGATTTATGCTCTCTATCTGTTTCGCGAGAAACGGTTCGCAGCTTGCCACCTCATCAGGTTCCGGATTCCTGTTTCCAGGAGGCCGGCATTTTACCACGTTGCATATGTACACGTCCTCCCTCTTAAGCTTCATAGCCTCAATTATCTTCGTAAGCAGCTGTCCCGCCCTTCCGACAAAGGGTCTTCCCTGTATGTCTTCGTCCCTTCCCGGTCCCTCTCCGACAAATACCAGTCTGGCGTTGGGGTTGCCTTCGCCGAACACTATACTCTTTCTCGTCTCGCAGAGACGGCATCTTGTGCAGTCTCCAAGCTCTTCTCTTATTTCCGAAAGCGTCCGGGCAGTTGCGGCTGATGGACCGCCCCGCTTTCCGGAATCAGATGAAAGAGAGATTTCGTTTTTCTCCGTGTCCGCTATTTCGGTCCCTCCCGCAACGATTCCCAACGGCAATTCCTCTATACCGATCTCCTTGCAGAAGCGCAGGTAATTTCCAAGCGCCCGGGTTGTTTCGTAGAATTCACTGGAACTCATTGCTTGCCAGAGAGAGTTTAACACAAACGACGACTGGTGGCGAAAGAGCTGAATCCCGGTCTTAGTGTTTGAAAGCAGTGAGGGTTTTAATTAGAATAAGAGCGCATTCACAGAAATCTCACACCCGAACCCCAAAGGCGCTTTCCCCCGAGAAAATGGCGGATTACAAACCCCAGGAAATCGAGAAAAAATGGCAGGAACTCTGGGCGGAAAAATCCGCCTACAAAGTCTCGGAGCGCGCCCGCGGAAAAAAGTACTATGTCCTCGAGATGTTTCCCTATCCGTCGGGGAGAATCCACATGGGGCACGTGAGAAACTACACCATCGGGGACGTCGTCTCGAGATTCAAAAGAGCCAGGGGGTTTAACGTCCTCCATCCCATCGGGTGGGACGCCTTCGGCCTTCCCGCCGAAAACGCGGCCATACAGAACGCCATACATCCCTCGACCTGGACGCGGGCCAACATAGAGCAGATGAAACAGCAGCTCATGCGTCTTGGATTCAGCTATGACTGGAGCAGGGAAATTGCGACGTGCGATGTTGAATATTACCGCTGGGAGCAGTGGCTTTTCACCAGGCTTCACCGCGAGGGTCTCGCCTACAAAAGGACCTCGGTTGTGAACTGGGACCCGGTTGACCAGACTGTGCTCGCAAACGAGCAGGTAATCGACGGCAGGGGGTGGCGCTCGGGGGCGGTTGTAGAAAAAAAGGAAATACCGCAGTGGTTCCTCAGGGTAAGCGACTACTCAGAAGAACTGCTGGGCGAGCTTGAGCGGATGACGGGGTGGCCCGACGCCGTCAAAACCATGCAGAAAAACTGGATAGGCAGATCCGAGGGAGTGGAGGCGGAATTCTGTGTTGACGGGCAGAGCAACCCCCTCAGGATATTCACCACGCGGCCTGACACGATAATGGGAGTGACCTACCTGGCGCTTGCGCCCGAGCATCCGCTTGCGGGCGAGGTGGCAAAGGAGCGTCCCGAGGTTGCGGATTTTATCTCCCGCTGCCGCAAGGCCCCGGTTTCCGAAGCGGAGATTGAGACCATGGAAAAAAGCGGGGTCCCCCTCGGAATAGGCGCCACTCACCCGATAAGCGGAGAGAAAATACCGGTGTGGATCGCGAATTTCGTGCTGATGAGCTACGGAACGGGGGCGGTGATGAGCGTTCCCGCGCACGACCAGAGGGACTGGGAATTCGCGAAAAAATACGGCCTCGAGATAAAACAGGTGATTTTTCCAGAAGACGGAAGCGATTTTGACATCGGGGGCCAGGCGTTTACGGAAAAAGGGGTCCTGGGAGATTCCGAGTGGCTCTCGGGGCTTACCTCGCAGGAAGCCTTCGGAAAAATAGCCGGTTTTCTCCGGGAAAACGGCGCGGGCGGAACGAAGACCAACTACCGTCTTCGGGACTGGGGAATCTCAAGGCAGCGCTACTGGGGAGCGCCGATACCCATAATCTACTGCGAGCGTTGCGGAGAAGTGCCCGTACCAGACTCAGATCTTCCCGTGGAGCTTCCGCTTGAAATAGATATTGACGGAGAACGCATTCCGGCTCTCTCCAAGATCGAAAGCTTCATCGCTACAAGTTGCCCAGCCTGCGGAGAGCCCGCGAGACGTGAAACCGACACGATGGATACCTTTATGGAGTCATCCTGGTACTTTCTCAGGTACGCCTCCCCTGATTTTGAAGACGGCATGTTCGACCCCGAAAAAGCCTCTTACTGGCTTCCGGTGAACCAGTACATAGGCGGAATAGAGCACGCCATACTGCACCTGCTTTACTCAAGATTCTTCACAAAGGCGCTTCGCGATATCGGCCTTCTCAAGCTCGATGAACCCTTCGAGAATCTCCTCACCCAGGGGATGGTGGTAAAAGACGGGGCCAAGATGTCAAAATCCCTCGGCAACACGGTGGATCCCGACGACATGATAGCGCATTACGGAGCCGACACAGTGAGGATGTTCATGCTGTTTGCCGCCCCCGTGGAAAAAGACCTTGAGTGGAGCGAGCGGGGGGTGAACGGAATGTTCAGGTTTCTCGGCAGGGTATGGCGTTTCGCGACGGAGTTTTTCTCAGAGCCGCAAAACGAAAAACAGCGCAGCGAACCTCCCGCGGAGGGAAAAGCCAAAGCGCTTGCGGCCGCGACCAACAGGACAATCAGGAAAGTCACGGAGGATATAGAGAGCTTCAAGTTCAACACCGCCATATCGGCCATAATGGAGCTTTTCAATGAACTTGGCGCCACCTGGAAGGAAAAAAGCGTGCCGGGGGAAGATGCCCGCGCGGGGCTGCTTGCGATAACGAGACTTGTATACCCCATGGCCCCGCATTTCGCGGAAGAACTCTGGGAGCTTTCGGGAGAAAGCGAAAGCCTGGTTGATAAGGAGTGGATAAAGTGGGACGAGAAAGTTTTTGAGAGTGCGGAGATAACCATACCCGTCAGGGTTAACTCCAGGGTGAGAAACCAGATTTCCATAAGCGCGGACGCTGATGAGGAAGCGGCGAGGGAAGCGGCGCTTTCCGACAGCAAAGTGGCGGAGTACATAGCGGGGCGGGAGATAAAGAACTTCATCTACGTGCCGAAAAGGCTTGTTGACATAAGAGTCTGAGGACAAGGAGAAACAGATGGCGGAAAATCCGGACTATCTGCGCAAAAAGGTAAAAGCGATAGAGGTTTTGCCCGAAAAGCCGATCTCAAGGCTGCTTGAGGAAATGGCGGAAACGGGATTTCAGGGAAGAAACCTTGCCAGGGCCGCTGATGTTTTCCGCAAGATGGTGGAAGCCCCGGATCTCACCATTTTTTTCGGATATGCGGGCTCCCTTTCCACTACCGGGCAGTGGAAGATAATAAACTGGCTGATCGAGAACCGCTACATGGACGTGCTGATTCCCACTGGCGCCAACATCTCCGAGGACATAGTGGAAGCGATGGGGTTTTCGTACTGGCAGGGAAGCCCGAATGAAGACGACAGCAGGCTTTTTGCCGAGGGGATAAACCGCTACTACGACGTTTACGGAAAAGAACCCGACTACCTTGAGATGACGGAACTCCTGGCAGAGTTCATAATGACCCTTGATAAGTCCCGAAGCTATTCCTCAAGGGAATTTCTAAAAAGATGCGGACAGTGGCTAGATAAAAAAAACATAAACTGCATCATAGCCGCCGCGGCGAGAAACGAAGTTCCCGTTTTCTGTCCCGCCATAGCAGACAGTCCTTACGGAGACGCGGCGCTCATAGCCGAAAGCAGGGGACATCACCTCACAATCGACGCCATACAGGACTACGTGGAATTCATGGAGATGGGAAAGTGCGTGACCGATACGGGAGTCGTCTACATAGGTGGCGGAGTTCCGAAAGACTTTATTCAGCTTTTCGCCGTAACGGGCGACCTTCTTTACGAGGACAGGAAGGTGCCGGGAAGAGAATCCGGCTTTAACCGCAAGGGCACTGGAGAGCAGGAAACCTATTATCCTCATAAGTACGCGATTCAGGTCACGACCGACTCTCCGCAGTGGGGAGGACTTTCGGGGTGCACTTTCGAAGAGGCGGTTTCCTGGGGAAAGGAAGATCCCGAAGGAAGCCTTGTGCAGTGCTACTGCGACGCCACAATAGCACTTCCCATAGTCTCTCACGCCCTCTCGGAAAAAACTGACGTAAGAAGAAAAGGTACCGTCTTTAATTTCAGCGACTGAATCGACCACCAACCTGACTTCTTAAGGATGGAAAGTTCAGCACAGAAAATTCTCTCAAAATGCTCTTTGTTTTATGGTAGAGTTTCGGAGGAGAGGTATGTTTGCTAAGTAACTGGACTGGTAAGAACCCTGTTTTTGAAGTTCTTCGGTTTTTATTGTCCAGGGGTTTTTAAAATCCGCTTGTAAATTCTCACCCGGAAGAAAAAACATTACAGGTTTTTAAACAGATAAAAGCAGATTTGTATTAAGGAGGGAAAAATTATGAGTCGCTTTTTTAATAGCATTTTTATGGTATGTCTGCTTGCCTCCATACCCTTGGTGATGTCGATTCCGGCATCCGCAGGAGAGGGCAGCGCGGAAATGGAGGAAGCAGCGCCTGAGGAAACAATGGAAATGGAGGAAGCGCCGGTCATAAAAGATACCGACGTTTCTATTTACGGCAGGTTCTGGCCGAGGGTCACCTACAACGACGCTGACGGGGGGTCAACCGACATCACCGACGCGCTCTCGCGGGTCGGCATCAAGGCCAACACACAGATAAGCGACACGCTTACCGCGGTTCTCCACGGTGAATGGGATGTCGATATTGAGAAAAACGGAAACTTCGGCGACGCCCGCCAAGCCTACGTGGGTCTTAAAAGCTCGGATCTCGGCTTTGTAGGCATAGGTAAGCAGTGGGATCCGCACTATAACATCGTTGCAGAAGTAACGGATATTTTCTATCACAGGGCAAGCCCCTTCGGGTATGACAACGAGGGTCCTTTCCGCAGCAGCAACCTTGTAAGATACGCAAACAGCGTCGGGAACCTCGGTATAGACGCTGGCGTGCAGGTAGACGGCACGTCGGGAAGCAATGATGGAGGCACTCATTCTGACAATGTTGACGCGGCCTCCGTGGGTCTCAGCTACAGCGGCGGACCCCTTTACGTGGGCACATCCTATCTGCGGCAAAACCAGGATGATGAAAATCGCAAGAGGGATATCTTCGGCGTCGGCGCAAGCTTTAACGCTACAGAGAATCTCTACCTGGCTGTTACTTACCAGTATATACAAATCGATCCTGACGTTGGGTCCGAGACCAATCCCTACACTCTTGACGTGGCGGGAGCCCTTTCCTTCGGCGGCGGGATGACAGCGCTTGCGGGATTCTTCACTTATGATGATGACGTAGACGGAGCTGATTCCAAGAAAAAGCTCGGCGGCAACGTCACTCTGGTAAAGGAAGTGCATCCTAGTACCGACGTGTTTGTAGAGTGGGTGCTTACGGACCACGAAGAGGGAGAAACCGAAAATACCATAAGTCTCGGTTTCCGCTACGACTTTGACGTCGCGATCTTCTAGTAGTCTCAGAAAATCGTGTCGCAATGATTTCGTCGTACGCGATTAACATTCCCGGGGATATGTCAAGAGAAAAACTCCTGATATATCCCCTTTTTTTATCCGTTGCGTACGACAACTTTCTCCTTCACAGGCTTCGGGGGGTTGTTTTCATACGGGCAAAGTGTAAATTCAATTGAAACCTCAGAACCTGAACGGAGGGGGGCAAGGCATATGAACGAACAATCCATAGGGGTAGATTACTCCGAGCTTCACCAGCTCGACAGTCCCGCGAACAGGCTCATAAGGGAATCCATATGGGGAACAAAAGACGACATAGGGCAGCAGTCGTTCATTACTCCCCGTTATCTTGACCAGCTGATTCCCCGCCTCTGCATAGAGAAAACAACCCACGTGCTTGACGTCGGAAGCGGTGCGGGCGGTCCGGCGGTATACATAGCCGACAGGACCGGTTGCAGGGTGTCGGGAATAGAAATTAACGAGGTTGGAGTGGACGTGTCGGGAAAACTTGCGAAGAACTCCGGGCTTGAGGAACAAATGGAATTTCATTTGGGTGACGCTATGGAAATGCCGTTTTCGGAAAACACATTTGATCTCGCCATAAGTCTTAACGTCTTGAACGTGTTCTCCGACAAGACGGGACTTTTCAGGGAAGTTCTCAGGGTGCTTAAGCCCTCCGGCACATGGGCGTTTTTAAGCGGCACCTTCGAGATATCAGGCGACGAGGAAACAAAACAGAAAATGGCGAGAGGCTACCTCATCCCGCAATATTACGATTCGCTTGGAAGTTACAGGGAAAAGCTTGAGGATGCCGGATTCCGTATCGAGGAAATAACCGAGTACGTGGCGGATTTCCGGGTTCAGGTGAAAAACTGGGGGGACGCCTACAAAAAGCACTCATCCGTGATTGCAGAAGAGCAAGGAGAGGAAAACACCCGCTATCACATTGAGTATTTCGATACTTATCTAAGACTGGTTGACGAGGGAAGAGCTTCAAATCATCTCGTCATATGCTCAAAACCCGAATAAAGCTTACCGCTGGAATTGCTTCGTCAGTTACAAACCACGCGTTGAAACAGTGCGGTTTCAAATGACTGTTTGAGGACTAAAATGTCTTCCACGCGACACTTTGCGGATTTCTCGCATAACTTACCTTCAAGAAAATTCTTCTTCGACGCCGCTCTTGGAATTCGGCATTTTATCGGCAGCACACCCTAATATTTTGCTTGACTCCGTCGGAGAAAAAAAGCAGAATCTAAATAGCAAATTTTAGGTTCTGGGAGGAATCGATATCGTGAAGAAACAGCTTTCTACAATGCTTTTCACCTCAATCTTGGCAGGTCTTTTTATGGTCGCTCCGGCTTCCGCTAAGACAGCAGCTAACGACGTAGTGGACAAGGAGACTTTGAAAAGTTTCGTTATGAACGCGAAAGACCGTATCGGGCAGACCAGCACCGCGAGTGAGACCTTCGCCGTCCTAAGAGAGTTCAGAGACGATAAAGCCTGGAACAATGGCGCTATTTATCTGTTCATCATGCAACGTCCCAGCGGACCCCAGGGAGGCGAAATAGTTGTTTTTAACGCACACAACCCCGGCCTCGAAGGCACAACCCTCCATGTCTTGGACGGAGATGGTAAAGATGTAGGCCATGAAATTGACAAGGCGGTATACCAAGGAGATGGCTTTGCAGAATACAAGTGGGACAATCCTTCTTTCTCCGGAGACGAAGTCAATGAAAAGGGAAAAGCCACCGGAACTTCGCGGAAAATTGTCTACGGTGTAAATGTGAAGCTTTTCGGCAATGAAGATTTTATTTTAGGTTCCGGTTTTTATCCGGATCCGCCTCAAGCTAGCAGCAACAAGAAAGGGTGTGCAGTCGCGGCACCGGAGACTGGGAATGCTTCTCAAAACACTATATTCAATCTGCTTTTGATAGCATCCTCTATGTTCTTCCTGGTCTCTTGGAAAAACGGCACGGAAGAAAAATAAACCGAAGCGGATTTTTGCCTTCCTCCCCCGTTAAAAGAACGATTGCGGCAAAACAAACAAAAAGGGGGAAGCGATCTCTACGTGGCTTCCCCTTTCTTTCTTGCTCGGTTCACTTGTGTTTCTTTGAGGCCTGCTCCCCCGCCCGCATGATCATACAGCCAAGCGCTTTTCAAGGACGGAGCAAAGATCCCTTGAGGACTTCTCCGGGTCGTTCGAACCGAAAACGCTTGTTATGACCGCTACACCGTCCACCCCGGTAGCGAGTACCTGCGCCGCGTTGTGGGGGAATATTCCCCCTATAGCGAATATCGGGATTCCGGTAATAGCGGTTTTCGCCTCGATCAGAGTTTCAAAAGGGGTAGGGATTCTGCCGGGCTTTGTAGGAGTGGCCCAGGGTGTGCCGAAAACAACATAATCGGCACCCATCCTCTCGGCGTGTATGCCTCTTGGAAGAGAACCGTAACATGAAACGCCTATGATGGCGCCGTTACCCAGCTTCTTTCTAGTGGGTATTATGTTCGGGTCGTCCTCGCCCAGATGCACCCCGTCGGCCTTTATTTCCATCATGAGTTCCGGGGAATCGTTTACTATAAGCGGCACGCCGTATCTCTTCGTAATACCGAGAAGCTCCCGGCCAAGGGCGACAACTTCTGAGCGCGGGGAAGTTTTATCCCTTAACTGGACGATTCGAGATCCCCCCGCCAACGATTTCTCAACTGTTTCGCAGAAAGAACCGCGCGGAATCAGTTCCTCGTCGGTAATCACGTAAAGTCCCCCAAGTTCAAAACCCATGGCGCACCGTAAACAGAATGAAAACCATTGCCGACCCGATCGGAAAAACGGCTACATGCATCTTTTGAGAAACCTTCTGGCGTTTGCTATCTCTTTTTTTACGTTCGAGGTTGAAGTACCGCCCAGAGAACTCCTGCTCTCAACAGAACCCGAGAGCGTTATCATCTGGAAGATGTCCTCGTCGATTTTTTTGGAAAACCTGCGGAACTCGGAGAGCTCAAGATCCGAGAGTTCCTTTGCGCCCCCCTCGGCGTAAGAAACTATCTTCCCCACGGTCTCATGGGCCAAACGGAACGGAACACCCTTGCGGGCAAGATAGTCCGCCACGTCGGTCGCGGTCACGAAGCCTCCCCCAAGCGCCTTTTTCATGTTTTCTTCCTTGAATTCAAGCGTCTTGAGCATTTCGATATTAACCCGAAGGCAAAGCTTTACAGTGTCGGCCGTATCGAAAAGAGGTTCCTTATCCTCCTGCATGTCCCTGTTGTAGGAAAGCGGAAGTCCTTTCATCAGAGTCAGAAGCGCGGCGAGGTTTCCGTAGACCCTGGCGGTTTTCCCCCGGGTGAGTTCCGACATGTCGGGATTTTTTTTCTGGGGCATTATGCTTGAACCCGTAGTGAACCCGTCCCCGAGGTTGACGAAGTCAAACTCCTTTGCACTCCACAAAACAAGTTCCTCTGAAAGCCTGCTTAGATGCATCATAAGAACCGAGCAGCAGAATACAAACTCCGCGCAGAAGTCACGGTCGCTCACCGCATCAATGCTGTTTCTGGAAACCGACTTGAAACCCAGATCTTCGGCGGTCATCTCCCTGTTTATCGGAAACGAGGTTCCCGCCCCGGCGCAGCTTCCAAGCGGGCTCACATCCACCCTGGAAAGACAGTTAAGAAACCTCTCGCGGTCGCGCTTCAGCATTTCGTAGTATGCCAGAAGATGGTGAGAGAGAAGTACCGGCTGTGCGCGCTGCATGTGGGTATAGAGAGGAAGTACCACTTCCAGGTTCTTTGCGGAGAGCTCGACGAACTGCTCCGCCAAGGCGCACACAAGTGAAATTATCTCTTCTGTTTCCCCCCTCAGGTAAAGCCTGGTGTCAGTTAGAACCTGGTCGTTTCTGCTCCTGGCGGTGTGTACCATGGCGCCTGAAGATCCCGTTTTCTCGATAAGCCTTTTTTCTATATTGAGATGGATATCCTCGCAGCTCTCGCTGAAAACGAACTCCCCGCGGTCTATTTCCTTTTCGATTTCCCGCAGACCCTTGGTTATCCGGGCCGCATCCTTGCGGGGAATAATCCCGGTCTCGCGAAGCATCTTCACATGGGCGATACTCCCCCTTATGTCTTCTTTGTAAAGACGCCTGTCGAAACTTACCGATTCCGAGAACTTCTCGGCGATATTGTGTGTCCGGGAAGCGAAACGTCCTCCCCACGCTTTTTTGGCCAACTCAGTCTCCCGCCCCCGCACCGGGCGACGCAGCTTGCGTCGAATCAAGAAAAACCTTCCGGGTCGGATAGGCAAACTCTATTCCCTCTTCGGCGAACCTTTGGAATATCTTGAGGTTAACGCTCTGCTGTGTATCCATGTAATCGTCAAACAAAGGAGTAAGAACAAAGTAAACTATATCGTAGTTAAGGGCAAAATCGCCGTAACTGCTGAAATGCGCCCTGCCGAATTTCGCCTTCGGTTCGGCGTCTATTATTTCCTTTACCAGTCCGGGGATTCTCGCAAGGTCATCGTAGGATGTCTCGTAAACAACGCCGAGGGAGAAAAGAATCCTGCGGGTGTCCATCCTCTTGTAGTTTTTCAGGCGGCTTTGCAGCAGGTCGTTATTCGACAAAACAAGCTGCTCACCCGAGAGACTCCTGAGACGAGTGGTCTTAAGCCCTATGTGTTCCACGTCTCCGCTCATATTGTCTATGACTATGAAATCGCCGACCTCAAAAGGCTTGTCGAAAATAATGGAAAGCGAAGCTATCAGGTCGCCCAGGACGTTCTGAAGAGCAAGCGCCACGGCTATACCACCCACGCCGAGTCCCGCGATTATAGTGGTCGGGTCAAAACCAAGGTTGTCGATCGTCAGAATTACGAGGATTACCCAAAGAACCGATTTCGCAAGAAAACCGAGGCTCCTTATGTGCGTTATGGAGGCACCGGCGCCGACGCCGATTTTCGAGAGCTTCTTCGTTACGTAATAATCAATGAAGCCCCCTCCCCAGAAACCAACCTGAACGAGAAGGCAGATGACTACCACGCTTTTTCGTAATTCCTTCAGCTGCCCGGTTAAGTCAAGAAAGAAAGTTGCCACATAGACCGAAAAAATTATGATCAGCACTATGCTGGTTTTCTCCACGAGCGCCGAAACCAGATCGTCAAAATCGGTTTCTGTCTTCTCGGCAAAGCTGGCAAACGACCTTACAAACCTCTTGAGAATAAAATTAAAGACAAAGGCTAAAACAATTGCCGCTCCGAGCGCCCAGAGCCACGATTCAACTGGATTGCCAAGATAAGTACGGCTGATTATTTGGGAAATATATACTTGACTAACCATTGTGTAGCCTCATATCAATTTCACGGTTCACAGGAGTCTGTCTACTACCAGAACGCTCCTCCTCGTGCAGTTGCGCCATTCCCAGACGCCTTATGTTTGTCGCGGCGTTCGTATCCGCGTTGGACACAAACCCGCAACTCACACATTGGAACCGCGCTTGGGTTTTACGGTTCTCTTTTTCTGCGTGTCCGCAACGCGAACACGTCTGACTCGTGTATGCGGGGTTTACTTCCACAAGCCTCCCGCACTTGTAATCAAGATTTCTTCTTACTTCTCCGAAGGCTGTATCAAGTATCGCCCTGTTAAGTCCCGCCTTCTGCCTTACATTCTTTCCCGGATTCTCTACAGTACCCTTTGCAGAAGCGGTCATGTTCTTAACCTTGAGGTTCTCCACTGCTACCGTTCCGCATTTCCCGGAAATTTCTTTCGTAGTTTGATGAACCCAGTTCTTGCGGATGTTGGCTATCTTTCTGCTTACTTTCCTAAGTTTCTTCTTCGTGTCTTTCCGTCTGTTAGATCCCTTTACCTGCCTTGCCATCTTTCTCTGGTACCGCTTCCGCCTTGCTTCTTTTTTCTTTAAATCGGGCAGATGATAGAAATCTCCATCCGAAGTAGCAATCTGGCGTACATTCATATCAACACCAAGAACTTCCCCATCGTCCATTTTTTCTTCCACCTCAACTTCATAGGAGACAAAGGCTCTCCACCTGTGCCCGTCATAGCGAAGTACTACCTGCTTGGCGATGCCGTCTTCCCAGATATTGCCTCCACTTCGGGTCATCTTTACCCAACCGACTCTGGGGATAAGAAGCAGAGAGTACTTTTTATCAACATTCTTTATTCTGAAATTCTCTTTGCTTGGAAGTGTGAAGCTCGGTGCGTGCCTGTTTCTGCTCTTAGGCTTCGGAAAACCCTTCTTCCCAGCCATCGCTTCTTTCAGTGCGTCCGCAAAATACTTGAGTGTATATTTTATTGGATTAGCGGGAACATCCTGCAACCAGTCTGTCTTGTGTCTTAGCTTGGTGAAATCAACGCCGAGGGAGAAATAACTTGTACTTGGTCTCTGCCCCTTACCATTTTTGAATGCCTGGTAGTCGGCAAGGTTCTTCTCCCGAAAATGATTCCAGACGTATCTACAGGCCCCCGCTATCTGGAATATCTTTGTTGCCTTTGCCTTGGAGGTAGGCAGAACGACAAACTCTACAGTACGTATTTCTTTAGCAGTCATCTTACATGCAGCTTAGTCAAGTATATAATTCCCGATTATTTCCTCAATGTTCAATCTAATGCCCTCTCCGATACAAAAATACGCCCGTCCTCAGACGCGGCCGTCATATAGATACCCGCTTGATTAACCTTAAACAACAAAGAAGGTCGGGGAAAAAGATCAGAAGGAACTTCCCGGTTCTTTTAGAAATTCGGTTTCTTCCTGGGTAGATTCTCTTCCCAAAGCCGCGTTTCTGTGGGGATATCTTCCGAATCTTTTTATTATGTCGAAGTGTCGTCCCGCAAAATCCGCAGAACAAGCGAGAGTTTCCCTGATTTCCGGGTGCGTAGTGTACTCTTTTTCAAGAGCGGAGTACTTCCGAACGCTGAGGAGTTGGATCTCCGGGCTCTCCGAGTGCATAAGCGGCAGATAGAAAAATGTCCTGTGCGTAGGGTGGAGGCCCCGGTCAAAGCCCTTCTCAATGCCCTCAAGACATACACGAAGCGCCAGAGCATCCCTTGAGAACGCTCCCGGGGTATCGCGGTAGATATTCCTTGGAAACTGATCAACAACCACTATAAACGCCACGGTGCCCAGAGGTGTTTCAAGCCAATGGGAAAGCTCCCCTTTTTCAGCAAGCAGGACATATTTCTCAAATCTCTGCCTTACCAGATCGTCAAACTCCTCAGATTTCATCCACCATGTCATCTGCTTCTCTTTATCCGGCAGTTCACCCTCGCGCAGGTCGCCGAACCAGAAACGCAGCACCTCGGAAATTTCTTCTGACCGACCTGCTGGGGAAACTTCATTCTTCATGCTTCGAGAGTATAACACAGGGAAAGCAAATTCAATGTGAAGTCACCCCTTGGTACCAGATCGCAAAAAATTGCTGATATTCTCCCCGGAAACTCAATTCATGTGAGAGGATGACCCGATACAGAGGAAATTTTAACAACCCGAAAGTTAGCGGGAAACTTTTATAATCCGCGGCTAATCATCTGATCTCATTGAAATTTAGGACTCAATAATTTCCATCTCCAGAAACTGTCTTGATTTATTCTTCACAAAAACGAAATAATTTCTTGACAGTGCCCAATATATTGTGTTTAAATAGACTTCACGCACAAGATAAGCAACATATCTTGTGCGTAAACCGGAAGACAATATCTATAAGGAACAACCAAGGAGGAGAATGTGCCCGGAGATAAAAACCACCCCGAAACCGTTGCGAATGGAACATCCGACCGTGAAACTACAGCAGTTAATGAACAGGAAACGCAGATTCAAGAACCTTCTCCGGAACATGCAAAAGCTCCAAGTGACACAATAGATATTCCTGCAGAAACAATTGACGCCTTCGGCGGAGACAAGCTCAGGGCACGTGTTTTCTACGAAAAATACGCTCTTCGCGACATAAAGGGAGAAATAATAGAAAAAACTCCGGAACAGATGTGGCGAAGGGTGGCCAGGGAAATAGCCTCCCCCGAAGAAAAAAAGGAACTGAGAAAGCAGTGGGAGGAAAATTTCTACTGGCTCTTATCCGATTTCAAGTTCATACCCGGCGGAAGGATTCTCTTCGGCGCCGGTCAGAATAGAAGAGCCACGCTCCTTAACTGTTACTACATGCCCATAAAGGAAGACTCCATAGAGGGAATATTTGAGTGGTGCAAGGAGGCCGCCAGGACCTATTCTTTCGGAGGAGGAGTCGGTACCGACATATCGCTCCTGAGGCCGAAAGGCTCCCCGGTGAACAATTCAGCCATATACTCAACAGGAGCTGTATCTTTCATGGACCTTCTCTCCACGACGACCGGGACCATAGGACAGGCGGGAAGAAGAGGGGCCCTGATGATAACCATGAAGGTTGATCATCCGGACATAATAGACTTTCTCGACATAAAAAACGACGAGGCAAGGTCAAAGGTCCAGTTCGCCAACATCTCGGTTAAGGTGGATGACAAATTCATGGAGGCCGTGGAAAAAGACACAGATTACGAACTCAGTTTCTCAAACGAGAAAACCGAAATGAAAAAGACCGTGCGGGCCCGTCAGATATGGGACAAGCTAGTTAAATCAGCGTGGTCCTCGGCCGAGCCCGGACTTATTTTCTGGGACACGGTTAAAAAATACTCGCCCACCGAATACGCCAACATGGAAGTAAACGGCGTGAACCCGTGCAGCGAGCAGGCGCTTGAGGATTACGGGAACTGCTGCCTTGGAAACGTAAATCTCTCAATGTTCGTCAAAAACGCTTTCGAGGAAGATGCATCAATACAATGGGAGGAACTCGAGAAGGCTTTTCGCTACAGCGTCAGGTTCCTCGACGACATACTGGACTACAACATTGAAAAACATCCTATAAGCTTCCAGACAAAAGCGTCCATGAGGTCAAGGAGAATAGGGGTAGGGTTCACCGGCCTGGGAGACATGCTTGCGAAGCTCAACATAAAATATGATACGGACGAGGGTGTAAAGTTCACTGATGAACTTTTCGAGCACGTAAAGAACGTAGTTTACGAGGCCAGCTCAGACCTTGCCAAGGAAAAGGGAACCTTCCCCGTGTTCGACCTCAAAACCCATATCGCGAATCCGTTCGTAAAAAGCATGCGCGACAACGTGATGAGCAAAATAAAAAAGCAAGGTCTTAGAAACGCGTGCATACTCACGGTTCCCCCCGTCGGAAGCGGTTCGGTTCTCGCGGGAACCACAAGCGGAGTCGAGCCCATGTTCGCCCTTTCCTATCTCAGGCGCTCAGAGTCTCTTTCAGAAGGGGAGTTCAAAGTCTATCACCCGCTTGTCTCCGAGTACATGGAAAAATTCGGACTGGACGATGAGGCAGATCTTCCGGACACCTTCGTCACTTCCCACGAGATAAAGCCGGAACTTCGGGTCCACATGCAGGCCGCCATTCAAAAGCACATAGATTCATGCATATCAAGCACCGTAAATCTTCCCAAGGACATAAGCCTTGAGGAAGTTGAGAAAATATATTTCCTCTCCTGGAAGCTCGGTTGCAAGGGAGTGACCGTCTACAGAGAAGGTTCCAGGGAAGGAATACTCATAACGGAAGAACAGGCGAAACAAAAAGAAGAAACAAACTCTCCACCCCGGGATGAAGGGATGTCAACCACCCACTCCAACCTCACACCATCCCCTCATCCCCTTCAAAAAGAAGCGGTGAAACCGGTTACGAGACCACAGGTCCTGGAAGGTTTTACCGAGGCGATAAAAACTGGGTACGGGAATCTCTACGTGACTGTCAACAGTCACGAAGGCAGGCCGTTTGAAGTTTTCGTCCAGATTGGAAAATCCGGATTTACTACGATGGCGGATGCTGAGGCAACTGGAAGGCTGATATCTCTGTCTCTGAGGTCTGGGGTCGATGTCAGAGATGTCGTGGAACAGCTGGAGGCCATTGGAGGTTCCTCACCAGTTTTTTCAGGGGGAAGGGTCATAATGTCCGTCCCTGATGCTATAGCGAAGGTGTTGAGAAGTCACTTCGTAACAAAGGAGAAATCCGGCGACGAAACCAGTTCCATCGCAGAGGCAGACTCCACCACCCAGAAGGTTTCAACAGATATTATGCTTGAGCAATGCCCGGATTGCGGAAGCAGGGCTCTTGCGTTTGAATCCGGTTGCGTTACCTGCAGGGGATGCGGGTTCTCGAAGTGCAGCTAAACTGAAAGGGACACTAAAATTATAAGATGGCTCGTTATATCGGTGGGAACAATAACGCTGAACCTGTACTGGAAGCTATTGATCACTGGAAAACCGCGTCCCTGCTGTCAGACAATGGAATATTTGAAGATAGAGAGGTGTGGAACACCAATTACCTTCAAAAGCTAGATTCCATTATAGAACAAATTGATAACAAGGGCTTCTATCCCAACTTTAACATTCAACTAGAAAAATCAGGGGTACCTGAAATCATTCAACTGGCTGCGGAAATATGCTGGTTTGTGCACCTATGTCCAAGCTACACAGGCATATCCCCGTCAAAAAAAAGGGATAGAATCAAGAACATCTGGAAGCTCTCCAACGCCTCTTTTCCCGAAAATTCAAAATGGCTTAAAGACGATACCCTCAAAGGAATAGGATCTTCGGGGACTTTCTTCAGAACCAATCAGAAAAAGGAATGGAAACTCTTTATTCGGTTTACAATCGCTTTCAAAACACTTCCCCGGCAGGAACGTGGTGAGCATCTGAAAGAAAGCAACTGTTGGAAATTTGCAGAGTGGCTGGATGGAATTTTAGAATCTGGAAACCCGACATTGCGTCACATGATCCTGTTTCTACTTTTCCCTGACAACTTTGAGCGCATATTCAGCACATACCACCGAGAAGAAATTGTCAGCAAGTTTAAGGGAGAAGCGGGTCGGAAACTGTCGCCGGTGGAGATAGACCACCTTCTTCTTGAAATACGACGCGAGAAAGAAAAAGAGCACGGAACTTCCGAGCTTGACTTTTATAACCCACCTTTGAATGAATGGCAAAATAAAAATACGGAAGAACCTAAGGAATCCGATGGGGAAATCGGCAAAAATCCCTCAACCAAAAAAATGAGCGGAGACACCATGAATCTGATTCTTTACGGCCCTCCTGGAACCGGAAAGACCTACTGGCTCAGCAATCTAACTAAAGAATATTCTGGCAAAAAACAAATTCCGTTGCCAGAAACTCTAAGCAAAAAGCAAGACCAAACCAGAAAAAATTGGCTCCGCCAAGAATTTGAGTCATCTGCCCCACAGTGGCTAAGCATAATCATCGGAGTACTGTACTTGGAAACAAAGGCAACACTTGCCGAAATCTCAAAACACGAATATGCACGGATAATAGAACCTATGACGAAGAGTAAGACCATCTCTTCCACAATATATACAGAGCTCAGAGAACATGCTGCTCAAAATTCAGAAGTCGTTCCCCGAACCCCCACGTACAAATACCGTCCACCTTTTGTATTTGATCAGGATTCCAACAAGAGATGGTATCTTGTCAATGACTGGGAAGAGAAATGCGGTGAAAACCCTAAGTGGAGAGAACATGTGGAACTTGCTAAGAAATGGAAAGCTGGGCCGAACCAAGAAGCACCAGATGAACGATCTGAAGAAAAACCGGATCACGAGTTGCATGGCCAGCGGTTTGAATTCGTGACTTTTCATCAGGCTTACGGCTACGAAGATTTTGTTGAGGGGATAAGACCTGTCATAGACAAAGAAACCGGAAATGTAAAATATGAGGTCGTTCCAGGTGTATTCAAGCGAATTTGCCAAAGGGCAAAATCAGACCCAGGACAACAGTACGCCATTTTCATTGACGAAATAAACAGGGGAAATATCGCCAACATATTCGGAGAACTCATCACCTTGCTTGAAACAGATAAAAGGGTAATATACGGGCAAGACGGATTGCCTAAGTCAGGAATAGGGATGACGCTGACTCTTCCTTATTCAGGAGAGCAATTTGGGGTTCCGGTTAATTTGGACGTTTTCGGTACTATGAACACGGCTGACCGTTCAATCGCCCTTCTTGACACCGCGCTTCGCCGCAGATTCCAGTTCAAAGAACTCATGCCTGACGCAAGCCTGATTAAAGGCTCGCAGAATAATGGACATATAGAAGACGGCGAGGGCGGCTCAATTAACCTGCGCGCGTTGCTTGAAGCAATAAATAACCGAATCCGTTTTCTTCTGAGTAGGGACATGACCATCGGACATTCCTACCTTATTAACGTTCGGGATTTCAGCGAACTTAAAAATGCACTACTTTCCCGGATTATTCCTCTTCTCCAGGAGTATTTTTACGATGACTGGCACAGGATTCAACTCGTATTCAGAGATGTAAAAACGGGTGGAGAAAAACCCGAACCGCGCGAACCGCAGATTATAAAACACAAAATATTAGAAGAAAAAAAAGTCATCGGGTTTGATCATGACGATTTTGAGGACTCAACTGAATATCGGGTAGCCCCTGAAGACGAGATAACCCCAGACGCAATAAGAAAAATATACGAAGAGAACGACTGATGGCCGAAATTCTCACTGTTATTGAGCACAAATCGGTTCCCATCATCCCCTCCCGCTCGGGCGGACAAAGAGGACTGGGAGAAAAACACGCCGACCTGCTCGAAAAACTCGAAAGGAAACTACCGGTAAAAGCGTGGTCATGGGGAAATAGAGAAATAAAATTCGCGTCACACTGCGGAGTCATTTCGCTTGGGGGCCTGTCCATAGAAATTCTTCCGAAGATCCACGGCGCGGAGGCAGAAGACAGTGAACCCAGCAAAAACGCGCTTATACGCATGCTTTCAAAAGCCCGCAACCTTAAGCTCCATGAAGTCGACCCCGCGGGAATCTCCCCCCAGAAACGCAACCTCCTTGACGTATTCATACTGCATTTCTGCGATCAGTTGCGCATACAACTGACACGCGGCATGATCCGGAAGTATGTCCACCGCGAGAAAAACCTGAACGTGCTACGGGGGAAACTAATGATAGCGCAGCAGTTCAAACGCAACCTCGTCCACAAGGAAAAGCTCTTCTGCCGGTATGACGAATTAAGCGCGGACAACGCCCATAACCAGATACTGAAATACGTGCTGGGAATACTGCTGAAAGCGGCAACGGGAAACCGAGCACTACGGCAGGTCTCCGAACTCCTCGCGCAATTCGAACCGGTAACCGACTCCGTAGCGGACACCGTGACAGTCGACTCATTGAGCTTCGACCGCCTCACCGAGCGATACGAGCTAATATTCGGTCAGTGTAGGTACCTCCTCGAGGGATTCTACCCGGATGTAGTGGCTGGCAAGAAAAACTGCCTCTCGATTCTGTTCGACATGAACAGGCTGTTTGAAGCCTACGTCGCCACGGAACTGCGCACGGAGGCAAGAATACGGGATCTCCAAGTAAGGGAACAGGGGCCCCGTAAATATTTCGCTAGGTTAAGAGATTCGGGCGGATACGTTTTCAACATGAAACCCGACATTTCCTTCGTGGACGGGAGCAATCGCGTCGTTATGATCGCCGATGCGAAGTGGAAGATGCTTGACGAAGGAGAGAAGAATTTGGGAATATCACAAGCGGACATGTATCAGATGGGAAGCTATGCTTCAAGGTACGGGGTTAAATGTATTGCTCTGCTCTATCCCATGCAGGAAAAACTGACAAAGCCAGTCTACATGACACTTGAGGGAACAGGGGCAACGCTGCTTGTCCAGCCCATTGATATCTCCAATCACTCCCCCGCCTGGGCACGCGCTATCCTGAGTTTTTTATCAAGCTCCTCTCTTTCCGAATCTCCCGCGTCCTGAAGCTCATCAAGTTCCTTTTGAAGAGTTTCGGCGTCTTTCCTCGCAGCCGCGACGTCTACCTCTTCTGGATTCTCCGACTGATCGGTAAGAATACTGACGGTATCATCCTTTACGTCCGCAAGGCCGCCGTGGATTATGAGGGTATTCTCCCCCGACTCCTCGGTTTTGAACCTGAGTCTCCCTGGAAAAAGCACGGAGAGAAAAGGCACGTGACCCGGGAGTACGCCGAATTCCCCCATCTGCCCCGGGGCGACCAGTTCCTCGACCTCCCCATCAAACACGAGTTTTTTCGGGGTTATTATTTTCAGTCTCAGTTTTTCAGCCAATTTCGAGATCTCCCGTCAGGAAGCGATTGCCGCCGCCTTCTCGCGTACTTCGTCAAGATTGCCCACCATGTAGAAAGCCTGCTCGGGGATACCATCCATGTCGCCCGAGATAATTTCGCCGAAAGCTTGTATGGTCTGTTTGATGGGGACGTATTTTCCTGGGGTCCCCGTGAACTGCTCGGCCACGTGGAAAGGCTGGGATAGATATCTCTGGACCTTTCTGGCGCGGGCAACTGTGAGCTTATCCTCTTCTGAGAGTTCGTCCATACCGAGAATTGCGATTATCTCCTGGAGCTGCTTGTAGCGCTGCAGAACTTCCTGAACATCCCTCGCTATCTTGTAATGATCATCGCCCACTATCCTCGGATCAAGAATATTGGAAGTCGAGTCAAGGGGGTCAACCGCCGGATATATTCCAAGCTCTGTAAGCTGCCTTGAGAGAACGATGGTTCCGTCAAGGTGGGCAAATGTAGTCGCGGGAGCTGGGTCCGTAAGGTCGTCCGCCGGAACGTAAATCGCCTGCACCGAGGTAATTGAGCCTTTCACAGTAGAAGTGATTCTTTCCTGGAGTTCTCCGAGGTCGGTCGAGAGAGTGGGCTGGTAACCTACGGCTGAAGGAGTTCTTCCAAGAAGGGCTGATACTTCTGAACCGGCCTGGGTAAAACGGAAGATGTTGTCAATAAACAGAAGAACATCCTGGCCTTGGGTATCGCGGAAATACTCAGCAAGCGTAAGAGCCGTAAGCGCAACTCTGGCTCTGGCTCCGGGCGGTTCGTTCATCTGTCCGAATATCATCCCAGTGTTTCCAAGAACCCCTGATTCCTTCATCTCCCAGTAAAGATCGTTTCCTTCCCTGGTTCTCTCTCCCACTCCGCCGAAAACCGAGTAGCCGCCGTATTCCTTGGCTATGTTATGGATGAGTTCCATCAGCAAAACGGTCTTTCCTACCCCGGCTCCGCCGAAAAGACCGATTTTCCCGCCCTTAAGAAAAGGAGCAAGAAGATCAATAACCTTTATGCCCGTCTCAAAGAGCTCCATCTTGGTGCTCTGCTCGACGAACTCGGGCGCGGGACGGTGAATGGGCCAGCGCTCCTCAGTCTCTACGGGACCCGCTTCGTCTATTGGTTCGCCTACCACATTAAGCACTCTTCCCAATGCTTCCTTGCCAACGGGAACGGTTATTCCTTCACCGGTGTTAAGGGCTGCCTGCCCTCTTCTCAGTCCCTCGGTCGAGTCCATGGCAATACACCTCACGCGACCTCCGCCAAGCTGCTGAGCTACCTCGAGAACCAGATTCCACTCCGCTTCCCCAAGCGCCGGGTTGGTTACTTTAAGAGCTGTAAATACCGTGGGAAGGTCTCCTTCTGAAAACTCGACATCCACCACGGGACCCGTTACCTGAATTATTTTCCCCATCTGGTCGTTGGCTCCACCTGCCGTATCGCTGGCTGCCCCTCCTGCCGTAAACGCTGCTTCCATACTCATCTTTACTCGTTGCCTCCTTTCCTTTGAGCTTCCGTACCGTTAACGATATCCATAAGCTCCGTTGTAATGATCGCCTGCCTGGTCTTGTTGAAAAGCAGGGTGAGTTTCGCTATAACGTCATCCGCGTTGCTGGTCGCGTTTTCCATTGCGGTCATCCGCGCCGCGTGCTCGCTTGTAAGCGACTCGTTCATGGCACGCTCAATCCTGACCTGAACGTATTTCGGAAGAATTGATCCTATTATCCGCTCTTTTTCCGGCTCGAAGATGTAATCAGAAGAACTTTCCTTATCGCCGTCATCAGTTTCCTGCGCCGAAAGCGGAAGAAGCCTCTCAAACGTCATCCTCTGGGAAATAGCGGAAACAAAGTGGTTATAAGCAAGCACTACTTCATCACTCTCCCCGACTCTGAACTCCTCTGTTAGCGCCACGGCCAGTTCCTCTGAGAACTTCCGGGAATTTTTTTCATTGACTCCCGTGTAGTATTTGCCCGTGGCAATCCCGCCTTTAGAGAAATAATCCCGTCCCCGCCTTCCAACGAAACTCAGCTTTACGTTCCCGAAAACCTCGCTCTGCTCCTCGACATAGTGCTGCATGTTCCTTATCAGGGCGCTGTTGAAACTTCCACAAAGCCCCCTGTCGGAAGTAAAAAACAGAACATGCAGGTTCGTTTTTTCCTCCGGGACCCGAAGAAGTGGATGATCTTCTGATTCTGAAAGCGCCGCCACGTTTAGGACCACATCGCGGTACGCATCAGAATAAGGCCTGTAGGCCATAAGCGCCGCCTGGGCCTTCTGCAGACGCACGGCGGCTATGAGCTTCATGGCTCCCATTATCCGCCGCGTGCTTCTCACGCTTTTTATCTTTGTCGTTATCTGTTTCAGGCTTGCCATTTTCTCTTCCCGCTAGTTTGTCAGCTGAGTTCTCCTAGCTGGTTTTTAAGTTCATCAAGAGCCGCCACGAGTTTCTGGCGAAGTTCATCCGAAATAACTTTTTTCTCTTTTATTTCCGCCAGATATTGTGGGTACTTAGATTCAAGGAAAGAACCTAGCTCTCTTTCGTATTTTTTCACCGCGGATATCGGATAGTCGTCAACATAGCCGTTTGTAACGGCGAATATTATAAGAACCTGCTTTTCAACCGCCTGGGGCTCGTACTGATCCTGCTTTAGAGCTTCAACAAGCCTGCTTCCCCGGGCAAGCTGATTCTGCGTTATCTTGTCAAGGTCGGAAGCGAACTGCGCGAACGCCTCGACTTCCCTGTACTGGGCAAGCTCAAGCCTCAGGGTTCCGGCAACGTTTTTCATCGCTTTTATCTGGGCGCTTCCCCCTACCCTTGAAACTGAAAGGCCAACGTTAATGGCAGGGCGCACACCCGAGTAGAAAAGATCGCTCTCAAGGTATATCTGCCCGTCGGTGATGGAAATCACGTTCGTGGGAATGTAGGCGGACACATCACCTGCCTGTGTTTCGATTATCGGAAGCGCTGTAAGTGAACCGCCGCCGTCCTCGTCTCTCATCTTGGCGGCGCGCTCAAGAAGCCTCGAGTGAAGATAGAAAACATCCCCGGGGTAAGCCTCGCGTCCCGGCGGTCTTTTGAGGAGAAGCGAGAGCTGGCGGTAGGACCATGCGTGTTTCGTAAGATCATCGTATATTATCAGTGCGTGGCGGCCTGTGTCTCTGAAGTACTCTCCCAAGGCACAACCGGAGAAAGGAGCAAGAAACTGGAAAGGAGCCGGGGTGCTTGCCGTGGCGGAAACTATGGTCGTGTACCTCATGGCGTCGTGCTCCTTGAGCTTGTCGACTACCTGGGCCACTGTTGACTGTTTCTGCCCTATGGCAACGTATATGCAGTGAACATCCTCTTCTCTCTGGTTTATTATCGTGTCAATCGCGATAGCGGTCTTTCCGACCTGGCGGTCCCCCAGGATAAGCTCTCTCTGGCCTCTTCCTATCGGTATCATGGAATCAACGGCCTTAAGTCCTGTCTGAAGGGGCTCGTTTACCGACTGGCGGTAAATAACTCCGGGGGCCTTCACCTCGATCTGCCTTGTTTCAGCAGTGGCTATTTCGCCGAGACCGTCAATCGGCCTTCCAAGCGCGTCGACCACCCTTCCGCCAAGCGCGTCTCCGACAGGCACCTCGGCAATCCGCCCCGTTCTCTTTACCATCCCTCCTTCGCTCAGGTGGGAATCCTCTCCGAAAAGCGCGACACCGACATTGTCTTCTTCAAGGTTAAGAACAAGTCCGGTGATTCCGCCGTCAAACTCGACGAGTTCTCCCGCTACCGCCTGATCGAGACCGTAAACCCTGGCAATACCGTCGCCGACGGAAATAACCGTTCCGATCTCATCGGTATCCACCTTGCACTCATAGCCCTTTATCCTGTTTCTAAGAATCTCGCCTATACTCTCTGCTCTTAGTTCCTGCATTGCTAGCTCCTTTGGAATTATTGGGATCAGGACGGAGAAAGAACACCTCTTATTCTCTCAAGCTGCGTCCTGACGCTGTTATCGTAAACCTTGTCCCCCACCTGCGCCTTTATTCCGCCTATCATTGAAGGATCGACCTTAAGCGACACTTCGACTGTCTTTCCGGTCGCCGCGCGAAGTGCGGCGCTGAGTCTCTCGACGTCGCTTTGGCTGAGATCTCTGGCCGAGGTAATTTCGGCCGTTACCTTTCCAACCGCTTCATCAAGCCTGGCGAGAACAGCTTCCCTTGAGCCAAGAAGGGCTGCGACCTTCTCCATTTCCAAAACCAGCAGAAGAAATCTTTTCGTAATTTCAAGAAAAGATGCCGCCTCGAGAAAATCCCCGAGTACCGCCTTTTTCTCCTCCATTGAAAACACCGTGCTCAAAAGAACGTCCCGAAGCTCGCCCGAACCGGAGACCTTCTCAAAGAAGCTTTCCATGTCGGCTCTCACGCTTGAAAGTTCACGCTCGTCCGCTGCGGAATCCACAAGCGCCGAGACAATATCTCTCAGTGTCGCAACTGTTGCCATTTTCCTTCCTCAATCATTTCTACGAAATCGTCAATCGAATCGGTCGTAAAATCCGCGTCCATACGTTCCTTTATCATCTTTTCGGCAAGCGCAAGCGCCGAGTCCACCACTTCGGACTGTATCTCGGAAACCGCCTTGGTGGTTTCAAGACGAATCGTGTCCTCAACCTCTTTTTTTATCATCTCGCAGCTTTTCCCCGCCGCGGCCACAAGCTCATCCCTTTCGTTCTCGCCTTGTTTTCTTATATTCTCCTGAAGGGCTGCTATCTCCGAGGCAACCGCGTCAAGTTTCGCCGAGTATTCCTCAAGCGTCATCTGCGCCTGCTCAGACGCCGCCGCCGCCCTGTCAACTTCGGAGAGGAGCCTCTCCTTCCTGTTTTTAAGAAAAGAGAGAAAGGGTTTTCTGATAAGGTATATGATGAGTCCCAGAAGCAGGGCCAGGTTAACGGCGTACTTTGCTACAAACACCCAGTCGAAATGGCTATCCAATTAGTGGTTCCCCCAGAAAATTAAAATCCGCAGCCAGCATCAGCGCTGCGCCCCCTTCTCAAGAACGCGTTCGCTTATCTGCGCCGCAAGCGCCTCTATCTCGCCCTGCAGGTCCGTCCTTATTTTCGAAACCTCTCTCTCAAGCGTTTCTCTCGTGTCCTCAAGTTCCGCCTGAGCGGCATCTCTTGCAGAAACAAGCATCTTCGAGGATTCACCCTGCCCCCGCTGGCGAAGTTCATTTCTTGTTTCCGTCGCCTGAGCTCTCGCCTCGGCGATTTTCTCGTTGTACTCGGCGATGGCACCCTCGGCTTTGCGGGTCATCTCCTCGGCTTCCCTGAGCGTGCCCGTGGTTAGTTCCTCCCTCCTGTCCCAGACCCCTAGAAGCGGGCGAAATACGAGGCGGTTCAGAAGAAAAAGCCCTACCAGAAAAATAACAAGCTGAATTACCAGCGTTTTATCGACGCTCAGCATGTTCTCCGCGGCATTTGCCGAGGGAACAAGCGCCAAGGCAAAGATTGCAGCATACAGAAATGTCTTAAGACCGAAGAATCTCATCATCAACCTGGCTTCAAGATTATTCGCTAGACCGTGCTTTCGGCCAGCTTACGCTCCCTGTCCTCCCTTTCAAACATCCATTTTAAAAGCGGGGGCACTATAAAGGTTGTCAGTATGACCATAGCAGTGACGGCGGAGAACAGATCGGTCTTGAAAACACCGTGAACAAGTCCGATCTTCGCGAAAATAAGCCCAACCTCACCTCGCGGGATCATTCCGACGCCGATTATGCTTTTTCTTACGCCTTTTTCATAGACCACGTAACCGCTTGCGTACTTGCTTACAACCGCCACCGCGAAAAGAATTAAAGCGATTGATATTACCATAATATTTTCAGATACAAAGGGATTAAATACAGAAACATCCACGGCCGCCCCCACCATCACGAAAAATATCGGGGCGAAGAAGTGCGAAACGGGCTTTATGCCCGCCTCAATAGTCTTGAACTGATCCGTTTCGCGAAGAACCAGACCGGCCGCGAACGCCCCCACTATGGGAGCGAGAGAAAAAAGATTCGAGCAGTAGGCATAGACAAAACAGAAGGCTATTGCCATGATCCAGACGAGATTGTTTCTATCGATCCGGGCCAAAAACCCGAAAATCCTGGGAGCGATAATCCTGCCGAGGACTATGGAAACGGCAAGAAAACCGAAGGCTTTCGCGGATATAAAGGCCACCGAACTCAAGGTGATCCCTTGCGTCCCCGCGCCCTCTGATCCAAAAGAACTCACTATGCCGCTTACGACTCCGAGAATTATAAGCCCGAGCACGTCGTCTATTATGGCGGCGGTAAGGACTATTCTGGCTTCTTTTGTCTGGAGCCGGTCAAGGTCAGCCAGAACCCTGGCCGTGATTCCGACGCTTGTGGCGGTGAGGGTCGCTCCCGTCACTATGGCCACAAGCCCGACCATATTGGCTTCAAGACTGAGTATGGCAAACTTCTGGAAATAAATTATGCTGAAGTATCCCAGCACAAAAGGCAGAACCACCCCGACTACGGCTACGAGCGCCGAGACCGGCCCCACTTTTATCAGGTCTACAATCCTGGTCTCAAGACCTATTTCGAAAAGAAGAAGAACGACCCCTATTTCCGCAAGCAGGTGAAATACATCGTATCCGACCATGCCCTCTGTAGAAGGAATAAGCGCCAGAACACTTGCGCTCAGAACTACCCCGGCGAGGAGCTCACCGAGAACCGAGGGCTGTCCGATCTTTTCTGCCAGCCGGCCGAAGGCCTTGGCGAAAACGATAATTATCAGAAGATAAAGAATGAATTTTTCTACTGATAAGTGCTCTATGTATTCCATTGTCTCGTCTTGGGGATTTTGGGGATTCTTGTCAGATTAGAAAGCAGTTTACTATCACAAAACAGGGGTGCTGTCAAAAAAGCACTGAATTGCTCAGAGAATCCCAGAGAATTCAACAGATGCGGAAATCGCATTCAAGCCTTCCGGTTAATTTTCCAAAACCGCAGCACCTCAAGTCACAGGAATTTTTCTCCCGCGCAGTCTCTGAAACAACCCGCACCCACTGTGTATATCATTACTGCTTGAGGATTGGAACACCCCGAAAGTATTAAGAGGAAAGATTGCTACTGATTATATTTCTCTGTAGTATTTTGCTCCAGATATAAGCGTTCCAAAGCTAATGAGAGAAACACCTAAGCGAGTTCCCTATATCTTGGTTGACAATACATTTAAGACAAATCTAGTTCAATGAATTGTTCCGACTTCTTAGATTCTGGAAAAACTGGGATATTCGATGAATCAATCAGTTTGATAACTGTGAATTACATGCTGATATTCCACCTGTTTAACACCAACAGTATCCATTTGGGGTAAGAATATGGACTAAGGGATTGAGTTCTGTCTGGCTTTCCAAGAATGGCTGATTAATACACAAGGCCTTTACTTTTGCTCCGTTTTTGGGTTTGAAGGTGATTTGCTCGTCAAAGAAGATCCTTGTCCTAATTTCTTCCTGACAATCTCTCGTATCTTCTCCTTGCTAGGCAGTTTGCCATGACCGCGGTAACCACGACCAGTGTAACCATGAGAAACTCTTTTAAAGCTCTCCGTCTTGCCCTCCGGCCTTTTGTTGTCCATCTTTAATTCTCCTCAATATCAACAGGTGAAAATTCTATTGTCTTGATTTCTTCACCAACGATAAGAATACCTTCTTCACTTTCAAAAGACCAATAACTCTCTTCGTCATCGATTCTATAGCTTCTCTCAAGATAAATGTCGCGTTCAGTCGGTTCAGATGATGCGAAGGAGTCCTCTCCAAAAAAACCGCCTATCTGGCTTCCATCCTTCAAGGTCACAACAACCCATTTAAGTTGTTGCACCTTGTTAAACTTCCAATCCCAAGCAGATGGAACAGCGTGCACGGTGTTCAACCCCGCCTTTCTGAGAAAACCTCGAGTGTAGTTCCTCTGAATGTCAACTCCGAGCAAAGCACCAAAAATCACCGGACCAAAAAACACAAGCAGGATCCACCCCAACGGATCTTGATAATCAAGTTCTCGGACCCATGGAAGGTTTGCTATCGGAAATACCAGAGCGTAATAAACACAGGAAACCGTCAAATAGGGCAAAAACGCATTCGATAGGCCTAGTTTGCCGGTCGTGAATTGTGAGCGTACATACAGTATAATCATGCCGGGAACCAGAAGTGCAACTGTCAAATAAGGATTCTCAAAAACCTCCAAAAATAAATTTTGCAAAGGTTCTTGTGCCGATGCGTCGTCGCCCGAGAGAACAAACAGGAGAAAGCTAAAAAACAGTATTGTTGGCAGTCGGAAACATGACAACATCTTGCGGTAAGAGTTGATGGTGCTAGTGCGTATGAAAAATTTTTTAGTCAAGCCAAGAAGCCTCCCCAATTGTCTTTAGCTCTTTAAATCAATATAATTAAAGTACCGAGGATGTGAAATTGTTGGCGAGGCAGTTTAGCAGAAGCAACCTTGATTTTCAAAAATGCGGGAGTTTAGGCGGAGTAGAAACTGCGTATTTTTTATCTTGATGTCCTACAGACAAATAGACAAACACAGACCTGCACTCAACATAAATCTGACTAACACTCTTAATGCATTTGCTGCATGACAGATAAACTTCTACCGGACCAAAAAAATTTCAGAGTTGCGTTGAGCACTCCGGAGCAGGAGAAAATGAAAGAAAAAAACAAACTAGAGGAATTACGACGCAAAGCCAGCGAGGGAGAAAAAGCCTATAAACGAGGAGAGAGTACTCCCATCAAGGATGATGATGCGCTAGACAGATTCTTCAGTGACATAGCAAAAAAGATTGGCGAAGCAAACTCGGACCGATGACTCAAAACCAGTTACCACAAAGTGGTTCTGGAATCCGTTAATAAAAAGGGGCAGGGAAATCGCTCGAAACATAGATTTCTCCGTGCCTACCGGTCGGCGAGAAGTAGAACGCCCGTATATGAAACCAACCCGAAGCAAATACTCCTTATATTAACTTCGGGTTAAAAGAATTTTGCATTTTCTGGATTTACCGACATATTTCCCCGCTTATGAAACCCTTTAGAAAAACGAAGATAATCTGTACCGCCAGCCCCTCCACAAGTTCGCACGAAATGCTGATGAAAATGTACGAAGCGGGCATGAACGCCGTGCGCCTCAACATGTCACACGGTACTCATGAAAGCCACCTTGAAGTAATCAAGACTATAAAATCCTTAAACAGGGAAGTTGAAGACTCAATTGCCCTGATACTCGACACTCAGGGACCCGAAATCAGAACCGGAGTTCTCCAAAGCGACCTGCATATAAGCAAAGGAGATGTAATCACGGTATCCGTAAGACCTGACGATGTTGAAGAGTCCTCGATCCATATAAATTACGAGGACATCATCAACGAAGTGCAGGTAGGCGAGAAGATAACGGTGGATAACGGCCTTATAAACCTCGAAGTGCTCAAGAAAGACCATGGAACCATGAAATGCAGAGTGATCGACGGCGGAACCATGAAGAGTAAACGCCACGTCAATCTGCCCGGGGTAAAAGTCAATCTTCCTTCAATAACAGACAAGGACAAGGCGGACATAGAGTTCGGAGTCAGAAACGAAGTTGATTACATAGCCCTTTCTTTTGTCAGGGAAGCACAGGATGTTTTGGAACTCGGAGAACTGTTAGGAACCGCCGGGAAAGAAATAAAAATCATCTCCAAAATCGAGGACCAGGAAGGGGTAAGCAACGTAGAGGAAATCGTCGAGGCATCGGATGCGGTAATGGTTGCCAGGGGAGACCTGGGAATTGAAATAAGCATTGAGGAATTACCGGACGTACAGAGAGTGATAGTCGGCAAATGCCAGGAAAAAGGCAAAAGAGTGATAATCGCCACCCATCTTCTTGAATCAATGATCGATAACCCGATTCCCACCCGAGCGGAAGTAACGGACGTCTCAAACGCCGTCTATGAGGAAGTGGACGCGGTTATGCTCTCGGGCGAAACGACAATCGGAAAATATCCGATAAGGTCAATAGAGCATCTCAACAAGATAGCCTTGAAAGCGGAAAGTCTCACGAGTCTGCAGATGGGCAAACTTCTTCTCAAGAGAGACCTCAAGCAGCACATAGCGGCTTCGGCAGTTGAACTAGCCGAATCTGTAAACGCCAAATGTCTGGTTGTAATAACGAAAAAAGGATTGATGGCCCAGCTGGCGACAAACTGCAGACCGGCCAGAACACCTATTCACGCCGTAACTTTCGACAGAAGAATAAAGCGCCAGTTATGTCTGAACAGGGCAGTAACCGCACATCTCATGGAGGAATCCGAAGATCCCGAACAGAGAATACAGGATGCCTTCGGGTTACTGAAAGAAAAGCAGGTATTGAAGCAGGACGATCTTGTAGTGCTTGTATCAGACGTTATCACAACCGCCGGCATAGACTCAATCCAACTACGAGAGATAGCGTAATCTGTTTTCAGAAGCGGGAACAGCTGTTCCCGCTTCTATTGTTTCTATGTCCTTGCGTATTTTCACTATTTGGTATACTCAATATGCTGGGAGAAATGTCTATGGAAATTTCTAAAATCACGTCAAAAGGCCGGGTAACCATCCCTCACGCGTTGCTCGGGGCAGCTGACCTGAAAACAGGTGACAAGCTCGTTTTCAGACTGGATGGAGACCGCATTGTCGCAACCAAGCTGAAGCCAGCTGAAAATTCTTGTTCCGGCAGTCATTTTTCAAATTTTGAAGAGTGGCTTTCGGATGAGGATGAAGAAGCATGGAGCAACCTTTAGGCCGAACTTCACTTAGCAAAACCACTGATTGATCAATAACGACAGGGGCATCCTCAAGATTCAACCTGTCGGTTTACTGGCAACAAATCTGCCCGGTTCAACCCCAAGCAGCTCAAACACCCTGCTCTGAATCGGCCTCGGTTCCGTAAACAAAAAAGAACAGAGAAAATCGAGGAGGAATCTTAAAAAACCTTGGTACTGTTTCTTCCGTTGCGACGCTGGTCCGTCTAAAGTAATTGTCGTTCTATACGGAAACCAGCAATTCCCACTATCGCCTAAAACCCCTTAAAATAAAGGGGTTGAGAATTTTGTTTTCGTAAACTTCTGCCCTGTTTTCAGGCAAAGATTCCCCGAATCTCCGACACTTTCCCCTTAAATCAACACTGTCTGTGTTCCCGCCGTATGGTAGACTGATCTTCAGGAACAACAACTATAGTTTACTGCCGGAGGTGGACTATGAAGGAGCGTTTGCGTAAAACGCTGAGCAAACCAGGACTGCTCCATGTTGCTCACAACAGTTTCAAAAAAATAGATGATGCCGTCTCAGGCCGCGGTTTTACTCTGCCGGATTACCTGATGTCGGGACTTGCTGTGTTTTCCCTCAAATACCCCTCTTTGCTTGCTTTTGACGAGGCCGCTCATGATAACGACAAGGTCCGCTCAAATCTCGGGAGTCTGTACAGGGTTTTGAATGTTCCCTCAGACTCAGGGGTGAGAAAGCGTCTTGATGAGCTTTCTCCCAGAGATATACGCAACGCTTTCAAAAAACTGTTCAGCAAACTGCAAAGGGGAAAGGGACTTGAAGGGTACGAGTATATAGACGGTCACTATCTGCTTTCGATGGACGGCACCGGTTTTTTCTCATCCCCGACTGTACATTGCGAGAACTGCTGTGAGAAGCATCACCGTGACGGGAGTGTAACGTATTATCACCATATACTGTGCGGGGCTATAGTACACCCTACTTTCCGCACAAAAATTTTTCCTGTTTTTCCTATTTTCCGATTTCCGGAATCATTAACCCTGCAACTGTGGAACAAGACTACCCCAGTAGTCCTGTTCCGTCATCCCCAGCAGCTCAAGCACTTCCTTCTGAACAGCCGAGAGTTCATCGCGGTACTCCTCCTCAACCTCACCCCCTCTCATAATACGGGACACTGAAGTATCATGGAACCGATCAAATATCTTCGCAGTCGTCGGATGATACGCAAGACGATCTTCAGGATAAACCGCTATGGCTTCTATCTCCTTTGCCCTCATAGAGTTGCGCACCTCCCTCTCTATTACCGCCTGTATTATCAAAGCCATAAAAAACAAAAACATCATCGCCTCCACCCTCCCTGTATTCTTGAATAATGTAGGAGCCACAAGATGCACACTCTTTAACTGCTCAAACCTCTTCTCAAGCCTCGGCTGATACTTGTACGCCAAAAGAGCCTCCTTTGCTCCCATCGCTTTATCCGTACACAGCAACGGAAACAGCCCGTCAACATTCTTCTCCCTCTTAAGCGCTTCCCTGTTCCTCCCCCAGCTAAGCGAATACACTGTCTTCACCACTTCACGATACCTTGTACCGCTCCCCCGACGTCCCCTCCCTGCCTGCTTCCGCGTAACCTCTTTTTCTTCTGTAATCGTAACGTCGTAAAAATCCGCGACACCATGCTTCTTCAGTATCTTCTCTACCCTTGTTTCTATCTGCTCCCTTGTCTTGAGATTACGGACATTGAGCCGGTCACTTATATCTGCCAAAGCAAAAGAAGCTTCCTCTAACCTCCTTTTGCGCGTGTCGCTGTCCTGCTTCCTCTTCTCTGTCGAATATATCCAATGCACCCCATAGCCGCCTTTGTCAGTCTCGTACTTCCCGCTTATCCTGTAAAATGTCTCGTAACTCCCATCTCTGTTCGGTATAGGTCTTCGCAAAATCCTGCTCTTGCTCTTCGGATTCTTCCCCATGGATTCCTTAAATGTCTTAACCTCACCCCATGTCTTGGGCACTATGGTCACAACTCTCCCTCCATTGCCCACAATGAACGAAAGCTGTTTCTCCGTACACAGCTTGCAGTCCGCCACATACAGAAAATCACTGCGCCCCGCTATGTCACGTAAAACTCTCCAGGTCTCAATGTGGGTGGTGTCGTCAGTGCGATTGCCCGGATAAGTCTTGCAGTGCACAGGCACTGCCCCATCGGCACAAATCGTAAGACTGAACACTATCTGCTTGAGATCAGGACGGTGATCCTTGCTGTGCCCGTATTCAAAGCAAAGCCCCGCGCGGCTCTTTGAGGACATCCTTCCCGTTGTTTTAACCGAGGTGGAATCATTGTGAAGCTGCGAGAGATCACAACCCGTAGAACGTACAACGCACAAAGCGCACTCGGTTGCCAGGGTGGCCCTGTCAACAGAAAAGAGCTTGTCCAGAGCCCTGCCGTAACGGTCATCGTTAAACAGTTCCTCGGACAAAGAGCTTTCACGTCCCAGCAGCCGACCGTCAAGCGAAGCTGTCCATCTCCCCAGCTCATACAGAGGCCAGCGACCGCTGGCTATGTTGAACACAAGAAGCACAAGAGTGTCGGCAGCTGGATATTTTTCATTGCCGTGTGGAGGCAGGTAGGTGCGGAGAAGAGAATCAAGCCCCAGCCTGCTGGCCACGGTCTGGAGCAAGGGGATTTCCCCGATACGTGTACGTTGCAGTGTGTTTGACATAGCTGTATGTTAATACTAGTATAACATATAAAGATGTCAAGAATAAAACGAATTGAACAACTGCAACGCAAACACGCTGAACTGATAAAGTCCATTACAGGGATCAGGGAAATGATCCGGGGTTCATTCAACACTGTTTATGTCAAGTGCGGCAAAGCCAACTGTATGTGTGCCGATGGGGAGGGTCATCCATCGGATCGAATAGTTTTTTTGGAGGGTGGGCGTTTAAGGTGCAGGTCGGTTCCGAAGGGAGAGGGTGAGTGGATTAGAAAGATGGTGGGGAACAGAAAGGAGTTTCGGGGGTACCGTCAGGAGCTTAAGGCTATTGAGAAGGAGATTCACAAGGAGATAGGTGAGCTTGAGGCGGAGATAGTGAGCAGGTCGGCGGAGAAAAAAGCCTGGTTGAAATAGGGTTTTGTATGAAAAATACCGGGTCAAGAGGAGTTGAGAGAAAAAAAGAGCAAAAAGGCACAAAAAAACTATCAGTAATATGAACCAGTTACGAAGCAGAAAATCGGGAAAACAAGAAAAAATTTTGTGCGGAAAGTTGGGTACACCCTGAGCACAAGCAAGTGTTTCCCCTTGCTCCCGAGCAGATATTGAAGACAGACGGGGCTAAGAAGAATGACTGTGAGCGCAATGCTGCAAAGAGGTTCATAGAGGATCTGCGAAGGGAGCATCCCCATATGAAGTTTATAGTGCTTGAAGACGGGCTTGCGTCAAACGCTCCTCATATAAAGCACTTGATGAGCAATGATCTGAGGTACATACTTGGCGCAAGAGAGGGAGATCACAAGTTTTTGTTCAAACAGGTGAACAGCTCCTCGGAGACTCGGGAAGTGGAAGTAGAGGGCACGGACGGAATACATCACAGGTTCAGGTACATAAACAACGTGTCGCTTAACGCGTCGAACAGGGAAGTTCGGGTTAACTTTGTTGAATATCATGAGACAAGGCCGGGCACAAAAAAGAAGCCCGAAAGCAAGACCACGAAGTTCTCATGGGTTACGGATATACCGCTTAACCGGGAGAATCTGATGAAGGTAATGAGGGCGGGGCGAGCGAGGTGGCGCATAGAGAACGAGACATTCAACCTGAATTCCCAACTACAAGAGATAATGTGACATTTTGGTGCGATGACTTCAACGGATAAGCATCTTCAAACTACAGAGTTATACTTCTAACTAAGGATATTAGCAACCATTGTCCACTTTGTTATCTGTTAACAACTGCTTCTCATTAGCCTCCTCGTAAATAACCAACCCCTCATTTAAGACCCTTTTACCACCCTGTTTTACTTGCTCCATATGCTCTCCCAACATCTTCTACCCTGTATTCCTTCATTTTGTGGTTGCTTTTTGTTTTAATACATGGTGTAGTGGTATATACTTGCTAATTAAAGAGATTAGAATGAACACACTCGCAAAATACTTCCTCAAACCTGTAAGCCCCATGCATCGCCAGTATGAAGCTCTCAGAGCTGTATTTGTTGAAGGCAAGTCTATTGAGGAAGCAGCTTTCCTTTTCGGATACAAACCTTCCACCCTTCGCAATCTGTGTGCCGAGTTCCGAAAGAATCCCCGGCGCTCCTTTTTTCTTGTAAACAAGACGGGGCCCAAGCCCAGGACTGATCAGCCTCTTTCTGTAAAGCGTCGTCAACGTGTCATAGATCTTCGCAAGGAGCGCAATCTTTCAGCAAATGAGATAAGCGAGGAGCTTGAGGGCGAGGGGATGTCTACAAGCATTACAACTATTTCCCGTATTCTCAGGGAAGCTGGTTTGCCGAAGCTTTGGAGACGCACAGCTCGGCAGAGGGAGGCAATACGGACAGAGAGGGCGGAGGTTTCGGATTGCGGGAGGTTAAATCTCAATACCCGGACGTTTCGTACAGAATTTGCTGGGTTGTTTTTGTTTGCCCATGATCTTGGGAGAGTAGACATTGACGGCATAGTGGAGCGAAGCGGCATGCCTGGGAGCGGGATGATACCGGCGGGGTGCGCGTTTCGTTCCCTGCTTGCTTTGAAGCTATGGGGGATAGGAAGACCTTCACGGATAATGGCAGAGACTCTTGATGAGGGGCTGGGGCTTTTCTGTGGTCTTAACGTAATACCGAAGCGCAGCACCCTTATGGAGTATTCATGCAGGGTTGATCCGAGGATGAATCCCGGGCTTATGGACAGGTGGTATAAAGTGGTACGCGGTCTTGGAGTCAATCTTGGCGGGGAGGAATCATTTGATCTTGATTTCCACGCTATTCCCTATCACGGGGACGCCGCATTGGTAGAACGCCACTATGTATCGAAGAGGAGCAGGCGTCAGAAGGGGATACTGGCGTTTGTAGCGAGGGATGCTGACGCGAGGATATTTGCCTGGGCCAACACTGATATACGCAAGAAGGGGGCAAGCGATGAGATACTGCGGTTCATAGAGGGATGGGAGAAGCGAACGGGGCACATGCCCAGGGAGCTTGTGTTTGACGGTGGTTTTACCACGTATGCCAATCTGGGGAGGCTTGAGGAGATGGGGATAAGGTTTCTGACATTACGAAGAAGGTCTGAGAAGATGGTGTCTGTGTTGGCTTCAAAGCCGTCTTCTGAGTGGAAGAAGATAAGGCTCAGCAATGTGGACAGGGAGTACAGGACACCTAAGATATATGAGCAGAGGGTTAAGCTCAGGGATTATCCCGGGGATATACGACAGATAGCAATAAAGGATCTTGGCCGCAGGAAGCCGGTGCTGCTTCTGACCAATCAGATGGAGGAGAATGCGGCGAAGCTTATAGACCGTTACGCGAGGCGAATGATAATAGAGAATACGATAGCGGACGCTATAGACTTTTTTCACATGGACGCGCTTTCTGCGGCTGTGGCTATGAAGGTGAATGTGGACGCTCAGCTTACGGTGATGGCCAGTGGGTTGTACAGGGTATTGGGGAAGCGAGTGGGTGATGGGTATGATGTAGCGAAGGCGAGTACTATATTCCGGGACCTTGTGAAGGCAAGTGGAAAAGTAGAGATAAAAGGGGATGAGATAATAGTGAGTCTTGGACGCCGTGCGAACAATCCGCTGCTCATAGCTGCTGGCTATGGGGAGATGGAAGAACGAATTCCCTGGCTTGATAATCGTGTTCTCAAGATAAGATTCTTCTAACCCCCACCCCTCAAAGTGTCATCTCAATTCTTCCAGTTGGGAATTCAGGTTCAACACTCTTAAGAACCAGGGATATCATTTTGAGCACAATTTTGGGCACGGCAACAAGAATCTTGCGAGTGTGTTCGGCAATCTGATGCTGCTTGCTTTTCTGATTGATCAGATAGAGGCGCATTGCTGCAGGTTGTTTCAGGCGGCTTTGGAGAAGATGGGAAGACTCAAGTATCTGAGGGAGAAAGTACGCGGCATGTTCAGAGAACATGTTCTTGAGAGCTGGGATTTTTTGTACAGGGCAATAGTGCAAGGCTACAGAAGCAGTATAGAACTTCTCGATAGCTCATGATGAGGGAGTACAGTCTGTGTATTCTCGAAATACCTGGAAACTCGCTTTGGCGGGTGTGGGAGAGGAGTGTTTGACGATTGATATGAGTGAAGAAAATGGTCTTTGCAAGGGAGAAAAACTGTTCCCCGTGCATAATCAGGAGCACTGAATACCGACAGAATCACGAAAAACCGAAGTTTGGTTGCTAACAACGACCCGGTATAAGCTCTTAGTGGGAATTCCTGTACGGAAACCGGTTCAAAGAATCTCGCCGACTGCTCTGCGACACAGTTGATGACAAAGCACTCGCTTAAGCGGCCGCTGTAATAACCCAACACACAATATCAACGGCTTAGCGAAAATAGTCACAGGAAAAAGGATCAGTACCGGCAACTGCGTCTATACGAGGTCCAGGCGCACTTCACGTCCGACCGCCGTGGCAGCTTTCTGCAATGTTGACAAGGTAACCGACCCGTTTTCCGCATCCAGCAAACGGTCGAGAGTGGCACGGCTGGTGCGCATTCTCCGCGCCATGGCAGTCTTCGTAAGACCATCTTTTGTCATTGTCGCCACCACTTGGCGTGCCAATACGCGCTTTATCGCGCTAGCGGTAACTTCTTGCCTGATACCCTCTTCATCCAGCCAGCTGTCAAAAGATGTTCCGAGGTTTTTCTCTTTCATAACCCCTCTCCCCTCTTTCGCCTGACCGCAAGATCAATGTCTTTCTTGGGAGTCTTCCGGTTTTTCTTTATGAAGCCATATAGCAATATCATCCTGCCCTTATCAACGCAGAATATTATCCGTGACACCTTCCCACCAGCTAGCCCGCTACGTACCTCCCAAAGATCTCGTCCAATGAACGCACCAAAGGCATGCCGACCGGCCAGGAAAATTCAACATTTTTTATATCTTCACCGATTGTCTTGCGGTCCACAGGGTCTAGACTCCGTAACCACTTACGAACGGGTTCCCGACCTTTCTCCGAGCGGTAAAAATACGCAGACAGTCGCTTCAATACCTGAACCATAGGTAAATGTATCAAAAATGATATAACTGGTCAATTTAATTTACTTTCTACAACACAAAACCACGGGATGTAACAAAGTTAGGAATAATGGATAGATTATGAGTGTCTGGGAGTGCGTCACTTTGCACGTTGGGGCTACAGCCCCACCCGGCGTCTTAACCCGAACTTCACTTAGCAAAACCACAGATTGATCAATAACGACGGGGGTACCCTCAAGATTCAACCTGTCGGTTTACTGGCAACAAATCTGCCCGGTTCAACTCCAAGCAACTCAAACGCCCTGCTCTGAATCGGCCTCGGTTCCATAACCATGAAGAATCGGGCGCCAGTTCTTCGGTTTGCAACTTCAGCCTAAAGCACAATCGCGCACACGGCCGTAATGATAAGCGCTCCCAGAAAATTAAGCGCCAGTCCTTCCCTCGCCATCACTTTCGTCGGGAAAGCCCCGGTACTGAATACAACCACGTTCGGCGCCGTGGCGACCGGAAGCATGAACGCACAGCTTGCGCTCATCGCCGCGGGCACCATCAGCAGCGCTGGTTCAATGTCCATGGCCATCGCCGTAGCAGCCAGAATCGGCATCATCAGGGTCGTGGTCGCCGTGTTGCTCGTAAGTTCCGTAAGAAAAGTAATCGCAAGACAGATAACGGCAAGTATCAAGACGATGTGCAAAACGCCAAGACCGGAGAGCGCCTCTCCAAGCGCGACGCTAAGCCCGGACGCCATAAAAGCCTTGGCAATCGCTATGCCGCCACCGAACAGAATCAGTATTCCCCAGGGGATGCCACTCGCGGTATCCCAGTCAAGCAGCCTGCCTCCCTTGCCGTTTGGCACAAGAAACATCACTATGACTGCCGCAAGCGCAACGCTGGCATCGTTTGCCCCAGGAACACCGAACCAGGTTTTCCATCCGCCAAACGGTTCACTGCGCGTCATCCAGGCAATCGCCGTGAGCAGGAACACGGCCAGCACCCGCACTTCGTGAGAACTCCACTTTCCCACTTCAGGCATACTGAAACCGCCTGAACCGCGGAGGCGGCGCGTGAGATAGAGGCCGATTATCGGAACGAAAATCACGACGACCGGAATTGCCCAGCTCATCCAGGTGAAAAACGAAATCTCAATGCCGGTATTCCGGAAATAGATCTCGCTGAACACAAGATTGGGCGGAGTTCCTATGGGCGTTCCCATGCCGCCCACGCTCGCCGCGTACGCGATTCCGAGAAGCAGGGGAACCGAAAGCGATCTATCATTCGATTTTTCCAAAACGGCCAGAGCAACGGGAAGCATCATAAGCGTCGTGGCGGTATTGGAAATCCACATGCTCAGCACCGCCGAGGCGGCCATGAAACCGAACACCAGCCGCCTGTTGCTCGTCCCTCCGAAGAAATTAACCATGGTAAGCGCCAAGCGCCTGTGCGCGCCGCTGCTGGCCATCGCCGTCGACAGCATGAGTCCGCCGAGAAGCAGCAATACAAGCGGAGCCCCGTAGGACTCGCCGATTTCCCCCGGGGAAAGAACTCCCAAAGCCGGGAACAGGGCAAAGGGCAGAAGCGAAGTCACGGGAATCGGTATGGGTTCAAACACCCACCACACCGCGCATACAGCGGAAATCGCGGCGGTCCAGCAGGCGTCGCTTCCCCAGCCAAGGGATTTCAGAACAAAAAAAAGGGCCGCGCCTAAAAAGGGGCCGGCAACGAGAAAAAACAGAGACTTTCCGCTGTTTTGGAAGTCCTTCTTTCCGCACATCTCAGCAGTCCACGTCCTTAAGCACTTTTTCTATCTCGTAGCCAGCGGCGATAGTAGCAACCTTGGAGACAAGATCAAATGCCGGAGGGATCCCGTTTGCCAAGGAGTCATCGCATGGGAGAAACTCCATTCCCCTGGAGTTAAGATTCTCAAGTTCACCCCGAAGGGGGTTAACCCTGTAGAACATCCCCGCCACCCGGGACTGAACAAGGTAAACAACCGGCTCGCCGACAAGACCGTTCCCGACACGAAGCGAGGTCGGCACACCTTCCTGTATCACCACGTCCCGAACGGGCACTCCACCTTTGGAAACCCGCATCCTCTTTCTGTCGCGCGAGTTCATCTCCACTAGGTTTCGCGGGTCGCTGACGCTCGCAACGGCCATGCCGTAAGTGCCTGAATTGCTTTTAACGAAAAGCGAGGGTTCGTGGTCTATCTCTCTTTTCGAATATTCGTTTCTCACCCTTGAGAGAATTTCTCCGGCTCTTCGGGAAACCCGCTCCCTGTCCTCGGGGAAATCAAAATCCACCCCGGTTTCCAAGGCGGTTTCAACTGACATCACCCAAGGGTCCACTTCCAGTATTTCGGCAAGTTCAGCGCAGAGACGGTTATAAAATTCGAAATGCACGTCCTTCTTTCTCGCGTGCCACCCTATTTCAATAGGCGGCAGAACGGGCTGGCGCAGATTGTGCAGGGTTTTCGGACATTTCTCCGAAAAATCGTTGTTTATCATTATGATATCGGGCACGAATCCGTCTATCATCGCCGAGCCTCCCTCCTGAAAAACCCGCTTCGCCTCGATTACCTGACCGCTTGCCGAACTGAACGAGACGGTCTCCCTTCGAAATTCCTCGTTCGCAATGCCGACGCACACCTCGTAGCCTTCATCCTCCAAAACGGACTTTATTACCCAGACATTTTCCCAGTAGTAGGCGTTTTTGGTGTTAAGCTCGGGAACCAAAAGGATTTTTTCGGCGCTCGGGTACCTGGAAAAAAGATATTCCCTGAAGAGCTTTCCCGCGTTTTTCCTGAATCCCGCGGAAAGATTGTTAAAGCCCGCGGGGAAAACATTAGTATCTATAGGGGCAATCTTATGCTCGGAGAAACGCAGGTCAACGGAGCTGTAAAGCGGTACCATCACCTTTTCGCAATGGAACTCTATCCAGCGGGAAATCTCCCCGCTCTTGCTAGCGATATTTCTTTCAAGCTTCTCTATAAACATCATAGCCTGATCAGGCCCTCACGACAAAAGTTCCACAGAGGCGGTCGCTGAGAGTCTTGCGTTGCGGGTCAAGCATCGAAAGCGCAAAACCGGCAAAAGCGGTGGCCACAGAGAAAATCCAGCCGACCCATCTGAGCAAATTCGTCTGAAACCCGGCAGGAGAACCATCCTCCATCACCACACGGATACCCGCGGCCGAGTTTCCAAGAGTCGTTCCGCACCAGGAGGGGAGAAAAATGAAATAGGTGGTCGCCAGCACGTAAGCACAAAGACATATCCACCCCCATATGGAAACAAATTCTCCGAAGCCCGGGAAAAAAGTTTCTCCGATGAGATTCGCCCCCGAGAAAAGCGCGGCGACGGCAACGCAAAGAGTAAACAGAAGATCGACGGAAAATGCGAGAAATCTTTCCCCGAAGGTCGCAGGCACCATTCCGTGGGGCAGGGGTGATGGGCTCTCCTTCTCTCTTTGTTCTTCTTGTTCCTGCTGTTCTTCCTGTTTCGTGATTTCCTCGCCCATATTTCTTTCAAAGGCGAGGAAATCCTCAAGTTCACCCTCGGGCAGCTCTTCGTCGCGAGGCTTGCCCGCGGGGGTGAGTTCAAACGTCGCCCCTACCGCCTCTACCCCGCTTGCCGGAACCTCGCCGCGCAGAGACTCTCCACTCCTGTCAATAACCACCTCCGTGCTCAGTTCATCTTCATAGAGATACTTGAAAATAGGTACGGGAGACAGGGCTGCCTCGCATTTCCTGCATTTCTCAAGATAATCAAAGCTGGTGTAGCCGCACTCAGGACATTTCATGGTCGGGACCCGGCGGAAACTACCTCCCTGAACTTTCGGACTTCAGGGAAAGGCGGTAATCAACGGCGTTTCTAAGCACTTTCATATTGGCCCCGCCAGAGATCACGAAGCCGTCAACCACGAATGTCGGCGTGCCGCTTACTCCGATCGACCGGCCTTCACTCATGTCCGAAGCTACTCTCCGCCTAGTTTCCTCGGATTTAACGCACTCATCGTATTTCTTCATGTCGACCCCGAGTTTTTGCGCCATTCCCGCAAATGTCTCTCTGGCTTCGGCAACTTTTATTTCACTCTGCTTTTCAAAAATGGAGTCGTGCATATCCCAGAATTTCTCGTTTGCCTGATCATAGACGCAAAGAGATGCTATCGAGGCTTCTTCGGCCCACTTGTGAAACGAAAGCGGAAACTGCTTATAAAAAAACCTGACTTTGCCCTTGTAGTCCTTAAGAAAGTCCGCGACCCCGTTTGCGGCCCGAGCGCAGTAGCCGCATTGAAAATCCGAGTACTCAACCACAGTTACCTGAGCCTTGGGATCTCCTTTTGAAGGAACATTCTCAAGAGAAATTTTCCGCGCGGTCTCCGCCGCGGGATCCTCGTCAAGATTTTCAAGCCTGCCGACCATTATTGTTTTGCGGTCGCCTGAAAGCAGAATCGGGACCTGTCCGCCTTCTGAAGCAAGAAATCCCTGTCTGACTCCCTCGACACCCGTTTCCTTCATATCATCCACTTTTATGGTGAGTACGTTGCCCATTATCAGAAATCTCCCGTCACGACTTACAAAAAACGGGAAGTCGCGGCTTTGGCCGTCAGGAAATCCGACTTCGTACCTGCCTCTTTTGAACCCCTTCATCTCAGAATCTTTCCCCTTGACAACCTTTACCGTAAAGCCAGCGGGAAGGTAAATCCCGTAGCGGTTGTTGAAGTAATGCTCAAGTTTCCCGGAATCAATGTTATCGAGAGCCAAGAGGTTCATGGGGAAAAGAAAAACGGCCGTCAGAGCCGCTAAAACAACCGTCGTTAAAACAAATTCTCTTGTCTTCGGGGCGAATGCTTCTTTTCTCATTTTTATGGAAACTCCTTGTCAGTTATGAATCGCCAAACACAGTGGCGAAGATATGGTCTATGTTTTTGAGATCTTCTTCAAGTTCAAAACACGAATCGATCTCTTTATCCGAAAGGATACCCGTTATCTCCCGGTCGCTTTTCAGCAACTCCCGGAAATCCTTTCCCCCCTCCCAGCACTTCATGGCGTTTCGCTGCACGAGCAGGTAAGCCTCTTCTCTTGAAAGACCCTTTCTTACAAGCTTAAGCAGAACTTTCTGGGAAAAAACCAGTCCCCGGGTAATCCAGATGTTGCTCTCAAGTTTGTCGGGATAGACCCGCAGACCCTCGATCAGGCCGCAGAGCCTCCCAAGCATGAAATCAATCAGCACTGTTCCGTCGGGACCTATGACCCTCTCGACTGAGGAGTGGCTTATGTCCCTTTCGTGCCACAGAGCTATGTTTTCAAGGGCCGCGACAGAGTGGGATCTTACTATCCTTGAGAGTCCGCAGAGGTTCTCTGAAAGCACGGGGTTTCTCTTGTGCGGCATTGCGGAAGACCCTTTCTGCCCCTCGGTAAAGGGCTCTTCCATCTCTCCTACCTCGGTTCTCTGGTAATGTCTTATCTCGGTAGCGATTTTCTCCACCGAAGCCGCGATGAGAGAAAGACAGAGAAAATACTGCGCGTAAATATCTCTTTGTATCACCTGCGTCGATATTCCCGCAGGACGGAGCCCAAGCAGTTCGCACGCGTAACGTTCAACCCCCGGGGTTATATTGGCGTAGGTGCCAACAGCGCCCGACATCATCCCCACGCTCACGGCGTCCCGCGCGGCATTCATTCTCTCAAGGTTCCTTCTCATCTCGTCATACCACAGGGCAAACACCAGGCCCAGAGTTCTGGGTTCGGCGTGTATGCCGTGGGAGCGCCCGATCATCGCTGTGTCCTTGTAGTCAAACGCCTTTTCGCGAAGAATCCCGAGCAGCTTCTGAAGACCCTCCGATATCAGTCCGCCCGCCTCGCGAAGCTGTATCGAAAAAGCGGTATCAAGAACATCTGAAGAGGTCATTCCGAGATGAATGAATCTCGAATCGTCTCCGACATACTCAGAGAGGCAAGTGAGAAAAGCCAGAACGTCGTGCTTAAGTTCTTTTTCAAGCTCGGCAATTCTTTCTACGTCGAAGGCGGCTTTTTCCTTTATACTGGAGAGGGAGTCGGCAGGAATCTCTCCGTAATGCGTCCATGCCTCGCACACGGCGAGTTCCACCTCAAGCCAGATACGGTAGCGGTTTTCATCCGACCATATCCGCGACATTTCCTCTCTTGAGTACCTTGAGATCAAATCGTTATAACCTCCCCGGCCGTGCTTCGCGGAGCTACCTCCAAAGCGACGCGGCCCGCAGCGCCTCTTCGGCGCAGAACTTCAAGCGAGCATCCAAGCGCCATCTCTGGAGTGTTGTTCCTCTCGCTAAGATGCACCAGCAGAACATATTTTAACCCGTCGTGGAGAACATCGCCCAGAAGGGATGCCGACTGACCGTTTGACAGGTGCCCGTGCCCCCCGCTTATTCTCTGCTTGAGGTGCGCAGGGTAAGAACTCGAGAAAAGCATTTCCCTGTCATGATTAGACTCGAGAACGAGCGCGTCGCAGCCTTTAAGGCTCTCCCTCACAAGTGCCGTAGGTTTTCCTATGTCAGTCACTACGCCTACTTTGACACTGCCGTCAGTTACGGTGAAGCCGACCGGATCAATGGCGTCGTGCGCAACCGAGAACGGGGTTACCGTAAGATCGTTTATGCAAAACGGTACCCCGGAGCGAAATTCCCTCAGTTTTTCTATTGATCCGTTTCGGGAACCCGCGGCCTTCAGGGAGCCTGTGCCGTTTTCGCGTTTGTACCCGTTTCTTTTTCCTTCCCAGAAACTCACGGTTTCCCCCGACACGTAAACAGGTACCCCGGACATTCTCCTGACGGCTCTTGAGTGATCCTCGTGCTCGTGGGAAAGCACCACAGCGTCAAGATCGGTCACTGCTATACCCATATCCCCGAGACTCCGCGAGATCCTTCGAAAGCTAATCCCCGCGTCAATCAGTATTTTCGAGTATTTCGACTCAAGATAAAGCGAGTTGCCAGAACTGCCGCTGGCAAGAGTGCAGAATTTCATCATGTTTCGTCCACGCAAAAAACCGGCCGTGTGCAAAATCAAAAAAACCGGTCCATTTCGCCCGGAATAGGATAATTATAACTGACCAGCAAAAATCAGTGAAAAACCTCCGTCCGTCCGCCGGAAGCCGCAACGGAAAACTTGTTAAAAACACAGCCGTCATATATCCTATAACTTGCTCCTTCGGAAGGGCCGGATTATTAATGAGATTCTCTATTACACTTTCCATGGCGTTTGCGCTTGTGGCATTTGCCCTCGGGCCTGACTACCTTTCGCTTTCCCGCTCGGTGCTCACAGCCGTCGGCTGCGGAATATTCGCCTTTGTGGTTCTTGCGGGTTTCCGGATGCTTTTCCGGAAAATCTCGCTTCGCCAGGCGCTTGGAATCTCAGTCGGAATTCTCACAGCAACTTTCATATACCTCGCGGTACTTACTATTCTCAACAGCTTTCCTCTAGCCGAGCCCCTCCTTCCGCATGTAAAAGTGGGAGTCTTTCTGCTCCTCGTCTGCATAGGCGCGGTAATAGGTTTTGACAAAACCTCTCTTGCCACAGAAGCGTCTGACTCGTTTTTCAGGCAGCCGGAAGCGCTTGCCCCGAAAATACTCGATACGAGCGTCATAATAGACGGGCGCATTGCCGATATCGCCGAAACGGGATTTCTCCAGGGGGAACTCATAATACCCAAGTTCATCATACAGGAACTTCAGTACATAGCGGATTCTCCGGATCCCGCGAGAAAAACGCGCGGCAGAAGGGGACTCGACATCATAAACAGAATGCAGAATGATATCCCTTCGATAAGCGTCAGCATGACCGATCATGACTTCGAACACATAAAAGACGCCGACATAAAACTGATTGAGCTCTCTAAAAGACTGAACGGAATACTGATCACCAACGACTACAACCTGAAAAAGATCGCCGACCTCGAAAAAATCACCGTGCTAAACATAAACAACCTGAACCACGCGCTTCGGCCCGTTGTGGAACAGGGGCAGACAATAAGAATAAGCCTCGTAAAACCCGGGAAGGAACAGCATCAGGCGGTCGGTTATCTCGACGATGGAACCATGGTGGTAACGGACAACGCCTCAAGGCAGATAGGAAAAGACGTGGACGTCTCGGTGAGGAGCATGGTTCAGACTCCAACCGGAAGGATAGTTTTCGCCAAACTCAGAAAAGAGGGCTAAACCCCGTGAGCGCCCCAAAAGTCTCAGCAGTAGTGGCAGCCGCCGGCCTTTCGAAAAGATTCTCCCCCCACGGGAAAAAACAGTTTGCCGCACTCGGCGGGAAACCTCTTCTCACTTACTGCCTTTCCACTTTCGAGTCAAGCGAGTTCATAACAAGCGTAGTGGTCGTAGTGCCTGAAGACAGAATTCCGCCCTCAAGGGAGCTGCTCGAGAGTTTCGGGTTTGAAAAAATCACCTCGGTTGTCGCCGGGGGCGAAAAAAGACATATATCCGTAAGAAACGGTTTTCGTGCCACACCCCCGGACAGCGACATGGTGCTCATTCACGACGCCGCGAGGCCTTTTGTCGATAACGACACGATTAAAAGAGTCGTGGAAGGGTGCGCTCTCACAGGCGCCTGCATATGCGCCGTTCCAGTTACCGACACATTGAAGCGGGCGGGGGAACCCGGACCGTTCGTTTCGGAAACGATTCCGAGGGAGAAACTCTGGAGGGCCCAGACTCCTCAGGTTTTTCGCCGGGAGATACTCGCGGAAATTTATTGCTCAGATGGTATCGCGGATATTGACGCGACCGACGAATCGGCACTTGCCGAAGCAAAGGGAATAGGGGTAAGCGTGGTAACGGGAAACGACCTTAACATGAAAATTACAACCGCAGCCGATTTCAAAATAGCGGAACTTATCGTGAGCAAAGGAGAAGTGGTCAATGTACAGAATAGGAACGGGGTTTGACGCGCACGCGTTTTGCGAGGAAAGAGCGCTTATACTGGGCGGCGTTGAGATTCAGGGCTGCCGCGGGCTTGCCGGCCATTCAGACGCCGACGTGCTCTCCCACGCTGTTGCCGACGCTATTTTGGGAGCTATCGGAGAGGGAGACCTGGGAAAATATTTTCCGCCGAACGATCCAGAGTACAAAGATGTATCAAGCCTCACAATTCTCTCCCAGGTCGGCCGGATGATGGCGGACAAGGGCTACCGTATAGAAAACATTGATTGTACGGTGGTATGCGAGGAGCCGAGAATATCCCCTCATTCACCAGCCATGGAGGAGAAAATCGCAGATGCCCTGGGAATCTCTAACGATGCCGTAAACGTAAAGGGAACATCAACCGACGGGCTTGGCTTTACGGGAAGAAAGGAAGGCATAGCGGCTATGGTTTCGGCATGCCTGAGCTCTAACCCCACTACTGCTTTCTAACATCTTGCGGTCAGGAGAAACTTGCCTCTTGTGCAAGCCGGGAACTTAAACAGTTTTTTGCTGACGACTTCCATGCTTCTATCAGATTGAAGACGCTGTTTTGCGGGAGCAGCGGGGTGAGTTTGAAAGCCAGCCAGAGAACCAGCTCGGTTGCCTTAACAGAATCTGGCTACAACACCTCTACATCTTGCTATCGAGAAAATTCCTGAATGTGGAAATGTTGCTCTCGCGGGCCTCGGGCACGGTCCCCGTGAACACAATTTCTCCCTCGTAAAGAAACGCTATCCTGTCAGAAACCTCGTAGGCGGTGCCTATGTCGTGGGTGATAACGACCCCGGTTATTCTGAGCCGGTCTCTCATGCTCTTTATTAGCCTGGCGATTCTTTTTATATTGGGAGGATCAAGACCGGTCGTAGGCTCATCGTAGAGAAGAATCTTCGGGCGGGTGGCGATCGCCCTTGCAAGAGCCACCCTTTTTTTCATCCCTCCGCTCAGTTCCCCCGGGTACTTGTCCTCGATTCCCGGAAGATCGACCAGTTCAAGGTTGCGGGTGACCGCTTCTTTTATCTCCTCGGGAGAAAGGTCCGAATTCTCAATCAGAGGATAGGCTATATTCTCCTCTACGGTAAGAGAATCAAAAAGTGCAGAGCTCTGAAACAGCATGCCCGTTTCCTTTCTTATTCTCACAAGCTGCGTTTCATCCATCTGCGCCGCATCCTCACCCAGAACCATGACCCTTCCACTGTCGGGCTTAACGAGACCGTTTATCTCCTTTAGCAAAACGCTTTTCCCGACTCCGCTCTCCCCCAAGACGGTAATAATCTCCCCCTCTCTTACGAAAAGATTTATTCCCCTGTGAACCACCTTTCCGTTAAAGGACTTACACACGTCCGTCATCTCAATTATGTTTTCCGACATGGCAACCTCAGGGGTTTAAATTTACTTTATCGTGACTATATGTAAAAACGGGGGAGTTTTCTGGTATAATTTACTTGCAACTGTCCGCGGTTGCATATATAATGCCGGACTTGGCTTTTTACTTAGAGAGATTAACAGGAGAGAGAAATGGCGCACGAACTACCTGATCTTCCTTATGATCATGACGCTTTGGAACCGCATATAGACGCGGAAACAATGAGAATACATCATTCAAAGCACCATCAAGGTTATGTAAACAACCTAAACGCAGCGCTGGAGAAACATCCGGAGTTGGCGGAAAAATCGCTTGAGGAACTGCTAGGCGATCTTGACTCCGTTCCCCAAGACATAAGAACCGCGGTAAGAAATAACGGCGGAGGACACGCGAATCACAGCCTTTTCTGGCCGTGCATGGCTCCCGGTTCCGGGGGAGCGCCTTCGGGTGAACTTGCCGATGCCATAGATTCCGCGTTCGGGAGCTTCGACACTTTTGCCGAGACATTCTCCAAGGCGGCCGCCACCAGATTCGGAAGCGGATGGGCGTGGCTTTGCGTGGACGAGGGCGGAGGGCTCGTGGTAACATCCACCGCGAACCAGGACAACCCGGTTTCCGAGGGACTGAAACCCATTCTGGGTCTTGACGTCTGGGAGCATGCGTATTATCTGAACTACCAGAACAAAAGACCCGACTACGTGAAGGCGTGGTGGAATGTGGTGAACTGGGAACAGGTTTCGGAAAACTTCGCCGGGGCGAAGTAATTCCCGAGAAACCGCACTCGGAAAAAAACACTTACATTTTAGCACGAAAAATCTTATAATTTCTTAATAGGAACGGAAGGTGCTAATTTTCATTGCCCGCTTGGGCTTTGAAAGCCTTTTTTTGTGCCTCCGTTTTTCAATCAGGGAATTGGTGAAGAAACAAGATGGACATTAAATACAAAGATTTTCAGGGTGCTGCGGAACACGACGCCGGGTTTGAATCCTATGATGTTGACGACGACATCGAGGAAAGCGAGACCGAAGAGGATTTTGACAGCCCGGGTGAAGAGCGGCTGAAACCCAGGGGGAAAAACAAAGAAAAGGACAAGTGGATCCCCGATGAACAGCTCCGTCTTCTTTACGTCTACTTTAAGGATATGGCCGTTGAGCCTCTTTTCGCCGCGAAGCAGGAAGTCGAGATATCCGCGAGAATCAAGATGTGCGAAATCAGGATGGCCAAAGTGCCCAGAAGCATTGAAAAATACGAGAAAATCCGCACAAGAAAAAACTCGGCTAGGGCGCGCGCGATAGCACATAAAATAGCGGTCCTGCGCGCGATGGAGAGAATTTACGTCGACTGTGCGCTCAAACTCAAACAGAAATTCGTAAAGGCCAACTTGAGGCTTGTAATAACGATTTCGAGAAGATACATGAGCAGGGGCCTGCCGCTTCCGGATCTCATCCAGGAAGGGAATCTCGGTCTAATGCGCGCGGTTGAAAGATTTGATTACACAAAGGGCTACAAGTTCTCCACCTACGCCTCATGGTGGATACACCAGGCCATACTCAGGGCCCTTCAGGGACAGACCAGAACCATAAAAGTCCCTGTTTACTTGTTGGAGCAGGCAAACAGGGTTTACAAGACGAGCGCGAAGCTTAGCAAGGAAATGGGAAGAAAGCCGACACCCAAGGAAATAGCCGAGGCCTCGGGAATCTCAGCAGAGGTTATAAACAGGATTCTCAATTCTACAAACGACGCCATAAGCCTCGACACACCGGTTCTCGACGGGGAGAAGACCACGCTTCTTGATTCGGTCGCGGACAAGGAAGCTAAAATCCCCGACACGATAATAGCGAAGATGTCTTTGGCGGAAAAGCTGAAGGAAGCCCTTACCCTTCTGAATCAAAGGGAAGAGGAAATCATCAGGCTTCGCTTCGGCATAGGACGCCAGAGCACCTACACTCTAGATGAGATCGGCAAGAGGTTCAACCTGACCAGGGAAAGAATAAGGCAGATAGAAAAAGCCGCCCTCGGAAAACTCGCAAGTTCCGGCGTGAGAAAAGATCTGGAAAGCTTCCTTAAGCAGTAGAGCCAGACAGCGGTCCGTTTAGCCGAAACCGTAGTAATCAATCCCAAGATGACTTATCAGTTCCTCGCCCCGCAGGTAGCGAAGCGTGTTCTGCAGCTTGTCGAACTGAACGAAAAGGTCGTGCTCGGGATAGAGTTTCTTATCGACCATAGGGCTTTTGAAATAAAAGGAAAGCCACTCCTGAACACCGTAGATGCCGGCGCGATGAGCAAGGTCCAGGAACAGCACGAGATCAAGAACCACCGGTGCGGCGAGTATGCTGTCGCGGCAGAGAAAATTGACCTTTATCTGCATGGGATAGTCAAGCCATCCGAAAACGTCTATATTATCCCACGCCTCTTTTTCGTCTCCACGCGGAGGATAGTAGTTTATTCTTACCTTGTGGTAGTAATCCGAGTACAGTTCAGGGTTTATCTCGGGCTGGAATATGTACTCGAGCGCGCCCAGCTTGCTTTCTTCCTTAGTTTTGAAAGAACCGGGATCATCAAGCACCTCTCCGTCCCGGTTACCCAGTATATTGGTTGAAAACCACCCGTTGAGTCCGAGCATCCTGCTTTTAAGACCTGGAGCCAGTATGGTCTTCATGAGCGTCTGGCCGGTTTTGAAATCCTTGCCGGCTATGGGAACCTCATTTTCAATCGCGAGCTGCTGGAGCGCGGGGATGTCCACGGACAGATTCGGAGCCCCGTTTCCGTAGGAGGCGCCGCATTTTATGGCCGCGTAGGCGTAGATCATGCTCGGGGCAATCTCGTCGTGATTTTCCCTCAGCCCCTTCTCGAAACTCTCCACGGTCTCATGAACTTCCGACGGTTCAAGATATACCTCGGTACTTCCGCACCAGAGCATCACCAGCCTTTCGATATCGTTTTCCCTCTTGAATCTCTTTATGTCCCTGATCAGGGCTTCGGCAAGATGCATCTTCGTCTTGCCCTTTTTTACGTAGGAACCCTTGAGATTGCGGACATAGCTGTTATCGAAAACGGCCCGCATCGGAGATTCCTCTTCAAGGTCTTTTTTTATTTTCCCGAGAAGCTCAGAGTCAAGCACTCCGGCGCGCCGGGCTGAAGCGTAGCAGTCTTCATCGTGTATGTCCCATCCGGCAAACACCATGTCCTGTATTTCGGCCAGCGGAACTAAATCTTTTATCAAAGGGAAATTCTTCTCGGTTCTTTTGCCGATCCTGATTTTCCCCATCTGCGTAAGGGAGCCGATGGGTCTTCCCACACCGCTTACAACCGCCTTTACGCCCGCTATGAAAGTCGTGCTTACCGCCCCGCTCATCCCGGGGATCAGCACCCCAAGCTTTCCCCCGGCCGGTCGAATGTCGAATTTTCTCTGGAACTTCTGGTTTGGATCGGTCAAGGATGAATTACCTTTTGGAGAACTGCTGTCCCCTTCTTGCCTTGCGCTTCCCGTACTTTTTGCTCTCTACCATCCTGGGGTCGCGTTTCAGCAGTCCGGAAACCTTGAGTTTCTTGCGAAGCGACTCGTTGGCCTTAAGAAGAGCTCTCGCAAGTCCGTGGCTCACGGCTCCCGCCTGGCCGGTAAGACCTCCTCCTTTCACCCTGACCATCACGTCGTACTCCATGGAAGTATCGGTAACGCTAAGCGGTTCACGGGCCTTTATCTGCCACACTTCTCTGGGGAAATACTCTTCCACGGATTTTTTGTTCACGGTAATGGAGCCGCTGCCTCTTCTGAGCCAGACTCTTGCGATTGACGTTTTTCTTCTCCCCGTGCCATTGTAAATAACGGTTTCAGGCATAATGAATCAGACCTCCAGAACCTCGGGATTTTGGGCCGCGTGCGGATGCTCGTCTCCGACGTAGATTTTCATCCGCTGTATGAGTTTCTTCTGCCACCTGTTTTTAGGAAGCATTCCCCAGACGGCCTTGCGGATTATCTCGCCCGGCTTTTTCTCGGCCAGCTCTTCCGCGGTTACAGACTTAAGCCCCCCGGGATAGTGGGAATGGCTGTAGTAAGTTTTCTGCTCCCACTTCCTGCCGGAGAACGTGGCTTTGTCGGCGTTGACTATAACGACGAAATCCCCTATATCTGAATGGGGAGCAAACTGCGGTTTGTCCTTGCCCCTGAGAATGGATACCACCCTGGTCGCAAGCCTTCCGACAGGTTTTCCCTGCGCGTCAATCAGGTACCATTTCTTCTCAAAATCGTCGTTTCTGGCCATATATGACTTCATAGTGTTCTCTCTTCGGATAAATTAAGGGTATCGATTTTACCAAATGTAACTTCAAAGTCAAAGAAATTTGCCCCCGCCGGCCAAAATATCAGAAGTCATAAACAGCGATAACGAATATTTTCGAGAGAATGAAATCGAAAAGTATTATCAGAAAAAGCGAGATCACGACCGTTTTGGTGGTGGCGTTTCCGACCCCGCGCGTTCCCCCCTCGGCCTTCATTCCCACATAGCAGCCGGTAATCGCCACTATGATTCCGAAAAACAGCGTCTTGGAAATACCGGTCATCAGGTCTTCAAGAGAAACCCAGCCTCTTATGCTTTCGATGAAAAGAGTCGGTTTCACGTTAAGTTCCATCTGCGAGATGATCATCGCCCCTCCTATGCCCGCGAGGTTAGATATTACTGCAAGCAGCGGGAAAGATATGATGCACGCCATGAGTCTCGGAGAAACAAGTTTTCTGATCGGATCGGCTCCAAGGGTCTTTATGGCGTCTATCTGCTCGGTTACCTTCATCGAGCTTATCTCGGCCGTGATGCCGGAACCGACTCTGCCGCCCACAAGAAGAGAGGTTATTATGGGACCGAGCTCCCTCACAAACGAGAGAGTAACCACGGGGCCTACAAGCCCCTTCGCCCCGAACCACGCGAATCCCCACGCCATCTGCACCACCATCACCATGCCGATCGCCATGGCGGAAACCACAACTATCGAGATGGAGCGATAGCCTATATCGTATATCTGGGCCGTCAGAAGGCCGTAATCGTAAGGGGGAGTAACGGTAGCGACGATCGAATTCCAAAAGAAAAAGCAGACATCTCCCACGCCGAGAACAAAATTAAGGAGACTGTTGACAAATTCGGAGACAAATCTGCTCATTTTGCCCAGAGCTCCTCAAACCCTGAAACGAAATCAATGAATTCCCCAAGATTCGCCTTGAAGTCCTCCGGGTCCGCGGAATAACTGAAGTCGTAATCGCATTTGCTGGATTTATGCACAACCGTAGCGAGAGCAAAACTCTTATCGTCAAGCGACGCCTCGTACTCCGTATAGAGCCCCACGGCACCGCCGACTTCGATATCCTTTCGCAGTTTCATCCGCTTATTGCCAAGGCCGACCACCAGGGAATCCGAAAGTGTCTGAAGATTGTAATCCCGATCCGCGCAAAGCGAACTTACCGTTAACATGAGATCGCTCGGCGAATTGTAAAAAACCATGTCTCCGCCTTCTATCGCCACCCTTTCCCAGTCCTGTGAAAGGGGCATGACACGGTAGCTGTTTGACTCCGCGGTGTAAACCCAGTCCTTCATCTTTCCGGGCTTCCTGTCATCCCCCGAGGCGTAGGTCATCAGAAATTTCGTGGCAGAGCACGAATTCATAAGGAAAATCAGCAAAAGCGCAATGAAAAAAAAGACCTTTTCTCGCATAATATAAAAACTCCATCGCCCAGCAAGGACACGTAAGTGCTTAACCTACTTGAATAGATTGGGACTTATATACAATGCTAGACGGCTAAGTATAATACATAGCCATGATAAGGACTTACAAGTACTGTACCGGAATATCCGGGGCTGGGCACAGCAGGCTTGCGCGAGTACTGAGATTATCCGCTGAACTTTATAACGCTGCTGCCCAATTCCGTATTGACTGCTACAAAAAAACGGGCGGAAGCTTCTTTGGTCAGTGCAAGGAACTAACCGAGGTGCGATATTGAGTTCCGTAACGATATACACAAGTTTTTACTGCACTTACTGCAGAAGGGCAAAAAGGCTCCTTGACAGAAAACAAGTGGATTACGAAGAGATAAGGCTTGATGAGAATCCGGAAAAAAGAGAAGAACTTATAAAGAGCCTTAACTGGAGAACCGTCCCCATGATCTTCGTAAACAAGCAGTTCATAGGCGGCTACGACGATCTTGCGGCCCTTGAGCGCTCAGGGGGACTTGACCGCATGCTCGGGCGCGCGACCCGGGGCGATTCCTGATCACATTTCCCGCCTGCCGGCGGCTTTTGACACCCCGAGCGCTGCCCTGTACAATTACCCCCAGATTCAGGTTAAGGGAATCGGGTGAGAATCCTGAACTGTTCCCGCAGCCGTAAAAAGGGGTCTTTTTCATGCCCTCGTGAAGCGTGTTCGCGCTTCGGGTCACTGGCTTTTAAGTACAGCCGGGAAGGCCGCATCTGGAAAAGTCGCCTGCCTCAATAACGGGCGGCCCTTTAAGTCGGAATACCTGCCTGCGTCAATCTAGCAGCTTTGCCTCGGGAGTTAGGCGTATGGCCATTAAAAACACATCTTCATGTTTTCCGCGCGTCCGCGTGGTTTCTGTTCTCCGCCCTGCACGTTCATTTACTCAATTACTCTTCCGGGAAAAACTGTATACAAGCACCTGGAGGAGTTAAGAATGAACAGCTCTAAGATATTTTTTCTTATTGCGGCGGTACTGCTTCTGTTCCCGCCCGCGGGTTTTTCAGAGCAGGGGGAAATGGAAAGGATTGTTGTGACGGGAACAAAGACCTGGATTGACGCCGAGCGTCTGGGTTCTTCTGTTACCGTGATCGACAGGGAGGAAATCGAGAAAAGCGGTGAGGTGGACATCACGTCCATACTCTCGAGAGTTCCGGGGTTAAGGGTGGTCCGCTCGGGCAGCAGGGGAGGCTTTACCTCTGTTTTCACAAGGGGAGGCCAGTCGGATTATAATCTCGTGATGGTAAACGGAGTACAGGTAAACCAGGCCGGAGGGGGTTTTGATATCTCTTCCATTACCACGGAGAACATAGAGAGAATAGAGATAATAAAAGGCGCTCATTCCTCTCTTTACGGTTCAGACGCCGCGTCTTCCGTCATAAACATCATAACGAAACGCGGAAGCGGAAAAGCAAAGAAAACAAGTTCAGTGGCCCTGGGATTCCGCGCCGAAGACGCGATGATCCTTGAGCGCTCCTCAAGCATATCGGGCAGCCTTGAGAAGCTTGGCTACTTCATTTCCTACCAGGGAATCACTGATGAAGGCATTCTCGAAATCAACAACGATTACAAAAACAACAACTTCACGGCGAACCTCAATCTTGAAGCTGACGAGGATTTAAATCTTTCCTTTTTCTCCATATACAGGGATTCCGACTTCGAATTTCCGACCGGAGGCGCCGGGGACAGGTTTGACCCGGCTGACCCGGACCAAGGAACCAAGGAAAAATCGCTCGTCACAGGTTTTGACATCATTTTTTCCGCGACCGAGTGGTGGGAAAATACATTCAAGCTCGGTTACGCAAGGCTTGACAGGGAAAACTATGACGGGCCCTCAGAACCCGAAGGATCATTTGGTCCGTCCAATTCAGAGACTCTCGACAAAAGAGTATCGCTTGAATACGGCTCCAGCTTTTTCGTTGACTTTGAGGGGATCTCGACCATAACTTCGGGCGGTTTTGAATATGAGAAGGAAAACTTCACGGCGGACCCACTGGACAAATCAAGAAAAAACTACGCCTTCTACACTCAGACCCACTTTGATCTGCTAAGGAAGCTCTTCGTGACAACCGGCATAAGGTATGACGACAACGAGGCTTTCGGAGGCAAGTGGAGTCCGAGCGTTTTTGCCAGATGGAAGATCGGAGAGAGCGGAACCGAGATAAGGGGAGGAGCCAGCAGGGGAATAAAGGAAGCCAATTTTTACGAGAATTTCAGCGACGCTTTCGGAACAATACCAAATCCGGACCTCAAGCCTGAAGAAACGCTTACCACGGAAATAGGGGCAAGACAGATGCTGCACGGCGGCACAGTCGAACTTGATCTTTCCTTTTTCCGCAACAGATTCAAAAACATCATCGCCTACAGCTTCACACCTTTTCCGAACGGAACCAACTATCAAAACATAAACCGGACTGAATCAAAGGGGGCAGAAGCCGCAATCAGCTTCTACCCGAATGACAGTCTCAGCCTCAGCGCCGGCTATACGTACACCGAAGCGGAGGTGACCGATGACGGCGGCCTGGGGTCCGCGGCTTTCTCCAAAGGAGAGAAACTCATACGAATACCCAAACACTCGTTCTCATTTGACGCGGGATATTCAAAAAACGCCCTTGACCTTAACCTTTCGGGAAACTACACAGGCAGCAGGGATGATGTAAACTGGAGCGAGTTTCCTTCCACAAGGGTCAAAAACGATTCTTTTTTCATCGTTGACGCTGCGGCTTCCTATGAAATCAGCGTGAAAAGATTCGTTGACAAAATCAGGTTGTTTTCAAGAGTCAACAACCTGTTCAATAAGGATTACGAAGATGTTTTCGGTTTTTCATCCCCGGGGTTCAGCATGATTTCCGGAGTTTCAGCAGTCCGGTAGCGAAGCGGGTTCGGGAAGCTGTCTTGGTGGAGAAAAATCGAGGCTGAGATCAACCGGCCAGGGTGGTGGCTTGAGTTGATGCTGCCAAGAAACCTTACAGAACGCAGAATCCTCAAGGCAGTTTCCCGGATGCGTCCGCGTCCACTCGTCTTTTTTACGCCTTTACTGGATAACCAACCGGGTCCATCACGGCAAAAAAGCGGGTTAAGATTTAAATTCGGGAACAACCTCTTTTCCGAAAAGCTCAATTGAATGCGCTATGACCTCGGCGGGAGCCTGAGGAAACACCATCCTGCACATTATGTTGCGGATTCCTGTTTTTTCCGCGTATTTCCTTACCTCCTGAGCGCAGTGCTCAGGGGTGCCGATCATAAAACGGTCTTCCGCCATGTATTCGAAGAAAGGGTCGTCAGGGTCGGTTATGCTCTTCCCCCTTATCACTATCTTGACCCCGAGGCTCAGGTAAAACTTGTACATGTTTATTACGTACTCGGTTCCACCTGCAATGGCCTCTTCCATACTTTCGCGCACGTAAGTCTCCCGAAGTAGTATGTGCTCCGTTTCGGACGGATCGCGCCCGGCCTTCTCAGCCTCATCGTTATACCACCCCAGAGTATCCATTATCATGGGAACCGTCCTGCCGGGGCCGACAAGAAGCGGGTATCCGAGGCGCCCGGCCCGCCGCACGGCGGGTTCCTCGAAAGCCCCTATGTATATGGGTATGGGTCTCTGCACGGGCTTGGGAGTAACATCTATGTTCGAGAAACTGAACCTCCTGCCTTCATAGGAAAAAGGACCGTCCTCCCAGCATTTCTCGATTATCTCTATGCCTTCCTCAATCCTCGAGGGTCTTTGCGTCACCGGCACTCCGAACCCATCGAATTCCTCTTTTCTGTATCCTATCGCGACTCCCAGATCGAACCTTCCGCCGGAAATAAGATCAACCGTGGCGGCATCTTCGGCCACTCTCACGGGATTATGAAGCGTGAGTATCAAGGCCCCGGTACCTATTCTCACCCTCTCGGTCACAGCGGCCATCGCGGCGGCCATCCCAAGGGGGGAAGAGCAGTACCCATCCTCAAGAAAATGATGCTCGGAAAGCCAGACCGAATCAAAGTTCACCGTTTCGGCAAGCCTCACGTGCTCCAGGGAATTTCTGTAAAGATCCACATGGCGGCAATCAAGATTCTTGTGGGTCTGCATGCTGAAGAGTCCGACTCCGAATTTCATTTCATACCTCCGGTATATTCGCTGGATTATTTGCGTTTAGAGTACAAATTAACCATAATTCTACCGTGATCGCTATCTACTTCCAAAACCATAATCGAGGTGCCATATAATGGGAAAAGAAATAAAATTCGGACTTTCGGCTCCGATGCCGGGAGCTGACGTTGACGGACTCGTAAATTTCTCGGTAAAAGCCGATCAGCTTGGATTCGACACCATATGGTACCCCGACCATCTGCTTTTCGTGGCGCCGGGAGCAATTGCCCCCGAGGCGTGGACCGTGGCTGCGGCTGCGGCGATGAAAACGGAAAATATAGCCTTGGGAACGGTTTCCGATCCTCACAGGATGCATCCCGCTGTTTTCGCCCAGAGACTCGCGACCGTTGATCAGCTTTCAAAGGGCCGGGTAGTGCTCTCCCTCGGAGTCGGGGAATCGATGAACCTCGACGCGTTCGGAATCGAGTGGGGAAAACCTCTTTCTAAACTCAGAGAATCCATAGAAGTCATGGAGCTTCTTTGGGAAACCGACGAACCCGTAGATTTTGACGGAAAGTTCTACAACCTTGAGAATGCGTTTTTACAGATAAAACCCTATGAGAGAAACAAGATACCGTTTTACATGGCCACCCACACACCCAAGGGGCTTCAGCTGACAGGAGAAAAAGGCGACGGATGGCTGCCGATAGATTTGAATCCCGATCTTTATTCCAGCTATCTGGGGAAGATAACGGCCGCGGCGGATAATGTGGGAAGATCACTTGACGACGGTTTCGACCCCGCCCTCTGGGTATTCACTTCTCTTGGAGAAAGCGTTGATGCCGCCTACGAGACTCTCGAACCCTTCAAGTACGTGCTGGTTATGCAGGACCAACTGTTGAAAGCCGGCTACGACGTCGAGATACCCGAAGAATATCATGGTCTTAACTACTTCAACATAGTGCCGACGGATGAAGAGGGAAGACAGAGGTTCAGGCAGCTCGGGCAGCTTTTCCCGAGAGAAGCCATACTTGACTTCACCATTACGGGATCGAAAAAAGACTGCATAGAGAAAATCGAGAAGTTCGTAGACGCCGGAGTAAGAAATTTCGTTTTGTTCTACAGGTTCAGCCCCGATCCGGACTTGGCTCTTGAAACCTACTCAAAAGAGATAATTCCTTACTTCAAATAAGCCTTCAAGAAATGCTTTAACCAGCAATTCCCACTATCGGTGTTTCTTACGCCAGTTGCTTAGCAACTGACAGTTTCCCGTGATTCTATTCATGATTCAAGTGTCGGAAACCTGAGCAATCCCGGTTTCCTTGTTCCACATTCACGTTTCCTGACCTTTTTCGTAAACCACTCTGATCTGCAGGCGCAACCATCCATAACTCCAAAAGCGGGGCCTTCGAAGCGGCGAGAGCCTGACGGTGCCGCTCACCTTCGCCACCGGCGGGGCTACGCGGAATACGGACTACATGACGACCTGCCCCAGCTCGTTGACGGGTGTTGACTGCAGGAACCTCGACAGCGGTGACGCCGAGGTGACCTTTACCAGCCCGGCCTCGGGTGCCACGGCAGCGACCGTGACGCTTAGCGCCGAGACGGACAGCGAGGCCGAGACTGGCGGCGAGACGGTGGACATTGGCTTGGGGACGCTTAGCCCAAGCGGTCTCGGGGGCGGAGTCACGCCGGGAAGGGACAACCTAGCCACCTTCCGCATAACCGACAACGACCCGACGTCCACGGGTACTCCCACCAGCAACCTCGGCGGCGACACATCACCGCAACCGCAGCCTACAGATGACGATGCTTCGGATGACAGTCCCGACGACAGGGAAGCGCTTGTATGGCTCTACGATACGCCCGAGGGTACGGGATGGATAAGGGCGCAGAACTGGAAAAGCGACAGACCGCTCGGCCTTTGGCACGGAGTCACCGTAGAGGACGGCAGGGTTACGGAGCTTCTTCTGGGAGAAAACAACCTTTCGGGAACAATACATAATGACATAGGAAAAGGAAATCTTGAGAAACTGAAAAGACTTTATCTTAACGACAACCAACTGACGGGGACTGTTCCCCTGGCGATTGAAGATTTCCCGGAGCTTGAGGAACTTGCTCTCTGGGGCAACGCGGGGCTTGGAGCAATCCCCGAGGGGTTTGAAAACATGGTGGACAGGGCTGTGCTCAGGACGCTTAAGGATGTTAACGGACGTTCTGTGCTTCCAAGCTGGTTCCGTCAGGATGATACTGTTTTTGATTATTCAGATTGGGAGGGGGTAGAGGTGAACGATCAGGACAGGATAAGCGGACTTGATCTCTCGGATACGGGTTTGAACGGAGATATAACAGGCGCTGTTTCCGAACTCTCGGCCCTTGAGACGCTTGATCTCTCGGATAATGCCGATCTTGAGGGAGAGTTGCCTTTGGGGCTTATGCATACGGCGCTTGAGACACTTGACATAAGCGGGACTGGGATATGCGTTCCTGACAATCAACAGTTCAGAGATTGGCTTGAGAGGGATGGGATGGATTTCATTGACACTGATAACTGCGAAGACAGTAAACCAACGGATACTGAGGATAATGGACCACTGGCTGAGAGTTCGGGGGGAGGAGGATGCGCCGTTGCTTCGGAGAGACCTGGGGAGGGAGCGTACCAGTTCGTTATGGTTGCGCTTGTGCTTGCTGCCGTTGCCTGGAGAAGAAGGAAGAACTGAAAGACAAAAGTTTCATGTACAGAGTGTGCGTTCTGATGTTATAGCTACGATAACGGATTAAAACACGTTAAGAAGAATTTCCCTATGAGCGCAAAACTTAGTTAGATTTTCCTAACGTATTGAAAACACTTGATTTACAGATGATACATTATACCACATCAAACATGTCAGAAGCCACGTTCTGTCCAAATTCCTTCTAAAAACCCCTGTTTTCGATCAAAATATACTGAATCCTCTGGTTTTATCGGGCGAAGTCCTATATAGTATACTGTTTAGACATGTACTATATAGCAACCAGGAAGGAGGTCTATATGCTCTCAATCACAGACTCGGCCAAAGCGCTGCGAGCCTGCTTTAAAAAAAACCGTGTCGCCACTCTGCCGGAACTCTTGAAGATACTGAAAACATCTTCACGCATCAGTGTCTACAACCGTTTGAATGCTCTTGGATATCTCTCAAGCTATTCGCACAACGGAATCTATTACACTCTGAGCGATATTCCGGTTTTTGATGAAGCTGGTTTATGGCAGTATGACGGCATAGGTTTTTCCAAAGCCGGCAATCTCAAGGCCACCATAGCGACACTGGTACATCGTTCTCCCGCCGGATACACACTCAATGAGTTGGAGAAGCAGTTAAATGTACGAGTGCAGAATGCGCCTCTGTATCTGGTACGTGAGGAGAAGATTACGCGGGAGATTTCAGGGGGCGTCTATCTGTATCTCAGCGCCAAGAGGGAGCGGTGTGAAGAACAGAAGGCGGCACGGTATCAGTTTCGCATTCCCGGTGGGGAACAGTTGCCGGGGTGGCTGGTTATTGACGTATTGACCACCGCTATAAGAGAGTACAAGCTGGATATGGACAGCGCTTCCATTGTAAAGTCGCTTGGGGACAGAGGACGCTATGTGACACTGGCTCAAGTCAAGCATATTCTTTGTGTGTTTACGGAAAAAAAAACGACGCTTCATACCTGATTGAACAATTGCGTCGTATGATTGACGCTTACGCTGCGGGGTTGAGCATTCGCAATCTGTTTCCCGAAACCCCGGAGCTTGAATTTCAACCTGACGCGGTGGTTTGTCCATGCGGCGGCGCATTGAAAGCTTACAAGACCCAAAGACGCACGGTGGTCACTATGGACATCGGCGAGTTTCAAGCTGTTTTGAATTGCCGGTACTGTCCTGAGTGTCACAAGGTGTTCAGACCCGATGAACTTGATCGTCTCGTTGCCCCGCATTGCAAGTTCGGATTTGACGTGATTGAACCTGAATTCCCAACTATAGGGAGTGAAGTTACATCCAAGATAAGTTTCATTCCGTATTTCTGTGTTTTTTCGCAGTAAGTCAAGCAGATTTGTCATTATTATAGTTAACTTATAAACACTTTACCACTTATTTACAGCAACCCACCCACCCAAAACTCAATTCAGCAGTACTGCTCTCCAACTTCTCATATGCCATCCCTATATCAGATTAACCCACTGCAAGTAAACCATTTAACTCACCTTATCCTCCAACCCCAACAAATATTGCTTGACAATGACGAACATACAGAATATAGTATTAGCTATAGTGATAGTGTGTTTATCTATTTACTATCTGCAATGACATCACCGCACGCAAAAAGATTCCTGGAACCAACAAATCCAGCACAAAAACGTTATGAAGCCCTGCGCGCATACCACGTAGACGGATTGTCGTCAGCTGAAGTGGCCATACGTTTCGGATACTCCCATGGAACGGTCCGTAACATCTGTTCGGAATTTGCGAACAGCGATGATCCGGATTTCTTTTTGCCCAAACCGCGCAAACGCAAAGCCACACGCAAAGAAGACGAATCCCTCAAACGCAAGGAGAGGATAGTGGAGTTGCGCAAATCAGGCCGTCTTTCTATCTATGACATCATCAATGTTTTGAAGAAGGAAGGTGTTTCTGTGAGTTCGGCCTATGTTCACGGTGTGCTTAAAGGGGCGGGGGTACAGAAGCTTGCGCGAAGGTCCCTGGATGAGAGGCTGGACATTGTACGGGCACATAAAGCGGCTACGTCTGACCGAAGGGTGCTGAATCTGGGTTCCCGGACGTTTCGTACCGAGTTTGCTGGGTTGTTTCTGTTTGCCCATGATCTTGGGAGAGCAGACATTGACGGGATAGTGGAGCGAAGCGGCATGCCTGGGAGCGGGATGATACCGGCGGGGTGCGCGTTTCGTTCCCTGCTTGCTTTGAAGCTATGGGGGATAGGAAGACCTTCACGGATAATGGCAGAGACTCTTGATGAGGGGTTAGGGCTGTTCTGTGGTCTTAACGTAATACCGAAGCGAAGCACTCTTACGGAGTATTCATGCAGGATTGATCCGAGGATGAATCCCGGGCTTATGGACAGGTGGTATAAAGTGGTACGCGGTCTTGGAGTCAATCTTGGAGGGGAGGAATCGTTTGATCTTGATTTCCACGCTATTCCCTATCACGGGGACGCGGCGTTGGTAGAACGCCACTATGTATCGAAGAGGAGCAGGCGTCAGAAGGGGATACTGGCGTTTGTAGCGAGGGATGCTGACGCGAGGATGTTTGCCTGGGCCAACACTGATATACGCAAGAAGGGGGCAAGCGATGAGATACTGCGGTTCATAGAGGGGTGGGAGAAGCGTACGGGGCGCAAGCCCAGGGAGCTTGTGTTTGACAGTGGTTTTACCACGTATGCCAATCTGGGGAGGCTTGAGGAGATGGGGATAAGGTTTCTGACATTACGAAGAAGGTCTGAGAAGATGGTGTCTGTGTTGGCTTCAAAGCCGTCTTCTGAGTGGAAGAAGATAAGGCTCAGCAATGTGGGCAGGGAGTACAGGACCCCTAAGATATATGAGCAGAGGGTTAAGCTCAGGGATTATCCCGGGGATATACGACAGATAGCAATAAAGGATCTTGGACGCAGGAAGCCGGTGCTGCTTCTGACCAATCAGATGGAGGAGAATGCGGCGAAGCTTATAGACCGTTACGCGAGGCGAATGATAATAGAGAATACGATAGCGGACGCTATAGACTTTTTTCACATGGACGCGCTTTCTGCGGCTGTGGCTATGAAGGTTAATGTGGACGCACAGCTTACGGTGATGGCCAGTGGGTTGTACAGGGTATTGGGGAAGCGAGTGGGTGATGGGTATGATGTAGCGAAGGCGAGTACTATATTCCGGGATCTTGTGAGGGCAAGTGGAAAAGTAGAGGTAAAGGGGGATGAGATAATAGTGAGTCTTGGACGCCGTGCGAACAATCCGCTGCTCATAGCTGCTGGCTATGGGGAGATGGAAGAACGAATCCCCTGGCTTGATAATCGTGTTCTCAAGATAAGGTTCTTCTGACCCCCCTCAAAGTGTCATGTCAATTCCTGCAGTTGGGAATTCAGGTTGAATATATCGGGCGGGCGCGTTTTGAACGTTCTCAAAGTCAGCAAGCTATTCAGTGTGAGTTAAAGGCTCGTCATATTGATATCTCGCTGCGCGAGATAGAAGTCCTGTGTCGGCGGTTCATCGTATATCTCGGCCATGCGCACCGCAACAGCCAGTCATCGTTGAGACAGTTTATGGAAGCATCAAGTGGCGGCTATATCCTGCACCTCGACGGCACATGCGAAGGCGGCAGTCCGCATTTGATGTGTTGTATTGACGGATTATCGGGTCTTGTGCTCGGAGGTGTTAAAATCCCCTCGGAGAATTCAGCGGGAATCATTCCTTTCCTCCGGGGAATCAAGAGCGCTTACGGAGACCCGGTTTGTCTGGTGCATGATATGGGCGGCGCTATTATCAAGGCGGTTCAAGAAGTCTTCCCTGATGTTCCCGACACTATATGTCATTTTCATTTTTTAAGAGATATAGGCAAAGATTTGTTGAGTGGCCCGTATGATAGAGTACGGCGCAAAATGCGGGGATACAATGTGAGTGGAACTCTGCGTAAGATGATAAGAGAGTTAAAAGCGGAGATTGACTGTAATCCTGTAGACGCGGATGGTTTGCTTCTTTATCTGAAGACGAGTGATGAGAAGCGCGCAGAGATGAATCTGTCAGCAATTGTGTGGGCCTATATGCTCGCGGCGTGGATTGTGGAGGCTAAAAGCCAGTCAGACGGTTTAGGATTTCCATTTGACCGACCTCATCTCAACGTTTACCGGCGGCTGGTGTTGGCTTATCCGGCTCTGGAAAGACTCAAGACACAAATGTCCGAATCTGTGGCGCGCAAGGTAATTCTTTCACCCCTGCGCAGAGCGCTTAATGATTCTGTTCTGTTGGACAAGAGCGTGATGATGGAAGAAAGAACAGATGTATTTGACCGGCTTCGCGACGCGACGCGAATTGCTTTGCCGGACAGCAGCAGTGGACTTAACGATACGGGTGAAACGAATATGCGAACAATAAGACAAGGAGTAACCGCGTTTCGTAATGATGAGCAGATTAAGCGTCTTGGGGCTAAAGATAAGGATTACGCAAAGATGGTCAAGCAGATTGACAAATACTGGGGCAGGCTTTTTACAGAACCTCTGATTGTGAACTGTGACAGGGGCACAATTGAGATTCAACCGCAGCGTACCAACAACCTGATGGACTTCCTGTGTTTTATCAAGCTTAAATTTTATGTATAGAGCGAATTTCTTTTTTTAAGATTCCTCCTCAATTTTCTCTGTTCTTTTTTTTGTTTCTCTCTTTTTTTTCGACGATTCCATTTCTGTCTGATCTACGTTTGCGCTGCAATATCCCCCAAGGGTCTCCTGAACTCTTTGTCGAACAACTCTCCTTTTTTCAGGAGAGCGCAGGCAACCGATAAAAGACGATCGCATACAGTACGAACAGATCTGCTGTAACTACAGCAGTTCCCACTAAGTTGAAAAGCCCCTTTAAATAAAGGGCCTGCAGGTTTTGATTTCGCAAACTTTTACGCTGATTTCAGGTGTAGATTCAAAGAATTTCCTGCATTTTCCGACAATTCTCACAGTTTTGCTCTTCTGATATGTTAAACTCATGATCAAACCATAACAACTTGTTTTCTACATTTAGTTTGCTACCGGAGGTGGACTGACTGTGAAGAGAGAACGTTTCCATAAGACGTTGAGCAAGCCAGGATTGCTCCATGCTGTTCAGAATTGTTTCAGAAAAATAGACGACACGATAAAAGGCCGCGGTTTCACCCTTGAGGATTACCTGATGTCGGGACTTGCTGTGTTTTCTCTTAAGCATCCATCCTTGCTCGCATTTGACAACGCTGTTAGGGATGATGAAAAGGTACGCTCGAATCTCAAGAGTCTGTACAGGGTTTCGAATACCCCATCTGACTCTGGATTGAGAAAACGTCTTGATTCGCTTGACCCCGCAACTTTGCGCGACCCTTTCAAAAGACTGTTCAGTAAACTGCAAAGGGCAAAAGTGCTGGAACAGTACAAATATTTAGACGGTCATTGTCTGCTTTCGCTTGACGGCACGGGGTTTTTCTCATCCCGCTGTGTTCATTGCAAGAACTGCTGTGAGAAGCATCACAGAGACGGGAGCGTAACGTATTACCACCATATGCTTTGTGGGGCTATTGTACACCCTGAACACAAAGAGGTGTTTCCGTTTGCGCCTGAGCAGATACTGAAGACAGACGGAGCGAAGAAGAACGACTGTGAGAGAAACGCTGCAAAGAGGTTCATAGAGGATTTAAGGAGAGAGCATCCGCATCTGAAGCTGATAGTGCTTGAAGACGGGCTTGCGTCAAACGCGCCGCATGTACGCCATCTTATTGAGAATAATCTGAGATACATTCTTGGAGCAAAGAAAGGAGATCACAAGAAATTATTTGAAGACGTTGGGAGTAACCCCAATACCAAAGTGGTAGAGATAGAGGATGAACAAGGAGTAAAACACTGGTTCAGGTTTCTTAACAACGTATCGCTTAACGCTTCTAATGCAGACCTCAAGGTTAACTTTGTTGAATATCATGAGACAAAGCCGGGCACAAAAAAGAAGCCTGAAAGCAAGCCCACGAAGTTCTCATGGGTTACGGACATTCCGCTTAACCGGGGGAATCTGATGGAGATAATGCGAGCGGGCAGATCGAGGTGGCGTATAGAGAACGAGACGTTTAATACGCTAAAAAATCACGGATATCACTTTGAGCACAATTTTGGACACGGAGAGGAGAATCTTTCAAGTGTATTCGGCAATTTGATGTTGCTTGCGTTTCTGATTGATCAGATAGAGATGCGTTGCTGCAAGCTGTTTTCAGCTGCTTTGGAGAAGGTGGGAAGGCTTACGTATCTCAGAGAGAGGATAAGGGGTATTTTTGTAAACATGTTTGTTGCAAGTTGGGAAGTTTTTTACCAGAGCATTGCGTATGGACATAGTTCTGAGCTTGTGCCCGACACTTCGTAGGAATGTTGATTTATATTGAGAATGGATGGATGTTCCAAGGAAATCCGCTTTGCTGGAGGCGCAGGGGTTTGTCCAAAGCATGGGCATGGATGCGAGAAACATCCTGAAATTCGGATATAGGACAGAAAAAACGAGGGCAGATGGAATTGATGACATTCAAACGGCGGTGAAAACTTCCAGACACTCAAAAATCAAAGCTCAATGTGCCGTTAGTGGGAGCCCCTGCTGTAACTATGACCTTCTGCCCGAAGCTCTTTGTACTTGGCCTTGCTCACCGGATCGTGGATTGCAGCTGACCCTCCCAGAACATGAAACGCATTGCATAGGCTCTCGGATACCGCTCTTCGCATGATAACCTGCTTTGACTTGCCCGACTGTTTTGTTACCGGGGCCACACCTCCAAGACATCGAAGCGCTTTGATGTCTCTGCTACGTACAATATCCCAGGCCGAGGCAATTATAGCCGTAAGCACTACAGGACCCACGCCTGTAATGGACATGAGTATCTCAATATCGGTTGGCCCTTCTCCCTCAGCCTTGAGCTTTGAGTTCATGGTCTCGATCACTTTGCTGATGTACTCTTCAGTCTCCTTTATCTGGCGGTCTATCACTTTCATGCGTTCAATTATCATCTTTATGTGCCGAACGCAGCTCTCGGTGGTTGCTTCGCTCACTTTTATCTTCTCTGCGCGCAGTATACTGAGTACTTTCTCCGCGCCGATACTTTTTACTTTGTTGCGTTTGAGAAGACTCTTTACCCTTGAGACTCTTTTTCTTTTTGTCGAGTCAGGACAGGGCATAATCTCCCATAATTCCAGGTGCCATGGGGCTACCTTTTTGTCCATAAGCTCTCCGAACTGGGGATAATACCTGACGAGAAGTCCGCGGAAACGGTTTACGTAACGTGTGCGTTCCGCGACGAGTTCCTCTCTGGTTCTGTTGAGTTCCCGCAGCTCTATTACATCAGGGTCCTGAGGCTCAATGCAGCGGAAGTGGGGACGATCCGTTCTGAGCGCCGAGGCAAGCACCATGGCGTCTCTTCTGTCATCCTTGGCTCCAGAGACACAGAATCTGTCTCTGAATCGGTCAAGCTGCTTCGGATTTATTGAATAAACCCAAAAGCCCTGCTCAAGGAGACTTTCCACGACAGGGCCGTGGTTCACCTCTATGGCCACGGCTATACCGCAGGCCTCAGAGGCTGAGGTCTTCATCAACCACTGTGCCATTTCCAAAAGGCCGGCACCTGAGTGCTTGAAGCTTCTCTCTCCGATAACGGAACCTTCGTGATCAACGACGCAGACCTGGTGGAAATTCCTTCCCCAGTCTACGCCAGCAAAAAATAAAGATTCTTGATTCTTCATGTAAACTAATACCTCCTAATATATTCGGGTTAGCCGTGATGTTTGTCAGGTCCAGTACTGGTGCTCGGTGGCACAAATTTCCTGTTGGACATTTATCACGGTGGAGCCTGACCGAGGCGCTTGTCCATCAAAGGCGCTCTTTGGCGCAGAGCAATATAGGCTGCTCTCGGTCAGGCAACCCGTGATATAAATTAAACTTGTTTTTTCTCGCTCGACAAAAGTACTGAACGCCCGCGCCGCAGAGCTGAAATCCGCACACCATGCGTCTCTTAGCGAAAGCGCGTGCAACGCTTCGAGTCGGCTTGGGGACCCAAAATGCCCGATTTATCCCCCGATCTCTGAAAAAATGTCCATTTAAACGCCCTGTGGCGCGCGACCGTGAGTGTCCGAGGGGTAGAGGTCGGGTCGTTTTCGGGTTCTGAGGGCTGATATTCCGCTCAGAATCCGAGTCGCCATCCTCTATAGAGCGACGAATCGTTGGCAACCCTGAGTTCTTTGAGCGACTCCGAGGACTCTGTGTCTTTTATCAAGTCTGAATTGTTTCTTTATGTTTCCTCCTTTGAGTTCTGCTGCTTTCAGTTTGATCCGCGAGTTATGTGGCGACATCCGGGGTCAGTCGTGATGTTTGTCGGACCCAGTACTGGTGCTCGGTGGCACGAACTTCCTATTGGACATTTGTCACGGCGTTTAATTGACGCGCCGGTCTGACTTCGTTATATTGCGCAGAAGACGCAAGACAACTTCCGGTCAGAAAACACGTGAATCAATCAAATTTATCTTTTTGTTTTTTTTCGCTTGATTCAAGCTTTGTAAAAGGTACTGGAGCAATTCTTTCGAGGAGTGAAACGCGATGAGCGAAGGAAGGGGGGCAACTGCTCACTGGAACGTACATTGACCACCATGGCCGAAGATATGCCGTTTACCAGGAATCTTAAGAATCCGAATTACGTTGGGATTATTCTCAAAGGAGAGAAAACCCTGGCGAAGAGTTTCGTCAATCTTGACGGGCAAGTTGTCAGGAAGGGAGTGGAAGATACGAAAAAAGCCGTGCAAAAGTATCCCGGAAACATGAGGAAAATCTTCAATATCCCGGACCTTCCGACCCGGCTGAGTCACTTTCCATACTCCAATCCCGGCAAAGAAAAACCGGAATCTAACCAAACTTTGCACCCATAGCAAATTTGTGGGATCCGCGCTATAAGCTGGCCGCACGACGGTTCCACCACGAGTCGAATCGGTTGCTCATAATCGCTGCCTTCAGGGCAAGTATCGCATTGGCTCCACGGACAGTCCAGTGCATCCCCCCTCGCTTAAGACGGTTCCCTACAACAGACTTGCATCCCCCTTCAACCACTCCGGTAGAAACACAAAGACCCATCCGCCGGAATTTCGGATAATTCATCCTATGACGATTGTTGTTAATGTAGACAATGCATTTTCCGACCTTCTCATGCCTGTGCTCATTCTGCTTGAGTACCTCTATGATCTTGTCCAGTTCCCCTTGATCAAGTTCACCCATACGCTCCTTTGCCCACTGAGAACAAAGATCATTCCCCGCCCCGTATAATGCCTTGGCCACTTCACTCAGATGCTCCTTGGCATGATAGATGTCAACTATCCCTATGGCCTCAGGAAACAGCTTCTCGCAGAGATTCCATATCCACAGCGCCCCATCCCCCAACACAACCTGTCTCTCGGCAGACCCAAAACCACTGCGCTCACTCTCCCTCAACACTCGGCGCGCAAAAGGAGAAAGACCTTCTCCCTTTTCCATTACAGTTTCAATAGCCGCGTTGTAGCTCACAGAACCAGTATCCCGTACCGGCCTGCCTTTAGAATCCCGCCCCTCTGCTGTCCACACCACTACAAGCTTTGCTTCACGACTCTTTGATGACCCGTCAGACTGCTTGCCTTTCCGTCCCTTTGTTTCTTTCTTTCGCATAGGAACCCCCTGCATATTACGAGCGAAAAGGGACACTGATTCCGAGCGAAAAGGGACACTGATTCCGAGCGAAAGGGGACACCTGAATCTCCTGTTTTCTTCTTCCCTCAAAACATCATTGAAAAGTGTTTTGTTAACCTGTTTGCAGACTAAGGCAAGGAGGTCAACGAGATGCCGAGAAGAAGAATGAGTGCAGAAGTGATAAGGGAGATTCTGAGGCTCAAGTCCCTGAATCTTTCCATAAGACAGATAAGCCAGAGCGTTAAGAAAGGCAAAAGCAATGTTCAGAGGTTGCTCCAGAAGGCTGAGGAAGCGAGTCTTCGGTGGCCACTTCTCGAAGATATTGACGACCAGAAGCTTGAGGAGCTTCTCTATCCCAAGCCCGACGAGGTAACTCTGGAAGGCAAAGCGCTGCCGGATTTCTCTTACATAAACAGGGAGCTCACAAAAAAGGGAGTTACGCGGCAGCTTCTGTACGAAGAGTACATTGAAGCCAACGAGGGTGGGGACTGTTACAGCTATACGCGGTTGTGCGAGCTCTACAAAACATGGCTCAACAAGAACAGGCCTCCCTCAATGCGGCAGGTACACAAAGCCGGGGAGAAGTGCTTTGTGGACTACGCAGGGCTTACGGTGAACATAATGGATCCCCTGACGGGGGGAGCAACAAAGGCGCAGATATTTGTTGGGGCCATGGGGGCGTCGAATTACATCTTCGCGGAGGCTACCGCTTCACAGTCCCTTCCCGACTGGCTTGGGAGTCATACCAGGATGCTTGAGTTCTTCGGAGGAGTTCCCGAGATCATAGTTCCCGACAATCTTAAAAGCGGAGTAACCAGGGCGTGCCGTTACGATCCTGAGGTTAACCCTGCTTACGCTCAATGGACTAATCACTACAGGACAACCATCATTCCCACAAGGCCGCGCAAGCCAAAAGACAAGGCCAAGGCAGAGAAGGCTGTACAGATAGTGGAGACAAGGGTACTGGCTCCGATAAGAAACGAGCAGTTCACCTCAATAGCGCAGCTTAACAGGCGAGTAAAGGAGCTTACAGAAGAAGTGAACTTAAAGCCGTTGCAGAAGGGGGAAGGAGAATGTCGCCGGGAGCTGTTTGAAGAAATTGATCTCCCCGAGATGAAGGAACTTCCTCCGTATCCCTACACATACACGGAGATAAAGAAGGCCAAGGTGAACATTGATTGCCACGTGGAGTACAAAAAGAAGCGCTACTCTGTTCCCTACACCTACAGGGGGGAGGGAGTGGAGGTTCACGCCACAGAGCACATTGTGACGATTTACTTCAAAAGCAAGCTCATAGCGCAGCATAAGCGGCTGACAAAGAAGCACGAGCATTACGCTACGGTAGACGAACACATGCCAAAGAGTCACAGGGAGCATGGGAAGTGGACTCCCAAGAGGCTAAGAGACTGGGCTAAGGGACTTGGAGAGGAGGTGTACAAATGGGTGGACGCTCAGCTTGATTCAAAAGATCATCCGGAGCTTGGCTACAGGGTGTGTCTGGGTCTTCTGAGTCTTTCCCGCAAGTACCCTCAAAGGCTCAATGCGGCGTGCGGGGTAGCGAACGGAAACGGGCTTATGAGATTAAGTCAGGTTAAGGAGATTCTTAAGAACGGAATGGACAGGCTTCCATTGTTTGAAGAGCAAGAGTTAAGTCTTCCCCAGGATCACAAGAACATAAGGGGGCCGGGGGAGTTCAGATAAAACCAAGGAGGTATTTTTATGAGTTTATCACAGACATTATCCCGTCTTCGCCAGCTTCGGCTGGGAGCGATGGCTGTGGCGCTTGAGCGTCAGTGCGAGCAGCCCAACACTTATGATGAACTGCCGTTTGCGCAAAGGGTCGGTCTGCTTGTGGAGAGGGAATGCATTGAGAGGGAGCACAGAAAGCAGCAGAGGCTCATACGCGACGCCCGTTTCAGGCTCAAGGCTCATCTAAGCGATATTGATTACACTCACTCCCGTAATCTAAGGAGAGTCCAGGTAGCGGAGCTTGGGGAGGGGGACTGGATAGAGAGGTCCCGTAATCTGCTGATAACGGGACCCTGCGGCAGCGGGAAGACATGGATAGCGTGCGCTGTGGGTCATAACGCGTGTGTGAGGGGGATAACAGTTCGCTACTACAGGGTCTCAAGGCTGTTTCTGGCCCTCTCTCAGGCAAAGGCCGATGGAAGCTACGAGAAGCTTCTGGCGAAGCTTGCCAGGGTGAGAGTTCTGATCATAGATGACTGGGGACTTGAGAAGATAACCACCGCCCAGAGATATGACCTCATGGAGATAATGGATGACCGCTACGGGGAGAGTTCCACTGTGGTGATAAGTCAGCTTCCTGTGAGTGAGTGGCACGGCATAATAGGGGACAACACGGTTGCCGACGCGATCCTTGACAGGATCGTTCACAACTCTCACAGGCTTGAGTTGGGTGGGGAATCGATGAGAAAGACAGAGGAAACGAGAAAAAACGGAGATGATAAGGAATCTGGGAGTCTTTGAACGCGTGGAAAGCAAGAGGGTGAAGCGCCGCGAGTCAGAAAACAGACGTTTTATGCATGATTCAGTCCAATTGCTGAAAAAACGTCAATTTAAAGCCCGCTCAGAGTGCGATCGTCTATGCCTGAGGGGTAGAGGTCGGGTCGTTTTGGCCGTTGTCAGGCTTCGGAGCCAAATGCGTCTCGTTGGTTCAGTATCCCGTAGCTTCAGAGAACAAAGCTCTCGCTTTGTTCATCTCTCACTGAACTGTGGGGGGGGGGCTGACAAAAAAGTTGTGGCTGAAAACAGGTGTCGGCAAAGGAAGAAAACGGAGGTCATTTTTAAGAGAAAAAGACAGGCTTTTTACTCGTCGTTTGACAGAGAAATTCAAGACGTGTTAAAGTCTGTTTTGGGGAAGAAGAAAAAGGAGATTTTACTGTCCCTTTATTCTCGGAACAGGTGTCCCCTTTAACTCGGAATCAGTGTCCCTTTATTTTGTAATAAGCACCCCCGTACCGTCAATCCCCATATAACAGGTCTTCACAGCGCACTGTCCACTCTCAACCCTCTGCTCTTCGTCAAACACTATATCTCTCCCCAGCGCCTCGGTGTTTTTCAGGGTAGTTGTCGCATGTTTTGTTTCATTCGCCCTAACGATTACCTCCAATAATCTCCATGTCAAATTGATTTGATTCATGTAAAACTTCTCTGTTGTAGTTGTCAGGATTAAGAAAGACCTCCGGTATTTCAGACCAGTTGCGCGTTTTACCTGACCAGCGACTGGGGTTCTTTGCCTTGGCTCGCTCGTAGACACGGGCGCGTTGCGAGAGCACCTCTTTGTCAAGACCCTCGTGACGCTGCTGTGGCGTAACGAACTTTATGGCGCTGTGCAGATGCTCCGTATTGTACCATCTGACAAAGTCATCAACCCACCACCGCGCCTGTACTATTTCTTCAAACCCTCTGTGGGGATAATACGGCACGTATTTCATCGTCCGAAACAACGACTCCGAATAAGCGTTGTCACTGCTTACTCCCGAGCGGCTGAAAGACGGAATCACCCCGAGCTTCTCCAAGGTCACAAGCAGAACAGATCCCCTCATTGCTCCTCCGTTATCGGAGTGCAGAGTCACCTGATCGGGTTCTATTGCTTCCCTGTGACAGATATCAGTCATTAGGTCCGCGGCCAGAGCGCTTGATTCCTTCTCGTAGACCTGCCACCCGACTATCTTCCTGCTGTATATGTCCATCACCATGTACAGGTAAAAATAGATTCCCCCAACACTTGCCGGGAGCCACGTTATGTCCCAGCTGTAAATCTGGTTCGGGCCGGTTGCTTTAAGCTGTTTTGGTTTCTTTAAGCTCTTGGGTTTGGAACGATGACGATGGGTCATCTGTCCCTGCTCTTTAAGAACCCTGTAGAACGTTGATTCACTGGCTATATAAAGGCCGGAATCGGCGAGTGCGGGCACTATCTTGCACGGAGGCAGCCCCGAGTATCCGGGGGCGTTTGCAACCTTCTTAATCTCCCTTCTTTCCTCCTCGCTAAGCTTGTTAGCAGGCTCATGACGGGCATCTGTTCGCCCGTCATGAGCATTGTCCGGCTTTGACCATCTCTGAAGCGTTCTGATGCTTATTCCGGCGATCTCACAAGCTTTGTTGCGTTTTGCGCCGGATTTCACCGCTTGATCAATCAAGCCGATTATCTTCTCTCTGTCTTCACTCAAAGTCAGTCGACCTCTTCTGTCTCCCATATCTGGTCGGCTTTTTTTTTAAGAACAAGAAGCGCCGCGGTTTCGGCCAGAGCCTTCTCCTTTCTTCGCAGTTGCTTTTTAAGAGACTTGTTCTCCTGAGTGAGCTGTTTTATTCGAGCGTTGCCCGAAGAGGAAGATTTCAGGGGAGTTTCTGCAAACTCTTTTCTCCATGTTTTTATGTGATGGGGAAAGAGTCCTTTCTCCCTGCACCAGGAACTTGTGTGTTCTTCGTCCATGGATTCACAGGCTATAACGGCCTGAAGTTTCTGTTCCTGGGTCCATTGCTGGGGAGTTTTTTCCCTGGACATATTCTCCTCCGCGAGAAGGTGGTTTTGAGATTTAGCGATCCACCTTCGCAGAGTAGAATAATCTATGCCGAAGCTTAGCGCCACGGAATTGATAGAAACATCAGGTGGGCGGCTGAGAGCTTTTTCAACAGCCTGGGTTTTGAATTCGTAACTGTACCGCATAAGAGTTGTCCTCCTTTTTTCAATTCTCAAAAATTTAAATTTTTGAGAATTGAAAATTCAAAAATCGCGACAACTCCCCTGACATATAGGGGCCTCAGCGTGACGCTCCACCTGCTTTGTCCCCACGTCAAGTCCCCCAAGCTCCTTAATCAGCCGGCTGGCATCTCCAAAACTGGTCTCCGCTGCGCTTACCCCTACCATGCGTAGCACCCCCGGGGAAAGAGAATCATTCGAAAGCCCTAATTCCCTGTCCCGCGGACTGAAACCCTCATTGCAGCTCTCACAGTGATACCACGCCCTCTCAAGCACCATAGACCCAAGCACTGTAGTGAACTGTTTTTTGCGACGACCCACATACTCAGCCATCCTCCCACAACCACAAAACTCCCCCTCTTCGCTTTTATCACTGTGATCCGAATTGAACCGCCGCTCTACAGCTTTCCTCATAACCATAAGCGCCGCGTCCTTCGCCTTACGTTCTATCTTTTCAAAATCAGAATGAAGAAAAAAACTGTCCTCTGTCAGCTTCGCCGCTTCCTCCGTGATCTCCCTTTTGACCGAGGTGTAGAAATCGGAGTTTTTTTTTGATCCCCTTCTTTTTTGCCAACTCTGTTATGCAACGCACGACTTAGTTCGCTACATACTTCGATAAACTTCCTTGTCATCTCCCGAAAACGCTTGCACTCCGCTATCTGCTCGCGGACATGTTCAAGTTGCCCCGCCTTAACTCTCATGGACTTGGGTTTGCCGTCGACCAAATACGTTAACAGATAACTCGGGCCGTGCTTCTTTCCTCCTTCCTTAGCACAATGACAATTTGGTTTCCCGCACTTTCTATAGGTTTCAACCAAGGATCCGGAACACAAGTTCCCAAGAGTGGCAAATTCTTCAAGGGCGCTGTTGCGCTGATCAATGAGATTTTGTATATAAGAGTCAGTCATTGGATGTTCCTCCTAACTGGTATTTTAAAGACAAATACCAGATAAAGAACGAAAAGCCAATACTAACCTACCAAAACCTCAAATTCCCACAAATTTGTCGTGCACCCATCAGGATATGACCGTTTTTCTAGAAAAGAAAATGGACTCTTCTCCCCTGGATTCCGATGTCAAGAAGCTGGATAGAGTGTACCATTCTTATATACAACCGACACTTGATGAATTAAAGATTCCTGTAAACCAAAAGATTGCAGGGTTGTTTAACGAAAGCATGTCGTTTCTTTTTGTGGTATTTGGCAACCGGTCCAGAGAGTTAGGGCGTGTTCTAGGCTCTTGGGAACAAACGAAGGAAAATTATATAACCAAACCGGGGTTTAGTCTCAGTAACGAGCGAAAACTTAAAATAGGACGTGAATATCTTTTACGCGGCTATACAGGTAAGGGCAATACGGGATTCAACCTAAATTTGTTCATTGAATGGATTCTTGATGCTGATGGAGTCTCGAGAGAAGTAGTTATTGATGATAAACTGATTCCAAGTCTTCATGACCGCATTGAATATACTGAACTTGAAAGCCGCGGCGCAGAAGTAGATCGCGTGATCGTGGTTATTTGCAGAAAGATTATGGAGGAAGTAGAAAGTCGCTCCGGCGGATAGTCAGACACCTTGATTATGAATACATCCCAAGCGCTTTAATCGTTTTGGGAGCCTGAAAGATTTTCTGTGTGGGATAAATTCCCAGTATTGCAGATAAGTTTGAAAACCAGAAGCTTTGCGATTAAGTAGATAATTAATAGGAGAGAAGCACAATGAAACTGCCCCTACGTCCTAGAGACGAAAAATACATAGGAAAGGGAACTCTTCCCAACGGTCCTCTGGATGACACCGACAAGTGGCTTCCGATAACCAGATACCTTGAGGCGGGAGCTGAGTCATACCCCGAAAAAACGATGTTCAGTCTAGGGGACTCAGACGGCAACGTGGCCGAAAGCTACAGCTACGGCGAAACCAACGCCTGGGCCAACAGGGTTGCAAACGGTCTTGTCGGGGAATTCGGCATAAAAAAAGGGGACAAGGTAGGCATGTACATGCTTAACTGCTCCGAGTACGTCATATCGATTCTCGCCGCGCACAAATCGGGCGCTGTCCAGGTTCCCATAAACAAGGACGAAAAAGGCGAGAGGCTTGCTTACGTAATAAACTACTCCGAGATGAGAGTGCTCGTGGTCGATGCCCAGAGTCTTCCCTACGTAAGTGAAATAGCGGACAAACTTGAGAATCTCGAGGCGATTTTTCTTGTCTCGGGGGATGTTCCGGAACATATAGAGGGCATAAGGGCGCTTCCTTTTTCCACTTTTGACCAGCATTCATCCGAGAACCCCGGGGTTGACGTGACGATTGCCGACAAGGAAAGGTGCATGTTCACTTCCGGTACCACGGGGATGCCCAAGGGCGTTATCCGCGATCACGGAGGGGTGATAATGACAGTGCGCTCCTTCATACAGCAGCAGGGGCTCAGAAGCGAGGATGTTTTGATGACCGTTCTTTCCCTAGGGCACGCAAACGCCCAGGTGATGTGTCTTTTTGTCTCGGTGGCCGTTGGCGGTTCTGCGGTTTTCTTCCCGAGGTTCTCCGCCTCTAATTTCTGGAAGTGGGCGGCTGGCTGCGGCGCGACCGGGGCGAACATGCTGGGAGCGGTGCCCGAATACATATGGGCTTCTCCGCCGTCAGAGTGGGATTCAGAGCACGGGATAAGGATGATGCTTTCAGGGCCCGCGCCCAAAAAGCTTCGCGAGTTCGAGGAAAGGTTCAACACGAAAATAGTGGAAGGGTACGGATCAACCGAGATGGGAATGCCGCTTTGGAAAGATCCTGAGGATGAAAAGCCGGGCTCCTGCGGATTTCCCGTCGAGGGGTACCATCTTGAGATAAGAAACCCGCTTAACACGGACGAGGTGATAGAGAGGCTCTGGGACGTGGATAAGTCCCCAGCCCCCGCCGAGGAGCAAAAGGGACTTCTTTTCATAAAGCCTCTGGTTCCGCACACTACCCTCGATGAATATTTCAAGGATGAAAAAAGAACAAAAAACGCCTTTGACGATCAGGGGTTTTTCAATTCAGATGACCTGTTCGCTTTGGGAACCGACGGCAGATACTACTTCATGGGCCGTTACAGCAGGATACGGGTGTCTGGGGAGAATGTGGATCCGGTAGCCGTGGCCGATGTCTCTGAGAAATACCCTTCCGTTCGGGATGCTGTGGTCGTAGGCCTAAGACTGCCCGACATATCGGATGACGAGATCAAGCTTAACCTGATACTTAAGGAAGGAGAGGATTTTGATCCCATCGAATTCTGCGAGTGGATGGCTGAGAAGGTGATGGTGGCCATGGTTCCCAGGTTCATAGAAGTCTATGAGGAGTTCCCGCTTACTGCAACGCAGAAAATCGCGGTTTCAGAACTAAAGAACATATCCTCCTACACTTGGGACAGGCATAAAAGCGGGCTCAAGCTCAGATCAAGAAAGTGAGCCTGAGATAAAATAGATAAACGCCGCGTAAACTATAAGCAGAAGAGCGCCTTTCTTTTTTCCGATCCTGTTTTTACTAATCTGGGTTTTTCCGATTAACAACACGAAAAGAAGAGTTAGAAGGATAAGAAATGTGAATTCAGATGTGTTTCCGAACATATTCCGGTTTACATTTACAGGCTGTATAATCGCCACGAGGCCTAGAAACCCGAGGTTGAAGAAGTTGCTCCCTATTATGTTGCCCACGACTATGTTTTGCTCTTTTTTCCATGCGGCCACCAGCGAAGCACCGAGTTCGGGAAGCGAGGTTCCGATGGCGACAGCTGTCACTCCTATGAACAGTTCGCTTACCCCGCGCTCTGCAGCTATAACTATTGCACTTTTAACAAGAAGATGGGCACTAACAGCCAGAAGTACCGAGCCCAGAATCGCATAGAAAAGGAATTTCAACCAGCTGTCGCCTTGCGGTGTGGACGAAGCTTCATTTTTTTCTTTCCCGGATTTTCTGTAGGGGACGAGCAAAAAGACGGTCAGCAGCAAAAACAGCAATATTCCCTCTTCTCTTCCAAGGGAAAAGCCCGCACGGCTGAGACCGTAGGCGGAAAAAGTAATAAACAACAAGAAAATAAGTGGAAGTTTCTGCTCCCCCCACGCCTCCCTGTTTATTACTACGGGACTTACAAGTGCCGTGAGACCGAAAATAAGTCCGATGTTGGCGATATTACTCCCGACTATGTTTCCGACCGCTATGTCGCTTGAATCTTCTATGGCTGCCACTAGACAAACTACAAACTCGGGAGCGGACGTTCCGAGCGCGACCACCGTGAATCCAGCGAAAAAAGGACCCATGCCAGTGAGTTTTGCTATTCCGGAGGCACCTTTAACGAGAAGGTCAGCTCCTTTCCAGATAACCATCAAACTCGCGGCAAAAATCAGCAGATTCCAGATTTCCATAAGGTCAGAAGCGGGATTCAGGCCGCATACAGCAAATCAAGGAGGTTTTCAGGAACCGTGAAAAGACTAGGGTTTGCAATGAAGCACCGATTAACCTATAATAGTGTGGATTTTTACAGCGCCTTTTCATTTCCAAGCGCTATAAGACAGTTCAGGAGGTTACAATAAATGCGATTATTATTCAAACCGCGCGATGCCGCTTACTTGGGAAGCGGAGATCTTCCCTTCGGTAAATTTGAAGACACTTCACTTTGGGAGCCGATAACCACAAACCTTGAGAAAGGTGCCGAGATGTTTCCCGACAAGGCAATGTTCAAGGTCGGAGACAGGGACGGAAACGTTGTCGAGAGCTACACTTACGCGGAAACCAACGCGTGGGCCAACAGGGTGGCAAACGGTCTTGCCCAAGGGTTCGGAATAAATAAAGGGGACAAGGTCGGCATGTACATGCTCAACTGTTCTGAGCACGTGATATCTATTATCGCCATACACAAATGCGGCGGGGTCCAGGTTCCGGTAAACAAGGACGAGAAGGGGGAAAGACTCGCTTACGTAATCAACTACTCGGACATGAGAGCCCTTGTCATTGACGAGGGGAGCATTCCTTTCATAGAAGAAATCGGCGACAGCCTTGAAAACCTTGAAGTGGTTTTCGTAACGATTGACAGCCCTCCCGAAACAATCGGAGGCATAAAGGCGCTTCCTTTTTCAGAATTTGATAAACATGATGATACCAATCCCGGGGTGGACGTTACCACCGCCGACATGGAGAGATGCATGTTCACGTCTGGCACCACGGGGATGCCGAAAGGGGTCGCCAGGGATCACGGAGGAGTGATCATGACGGTCCGCTCTTATCTGCAGCAGCAGGGAATAAGGAGCGATGACGTGCTCATGAGCATACTTTCCCTCGGTCACGCGAATGCTCAGGTAATGTGCCTTTTCAGCGCCATGGCGGCTGGTGGGACTGCCGTGTTTTTCCCGAGGTTCTCAGCTTCCAATTTCTGGAAATGGGCGGCCGGATGCGGCGCGACATGCGTTAACATGCTGGGAGCGGTAGCCGAATATCTGTGGGCCGCGCCTGAGAGCGAGTGGGATCAGAAGCACAATATAAGGATATTGCTGGGCTCCCCGGCTCCGAGGAACCTGAAGGAATTTCAGGAGAGGTTCGGAGTCAGGGTAATAGACGGATACGGTTCGACCGAGATGGGCATGGTTCTCTGGAAAGACCCCGAGGATCACCGCCCGGGTTCATCCGGTTTCCCCATGGAGGGATATTACGTTGAGCTCAGAAATCCCGAAGACATCGATACGGTGGTAAGACCGTTTTGGGACTCAACCGATGACATTACTCCTCCCGATGATGCCAAGGGACTTCTTTTCGTAAAGCCTCTTGTTCCGCATACGACCCTGAATGAATATTTCAAGGATGAGAGAAGAACCAGGGAGGCCTTTGACGATGAGGGTTTCTTCAATTCGGACGATCTCTTCGCCAGAGGTATCGATGGGAGATACTATTTTGTCGGAAGGTTCAGCCGTATCAGGGTTTCAGGCGAAAACGTGGATCCGGTAGCAGTCGGGGACGAGGCGATGCAATATCCCGCGATTCAGGAAGCCATTGCGGTCGGTATAAGGCTCCCGAACGTTTCGGATGACGAGATCAAGCTCTGCGTTACGCTCAAGGCGGGCGAGGAGTTCGATCCGATTGAGTTCTCCAAATGGATGGCCGAAAGGGTTATAGTGGCCATGGTGCCCAGGTTCATAGAGGTTTACGAGGATGGATTCCCGGTAACTGCGACTCAGAAGGTCAAAGTCGCCGAAATAAAGGAAATCACCGAGAATACCTGGGACAGAAACGAGACGGGCCTCAAGTTCAGCGCCAGAAAGTAGATTTTCCTTTTATCCGTGGCAGGGCAGTCCGATGAAAGCATTATGGCCTTGGCTATCAGGGAGGCTGAGCGGGCTGCCTCGGAAGGCGAGGTTCCGGTCGGGGCGGTCATAGTTGATGGGGCCGGCGCCGTAATTTCAGCCGCCCATAACCTGAGGGAATCAGCTTCGGACGCTACCGCCCACGCCGAGATTCTGGCTATACGCAGCGCGTGTGAAGTTATTGGAAACTGGAGACTTTCCGGTACTTCTATCTACGTCACTCTCGAGCCCTGCGCCATGTGCATGGGGGCCATAGTTAACGCGAGAATAGACAGGGTGGTGTTCGGCGCTCCCGATCCCAAGGGCGGCGCGCTCGTAAGCAACTTCGGAATCGGCGCAGGAGGGGAGCTCAATCACCAGGTGGAATTCTCGGGGGGAATCTGCGGTGAGCAGTGCGCGCACATTCTTGAGGGTTTTTTCAGGGTGCTTAGGGACTCCTGAGTTCAGGCCTGAGGACTGACGACGATTTTTTTCGAGTTGCCCTTGCTTGGAACCGTCTCGTATTTTATGTCATCTTGCTTCTTGAGTTCTATGTAGGCCATTTTCCTTTCGTAGGATGAAAGCCGCTCGATTGAGTGAGAGCTTCCGCTCTCTTTTACTTTCTGTACGATCTCCGCGACTTTTCTCGGCACGTCGGAGTCCTTTTTCTTTCCATCGTGCCCGCCGATGTTTATTGCGACTCGCTTGCTTTTCCCTTCGTTGCTGTTTTTCGAAGCTATTTTCCCTACTATGTACTCAAGGGATTTTACCACTTCCCCATTTCTCCCTATGAGGAATTTCTTGTCTTTGACGGGCCAAACTTCAAGTATTATCCTGTTTTCGGTCTCTTCGGCCTTTACGCTCTGCGGGGCTAAGAACAGAAAACCCAGCAGGGTTTCAAGAGTTTTTTTTGCCCAAAACGCCTTCTCGCTCAATCCCCCAGTTTTTATCTCCACCCTCACTATGGCCTTTTTGCTTCCTATTCCCAAAACCCCTTTGGAGTCTTCCCTTACAACTTCGATTTCTACTTCGTCTTTTGAGACTCCGAGTTCCTCACAGGCGTTTACTACGGCTTCGGAAATGGTTTTTCCTTCTTTTTCTATTACGGTGGTCATTGTTATCCTCCTTCTGGTTCCGGGACCTGTCGATTGATATATAGTTGCTGAACGACGGAGAGAATGTTGCTTACGGTCCAGTAAAGTATAAGACCGGAAGGCAGGCCCCAGAACATTACGGTAAAAATTATAGGCATAAACTGCATGAGTTTCATCTGCATTTCCATGGTCTCGCTTCCCGGAGTAGTCATAGGGGTAAGTTTCTGCGAGAGAAACCACGAGACACCCATCAAAAGGGGCAGCACCCGAAACGGTATTCCCAGCACGTCAAACAGGTGTTCGGGCTGGGAGAGGTCGTTTACCCAGAGAAACGAGCTGTGTCTTAGATCTATCGAATACAGAAGCGCGAAATAAAGAGCTATAAAAACGGGAAGCTGTATGAGCATGGGAAGACACCCCCCGAGACTGCTGAGGGGGTTTATGTTGTTGCTTGTATAAAGCTTCATCATCTCTGCCTGCTGGGTCGATTTGTCGTCCTTGTATTTTTCTTTCAGAGCGTCGATTTCAGGTTTCAGCTTCTTCATCTTGTTCTGCACGGCTTTCATCGATTTCATGCTTTTCACGGTAAGGGGGAAGAATACCACCCTGAGAAGGACTGTGAGCACTATTATGGAGATTCCGTAGTTAGTGAAAAAGTCGTTGACGAACTTAAGAGCTGCGACGGCGATCTTGGTAAGTACTCCCGCATAGCCATAGTCAATCGATTTCTCAAGCTTGTACCCGGCTTCCATCAGGTCCGATTCGTTTTTCGGACCGAAATACGATTTCCACCCGACCTTGTAGCTTTTCCCCGCGGCTATTCTCTGCTCCGGGTAGGAAAACCCCGCCCCGGCAAGACCTTTTTCATCGAGGGGCTGCAGGTAGAGCTTCCGGTCTCCCCCTATTTCCGGCAGAAATGCGCTGAAAAAGTACTTATCACCGAAACCGAACCAGTTCGTTTCTCCGTTGTACGTCTTGGTCTCCTTAAGAGGTTTCTTGGTCCGCTTGACCTCGCCGCCGACCATGGAGACAAACTCGTAGAGGCTGTTTGAACCGCTCTCGTATACCGTGTTATCCCAGCTGACGTAAACTTTCTGGCTTATCTGGCTCCGCGTCCCGTTTAGAACCTCCATGTTTTCCCTGATAAAGTAATTCTCTGGGTAAAAGGATATGGTTTTGCGCACCGTGAGTCCGCCGGGTTTTTTCCAGACCAGATTCACGTCAAGTCCTTCGGAACCTACGACCAGGTTCGTGCTTCCCTTGTAGGAAAACGGGATAAGTTCCGGCATTTTTTCGTTCTTGACTCTCAATACTGTGTCAAACGACTTTTTATTTTCATCTATTGCCGCCACAGGCACCGAGTCCTTATCTATCGTCTTTTTGTACTCAAGGAGCTCCCAGCCGACGACCTTCCCTCCGAGAGTGTCTATCTCGGCAACATAAAGGTCAGATTTGACTTTTATGATCTTGGAAGAATAGGAAGATTTTATCGGTTCAAATTCCGAGGGAAGTTTCTGCACGAAACCCGGTTCTTCGGAAAGATTCCCTGCGGTGGCGGGGGCCGATGCGGGCCGATCTGTTTTTGCGGGCTGCTTTTCCTTGGGGGCTTCTGTGAAGAACGCCGAGTAACCGACGATTACCAGTACCGACAATACCAGAAATAAAATGTAGTTTTTCTTGAGATCGCTGTTCATATGTTGTTTCTCAGGGCTTTATCGAGGATGTGGGGCGCTATCGTGATTTCTGCGAGACACCTGTGAGACTGCTCCCGTTTTCTGTGCGTGGTTCCGGCATGCAGAAGGAAACCAGAGAGTAAGAATTCATGGAAGCAATGATACACGATAAGTTTCGATAGGAACAGGCCGTTTTTATTCCCGCCCCGCGGCAAGCTTTAAAGGCTCGACTTCTCCCCGTTGCCCGGCACGGAGCGAACTCTGTCGGTGATTGAAACTCGATGCCGCTCTTGTTACGCTATATATTCCAGACGGCGTTTCATCTGGTGATTAACAGAGCTTTGCGTCTGTTTTACAGTTAAGGCTGTCTTTTGATAAGGAGGTTTTTCCATGCTGTCAGGCGTAATATCTTCCGGTACTGCGAAACGGATTGTGTCTGCGTCCCTCGCGGTGCTTTTTGCCTTGTTCCACTCGTCAGACCCTGCCTCTGCGGAGGGTTTCTATCTCGGGGGAGCGGTCGGCGTGGAATACGCCGACGTTGACTACGGCAAGTCAGTGACCCTCAACCCTCCCGCCGCCGCATCCGTAACGAAACGGGACGACAACTCTGAACAGGGGGGAATAAGTTCGTTCAAGGCTGTTTTGGGGCATCGCTGGAACTTGTCCGGCGGCCTGTATTTTTCGGGGGAAATCGATGTGACCCTCAGGCCCGACAGTCCGGTGACGGGCTCCATAGAGGGCACCACGACTCCGGAGAATCCCGACAGCGACGTGTTTCCCGGTGACTGGTCCCTGGACAAAAACCGCAGCGCGGGCTTAAGCCTAAAGCTTGGATACTCTCCCGGGGAAATGGATTTCCTGGGCAAAGGCGGTTCGGTCTACGCGCTCGCCGGAGTGCGGCGCCTCAACGTGACGCTTGAGACCACTGCCACAGGCACGCTGTCAGACGGGCAGACATTTGTTGCCTCCAAGTCCCGCGAGAGCCGCTCCGTGACGCCGTGGCTCTTCGGGGGCGGTGTAGAAATCGGAGGTGAGAGAAGCCGGCTTGACCTGAGGGTTACTTACTCAAGGTATGATGCAGGGTACCAAAGCCCCAGCGGGACGGAGCTTGTCCCGTCCATAATCGGTTTTGAATTTGAAGTTTCCGAGGTGGGGGCTTACCTCGGCTACACCTGGTCGCCGGGATTCGGGCTGGGCATCTGAAACTCCGCAAGTGCCGCTTTGGGATTGCGGTTTCCTGTTCGCCGCCTGGCCGCTCTGTCGCTTTTGAGTTCTCTCCCGCCATAAACGAATACGCTGCGCGGAATGCAGTTTATGTGTCCCGCTCATCGCTTTTTTTCCTCACTGGGTCATATCCTCCTGCGCTCAGGGGATGGCATCGCAGTATTCTTCTGAGAGTCATCCATGTTCCTCTAACAGCTCCGTGTTCCCTTAGGGATTCAATTGAATACGCAGAGCAGCTTGGGTAAAACCTGCAGGTTTGGGGAAGCAGGGGGGAAACTGTCTTCTGGTAGAGTTTTACCAGAAAAACGAGGAACCTGACCGTGGGTTTTTTCTTCATTTGAAGCGGTATGCGAGTTTCCTTACTTCCGAGAGGAGTTCGGAGAATTTCTTGCCTGATACGTCGTTTTTTATTATGAATACCACGTCGTTTGAGGAAAATGCAGGCTTGTTTTTCCTGAAAATCTCCCTCAGCACCCTTTTCATCCTGTTTCTCCTGACGGAGCTTGCCGATGTTTTTTTACCTACGGACACCCCTAGGCGGGGAAACCCGAGAGAATTGGGTTTTGCGTAAAGTATGAAGTTTTCCGAGTGGGTTTTAGTGCCTTCTGAGAGTGTGCTGCGGAAGTCGCGGGGTGTTTTTATCTTGAATTTTGCTGGAAACGAGCTGTCGGACTCAAACGCTACTTTTTCCATCTCCCAACCGTTAGAACGTATCTTCCCTTGGCAGTTCTTCTCTTGAGTACGCTCCTGCCTCCCCTTGTGCTCAGCCTGGCGCGGAAACCATGCGTTCTGAGTCTCTTTTTTACGTGCGGTTGATAAGTCCTTTTCATAGTGGGGGGTCAGAATAACACGTAAGGATTTGAAGGTCAAGGAAAAACGGGAACTCCTAAATGCGCAACGCTCGAGGTTTCGCCGCAGATTGACAATAAACAAGTTGTTGTAAATAATTGATACCCATCAAATTCAAATGATTTTTGAGATTTTTCGTCCGCTATGATCCTTGAAGGTGTAAAGCTTATGGTCATCGGCATGGCCATAGTATATGTTTTCCTGCTTGTCCTGATGCTGAGCGTGATGCTGTCTGCGAAGCTCTTTAAAGACAGTGACGTGCGTGCGCCTTCAGATTCGGGGGCGTCCAAAAAACCCAGAAGGGACGTCATTCCAGTCATAGCTGCGGCAGTTGCGGCCTACAGGGCGAAGCATGCCGGTGACGGCTAGATCTTGAAAATCCCAAGGTCTTGTTATGAAGAAAATCTTATTTCAGGATACATCCTTTCGCGACGGGTTTCAGTCCGTTTTCGGCGCCAGGGTGCTTACAGAAGACTTTATCCCGGCGGTCGAAGCCGCCAGGGAAGCCGGAATAACCCACTTTGAGGCTGGCGGGGGAGCCAGATTCCAGAGCCTGTTTCTTTATTGCGGGGAATCTGCTTTTGACATGATGGACCGCTTCCGCGAGGCGGCGGGACCGGATGCCAACCTGCAGACGCTTGCAAGAGGGATCAACGTTGTAGCCCTCTCCCAGCAGCCCAAGGACATGATAGATCTTCACGCCAGGATGTTCAAGAAACATGGCATAACCCACATAAGAAACTTTGATGCTTTAAACGACGTAAGAAACCTTGAGTACTCGGGTCAGTGCATAAAAAACGCGGGCCTGCATCACCAGGCCGTGGTAACGCTCATGGAACTTCCTCCGGGCTGCGAAGGAGCCCACGATGTGGATTTCTATATAGACAGGCTGAGGCAGATACTCGATTCGGGGCTTCCCTACGATTCCATATGCTTCAAGGACGCTTCCGGAACCTCGAATCCCGGAAAGATTTACGAGACCCTTAAGGCCGCAAGAAAACTCGTAGGAGAGAACGTCATTCTCTGGGTGCACACCCATGAGACGGCCGCCCAGGGAGTCAATCAGTACATGGCCGCCATAAACGGCGGGTGTGACGGAATATGCGTCGCGAGAGCCCCCGTTTCCGGGGGAACTTCCCAGCCCGACCTTATATCCATGTGGAACGCCCTTAAGGGGACGGAATACACACTGGATGTGGACATAAACAAGGTTCTCGAAGCGAATTCCGTGTTCAAGGAATGCATGTCGGGCTATTATTTCCCGCCCGAAGCTCTTCGGGTCTCCTCGGAGGTTCTTCTCTCCCCGATGCCCGGCGGAGCGCTTACCGCAAACACCATGATGATGAGAGATACGGGCACCCTCGATCTTTACCCTCAGGTGATCGAGGCTATGAGCGAATGCGTTGCGAAGGGAGGATTTGGAACATCGGTTACCCCGGTTTCCCAGTTCTATTTCCAGCAGGCCTATGCCAACGTCACCCAGGGGCCATGGAAGAAGATTACCGACGGTTACGGGAACATGGTGCTCGGCTACTTCGGACGCACGCCCGTCGCCCCCGACCCCGAAGTCGTGGCGATAGCGGAAGAGCAGATGGGCAAGCCCCGCTTTGAGGGCGACCCGCTCGACATACTTGAGCCCGGCGTTCCGAAGGCAACCGAGATTCTCGAGAAAGAAGGACTTCCCGTCACTGAAGAGAACATATTTATAGTCGGGGCGCTTCAGACCCAGGGCGGAAACAAGGGTCTTGACTTTCTCAAGGGGAATTTCAGCGTCAACGTAAGAAAAGACAAGCCCGAAGAAGAGCCTCCGCAGAGACGCGGTCTCGGCACGAGCGTGATGTCGAAGGTGTCCGGTACCGGGGAGAATTTCGTTATTACGGTTGACGGGAGAAGCTACAACGTAACTGTAAAGGAAGGAACTTCGGAGGTTTCCTCGGTAACAGAAGCTCCCGCGCCCAGGACATCCTCGGCGACGGATGAGGATTCTCCCGACGTCGTGGCCGTTACGGCGAGCGTGCCGGGCAATATATACAGGGTGCTGGTCAGTGTTGGGGACAAGATAAAGGAAGACCAGACGCTGATCATGCTTGAAGCCATGAAGATGGAAACTCCGGTCGCCTCTCCGTGCGACGGGGAAGTGGCATCCATCGAGGTTGAACAGGGACAGGTAGTAGAGACGGGTCAGCTTATCCTCACCATTCTTCCCTCTTGAGCACATGAGAAAACTCATATTTGTTTTCGCAGTTTTTGCGTTTTCCCTGGGAATGTTCGCCGGGGCGCCCGACTGTCTCGGGGAGACGGTAAACGATGTGGCAGCCGCCGGGGAGCAAACCAGGGAGCTTGCATCTTACTCCCAGCTTTTTAAAAACGTTGCTACCAGTACCGGCATCTACGGGTTTATTGCTGGCAATGCGTCTTCCTGGGTTAACGGGTTCGGGATGTTCTTGATGATCCTGGTAGGATTCCTTCTTCTCTACCTGGGTATTGCGAAGAAATTCGAACCTCTTCTCCTGGTTACGATAGCTTTCGGGTGCATATTGGCCAACATTCCGCTTGCGGGGATAAACGAACCCGGCGGGGTGCTTTACTACATTTACGATGTCGGCATAAAGACCGGCATTTTTCCCCTCCTGATATTCATGGGAGTGGGTGCCCTTACCGATTTCGGTCCGCTTCTGGCCAACCCCAAGACGGTTCTCCTGGGAGGCGCCGCGCAGTTCGGCATTTTCTCGACATTGATCGGCGCGCTCGTGCTTGCCCAGTACGTGCCCGGAATCGATTTTTCCCTGAGCGACGCGGCGTCAATAGGAATAATAGGGTCAGCGGACGGCCCGACCTCTATTTACATTTCTTCGCAGCTCTCCCCGAGGCTTCTCGGTGCGGTCTCGGTCGCCGCGTATTCCTACATGGCTCTGGTGCCGATAATCCAGCCCCCTATAATGAAAGCTCTTACTACCTCTGAAGAGAGAAAAATAAGGATGAGCCAGCTTCGTCCGGTGGCGAAAAGAGAAAGAATAATGTTTCCGTTGATTGCCCTGACTCTCTGCCTTCTTTTTCTTCCGTCCGCGGCGCCTCTGATAGGTTTTTTCGCTTTCGGCAACCTGATGAGGGAGTGCGGAGTGGTCGACCGGCTCTCGGATACGACGAGAAACGCGCTTATCAACATAGTTACTATATTTCTCGGCCTTGGAGTCGGGTCGCAGCTTCTGGCCTCCGAATTTCTCTCCCTTGAGACTCTTGGCATACTTCTTCTGGGGATCGTGGCTTTCTGCATAGGCACGGCCTCCGGGGTGCTGATGGCCAAGCTTATGAATGTTTTCTCCGAAACCAAGATAAATCCCCTGATTGGTTCGGCAGGGGTTTCAGCGGTTCCGATGGCCGCTCGCGTCTCTCAGGATGTGGGGTCCAGGGAAGATCCCCAGAATGTGCTTCTGATGCACGCCATGGGTCCGAACGTGGCCGGGGTTGTGGGTTCGGCCGTAGCGGCGGGAGTGCTCCTTGCGGTTTTTCAATAAGTTTCTGATTTGTTAGAGGGGATGTTTCTGCGAAGCCTATAATGAGATTCAAGGAACGCGCTGCGATTGTTACCGGGGGAGGAACGGGAATCGGTGAGGCGACGGCACTTTTGCTGGCGCGTCGCGGAGCCAGGGTTCTGATTACCGGAAGAAGGGAGGAGAAGCTAAAAGAGTTATGCGCCACGTCGGAGGAAGAGGGGCTTTCTATAGAATACAAGGTCTGTGATGTTTCCGTCGAGAGCGACTGCGCGGCCACTGTGGAGACCGCTTTTCGTGAGCACGGAAAGATAGACATTCTTTTTAATAACGCCGGCATCATTTTTTCCGGCCCCCTTCACGAGGTCGAGACAGGAAGGTTCCAGGAGATCTTCGATATAAACGTGAAAGGAGCCTTCATGATGTGCAAATACGCGATTCCTCACATGATTTCTGCGGGCAGGGGTTTTATCGTGAACAATTCTTCAGTTGTAGGGTTAAAGGGCTTTGCGGGGCTTTCGGCCTACTCGGCATCGAAAGGGGCTCTTGTTCAGCTCACAAGAAGCATGGCCCTTGAGTACGCGGACAAGGGGCTCAGGATAAACGCTGTCTGTCCCGGCGGGGTCTGGACGCCGATGTTCGACTCCTATCTCGACAGAGCCGAGGATGCCAACGCGGCTCAGGCTTTCATGGAGTCGCTTCACCCCATGGGACGGCTGGCCGACCCGTACGAAATAGCCGAAGCGGTTCTGTTTCTCTGCGATGAGAAAGTCATGTTCAACACGGGCTCAATGCTTTCAATCGATGGCGGCATTATAGCCAAGTGATTGGTGAAGTGCGGCCTCGGAGAGCACTTTTTTGTCTTCTGCGTTTGCGTGTTTTCAGTTTCGTTTTTTGCTCTTGACGGTTTGCAATAACTGATTTACAATAAGAGCCAATTGAAAATTATTCTCATTTAACAGTTTTCATGACAAAAGATTTTGAATGTACTCAGGAATCGTATGCCAGGGAGGTTCTGCGGGAAAAGGGGCTTAAGTCCACCGCGCAGCGCTTAGCCGTCGTTCATGTTCTTCACACGAGCGGGAAATCGCTTTCAGTTGCAGAAATACACGACGGGGTGAAGGATATGCTCAGCGCCACGGGGCTTGCCACTATCTACAGGACCCTTGAGATGTTCGAGGATCTGGGCATCGTGAAGCGCCTTCATTTTCCCGACGGCGGTCACGGCTACGCGTTCTCCCGGGGCGAGCACGTTCATCACATGGTGTGTGTTGACTGCAGGGGGGTTTTCGACTTTCCCGGGTGTCCGGTGGAGAGCTTTAATTACGCTTCGGTAAAAAAGCAGGGGTTCAGGGTGCGGGATCATTTCGTACAGCTTTTCGGCCAGTGCGTAAAGTGCGCGGAGGCGGCTTAACAATACGATGAATCAGGCAAGAATTCAGAGACTCACCGATTACACCTCGATATCCCTTGCGAGTATCTGCGTCGTCCACTGTTTTCTGATGCCGGTGGCGCTCATACTGTTTCCGGTTGTGGGTTCGACATTCGTGTTTGAAGAGATTTTCCACGAGCTGATGCTCTTTCTGGTCATTCCCGCAAGCGTGGTCGCCATATTTCTCGGCTGCAGACGCCATAAGGATTTCAACGTGATAATGCTGGGGATACTGGGACTGGGCTTCCTTCTGGCAGGAGCATTCGCGGCTGCGGGCTACGGAGAATACATCTTTACTTTTATCGGCGCTTTCATAATGATTTCCGGCCACCTGCGCAATTTCAGGCTTTGCAGGCAAGACGGCTGCAATCACTGATTCCCAAAGAAATTTAAATTTTTTCTTGAAAACAGTTTTTTTTCGTGGATAATAACCATTCACTTTTTCGGGGGTTGCAATGGGAAAGTCGTTAAACAGAGTACTTGTCAAGATGAAGAGCACCGAGAGTCCTTACATCTACTACACGAAGAAAAACAAGATGAATACTCCGGACCGTCTTGAACTGAAAAAGTACGACCCGGTAATAAGAAAGCATGTCGTCTTTAAGGAGACCAAGTAGTCAGAGGAGATCACGATGGCCCGCCGCTGCGCTATAACAGAAAAAAAACCCCTTTTCGGAAACAACGTCTCCCACGCGAACAACCACGTTAAAAGACGTCAGAATCCAAACCTGCACTGGAAGAGAATATACGTTCCGGAGATAGACAGGTATGTGAGGATAAGAATCTCCGCCCGCGCTCTTAGAACAATCACCAAGAAAGGTCTTATGCCCTACCTGAGGGATGAGGGTCTTACCCTCAGGGACGTAACATAACCCGCTTGCCCCTCACTGATTTACCAGATACGAAATAACAAACGGAAGCACCAGCAATTCCCACTATCGCCTAAAACCCCTTAAAATAAAGGGGTTGAGGATTTTGTTTTCGTAAACTTCTGCCCTGTTTTCAGGCAAAGATTCCCCGAATCTCCGACACTTTCCCATAAATCAACACTGTCTGTGTTCCCGCCGTATGGTAGACTGATCTTCAGGAACAACAACTATAGTTTACTGCCGGAGGTGGACTATGAAGGAGCGTTTGCGTAAAACGCTGAGCAAACCAGGACTGCTCCATGTTGCTCACAACAGTTTCAAAAAAATAGATGATGCCGTCTCAGGCCGCGGTTTTACTCTGCCGGATTACCTGATGTCGGGACTTGCTGTGTTTTCCCTCAAATACCCCTCTTTGCTTGCTTTTGACGAGGCCGCTCATGATAACGACAAGGTCCGCTCAAATCTCGGGAGTCTGTACAGGGTTTTGAATGTTCCCTCAGACTCAGGGGTGAGAAAGCGTCTTGATGAGCTTTCTCCCAGAGATATACGCAACGCTTTCAAAAAACTGTTCAGCAAACTGCAAAGGGGAAAGGGACTTGAAGGGTACGAGTATATAGACGGTCACTATTTGCTTTCGATGGACGGCACCGGTTTTTTCTCATCCCCGACTGTACATTGCGAGAACTGCTGTGAGAAGCATCACCGTGACGGGAGTGTAACGTATTATCATCATATGCTCTGCGGGGCTATAGTGCACCCTGAACACAAGCAAGTGTTTCCGTTTGCGCCTGAGCAGATACTGAAGACAGACGGGGCTAAGAAGAATGACTGTGAGCGCAATGCTGCAAAGAGGTTCATAGAGGATCTGCGAAGGGAGCATCCCCATATGAAGTTTATAGTGCTTGAAGACGGGCTTGCGTCAAACGCTCCTCATATCAGGCAGTTGATGAGCAATGATCTGAGGTACATACTTGGCGCAAGAGAGGGAGATCACAAGTATTTGTTCAAACAGGTGAACAGCTCCTCGGAGACTCGGGAAGTGGAAGTAGAGGGCACGGACGGAATACATCACAGGTTCAGGTACATAAACAACGTGTCGCTTAACGCGTCGAACAGGGAAGTTCGGGTTAACTTTGTTGAATATCATGAGACAAGGCCGGGCACAAAAAAGAAGCCTGAAAGCAAGACCACGAAGTTCTCCTGGGTTACGGATATACCGCTTAACCGGGAGAACCTGATGAAGATAATGAGGGCTGGGCGAGCGAGGTGGCGCATAGAGAACGAGACATTTAACACTCTTAAGAACCAGGGATATCATTTTGAGCACAATTTTGGGCACGGCAACAAGAATCTTGCGAGTGTGTTCGGCAATCTGATGCTGCTTGCTTTTCTGATTGATCAGATAGAGGCGCATTGCTGCAGGTTGTTTCAGGCGGCTTTGGAGAAGATGGGAAGACTCAAGTATCTGAGGGAGAAAGTACGCGGCATGTTCAGAGAACATGTTCTTGAGAGCTGGGAATTTTTGTACAGGGCAATAGTGCAAGGCTACAGAAGCAGTATAGAACTTCTCGATAGCTCATGATGAGGGAGTACAGTCTGTGTATTCTCGAAATACCTGGAAACTCGCTTTGGCGGGTGTGGGAGAGGAGTGTTTGACGATTGATATGAGTGAAGAAAATGGTCTTTGGAAGGGAGAAAAACTGTTCCCCGTGCATAATCAGGAGCACTGAATACCGACAGAATCACGAAAAACCGAAGTTTGGTTGCTAACAACGACCCGGTATAAGCTCTTAGTGGGAATTCCTGCGGAAGCACTAGAAGGGAGACTGCAGTTCCGGCCACTATTATTGACGCGACCGTCTCGGAATCCCTGCCGTATTTCTCTGCGAGCACGAAGTTAAAAACCGCGGGAGGCATTGCGCACTCCAGGATAACCACTTTCGCCTCAACTCCCTTAAGACCGAACATATTTGCGAACACCACTCCCAGAAATACGCCGAGAAATATTCTGGCGGAGCCGAAGAAGAATGAAAGCCAGAGTCTTGAGAGCTCCATTTCGGAGAGCTTGTATCCCAGTGAGAAAAGCATCGCCGGTATCGTGATCTCTCCCAGAAGGGTTACGGGTCTCTCGATAACGACCGGAATATCGAGGCCGACTGAATTGATGATTATTCCGGCGACGGTGGCGTATATGAGAGGAAGCCTGAATACCTCGCGCAGGTCTTTTCCAGAACCGAGGATCAGAATTCCCACAGTGTAGTGAAGCAGCATGGCCGAGACGACGCAGAGGATCGCGATGTTAAACCCATACTGCCCGAACGCAAAAAGACAGAGCGGGAGTCCCAGGTTTCCTGTGTTCGCGAAAACCACGGGAGGCAGATACACTCTCGAGTCGAGCCGGAATGTTTTCGTGAGCGCCCCGCCGATTATGATGGTAGCGAAAATGACCGCTGACATCGAAAGGAAAATCTTCGCCGTCACGGACGGATTCATCGTGAAATCGGAAAGAGACGAAATTATGAGACACGGCGTGGTCACGTAAACCACAAGATCGTTAATCGAAGAGATATCTATTTTTTTCGTCCTGCTGAAGACAAAACCCGCGGCGATTACTAGAAACGCCGGCAGGACGATGTTTGCAAGTTCTGGGATTGAGGAAAGAGTCATATTGCGTTTTTTCGTGAAGAAAAAAGTTACGTCTTGGGTAAGAGGGGTGCGGAGACGGCGAAGATCTTCAGAGCTTTACCACTGAAGCTCCCCAGGTGAAACCAGCTCCGAAGGCAGCGAACAGCACCAGATTCCCTTCTTTTACCCTTCCCTGGCGAATCGCCTCGTCAAGTGCCAGCGGAACTGAAGCTCCCGAGGTGTTTCCATACCTGTCCAGGTTCACAAACACTTTTTCTTCCGGGAAATTAAGCCTCTTTCTTACGGCTTCCAGAATTCTTTGGTTTGCTTGGTGAGGAACGAAAAGATCAACATCTTCGGGAGCAATATCCGCCTCTTTAATGGCGTTTATGGTTGCCGACTCAATGCTCTTGACGGCAACTTTGAACACGTCGTTCCCTTTCATTTTTATGTATTGATCTCCGGTCTTAAGTGTCTGTTCGTCGATTGGCGTCCTTGAACCTCCTGCCGGAACATAGAGAAGGTCCCAGTCTCTTCCGTCCGAGCTGAGAATTGATGAGAGAATTCCCGGCTCGTCAGAAGCGGTGAGCACGGCTGCACCCGCCCCGTCGCCAAAAAGTATGCAGGTTGAACGATCCTCGAAGTCTGTGACCTTCGAGAGAGTATCAACCCCTATCACGAGAATTTTCTCCGCCGCGCCGGATTTTATTATCCCCTGAGCCACGTGGAGCGCGTAAAGAAACCCGGAACAGCCGGCCATAAGATCAAAGGCATAGGCCTTTTCTGCTCCCAGAAGGCTCTGCAGCACGCAGCCTGTTGAAGGAAAAAGGAAATCGGGGGTGATGGTTCCGACTATGATTACGTCAAGATCGCTTGGGTTTACGCTTGCCGCCTTCAGGGCTTTTTCGGCAGCTTCATAAGCGATATCGGAAGAAGCGGTATCCTTATCCGCGATTCTGCGTTCCTTTATTCCTGTTCTGGACGTAATCCACTCGTCAGAGGTTTCTACCATCTTTTCCAGATCAGAATTGGAAAGTATGGTCTCGGGAACCGAAGAACCGGTTCCTATGATTTTTGCGTACTTCAAATTGGAATCTCTCTCCGAAGCGGTTAGCGCAATGATAGTTTAAAGCCTTGGCTTTGTCAAACGCTCGCCAATTGAAGAAACGGCCTCATCAAGCGGTTCCATCTCGGCTTCGGTCATCTCCGCTGTGACCGACTGGTGCGTCTCGTCGCAGAGAAAAATAAGAGAATATTTCCCCAGTTTTACCAGGGTGGACAGAAAAAAAGTTTCCTCCGGGGACTCCGTAAGGAAGAAGTACTCGTATTTAAGCTGTAGATCTTTTCCCGTCGCTATTCTTATTTCCATGGCGACCGAGGGAAATTCCTCTTTTTCGACCGTGAAAAACCGAGTTGACATTTTCCGGATATCGGCAAGCATGGCGATTTTTTCCGGGCTTTCCTTGAAAATCATCAAACACTCCTCTTCTGTTGCGTGCGGTACGCAACCGTAGAGGATTTGCGAGAGCGCTATCTGCAGTTCCGCATCCTGCTCAAGTGTCTCATATGCTGTTTGAGGTGTTGAAAAGATGCTTGACATACTGTTTCATAAATCAGTATCATTAAAGGTAAGATTAAGGTTCTTGCGGACTTCCGGTTCGTGGTCCTGCCATAGTAGTATAAAGAGTATCAGGAGGATAGATAGTCTCATGACAATACAAGGCAATGAGTTAGTGCTGTTAGCTATCGTAATTCTTATCATAGGGATAGTCCTTATGTTAAACGAAGGAGGAGGGGGAGAGCAACAGGCTGCCGAACCACCCGCTCCACAAGAGCCCCAGAGCGATGTGGATCCTTTTCAGTCCGCCCAGGGGGCGCCCGAGGAAGCGAGTGCTGCAGCTCCTGCCGCTCCCTCAGGAGAAGTGGATCCTTTTCAGGCTCCGCAATAACCGAGAAAAGTCTGCAGGTGGAAATGATTTTTCACGTTTAGAATCGAGTTGGCCTTCGGTTCTTGCGTAAATATGTGTGGGTGGGTTACACTCCCCAGAAGTTCAGTATTTTTAATCATAGGGGTGTTTGTTATGTCAAATGGAAAAGGAGATGTAGATCCTTTTCGGTCTGCGGTGGCGTCTGAGAGCGCCGAGGTTCCTTCAGACTCCGATGCTCCCTCAGGAGAAGTGGATCCTTTTCGGTCCGCGGTAACATCTGAGAGTGCCGAGGTTCCTTCGGATTCCGATGCTGCACCGGCTGAAGCGGATCCTTTTCAGGCTCCGCAGTCTTAACCGAGAAAAGTCTGCAGGTAGAAATGATTTTTCACGTTTAGAACCGAGTTAGCTCTCGGTTGATGCGTGAATATGTCGGAGTGGATTATTCTTGCCAGCAGTTCAATTCCGTCAACGATCCGGGGTGACGATCTGCTGAAATAGGAGTTGGCATCCACTATGTAGCAGTGGCCTTTTTTTACCGCGCGTAGCGCGTGCCATTGCCTTACCTCGCTTGTCACATCCTCTATCCCGTCAAGCGTTTTCTCTATGTCAAACCCGCACGGCATCAGGATCAGGTAGTCAGGCGACGATTCTAGTATCTCATCCCAGGTTGTTTTAAACGAAGGTTCTCCCGCTGTTGAGATCAGCGGCTCTCCTCCCGCCATCTTTACCATCTCCGGCACCCAGTGCCCGGCGGCATAAGGAGGGGCGAGCCACTCAAGGCAGAAAACCCCCGGACGGTATCTTTCTCCGGAGAGTTTCTCCTCGACGCTCTCGATTCTTTCGCGAAGACCGTCTACGATCTGCGAGGCCTTTTCCCCGGTACCGGTGACTTCTCCCAGAAGCAGTATGGAATCCATTATCTCCCCGACGGTGGAGGGGTCAAGAGACAGTATATCGGGGCTGCTTTCAAGAATATCGCAGACCTCAGTTACCTCGTTTTCCGATACGGCGCATACATCGCAAAGCCCCTGGGTTATGATAAGATCCGGTTTTATCTTCCTGAGGCGCTCCGAATCGATCAGGTAGACGCTTTTTCCCTCCGAGCGGCTTCGGCTTACAAATTCGTCTATGTGCGCGCTTGAAAGCTCCCCCTTTTCCTTTAGGATGCTGTTTACGACCACGGGTTTGCTGCGTGCCTGGGGCGGATAATCGCATTCGTGGGTTACCGCAACCAGGTCTTCTTCAAGTCCGAGGGCGAACACTATCTCGGTTGAGCTGGGAAGAAGCGAACATATCCTCATGGCCTCTATTATACAACCCACGGGAAAAAATCCCCAGGCACTTCGACAGCATTTCTTTTTTTGCCGCTTCGGCGTGTAAAATAGTATTCATGAAAATCGTAACAAGATTCGCTCCCAGTCCCACCGGTGCTCTTCATGTGGGAGCTGCCCGCACCGCTATTTTCAACTGGCTTTTTTCCGCAAGCCTCGGCGGAGATTTTCTGCTCAGGATCGAGGATACCGACCGCGCGCGCTCCGAGGAGAAATTCGAGCGGCAGATCATTGAATCACTTAAGTGGCTGGGGCTTAATTGGCATGGGGAAATCATCCGACAGTCAGAGCGGCTTGACACTTACGGTCGGCTTGCCGAGCGGCTCATTGACGAGGACAAGGCGTACAGATGCTATGAGAGTGCCGAGGAACTCGGGCGGAGAAGAAAAGAAGCCGAGGAAAAAGGGGAGGTCTTCAGGTACACAAGAGAGTGGTCGCAACTGGGCGCGGCCCCTGGAAAACCTTACGCCGTGAGGCTTTCCGTGTCCCCCGGAGAGAAGATTTCCGTTGAGGATCTTGTCCGCGGGGGGATAGTTTTCGATTCTTCTGAAATAGAAGACTTCGTGATACTGAAAGCCGACGGGTTTCCTACCTACAACTTCGCCGCGGCGGTTGATGACGCGCAGATGGATATATCTCACGTCATAAGGGGTGATGACCATATAATAAACGCCCCGAGGCAGATACTGATAGCCGAGGCGCTCGGCTTCTCAAAGCCGAAGCTTGCCCATGTTCCGATGATACTCGGTGCGGACGGGAAAAAACTCTCAAAGCGCCATGGTGCGGAATCCGTTACGGAGTACCGACTGCGCGGATATCTTCCAGAAGCGGTGCTTAATTATCTCGTCAGGCTGGGCTGGTCTTTTGGGGATCAGGAGATATTTACAACGCAGGAGCTTATTGAAAAATTCAGCCTGAAAGGCATCGGAAAATCTCCCTCGGTGTTTGACCCTCAGAAGTTTCTCTGGCTTAACGGAAAATACTTAAGGGATCTGCCCGAGGAGGGGATATCAGAGAAAACAGTTTCTCTGATCGCGCAAAAGGGACTTCCCCGGCCATCCCCCGAGCGGCTACGCAAAATAGTCGCGCAGATGCGCGAGCGCTCAGAGACTCTTAACGCAATAGTGGATCAGTCCCTTTACTTTTTCACCGATGATTTCGAGTACGAAGAAAAGGCGGCGGAGAAGTTTCTGGTGGAGCGAAACGGCGAGATTTTCATGCTTCTGGCGGAGGAACTCTCCTGTGTGGAGGATTTTTCCCATGATAATATTCACGGGGGTTTTGAGCGCGTGATGCAGCGAACTGGTCTTGGGCTTGGGAAAATAGCTCAGCCCGCAAGAGTTGCCCTTACAGGGTCGACGAAGAGCCCCGGAATTTTTGATGTTGTTGAGATACTTGGCAAAAAGACCGTAGCGCTTCGCCTCGCAAGAGCAATTGATTTTATAAACTCCCGCAGTGCATAGAAGATGAAGGTATACGGGCTTACAGGAAATATAGGTTCGGGAAAATCGACTGTGGCGGGAATGCTGCGCGAGCTCGGGGCATTCACCGTGGATGCCGACGAGGTGGCGAGAGAAATCGTGCGGCCCGGGGAGCCCGCGCTTTCGGAAATCGTCGACTGTTTCGGCCGGGAGGTTCTCCGCGCGGACGGGACGCTTGACCGAGGCGCCCTTGCCGAAATAGTGTTTGCAGACAAGCGGGACCGCAAGCGGCTTAACGGAATAACCCATCCGAGGATTCTTGAGCGGATAAAGGAGAAGATATCTGCCCGAAGCGGTGAATGTGAACCGATTGTGTTTGTCGAGGCGTCGCTTATAGATCGCGGAAGCGGCGGTCTTGACGACCTGATAGACGGTCTGGTGGTAGTTACGTGTCCCGGGGAACTGAGGGAGCGCAGGGTGTCGGTCCGCGATGACATGTCGCTTGAGGAAATCCGCCGTCGCATGGATTCCCAAATGTCCGAAGCGCAAAAGGCGTCTCAGGGCGATTTTCTGATAAAAAACTCCTCTGACATGGAAAATCTGCGTGCCCAGGTGCATGAGTTGTTCGATGCTCTTTGCGCCGCGGAACCTTGAAACGGCGCCTCTGCGTGTTATGATTCACTGATCCGTTTTTAACTGTGAGTGGGGTCTGGAGTACATTCGATGAAAGAAAAAGTCAGAATTCTTGAAGACAAGGAAAAAGAGGCGAACCTAGGCGGCGGCGAAGCCAGGATCAAAAGACAGCATGATTCCGGCAAGCACACGGCCCGGGAACGAATAGCCGAACTTCTCGACAGGGATACTTTTGTTGAACTCGACAAGTTTGTCCTGCACGACTGCACGGATTTCGGCATGGAAAAAAAGAGAATCCTCGGCGACGGCGTGGTTACAGGCTACGGAAAGATTGAAGGGCGCCAGGTGTTTGTCTACGCTCAGGATTTCACGGTTTTCGGCGGTTCCCTGGGTCTTGAGCAGGGAAAGAAGATGTGCAAGATAATGGATCTGGCGCTTTCAACCGGGGCGCCGATCATAGGGCTTAACGATTCCGGCGGGGCGAGAATCCAGGAGGGGGTCAAGAGTCTCGGCGCATACGGAGAAATCTTTCTTCGAAACGTAATCTCCTCGGGAGTCGTACCTCAGATATCCGCGATCATGGGTCCGTGCGCCGGAGGGGCGGTTTACTCCCCGGTAATGAACGATTTTACGATCATGTCGAAAAACACAAGTTACATGTTCGTTACGGGTCCTGACGTGATCAAGACGGTTACCCATGAAGAGGTGTCCTCAGAAGAACTCGGCGGCGCCATGGTTCATAATTCCGTGAGCGGTGTTGCGCATTTCGCCTCTGAGGATGACGATGACTCAATAGAGATAATAAAGGAACTCCTCGGTTTTCTTCCCTCAAACAACATGGAGGATCCGCCGGTGATTTCCTGCGATGATCCCGCAGACAGAAAAGAGACGAGCCTTCGCGGGCTTATCCCCGATAATCCCAACAAGCCCTACGACATACTGGACGTGATCAGACCGATAGTTGATCATTCGTATTTCTTTGAGGTGCAGGAGCATTACGCAAAAAACATAGTGATAGGGTTTGCGAGGCTAAACGGGCAGCCGGTCGGCGTGGTGGGAAATCAGCCAAAGGTGCTTGCGGGGTGTCTTGACATAGACGCCTCTGTTAAGGCGGCCAGGTTCGTAAGGTTCTGCGATGCTTTCAATATCCCCCTTCTTACTTTTGTCGACGTGCCGGGTTTTCTCCCGGGAACCTCGCAGGAATGGGGAGGGATCATAAGACACGGCGCGAAACTGCTTTACGCATACTGCGAGGCTACGGTTCCGAGAATTACTGTGATAACCAGAAAAGCCTACGGAGGTGCTTACGACGTCATGTCCTCAAAACATATAAGAGGAGACGTGAACCTTGCCTATCCCACGGCGGAAATCGCGGTCATGGGACCTGACGGGGCAGTGAACATAATTTCCCGGGGGGAAATAGCCGCTGCGGACGACCCGGACACGGAGAGAATCAGGCTCATTGAGGAGTACAAAAAGAATTTTGCGAATCCGTACCGTGCTGCGAGCCTGGGCTACATAGACGAAGTCATAAAACCCGAGGATACAAGGCCGAGAGTGATAGCGGCCCTTGAGATGCTGGAGGGGAAAAGACAGACGCTTCCGCCAAAAAAGCACGGAAACATTCCCCTCTGAGCGGGCGGGTGATAAAATGTTCGAAAAAATACTGATAGCAAACAGGGGAGAGATAGCGGTAAGAATCATCAGGGCGTGCCGGGAGCTTGGAGTGGCTACGGTGGCAGTTTATTCGGACGCTGACAGGGACGCTCTTCACGTTATGCTCGCGGATGAGGCTTACCATATAGGAGCGTCGAAGCCCTCTGAGAGCTACCTGGTCGGGGAGAAGGTAGTTGCGGCCGCCAAGGGGGCTGGAGCCCAGGCCATACATCCCGGGTTCGGATTCCTCTCTGAAAACGATTCCTTCGCCGAACTGTGCGAGAAAGAGGGTTTGGTTTTCATAGGACCTTCCACAGAAGCGATAAGGCTTATGGGGGATAAAGTAACCGCGAGGAAGATAGCCAGAGAAGCGAATTTACCCCTTGTTCCCGGATCCGAGGGAGCCGTATCAGATGTTGAAGCCTCCAGGGTGGCGAAGAAAATCGGCTACCCGGTGATGATAAAGGCTTCTGCGGGCGGGGGCGGAAAGGGAATGAGACTTGTTAAGTCCAGAGAAGAATTCGAATCGTCCCTTCGTATGGCCCGAAGCGAGGCGTTTTCCTCTTTCGGAGACGATTCCGTATTCATAGAAAAATTCATTCAGAAACCGAGACACGTCGAAGTCCAGGTTCTCGGAGACACGCACGGAAACTTGCTGCATCTTTTCGAGCGTGAATGCTCGATACAGAGACGCCATCAGAAGGTGATAGAGGAAGCTCCCTCGGGATTCATAAGCCCAAAGACGAGAAAAAACATGTGCGAAGTCGCACTTCGCATAGCAAAAGCGGTTGACTATTATGGGGCCGGCACGGTCGAGTTCATAATGGACCAGGAGGAGAATTTCTATTTTCTGGAGATGAACACCAGGGTGCAGGTCGAGCATCCGGTCACGGAAATGATCACAGGAATTGATATAGTGAAATGGATGATAAGGATAGCTTCGGGAGAAAAACTGCCTTTCAAGCAGTCTGCCATAAAAATGCAGGGCCATGCTCTTGAATGCAGGGTTTACGCGGAGGATCCCGCCACCAATTTTCTTCCCTCGCCGGGAACTCTTCACTACGTGCGCGCTCCCAGCGGTCCGGGAGTGAGGGATGATTCATCCGTTTACAGCGGCTGCGAGATAACGTCTTTTTACGACCCGATGCTCTCAAAGCTTGTCGTCTGGGGAAATTCCCGGGAGGATGCGGTAGACAGGATGCTTTCCGCCCTGAGGGAATACGTGGTTCTGGGAGTGAGAACCAATCTCGGATTTCTGATCAGAATGATGCAGGATCCGGAGTTCCGCAAGGCGCAGATTGACACCGGTTTTATAGAAAGACATCCGGAAACCTTGGTGCCTCGGGAATCCGATCCTGAAGTTATACTCATGGCCGCCGCCGTCGCCATGAACGGTGGCTCGAACCAAATTGTGCAGGGGAAAACCGCTGCTTCTTCGGGCTGGAAGCTTTTTGCCAGAAGGGTCGGCGTATCCGGGAATCCGCTGTTATGACTTATACTTTCAAACTGGGAAACAAAACCTACAAGGTAGGCTTCGAAGAGAAGGAAGGACTGAGCCTTTTCAGCATAGACGATGAGCAGAAGGAATTAGAATTTCTGCGTATAGACGAAAGCACCTATTCGATTCTGGTTGGCAACCGGAGCATCACCGTAGGGATATTCAGGGAAGGAAAGAAAATACAGGTTTTCCACGAGGGCGACCTCTACGAGATAGAGGCTGTCTCAGGAAGGGACGCTTCCCAGACAGAAGGCGCGGGAAGTCTTAACATAACGGCGCCGATGCACAGCAGGGTAGTGAAAATTCTTAAGAAGCAGGGAGACAGCGTCGAGGTGGGAGACAGCGTCATAGTGGTTGAAGCCATGAAGATGGAAAGCGAACTTAAAGCGTCTGCTTCGGGCACCATAAAGGAAATAAGGGTTAAAGAAGGAGAAACGGTTGAGAAGGACTCCGTTCTGGTTGCCCTCTCCGATAGTGAATAACCATCAAGACGCCCGTTGAAGTGAAAAAAATAGCCGCGCTTTTGTTTTTTGCCGTGGTGGCCGCGGCTGCGGTCCTAGGTCTTGTTTCCTGCGACGACGACACCGGGGAAGTTGCGGTCGGCGTCGTTGTTCCTCTTACAGGTGTACTTGAATCAACGGGCTTGAACATGAAAAACGGCATGGAGCTTGCCCTTGAGGAAATCAACGGATCGTCGCTTCTTGAAGGGATGAAAATCAGATTCATCATCGAGGATTCAGGAAGTACTCCGGGCGGCGCGCGAATGGGGTACAGCAAGCTTATCGAACAGGATGGCGTGGCGGCCGTACTCGGCCCCTTCACTTCGACTTCAACCAGGGAAGTTATTCCCATAGCTCACAGAAACAAGGTCATATCATTCAGTCCCACTTCGGCCGCAAGCGGTCTCAGCGCCGCAAGCGAGTTCGCCTTCCGCGCTTCGCTTACCGTGGAGCACCTGGTGCCCGAGGGAGTGAGCGCCACAAGGGAGAGTCTTCGCTACGCCAGGGTGGCTACGATAACAAACGACGCCGACACTTTTTCCCGGAGCAATCTTGAGCATCTGAAACTGGAGTTCGATAAATATCAGGACATCTCCATCGTGAGCGAGCAGAACTACACCCGCCAGCCGGACGAACAGCTTCCCGACCTGGCGGAGCAGCTGACCAGGATAAGGGATGCGGATCCCGACGCCGTATTCATCTCCGCTCTGCCTCCCGGCCGCGCGGGGATATTGGCTCAGGCGCACCGACTGGGCATGGAAGTTCCTTTCATAGCTACCCTGCTCACAATAGACGACATAAGTAAGGCGAACGATGAGCTTGCGGGCGCGGGCGAGGGTGCGATCACATTTACTAACTGGCTTGCCGCCATCGACACGCCGGAGAACCGGAAGTTTCTCAGGAATTACCGCGAAAAACACGGTCAGGAACCCAACGCTTTCGCGGCGCGGTCATACGGGGCTGTTTATCTTCTGGCCGAGGCTGTCGCTTCGGCCGGCTCAGGCGACCCGCAGGCGATTCGCGACGCGATGGCGGATCTGAGAGTCGAGAACACTGTTTTCGGCGATTTCTATTTTGACCGTAACGGGGACGCGGTTTACGAACCGGTTGTGGGGATAGTAAGAGACGGACGGTTTGAGGTTCTCGAGTAATACTGAGTCAGATGTTAAGCCTGGCTCTTTGCGCTTGCGGGCAGTTTTTGTGAAACAATCCGCAGGCATCGGGGTTTTCAAATTACTGCTACGAAAACATTGAAAAATCTGGGAATTATGTACTTAGCTAACCAGGTGTCAGTCTCGTATCAATTTCACGGGTCGTCGAGGTCTGTTTACAACCAGAACGCCTCTCGCCGTGCACCAGCCCCATTCCCAGAGGCAGACCTGCTTGATTTTTGCAGGATTTACAGGAAAGTATTACACGAAAAACACGGAGAAATCATAGGTTAGGTTTGTATATAATCCCCAAAAATCTTCTTTCAGTTTTCTTCGCCCTGCTTTTTATCTCCTGCGGTTCCGGAAACAGGGCACCGGACTCCGTGGATATTTCCCGCAAGGATACTCTCAACATAAATATCGGCACCGAGCCTCCGACGCTCGACTGGTCGCTTGCTACCGACGTCACGTCTTTTACGATCATAGAGAACATAATGGACGGTCTTGCGGCGTTTGATGAAAAGTACGAGCCCGTACCCGCTCTCGCGCGAAGCTGGCGGGTGAGCGAGGACGGAAGAACCTATACCTTTAAAATAAGGAAAAAAGTCCTCTGGACAGACGGGGTGCCGCTTCGAGCCGGCGATTTCCTTTATTCATGGAAAAGGATTCTTAAGCCCGAAACTGCCGGAAGCTACGCCTACTTTCTTTTTGACATAAAAAACGCCAGGAAGTTTAACTCAGGGGAAATAAAGGATTTTGCCAAAGTCGGGGTAAAAGCTCCGGATGAACATACTCTTATTGTTACTCTTGAACGTCCGAGGGCCTATTTTCTGAGCCTAGTCACTTTTATGTCCACTTTTCCGATGAGAAAAGATATTGTCGAGAAATACGGAACCAGGTGGACTGAAGCCGCGAACATGGTAACTCTGGGACCTTACAGGTTAAAAGAATGGAAGCATCATAAGGAAGTTCTTATCGAGGAGTACGGGGGCTACTGGGGAGAGAAACCCAAGAGCGCTAAGAAGGTAAAGATGATAATGAACGAGAATCCCGTATCCACTCTCGCCCTTTATGAAAGCGGAGAGCTCGATTTTCTCGACAGTAAGGGGATTCCACTGCTTGAAGTTCCAAGGGTTGTGAAGCTTCCGGATTTTAAGCAGAGCGTGGTTTTCAGGAACAACTACATAGGGTTTAACGCTAGAAAAGCTCCGTTTGACAATCATCTGGTGAGAAAGGCTTTCGCAAGCTCTATAGACAGGGAAAGCCTCGCAGGACTCCTCCAAGGGGCTGGAGTGCCCGTAACTTCATGGATACCGATCGACATGCTTGCCCACAATCCCCGGATCGGTCTTTTGTTCGATGCGAACAGAGCAAGGAAATTTCTTGAGATGGCCGGCTATCCGGGCGGGGAGGGTTTTCCGAAGACCGCTTTTCTTTATCCGGACACGGGAAACAACAGAATTGTAGCCGAGGCGTTCCAGAGCATGTGGAAGGAGCATCTCGGCATTGAGGTCAAGCTTGTGAACCAGGAATGGACCGTCTATCTCAGCACGCTCAGAACGGACCCTCCGCCCGTATTCAGAGCCGGATGGCAGGCGGATTTCCCGGACCCTCACAATTTTATGAATCTCTTTGAGTGCGGAAGCGGGAATAACCGTACCGGGTGGTGCAATCCAGAGTACGATCGATTAGTGGAGAAGGCAGCCGGGATTCAGGATCGCGGGCAAAGAAGGAACCTCTACAACAGTGCCCAGAGAATTCTTACGGAAACCGATGTCCCGATAGTTCCTTATCTTAACTCGGTTCAGCAGAACATGATCAAGCCATATGTAAAAGGACTTGAACCTGACCGTCTGAACTTCCTTTATTTCAGCAGAATCGAGTTTGTGGACCATTCCACATCCGGCGAGCGCTGAGGAACTGGGGCTCGGTGAGGGTGCGTCCGCGGATTAAGCGATAATACCTATCTTGGTAGTCACCTTTTTCGTGTTTTTTGCGACCAGTCTTGCTATCATCAGTCCTGCCAGAGACCAGGCAATAAGCTTTCAAGCCGACACACTTGACTCCTTAATATCCGCTGGGTATATATACTGGCGTGCGGATAGGATTACGTCATTTTTCATCAGACAGCATAGAATGGTTAAAAGAAGCGGCGACAGACCCTGAACAGACTCGCTATGGGCTGGCACTGGGGCTTTGCGAGAAGGACAACTGGCGCAATGCCCGGGGGGAGTTGTGTCTTGCGTCCGCACGCAAGAGGCTTCCCACAATAGCGCAAGCCGTCGGAGTCAAGCTGCCCGCTCCTGCGTCCCTGCCCAAGGGCATGGTTCCTGGAGGCAAGGCTCCGCCGTTTGGAGAGGGCTATCCGGACAAGGATGTGGTTTGTTCTCTTGAGAGTCTGGGAGGAGTTTCTCTTGAACCCGTGAAGGGGGCGGAGAAGAAGCTTTGGCGCGAGATGATACAGACTCATCATCCCGAGGGCTGGAGCAGAACTCCCGGCAAGCAGATATCCTACTGGATAACCACGGAGAATCATGGGCGCGTGGGAGGCATAGGTTTCTGTGCGGCAAGCTGGCACCAGTGTGCACGTGACAAGTGGATAGGGTGGAGTGCGAGGGCGCGGGTAGAGAATCTTGGTCTGGTGATAAACAACCATCGTTTTCTTCTGCTTCCGGGAGTCAGGGTAAAGAATCTGGCATCCCACGCGTTGTCGCTTGCCATATCGCGAGTGAGGGTGGAGTGGAGAGATATTCACGGGACAGAACCCGTGGCGGCTTATACCTACATATCGAGTGATCATGAGGGGAGCAGTTACAGGGCCGCTGGGTGGGAGATGTGTGAGGAGAAGACTTCAGGGCGTCCTGCGAGCGGGGGGATTGTGGAGAGCAAGACGGTATGGATGAAACCCATATTGGGGGGATGGAAGAAGGTTTTGTGCGAAGAGCCCAGGCACGTAATTGGACAGACACCAGAGCCTTATTACACAGAAGAGGCAGACTGGGCGGATGTGGAATACGGACGCAGTTCACATTCCGACGGACGGGTGAGGGAGCGTATAATATATATGGGGAGGAGGTGGGCCGATAATCCGGGGGAGCCGCTGCCAGTGGTTTTTCCTGGTGAAGCGGAGCAGAGGGGGATGTACAGGTTGCTGTCAAACAAGAGAGTTACGATGGAACATATACTTGAACCTCATACGGAAGCAACGGTGAGCCGGTGTCGTATGGAGAGAGTGGTTCTGGCTGTTCAGGACACCACTACGGTTAATTACAGTGGGCATGAGAAGACAGAGGGGCTTGTGAGCATAGGGGGGAAGGGCAAAGGGTTGTTTGTTCATGTGGGGTTGGCGATAACGGAAGGGAGGCGTCCTTTGGGGGTTTACGATCTTAACGCCACGGTGAGGGCAGTTGGGAAGGGTAAGAAGAAGAACAAGAAGCAGGAGAGCAAGAGGTGGGTAGAGGGGCTTTTCAAAGCTCGGGAACTTAAAGAAGCGTGCGAAGGGACGCGGGTGGTTACGGTATGTGACAGGGAGGGGGACATGTGGGAACTTCTTCGAGAGGGGGTGGAGGGAGGGGACGGTCTTTTGGTGCGTTCGAAGAAGGGGCATAAGCGGCGTGTTGTGGTAGGGGAGGAGACAGAGAATCTGTGGAAGCACATACAGAGCAGGCCGGTGCTTGCCAAAAGGGAGATAGAGGTGAAAGCATGCGGAGGGAAGAGGAAACGGGAGAGTCGGAGTGTGATGCTAGAGATACGTGCCGCGAGAGTGAAGCTTGTGGCTCCTTTAGGTGAGGGGGCTTCTGTGGAGCCGCTTGATATGCTTGCGGTAAGTGCTTTTGAGCCTGATCCGCCGAGCGACAAGGAGCGTCTTCACTGGGTTTTGCTAACCACAGAGGGGGAAGAAACAGCGGAGGATGCGGTGCGTGCGATCAAGTGGTATGAGGCTCGGTGGAGTATAGAAGAGTATTTTAAAGCTCTTAAGACGGGAACGGGAATAAAGAAAAGGAGATTTGATTGCGCAGATGATCTGCGCAAGTGTCTTGGATTTGACGTTGTTACGGCGTACAGGGTGTTTGATCTTGAGAGGATGGCGAGGGAGAAGCCGGACACTCCGGCCCGGGAGGTAGCGGGGGAGGAAGAGATAGATGCCATGTACGGTCTGCTCGAGTATGAAGGAATTATAAAGAAGAGGCCTGATGAAGTGCCCGACATACGCACTTACGTGGTTGATCTTGCGAGATACGCTGGATTCAGGCCCAGCAAACGACAGCCGCTTCCGGGTACGAAGAAGTTATGGCAGGCAGTAGTGAAGTTCAAAATGGCGTATGCGGGTTTCAGGGCCGCGCGACAAATTCAAACAAGGGGGCCCTGAAAAACAATGATGAGTCAAGTGTGTCGGCTTGAAAGGGCAATAAGACTGTCGATGACGATGACCGCTACGTAGGGAGTCGGAAAACCAAACCAGTTCCAGTAAGGAAAATGGCTTACAAAACCTATGGCCGCTCCCACCAAGGCAACAAACCCTACCCGTCCCCAGTAACCCAGGCCGGCTGTCTGGGAGAGCAGATAGATAACGATCAGAACGCTTACGAGGTCGCCGACGAACTGGATCAGAAGCTGCTTTGTCATGGCGGGGGCGTAGCCCTGAGGGAGGGCGTTTACGAAGGCGGAAGGTTCTCCCGCCTTGTGATCCTCATGCGAGAACGGCAGGTAGTAAATGCCCGGTTTCGGGGCATTCGCCCCTATGGTTTCGGCAACTTCGGATTCGTTGGTGAATTCATTAGCTGCCATCTGGTGCCATGGAAGAACCATCCATGACACTGCTCCCCAAGCGAGAAGAATTATCGCGGAAATCATAACAGCGGCGGTTTTCTTCAAAAGCGCTTTCCTCCGGAGTTTTTTTAACCCGGCTATCCCACCGACCGCGCTTTTTTATAATAACGAGGAAATTCCTATGGGTGCAAAGTTTGGTTAGATTCCGGTTTTTCTTTGCCGGGATTGGAGTATGGAAAGTGACTCAGCCGGGTCGGAAGGTCCGGGATATTGAAGATTTTTCTCATGTTTCCGGGATACTTTTGCACGGCTTTTTTCGTATCTTCCACTCCCTTCCTGACAACTTGCCCGTCAAGATTGACGAAACTCTTCGCCAGGGTTTTCTCTCCTTTGAGAATAATCCCAACGTAATTCGGATTCTTAAGATTCCTGGTAAACGGCATATCTTCGGCCATGGTGGTCAATGTACGTTCCAGTGAGCAGTTGCCCCCCTTCCTTCGCTCATCGCGTTTCACTCCTCGAAAGAATTGCTCCAGTACCTTTTACAAAGCTTGAATCAAGCGAAAAAAAACAAAAAGATAAATTTGATTGATTCACGTGTTTTCTGACCGGAAGTTGTCTTGCGTCTTCTGCGCAATATAACGAAGTCAGACCGGCGCGTCAATTAAACGCCGTGACAAATGTCCAATAGGAAGTTCGTGCCACCGAGCACCAGTACTGGGTCCGACAAACATCACGACTGACCCCGGATGTCGCCACATAACTCGCGGATCAAACTGAAAGCAGCAGAACTCAAAGGAGGAAACATAAAGAAACAATTCAGACTTGATAAAAGACACAGAGTCCTCGGAGTCGCTCAAAGAACTCAGGGTTGCCAACGATTCGTCGCTCTATAGAGGATGGCGACTCGGATTCTGAGCGGAATATCAGCCCTCAGAACCCGAAAACGACCCGACCTCTACCCCTCGGACACTCACGGTCGCGCGCCACAGGGCGTTTAAATGGACATTTTTTCAGAGATCGGGGGATAAATCGGGCATTTTGGGTCCCCAAGCCGACTCGAAGCGTTGCACGCGCTTTCGCTAAGAGACGCATGGTGTGCGGATTTCAGCTCTGCGGCGCGGGCGTTCAGTACTTTTGTCGAGCGAGAAAAAACAAGTTTAATTTATATCACGGGTTGCCTGACCGAGAGCAGCCTATATTGCTCTGCGCCAAAGAGCGCCTTTGATGGACAAGCGCCTCGGTCAGGCTCCACCGTGATAAATGTCCAACAGGAAATTTGTGCCACCGAGCACCAGTACTGGACCTGACAAACATCACGGCTAACCCGAATATATTAGGAGGTATTAGTTTACATGAAGAATCAAGAATCTTTATTTTTTGCTGGCGTAGACTGGGGAAGGAATTTCCACCAGGTCTGCGTCGTTGATCACGAAGGTTCCGTTATCGGAGAGAGAAGCTTCAAGCACTCAGGTGCCGGCCTTTTGGAAATGGCACAGTGGTTGATGAAGACCTCAGCCTCTGAGGCCTGCGGTATAGCCGTGGCCATAGAGGTGAACCACGGCCCTGTCGTGGAAAGTCTCCTTGAGCAGGGCTTTTGGGTTTATTCAATAAATCCGAAGCAGCTTGACCGATTCAGAGACAGATTCTGTGTCTCTGGAGCCAAGGATGACAGAAGAGACGCCATGGTGCTTGCCTCGGCGCTCAGAACGGATCGTCCCCACTTCCGCTGCATTGAGCCTCAGGACCCTGATGTAATAGAGCTGCGGGAACTCAACAGAACCAGAGAGGAACTCGTCGCGGAACGCACACGTTACGTAAACCGTTTCCGCGGACTTCTCGTCAGGTATTATCCCCAGTTCGGAGAGCTTATGGACAAAAAGGTAGCCCCATGGCACCTGGAATTATGGGAGATTATGCCCTGTCCTGACTCGACAAAAAGAAAAAGAGTCTCAAGGGTAAAGAGTCTTCTCAAACGCAACAAAGTAAAAAGTATCGGCGCGGAGAAAGTACTCAGTATACTGCGCGCAGAGAAGATAAAAGTGAGCGAAGCAACCACCGAGAGCTGCGTTCGGCACATAAAGATGATAATTGAACGCATGAAAGTGATAGACCGCCAGATAAAGGAGACTGAAGAGTACATCAGCAAAGTGATCGAGACCATGAACTCAAAGCTCAAGGCTGAGGGAGAAGGGCCAACCGATATTGAGATACTCATGTCCATTACAGGCGTGGGTCCTGTAGTGCTTACGGCTATAATTGCCTCGGCCTGGGATATTGTACGTAGCAGAGACATCAAAGCGCTTCGATGTCTTGGAGGTGTGGCCCCGGTAACAAAACAGTCGGGCAAGTCAAAGCAGGTTATCATGCGAAGAGCGGTATCCGAGAGCCTATGCAATGCGTTTCATGTTCTGGGAGGGTCAGCTGCAATCCACGATCCGGTGAGCAAGGCCAAGTACAAAGAGCTTCGGGCAGAAGGTCATAGTTACAGCAGATCTGTTCGTACTGTATGCGATCGTCTTTTATCGGTTGCCTGCGCTCTCCTGAAAAAAGGAGAGTTGTTCGACAAAGAGTTCAGGAGACCCTTGGGGGATATTGCAGCGCAAACGTAGATCAGACAGAAATGGAATCGTCGAAAAAAAAGAGAGAAACAAAAAAAAGAACAGAGAAAATTGAGGAGGAATCTTAAAAAAAGAAATTCGCTCTATACATAAAATTTAAGCTTGATAAAACACAGGAAGTCCATCAGGTTGTTGGTACGCTGCGGTTGAATCTCAATTGTGCCCCTGTCACAGTTCACAATCAGAGGTTCTGTAAAAAGCCTGCCCCAGTATTTGTCAATCTGCTTGACCATCTTTGCGTAATCCTTATCTTTAGCCCCAAGACGCTTAATCTGCTCATCATTACGAAACGCGGTTACTCCTTGTCTTATTGTTCGCATATTCGTTTCACCCGTATCGTTAAGTCCACTGCTGCTGTCCGGCAAAGCAATTCGCGTCGCGTCGCGAAGCCGGTCAAATACATCTGTTCTTTCTTCCATCATCACGCTCTTGTCCAACAGAACAGAATCATTAAGCGCTCTGCGCAGGGGTGAAAGAATTACCTTGCGCGCCACAGATTCGGACATTTGTGTCTTGAGTCTTTCCAGAGCCGGATAAGCCAACACCAGCCGCCGGTAAACGTTGAGATGAGGTCGGTCAAATGGAAATCCTAAACCGTCTGACTGGCTTTTAGCCTCCACAATCCACGCCGCGAGCATATAGGCCCACACAATTGCTGACAGATTCATCTCTGCGCGCTTCTCATCACTCGTCTTCAGATAAAGAAGCAAACCATCCGCGTCTACAGGATTACAGTCAATCTCCGCTTTTAACTCTCTTATCATCTTACGCAGAGTTCCACTCACATTGTATCCCCGCATTTTGCGCCGTACTCTATCATACGGGCCACTCAACAAATCTTTGCCTATATCTCTTAAAAAATGAAAATGACATATAGTGTCGGGAACTTCAGGGAAGACTTCTTGAACCGCCTTGATAATAGCGCCGCCCATATCATGCACCAGACAAACCGGGTCTCCGTAAGCGCTCTTGATTCCCCGGAGGAAAGGAATGATTCCCGCTGAATTCTCCGAGGGGATTTTAACACCTCCGAGCACAAGACCCGATAATCCGTCAATACAACACATCAAATGCGGACTGCCGCCTTCGCATGTGCCGTCGAGGTGCAGGATATAGCCGCCACTTGATGCTTCCATAAACTGTCTCAACGATGACTGGCTGTTGCGGTGCGCATGGCCGAGATATACGATGAACCGCCGACACAGGACTTCTATCTCGCGCAGCGAGATATCAATATGACGAGCCTTTAACTCACACTGAATAGATTGCTGGCTCCGGGAATGCTCAAAACGCTCCCGACCGATGTATTCGATCACGTCAAATCCGAACTTGCAATGCGGGGCAACGAGACGATCAAGTTCATCGGGTCTGAACACCTTGTGACACTCAGGGCAGCACCGGTAATTCAAAACAGCATGAAACTCACCGATGTCCATAGTGACCACCGTGCGTCTTTGGGTCTTGTACGCTTTCAATGCGCCCCCGCATGGACAAACCGCTGCGTCAGGTTGAAATTCAAGCTCCGGGGTTTTGGGAAACAAATTGCGAATGCTCAGCCCCGCAGCGTAAGCGTCAATCATACGACGCAATTGTTCAATCAGGTATGAAGCGTCGTTTTTTTTTCCGTAAACACACAAAGAATATGCTTGACTTGAGCCAGTGTCACATAGCGTCCTCTGTCCCCAAGCGACTTTACAATGGAAGCGCTGTCCATATCCAGCTTGTACTCTCTTATAGCGGTGGTCAATACGTCAATAACCAGCCACCCCGGCAACTGTTCCCCACCGGGAATGCGAAACTGATACCGTGCCGCCTTCTGTTCTTCACACCGCTCCCTCTTGGCGCTGAGATACAGATAGACGCCCCCTGAAATCTCCCGCGTAATCTTCTCCTCACGTACCAGATACAGAGGCGCATTCTGCACTCGTACATTTAACTGCTTCTCCAACTCATTGAGTGTGTATCCGGCGGGAGAACGATGTACCAGTGTCGCTATGGTGGCCTTGAGATTGCCGGCTTTGGAAAAACCTATGCCGTCATACTGCCATAAACCAGCTTCATCAAAAACCGGAATATCGCTCAGAGTGTAATAGATTCCGTTGTGCGAATAGCTTGAGAGATATCCAAGAGCATTCAAACGGTTGTAGACACTGATGCGTGAAGATGTTTTCAGTATCTTCAAGAGTTCCGGCAGAGTGGCGACACGGTTTTTTTTAAAGCAGGCTCGCAGCGCTTTGGCCGAGTCTGTGATTGAGAGCATATAGACCTCCTTCCTGGTTGCTATATAGTACATGTCTAAACAGTATACTATATAGGACTTCGCCCGATAAAACCAGAGGATTCAGTATATTTTGATCGAAAACAGGGGTTTTTAGAAGGAATTTGGACAGAACGTGGCTTCTGACATGTTTGATGTGGTATAATGTATCATCTGTAAATCAAGTGTTTTCAATACGTTAGGAAAATCTAACTAAGTTTTGCGCTCATAGCAAATTTGTCGTGCACCCTATCCTGATCAACTTCAAAGCGCTCAAGTACTCCATGCAAATCGGTAAACGGTACAACCTCTCCGGCGCTCCTAGATTGGCGATCCTCGCCGCCGTAAACAACTGCCTTCGTCAAGACCCTTGGGATTAACTCAGCAACTTGGTTTAGCGAATCAAAATAATCCGAGGCAATTGTAGCACCAGACTTGATTTCGATGGCGCCCAGACCATTGCCGGTTTCAAATAAAAGATCACATTCCAGCCCTCTGCTGTCCCGGAAAAAATACGGATTAAACCGTCGTCCCTGATTAAAACGATATTTTAACGTCTCAACCACAACCGCGTTTTCAAAGAGCGCTCCGCGCGACGAGTGAGTGGCGATATGTTCAGGTTTCTCAATGCCGAGAAGATATCTGGCAAGGCCGACATCATAGAAGTAAAGCTTGGGCGATTTAACCAGCCGCTTCCGAATATTGGCATAAAACGGTGGTAATCTGAAAAGGATATAACTTGCTTCCAGCAAAGTAAGCCACTGCTGTGCCGTGGTATGAGATACACCAGCATCCGCACCTAAAGAAGAGACATTTACAACCTGCCCTATGCGCCCGGCACACAGACGAACGAAAGAACGAAAGGCTGAAAGGTTACGGATCTCCGCAATTCTGCGCACATCGCGTTCAACATAAACTTCAAAATAGTCACCCAGCACTTGTTGCGGATCAAGTCTCTGATCGTGAATCCGGGGATAGAACCCCGAGTAGAGTATATGATCTATTGAATTATTGGCCCCCGTTCTTTGGAGTTCCGGCAGGGAAAACGGCAACAGGTAGAGAAGCGCGGTCCGTCCCGCGAGGGATTGACTTACGGATTGTGAAAACACAAGATTTTCACTGCCCGTGAGAACAAAGAGGCTATTTTCCCTTTTCTCATCGGCAAGAACCTGAAGATAAGACAATAGTTCGGGAACACGCTGGACTTCATCTAAAATGGCGCCTCCTTCAAGCCGAGAAAGAAAGTTTCGGGGATCAGAATGCGCAAATTTCCGTTGGTTGGGATCCTCCAAGTTGACATACTTAAGATCGGGGAAGGTTTCACGGCAAAGAGTCGTTTTGCCGGATTGGCGTGGCCCGGTTAGGGTCACAAAAGGATATTGCTTAAACAACCTGACTAGGCAGGGAGTGATATCGCGCTTAATCATGTTAGCAAATATATAGTAGTTCTGTACAATATGCAAGTACTATCTTTATATTGTACAGAGCATTTCCCTGTTCCACCTTTGTCAGGCTTGTTTCAACCGAAGAATGGAACCGCATAAATCGTTGAAATCATTGATTAAGAGAGAAGAGATGTTCTTCCTGAAAAGTTGAACAGATGTTAGATCTACATATCATGAGTTCGCAAGCGACAGGGCAATTCAAGCAAATTACCTGCAATTAGCAAATGCTATTTTCATTTTACACGAAAAACTGTTTTTTGAATATTTCTCGACGGAAACTGATGAAGAGTCCTACGGAAAAATCGGAAATTATCTTCTCTGGTGCTTATGATGCAGGTAATCCCAAATTTTTCAGTATATAATTGTTTTCAACAATTCAGCAGTTCCCACTAAGTTGAAAAGCCCCTTTAAATAAAGGGCCTGCAGGTTTTGATTTCGCAAACTTTTACGCTGATTTCAGGCGTAGATTCAAAGAATTTCCTGCATTTTCCGACAATTCTCACAGTTTTGCTCTTCTGATATGTTAAACTCATGATCAAACCATAACAACTTGTTTTCTACATTTAGTTTGCTACCGGAGGTGGACTGACTGTGAAGAGAGAACGTTTCCATAAGACGTTGAGCAAGCCAGGATTGCTCCATGCTGTTCAGAATTGTTTCAGAAAAATAGACGACACGATAAAAGGCCGCGGTTTCACCCTTGAGGATTACCTGATGTCGGGACTTGCTGTGTTTTCTCTTAAGCACCCATCCTTGCTCGCATTTGACAAAGCTGTTAGTGATGATGAAAAGGTACGCTCGAATCTCAAGAGTCTGTACAGGGTTTCGAATACCCCATCTGACTCTGGATTGAGAAAACGTCTTGATTCGCTTGACCCCGCAACTTTGCGCGACCCTTTCAAAAGACTGTTCAGTAAACTGCAAAGGGCAAAAGTGCTGGAACAGTACAAATATATAGACGGTCATTGTCTGCTTTCGCTTGACGGCACGGGGTTTTTCTCATCCCGCTGTGTTCATTGCAAGAACTGCTGTGAGAAGCATCACAGAGACGGGAGCGTAACGTATTACCACCATATGCTTTGTGGGGCTATTGTACACCCTGAACACAAAGAGGTGTTTCCGTTTGCGCCTGAGCAGATACTGAAGACAGACGGAGCGAAGAAGAACGACTGTGAGAGAAACGCTGCAAAGAGGTTCATAGAGGATTTAAGGAGAGAGCATCCGCATCTGAAGCTGATAGTGCTTGAAGACGGGCTTGCGTCAAACGCGCCGCATGTACGCCATCTTATTGAGAATAATCTGAGATACATTCTTGGAGCAAAGAAAGGAGATCACAAGAAATTATTTGAAGACGTTGGGAGTAACCCCAATACCAAAGTGGTAGAGATAGAGGATGAACAAGGAGTAAAACACTGGTTCAGGTTTCTTAACAACGTATCGCTTAACGCTTCTAATGCAGACCTCAAGGTTAACTTTGTTGAATATCATGAGACAAAGCCGGGCACAAAAAAGAAGCCTGAAAGCAAGCCCACGAAGTTCTCATGGGTTACGGACATTCCGCTTAACCGGGGGAATCTGATGGAGATAATGCGAGCGGGCAGATCGAGGTGGCGTATAGAGAACGAGACGTTTAATACGCTAAAAAATCACGGATATCACTTTGAGCACAATTTTGGACACGGAGAGGAGAATCTTTCAAGTGTATTCGGCAATTTGATGTTGCTTGCGTTTCTGATTGATCAGATAGAGATGCGTTGCTGCAAGCTGTTTTCAGCTGCTTTGGAGAAGGTGGGAAGGCTTACGTATCTCAGAGAGAGGATAAGGGGTATTTTTGTAAACATGTTTGTTGCAAGTTGGGAAGTTTTTTACCAGAGCATTGCGTATGGACATAGTTCTGAGCTTGTGCCCGACACTTCGTAGGAATGTTGATTTATATTGAGAATGGATGGATGTTCCAAGGAAATCCGCTTTGCTGGAGGCGCAGGGGTTTGTCCAAAGCATGGGCATGGATGCGAGAAACATCCTGAAATTCGGATATAGGACAGAAAAAACGAGGGCAGATGGAATTGATGACATTCAAACGGCGGTGAAAACTTCCAGACACTCAAAAATCAAAGCTCAATGTGCCGTTAGTGGGAGCCCCTGGCAACAATTGATGAAAGTAAGTTTTTAATGAAAATTTTTGATGTTTTCACTAAAACAAGCATTATCACCATATGATGGAACCGTTCCAATCAGGAAAAGAACTGGAAATACGCGCGGGAGAAGCCCTGCGAAGCCGTTAGAAACGTTTTATCTGCACACTCTTTCCAGAATCTGGCAACTTTCGCATCATTTTCAGCTGCAAACTGGATCGCTCCTTATGGTAGAACAGGTATTGATTATTTTTACGCAAATAAAGAGGGGGCGGACAAAATCGCCAACGCATTGAAGGCATCAAATGTCAACATGGGCAACAATGTAGAAATCCTTGTTCTTAAGGACCAAAACATACTTGAGGACACCGTTGAACCGGCACCTGGAGTCGTCTGCACTAGCCCGGTCCAGACTTATCTCGACCTTTTGATCGCGGGGGACCGAGGGGCGGAATCAGCTGATTATCTAAGGAGAAAAATGCTGACATGGCACTAATGGACAATAGAAGGGAGCCTCAATCGGCAGCAGGACGCTTTCGGACAGGTTGATGCTTGGCTGCGAGCCCTTGGTTTAAGAAATAAAGAATTCAAAAAAAGACTTATCACGTTTTCCTCTCTATGCGGAGACTGCTTTTCTTGTCTTCCCTGAACAGTTCCTTCAGTTCCTGCGTTGTATCAAACACATCTTCAGAAGACCCGGCTTTGTCGTGGTAAACCGCCATCTGACTGTTCAGCATCTGCTTATCATGCTCCTGGAATGCCTGAATTATCCCCACCGCATCGGTCGGTGGAACCCCTAGGTGCTCAAGCAACTGGGTTGAAAGAGCAAGGCTTGAAAGCAGAGTCTCGCGAATAACAGAGGTCACTCCCAGCTCGCGAAGCTTTATTTCATGAAAGCGGTCCCTCGCGCGCGCCATGATTTTAAGGTTGGGAAAGGCGCTTGATACCTGGCTCACTATTTTCAGCGACGCTTCGACATCATCAATCGCCACGACAATCGCGGGAGCACGGTCAATATGGGCGGACAGCAGAACCCGCAGGTTTGACGCATTGCCATAGTACGTTTCACTTGCGAACTGATGAACAGACTCAACTCTTTTGGAATCAAGCTCAATCACCGTAAACGGAACTTCAAGTATGGTCAGTATCCGGGCTACGGTCTGGCCGAACGGGCCGAAACCTACGATGATAACGGAATTTTGGGATCCATGGGTTTCCTCTACCGGTGCAGGTGCAGACATGCTGTCTTTGTCAGCACCGAACCGGGCAAAGAACGCAACGAGAAAAGGCGTTGCCGCCATCGACAACGTTACCACCAAAACGGCAATATCGACAACGAATTGATCTACAAGCAGCGCCGAAACACCCACGGTAAACAAAATAAAGGCAAACTCCCCGCCCTGGGAAAGCACAAGCCCCGCCCGCACCGCTTCATCGTGCTTAAGACCCTGTAATCTGGCAAGCGGGTATATAATGAGCGACTTTATGACCATGAGTGCCGCAGTAAGTCCTACTATCAGAAGCGGCTTGCTGATCAGTAAACCCAGGTTAGCCGACATGCCGACCGCAATGAAGAAAAGACCCACGAGCAGCCCCTTAAAGGGCATCACGTCCGCTTCAAGCTGGTGGCGATACTCAGAATCGGCAACCATCACACCCGCTATGAAAGCCCCAAGCCCCATTGAAAAGCCAATGCTGTGCATCGCCAGGGCGGCACCTGTCACGAGCGTAAGCGCAGCGGCCGTGAAAAGTTCATGAATTCCCGTGGAGGCGACAAAACGCAGGGCTGAGCGAAGCGTAAACCAGGCAATCACAAATCCTGCCGCGACAGCGACAAAAAGCAGAAAGTTCACCGACTCCCCGGGTTCAGAAGACAGAAGGCCTATCAGGGCTATGGCGGGGATAACGGCTACATCCTGCATGAGCAGCGTGCCGAAAGCAGCGCGTCCGTGGGGCCTGTTAAGCTCCCTGTGCTCACCTAGCCACTGCACCACAAACGCCGTGCTTGAAAGGGCAAATGAAAATCCGATCAGCATTGATGCCGACGGACCCATTCCCAGCAACATGAAGCAGAACACCGCAATAACGACTGAAGTTATGAGTATCTGGCTTACGCCAAGTCCGAAGAGAAATCTCCGCATGCTCCAGAGACGATGCGGACGAAGTTCAAGTCCGATGAGAAACAGCAGCAGAACGATTCCGAACTCGGCAAAGTGCAGAACTTCCGCGGCATTGCCTACAAGCCCGAACACACCAGGACCGATAAGCAATCCAACCAGCAGGTAGCCAAGCACGCTGCTCAGTCCGAACTTGCGGCAGACAGGGACAACAACTATCGTCGCCAGCAAAAATATGAAGGCTTCAACCAGAAGACTCATCTGACCTCCCGCAAAACGGATTTATGTTCCGTTTCCTTAATACCTCTCTCTGTTTAACCATCTCGGACATTGCTTAACGGGCTTAATTCTTTAGGGGTTTTACGCTCACACTGAAATGTGGGCGGGTAAAAACAGACCGCAAACCGCTTTTTCCGGCTGAGAACCGCTTTTGGTGGAAAACTGTTCAAAAACGCTGTCCCATACTCTTAATATGTTAATGAGTCGAAATGGTTTCTCAAACAAAAAAAAGAAACGGCCTCATCTCTGTCCGCAAAAACCGCATGAAGGACTCAGAGCCTGCGGATTTTCAAGAGGATGCGTTAGGGGCAAAAAAAAACGGAAAAGAGGCCTCGGCCCTACCCATAGCAGTTGATAAAGTTTCTGAGAAGATCCTTCCCGCACTCTGTAAGAATGGACTCGGGGTGGAACTGAACGCCCTCAACGGGAAGTTCTTTGTGCCTTATCCCCATGATTTCACCCTCGTCGGTCCAGGCGGAAATCTCGAAGTCTGACGGAAGAGATCCTTCTTCCACCAGAAGCGAATGGTATCTCGTAGCCTCGAAGGGATTCGGAAGATCTTTATAGATAGTCTTCCCGTCATGGATGATCGGGGAGGTTTTTCCATGCAAAAGCCTTTCGGCCCGGACTATGTTCGCCCCGTACGCATAGCCCACCGCCTGGTGACCCAGACAGACGCCGAGAATGGGTTTTTTTCCTACATACCTTTTTATTATGTCGACCGAAAGTCCCGCCTCCCTGGGCGTGCAGGGCCCGGGAGAGATCACAATCATATCGGGATCAAGATCATCCACGAAACCGAAATCAAGGCTGTCATTTCTCTTCACCTCGATCTGCTGGCCGAGCTCCCCCAGGTAGTGGACCAGGTTGTAGGTAAAGGAATCGTAGTTATCGACCATAAGAATCATTTTTCTTTTGCTCCCGGCCATCAGAGTCCCTCCTCCGCAAGCTCAACCGATTTCACCAGGGCCTTTACCTTGTTAACCGTTTCCTGATACTCGGTTTCTGGATTCGAATCGGCCACTATGCCTGCTCCCGCCTGTATGTAGATTTTACCGTCTTTTATCACGAACGTTCTTATGGTTATGCAACTGTCCATGTTTCCCGAAAAACTGAAGTAACAGACACAGCCCCCGTATGCCCCCCTCGTCGCCGGTTCGGTCTCCTCGATTATCTCCATCGCCCTTACCTTCGGCGCCCCGGAAAGGGTGCCCGCGGGAAAAGTGGCCTTTATTACATCAAAGGCGTCCGCCCCTTCGGCAAGCAGGGCTGTAACATTTGAAACTATATGCATCACGTGGGAATATCTCTCCACTATCATGAATTCGTCAACACTGACCGATCCCATGTCGGAAACCCTTCCCAGATCATTTCTCGCAAGATCGACGAGCATGATGTGCTCTGCCCTTTCCTTGGGGTCCGCTATTAGTTCGGCCGCAAGTCCCTCATCCTCGGAAACGGTTTTCCCTCTGGGCCGCGTTCCGGCTATCGGGCGGCTCGCGATTCTCTTTCCCTCAACCCTCACCATTACCTCGGGAGAGGATCCGGTGAGTATCTCATCTCCCATTCTCAGGAAAAACATGTACGGAGAGGGGTTCAGTATCCTGAGCGCCCTGTAGAGATCGAAAGGATCCACTCTCAGGTCCGTTTTCCATCTCTGGGATATTACAGCCTGTATTATGTCTCCGGATTTTATGTATTCCTTGGTCCTCAGAACCGCGTCTTTGAAGTGCTCGGGTTCAAAATTGGACTCGAGCGTGAATTCTTCCTCACCGACACCTTGAGAAATATCATTGGTAAACCTTTCGCCGAGCGGACTTTTAAGCCTGCTTTTAATTTCGGCTATCTTAGCCAGGGATTTTTCGTACTCCCGCCTCGCATTTTTAACGTCGGGAACATAGGCGTTTGAAATAATTTTTATCTTGCTCGTAACGTTATCGAAGGCTAAAACGGTATCCATTACCATGTAAATCGAGTCCCAGAGCTCAAGCTCATCAGGAGAGGTATCGGGAATGTCCTCTATAAACCTGACCGTGTCGTAACCGAAATAACCGACCGCTCCGCCGTGAAACCTCGGAAGTTCCTCCGAGGAAACCGGCCTGTAGCGTGAAAGCAGGTCCCGCAGTGCCAGAATCGGATCGCCTGTTAGTGTTTTGGTCTCCCCGCCCGAGTACATTATCTCGATGTTTCTGCCCTTCGAGCGGAAGACCACCGAGGGCTCCGTGCCCAGAAAGCTGTAGCGCGCCCACTTGTCCCCGCCCTCCACGCTTTCGAACAAAAAGGAGTAATCTGGCGAGTCTATTTTCCTGAAAACCGAAATCGGGGTATCGTAATCGGCCAGAACCTCCTCCCACACGGGCACGAGATTGCCGTGCTTGAGGTTCCCGAGGAACTGTTCGTAGGAGGGAAAAGCCATGGAAGGAAATGATAAGACTCGAAAACTTAAAGTCAAGAAGAACGCCTTTTATAAATCCCCGGGGACATTATAATTAATGGCTTAAAAATAAAGGAGCGCATTAACATTGATTCTCGATAAGTCTATATTCAGAGAATACGACATAAGGGGCATAGCGGGGGAGAGCATCACGGAAGAGGTCGTTGAGAGAATCGGAAAAGCCTACGGAACCACGATAGCCGAAGGCGGCGGGGCGGAGGTTTCGGTGGGATACGACTGCAGGGAATCCTCCCCGGCATTCCGAGACGCGCTTTGCTGTGGAATAACCTCAACCGGCGTTAATGTGGTCGACATAGGGATGGTAACCACTCCCATGGTTTATTTCTCTACCTTCACCTCGGGCGTTTGCGGCGGAGTGATGGTGACCGCCAGCCACAATCCCTCAGAGTACAACGGGCTTAAAATGTGCGTCGGCCAGAACTCCCTTTTCGGTGAAGGTATACAGAAAATAAGAAAATCGGTTGAAGAGGGGAAATTCAAAACGGGGGAGGGCAGAAAGAGACAGTCGGACATAGTTGAGAGCTACCTTGAGTTTTTCGAGCAGAATCTCCATATAGAACCGGGAATAAAAGTCGCGGCTGACGGCGGCAACGGAACCGCCGGAGTGGCTTGCCCGCAGATACTCAAGAGATTCGGTTGTGAAGTTCATGAGCTATACATGGACCCTGACGGGGCTTTTCCGAATCACCACCCGGATCCCACGGTCGAGGAGAACCTCTCCGATATAAAGAAAAAGATTGTGGAAGCCGGCCTCGATGTGGGCTTAGCGTTTGATGGTGACGCGGACAGGATAGGAATTGTCGATGAACAGGGAAACTCAATGAGCGGAGACATGCTGCTTCTTGTCTATTCGCTCGATCTTCTCGAAACAAACCCGGGAGCGACCATAATAGGGGACGTTAAGTGTTCGGGGAATCTTTTCTCAAAGATACGGGAAGCCGGCGGAAATCCCATCATGTGGAAAACCGGCCACTCGGTGATCAAGGACAAGATGAAAAAGGAGGGCGCAGAGCTCGGGGGAGAGATGAGCGGCCACATCTTCTTTAAAAACAGGTTTTTCGGATATGACGACGCTCTCTACGCGGGACTTCGGTTTCTTGAAATCCTCTCGAAAACGGGGAAAAAAGCCTCGGAACTGCTTACCGGACTACCTGAAACCTTCGCAACCCCGGAGATAAGAGTAGATTGTCCCGATGAAATCAAGTTTCAGGTAACAGAAGCTGTGAAGAAGAAGTTAGGGGAGCACAATGAGGTTATTGACGTAGATGGAGTCAGGGTAGAGTATCCGGACGGCTGGGGTCTTCTCCGGGCATCCAACACGCAACCGGCCCTGGTGCTTCGGTTCGAAGCCCAGACGGAATCAAGGCTGGCGGAAATAAGAGAAACCGTGGAAAAAACCCTGAAAGAAACTATTGACGAGATATCCTGAGAAGCCAATTCAACCCCACACCGAAAAACTACATCCGATCAGGCAGGTTCGTAGCGTTGCACAGTGATTTCATTTGTGCGGGCCCGAATTTGCGAAGCATCGTACCATGCCTGCATCCGTAATAGCATTTCCATGCCCACCCCAAAAGCCTTTTCGATGCGAAGGGCCATTTCCGGCGACAAAGAGGTTTTGCCGTTCAGCAGGTCAGAAAGCGTTGCCCGGCGAACTCCCAGGATCTCAGCCGCTTTAGCCACGGTCAAGCCCAACTCTTCAACGATTTCCGTACGGATGAAGTCGCCCGGATGCGAAGGAGTCATGTTTATTCTGCCCTTTTTGCCTAGTATTGTTTAAAATGCTTGTAAGCAGGTGATTACGAAACCTTTAGGAAAAGCCATTGAGACCCTAGTGAGAATTAGGCATTTTCTCGATCTGCTCCTTGATCCGCATAGGATTTTTAACGCCCCACCAAACGACTTCAACGCCTGAACTTGCGGCACTCGAAAACTCAAGTGTTCCGACGTTAAGAAGCCTGTCAACGATTCCCTGTTTAAGGTTGATATTGCGTATATCTGCCAGAGCAATTGAACGTATATCTCTCGAAATGATTCCTCTCCGCCTTTCTATACGTTCGTTTTTCACATAAAAGAGATTAGCTACCCGTCGATAAATTATCACGCATAGCGGTATCAGGGCAAGCAAAATCATACTTTCCTGCCCATCAGGCGTGGCGAATGCAAAAAGTAACAAAGTCAGCGTTATGAGGTGAATCTGAGACCTTAGAGCAGGTTTAATCGTCATCCCGTCAGTCTCCCTGGGAACGTAAGCACTGTGGGTTCGGAGGTCGTTTCGGTTCTGCCGATCAGGAACATTCCCTCAGTGGAACAAACTTGTAGGAACTGATATCCGTTCCATCCGGCGCTTTTTTTATCACTCCGACCGTAACGGCCATCTCCTCGCCGAACTCAAGAGAATCGGGGTCCTCAGTTTCAACCTGCGCCATGACCCTTACGCCTTCTGGGAAATCGACAAGAGCGAGAACATAGGGAACCTTGAATTCCGGCATACTTCTTCTCACAACCGTAAAGGAATGAAGAATTCCGGTGGGGCTGAGAAACTTTTCTTCCACGTCATCTGAGAAACTTACAGGGTCCGCAAGGTACCTCGGGAAAGTCCAGTTGTCGGATTCCTTGCAGTAACCCGCAATCAGCCTAACTCTGCCCTCATCGTCGGTTGAAAACAAATCCTGTCTGAAAATATCTTCGCTCATGACACTCTCTCCTTAAACGATTGTTTAGCGTGAAGGGAAATTATATACAACTCAAATCAGTTTTCAATTCCCGTAAAACCCCGGAGGACAAGCCTTTGTCCGGGTTTGTAAAAAAACAGGTGAATTTGTAGAATCCTTACGTGACGGAAAAAATCCCAAGAGCGCTTACCGTTGCCGGGTCCGATTCAGGAGGAGGGGCGGGAATCCAGGCTGACCTTAAGACTTTTACCGCCTTGGGAGTATACGGACTTTCCGTGCTCACCTCCGTTACCGCCCAGAACACCCTGGAGGTAAGCGCGATCCACGACCTTCCCGAGCAGTTCGTGGGGTTGCAGTTTGATGCCGTGATGAGCGATATAGGCTGCGACGCGGCGAAGCTCGGAATGCTCTCCAATAAAAAAATTATTGAGACCGTAGCGGAAAAAATAGACCTGTATGAAATTGAAAAACTCGTTGTCGATCCCGTAATGAGTTCAAAAGACGGAACCGCTCTTTTAAGAAACTCAGCGGAACTTTTAAAAAAAGAGATTCTCCCCAGGGCGCTCATAGTGACTCCAAACATACCCGAGGCAGAAATACTGAGCTCCGTTAGCATAAGCGATATAAGCGACATGAAGACCGCAGCCGAGAAGATCCACTCGCTTGGAGCGAAGGCGGTTCTTGTAAAAGGCGGACATCTTGCGAAAGACCACCCGGCGGTCGATCTTTTTTTCGACGGGGAGACATTTGAAGAACTGGTTAGCGAGAGAATCGAAACGAAGAACACTCACGGAACCGGCTGCACTCTTTCGGCGGCCGTATGCGCTTTTCTGGCAAAGGGGATGTCTCTTGCGGTTTCCCTGGAAAACTCAAAAGCCTTTATCACAGGAGCGATAAGAAACTCCCTGGAGATAGGGAAGGGACACGGACCCCTGAACCACTTCTGGAAAACCTGAAACCGCGTTCCGGGATTAACTCATACCGGTTTCACGGCGTATAAACCGTCCCATAAGCGGTACAGCCAGAGCATATTTGCCCCATCTGTTTCTGTACACAAGCCCGGATTTCATCAACATTGAAAGCATCTGGCTTATATGGCTGGAACTGAAGGATTTTATGCCGGGATTTACACTGTCGGCCAAGCTGACTATATCCCGAACCGTAAATTCTTCATCACAATTATCAAGCGACGCGATCAACGAAAGCAGATCGCGCTGTCTGTCCGTGGCCTTCGCCCATCTGGCGACAAAGAAATCCGAATCAAGCTTTCCGATGATCTCATCTGCAGGGACCAAGCGGCTGCCTTGTGTAAAAGCGTCGTAAACTTCCCTGCATATAAACTGGATAAAGTAAGGATATCCGCCGGAAAGATCAACAATAGTCGTCACGCTTTCAGGGGTGAGCTTAACGGGACAGTCCGTGTCCTCTATAGGCTTGAGAATGGCTTCTCTGCTGGCTTCTTCCGAAAGCCTCCCCAACTCTACAACATGAAACATTCTCTCCGAATAAGTGCGGGCTTTGACAAGTTCCGGAAAAAGCGTGGGCAAACCGGTCAGAGCAAGAAACAGTCTATACCCTTTTTTCTGAAGCGACTGAAATACTTCAAGAAGCAGCGACAAGGGGAATTGCTCCTTCAGAGCCTGATCGGATAGATTCTGAGCTTCATCATACGCGAATACAATTCCCCTGGCCCCTGATTGCTTGAGAAAAATCCATGCCAACTCAAGTACGGTTTTCAGCTTGTCGGACACAAGTCCTGGAGTCTGCTCATAGGTCTGGAGCAATATCCCATAATTGAGCTTAAGTTCCACAGACCCAGTATCAGCTACAAAACCAACGCGCCTGAATTCTTCAGTGCCCACGGTTATGCCGGATGTTACAACAGACAAGTCAGTAAGAATCCGTTTCACTATGTTTTCTTCACTGATGCTTGCTGATTCGGATAAATCCGTTCCGGACCACTTCCACCCGTTGGCAATTGCAAGAGGTTTGAAAGAATCCAGAAGAACAGTCTTCCCCGTGCCCCGAAGACCAGTCAGAATCATGTTCTCCATAATAACGTCCTGTTTAAGAAACTTGAGAAATTTTTTCTTCTCCTCCTCGCGACCAGCAAGATATGGAGGGGGATGCCCCGCTCCAGGACGGAATGGGTTTTGAAACTGTTCGGACATTTTTACACCTCGTTAGTTGTTTAGCTAAATTTAGCATAAAGACTAAATTTAGCCTGTCAACTAAAAAATGCTAATTATTCATTATCGGAAAAATCAATCCAAGGCTAACCCGAGAGACTTTTGAGTTGGGGGATTTCAGCTGTTATGCATCGTGGTTCAAAGTTTGAAACCACGGACTATTGTATATAATTCCCCTATCGAAAGCGTCTGTCCGAAGCGCGGCACGTTTGTCCGGAACGTGAGACGCTCAGAAGGGTGCAATGCAGCGAGCCGTAACGACGGACTTTTTGCGAGGATCAGAACACATGTCCGAAAACCAAACCGAGCGAGCAAATTCCGAACCCGGGGCACGCCGGGTCCGGCTGGCAATTCCGGTGGTGCTGTTCACGGTGCTGGTTATCGCGACTCTGACATTGGCGGGCATTGTTGCGCGTTACTTGACCCGCGGGGATTTCAATATTATTCATGCCCTGTTGATTTTGTTCCTTTCGATTAATCTGGTGATCTGCTATTGGGAAGTATGCCTGTTCCTCAAACGCGACTATATTGAGCGGCGCACCGAATACTGGCGCAAGCGCTGGCGGGAAACGGGCCGAAAACCGTCCACCGAATTCCTTACTACAAAGATTCCGTTGACGAGTGTGTTGTCGCCGACTGTATGGGCGGATGTCTGGGCGACGTATTCCCAATTCGACGGTTCCTACGCAGACCGGCGCACATACGGTTACAACGTGGATGTTGCCAACGGTTTCGTGACCCCGGTCCCGACGTTGATTCTCTACGCCGCCTTCACCTTCGATATTTTGTCCGCCCCCGTAGCGGGCATCATCGGAGTGATACTGTTCTGGCAGTTGACGTACATAACCTCAGTTTATTGGGTCAGCTTCTTCTCGGCCAATCGGCAAACCCGGATCAGCCAAGGGGATATGTACATCTACATCTGGGGGATGAATTCTCCATGGGTGCTTTTCGCGCTACTGGGACTCTACGTCTCGATTCGTCTGATCGTGAACGGCGACTACAGCGTTCTGGGTTATTGATAATGGTTCCCAGGGTTCGGCGCTGATAACCGCCAGATCTAAAAAACAACAGATTATATTTAATCAGACCCGGCAACTGATTTTAAGTATTCTTTAATCCTGTTCCGGTTTTCGCTTTCTTTATTTCCCTTGTAATGAATCTCAATGAATTCAACTTTCTCTTCTCGTTCAAGGTACGCATAAATAACCCGAAGAGACTTGCTACGAAGAGAGCGGCACGCCATGCGCGCTTTTACTATTTTGATAACTTCGGTGGAATGGATAACGGTAAAACTATTTCCGAAACCGGTTGGAGAAATTGAGAGAACTTCTTTGAATATTTCCAGATCGTCGTTAAGGGTGCCGTATTTTCGAGAGAGTTTTCTTAATTCCTTCCTGAATTCAGGCAGGGAATCAAAGTTCTTCATATTCTCTGACGGAGGTTAGCTGGGGACGGTAAAACACATGCTCATACTTCAGTTCCTCCCTGTCCCCGGCCACGGCCCAAGGAGTATCGATATGTGACAATTCGCTTATTTGCGCGGCGGTCATATCTTCCAACCTGCGTATTTCCCAATTAATATGCTCAAGTTCCTGGGATGAAAGAGACGATATGTCCAGTTCTTTTGAATTGACCAGATATTTCACTTGGTCGTAGTTGTGAAACTTGGTTTTTACTTTTTCGATCTTGTCTTCTTTTTCAAGCTCCTCAGCGATTTTGGCAAACATTACGGGGCTGGGCCCATAAGTATTTTTAATATACTTTGCACCGATTAACTGCTCCTCATATTTTTCGTAGTAATCAAAGTCAATAAAATAGAGAACCTTATAGAGTGCCGTTTGACCTATATTCGGTCGAGCACCTATTTTTGCAAGAACATATAAAAGAACCTGCTTAAATTTCTCTACTTTTTCCTGAGGGACACTGATGCGGATACTTTGTTTTTTAGCCAATTTTTTCTTCCTAGCCCTTTTAATCTCAATTACCGGAGCCGGTTGTTCCCTTTCATTAAGAAAATCTTCAATGGACATGTCGAAAATTTCCGTGAGCTTTATCGCTTCGCTTACCTTAAGCTCACGCTTCCCAAGTTCAATCTGTACGTAAGTGGCACGAGACAAGCCGAGTTTCGAAGCAAGATGTTCCTGTGTAACAAGGCGCTTTTTCCTTTGTTCGCGTATAAAATCTCCTAACATTTCACTATAAATATAAAAAAGTTTGTTTTTTTGTCAATAAAAATGTATGGAATTTGATACATTTCTATTGTCGCCTAAGTACATAGTTGACCAACTTTGCCGAAACCTAGATAAATCCACTCCAATGTGGATTAACCCGCCGGAGTCGATTATGCTAATAGTTTTTCCAACCAGCCATCTTTCGAAAAAAAGGGGACTGAACATGTCTAAAATCATGGATGGTAAAAAGGTCTCTCAAGACATTAAAAAATGGATCATCCGGAGAACCAAGGAACTTAAAGACCGAACGGGAGTAGTGCCCGGTCTTGCTTCCATTCTGGTCGGCGATGATCCCGCGTCCGAAATATACGTGAGGAACAAGAGAAGGGCGTGCGGAAGATGTGGAATGCTTTCAGAAGAATACAATCTTCCAGAGGAAACCTCAGAAGAGGAGCTTCTTTCGCTGATCGAGAGTCTCAACCTAAATGAAAAGATTCACGGCATACTGGTACAACTTCCCCTTCCGATCCATATGAACCCGGAAAAAGTGATAAGAAAGGTGTTTCCTGACAAGGATGTCGACGGATTTCATCCCGAGAACACCGGAAAACTGTTCCAGGAAAACCCTAGCGCCATCTCCTGCACCCCGTACGGAATAGAAAAGCTTCTCGATTACTACGGCGTAGAGATATTAGGCAAGCACGTAGTGGTCGTGGGAAAAAGCAACATAGTCGGAAAACCCGCGGCGGCCTTGATGCTCAACAGGGACGCCACCGTCACCATAGCCCATATCGAAACTCAAAACCTGCAGGCCATAACCACCATGGCGGACATACTGATAATCGCAATAGGAGACCCGCAGTTCATAAAGAAAGAGATGATAAAAGAAGGGGCCGTTGTAATCGATGTCGGAATCAACAGGAGCGAGAGTGGAAAGATTGTCGGCGACGTTGACTTTGAGGACGTAAAGGAAAAGGTCTCTTACATAACCCCCGTTCCAGGCGGAGTGGGTCCGATGACCATAACCATGCTTCTTTGGAACACGCTTGAAGCGGCGGAGACATTCGCGCTGGGCAAGTAGCCCCAAACCGGAGTCAGCGAAGCGCCTGGGAGCCGTCGATTTTCGAAATCGCCTGCGAATTGCCAAGTTCGGAACATATATCCCTCACTGCCATGTTCTTAACGGGATGCCAGGCAGATGGCTCTATCTCGAGCAGGGGCTCTAGGACAAACCTTCTTTCGTGCGCTCTCGGGTGAGGAATCACCAGGGAATCTGTGCTTATTACGAGATCTCCGTAGAAAATTATATCGAGGTCGATCACCCTGGGTCCCCATCTCTTCGTTTTTTTTCTCCCGATCTCCTTTTCGATTGCCTTGAGGTGATCGAGAAGCCCAAAAGGGGAAAGTTCCGTTTTCGCCTTAACGACGGCGTTTGTAAACTTCGGCTGATCCTGCGGTCCCACCGGATCCGATTCGTAAAGAGAGGATACGGCCAACACGCGCGCGTACTTTTCCATGCTCCTTAGCGCGCGGGCGAAATTTTCGCGCATGGGGCCGATGTTGGCTCCGATGCCTATGAAAACGACACTCGGTGAAGTTTCGGGCTTGTTCAATGGAATACTCCCCCCGATTAATATATAATGAGAAACTATATGGCACTTTTAACTGAAAAAGAAACTTCTTCCGCTCTCGAGGACCTTCAGGGGTGGCAGAGAAAGGGAGCAGAGATAGAAAAGACGTTTGTTCTCAGAAATTTCGTCGATTCCATGGGTTTTGTGAACAAGGTCGCGCTTCTTTCCGAAAGAGCAGACCACCACCCCGACATCCTCATACGGTGGAACAAGGTTTCCATCACGCTCTCAACACACAGCGAGGGCGGAATCACGGAAAAAGACCTGAAGCTGGCAGGGGAAATAGAAAATGTGCTCTGAGGCGAGTTCCGCACGCCGTCTGGGGAAAAGCTAGTCCGCATCCCTTATTTCGTAATCGTCTTCTCCCAAGGTAATGGTATCCCCTCCGGGTCCGTCCACGCGGGGACCGGTTTTTCTGTCTCTGCCCGGAAACAGTTTTCTCAAAACCGAAGCTCCCGCTCCGAGCACGCCAAGTGTAATCAGAGCCAGAACGCCGAAAAACGCGAAAAGGCAGACGGCCACGACCACGAAAAGCGCGATGAAGGGAAGAGAGAAAAAAGGAACCCTTCCCCTGCGAATGTAGATTTTTCCAGCCATTAAGACACCTTATTCAATATTATTACCGACCGCAGCACTTTTTGTATTTCTTACCGCTGCCACAAGGGCACGGGCTGTTCCGACCGACTTTTTTCTGTGTTCTCCTGACCGGGGTCTTGGCCTTTTCTTCAGACCCTTCTCCCCGTCCAAGTACCATCTTCTTTTCCTCAAGCTCCCTTTTTCTCTCAAGCTCCTCGATCTGCTCTTCGCTTGCGGGCTGTATCCTGAAAAGATTCGAACAGACATCCATCCTGAACTTGTCCATCATAAGAGTGAACATCTCAAAGCCCTCTTTGGTGTACTCCCGAAGAGGGTCTTTCTGGGCGTATCCCCTGAGTCCCACTCCTTCCCTAAGGTGATCCATGTTAAGAAGATGATCCTTCCAGAGGTAGTCGATGTGCTGAAGCATGACGTAACGCTCGACCTGGGAGAGATGCTCAGAACCTATCCTCTCCTCCTTTTCCCGGTATGCGGCGATAAGCTTTCCGGTGATTTCTTCCGTTATGACTTCTCCGTCCGCCTTGGCGGGGGCCTCTATGTCGATCTCCGTTCCGAAAACCCTCCCGATAACCTCACAAAGCTCGGAGAAATCAGATTCCGAGCGGTCATCCCGCCCCGCCAGATAACTGCTCACGATTTCCTGTACAACGTCTTCTGAAGACGAAAAAAGTGTCTCCCTCAGGCTCTCGCCGCCCTCGAGTATCTCGCGGCGCTGCCTGTAGACAACATCCCTTTGCGTGTTGAGAACATCGTCGTACCTTAAGAGATGCTTGCGTATGTCGAAATTCCTTCCTTCGACCTTCTTCTGCGCGTTTTCAATCGACTTGCTTATCATCGAGTGCTCAATCGGCTCCCCTTCTTCCCACCCGAGCTTGTCCATGACGCCCGTTATCCTCTCCGAGGCAAAAATGCGCATCAAATCGTCTTCAAGGGATACATAGAATCTTGAAGATCCATCATCTCCCTGCCTGCCCGCTCTCCCCCTGAACTGGTTGTCTATCCTTCTGGCCTCGTGTCTTTCGACTGAAAGAATGTGAAGCCCGCCGAGTTCCTTAACTTTCTCCTTTTCCGAATCGCAGACTGATTTCGCCTCGAAAAGCACTTCCTCGTATTGCTTGGGCTCTGCTTCCTCGGGCTGAACCTTGAACTTCTTCCTAAGAATGTCCCTGGCAAGGAACTCGGGGCTTCCGCCAAGCAGTATGTCCGTTCCCCGCCCCGCCATGTTGGTCGCTATGGTTATGGCCCCCACCCTGCCCGCCTGGGCGACGACCTCGGCCTCTTTTCCGTGCTGTTTGGCGTTAAGTATGTTGTGGCGAAGACCGATCTTCTCAAGGTAGCTGCTCAGCTTTTCTGACTGCTCGATCGAGGAAGTGCCGACAAGCACCGGCCGGCCGGCGGAATTCATTTCCTTTATCTCGGCGCATGCGGCGTTGAACTTCTCGCCCTCGGTCTTGTAGACAACGTCGTTGTAATCCTTCCTTATAAGCGGCTTGTGGGTCGGTATCACCGTGACGTCGAGATTGTATATGTGCTTGAACTCAAAGGCTTCCGTGTCGGCAGTACCCGTCATCCCGGCAAGCTTTCTGTACATCCTGAAATAGTTCTGGATGGTTATGGTGGCCATCGTCTGGTTTTCGCTTTCGATTTCCACCCCTTCCTTGGCCTCGACCGCCTGGTGAAGCCCGTCGCTCCACCTGCGCCCCGGCATGAGCCTTCCCGTGAACTCATCGACTATCACCACCTTCCCGTCCTGCATCATGTAGTCGACATCGCGGCTGAAAAGGGTATTGGCGCGAAGCGACTGGTTCACGTGGTGGAGGACCTTTAGGTTGACGGGGTCATAGAGGTTCGAGATCTCAAGGGCTCTCTCCACCTTGGAGACCCCTTCCTCGGCAAGATCCACCTGCCTTGATTTCTCATCCACCGTAAAATCGGTTTCCCCCGAGAGCGTCTTCACCACCTTGTCCACCTTGTAGTAAAGATCGGTCGAGTCTTCCGAAGGACCCGAGATTATAAGCGGGGTTCTCGCCTCGTCTATGAGAATGCTGTCAACCTCGTCCACTATGGCGAAATTGTGGCCGCGCTGAACATAGTCCTCAAGAGAAAACTTCATGTTGTCGCGCAGGTAGTCGAAACCGAACTCGTTGTTGGTGCCGTAGGTAACATCCGCCCGGTAGGAATCCTGCCTGGATGAGGGCTCAAGGCAGGTCCTGAAGGAATTTATGATGTCGAGATTTTTTTCGGGAAGAACATCGCTTGCCAGATATTCGTTCGGCCACGCGGTCAGGCTTTTCTCTACGGACTCTTCGGCACGCCCGGGGTCCTCCCAGGCAAGCACATAGGAGGCATCGTGATTTACAACCCCCACTTTCATGTCCAGGACCATGAAAATCGGCGACATCCAGGTAGCGTCCCTGGCGGCCAAGTAATCGTTTACGGTAATCAGGTGGGAACCAAGCCCGGTCAGGGCGTTTAGGTAAAGGGGCAGGACGGCAACCAGCGTTTTTCCTTCCCCGGTTCTCATCTCGGCTATTCTGCCCTTGTGAAGAACTATCCCGCCTATCATCTGGACGTCGAAATGCCTCATGGCTATCGTTCTTCTCGACGCTTCCCTGACGGCGGCGAACGCCTCGGGCAGGATATCCTCAAGAACCTGCTCCATCTCGGCGGAGTACTTTTCATCCTCCGGGTTTCCGTTTGAGCCGAGACGGGAGTGGATCAGTTCGCGGAACTGCGCGGTCTTCGCGCGAAGCTCCGCTGTAGGGACATTGACCAAGTTTCCTTCAAGAGCGTTTATACGCTCTGCCAGAACGCCGAGGCGCTTAACCTCTCTTTCGTTCTGCGAGCCGACTATTTTTTTCAGGACGTAAGAAATCATGCGCCGAAGCGGTCTCCTTTACTGCCGGGCCCCGGCATATCCGGGAACAGCCCTACAAAAACAGTAGTGTAATAATCCATGGGAAATAGACAAGGGATTTCCGGCTTCAGGCGTCAAGCTTCACGCTTACGACTCTTGAAGCGGCGGTGCCGTCTGTGGTTATACCTATAAGCGCGCCGGCCTCGTGCATGGTTTTTCTGTTATGGGTGATGACGGCCACCTGAGAGTGGGCCGAGATGTCGCTCAGGATTCTGTTAAACCTCACGGTGTTCACTTCGTCAAGCGCGGCGTCTATTTCATCTAGGAAAACAAACGGGACGGGCTTTACCAGGCACGCGGAGATTATCACCGCTATGGCCGAAAGCGCCTTTTCCCCTCCCGAGAGCAGATTTATCGGCTGGAACCTCTTTCCCCCGGGCCTGATCATGACTTCCACCCCGGTTTCAAGCAGGTTCCCTGGATCCGTAAGCTCAAGGCGAGCCTCTCCGTTTTCGAAAAGCTTGCTGAAGGTTTCGCTGAACTTCCCGTTCACAGTTTCAAACGTTTCCCAGAACCTTGAAATCGACTCCCTGTCGAGTTTCCTTATGGCTCCCTCAAGGTAATCAAGCGCCCGGGCAAGGTCATCGGTCTGGCTCTGCAAAAACCCGTTTCTCTCCTCAAGCTGTTCGTATTCCTCGGGTGCCAGCAGGTTCACGGGACCGAAATTCTCTACGCGCCGCCGAAGCGTCTTAAGCTCCTTTTCCGCATCGGGTATCGAAACGTGGGAAAGATTCGGGCTCTGCGAGGTCTCGGGAGTACCGTCGCCGAATACCTCTGCGTACCGCTCGCTCAGATACTCAAACTCGTCCTCCGCGCGCTCAAGCTGCGCCTGGGCCGAGGCAAGCCGCTCCCTCCGCGAAGAAAGTTCTCTTGTGGCGGCCTCGAACTCCTCTTCGCTTCTGCGGAGCTCCTCCGCGTAGCGCGACACCCTTTCCCTGAGTTCCCCGAAGGACTCCTCTCGCAAGTCGAGATCTCTTGAGATCTTCTCAAACTCCTCTTCCGCCTGGCACTTTGACAGGGCAAGTGCTTCCCCTTCCCGTTTTTTAAGCTCTCCGTCCTTTTTTCTAAGGGAAAGCTTCTCGTTTATAACCGCTTTAATTCTCTCGGCTTCCGATATCTCGTGCTCAAGGGCCCGTTCCCTTTCAAGAACCCCGGCGTTCTCTATTCTGAGCTTCGTTATTTTCTCCTGAAGCGCTTTTTCCTCCTCCGCAAACCCCAGAGCCCGTCTTTCGATTTCCCTGTATTTTGACTCAAGCGCGCTTCTCTGGCCGTCAAGCTGCTCTGCAAGCGATTCCATTTCCTCGACAGTGCGGTTTTTGCTCCCGAGCTTACGCTCAAGCTCATCGCGCTGCGCCTCGAGGTTCCCGATTCTCGCTCCCAGCTCCCCTGTCCTGGTCTCCGCGTTCGAGCGGTCCTTTGCGGTTTCAACCGAGCTTATCTCGCAGCGCCGAAGAAGTTCCTCGACCCCCGTCCGGCGGACCTCAAGCGCATCCATTTCCTCTCTAAGCGCTCTGCTGGCGGCCTCGAGTTCCTCAATGTTGGCCGAAAGGGTCTTTGTCCGCTCCCCGAGTTCCTCGATTTCCCTTTTTCTCTCAAACACACCTGCCAGGGATTTTCCGCCCGTCACGGCCCCGTGGGAATCGACATAGTCTCCCTCGAGAGTGGCAAAGCAGGCACCGTTTCCCGTCCGGCTTTTAAGCCTGATGGCTTCCCGCAGATCGGAAGCGACGTAGACTTCCTGCAGCATCGAATCCACAAGGCTCCTCTCTATTACTTCCACGTCAAGGAGACTGTTAAGAGAAGTGGCCTCCGGCTTGCCGTGGCCGTTGCCTGAACCGTTGCCCTTAGAGCCGTTTGCCGCGAAACGGTCGGTTGCCGGCAGGAATGTTCCCCTTCCCGCATCAAACTCCCTTAGAAGCTCAACCGCGGCTACCGCTTCCGTGCTCCCCTCGACCACTATCCAGTTGAGTCTTTCTCCGAAAGCCGCCTCGACCGCTCTCTCGTAGTTTCTCGGCACGGAAACGAAATCGGAAACGACCCCGAGCACGCCTCTTTGCTTGCGCTCGAGCACGAACTTGCGGGTGGCGTCGGGAAGCCACTCGTAGTTGCTCTGTATTCTGTTAAGTGCATCCACTCTGGAAACGCAGTCTTTTTTCCTGCCTTCAAGGCCTCTCAGTTCGCCAAGTTTTTTTTCGTGCTCAACCCTAAGGTCGTAGAGGCGGGAATCGATCTCTTCTTTCTCCCTGGCGGCCGAGGTGAACTCGTCTTTTATTTCCCCTTCCCGGCGGCGAAGCGAGGCGAGAGTGCTCTCGCACTCAAGCTTCTCAAGTGTAAGAGCGGAAGCCTCACCCTCAAGCGTCTCCTTTTTTTCCTCAAGCTCCTCAAGCTCCTTTGAGAAGGCACCTATCGTGCTTCCAATCGAGCTTCTCCTCGTCATCACGTCAGAGACCAGGTTTGCCGTTTCCTCAAGCTCCTGTCTGCTCCGCTCCCATTCGCTCTTGAGAGCCACAAGATTCTGCTCCTCGCGGGAAATCTCCTCGGAAGCGCAAAGACGCGTGTTCTTAAGCTCCTCCGAGTGGAGCTCGGCGCGGCTGCTTTTCTCCTCCATCTCCGAAACTTCGCGCCCGAGGCTCTCTATCTCGGCTTCAATATCCCTTACGTAGCTTGAAATTCCCGAGATCTCCCGTTCGATCGAGCCCCTGCGGTATTCGTTTTCCTTTTTCTGCGCCCTAAGTTCGTAGATCTCCTTCTCAAGGGAACCCAGATCCTGGCCTGAAAGGGAGTTTTTCTCCCTTGCGTCCTGAAGCAGCCCGCGCTTACGCTCCACCTCGGCGTCGGCCGAGCGGACTAACTGCTCTGTCTCGAGCTTTTTTTCAAGAAGCGCTTCTCCGCGCTGTTTTGAGCTTGAGAGTTTGACCGAGAGAATATCAAATTCAAGCGAGCGGGCCCGCCCGGTAAGTTCCTCGTACTGCCTGGCGCGTTTTGCCTGAAGTGCCACGGCCTCGATGCGGTCCGACACCTCACGCTTCATGTCAAGAACGCGGGAGAGATTCTCCCTGGTCGACTCTATTCTGCTGCGGGTTTCCTTTCTCCTGAGCTTGTACTTCTCGATCCCCGCGACTTCCTCTATGAACTTTCTTTTCTCTTCGGGCTTTGCAGTTATGAAGGACTCGATCCGGCCCTGTTCGACGATCGAATAGGCCCTCGCGCCCACTCCGGTGTCAAGAAGCATCTCGGTTATATCCTTGAGGCGGCACTTGACCCCGTTTAGGCTGTATTCGCTTTCTCCCGAGCGGTAAAGTTTCCTCCGGATTCTGACTTCTTCAAAACCGAAACCCTCAACTCCCTCGAGAACCAGGGACACGTCGGCCATGCCCAGGGGCTTGAGTTCGGCGCTACCGCTGGAAATAACGTCTTCCATTCCCCCCGCGCGCAGCTGTCTTGGATTGTGTTCGCCGATTACCCACTTTATGGCGTCGAGAATGTTGGATTTTCCGCAGCCGTTGGGACCGACTATCGCGGTTATACCTTCAGAGAAATCTATTCTCGTCTTCAGGTAAAAAGATTTAAAACCTGCTATTTCAAGCGCTTTAATTCTCATGGGAGAACCGCGGCACGGCATCGAGACGTTCACGCATGCCATTGCCCGCTTTGCGCAAAACCCTCGCCGTAACCGGGAAAGTTAAAACCCCCGCGTCCATATATATATAGAAGCCCTGAAGGGGCCAGAATCCTGAAGAAAGCCGCCGGGATAACGCTTTGGCGGTAAGTGAAAAAGATTCCTTATCAATCAAGTCTTCCGGTCAGTTTAAATTCTACCACATATCAAGGAGGTTTTCCAACCTCCCGGGCGGAAAATCACCCTCCCTGGGATAGAAGGTTCTTGTTCGGAGCAATTTTGGAGCTTTCCCTGAGGTTCTCAAGCATGCGTTCGATCACAAGCGCCTTTCGCCCAGAGACCTCCTGAAGCTTCAAAGAATCCTTCTCGAGCCCGAAGGCCCCGCTGTCGGCGGGCTTTGTCTTCGCAAGGGACACTATGTAGAAAGTCTCCCCGGACTTGTAAACGCGCTTTGGGGTAGGACGGCTGTTTCTCAGCCCGAAGACGTCGGAGACAAAATCCCCCGATTCCACGTCCAGAGGATTCTCGGATCTTGAGAAAAAACCGGTGCGCTCCACCGGGAAACCCAGAGACTTGGCGGCCGCGGGAAAACCTTTGCCCGAGGCTGTTATTTTTTCGAGACCGGCTCCGGCGGATTCCCTGGCCCGCTCGACGGCTTTTTCCCTTTTAAGGGCCTTGAGAATCTCCGCGCGCGCGGATTCAATTCCCGACCGCTTCTGGGATTCGACGCTGGTTACTTCGAAAAACCAGGTGAAATCCTGCAGCACCACGTTTGAAAGCCTGTTTTTCTTTACAGAAAATGCCTCTCTTCTTATGGCCCCGGGAATATCTTCGTCCACGCCCCCGAGCGTAAACTCCGCGGTTTCCCGCACTTCAAGCGAACTTTTTTCGGAAAGAATATCTGAGAAGGAACGTCTTTTCTGGAGAAACTCTTCGAGAAACCTGTCGTAGAGAAGCTGGGACTTGCCCTCTACAAGCTGTCTTTTTATCTCCCCCACTACATCGTCAAATGGTTTCGGAGTTCCTTCGGAAGCAAATTCCTCCGGATAAGTTGTGTAGTAGGCCTCGATTTCCTCGTCGGAGACCGCAGCATCCCCGGCGAAATCTCCGGGAGTGAGCTTTACGTAGCGCACAGCTCTTTTCTCGGGCTCCCAGAAAAGATCGGTACTCTCTCTGTAATACCGGGCGATTTCCTCTTCGCTCGGTTTCTGGCCCTCAATGTAGTCCCGGGCCGCAAAAGAAACGTAGTGAAGATCGATCTTCTCCTCGCGCGCCCTGTAGACGCTTAAAAGCTCCTCGTCGCTTGCCGTTACGGAGCTGTCAAGAACCGAAACGAGTTTTGCCACAAGGATATCCTCCTTGTAGGAATCCTCAAAATCCTTCACGGTGCGGTTAAGTCCCCTTGAAATAAAGTCCCTGTAGCGCTCAAAACCCACGAAAGTGCCGTCCACCTGGAAACCCGGGTCGTTTCTTATTGCGTCTGAAAGTTCCTCCTGGCCTACCCTGATCCCCAGTTCTTCGGCCTTCTGGGCGAGCAGCTTTTTGTTAACCAGCGAGTCGATCACGGTAAAATTCACGTATTCAAAAAGCTCATCCGAAATTTCCTGGTCGCTTCGGCGCAAGCGGTCAAGCATCGAGTCCCTAAGATTATAGAATTCCGCCAGGGAAACCTTGTCCCCGTTCACCTCGACCGCCGCTCCGCCACTTGGGCCCCGCCCGCCGATGCTTATTCCTCCCACGTATCCGAAACCGACAACAAAGGTAAGGGCCAGCAGCAGCAGTAAGGCCTTGGTGAGAAGGCTCTGCTTGTTTTTTATGATATCAAACGCCAACGGGATTTTCCTTGGAAAAGACGATCTAAACTCTATATGAGCCGGTACTAACTTTCAAGCCGTCCGCCGGGGGCCGCGCGGCTCCCGGCTTGACACTGATAAGGCACTCAAATAGCTTACAGGTGAAATACCCGGGAGCACAGACAGACTAAAATGATAACGGCGCTTGGCGGCGGGAGCGGAGCCGCAAAATTCCTTAAGGGACTCACGGGGATAATTCCCCCGTCTGAACTCACCGTAATAGTGAACACTGCGGATGACATGGACCTTTACGGAATGAGGGTCTCTCCGGATATAGACACCATAATCTACAGGCTCTCGGGAAGCATAGACGAAAAAAAAGGGTGGGGGCTTCGCGGCGATACGTTCGAATTTCTGGGCGCCGCCGCCAGATTCGGCTTTCCGACGTGGTTCGGGCTCGGCGACAGGGATCTCGCCACTCACCTGTTCAGAAAAGCCGTCATCGACGCGGGCGGGACTCTCAGCGAATCCACTTTGAAGATAGCGCAGCGCTTCGGCCTCGGGGAAATCCGCATACTACCAATGAGCGACGACAGGGTCGAGACGTGGATAGAGACGGACACGGGCGAGATGCATTTCCAGGAATACTACATAAAGCACGCAATGCGCCCCGAGGTGCGAGGAGTCAGGATAAAGGGGGCGAGCGAGGCTTCTGCGGCCCCGCTGGTTCTTGACTCGATAGACGGTGCCGACCTGGTGATCATATGCCCGAGCAACCCCATAATCAGCATAGGACCCATACTCGAGATAAGGGAAATAAGGGAGAGACTTGTCGGCACGCCGGGAGTAAAGGTCGCCGTGAGTCCCCTTATGCGCGGAAAACCCCTTAAGGGTCCGGCGGACAAGCTCATGAGAGGGCTTGGAATGGAGGCTTCTTCGACCCAGGTGGCCAGGCTCTACGCCGATTTTCTGGACGTGCTTGTAATCGACCGCTCGGACGCGGGAGAGGCGGCCGCCATAGAATCTCTGGGGATAAACGTTTTAGTCACAGACACCGTAATTCCCGATGAGCAAAGCTCAATGCGTCTTTCGCGGGACATCCTTGATTTTACAGAATCTCTGGGGCGGCGCGCTTCGCCCTAGGCAAAGTGATCAGGAATCCTCTTTTTCTTTTCTCTGCGGCTCATAGGGGATTATGCTGTAGAAAAAAAACTGGGGTATCCCCTTTACCTCCGGTGAATCACAGCTGGTCTTGAGCTTTACGCCACTGTTCATGACCACCGTGTTTATGCTGTAAACCGTGGTTTCCCCCTCCACTGCGAACTCAACCGCGGTATAGTCCTCCTGGTCCTTCTCGAATTCCCACCTTATATCGTAAATGCCAAGTTTTTCTATCTCCCTTCTCAGAAAATAGTCAGAAACCTGAGAAGTCTGGGAATAACACGACCTTCCCCTGTAGCAGTCAAGAAATATCTCGCCGCGAAGATGAGAAGAAACCACATCCTCGAGATTTTCTCCGTTTACCCTTCCGTAATATATCCCCTCTGGAAGCATAACGATGTTGGCGGCGAAGCGGTGGGCCCCAACATGAGTGGTTCTCCACACAGAAACCTCCTCGTTTTTCAGAAGTTCCTTGTAAACCCCCGATCCCGCGGCCGCGCAGCATCCGTCGCGGGCACCGTGGGTGCAGACCAGAGCGAGCTTTTCCGAACAGGAGAATTTCTCTATCTCCCCAGTGCGAACAAGCTCGGGAAGATCTATCGAGAGGAGGTCTTCATATGTTTCTATTTCAAACCTGTAGAGTTTCGGGGAAAACTCAGAAGAATGCGCGTAGTAAAAAGCGGGTTTTTTCCTGCTTGGACCCGGCCCTCCTATCAGCTGAATCCTGGATTCCTCAAAAGACGAAAGAAAGTCTCCAAGATGCTCTTTTATCTCCTCCGGCAGCGCACTTTCCAAAAAAGCATCTCTTTTCCATACCCCGGAGTACTCAAGCAAAAACCAGTTCTTCACCTCAACAGCGGTTCCGTAGAGATGTTCTCCGCTTCGGGAAGACATATGGGAACAGGTAAGTGGTTTTTCGTCGGTCATCTTATCCTCCAGCGCCCTGCTTGCTGTTTTTTTCCCTAAGCACCGTCAGGAATTCCTCTTTCGGCACCAGATAGTAGAACTTCCCCCAGTTTTTCATCACACCCGCGTGCTGTGAGGCGCCTTTCCCTTCCCCCCAGAAAAGATCGACGCGGCGGGGCCCTTTTATAGCTCCCCCGCTGTCGTGGTTAACGACGAATCGGGAAACCGGCTTCCACTGCGACGGCTCGACCGAAGAGGGAGTTTCGAAAACCGGCCGCTCAAACTCCATGAACGCCAGACCCCCCTTGGGGAAAAAAGCCTTGTCGGTCGCTATGGTCCTGCCGTCAACAACTTCCGTTCCGAAAGAGGTCTCGGGTTTGCCCGGAAGCCCGCGAAAGAAAATGTAACTCGGGTTTTTGTAAAGGATCTTCATTCTCTCCGCGTAGGAGAGGGATCTCAGGTGGCTTTCTATGGCCCAGAGACTCATTTTTTCCTTCGGAATCCACTCGAAGAGAAATTTCCCTATTGCCACGTAATCGTGTCCGTTCTGGGCCGCGTAGCCCACAACCCGCTCCTCCCCGTCTGTAAACCTTATTTTACCCGAGCCCTGGATCTGAAGAAAAAATGCGTCAACAGGGTCTACCCAGGCGATCTCGAGCCTTTTCGCCCGGAGCCTTCCCCCGGAGTCTATCTCGCTTCGTGAGTAATACGGAACCAGTTCGGACGTCCTGCCGGCACCTCCAGAGGCGACCCTGCCGTAAAGGGACTGAAGCTTCCCCCGGGCGATTTTATCGTCCTCAAGAAACGAAAGTCTCTCGAACCGCTTGATGAACCTGTCTATCCGCAAGCGCACCAGGTCGTCGGGAACTCCGTAGAGCGGCTGGGTGTGCTGCGGTGTCCTGGTCCGGGAGGCGGAAAGCACAGGGGAAAAGTAAGAGGTTATAAAAACCTTGCCCCAAGGTTTTCCCGGAAAGCCGTAGAAGTCGAAATTTTCCCTTACGTCCTTTATGAAATCATCCTTGCTGACACCCGCTTCAAGCTTGGCGAGAAGATAACCAAGCGCCAGAGCATAGTCCCCCGCGGAGACGGTTTTCTGTCCGAAAACAAGCTGGGAGTCCTTTTTCTGCGAAAGTTTCTCGACGCTTGCGCCGATGGATTCCTTTAGTCCCTCGGGAAAAAGATCGTCGTCCATCTCGGGAAATGCGGGGGCCGCCCGCATTGACTCGGGGCTCGGAACTTCCGGGGGTCTCTCGCAGGAAAGATAGACAAAGAGCAGGAAAACGGCTGACAGTACCGCTAGGGTTCTTTGGTTGGGACTTATAGACATAACCTTTTGGTTCTCCGAAAGGAAAAATATACGACGCGAAACACCCGCTAATCAAGATAATTTATACCTTGTTACATGCGGCTTGCACAAAAAACCCGAGGTGGCGGGCAAAAATCCTGCGTCCCAGTCTCCGCCGGGACGGATATTTTTACGAAAAGACAAGGTAAAATAAAAATCCCGGGGTAGTTAGGCCGCAGCGGCCCGCGGTATCTTGCAGGTCAGAAACGAAAAATGAAGCGAAAATTCCTTGGCATAGACATAGGGGGAACCAACCTGAGAGGAAAAATCATCTCCGGGCAAGGGGACACTCTCGGGGAGGGGAAAATCCGTTCGGACGCATCTGCGGGCATCTCTCGGCTCATGGAGAACCTGGCCGGATTCATAAAAGAATTCTCCAGACAGGAGTTATCGGCAATCGGGATAGGGGTACCGGGAACCGTTGACGGCGCAAACGGCATTCTCGTTCAGGGCCCGAACATAGCCGAGACGAGGGATTTTCCGTTTGCGCAAGCCCTTTTGGAAAAAATTGGAACCGCGACGCCCGTTTTTATCGAAAACGACGCTGCCTGCGCGGCCATGGGAGAATACCGCGCGGGGGCGGGCAGGGGCTCAAATTCGATGGCAATGATAACGCTGGGAACAGGATTCGGGGGCGGAATAATACTCGACGGAAGACTCTGGGCTGGGGAAAACGGCTTTGCCGGGGAGGTGGGGCACATGACGATCAACCCGTCGGGACCCCCTTGCGCCTGCGGTTCAAGGGGCTGCGTTGAAGCTTATGTTTCGCAGGTAGCGATAAGGAGAATCGTCCGCGAGAACCCGAAACTCCGCGAAAAGCTCTCCGGCGTTGAAGAATCAGCCTTCCCGGAACGTCTGGCGGGGCTTGCGCGGGAAAAAGACCTGGCGGCAATCTCCGTATGGAATGATTTCGGTGCGAACCTCGGAGTAGCAGTATCGATTCTCGTAAATGTCCTTGACGTAAGGACGGTGGTAGTGGGCGGAGGGCTTTCGGGCGCCTGGGAACTTTTTATCGGGAAAGCCGTCGAGGAAACCGAAAAAAGGTGCATTGGTAAAGCGGCCAGGGGGCTTCAGATAAAAAGAGCCGTCCTTGGAGACGACGCTGGGGCGCTTGGGGCGTGCTACCTGGCCGAAAGCGGACTCGAGGGGAATTCCTAAGACGACCGGGGAGTCCTCCTCGCAAGATCAAGCAGCTTCTGGGAAGAACCTCTGATCCTTGCCCGAAGCCACGGACCCTTTGTCTCATCCGCCTTGAACCTGTTATCCGTTCTTAACCCTCCAACCCAGATTATCCCGTCTCGGGTTTCGAAAACCGGCACTTTCTTTCTCAGGAATCTCGGTATTTTCTCGTCAATGAAAAAATCCTTGAGCTTCTTCGCTCCTCTCATTCCCAGCGGAACAAACCTGTCTCCGTCGGAAAAACTCCTGAGCGTTACGGGAAAACTGACTTTTTCGGGCGCGAAGTACCCCACTTCGGCTGTGCCCCACAGAGAAACATCGTCTGTAAGCTCAACTGTTACCTCAAGGTCCCGGGAAACCCTGTGGGTTCCGCAACTTCTTATCTCGGTTGTCGGGAACTCGAGAAAATCCTCCTCGCGCGCGAAAAAGAAAACCCCGTGGCCCGCGTGAAAAACGACTCCGCCGGGAAGGTTCAACTCCGCAGAGGACTCCCCGGAGCGAAGCACCTCGTCAATCGAGAAAAGATGCTTGGCGGAAACCGAGTTCAAGTCTCCCTTTACGGCCAGAATCGATTTTCTCATCACGGAGAGCCTGATAGCCGGGGGTTCGCGAAGAAGTTTTTCCGTGTCTCCGAACACACCTTCTGCCACGACCCGGGCAATTTTCCGGAATCTTTTCTCGGCTTCGGCCGAAATGAAATCCGCCTCCGCGGCGTATACTGCCGCCACGCGGGAGAGAACCTGCTCGACGGACGGATTATAGCTCTCAAGCAGGGGAATGAGTTGGTTTCTTACCCTGTTTCTAAGGAATTCATCCGAACTGTTGGTCGAATCCTCCCTCCAGGACACATCTTTTGACTGAAGATACTCCCTGGCTTCAAGCTTGGTAACGTTTATGAGCGGACGGATTATGTTGCCGGCCGAGGGTCTTATCCCGGCAAGCCCCTGGGAACCGCTCCCTCTTATGAATCTCATTATGACCGTCTCGGCCTGATCGTTAAGTGTGTGCGCCGTGGCGATCCTATGAGCCGAACGTTTCGCCAGAATCTCGTTGAAAAAGCCGTAGCGAAGCTCTCTGGCGGCGTCCTCGAGTGAAAGTCCGTGTTTTTTTCTGAAGCCCTCGGTGTCTGCACGCACGCACTCAAACGGAAATCCGAGCCGCTCGGCCGCTTCCCTGACAAACTCCGCGTCTTCGTCCGATTCGCCACCCCTTAGCCCGTGATTGATGTGGGAAACAACCACTTCCGTGCCCGGATAAAACTCCCGCAGGTCCAAAAGAGCAAAGAGAAGCGCCATGGAGTCTGACCCCCCGGACACTCCCGCGACAATCACGTCCCCGGGAGCGATCATCCCGAAGGAATCAACTGTTTTTCTGATCCTGCCCAGAAACATCTGAGTCGTTTTGAGAGATCCCGGCCGAAACTATAAGCCGAAACGCGTCTTCTACGGAAATATCCAGTTCCTGCAGCTCCTCTTCCGGAACCATAATGTAAATGCCGCTTGTCGGATTCGGCGTCGTGGGGACAAACAGACTGACAAGCTTATGGCCCGTTACGTTATGGCTTTTGCCGGCCTCCGTAACTCCCGTTACGAAAGCTATGGCATGTATCCCTTTTCTCGGGTACTCAATCAGCACGACCCTGCTCATGCTCTGCATCTGGGAGGTGAAAAAAAACGTCTGCACGACCTGCTTCACGCTCACGTAGAAAGTTCTCGCAAGCGGGATCTTCGAGATAAGAGACTCGCCGAACAGAAGCATCCTTCTGCCAACGAAGTTCCTAGTAACAGCCCCCAGAAAAATGATCAGCAGCAGTGTGGCAACGATCCCTATGACGAAAGAGATTCCCTGAGACAAGTAAGGCGGGACGTCTATGAAGTGGTGGAGTATCCCGGCGGGACCGGTGCTGAAAAAGAAAAGCATCCACTTTATCAGCTTGTAGAGGACGAAAATGGTCACCCCGAAAGGGACGATAATCAGGATGCCGGCAATGAAGCTCTGTTTAAAAAAAGAAGATTGGGGCGGTTTTGTGTCTGGTATTTTAATCCCCCTGTTTACGGTCAACCCTTTTCCTGAGAAACCTGCTCGGCTTGAAAACGACCGTGAGACGGGAAGGTATGTCTACTTCGTCTCCGGTGGAAGGATTTCTTCCTATCCGGGACTTTCTTCTCGTAACCCTGAAGGTTCCGAACCCCGGGAGTTTCACCTCTTCGCCGGCCATAAGCTCCTCTCTCATCAAGTCGAAAAAAAAGTTCACTATCTCGGCGGATTCCCTTCTCGAAAACCCTATTTCATCGTATAAAACGCCTGCCAGATCCTTCTTTGTCATGAAAAGTCCCCCTTTTTAAATCGAACGCAATTCGGCCCCTATTGTTTTTCCCAAACTCTTAAGAACATCCCGCTGAACCCTGTTCGCATCCTCGTCGGTAAGAGTCCTCTCCCTGTTTCGAAGAATAAGGGAAAGCGCGACGCTCTTTTTTCCTTCCTCAAGGGAATCCCCCTTGTAAACATCAAACACCCAAACATTTTCTATTATACCGGAATCCGCCTTTTTTATAACCGAAAGAATTTCCCGCACCGGAACCCCATCATCGACCACAAGCGCTATATCGCGCCGCAGAGAAGGGAATTTGGGAAGAGGGGAGAATTTTCTCTTGAAACTCGTGTAGACGACCGAGAGAAGTGACAGGTCGAGTTCAAGCACATACACGCTTTCGCTTATCTCGAGTTTTTCCAGAAGATGGGGATGAAGCTCCCCTACCATCCCCAGAACGTTTCCGTCAACCAGCACGGCGGAAGATTTTCCGGGCCAAAGGAATCCATGATCGGGGGAAACGGACTCGAAATCTATCCTTGAATCCACCGAAAGTACCTCCAGACTTCTTTCAAGCACGCTTTTTATGTCGAAGAAGTCGAATTTCTCCCCGTCCCATATCTCAGGCGCCCTTTTTCCGGTCGCAATCGCAGCGAACTTCTTCACCTCATTTGGCAGCTGGTCCATGTCCTTGGGGTAAAAAACCTTCGCGGACTCGAAAAGTCTTACGTCCTGGTTCTGTCTTGAGAGGTTGAGTCTCACGTTTTTCACCAGGGAGGGAAGAATGCTCATTCTCATTTCCGAAAGTTCCCGCGATATCGGGTTCATAATGCGGATCGACTCCTCAAAACCAAACGTTCTGAGAAGCTCGGGAGACTCAAAGCTGTAGTTTATAGCCTCGAGAAAACCGTAGGAGACGAAAATGTCCCTGAGCCTTTTCTCCATGACGGTTATCACATTGGTTTTTCTGGCCACCATGGGAACCTCCGGCAGGACAGAGGGAATGTTGTCGTAACCCAGGAGGCGGGCGACTTCCTCGACTATATCCACCTCGCGTTCTATATCCACCCTGAAAGTCGGAACCCGAAGCAAAAGCTCATCGGCCGAGATGCTGAGAACCTCAAACCCAAGACTTTCGAGAAGCTCCGCTATTTCCTGAGAATCAGTGGATATACCGACCAGTTTGCAGACCTTGTCAACTGACAGGGAAATCTCCCTTTGGCTCACCGGGTCGGGATACACGTCGATAATCCCCCTGGCAACTGTTCCTCCGGACAGGCGGCTTATAAGCTCGGCGGCGCGGTCAAGCGCGAACGAAACGTTGTTTATATCGATGCCTTTTTCAAACCTGCTCGAAGATTCGCTTTTGAGGCCGGTTCGCTTGGACGTTTTCCTTATGCCCGTTGGAGAAAAGTAAGCGGACTCAAGCAGAACATTGCTTGTTGCGTCCTCTATTTCGGTGTCGGACCCACCCATGACTCCGGCAAGCGCGACGGGACGGTCCCCGCTGCAGATAACCAGATCCTCGGCGAGCAGTTTTCTTTCGATCCCGTCAAGAGTTTCTATCGTCTCTCCTTTCCTGGCTTTTCTGACGGAAATCCGGCCCTGATCAAGCTTGTTGTAATCAAAAGCGTGAAGTGGCTGTCCCTGCTCAAGCAAAACGAAGTTCGTAACGTCAACGACATTGTTAACGGAGCGGATTCCGCAGTACTCAAGCCTCTCCTGAAGCCACGCTGGAGAAGGACCGATTCTGACTCCTTCAATGAGCCGGCAGCAGTATCTGGGGCATGACTCTGCGTCCTCAACGTCTACGGCAGCCTTTTCCGAAATGTTTTCCCCCTGCTCTTTTAAGGAAAAAACCGGTTTCTGAAGATTCTCGCCCAGTATTGCCGAGACTTCTCTCGCGATCCCGAAAATACTCATGCAGTCAGGACGGTTAGGGGTAATTCCTACGTCGAAGATAACGCCATCGTAGCCGATCTGTTCGTTCATGCTGGTTCCAAGCTCAACCTTGGGGGAAAGAATCATTATTCCGTCTTCGTCGCCCGAGAGCCCCATTTCATCCGCAGAACACAGCATTCCCTCGGAATTCTCTCCACGGATCTTGGAACGCTTTATCTTGAGGCCTTCCGGAAACTTCGAGGTAGCGGGAAGAACGGTTCCAGCCTTGGCAAAAGCGACTTTGTCCCCCTTTTTCATATTGTCCGCACCGCAGACAACCATGTAGCGGGTTTCTCCGTCCGTAACCTCGCAGACGCTCAGCCTGTCAGCGTTCGGATGCTTTTCGATGCTGATTATCTGGGCAACGCAGACATCGGCAAGAGCCTTGCCCTTGTCTTCAAGGGCTTCAAGCTCTAGGCCCGCCATAGTGAGCATTTCCCCCAGCTCTTCTGGAGAAATGTCGATTTTGAGGTAGTCGGTAAGCCATCCAAGAGGAAAAATCATAAATTCACCCAGCGAGTTAGGTTACACGGTATAAAAAACTGGTCAACAGTTAACCCGCTGAAAACAAAAGATTATTTAAGAAATTAAAAAGACCCCTCAAACATCCATGACCAAATCCGGGTCACCGCGGAACTGTTATCGCAAACGGGAGTGCATTATAACCGGTCGAAGAGAAAAAAGGTTGTCCCCGAAGCGGGCAAAGAAGTGTGCCTGCAGGAAAAATTCCCAGAGAACTTTTCGATTGTTAACAAATCATTAAAAATTTGTTTGGAGTCTCTTAATTCACTGATATGAAACACTTTTTCATGTCGATAGATTGTGAATGGAATTCTCCGAACCCCGCAGACTGTATCCTAACCACTTTAAATAATTGAATAATTTTCCAAGCTGTCCGACCTCCCTCACTCGCTCCGGCGAGTATCCTGTGAAATGTTTCACGTGAAACATTCCGTCCTACTTCTACTTCCCAATGCAGAACCTGGAGAAAATTCTGCCCAAAAGATCTTCCGTGGTCACTTCTCCCGTAATCTCGCCGAGAGAGTTCATGGAGTTTCGCAATTCTATCGAGAGAATCTCCGGATACTCGTTTCGTTCGAGAAGCTCAAGGAAGATGTGCAACTGGGAGCGGGCCTTTTCCATGGATTTTTTATGGCGGAGATTCGTCAGAACCAGCTCCGAGGCGTCTGAACTCCGAGGCGAGCCCGCAAGGGTCTCAAACATGGCCTGTCTGAGCCGCTCTATTCCCTCTTTTGCGAGCGCCGAGGTCTTAATCGGCTTTTTCTCCCCGAGAATCCGTCGCAGCTTCGATTTTTCAAGCTTTTCCTCGAGATCCATTTTGTTGATTGCGACAAGATGCTTCTTCCTGGCGACGGTTTTTAGGATTTTTCTGTCCAGGGCATCAAGTTCCGTACTCTGGTCCAAAACAACAAGCACAAATTCGGATTCCTCGGCTTTTTTCAGCGAAAGCTCCACCCCGAGCCTTTCTACCCGGTCCTCCGTGTCCCTTATGCCTGCCGTATCCGTTATAACGAGGGGAATTCCCCCGACATTTATTTTTTCTTCTATAAAATCCCTAGTGGTTCCGGCTATCGGGCTCACTATAGCCCTCTGAGTCTCAAGCAGGCAGTTAAGTATGCTTGATTTTCCGACGTTAGGCTTGCCGAGTATTACCATCGTCACTCCATCCCTGAACATTCTGCCCGTATCGTAGCTATCGATGAGAGCCGAAAGTTCTTTTTCCACGGATCCGGACGCTTCCTTGAGGCGGTTTTTCGCAACGGGATCTATATCTTCCTCGGGAAAATCGAGGTTTGCCTCTATTTCCGCCAGAACATCAAGAATTTTATCCTTAAGTTCGTTAACCTTGCCCGAAAGAGCTCCCTCAAGCTGTGCCTCGGCATACCGGAGACTCTGCTCGGTCTGCGCGCTTATAATGTCGGAAACCGCCTCGGCCTGTGCCAAGTCCATTTTTCCGTTAAGAAACGCCCTCTGGCTAAACTCGCCCGGGGCAGCCAAGGCCGCCCCAAAGCCGATCAGGATCTCAAGTATCTTCCGGGGAACCACATGTCCCCCGTGGGAGTGTATCTCGACTACGTCCTCTCCCGTATAAGTATCCGGGGAATTCATAACGACGCACAGCACTTCATCCACTGTGCTGCCTGTTTCGGGGTCGATTATTTTACCGAAACAGAGTTTTCTCTCGGAAAAACCCGAATTCCTCATGGGAACGAAGATTTTTCTTGCAATCGAGTGAGATTCACCACCGCTTATGCGGATTACGGCCACTCCTCCCTCTCCCGGCGGGGTCGAAATAGCTGCTATGGTGCTTTCGTGCTCAGGTACAAGTGACGACATGAAAGAGAATCTACCATATAAAGCCACATTCAGTCAGGGGGAAAAGGATAAAAAACCCTGAATGTTTCACGTGAAACATTCAGGGCAAATGAGGAGGATTTACAAAGAAACCGTTAAAATTATTTCTTGAGACTCTTAAGCGTGTCCATGGCGATGCTTGTGTGCGCGTAACAGGAACCGGCAGTCATGACCATGGCGACGTTTATGGCCTCAGCCATCTGCTCCGCGGTTACGCCGTCTGTGCGCGCGTCCTTCACGCACCCCCTTATGCAGTAAGGACACTTCGTTGCGTGGGCGCAGGCAAGGCCTATTATGCCTCTTTTCATCTTCTTGCTCAGGGCTCCGTCGGCAAAGATTTTCTTGTGAAGCTCCATGAAGTGGGGAGAAATATCACCGCTGCATTCCCTGAAACTGGCAATTTCCTTCGCTATGTCCTTTTTGAAGAAATGCCCCTCAGTAAGCGGGATATCGTTTTCGAGGGTGTCCCAAGCTTCAAAGGCCAGGCTCGAAAATGCGAAAGGTCCTCCCATGTTGAGCCTGAGTCCCACGTATATCGATTCGACTATCTCCTGGTCGCTCGCTCCCTCTTTTTTGCTGGCGCGTACCCTTGATCTTATGCAGTAAGGGCAGGCCGTAATATGCGCTACGGCTACCGCAATAAGCTGTTTTTCCTTTGCGGTAAGCGCTCCGTCGGTAAACACCGAATCGTGATAAGCCATCCAAGAGTCGTAAAGATCTGGGTTCAGTTCTCTAAGATAAGCTATATCCCCGCCGATCTGGGCTTTCATTATAGTATCAGACATATCGGTTACACCTCTCGTTTATTATTAGTTTCCCCATCTTTTAAAGAATTCTGCCTGATCAAAGCACAGAAACTCCAATTCCTCACAGATAAAACGTAACTGCTTCGGACCGGGAAATCAACTTGCTGGGCGCAGATGGAGACAGGCTTTGCCTGCACAGTAAAGGTACTGGGGTTAAATTTCGTCGGCTAAGTGCAACCACTGTTCTTTGATAATCAGCTTCTTGCTCTCACGCAAAGCTTCTTCTATAGGATAGATAGACCTCTTGGCTTTAGCCACAAGTATAGCTCCTTCGAACTGAGAAACCATTAAGCCGGCCGCTCTCTTCGGATCAAGCTTCTCGTTAAAAAAACTCTGTTCTATTCCTTCTTCCAAACATCGCTCAACCAAGATTTCGCACTCCTCGAAATACTTCTGCAGAACAAAACGGAATTTCTCGTTTGTAGCGCTCTGCTCCAAGGCCATGTTTCCGAAAAAAGAGCCCGGATATATGGTCCGTTCGAAAAGATCGCGGTGAGAAGAAACTAAGCTCTTGTAACATTCCACAAGCTTTTGAACAGGATTAAGGTCAGTTTCAACAATTTCCGAGAACTTACGGACTTGGCCATCAGCAAGTTTTGTAAGAACATTCAATCCCAGCTCTTCTTTGCCTTCGAAATAGTAGTAGAAATTGCTCTTGGAAACCCCCGCTTTCTTTATGAGCATATCTATGGAAGTTCCGTTGTACCCGTAGATATGAAAAAGCTCGGTGGCAGCATCTAAAATTCTATCTTTGTTACTCATGAGGCTTAACTAACTTTAGTACTGAAAGTACTAAACCTTTAAAAAATCCCGCTGTCAAGGCAATTCAGATAAATTCAGAAGTGATTACAATATGATACGCAGCGGTTGGTCCTTATCGAGCACAGCGAGTTCTTCGGGAGAAAGACCCTTTGACTGAAGCAGCACCTTGAACTTTCTTCCCATGAATTCAGGCATAAAAAGCGTCTTGGCCGCGAGACGGTCTCCCTGATTCTCGGGTTTGTCATACGTCTTGAAAATTTCGAGAATTCCCCAGTCAACAAGGAACTGTCCCTGCGTTGTATACTTAACGGCAGCAAGACCCAGGGTATCCCCGACCCTCATAAGTTCGGAAAAATTAATGTCGGCGGTTATATCCTGCTCCCCAATTCTCGTGTAGGGATCGGAGCTTAGCTCGTGGCGATAAAAGCACCTGAAAGTGCCTTTTCGTCTTCCAGCGGAGTAAAGCTCAGTAGAGAGAGACCCGTAGTCGATGCTCAGAACGAACCCTCTCTTAAGCGCTTTCCCCACCTCGGCAAGCCATTTCCCCGCCAGCAGACAAGCTTCCGCCTCTTCGCCTTGAGCGTATCCTTCCAGATATCGTTTTGAAAAGCCATAAATCCCTTCCGCTTCAGGATCCCGCAAAACTTCCTCGATTTCCCCGTCTCGAAGGGAAAGAAAAACCTCCCGGATCTCCCCGCCAGCAGACTTAAGCCTGTGAAAGGGCAGGGAATCGAGAAATTCGTTCGCGATCACCACTCCGCGGAAACCACCTATTCCGATTTCCCGCAGGTCGTCTATCCACCGAACCCTTCCCCGGTGTTCCTTGAGTCTTTCTTTAGCCGCCAGGACAGCCGTCGGGCTTGCTTCGCTCATTACGTAGTCGGTCTTTGAGTAAAGCGCGGGGTGATTTCGGCTAAGGGCCTCGAGTATGTCAAGAGCAAGCTGACCGCCGGAGGCCCCGAACTCCACTACGGTGAAATTCTCCCCCTGGAGCAGGAACGACGCCTCGGCAAGGAACCGCGAGATCGTCTCCCCGAAAGAGCGGTGAACCGAAGGAGCGGTGTAAAAATCACCTTTTTTCCCGATTCTCGCCTTCCCCGATGAGTAATAGCCGTGCTCCGGGTGAAAAAGGCAGAGTTCCATAAATCTGCAGAAGGAAATCGGGCCGGACTCCCGTATTTCCTCTTTTATGATTTCCAGAAGGGTCCGCATCTTTCCTCCGTCGCGGGAAATAACAGTTCGAAGATAAAATTACACAGGTTTTCCATACTTTAAAAATGAGTCGAAACCCTTTCTAATTGCCCGAAAAACAAGGCCGAAGAACATATTGCAACGGATAAAAAAGGTTGGTACTGGTCGTAGTATTTCACAGAACACTAAAAAGCACCTTTAAAGGTCAGGAAAAATTATCAAGTGATTTCAAGTAATTAGGTCTTTAGAGCTTCGCCAGATCAGAATATTTCACAATCCATCAACAGCAAAAAAATGTTTAATATCAATCAATTACGAAAATCCTGGGTATCAGGGCTTCCGGTGTGGAGCAATTTTCAAAAAAACATCAAGAGCAGATTTCCGCTTATTATCAGGCGGGAAAATCCAGAGTGAATCGCACCCGAAAAACAGCCGGAAACAGGCTCGAATCCCGGGTTTTTCGCCGGGTTACTTGCTTGCGAACCTTTTGCCTATGCTGGCAAAGGCGTTATGGCTGTGAATGCTCTCGTAGTTAAGAACCCTGAGTTCGTAAGAGTCGAAACTGGGGTTGCCGTGGAGCTCAGAAGCTATGTTTCTCACAACATCCTCGACAAAGCACGGCTTGTTGTAGGCACTCATTGTGACATGGCGCTCATCTTCTCTTTTTAAAAGCGGGTAAAGAGGGGAAGATGCTCCTCTTTCCGCGATTCCTATTATTTCCTCAAGGCATATGTCTATCGGATCGTTTTCTTTCTTTTCTTCGTGCGTGATGGTTATGAAAACCTTGGAACGCTGGTTGTGGGCCCCGTAATCGCTTATTTCCTTACTGCAGGGACAAAGGGTCTTGACCGGAACCACCACACTCTGGGTGATGCATATGCCCTCCGGGTGCATTTCGCCGCGGTACGTACATTTATAAGGCTGTGGGGATATTTTGCCGCTTACCGGAGCATGTCGGTTGAAAAAGTAATCAAATTCTATTTTGACGTCGGAATCTTCCGAACCCTGCCTGTCGCAGAGAGCGATCAGGAAAGAAGCCATATTTTTCAAGGAAAAGGACCCGTTGAAATCAAGAGCTGTTTCAAGCAGTCGGCTCATGTGAATTCCCTTCTGGTTGGGACCTAGGTTAACGCTCAGACTCAGGGCAGCCTGAATGCTCTGGTCCTTCTCCGAATCGATCTCGCAGCCTTTTATCTTAAGCGGAATCTTGAGGTCGCAGACGCCAACTCTGTCTATGGAGATATTCCTGTAGTCCTTTCTCGCCTGTATGTCTTCAATAGGCTTATCTTCAAGTTTCATTTTCAAAACATTTTTCCTCTTTATTAATAGAGTAACTGCCGCAAATCAATGGCGGACTCTTCTCAGGACGGGGAAGGATACCACAATGAAAGCCCTTTGCAACAACCTATAGACCGCAACGGGGTCTTCAGCGAAGTTTGGGATTGTCCGCGTGCCGCTTCCCGTCCCTCTGTGTTTTCTTCTCAAAATTCTTTCTCAAAACCTCGGTAAGATCAACTCCTGTCTGGTTCGCTATGCATGTTAGGACAAAGAAGACATCAGCGAGTTCGTCCCCGAGTTCACGGCGATTTTCATCCCCCTTGAAGCTCTGCTCCCCATATGTTCTGGACATGATTCTTGCAACCTCGCCCACCTCCTCGACAAGCTGCGCGAGATTTGTAAGCTCGGAGAAGTACCGCACTCCCACTTCCCGTATCCACTCGTCAACTTCCCGCTGATACTCCCTGACCGTTATCTCGCCAGACATAAAACCACCCTCGGGTTACCTAAGTGCCCGCAACAAGCACCTAAATTTTCTTTCCCCCTTTAATTCTACCACCCCAACTCCAAAAGAAGCGACTTCCTGATAACCTCGTAACTCCGAGGAACAGAAGGCTTCACATCGCCGTTTATCCCGCTTACGTAAACAATACCCACTCCGGCGTTGGTAAGGAAAGCGTAATCGCTTGAGAGAAGTTCCTCAAGGGGAAAATTCCCGCAGACGGGCTCATAGCCAAGCCGCTCGGCCAAACGCAAGACAATCTCTCTGGTTACCCCAGGCAAAACGGGGCACTCAGAGGACGGAGTGAAAAGCTTTTTCCCTTTCGCCCAGAAAACATTGTGGCACGAGGTCTCGGCCACCCCGCCGTCGGTATCAAGGAGAAGGGCTTCGTCAAATCCTCTCTCTACAGCCTCTCTTTTCGCCACGATGTTTCCCAGATAGTTAAGCGTCTTGTGGGAAAAAAGACTGTTCTGCGGGGGTCTTCTCTCACCGCAGACCCAGAGAGAGAGGCTATCCGGACTCTCCACGCGGGGTCTTACGGACACAAGAAGCGAAGACGCCCGGGGCCGTGAGTGGTAAACCGTGTCCCCCTGGGCCAGAAGACACGCTTTTACGTGCAGATCGTCCCCGGGGGACGCTCCCGCGGCATCCTCGATCCTGAGCCTTATCTGGGATTCCGGGGGGAACGGGATTCCGAGAAAATCGGCTCCCTTTCTCATTCTCTCAAGATGCATGGAGAGGAAAACAGGCGGGGACCCCTTCCACCTGAAGCTCTCGAAAACCCCTTCTCCGTAAAAAAGAGCGCGAAGCGCGGGCACACCCTCAAACCTTTTTCCGTCTAGAAAGAAAAGTTCTTCCATCTCAGATAATTATAGCATCCTTCGGGATGCAACAGATGTAAGCGCCTTTGCCTTAAGCTCCGTCTCCCCGTATTCCTCGTCCGCTTTCGAGTCCCACACGATTCCACCCCCGAACCAGAAATCCGCGCCCTCGGGGCTGTTCACCCCCGTGCGGATCGCGACGCTCATGGTGAAGTCCCCGCTCGGAGGGAACAGGCAGATCGCCCCGCAGTAGGGACCCCTCAGATGGGGCTCGAGGCTGTCTATTATGCGAAGAGCTTCCCTTTTCGGAGCCCCGGTAACGGATCCAGGGGGAAAGGTGCTGGCAATTATCTGAGAAAGTCCGACTCCGGGACGAAGGCGTCCCTCGATTTCGGATTCCATCTGGAAAAGGGTACTGTAGGACCTGACGGCGAAAAGTTCCCTCACCCCTATGGAACCGTACCCGCATATTCTCCCGAGGTCGTTTCTCATGAGATCAACTATCATGAGGTTTTCGGCCCGCTCCTTGGGGTTGTTTCCGAGCATCTCGGCAAGTTGTCGGTCACGGCGGGGATCGGGATCCCTGCGGACGGTCCCTTTTATGGGTCTCGTGGTAATACTGTCGCCCCTTTTCTTAAGAAAAAGCTCCATAGAGCCGCTTACAAGCTCAAAACCCGGAAAACTGATAAAGGCGGCAAAGGGAACGGGCTGGGCACGGTAAAAATCCAGAAACCACGAAAGCGGCTCACCCAGAGACTCGAAGCGGAACTTTCGCGAAAGGTTCACCTGATAAACGTCTCCCGCCGCTATATGCTTCTTTATCGCCGAAATCTTCCGGGCGTATTCTTCCCTTTCAATGTTCGAGCGGGGAAGGGGCCCGGGACCTGTACTCTCCTGCGGGAGGGCGGAGAGGATTTCCTCCAGGGGGGCGGGGTAAAAATCATCTTTTTCGTAAAAGTGGAAAAACAGGAAAGGAAGCCTCTCTCCCTGCTTTGCATCCGAGGTCGCAACCCCGGAAGTGGTGTAGCTTAAGTAGTCGTAGCTTATGTAGCCAAGAGCGGCGTATCCCTCGGCAGCCAGTTTCTCGACCAAACCGAGAGGATCTTCCGAGAAAATCTTTTCCCCGGATTCGGAAAACACTTTGGTCCCGTCGCCCGAGAAGCAGAGAGTGACAGCGGGGTCGCCGAAAATCCCGACCGTGGCAGAGGAACCCGAATCAAACCATCCTCCGCCCGAGTCTATCAAAAGAGACTTTGGTCTATCAAGCTTCATCGCCTCCTCCCCCTGAGACTCAAAGCCCGGTGGAGCACTTGGGAACGCCCTTACGACGGGGGAGGCGCATCAGCTTTAACCGAGCGGTTAAGGATTTCGGCTATGTCCTGAACGCCGATATCCTCCTCCTTACCCTTAAAGCGCGCGGCGTCGTCAAACATCGTGTTGCAGAAGTAGCACGCCGTTGCCAGGGTGTCGGGATTAGTTTCCGCGGCCTCATCGAAGCGGTTCCAGTTAACCCTGGGAGCCTCTTCCTCCATCCATATCTTTCCGCCCCCGGCTCCGCAGCAGAAACTCTTTGTCCTGTTCCTTTTCATCTCCACGAGATCGATCCCCGGAATACTTTTCAGTATCTCCCTCGGGGAGTCGTAAACGTTGTTGTAGCGGCCGATGTAGCAGGAATCGTGGTATGTTATCCGCTCCTCGATCGGGGCGTCGGGGTTAAGCTTGCCCTCCTGGATGAGCTGCAGGAGGAAGTCCGTGTGGTGGACTACCTCGTAGTGCCCACCGAACTGCGGATACTCATTTTTCATGGTGTTGAAGCAGTGGGGACAGTTCGCGAGAATCTTCTTCACCTTCAATTCATTCAGAGTCTCGATGTTCTGGACGGCGAGCATCTGGTATAGGGCCTCCTCTCCCAGTCTTCTTGCGGGATCACCCGTGCAGGTCTCCCCCGGACCCATGACGGCGAAATTAACTCCCGCTATCTTAAGCAGGGTCACTATCGCCTTTGAGACTTCCTGGCCCCTCGGGTCGTAACCCCCGAAGCATCCCGTCCAGTAAATCACGTCAAACTCGCTTGCGTTCTCGGCCGAGACTCCGAGAATGGGAACTTCCATCTCCGAGAGCCAAGAGCCGCGGTCGGCCTCCGGGAATCCCCAGGGGTTTCCGTTGTTCTGAAGTTTCTGAAGGGTTCTCGTGGCGGTTCCGCTCATGCGGCCCTCAAGGGTAAGAAACCTTCTCATATCCATTATCTTGCCCATCTGGTCGATGAAAAGCGGGCACTGCTCAACGCAGGCGTTGCACGTGGTGCACGCCCAGAGTTCCTCGGGCGTCACCCACTCGGTGTCGGGAAGATCGGGCTGTTCTTCCTGAGGCTTTCCGGCGAGTATGTCTTTCCCCTCGCTTGAGACGTAGTGGCGAAGCTTAACGACGATGTCCCTCGGGGAGAGCACCTTCTCGGTGTTCCACGCCGGGCAGTTGTCCGTACACCTTCCGCACTCGGTGCAGGTATAGGCGTCAAGTATGTCTTTCCAGCTGAAGTCGGCTACCTTCGAGGAGCCGAAATGGTCAAGATCTTCGGGTATGTCCTCGAAATCGAGCTTCGAGAGCTGCCCGCGGGGCTTGAGGCTCTGGAAAAAAACATTGAAAACGGCCGTCAGGACATGGCTGTGCTTTGAGTAGGGAAGATAGTTGAGAAACGAAAGCACTATGAGGATGTGGAACCACCAGAAAAACTCCTTCCAGAAAAAAGTGCTCCCGGAGCTCATGCCTTCGTAGAGCCCGGAGAACGCCCCGGACACCGGCAGCATAGCGGGGCTGGTTTCGGCAAGCGCTATCTTTGCCCCCGTGGTGAGAAAGGCGGTGATCATAAGGCCGAATATAAGACCCAGTATCACGACCGCGTCGGGCCCGTTAACCTCCCTTCTTCTCCCTATGGTGAGCCTGTTTATTATGCCCATGCATATGGCCACAAGAACCAGGGCCTGCACTACGTCAAGAACCAGCTCGTAGACCTTTCCAAGAGACCCCGGGAAGAAATGAAACCCGGGAACAATGCCGCTTATCAGCATCTCCACCGTCCCAACCGTTATTATGACGAAACCCCAGAAGATCATGGCATGCTCTATGCCGGCAAAACGGTACTTGAAAAGCCTTCTCTGCCCGAACACGTAGACGATGACCTTCCTTATCCTCTCGGGAATATTGTCAAACCTGTTGTCTTCCTTTTTGCCGAGAGTTACAAGTCTTAAGAGAAGACGGATGTTGTAGACGAAAAAACCGAAGGCTGCCACAAGCAGCAGAAGCATTATCGCGGATTTGGGATTCATCTGGTTTCTCCTGAGCAAGACATGGAAAAAAGCAGAGTAAATTATATTGAATCCGAGGGGGTTAATCAAGCCATGAGAAACCGGGTTTCAGTGAGGCCGGGGCACTCCTGCCCCGGAAAACGGCAGAAAGAAATGGAAAAAATCGAAGTTCACCCCGAAATCCACAGAGGATTTCAGCTTAACCCCTGCGTTTTTCTCGCGGGATCCGGCTCATGAGCCCTGCCCCGGGCGTTTTGCCCCCAAGAGCGCCAGAAACAGAACCGCAGTGATCAGAAACAGATTAAAAGCCCCGGCGCCTAGGTCGCCGTGGTTCCCGGGGGCAACCGAACACCCTCCACCGCCACCACTGCCGCCCACTCCCCGGGGACTGGGATAAATACCGGAACCGACAATGTAGTACCTTCCCCCATCAAGACCGAAGTTCGTCCGTATGAAGTACCCGTGCTTAACCGAAGTGCCGGTTGAGCGGCCGGGGATAGGGTTTCCCACCTCGCATACCACCGGCTTATCCTCCGCGGACGGACCGGAAACAGGTGCCGTTTCCTCGCAGACCACCTCATCACCCCTTACGGTCGGATCGTCCCAGAGGTAAGTGAGAAAACCCCGGTCCAGAGTATCGTCCTCTTTTCGCACCTCTTCCAAAATGCGCTCGGCAATTTCTACTCCGTTGTCGTCTCTGAGGCGCAGCGTCTTGTCCTGAAGCTGCGGAGTGTTGCCGTTAAAAATCCCGAACATCTTCTCCGTATCGGTAACTATATAGAAATATATGGAACCCGATTCCCAAGGCAGCTCCCTCCAGCACGGCATGAGCTGAATCATTCTCAAAGGCGCAATCCCTCCCTGCGTGCCAACGCCTGACTGTTGTCCTGAGTCAAGCTCTTCTGAAACATGCTCCACAACCCCTTCCAGATAACGCACCAGACTGTCCTCGTCATCCACCATGTCGGCGCTGAGCCACCCTCTTTGTTGAAGATCGGCGGCAGAGAATTGAGGACACGTCGTACTGGAATGATCCACTTCATCGAGGTCGTGATTAAAGCCGGCAATCTGTATAAAGGAACCCCGGGAATCCAAAACGGCGCAGATATATTTGACATCTTCCCCCGTGTTGTCCTGCTCGCAGACCACCTCTCCCTCGGCAGCGGATTCAGCGCTGTCGACCAATTCCCGGAAAATCTCTACACTTCTTAGAGACCCGCTTACGGCCGAGGGATATTTCGCGTGAAAAGATATAACCTCTCCCGCAGAAACGCCGCCCCCGGAAGAATTAACGGTGATTACATAGGTGTCGCCACGCCTCCACACTCCATTATCCGTTCTCATGGCGTTTCGAAACTCTGTCCGGTCGTCGTCGTCATCCATGGACCGGGCCTGGTGTCTCCTCAGGTGCAAAAGAAAATTCTTCATGTCCGCCCCGTCTCCCGAACCTGCCTGTTCAGCGGTTACGCCGTCATGCGCAAAGGCGGGCGGGGTGACGGAAAAAACGATTATACAGAAGAAAAACAGTGTGACTGCGGAGATTTTTTTCATGGTTCCAGATCCTCTAAATTTTATACCAATACAAGCTGTAAGTTCCGCTTAACAGCGGACTTTAGTTCTTTACCGGTTGATAATAACCGGTTAATTTAGAAAACGGAATTGAGATATCTGAGTTGTAAGGAGTCAGGTTCCTGTCTTGTATCTGCCAACATCAGGGTTCTTCAAGGCCCGTCCGTTTTTCGGGGGCGGTATCTGTACACAGGCTTGAGAATCCGGAAACTGCGTTGCGGGCGGGTGACTTGAGTTTGACAGTCATAAAGGAGCAGCAAAAAAATGATTCAGAAGTTCTATGAGGCAATTAACCAGATCACTCCCTGGAATATTATTATCGCGGCGCTTGTCGTGGCTGCGGGCCACGCCGTGGTCTGGGACGCGGCAGCGAGGGAAGGAAGCCTTGTCGGCAATCGGCCGTATTCCGAAGCAATATCCGGCAGCCTGCACCCCTCAAAGGTTATCACCCGCCAAGACATTGAGCTTTCAGGCATAAAAAAGGTAAGCGACCTGGTTGGAAGGTCGGCTTTTAACAGTTTCGGTCTGCGAAGACCGCTTGTTCTCGGAGAAGGTCGCTCTTTGATACTGATCAACGGACGGCGAGTCGCTGACTCCGGGGTTAATCTGGAAACCATTCCGATTTCGGCTGTCGAGCGCATTGAAATCTTTAATGACAGCACAAGCGCGCTGCATGGCGGGGAAGCGATCGGCGGCACTATAAATATCGTTTTAAAAAAAGGGTATGAAGGCCTTGAGATCCAGCTTAATGCCGGGCGGCCGCGCGGCGAAGGCGCCGATTCCGAACACCTGGGCGCCTTGTGGGGCATCGGCGTCGGGGAGGGAAACCTGACTGTCGGCGCGGATATCTTCCGGAGGGATGAGGTCCGCGACGTCGACCGCGATTACAGCCGGGCCAGATACGAACCCGGAGGCTCCTTTGCCGAGACTGAAGGAGTGTCGGTACGGGGCAACACCGTGTTCCTGACAAAAAATGACGGAGGACATATCTCGGCACCGTTGGGCGACTGCGACCCGGGCCTGTATACGGGAGAACTTACCGATCCTCCGGGCGGATTTTCGGGCACCATCTGCGGGTTTGCCTATGCGGATGTCGCATGGCACCTCGCGCGCAGGCAAAGTGACAGCGTTTTTATGAATTTCAGTCATCCGGTCGGCGACACAGCCGACATCTATATTGAGGGACGTGCCTCAAACGAAGAATCAAGTCTGCTGTGGGCGCCTGAGCCGAGCGATTTCAGCTTCACACCGAACGAGACACTCAGAGATAACCTCATTGAAAACATTGAGGGCCTTGATGAGAGCAACTTTCCCCAGCATATCACGGTCGCCCACCGCTTCGTGGGGCACGGAAACCGCGTGTGGGACACCGACATTAAAGAATATGACATAGCTCTGGGACTGCGCGGGGAGATTAAAAGCGACATAGGATACGACGGCTACGTTCACTACAATCGCTATGATTATGACCTGACAGGAGGCAAGTTCATTAACGGGACCGCTATTGAAACCGCTATTCAAAGCGGAGATTACAACATACTGAATCCTCTATCTGACGATGAAAGACACAGGACTGCAATCAGCGAAAGCAGCGTTGAGAACAGGTTTAATCTGGAAACTGACTATGTTGAGGCGGGGGTGGAGCTAGATGGCCCGTTGTTTGAACTTATGGGCAACAAGCTTCGCTGGAGAGCCGGGCTGACGGTTGCAGAAGAAGAAATAAGCATTGACGACAGATATTTCAATCTCAGCGGTGAGCATGTTCACGAGGATGATGTGCTGGATGGATATTCGCTGTCGCTGACGGCTGATCGGCGGCGCTTGTCCGCTTTCGGAGATGTTCTTGTGCCTCTGGGCAATGCTCTGGACGTGTCGTTAGCTCTTCGCCACGATGATTTTAACGATGTCGGGGGAGCGTCCTCGCACCGCGTGGCAGCTCTTTACCGCGTAATGCCCAATATTGCACTGCGCGCGTCATGGAGCGAGGGAGCAAAGACGCCTGGCCTCGTAACGCTGCACGCGGAGGAATTTGTCTTTTATCCGTTTGTATGCGATGCGGATATACCGACTCCCGACTGTTCCAGGGATCAGGTTAGAGTGGTCTCAAGCGCCAACCCGGAGTTAAAACCGGATGAGGCTGAAAGCTTCGGCGCCGGGGTCTCGGCGGGCTGGGGTCCGTTCTGGGCCGACTTTGACTGGTTCCGGCTTCGTCTTGACCAAACGCCCTCCCTGCTTGACACACAGTTTGTCGTCAGTCTTGAGAGAAACGGCCTACTTGACCAGTATCCGGGACTGAGCGTCACACGCTCCGACGGCCGATTAACAGAAATCCGCAACCCGATTACCAACAGCGGAGCCACAGACATGGACGGGTTCACGACACGGCTTGGCGGCAATATCGAAACGGGCCTGGCGGATCTCACTATTAACGCCAACTGGCTCAGGGTAACTGATTACGAAAGACGCGTAGGAGGAGAAGAGCAGCCCGGAGATATTCCCCGCAACCGTATTCATGTACTGCTCCGCGCGGACCGAAACGACCTGTCCGCGCAGTGGAACACTCACGCGGTTACCTCTTTTTGGAACAATACCAGAACCAAACGCTTCAGAAAGTGGGTGGGACACGACATTGCGCTCAGCTGGAAAAACGTTCTTGGCTTTAACCGATTTGAACTCACGGGAGGCGTTCTGAATATCGGCAATGAGGGCCAGTCCCGCCCCGGTTCCGATGAGAACCACATACTGTACCTCGATTCGATCCTGGGACGCACGCTGTTTCTCACCGCGAAGCTTGAAATCTGAAGAGGGCGGCAGGTTATTCCGTAACCGACTGCGCATGGATAAAAAGACCTGACCCTGAAAAAAATCTTTTCTTTCCGAAAAAAGCGCGCCCGTGTATCCTTACAGGGACGTGAAAATCCTTCTCTACTACGACTACATCTGCCCTTTCTGCTTTCTCGCCACAGAAAGAGTTCTTGATCTCGCAAGGGAGTTCGGTCTCGAGGCGCAGTGGCTCGGCGTGGAGATCCACCCCGAATACCCCGCCGAGGGAAAAAAGCGGAGAAAAACGGAGAGGGCAGTCCGTATCTCGGAGACCCTTCGGAACGTGGCGGCCGAGGCCGGGGTCGAGATAAAGCTTCCGGGATTCGTAACCAGCTCCAGGCTCTGTCTTGAGGGGGCGGAATTCGCAAAAGAGCAGAACAGGTTCATGGAGTTTCACAAGACCTGCTACACCGCCTATTTCGGGGAAGGCAAGAACATAGGACTTCTCGAAACCATCCTTGAGGCGGGAGAAAGAGCAGGTCTCTGTCCGGAAGAGCTTTCAGAATGGGTGTACGACAATTTTGTTGGAACCTCGCTATAAGTTGGCTGCACGGCGTTCCCACCATGGGTCAAATCGATTGCTCATGATCGCTGCTTTCAAGGCAAGTATCGCATTGGCGCCACGAACAGTCCAGTGCATTCCTCCTCGCTTAAGTCTGTTCCCTACAATTGATTTGCAACCCCCTTCAACCACTCCGGTGGAAACACAGAGTCCCATCCGCCGGAATTTCGGATAATTCATCCTATGACGGTTGTTGTTAATGTAGCCAATGCATTTACTCGCCTTCTCATTGCTGCCCTCATGCTGCTTGAGCACCTCTATAATCTTGTCCAGTTCCCCTCTATCAAGCTCCCCCATACGCTCCTTTGACCACTGAGCGCAAAGATCACTTCCCGCCCCGTACAATGCCTTGGCCACTCCACAAAGATGCTCCTTGGCATGATAAATGTCGACTATCCCTATTGCCTCAGGAAACAACTTCGCGCACAAATTCCATATCCACGGCGCCCCATCCCCCAATACAACCTGCCTCTCGGCAGACCCAAAACCACTGCGCTCACTCTCCCTCACCACGCGGCGAACAAAAGGCGAAAGATCATCATCCTCTCTGATTACAGTCTCAATAGCCGCATTGTAGCTCACAGAACCAGTATCCCGAACCGGCCTGCCTTCAGAATCTTTCTTCTCCGCAGTCCACACCACTACAAGCTTCGCTTCCCGACTCTTCGATGACCCATCAGACTGCTTGCCTCTTCGCCCCTCTGTCTCTTTGCTTCGCATAGGAACCCCGGTACCGTCAATCCCCATATAACAGGTCTTCGCAGCACACTCCCCACCTTCAACCCTCTGCTCTTCATCCTGAGCAATGGCCTCTCCCAACCCCTCAGCGTAACGCTCTACCTGCTTTGACTCCACTTCCAGACCTGCCAGTTCCTCAATCAGACCGCTTGCCTCTCCAAAGCTCGTTTGCGCTGCGCTTATCCCCACCATACGTAAAACCCCGGGGGAAAGAGAACCGTTCGAAAAACCCAACTCCCTGTCCCGAGGAGCAAAACCCTCATTGCAGCTCTCACAGTGATACCACGCCCTCTCAAGCACCATAGGCCCAAGCACCGTAGTGAACTGCTTTTTGCGACGACCCGCATACTCAGCCATCCTCCCACAACCGCAAAACTCTCCCTCTTCGCTTTTATCACTGTGATCCGAATTGAACCGCCGCTCTAAAGCTTTGCCCATAACCGTAAGCGCCACTTCCCTGGCTTCACGTTCCATATCCTCAAAATCACGGCAATCCAGACCCTCTACTAAACTCGCCGCTTCCTCTGTGATCTCCCTGCTGACCGCAGAGTAGAAATCAGAGTTTTTTTTTGATCCTCATCACCCATCTCCTGCAACGCGCAACTTAACTTCTCGCTTACTTCGAGAAACTCTCTTGAAATCTCCCGAAAACGCTTGTACTCCTCTACTTGCTCACGAACCTGCTCTAATTGATCCGGTTTGATTCGTATGGATTTCTGCTTTCCACCGACCGAAATGGTTAACACATAACTCGGGCCGTGCTTCTTTCCTCCTTCCTCAGCACAATGGCAATTTGGTTTCCCGCACTTGCGGTAGTTTTCCGCTAAGGACCCGGGGCGTAAATCCCCAATCGTGCTAAAGGCGTTTAGGGCGCGGTTCCGGCGTTGTATGAGATCGTGTATGTAAGAATTAGTCATTGGAAGTTCCTCCCTCCTAACTGGTAGAAACAAAATACCAGATAGGAGGCGCAAACCCAATACTAACCTAACAAAATCTCAAATTCCCACAAATTTGTCGTGCACCCTTTCAGAATCCCTTCGGAAAAGGACATTTTCGCAAAAAATAGAGGAAAACATGGAGAGCGCCCGGGTGAACATGGTCCTCGGCGTTCCTACCCTCTATCTGGGAGAGCTCAGGATACACGGAATCCAGCCGCTTGAATCATACAGAAAGCTGATAGCAAAGGAGCTTCTTCGGGAGCAGGCAATCCACTGAGCGGGGAAATCCGCCCGCTATTTCGCTGACCCGGAAAGTTCCGCGGCGCGGCGCAGGTATCTTTGCGCTTCCTCCTCACGTCCCATGTTGCGAAGCGCTTGCCCCGTCATGCGGTAAAGTCTTGGCGCCATGGGCAAAGAGGGGTTGAGGGAAAGCGCCCGTTTCATACTCAGCACCGCTTCTTCGTAGCGGCGAAGTCCGAAAAGAACATAACCCATGCCCACATAGGGAAGCGTGTAATCAGGATCTATTTTCAGCGCGGCCCTGTAGACCCGAAGGGCTTCGTTGTATCGCCCGCGTCTTCTGAGACTCTCAGCCAGATTGAGAAAGGCTGGTGCGTAGTCGGGATTGAGCGAAATGGCTCTTTTAAGATGTGTCTCCGCTTCCCCGTGCTGTCCAAGTCCCGAGAGTGCCGCGCCCAGAACATTATGGGCGCTGTAATAAAGAGGACGCTTTCTCACGGCCTCACGGGCGGCCGCAAGCGCCTCTTCGGACGCCCCCTCACTGTGAAGCAGGGCGTAGGAAAGGTTCATGTGAGCCGAGTGAGCCGTGGGGTTAAGGGAAATAACGTGCCGAAACAGAGTAACCTCGTTTTTGTAAACTCCCGCGTGGTTCCAGGTCGCTGCGCCCAGAAGAACAAGCAGCGCGAAAGCGAAACCCACTCTGGCGCCTGCAAACGCTGCGGGCAGCCTTGATGAGAAGCAGACGGCCGCGGCGGCGAAAAGCACTATCGCGCCAGTGCCGGCCAGATACTGGTAGCGGGCGGCTACGAATGAATACCGCATGTATCCGTAGTCAATGAAGCCGAGCGTAGGCAGAAGCATAACTCCGAAAAACAGTGCGCAGGCAAGGGGTCCACGTCCAACGCGCCGCCTGAGAAACCAGAACGCCGTCACTACGGCAACGGTACCGATAGCGTAGATCCAGTCCACAGGGTCCGCAGCATTTACATCCCAGTGCGGATAAATAACGGCCAGATTCACAGGCCACAGAAGCTTGCCCAGATAGAACCACAGGGAATGAGTCGCGATAAGTATTCTCTCGACCACGGAATAGCCGAAAGAGACCGGCTGCACGTTCTGGTAAAACAGCATGTCGGCAAGCGCCACCGCGATTCCCAAGATAAAAAACGGCGCGGTACGCAGAATCCCAGCCCGGGTCAGACCTCCCTCCTTCAACCACTGCACGATCAGAAAAGCGGCGGGAAAGACAACCACCACCGACTTTGAGAGCATGGCGGCCGCAAACAGCGAAAGCGCTCCGACGTAATGTCCCGGGCGGCGCGACTCAACGAATCGAAGCCACACGGCAAGAGAAGCGAGGCAGAACAGGGTTGCCAGCATATCCTTTCGCCCCATTATCCACGCGACAGACTCTGTGTGCAGCGGGTGAGCGGCGAACACCGCTGCCGCAAACCAGGCTCCGGGAACAGAAAGGCGCGCGAGCAGGCGCCAGAGCAAAGCGGTGTTCGCCAAGTGAATGAGAATGTTCACCACATGGTAGCCCGCGGGAGAGAAGCCCCAGAGCTTGTGCTCAATCCAGAAGGTCGTGTAGAGAAGCGGCCAGTAGTGCCCTTCGCGCCACCTCTCACCCTGCATGTAGGCGCTTTGCGGATCAAACCATATATCCCATATCCCTGCCCAGGTCGAAACGGCCCGCAGATCCCTCATTATGGAATCGTCCCAGACAAACCCGGCCCCCGCGGCGGGAAAATAGATAACGGCCACAAGCACGGCCAGAGCCACGAAGGCGAAAACATCGCGACGGGGAACCCCGAGGCCCGGAACAGGTGCCTCGGACAAAAACCATCCGCCGTATCTTTTTTTCTGCGTGTCAGTCATTTCCCAAAACACCTAACAGTTACCCGTGATCTGTGCCGCGAAACGTCCAGCGGGAATTCATGTAATAGTTAAGAAGCGCGCCCGGAGCGATCCCGCACGCCTGAAGCAGCACGGGCGCCGCGCGGGGAAACAGAATCGAGAGACCGACAAAAATTGAGTAGCTCAGCAAAAGAGTTACGAGGGAAACCACGGCGAACTTAATCCCCCTTACCGATTCACGCCCGATCATGATGCGGTCGCCGAAAGTCCAGTAGTTATTCATCATGAAATTTGAAAAAATGGAAATCATTATCGCCACGGGTGAAGCGATAAACTTGTGAATACCCAGCTTGAGCATAAGATAAAAAGAAGCAAGGTTGATTATTGTTCCGCAAAGACCGGTCGCGCCGAACTTGATAAAGGTGGTGTGGCTCCTCGCGCGGATCAGGAGGATGCTCAGCAGAAACTCAATCATGTTGCCCGCGCCGAGCTTTGTTTCCCCTCGCTCGCGGTCGCGGAAATGTATCGGCTCCTCCACCACCCGGGCCCCGCAGCGCATAAGCCGGTGAAGAAGCTCAACCTGAAATACGTAACCACGAGCCCGCACGTTTCCAAGACCCATGGCCCGCAGCGCCTCCGCCCTTATCGCCTTGAACCCCGCCGTGCAATCCGAAACCCCGCCAAGACCGCCGATCCATCTGGCCAGACGGTTCCCCCACCGAGAGAGAAGCCGGCGGCGCAGGTGCCAGCGCTCATCAAGCGAACCTCCCTCCACATAGCGGCTGCCGATAGCAACATCGGCTCCCTGGGCAACGCGCCGAATCAGTCTCGCGGCATCAGCCGGGTCATGCGAAAAATCAGCGTCCATCTGCACCACCACGTCGGCACCCAGAACATCGATCGCGTGAGTGATTCCCCGCACATAAGCGTCCCCCAGACCGCGGCGCTCTCCCTCGAGCAGGTAAACGCGTCCGTCCGCCGTGGCGGCAAACTCCCTGACGAGCCGCGCAGTGCCGTCGGGGCTCTCGTCGTCAACGACAAGAAATATCGTATCCGACTCCCCGTAGAGCCGCGTAAGCTGCTTTAGCAGCAAAATGATGTTAAGCGCCTCGTTGTACGTGGGGATAACGAAGCATACCCTTGCGTCGTCGCTCAATCAGAAGCCCCCCGCGAAGCGCGAAAGCGGCGCAAGAGACAATACTGCCTGTGGAGATTTTTTCCGTTCAATAGTCGACCCTCTCCGCGATTATTTTACCGGCCCCCGAAGTTGTTTCTCCGCCTGCAGGCGAACCTCGCTTATCATCCTCGGAGTCGAAGAAACCACCGTGAAAGTTTTTCTTCCGAAAACTATCACGGTTCCTGGGGCGGGAATCGATCCGTGCGTGTAAAGAAGAAATCCCGCGAGCGTCTCGTAATCCTCGCCTTCCGGAATGGCGAGCCCGAGGCCGTCGTTAAGCCTTCCTATCTCGACCGTGGGATCTATGAGATACTGTCCGTCGCCGAGCCTTCTCCAGGGGGTTTCGCCGGTGTCGTACTCATCCTCTATTTCCCCCACCACTTCTTCAATTATGTCTTCGAGGGTTATGATTCCGACTGATCCCCCGTACTCATCAACCACAACAGCCATTCCGGCGCGCCCTCCCTTCATCTCGTCCATAAGCTCGTTCACAAGCTTCGATTCGGGAACGTAGAAGGGGGGAAGGGCATACTGCTCAACGCTCCTGTCAAGGTCCTGCTCACCGAGAACGTAAAACGAGTTGAGTATGCCGGTTATGTTGTCGACCCGATCGCTGAAAATCGGGATTCTAGAGTGGTTTTTTTCCGCGATGAGCCTCTTTACGTCGCGAAGCGTGGACCTTCTCTCAAGCGCGTCCACCTTCACAAGGGGAATCATTATCTCTCCGACCGTGGTCTCGGAGTACCCGAAAATTCTCCGAAGAACCCTTCTTTTGTAGTCAGAACTCGGCTTGTCCTCGTCTTCCTCCATCACGTCCTCAAGCTCCTCGCGGGTTATGGAACTCATATTCCTGCCCGGGCGGCTCAATATCCCCCGGGTGAAGAGATTGACAAAGAAAAGCACCGGGTAAAAAAGTCTGGAGAAAACCCAGAGCGGGTATATGATCCAGAGCACTATGGAGTTTCGCCTGCTCTCGAATACCGCCTTGGGAACCACCTGGCCGAAAACAACGATAAGCGGGGAGAGCACAGCTACGGTGTAGAGGCCGCTTCGCTGCCCGAGAGTCTCCTCAAAATAAAATGTAAGCACCAGGGTGTTTATTATGAGGGAGAGGTTAACCCCTATGAGGGTGGTGCCGATGAAGGTCTCGATTTTCGAGTAGGCCTGAAGAACGAGCCCCGCGGCTGTGGAGCCGTCCTCGGCGAGGGATCTCATCTTTATCTTGTCGCAGGAAATGAGAGCTATTTCCGAACCGGCGAAAAAAGCCTGAAGAACCAGAAGCAGCGAAATCAGGAGAACCACAAATTCAATGGACATCGCCGCGTCCCTCCTCCCCAACGTCAACCCTTATCTCGGAAATCCTTTTTCCCTCCCTGCTCTTTACCGTGAAGACCAGTCCGCCGAACCCTATTTTTTCCCCTTCGGCCGGAAGCCTCCCGAAAAGATCGAACACAAAACCCCCCATGGTCTCGTTTTCCATCCGAAGCGGAACCACGGCCTCCTCCAGTATTTCTCCCAGGTTATCAAGCCCCGCCGAGCGCGCGACCGAGAAAAGATAGTAGTCGTTAAATTCCTCTATTTTCATTCCCCCGGGAATAGTGATCGCTCTCCCGCCGAGCGCGGGAGCAGTTCTGTTGGGCACCGACCTCTCGTCCTCTATCTCTCCGAAGAGCTCCTCCAGTATGTCTTCCATGGTCACCAGCCCGTCGAACCTTCCGTACTCGTCAACCACTATCGCTATGTGAATCCTGCGCATCTGGAGCTCGCGCAGAAGCGCCCCCGCGGGTTTTGAGCGTGGGATGAAATAAGGTTTCCTGAGGCACTCGCTCACGGTGGCCGCAATATTGCGCTCGGTAAAATTCCACTTCAGAAGATCCTTGCCGTAGAGGACACCCGCTATGTTGTCCCTTTCCTCCTCGTAAACCGGAATCCGGGAGCGTCCCATCTGGCGAACCCGGCCCACGGCCTCTCTCACCTCAATATCGTGGGGAAGCGTGAAGCAGTCTATGGCGGGAGTCATTATCCTGTGGGCGGGAAGATCCTCAAGCTTGAAAAAACCGTCGGCAAGATATTTTTCCACCTCGTTTAGCACGCCCTCGTCCCTCCCCATCCCCACCAGTATTTCAAGCTCGTCAGAGGAAATGTCGGTCCCCTGAGCGCGGTGTCCCAGATCCGCCCCGAAGGCCCTTATGAAAAACCCGGAGACAAACATGATCGCCCACCTGATCGGGGTGACTGCGACGTGGAAGAAATAAAGGGGAAGCGCGACTGCCTTCGAAATGGTCCTGGGGAACTTCACGCCGGCGGTTTTGGGAACAATCTCCCCGAACACAAGGAGCGTGGGAGAGGCTATGGCCAGGGATATGAGGGCGACTGTCTGTTCCGGGGTGCCCTGGAGGTATTTTCTCGCCGTGAGGCCTATTACGCTTGAGTAGGCTATGTTGAATACCTCGTCGGCCAGAAGAACCGTGGTTATGAGCTTGTGGGAATTGGCAAGGAGCTTTTCTATGGCAGCAGAAACCCTGCCTCCCTGCTTCGATATGCTTTCTCTCTGCGGACGGCTGAGGGAGAAAAGCGCTCCCTCGCTGAAGCAGAAAAACGCGGAACAGCACAGCAAAAAAAGAATCAGAATGAAATTTTCGCCCAAAAAATCTTACCCCCGTGGAGGAATCAGCAGAAGTGCTCAAACCCCCCGGTATCGTAAAAAACCTCCTCCCCTCCCTCGTCAAAAAACCTTATTTTCCGCCCGGCGGTAACAGAACCGATTTTCGAGATAGCAATCCCGCACAGGCGCGAAACCTCCTCTATCGAGACGCGGTTGCGAACAGAAGAGGTGAAAAGAAGCTCATAATCCTCTCCCCCGGAGAGCGCAAGGAGGTAGCCGTCCTCAGAGAGTTTGCCGCAGAGAGAGAGAAAGCCGGGAGAAAGCGGAAGACTCCCGAGGATTACTTCGGCACCCAGTCCGTGCTCTGAGGTGAGTTTCTCAAGGTCGCAGAAAAGCCCGTCGCTTACATCTATCATCGAAGAGGCTATCCCGCGCTTCGCTACCATCCTGCCAACCTGGAGGCGTGGCGTGGGCTCTATGTGTCTTGAAACAGCACCCTCGGAGCCGTCAATCCCGCAATCATCCAAGAGGACTCTCAGTCCCAAGGCGGAATCCCCCAGAGTCCCGGTCACATATATGTCGTCTCCCTCGGAAGCTCCAGAGCGGAGCACCATATCATCCCTCAACACCTCCCCAAGCGCCGTCATGCTTATGAAAACGGTCTGTGATTCCGAGAGATTGCCCCCTATAAGGCAGACATCAAACTCCCGACAGCCGTCTCCAACTCCCCGGGAGAGATCCTCGATGAAATCCATTGCATTCTTGCCCCGGCAACCCAGGGAGCAGAGCAGGTACCTGGGCACCGCCCCCATCGCCCCTATGTCGCTTACGGCGACGCAGACAGCCTTCTTGCCGAGCTGTCTTGGGGTCTGCGCACCGAGATGAAAGTGAACTCCCTCAACGAGAGTGTCTGTCGAGGCGACAAGGCAGGTGTTTTCTCTGAGTTCTACAACAGCGGAATCGTCCCCTATCCCCTTCAAAACTTCTTTCTGAGTAACCTTGAACCTTTCGGCTAAAAACCTCAAGGCTTCTGTTTCACCCATTTCCGGTTAAAAATTGTATTGTAAACACAGTTGCGTGTCAATTGAGCCGGAGCACCAGGAAAATTTCCGCGCGCGTCCCTACCTTCGCGGAAAGCACGGATTTGGCGGGGAAAGCCGGATTTTTCTTGACACCAAAGGCCGATGTAATTAAAATTATTTTCCACTTTCCGAAGGGTGGGTCGGGATTTTCTGAAATATCCGTTTTAAGGTTGTTCTTTGCTTTTCAGGAGAAAAGCTGTTGAAAAAAACAGAGGAAGTTGCGCACGACAACCTCGCTACCGAGAACCAAAAATCGCAACAAAAAGTAGAATTTGACTGGGACGCTGTTCTTGACGGCGTAAAGAAAGACCTTTATTTCCCCCCTTCCTGGCTGTTCTCAATAAAAGTCGCAAAGATCGATGGGAAGATCGTCACGCTTGAAGCGAAAACCCACTTCCAAGCCCTCTGGGTGAAAAACCACTACCTGCAACTGATAAACGACACTGCCCGCAATCTCTACGGAAAAGAAGGCTTCGAAGTAACCATAGATGTAGGAGAGGAGAACTCCTGGACCAGGGAAACTAAAAAAAACATGGCTCCGGACAACCAAAAAATCAAAGAATCACACGATCCCCAGACAGCGAGCTTCTTCAGTTCATCCAACACGTTTGATAACTTTGTCGTCGGGCCGAGCAACCAGTTTGCCCACGCCGCGTCATACGCCATAGCGGAGAACCCGGGAATGGCCTACAACCCGCTTTTCATACACAGCGGAGTGGGCCTCGGGAAAACCCACCTGCTCCACTCTATAGGGAACCACATACTCAAAAATTATGGAACCCGCATGAACACCTTCTGCATCTCGGCCGAGCATTTCACAAACGGGGTGGTGCAAAGCATAAAAACGGGCTCGATGGACAAGTTCAGGAACCTCTACAGGCTTAACTGCGACGTCCTGCTGATAGACGACATACAGTTCATCGCCGGGAAAGACAGCACGCAGGAAGAGTTTTTTCACACGTTTAACTCCCTCTACACCGCGAAGAAGCAAATAGTTATAACCAGCGACAAACCCCCAAGCGTGATTAAAAACTTTGAGGAGCGCCTTAAATCCAGGTTCGAGTGGGGGCTAACGGCAGACATACAGCCGCCGGAAGTGGAAACAAAGATGGCCATCATAGAGAAAAAGGCTGAAGAGGAAAAAATCGAGATCCCGGCCGATGTGGCTTCATTTGTGGCCCAGAATGTCCTCTCCAACATAAGGGAACTTGAAGGCTCGGTGAACAAGCTCTTTGCCTACTCCAAGATGTTCAGAGAGAAAATAACCCTCGAACTGGCAAAGCAGCTTCTCAGCAACCTGGTAAAAAAAGAAACCCCAAAGATAATAACCATAGATCTGATCCAAAAAGAGGTAAGCGCCTTCTTTGACCTCACCGTAAAAGATCTGAAATCCAACCAGAAGCAGAAAAAAATCTCTGAACCTAGGCAGATAGCCATGTTCCTTTCGAGAAAATACACATCGTCTTCGTTCCCGGAGATAGGGAACAAGTTCGGCGGGAAAAACCACTCTACGGTGGTTCACGCGGTAAAAAACGTTGAAAAAAAGATAGGGAAGGACCCTTCGATCCTAAATGCCGTGACGGTGGTTTCGGCCACCCTCGAGAAGTTCATCACGTCCTGAACCAGCTAAAAAACAACATGTCGGAGAAAACTGAAAAAACTGTGCAAGAATCTTTGTTTCTGCACAGGCGCACAACAAGCAAAACAGGAGGATGTGAATACCTGTTGAGAAAAAGGAAAGTTATAAACATATCCCGAACCGAAAAATCCAGATATTTCGGGCGGTTTCACTGATTTCACCTTTTTCACAGCAATTACTACTACTGCTACTAGAAAAGCTTTAAATTCTATAAAGAATAGAAACAGTAGCAGAAAGACATAAAGCCTTGCAGTTTGTGGTTTTGCGGAGAAAAAATGGTTATCATTACATGAAGAAGCTGTTTACACACGCCGGAGAGAGAAAAGAAGTTTTTCTCTGTTTTTTCCGGAACCGGAGGTTTTTTTCTCAAGATGATGTTTAAAATCAAAGGCGGGGATTTTTCAAGGAAGCTGGGAATGATCCAGGGAGTCGTGGAAAAAAGAACGACCATGCCGATTCTCTCCCATGTTCTTATAAATTCTACGGACAAGGGCTTGTTTCTGGAAGCCACTGATCTTGAAAACACGGCCTCAGTTTTCTGCGATGCTCAAACCGAAGGGGAATTCAAGGTGGCGGTTCCCGCCGGAATTCTTTCGGATCTTGTCAGGGAGATAAAAGAGGAAGAGGAAATTTCGGTTACCGCTACCGATAACAACTGGATTGAGGTTGTTACCGGTTCGGGCTCTTTTAGGATAGCTGGGCTTGCGGCCGACGATTTCCCAAAGATACCCGAGGTCTCGTCGGAAAACCTTTTTCAGGTTTCCTCGGAGAAGCTTGAGGAATTGATATCCAAGACAGTTTTTTCCGTTTCCGATGATGAAATGAGAAGAAGTCTCTCCGGGGTGTTTTTCGAGAAAAGGACGGAACAGACGCTCAGGCTCGTCGCCACCGATGGTCACAGGCTCAGTTTTGTCGATGAAAAAATAGAAAACCTTAACCTGCCAAAAGACATCCTGGTTCCCAAAAAGGCGGTTATGGAGATGAGAAAGCTTCTTCGTCTCTCAAAGGAAGTCAGGATCGGAAGCAGCGGAAACTTCTTTGTTTTCGAGTTAACCGATGAGAACCTTGTTTTCATTTCCAGAGTGATTGACGCTGAGTTCCCGGACTACATGCAGGTGGTTCCGGTCTCGACGAAGAACACAGTCACGGTCGATGCCTCCGAGCTGCTTGACGCGCTTAGGAGGGTTTCTATTTTTTCCGCGGACAACGTGAAGGGTGGGGGCAGGTTCGTGGAAATGGTTTTCCGGGAAGGAAGATTGCTTCTGGGCGCCTATCTTAACACCGGAGAGGGGAAAGAGAGCATGCCGGTTGAGTATTCAGGAGAGGAAGTGAAGCTTGGTTTTAACTTTACGTACTTCCAGGACGTTCTTGACGCTTTGGGATCTTCTGAAGTGATAATTGGTTTTTCCGGCCACAAAAACCCGGTTTACCTGGCTCCCTGCGAGAAAGGCGAAAAGCAGGACGGCTACGTAAACGTAATAATGCCAATGGAACTTGACGCCAAGTCGGCGGAGGGTCAGGCGGGGGGATAATCCTCGTACCTTTAAGATGCTAGGTGGATTCATCGGGGTCGATTTTTCCGGCGGAAAGGTAAGGACCGTAACCGTGAGAAGGGGGCTTAAGGGAACCGAGGTCCGCAAGGCCTCTTCCACCGGGTCACTCGGGAGCGGCGATACATCGGCTTTTCTCAAGAACGAAGTTTCCCTCGGTACCAGGGCCGTTACCGGAATCTGCCGTTCCCCGCTTCTTCTAAGGGTTCTAAAATTCCCGTTCTCTGATCCAAAGAAAATCAAGGGGGTTTACCGCTTCGAGCTTGAGAACTCGACCGGGTTCACCCTGGGGGAGGACGTGCTGTCCGACTACCACGAGGTAAAAAGACCGGAGGGGGCCGAGGCCATAGTTCCCGCTTTTGAGAAAGGGGTGTTTGAGAGCTATCTTGGCTCCCTTCGGGAGTCTGGCGTTGACCCGGACCAGGTGACTTTCACTCCGGTTGCTTTTTCTTCACTGGGGGATCTCATTGAAGGGCCAAGGCCTCTTCTCCTTATAGATGCCGACCTGGATCATCTCAACTTCTCGTTTTTCGACGAAGGGGGACTCAGCAGGGTTAGGAACTGCGATGACGCCCTAGAGAGAGTGAAAAAATCCCTCGCCACAGATGTTCTCGACCTGCGGCAGATAAACAGTGATGAGGAGAAAAGAAAGGCGTTTCTTAAAAGCTGCCGCCCCATCGCGGAGGAGATAAGAAACACCATGCGCTACTTTGAGGGAGAGGCCGGAGAGGAAGTAAAGAGCCTAGTTATCACCGGAGGGATATGCGAGGTAGACGGGGTTGAGAAAGAGCTTACCGGGTGGCTCGGCCGGGAAGTAAAGAGAATTTTCATAGAGCAGCTCGGCCACAACGACTCTCCTTTTTTCGCGAGGGCTTACGCTCTCGCGCTTTACGGAAGTTCCTCGGGCAAGGTTGGAAGACTCAACCTCAGAAGGGACGGATACAGGCCTCGGGGGATGGCAGTGGGGTTATTAAAGGAGTTTCGGGTTCCCGTCGCCCTGTGCGCCGCCCTGCTTCTTGTGGTTATTTTCGGGCGCGTGACGGAAGTGGTCTCCGCCAGGAGCAAGATGAGTTCCATGCGCTCCGAGATGGAGATGGACCTCAGGAAGGAGTTTCCGGGAGCCGCGGGGAAACAGGACCCGGTAGCTTTCTACAAGGGCAAGCTTGAAGTCATAAACGGCAAGCTTGACATACTAAAGCAGGTAAGAGGGTCTCACAGCCCGCTTGAGGTGCTGACGGCGGTTTCCGCCGCCGTTCCGAAAGACGTGAGTTTCTCCATTGACGAAATAAGAATCGAAGACGGAGGCAGGGCCAGGATATGGGGTAAGAGTGATTCCTACGAGGAGATAGCGTCGATAGAGAAGGCCTTCTCTGAGTCCGGAAGCTTCACCCAGATTAAGATGGGACAGGTCGGAAAGGCGGTTAACAACAGTTTAAAATTCGAGATATCCATGGTCGTCAGGTGAAAATGAAGGGATTAATCCAGAGACTGGCGCTGGCGGCAAAATCGTTTTTCGGAGTCGTTAAGGAGAGAACAGAGCCCCTGGCTCGGAGGTTAAGGGGCTTTATAGACAGGAGGGAATTCTCCTCAAGGGACATCCGCGCCTTTAAGATAGCCGCCGCGGCCCTGGCGATTTTTGCCCTTTTTTCTGCCTACAGGGCGGTTTTCCCCGGGGGTTCCGCAGTAAGAAGCGAGGTCAGCCAGGTGAGGTTTCAGCTAAACGAGATGAAGTCCATTAAGGAGGAGTACCGCTACTCAAGGGATCTTCTGGCCAAGGTCAGCGGTTCGATGAAGGAGGAAAGGGAGGCGCTTATTTCGGTGGTGGAGAAGGTGCTCGTCAGAAACGGTATAGACCGCCGCTCCTTTTCTATAAAGGGAACAAACCCGTCGGTCAGGGGGAAGGGAATAGAGAGGGAAAGAGCGGTTCTGGTCAAGATAAACAAGGTGCCTGTTCCCAGAGTGCTTAATGTTCTCTATACCTTTCAGAAAAGCAAGACCATCCTCAGAGTCTCTGACCTTAGGATAAAAACCAGATTCGACAACCCGAACCTGTCCGATGTCTCGTTCCAACTGTCCACTTTTTCTTTCAGTGAATCGTAAGCGGTAAAGAATGAATATAAAGACCAGAATCAAAATGCCGGAAAAAATCTCCGTCCGTCTCTACGCAGGGATCTTCTTTGCGTCTCTTCTGATCTTTTTTCTTTTGGGGTTTCCATGGGATTCGGTTGAAAGAAGGGTCATCTTCGAGATACAGAACAACGCCCCGGTTCCGGTTCTTATAGGGGATGCGGACCTAAAAGGTCTCTCCTCTGTCGAACTCAGGGATGTCCGCGTGATCCTCGGGGAAAGGGAACCGATTGTGATTGACAGGGCCAGGGTGAGCGCCGGGCTTTTTTCCGTTATTTTTTCCGATGACACCCGGATATCCTTTTCCGTTAACGCTTACGGCGGGAAGATAGACGGCAAGGTTTCGCAGAACATGAAGAAAAACAAGGTTACAAGCGCGGAAGTGGATATAAATTCCCTCGAATCTTCGGCTGTTTCCCGTCTTTTTCTGGGAAACGAGGGAATCTCGCTAAGCGGGAAGGTCGACGGAACCGTAAAGTTTCTCGGAGAGGGGGAAAGCGGAGGCATCTCGAAGATGGAATACCTCGTGTCCTCACCTTCTCTTTCGGTTGCCGTGGACAAGGTGCAGGGGTTTGAAGTGGGGGAGGAGTACAAGAACCTGAGCGTGGTGCTTCGCGGCACCGCCAACCGCTTTGAATCGCGCATCGAGAAGTTTTCCCTCACGAACCCGCAGTTGTTATTTCAGGCGGAGGGAAAAGCCCCGTCTCCGCTTCGGCTGAGGAAGGGAGCCGCCCTGGATCTTTCCGTTACGTTCAGACCCCCTCCGCAAGACGTAAAGCTTGCTCTTGTGGGCAGTTTTCTTGGTCCTCCGGTGGACGGCAGCTACTCCGGGAAGATCCAGGGAACGCTTGCGCAACCCAAGATCGTAAAGGGGAACGGGGGCGGCTGAGAGCCCCGTTTTTACCCCCTCTCGCTATTTGACTTTGCCCCACCCCCTCGCTATTCTTCTCGAAATATTCTCCTTAAGACTGCATAATGGCTCCCAACAAAGAACTTGCCTCTGTAAGAAGGGAAATAGACGCCCTTGATTCCGAGTTGCTTGAACTTATAAACAGGCGGGCCGAGCTTGCGATAGAGGTAAGCGGACTCAAGAAAAAGGACTCTCTGGGAGTCTACGACCCGGGCAGGGAAAAGGAGATAGAAAGCAAGATAACGCAAGGCAATCTAGGCCCCCTCTCCAACGAGGATATCCTTTTTGTTTTCAGGGAGATAATATCGCGCTGCAGGTCTCTTCAGCACGACGAGAAAGTCGCTTACCTGGGACCCGAGGGCAGCTTTTCAAACCAGGCCGCGTTTCGGAAATTCGGCGCTTCTTCCGAGTTTCTTCCGGTTTCCAGCTTCGAGGACGTGTTCGAAGCCGTGTACGGAAAGAGAGTCGATTTCGGCATAGTACCCGTCGAGAACTCGATTGAAGGTTCGGTGGGGGACGTCCTTGACATGCTGGTTGAATGGGACCTCAGCATTTCGGCCGAGTGTTTCGAGCGCATAGAGCACTTCCTGCTTTCCATCGGCGGAGACATCAGTGAAATAAAGACAGTGGCCTCGCATCCCCAGGCGCTCGGGCAGTGCAGGAAATGGATTGCCGCGAACCTCTACGGCGTGGCGCTTGTCGAGACCCCGAGCACCGCGGCGGCGGCGAAGATGGCCGCAAGGGATAAAAACGTCGCCGCGATCGCAAGCGAGTTCTCGGGATCGATATACAACCTGAAGACGATACAGAACCACATAGAGGACAGCCCGCGCAACACAACCCGGTTCGTGGTAATGGGAAGGGAGAATTCTCCCCCGAGCGGACAGGACAAGACTTCGATCGCCTTTTCCGTTAAGGATGAGCCGGGGGCGCTTCACAGGACATTTTTTCTCCCGTTTTCCGAATCCGGCATAAACCTCACCAAAATCGAATCCAGGCCCTTGCGCGACAGGCACTGGGAATACGTGTTTTTCGCCGACTTCTCGGGACACCGAGAGGATAAGGCGGTAGGGGACGCACTTGAGAAGGTGGAAGACAACTGCGTTTTTCTCAAGGTGCTAGGATCCTACCCCTCAGGAGCGCCGGGCTGACGGCGGCTTGGCGGACGAATCTCCATGGAACCAAGAGCAAGCGTAAAGAACCTTATTCCCTACGTTCCGGGAAAGCCGATCGAGGAGCTTGAGCGGGAACTCGGAATCCGGGGCGCGGCCAAGATGGCTTCGAACGAAAATCCCCTCGGTCCCTCCCCGCTTGCGAAGAAAGCACTCTCAGAACACGTCTCGAATGTTAACCTTTATCCCGACGGGGGCTGCTTCGAGCTCCGGGGGAAACTTTCTGAGAAACTGGGTGTTCCCGAGGACATGATAGTACTCGGCAACGGTTCGAACGAGGTGATAGAGATCGTCGCAAGGACCTTTCTTGAGCCCGGGGACGAGGCCATCTACGGCCGCCACGCGTTTATCGTTTACCCGATCGTTACCCAGTCGCTCGGATGCTCGCACGTCATCTCCCGGATGCCCGAACTTGCGCACGACCTGGAGGACATGCTTTCTCTGGTCACGGAGAAAACGAAGATCATATACATCGCAAACCCGAACAACCCAACCGGCACGATAGTGAGAAGGGACGAGTTCGAATGGTTCCTCAAGCGGATTCCCGAGAATGTGGTAATACTCGTGGACGAGGCCTATTTCGAGTACGTGGACGACCCCGAGTATCCGGACACGCTTCGCTATCACTCGGTTCGCGAATCACTCGTGACGGTGAGGACGTTCTCCAAGATTTACGGCCTTGCGGGGCTCAGGGTCGGCTACGGGGTCGCGTCAAAAGAGGCGGTCTCCTACATGGACCGGGTCAGGGAGCCGTTTAACGTGAACTCGGCCGCGCAGGTGGCGGCCTGCGCCGCGCTTGACGACGAGAGACATGTTGCCCGCTCAAGGAAGCTTAACCGCACTGCAAGGGAGTATTTCCGCGAGAAGCTGGGCGAGCTCGGGGTCAGGTACACGGAGTCCCACACGAATTTCATTCTCGTTGATCTCGAAAGAGATCCTGTGCCGGTTTACGAGGCGCTTCTTCGCGACGGGGTCATAACGAGACCGGTGGGCGGCTACGGACTGCGGACGCACCTTCGGGTAAGTTTCGGCCGCGGGCGGGAAAACGAAAAATTCATTGAATCGCTTGGGAGAATTCTCGGAAGATGACTTTTAAAAAAGTGTCGGTTGTAGGTCTCGGGCTGATAGGAGGCTCCCTTGCGGCGGCCCTTCGCGAATCGGGGGAAGTCGGGGAAGTGTTCGGGGTCGAGCGGGATCCCGAATCCCTTCGCTTCGCCCTTGAGAACGCAATAGCAGACGCGGGCGCTTCTGAAATCGGCCCCGGTATATCAGGGTCTGAAATAGTTGTCGTCGCGACCTACGTCGACGCCATAGCGCGGGCGGCCAGGGAAGTTTCCGGATTCGTTTCCCCCGGCACGGTAGTTTGCGATGTGGGAAGCGTAAAGGCCAGGATAGTGAGGGAGATGGAAAAGGGCCCTGGGAACATCCGCTTTGTCGGAGCCCATCCCATCGCGGGGAAGGAAACATCGGGCGTAAGGGAGTCTGACCCGGACCTTTTCTCGGGGAAAAAATGCATTGTTACTCCGGTAGAGAGTACCAGCCCCGAAGCCCTCTCCGTGGTGAAAAGGCTTTTTTCGCTTGTGGGAAGCGAGGTGGTCGGGATGGATCCCGAATCCCACGACAAGGTCTTTTCGCTCGTAAGCCATCTCCCACACGCAGTCGCCTACGCGCTCGTAAGCGCGGTGGCTTCCGGCGGGCGGGACAGAAACCTTTTTGATTTTTCGGGCGGGGGCCTTGCCGACTTCACCAGAATCGCCGGCAGCTCCCCGGAGATGTGGGCCGGTATTTTCATCGAGAACCGCGATGCGATGCTGGGTGCTATCCGCGGCTTTGCGGGAGCGCTCGGGGAAATTGAAAAAGCTGTCGACTCCGGTAATGTAGAAGAACTGGTAGCGCTTTTGAGGGAAGCCCGGGATTCAAAGCTCGGGGAGTGAGCGGATAGTGTCTGAGAAGGTAAAGAAAACGGATGAGCAGTGGCAGGAGAAGCTCTCTGACGAGGAGTTTCTTGTCACGAGGAAGAAGGGCACAGAGAGGGCCTTTACCGGAAAGTACCACGACCACCACGGAAAAGGCATGTACGTATGTGTCTGCTGCGGGCAGGAGCTTTTCCGTTTCTCTGAGAAGTTCGACTCCGGCACCGGATGGCCGAGTTTCTGGGAGCCCGCCTCACAGGGGAACATAACGGAGAAGGCTGATCATTCCCACGGGATGGCGAGAACAGAAGTTCTCTGCTCAAAGTGCGACGCCCACCTGGGACATGTTTTTCCCGACGGCCCGAAGCCCACGGGGCTTAGGTACTGTATAAACTCCGTCTCTTTGGATTTCGAGGAAGAAAAAGAGGAGTAGGGAAGTGGCGACGGGTGGGATCGAACCACCGACACAGGCCTTATGAGAGCCCCGCTCTACCCCTGAGCTACGCCGCCCCCGGAAAAAAAGGCAAATCGAAAAGCAGGAAATTATACCGGAACTCCGTCAGGATTCAACGCACGGATACGAAGGTTCGGCGGAAATTGGCGCGACCCCGGCTTTGCGTAAATCAGCCTGCTGCCGCTCCGTTTTTTCCCGTTTCTTCCTTTATGAGCCCCAGTTCCAGAAGTTTCCTGTAGGTCTTGGTGTGGTAGCCGTGGTGGGAGAAGGTATCTATGTCCCCGGGCTCGTCGATGTCGATGCTGATGTTAAAATTTTTGTAGACGTCGCAGGGCACGTATCTTCGCTCGGCCTCCTCCCTGTGTTTCCTGAAGCTGTCGTTTCCGAACATCGAGGGTATGCTGTCGGGAGGCTTTCTCAGTATGGCGTTTGTGCCGAGTTCATCTTCTGAGGGAACGAGGATAACGGATTTGCCCTTTTTTTCTTTCTCCAGGACGGAATCCAGGTCCTCGCCGGTTATTAAAGGGGCGTCGCCCGGGATCACGAGCACGGATTTCGCGCCCATTTTTCTGCAGACCTGGATCGCAAGATCAACCGACGAACTCTCCCCGAGCTGGCTCTCCTCCCTTATGACGTCAAACCCCTCCCCAAGGGCCATTTTCTCTGCTTTCCTGTCAAGCGTAACGATGACCCTGTTGTCGGCGAGTTTCGAGTCGCCGACCGCGGAGAACACATCTTCCAGCATCACGTAGGCAAGTTCGGTTCTCTGCTTGTTGCTGAGCACCGAGGCAAGCCTTTCGTTTGCTCTCGATAGATCTTTTACGGGAATCAGTATGAATTTCAAAACTGCTACCTCTCTGTGGCAGGTCTCCAACCACGTACTATTGTATCAATAAAAGTATCGCTTGAAAAACGGAAAAACTGAGAGGTTCTAAGTTGTCTGGACTTGAGTTGTTTACTCTAAGGCCTTAACTGTTGTTTGCGTCAGCAGTTTATATGTTTAGCCGTAATTTGTAGTGCGCGACTTGGCACATGATAGTGCTCGGAATTTTTCACAAATTTAAGTTTTCGAATTCTTTTCGAAGAAGGGGATGAACCAAAGGACTGAACGACATCCGGATTCCAAAGTTGAATCACCCGAAGATATGTAGCAAACTTAAATTGCGTAACGTGTTTTGGCGGAGCGTTCGCAATTTTTGGGAATAGCAGTGACAAGCTGGAGTTAAGATGAGGGAAGAGTCAAAAAATCTCAAGCGCATTCGGGTTGAAGGGTTTAAGTCTATAAAGCAACTCGATTTGCTTATGAGGGACATCAATATATTGATTGGGGCGAACGGAGCTGGGAAGACCAACCTAATTTCGTTGTTCACTTTTCTAGGCTTTCTTTCCCAAGGGAAGTTGCAGAAATATGTTAAAACTGAGGGGGGAGCGGAAAGTTTTTTTCATTTCGGCACTAGAAACACAGAAAGGATAAAGTTGGATCTGGAAATTGGAAACAATGGTTACAGTGTGGAGTTTCTGCCTAATCGGAACGATGATTCGCTTGTATTTGACGTTGAGAGTTGTCGCATGAATTCCCCAGGAAAATCCCCATGGAATCTTTCTTCGAGAAAAGGCGAAAGCGGTTTAGCGATGGAAAAACTCGTAGACCAACCCGTAAAACGCTACACGAAAAACTACCTTGGCGAATGTAGGGTTTACCATTTCCATGATACAAGCAGTCAGGCCAGATTCAAGCAAAGATCCGGCTTAGACGATTATTATTATCTTGAAGAAGATGCGGCTAACATTGCTCCCTTTCTTTATGATCTCAAAACCAGCCGGGATGACGAAGACCAGCAATCATACAGGCAGATCGTTTGCGCAATTCAAAGCGTGGCACCGTTTTTTCACGATTTCTACTTGGAACCGACGGGAAAGCGAGGAGATGAAAATATTTTATTGCGCTGGGAACATGCTAACTACAAGTCGCCATTCAGCGCTAATGTTCTATCGGACGGAACGGCTAGGTTTGTCTGTCTTGCAACTCTTTTGCTGCAACCTGAGTCAAGAAGACCCGACACAATAATATTTGATGAACCGGAACTCGGATTGCATCCCGCGGCACTTTGCGTGCTTGCTGATATCATCCGCTCAATATCTGTGGAAACGCAAGTGGTTTGTTCCACGCAATCCGTGATTTTTGCGAACTTTTTCGCTCCCGAGGACTTTATCGTAACGGAGTTAAAAGACGGTGTTTCGGTGTTTGAGCGGCTTGATAGAGAGCGGGTTGAACAGTGGCTGGATGAGTATGGGATGGGCGATATCTGGTCCAAGAATCTTATTGGCGGTCGTCCAGAATGGTAAGACTTGCCGTATCCGTGGAGGGCCAGACGGAGGAGCGTTTTATAAAAGAGGTTATAGTTCCACATCTGCAAGATCAGGAGATTGATACTCACCCTATTTTACTTGGACGCAGTGGGGGCAATGTTTCAATCCCGCGCATAAAAAAAGATCTGAAGGAGTTGCTCAGAAGCTTTGACAGTGTAACAACTTTCTATGATTTTTACGGGTTTCGGGGAAAGGATGAAGCAGAGAGCAAGGAATCGTTGGAGCAGAAGATACTTGATTCCGTTAAACACTCGCGCGGCAAACTCATTCCATATGTTCAGATGTACGAATTTGAAGGTTTGCTGTTTTCATCGCCTGAAGCTATAGAAAACAATATTTCTCCCTATAGAGGGTTGTCGGATTGGGCACAGCGAGTGGTTAATAAATTTGGTGGAGATCCCGAGGCGATAAATGACTCAACACATTCTGCTCCTTCAAAAAGACTGAGCGGTAAAGCAAGATACATAAAAACTATTCATGGGCCCGACATAGTGGGTGAAATTGGCCTTGAAGTATTAAGAGAAAAATGCCAAGGTTTTGGAAAATGGCTTTCTGAACTGGAAAATTTGAAGGCATAGTTCTACATTCAAATAGATTATTTATTCGATATGAACGGTTCACACTCCTTTTAAGGCATTTGTACTGTTGAATATCGTGTTTTCAAGTTTGACTTGACTGTAGTAAACTAGAACAAATGAAAGAATGGAAATGGAAAGGTTCGCGGTGGTGGAAATTTGATTTCCATGTCCATACTCCGGCCTCTGATGATTACGGACGGGGTCAGGATCAAACAACTTTGAAAGAACGCAAACCTAGAGACTGGTTGCTTGACTACATGCGCGCCGGTATCGATTGCGTGGCAATAACTGATCACAATAGCGGTGAGTGGATTGACCTTGTCAAGGATGAACTTGCTCGATTGGAAAGCAATCGTCCTGAAGGATTCAGGCCTATCTATGTATTTCCCGGCGTGGAAATCTCGGTTAACGGAGGCATCCATCTTCTGGCGATTTTTGATCGTGACAAAAAGACATCGGACATAGACTCTCTTCTAACGAAGGTTGAGTTTGAAGGCGAAAAAGGTTCGGGGAATGGTGTTACGCGTCTTTCGTTCATTAAGGTCGTTGATGAAGTTACTTCAGCAGGAGCAATAGCGATTCCCGCACATGCAGATAAGGAAAAAGGGCTTTTTAAAAAGTTAGACGGAAGAACCTTGGAACAGTTGTTTGAACGTAAAAGGATTTTTGCGATGGAGCTGGTTGACCCGCATACGAAGCCGGGAGTCTATACCGACAAAAACCCTCGCTGGACGGAGGTACTGGGATCGGACAGTCACCACCCCTTTGGAAATTCAGAAGAAAGATATCCCGGCAGCAGTTTCACTTGGGTCAAAATGGGAACGCCAGAAATTGAAGGGTTGCGCTTAGCTTTGATGGACGGCCCACTCTCTGTGATTCGGTCCGACGGGGAGAAAGACAATCCGAACGAGCGTGCGAAGATAGTGTTGGAATCCATGGAAGTTTCGTACGCTCGTTATCTGGGCCGTTCCGAACCCTTCACTGTTGAGTTTAATCCGTGGCTCAACTCTATAATCGGTGGCAGGGGAACGGGCAAGTCTACCATTGTTGAGTTCCTGCGCATTGCTCTGCGAAGAACGGATGAACTGCCGGACGATTTAGAAGAAGAGTTTGAAAAGTATCGGAAAATTTACTTGGACAGAAAAGAAGGCGGTCTTCTCACAGAGGATGCGGTTATCAAGGTGGTCTACCGAAAGGACAATTCACGGTTTCGTGTACAGTGGGACCATGCTGGGAATCTTGAATCCATTGAAGAGGAGTTTGAAGAAGGAAAATGGAAACGCACAGAAGGTGATATTCGACAACGATTTCCGGTGAGGATTTACAGCCAGAAACAGATATTTGATCTTGCGAAGAAGCCGCTTGCCTTGCTCAGTGTAGTTGACGAAGCCCCAGGAGTTGATCGTCGCTCTTGGGATGAAAAATGGAGACAGGCAGAAAGTAAATTTCTTTCACTACGCACAAAAGCTAGGGAGATGGAAGCCGAATTCTCTGAAGAACCGCGTCTTCGGGGTGAACTGGAAGACGTAAAAAGAAAACAGGAGATTTTTGAGCAGGCCGGATATGCTGACGTGTTGCGGAACTTTCAAAAACTGAGCCGTCAGCAACGCAGCATTGAGACTTGGGAGGAAAGCTGGGCAAACGTTGCGGTGCGGTTGCGGCAGGTTGCGGATGAAATGGTTCCCGACCCTCTTGAAGACAAAACCCTCGATATGGAATTAGAAGCGGATGCTGAATTGCAAGGCTATGCCGTAGCAGTATGTAAAAGCTTGGGTGAATTATGCAAAGAAGTTAAGTTTCTCGCTTCTCAAGTGGATAAAGTTCTCGGCGAATGGCAGAAAAACAGGGACGAATCATCTTGGAAACAAGGTGCTGTTTCGGCTGAGCAAGATTATCAGAAGCTGAAAGAAGATCTGGCAAAAAAAGGAGAAACCGACCCCGTGGGCTACGGTGATCTGGTGCAGCGTCGACAGGTCATTGAGAAGCAACTTAAAGAATTTGAGGAATCCAAAAAACAGGTCAAGGAGCTCGAAAAACAGACAGACGAACAGTTGGAAAAAATGATTGAAATCCGTCGGGAACTGACCGAATCCCGACGGATTTTCTTAAACGAAGTGTTGAGTGAAAATCCATATGTCCGCATAAGGGTTGTTCCTTACGGGGCAACTGATACTGTTGAAGCAGAATTTCGCCGGTTGCTTCAAAGGGAAAGCTCGAGCTTCGAGAAGGACATAGGTTCGCCAAACGGCGGAGGATTGCTCGGAAACCTTTATAAGGGTAGTAAGTGCAGTGAGGATATCGAGAAGAATCTTGCGGAGATCAAAAACAAAATCAGGGATATTGCCTCTGGCAAAGGCAATTCACGAGTTGTGGATCAACGATTCTCTACGCATGTTTCTAATCTCAACCCTGAAGCTATTGATCGTATAGACGCATGGTTTCCGGAGGATTCACTTGATGTCCAATACAACGCAACGGGCGAAGGTGAGAATTTTCTCTCAATAGAGGAAGGTTCGCCTGGACAGAGAACAGCTGCGCTTCTGGCCTTTCTTCTTTCATACGGCGCCGAACCGTTGATTTTGGATCAGCCGGAGGACGATCTGGACAACCTGCTGATCTATGATTTGATCGTTACCCAGTTACGGAACATGAAACGCAATCGACAAATCATTGTAGTGACGCATAATGCCAATATAGTTGTAAACGGCGACTCGGAACTGGTTGTGGCCCTTGCTCCGCATTACGGTGAAACGAAAAAAGAGTGCAACGGAAGTCTTCAGGAGAAAAAGGTCAGAGAAACTATTTGCGCAATTATGGAGGGAGGAAGCAAGGCATTCGAAGATCGCTATCGTCGTATTGCCCCTAGAAAAAACCATGTTTAACACCCCGGAAGAACTGCTACGCAAAATACGTCTTGGGGAAGATAACTCGCTTGAGCTTAAAGCTGTTGTGTTCAGAGGGGGACGGATTATCGGGCCATCGCGCGACGAATTGGCCGACGAATTTTCCTCTATAGCCAATACTAACGACTGCGTAGTTGTTCTGGGAGTGGACGACAAGACTCACGAGATAATCGGTATCCCGGCAGAACGCATAGAAGCCGTTGAGCGTTATATATATGAAATTTGCAATGACAGCATTACGCCCCCTGTTCTTTTCCGATCGTTCCGCATGGAACTTCCCGACAGTACGGGCACTTTTCGGATTGTCCTGAAGGTGGAGATTCCGCGCAGTCTGTTTGTCCACGAAGGCCCGGGTGGCTATTTCCATCGCCAAGGTAGTTCAACACGGAAAATGCCACCGGAATATCTCGCACGCATGTTTCAGCAACGCAACCAGACTCGGTTATTCAGGTTTGAAGAGCAGCCCGTTCCTCAAACAAGCATAGATGATCTGTCCAGAGAATTCTGGAAAAAATACACCACACGGTCCAATGAACCTGTGGAAGTTGTTCTGCTGAAACGTTCCTTATTATCGAAAGAGGAAAGCGGGACTGTGGCTGCTTCTGTAGCAGGAGTATTGCTTTGCAGTGAACATCCAGAGCATTTTTTACCCAGTGCGTTTATCGAGGCCGTGCGCTACAGGGGGACAAGGCAGGACTCCAACTACCAGATTGATGCCCAGAGGATCCGCGGACCACTGGACCGGCAGATAAAAGAATGCATGGCTTTTCTAAGAAGAAACCAGGTTGTCGGAGCTGTCAAGAAACCTCATCGAGTCGAAAAGCCGCAGTTCAACGAGCGAGCCATATTTGAAGCTGTGGTAAATGCCGTGGCTCATCGGGACTATTCGGTCTCTGGATCAAAGATCCGGTTCTTCATGTTTGATGACCGGCTGGAAATCTACTCACCAGGCGCTCTTCCAAATACCATAACCGTTGACAGCATGCCCCTTCGTCAAGCAACACGGAATGAACTGATTACCAGTTTGCTTGCGGAAACACCGGTGGCAACGGCAATTGGGGATGTAGGACGTGATTTCTACATGGAAAAACGAGGTGACGGAGTTCCGATTATTTTGGATGAAAGCGAAAAGCTTTCCGGGAAAAAGCCAGTTTACAAACTCATTGATGATTCCGAACTTTTACTGACCATTTATTCTGCGAAAACGCGATGAGTGCATTGAGATTGATTCCGAACTTGGATCATGCGGGAATCCATGCGGGCAAACTCCAGGGTGGGCCTGCGCAAACATGTAGCTTGAAAAACAAGAAAAACAGATGATTTTTGCCGTATCCGGTTTTATTGACAAAAAAAGATGCCTCTATATACAATGATTAGCAAAACCTTCCGTCACGCCACAACAACAAGGAGCCCATTCTGAACAATGACCCGCAAAGCCGTTTTAAAAAGAGAAACATCTGAAGTCAGCGCCAGCGTCGAGCTTGATCTCGACGGAACCGGGAAATTCGATATTTCGACAGGGGTGCCGTTTTTTGACCACATGCTGAGCCAGTTCGCAAAGCACGGCTACTTTGACCTCACGGTCAAGGCCGAAGGGGACATTGACATCGATTTCCACCACACCGTAGAGGATGTCGGGATAGCGATCGGGGAAGCCTTCTCGCAAGCTCTCGGAGACAAGAGGGGAATCACCAGGTACGGCCACGCCGTAATTCCCTTTGACGACGTGCTTGTAGTGGCGGCAGTTGACCTCAGCGACAGGCCCTGCTTTGTTCTCATGGGAGAGATTCCCGCGGGCAAGGTCGGGGACTTTGACTCGGAGCTTGCAGAGGAGTTCTTCAAGTCCTTTACGAACTCGCTTCGCTGCAACCTTCACATCGAGTTTCGCCACGGAACGAACCTCCACCACATAATAGAGGCCATGTTCAAGGCCCTGGGAAGATCCATGGACACGGCATCGTCGCTTGACGGGCGCCGCGACGATATTCCCTCGACCAAGGGTACGCTCTAGTGATTTCCATAGTGGATTACGGGATGGGGAACCTGAGAAGTGTTGAGAAGGGGTTCACATCCCAAGGTATCGAGGTTCGCGTTACCGCGAATCCGGGCGACATAGAGGGCTCAAGCGGCCTCGTGCTTCCCGGAGTCGGGGCTTTCGGCGACTGCGTGAGGAACCTTCGCGAGCGCTCAATGACCGGGCCCATAAAGGATTTCATCGCAAGCGGGCGGCCGTTTCTCGGGATATGCCTTGGCTTCCAGGTACTTTTCGAGTCAAGCGAAGAGGCTCCAGGGGAAGAGGGGCTCGGGATATTCAGAGGCAAGGTCGTCAAGTTCCGTGCCTCGGAAAAGAAGCTTAAGGTGCCCCACATGGGCTGGAACAGGGTGAGCGCGCCCGAACAAAGTTCCATACTCGAAGGGATACCGCAGCTAAGCTGGTTTTACTTCGTTCACTCCTACCACGTGGTTTCTAACGAGCCCGGCGCAGAGGTTCTGCTCTCTGATTACGGGGGCGAGTTCGAGGCGGGGGTAATATCGGGGAACCTTTCGGCTTTTCAGTTCCACCCTGAAAAAAGCTCTGACTACGGGCTCATGATCTTGAGGAACTTCTCGAAACTCTGCCTTGAGAACTGATCCTTCTCCCTTCCGTAGGCCGCCTCGTAAGCGACGTAGCTCCTTATGATTTTCTTTACGTAGTTCCTTGACTGCTCAGAGGGGATTTCCTCTATGAATTCGTCTATGTCGAGCGCCCCGTTTTTCTCCTGCCACGTCTTGGCGCTTGTGGGGCCGCCGTTGTAGCCGGCCAGGCTTATGGCGAAGTTTCCCTCGAAGATCTCAAGCAGCCAGCTCAGGTAATAGCATCCGAGCTCAAGGTTTATGTCGGGAGAGAAAAGCTGGGAAACCTGAAAACTGCCAAGACCCGCCTTGGGCGCCGTCTCAAGCGCCGTAGAGGGAAGAAGCTGCATTAGCCCCCTCGCGTCGGAAACCGAAACCGCCTCTTTGTCGAAATGGCTCTCCTCCCTTATCAGGGAATAGACCAGGAACTCGTCAAGTGAGTACTTGCGCGAAAAAAACCTCACCTGCTCAGAAAAGCCCTTCGGGAAGGAGAAGCGGAGCGCCTCGGGGGAACGTGTGCCGTTTGCCAGACTTATGGAGGTTTTATAGTCCCGCGCCTGCAGGTAAAGCGAGGCGAGATAGAGGCGCTGCGCGGTAGTTTTCGCCTGGGGCCGAAGAAGCTCGGCTTCCCTGAGGGCAAGATCGTATATCCCGGCCTTGGCGAAGAAAAGAAATTTCCCAAGCGCGGGATTTTTCCCGAAAGGGTTTCCCGACCAGGCCGCGGCGGGAGGCGGGGACGTAAGCATGTTTTCCCCGAGTCTCATCTTCGCGAGAGCCGAATAGTAGGTGATTTTCTGTGATTCGGCGAGTTCTCCGAGCGCAAATAGCGCCCCGGGCTTGTCTCCCGCCCGCCCAGACGCCCTCGCGTACCAGTAAAGAAAGCGCTCCCGGTCTTTTCCCCTTGCCCAGGCGCGATCGGAGAAAATCTCAAGAGCCTTTGCATACTCCTTTTCCCTGTAGTGCATCCACCCGAGGCTCCACGCGCTCTCCCGCGCCTCTTCCCTTTTCGGGTATTTCTCGACGACGAGGCGGTATAGGCGCCGAGCCTCTCCCTGTTCTTCGCGCAGATGGCGGCGCCTCGCGGCCTTAAACAGCGACTTGGCAGCCCAGGAGCTTTTGGGGTTAAGCTTGTGGAGTCTCTCGAAGACGCCTATGGCCTCTTCTTCTCTCTCCATGCCTATGAGTGTCAGCCCCCTCCAGTAAAAGGCCTCCGGGGAGTCGATCCCCGAGAACACCTTCAGGGCTTCTGGAAACCGGGAAAGCCTGTAGAGGCAGATACCGGTTTTCGTTTTTACCGCGCTTGTCTTGGGAGCCTTTCGGAAAGCCTCAAGAGCCCCCTTCCAGTTGCCGGCCCCGAACATGACGTCCCCTCTTTTTTCGAACTGCCGCGGCGAAGGTATAAAGACCTTTTTGTTTTTTTCGTAAAGTTCGAACACGTAACCGGAAAAACTTACCTCCGGGTGCTCGGTCCATATCCTCTCGAATATCTCGAAGGCCGCGGGGAAGTCTCCCCGCTTTTCCTTTATCTCGCCTAGGTTTTTCAGGTAAACGGCTTTTTTCCACCTGCTCACGGTCATCCGGGCAAGAAGCAGATACCTTTTTTCCGCCGCGAGGTATCTTTCGTCTTCAAGGTGGATTTCGGCGAGGTGCTCCTGGGCGCCAGCTCTGAGCGTGGAGTCCGGGTAGGAAGCGAGGATCCTGAGAAAAAGCTCCCTGGCCCTTTCCCGCTCCCCAAGGCCGAGCGCCGCCTCGGCTTCGTAGTAAAGCAGGTAATCTCCTATTACCGAGAGCTTCTCCCCTGCTTTGGAAAGAGTCTCAAGCACCTTCCCGTGCTGACCGTCCTGCGCGTGGCAGTAAAGCTTCGAGAACCGCGCCGCGGGGGTTTTCTCTGAGGAGGCAAGGGCTTTTTCGCAGTCGGCCTTGTCTGCGCGCGCGCCGGCTGCGAGAAGCAGAACGAGAGGAAAAACGAGAAGAGCGGCTTTTTTCAGCGGCATTACCTTGTGCCCTCGGAAGCTAGAAGGTCCCTTATGCCTTCTCCGAACAGATTGAACGAAAGCGCCGTTATGAAAATCGCAACGCTCGGAAACACTATGAGGTGGGGGAAAGTCCTTATTCCCTGCCACCCGGTGCTCGCAAGCGTTCCCCAGCTTGTCTCCGGGGGGGATATCCCGAGGCCGAGAAAGCTCAGGGTGGATTCCGTCAGGATAGCGTATGGGACGGAAAACGTGACGGTGACTATGAGAGGGCTCAGCGTGTTCGGGAGTATGTGCCTTGCGAGAATGGTACGCGGCGAGGCCCCGAGCGCTCTTGCCGACTCAACGTACTCAAACGATTTTACCTGCAAAACGCTTCCCCTCACTATCCTCGCGACCCTCATCCACGACATCACCCCAAGCGATATGACGATGCCCGTAACCCCCGTTCCGATAATGAGCGTGAGAAGAACGATCAGCAGAAGGTCGGGAACCGCGTAGAACACGTCAACCGTGCGCATTATGAGTTCGTCCGTTTTGCCCCCGGCGTATCCAGAGACTGCCCCGAGAACCGTTCCGATAACAAGGGCCATCGCCGCCGTCCCCACTGCAACCATGATTGATATCCTCGAGCCGTGGATGATTCTGCTCAGCAGGTCGCGTCCCTCCTGGTCCGTTCCCATAAGGTGCACAGAGTCGGGGGCGCGAAGCGCGTTTGGGAAATTTGTCTGGTCGTACTCGTATGGGGAGAGAGCGGGCGCGAAAATCGCAACCAGAATTATAAGGAGTATTACCGTTCCCGTGATTATTACCTGGGTTTTTACGTACATGCCGTCTTGGGCCCGGGACGCTCAGGCGTCCTTTCTGTGTGAGGCCCGGACTACCGTCTTTATTCCGCCGCGGACGTTGAAGTCGCCCGTCACCTCTGCCGACCTCGGGTCGCACACCGAGACGAAATCGTTGAGAATCCTGTTCGTCACGTGCTCGTGGAACTCGCCCGCGTTTCTGTAGGAGAACATGTAGAGTTTAAGGGACTTAAGTTCCACGCAGAGCCTGTCGGGGACGTATTTTATTGTGATGGTCGCGAAGTCCGGCTGCCCCGTTTTTGGGCAAACACAGGTGAACTCGGGACACGATATCTCGATCTCATAATCCCTCTCCGGGTTTTTGTTCTCGAAAGTCTCGAGGATTTCCGGGTTCGGTTCGTCCATGGGCCATAAACGCCGCGCGGCCTTTGCGGGCGCCACCTCCGTCTCTGCATAATTTATCAGATGTAAGTTGGTAATCAACCCCGATGACGGGAGTTCGCTCGGTTCCAGTTATTTAGTGTCTGTCAGAAAATAGCAACTGAGTTTTCAAATCTTAGACAAAAAAATACTGTGTTATTAAGGTAGGACTTTCTCCGTTTGACACAGTGCAGTTTGGAGTAAATAATCTTTCCCTAATTGCTTGGGGCATCGTATAACGGCAGTACAGCGGACTCTGGATCCGCTAGTCTAGGTTCGAATCCTAGTGCCCCAGCCATTATTGTCCACGGCATTCGTGCTGAGGTGTATCAGGAAATCAAACCCGTTTTTGGGGTCCACTTCTTTACTGTCTTTTTCTGCTGTCAAGGAATTTTCCAGTTAAAATAGTAAAGATAAGAAATTTGACCATTATGAAATTTTGCTTCTAGATAATAATCTTGATTTCATGAGTAAAACAGAAGATCAGATCTTATCTAAACAAGACGTACCTAGTCCCAAAGAGTTAATGCGAATCCTGCATCCAGAACTCTTTTCGGACACATTAGTTGATGATGTCTTCCAACTCTCCAAAGCAGCGTTTGAATACCACCTTGATACGCTCACCAGCCGCAAACAGGAATACGAGTTTGAGAATTTCTGCCGAAAGCTTGCAGAAAAGGAAATCTGTCCTAATCTTCGTGTTCAGACTGGTCCAACTGGTGGCGGGGACAGCAAGGTTGATACTGAGACATACCCGGTCGCCCGAGAGATCACGGAACGACAATGGATTGGTTCGCCGTCGGCCGGAACAGAACTATGGGGCTTTGCATTCAGTGCCAAGAAAAGATGGAGGCAGAAAGTCAAGACTGATGTTGACAAGATATTGTCTACCGGTCGGAATTACAAACGTATCTATTTCTTCACAAACCAATTCGTAAAAGATAAAGATCGCGCAACCCAAGAAGATACACTTTCTAATGATACGGGAATTCCAGTGCATATTATTGACCGTGCCTGGATCGTGGAGAAGGTCTACGAATCCGATCATCTGGAACTAGCTGTCAGTACCCTGGGAATTGAAAGCGGGCAAAAAGAAAGTGTAAAACACCTAGGCCCTCGTGACACAGCACGGCTAGAAGAACTTAAAAAACTGGATGAACAGATAGCCGACCCATCTTACTATCAAGGCACGCGTTATCAACTGGTTGAAGATTGCCTTCGTAGCGCAATATTGGCCAGAGGTCTTGAGAGAAATCGCAATGAAGTGGAAAGCCGTTTTGCGCAGACGGATCAGCTTGCACAAGACTTGAACTATAAACCGCAGCGACTACGCATCGCCTACAATCGTGCTTGGACGGCTTGGTGGTGGTATGAAGATTTCACAGCTTTCGATAAATTCTACAAAGAGGTTGAACAATACGTCAAAGGCTCAGCCGAAGCCTGTGAAGTCCAATTGCTTTTGAACCTGTGGCAACTTCTGATAGGTTCGGTTCTCAGAGGGCTGGTTAGCGCTAAGGACAGTAAGATCAAAGCTCGTCAGAAGCGCCTAATAGCAATGTTGAAGGTTATAGCAGTTAATCCCAAACGACCGAACAACGCTCTGCAAGCACACACTGGTCTGATACTAATAAAGATCGCAGAAGCTCTTAGAAGCAGAAAACTCGATCAACTAGAATCTTGTTGGTCTGAACTGAGCCATGCTGTAGAAAAATCCAAATCCTTAGGTGCTTATCCTATAGAACCACTGTTTAAAACTATTGCCAAACTAGGTGAACAGGTAGACAGTTTTGCTTTCGACACGCTCTACGAGGAATTAGTGGACATTATGCGACAACGATACAGCGACCGAGAAGCAGGCCACGCCTACATACAGCGTGGTGCACAGAAGCTCTCGCAAAAAAAGTATTATGATGCAATCCGCTGGTTTGGTCGAACCGAAGAACTTCTGATGAAAGAGGAGTGTCGCGTAGAGTTGGTAACAACGCTGATTAGGAGCAGCGATGCTTACGAATCCGTTGGTCTCTTGTGGGCCTCCAGAAACAAAGCCTTGGCCGCAGTCGAGCAAACTTGGACCGTATTCAAGAAACAGGGAGATATTACCCTCCAGTTGCTTATAGCTCTTAACCAGCTTGTTCATATCGAGATTCGACTTGGACGTATCCCTCACATCTTGGACGCAATGACCATGGCAAGCTATGTGGCTTCAAATCTAGAATTGTCCAAACATAACCAAGATGTGTATTCCAACCATATACAGATGCAGGATTTATCGCTTGGTATCCATATGCTGAACCTCCCATTTAATGCACTTTCAGGTGTTGTAGCACGTCTACCCGATCGTTTGGAACGCCTCGGACTAATTTACGCTTGGGCAACTTTGCTGTTTGTTCTTGGACACGAACAGGTCCTGCGTGATAAAGGAAATATATTCGTCAGCGGAGACCCAGATGCTGATCAAAAATTTTTTGAGAGATGGCAGGACCTGCCCGCGGCTGATGATATTTCACCTCAGCCAATTTTAATAGATGGGGAGACTAGCCTTCTCAAGTCAACTATACTCGGGTCGAAAGTTGTTATCGAAACACCAAACAATCCTGTTTCTCTTGGTCTGACCGAGTCCCTTCTTGGTGTTTTGGAAGCCTTTTTGGCCACGAGCTATGAGCATGTGATGCCCCACTGTGAGCGTATGACAATTACTGTCAAAGCATCTCAACAGATGAGAGGATTACCAGAACTTCGCTTTGCGGATAGTGACGGTGGTCGCGCTGAAATTGTACATCCGACAGAGTTAACATTTACAACTGTTGCTGAACGGCATAGCTACACGGAATGGCTTCGGAATAGCCTAATAGAGATAATGTGTCGTATGTTGATGATAAAAGACACTGATGTATGGCTTGAGGAAGTCGCTGATCAGGAACGTGGTTTTTCCGCGCATTGGCTCTTGGGGATGCTTTTATGCTAAATGCTAATGTTTTTGGTGAAAAACCTAAAGTGCGCTTGGTTGACTGGCTGGAAACTGATGACAGAACCTACACAGTACTTCGAAGCGAACCTTGGAGAATTACCAAATCCGTCGGTAACAACGAAACGACGGAACCCAAGTTCGGTTCCGGTCCACCTCCTTCGGACCTGATTGACAAGGCAGAGTTGAAGCATACGGATTACAAAGTTATATCACCCATCTTTCAAGCCGACACACTTGACTCCTTAATATCCGCTGGGTATATATACTGGCGTGCGGATAGGATTACGTCATTTTTCATCAGACAGCATAGAATGGTTAAAAGAAGCGGCGACAGACCCTGAACAGACTCGCTATGGGCTGGCACTGGGGCTTTGCGAGAAGGACAACTGGCGCAATGCCCGGGGGGAGTTGTGTCTTGCGTCCGCACGCAAGAGGCTTCCCACAATAGCGCAAGCCGTCGGAGTCAAGCTGCCCGCTCCTGCGTCCCTGCCCAAGGGCATGGTTCCTGGAGGCAAGGCTCCGCCGTTTGGAGAGGGCTATCCGGACAAGGATGTGGTTTGTTCTCTTGAGAGTCTGGGAGGAGTTTCTCTTGAACCCGTGAAGGGGGCGGAGAAGAAGCTTTGGCGCGAGATGATACAGACTCATCATCCCGAGGGCTGGAGCAGAACTCCCGGCAAGCAGATATCCTACTGGATAACCACGGAGAATCATGGGCGCGTGGGAGGCATAGGTTTCTGTGCGGCAAGCTGGCACCAGTGTGCACGTGACAAGTGGATAGGGTGGAGTGCGAGGGCGCGGGTAGAGAATCTTGGTCTGGTGATAAACAACCATCGTTTTCTTCTGCTTCCGGGAGTCAGGGTAAAGAATCTGGCATCCCACGCGTTGTCGCTTGCCATATCGCGAGTGAGGGTGGAGTGGAGAGATATTCACGGGACAGAACCCGTGGCGGCTTATACCTACATATCGAGTGATCATGAGGGGAGCAGTTACAGGGCCGCTGGGTGGGAGATGTGTGAGGAGAAGACTTCAGGGCGTCCTGCGAGCGGGGGGATTGTGGAGAGCAAGACGGTATGGATGAAACCCATATTGGGGGGATGGAAGAAGGTTTTGTGCGAAGAGCCCAGGCACGTAATTGGACAGACACCAGAGCCTTATTACACAGAAGAGGCAGACTGGGCGGATGTGGAATACGGACGCAGTTCACATTCCGACGGACGGGTGAGGGAGCGTATAATATATATGGGGAGGAGGTGGGCCGATAATCCGGGGGAGCCGCTGCCAGTGGTTTTTCCTGGTGAAGCGGAGCAGAGGGGGATGTACAGGTTGCTGTCAAACAAGAGAGTTACGATGGAACATATACTTGAACCTCATACGGAAGCAACGGTGAGCCGGTGTCGTATGGAGAGAGTGGTTCTGGCTGTTCAGGACACCACTACGGTTAATTACAGTGGGCATGAGAAGACAGAGGGGCTTGTGAGCATAGGGGGGAAGGGCAAAGGGTTGTTTGTTCATGTGGGGTTGGCGATAACGGAAGGGAGGCGTCCTTTGGGGGTTTACGATCTTAACGCCACGGTGAGGGCAGTTGGGAAGGGTAAGAAGAAGAACAAGAAGCAGGAGAGCAAGAGGTGGGTAGAGGGGCTTTTCAAAGCTCGGGAACTTAAAGAAGCGTGCGAAGGGACGCGGGTGGTTACGGTATGTGACAGGGAGGGGGACATGTGGGAACTTCTTCGAGAGGGGGTGGAGGGAGGGGACGGTCTTTTGGTGCGTTCGAAGAAGGGGCATAAGCGGCGTGTTGTGGTAGGGGAGGAGACAGAGAATCTGTGGAAGCACATACAGAGCAGGCCGGTGCTTGCCAAAAGGGAGATAGAGGTGAAAGCATGCGGAGGGAAGAGGAAACGGGAGAGTCGGAGTGTGATGCTAGAGATACGTGCCGCGAGAGTGAAGCTTGTGGCTCCTTTAGGTGAGGGGGCTTCTGTGGAGCCGCTTGATATGCTTGCGGTAAGTGCTTTTGAGCCTGATCCGCCGAGCGACAAGGAGCGTCTTCACTGGGTTTTGCTAACCACAGAGGGGGAAGAAACAGCGGAGGATGCGGTGCGTGCGATCAAGTGGTATGAGGCTCGGTGGAGTATAGAAGAGTATTTTAAAGCTCTTAAGACGGGAACGGGAATAAAGAAAAGGAGATTTGATTGCGCAGATGATCTGCGCAAGTGTCTTGGATTTGACGTTGTTACGGCGTACAGGGTGTTTGATCTTGAGAGGATGGCGAGGGAGAAGCCGGACACTCCGGCCCGGGAGGTAGCGGGGGAGGAAGAGATAGAGGCCATGTACGGTCTGCTCGAGTATGAAGGAATTATAAAGAAGAGGCCTGATGAAGTGCCCGACATACGCACTTACGTGGTTGATCTTGCGAGATACGCTGGATTCAGGCCCAGCAAACGACAGCCGCTTCCGGGTACGAAGAAGTTATGGCAGGCAGTAGTGAAGTTCAAAATGGCGTATGCGGGTTTCAGGGCCGCGCGACAAATTCAAACAAGGGGGCCCTGAAAAACAATGATGAGTCAAGTGTGTCGGCTTGAAAGATCACCCATAGATGAACTTTTATGGGATCAAGCAAAATGGCAAGGAATGCTGTTTGGGTTCTATCCTCAAAAAGTGCCAATGCTCGCTCTTATATTTGAGGACGGGAAGGCAGGACAAGCAATCTTTCGTTCGTGGAAAAAACGATGGAGTAATGAAGATAAAAACGAAGAGCTCAGATTGGCGGTTGTAACTGGGTTATCCAAGCAGAATCCCGCTAAGTACGCAGTTTCCGTAGGTCCAAGTCTTCGCCACCTAAATAAACATAAAAACAAAATCTTTATGTTTGTGTCGCAGATACGTCATATAACCCCTACCAGCTCAAAAAATTTGGACAATTTTCTAACGGCTTATAAAAAAGCTGGTGTTTTTTCTCTGGCCCCGGCACAAATGAATGGAGATGAAGAACCTACACTTTTTCCAGAACTTATGATCGCCCAAAAAGAACTGGTTATTCGTGAAGCTTGGGAGATTGGCAAGAACGATCCTGATAGGGGTGTCCTGCAGGACGGTGATGATCCTATCATTCCAAACCGGCGGTAATAAAAAAATTACAACATTTCTTCAATGATGTTTTTGGGAAAAAGAAAACGAGAAGTTCAATCGTCCGAGTTCGCTCGTAACTACTGTTCGAATTCGTTCGTAATATGCACAAGCAGAAAATCAAAGGGTGGAGTTTTCTGGTTCACGCCGCCCTATGTCGGAATCATGGCTCCGAGAATGTCAAAGCGCTTTGGAAAATCAAGTTTAAATTTAATCACAGATTATATTCTGTAATTTTATTCTTGACTTACAGCTTTTATTCTGTTAACGTTACTTTTACTTACAGAATATAGGCTGTGATATGATAAACAAATTTAAGTATATGCAATTGCAGACGCTGGATGATCACCTCTCCAAAGTGAGTGTTTGCGACCGTCCCTCGGGCGGCTGGATTCGTGCTGTCCGCACCTCGCTTGGCATGAGTGTCCGGCAGATGGCGGAACGTATGGGTATCACGCAGCAATCCGCCGCTCGTTTGGAGAAAAACGAGATCAATGATGCGATTACGCTTAAGTCGCTTCGCAAGGCGGCAGAAGCATTAGATTGCAGGCTCGTTTATGCTCTTGTTCCAAATGAGGGTTCCTTGCGGGACATCGTGCGTAGACGGGCACTTAGAAAGGCCAGAGATATTGTTGCTCCTGTAGACCACAGCATGATGCTTGAAGCGCAGGGTGTAGGCGACATGCAGGAGAGAACCGCCCAAATCGCTGACGAGCTGGCACGCAACCCTGACATCAGGCTGTGGGACTAAAATGGTTCAGTATCATTACACAGAGGGTCAGACCCCGCTTGACGAGAAAGAGAAGGAACATCTCATTCCTACCATATTGATGCGTGAAGATCTGGATCGTTTCGAGCAGGGGAATATTCTTGAAGCCCGGATATGGGTAATGCGGAAATCTGTTTCGGCATCGAAACAGGATATTTTTACGGAGAAATTTATCTTGAACCTGCATAAGCGCATGTACGGTCGTGTCTGGAAATGGGCAGGTCAATACCGAAAATCCAACAAAAATATCGGCATCGATTACCTCCTCATCAGGACCGAACTTCGCAACTTGCTGGACGATGCCACTTATTGGCTGGAACACAATACCTACGGCATTACTGAACTGGCTGTTATTTTCCATCACAGGTTAGTGAAAATTCATCTTTTTCCAAACGGCAACGGTCGACATGCGCGTTTGTTTGCCGATGTGATCGTCGCCAAATATGGTGGTGAAAAACTGACTTGGGGCAGTAACGCTGACCTCACTACTCCTGATGAAGTCCGCAAGCGCTATATTGCCGCACTGCATGAGGCTGACGCTGGAAACTATGATTCCCTGATTTCCTTTGCCAAATCATAATTTGTTTTAGGTGCAGGTTAAATTCGTAGTCAGTTGTTGGGAAAGTGCATTTGGGGTTTGGACGAGCAGGCATACGGGAAGCAGCAGCAGACAAAACTATGCGCAGGGAACCGGTGTGATATAGGAATTTACTCATCCTTGCCGGCAACAGAAATTTCTGGCTATATTTTTACAAATCGATTGAGGTTATTTGGTCATGTCCATAGTCAATGTTCACCAAGCCAAAACCTATCTGTCCCGCCTTCTGGCGCGAGTTGAGGCAGGCGAGGAAATCGTGATAGCCCACAGAGGGAAGCCGGTTGCGCGGCTTGTCGGCTGTAAGCTTCAGGGCAAACGGCAGCCCGAAGTTTTCAAGGGGAAGATTGTCCTGCTTGAAGATTTTTTCGAGCCATTGTCAGAGAACGAACTGAGGACGTGGGAAGGAAAGTAGGGAAAATAGTGTTACGGGCGTTTACGAAAAACCCGTGATTTACGAGTCGCAAACCATTTAGAGATTAACTATGTGAAGAGGGTTACCACAATGTCTGAACACAAGCCATTACCTGAGACCGAGGAAAAACAACCCGCCCAGATCAAACCTTGCGATGAGGCCAAATCTGGTTTTTTCTCACGTATTTCTGGTTCGTTAAAGGGTACAGTCACTGTCTCGCCGGATGTGGACTTGACCTTGCCTGTCGGCAGTTAATGGGGCGTCGCTGAATAAATGAAAGCGGATTGGCCGAAGCAACGTCACTCCATTATTTCGAAGCGAAATATGTCGGGCCTTGAGAAGTGCCCAACGGAGTCTATAACGGTCTTGGCCCTTATTATCTGGTCAAGCTCGATCTCCGCGTAGAGGATCTCCTCCTTTCCGTACACGGGGCCGACTATGTACTGTCCCCTCGGGTTTATTATGCCGCTTCCCCCGGGGTAATCCCAGATAGTCTGTTCCTTCAGGGGAAACGAATCGGGAATCATGTCCTCTTCTATGAAGCCGGCTGAGATTATGACGAATACCTGTCCCTCAAACGCGTACTGGCGGCTTGCGAAATCCATCGTGTCCTTAACGAAGGAGTGTCCCCCCCAGAGTCCCACATGTACCTGCTCTCCCTTGGTGAACATCGCGTACTTCTCGAGGGTCATGTGATGCTCGTAGCAGAAAAGCCCCCCTATTTTCCCGATTTCGGTGTCAAACACCCTCACGTCCTCGGCGGTTCCGTTCGCCCAGACGCATTTCTCGCTGTCAATCGACATCAGCTTTCTGTGCCTTCCGAGAAGGGAGCCGTCCTTGCCGAAGTAGAGTATGGTGTTGTAGAGGGTTCCTCCCTCTTTTTCGTTAACCCCTATTACTACGCAGGTCCTGGCTCGCCTTGCCGCATCGCCGATTTTTTTCGTGTCCTCCCCTGGAACCTCGACCGAGTTTCTGTGTAGCTCGACGTGGGCATCCATGGTGAGCTTCTTCTCGGCGCCGAACCCGAGATCCTTCGGCCAGTAGGGATAGGTGGGAATGAAAGCCTCGGGGAAAACCACGAGCTCTGCCCCGCCCCCCGCAGCTTCCTTTATAAGCCTCTGGACTTTATCGACCGTGCCCTTTTTGTCGAGAAAAACGGGAGCTGCCTGCACCGCAGCCGCCGTAAAGGATTTTCCGTTGCTCATAATAGGTTATTATACAGCGGAATTTGAGAAAAAGCAGACTCGTTGCGAGTTTCCGTCTTTCTTTGGAATCAGAGCGCAGCCCCTCCCTCCTCTTTTTCATACCGCTTGCGTTTCATGGTCCGGGGAAACCAGAGTTACGTGGTCTCCTTCAATTTTCTCCTGAAATCTCTCGGGTACGTCATCCCACACGAACAGGTCTACCCGAAATGGAAGATCGCTCTGTTCAAGAGCTTCCTGAAGATCGCCGACCTCTCTTCTCTGCCCGCTTCGGGCAAATACCACCATGTCGAGGTCGGAACTCCTCCGTGCCGTGAATCTCACTCGGGAACCGTATACCCAGACGCGGGTATTGGGAAGATGCTTTTTAAGCAGCGCGAGAAGAATGCGGCGCTGCTCAGAAGAGATGTCGATAGGTTTTACCGATTCCATGTTTCACCGCTTATTGTTTCGTAAAGACCCGTGGCATCCTCAATAAAGTCGCTTATGATTCCAAGGCATCTTCCGGCTTTTCCCTCATCATAGTCGTGGCTTGTATTGATGCGACTGTTTGCGTAGTCGATCCATTTTTCGATCGGCGAGGGAAGAAGGTTGTTTTCAAAAGCCAGCCTGAAAATGGGTTTCGGACTGTTCGGGGCATCTGGAACGCCAAGCTCCTCTGCGAGGTGGCGTCTCAGCACTTTCCAGAGACAGTCATAACAGATCTCAAACCTGTGTATAACCGACTCGGCCACAGCTTCCCGCGTTATCGAATTCAGGTGAAGATCGTCTACGCCGCGGTAATTTCTGTACTGTTCCCGAAGGCGTTTCAGGAAATTTCGAAATTCGTCATATTCAATCATGAAAATATACCTTCATTGCAGAGCTTGAGCTCTCTGGTGAAGTCCCTCGCGGCTGTGTATCAGGATTTCGGAAAAAACCCGAAACCGGACTCCGTTGCCGCCATAAGGGATTTCCCGCCGCTCATAATGGGTTATTATATAATGAAGTAAAAAAAGCAGGGTTTCTTACCCGAAAGCGAGGAGGATAATATGGGAAGACTTGATGGAAAAACCGCACTCATAACGGGCGGGGGAGAGGGAATAGGAAAAGCGACGGCGCTTCTGTTCTCAGCAGAAGGAGCCAACGTGGGCATAATGTCTAGAACCGCGGAGAGGCTTTCGGAAGTGGTAGCCGAGAACCCGGGTCCCGGGGAGATACGGGCCTATCCGGGAGACGTTTCCAAGGAAGAGGACGTAAAGAGGGTGGTCGAGGCCTTCTACGACGATTTCGCAAGGGTCGACATACTGTTTAACAACGCCGGGATTTTTGAGGGCGGAACCGTCGTCACCACCACGGACGATGTGTGGGAGAGGACGATCAATATAAACGTGAAGGGGGTTTTCCTCGTTAGCAAGTACGTCGTTCCGCTCATGGCCGAGGGCGGCGGGGGCGCGATAATCAATAACTCAAGCGTGCTCGGCATCGTGGGGATGGAGGACTGCGTCGCGTACAATGCCTCGAAAGGGGCCGTGAGGCAGATAACCAGAAGCATGGCCCTTGATCACGCGAAGGACAACATAAGAACTAACTCCGTCTGCCCCGGCTACATAAAGACCAAAATGGACCCCGAGTTCATGGGCAACCCCCCGGACGCGGAGGAACAGCTCGACGCGATAGCGGCCGATATGATTCCTCTTGTGAGAAGGGCCGAAGCGGAGGAAGTGGCCCACTCGGTGCTCTACCTGGCTTCTGACGAGGCCCGGTACGTTACGGGTTCGGATCTTGTCATAGACGGGGGCTGGACCACGCTTTAGGAGCGGCGGAGGGGAGACTTTGAAGGAATCTAAAAATATGGAGAGAAACAACATTCCTAAGGCACTGTATGAGGACATGAAAAAGGTCGAGAAAATTCGTGTTGTCGTTGAGCCATGGGTTGACGCAGGCGGTATACTGAAAGTCAGGCTACCTGGCACAAAATTGGTAATGACTCATAATCTTTCAAGAACAAAAAGTCAGTTGGAAAATATAGAAGAAGGTCGTTGTTCCCGGTGCTATATATTTCCAACCAAGAGAAACACCCGAGATATTCTTAGAAGGATAGAATCCGCAAATGAGAAACTGCATGTCGCCCATGAAATAGATGACGAATACGAATTTCTAACCATTGTTACTGCTGTAACATCATAAAGAACAAACCAGAGACAAAGGAGGAATTTTGCATGGAAGTTTTTGAAGCAATGGGCACGAGGAGAAGTTTCCGGTTCTACAAGCCCTGGAAAGAGGTTGAGGACTGGAAGATACAGAAGATGCTTCAGGCGGCGCGGTACTGCTCCTGCCAGGGCAACTGCAATTCGACCGAGGCGATAGTTATAGACAAAAGAACCTATCCCCCCGAGAAGTTCGAGAAGATAGTTGAATGCGGATCCACGTTTAACGAGATACACCTGCGCCAGGCCCCGATTATCGTGGCGTGGCTGATAAACATGGATGCCTGGTACAAGGAGCTAATACAGACCTTCCAGGTGCTGTTTCCCGCGAGGGCCATAACCGCGGCCCACGGCTGGACCTACAAGATACTTACCGAGAACACCTACCCGAGGCTCATGAGCTTTCCCAAGGACAGGGCGGAGGATCTCCTGAGAGTCGAGGCGGGACAGGCCATCGCAAACGCCATGCTCGCGGCTACTGACATGGGGCTTGGGTGCTGCCTTATCGCCACGGGGAGAAAGCCGGCAGAGTTCCCGAAGGTGCTCGGGACTCCCGAGAACATAGTTCCCATCTGGCTCATGACGGTTGGATACCCGGCCGAGGATCCCGGGCAGAGGCCGAGGAAGAGGTTTGACAGACTCTATCACTCAAACGAGTACGGAACTCCGCTTGCCGAGGACCAGGACGTGCGGAAGGAGCTTGAGGGGCAGAAGCTTATACAGCCCATGGACCCGCTTCCGGGAAGGGAGGAAGAGCTTCGCCACATATGCAGGATGTTCGGTTTCACGGAAGATATGTGCGACATGCCGAAGGAGAAGGTCCTTGAGATGTACGAGGAGGACTCTCCCTATTACGGAGAGCTTCCCCCGGGTCTTGAGGAAAGGGGAGTCTAAGAAAAAGAGAAAACGAAGAACCTTTCCTTTTTCAGGTGGAATGGCATCATTGAAACGGTAAGTTTTATGGAGTCACAAACGGCTTCTGGTTTTACCTTTGACTTCATGCGAAGAGGAGACCCCACAATCCGGCAACTTCTCGCTTGGGAGCATTGTAGCGGTCTGTGTCTGAATAGAATTTGGAGTTGAGAATTTAGGTTGTTCTGAAGTTTTATGAGTGTTATAGTGTGTACTGTTCGGACAAAAATTTTTGATTTAGAGGTGTCCTTGGATTATGCGTATCAAGCCTAAATTAGAAAACGCAAGTATCGTATTGATTGGTTCTTTCAACCCAAGAATTTTTCAGCCTGCGTGGTTTGCGCATAACGAAATGATAGGAAACAAGGAGGCTGAGCAGCCGGCGAATTTAATCCAATTCAGAGAACAAATTGTTGCGTTCAAAGTGGAGATGTTTGAGCTTAATGTGGAACCTAATCGTTTTGTGATAACAAGCCTCAATGATCATCCGGCGGAACACATTAAAGATCTTGTGATTTCGTGTTTCGGGAAATGTCTGCCCCATACGCCCATAACGGCTATAGGGATCAACCGTAGCATCCATTTTGATACTGGAGATTTTGAGATCAGAGACAGTGTAGGTAGTCGCTTGGCACCTAAGAGTGCTTGGGGTGATTGGGGCAAGGAAATAGAAAAATCTTACGATGAACCCATAGACAAACGCGGTGGCATGTCTTCTATTACTATGCTCCAGCAGAATGTGCATTTGGATGGATGTAATGTTTCTGTGCGGGCTAAAGTTGAACCGTCTTATAGTATTGAGAACAATACAGGCATCTTTGTTGATGTAAATAATCACTTTGAATTGAGAAGTGATGAACAGTCGATTCAGGATGGATCTTCAGCTGTTGGAATTCTTGAGACTAACTGGGAAACTTCAATGAGTCGTGCGACAATGATAATGGATCAAATCATGGCGCTTACGGAGGAAGTTTAGAATATGACTACTGCAAACGAAGCTTTTGTATTAAATGGGGATTCTGATTCTAAATCAACCTATGGAACTCGGCATAGCGATCCCATGGATGAAATTCCTTTCAGGATTTCCGGTCCGGCAGATATTGTTTCGGAAGGTTCTCAGGAGGAATCCTATAAACACTCTGACATGGTAGGGCTTTCGGCACAGAGAACTACCAACGGAGAAAAACAATCTGAGACATATGTTCCTTTACATATTTCAAAGCCCAGAAACTCTGAATATCAAACAGAAGTGCTTCAGCAGTGGGAGGGTATCGTTGAAGAGGTGGGAGATGAAAATTTCACCGCACGACTACGTGACCTGACAAACAAGAAGCACTATCCAGACGAGATGGCGGAACTTCCAAGAGATGACATTTCGGACGATGATCGGGAATTACTCCGGGAGGGTGCCGTGTTCTATTTGACAGTAGGTCGCTTAATACACTTCAGCGGCCGACAGAAACGCTTTGGAGATATTGTGTTTCGTCGTTTGCCAGGTTGGACATCTTCCACTCTTGACCGTGCCGAAAAGCGAGCGGAGCGTCTGTCTCGTTTTCTTAATTCGAAAGATTGAAAGTTCCTCCGTCGGATGTCATAGAAGTTTCCCTGATTGGTCCCGGCTACGGGGAGTCGATTGTTGTTCACATCGGCGATGGTGAATGGATTATCGTTGATTCTTGCGTAGACGGGAACATCCGGACCCAGAGTTCAGCTGTTGCCTACCTGAACGAGATAGGGGTTGATTTCGCTAAGCAAGTCTCCCATGTTATAGCTACGCACTGGCACGACGACCACATTGGTGGTCTGGCCGATGCGGTTGATCGTTGCAAGTCTGCTGATTTCTGCTGTGCAATGGCTCTTGGTGAAAAAGAATTCCTTGGGCTTGCAACAGTTTACGCAGAAACTGATCCCGCCCCAAGCGCGAGACCGACTCAAGAAATTGTAAAAATTCTGGAGATTCTTGAGCAACGGGAAAAAAAACCAAAATTTCTGTTGAAGGATTCTCTGGTTCGTAAAACCGACAACAATATAAAGGTGTTTGCGCTTTCGCCGTCGAATGAACGCATTGCAAGTTTTTTGTCACGTCTGGCTGGGAAAATGCCAGAATTAGGCGCAACCAAAACAAGAATGGGAGACCTGCGACCAAATGATATTTCAGTAGTTCTTTTAATTGACCTAGACGACGATGCAATATTGCTTGGTGCGGATCTTGAGGAAATACCCGGAGGTGGGTGGTCAGCTATTGTCAACGAGTCTCAATCCATAAAAAATACAAAATCTTCTGTGTACAAAGTTGCCCATCACGGTTCAAAAACAGCAGAGTTTGCTGATATCTGGAAAAAACTGCTTATACCGACTCCGTTTGCTATACTTACACCATTTCGCCGAGGTAATAAGGCTCTTCCAAGCATAGAAGATGTTAAACGCATACAGGGAAGAACCACTAAAGCTTATTCTTCCGCACGATTGAGTTCAACTGCTTCAGCTAAACGCAACACTTTGGTAGAAAAAACAATTCGGCAGTATGGATGGAGAATTCGTAAAGCTTACCCAAAACAGGGACATATAAGATTGCGGCGCTGTATTAGAAATCCGAAATCTGATTGGTCAGTTGATTTGCTGGGCAACGCCACTCATCTTAAGCATGTGTGGGAATGATATGAAAGAGGCATTGCCCAATATGAAGGTATCAGCCTTCTTTTCGGTACTTGGCCCGGGGAGCCTGATGACGGATTTGAAGAGGCGGTCGACGGACTTCGCCACAGACATGTCCTTGGGGGCAAAGGCGATGAGTGACAGTGGCTACGCTTTGGGCATGTAGCGTTTCGCCGTTTACCGGGGTTTGCGTCTTTGGTTTTCCGCTGTGCTGAAAAACTGACTGCGTGTCTGTCGGGTTTTCTGGATCTGGATAGTTGAAACACCCTGCCTTGAATTTCGTGGAAGTGCGGTGATAGCATCTTCTGTGGCCTCTACAAGCGGCAATAAATTTTTTGCCAAAAAACTTATTGCCAAAAAATCCCTTGTCATGTATTCTGTTTTCCACCCTGATCTGAACGGGGATCAAGCGAATGCGGAACATTACAGGACAGGCGGTAATCGGCGAAGACCTATACGGACGAGAATCCGAGCTGGAGTTGTTGTGGGAAAAACTGGAACAGGGAGAGCATGTTCTGATGCTTGCCCCGCGACGGGTCGGAAAAACCAGCCTCATGTTGGAACTTCGTCGCGAACCTCGGGAAAACTGGGATGTCTTTTATGTGGATATTGAAGGTGCCGAAGATTCTGCGGATTACTTGGCGGCGATTGTCTCCGCTCTGGCGAAGAACCCAGAGTATCGCCGGGGCATCGAAAAAATTCCGTTCGCAAAGGCCGTAGCGGACACGCTCAAGAGCACATTTTCCTTCTCCGAAATTTCCATCAGCATAGAAAAACTCCGCATAGAACTCAAGAGGGCGATCGGTCGGGACTGGAAACGTACGGCGGACCAGCTTCTTGAACGTCTTGAGAGTCTGCCGGACCCCGGTCGCAACCTCCTGATCATCCTCGACGAATTTCCGATACTCGTCTCGCGCATGCTGAAAGCCCCTGAAGGAAAACATGATGTCGAGCTGCTGCTGTCTGGGCTCCGACGCTGGCGTCAGTCTCCGCAGATGCGCGGGAAGGTGCGCACACTGATCGGCGGATCCATAGGGCTTGAAGGCATTCTCAGGCGCGTCGCTCTTTCGGGATTAATAAACGACCTGGCTCCGTTCCAGCTGGATTCATGGAACCGGGATGTTGCAGTTAAGTTTCTGGAGGAGCTTGGAGACAGTTATGACTTCCGTGTGGACAAACGCGGCGTCTCGCAAATTCTCGACCTTCTCTCGGATCCGGTTCCCTATCACCTGCAACTGTTTTTTTCGACCCTTCGCCAATCCTGCAATGGGGATCCCTCTCGCGTTTCCGAAAGCGCAATAGAGCGATGTTTCACAGAAAGGCTTGCGGGACCTGGAGGCACGCCTCATCTTGACCATTACGCGGCCCGCTTGGAAATCATGCTTGACGCAGACGAGCAGGAAGCGGCGCACGACATACTCAATCACGCCTGTCGGCGGAGAGACGGTGCGCGCATCTCGGATATCGAGAAACTGACCCGGCGGGGCGAAAACGTGTTTCTCTCAGCGCTTCGCAATCTGGAATCGGACGGGTACATGCGGCGGGACGGCCCCTATGTGTGTTTCAGATCGAATCTGCTTAGGGAGTGGTGGCGGAAAAACCGGTCAGAGGAGATGGAACCATGAAGCAAAGACGTATCTACAACCCGGCCCAACTCTCCCCTGATGAACTCAAGGCTTCCTTCATCGCCCGCCAGGAAACCCTCACCGAGATGCTTCGCCTCCTGGGCGAGCAGAAACCCGACCGACCGTGCCAGCACATGCTGCTCGTCGGCTCGCGGGGAATGGGCAAAACCACCCTCGGCCTGCGGTTTCTCCAGGCGGTACGCGAAACGCCCGATCTTGCAGAAGTATGGCAGCCCGTGGCGTTTCACGAGGAAAGCTATCAGGTGACCGACCTGGCGGATTTCTGGCTTACGGCCCTGCATCACCTGACCCGCGCCACTCGGGATTCCCAGTGGGCGGATAAAGCAGAAGCGCTTTCGACCGACGAGAAGGATCCGCAGCGCCTTGCCGCGTACGCGCTCTCGGTCCTTATTGACTTCTGCCGTGCGCGCGGAAAGAGGCTCATTCTGTTTGTTGAAAATCTTGACATCGTTTTCTCACAGTTGAGTGATGAGCGCGAAGTCCACGCTCTGCGGGCCGCGTTGATCGAACATCCAGAGATACTGCTGATCGGCTCCGCAAACGCCGTCTTCGAGGCCATACGGCACCGTGGCGAACCGTTCTATGAGTTTTTCCGGGTTTTCCTTCTAGAAGGTTTTGGGTGTGAAGAGTATCTTCAGATCTTCCGAGCCCTCGCGGAACATGAAGGCAAAACTGAAATCGCTGAGACACTGAACCGCGAACGCGGGCGAATCGAGATCATACGCCGCCTGACCGGAGGAAACCCCCGACTGCTGGTGCTGACCTACGGAATTCTGATTGAGTCGCCGCTCGGTTCCGCGTTCAAGACCTTGGAACAGCTAATCGACGAACAGACTCCGTACTTTAAGTCCCGCGTCGAGGAACTGCCGACACAGTCCCGAAAAGTGTTTCATTGTCTTGCGGAGGGATGGCGCCCCATGCTCGCAAGGGAAGTATCCGCCACGGCCAGGCTTTCCTCATCGCACACAAGCGCTCAGCTTAAGCAGTTAGTGGACAAGGGGTACGCCAGGGAAGCGCGGTCAGAGAGGGAAAAGCGTATCCGGTACGAGGTTGCCGACCGGTTCTACAACATCTACTTCCTGCTACGTTTCTCGCGGCGGGGATATCGACGCCTGAAGCTGCTGGTAGCTTTCCTAAACGACCTGTTCGGCCCGGTTCCGATGCGGTCGATGTATCTGGCAACTCTTGAGAAATTAAGCAGCGGGTTCTCTAAAGATGAAGAGGCGCCTGAATTGCTTGGTGCTCTGATCCCTTATGTGGCGAATGACGGTGGTTTCACGCAACGTGAAGACTGGCTGAAGAAGGCCATTAACCTGATAATCAATTCTATCGGCGCGAACGGCGCGAACGTGTCAGCCTTTGGCGAAACAGCACGGGATCTTTCCCAGCAGTACCAGTTAGATTTGGGTTACTTTTCGGATGAGGTCTGCTGCGGCATCGAGCTACTCCAATCTGGGCGCTTCACAGAGGCGGAAACCAAGTGCAGGGAGGCAATCAGGCAAGAATCGGAGAATCTTCTTGCTTGGGTTCTTCTTGGCTTAGCACTAGGGGGAAGAAGGCATTTTGAGGATGCCCTCGATGCGTTCAGGCATGTAACCGAAGCTGTCGGTCCCGATGACACCGCGCGGTTGCGGGTCTTCGCACTTGGAGCTCTGATGGGAGAGGCCAGAGTCCTTTTCACTCTGGAAAAACCCGACGACGCCTTAAGCGTTATCGGAAAAATTCCAGAACTTGCAGGGCAGGACGACCCGCATTTTCTACGCTATGTCGCCGCTGACTCGCTTCGGCTTCTTGGCGAATCGTTCTCAGAAACGGATCATCACGAAGAAGCTTTCGCGATCTGGCGGCAAGCCTCGCAATATGTCCACCCGGACGATCCGGAATGGTTGCGCCTGGTATTTATCAAGACGCTTGCCAAGAGAGGAAACACCCTTTCCGAGCAAAAGCGTTATGATGAAGCTGTCTCCATTTTGGAAAGCTTCACTCAATATGTTCGTACCGATGACCCGATAATATTACGTTACGGTGCCGGTTTAGCATTGTTTGCTCTGGACACCGCATATCTGGAACTGGGGCGGTTTGAAGACTGGATCGTGTCCTGCGGTCGGTTTTCAGAATATATTCATATGGACGACCCGGTAGATACGCGTCGGGAATTCGCTAAGCTGCTGGCCACTAGGAGCAATATTGCCAATGTGCTGGAATATTATGACAACTCGGAATCGGGCTGCAAAAAGGCAGTGGAACTCGACCCCGAGTGTGGCGATGCCTGGCGCGCCATGGCGGAAGCGATTCTCAGGGGCGGTGACGCTGTGCGTCTGGAAGAAGCGAAACGCTACGCCCGGCGCGCGGCGGAACTTATACCTGAGGATCCTGCCGCGTTTCATACGGTCTCCGATGTATTGGCCCGCCGCGGGAACTGGACGGCAGCTCTGGAAAAGATTGATCGAGCGCTTTCCGTCGTCGCCGGCCAACGATACTGGAACACGCATGGTCTGACGGAATCCCTGATCAATCTCACGGCGGCTGGCTGCGGCCAACAGGTCAGGCGGATAATGGAGAGCCATCCTGCTCTGATTGAAACCATGGAACCGCTCTGGCACGCGGTGCGGGTGGAAACGGGCGAAGAACTCGAATCCCTGCCCGCAGAGATCACTCAAGCCGTAATAGATATAAGGAAGAGGCTCTCGGAGAAAAAAAAGGAGGTGTTTGAAATGAGTTAATAACCGGACGGATGGCAGGAAATCACTAGAAGCCGCATTCCCTTTTTGTTAATGGCAAATTTGACGTAATATTCAACGGGCGACCGATATTTTCTTATGAGCTACATGGCTCCGACTTCTTTATTCCTGCCTATCACGGCTCGGGCGGACGGTTACATTAGTTTTTTTCTTGTTGCTGCTGTCAAAAACCGACCGGAGTCTTGTTTTTACGGGAGGAACTCGTCGCGGAACGCACCCGTTGCGTAAACCGTTTCCGCGGGCTGTTGTTCAGGTATTACCCCCAGTTCGGAGAACTTCTGGGCAGAAAAGTAACTGCATGGCACACAGAATTATGCTACGGTGAAAGTATTACGACTTTTGTTGCTGACATACGCTTGGGGCATTGGTTATCATAATATCAAATGGACACCATGGATATCTTAATTGACAGGCTGAGGATTTCGGGTTTTCGGGGAATTTGGGATATTGACATAAGTCTTTCAAGAGTAACCCTGTTTATCGGGACGAATAACTCTGGCAAAACTTCAGTCATAAAAGCCTTGCAGCTTGCCCTCGGGGATTATTCAAGATATTTGACCGACGATGACTTCCATATTGCTCATAATGATGACCGACGCGAAGAAATCATCGTGGATATCCGCATTGTTCCATCTTCTGCGGACGGCAGACGCAATGAGACTTTCGGTGAAGACTGGGCTCAGGAATTTGGGGACAGTATACGCACTGAGATTATTGAGGTGGACGGCAAGTCTGGACACTATCAGTTTCTAGCTGTAAGAACCATTGCGCATCCCGACAATGTAAAAGGTGGTTTTGTGGTTGAGCGCTACGCTCTGGATAAGTGGCCTCCCTTTTCATCTTGGATGGATGAAAAGGTCAGAAAAGATAACCGGTTACGCAGGCGGTTTGAGGCGGTGCCGTTTGTATCCGTGGATGCTCAGAGGGACATTTACCAAGAGCTAAGGGACAGAACATCTTTTGTGGGCAAAATTTTATCGAGTGTCAGGTATGACGAGTCCGCCGTCGCTGAGTTGGAGAATATGATTGCCCAAATCAATCAGGAGGCTGTAGAGAAAAGCGAACCGCTGAAGGGTCTTAAAACTCAGTTAGATAATTTAAACCAGTCCTTTGAAGGCTCAGGACAGGCGGAACTGACCCCTTTCCCCAAAAAAATAAGAGATTTATCAAAAAGATTCAGCATACATTTCGGCGAGTCGGACAAAAGCTCGTTTTCCATGGAATACCATGGAATGGGGACGCGCAGCTGGGCATCTATGCTGACGGTCAAGGCTTTTACAGAGCTTATGGCCAATAATCACGAACAGGAAAAGAAACGGGAATTATATACAATCCTAACCGAACCGGTTATAATATACTGAAATGCTTGAAGAAATACGCACAGTAGAATATGTAGTTCTACCGACTTCTAAAGCCCAGGCACGGAAGATGTTCCAGATAGCGGGTGCCTGCCGGTATGTCTGGAATCATTTTCGGGAGAAGAACCTCGCTGACTATCAGGCATTTAAAAAGGGCAAGGGAGAGCGTCCGCAGACCAGTTATTTCGGTCTCGGGGTGGAGTTCACCAAACTGAGACACAAGACGGACTGGATGCAAGAACTTCCTGCCAATCCTGTAAAACATACTCTCAAGTATTTTGCTGATGCACTTGGACAGGCCATGAAGGGCAAGAAAGGGTTTCCGAAGCCTAGGAGCAGGAACAGGCACGCACCCAGTTTTACACTGCCGAGTACAGGGCAATTCGGAATAAGGAAGATAAACAAGAAGTATGGAATGCTCCGCATTCAAGGGGTGGGATGGGTGACGCTTACACGCAAGGGTGGCAATCCCCATGAGTCTGGAGACCCGAAGCAAGTGGTGCTTCGCCATGACGGGCACAGGTGGAGAGCCTTTGTATCTTACGAGATTGAAGTGGAAGAAAAAGTGGACGATGGGGAGGTTCTTGGTGTTGACATGAATGCCCGCCAGATCGCCACCTCGGACGGAGATTTCTATCATCTGCCTGATCTTGAGAAAAAAGAGAAACGAAAAAAGTGGTATCAGAGAAAGATGGCAAGGCAGGTAAAGGGGTCTAACAGGCGGAAAGACACGAAGAAGAAACTTAGGAAAGTAAGCAGAAAAATAGCCAACATCCGTAAGAACTGGGTTCATCAAACTACGAAAGAGATTTCCGGGAAATGCGGAACGGCAATCGTGGAGAACCTCAAGGTTAAGAACATGACCGCCTCTGCAAAGGGTACTGTGGAGAATCCGGGAAAGAACGTAAGGCAGAAGGCGGGACTTAACAGGGCGATACTTGATACAGCCTTCGGGGAAGCAAGAAGGAATCTTGAGTATAAGTGCGGGAGGTTAATAGAAGTAAATCCCGCATACACGAGTCAGAGATGCTCCGTGTGTGGGCATACAGAAAAAGAGAACCGTAAAACCCAAGCACGGTTTCTATGTGTTAATTGTGGCTATGTGTCTAATGCAGACACGAACGCCGCAATAAACATCCGGCGTCTGGGAATGGCGCAACTGCACGGCGAGGAGCGTTCTGGTAGCAAACAGACTCCTGCGACCCGTGAAATTGATACGAGGCTAACACATGGTTAGTAAAGTATATAATTCCCAAAGAAACCTTTTTTCCCGATCATCGCCGTTGAAGAACCGGAATCTCACCTTCATCCCAACGCACAGCGAACTTTGTATCGGCAGATGAGAAAGAATCCGCTCAGTCAGGTCGTTATCAGCACGCATTCACCGTATTTGCCCGCGATTTCATCTCTCTACGAAATACGCATGTTGAAAAAAACAGCCGGGAGGGTCTGTGCAACCTCTCTTTTGCCTGGTCTGAACGCTGAAGAAGTTGACAGGCTCCATAGGGAAATAATGAGATTCAGAGGGGAAATGCTTTTCTCTAAAGCGCTGATTCTGGCTGAAGGACCTACCGAGGAACATTTGTTTTCCGCCATGTTTGAATTGCATTACGGCTGTTCCGCTTGCGTATTACGATTTATTTGAACACCAATTCCGAACTTATTTGAACACCTATTCCGAGGGAAAGTGAACACGTGGACCCCGTTTTTTTTCTTCTTCAAAACAGACTTTAACACGTCTGGAATTTCTTTGTCAAACAGCGAGTAAAAAGTCCGTTTTTTTCTTAAAAATGACCTCCATAATTTTTCTTGTAAGTCCCCCCAGTTCAGTGAGAGATGAACAAAGCGAGAGCTTTGTTCGCTGAAGCTACGGGACTCTGAACCAACGAGACGCATTTGGCTCCGAAGCCTGACAACGGCCAAAACGACCCGACCTCTACCCCCCAGGCATAAGCGATCGCGCGCTGACGGGCTTTTAAATTGACGTTTTTTCAGCAACTGGACTGAATCATGCATAAAATCGTTTATTTCCGGACTCACGGCACTTCACGCGTTTCTTTTCGCGCGTTCAAAGACTCCCAGAGTCCTTATCATCTCCGTTTTCTTCCATTCCCTTTGTCTTTCTCATCGATTCCCCACCCAACTCAAGCCTGTGGGAGTTGTGAACGATCCTGTCAAGGATCGCATCAGCAACCGTGTTGTCACCTATTATGCCGTGCCACTCACTCACAGGAAGCTGACTTATCACCACAGTCGAACTCTCCCCGTAGCGGTCATCCATTATCTCCATGAGATCATATCTGTGGGCAGTGGTTATCTTCTCAAGTCCCCAGTCATCTATGATCAGAACTCTCACCCTGGCAAGCTTAGCCAGAAGCTTGTTGTAGCTTCCATCCGCCTTTGCCTGAGTGAGAGCCAGAAACAGTCTTGAGACCCTGTAGTAGCGAACTGTTATCCCCCTCAAACAAGCGTTATGACCCACAGCGCACGCAATCCACGTCTTTCCGCTTCCACAGGGTCCCGTTATCAGCAGATTGCGGGCTCTGTCTATCCAGTCCCCCTCCCCAAGCTCCGCTATCTGGGCTTTCCTCAGATTGCGGGAATGGGTGTAATCAATATCGCTTAGATGAGCCCTAAGCCTGAAGCGGGCATCGCGTATGAGCCTCTGCTGCTTTCTGTGCTCCCTCTCTATGCATTCCCTCTCCACAAGCAGACCAACCCTTTCGGTAAAAGACAACTCATCATAGGTGTTGGGCTGCTCGCACTGACGCTCAAGCGCCCCCGCCATCGCTCCCAGCCGAAGCTGGCGAAGACGGGATAATGTTTGTGTCAGACTCATAAAAATACCTCCTTGGTTTTATCTGAACTCCCCCGGCCCCCGGATGTTCTTGTGATCCTGGGGAACAACAGTTTCCTCTTCCTCCTCAAACAGCACCAGCAACTTATCCCTCCCGTTTTTAAGGATCTCCCTTACCTGCTTGTACCTTGTAAGCCCTTTTCTGTTAGCCACCCTGCATGCGCCATTGAGTCTTTGAGGGTACTTCTCCGAGAGACTCATAAGACCCAGAAACGTCCTGTAGACCTGCTCTGGGTGATCTTTTAACTCAAACTGACGCTCAAGCCACTCACTCACCTCCTCCCCCTGATCCACCGCCCAGCTCCGAAGTCTCTGCGGATTCCACTTGTAATGTTGCTGATGCCTCCTGGGCATGTGAGAAAACTCTGTGGACCAACGCTTTCTCTCCCGTTTGTGCTGAGCTATGATCCTGTTTTTCAGATAGATCGTCACAATGTTCTGTGAGGCGCGAATCTCTACCCTCTCGCCCATGTGAATGTAGGGAACCGAGTAGAGAACCTTTTTGTACTCCACGTGATAATCAATGTTCACCTTCGCTGTCTTTATCTCAGTGTAGATGTAGGGATATGGGGGCAGAGGCTTAAGTTTGGGCAGATCAATCTTCTCAAACTCCCCCCGCCGACAGCCCTCTTCCTTCTGGAAGGGTTTTTTGTTCGCACACCCTACCAACTCCTTTACGCGCTTGTTGAGCTCGGCCACAGAGAAGAACTTCTCGTTTCTTATCACTGCCAGAACTCTTCTCTCCACTATCTGTACAGCGTTCTCCGCCTTGGCCTTGTCTTTGGGTTTGCGGGGTCTTGTCGGGATTACTATCGTATTGTAGTGATTCGCCCATTGAGCGTAAGCGGGATTCGTATCGGGATCGTAACGACACGCCCTGGTAACGCCGCTTTTAGGGTTGTCGGGCACTATGATCTCGGGAACCCCTCCGAAGAACTCAAGCATCCGCGTGTGACTCCCAAGCCAGTCCTCAAGAGTCTGCGACACCGTGGCCTCGGCAAAGATATAATTCGACGCCCCCATGACCCCGACGAATATCTGAGCCTTTGTTTCTTCCCCCGTATGTGGGTCCGTTATGCTCATCGTAAGCCCGGCGTAGTCAACAAAGCACTTCTCCCCGGCCTTGTGCACCTGCCTCATCGAGGGAAACCTGTTCTTTTTGCGCCACGCGTAGTAGAGCTCGCAGAACCGCGTATAGCTGTAATAATTCTTGCCCTTGTTGGCTTCTGTGTACTCTTCCCACAGAAGCTGCCTCGTCACGCCTTTTTTGGTGAGTTCCTCGTCCACGTAAGAAAAGTCGGGCAGCACCTTGCCCTCATAGAGAGCCTCGGGCTTGGAATAGAGAATCTCCTCAAGCCGCTCATCGCCAATGTCCGCGGGCAAAGGCCACCCCAGACCCAATTGCTCCGCCTTGCTGACCAACTGATGAACCGCCCCTACGCTTGCGTTGACGCTTTTACTTATTTGTCTTGTCGAGAGCTTCCAAGAAAACCTGAGCCTCAGTATCTCTTTTATTGTTCTCGTATTCATTCTTCTTCTCGGCATCCCTGCCACCTCCTTTGATTTGATTGCCAAAGAAGGTAGCAGAACTTCCTTTTTTATGATGTCTTTGTGAAGAAAAAAACGAGAAATTCAGGTGTTCACTTTCCCTCGGAACAGGTGTTCACTTTCCCTCGGAATAGGTGTTCACTTTCCCTCGGAATAGGTGTTCACTTTCCCTCGGAATAGGTGTTCACTTTCGGTCGTAATATGCACCGCTTTTGAGAAAGGGGTGAATTGCGTGGGTGTCGGTGGCAAAAATTACAGGCCTTTTCTCATATTCGCATTCAGTTTCGATATACCCATCTGCATAGTCAGCGACAATGATGGCAGCACGAAAGAAGAAGTAGACTCGGCTATAGAGAGAATCAGGGAAAAGTTTGATTTCAGCAAGAAGCTCTTTTCGCTTGAGTTCTTAGGCGAGGGGAACAATATAGAGAGTGAACTGCTGGGTGTTCTTCAATTAAGAAGGGAAGAAATTATCGAGGCGCTGGTTTCCCTAAAAACAGGGGACAACAAGCGGCACGCAGAGGCAAAAAGAAGAGAATTCAACAACATGGGTGATGAGGATTTGTTAAAGGAGTTAAACGATTCAAAACCTTCTTATGCGGGCTTTTTATCAGACATGATGATTAAAAACCAAAACGGCAAGAAGATGATTCCCGATGCCTTGACAAAAACGTTCGAACGGATTGAAGGGTGGATGGAGCAATGATCCGATTATCTTCTGATCAGAGGCAGATTGTCGAGGCCCCGCTTTGCGGGGCGCTTCAGGTGCTTGCGTCCGCAGGAGCCGGGAAAACACGCGTACTTACTGAAAGAGTAAGGTTTATACTTGAAAATACTAAGAGAGAAGGGGTTATAGCTCTGACTTTCACCAACAAGGCTGCTGAAGAAATGCGGACTCGTCTGCTTGATTGTGACGAGGCGGCGGAAAGAGCTTGGGTGGCTACCGTACATTCTGTCGCAGAACGCATTCTTCGCCGGTATGGTCATACGATAGGACTGCCGGACGACCTTCACATTTATGAAAGAGACAAAGACCGCATGGAAGTATTTATTCAGTCGCTTCGGGATAACTGGATTGATATGGATGAGTATCTGAGTCTCGATGATGAAGGGGAAAAAGACAGAGAGCGTGTATTGCGGGATTATATGAATGCTTTTTCCGTAATAAAAAGAGAACTGTTAGATGAAAGGGATGTGCAGGTCCGCTTTGCGGACAAATCGGGTCTGTGGGACATGTTTCAGGACTATCAGTATGCGTTGCTTGATAGTGGGGGCATAGACTATGATGATATCTTGGTATACTCTCACAGGCTGCTTCTGAATCAGGACTGGATAGCCGATATTTACAGGGCGAAGTATAAACATGTGTGCGTTGATGAGGCGCAGGACCTGAACCTTCTTCAGTACGAATTCATAAAAATCTTGTGTGGCGACTCCATAACAAGCGTAATGATGGTAGGTGACCCTGATCAGATGATTTACGGATTTAACGGGTCCTCGTCAGATTATCTCCTCAAGCATTTTATACAGGATTTTTCTGCGGAAACTTACGAGTTGAAGGAAAGTAATTACTCACCCCCCAGCAAGTGAGTTTTAGGAAGGTGAGGTCATGTCGGGTTGATTATGCTGCGTCCCTCAAGGGTAGCAAGTATGGATTCGTAAGGAGAAAGGTCATGCAGCCCTCCGGTGTTGATTACCGAGCGCACGGCCCCGAACATGTCTGCTCCCCACTGTGAACGAAATCCGTTTGAGACTTTCAATATCATCTTGCTCATTCTTATCGATCGCTCAGATATGTTGTTGGTATAGGGAACATCCCGATTCTTCATGAACACAAACAGTGCGTTTCTATGCTTTATGTAACGATTCTTTAACCTTACGGCGTCCTGCTGCGTGGGTTCAGTCTTAAGCAGTTGTGAAACCCTCTGCTCAAACTCTTCTATGTGTTTCCCAAGCGCTGCGTCCGAAAGACTGCCCCTACGCTTTCCCACATCCATGGCTTCGCAAAGAAGCTTCCTCATACCCGGGGCAAACACCTTGTCTCCGCACTCAACAGCGTACTTGAGATCGCGTATCTGGTGGGCCAGACACATCTGGTGAGTTTTCCCATGTCCGAGCTGGGCTCCGTAGAGGTCAGAGACCCATACGTTCGGTTCGTATTCCCCCATGATATCTTCTACGACCTTTTTTGCCCGAGAAGGAGCAAGTACGTGAAGCACCGCACCCATTGAAACGAAAACCCACTCCCACCACTTACTCCCTTCCACCCGAGTCCCCGTCTCATCGGAACATACCACCGGGCTCCCCCTTACCGTCTTCCTTATTTCTTCCCAGCGCTTCTCAAATTTCCCCTGAGACCTCTTAATTATGTTTCTTATTGCTCCCTGACTTATTTTAAGCCCGAACGCCTGACTCAGAAATTCCTCAAGGCGCTTGTAACTCATGGCATGCATATAATGCAACAGCAAAATCAACGCCTCTACGCTTGTGCCAAACGGAGAGCCCCTGAAACCCTCCAGAGCCTTTGCCACTGTCCGCTTGCCGCACAGTGGACACTTGCATTCGTACAGATGAGCGTGAGTGATATGAGTTTTCATGATCACTTCTGCTTTCTCTTGTACAGAATGCAAGTCCTGGGGCTGTCCGCTGAGGTCAGTATGACAATGAGGACAACTGTCTACCTTTACCTCTTTGATTTCATCGGGATTTTCCGATAACTGTCTCCACGCACCGAAACCACGTTTCTTGCGTTTTTTCTTGTCTCCGGGATTTTTGTTTTTCTTCTCTTCACGAGAAGGGGGGACAGAAGAATTGGCAGAGTCTTTCTTAGGACGGCTAAGACGCGTTTGCAGTTCTACTATAATTGCTTCTAGCTGAGTAATCTTCTCTGCCTGCTCCACTATTTTGGCCAGCAGTTCTTCCCTTGTGGCCGACTGTAAAGCGTCTTCCAAACCTTCCATGTATAGTTCTATACATGGGTTTCAGGGAAAAAGCCATAGAGAATTTCTAAGTATTTGATATCTTGCAATAATATTGTCAGCCCTCTATAGAATGAAACTGAAAAGATGCAGGGGGTGAGCAATTACGAAGGAAAATTACCGAAGCAGCAAGCTGGTAATAAACGCTGCCAAAATCTGAAACCTGGATCTCAGCAGGCGCGGAAATTTGCGTTAGAAGGCAGGGTTGAAATTAAACCACTGTCAGATGAGGGTAAAGAAGCGGACTGGGTGGTATCTTCGATAAAGAACCTGATCAGAGTTGGACGACACGAGGAGATTGAAGGTGATATTTCGCTTGACCGCATGGTTGTAATTGCACGAAACCGGTTTGTTTTCCCAGCCTTGCAAGAGGCATTGAACCGAAACTCAATTCCTTTCTTTTTAAGGAAAACGGAGCGGGCAGCGAAACCGGTTTCGCTTTTGGGAAAAATTCTGGACTACGGGATAAGAGTTAAACTGAATCCAAAAGATTGGGTTGATGGAAAAAAACTCTGCTGTCTTCTCGGTGTTAATGCTCCGGAGAAATGGAAGAATGAGAACATCCTTGAGCACTGGTCTCAGGAAGTTGTTACCTCAGATATCCCCCTTAAAGATTTTTATTCCGATTTGCTGTCAGCTATTCACCAGCTAGATTCAGATGACCCCAATATCGGGAAATTCAGAGAGTCTCTCCGTGAAAAACTGAGTGAGGTTGCCGGAGCAGAACACGATCATGTTCAAGAGATAGAGAGAAGCATGGAAGAACTTGAAGAATTTTACAGAAACTGGGTTGGATTTAAGAGAAAAAGTCTAGGGACTTCGCTGCAATCTTTTCAAAGTGCTCTTGCTCTTGGCCAGTTAGCTGAAGAAGAACCGACGGATGGCCGCCTTATGTTAAGCACCTTTCAAGCCGACACACTTGACTCCTTAATATCCGCTGGGTATATATACTGGCGTGCGGATAGGATTACGTCATTTTTCATCAGACAGCATAGAATGGTTAAAAGAAGCGGCGACAGACCCTGAACAGACTCGCTATGGGCTGGCACTGGGGCTTTGCGAGAAGGACAACTGGCGCAATGCCCGGGGGGAGTTGTGTCTTGCGTCCGCACGCAAGAGGCTTCCCACAATAGCGCAAGCCGTCGGAGTCAAGCTGCCCGCTCCTGCGTCCCTGCCCAAGGGCATGGTTCCTGGAGGCAAGGCTCCGCCGTTTGGAGAGGGCTATCCGGACAAGGATGTGGTTTGTTCTCTTGAGAGTCTGGGAGGAGTTTCTCTTGAACCCGTGAAGGGGGCGGAGAAGAAGCTTTGGCGCGAGATGATACAGACTCATCATCCCGAGGGCTGGAGCAGAACTCCCGGCAAGCAGATATCCTACTGGATAACCACGGAGAATCATGGGCGCGTGGGAGGCATAGGTTTCTGTGCGGCAAGCTGGCACCAGTGTGCACGTGACAAGTGGATAGGGTGGAGTGCGAGGGCGCGGGTAGAGAATCTTGGTCTGGTGATAAACAACCATCGTTTTCTTCTGCTTCCGGGAGTCAGGGTAAAGAATCTGGCATCCCACGCGTTGTCGCTTGCCATATCGCGAGTGAGGGTGGAGTGGAGAGATATTCACGGGACAGAACCCGTGGCGGCTTATACCTACATATCGAGTGATCATGAGGGGAGCAGTTACAGGGCCGCTGGGTGGGAGATGTGTGAGGAGAAGACTTCAGGGCGTCCTGCGAGCGGGGGGATTGTGGAGAGCAAGACGGTATGGATGAAACCCATATTGGGGGGATGGAAGAAGGTTTTGTGCGAAGAGCCCAGGCACGTAATTGGACAGACACCAGAGCCTTATTACACAGAAGAGGCAGACTGGGCGGATGTGGAATACGGACGCAGTTCACATTCCGACGGACGGGTGAGGGAGCGTATAATATATATGGGGAGGAGGTGGGCCGATAATCCGGGGGAGCCGCTGCCAGTGGTTTTTCCTGGTGAAGCGGAGCAGAGGGGGATGTACAGGTTGCTGTCAAACAAGAGAGTTACGATGGAACATATACTTGAACCTCATACGGAAGCAACGGTGAGCCGGTGTCGTATGGAGAGAGTGGTTCTGGCTGTTCAGGACACCACTACGGTTAATTACAGTGGGCATGAGAAGACAGAGGGGCTTGTGAGCATAGGGGGGAAGGGCAAAGGGTTGTTTGTTCATGTGGGGTTGGCGATAACGGAAGGGAGGCGTCCTTTGGGGGTTTACGATCTTAACGCCACGGTGAGGGCAGTTGGGAAGGGTAAGAAGAAGAACAAGAAGCAGGAGAGCAAGAGGTGGGTAGAGGGGCTTTTCAAAGCTCGGGAACTTAAAGAAGCGTGCGAAGGGACGCGGGTGGTTACGGTATGTGACAGGGAGGGGGACATGTGGGAACTTCTTCGAGAGGGGGTGGAGGGAGGGGACGGTCTTTTGGTGCGTTCGAAGAAGGGGCATAAGCGGCGTGTTGTGGTAGGGGAGGAGACAGAGAATCTGTGGAAGCACATACAGAGCAGGCCGGTGCTTGCCAAAAGGGAGATAGAGGTGAAAGCATGCGGAGGGAAGAGGAAACGGGAGAGTCGGAGTGTGATGCTAGAGATACGTGCCGCGAGAGTGAAGCTTGTGGCTCCTTTAGGTGAGGGGGCTTCTGTGGAGCCGCTTGATATGCTTGCGGTAAGTGCTTTTGAGCCTGATCCGCCGAGCGACAAGGAGCGTCTTCACTGGGTTTTGCTAACCACAGAGGGGGAAGAAACAGCGGAGGATGCGGTGCGTGCGATCAAGTGGTATGAGGCTCGGTGGAGTATAGAAGAGTATTTTAAAGCTCTTAAGACGGGAACGGGAATAAAGAAAAGGAGATTTGATTGCGCAGATGATCTGCGCAAGTGTCTTGGATTTGACGTTGTTACGGCGTACAGGGTGTTTGATCTTGAGAGGATGGCGAGGGAGAAGCCGGACACTCCGGCCCGGGAGGTAGCGGGGGAGGAAGAGATAGAGGCCATGTACGGTCTGCTCGAGTATGAAGGAATTATAAAGAAGAGGCCTGATGAAGTGCCCGACATACGCACTTACGTGGTTGATCTTGCGAGATACGCTGGATTCAGGCCCAGCAAACGACAGCCGCTTCCGGGTACGAAGAAGTTATGGCAGGCAGTAGTGAAGTTCAAAATGGCGTATGCGGGTTTCAGGGCCGCGCGACAAATTCAAACAAGGGGGCCCTGAAAAACAATGATGAGTCAAGTGTGTCGGCTTGAAAGGTTAAGCACAGTTCATACCATGAAAGGGCTTGAGAAGGATATAGTGTTTATAATAGCCATGTGCGAGGGAGTCTTCCCTGATTACAGGGCGAGGCATAACAGCGCAATAGAGGAGGAGCGCAATAATGCTTTTGTTGCCGTGACGCGTGCTATGCGCTGGCTTTACATAACTTACCCTGAGAAAAGAAAAATGCCTTGGGGAGAAGAGCACAATCAGGTTGAGTCGCGATTCATTGGAGAAATCAGAGGAGACAATTTACGTAGTAAGCAAAGAAGCGCTGGTCCCAAGAAAAAACTTAAGGTCGTTCAGTGAACTATTTCTCTGGTGTTTTTACAGCAGTGGACCCTAGAACAGAAACTCTGATTTCATGTTTTCGACAAAGTCTGGACCGCAATGGTCAAATCCGAAGAGTCGGAGTATCGGACAAGCCAGATCGGACACAACCGTTGCCCACTCATCTTCAAGCTTCTCCACGGCGCACGTTTTCTCTGTAGTAAGTTTGTCCGCTTTCGCTACGCTACGCAGGGAATAATAAACCGAACGGTTAAAATCAGAAATTTCCCGGTTCCCGAGGCCCATCCAAGTGCAGCGGAAACTCACTTGGGACGCCGTTTTAAACTCTTTTGCCAGCAACATCGCGTGAGTGACCAGTTCCGCTGTCTCCCGGATAACTGTTTCGGGGGACAGCCAGGTGCCAACGCTTCGGCTAAGCTTTTCAACGCTGTCTGGCCTGTCTTCCCTGTAGGCCCTAATCAGGCTCGTGCGTCCATCGGGCGCGACGCGCTGGAGTTCCGGAAACCACAGGCCCGCACCGTGTGGCTTGACATCGTTACTCATAAAATTGCCCTCAAGCAAATATTCTTCTTCGTCCGATTCCCTTGGTCGGGGCACCGGTTCGATTTCCCGCAGGAATTTCGGGTCGAACATGCTCCAGCCTTTCCACACCGTAGCACGGACTCCGTCAACCACCTTTTCCAAGACCTGGAGAAACGGTCGTGGAGAAGGCTTTTTCTCGTCCGAAGAGATCAAGTAACTCAGCTGGTAGCGATTATCCTTTAGCGACGGCCAGATAGAATCTTGAGCCTCCGAAAGCAGGTCAAGGAAACGCTTCTCCGTTTCTTCATGCCAGGTTTCCAGCTGTTGTCTTGCGGCAGACACTTCTCTTTCCGGCGTTCCTGAAATCCCACTCGAGTGCAGCCTCACCATGAAGCGTTCGTGTTTTTCAATGAGGTCGGGGTTGGAACCGTTATGTTCTTTCATCCCTTTTATGATTTTCCGTGATACCCCCATCCCAAGATTTTCTATATATCCGTAATCTCGCATGAAATCTTTGAGAAGCGGATTCCTGGAGGACCGAGCCCCGTCGCGCATGCTCTCCGGTGTTATGCCGTTCGGGAGGTTCCCGGGCGAGATTATTTCCAGCCTGTCACTATAAACCGCCAGTTCAATATCAGTACCCGATAGAAGGTAGTCTCTGTGTGTCAGGGCATTTACTATGGCTTCCCTGACGGCATCCTCAGGGTATGTCGGCCTTTCCACGCCGCGAGCGCCGTATTCAAGAACGGCCGATACGGAGGTGTTGCGCCGGACGAAATCCACGGACTGTTCCACCAGACCCGTTTCCAGAAGGTTGCCGTTGCCGTCCATAAGCAGGGTCATGGCTCCTCGAAGTTGCTTCCGCTCTCTTGCAGCGTATTCTTTTTCCGTTCCCGCAAACGCCACGGCGTTGATGCCTGCCTGCGGCAGATATCGGTTCGGCGTTGTTCCGAACAGCAGAAGACCGCCGACCGTTACTACATCTTCGTCCATAATTTCCATGTTTGAAAGCAGGGTAATCCATCCCGCGTCGTCATCTGGAAAGTCCTGCTGGAGAATACGCCCGAAGTAGTCTTTGAGCCGACGCCGGTCCAGGTCCTTGATTGTCGTTCCCGAAATCGGTCGGGAATCGACGCGCAACATATGTCTTTGCTGGAACAGACGACTCATCACCTCAAGAGTCGGTTCACGGCTTTGGGATCCAACCCTTATGTAACAGACCGTTTTGTTGTTGTGCCAGCGGCTGTATGCATAAAGACCCCGAGGAACGCGTACAACCGCAACATTTTTGCTTGGCTCCACTTCTTCAATGATTTCGAAATACGGGATTATAGCCGGTCTGATCTTGTCTCTGCACGTGTTCATCACCCATTCTTCGAGACCCTCTCGGACAAGACCCGTGAGGCTTCCGTCATCTTCAACGCCGAGAAGCATGATACCGCCCTCAAGATTGGAAAAAGCGACAAGTTCTTTCGCGAGATCGTGGTTTTGCAGGGTGTCGCGTTTGAACTCGACGCCTGAATTCTCACCGTTGGCTATAATCTCCAGAAGTTGCGTCCTTGTTATCATGTCTCAGAACCTGAGCTTGGAGCGGTGCGTCTTGAAAGCATCTTTATAAGAAAGCTGGATTTTGAGTTGTTACTTGGAACGGATTAACCGATTGTAATGGCCGTTACTTCCACCTTCACTTTTCTCATCCTGATCAGCATTTTGATTAACCTGTTTATGGAGTTTAATATGGCTTATCCGATTAGGTGGAGAAGAGTCTCAAACAGTCGCTTGCAATGAATACAACGTTTGTGGACGGTCACCGCATCCATGCGTTGCAGAAGATGTCTTGCATGCCGGATTTTTTCGTATTTCCCCTTTTGGGTTTCCTGAGTTGCCCGATTCAGAGCTTCGGCGATACGTTCCTTGCTTACTTCTTCAAGATTTTTGTGGGAAGGAAGAGCCTTCCTCCGGAAGCCCCGCCCGTAATATTCCTTGAGTGTGTCCGGATCAGCTACAATCCAGGTTTCCATAGTCTGAACCATTAGATGAACAGTGTCTTTGTCAATGCCCTGGAAATCCCATCCGTCGTGTGCAGCTAGATGCTTCTCGGTCCCCGATGAGTTAACAGTGGTTTCTGAATCGACCAGAAGCACGACAATTCCTGTGCTGTCGTTTAAAAGTTCATTCCGGAAACGTCTGTATGCTTCATTGCGCGGACCGCAACACACAAGTCTCCAGTGCCAGTTTCTGTCTCGACATGCCTCCTTGATTTCACTCAGAAACGTATCCATCCCTTGACGTATCGCGACTTTGGAGTCCCTGCCCTGCCCGCCGCCTTCCATGTAGATTACGACATTCATGGGTTTGCGCCCAACTCACCCATTCGCCAAAGATCCCCTAGCGCGTAATCCTCTAGCCAGTGCGCAAGTTTGGCAGAGTCGAGACGACGCAGTGTTGTTCCCACTCCGGACCGCTCGCAGGCGACTACGGTATCCGGCTTGCCGCTAAGGGCTGAGACAAGTGCGTCTGAATGGGTTGCCACGATAAGCTGTGTGCGTTCGGACGCACGAACCATGAGGTCTGCGACAAGGGATACTGCGTCCGGATGCAAACCTAGCTCCGGTTCATCAATGCATACAAGCGGCGGCGGGGAAGGTGCGAGCAGGGTGGCAAGAAGTGCGACGAATCTGATTGTACCGTCCGAAAGACGCGTCGCCGGGACAGGAGAGCGAAACCCCGCTTCATGCAGATAGAATTGGATTGTACCGCCGGAAACCTTGGTGGACATATGTTCGAAGCGTGGAAAGAAACGTTTGAGCAGGCTGGTAAATTCAAGAGACACCTGATCGTGTTCAATCTTGTTGAGGATCAGGGCAAGATTAGAGCAGTCGGGAAGCAACCGGTCCTCGGGAAGATCCGCCGGTTGAGTTCGTCGTGGCGCAGTGTAGCGTCCAAAAGTCCAGTCGCGCAGCATCTGAATCTGCCCGAACTGCTTGCCCAGCCAAGTGAGTTCCGGGTAAAGGTCGGGATCCCTTATCTGTGCCAGAACGGATTGGTCCGGGTGCAGTTCGTGTCGTTTAATTCGTCTGGGCGGCTCGTCCGGGTTGCTGGTCTTGGAACGGTTTCTTATGTTGATCGCCGGGCGGCCTTTCTGAAAGCGGTAATAGAAATAAGGATCATCATGGCCGGGGAAAGGATTTATTTCCTCAATTGCCTCGTCAAGCACCTCAACGCGCGTATTGTCTGTCCCGAACTCAAGGCGGTATCTTAGAGCCCGCCCTTCGTTCGGTGTTTTAAGGCCGGTGGTACTGTCACCGGTCTCTACCTCAATTTCTGCTACCTCTTTCCTGCTTTTCCCTTTCCAGAACCATTCCGTTACTCCACCGCCATCCCGTATTGCCGCGGCGAAATCAATCGGCGTCGCGCGAACAAGTTCAATCACCTCAATAATGTTTGATTTGCCAGAGCCGCTAGGCCCGATCAGTATATTGAGATCCTGAAGTTCAAAGGGCTGCATGTCGGGAGGGAAAGACAGGATGCCTTGCATTTTGAGATTACAGATGAATTTCATGATACATCTCAAAAATTATGGGTACAGGTTGTACTTGTTGCCTCTGTGTCTTTGCCATCAGTAGCCGTCTGCGTTTGAGAAATACCTGAGCAATTTCTCCCTCCGCCTACTTCTTGTACTCGCACTTGCAGAGGTTCTGCCTTATGTGCGCCACAACGTTGTCTATGTCCTCGGGACTTATTATCCCGGCCCAGGCGGTCATCATCGGGGATTTGCCGACTGCCGCTCCGCCGTTTGTTATCACGTTAACGAGGTACTCGTCCGTGTAGGTCTCGAGGATCGCGGCGCTCGAGAGGTCCCTCGGCTTGGGATCAAGAGCGGCTGCCGCGATTCCGTCGCCAAGCCCCGTGGGACCGTGGCAGGTAGCGCAGTAGGTGGTGTAGATTTCCTGTCCCTTCGCGCTGTCGGCGGCCCGGGAAGCGTGGGGCGCGAGAAAGAGCGCGCAGGAAAAAACAAGCGTTGCGAGCAGAATTGCGTTTTTCATTTTTTCGGCCTCTCTTGGGAAAAAAGTTCGATTCGGGTAAAAGCTTCCCTTGCCTTTGAGTATATCTTTTTTGCCTTTATAATCAACTGTGGAGGCGGCTTTGCGTGAGCGCCTCGGGCGAGGAGATAAAGGCGAAATGGTAGAGATAAAGTACTGCGTGCGCTGCGGCTGGCTTCCGCGCTCTGCGTGGATGGCGCAGGAGCTACTTGGCACTTTCGGGGAGGTGCTCGGCGGGGTGTCTCTTGTTCCCTCAAGCGGGGGAGTGTTCGAGGTGCGCGCGGGCGGGGAGCTTGTGTGGTCGCGAAAGGATAAGGGAAGGTTCCCCGAGATAAAGGAGCTTAAGCGCGCGGTGCGAGACGCCGTGTGCCCGGGCATGGACCTCGGTCACACGGATTCGCTTTGAGCTTCGGGCGTATTTCCCGCGAATTTGTTTTTGACAACTGCGCCGGGTGCGTGTAGAAATCTGCTTTTGCGGCAAGGCAGGAAGCGAGGTTTAAGGGATGTCGAACAACAACTACATACACATATTCGATACGACGCTTCGAGACGGAGAGCAGGCCCCGGGCTGCAGCATGACCTCAGAGGAAAAACTCAGGGTCGCCTATCAGCTGGAGCGCCTTGGAGTGGACATAATAGAGGCGGGATTTCCCATATCTTCTGAAGAGGACTTTGAGTCCGTTAAGAAGATAGCGCAGAGAATAAAGGGCTGCCAGATAGCGGGCCTCTGCAGGGCGAACTTAAAGGACATAGACCGCGGCTGGGAGGCCGTGCAGCACTCAGAGAGCCCGAGGATCCACACCTTCATCGCCACCTCAGAAATACACCTCAAGCACAAGCTGAGAAAAACGAGGGATCAGGTACTTGAGATGATAAGCGGCGCGGTTAAGCACGCGCGGAACTACACGGACAATGTCGAGTTCTCCTGCGAGGACGCGACGCGAACCGATATAGACTATCTCTGCACCGCAGTTGACGTGGCCGTCCGCTCGGGAGCCACCACCATTAACATCCCAGACACGGTCGGGTACACGATTCCCGAGGAGTTCGCCTACATAATCCATACGCTCGTAAAGAACGTCCCGAACCTGGACGACGTGATCCTTAGCGTCCACTGCCATAACGACCTCGGACTTGCGGTCGCAAATTCCCACGCGGCCATAAGCGAGGGAGCAAGGCAGGTAGAGTGCACGATTAACGGCCTCGGGGAGAGAGCGGGGAACGCATCCCTTGAGGAAATAGTGATGGGCTTAAGCGTTAGAAGCGACAGGAAGCCCTACAGTTTCGGGATAAACACGACGCAGATATATCCGACCAGCAGGCTCGTTTCCCAGGTAACGGGGGTTAACGTGCAGCCTAACAAGGCGATTGTGGGAGCAAACGCCTTTGCCCACGAGGCGGGCATACACCAGGACGGGGTGCTTAAGGAAAGTATCACCTACGAGATAATGACCCCGCAGGAAGTGGGGATTCCCTCTAACCAGATAGTGCTCGGCAAGCACTCGGGTCGCCACGCGTTTCGCGACCGTCTCGAGGAATACGGCTATGTTCTTGAGCCTGAGGCTTTTGAGAACGCGTTTACAAAGTTCAAGACGCTTGCCGACAAAAAGAAATACGTTTTTGACGAGGACATAGAGGCCCTCATAAATCAGGAGTTCCTTCGCTCCTCCGATTATTACGAATTTACCGCCGCGAGCTACTCAGGCGGAACGGACTCATCGCCCGAGGCTAGCGTCACGATCATGGCGGGGGAGGAGGAGATCTCGGTTTCCGAGACGGGCTCGGGGCCGGTTGACGCGATTTTCAAGGCGGTCAAGAAGGCGACGGGGCTTGACCCCAGGCTTGAGAATTTTTCCGTGTCTTCTATAACGGGCGGAACAGATGCCCAGGGAGAGGTCACTGTCAGGATATCTGATGACGGAGTGATATCGCAGGGACAGGGGGTCGATACGGATATTTCAGTCGCGAGCGCGAAGGCTTTTGTGAGCGCGCTTAACAGGCTTCGCTGGAGGAAAGAGCATCCGAGGCGGGGCTCTGAGCTTAAGGGAATCTAGGGCGGTTCTTTGCGTTCGGGTTTCCGAAACGTCATTCTCCCGGATATACGAAAATTTGGATTCCTGATCGTGGTTTCGGTCTGGATTTAAGTGGGTGGCTGAGTGCGGCCGCAGCGGGGAGCGCCGTCGCCTGGCTTGCCTTTAAGCTCCGGTTTTCGCTGAACGGGTTGAAATTCAGTTTTGTCAGTGTTATTGTCTGAAGTATGCGGGATATTTCCGATTTCCCGAACCGCTGTTTCCCGAAGCGGTTGCATTTAATCAAATTGAAAAAATGTGTTGACACTTCAGCATGTTTTCATGTAGATTAGTAAACGATGATGTTAAGCTTTACTCGAAATACGGAAACAATTCATGAGGAGGTAAATGAATAAGATGTTTAATTTTAACGGAATGCCTTATAAAAGATCAGGGCGCGCAGGGGGTAAGAGCGTGTCCATGGTCGGCATGTTAGTGCTTCTTATGGCTGCATTGCTGGTTCTTCCGTCATGCTTTGATGATGATGACGAGGTAACAGTAGATCGGCATGTCTGTGCTAACGGTACAGCAGCTCCAGACAACGACCCCGACCAGTGCCCGGCACCGCCAGCCCCGACTACATGTGGAGAGGGTACGGTGATGTCTGGTAATACCTGCGTGCCGGATACAACTGAAGAGTACGAGCCGGTGGGAACAACCGCCACTGACAACCGCTACGAAGATGGTGACGGCCCCGGCATGTTAGAGGGCACCTCTGAGGCTGATTTTATTGATGGCGAAGGTGGTGACGACAAAATCAAGGGTATGGGTGGTGCTGATAATATTACCGGAGGCGATGGCGACGATACTCTCTACGGTGGTGACGGTGACGACACGCTAGACGGTGGTGCCGGAGATGACACTTTGAAAGGTGAAGCTGGCGATGATGAGCTTATAGGCGGTTCCGGCAACAACACGCTAGACGGTGGCGCCGACACCGATATAGCGGTCTACAAGGATGCTGTGCAGGTATCGGTTGATCTGGACGACGGTAGTGCCTTGGTTCGGCATGAAGCCACTCAGACAGGAGGAGATGGTTTTCTGCGTCCAGCTGGAGATAGCGGAACAGGCACGGATGTTCTGATAGACATCGAGAACGTCAAGGGTAGTCATGGCAGAGACTTAATAGACGGTGACGAAAAGGCTAACCTGCTCAAGGGTCTTGACGGAGCCGATATTATCAACGGCGGTGACGATGACGACATAATTCTTCCGAACCGTCCGGCCGATATGAACGCCGACGGTATGAAGATTGCGAACGTGGCGGATAGTTCCGCTACCCCTGCCGAGATGGACGGAGCAGATGTGATTAACGGTGGCGCTGGTGACGACACGATAAGCTACGAGGGCGAGGGCACAGGTGTTACAGTTAACCTAACCACGGTTGTTGCTGCTGTGTCAGATGACCCGGTGACGGATGATAACGAAGCGGTCATTGCTCATGTTGCAGCTACGGTTGCTGATGGTCCTGTTGGTGATGCTACTGTTGTTGAGATTATCGACATGATCACCGTTGAAAATACAGGTACGGAAGATACCCCAGAGTTAGTCAGCACAATCGAGAACGTTATAGGCGGACTTGCAGATGACACGCTTACCGGCAACGCTCGGGACAACACGCTTATAGGCGGCGTTGGCGAAGACACGCTTACCGGTGCTGGTGGGAACGACACTCTTGATGGCGGCGCTGGCAACGACACTCTTACCGGTGCTGGTGGGAACGACACTCTTGATGGCGGCGCTGGCAACGACACTCTTAATGGCGGTGCTGGCAACGACACGCTCATAGGCGGTGGTGGCAACGATACGTTCACCGGTAATGCCGGTAACGATATTTACATGGGGGTCATAAATGATGGCGGCACTAACGCTTCCTCCGTTACCGAGGTCACAGGTGAGGGCATGGATACCCTGTACTATGCGACGGTACCCGATGATACTACTACTGCTAATACAGATGAAAGCACGAATGGTGTTACCGTCACGAACACTCCCTCATTCGTTGAGATGGTTTTCGGTACGGAAAATGGCGATAATATGACTGCTAATACTGGTGCGACCATTCTTGGCCTTGGGGGCGACGATAGATTAACCGCCAGCGCGGACGGAAATACGCTTGTCGGCTGCGCGGGTGAAAACACGCTTACCGGAGCCGCTGGCAACGATGTTTTCGGAGTTTACAGCGACGGTGATAATGCTGATACTATTGCGAATTTCACCACTGGTGCGGGAATGGCTACAACCGACGAGATTCATCTCAAGGGGTTTGACCCGCAGACGAATCCAACTTTTGAATCGGTCGTGGTAGGTGATGGCGCGGCTGCAACAGTTCAGGTAGACGGCGTCACTGTTGCTATAGTTAATGTTGATGCTAGTGATGCTAATTTCACGCCTATAGAGGCTGATGCTGATGCTACTCCTCCCGTTATGGCTAAATCCAGGGTACAGAGGATAATAGAAGCACTTGAAAAGAGCAACGCTGCTGGCAATGCTGTTGTCAGGCATGTCGGTTTTACTCCTGACAAGTGCAGTTCAAACTGAGTTTGGCGGACGCCTGGCGGTTTTTCACTGGAAAGACCGTTTGTTGACTGCTTGAATTAAAAGGCGCCGGGCCGGTTATCTGATGAAGGTAGCTGGCCCGGCGTTTTTTTGTTGGTGCTTTGCGGCACGGATTCCCTTCCTGCCCGTCCGTCCCGCATGTTCCCGAAGATCTTCCGGTTCGGTTTTTCCCGTAACTGCGGTATCGCTTTTTCCATTTCCTCGCGTTTTCTCCCCGTCTGTTTCAGTTCTTGCGGGCGATTCCGAAACCCCGCTTCGATTCAGTATAATATTCCTCCGTGAGCAAAAAGACTCCGCTTATGAACCAGTACCTCAGCGTGAAGAAGGAACACCCGGACTCCATACTCCTTTTCAGGCTTGGGGATTTCTACGAGATGTTCTATGAGGACGCGAAAGTCGCCTCCGAAATACTCGGAATAGCGCTTACCTCGAGGGACCGCTCTAAGAAAAACCCGGTGCCCCTCTGCGGAGTGCCCTTCCACAGTGTGGAACCCCACATATCGAAGCTTCTCGCGAGCGGAAAGAAGGTGGCGGTCTGCGAGCAGACGGGGGATCCGAAGCAGGCAAAAGGGATCGTTGAGAGAAAGGTGGTCAGGGTACTAACTCCCGGGGTCGTTCTTGACTCGGAGAACCTCGAAGGAAAAAGCAACAACTTCCTCGCGTGCGTGGCGGAGGGAGAAGACGGCTTCGGACTTTCTTTCTGCGACATCTCAACGGGAGAGTTCCGGACCTCCTTTTTCCGCTCCCGGGAGGATCTTCTCTCCGAGCTCGCGCATCTGGGCCCGAGGGAGATACTCATCCGGGATTCAGACGATAATCCTCCCTGGCTTGGGTCCCTTCCTGACTCGGGCCCCCGTGTGCTCGTAACTAGGGTCGATTCCTGGAAATGGGAGACTGAGCGCTGCGAGGAGATCCTGCGGGACGGCTTCTCGGTGCTTACCCTCGAAGCCACAGAGATCGAGAAATCAACAGAATGCGTTTCTGTCTGCGGGGTGCTTTTTGATTACCTGCGGGAAACCCAGAGGGACTTTATGCCCCGGATAGAGTTCCCGAGATACTACGACACCGTCGACTACATGAAAATAGACGAGTGGACGGCGAGGAATCTTGAGCTAAGAAGCTCGGGGGAGGGGTCCGCGAAACACTCCCTGCTCGGAGTGATGGACGAGACCCGCTCGCCCATGGGCGCGAGGCTTCTTCGCCGCTGGATGAGCTATCCCCTGCTTGATACGGAGGAGATAGGAAAAAGGCAGGGAGCCGTGGGGGAGTTGCTCGGGAATATCTCCGCGAGAGAGGAGCTCGCAGAGGCGCTCAGACGCACTGGGGATCTTGAGAGGCTCATACACAGAATCGAGACCCCGTCCGCAAGACCGAGGGACCTTGCCTCGCTTCGGGACTCCTCGTTTTACGTGGAAAAACTCCGCTTCGCCATGGAGGATCTCCGCTCCGGGGCCCTCGCGGCGCTTCGCGGGAGGATGGATGATTTCCGGGATCTGCGGGATTATCTCGAAGGCGCACTTGTGGATGCCCCGCCCGCCCTCGCGCGGGAGGGAGGGGTTATAAGGGAAAGCTTTTCCCCCGAGCTTGACCGGCTCCGCAAGATCCAGAGCGACGGGCGCAGGTGGATATCCGAGCTTGAGGGGCGGGAGAGGGAGCGCACGGGGATAGCCAATCTCAAAATCGGCTACAACAGGGTGTTTGGCTACTACATCGAGGTTACCAAGTCCAAGCTTTCTCTTGTGCCCGAGGATTACTCAAGAAGACAGACCCTAGCGGGAAGCGAACGCTTTATTTCCCCTGAGCTTAAGGAATACGAAGAGCAGATACTCACCGCGGCAGAGCGCATAACCGCGCTTGAGGCCTCGCTTTTCGAGCAGGTGAGGCGGCGCGCGGCCACAGAAGCCCGCCGAGTTAAGGAAACGGCGGCCGTGGTGGCGGAGACAGACGTTTTCTGCTCCATGGCAGAGATCGCGTCTCGCTACGGTTACTGCCGCCCGGAATTTGTTCCCCGCCCGCTTGTCTCGCTCCGTGACTGCCGCCACCCCGTGGTGGAGCGCATAGACCAAGAGAGAGGGTTTGTCCCAAACGACGTCACGCTTGATTCCGAAGACATGCGCTTTTTGATCATCACGGGGCCCAACATGTCGGGCAAGTCGACCCTCATAAGGCAGGTGGCCCTTGTATCGCTGATGGCCCAGATGGGAAGCTTCATTCCCGCCCGGGAGGCGCGCCTCGGGATAGTCGACCGGATATTCTCAAGGGTCGGGGCGTCTGACAACCTGGCCGCCGGCCGCTCAACCTTCATGGTGGAGATGGTGGAGACCGCGCACATTCTCCAGAACGCCACCCCCCGAAGCCTCGTCATACTGGATGAGATCGGCAGGGGCACCAGCACCTTTGACGGGATGAGCATAGCGTGGGCGGTGTCTGAGTATCTGTATGATCTGGGTCCCCTTACGCTTTTCGCGACGCACTACCACGAGCTCTCCAATCTCGCGGACGTAAAGCCCGGGATCACGAACTCAAACGTGGCGGTGAAGGAGGAAGGGGGAGAGATACTGTTTTTGAGGAAGCTTCTGCCGGGAGCCACGAGCCACAGCTACGGCATACAGGTGGCCCGGCTTGCCGGGGTTCCCGCGAAGGTTCTTAACTCCGCGAGGAAGGTTCTTTTCTCCCTTGAGAAACTGAAGGCCTCCTTGTCCCAGTCGATGCTAGGCGGGCAGCTGCTTTTATTCGACGCGGAGCCGGAGGGGGAATCTGAGGCCGTATTCAGAAAAGAGGAGCTTCTGGCTGAGGATCTCGCGGCCCTTGACCCCATGAACATGACTCCTATGGAGGCGCTTTCGAAACTGATCGAGCTTTCTGAGAAGGCGAAGAAATGAAACCAACTCGAAACCATAATGGCTTTTCCACATGCTCCAAAAAAAGAGTGGACAAGGCCGGAAGTAATTTCAGAAACCGGAAAGACAACGAAGAGGATACAGAAATTCTGGAGAATTGGCGGGCTTCGCACGGGCAGGTTCTGAATACGTTTCGGACGCTTCTTAGAAATCGTGCCAGGCGCACGGAAGGGAAGATTATGGTTGTCCAGAGGCACAAGAGAAAAGACACCATTATCGACAAGCTGAGAAGGCACCCAAGGATGAAGCTTTCCCAGATGAACGACATAGCGGGATGCAGGGTGATTTTCGAGAACATAGAGACTTTGTACGAGTTCCGCAAGAATCTTCACAATTCCAGATTAAGACATCATTTGAAGAATGACCCGAACAAGTACGACTACATAAAATCCCCGAAAGATGACGGATACAGAGGCGTGCATGATGTCTATTCTTACAACGGCAATTCTCGATACGCGGGGCTGCTGGTTGAAATTCAGTACAGGACACTTGTTCAGCATTCCTGGGCGACCGCCGTTGAGATTATGGGATTCGTTACGGATAACAATCTGAAATTCGGACAGGGAGATAAACGGTGGCTCGAGATTTTCCGTTTTGCGAGCGAAATGCTGGCAAGGGTCTTTGAAGACAGGAAATCATGTCTGGGAAATCTCGGCGACAATGAAATCGTTGAGGGATTTGACAGGCTGAATTCAGAAATCGGGTTTGTAAAGAAGCTGAGACTTCTTGAAGTGATCCGGGAAGATGTATCCGAAGCAAAGAATATCATTCTCATGTTTGATGATGAAGAACGCAGGTTGTCCAAATGGGATTTTCCAACCGCTCCCAAGGCGTTGCGGAAGCTTGCTGAACTGGAACGGGAAAACCTCGGGAAGAACATCGTGTTTGTAAGGGGAGAGAAGGGAGAAGATATAAGAGAGGCTTTTAAAAACTATTTTTCAGACGCAGAGGATTTTATTGATGGAATTTTTCAAGGACATTCCTTGCTTTCTGGCAAGCCGACGGAATCCGATTCGGGTGTCTGGGTAAAATGGCCATTGATGGATGAGGATTCTGAAATAAACAAACACCAGTTCCGATTTAAAATGAACACCTGAGTTATTTATTTTCAATCGGGGGGCAGTTACGAAATAATTAATGTTTTGTGTTAGTCTATAGTACTGTTTGCTATGGGTGCAAAGTTTGGTTAGATTCCGGTTTTTCTTTGCCGGGATTGGAGTATGGGAAGTGATTCAGGCGGGTAGGAAGGTCCGGGATATTGAAGATTTTCCTCATGTTTCCGGGATACTTTTGCACGGCTTTTTTCGTATCTTCCACTCCCTTCCTGACAGTTTCTCCGTCAAGATTGGCAAAACTCTTCGCCAGGGTTTTCTCTCCTTTGAGAATAATCCCAACGTAATCCGGATTCTTAAGATTCCTGGTAAACGGCATATCTTCGGCCATGGTGGTCAATGTACGTTCCAGTGAGCAGTTGCCCCCTTTCCTGCGCTCATCGCGTTTCACTCCTCGAAAAAATTGCTCCAGTAGGTTGTTAGTACGTTGCGGTTGAATCTCGATTGTGCCCCTGTCACAGTTCACAATCAGAGGTTCTGTAAAAAGCCTGCCCCAGTATTTGTCAATCTGCTTGACCATCTTTGCGTAATCCTTCTCCTCAGCCCCAAGACGCTCAATCTGCTCATCATTACGAAACGCGGTTACTCCTTGTCTTATTGTTCGCATATTCGTTTCACCCGTATCGTTAAGTCCACTGCTGCTGTCCGGCAAAGCAATTCGCATCGCGTCGCGAAGCCGGTCAAATACATCTGTTCTTTCTTCCATCATCACGCTCTTGTCCAACAGAACAGAATCATTAAGCGCTCTGCGCAGGGGTGAAAGAATTACCTTGCGCGCCACAGATTCGGACATTTGTGTCTTGAGTCTTTCCAGAGCCGGATAAGCCAACACCAGCCGCCGGTAAACGTTGAGATGAGGTCGGTCAAATGGAAATCCTAAACCGTCTGACTGGCTTTTAGCCTCCACAATCCACGCCGCGAGCATATAGGCCCACACAATTGCTGACAGATTCATCTCTGCGCGCTTCTCATCACTCGTCTTCAGATAAAGAAGCAAACCATCCGCGTCTACAGGATTACAGTCAATCTCCGCTTTTAACTCTCTTATCATCTTACGCAGAGTTCCACTCACATTGTATCCCCGCATTTTGCGCCGTACTCTATCATACGGGCCACTCAACAAATCTTTGCCTATATCTCTTAAAAAATGAAAATGACATATAGTGTCGGGAACTTCAGGGAAGACTTCTTGAACCGCCTTGATAATAGCGCCGCCCATATCATGCACCAGACAAACCGGGTCTCCGTAAGCGCTCTTGATTCCCCGGAGGAAAGGAATGATTCCCGCTGAATTCTCCGAGGGGATTTTAACACCTCCGAGCACAAGACCCGATAATCCGTCAATACAACACATCAAATGCGGACTGCTGCCTTCGCATGTGCCGTCGAGATGCAGAATGTAGCCGCCACTTGATGCTTCCATAAACTGTCTCAACGATGACTGGCTGTTGCGGTGCGCGTGGCCGAGGTATACGATGAACCGCCGACACAGGACTTCTATCTCGCGCAGCGAGATATCAATATGACGAGCCTTTAACTCACACTGAATAGCTTGCTGACTTTGAGAACGTTCAAAACGCGCCCGCCCGATATATTCAATCACGTCAAATCCGAACTTGCAATGCGGGGCAACGAGACGATCAAGTTCATCGGGTCTGAACACCTTGTGACACTCAGGGCAGTACCGGCAATTCAAAACAGCTTGAAACTCGCCGATGTCCATAGTGACCACCGTGCGTCTTTGGGTCTTGTAAGCTTTCAATGCGCCGCCGCATGGACAAACCACCGCGTCAGGTTGAAATTCAAGCTCCGGGGTTTCGGGAAACAGATTGCGAATGCTCAGCCCCGTAGCGTAAGCGTCAATCATACGACGCAATTGTTCAATCAGGTATGAAGCGTCGTTTTTTTTTCCGTAAACACAGAAAGAACCTGCTTGACTTGAGCCAGTGTCACATAGCGTCCTCTGTCCCCAAGCGACTTTACAATGGAAGCGCTGTCCATATCCAGCTTGTACTCTCTTATAGCGGTGGTCAATACGTCAATAACCAGCCACCCCGGCAATTCTTCGCCACCGCTGGTGCGAAACTGATGTCGCGCCGCCTTCTGTTCTTCACACCGCTCCCTCTTGGCGCTGAGATACAGATAGACGCCTCCTGTCTCCTCCCGCGTAATCTTCCCCTCACGCACAAGATGCAAGGGCGCATTGCGCACATTGATTTTTAATTGTGTATCCAACTCATTGAGCGTGTATCCGGCGGGAGAACGATGTACCAGTGTCGCTATGGTGGCTTTAAGATTGCCGGCTCTGGAAAAACCTATGCCTTCATACTGCCATAAGCCAGCTTCATCAAAAACCGGAATATTGCTCAAAGTGTAATAGGTTCCGCGATGCGTGTAGCTTGAGAGATATCCAAGAGCATTCAAACGCCTGTAGACACTCATGCTTGAAGATGTTTTCAGTATCTTCAAGAGTTCCGGCAGAGTGGCCACACGGTTTTTTTTGAGATAGGCTCGCAGCGCTTTCGCTGAGTCTTTGGTTGAGAGCATAAAGACCTCCTTACTGTTTCTTGTTGTAAGATGCTTTTAGTATAGCATATTACAACAGATTTTCCTTGAAAAAACCAGGGAATTTAATGTGTTTTGATCGAAAACAGGGGTTTTTAGAAGGAATTTGGACAGAACGTGGCTTCTGACATGTTTGATGTGGTATAATGTATCATCTGTAAATCAAGTGTTTTCAATACGTTAGGAAAATCTAACTAAGTTTTGCACCCATAGACTGTTTGGGTAAAATTAAGAAAAAATTTGGAAACGAAGACCTTATGATAAATCTTAAAAAAGTAACATTCCATAAACGCCCGTTGAACAATGGAGTGGAAGCTGATTTTTCCAATAACACACTCGATAGATTTGAAAATATGTTCAAGTTGATTAATTCCCTTTTTTAAAAATGGATCCACTTCTCGTCTGTTTACTTATGGAACGTTCCGAAACAAGAAGAGCACAGATAAGTTCAGAATGACTGAAAAGGAATAAAGGATGAGCGAAAAAGCCTGGTCAACAGCAAGTCAGGACAAACCTCCCGTTTTGTGGAATGGGGACACTAGGACATTCTCTATTTTTTTAAGTGGATTAGGGGATGTTATGGAAAAGGATATCATAGAAGCGGAATGGTCTCCGCAGATTACATACGTGGTTCGCGTTAGAGAAGTGGGCACTGAAGACTGGAGTTTTGGATTTGAGACGCCGTTGACCGGTTGCGGTTTTGAAGATTTAAAGCCAAACACCGAATACGAGTTAGAGGTTCGATCCAAAAACGAGCACGGAAAGAGCGGACCAGCCTTAATCAAGTTTCGCACTGGAAATCAAGGCACCGCAGGTATCTGACACGGTGATTCCGTGCATGCGAGTAGGGTTTGGGGCGGTAATTTTTGCAGACAAACTCTTCTTTATTTACTTGTACGAAACGCTGGCTTGACCAGATCAAGCCATTTACTGTCATTTTTAATCTACACTCAATCCCTCAAGAACACGCCACACGCCTCTATATACATCTCCTTCTTGTTCGCCCAACACCCGTTGCCAGTCTGATTTACCCATATTGCGCAAATGACCTCTTACATTTGTAAGCGGTTGATCCAGGATACCGCTCATACTGTCGGCGAGTTTTACTGCGGCTGATCTAGAAACGCCAAGCAATCTCAAAGCAATTGCGTTGTCGTCATTCACACCGTAATAAACGCGTGAAGGCAAGTTGCTGAGTGTTCGCATCTCGTCCTCAGTCAGTTGGCCTCCAGTAATTGAAAGCAATGCTCCAAGCCCCCAAGCAGAAGTCTGTATTAATCTGCCGAATAAATTCTGCGCGCACTTGGTCAGAGCTTTTGTAGTGACAGGCTTTGTTTCATCATCTCCGTCTTCCATGAAATGCTTGCGAGCGATATAAGCAACTGGAAGACCGTTGACCCAATCCTTAATTATAAGAGATAATTTGTCACCATCTGGCCCTTCCCCTCCTGTTACATCTTCCAGGTTTTCTCTCAATTCGGGAACTTTTAACAAAACGCCCATCATATTCCGAAGATCCTGATTCCTAGGACTAAATAGCGACTCAGCGTTCCACGCGTCAATCCCGATACCTTGTTGGCTGGATGCACTTAATACAGCCTTTACGCTCTCCAGAGAAAAGCCCGTACTGTCAACGAGCTTGATAGGCTGCCCTGGCTCCTGAATATATTCTGCGTAAGAATACACGCCTTCAAGAAAACTGTCGGCGAGGGATGAGTCTTCTGCCCTAAGCTTCCTGAAACCAAGAGTATTGCGAAGTATCTGTTCTATTTCATTTATAAAATCTTCCGGCCGCCCCATCTGCCGATAAGTGTGCGCCAGATATTGAACAAACGCTGACCATTGAGGATTTTGGTAAACAATTCCCTTCAAATCGCCCAACTGTTCGCCAGCTTCAGAGATTAATTCAATCAGCGCAGAATTAAGCTCACCGGACTGTCTGTCAATGAATTCCCGTAATTTTTGTGCTTTATCAGCATTTTCAGCGACAAGCCCCACGACACCGAGCGTTCCATGTGAAATACGTCCGGCACGCCCGGCGATATTCCAAAAATCTTCCGGCGGCATATCTTCCCCGTATGGATATTGATGCGAAGCCATGACAACACCCGAAACGGGGAAATTGACCCCCTGCGCTATAGTGGTAGTCGCAACCAGAAAACTGAGTTCGTCTTTCTCAAACAACCACTCCACAAGAGTGCGTACTTCATCTGGGAGCCCAGCGTGATGAACACCAATTCCATATGAAAGCAAATCAATTAGGGGGGTTTCAGACCCCAGTTCCAGTTTCAAGAATTTCTGAACCAGAGAGATATTGGCGGTTGGCACCTTCCTATTAATTTCTATTTTAAGTCGATCAGCCAATGACCAGACCCAGTCCGGCCGAGTATGCATGACTATAACAGGTCCGCGTTGTTTTAATTTCTGGGCAGCAATTGCGGCTAATACAGAAGAACCAGATGCTTTGCTGTATGTAGAAGCAATTTCTTTGTTGTTTTGCAGATCAAGCAAATCATCCACAACCAGCGTTTGTTTTGTAGTGTGGACTGTTTCCATATTGAGCCGATAATCAAAACTCTTTTTTCCTATTCTCTCCGTTTTTTCAGCCTGGATAATTCCAACCACCCTGTCATTGGGCTGCCAATCCACAGCTAGGCTTATATCTTCGGAATTGCGGCCACCTAGCCACCTAGCCACTTCGCGAGCGTTATTTATAAACGGGGTAAGCAACAAGAACTGAGCATGTTTGCATTCACTGTTTACGGTAGCCAGCAAGAGTTCAAGATTGAGTCCTCTCTCAGCGTTTTGAATATTATGCGCCTCGTCTACAATCATCAAGGTTAATGGACGACCGATTTTCTTTTCCCAATCCTGACGTAGCATCAGGTTCAGTTTTTCGGGAGTGGTGACAAGAACGCGAAACTCGTTTTCAGGGTCGCTTTGACACAAAAGTTCCGATTCTATGTTGTCAATTTCAAGTGCGGGACTAATCTGCTCAACATTGATCCCAAGATCGCTCAGGTCTCTACGTAGCTGCCGGGAAATCTGGTTAACCAAGGCGCGCGTCGGCACCAGATAAGCTACCCATCCCCTTTCCCGATCAAACTGATTCAAAGCCTGAAGAATTCTGAATTCAGCAATCATCGTCTTGCCGCTTGAAGTCGGCAGGCTCACTACAACCGCGCGACGGCTTGAACCGAGCAACCCTTTTTCCGCCAAGACGCGCCGCTGCGGCGGCAGCACGTCAAATATGGCCTTGTCTCCTCGACCTCTGGCCACAAGGTTCCGCACAAAATCGCTAACACGGGAATTAACCGCCCTCGTAACAGTCCAGATGGAGTTTTCGGCCATTTGAGACGCGCTGGCTGACAACAGTATGGCCAACGGTTCCAATTGAATCATCCTTGCTTGCCTGCAGACAGCCAGCACCCGATCAAAATGAGTGTCCAGCAATTCTTGGATCTGGTATTTTCCGTCTACAACGCCGTCGGTCATGTAATGAGCGAAAATTTCCGCAGCCTTGGCTAGATGATAGAGCCCGATCAATTCAAGAGCAGTCGCTTTAGCGTTTGAGATTTTCAAACTTTGCAAATGCTCTTTTTCAAATACCGATTGAACTTCCCGCAAACTGGATATTCGCTCAAGCACGAGGTCACGGTCATTCCAACCGTTCTTACGGATAAGCCTAAGCCACACATCTACAACTGTTGCCCAAGTACGTTCGCTCCAATCTTGTGACTCAACCGGTAGTTCCGGCCAGCTGTTTTCCCTAAGCCAACGAGCGGCGTCAACCCCCTTGTCACCCAGAACCGCTAATGCTCCCGCTCGCAGCAGGAATATGCCCGCTTCCAATCCATCATCCGGTCTGGGCAAAGCTCTAAGCAAACGAAAAGTATCCGCGGCAATAAGTCTTAACTCGCGTTGATTCTCACCATCCTCCTCAAACTCATCAGAAACAAGATCAAGCACGGCAATTTCAAGAAACACTGCTGTTTTCTGCATTAATTCATAGTCAACGCTAAAAGGAAACTCCAGCAACTCCTGCGAAACCTGTACGCACTGCGCCTGCTCTAAGGCTTGCTGTCGCGAATCATCCAAGACGTCAAGAATCTTGCGACTCATCGTCTACCTCCAGTTACACGATAGGGAAGGTCTGCAACCGTACAGGGAATATAAATTGCAAACAAATGACAAATGGCCGGAGGACTTATTACTTCAGCCAGTTTTCGCCCGCCTTTTCTCAAGTCCTTTTCCATGGGTGGTGTGTCGCGAACCAAGACACCATATAAGAACATTGCCTTGCCCTCCGAATCAACAAACAATTCCATTGCGGAATTAAACAACTCTTTGTGAGATTTAGTCTTGCATCGGGAAAACAACCACCTGATAAGTCTGTATATAAGTGAAAAGTCTTCCGCCAAATTCTTGAGTTGATTAGTCATACCGTTGCGACCCTTCATAACCCTAGGGGGGCTGTTTGGGTCGCTGGATGATTTTACTTCTCCAAACGCAAATTGAACCTTGGAACCTTTAACCTTGAATCCGACAAGATCAGCACCGGCAAGACTGGCTTTCGGATTTCGTTTATCGCGTTTCATATTCCACGGCCAGACAACATCGTGTTCTTTAGTCAAGAATGCTTCCGCAATAGCTTCACCAACGGCCCAGTCCTTGCCTTCCTCAGTATCAGCAGCCAGAATAGCATCCAAATTCTCTCGCCCGAAGTCGGTATTGCTAAGGCCTCTTAAATGTGTTTCAAATTCAGTTTTTTCTTCCTCATCATAGAGACGGGAAGCTACATTTTCGGTCATAAACGTATTGAAATCTTCACAATCAGTCATTTCCACACCACACCAGAAAACCTGGCGATTCTGATTTTCGTAAACAACATCAATAAAAGAAGCCATGGAAAATTCCTTACTCAGTCTTAGCTTGGCAAAAGCGGTTCTTTAAGAACAGTCGTTTCGTGAGAATGACGCAGGAAAGGTTGTACACAAACTCTATAAACTGTCTTAAAATCAGACATAAATCTTTGGAAGTCCGACTGTAGGAGATTTTGCCAGCATGCCCCTTGAGATAAATAATCGGGCCAGAATTGGTTTTCTTATAACATAGCGATGCGACATCGTTTTACCTGATCAATAAGACCGCATAGACACCGGAATAAGTTTAGCATGATATTCTCTTAGAATTGAGCAACAATCTGCATGGCCTCAAGCCAAGCTCTTAAGACGGTCCGTTTCTGCCGTTGTTCAGTTTTCAGCACCGTACGAAAAGCAAAGTCTCCACCGTGGAGCGACTTTTGAATGAGAACTCCCGTAAGAAAACCGAAGTTTCCGCTTCTTGTGTTGCACTAAGTATTTAAAAAAGGATGTCACAACAAATAAGTACAGTTAATTAAACTCTAGCACCAAATATTCGGAATTTCAATTTCTCAAGGGCAGATGCATAATATACAGTCTTCTGTTCCAAGGGGCGGTTCCTTGATTGCGACAAGATATGTTGCCCCTTTTCTCTCAAACCAGTATTTCAGGATTAGGCTTTTCTCAAGTATGTAGTCTTCTGCGAACGAATATTTTTCTTCCGTCATGTTTTTTTCAAGCAGAAGGGAAATCGCAATCGCTGCGGTTATCTGCAGCAGAAACGCTCCGGGAATCAGTACAAGCCCCCCGGAAACAATCGCGCTTTTGAAAACTCCTTCGGCCATGGCCGCGGAGTTAAGGTCAGTCCCTGTCGCAATCATGTACGCAACGGAGGAAATCGCGACCAGGCCCAGAAGCGGGTTGGCGGAAACGATGCTCATAATCCCTATCGTGCCAAGGGCTTCGGACAATTCCTCAGCCTGTCCTGTTTTCAGGTGATAGACTACCGTCGCCACTGCTATTCCCGCAGCTAATACTTCCACGGCATCATAGGATAAAGCGTCATAAGTCCACTTCCTGCTGATTCCATATTTGTCCAGTTTTTCAGCCAGCGAACTATAGGTCTCGAACTTCATGGTCACAAAAGGCAGCCCTTTCGGCGTGGCTGCGTCTTTCAACAGGGCTCTGAAATATCCGTTTACCTGCTCTTTGTGTGAACATCCGGTTTTGGCGCACATCCTGGATATGTTGCTCCATGCTCCTCCAAGCGTATGTGCCCCGTCAAACAATCTGTGGTTGCCTCCTCCCTTGGCGGTTTCGAGGTATTTTGAATCCAGTGTCTTGTCGAACTTTGTGGCCGCTGAAGCTGTCAATTCCCTGAGATATCTGAGCCATTGATCATGGGAGAGAACAGGAAGGATGGTCGGGAGGGTTGCCAGATTGCCCGCGTAATCTTTTGCGATTTTTACATAGTACAATCCGTCTTCTTTTTTTTCACTGCTGTATATGAGGCCGCGCAGGGAATATTCATATCCGGTTCCAAACAGGCTGTTTCCTTTTCCTAACCCCTCTTTTGCGGCATTTCCGCTAAATTCCACCACGCTGTCAAGGCTGTTTTTCACCCACCCCTTCGTGTTTGAATACAAACCCGTGGTTTCTGTTTCCTCCTGTGTTTGTCCGTATGCCTGTGAGTACGGACTTAAAACCATAAGGCATCCAAGGAAGATTGCGCAGATTCTCATTGAACGGTCTTTTTAATCAGGTCCTCTTTCGGGAGGAGTTGTGCGTTATCGTTGGCAGTTTCCAGCTTATCAATCGAACTTTCATATAAAGGGACTAGCTGAATAAATCCGAGATACGAAGTCCCAGAATCAAAAAAGCGATTATTGTATACCAACCTCATTCTGCCTCTCGTATGTTTCAGCTTCCCGTGCGGTGCAAATGATATTATCCCGTATTATTCACGTAGTGTAGAAGGCTATCACAAATCGAGTAGTTTTCCGTATTTTGTCTAACATTTGGGGTGACTTGCCGAGATTCTACAATTCCGGCACTCGATTTTTCCAACACAAACAGCCTTTCCGCCGGATTTTCGTGAATTCAGACTGCTTCAGACGTATTTCGCCCGCACCTCTACCCTCAGGTTCAAAATCTTTGCTCTACTTATAGACTCAGCTATAAGCCCATTGCATAGACCCAAGCTTCTCCCACAGCATCGTCCAGTAATCCCTCGCATTGCCAGCTACCATGAACACTATCCGCCGCCCGCTCTTTACCACCCTGCCCGCGGCAAGCAATACACGTTCCCTGAATCGTCTTAAACTAAAACCCTTTGAACTCGCCTCTTCTATCAGACAGCGCCCTGTGTGCATTATTTCGTACGCAAGCAAATTAAGAAGAAACAATGCCTGATTCTGAGGGTGAACTTCGTCCCTTGCCGTCTTCTCCCCTTCTTTTTCTTCACGCTCTATCTTCTTTCCCCTGTAATGACTCTTCTCCCTGGGTGAAGAGCAAAGAGAAGGACTCAGTACGTCCATCAACTCCCCCATGTGTGCTTCTGTCTTCCCCCTCTTTCTATAGAGATCAAGCACATCCTGCGCGCTGTGTTCTCTTCCCAGACTTGTCACAAGGAAAAAGTGATTTGTGATGAAAAGATCCTCAGAGTCTTTCACCATCACAAGGACAACTCGTCTTTCGCGGTTCCACGGTTTCGCTTTGTACTCAATATCACAACACCATGTCCCGCCTTTGTCGTAAGGCGTGATCAACTGCTGATGCCTGATCCAGGGCGCGGCCACAGCTTCGAGAACATTACCACTTATTTTTCCCCCGATACTGAGAAATTGTCAGATAAAATTGAAGACGAAGATGTCCGTGGATTTAACCGAACCATATTAAAACAAAGCTCGGCAATAGCTGGACGTTCAGAAAAATTGATTCATTCCCTAATCAACAACAGATAGCCAGCATCATAGGAAGTTGGACTTAATCACAAGGGCAGGTTTTGGATTTCCAAACCACTCTGAGCAATCCTCCTCTCCCGATTAATACCGAGTAGGATTTTTTGTTCAATGACAATTGTCCACCAAGATAATTTCATGGCGAGCCAAGACGCGCCTGCGGAAGATCGTTTCGTGAAAAACACCGACAGCAGGTGCAACAAAGCCGCGGTTAAGGTATATTAACTTCATCGAGCAGATTTTGGATTAATAGCTGCGGAGAAGCCGATGTCCAGGAAAACCCCTGTAGTGGTATCAATCATCAACCTCAAGGGCGGTGTAGGAAAAACAACCGTTGTGGCGCTACTGGCCAAGCACGCCGCAAAAAAGGGGCTTCATGTTCTGGCGGTGGATATAGACCCGCAGGCTAATCTGAGCCAGGCCCTAATGACTGAAAGTGATTACATGAGGTTCATGGAAAAAAGAGAGCCATCCATTGTGGAACTCCTTAACGGTTATCAACCGCCATCCGACGAACAGCCGTCTTCCGCTCCATTGGATCCGAACCAAGTGGTGAGACAGGTTGGTCTTGAAAACAATTTTCATCTCATCCCGTCAAGGTTTGATTTCTCGGACAACCTGATTTCGTCCATAAAACCGGATTCCCGCGCTCTGGCAAGGTTTATTTCCGAAAAAACGAGCGACAAGCAACTTGTTCTGATTGACTGCGCGCCGACTGAATCAATAATCACTAAAACCGCATATCACGCTTCCCGCCATGTTCTCGTTCCCGTTCGCACGGAATTTTTCTCCACCATCGGATTTCCTCTTCTGAAACAATCCCTGGATAAATTCAAATCCGAGAACCCAAGCCACGCCATTGACGTGTGTGGAGTGCTGATTAACAACAGCGAATCGACATATTCACACAGCGGTCCGCATCATTCGGGCTCACGTAACGATATTCAGGAGCAGGCAGCCAGGTACGAATGGCCCGTAATGGAAAATGAAATGTACCACTCCCGCGGATATCCCAAGCTGATGAAAGAAGCTTACCCCACCCGCACAGGAAACGCTGAACCGGAATTTCGAGCAATTGCTGAAGAATTCATTGAAATGATGGGATTGTAATGAAAAACGAGGATACAGGAATGCGAAAAAACACTTTACGAAAAATCCTGTCGGCTCTTGTCGACGGCTTCGGATATGAGGAAGTTCGTAAATCGCTGGACGGTCTTGGTTCGGGGACGACGGGAATGGGGGCGCCGGGAACGCTTCCAGGCAAACGCGGGGAAAAACCCAAGCCCAGAACGAAACCGAACGCGATTACCACCGTGGAATCGTTAAGCGTGTCCGACGAGGAGAAAAAAGACGCTCTCATGGCGCTTGCGAGAAAATTTGAAAAAAAGGCGTTCATGCCGAACGTCAACCATGTTCGCGTATTTCTCAGACAGCAGGGAAAAGATGGTTCTCGCGTCAAGTCAAGGCAACAGGCCGTATCAATCGTATTTAAATGCCTGGCGGACTGGGAAACTCAGAATCTCCGCGAACTGGATGTGCGGGGAATATATGGCGGCCCGAAATCGCTTTCCGTTATCGCAGAATCAATTGAACACGCGGGACAGCGAAATCGTCTTTGATGTTTCTCTCGCAATTGCGCGGCGAAGTTCATATTTCACCCCGAATGGCCAGTGTTTTTACTGAGCCTTGAATCCTTCAAAAAAAAACAGTCTGGAATTCCTCGCCCGTTGCACATCGGAGTTCAAGTGGTGTTTGTTTTCCATTCGATTTTCCCAGAAACTTACGGAGTGCTCTCAAGGTTAAAAATGTCATTTTGCCTAGAGATTTGGAACACTCCGAGCAGTTTCTGATAATTTTCACTCTTCCATATCAGTAGGATATTCAAGTGGCGAGGCTTGTGACCAACCATCCCTGCCAGGTGCGTTATGAGACCAATACAGCGTGCCTTCCGTCTGAAATATGTTCGCGCCGCGGTGAACGAGTGCTCTAATCACAGCTTTCTTCGGATGCTCATCGTCGTTTTGGTTTGCAGAAATAATCGCTGTGAACAATGGTGAATCCGATTTCTTCTCCAGTTGGGGTCCCAGCCACTTGTCGAGTACACCAGAAGATAAATTTCTTCTTGACCCGTGGTGAGGTACATCAAACCGATCAATTCCGGGAAGCTGTATTCCCAACATAAGCGCATAGTAGTAAGCTTCATCTAGTGCTTTGACTCCAGCATCTCCTGTTAGCAATATCTTTTTGCCGCATAGTTCCGCAAATTGAACGATACTTGATTCGTTCTCGGGGCTTGTTCCTTCCGAATCCCCTTTCAGGTTTTCCTCGCCCCAGTTCGCTGCGACATTTTTCATAAAAGTTGCGATTCGCTCAAAAAACCTGCCTTCTCTCGCCGCCGCGCGCGCCGGTTCCGGTGTCTTGTCCGACTCAACAACAAGGTCGATGTACCTATTGAAGCTTGGTGCCAGAACAGTGAATGCACCAATCTGATCGCCTTGGAATACCTGTCTGATTTCGATATCTTTGTTTTTGGCTATTTCTTCCAGTTCAGCCGTGTGCGGAAAGTCTTTTTTCAATCGGCGAACGAGACCTTCTTCCGTGTAATCATAGTTAAAACGTGGCAGCAGTTCTTCAATATGTTCCCACGGCCTGTTCATCCAGAGAATGCCAATTCCAAGTTCCTCTAGAATCTTCTTCAGCCCCGCCGCATGGTCACCGTCTGGATGCGTCAGAACAACATGGTTGATGAAAGTGGCGTTACCGTAGTAATTGCCAATGTGTTCAACGATTTTGTCTCCGTCGCCCGTGTATCCACCGTCCACAACATGGATATAATCAGTGTCTCTGTCGTCACGATAGCGGAGCGTAATCGCGTCACCGCTGCTTTTGTCGCCAGCTTCCAGGAAGTCTATTTCAAAGAATTTTATCATAGTGTTTCCCCTCTTTGTGTTGTTATCTCGAAGTCATACTTGCTTGTTTGTAATCAATGTAAACTGCACCGCCATTATTTCTTGTTGTATTAATGGGTTAGGAAATTCCAACCTTTTCTTTTTCCATGTTTCTGAGAAAAATTTGACACCCTCTGCATCACGGCCATCCCACGCTAGGTATAGGTTGTAATTTTATTTAAGATTTCCGGGAAGTTAAAAAAGGCTATGGCTTTTCTCCATGTTTACGTGTATAACCTGTAAGCATGGATACCAAATCACAACACAATCACCCACAGTTTTCCCTGCGAGACGTTACAGTAAGAATAGTGCGTCCAGACGAAGTTCTCAAGTGGAACGCGCTCATGGAAGAACATCATTACCTCGGCTTCAAACAATTCGCCGGCAGGGGTATGCGCTACGTAGCAGAGCATAAGGGACAATGGCTCGCTATTGCAGGATGGCAGGCAGGCGCTTTCATGTGTGCTCCTCGTGACCGTTTGATAAAATGGAAAAAAGACTGTCAGTTTCAAAACCTCCATCTTATAGGCAACAACACACGGTTTTTGGTGCTGGGCAAACCCGGAGAGTTCCCCAATCTGGCTTCGTATTTCCTCTGTTCAATGACAAGACGGTTAAGCTCGGACTGGATGGAACACTACGGACACGGTCTGTTGCTTGGGGAGAGTTTCGTAGACCCCAGTCACTTCAACGGAGCTATGTACAAGGCATCTAACTGGAGGCTTGTCGGCAAGAGCAAGGGATATGCCCGTTGTAACGGTCGTTACACAGACCCTCACGGAAACAGGAAGGAACTCTACGTTTATCCGCTCAGGAAGAATGCGTTGAGAATGCTTCGCAACGCTGATTCTCTGGGAGATGAGTGGAAGGCAAAAAGAGCGGGTACACATCGTTCGGACGAGGAACTTTCTTCGCTTTACGAGGCGTTAGGCGATATTCCTGATTTTCGCAGGGGTCAGGGGAGAAAGCATAAGGTGCAGTGCACTATGGCCATCTATCTTCTCTGCACTTTATCTGGAATGAAGGGGGCTGTTGCTGCCGCACAGTATGGAAAAAGTCTTTCACAGAAGGAACTTGCACTGCTTGGCGCCTGGTACAACAAGGAGACACAAAGATATGAAGCCCCTTCCAAATCTACAATGCACAGAGTGATAAAGCATCTGGATACGCAGAAGTTTCAAGCTGTGGTTTCTCGTTTCACCACACCACAGATGGAGATTTCAAAGGCAGTGGCTATTGATGGAAAGCGTATACGAGGCGCAAACAGAAACGGAAAGGAGCACTATGAGGTGGTGACTCTGGTTGATCATATAAGCGGTATGCCTCTTAGGAGTCTTGATTTAAGGGACGAGGGAGGAGAGGTGGCCGCGGTACTCGCATTGCTTGAAGAGGTATGCGTAGAGGGGAAGGTGATTACCCTTGACGCTTTGCATACGACGAAGAAGACCGCTGATGTGATTGTCAGGGTTCATGAAGCGGATTTTGTCTTCACCGTAAAAGGCAACAGTCAGCTGGCGTATGAGAGGCTTAAGGCGCTTGAGTGGGAGAGTGACGCTACGGGACATTTCAAAGAGGAGATAAGCAAGGGTCACGGACGTATAGAGCAGCGTTCAATAGAGGTTATGAACGCGTACTTCCGTATGACTGACTATCAACACGTAAAGCAGGTTTTCAAGGTGAGGCGCTGGGCAAAGAACGTAAAGACGGGGAAACAGAGTATTGAATACGCCTACGGCATTACGTCAGTAGACGCGCAGAAGGCATCCCCGCAGCAGTTGCTTGAGTGGAACAGGGGGCATTGGTCAGTGGAGAGCAAGAATCACCACAGACGTGATGTTACTTTCAATGAGGATGCGTGCACAATGCGGGTGGGCAATGCTCCCGCTAACAATGCGGTGTGTAACAACATAGCGCTTGCGGTGATATTGGGGCAGAAAAAAGATTTTCAGAGCGTTCCTGAGGCTACAAGACACTTTTCGCAGAACAAAGCGGATGCGTTTTCCGCTATAGGCCTCTGTCTCTGAGGGGATTTTCTGCGAAGAGCTGTAATTTTAAAAAAATCTGTGATTTTAAGGGAGAGCTGTGTCTCGAAGACGGACTTTTACGTCCGAAACGGGGGTTTGCAGGTAAATCGAACAGTTTTGAGACAAAAAACCGGTACAGCCATATAAAACATCTCCAACCCATCTGCTCTTACCCCCTAGCGTAAATTCGCCGTGCCCTCTGCATAAAAGGGTATTCATATGACTGTATAACTGTATAGTCTATAAGGAGGACAGTCAATGAAAAAAAAACCCACTATCGACGAATTGGAAAAACTGCTGGAAGAGGAAGAAGATGTCCCCATTGAAATCCTCCCAAACGGAGAGATCAGAGCACAGGACGAAGGGGCTGCCGAACTGCAAGGCAAAAAGCCTATCACCATGCGGGAGGACTTAGGCGGTGAATACGCTATTAATAAAGGAGCTTGATAAATGGATTTACATCGAATAAGGCAGGAAGTTGCCGACGCAGGACGGAAATTTGAATACTTAGAAGCTTATTATAATTCCCAAGGGAATCCCTATGTGCGCGTAGCGCTCCAGACAATAAAACGTATCTATATTCTGGAAATCCTTTTCCCGAGCACCTATCCCTACAACATGCCAAAAGTCTATGTCAAGAAACCGGCATTAAGCAGTAAGACCTGCCACATGTTTCTGGACGGAAATATCTGCTATCAGCACCCTTCTACGTGGAATCCAGGAAAGCACGACTTATCACACGTAGTGGCCCGTACAGCGAAGTGGCTGAATAAGTATGAAGTATGGCTGAGAACCGGCAGATGGCCGGGCAAGGAGGTCAGGCATTGAGTTTCGATAGACCAGTTGAATTCAAACCGCTGTCCATGATGACTCTTCGCAGCTCTCCGGGAGAGATAATCGACAGTGTCGCAAGAGATGGGAAGGCCTATCTCATTGAACGCAACGGACGGCAGTTAGCCTGCCTGCTCCCGGTCTCGGTATTTTTACCGGACATTGACCAAAAAAGAATAGAAAAAGACCGCAACGAACTTGATGTTTTCCACCCGAACTACATAAACGGGGTTAACCGGGATAAAGAACTCTACTTCAAGCTAACCCAAGAGGAATTTTCAATAGAAATAGTGCTCCCGAACGGCTATCCCAGCAACAGTCCAAGGGTATATGTTGACGGTATTGAGGATGACTGCCCTCATCGCTGGAAAGACGGTTCCCTATGTATTTTCGGTGTCATGACAGCTTGGAATCCTGGAAAAAAGAGCTTGCTTCACGTGCTGGAACTCACTTGGAAATGGCTTGATTCCTATAGAGAATGGAAGGACTCCGGCAGGTGGCCATCAAACGGCAATGGAGATGAACGACCATGAAAAGCAGATTGTTCGCGCGTATTGAAAAGCTGTTTGATGTCGGCATGCTCGCAGAAGCCAAGGTGCTTGTTGCCGGGTGCGGGTCCGGCGGCGGGATAGTGGCACTGCAACTAGCGATGTCGGGCATCACTGAATTTATGCTTGTTGATGACGATGTGCTTGAGCCGGAGAATGTAATTCGGCACGTGTGCGGTCTTCGCTACCTTGGGCAAAAAAAAGTAGATGCCCTAAGCGATGTTCTCTTGGACCGGAACCCGGATCTGAAAATCGAAAAACACGATAAAAACATATTTGAATTAACTGATTTCGACGCCTTGGTTGACGCAAGCACTGTCGTAGTACTGGCCACTGATAATGAAAGTTCGAGGTACAGGGTTAACGACGCGTGCGTGAGAACTGAGACTCCTTTTGTCGTAGGCAGGGTTTTCACCAGAGGCACCGGCGGGGAAGTATTTGCTTACCGACCTGGAGAGGGTGGCTGCCTTGCCTGTTTAGAGGGTTTCCTGGAACGTACGGAGTACAGAGATGGAGTCAGGGAAATAGATCTCATGCCTGAGGAAGAGCGCGAGAAAATGTACGGTATGAATATTGCGGAGATCAAGGATTCTCCAGGACTAATCGTTGATATTTCTTTTATCACCGCTTTCCATGCCCGCTTCGCTCTGGACAGCATTGCCACTGCTTTAAACGCACGGCCCAAGTATTTATCGCCTATTGGGGAGAACTATCTGGTCTGGGGGAACAGGCCCGAGCACCCTTTCAAAAAGCACTTCCAACTCCAGCGCATTACCCTGCCTCCTCAGGATGATTGCAAGGTCTGCGGGGAGGAGGGGTAAATGAAAAAGGACATTCCTATTGACAGCGTTGAAATCCACTTCCCCGAGGAAGCACTCGTCAAGGTGTTCGACGAGTGCGACCAACACAACGTGGACGAAACCGGTGGTCGTCTCATCGGCACTTACACGACTGATTCCGACGAGCGCCTTGTAATTCACGTTACAGGGGTGATTGAACCAGGCCCGAAAACTCGCCGCACGGCAACCAGCCTTTTTCAGGATGGAGAATTTCAGGCAAGCATATTTCGCAAAATTGAAGGCGAGCATCCCGAGGTTGAGCATCTGGGCAGCTGGCACACGCACCATGTTAACGGCTATCCGACATTAAGCGGGGGAGACAGAACAACTTACAGACGCACAGTCAATCATAAAAAGCATAACACGCAGTTTTTTTATGCTTTACTGGTTGTGAACCGGGGTGATGCAACCAGTCCGCTTAACCGGTATAACATCAGGCACTTTATACTGTTCAGGGACGACCCGGCTATTTACGAGATTCCACAAGAAGCCGTCAAGATCACAGACGAGCCACTTTGGTGGCCACAAAGCACTGCCTCAGAACAGAAAAAAGAGAGAACTGAAACCAGCATTAACGAACCTGCCGTTAAAGTCACTGACCGCGGTATTGATCAACAATTCCTGAAAGAGTTTTTTCCGGAACTGCAACCATTTTTCTCCAGCGAGATCGGAACCGTTTACTGGAAGGGATCGGTCGAATTGATTGACGGTATCGGCATAGCCGCCGCGATAGCCGAAATAAATGACGGCAGCAATACAAGCTACGTCGCGCGTCTTAAAGACGGCCGCAAAGAATTAGCCGAACCAATTGAAGAAATAAAAAAACTGCAATTTAACTCCGCCCGGGAGGCGGCCTTCACCATTCAAAGCATTTTAGATAAACGGCTGTATGAAGCAGTGCTTATAACGGACAAAAGAAGCGACCGCATTTTGAATGAGAGGAAAGGCGAAAAGTAAAATGAATCTACTGACCATATACGTGGGGCAGGGGGCCCTCGCGGCGGCGCGAAATTTGAATGAAGCCGTAGTCATTGATTCCTTCATGCCAGTTTCAGACAAAGAGCTTACATCCAGGATCAAATCTCAACTCAATACTTTTACGAAAGGGAAAAAGGTTGTCGGCCTCATGCTCACAGGACTTGACGACGACCACGCCTGTCCGGACGGGGTGGACTTCATACTGTTATCGTGTCAGCCTGACTGGATTATGTATCCAAGATACTACCATGATACGGACAACGCGGCTTCAGTCTTTGATGTGATCAGAAAACATGAGCGTCGCCGTAAAAATACAAACCATCCCCTGAAAAAACTCTCCGTCCGTCTTGATAAACTGAACCAGCGGCTTTTTTGCAATTTGGCAACATGTTTCGAATTCGAGTTGTTTTCACCACACATCGAAGATATGGATAGTTCCAACAACTGCAGCTTGGTATTAAAGCTGACCGGGTCGGAGGCGAGGGGGTTTTCGTATCTCGTAACAGGAGATACAGAGACGGAACGCTGGGATACAATAAACAGATTGTTCGGAGAGACCTTGAAATCCGATGTTATGGCCGCACCCCACCATGGTTCCAAAAGCGGGTGTAACCCGAAAACCGTTACCTTGGTCTCGCCCAACACAGTGCTGATAAGCGCGGGAGTAGGCAATCAATACGACCACCCTCACTCAGAAGCCGTAGCCGTCTACCAGCGAGTTGCTCAACATGTTTTCTCTACTAATTCAGATGGCGGGCAATCCCTTCTTACGCGAAGAAACATGAATGATTTTGAAACAACCGCCATGGCGCAGGGGTAGCGACGATGGAAAATAGAGTTTTCTCAAGATTCAACATTTATGACCAGTTCGGCTATTTGTTTGTCGGCGGTGTTGCGTTACTGTGCATAGCCTTTGACCTGTTTTTACTGAAGAAACTTGATTCCGCGCTCGCCACATCTGTTTTCTCCCATCAGAAATTCTTGGTACTGTTACCTCTTGCGTATTTTACGGGCCATGTAGTGCAGGCATTGGCAAACATCTTTATCTGTGAAGACAAAACCGACTTCTCCGATTCCCAGAAGGAAATACTTGGAGAAGCGGAAAAATATTTCGAGGTGGAAAACCAATCGCTGAACGAAATTTGGTTGCTGTGCTACATGACTTCATCCGCCAAGGATAAAACTGGACAGATTCAAGCCTTCAATGCCTATTACGGCCTGTACAGGGGGTGGGCAGTGGTTTTCGGGATAAACTCGTTTTTCATGCTGTATACGGTTATCCACAACTGCTTTTCACCACAAGACATCTTAGTTCTTGGAATTTCAATAATTCTGACTTGGTTAATGCGAAGAAGGTCAAAAAGATTCTACTTTTATTTAAGAGATAAGGCATTGCAGATTTTTACGCTTGTAAGCAAAGATAAATTGTAATCATGTTTTGGGATACGCTCCCACGCTCAGAAAGGGGAACAACTCGTGAGCATCATCAAACCGAATGACAAAAAAACGTAAAACTCTCAGCAACCCGTTTTCAACCGGAGGTGGAGGTTATCACTTCGAAGCTCATGTTCAGGCTTCATTCGTTACCTTGATGCTCACCGGTGGTTACGCTCCTTGTCTGCCACGCTGGCCGATTGCAGAAATCAAGCTACAGGGAAGAGTCGACGGGTTTGAAACCGATGATCTGATTGTCTTTGTTGAAAATCCAAATACCGGGCAACGCGGAAAGCTTCTCGGGCAGGTAAAACATTCCATCGCCTTAACAAAAGGAGATTCCGACTTCTCAGAAATTATAAAAGCGGCTTGGAATGACTTTAACAATCCTGACATTTTCACCAAGGGGGAAGATGTCATAGCGCTAATTACCGGTCCCCTTAACAGAACGGACTCACATAACGTGCAGTGGCTGCTGAACCAGGCAAAAATCCAGAGTGCGGATACGTTCTACAGAAACATTGAAACAGCTAAATTCAGTCCGACCAAAGTTGACAACAAACTAAACGCAATCAAGCATCATCTGAAACTGGCCAACCATGATACGGATGTTCCACAAGACAAACTTTATTCCTTTCTCAAACATTTTCACCTGCTCGGATATGACGTCGGCGAGGAAACCGGGGTCGTATTGTCCCTGCTTCAGTCCCATATCTCGCAGTTCAACAGAGAACACCCCGAGTGGATATGGTCACGAGTTGTTGACATCACCCAAACCCGGAACCATGGAGCTGGAACTATCACCTGGGAGGATCTGCCAGAAGACCTGATAAAGGCATTTGAGCAGCCAGACACTGTCAGTATTCCAGAAGAATTAACAACCACTCAGACTGGAACCGAACAACCAGACTGGAACAGCCTTGAACACGCGTCTTGTATCGCACTTGCGAATCTGGTCGGATCCTGGAACGGAAACAACAACTTCGATACGGAAATACTGAGCGAACTTGTCGGAGAGAACTATTCTGACTGGATACAGAAAATTGAAACCACTCTTCATCTTCCCGCAAGTCCCCTCTCGCTTAAAGAGGGCAGGTGGAAGGTAATGAAACGCGCTGAATTATGGGATTCGCTCGGGCAAAGAATCTCAGACCGACATCTTGATGCCTTTAAAAACGTGGTCCTGAAAGTGCTGACTGAGTCCGACCCGTCTTTCGATCTGCCCAAAGAAGAACGATACGCAGCACAGATACACGGAAAAGTATTAAATCACTCACAAGACCTGAGATCGGGACTGGCCGAGGGACTTGCAATGCTTGGCAACAATTCGCAGGTACTAAGCGGCTGTTCTAAGAGCAAAGCCGACTATGCGGCTGCCTTAATCATAAAGGAACTGTTATCAGAAGCGGATTGGGTTCTGTGGGGAAGCTTAGACTACCTGCTACCGCTACTGTCTGAAGCCGCGCCGGAAAAATTTTTGGATGCGGTCGAGGAAGCACTGACATCATCCCCTTGCCCTTTCGATGAACTTTTCGCTCAGGAAGGCGACGGACTCACCGGAAAAACCTATATTACAGGGTTGCTCTGGGCCCTTGAAGGGCTTGCATGGGATAAGGAGTACCTGGTTCGAGCATGCGCCATTCTTGCTGATATCGCAAGCCGTGATCCTGGTGGCGACTGGGCAAACAGGCCTTTTAATTCTCTTGTAACCATACTGCTTCCATGGCTTCCGCAAACTCTTGCTTCAGTCGAAAAACGCAAGGTGGCAGTCACAACAATCCTGAAAAACCACTCACAGATCGGCTGGGATCTTGTTATCAACATGCTTCCCGGCCGAAACAGGACATCTTCAGGTTCATATAAGCCTTCTTGGTGCGACATTGCGATACCGGAGGATGGAAAAAGAACAGTCTCTCATGAGGAATACTGGGAGCAGGTGTCGTTTTACGCGGAGCTTGCCGTTTCAGAGGCTGGATATGACTCCGCAAGACTGGCAGAACTTGCCGACAATCTGAATGAACTTCCCAGGTCTTCGTTTGATGAACTGCTGGAAGTCCTGTCATCGGATGCCGTCCTGGCTCTCCCTGAAGATCAGAAACTGTACCTATGGAACCATCTCACCAATGTCATCAGAAAACACAAACGACACCCAGATGCTAAATGGGCTCTTGATAGCGAATCTCTCTTGGCTGTTGAGAAAGTTACCGAAAATCTGCCTCCATCGAATCCTTTTGATCTGTACCGGCAGCTGTTTTCCGCTACGTGGGGAAATCTCTTCGAAGAAAAAGGCAACTTGGAAGAACAGGAAAGAAAACTCGCGGAGCGTCGTCAACAGGCCATCAGGGAAATATTTGAATCAGATAGGATTGAATCGGTGATCAGGTTTGCCGAGTCAGTGGAATCTCCCGAGCAGGTCGGCTGGGCCCTTGGCGCTGTCGCCGACGAGAGAGTCGATATGTTTCTGCTGCCCGAGTATCTTGGTTCTGAGAACAGGAAAATTGCTTCGTTTGTGATCAACTATGTTCTGAGTCGCTACAGCGCAAAGGGCTGGTCGTGGGTTGACGGGCTTGACAGGAGTGCTTGGACCGAAGAACAGACCGGGCAATTCCTGGGAATCCTGCCATTTACCCGGGAAACCTGGGAGCGGGCGGACAGATGGCTAGGTGAAAAACAAGGGGAATACTGGTCAGTAGCCAACGTGAGAAGATACAATACCGATGAAGACCCAAGTTGCGGAATTGAAAAACTGATAGAGCACAAGAGACCCAGGGCCGCCATATACTGTCTTGGTTCGATACTTCTTAAGGGAGAACATCGATTAAACCCCTCTCTCTGTGTCCACGCCCTGCTTTGCGCGCCTTCGCCAACGGAACAGGAAAAAATAGATGGGTTCTATATAGTTGAACTCATCAAGTTTCTTCAGGAAAGTTCTGAAGTATCTTGTGACGACCTCTTCAGTATCGAGTGGGCATATCTCTCATTGCTTGATCGCCCTCATTATGACGCTTCTCCCAGATTCCTTGAAAAACGACTCGCCGATGATCCGGAGTTTTTCTGCTACATAATCAGACTGCTCTACCGCTCGAAAAAAGCCGACCCGGAACCGGAGAAACCGTCAAAAAATGCGGAAATTCTCGTAAACAAAGCTTTGCAATTACTTTACGAATGGCAAACGCCTCCGGGGATAGCAGACGGCAGAAGTCTTGACGGAGACAGGTTTAAGTATTGGCTTCGGCACGTTAAGGAGATTTCTGCTGAGTCCGGTCACTCGGGAGCTGCACTTACATACATAGGGCAGGTGCTGATCCATTGCCCGAAAGATGCCGATGGCTTGTGGATTGACCGTATAGCAGCTGAAGCATTGAATGCGGAAGATGCGAAAATTATGCGAGATGGGTATGAAGTCGCTTGGGCAAATGCGCGCGGCGCCTATGTGATGGACCCAACAGGAAACGAGGAACGTGAACTCGCTAACAAGTTCAGGCAAAAAGCCGACGATGTTGAAAATGCCGGATTCTGGCGTCTTGCGGCCAGTCTCAAGAAGTTAGCCAGCCGCTATGATAAAGAAGCAGATAGAGGGGACAAATGGGACTAGCAGAATGGTTTAACACATTTTGCTCAAATATTCAGATCCGAGATGGCGGAACAATATCGGTCCGCTACGGAACCATTACACGTCGACTCAACTCGGATTTTTGGAATACTGACTCTGCGACATCACACAGTCTTTATATAGGATCTTACGGTCGCAATACAGCCATTGAAGGTTTCAGCGATCTGGACATGATATTCGAATTACCTCTTCACCTTTACTATCGATACGACAATCACACAGGCAATGGTCAGTCCGCGTTACTTCAGGAAGTTCGGAACTCAACGCGAAAGACATACCCGAACTCAAGAATTGGCGGTGATGGCCAAGTTGTCTCCGTTAAGTTTCAAGACGGAATTATATTCGAGGTCGCCCCCGTCTTTTACAACAGAGATGGAAGTTATACATACCCCGACTCTAACGGTGGTGGCTCTTGGAAAATTACAAATCCGAGATCTGAGATTGAGGCCATTCGGACAAGAAACAAGGCGTGCAACGGCAATCTCATACTCCTCAGTCGAATGATGCGTGCATGGAAAAGAAAATGGAATGTTCCAATTGGTGGACTGCTCATTGATACACTGGCATACCAATTCATCATTGGCTGGAAGCATAGAGACAAGTCTTATTCTTATTACGATTTGATGTGCAGAGATTTCTTCAGATTCATGAAAGATCAGGACAAACACCAAGTTTATTGGAAAGCTCCCGGGAGCGGTCAACATGTTTACAGGAAAAGCTTATTCCAATGGAAAGCCACGAGATGCCATAATATTTCACTCAAAGCTATAGAGTACGAATCAGCTAGCCCCAAGCGCGAATGGTCTGCCAAGCAAGAATGGAGGAAAATCTTTGGAACCTCATTCCCGAGCTGATAAGATACATGACTCCCGGGCTACTCTCGAAGGTCAGTTGCGCGAGTGCTTCGGGCGTGTTGTATACTCCCACAAGACCCATGAAAAATGCGCCGACATCCTGCTATCGCGACTTGCATGGATTAAGTTGTTGCAGATTGCCCTCTCGGCCATAACAACTGGCGGTTGTATCGCCATCGCGTTTGGTGCGGGCAACACCGGTATCCTGATTAGCGTTATAGTATCAACACTATTGCTCGCATTGAACATGTACACCAAAGATTACAATTTAGGTGAACTTTCTGAGAAACACCGCCAAGTAGGAGCAGACCTCTGGATAATACGAGAGAAGCACCTTTCCCTTATCACGGATTTGCGGATGGGAAATAAGCCTGTTGAAAAATTGCAAGCAGACCGAGACAGGCTGCTTGACGAACTACATGCCATCTATTCAGCAGCTCCGAGCACAACTCATAAAGCATACAAGAAGGCTCAAAAAGCACTCAAGCAATCTGAAGACATGACATTCTCCGATGAAGAAATTGATGCTTTTCTGCCGAATGAACTTAAGAAAAATTGATCGTTTCGCAATGATGGAAACAATCTACCGATAAGATCACTGTGGAGGTAAAATCATGAGACAAGAATTTGAGAAAATAGGGGCGGAGGAAGTTAAGTATTTCATTCTTTCTCTCTCGTTTGAAGACTCAGACACATACTACTATTTCAAAGAAGGATTTACTCGTGGCAGAGGCCACACGTCTTTGCTTACCGAGAGTGAATGCTCAAAGATCAAGGCGAAGCTTGAGGAGAAAATGCCCGAGTGCAATATTCAGTGTAACCACAAGGCAAATATATTGAAGTTTCCTCAAAGCTTTTGGAAATGATTAGGGGGGAGATAAAAATGAAGAACAGCAGCGATAATGAAAAAGTGGTAACGGATAAGAAGAAAGAAGACCAGCTTTCCTCCACGAAGCGGCATGAAGTCAAAAAACCTGTCGGAGAATTACTGAAAAGCGCGGGAGAGAAGAATTGGGATGAAGAAGGCCAAATAGGAACCAGTAAAGATTCTGTACCCGTGGCCGAACAAGCGGTTTGCCTTCAGGCACCTTGGATAAGAGCCGTATGCGTCAGGGCACATGTACGGATTTGTGCGGGGGCGACAGGATGGTTCTCGTCATCTGGGTTCCAGGAGGAGAGACGAGACCTTACAAGGCCAGAACCGCTCTTTCCGGCAAATCTTCCGAATGGGCTTGGTACATAAGGAAGCAGTTAAGCACCGTGCGTGCCGGGGCCGCCGACGAACGGGAGCTTCTGAGCCTCGCTGCCACAGTGCCTTTCGATGACCGTTACAACCAGAGATCCTCGATAGATGATTTGTCACTGAAGCTGATTGAGGAATTTCTCGCTGAGGTAAGAAGCAGTCTCGGGGATCAGGCCGCCGGAGTTACCATGGAGGCCCTTGGGCGGCGGATGAATATTGTGGGCGGTCCGCCCGAATCCGTTTTCCCGAAGAATATAGGGTTGATGTTCTTCAACGACCACCCCGGGTCTTTTTTCCCTGCGACGCAGATTGACGTGGTCTGGTTTCCCAACGGACCCGGCGGCGACCGTTTTGAAGAGAAGATCTTTGAAGGCCCCTTGCCGAAGATGATCCGAAGCGCCCTGGAATACATCCAGCGCGGCTACCTGAAAGAGACAGTCGTCAAGCACCCGCAGCGCGCCGAGGCCGACCGCTTCTGGAACTACCCGTACGCAGCCGTTGAAGAGGCGGTCGTAAACGCCGTTTATCACAGATCCTACGAGATCAGGGAACCCGTGGAAGTGCGGATAACCCCTGAGGAACTGAGCGTGTTGAGTTACCCGGGCCCCGACGGGTCAGTCATAATCGAGGATCTGAGAGTCGGCAGGGCGGTAAGCCGTCGCTACCGCAACCGCAGGATCGGAGAGTTTCTGAAAGAATTGAATCTTGCCGAAGGTCGCTCCACCGGCATTCCCAAGATTCTTAAGGCCATGAGCGAAAACGGGTCTCCCGCCCCTGTTTTCGAAATCGACGGGGAACGAAGCTACTTTTTAACCCGTCTTCCTTCGCATACTTATGCTCCCGGGAGAACCGAGAAGACATCCGAGAAGCGCGCGGCCCATAACGGGGCCCATGACGAGGCCCATGACGCCTCCGCCGTGAACCTGAGCGGCACGGAACGCCGGATATTGATTGCCTGTGGGGAAGGCCCGCAAAAGGCATCCGAACTTCTCAGGGCTCTTGGCTACGAATCCCGCACTGGCAATTTCAAAAGGTCTCTGGGTCGTCTTCTGGATTCGCGGATACTGGAAAAAACTCTGGGAAGCGCGCCGAGGAGCAGGAATCAGAAATACAGGCTGACGGAGCGGGGCCGGGCCATCGCGTCGGATCTGGGTGCCGGGGATATCGAGACATAAGTTCCGAGAGCGAGTGTCGCCGCCTCGGCACCTGTTCTGGATTTCTCCGCGTTCTCAGGGTACTGGTTTTTCCGTATGCCGCCCGCCGGATACGAGCACTACGTGGTCTTTTTCTATTTCCCTGTGAAAATTTTCCGGTAAGCGCGTCCAGTCTCGGGCTTCCACCAGAAAGGGAATGTTTGACTCCCGAAACGCCTCTGAAAGCGCCTTCAGCCGGTCGGCTTCAATCCGCCGCAGCCCGGGCGCGCGCAACGCCAGGTCCAGGTCACTTCCCCCATGGCTTCGGCCATGAATACGGCTGCCGTAAACCCAGGCCTCGACTTCGGGCAGGTGGCGGCGCAGCAACGATTCGATCATCTTGCGATGTCTTGAAGATAAGCTCAGTCTTTCAGCCATCGTCTGTTCCTTCTATTACGTCTGCCAGCGCTTTGGCATCTGCCGTAAAATCCGGAAGCAGCCTGATTGTGCTCTCGGCGAAACTTTTTCCGTAGCCGTGTGCCGTGTCGTTACGATTGTCGCGGTATAAAAGCCAGCGCTCGCAGGTGTCGGAGTCAATGAGACCGTGCTTGGCGGCGTAGCGGAAAATATCCTTGAAAACCAGCCGGTCCGCCTGACGGTTATCGGCGAAATAGGGGCCCAGAACTTTTCTCAGCAGTTTGCCGCTTTGCTCAAGAATAATTTCGAACTCTTTTACGCAGGCTGCGCGGTAGACGTCATAGGCAATTTCATCCGGGTCTCTGCGTTCAAGCTCTTTTAAGCAGTGTTCAAGAGTGTCAAGGCAGCGCCTGAGAAATTCCGTATTGATGCTCATGGTTTTTGCGGCCTTCAGACCCGACCTCCTTCAGCCTTTTGGGGAAATTCCTGTCTCTGGAAAATACCCCAAAAGAGCCGGGAAGGCAATTGAGCATGTGGGTGTTGGGTCCATTTGATTAATCCCTTGAGCGTTCGTTTTTGTCGGACTTTCTGTGTTTTTTTCAAGCTTGGGTCTTGTGTATGGAGCGAACAAGCAAAAACTGCGTCCCCTCGGACTTGAAACCCGCATGTTTAGTGATTACAACATACTTACGCAAAGGAGCAAGCGCATGAAGATCAAACTTATATCTATTGGCAGCTCGAAGAGAATTCGTATCCCTTCGTCGGTTATCGGCAGTGCGGGCTCGGCAGCGAACTGGAGATGTGCGTCGGGAACAAAGTAATCATGCTTGCGCCTGTGCAAAGTGTGCGCGAGGACTGGAGTGCTGCCTTTGAAAAAATGGCGACCGCAGGTGACGACGCGTTCCTGATGTGCTTGAAAATGATTTCGATGCCGAAGGCTGGACATGGTAGGGCAGACTGGGATGGCAGCTCTGTGTTGAAAAAAATGCCGATCTAATCCTGTAAAAATTGGCCCTTTTCCCGGTTTCAGGTAGATATACCTCTTGTGTGAGGAAAGTATGTTATTCAAGTTGAACCTGAATTCCCAACTATAGGGAGTGAAGTTACATCCAAGATAAGTTTCATTCCGTATTTCTGTGTTTTTTCGCAGTAAGTCAAGCAGATTTGTCATTATTATAGTTAACTTATAAACACTTTACCACTTATTTACAGCAACCCACCCACCCAAAACTCAATTCAGCAGTACTGCTCTCCAACTTCTCATATGCCATCCCTATATCAGATTAACCCACTGCAAGTAAACCATTTAACTCACCTTATCCTCCAACCCCAACAAATATTGCTTGACAATGACGAACATACAGAATATAGTATTAGCTATAGTGATAGTGTGTTTATCTATTTACTATCTGCAATGACATCACCGCACGCAAAAAGATTCCTGGAACCAACAAATCCAGCAAAAACGTTATGAAGCCCTGCGCGCATACCACGTAGACGGATTGTCGTCAGCTGAAGTGGCCATACGTTTCGGATACTCCCATGGAACGGTCCGTAACATCTGTTCGGAATTTGCGAACAGCGATGATCCGGATTTCTTTTTGCCCAAACCGCGCAAACGCAAAGCCACACGCAAAGAAGACGAATCCCTCAAACGCAAGGAGAGGATAGTGGAGTTGCGCAAATCAGGCCGTCTTTCTATCTATGACATCATCAATGTTTTGAAGAAGAAAGGTGTTTCTGTGAGTTCGGCCTATGTTCACGGTGTGCTTAAAGGGGCGGGGGTACAGAAGCTTGCGCGAAGGTCCCTGGATGAGAGGCTGGACATTGTACGGGCACATAAAGCGGCTACGTCTGACCGAAGGGTGCTGAATCTGGGTTCCCGGACGTTTCGTACCGAGTTTGCTGGGTTGTTTCTGTTTGCCCATGATCTTGGGAGAGCAGACATTGACGGGATAGTGGAGCGAAGCGGCATGCCTGGGAGCGGGATGATACCGGCGGGGTGCGCGTTTCGTTCCCTGCTTGCTTTGAAGCTATGGGGGATAGGAAGACCTTCACGGATAATGGCAGAGACTCTTGATGAGGGGTTAGGGCTGTTCTGTGGTCTTAACGTAATACCGAAGCGAAGCACTCTTACGGAGTATTCATGCAGGATTGATCCGAGGATGAATCCCGGGCTTATGGACAGGTGGTATAAAGTGGTACGCGGTCTTGGAGTCAATCTTGGAGGGGAGGAATCGTTTGATCTTGATTTCCACGCTATTCCCTATCACGGGGACGCGGCGTTGGTAGAACGCCACTATGTATCGAAGAGGAGCAGGCGTCAGAAGGGGATACTGGCGTTTGTAGCGAGGGATGCTGACGCGAGGATGTTTGCCTGGGCCAACACTGATATACGCAAGAAGGGGGCAAGCGATGAGATACTGCGGTTCATAGAGGGGTGGGAGAAGCGTACGGGGCGCAAGCCCAGGGAGCTTGTGTTTGACAGTGGTTTTACCACGTATGCCAATCTGGGGAGGCTTGAGGAGATGGGGATAAGGTTTCTGACATTACGAAGAAGGTCTGAGAAGATGGTGTCTGTGTTGGCTTCAAAGCCGTCTTCTGAGTGGAAGAAGATAAGGCTCAGCAATGTGGGCAGGGAGTACAGGACCCCTAAGATATATGAGCAGAGGGTTAAGCTCAGGGATTATCCCGGGGATATACGACAGATAGCAATAAAGGATCTTGGACGCAGGAAGCCGGTGCTGCTTCTGACCAATCAGATGGAGGAGAATGCGGCGAAGCTTATAGACCGTTACGCGAGGCGAATGATAATAGAGAATACGATAGCGGACGCTATAGACTTTTTTCACATGGACGCGCTTTCTGCGGCTGTGGCTATGAAGGTTAATGTGGACGCACAGCTTACGGTGATGGCCAGTGGGTTGTACAGGGTATTGGGGAAGCGAGTGGGTGATGGGTATGATGTAGCGAAGGCGAGTACTATATTCCGGGATCTTGTGAGGGCAAGTGGAAAAGTAGAGGTAAAGGGGGATGAGATAATAGTGAGTCTTGGACGCCGTGCGAACAATCCGCTGCTCATAGCTGCTGGCTATGGGGAGATGGAAGAACGAATCCCCTGGCTTGATAATCGTGTTCTCAAGATAAGGTTCTTCTGACCCCCCTCAAAGTGTCATGTCAATTCCTGCAGTTGGGAATTCAGGTTGAACATAGAGAATTTTGGCAGACTAGCCGAAGCGGAAATCCGTATCGGGCAATTCACGGTTTTCTCCGGACCTAACAATACGGGAAAAAGTTTTGTCTCAAAGCTTTTGTACTCCCTGTTCGACGTGATGAATGCCGACCACGCCCGGATGTACTTCAACATGCTGTCCCGCCCCGTACTCAATGGTCTTTTAGACTTGGGAAGTTCCAGTTTCGCCAAAGAGAACGAAGAATCACTTGCCAAGATGGATTCACTTATGGGCTTGATAGGCACCTTTTTTGAGCATGGATATTCACGCAATCTGGAAGAAAAATGGCCTGATATCAGTGCCTACGCAAGGGAACTGAAAACGGAGCATGTACAGCTTGAGAGAAACCTCGACAAATGGGCGCGGGAAGAAGGAGCTTTCGTGTCCGGCAAAATCCATAAGAAAACCTTGGAAAGAATGAAAGATGATATAGACCGCTTCTGCGGTGCACTTAAGAACAACGCCAGGGAATTTGCCATGGACGGCATAAAAGAGAGGATCTCTCAAAACCTTGTCCGGAATTTTCAGACGGCCAACCTTTCAAACCTGAGAAAAGATCAAACCCGACCGGCTAGAATCGTTCTCGATAATGTTGGTGCGTTTACGATTGAAAACACCAGGTCGGTTGATTTCAGTATCAAGGATGAGGCGAGCTTTCACGGACTCCAGGAATACTCAAGAGTGATCTATCTGGAATCCCCTCTTTACTGGAAGCTGAAATCTGCACTGGAGGGGATCAAAATGGCTCCACGCTTTCTTTATAGCGGGGGCAAGGACGCTTTAAGCGGAGTGCCTGGTTACTTCTACGATCTGGCTAGGGCGTTGAGAGTAGAATATACAGACGACGGTTGTCACAAGGGGTTTGTGAACCTCTACGAACGACTGATCTCAAAAGAAGTAATGGATGGAAAGCTTGTGGTTTCCGAGACTGGAGAGCTGCGGTTTGAAGACAATAAACACGTTCTCCCTCTACCTTTACATCTTGTCGCGATGGGCGTTGTCAATATCGGTATTCTTGCTCTGCTCATCGAGCGTAGAATTATAGACGAGGGTTCTTTTCTTTTTATTGACGAGCCAGAGGCGCACCTTCACCCATCTTGGCATGTCAAGATCGCCAAAACGCTTTTTGATTTATCTCGGTTGGGCGTGAATGTTGTAATCGCAACCCACAGCGTGGACATACTTAAGTTTCTTGAGGTGGAAGTGAACAAAGACCCAGGAAACAAAGAACTTATAGCGCTTAACCGTTTTTCATCTGAAGGCATCGAAGGTGGTGGAGAAGGCTTCGACAGCAAACTTGATGCTATACAGGAAAACCTGACCGAGCCGTTTTCCGCTCTTTTCCTGGAGGACTTACAATCTTGACGTCGCTTGAAGGTTTCGCAGGACCCCTGAAGATCAGGAAGCTTGTGGGGGAGGAGGGCAAGACGTGCGAGTTTCCCGCAAAAGCCTACGCGGTTGATAAGCCCGCTCCCGGAAATCGAAAGACCCTCAAAGGTCAATACCAGATGGACAACGCTCATTCCTGCGATTATATACTCATTAATGACAGCAATGTTTTATTGCTGGAAGACTCGAACCTCGGGGAAAAAAAGAAAGAATTGGAGAGAAAGTACTCTGGAGAATTGTCTATAAGAATCATTGGGAAAGAACAACTTTTAAAAGCTTACGCAAGCTTGCTGCTTTTATGCAAAATCGCATCTTCGGACAGAGCCGCTAGGAGGATGATAAAGGACAAGGCAGTTAATTTTTGTGTTGTATGGAATGATGTTAAGCTGACTGATTCCCGTGTGTTTTCTCAGGTGAAGCGACAAGTGGAAAAACCCTTGAAAGGGATCGTGTCAAAGGTTTTTGTCCTATCCCTGACAGAGTTAGAGAGTATAATCGCGGACTATCCAAAGCAATGAACGACCTTGAATCTCTGCCTGGAAACCAAGCGAAACGATTCGGCAAGCGAGGTTCCACTCTCAGTGGTACTTGTTGAATCCTGATCGAATCAGTTCCAGAATCCGTGGATCATTGCTTTTTCTGTAAGAATGTAAGAAATGGGAGCGCTTAAGCAACACAACAGCTTCTTATGTCAAACTTAAAGTCCGCGATTATGCTCTTTCCCCCAAGGCTTATACTGTAAAAATTGCGGACTTCCTGCTGATAAACTGGGGTTTGTGTTATGAAAACCGCGGGGTCATTTGGTGAGGGACTCTGGACGGTTCCCTCTCGGAGCGATGTGGGCCTGATGCTCCGAGGCACGGTCTCGACACGAGGTCTCCGAGGTCTGTGTTATGTCCGTCGGCTCATTCGGCTACGCGCGGGAGGAGCGACGAGGCCGTTTCAGCCAGCCCGCACAGGCGGTCTCGGGTTTTTTGTTTCTCCCTCATGGCTTCTTTGCGCTTCTTTTTTCCCTTTCCCCCCTTGACACCCCAAGAAACGTGCTTACTTTATAGTTGGCACTTGGAAGACGCAAGTGCCAGAGAGGCTTTAAAAAGTTAAAAAGGAGGTATTAGAGATGGAGATAAGACCACTATATGACAAGGTCTTGATAAAGCGTCTTGACGTGTCTGAGACGACGGAAGGGGGAATCATAATCCCCGACACTGTGGCTGAGAAGCCCCAGCAGGCGGAGGTTGTTGCCGTGGGGCGTGGAAGGCCCATTGAAAACGGAGAAATTTTCCCGCTTGACGTAAAGCCAGGCGACAGGGTCATATTCGGAAAATACGGCGGAAACGAGATTTCGCTCGGCGGCGAGGATTACCTGATTATCGCCGAACACGAAATACTCGCGGTGATAGAAGACTAACAAAGGAGGAAACAATAAAATGGCAAAAGATCTGTTATTTGACACCGAGGCAAGAGAGAAGATTCTCGAGGGCGTTAACAAGCTCGCGGCCGCGGTAAAGGCTACGCTGGGTCCAAGGGGACGCAACGTGCTGATAGAGAAAACGTTCGGAGCTCCGGTCGTAACCAAGGACGGGGTTTCCGTGGCAAAGGAAATAGAGCTTGAGGACAGATTCGAGAACATGGGAGCCCAGATGGTAAAGGAAGTCGCTTCGAAAACAAGCGACGTAGCCGGAGACGGCACCACCACCGCTACCATACTGGCCCAGGCGATATACCGCGAAGGAATAAAGCTCGTTGCCGCGGGACACGACCCCATGAAGCTTAAAAGGGGAATAGACCAGTCGGTCGAGGTTGTCACCGGGAGCATAAGGAAGTCGAGCAAGCAGGTCAAGGGACGCACGGAGATAGCCCAGGTGGCCACGGTTTCCGCAAACGGGGACAGCAATGTCGGAAGCATCATAGCCGACGCCATGGAGAAGGTAGGAAAGGACGGGGTCATAACCGTTGAGGAAGGAAGAAGCCTCGATACCGAGCTTGAGGTGGTTGAGGGAATGCAGTTTGACAGGGGATATCTAAGCCCCTATTTCGTGACTGAGCCCGAGAAGATGACTGTTGAGCTTGATGATCCGCTTATCCTGCTTTATGACAAGAAGATAGCCAACATGAAGGATCTTCTCCCGCTTCTTGAGGAAGCGGCGAGGAGCACCAAGCCCCTTTTGATAATCGCCGAGGACGTCGAGGGAGAAGCCCTTGCGACTCTGGTAGTTAACAAGATCAGGGGAACGCTCAAGGTCGCGGCCATAAAGGCTCCCGGGTTCGGGGACCGAAGAAAGGCCATGATCGAGGACATAGCGGTTCTCACGGGCGGACAGGTAATATCGGAAGAGGCCGGCATGAAGCTTGAGAATGCCAAGATAACCGATCTCGGACAGGCCAAGAGGATTGTCATAGACCGCGACGACACCACGATTGTCGGAGGCGCCGGCACCAGAGGGTCAATAGAGGGTCGCATAGGCCAGATCAAGAACCAGATAGAGATAGCCAGCGGGGAGTACGACCGCGAGAAGCTCCAGGAGCGCCTCGCGAAGCTTGCCGGAGGCGTGGCCGTGATCAGGGTCGGAGCAGCAACCGAGACCGAAATGAAAGAGAAAAAGGACAGGGTTGAAGACGCCCTTAACGCTACCCGGGCCGCCGTTGAGGAAGGAATAGTTCCAGGCGGGGGCGTGGCCTTCATAAGGGCCATCGCCGCGGTCAATAAGTACGGCGACGCGGACCCCGAGGAGCAGGCGGGAGTCAACATCGTGAAGAGAGCGCTTGAGGAGCCCCTTCGGGGAATAGCCTCCAACGCCGGATGGGACGGCTCCATAGTCGTCGAGAAGGTAGTAAACCAGAAGGGCTCAAACGGTTTTGACGCCGCGAAGCTCAAGTACACGGACCTCATAAAGGCCGGTATTCTCGATCCCGCGAAGGTGACGAGGACAGCCATGCAGAACGCGGCGAGCGTCGCGGGTCTTCTGCTCACCACCGAGGCGCTGGTTGTCGAGATTCCGAAAGAAGATGGGGGCGGCGCTGGCGCAATGCCTCCTGGCGGACCGATGGGCATGGGCGGCATGATGTAGAATCCCCCCTGTACCTGGTAGAAACCACTAAGCGGGCACGGCGCACGGGCGTCCTGCCCGTTTTTTTTGCTGTTTTCAAAGTTTTTTAATTTTCTCTTGACAGTTTAAGTAAATTACTTATATTTATAGCGTTGGTTAGAAACATTGATCAATACTCATCCTTCATCCTCCTTTTTGTTTAGGAAGAGCGCCTCGGCCCCCCTGAGGCGCTCTTTTTTTGTTCTGATCGGAAAGGTGGTGTATATTTTCTGCCCTGATCTGTTAGGGAGTCCCATGGAATGAAACGGCATTACTTGCTTTTAAGCGCTTTGGTCCTGATTGCTTTTGTGTGGGTTGCGGTCCTTGGTTTTCTTCGCACTGACAAGGGAAGCTTCCACGGGGATGAGTACCGCCGCCCCGGCTTTGATTTTTCCCTGACCGACCACAGGAACCGAGAGTTCTCTCTTTCCGATCACCCGGGCAAGGTCATGCTGCTTAACTTCGGCTTTACGAACTGTCCGGACATATGCCCCACCACCCTGGGGATGCTGGGAGAGGTGCTTGATCTGGTGGGAGACGAGAGGGCCACGGCGCTTTTCATAACCGTGGACCCCAAGCGCGACACCGTGGCCCGCCTCGGGGCCTACATTCCGTTTTTTCACGACCGCATAGTCGGCCTCACCGGTCCGGAGCAGGCTATAAGGCAGGTAAACGACGCCTGCGGGACCTTTTATTCAAAGGAGCAGGGGGCCTCGGAATCAGACTATAGCGTGGTTCATTCGCCCGCGGTTTACCTGATAGGTCCCGGCGGTGAGATGATGCTCCGCTACCCCAAGGAAAAACTTGACCCGAAGAAAATCGCAGGCGACGTAAAACGCCTTCTTCTGTAGGTGCCCATGAACGTTAGAAAAGCACTGCTCGTTTTAGCTGTTTTACTTCTTGCTGCTCCCCCGGCTTGGAGCGAGGGGGAGATCTCCGTTAAGGACCCGTGGGTAAGGCGAAATCCCCCAGGGACTTCTGTAACCGCGGCCTACATGGTTATCGAGAACCCCGCTTCGGCGGGAGACGAACTTCTGGAGGCGAGCTGCGGCTGCTCTGCTTCGGTCTCGCTTCACGTTACGGAGATGAGGGAAGGTTCAATGGCAATGAAGAAGGTCGCTTCGATTGAGGTTCCGGCGGGCACGTCGGTCGCCCTCTCACCGGGAGGCTATCACTTGATGCTCGAAGGCCTCTCGGGCGACATGAAAGAAAGCGTGATTCTGGAGCTGAAGTTCCGCTCGGGCGCGCGGATATCGATTACGGCGCCTGTCCTCGATCCCCCGGAGGCAAGCCGCCGCAACCACCACCACTAGGGTTTTGCGGCTTGGGAGGCGCCGGGGGCCTGGCCTTTGTCCTCCGGGCTTTTCGGTGCCGGGGTTTTCATTTCGCACTTCGCTTTCATGATTCCTCCGGCCTCGGTTATCAGGGTCTCGATCTCGACTTCTCCCGTTACTTCTCCCGTGCTTTTGATCTCAAGCGCCCTGGCATCTATCTTTCCGGTTACTTTCCCGAATATGATGACCTCTCCGGCGTTTATGTCCCCGGTCACCGAACCGTTAGGGCCCACCACGATTGAGTCGGTGACTTTTATGTCTCCCTTGAGTTCCCCTTCGACCCTCATCGACCCATCGCACGAGACGATTCCCTCGAACACCGCCCCTTCGCCCAGAATCGTTTCCACGGCACCCGGGTTATTGTTTTTGTTCTTCCGCTTGCTGTTGTACATGCGGGTTTTCCCTTATCATCTTATGTATTTTATAGGGTTGATCCTTCTTCCGTACTTTTTTATCTCGTAGTGAAGATGCGGCCCGGTCGAGCGGCCTGTTGATCCTACTTCCCCTATCTTCTCTCCCGCTACGACCTTCTGCCCCCTGGTGACATTTATTTCGGAGAGATGCCCGTAGAGAGTTTTGTAGCCTTTTTTGTGCCTGATGATAACGTGCTTTCCGTAGCCCTTCTCGTACCTGGCCTTCTCAACGACCCCGTCCGCCGTCGCTGTGACCTCGTCTCCTGTGTTTCCCATGAAATCTACTCCGCCGTGAAACTCCCTGGCTTGCGAGAAGGGAGATTTCCTGTAGCCGTAGCGCGAGGACATTTCTCCCCGGGTGGGCTTTCCGAAAGGAATGGAGTTCATGACCCCGGCGAGGCGGTCTATGTCCTTCTCGACCGCGTCAAAGTAATCGTGACCGATATCGCTTGTCTGGAAGCCGCGTCCTCCCGCGGGGAGAGCTTTTCTCCGCTTTTTCTCAGAGAGCACCCTCTCCACGGAGGCAAGCTTTTTCTCAAGACGAAGGACCCTTTTTATGAATTTGTCCTCAAGTTTTTTGTCCACGATTATGTCATGCGACATCGCCTCGACGACGCTTAGCAGTTCGTCTATGTCGGCCTGTCTCTCCGCCCGGATATCTTGCGCTTCCCCGTGGAACTTGTATGAGAGAAAGAAGGAGAGAAGCGCGCCCAGCACGAAAATCCCCATGGCGCCCAGCACCAGCTGGAACCGGTCCCTGCTTACGCCCCAGGACCTGGTCCAGCCGAACTTGTTGCAGCATACTATGAACGATAGTCCGTCGTTTCTTCTTCCCACCCTTCACCTCGTTGCCGCCCCGGACGCGGCTGGTTATATAGTACTAATGTAATGCGAATATCGAGATAAGAATAATTGATAAAAGCCCCTTGTCAAAAAAATAGCAAGTGATCGCAACGCCTTGTAGCGGAGGACTTTCACTTGCCCGAGTAGCCCGAGATTCTCCCGAGCTGCTCGAGGCTCCTTACCCCCTGGTGGAACTCTCCGCCGATTTCCCAGGTGGGGTAGCTTTTTATGTTCTTGGCCGCGCAGAGAGCGGGGTCGGGGTCGGGACCGCTTCGGCTGCACTCAACGTAGGTTATGTAGCCGAAGGCCCCACCGAAAAGCTCCTTCTGCTTCTCGCAGTGAGCGCAGGTGTGTGAGCCGTACATGGTAGCTCCGCGCTCGGCGAGGTATTTCGCAAGGCTTACCTGGTAGAAGGTGGCCGCTGACTGTGGATTCCCCTGCGGCGCGGGGGAATGAATGGAGTAGGATGCGGCAAACACCAAGACAAACACTGCCGCCGCTTTGCCGAATGATCTTATGACGCCGCCGGTTACTTGAGAGGCTGCGAGCAGAAACAGCGCCGCCGCGATTGCGGCCGAGGCGACGCACCATGAGCAAAACGCCTCTATTATGAAAAGTTCAAGGTAGGTGAGATAGGCTGAAAAACCGACGGCCGCTGCCGACAGCAGGAAAAGAAGGTTCCACCTCGCGCGGCGCCCAAGTGGCGAGACGGCCGCTGCGGCCATTGCCGCGTACCCGAGAACTCCGAGCAGCGAGATCGGGATGCCCCCGATACTCGAGTACCGGCTCTCCCTCACCACGTCGCAGCCCCTGCCCGTGAGGCAAAGCTCCGCGCCCCCGAGCAAAAAATCAGCCACAAGCAGGTATCCCGATACAAGCGCCCCCAGGGCGCAGAGGGCGGTCGCCGCTCCCGCGGCACCCCCAAAAAAGGTTTTTTTTCCTTTTGCAGCCATCCCGTCCCGTATTATACAGATTATTCGCGGGTTTTAGAAACCTCTTCGCCCCGCAGCTTTAAGGCCGTGTTAACGGTTTTTAAAAGGGTGATTAAAAAAACGCAAAACCTTCGGTTCACCCCTTGTTTTTTGCGCTCCATGCGGTTTTTATTTTATACGGGGTTCAGCACGGATGATTAACAACGACAACATAGCTCAGAAGATCACGTTTCCGCGCCCCGCCGAGGGCGGCAGGGCTGCGGGCGCGGCGAACTTTGTCTCCACCGTTTTCTCCCCCGCGCTTGTGGTTTCCTACGCGGTGATTCTCTGTTCCTACTCGCTTGACCACTCCGCCAAGTTTCTCTGGACCTCTTTTTTCATGCTCCTTTTCGTGCTCGTCCCGACGGCCTACATATTCTATCTCATGGGCCGGGGCAAGGTGACGGATTTTCATATAAGCGTGAGGGAGGAGCGGATAAGGCCGCTCAGTATTATTTTCATCTACTCCGTGTTTTCCCTTGTTCTCTACGGTTTCGTCGGCGGGCCCGGCGCCCTGGTGACGCTCGGCTACTTGTGCCTGGCGCTTACGGGTCTTTGGATACTGGTTTCGCTTTACTGGAAGATAAGCGGTCACTGCGCCGCAATGGGAGCGCTCGGGGCTATGGTGTTTGCCTATCCGCACGAGACACTGATTTTCGTTATTCCGCCCCTTGTCCTGCTGGTCGCCTGGTCAAGGATAAGGCTCGGGTGCCACAGCCTGGCCCAGACCCTGGCGGGACTGGTTCTCGGAATCTCGGTCTTCTGGTTCTTTCTTTCCTGATTTTCCCCGCCGCGGCTCTTTTCTCAGAGAAAAAGATCGAGAAGCCCTTTCTGCTCGGCGTCTTCGATGGGAGAACCGGTTGGGTGTCTGAACTCCTCTTTGCCCCCGTAGCGCTCGGCAAGGGCGAGTATGGTTTCCGATATGTCGGGAACGACGTCCCTGTAGGACTCGGGCTGCGGCCGGGGGAGGGATACCCATCTCTTGAGTGTGCTTTCGAAATCCCCGCCCACCTTGTGGAGCACCTCGAATCCCATCTGCTCAAGCGCCACCGCGTTGCACTCCTGCTCGTACTGCCCCTTCATCGGCACCGCGAGCAGCTTCTTGCCGAGGAAAAGGGCCTCAGACGGCGTCTCGAACCCGGCGTTTGTGAGGATGCCCTCGCTTCCGGTGAAGCTTTTTATGAACTTCTCATAGCTTACCGGGTACACGGTGACGTTTCCTTCGGTGTAGGGTTCTCCCTTGTAGTGCTTTGAGAAAAGCTCCCAGCGCACGTCGATACCCCCGAGGTGCCCGATCAGTTTCCGCTCGTCGAAGCTCGGGAGGTAGACCGTGTAGTGGCCGTTTCGGCGCACTTCGTAGCGGCGAAGTTCCTTTCTTATTATGGGGGTTTTTATGAAGTTGTCATACTCGCGGAAATGAAGCCCGAGCGGTATGCACACGGGAGCGTACCACTTTATTATGAATTCCATTATCTTGTTCGGTTTCTCGGGCCTCGGGGTCTTGGGTGAGGCAAACGATGTCTGGTGGGAGAGAGACACGCAGGGCCTTTTCTTAAGACGGCACGCCCAGGAGGATATGGGCTCGAAGTCGCTTACCACCATGTCGTAATCGGCCACGGGAAGGTCGTTCACGTCTCCGAGCAGCTTGTCGAAGCGGGCCTTCTTTATGGAGGCGTAGTAATCGATCCCGCCGCTTTTCCCGAAAACAAAGCCAAGTCCCCGCAGATTGTACTTTACCTCAAAGCCGAGGTCTATCTCGTGCTGGCGCTCGCTTACCATTATGTCGACCTCGACCGACTTTCGAAGCTCGGCTATCACGTCCCTTGAGCGGCTTATGTGGCCGTTTCCGGTTCCCTGTATCGCGTAGAGTATCTTCAACCCTCTCCTCCTTGCACGCGACATAATTGTAATCTTTTTTGCGGGCGTTGTTAAACATAGGGAATTATGTATTTAAGTTGACACTTTCATACACTGTTCTTGGCCGAACAGGCCCTACATCAGCCTGCTTCTCTTTCATCCTTCCGACCATGCGGGGTACATTTCCACCCGCAATCGTGAGTCCACGATGAAGGATATTTAACGCTGCGTTTACATCCCTGTCCGCCTCGTATCCGCATGAACATTTATGCGTCCGCACAGACAGAGACTTCTTTACCGTTGCTCCACAACTTGAGCATTCCTGAGAGGTCCCCTTGGGGTCCACTTCCACCATCTTAACGCCAGCACTTTCGGCCTTCTCGTTAAGCAGCGTTATGAGCTTGTCCCAAGTCTGCTCAGATATGCTCTTTGCCAACTTCCCGTTGCGAAGCATGTTCTTTGTACTAAGCTTCTCTACCGCTATGAAATCGTAAATCTTTACCATCTCCGCACTCAGGCGGTGAAGGTAATCTCTTTCCTTGTCCGTGACCCTCTGCCATTCCCTGGCAAGGCTAATGACAGCCTTCTTCCAGTTGTTGCTGCCCCTCACCTTGCGGGACACGGAGCGCTGCAAGCGTATGATCTTCTTTCTGTCTATCTCCCGTTTCTCCACCGTCTTGCCGTCGCTTGTGGTAAGACGCTTCGATATCCCCATGTCTATACCCACGGGATTAGTGACCGGTTTCTCCTCAGGTGTCGGTAGATCGTAAGACAGGGAAACTTCGGTACGCAGAGGCTTTCTGGTAATTCTGATTGCCTTGAGCAGACCATTCGACGGGAGTTCCCGAGACGGCTTTACCTCAATGCGGGGCAATCCCTTTATCTTGAGAACAAGCTTGCCTCCCTGCTTCTTGAGCATACGCCAGCACTTATCGTTTATCTCTATGGTACGCCAGCGTCTCCCCTTCTTGAACCGAGGGAAGCCCGCTTTTTCCTTCCTCTCCACCCTGCGGAAAAACGACTTGTACGCCTTGTCAAGTCTCGACAGTACGCCACGGAACACTGTACTGTCTACCGACTGGTACTCGGGGAACTCTGCCCTGACCTCTACAAGTTCCTTGTACTGGTCATAAAGACTGCGACTTTTGCCCGTCTTTCTGTAGCAGTCAATGCGGGACTCCAGTCCTGCGTTGTACAGTTCCGCAGACAGCGAGAATAGCTCCGTCAACTGCTCATGCCCTGCACTGGACAACTTCACCCTGCATTTGTAAGTTCTTATCATTACTACATTGTACCTGTTTTTCTGACTGTTCGGAACCTAGTCCGTCAATTCAGGTACATAATTCCCTAAACATACCCCGAGCGCTGATTATTCCCGATCTTCGTCAAGGCGGCGTAAGGCTCCCGTTAAGGGGCGGTTAAAGCCCGGAACCCGGCGTTTTCTCCCGCGCGGATTCACTGCCGGGGGCGAAATCGTTATGACTGACCGCACAAACGCACTGACTGTTTACGTGACTGGTCAGTGCGGTATGCTAAAGCAGGGAAATGGTTAGAAGCAATGCACATGTTTCAGATGGGAAGAAGGCGCCTGTGACGTGGAAATCACAGATTATCACTGGATCAGCATAAAAACGAAAAACAGGAGGTAAGAGCAATGCCCAGGGAGCTTATTCACCCCGGTGAGTTCCTTGTTGACGAACTTAGGGAAATCGAGGTGACGCCGACGGAGTTGTCACGTCGTATTGGCGTGCCCCCGAATCGTATTTCCCAGATCATTCGCGGGAAGCGGGATATAACGGTTGATACCGCCTTGCGGCTTGGACAGTTTTTCGGTACCACGCCTGAACTCTGGATTAACCTGCAGAGGGATTATGATCTTGACAAGGTGAAAGCCGAATCATGGCCGGAGATTCAGAAGATTCAACGCTGGCAACCCGAAACCGGTTCGCATAGATAGTTCCTGCGCTCTAACGGAAGACCTGCTGACATCGGCACTAGCTATATTGTTAGCTGGATTACAGATAATCGAGGTGACTGGTCATTTACGTAGTTAACGTTCATCAAGCCAAAACTCATCTGTCCCGGCTTCTGGCGCAGGTTGAGGCCGGAGAGGAAGTCGTTATCGCCCGCAGGGGCAAACCGGTCGCGCGGCTCATCAGCTGCAAGCCTCGTGGCAAACGGCAGCCGGATACGCTCAAGGGGAAAGTTGTTCTGCCCGAAGGATTTTTCGATCCGTTGCCGGAGGACGAACTCCTGGAGTGGGAGGGGAAATAGCAGTGCGGGTGTTGCTCGACACTCATGCGTTTATCTGTTGGCTTGCCGACAGTGCTAGTCTTTCCGCTTCGGCGCGGGGGACATAGCGGATGGGGACGTTGCCGTCAGTGCCACGTCCGCGTTCCTGCAGTCTTGTGGGCACTTGAAACAGCAGGCTTTGCCCGAGGGATACTTTCACAGTCTCAGCCCATTTGTTAAGAAACCGGTCAATTCATTTGTTAGAAAAGCGGTCATTTTAATTGCTATCTACACGTCCCAACAGCGCACTTGCCCAGAAGTTCCCGTTAAGTTAGCCTAATATCCCGTCAGGATATATCTATCCTCCAGGGGGATTTTACATGAAAATCAAGTGGGCGGAGAGAATCGAGCAGTTGCCTCCATATCTTTTCGCCGAGATCGACAGAAAAAAAAACGAGCTGGTCGAGCGCGGGGTCGACGTGATCGACCTCGGGGTGGGCGACCCGGACATACCGACGCCGGAGCACATAGTGGAGTCGCTTCGCGAGGCCTCGGGGAATCCGGCAAACCACCGCTACCCGTCCTACGTGGGCATGCCGTCTTTTCGGGAGGCGGCTGCCGAGTGGTACAAAGAGCGCTTCGGGGTAAGCCTTGACCCCGCAAAGCAGGTAGTGACTCTCATAGGCTCCAAGGAAGGTATCGCCCACGCGCCTTTGGCGTTTGTTGACCCGGGGGACGTGGCGCTTGTGCCAGATCCCGGATACCCCGTGTACCCGATTTCGACCACGTTTGCCGGAGGGGTTCCCTACGCGATGCCGCTTCTTAAGGAAAACGAGTTTCTTCCGGATTTTGACGCCATTCCCGCGGAGGTGGCCAAGCGGGCCGTCATGATGTTTCTTAACTATCCGAACAATCCGACGACGGTTCTCGCCAACGAGAGGTTCTTCGGGGAAGCGGTCGATTTCGCCCGGGAAAACGAGATACTCATCTGCCACGATGCGGCCTACACGGAGATAGCGTTTTACGGAAAAAATCCCCTGAGCTTCCTCGAGATACCGGGGGCGGTGGACGTGGGAATTGAGTTCCACTCGCTTTCAAAGACCTTCAGCATGACTGGATGGCGCCTGGCGTTCGCCGCGGGGAACGAGAGGGCCGTAGCGGGTCTCGGGAAGATAAAGACGAACATAGACTCGGGGGTTTTCCAGGCGGTTCAGGTGGCGGGCATAACGGCGCTTCGCAACAGTTCCGTCGGACTTGAGGAGAGAAAAGAGGTCTACAGGGAGCGCCTCGAGATATTCTGCCGCGGCCTTCGGGAAGCGGGCATAGAGTACACCGTCCCCGAGGCCACTTTCTACGTGTGGTTCGAGGTTCCCGGGGGGATGACGTCTTCTGAGTTCTCAGAGAGAATGCTCACCGAAGCCGGCGTGGTCGTAACTCCCGGAAATGGTTTCGGGGATTGCGGCGAGGGATACGCCAGGGTGTCGGTGACGTTCGACACGCAGAGGATAGAGCAGGCGGCCGAGAGGATAGCGAAGTTCAAGCCGTAGGGACAACCGGGTCTTTAGAGATAAGAGGTTTTGAGAGTTGTTTGAGTTTATAAAATACTTCTGTACCCTGCTTTACGTTGTCTCCTCCGTTTTTCTCTGCATATTCGGTCTTCACCGCTACTACCTGGTGCATCTTTACTCGAGGACGAAGGCGTGCCGCGCCGCGGCCCCGCAGGGACAAGAGCACCTTCAGCGCGTCACGGTGCAGCTTCCCGTCTATAACGAGATGTACGTGACCGAGAGGCTCATCCGCGCGGTCTGCGAGATTGACTACCCGAGGGATCTGCTCGAGGTACAGGTGCTTGACGACTCAACCGACGACACAAGCCGCATAGCGGCGCGCTGCACCGAGGAACTCCGGGCTGTCGGCTTTGACATAAAGCATATCAGAAGGGAGACCCGCGAGGGGTACAAGGCGGGGGCGCTTGCCGCGGGCTGCGCGCAGGCAAGCGGGGAGTTACTCGCGGTTTTCGACGCGGATTTCGTTCCCCCGAGGGATTTTCTCCGAAGGACCGTGCCGTGCTTCGAGGACCCTGAGGTCGGGATAGTGCAGACGAGGTGGGGGCATCTTAACCGCGATTACTCGCTTCTCACGAAGGCACAGTCGGTGCTTCTTGACGGACATTTCGTCGTGGAGCAGGCCGCCCGGCACTCAAACGGACTTTTTCTTAACTTCAACGGCACCGCCGGGGTTATCCGCAAAAAATGCATAGAGCAGAGCGGAGGGTGGCAGCACGATACCCTGACCGAGGATCTTGATCTCAGCTACAGGGCGCAGATAAACGGATGGCGCGCGGTCTACCTGCCCGACGTCGTATCGGACGCAGAGCTTCCCGTTGACATGAACGCCTTCAAGATACAGCAGCACAGGTGGGTTAAGGGAGGGATACAGACGGCGGGGAAGCTTTTGCCCTCGGTGCTTCGCGATTCCCAGATTCCGTTTAAGGTCAAGGCCGAGAGCGTGTTTCACCTCCTCGGTAATTTCAGCTATCTGTTTCTGCTCGGCACGATAATTCTCATAATACCCATGAGCTTCCTATGGGAGCGGATATGGCTTAACGACTTTTTCATAGCAAGCGTCACGGGGGTTGCCCTCGGCACTTTCGCCATAACAAGGTTCTACATACTGGCGGTGCGCGAGGCCCATGGCGCCCGGGCGCGGGAGTTCTACAAGTACATACCCGTTGCGCTAAGCGTCGGGGCGGGCATAGGCGTCAACAACGCCAAGGCCGTGCTTGAGGCGGTTCTGGGCAGGACATCGGGTTTTGTCAGAACTCCCAAGTACGCCGTCGTGGGCAGCCAAGGCCGGTGGAGAGCCTCTGCGTACGTTTCTTCAAAAGGGATTACTACCTTTTTCGAGGTTGTCCTCTCGGTTTTCTTCACGTTCCAGGTGGCGTACGTTCTCTACATGGGATTTTTCATCTGGGTTCCCTTCCTGCTTCTAATGCAGTTCGGCTTTACCTACACAGCTTTTCTCTCGATATATCACGGTTCGTGAGAGATTTTCGCAGATATTGGGTTTTTGCCGTTTCCGGGTTCTGTTAAAACTCCCTGTCTTCTTGCGGTTAGGGGTATACGCTTGACATGTACCGGAGTCTCGACAGCCTATTCTCAGATTACCAGTATGAGTCTGCGGGTGGTCTATGTTGTGCAGAAAATATTCTTGTAAATTGGGAAGGTTTATGTATAATTTGCAAGCATGATAGAACGTCACACCTACAACACACTAAGGAAAGCTTTGAGCCGACAGGCCGCCGTGGTGCTGGTCGGTCCGCGTCAGGTCGGCAAGACAACTCTTGCGCTTGATATTGCTGAGAAGTTAGATGCTCTGTACCTTGATCTTGAAGCCAGTGCGGACCGCGCAAAGCTGTCCGATCCCGAGCTGTTCCTCAAATCCTATGAAGATTGCCTTGTCATTCTTGACGAGATTCACCGCGTTCCGGAACTGTTTTCCGAACTGCGCGGCCTGATTGATAAGGGAAGGCGGCGGGGGAAACGGACGGGGCGCTTCCTGATCCTCGGGTCGGCATCAATCGATCTGCTCAGGCAATCTGGGGAAAGCCTTGCGGGACGGATAGAATATGTTGAACTGAATCCGCTGAATGTGCTTGAAGCGGGAGGAGATGACGATTCCTTGAACTTGCTCTGGGTGCGCGGCGGGTTCCCGGACAGTTTTCTCGCCCAAGACAATGGCGACAGTCTGGCTTTCCGTCGCAATTTCATCCGTACCTATCTTGAACGCGATGTGCAGCAGTTCGGATGGCGTATTCCCGCGGAGACCCTTGAACGCCTCTGGACTATGCTCGCTCACGGACAAGGCACACTGCTGAACACCTCGAAGCTTGCATCCGGTCTTTCTATAAGCGCCCGCACCTTGACTGGCTATATAGACCTGCTGACCGACCTTTTACTTGTGCGCCGACTGCGACCGTTCCATGTCAATGTGCGAAAGCGCCTAGTGAAATCGCCGAAAGTCTACGTGCGCGACAGCGGAATAGTCCACGCCCTTCTAGGGGTCATGGATTACAATTCCCTCGCGGGTCATCCCGTAGTCGGCGCGAGCTGGGAGGGTTTCGTGATAGAAAACCTTCTGTCCGTCGCTCCTGCTGAAACTAGGGCGAGCTTTTACCGCACCTCGGCGGGTGCGGAGATTGACCTTGTGCTTGAACTGCCCGGAAGACGCGGTCCCTGGGCAATCGAAATCAAGCGTGGCCTAAGCGGTGCCTTGGGCAAGGGTTTTCGAAACGCCGTTGAGGACATCAAGCCCGAGCGATCTTTTGTCGTTACCGCCGGTTCTGATCGCTACCCGGTTGCAAAGGACGTCGAGGCGATCGGTCTTCGGGAGATGGCGTCAGTTCTCAGGAAGCAGTGACAGCAGTCCCCCTGCCTCCCCGGCGAAGGGGCGACTTACGTCCGGTTCCAGATTGTTCCGAAAGGAACAGCCCACAGCCCGTCACCCATGGAACCCGCGAGTTCTCCCGAATAGAGTACGATTCCCGTAAATTGCCTTTCGCGGGCGATGTTTTCCCGAAACCATTTAAGGCTCCTGAAGTCATTTTTTCTATGGGTGCAAAGTTTGGTTAGATCCCGGTTTTTCTTTGCCGGGATTGGAGTATGGGAAGTGACTCAGGCGGGTCGGAAGGTCCGGGATATTGAAGATTTTCCTCATGTTTCCGGGATACTTTTGCACGGCTTTTTTCGTATCTTCCACTCCCTTCCTGACAACTTGCCCGTCAAGATTGACGAAACTCTTCGCCAGGGTTTTCTCTCCTTTGAGAATAATCCCAACGTAATTCGGATTCTTAAGATTCCTGGTAAACGGCATATCTTCGGCCATGGTGGTCAATGTACGTTCCAGTGAGCAGTTGCCCCCCTTCCTGCGCTCATCGCGTTTCACTCCTCGAAAGAATTGCTCCATCAGGTTGTTGGTACGCTGCGGTTGAATCTCAATTGTGCCCCTGTCACAGTTCACAATCAGAGGTTCTGTAAAAAGCCTGCCCCAGTATTTGTCAATCTGCTTGACCATCTTTGCGTAATCCTTCTCCTCAGCCCCAAGACGCTTAATCTGCTCATCATTACGAAACGCGGTTACTCCTTGTCTTATTGTTCGCATATTCGTTTCACCCGTATCGTTAAGTCCACTGCTGCTGTCCGGCAAAGCAATTCGCATCGCGTCGCGAAGCCGGTCAAATACATCTGTTCTTTCTTCCATCATCACGCTCTTGTCCAACAGAACAGAATCATTAAGCGCTCTGCGCAGGGGTGAAAGAATTACCTTGCGCGCCACAGATTCGGACATTTGTGTCTTGAGTCTTTCCAGAGCCGGATAAGCCAACACCAGCCGCCGGTAAACGTTGAGATGAGGTCGGTCAAATGGAAATCCTAAACCGTCTGACTGGCTTTTAGCCTCCACAATCCACGCCGCGAGCATATAGGCCCACACAATTGCTGACAGATTCATCTCTGCGCGCTTCTCATCACTCGTCTTCAGATAAAGAAGCAAACCATCCGCGTCTACAGGATTACAGTCAATCTCCGCTTTTAACTCTCTTATCATCTTACGCAGAGTTCCACTCACATTGTATCCCCGCATTTTGCGCCGTACTCTATCATACGGGCCACTCAACAAATCTTTGCCTATATCTCTTAAAAAATGAAAATGACATATAGTGTCGGGAACATCAGGGAAGACTTCTTGAACCGCCTTGATAATAGCGCCGCCCATATCATGCACCAGACAAACCGGGTCTCCGTAAGCGCTTTTGATTCCCTGGAGGAAAGGAATAATTCCAGCTGAATTCTCCGAGGGGATTTTAACACCTCCGAGCACAAGACCCGATAATCCGTCAATGCAGCACATCAAATGCGGACTGCCGCCTTCGCATGTGCCGTCGAGGTGCAGGATATAGCCGCCACTTGATGCTTCCATAAACTGTCTCAACGATGACTGGCTGTTGCGGTGCGCGTGGCCGAGGTATACGATGAACCGCCGACACAGAACTTCTATCTCGCGCAGCGAGATATCAATATGACGAGCCTTTAACGCAAACTGAATAGATTGCTGGCTCCGGGAATGCTCAAAACGCTCCCGACCGATGTATTCGATCACGTCAAATCCGAACTTGCAATGCGGGGCAACGAGACGATCAAGTTCATCGGGTCTGAACACCTTGTGACACTCAGGGCAGCACCGGTAATTCAAAACAGCATGAAACTCACCGATGTCCATAGTGACCACCGTGCGTCTTTGGGTCTTGTACGCTTTCAATGCGCCCCCGCATGGACAAACCGCTGCGTCAGGTTGAAATTCAAGCTCCGGGGTTTTGGGAAACAAATTGCGAATGCTCAGCCCCGCAGCGTAAGCGTCAATCATACGACGCAATTGTTCAATCAGGTATGAAGCGTCGTTTTTTTTTCCGTAAACACACAAAGAATATGCTCAACCTGACCCAGTGTCACATAGCGTCCTCTGTCCCCAAGCGACTTTACAATGGAAGCGCTGTCCATATCCAGCTTGTACTCTCTTATAGCGGTGGTCAATACGTCAATAACCAGCCACCCCGGCAACTGTTCCCCACCGGGAATGCGAAACTGATACCGTGCCGCCTTCTGTTCTTCACACCGCTCCCTCTTGGCGCTGAGATACAGATAGACGCCCCCTGAAATCTCCCGCGTAATCTTCTCCTCACGTACCAGATACAGAGGCGCATTCTGCACTCGTACATTTAACTGCTTCTCCAACTCATTGAGTGTGTATCCGGCGGGAGAACGATGTACCAGTGTCGCTATGGTGGCCTTGAGATTGCCGGCTTTGGAAAAACCTATGCCGTCATACTGCCATAAACCAGCTTCATCAAAAACCGGAATATCGCTCAGAGTGTAATAGATTCCGTTGTGCGAATAGCTTGAGAGATATCCAAGAGCATTCAAACGGTTGTAGACACTGATGCGTGAAGATGTTTTCAGTATCTTCAAGAGTTCCGGCAGAGTGGCGACACGGTTTTTTTTAAAGCAGGCTCGCAGCGCTTTGGCCGAGTCTGTGATTGAGAGCATATAGACCTCCTTCCTGGTTGCTATATAGTACATGTCTAAACAGTATACTATATAGGACTTCGCCCGATAAAACCAGAGGATTCAGTATATTTTGATCGAAAACAGGGGTTTTTAGAAGGAATTTGGACAGAACGTGGCTTCTGACATGTTTGATGTGGTATAATGTATCATCTGTAAATCAAGTGTTTTCAATACGTTAGGAAAATCTAACTAAGTTTTGCGCTCATAGCATTTTTTCCAATGGCTGAGCCCGACTTGATTTCGATCCCGAGTAGCGCCCCGTCATCTCTTTCAACCAGGAACTCAATCTCGCGCTTTTCGCGGTCACGGTAATGAAACAGGTTGTATCTTCCGGCGCTGGCATCCGTCTGGGCGGCTATTTCGTTGAACATGAAGGTTTCGATCAGCTTGCCCGAGCGATAAGCGTCCATGCGGATCAGCTGCCTGTTCCAGCCGAGAATCGAAGACATAAGTCCCGAGTCGGTCATAAAAAGTCTGGGGCGCCGCCCCGTCCGCGCGTAATCGGTGCGTTTCCACGCCCTTATGCGCTCGACCACATACAGGGCTTCCAAGGCATTTATATATGTCTCGACCGTGGGGCGAGCAATGGAAAGTCCGGCGCCTATGGATGAGATGTCCATGAATTTGCCCGACCATGCCGCCAGGGTGTGTATCAGTTCGCTCATGGCGTCGCGTCGCTGGATACGCCCGAGGTCCCTCAGGTCGCGCTCCAAAAGCGCGTGCACGTAATCCCGATGCCATAGTCTTCGTTCTGCCTCTCCAAGCAGAATGGCTTCCGGGAAACCGCCTCCAAAAGAGATGTCCAGCATAGTGTCACGGTCGTAAGCGCGGTCGGGATGGCAGAAATCCTGTCTGAAAGCCCGGTCAAGGAAATCCGGAGGCGCCCCCAGAATTTCTCCATGCGTGAGCGGACGCAGCCGTACCTTTCTTATGCGCCCGGCGAGAGATTCCCGCACCCCGGGGGAAGACTGTATGTCGGCCGAACCCGTCAGCAGGTATTGTCCGGGCCTTGTATCTTCATCTACATTTATCTTGATTGCGGAAAGCAGATCGGGAGCACGCTGGATTTCGTCAATGAAGAGGGTTTTTCCCGAGTGCCTAACGAAGCCTCGCGGGTCGGTTTCGGCAATCTGCCGTACGGCCGGATCATCTAAAGCGCGGTAGGCGATATCCTCTGAAACCAATTCCTTGGCAAGAGTAGTCTTGCCGCATTGCCGCGCTCCGCAGAGCAACCCCACGCGGCGCGTTTCGAGGGCTTTTTCCAAAGTGTCCCGCTGCCAGCGGACATAAGAACGTGACATGATCCTAAACTCGCTGTATTGCTATTTCCGTATCCGCGATTTTGCAAAAATTGCACCCGCGTTTTTATAGAAATAATACTCGCGTTTTTATAGAAGACAATGTTCCCAGGTTGTATTATCCGGCATCGTTGTTTTTCCGCTGCTGCGCCCTGCTGCTTTCTATCGTCTTTTTGATCCGGGCTGTTTCCCCCTCCCCGGAGGCGTCGTCCGATCTGGCGTTATCGAGGCGCTCACGCACTCCTTTGGTAGAGCGCTTAAGGCGCTCTCCGCCCTTAAGTATCTCCTCCCGCCCCGCCCCGGGGTCTTCTGCGGTCCTTGTCGCGGCGCTCCCGATTCCGTCCCGGGCCCGCTCACGCGCCCGTCCCGCTTCCTCTCTCACCGCGGCTGAATCTTCCTCTATGGAGCTTTGCGTCCGCTCCACTCCGGCGCCACCTGCCCCTCCCGCCGACTTTGCGTATCCCCCGAAGGCCCCCTCCGCGTCGACCTCGAACCTGCGTACGTCCCCGAGACCGTAGCTGTCAGCAGGCATAGCGGCGACCGATTCCCTTTCCCTGGTCCCGCTCCCCGCCCCGATGAGTCCCGAAAGACCCGTAACCCTGTGTATCGACCCGGAGACGGCTTCCGCTTCCTCCGTGTCGTATCTTCCGTCGCGAAGGTCGGCAAGTCCTCTGGCCGCGTAGCCGTCCGAATAGCCCTGCCCCCTCATGTCGGCAAACACCGTCTGGGTGTACTCCCTCTCAAGCCCCGCGCCGAAGGAGCTTTCCCCGGAGAGCACTTCGGAGTACGCCCTTGCCTTCTCCCTCTGGGAGGAGTAGTCCTGAAGGGAGCTTCTTGCTGAGCGAAGCTCGGCCCTTGTCTCCTCTGAGTCCCGGGCCGTGAACTGCATGCTCTCGCGTGCCTCTTTTGATGAAAGCGTGCTCTCAAGCTCGGAAAAAGCCGTTGAGAAATTCACCCGGGAGTTAGAACTCGAGGCAAACTCCCGGGCTTCCTCGTATCTCTCGGAGGCGCTTGAGTCCGTCTTTCGCGCTCCCCGCGCCTTTATCCCGGCTCCGACCGACGCTCCCCCGCCGCCGAGGCCCGCGGAGGTCCCCGCCCGAGCACCCGCCTCGTAGACCATCGCGGTGTCCCACGACATCTTGAGCGACTCCTGGCGGGAGAGGCCGAACCTGCTCTGAAGGCTCTCGGCCGTCTCAAGCACGGTCGCGAGATCCTTTTTCTCGCCCGTCACGCTTGAGAGCCCGAGCACCTCGGAGTAGCTCTTCTCGTCAGCCGCCGTGCGCGAGGCCCCGACCACCCGCACGGACGCCGCGGCCGCGGAATCCGTTACCGCCTCCCTGCTCGCCTCCATGTTCCTCATGGTGTCGGCGAGTTCCTCCCTCGCCGCAAAGCGCACCCCCTCCGTTCCCGTTATCCGCATCCCGCCCACGCTCGAGGCCGGCTGATCGTAGACATTTTCGTAGCGGCGGCTGAGATTGCCCGTTATGGTCTCCCGCGCGATGTCTGACTTGTTCGCCGTCACAGTGTCGTAGCGCCCTGTCGCGACCGACACGTTTCCAAGCGATATGTTTCCGGCGGCGTGGGCCCCGGCCGTCTGGGTCGAGATCGACTGCGTGGGTCCCATGAACTGCTGCACGGCTCCCACCACGGCGTGCTGGCTCGCGGAGACGACGTAGTAGGCGATCATGGGGACTATGGTGGCCGCAAGCCCCGCGACCGCCATTGCCATGTCGCTCTCGTGGACCACCGACCCCCTTGATATCACGGTGAGCGAGCCGTCCGTGTAGGGCTCAAGCGCTCTTGAGAGCTTCAGGCTCGAGAACAGGTTCACTATGGCGTATATGGGATTCCAGAGCTCGGTCCAGAGCATCGCGATCAGGTAGGCGGGGATTATGCGCGCGGCAAGCGGCGTCATCGCCAGGAAGATCACCGCGGGGAATATGCCGTAGAGCATTCCCTGGAGAAGCCCCCTTATGTAGGGGAGGGTGTGGCGGGCCATCTCCCCCAGCACGAGAAACGAGTGTTTCTGCCTCGCGCGCGCCTCGGCGATAGAGAGGCTGAGAAGCGAGGCCTCCGAACCCCCGGCGACCGCAAGCGACCTCACCGAGCGCGAGTAGCTGTTTATCATGGCGTTCTGGATGATTATCTCCTTTGCCGACATCGAGACCCCGGCAAGCTCCCTGTACGATTCACGAAGGGCCTCGGTGAAGCCGGCGGTGTCGGTTATGTTCGTCTGGCGGTTGACGAAGCCGGATTCCTCGGCAAGCTCAACCGACCACCCGGGGTAGTAGGCGCCGAGGCAGGCTCGCACCCCTGCGTGGGCCTCCCCGCAGTAGGCGAGTATGGGTCTTGGGGCCGCGGAGCAGTCCCCCGCGCTCGGAGGGGAGGCGTACGCGCCCGCGGGCAGAGAGACGTTCGTGTGGAGTTCGACAAAACGGTAGTTTGCCGTTCCCATGGAGGAGAAAAGGTCGGCCGACTTCTCAAGGCTGGCCGGGCTCAGAAGCCCCGAGGTTACGCTCTTTAGGCCGCACTCCCTAACAAACGAGTCAAGCGTGTTGGCGAGATGAGGCTCCGCGACCGCAAACGAGGTCGAGCGCTTTATGAGCTCGGCGCCGCGCAGCAGCCCGTTTTTCGAGTAGCTGAGCGAGTCGGGAAGCGAAAACGCTCCCTCCATAATCTTGGTGAGGCCGCCCCCGACCCCCGAAGTCGCCCAGGCGAACACGCCGACCCCGGCCGGCACCGAGGATATCACTCTCGTGTACGAGGTCACCCTGTCGTAGACCGCCATGTCGACCTTAACGCCAAAGAGCGTCATGTAGATGAGTATGGAGAGCGCGAACTGGTGGCCCGGCGCCATCCTTCCTCCGAAAAGAGAGGACAGAACCGCAAGCAGTATGCCGGCCACGAGTCCCAGGCGTATGAGACCCAGCAGACCCGAGCCCGCGAGGATCGCTATTGAGTTCAGCACCTCGGCTATGAACTGCCCGTTTCCGTAGGTGTCTATCTGGAAGACTCCCTGCGCCCCCGCCGTCTCCGGGAAAAGCAGCACCCCGGCAAGCGCGGCAGCCCCGAGCGCAAAAGCAGGCCCCGGAACCTCGCCGCGCGCGTTTTTTCTGCCCATGGCTCCTCAGTTCGCCCCCTGTATGATCTCGTCACCCGCCCTGTGGCGGCTTTTTCTCTCGAACACAACGGGGGAGCGGGAATCAAGGTGCTCTATTATGGAGAGGGCGTAGACAAGCTCCTCTATCTTCGTGTTTTCCTGCTCCATCATGAGCGAGACCTCCTCGCGAAGCATCCTCATCCGCTCGGCGATCTTTTTTCTGTCCATCGCCGAGAGCGTTCCCCTCATCTGCGAGCTCCCGACTCCGCTCCAGAGGCTTCGCTCCGCCCGCTCAAGCCACGCCGCAACGGAGAACACGGCTATCGGCCTCGCAAGCGCCGAGACGTAGGTTCCGCCTATCTCGGGATCCACGGCCCCGGCCGAGGAGAGAAGCTTCCACGCGGGAAAGGGAAGGGCGTCTAGGAACCTGACGGTATCGTCCTGCGGGCGGCGGTTTCCGACTATGGCCGCGTGGGCCTCGAGCAGCTTCTCGGAAACAAGTTCCGAAAACGGCTTGAAGTTCGCCCCGACGGGCACCGTCGCGGGCGAAGCGCAGTAGGGATCCCCGCCGCAACTGTACACGCTCCCCGCGCCGCCTCCGCCCGCGAGGTACTCGAGGCTTATGGTCGGGGGCTTGTACTCAGAACCCGTCTGGGTGATTATGAAGGTTCCCGTGACGCTCATCACCTGCTCTTTCTGCTCCTTTGAGAGGGTTGCCGCGGGAATGGTCCGAAGCGCCTCCCACACGGTGTTCCTGGTCGGCCGCACCAGCTCCTTGTCCTGCGTTACCGTGCCCGCGTTTATGTCCGCTACGGTGCTTGTCATTCCGCTCTGGGTGCGGCACTCAGAGAGCCCTTCCGCGGGATCGGTGAAAAGCGACTGCTTTACTCCCACGAACGCGCAGCGCCCCGCCTGCTCTCCCCTGATCACTCCCCCTTCCCCGAATATTCCCTCGGCGAGGCTCTCCCCCGCCCTGCACGTGTCGACGCTCAGCGAGTTTGCGGCGCGCGAGGCGGCCTCGAGCTTTTCCATTATGTTCTCGCACGGGGAGCAAAGCGTCTTTAGCGCCATCATGAACGCGTAGCTCGCAAACGACGTTCCTATGGTCTTCATCTTCCGTATGAGATCATCCGCGCTTATGTAGGAGATCGCCCCCAGGAAAAGATCCACCCCTCCGCACCCCGAGCGCAGGTGCGGCAGGCTCACCGAGAGCGGCTGTATGGTTTCGTTAGGGAGCCTCACCGAGACCGAGCCTCCGGTGACAAAGCCCCTTGACTGCCCCTCGTAGACCCCGGCCGGAGTGGCGGTCCCCGAGAGCCCGAGGCGGTCGAACATGCCGCGGACCTCGCTTCCGAGATCGGCCATGGAGACCCGGGGGGAGAAAAGCAGGGTGAAAACAAATACTGCCACAAGGGATATCTTCCTCATTTCCCCTCCCCGCCGAGCAGCAAAAGCCCCCTGTCCTCCCCGCTCCCCGCTCCGAGCACTTCCTCTCCCACTACGTGGAGCCTTCGCCTTATTTCCCCCAGAGTGAGGTAGCCCGTGCCTATACGGGCGATCTTTCTCCGTGAGGGTATGAAAAGGAAAAGCGCCGGCACACGCTCGACTCCGAGGCGCGCGGCCTGCGCCGCGCCGTCAACAAAGTGCGGGTAGAGGGGGTGAAGCCCCCTTCCGTCAAGCGACGCCGCGAGTACCCCGATCCCGTGGCGGCGCTCAAGGGTTTTTATGATCTCCGCCTGCCCGCGGCAAAACGGGCAGTCCGAGCGGAAGAAGAAAACGAGCTTTCCCGCCCGGGATATTTTTCCGATCACACGGTCCCGCGCGGTTTTCCTGAGATTCCTTGAGATCTCGGCTCCCGCGGCGCTTACCGGGTTATCGACCGTTTCGTCAAGAGCCGGGCTCTCCCATAGCACCCGTTTCCAGACGCGCGCGAATTCCTCGCTTCTCTCAAGCACCCGCTTCTGGTGCTCCATGTACGCCCTCACGTTCTTTTTTGTCGGCGAGAGAAGCGCCGCCTCAAAAAGCCTCTCTCCCCTTTTCCTTATCTCCTCCGCACTCGGCTGCCTCCCGGAGGTTGCGGACCGAGCCTCATCCCTGTGCGCGGAGAAAGGCTCGTACCAGAACCACCCCCTTTCCCTCTGGTCAAAATAGGTCTCCCCGAGGGCCGGGGGCAGCGCAGCTGAAAACATGGCCAGAAACGAAAAGACAGCCGCCCTCACCGCTCCCCCTCCCCGCCGCAGCCAAGCGATTCGTCCGGGCACATATCCTCGATATCCTCTACTGTGCCCTCTGCTGACTCCGAAAGACCGGGAGTGTCGGCTGTGTCAACAAGTCCCTCGTAAATCTCCGAGAAATCCACCGCGTCAAAGTCTATTTCCTGGAGCTGCTCTGTGGTCATCCCTCCGCAGTGGGGACTTTTGGCCCGGCCCCAGCCGCCGTTTGCGGCCGTGGGCCACAGGCCTTTTCGTATGAGCTGCCCTCTTGTCTGCTCGTGCACCACCCTTGCCATCCTGGAATTAAAGCAGCAGTAAACCCTTCTTTTCTTGACGGTGATACCGAATACCTTTTTCCTGTGGATGCCGATATAGTGGCAGGCCCCCGCGCCGTCCCTTCTCGCGCGAAGCTCCTTGGTGCTCCTGGGGCACGCGCCCGAGAATATCCCCTCTTTTGCGCAGCAGTTCTGTACGAATCCCGCGAGATTCAGATCGCAGCGGTAGCGCTTTCCCTTGAATATCGTTACTCCCCCGCCCGAGACATCCGCGCAGTCGATCGGTCCCGCGGTCGCCCCCGTGGCCTCGTCGACCTCGATGGGTCCGTAGCCCTCGGCGGAACTCTCTCCGTCCCTGGTAGTCGCGAGGCAGCGCTCCATGTCGTCGAGCATGGCCATGCGCGAGGCCACTTCGGGAAAATCGGCGCTCTGCGCGGTCTGCGTATCGAAACACTCATCCCCCTCTGCGCATCGGACCTCCGTTTCGCACACCCCGCTCTCCCCGCACGAGGGGCTCTCGATCGGCATCTCGGAGTTTGCGGTCACGGAGCCGGTTTCGGGAGAGGCGGGGCGCTTCGCCGAGCTTTGCTTGAGATGGCCCGCGGCGTCGGAAGTAACGGGGTCCCCGCTTTGTATCCGCCCGGCTCCCTCCTCTCTCATCCCTTCCGGATTCCCCGTCCACCGCTCCCCCTCGCGGATGAATTCCTGTCGCTCTGCCTCTCCGTATCCCGGAACCGTCTGCGGCGAAGAGGGGTTAAGCGCAGAAGAGTGGCGGGAGAGCATTTCCTCTCCGTGGCGGCGCCCTTGGTCAAGGGCCTCCCGAAAATCGTCCCCGCCTCCCGCCGCGGGCGCAAAGATAAGCGCGAGGCTAATTGTCATAAAAACCGCCGCGAGAGAGTTTTTCAATGAATATCCCTGCATTCGGATCCTCCTTTTTCATAAGCCCGAGAGCGCGGGGAAGCGCTATGTCCCCCAAAACCTTTACGTGGCGAAGCCCCCCGCAGTCCGAACCCGGCAGATAGCCGTAGGCAAGCACAAGCTGCGGCACCGCCCCGACCGCGAGGCACTCGAAAAGAACGGGGTCTATCCAGACCTCCGCTCCGCCGATGCCTGATATCCGCGAGGCGGTTTCCCCGAGGCTCCCTCCCGAAAGTCCCCGCAAAACCATCACCGCTCCCCCGGCCGCGCTCTCCCGTGCCGCCTCCCGAAGAGAGGAGCGCGGCATCGAAAATGAGAAAAAGTAAAAAAGCCCGGGCGCATCGCCTGTGCCTGCGTTTTTCTCGGCTCCCGGGGGCTTTACCGAGAGCAGCTCCATTACTTTTTCGGTTTCTCCGGGGGAGTTTATTTCAGAAAGTGTTTTCTCCGCCCCCGCCACATCAGGCGAGAGCAGCTCTCCCATGAGTTTCCTCGCGCGTGAGATATCCGCGCGGCCGGGTTCAGTCCTTATTTCCCCGAGCGAAACGGGATTCTCTGCGGGCACTGCCGGCGTTGCGGCTAGCGTGGCCGCGATCAGAGCAGGCAGCAGTCTTTTTTTCTCCATAGAACCCATACCCAGTCCTCTCCCTCTCCGGGATACCACTTTCCCGCGGCCCAGCGGGCCGTTGTTCTTCCCACGGGGAAGGCCCCGGTGTTCTTGGGAAACGCGAGCTGAAGCTTGTACTGGTCCTTCACTATGACCCTGTGGGGCCGGGGCGCGCACAGGGAACCCTCGCCCGTGGTCCTGGGCGCAAGAAGCTCGTTATGCAGTTTCGCGAGCAGCTTTACGGCCGAGAGCGCGTAGACGGCCGGGATATCCCCCGTGGCTCCGTTGTTTCCCGTATGGGGATAGACGCTTCCCCACGACCCGGCGCACCAGAAAAGCTTGTTTATGCCGAACCCGCCCGCTGCGGCCACGGCGTCCGCGGCGCATGACGCCTGGGCCGGGGGATTCGCCACGAGGGCTATTTCGGGATGAAGCAGAAACGAAAGCTCGTCGTTGCTCCAGAGGGGATCGAAAGCCGTCAGGTAAGCGAGATCGAACCCTCCCCGGGTCATGCATCCGAAACTTGAGAAAAGATTGAGCACCGAGAACACCGGGTAGACAAAGTGGTGCGCGTGAAGAAAGGAAGTCCTGTCTCCCCGCTGCCCGCCTCCCTCTCCGTATGCCCCCGCCGTCGAGAAGGAGGGGAGGGGGAGCTTCCGGCCCCCGAGCGAGGGGAAGCATCCGGGGTGCCTTACGACCTCTACAAGCGCCACGGGTTCCCAGAACGAGACCTTTATACCGACCCTGGGGACCGGTGAACCGCAGAAACAGAGAGGAAACCGGCTTACCGTGTCGGTTCCCTCACCGGGCGTTACGGCCACTCCCCCTATCTTTATCGGGAACATCGCCTTCCAGTCAACGTCTGTGATCGGGTTAAAAAACCTGCCGCCGCATTTGGGCGACGCCGCAGCCTCCCTTGCGGGGGCGGTGAACAGGGCTGCGAGCAGAAATGCGAGGAGTATCTTTTTTTGGGACATTCTAGTAATAATGTATTACAAAAAAGGGAATAAGGCAAGCGGAATCCGCCCGGGCGGCGAAGTTTCCGCCTGGCTTGCGGGATATGCATTGCGGGAAGTTCTCTTTCTTCGGAAAAAAAGGCGCGGGGCCCTTCCCGCGGCCCGCAAGCACAGAGGGGGTTTGGATTTTTCAGGCGAATTAACCGCGAGGATAACGGGCAATGTCTCCGGGAAAGCTTGCGCGTCCGCGAAGCAGGCGATGCTAAAGGAAAATGCTTGTGCTCCCGAGAGCAGATACATTAGATGTCTTGATAATTTTCCCTGTATGATATAATAAGTTGTATTAAAAATTACTTTTTATATATAATCATATATCAAAATGAATTACACGACTGAACATATAGCCCGCGCGTTACGCAGCGCCCGCGAAGCCCGGGGTTTTAGCCAGCGCGAACTGGGCGCAAAGACGGGGGTGGCGCAGGGCTATATCTCAAGGATTGAGAACGGGGCTGTTGATCTCAGGGTTTCAAGCCTGGTTGCGCTTGCCCGGGCTCTTGGTCTGGAACTCACGCTTGTTCCGCGCGCGGTACTGCCCGCCGTGGAATCGATAACGCGCGCCCGCGCCGCCGCGCCGCCGCGCGGACAGGAGGGCTCGAGGCCGCTTTACGGTCTTGACGAGGAAGGTGATGACTGACGTCCATGTTCTTGAAGTCCTGCTTCACGGCTCTTCCGTCGGTACGCTGACGCGAGTCGGAGACGACCGCGCGTTATTCGCATTTAACCGCTCCTATATTGAGAATCCCGCAAGACCGGTGGTCAGTCTTGGTTTCAAGGACCGGTTCGGGGAACTGATTACGGCCTTCCCGCCCACGCAGACGCGGATTATGCCGTTTTTTTCAAACCTGCTTCCCGAAGGCCGTATGCGTGCCTATCTGGCGGGGCGCGCCGGAGTAAAATCCGTCCGGGAATTTTTTTTGCTCTGGGCGCTGGGCGAAGACTTGCCGGGAGCGCTTGCCGTCAGATCTTCAGGCGGTGAGCCGTGGCCGTCTGACTCTTCGGATGAAAGTTACGGCGGCGGGAGGAGCGAGAGCGCCCTTCGGTTCTCACTGGCGGGGATGCAGCTTAAGTTCTCAGCCGTTGAGGAGGCTCGCGGCGGTTTTACCCTTCCGGCAAAGGGGGTTGGCGGTTCATGGATAGTCAAGCTGCCTTCGCTTCATTTTGCGGGTGTTCCCGAGTGCGAGTTCTCGATGATGACGCTTGCCCGGCTGATCGGCATGGACGTGCCGGAGGTACGGCTTGTGGACATAGACGAGATCGGCAACCTTCCCCGGGATATCGGCGCTCTGAGCGGGCGGGCGCTCGCCGTAAAGCGCTTCGACCGGCGGGAGGACGGCGGCGCGGTTCACATTGAGGACTTCGCGCAGGTTTTCGGCGTCTATCCCGAGGACAAGTACAGAAGGGCGAGAGCGCGCAACATCGCCGGGGTAATAGGGGCCGAGTGCGGGGAGGGGGACGCGGCCGAGTTTATCCGGCGCCTTACGTTCAGCGTGCTTATCGGCAATGCCGACATGCATCTTAAGAACTGGTCGCTTGTTTATCCTCCTGGGCGAAACGCTGCTCTGGCTCCCGCCTATGACTTCGTTTCCACGGTTGCCTACATACCGTCAAGCGAAGCCGCTTTGAAGTTCAGCCGAACCAGGCGCTTTGAGCGTTACTCGGAGGATGAGCTTTCTCATCTTGCGGCCAAGGCCCTGCTTCCCGAAAAGCTTGTTCTGGACACGGCGCGCGAGACCGTGGAGCTGTTCCGTCAGCACTGGCGTGCCGAGAGAAGGAACCTCCTGTTGTCCGGCGACGCGATAAAAGCCATTGAGGATCATCTGAGGACTCTTCCCCTGGGAGCGCACCCTGGATGACTGTTACTTCTTGTCCCTCCACTTGATATAGCAGAACTTATTTTTAAGAGGGACAGAAGAGCAGTCGAGAGGAATTCGTCTTTACGGCACGGAATTTGCGCCGGGGGCAGGGGGGAACTTCAGCTTAACGAGTTCAAGTTTTTCCAAATCTTCAATAGACCATCAAATATCGTTAAGTAGTCTTTTGAAGAATTTGGCACTGTTGCAGGTTTTCTTTGGGTGGTATGCGGGGTTTGCTCCCCACCCGCCTCTTCCCTGAACAAAGAAATTATGGCAGAGACATGTGAAGTTCAAAATGTCGTATCTGGGTTTCATTGCGGCGGGGGATTATGCTCTTTCAGACCGATCAAGGGGGCAGCGACACTGCCAAGTCGCTGATCACGTCTGAGATGTATTCACGAAGCCACGGTTCTGGCTCGCGATGCGACTTGAGAATGCTTGCTGATTCCCGATCGCCCCATGATTCTGCTGCCCCCACCGCGGCATCCCTGATTTCCACATTATCTGCAGTCAGTGCCCTGCGGATGAGTTCAGCGCGCCATGAATATGTTCCAGGTTTCGTCTGACGTCCAAGGCAGCGCAGGACTGACGCGGCAAAGCCTGGATGTTCTTCGTCCAGAGAAAAACTCTTAAGCCAGTCGAAAACTTGCCGGTTTTTCGAGGAACGCAGCGCCGTTGCGATAATCCGCTCCGCGGGATGACTCATTCCGCTTTCAAGCTGGCTGGCTTCAAATGCTGCGTGGAGCCTGTTTGAAAATTGTGTCTGTTCCGGTGACAAAATGTACCTGCCTCCCCGAGTTCCCTTACGGAACGATCTCCGGCTGTGTTTTGCCTGAAGAGTACAGGGCTTCATGAATCTCCGTTAACGTGCCCCTGATATGTGCGCTCAGGGAAGCGACGAATTCCGGTTTCCCCACTGTTTCCGACAACGCCGTCTTATCAAGAAATCTCGACATTTCCTGCTGAAACAGCCGCTTTTCAAAATACTCGGGTATCGTATCGATTCTTTCTTCAAGAAGGGATTTATAATGCTCGGTTATTCCGCGATCGGCAATTTTCAGTCTGATTAAATCAGACTTCACCACGGCGCCTTTCTGCCGCAGCCACAGCATGTCCCACAAGTCCCGGGCTTTTATGTTGCTCCGCGCGGGCACCGCGACCAGTTTGTCCGCCAGTATTTCGGAAAGAGAAGAGCACCTGAGGAACATTGTATTGTAGCCGTCGGGCAAATCCTGATAATTGGTCCTGATAATCTGGGGCGAGACTTCGTACGTGGGAAGGCATGTTATGTCTATGTTGATTCGCTGCTGAGGCAGATCTTTTCTGTCTCCTCCGGTCTTTATGATAACCTTCCAGGTGCTGACGCGGCTGTTTGCGAAACCGGAGTCTTCCTTCATCTCTTTTGGACTCCTTACCTCTGTTTCAAGTCCGTAACGGCCGTATATGTAATCCTTGAGTTCAGACCTGATCCTCTCAAATTCCTTCGCCCGAAAATTCACCCCCGCGTGAAAATCAATGTCTTCGCTGTATCGGTTTGATCCGTAGCACAGACGCAGGCACGTACCGCCCACAAAAGCCATGGGAGGGGGCATCAGGGCCTTGCGCTGCAGGACGTAAAAAATGTCGTAATGTATCAGTTCCTTTTCAATTACGGGGCGCAGTTGTGCGAGAGCCGGAGCGGCTCCGATAACCCTTCTGACTCTTTCAGTTAACGGGATTGCGGTCACGGATCACCTCATTATAAGTTTCCATTGAAACCATGTGAATGTTGCGGCCCACTCGCCTCAGATCTTCAAAAGCCGTCTCGGGGTCGGCGATCCTGAGCGGTCTTGCGTTCTGCCAGCAGGTGTTGCGGATAATCTCGGATTCCCGCCGTGTGGTATGCGTAAACTCTATTGTTCCGTAGGGCGTGGTGTATTTCTGACTCCTTCCCGTCGTCATCACCGTGAGGTAGTTAAGCGTCATCTGGCTTATTGCGCCGTATTCCGAAAGGGCTGTCTCAAGACTTATGTAGGAGTATTTTCCCCCGCGAAGCGCAACCGCGACGGATTCAAGCCTGTAGGCGTTGGCGGAGTTCCGTGTATATAAATATACGCCCCGGCAGGCTCTTTCGATTACGCTGCCCGCCATGGCCCTTTTGAGCGTCTTTTTCAGGTTTTCTTCCGGTTCGCCCGGGAAAACATTCCTGATCATCCCGTTTGTGAAAGCGTGTATCCCATTTTCTGACAGCAGATCCAGAAATTCGACTAGCGCGGACATTTTCATTGCTTTGTCTCCACAGAAAAGGTAACTAATTTTCCCCTTTCTGTAAACCTTTTTCGAAAAGCGGAAGGTCAATCGCGGATCAGCAACTTGCAAGGAATCCCGCAAGCAGTTGATGGTCCAGGGGTCATATGCCGGAGGCTCTTGTTCCCTGTTCCGTCATTTGTTTTTTTCCGTGACTTCTTCTATCAGTGCCAGAAGATCATCTGAAACGCCGGATGGAAGCAGGTTTTTCCCGTGTTTTCGGCGCGCGGCGATCATAGCCGCGTAGTAAATCTCTCCTCCGGGATTTATGCTGACCGAGATTACCTTTTCAGGAGACCTGTACCACTCAAAGGAGATGGCTCCGTCAGGTTCCGCAGCTGTTTGCGGCATTTCGATATCTGGGGGGAGAAGTTCAAGAAAAGCTCTGGCGTCTCGCAGAACTTCTTCTGATACGGGTTCCGCTCTTGCGCCGTCCCAGTTCTCAGAAGAACATTCCTCAAAAACTTCCTGAAGTTCACGGAAAACTTCGTTGACAGTGATATCGGGCATGCTCTTTGTGCTTCTCCGGGGTCATCCGTCGGGTCAACCGGGAAGAATTTTTTCCTTTCGACGGTTTTATTCATACATGATAACGTATTTTTGTTTTTCTGTCCGTTTCCTGGATTCTTCGTTGTATTATTATCCATGGTTGTATGGCTCCTTGTTAAACAGGGTTGACCAGCTTTGCCACCAGACTGGAAAAAGCACCGGCCTTGGTCATCCTGTTAAAACATGAGAATGAATTTGCAAGAAAAATCGAACAGGGATCTTATGGCCCGCAGATTAATGATGAAGACTGCCTGCTTGGTGCTTAATCCCGAAAAGTAGGTATTCTGGAAACATATTCATGAATGATTTATTGCTAAAAGGCCTTCAATTCGAAGTTGAAAACCTCGCCATTATCCGCAGAGGTAACTTCACCCAGAAACCGCTGACGGTTTTCTGTGGTCCGAACAACAGCGGTAAAACATTGGCCATGTACTCTCTTTACTATTTTTACAGCTTGTTGCCCGAGAGGGTCAGCAAGGGTAAAAACCTCGAGAGAGTCAGCCTTGAGAAATTTAACAAATACATGTCGTCCTCGCTTCCAGGGTTGTTCAATACCTCTTTAAAGGAACTGGACAAGGCGACATTCTGTCTTAAAGCCACGGAAAGTGACTGGCAAAGAATTGTCGGCGAAGCGAGGAGTTCGACTCGGATTTTCCTTGTGCCTGCGGAACGTAATGGTCTGCATCTGTTTTTTCGTGAACTTAGCACGCGGCGCACCGCCCTGCTGCACCATGCTTCCAGAGAAGACACAGATATCTCGGAATTGTTGCGCGACGTTATCCATTCGCACTACGCTCTTCCAATAGCCGATTATATCAACTGGCTTAACGAGTTGCCCGAAAAACAGAAGTTGAAATCGAATGGTTTCCACGAGCATGCTTCGTTGCTTAAAAGGAAGCTGGTTGGTGGAACCTACAGGGTTGATGCTCGCAGCGGTGCTGTTCAGTTCAAGCCCTATCAGCCCAAGCGCGATGGAATAAAAACAAATTTCATGGGCCTGCATATGACTTCCGGCATGGTTAAAAGCTTGTTCGGACTGTGGTTTTACCTGGAAAACCAGGCGTCAAAGGGCAGCGTACTTATGATCGATGAACCGGAGTTAAACATTCATCCCGCAGGCCAGCGCTACATAGCCCGGCTTCTGGCGAGGCTTGTGAATGCCGGGCTTAATATCGTCATCCTTTCAAGCCGACACACTTGACTCCTTAATATTCGCTGGGTATATATACTGGCGTGCGGATAGGATTACGTCATTTTTCATCAGACAGCATAGAATGGTTAAAAGAAGCGGCGACAGATCCTGAACAGACTCGCTATGGGCTGGCACTGGGGCTTTGCGAGAAGGACAACTGGCGCAATGCCCGGGGGGAGTTGTGTCTTGCGTCCGCACGCAAGAGGCTTCCCACAATAGCGCAAGCCGTCGGAGTCAAGCTGCCCGCTCCTGCGTCCCTGCCCAAGGGCATGGTTCCTGGAGGCAAGGCTCCGCCGTTTGGAGCGGGCTATCCGGACAAGTATGTGGTTTGTTCTCTTGAGAGTCTGGGAGAAGTTTCTGTTGAGCCCGTGAAGGGGGCGGAGAAGAAGCTTTGGCGTGAGATGATACAGACTCATCATCCCGAGGGCTGGAGCAAGGTTCCCGGCAAACAGATATCCTACTGGATAACCACAGAGAATCATGGACGTGTGGGAGGCATAGGTTTCTGTGCGGCAAGCTGGCACCAGGGTGCACGTGACAAATGGATAGGGTGGAGTGGGAGGGCGCGGGTGGAGAATCTTGGTCTGGTGATAAACAACCATCGTTTTCTTCTGCTTCCGGGAGTCAGGGTAAAGAATCTGGCATCCCACGTGTTGTCGCTTGCCATATCGCAAGTGAGGGTGGAGTGGAAGGATATTCACGGGACAGAACCCGTGGCGGCTTATACCTACATATCGAGTGATCATGAGGGGAGCAGTTACAGGGCCGCTGGGTGGGAGATGTGTGAGGAGAAGACTTCAGGGCGTCCTGCGAGCGGGGGGATTGTGGAGAGCAAGACGGTATGGATGAAACCCATATTGGGGGGATGGAAGAAGGTTTTGTGCGAAGAGCCCAGGCACGTAATTGGACAGACACCAGAGCCTTATTACACAGAAGAGGCAGACTGGGCGGATGTGGAATACGGACGCAGTTCACATTCCGACGGACGGGTGAGGGAGCGTATAATATATATGGGGAGGAGGTGGGCCGATAATCCGGGGGAGCCGCTGCCAGTGGTTTTTCCTGGTGAAGCGGAGCAGAGGGGGATGTACAGGTTGCTGTCAAACAAGAGAGTTACGATGGAACATATACTTGAACCTCATACGGAAGCAACGGTGAGCCGGTGTCGTATGGAGAGAGTGGTTCTGGCTGTTCAGGACACCACTACGGTTAATTACAGTGGGCATGAGAAGACAGAGGGGCTTGTGAGCATAGGGGGGAAGGGCAAAGGGTTGTTTGTTCATGTGGGGTTGGCGATAACGGAGGGGAAACGTCCTTTGGGGGTTTACGATCTTAACGCCACGGTGAGGGCAGTTGGGAAGGGTAAGAAGAACAAGAAGCAGGAGAGCAAGAGGTGGGTAGAAGGGCTTTTCAAGGCTCGGGAACTTAAAGAAGCGTGCGAAGGGACGCGTGTGGTTACGGTATGTGACAGGGAGGGGGACATGTGGGAACTTCTTCGAGAGGGGGTAGAGGGAGGGGACGGTCTTTTGGTGCGTTCAAAGAAGGGGCATAAGCGGCGTGTTGTGGTAGGGGAGGAGACAGAGAATCTGTGGAAGCACATACAGAGCAGGCCGGTGCTTGCCAAAAGGGAGATAGAGGTGAAAGCATGCGGAGGGAAGAGGAAACGGGAGAGTCGGAGTGTGATGCTAGAGATACGTGCCGCGAGAGTGAAGCTTGTGGCTCCTTTAAGTGAGGGGGCTTCTGTGGAGCCGCTTGATATGCTTGCGGTAAGTGCTTCTGAGCCTGATCCGCCGAGCGGCAAGGAGCGTCTTCACTGGGTTTTGCTAACCACAGAGGGGGAAGAAACAGCGGAGGATGCGGTGCGTGCGATCAAGTGGTATGAGGCTCGGTGGAGTATAGAAGAGTATTTTAAAGCTCTTAAGACGGGAACGGGAATAAAGAAAAGGAGATTTGATTGCGCAGATGATCTGCGCAAGTGTCTTGGATTTGACGTTGTTACGGCGTACAGGGTGTTTGATCTTGAGAGGATGGCGAGGGAGAAGCCGGACACTCCGGCCCGAGAGGTAGCGGGGGAGGAAGAGATAGATGCCATGTACAGTCTGCTCGAGTATGAAAGAATTATAAAGAAGAGGCCTGATGAAGCGCCCGACATACGCACTTACGTGATTGATCTTGCGAGATACGCTGGATTCAGGCCCAGCAAACGACAGCCGCTTCCGGGTACGAAGAAGTTATGGCAGGCAGTAGTGAAGTTCAAAATGGCGTATGCGGGTTTCAGGGCCGCGCGACAAATTCAAACAAGGGGGCCCTGAAAAATAATGATGAGTCAAGTGTGTCGGCTTGAAAGATCGTCATCAGTACGCACAGCGATTACATAGTGCGGGAACTCAATTCACTGATCATGCTCAGCGGAGACAAAAACCAGAAGCTGCTCAGCAGGCATGGATATGACAAGAGTGAAGTTCTCAGCATTGAACAAGTGGGCGCTTATCTTTACGATGAACAAACTATCACCCCTTTTGAAATAACTCCGGAAGATGGAATCTACGCGACGACTTTCGATGAGGTGATTGGCGATATAAATATGACTAACGACGATATTTATTACAGCCTGCAGGAACAAAGCGATGTCCGAAGAGGCGATACGAAGGAAATTTCTGCTTTTTCAATTCGGGAAAATTCCGTACAATAAACCGTAAGGATTTGGTTATACGGCAAGTTCTTCTCGTACCTTGTCTCGATTAGACCATAGGACTGCACGCAGGTCGTAGTTATGAAAAGCATCCAAAACGCTACCTGATACACTTTCTTCGGAATCGTTTAGGATTGCATAGGCGCGTGATTCCTGAGGTCTTGCTTCCTTGGTATCGATCCACGAAAAAACCAAGGCTTTTGCGGTATCTCTACTAGGGCGATTGATCGCCCGCAGAATACGTTCCGGCTGAGTCTTTGACTTCGGTATAATAAAATCAAAAAGGTGATCGTAACCGCTTCTGCCTGTAAATTTCACTTTGGGCGAGTAGCGGATTTCAGACATGTCCAGCCAGTTGATAACATCCTCGTAAAAAAAGCTTTCCACTATCGGAGATGCCATATAGAAAAGGTCGTTAACCGAAAGCATGGCCTGTAGAAGATTATGTTTCTGTAGAGCAAAATTATCTGTAGATGCGTTGACTTCAAGCGCTTTTAGATTTCTCCTAGCCCCGAAACCGTCAAGCGTCATTTTGAGCAGGGCTTGGCGCTTCGGGGTGTCTATTTTGCAACCCGACAGTTCAAGGTCTTCCAGAATATAGCCGTCATCTGAGAGAACTAATTCCCCATTTCGACGTTTTACATAAATCTGCAGATAATCATTGTGACGATCCAAAAATGGCGTGGTTATTTCAACATAGTTGTCGGTTTCGCGAAGCGTCGTTTTGTTCCGTAGCCATTTCCAGTATTCGTCCAGCAGTGTTTGAACGCTCGGCATCATGAAAACAACCCTTTTTAAATTATAGTCGGTTTAACGATGTTACAAAACTCCATAAACTCCTTAAGTACTTGGTGAAGGTCGTTTAAATCTTCGTGCTTTTTTTCAAATCAGCCTCGGAAGGCGAGTCCGAAGAGGCTGATTTGAAACCGTTTCCTTGCCCTGATGCCACCTTCCTTCCGCCCTCCTTCTCTTGACCGTCTTTTCTCCTCTTAGTGCTACAACGCCACCTTCGCCTTGAACTCTGGTGAATACGCCTTTGAGGCATTTGCGTAGTGGAGTATAGCTATACTGGGCAGGGATCATATGCCGGAAGTCCCTTGTTCCCTGCTCCGTCATTTGTTTTTTTCCGTGACTTCCTCTATCAGTGCCAGAAGATCATTTGAAACGCCGGGTCTTTCGGGAAAATGTGAACCGCTCCCTCTGCCTGGAGCAATTAAAAGAGATTTTTTCTCTTTTAAATTGATTTTTAAGGGTTTTTATGTATATTAGCAGTATGTAATGAGTTGATATCGTATAAGGAGATGTCAAATGATTATAAGTTTTTCAATAGAGAACTGGATGTCTTTCCGTGACCCCGTTTCTTTCTCAATGGTTGCAAGCCGTGAAAGACAGCATGGAAACCGGATCCCCAAGGTCGGAAAATACCAGATGAGGATTTTGCCTGTAGCGGCGATCTACGGCGCCAACGCGTCGGGCAAAACGAATTTCTTCAAAGCTCTGGGTTTTGTCAGGAATCTGGTTCTTGAAGGAACAGGTACTGACAAGCCGATTCCCGTGGAGCCCTATCGACTCGCCAACGGGTATACGGAAAGACCTTCCCGATTCAGTATAGAGCTGCTGATTGACGAAACAATCTACGAATTCAGCTTTGCCGCGACCAGAAGGGCCATTGTCGAGGAGAAGCTCGTAGAGATTACCAGCACAAGCGAGAAAACCCTGTATAACCGCCAGGCGGGCGAACCGAATCTTCACAGTTCACTAGGCGGGAAACCGTTTCTCCTTTTTGCTTTTCAGGGCACGGGGGACAATCAGCTGTTCCTTACGAACTCCGTATCCCAGAAGGTTGACGACTTCAGGCCGGTTTATGACTGGTTCAGAAATTCCTTATCGTTGATTGCTCCGGATTCTATATATCAAAGATTCGGATACCTGCTTGATGAAACCCATCCGATGCGCAGCGCGGTTAACAGAACAATCCCGCAGCTTGATACAGGCATCTCTTATCTGAGCTTGGAAGAAGTGCCTTTTGAAAGCATTCCTTTCGAAGAAGAATTTAAAAACGATCTGTACGGAAAAATCGAAGAAGGCGGATACAGGGACGCTCGCCACGGCACTGAACGTTTTGTCCTTGCAAAAAGGGGTGGTGAGGTGGTGGCGAAAAAGCTGGTCGCGTTTCACCCCAGAGCTGACGGAACAGATGCTAAGTTTGAATTCCATCAGGAATCAGAAGGTTCCCGGAGGGTAATTGATCTGCTGCCCGCCTTTCTGGGCGAGCCGCCTTTCGGCTCAAACAGTGTATATGTTATTGACGAGATGGACCGAAGCTTGCACCCGTTGCTGACGAGGAAGCTGATTGAAGTCTATCTCGACGGTGGCAGTGCGCAGAGCCGCGCGCAGCTGGTATTCACAACGCACGATGTTTCCCTCATGGATCAAGACCTTTTCCGCCGTGACGAAATGTGGGTTACCGAGAAAAACTCCGAGGGGAATTCAGATATTTTTTCCTTCAGCGACTACAAGGGTATCCGCTATGACAAGGATATCCGTAAAAGCTATCTTCAGGGCCGTTTAGGTGGTGTTCCCCGGTTCTCTTTAGGCGGCACCGAGATTAACCGCGAGGACAACAAGTAATGCCTCCGGGAAAACGGAGAAGATTCATCTAAATCACGCAAGGCTACGTGCCCGACATTGCATCCTCGGATTTTGTCAAGACATGCTTATCGTTTTTTTAGCTTCTACTGTCCAAGTGCGGATACTAGACAAAATTTCTTCAGGCAAACCGATGCAGTTTTCTACCAAGCGGCATCGGTCCAAAACTATTCCGGCATCAGTGTTAGTATTTTTCCAATCGGAATTGTCAAGTGCTTCCGAGATGCAAAATACTCTTGTCGGGTTGACAAGAAATGGTTCAAGCATCCATTTACGGATAAATCCCTCTGGTTGTAACTGGGAAGTAGATTTCTTCCAATTTGTTCCTGTTTTACATTGACCGAACAAAAGCAGTTGGCCCGGCCGCCGGTCTGCAAACGGAATCCATGCTACAACGTCAAGCAAGCCGTCTTTTTTCCTGACGGGTCTTTCGTCTCTGTTTCGAAACCCTGAACCTTCACCTAGCATATTGCAAAGTTCGTTAATTTTATTTTTGAAGTTTCCTTGTCTGGCTGTTCCAAAAACAAAACATTGCGCTTTATCCTGACCGAGATAAGTCTTCAATGCATGAGCAGATAGATATTCCAGCAACTTCGTACCGTCAATCTCCGCATGCTTTCTCTGCTTTTTCATATTGAGGCGGGTGCTTAGCAGCAAGTACAAGTAAACAACCGATTGTGTTTTTTCGGGTTCTGGGACATGGCCCCGCAACGCTGTCCCCTGTTGGTTGAGAGCAAACGGGTAAACGGAAGCGCATGCTCTTTCTCTACGATCGATTTCATTCATCACTTCATTAATCCGCTCGGCGTTTTCATCCTCATCATCGTTACAACCCTCATTGCTCTCGTTTTCGCCAATACGTCCCAAGTATGCAACGATCTCCCTAGCGGAGGTGTTTCCTTTAATCCAGCACAAGAGCTCTGCGAAGTCTGCCAGTTCCAGAATGTCCGCATCTGGAGACGGTAGGTGGGGAAGCTTGAACAGGATTTATTCCTCCGCAGCACGAGCCCTATTTTTTCTGGAGATTTTCCCCATGCGATTTCTTTTGCGAAGCATTTCTGAGTACACATCCTCAGCCATTTCGGCAACTGTTTCCGCTATGTGTAGAAGGTCTTCCGACCCATCATAGCCCGTCGTCATGTAGGCACGCGTATTTTGGAGTCCGCGTTTTGACTTTAGGAGTGCTTCTTCGAAGACATCGGTTGGAAGACGGCTTAATTCAAAAGCCACTGCTAATTCTTTGTCGTCTCGAAGTGCAGCAAGTGCCTCTCTACTTTTCAAGACTTCATTAAGCTGTCTAAGATGGGGATTCTGAGTCTCTACAACGGGCGGCTTGTTCTCTTTTTTATCTCCGTACAGCCAGATGCACAATTCGCCAAGTCTGCTTATGGCCTTTTTGGGTACTGGTGTTTTGGCTTCGGCATCCACCGACTTCAAGGATAGAAATTTACTGACTCCGTCGTAGTCGAGACCCGTGTAGAGGTGAGAGAAGGCAAATCTCTTACGAAACCGGTTGTCCCGATCGTAGACTCCCTGCCTTTCTGCTTGTTCTATGACCATCAGCCCACGGTAAAGACGTTGCACTGTTTTGTGGCGGTCACCAATCTGTTCCGCAATGTCTTCAAGGGATATTTGGTATTTTCTGTGGATATTGGCAATGTACTCGGCCTTTGCGTAACTACTCCACTTGGCGGGTCCGTTTACATGTTTAAAGCCTATATAGCGCCAGAGTTCTTCACGAGTGGAAATTTTTACCGGCAGATTCTCAAGCTTCTTGAGTTTTGCTCTCTTGAGGGTTGGAACATCCCAACCTTTTTCTGCAGCGAGGTTAGGATCAAGGAGTGCTTTTACGGCCGCAAGCCGCCGGTTTCCTTCAATGACTATTTTTTTGCTGCCTTCTTCAGCAACGATTAAGGGTTCATGTTCGAAATACCCGCTGGCAGCGATGGATTGTACCAATTCCTTGATATCCATTGCGTCCCAAAGGATCGAGATAATATCATCTTCCTTTGCTGTTCCGGTGATTCCGTATTCCGCAAGCCGGGGATTCTCCCTGTCAAAGTGCAGCGAAGAAGTGGGCAGCCAGTTAGTATCTTCTGTTTTCGTCATCAGTTTTTCTCCGCTAAGCGATTTTCAGCAAAGTGTTTTCGTTTTGCCCCATGCTATATGACTGTGGAATATGGACGTTATCGGGCGCGATTATCAGTTCCCGCGCGAAATGCTTTACCTGTAAAGTATAACGGAGCGGCAGCAGGGCCATCTTGCATTTACCGTAAAGCCCACGAACCAGATCGCTGTCGTCGTAGGACATGATCCAAGGCAATTTTTTCTGAGTGTGCATGTACTTCGCCAATACGTGATGGTCTTCCGGTTCATACGCGTTGAGGTAAAGTCTCCGGCCGTTGCTTACGTAGGGCGGATCCAAGTATACGAACACGTGTCCCCTTCTGTGTCCCTTTGGCAGGTGGAGCCTGAGGAAATCAACGGCATCTTCGTTAAACACTTCTATGCGCTCGCGGTGTTTGGCGAGCGCGAGCAAGCGTTTCGCAAGACCCTCGCGATTAAAACGAGCATCCATTTTCCATCTGCCTTCTTGCCCGAAGCCTCCGATCGGCCCGGCGCCCATCAATATCCCCGACCTGTTGGTGCGATTCATGTAGAAGGCCGCAAAACCCAGATCAAAGAGATTGTGCCGCCCGGGGCTGGCGCAGATTTCTCTCTGGTTTCTCCACTCCTTGATCGTTAACGGCACTTTGATTACGCGTTGCGCGAAACGTTCGGGCTGCTCAAGGGCTGCGCGCCAGAACGCGTAAATGCAGGGGTCCGCGTCGTTTAATCGAATCTTTGAAACAACCCCGGCACCCAGCAGCGCCAGCGCCGCGCCCGCTCCTCCTGCGTAAGGTTCGAAATAGACGCATCCCCTCAAGTCGTTTAGATCAATAACGTCGGCCAGAAACCCGGAAAGCGCCGTTTTCCCGCCGGGATATCGCAACGGACTGAGATGTTTTTCAGACATATCCTTCCTTTTCCCTAGTACTGAAGTATGCACTCTGACACTTGCCTGGTCAATTTTAAGGAACAAAATCGCCTCTATACTATTGCAGGACAATCTCCCGCAGCCTGAGCTTTTTTCCCTCCTGAGTCACAAGCGACGGCACTTTTTCAATCTTGAGCCTCCTGAGCATAAAAGGACTTGCCTTGTATACTGGTTGACCCGCAAGCAAGGAAGCTCTTCGGATATCACCGTCTGTGAGCAGCAGAATCGGGTTTTCACTTCTTTTATCTGCCTCCTCAAGCGCCCTTTTCACCTGGTCCTCCCTCAGCACCAGAATGCTTTTCGAAAGCGCCATGTGGTCAAGCGGATTCACGGCACCAGCGGGAAAAATCATCGCTCCGGTATGGTCGCGCAGCGGATTCCGCACATTCACCGAAGGGTCGACGTAACGTACCCGCTCAGAAGTGGCTGATGGGACGTCAAGAGAAACAAAAAAGTGCTGCGCCCAGGATTCCCGGACTTTTTTCTCCATGCTCCCCCGAAGCGCCGCCATTGAGATATCCCCCGCCTTTCTCCGCACGTAGGAAAGCATGTCCTCTTCCTCTATCTCGTAGAGGCGCCCGTGAACCCCGAGATCTTTCCCCGAGGCCGGCACCGAGTGGGACTGGACAAAAAAGACCGAGGCTAGAACAATGGAAATCCACGCCCGACTATCCATGATTTTCTCGCAAACCCCCAGTATCTTGAATCATAGCTTCTCTCACCGTCTCCAAGAACGAAGTAGCTGCCGGCGGGAATCACCCCGTCGTGCCGGAAGCTTGCGACCGCAGCTCCCCTTGAATCATGTCCTTTTGCGACGGCCACTCTCTTGCCGTTTAAGTAGAACTCCCTGCCTTGGGTCCTGAGCGTATCGCCAGGGCAGCCGACGAACCTCTTCGCGAAAACCGTTCCGTAACCCCAGTAGGGATTGTGGACGTTCAGGCGAAAAAGTCCTATGCTCCGGGGCCCGCAGGCGACCTCCCCGCCCCGCACCGTCAGAAACACCCGGTGGGGAAGCGATCCCGACACGTTAAACGAGATACGAATCCCGAAGAGATACGCCCCCGCGAGCAAAGCAAGGACCAGAAAAACCGAAACGGCCCCCCGCGCTCCCGCGCATACCCGCAAAAAATCACTCATTCCCCTCTCCCCGGGCGGAGAGTTCTTCGAGCACCTCCCCGGTTATGTCTCTCCCGCCCCCGAGGACCGACTTTGCGTCAAGCACGAGATATCCCTCTTTTTCATAATTGACAAGAACCTCGCCGAACCGCAGGAAAAACCGCCCGACCCGCTCCTCCGCATCCTCGCGCGACAGTTCCCCGCGAAGCACCCTTTCGAATATCCTTTTTTTCTCCTCTGAGATCACCGTCTCAAGATCTATGAAAACCACCTTTTCGCCCTTCTGCGAAACCCCGCATGAGAAAACCCCCAAGACAGCCAGGGCCGCAAGCGCGGCCAGGAGAACCGAAACCCTGATCCCTTTCATCTTTTCCCCCGGGAAGTCTCGACGCACCGCTCTATGGCTTCTCGCACTTCCATTCCCTCCGATATGAATCCGTTAAGAAGCGAGACGTCGTCTGGGTTAGTGGTGTAGGTCCAGTAGGAAAAAGGGTCGACGACCAGGCGCCCGAGGCCCATGCCGCGCTCGCTGTTGTATATGAACACCTCTGAGAACTCCCCGGGGCGCGTAGAGAGCGTAGAGACAAGCTCCCCGAAGTAATCCCCGAGAAGAAGCTTTCCTCCCCTTTTTATCTCCTCGACGCTTTCCCCCTTCTGGCGGAGCATGAACATCCAGGCCGAGTTCTCAAGCACCGACTCCCCGAGGTCCCCCGCCCTGTAGAAGTCAAGCAGGCTCTGGGTCACGGAGACAAACGCGCCGTTATACTTCCGGGCTCTGCGGTACCCGTGCGCTATGAACTCCCCCGAGAACCCCCCGCCGAGAAGATCCCACGCCTCGTCTATTATCGCGAGCTTCCGCCGCTCGCGGCCCCCGAGGTACATCTCCCTCTCTATGTGCCAGATGATCATCAGCACCACGACGGTCTGGAGCTCGGGCTTTGACTTAAGCTCCTCAAGCTCAAGCACGCAGAGGTCCCTCTCAAACGAGAGGTTTGACGGTCCCTCGAAAAACCGCCCGTACTGCCCGCGGGATGTGTAGGCGTAGAGCATGTGCGCAAGGTCCTCCGAGCGCCGCTTCGGGTCGGAGATCCCCGAGAGCGCCTCCACGACGTCGTCTATCCGTGCCTCGGGGCCGCGGCGCTCCCACGCCTTCTTTATCGCCTCTTCGAGAAGCGATTTCCCGAGGTCACCTATTTTCTCGGACGGAGAGGCCATCTGGGCGAAAAGGGGCTTTAGCAGCTCCATGTCCTCGTCTATGTCCGTTATGCGGGAGAAGGGGTTAAGCGAGATCCCGCTTTTCTCGTCAAACACCACGAACTCCCCGCCCACAAGTCCGCAGAGCTTCTCATAGGAGCGGCCTATGTCTATCACGAACACCCGAGCCCCCTCCGAGAGATACCCGGTGATCATGTCCGAGGTGAGAAACGACTTGCCCGAGCCCGACTGCGCGAACACCGCGCAGTTGTAGTTTGAAGCCGAGGCGAAAAGATCAAGCTTCATTATCTGTCCCCTCCTCGATATGAAGGTAAGCGGCCCCCCGCCCGTCCCCTTCCAGTCAGACATCACGGGAAGGATGGAGGCCCCGGCTGAGCTCTGCATGGTCAAGTTCCGCCTGAGAAGCTTTGTGAGGGCCGCCTCTCCGCCAAGCGGCAGGCTTTCAAGGAGAAGGGGAAGCACTATGTATCTCTCCTCTCTGAGGTCGAAGTTCCGCGCCCTCCATATTCCGGTCACCATCTCCCTTACGCGCTCCGCCTCCTCTGTGCTTCGGGTCCTGAGAAAGAGGCTGAGCGACCCCATTACCAGCCCCTCGTCCTCAAGGGCGTTAACCAGAAAATCGAAGTTCTCTGACTTTCTCCTGAGCCTCGGTATGAATCTCGTCACAAGCCCGAAGCTCTGCTGCTTCACCACGGCGGCCTTGGCCCGCACTTCGGAGGCTTTTTTTCTCTCGGGGATTACGAACCCGGCCTGGAGAAAGAAGTACGCGGGCACCTGGGAGAGTCCCCGAAGCGGGTCTCCCAGCAGCTCGTGGAACTCATCAAGGGAGAAGTACTCGGGCATGGACGCGGGGGAGTATCCCCGAAGGCGCGCGTCCCCGAGCGAAATCTCCCCCGCCCCCACTTCCATCATCGTCTCGCGGTCTATTACCTGGTTTCTTATCTCGTCGCGCGGGTCGTAGGGCCCCCCGCCCGCCCGGTCGAGATAGTAGGGGTCATCGTACCAGCGCCCGTCGGGGTTAAGCGCCTCGCGGAGAATGAGGATCAGCTGCGCCGGGGGCAGGTCGCGGGGGTGAAGCTGCGCTGAGCCGAGAACCCCGGCCACGTTCGCCCCGAGCTTGCGGGCGCTTTCTGTGTGTTTCTCCCACTCCGTGTCCTTTTTCTCTGCGGAGCCGGCTGGGATCCTGACCGAAACCAGAAAGCGGAAGTCCCTCGCGGGAACCCCGACCCTCTCGCGCATCCCGAGGGTGTAAAGCCGCTTTCTCTCGGCCGTGATCTCCCGGCAGATGCCGCCCCGCCCCGATTCTTCCACGGGGAAAAACGGGGATATGACCTCGGAGGCAAACACGTGGAACTTAACCGAGGTCCCGGCCGGAAGCACCCGGTCGCCTAGCATTCCGCCCAGTATCCTTTTTGTGTCCTCCCCGGCGAAAAGAAGAGGGTTTATCTCCCACACAAACCCAGCCGACATGTCGGCAAGCACGTACATCCCGTCTTCCCAGGCCACGTAGGGAAGGTAGCGGGAAAGCGAATCCCTGGCCGCAAGATCCCGAAACCGCTCTTTCGCCACGCCCATCAGGGACCCTTCCCCGCTCCCCGAAGGCGCATTTCCCCGGGATAGCCCCCCGGGCGGCGGCCAAGCGGAGCTGTCTTTCCGCCGATTGTCCACCGTCCCTCACCCGAGACCACGTATGTGTACTTGCCCGAGTGAAAAACGCCGCGGCCATCCTGCCACGGGGCTATCCAGAGACGTATTACGGGCGGGGGGACGTAAACGGGCATCGCTTCCTCCGTCCGCGCTGCCTTTTTCTCCTCCGCCCGCCCGCGCGTGTTTTTTCCCGCGCGAAACGCCCCGCCCTTAAGAAATCTTCTCCCCTCGCCCGCGCTTTTTTTCTCCTCGGGGGTCATCCCCGGCTCCCCGCTTCCCCGCTCTGCCTCGGCGTAGACCCGGGAGACGCTTTTGCACGAGTGGCCCTCCAGGACGGGGCAGCCGTAGCGCGACGTCCCCCCGGCGCAGCCGGAAAGCAGCAGGGCGAAGAGTGAGAGAGCGAAGGCTGACTTCCTCATCCCCCCTCCTTTGCGTAAGCGGTACTTCTCGGGGCAAGTTCTGTCCCCTCGGTTATTATCACGTCGACGCGGCGCCCCGCGTCTATCTCTATTACGGGAAACACCTCCTCTGCGAGTTCGAGGTAGTATTCGGCAAGCAGCCTTCCGGCTTCCCCCGCTCCCCCGCCAAGGCCGGTCTTAACGAGGTCGCGCGATGAGTTCGAGCTCACGGTAAACGTTCCCCCCGCGACCACCCCGGTGGTCGAATTCGAGCTCTCGACCGCTTCGCCGAACCCCGAGGCGAATCCGGAGAGGATTGCGCGCGAGAGCATCTTTCCCTGTTTTGAAACGAGCCGCCCGCGGATTCCCGTCTTTCCGTCCTCCCCGGCCACGTATCCCTTTATCTTGGTGTCTATAACGTCCCCCGAGCGAAGCACGCAGGCTATTCTCTCAAGCCTTACGTACGCCCTCTCGCTTGCGAGCTGTCCGTAGCCGGCCCCCGTAATGTGGCAGCGCGCTATGTCAAGGAGCCTCCCGCCGGGCAGGCGGGAAGGTTCCACAAGGTATATCAGCACGGGGTGGGGGTTTCGCGCGGCGCCGGTCGCGGTTGGGGCGTCAAGGCCGCTTAGAAGCACGCCGGGGACAAAGCTTCCGGAAGGAATCCAGTTAAGCAGCGCCGTTTGCGCGGTACCCACGTCGCCCACATCGCCCCCGATGGGGGAGAAAACCCGTATTTGCGCAGGCTCGGGCGCAGGCGGTGGAGGGGGCGGGGCGGCGGGAGGGAATCCCGCTTCGGGCGGGGTTTCGTCCGCGGGAGGCGGGTAGGGGTGGCGTTCCCGCGGCTCTAGCTCTCCTAGCATGGCTGAGACGGCCTCAAGCGTTTTTTTTATCTCTCTCTGCTCTGTCTCTATCATCCCCAGGCGCCGCTCTCCCTCTATTCGCCATTTCTCCCGGGCGAGATCCACTCCCCGCAGGATCTTTATGCTCCCCCGCGGCTTTTTCTCCCCCAGAAGCCCCTTTTCCTCTCCGCCAAGCAGAAGCAGAAAAAGAGCTACTACGAAAAGCCCCGAGAGAAGCACCCCCGCCGCGAGCACCTGGCGTTTTCTCCCGGCGAAGATTTTCCTGATCCTGGCGATCATCTGGGAGGCTCCTTTTTCGTAACCACGAAAACCCGCCCCCACTCCCCCGGCCCGAGCGAGGCGCGCTCCATGCCCACCGCCACAGTTTCGGGGGAAACAAGGAACATGCTCTCACTAAGCGCGACGGTCCCGGAGCCCGAGTTTCTTACAACGTAGAGCGTGGCCAGAAAAGGGGGCGCCGCCGCCTGCGCTCCCCGCGCGACGTGAAGCGAGCGGGAGAGTTTCTGCTCCTTCTTTTCCCCGGTCGTTGAGTTGTCCCGGGCGAGTGAGAGCACGAGATCGGTTATGGCTTCCTCGTAGGGAAGGGCTTGCGTGCCTCCGGCCGGGCCGGGGGAGGGTGAGTCCCTGTCCCTGATTATAGCGGTTCGCGAAGGCCCCTCCTCGGGCGAGAGCAGAAGGGTGAGCCTTCTTTTTTCGGTAAGGATTATCAGTTCCGCCGGCTCTTCGGTCCTAACGAGCACGGAGCGGCCGATTATCTTAACGTCCATTGCCCCGCTTGAGGAAAAAGCGTTTGTTACGGTTTCAGGGAGCTCTATTCTGTTTGTGTCGGTGCGCGATACCTCAAGCGACACGGGTTTTTCTTGCGGCGCTCCCCCGAGATCTATGGTGAGGGCGGCCGCGGCCTGGGCGAAGGCAAAAAGCGCGGCGGCGAAGCCGGCAAGGGTGCGCGGGAGAAAATCAGTATTCACCGCCGCCCCCTGCCTCTTCGTCTTCTACAAGCTCCGTTACGAGCGGGCGGTTAAGGGCTCCGAGAGAGAAGCGGATACGGTACGTAACCTCCCTCTGGCCGGTCACCACGTTTCCGACCACCCTTACGCGCTGCCCCGAGACCGCCACGACCGCCCCTTCTTCCTCTACTGCCACTGTTTTCGGGAAAAACGCCTGGGCGATCCCGCTTGCCTTTATCTCTTTTGACTTTTGGAGCAGAAATCCCGAGATGGGGTCGTAGCTCTCGGGGTGTACGTAGAGGAGAAACTGCCTTATGTTAAAGTCAACGCTCTCTGCGGTGAAGGAAGCGACGAAGGGAAGCAGGCCGAGCGCCCACTGCTCAGTGTAGGCAAGAGACGCCCCGCCCGCCGCGCTCATGGTGAAGTCCTTGTGCGCGTACTCGGGGACGTGGACGTGCACGGTTGTCCGCTCAGAGAGCCTTTTCATGTGGCAGCCCTGAAGGGCCACTGTTACGCAGAGCGCCCCCACGGCGAAGCGGAGCAGCCCGTTTTCCCGGGCGAGGTTAAGCCATCTTTCCCTGAACGTGCGTATGAGCATCACTCGCAGAACCTCTCTTTTCTGCTCTCGGGCCTCACCCCCGAGAGGCCGTACCAGTAGGCGAGGTGAACCAGGAAGGCGCTTCCCCGCCCGGACTTCAGGCGCTCAAGCAGCCAGGCAAGCGCGAACCCCGCGAGCAGCCCGCCGAGTATCTGGCCCGAAAGAGCCCCGATCCCGAACGCCCCCGAGAAAAGCGCCACCTCGTCAATTTCCCACCAGAATATCTGCGGGGGGTCGTCTATGTACCTCGGGATTTTTGTTCTCATCTAGAATGTTCCCGTGGCTATTCCCTCTATCAGCGCCGGGCCGAGTGAGACCACAAGCGCCACCGCTATTCCCATTAGCGCCGGGAAAAGGGTCTGGCGCATGATGGACGCCCCGAGACCCACTATAAAGGTGCAGAGCGCGAGCAGCCGTCCCAGGTAGCCCGTCGACCATCCCTTGACCTTTGTGTATATGCCCACGAACTCCGTGCCCGTGGTTCCCCCGAGCGCCCACTCGGGGTAAAGAAGCACGAGGCACAGGACCGCGAGAAAAACGGCCGCCGCGGTAGCGGAAATCCTTGCGGATGTTCTCATATGGCTATCCTCCTTGTAAGATTGCCTGTGTGCGTGAGAATGCGGCACATGTCTTTTTTCATGTCACATCACCTGAGGCCGCTCCGCCTGTCTTTCCCCTACGCCTCGTCCACGGCGCCCCATACGTCGACCACCGAGCGGAACCACTCCTTTGAAATAGGCTTCTCAGGAAGCATCTCCGCGCCGAGGCTTATTATCATCTCCGCGATTTCCTCCGGGGTGCGGTCCTCCCTCTTCGCGTTCTCGCTAAGCAGGGAGTAGTGTTTCTCCGAGACGAACACCGTGCCTTCGGCGGGCTCCTCGCCCCCGTTGTTGCATATGTAGTCCATCTCTATCAGCATCTCGAGATACTCCCCCGAAGAGAGCTTCCTTTTTCGGGATTCAGACTCAAGCTGCCGGTACGCGTTTTTCGCGATAACCACCGCGATGTTTTTTTCGTGGGTTTCTTTTTTCATACGCTTATCTCCTTTATTTTTTGATTTAGTCAGGACACGTACCGCCCGTTTGAGTTTAAATCATTTCTTTTTTCCCCGAACCCGACACGGCGAGAAGGCGGTTATACGCCGAAGCGAAGCGCCCTTTCTTTTTTCAAGCTCAGAGAGCCCCGCCCCGAACGCCTCCGCGAAAACCGGTATCCAGAATCCGCCCCTCGTAACCTTCTTCCCTCCGCAGGTGTAGTTCCAGAAAGACGCGTAGTATCCCTCGCCCACCCCATCGCCCACCCAGTTTCGGGACTTAAGGGAGTTTGTGACGAGAAGCTTCGCGCGAAGCTCCCCCGCCCTTGAGGAGTCAAAGAACCTCATGTCCGCTATGTTCTCTTTTTCAATGTGCTCCCGCACGCCGTCAAAAAGGTAGTGGGGGCAGACGTACACTATTCCGTTTGTGGAGGAGATGGCGCGGGCGAAGGGTTTTTTCTCGAGAGCCTCCACGTTTATCGCGGGTCCTATGTGGCCCTTGAGTATCCGGGGGATGTCGCGTACGAGCCACTCTGGGGGCTCCGTGTCTTCTTTGTCTCTGTGTGCCCGCGGGTTTTTCCGGGTGCCCGAGAATTCCTCCTCCCGCGCCGCCATGTCCGCCTTCTTTAGGCGTTCGAGCAGCGAGTCGGGGTTGCTTGTGGCCCTGTGATGGTTCCTTACCGCGTCTATGACCGAACGAAACAGAAGCGCTCCATCCTCTCCCCCGCACTCCGTGGCCCACGCACAGAGAGCGCGGGCTGACGCCGCAGCGTGATCATCCTTTACGTAGCGCCCGTCTCCGCCCCGGCGCAGGTGCTCCATTTTTCCGACATCGTGGGCGAGGGCGGCTATCATGTGCTTTCCGTAAAGGAGCCTTTCGGTGTGGACCGAGTCGTGTATTTCCCCCATGCGCCGGGCGACGCGAAGGGAGTGGTCAAGCAGGGTTACCCGCGAGAACCTTTTTGTGGTAGGAGCGAATGTGCTTTTTCCGTCCCCCGAGACTACGCTTGAGCAGAGGCCGTGGCGGTCAAGTTCGGTGAGGACTCTTTCCAGAAGCGCGAGTTCTCCGAGGCGCGAGAAAAGACGGCTCCGCGGCTCTATCACCTCTTCCCAGAAAGCGCGGGTGAGGGGATGGGTGAAGGATGGGGAGTCTGCGGCTTTCGAGTCAGAAAGCACTGGGACCCCCGAATCAGAGAGTACAGGGACCCCTGAGTCAGAAAGTATCGGGACTTCCGCATCAGAGAGTATCGGGATCTTAGAGTGAGAGAGTACAGGGGCCCCCGCGTCGCCTCGGAGCCAAAGAGCCTCTGCCAGGGCGTCTATGGTGCTCGGCTCAGTCGGGGGCCGGTTTTTTCCCTCACTTGTGGTGAATTCCACTGCCATGGGGCCGTCGCCGCTTTTTCTTTTCGTCGCAAGCGCGAAAAGCGCCGCGCCGAACGTCGTGCAGAGAAGCGAGAAAAGGGCCGCCGCCTCCCAGCTCACCGCCACATGGGGAAGATATTTCATTTTAGCTTCTCTCCTCTTGCTCATCAGCTCTTTATCTCCGGGAACCGTATTTCCTCACACGGCGCGACGTCAAGCGTTCTGCCCCTGTATATGCCGTCGAAGGTAAAGGCGAAAAACTCCCTTCTCGGAAGCCTCATGAAACTCTCGGGCGGAACCCTGCTCTCCTCCATCTCCCGGACGCTGAGACCCCCGCCGAGGCTCATTATGGGGGAGAACCTTTTTCTCATCCCCGCAAGCCGCGAAGCCCACGCGGCAGTGTCGGGGTCGTTTACTCGGAAGATAACCTTGGTGTTCGTGTTGTCGAGGATCTTTCCCGCGTACGCCGGGCCGAGTTCGGCGACCAGGTCCTGGCGGCTCTGGGTCAGCATGTGAAGCCACACCCCCGCTCCTCCCGCCTTGTTGAAAAGATCGTCTATTCCGAAGTAAAGAACGTTTGACGCCTCATCGGCGTAAACGGCAAGCGGCGGGTCGATCCTGCGGTGAGAGGCAAGCACCCTGCCGACGAAGCTTTGTACCATGGAGAGCAGCACCCGCGCCATTATGTGGGCAGTTTTCCTGGTGAGAAGCGATCCCGTCTGCACAACGAGTATCACCCTCTCTCCCGCCTCGAGGCGCTCAACAAATCGGTTCGCGGTGTCTTTTCCGATGATTTCTCCGACGGAGCCCGAAGAAAGCGACGTTATAACGGTGCGGAGGCTTGAGGAAACCTTGGAGAAATAGTCCTGGGGAGAGGAGAGTATCTGGTCTAGGTTCGTCAGGATCTCCTCCGCTTCGGGCCCCTCTATCTCGGCTACCTGGGCGCGGAGGCCTTCAAGCTCCTTGTAGCCCATGTTCTCCTTTATTTTTTTGAACGTGAAGGTGGGCCGCTCCCCGAGAGATTTCGCGATCAGCATGAGCGACTGCACCACAACAAGCGTCACCTCGTAGGCTATGTTCGAGTAGAATTCCTCGCGGGTCCTTACGCCCGAGACCACGTGGTTAACGATCTCCTCGGGCATGAAGTAGTGGGAGAGGGGATCCATCCTGACCGAGTAGCGGGGATGGACGGGGGAGAAGAAGATAAGATCGTCCTCCCGTCCCGCCCCGCGGGCCGCCGTGACTATCTTTGAGAAAATGGCGTTATCCCCCTTGGGGTCTATCCAGAGGATGCTTCGCCCAGCGTGTATGTCGTGCTCTATCATGGCTTCCGCGAGGCGGGTCTTTCCGCTTCGCGTTGCGCCCATGGTGAATATGTGCCCCTCGCGGTCCGCGTCGGGAACGGTTATCGGCGCGGGTTTCGCTTCGGGGTCCGAGTCAAGCGCCGTGCCCTCTCCCAATGCGCACCCCGCGGGCGCGGGAATATCTCTCGGCTTTCTTGCGCGAAGTCCTATCAAGAGGCCCCTCTCCCGGGTTTTTTATTTGCTTTTTCTGCTTGCATCTGTTTCCTCTTTGTGCCCGTTTTTTGCTATCTGAAATACAATGTATTACAATTAAGAGCAAATGTCTAGCATTTTTTCGGGAAATTTTTTGGGACGGCAGGTCCGGCGGATTCTCCGAGCGGGGAGATCTTCGATTTTTTCCGCCTTATATATGAAGGAGAGTGGTTATGAGCGAGGGTCGGGGAGGTTTCGTTCACGTATCGCCTTCTCCCCACGCGGCGCCGCGGGGAATCATAGACGCGATATCTGAGATACAGCAGTACCACATAATAGAGCGCACGGGGCAGGACATACCTTCTGATTTCCTGACGATGAGGGGAATGCTCACTTTTTTCATGGTGGGTTTCCGTAGCGGCTTCTGGGAGGGGGCGTTTTTGGGGCTTCTGCTTCCGCTCGGGTGGGGAGTGTGGGAGGAGGTGATCCCGGCTTTCGGGGGGACGGCTGATCTTTTCGGGAAGTGCCTTATTTTTCTTTTCGGGTGCGGGATAAGTCTCATGATGACGGTTGTGCTCGGGGGGATACTCGCCGGGTACTACGGGGGAAATCTCACGAGAAAGGCGGTTAACTCGCTTGTGTGGGGCCGGACGGCAAGTCTTGTGGCGAAGGGGCTTCTGGTATTCTGCGTGTTTAACCTGCTTGTGTTTCTGATGAGTCCCGGGAACGTGTATTTTATCTGCGAGGCGCTTCGGGGGGTTATCGGGAACCCGGCGTCTTTTTACTGGGGGATAATGGAAATGAAGGAGCCTCTTCGGAAAAGCGCCGCTACGCAGCTTTACCTCTCCCCCGTGCTTAGCCTCGTACCCTTTGTCACGCTTCGGCTTTTCGGGCGGGGATGAGCGCGTGTCGGGGCGGCCGCTTGCGCCGCTGGTTTCTATATTTTTTGCGTGGTTTGGGGTTTCGCGCGGCTGTGTGTCGGAGGAATTTTTCTCTTGACATGAGCGCGCTTCTGGGTTAGTGTTAAGAAAGTATTGAGGAGGAGTGTGATTTTCCGTTAAGGAAGAAAACGCTTGAAGCCGGATTGTTTTTGTAGTAAACTTGGAACAAGTTTGATTATGCTATAAATCCGTTTTTAGGAATTTGGGGCGTGATCGTTTATTTTGGAAATATAAATTTTTACAGGAGGTAAGGAGAGATGATTCAAGCCAGATGGCTTATAATATTTTTTGCCGTTCTCGGCATGTCGGTTCCGTCATTCGCGATAGACTGGTCGCTTGGCGGATTCCCGAGCTACATGAGGACGAGAGCGCGTTTTATTGACAACGCCACTTTGTTGAATGATGGAAGGATTAGTGTTGTTGACACGACGCTCAGGATTACCCCGCAGCTGGGCCTAAGCGACGCGGTTACGGTGCGTGCCCAGGTTGATGTTGCGAGTAACATGGTATGGGGCGGTGTTACCAACGGCTTCTTTGGAGACTATGACAGTGTAGTCCTGTCTGACCTTAGGCCGGATGATCGCTTCAGAGGAGCCATTTTGACCGGTGATAAAACTTTTGACCAAGATTTCGGATTCTTCAACGTGCGCATGCTTCACGCTGACATAGTTCTTCCGAACAACCTAGGTTTCGTGAGGATAGGGCGCCAGCCTTTTGACTGGGGTCTTGGAATCCTCGCAAATGGCGGACACGATCCGCATTCTGATCTTGGTTTCGTAGTTGACAGGTTGCTTTGGTTGAAATCTTTTCCGGCTGGAGCTGGAACCTTCACATTGGTTCTCGTATCTGATGTATTCACCCAGGGCGCTTCTCTGTTTGGTGGAGACACGGGCACAGGTTATGACATACTTGCCGCAGCGGGTATCTACAACCAGCAGATGGGAGATGTGAATGTGACCATAGGGGGATATGGATTCCCTTACCTGCATCAAGAGAATATAGCGGGTGTTTGGGACGTTGATCGCACTGCTCTTTACGCTGGGTTGCTAGTACTTAAGTCCGCTAACTGGAGTTTCACATATGAGGTTCAGATGTTTGGAGGTGGAGAGGTAGATCTTAACGATGCAGCTGGAACCTCAATTGAGCTTGACTACGCATTTGATATGGCAGCACGCCTTGAGCTTATGCCTTCAATGATGGCCCAGGTAAGCGCGATAGGTCTGGAAGCTGGTTGGGCGCAGGGAGACGATGGCAGTACTCCTCTTACAGTTGAAGGTAATGCCCTTCCGTTCAGCCCAGCTTATAACGTAGACAACCTTCTTTTCAAGCATGTCGTTCCGACTCTTTACAACATAGAGGGAAGCGTTATAAACGCCATATATGCCAAGTTGTACGCGAACATGAGGCTTTCCGATAACCTCGGATTCACTCCTCAGGTTCTTATGGCTTGGAATGATGAGACGAATGCAGTTTCAGCTTTTGACGCTGCCCCCGGTTCATTCGGTTCAGCCAGTGATGTTGAAAAGTACCTTGGAACCGAGATTGAGGGAACGCTCAGCTGGACTCTTCATCCGGGCGTAAACCTTGACTTTATCGGAAGCTTGGTGCTTGCCGGAGACGGTCTTAAGGATCTGCTTGAAGCTCACGCAACTGCCAATGGAGTCACTGCTACCGCCGATGACACGATCTGGGCATTCCAGACAAGGCTGATGGTCTACATTGACCAGTTCATTAAATAGAAACAAAACCAAATCAAAGCTAACAAAGCTTGAATGAAGCGGGCTCCCTCACAAAGGTTGCCCGCTTTTTTCATGCCCTTTTTGTGGTGAGGGTGGGGTTTTCAGGTGGGGTGAGGCGGGGATTTTCCGACTTTTAGAGATTGTTTTTTCCGGTTCATAAAAAGGATGGTTCCATGTTATGCAATCACGAGACGGAAGCGCCCAGAATTTCGAACTAACTGAGGATGTCGTTAAACAGGCTTATCTCTATCTCAAGAGTTATGCCTACTATGAGAACATCAATTTCTTTCTCAAACAGAAAATCGCCGAGTTTGAATGCGACCCTGAGTTTAACGAACGAATCAAGGAATTGGCCCGCTTGCTTGCCCGCGGAAGAATTTCGCAAGGGCGCAAATTCAAGGGATGGATTGAGGATGTCAGTTACCGGATATTGCCCAAGTCCGTCAGCCGTCCTGAAGATAAAGACGATAACGGCGAGCGAAACGAACTTTTCATAAGCAACGTTACTACCTCGTCCAGCTACCGCGCGGACAAGGTGAACTACTTTATCACCGCCCCCGTCGAGTTGCACGTAGTTGAGGTCCTATGGTGTCTGGTTGTCGGCCCGCTTGTGGAAGAGGAACTGAGGGAATGTTGCTTCGGATACCGCATGGATGACATGGCGAAAAAATTCTGCTCGCAGCCCGTAGGACGCCAGAATTCCCAGGCTTTGTTCAAACACTATATGCACCAGTACAGCTCGTGGCGCGACCGGGCGCTCGAGATGGCCAAGGAAATCTCTGAGAGCGGAGAAGACGTGGCTTTGCTGTCCCTTGATCTTAAATTCTACTACTACAACATCGATCTGAATTTCGAGAAGATCAAAGACAGGGTCAAAGAAGGTTTCCGGAATGACGACCGGCTTCGCGGCATCGCGCTTGCGCTGACTGATTCTCTCGAAAAAATATTCTCCGCCTACCATAAGAAAACAGTTCCGCTTTTAAGCTCCACGCATCCAGGATGCGAGGGCAGAACTGGCTTGCCCGTCGGGTTTCTTTCCTCATCTATACTTGGCAACTGGTACCTCGCCGGGTTTGACAGGGAGATTCTTGAGACCGCCAGACCGGATTACTACGGTCGCTATGTGGACGACATCCTGATGGTGTTCAGAAACCCGGGGACTGATCATGGAACCGACCCTCCCGTAAAATCCTTTGTCAGAAGATTTCTCGGCGAACAACTTAAAGAGGTGGAGCCTGGGGATGGGGAAAAGGATTCCGCTCCATGTTTCTATATTAAAGTTGACGATAACCTCCTTCCGGTTCAGCAGGACAAGCTCATACTTTATCTGCTCGACCGGGAACACAGCAGGGCGGTGCTGGAAGTGTTCCGCCAGGAGCTTCAGGAACGAAGCAGCGCGTTCAGATTTCTGCCGGGCGAGGATGTTGAAAGGGAACTTGACATATTCGCGTACGACATCCTCTACGAGGGTTCGCATAACAAGCTGCGTAGCATCGTGGGTCTTGCGGAGAATGAAACGGAACTGGCGAGTTATCTCGCAAGGCATATCATTCTGCACAGGCTTTGCGAAACGGACAAAAAAGATTCGGTGCTCCCGCAGCTCAAGCTCTTCTTTAAGGGAAAAAACGCTCTCCGGTTCAGCCGCCTGTGGGAAAAAGTCTACCAGTACGCCGTAGTTGTTGGAGACCACGAATTTATCCGGGCGTTTTACGAATCCGTGAATTCCGAGATAGGCAGAATAGAGGTTCATCGGGCTTCCGGCGGAACTGACGACGACCTTACAGAAGAGCTGAGAGAGGATCTTGAGACCTGCAATAAAATCTCCCTGGGATTAAGCGTTGCTCTTCTCGATATGGATTTGTTTTGGCCCGAAGGAGAAACAAATGGTACAGGAGAAAGAAGCAAGGGATTACTTCCCGCTCTTGTAAGAGACGAAGGCATAGGACCACTGGCGGCGGTTTTCAGGGACTCGAACACCATCCGCCATAATCTTGTCGCCTGGCCTCTGGCCAACTTCACGGGCTTCAAGGGCGATTTAATCGATGAACGGGAATTCCGTAACGCCTATTCGGATATGAAGAATCTGGATCTGGAAAACAGGAAGATAGCTCTCTCCCCAAGATTCATTCATTTTGACGAATGGCAGTTGTTCTACCTGCAGAGATTTTTGGCCGAAGGAAGGTCAACAGCGCTTCTAAGATGGCAGGGGGTGTTTGAAGAGGAATATAAAAAGCATTTTTTCAACGTTCCCGTCGAGCGTTTTGAAGACGGAAAAACCAGTGAGGAAATTCGGGTTTTGAGGAACAAAAGGATTGCCGAGAAACTCAGGAAGCCTTTTTCCAAGTCCGAGGACAAAGAAAAAGGTAAGGGTAAGGAGGATGACGACAAAGCTTCGGGATTCTTTTTTATTGTCGGTAAAAAAACCGAACGTCCCCCGAAGAAAATGCGAATCGCTCTGGCCAACATCAAGATCGAGGAGTCAAACATACAAAAAGCCATAAGGAAAGACAAAAAGCCGAACACAGACTTCGGAAGACAGAAAGATCTTTACAAAGTACTGAACCAAACACTTGAGGAAAAGGCGGACATACTCGTCATGCCCGAACTCTCAATACCGGTAAGCTGGTTGCCCTTCATGGTGGAGCACTGCCGGAGGCACAAACAGGCGATGATTTTCGGGCTTGAGCATTGGGAGGCAAAAGACATAGTGTACAACCTGCTGGTGGAACTGCTGCCTTTCAAGGTGTCGGAGAAATACAGGTCCTGCTTCATGACGGCCAGGGTCAAAAATCACTACTCGCCATATGAACTGAAACTGATTGAAAACTTGAGACTGAAACCCGCCAACGCTCCCGACAATCACAGGGATTATTACAACAGAATCAGCTGGAACGGCATCACGTTCGCAAGCTATAATTGCTTTGAACTCTCCGATATCGAACACCGGATGCTCTTCAAATCGGAGATTGATGTTCTGTTCGCCTGCGTTTGCAACAGAGATACAAATTACTACGGACACATACTGGAATCTGCGGTGAGAGACCTGCACTGCTATGTCGTTCAGTCAAACACATCCGAGTATGGCGGTTCATGCGTCCTGAGACCGACAAAAACAGAAGACAAAACCATGCTCCACATAAAAGGTGGCGAAAACCCGTGCGTTTTAATCACGGAGATTGATATAGGCGCATTGAGGGATTTTCAGTACAAGCCGGACCCCGGGAACAAGTATGGTTTCAAGCCACTTCCGCCCGGATTTGATTCCGAGAAGGTGCTTGAGCGCTGACTGAAGAGTTTTGAGAAAAGAGGGTTGCGCGAATTATCTGGAATCACCAGCAGAGTTGAATGGGCGATTTGAAGAAGGCATTTGGTGGGTATACTATCGGTGGGAAATTCTGTAAAAAGGATTCGCAGTCGGAATAATAGTAATAGGAGAAATATCAAGAGCCAATAGAGAACCAAAAAAAGCGGCAACTACCCTAAGAATTAGGGACAGCAGGCATCAGTTGTATATCTTGGCATGATTGTGGCAATCGTTACCGCGGTTGGAGTTGTTCGCAACGACATGCCGCTTCTTTATCCTGCTTCGCTGATTTTCCTGATATCGACAATATGGTTTCTGACTATCAAATATTTTCGCAGGTTGGCCAAGGCGAAATTCGCTGTGGTCTCTGAAATGCAAAAAGGTGAGGATAATGAGAGATACAAACAAAGCGTCCGAAGAGTTTAACCCTGTTAAGCGGAACGAGAGCTTGCCTGTTATCGAATGGGAAGACTTCGACAGAGTTGGAAAAGAAAAAGATAGGCGTATCAAGAAACAGGGGGCGGAGGACGGATCTTTCGGCATCCCTTCGGGTAAAACTTTGTCTGATACAGAAAACGAAATTTTGGCCGATGCGCATGAATATCAGCACAGATTGGCTCATGAAGGCGGTGAATACTTTGAGAAGCTGGAAAGCAGGGTCAATTCCTACAAGGATTTTTTGAATCAGGAAAATTTTAAAACAATTTTAAATAGCTTAAGGGCTAGAGCACAAAACCGCATTGATAACAAGAAATTGAAGTTATCAGAACTCGCAACCGAATATAACAGAAACAAAAGAGAGTACGAGCAGTTCAGGAGAATAAATCAACTGGATAGGATGTCTGTGCCAACCACTTTGTTGAAGTCCGTGTTCTACCTCGCATTTATTGCTGTTCTCTTTGTTGTTGAAGTTGTGATGAATGCCAGGCTGGTTAGCGGCGTTCTTCCAGGTGGAACAGTTGAAGGGGTCGGACTTACTTTTGGCGTGGCGTTCGTAAACGTTCTTATTTCATTTGCTGTGGGATATTACTTTTTGAAGAATATTAATCATATAAGTTCGGGCCCTAAAAGTACGGCATGGCTTATTTTTGCCGTTTATATGATTCTGATTTTTTATCTGAACTGGGCGTACGGTGCTTTCAGGGGTGTTGCAGAACAGATTGCGTCCAGTCCTGAAATTCTCGAACTTGATAAAATATCGCTATCGTTACAGAAAGCTCTTTCCCCGTGGGAAGTACCGCTGACTTTTCAAAGCCTGGTTATATCGGTTCTGGGTTTCGCGTTCGCTGTCTTTTCTTTGCTAGATGGTTACTTGTTTGATGATATCTACCCGGATTACGGAAGAAAAGCCCGTATGTTGAGCAAGTCCAGAGAGAAAATCCTTTCAGAATTAAAAAGACTTGTTTCAGGGGTGCAGAGGGTTTTTACGGATGGGCAAAGAGAAGGCAGAGAAATGAAAGAAACGCTGGCTCTTACTCTTAATGCGTGGAGTAATGAGACCAACCTGTTGCAAACCAGGTTTGATTCATACAGGAAAAAGATTCTAAATGCCGAGAACGATATAAATCATATGCTCAGGGAATACATGATCGCCAACAAGGGAAAAAGAGAGCTGACTGAATATCCCCTGCCAGAAAGGTTCGAGGACAAAGCTCCTTTTTCGTACGAGGATCACGAGAAAGATCCCTCCAGGGTTTTTGAAGTGTCGAGTGATGTTTATATGGAAGATGCGCAGAGGAGACAGAAAAGAGAGAAGGTACAGAAAGATATTGAGGAAAACTACAGCACTTTTACAACACAAGTTTCGGAACTCAGAGAAAAAATTCTGAAGTCGGTCAAGGAAATTCAAGGGCAATATGAAAATATTTAAAACATTTTTATGCATCCTGTTTGCAGCTGTTTTATCCGGGTGTTTGAACGGCGAACCTGATAAATACCCAAGCATTAAGGAATTGAACAAACAGTTCTGCGCTAAGGACGGCAGGCGTTACGAACATACAGTTGTGATACTAGACCTAACTTCCAAACTCAAGAAAGCTCAAGTGGACTATATTGAAGAGATGGTATTTTCCGAAGGTTTTTTTAAAAGCTATCAGCCTTTTACAAAGTTTTCGTACGTGTTGATAAGCGAAAAAACTCCGCAATCGCAGCAACCTCTTTTTTCAAAATGCAGGCCGAAGTCAGGGGTAAGAACAAAGTTCGATTCATTTGATCTTCCAACTAGGAAAGAATCGGAGCTTTACGTTAAAAGGAAGTGGAAAGGGTTTATTCTTGAATCAGAAAAAGTTTTCCAATCGATTTTTGAAAAGTCGCCAGAGTCTGATTACAGCTTGATATATGAGACGGTTGTTAGCATCTTTAAAATCCCTAAATTTGATTTCGAGAAAGATTACCCAAAAAGAAATCTGGTCATCGTCTCCGACATGATGCAGCATTCTGACAGGATGTCCTTTTACAATTTCTGCAGAACGAAAAATTCAGCAAAGCCGGACTCATGCCCGGCATTTGATCAGTTGATGAGCACTTCTTCGGCCAGAGATTACATTGACTCAACTTCTCCGAGCAATGAAGATGTTGATATAAAAATCATCTTTTTGAACAATCGTTATGAGACCAGCCGAAGTCTTGACCCCAGTTTGATCAGACTGTGGATTGAATATTTCGAGAAAGCAGGATTTGAAACTCCTGAAATCGAATACCAACTGGATGTGGATTAACTTGTGGTTTCGAGTTTGAAAAACTTGGGCTTCCTTGTTTTTCCTTGTATTGTGTTATCAGAGGGTGGAGACAATAAAGGAGGAGAAAAATGGAAATAGACATAAAAGTATCTGAAGATCCAGAAACGCACATGCGATTTCTCGAAGTTGTTCTCTACACCGGAATTCCTGACAATCCGGATGTAGAGGACCACTGGCGTTACAAAATAATTTTGAGAGACCGCAATGAGCAAATAGTGGACCTTCGGGGTCTCAGTATTCACTTGGAGCAGGAATAAGAATTCGGAAGTGATAGCATGAATAAACCAGAGGAGAAAGAGTTCTCCGAGATGTGCGATCTTGAGTTAGAGGCTGGGGTCAGCTTTCTCCTTGGCGTTCTGCCAAAGAGTGAAGAGGTTACCATTTACGAGGATTTGGAGGATGAGTGAAATGTCTGAGCAGGTTTTAGAAAAATTAGAGGAAATTGAGGAAAGAATCATAGAGAGGGTTGAGGAGATAAGAAAAGAGTTGTTGCAGGTGCTTCTGAACAACTCAGAGCGCGCTTTAAAGATACAGGAAGATCAGAAGTCGATGGTCGAGCGCCTTCTTGAACATCAAGGAAAGCTCTTTGAGCAATTTAAGAAAATTCTGGAGACTAGAAAGTAGGTTGCTAACAGCTGTTGGGCCCGACTGTGAAGTGTCCGGAGTAACAGTGCTTGAGAAGAGGGGTTGGTAATAATCAAGAAAGCGGGCAAAGAAGAAGCAAGAGACCAAAAAGCCTTGAGGGCGGTCCGTCAAGAACATAATCAAATCCACTGCTGTCCTGCATGTTGTACGATACAGGTTAGCGTGACAGGTCGCTGGGTCGCGCCAGTCCACCTTTGACGCACAGGAAGATGATCGGCAGTACGCATGTGTCGGAGATCTGTTTCCTGATAATGCGTAAATGGTCTGCGGCAGGCTGTGGAGGTGCGGTTTTCTTACGGCTGTCGAGCAGGCATAACACCCCGATCCTCTTTCCGCTAGAAACAACGTATTGCGCGGTCTGATCTACGAATTTATCAATCTCGGCTTCGCCGATTTCTCCATCGTAGACCGCTTTCAACTCAATGCGTATGCGATGGAACGACAAGTCGGTAATTCCTCCGCCGGTTTGTGGGTGTCGTTCGAGATCTTCTCCGATGTCTGGTCGATTCCTGAGTGCTTTGACCACTTCGATTTGGAATGCCTGTTCTTTCGTGCCTTCGGCAAACAGGTTGTCAGAGAGTGCTTGGCCTGCCAGGTTGCCGAGCCCCGCGCATACTTCAAGGGCATGAGAAATATCCCTGTGTGGCAAACCGGGGAGCGTTCTCAACTCGTTACGCAGTTCAAGCAACTTGGAATCTATCTCCGCGCAGCCGCTGAAAGTATGGGTGGAAAGATCATGGCTTTCAATCCGTAGCGTTCTGTGCCCAAAAATTTCCGGTGGTCGCTCGTAACAGCTGGGTTCAAAGACCGCTCTGTACTTGAACTCGAGAGGGTTGGCATTGATTGCCGTCGGCATTTTCAGCAGCAGGCGTCCGTTTTTCTTGAATACATATGGGGTATTTCCACGCTCCCCGGTCGGTCGGTCAATCACAAATTTCTGCAGGTCATAAGTGTCCGGCAGTTCCATGGACACGGGAGTTACGATAAGCTGATCAGCTGAATCCGGCCAGCGTGACACGCGGATATCGATTTTGATGTCATGGATTGTATTCGGGCTCAAGGTATCAATTTCCTTGGCAGGCTGTCCGTCAATCTCGAATTTCACAAAGGCGATTTCTATATGCTCAGGCATGTCAATCTTTGTATTCCCAACAGGGATGCCGGTTCTATATTTATCCACCCACATGCCAAAAGGCAGCGGGGTTTGCAGAACCCGGAGTTTAAGGTCGGCAAGTGCGCTTGGATCTTCGATTCCGGCAAGTTCCGACAGTACGGAATCCAGTGTGGCGGGCTCGTTACACGCTCTTTTTTCCAGCGCCTCCTTTGCACACAACTGGAATGCTTTTCTGAATCGCTCGGAATCTGCATCGGCGTTGCGCACTGCGTTTGTCCAGCGTTGCGCGAATGCCAAACAGTCAAGAGTTTCAGAGAACGCGTTGAGTTCGGTGGAGGGATGCAGGCTGCCGAACATTTCGCTTATATCTTTGATCCTGGTTGCCTCTGTCTGGATTGCCTCTTCGTCGCCTTGCTCGATGGCTTTAAGCGCCGAAAGCCTATGGGAAAAAGATAGCAGGAAAGGGTTTTCTTCATCGCGAGCCGCGTCAGGGTAGAAGTGTTGACTGAAGGAATCTCTCGCAATGCGGTCCGCTTCCTCCTTCTTCATATCTTCAAGAAGCGTTGACCAGTTCTCATCTGCTTCGTAAATAGAGATGTTTGCCTTGGGACGTGCTGATTCAAACGTACAAACTTGGCGCAGACTCTCAAAATAAAGACGCATGTTCAGGTTTAGACGGGTATCTGGAATTACGGAAAGCATATGCTGGCAAAGACTGATTGCTTCAGTCCAACATCCCGCCTTGGCAAGTAGTACAACAATCTGTCCTGCAAGGTGTCGGCGATTGTCCGGGAATGACTTTGCGGTATCGACCAGATCGGTTGCCGCCTCCCGGAGGCGGTTTCGCGGTACGCTACCGAGAAGAAGATAAAAGATATCCTGTTTACCGTTCATTCTGTGAGCCCAGTTGCCTTGGAGACATTTTGCGCATAGATTGACAAACTCTGGAGTATTTTTGAGAGAATTACCCAGACGCTCGACGGCTTGGCAGGCATTCATATCATCCAGTTGACCTATGATCCGGACAAGAAAACGTCCTTCATCTCCCGAAAGCTGAGTATCCGTCAAACATCCATGCGCGTAGTGTTCCATGCATTCAATCAGAAAATGTCCATCTGTTCCCTCGATGCTGTAAACAAGGATGAGCTTGATAAGACAGTTGGCAAGCCGCTGCTTCAGGTTTTCTGGAAACGCATGGATTTTGAGAGCATGCACTGCAGACTTATGGACATGGATATTGGGGTCTGTGAGAAACACCAGGTAGATCTCAAAGAGCAGGTCAGGAAAATCTCGCCTCAGTTCGTAAGGCACATTTCCGATGACCTCGGCCGCGTTGCCCCGCACCAGTACCTCCGTGCTGGTCATAGCTGTATAGAGATGAGGAAGGACAAGGTTTACATGTTCAGGTTTGTCCATCAGTCCGCTGAAACGTGCTACCATACTGGAGCGCATTTCAATTTGGTCCTCGGGTAATTTGGCGTAAAAACTCAGGATTTCCTCCACGCCATCAACGCCTTTGAGTGAGGATGCCTTAAATGCCCACTTGACCAAGTTGTCTTGGAAGCTATAAATCAAACTGCGATTTTGACTTCTTTGAATTTCCTCAAAACCTGTTTTGGGTGTTTCGATTATTCCGTTCTCATCAAGCGGTTTTATCTTGCTTGAAAGGGTGGCTGCGGCTCCGATAATCGAATCAAGATGCGTCACAGCTATTGGCAGCAGCTCTCCGTACACATAAGAAAAAAACTGCACTGCTTCGGCGTTGAGCGTGTTATCGGAGATATCCATTGCCATCCAGAGCACTCTTTCGAAAGCGATTTCCTGGGCTTTGCCGAGAGTGGGAGCGGTTTTTCTCCTTTCTTCATGCAGGACACTTGCGTAAAGCCTAGCACCTTCGGACCGTGCGGTCTCGTCGCTTTTCTCAAGCAGCCGTTGCAGGATCGTATCTGCGTCATCGGGCAAAGCGCAAAAGAGCCCCGCGGCAGCGCTGCGTAAGACGGACAAACCATTCTCTCCCAATGTCTCATTGCTGAAACCGGGGAGCAGCATCTTATGACGCAGGAGCTTTCCGAACACATCACGCAGGAAAGGCTTGACGAGTACCGGATGTTCCGATGTAATCACACATATAGCACGAACGGCAACTTCCACCAGCTGTTCCTCGCCCGACCCAAGCCACTCATGTAGCGTTTGCTTGATGATTTCACCGTGATGAGATGTGAGAGTCAGGAGCGGAGTGGCATTGGGCTTGGGTTGGATCAAACCAACAACAGGAAAGGCCTCCAGAGTGAAGCTGGGTAATATGGCTTTTACATCTTCTGACGAAAGTTCTTTTGCCGTTTTTTCGAGATACTTGACGGAACTTTCATGGACGCCATAACCGCTTGCGTTCCTGACCGCCAGTTTGCGTTTCGTTTCAGAGTCAACCGGGAGCGCCAGCAGGGTATTTAAGGCGGGATGGACCAGTTTCCTGTTGTCTTCAAGAACCTGTTTCTTCAAAAATTCAATGACTTCTTCAGAGAAAGTTTCCGGGGCAAGGAGAGCAAGCTCGGGCAGTTTCTCTGCGGAATTCGCATCTTCGTCCTTTTCGATTGCCTCAATGAGGTCTATAACTTGGTTTGTGTCTGGGTCTGCCGATGTGCGCAGTTTTTCTAGTTCAAGTTTTCGTTCAGCTCGTTTTTCGTCTTCTCTTTTTTTATGCTCAGCCTCTTTTTTCGCTCGGACAGCCTCGGCGTTTTCATAAGCTTGGATTAACGGCTTTATATCTGGACCTGAACCAGGTTCATGTTTGTCGCAGAGTTTGCAATTTTTGAGGTAAAAGTCGACCGCAGCTTCTTCAAGATCCCAACATTGTATCCCGCCGATTGGTGCGTGATCACATTCGATGCCCATGTGGTCGATTGGCACTTTGTAAATTTCCTCAATCAAACCAGTTCCGCCTGAGCGCACTATGCGAGCGTTCCTGCACCAATTTTCTACCAGCTTTGCCGTGCGCTGATTTTTCCGTCCTTGGGCTACAGTTTTGTCTATGTGGTCTTCTGTTAACTCGTTCATATTGCATATTTCTCCATGGCTTTTTGATCGGGAATTATGTATTTTGTTGCCCAAAAACACACTCATCCTCCTATTTATTTTACATATTTATCTATAATGCTAAACAATAACCATTTACTATATCTCTTGGGGGCATTATGAAAGACAATTTCAACGGATATCTACAAACATTGCGCCATTGGTTAGAAGGTCCTATGCTTCAAGCGAGAATCTTGCAAGAAAACTCTTGGATTCACGATTTAGTTAAGCAAGCCAACTACAACCGGGAAATTGTTCGGGTGGCTCTTGGCCAGTTTGAAGAGCTGCGCCAAAGCGGCTTGATACTACCCGGTTCCGAAACTCAGCACATCTTGGAGACTATAGAACATATTAAAAAGTCCTTTTGTCTGCCAGAAATCGCTGAAGTGCCAAGGCTCTTTCAGGAGTTAGAAGACAGTCCCGCAGTAAATGCGATAAGAGGCTATGGAGAACAGAAACTTGTACTCATGCAAGCTATGGAATCCATGCATACACCTTGGCTTAGCGTTGAGAACAGACTAGATTCAATCGCCGGTTTCGTAAAATTGCAGGATATAGGACATATCCTAAAAACGATGTCGGCCTTTGATGCATTTCCAACGAATACGTTGCGGGACAAACTAGGCGACTGGAGAGACAAGATTAGCTGGCCTGAAGACATTTTTACCAACCCCCTGGTTCGTACTTCATTTTACATGGAGCGTGGACTTGATCTGACCTTGACCGCATTTCCTCCAGAGGCTTTTGAAGAAAGCATCTCAATTGCTGGGCTCAAGGCATTACCCCCATTGGTACAGTCCTACAATTTTCAGCCAGAGGCAGAAGAATCTGAGGCAGAATTTACTTTTAAGCGTAACAACGCGGCCTACGACCGACTCCAACGCCTCGAGACTCAGCTACGCAAATTCATTGATGAAAAGATGAAAGCAGAATTCGGCGAGGACTGGACTAAGCAGCAGGTACACGGTAATACAAGCAATGGATGGGTCGAAAAGCAGAAAAAGGCAAGAAAAAACGGAGAATCTAAATGGCCTCTGATTGCCTATGCTGACTTCACTGATTATGAATTGATTATAGTAAGGGAAGACAATTGGAAACGGGTCTTCAAACCGGTATTCAAAAGTAAGAGATCTGTGCAAGAATCCTTCCAACGACTTTACCTAATCCGTAATTGCACGATGCATAGTCGGTTCATCACTCAGGACGACGAACTTTATCTCTGCGCCGAGACAACACGGATTTTGAATGCCATTGGAAAGATCAAAAACGGCGAACCGAGCGACCTTCATGTTATTCCCAATAAACTCAAGAGAAAGAAAAAGCAATGAGTGTTTCAGCAGAAATAGAGACGCGCCCTATCAGGCTCGCTTTTCTGGTTGACCCGAACAATCCCGAACAGGTCACAGAAGCGGTACGACTGAGTTCAACCCTCTGGGGAGGTCTTTATTTTCCGATCATAGAGCTTTGCAAAAGGATTCCAGTGGTCTGGAATGTTCCATCGTCTCTTAGTCGCCACGCGCTGTTCGCGGCACCATCCCCCGCTATTTTTCCCTCTGTCCCAGTTCAGGGAATGGTGTAAGATTGTGAAGTTGTGCAACACACTATCAAAAAACACTGGCGTTGGCTTTTCTTTTTCGATCTTTTTGTTGGACCAGAACTTTTTTTTGATTTCTTTGGAGGGCGAACAAGAATTGAAGCACTCTGGCCTTTTTTAAAGCCTTTCCTGCAAACCTTCGGAATTTGTCTTATTATCATAGCTGTAGTTTATGCGCTGTTGTTCTGGTACGACAGGAGAAACAAAGAAGCAAGAAAGGACTCCCCCCATTGGAGGTTCACAAGAGTATCTGTCCTTGCAAATAGAATTGAACGGAGAGAAGCCACTGTTGAAGAGGAAGAGGAATACTATGAACGCATTACCAGTTTCTGGGGACAAGGGTTTTTTAGCGGTTGTGATCCTGAGAATTACAAAGAAGTCTCGGAGAGAGCTCAGTGCTGGGCTAAGAAGTTCTTTTAACTGGAAAAACTCTCTATGAACCTGTAAGTAATAAACTAATTGCTGTGTCTTACTCAAAGATATTCGCTGTCGGATTTTCATTTGAGAATTTTTACGCGGCTGTGGAAGAGATTGAAGAAGAGTCGCCGCTTGATCTTGCCTCCGTACACCAAATTTGACTATAACTCTTGCCCGAAACCAGTTCGGTGATGATTTTAACTGCGCATGAACTTTTCCGGTACGACTATTCTGCGCCTGATTTGCAGAATATATGCGATGTTACGCAAGAGCGTTATCTGAGCTCTGGAGAAATTGCCAAACCTGACGGAATCATGGAAATCAGAACTGACCGGAACAGATAAAATTTACAGCCTGGAGGCGGAACCATGAAACTCAGAGAAATAACTGTACATAATATCCGTTCGGTGGGACATGCCGCGTTTCAACTCTCCGATTATTCGATACTTGTCGGGGAAAACAATGTCGGAAAGACAAATGTCTTCACGGCGCTTCGGTTGTTCTACGAAGACGGCAACCTGAAATACAAAAAGGAAACTGATTTTCCCAAGTTCGCCTCAGACGGTGAAAGCTGGGTGGAACTGGCTTTTGAGACTACAGAAGACGAGCAGAACGGTTTAAAAGATGAATACAGGTCACAGGACGGAATCCTGAAAGTAAGAAAATACTTTCAGTCAAAAGACAAAGACCTGGTCAAAGCAAACCAGAGCAACATTTACGCTTATGAGTCCGGGGAGCTGTCAAAGAATCTGTTTTATGGCGCAAAGAACGTGTCCCAGGCGAAGCTCGGAGATGTCATACACATACCTGCCGTAAGCAAAACCGATGAGACTCTTAAGTTGTCGGGACCTTCCCCGTTTCGGGAAATGCTTAATCTTGTTATGAAACGGGCCGTGCTGGAAAGTTCTACGTTTAAGTATTTAAGCAGCGCTTTTGATGAGTTTAACTCAAACTTCAGAGAGGAAGCTTCACAAGAAGGGTTCTCGGTAAGTTCGTTGATCCAGGATATCAATTCCGAGATAGGCGGATGGGATGCTCGCTTTGATGTCTCCGTCAATCCCATAAAACCGGAAGAAATTGTAAAAACCCTGCTTTCTCACCACATTGAAGATGTAAACCTCGGCGGCGAGCAGATAAATCTTGCTTCATTCGGCCAGGGATTTCAGCGCCACCTGATATTCACTCTCATAAAGCTTTCCGCCAAGTATGCCGCACCTCAAGCCGCGAAGAAAAAGGAGGACTTCGACCCTGATTTCACTTTGCTTCTGTTTGAGGAGCCTGAGGCCTTTCTCCATCCTTCCCAGCAGGAAGTCCTCTGTCTGAGTCTTCGCGCCCTTGGCGCCGGAGAGTCGGAACAGGTGCTTGTTTCAAGTCACTCGCCCCATTTTGTGAGCAAGCAGATATCTCATCTGACGGGGATTATAAGGCTCTCAAAGAACGAACAAGGGATGACAAGAACTTTCCAGATCAAAGAAGATGATCTTTCCCGAATTCTTGACGCGAATACTGGCCTTTATAAAAAATTCAGTGAGTGTCTGAGTTCCGGGGAGATCAGCGAAGAGACGAAAAAGGAGATCAGGAAAAAAAAGCTTGGAGAAGATGCCCCCGATCCGGCGGGCAAGCTGGAAGAGGAGACCTTGAAATACTTTTTGTGGCTTGATTCCGAGAGATCATCCCTGTTTTTTGCCAGAAAGGTGATTGTCTGCGAAGGAGCATCCGAGAAAATTTTTATTGACTATCTGTTCGATGAGAAGTGGCCGGAGTTTCGGGAAAGACATGTTTACCTGCTTGACGTGCAGGGCAAGTTCAATATACACAGATATATGGCGCTGCTCGCGGCCCTCGGCATTGAACATTCCGTGTTATTCGATTCGGACCGGGATGCGGGAATTCACAAGATAGTGAACTCTTTTATAGAAGATCGAAAAACTGAGCTTACGAGAAGCATTCGCTCTTTTGAAAATGATTTCGAGGAGTTTCTCGGGATTGAAAAACCAGAACGGAGGGATCTGAAGCCTTTGAATGTAATAGTGAAGCACCGGAACAATGAAATTTCCTCTGAGAAACTTGGCGAGTTAAGAGCCATGCTGGAGAAGATGTAGGACTGGCTTTGAATTAGCCCGGGTTCGCATGTTCAACTGTTAGCCTTTTTTGATTTCTCGATTTTACCTGCTTTTCAAATATCTCTTCAAAGGCAACGAGTTGTTCGGCTTTGATGCAATAGCCCAGATTTGTCGGAATAGGCGAAAGCGCTATGGGTTTTGATGCAGTTGGGACTGGGACAATTTTTATCTTGCCTTCAGCTGTATATTGTGGGCCTGCATACAAAATACCTGCCAGCATACAATGCTCCCCGCGCAAATAGACTTCGCCTTCCTCAGTTGACCAAGGACCACCGTCGTAGAGGAGCACAGGCGACCCGCTTGAACCGGGAAAACATGAACAGTCAATCATGAATTCAGGTCGGCCTTCATAATCTATGTAAGGAGGTGTAGCAGTTATTCCTTGGCGGACTACAGGCAAATTGTTTTTCTCATCGGAAAGTCCGATCGGATATCCAATCATCAGAATGTTTTCAACTGCGGATAATTTTTTCAGATCAGCTTCTTTTGCAACTTGTTCGAATCTGAGATATTTGTAAAACGCTTCTTTGCCCATGTCTCTGGCAGCTCCAAACACGGGCTCAACGGGAAATGCGGCGAGGTCAACACTTGGGTCAGGATGATAAACCCATCTGTTAGCAAAGTCGTTCAGAATAATTGGTATGCGTTCCCCTAACAGCGGGGTGCCATCCTTAGCTTTAACGCTAAGATCAAAATGTCCGGAAGTGGAGTTTACAATCACGTGCTTGTTGGTCACAATAGCGGGAACACCTCGACCGGATTCGGCATCAAGACAAAATCCGAAGAAAAACCCGGTACCTGAATTTTCCTGTCGGTTATTTTTATAACATTTGATGCGTACCATTTCCCCGCAACTAGGGATGACACCGACACCACTGTCAGCTATAATAATAAACAAGATAAGAAAAGTTTATGAAGAGCGAAACTGACTATTACTATCTCGCGCTGGCTCTACTGACATTGGTCAACATTGGGCTTGGCCTTTTTAATGTTTACCTTTCACGGTCTGGAATTATTTTCGATTTTGCTACTGGTCTCGTATTTAACATGGCCATACTGTCTCTTGTTATTGTTGTTAGCGGTGTTTTAGTTACTGTCTTCGGGTTGGCAAGACTTCAATCTATAGAAAGCAAAGCAATTGAAGAAGCTAGGATAGTTGCTAGGACCGCTATTAGTAACGAACTGGTGCCAGTTGTTAAAAAACTGATGCCAGAGGTCGAAGAAAAGCTTCTGGAAGTTGAAGAAATGCCGGAGTCTATAAGAGAAGAAATCAGTAAATTGTCTTCTTCTGAAATTTCGAGTGAAGAAGAACAGGAAGAAACAGAATAATGACGTTAGTGGAAATTGAAAAAATAGTTCAAAAGCATCAAAAAAAACCACCAGTTAGGATATTTGATTTAGCTAGGGCCCTGGGGATTAAGGTCTTCAAGGCTCACGACTGGGAAAATGGCGTATCGGGATTGATTAAAAAGAAGTGGGATGGCAATTATGTAATTATGACAAACGCCAAACATCCTACAGTCCGTCGTCGATTCACTGTGGCTCATGAAATCGCTCATTTTGCATTGCATAGAGATTTGGTTGGGGATGGTGTTGCAGATGATGCACTGTATCGAAGTGGTCTCGGTGGAACTGTAGAGAGACAGGCTAATAACTATGCAGCTAATCTTCTAATGCCATGGCATCTAATTACATCTGAACTTGAAAAAGGTATTAATTCAATTGAAGAATTAGCGGAAAAGTTCAAGGTCTCTAGAACTGCCATGTCAATACGGCTTGGTATTCCTTGGGAATAGAACAAACTAAATCAACCACTTGCTCTCAACTGGTATTTTCTTCGTGAGTTTCTTGTAGCCTACTTTCCGCACAAAAAATATTCTCGTTTCTCTGATTTTCTGCTTTGTAACTGATATTAAAGACAGCAGCAGCGGCAATCTTGAAAAGAGATTGCGTAAATTTTTCGGAGATGATCCAACAACAATTGCGTTAGTAAACAGAATAATCAATGAATTTTCCCATCTTGAAGAAATTCTTGACAGGGGTGCGAGACCAATGGATGTTCCTGAACTCTCTAAGACGGCAAATTTCGTACTTGATACGATTCGCAAAAAAGACGAAGAACAGTATGATTCATTGCTGAGGAGCATTGGAGAGTATCCAAGAGGTTCGCAAGAAAGCTAGCCGCAAGAGTGGTGAGGCAATTATCGTGAAGATTTTATATTTATTCCCTGATACGAATCTGTTTATACAGTGTCTTGCGTTACAAGAACTTGACTGGTCATGTTGGTCCGATTTTGACGAGGTCCGCTTGATTGTCTGTCGCCCTGTGCAACGTGAAATCGACAACCAGAAGAACAGAGGAAGTGACCGGGTTGGCAAGAGAGCACGCAAGATTCACTCTTTGTTTGGTAAGGTCATTGCCAGCGAGAGTTGTTATGAGTTGATTCATGAATCGCAGCCCCGCGTTCGGCTTCTGGTTGAACCGAATTGGTTGCCAAGCTCGGAGCTTCAGGACCGGCTTGATTACAACCAAATCGATGATCAGATTGTCGGTTGCATTCACACATACAGGAATCAGAATCCCGGGTGCGATGTGCAACTACTCACCCACGACAGCGGGCCCATGGCAACTGCAAAGATGCTTTCTCTGCCTTTTGTTCCGATTCCTGAGGAGTGGCTCCTTAAACCTGAAAAAAACGAGACGGAAAGGGAAAACAGCCGTCTGCGAAAAGAACTGGAGCAACTCAAGAAGGCGGAGCCGCAATTCGCCATCAGTTTTCAAAAGAGGGGGAAGAACCAGTTCGAGCCATTTGAGTTTGAGTTCTCTACTTATGAACCTTTATCCGAGATCGAAATCTCATCAATGGTGGATTCATTAAAAAAACAATTTCCGCTCGTCACCAACTTTAATCTGCCCACATCTAGGGAACATAAACTTCTCATGAGTTTAGGGATTAAAGAGGTTTTTACTCCACCCTCAGACGAAGAGATAAAAGAATACACTGAGAATAAATACCCTCTATGGGTGAATAAGTGTAGGCGTATACTGAAATGCCTTCCCATTTCTTTGGAAAACCCGATAATTTTTTCGTTCCCCGTAGTAAACCAAGGTACGCGCCCTGCAAAGAATGTCCTCGTAACGATAAAGGCGGAAGGAAACTTTCAAATCCGACCACTCCAAGATCATGAACATGGTGGTGAGTCGGGTGATGCAGACGAAATTCTATTACTTCCTCTTCCGCCAAAAACCCCAGAAGGAAAATGGACGATCAAGAATTTTCTCACGGAGTCCCTTTCTAATCTTGACATGTTCAATGAAATTTTCCCCAAGCCTCCTGATCTTTCCAGGATTTACCCGCATTCGTCATTTTCATCTTCCTTGCCTGATTACTCAGATATTCTTCCTCGCACTCACAACCCGAACAAGTTTTATTACAACTCCACTCGCTCTGCAATTCCTACCAAATCGTTCAGTCTAGAATGTGACCAATGGCGACACGAAGTGGATGAAGAAATTTTTAAATGTAAATTATGCTTTGACAAAGAATCTGAGGAGATTAAAGGAATCCTTGAGTGCTCAATCCACGCGGAAAATCTCTCAATTCCGTTCAAGAAAACAATTTCGGTTGTGGGGAAAGCGGTATCATCTGTTAGCGTCCGCGACTGTGCAGAAAATATGATAAAGAACCTGTTTGACCGTGCGGAGAAAAGGGTGCGGTAATCCCCCTCTCTACCCGGGCGCTAAGGAGCGAAGCGAAATTGGCTCAAGACCAAGCAGCCTCAGCGGTATATTGCTTCGACGATCCATGAACCAATCTCAAATAAACCGTATGCTAGCGTCAATACCCCCACAATCATGAGCACGCGTGCAATGAAATTGAACCAACTTGGATATCGCCGTTGTAGCAAAACAGGTATTCCGGTTGCGAAACCCTCATCGCACCTCACGCCCGCATTGATGTCTGCGTAAGTGTGCGGGGGAAAATAGAGATAGGAGATGGTCAGTTCTTGTTTTGGGACTACGGTAGGGATCACGATGTCTTGGCCTGAATTTGGTACTTCCTCCAGACAGTAGTGAATTCGAGGCCATATATTGAAGTCCGGCAAAATGGTGTGACTCAGTCGCACATTAGTAGCCACTTGCCTGCCTACGTTCCTGATGACCACCGAATGAGTATTTACGACACCGGTATTGCCGTTTCTTTGTTGATAAGTGAATGAGGAGACGTGTCCCCAGTGAGTCAACAATACAGGACGCCTTTCGAACCGACGATCAATCCAGACACCAATGAAAAGTATGAAGGTAGGGATCGCTATATCCATGAAGAGCTGCCAATCTAACATCTCGAACCTCGAGGTTACTTACGTTTTATCCCTTCTGGGTCTGTATGGTTTTCGGCGTTTTTTTATGGGGATCAGGGATCTCATCAGTCTCTGGATCGTCCACTAAATTTTTTGATAAAGCCAATGATCCACCGATTAGTGCCATAAGAGGCCTTTCTATCACATTGCAGGTCTCCGATGCTGTCATTCCTCCTTTCTCAATAACCGGAGAAAGAAATATGAGAATAACTACAACGTATCCTGCTATGACCAGAACCAGAACATTTTTACGCCAAGGGATTCCATTTCTCTTTTTTGGCATCTGGCTCTTCCTCCTGTTAGAGGTTTTGAAGCTCCTCTCCTTAATGCAAAATTCTACTTTTGGAAATGCTTGTTTACTACATCCTCAAAGAACTGTTTGCCGAATTCTTCTACGCGACATATTAAGGAACGACCATTCTTTTTTCGCAGGACAAATCTTTCCTTTGACATTTCGTAACCGACCTCGGTCAGATCGGGGACATTTGGCGCGTCAAGATTGTCAAGACGCTCATAATTGTACGAATTCTCCGGTTCTTCCCGAGCCACGTGGAGAGTCACTCCGCAACGGCTTCGCAACACGGAATTCCCTGTACCAAAGAAAAAAAGATAGCGAGCAGATTTTTCTCCACGCCGAAAATCGATTCGAAGGAACCATGTGCGCTTAGCGGATTCTCCTGCGCTTAAAGCCAGATATTTTTCAAACTCAAGATTTCCGAAGTCCTTGAAGTAGACACCCCCGTAGGGAGTGGCTTCGTTGACCATGTCAACAGTCTGTCTGAGATAACTCTTGAGCAGTTCCATAGCATTGCGCCATATCTCGTATTCATTGCGCAAGCGCATTTTTTCTGACTCGGTGAATTTCTGCGCTATTGATTGCGCCCATTCCGCCCGCTCGCGCTGTTCTTGCGCGGCGTATGCATATTCTTCTAAACTTTCCTCTATGCACTCGGCAAGGAGAATAAGGAACGAGGTCAGGTCCGATACTTGTGATTCTTCCAGCGAATCGTAGTAACGAAGGCGGTCTTCCTTGGAAATGATCGCAATGGGGAACCCATACCGCATAAGTATCAAGTTCATAAGCAGACGCGCCGTCCTGCCGTTTCCGTCAATAAACGGATGTATGTAGACAAACCATGTGTGAGTGACGGCCGCGACAAGGATGCCTTCCGCGCTGGCAAGCGCTTGTTCGTCCGGTGAGCTCGCTTCACTGAGCCAGTGGGCAAAATCCTGCATCTCAGCGGCTACCGACTCCGGTCCGGGAGGTTTGTACTTGGAACCGCTGATCTCAACGGCAACCGTCCTGTAAGCCCCGGCACCGTCATTAATTCCATCCAGAACGAACGAATGAAGCTGACGAATATCGCTCTCCGTAATAGGCCTTGCGACATCTTTGGCCAGTTCTTCGAGGAAGTCAAGGGCTTGTGACAGATTGCGGGCCTCCGCCTGGTCTTTCAGCGGTTTGCCCGTGATGGTGAGGCCAAGTTCAACGACCTGGCGGGTTTCCCCCACCTTCAGGATGTTTCCTTCTATGGCGTTTGAGTGATAAATATTCTTGATTCGGAAATATCTCCGAATTCTGTAGAGAACATCCGGTGACAGACCTCCTTGTCTGCGCATCTCCCGTACCCGGTCTGATAGTTTCTGAAAGGAAGACTTTTGCAGTTCTTTATAGCTATAAGGGGTGCCGGAAATGTCAATTTGAGCCATGTCTTTTTCTCCTCATCGATATTGTCTGATGCAAATCATTAACTGAAATATACCATCAATTATTTTTTCCGTTTGAGAGACTTGATACATGTTTGAATTAAGCGGCGACGGTTTGCTGGAAATGCGGCGTTAAGCGCTTTGCCGATCAAATTTCTGCGAAATCTCTTGACAAAAGGAAATATATACCATATTGATTATAAAGTCAAACTTAAACCTTAAAGATATCGTAAATGCAACCCAGCAAACATAATGAAATTTCTCCCTCGGAAATAAAAGGAATCAGGAAGTCTCTGGGCTTGTCGCAAACCGAAGCTGGGGAACGTCTGGGGGGAGGTCCCAGTGCTTTCGCCAAATACGAAAACGGTTCTGTCAAGCCTTCTGCGGCCTTGGTGAAGATGCTGAGATTTCTGCAGAAAAGACCTGAAGAGCTTGATGTGATAAGTGGAGAGGAAGACAAGGGGACCAAATCTGGACCAATGCCGTTTGATCTTAAGAGCGAACATGTCTCGGCGCTAGGTCCCCGTGATTTCAGTGCCTTGGTCGAAAAACTGCTAGTCGCCGAAGCCTTGGAAAGGAATCTTCCCTTGGATGGAATTCACGTAGCGTCAGAACAAAACGTCACCGATGGTGGTGAGGATGCACGCATAGAATGGCGGGGCGGCCCGGAGCGCACAGGTTTTCTCCCGGGACGGTTCTGTCAGTTTCAGTTAAAGACGGGGGATGTTTCTCCCAAAGAAGCCGGAGATGAAGTTCTTACCCGGGAGAACAAGCTAAAGCCCATGGTTCAAGAAGCGCTTGAAAGAGGCGCTTCGTACATAATGCTCTGTTCCAAGCCATACACCCGGAAACTGATCGATAAACGCGAAGACAGCATAAAAGAAAACCTGGAAAATCAGGGCTTCAAAGACCCTTCAGTTCAGTTCCGCGATTCAGGCCAGATCGCCTTCTGGGTGAACTATCATCCCTGCGTGGCTATCTGGCTTTTGCAAAAAACCCGTCCAGAACTTATAGACCCATCTTTTGGGGACTGGAAGCATTGGTCCGGAAGACCGGAACACTGCAATTCACCGTGGGTTGATGATCCACGATTGCCGGATTTCCGGGAAAAGCTGCGCGCCATTGTCGAGACTCCGAAGGGCGTTGCTCGAGTCATAGGGCCATACGGCTCTGGTAAATCCCGCCTTACCCTTGAGGCACTCGCTCCTACGGAAAAGGAAAAGACCTCAGGAGTAAAATTAAGCGAACTGCTGCTTTACACGGTTGAATCGGAAACTAGTTCCCAGAAAATAAAGAAGTATACGAAAAATCTTGCGAACTCGGGCAAACGGGTCATGCTGGTTGTTGACCGTTGCTTGGAGCAAACTCGCATAGACCTTGTCAACATGGCAAAACATTCAGATAGCTGTCTCTCGCTTGTCACCATTAGCGGTGAGGTTCCCCGCGACGCAGAAGAATCCGAAAACACGCTTATTGTTGATCTTGCCGGAAGTTCCCTTATTCAGAAGATAGTGGAGATGGTTGATCCCAGCATACCTGAGTGGGAAGTGCAGCGTATAATTGATTTTTCAAAAGGTGATATTAGTTGTGCGCAGATAATTGGCAAATCATGGCAGCAGAAAGGGTTGACTGCCACAGAGGATGAGGATTTCCTCATCCGAAAATTCCTCGGCAACGATAATCAGGAACATATCTACGAAACCGCAATGCTGATAAGCACATTCGACGGAGTTAAGGTAGAGGCAGAACCGGTTTACAATGAGAAATCAGAACTGGAACAGGTTGCGGAATTCTCCGGTGCTATCTCCGTTGAGAATTTTCGTGGAGCTGTTGGGAAACTGAAGAGACGGGGTGTTCTTCGTCAGCAGGGAGATCGGGTAATTCTGGAACCAAAACATATAGCGATTAGACTTGCTCAACAACAGTGGGAGGAATGGAGTCCTACACAGTGGGAAGGAGTTCTAGTTGGGTCTCTGCCAGAAAAACTCCGCGTAAGAACAGCCAGGCAGCTTGCTTTCCTTAATACAAAACCTATAGCAACCGAAGTGACTAAGCATATCCTTGTAAATAGAAGGTTCGGCCATTCACCGGAAAAACAGGAAACGGATTTAGCAATACTGATTTGGCTTGCGGAAATAGATTCCCGAAGCGTAGTCAACGTGTTGGAGAATATGCTGAGACCGTTTACACGAGCAGAAGTTGAAAACATAACCGGAACCACGCGTCGCTACTTGGTTAGAACACTTACAAAGCTTGCGTTTGTAGATAACTCGTTTGAGGATGCCGCGGTGCTTCTGTTTAAGCTTGCGTGCGGTGAAAATGAAAACTTTGTAAACAACGCTACGGGCCAGTTCAAATCTCTTTTTCCGGTTCGCCTAGCCACAACCGAAGCAGGTTCCGAGAAACGATTCGAAATTATTGACGAATTTATGGATAAGTACTGGAACAACTCAAGTCCTTGTTTATCCATCATAGTTGACGCACTACTTGAAGGTGCAAAAACTCATCATTTCCACCGCGATATGGGACCTGAAATACACGGAAGTCGTCCCGCTCTCGAATCATGGCTGCCGAGAACATACAAAGAGTACTGGGATTATATTAGAGGATGCGTCAATCGTTTAGTCAGACTGGCAAAACGCTCAGATAAAACAGGTCAACGAGCAAGAGCGGGATTGGGTCAGAAATGGCACAAGTATGTTCTTGATGGACTAATAGAAGATGTTGAAAGGTGGACATATGAAATAAAAGAAAAACATTCATATTGGCCTAAAGCGCTTGCTTCTCTCGAAAGACTTCTGGAATACGATGCGGACAAGCTTGAACCTGCTATCGAAAAAAGAGTGGAAACTCTCATCTCCGACCTGACGCCTGATAGCCTAGATAATCGCATACGATTCCTAATAACGGAAATGCCTTTTGAACATCTCAGGAGGAAGGACATTGACCTTGACGAAATGTTCAAACTTCAGCGTGAAGAGATTAAAAAACTAGTCGGAGAGTTGTTTGGTCAAAAAACTGAACTTACGAAGCTTCTACCCCGATTATGCGTTGGGCAGCACCGCAATGCCAGGCTTTTCGGATATTTTCTCGCAGAACAGGTTCAAGACCCACTCCACTGGAAAAATCAAATAATGGATGCGTTTGAGTCAATTCCGGTCGGCGAGCGAAATAGCGACTTCTTGGTCGGATACATGGCGGGACTGAAAGAATGGAGCCCCGGAGAGTTTGAAAAGTTCAAGCAAAAAGCTATAAAATCTCCGGTTTTTGCTGCTGTTCTGCCGGAACTTACCTCGCGCACCGGTATCAGTCCGGAAGACGTGGGCATGATAATCGGAATGTTGGAAAACAACCTGATATCACACCGGGAAATGATTGCATGGAAATACGGGAGTGCGCTGTCAGAGTTGCAGCCATCGGAAGTATCGCCTTTGTTTGATCTGATGCTGAGAAGCGAAGATCCGCCGTCTTTTGCAACTGCGGTTGATTTGATGAGTTCATACTCATACAGACAGCAAGAACGTCTGGAAAACCTACGGCCCCAATTGCTGTTTATAGCTGATTATTCTCCAACTAAAAGATTGTGGGCTTTTAGCGCATTTCAAACGCACACCTATGAAACTCTTATGAGTTGGATCATATCTAAGGGAATCACGGATGCCGACGCTCGGCAGGTAGCAATTACTCTTGTAAAGCAACTAATTCGTGAGAACCTCGAGTACGATGATGAAAAAATGATCGGGCAACTTTTACCGACTCTTTTATCAAATTTTGCGGAAATCGTGTGGCCGATGATAAGCAAGGCAATAGAAGAAAACAACACTGCTTCATGCCGGCTTTCAATGATGTTACGGGAAAAACCGCCTTTTGGAGACAGCGAAAATCCGACAATTCTAAGTCTTCCCGAAAATATACTTTTCGGGTGGTGTTGCGCTAATCCACAAATCGGACCAGCATTTGTTGCAGGAATTTTTCCATTACTCAAAGAGTGCGACCAAGAAACTGGGTCTGAGGAATTTCACCCGGTAATTAAACGCCTTCTTGATGAGTTTGGAGAAAGCGAGGATGTGTTAGGTGCTTTGGCAGCCAATATACATTCTTTTTCTGGGTGGGGTTCCGAAACAGACCACCTTGCCCGCTATAGAGAACCTCTGCGAAGCATTGAAAACCAGCACAAAGGTTCTGTAAAACGCTGGGCTAGGAAAATGTTGAGAAAGATCGACGATGAAATTGAGACTTTAAAAGTATAGACGGGATGTCCTTCTGGGAATCAGAATCAGCTTGGCAGAAACAGGGGTGAAGACGGGATCAAGAAAACCCACAAAATTCTCTACGTCAACGAAGAACATCATTTGCGTTGCAAGAAAGCTTGCCTTAACTGCATTCTGGATTTCTCAGGACAGTATTCTGCCAATTCTCTGAATCGATTGGATGCCTTGGATTTTTTGGATGGAGTTTTTCCTGATACATCTGGGTGCTGAAACCGTCTTCGATGACCGACGCACCACTCAGTCATTATCCCTAATTCTGTCTTTCATCAAGCTTAAATTTTATGTATAGAGACACTACGATTTATTCGGACGGTTATTCTGAACGAATTCAGCCGTAATTCGCACGCAGTGATCTAGCCATGATATAATAACAAACATAGAGAAATGGTCTCAAACTTGAAACCACGAGAAAAAATACAATGTCTACTCAGGTAAAAAGAAAGTTCTCTGACAAAGAAAATTCTGCTATCAACGAAAATGCTGATTCCGTTTTAGAGAATAAGCATCCAATTAAAGAAACAATAGAGAATTTTATTGATACCATAGAAAGTCTCAGGGTATCAGCCCCATTCATTGAACAGGCTTTATCTTCTCTTGCCGACAAACATAAGAAGGATTTTGAGAAAGAAGTAACCACGTTCGGCAAAATTCTTTCCGAGAAAGAAGGAAGACAAAGAATTGCTTTTTCTGGAGCAAGAATACGTAAGACTTTCAAAATACTTGACAGCTTAAAAAAAACGACTTCCGCTTGTAAGACACTTCCCAGCATGTTTCTGCTAGCTCTTGTGAGCCAGTACGACGCATTTATCGCCAACTTGCTGAAAGCCCTGTTTCTCATACGACCAGAGCTTATATTTACATCCGAAAAACAAATAAGTTTTTCTGAGATATCCGGGTTTAATTCTATAGAGGAGATAAAAAACTCAATAATAGAAAAAGAAGTGGAAGGTATTATAAGACAAAACCATGCGAAGCAGTTCAATATCATGGAAAGATTATTCAATGTCAAACTAAAGCCTGGATTGGATATCTGGCCCGACTTCATAGAGATAACCGAAAGAAGAAATCTACTTGCCCACACCAATGGTGTTGTCTCGAGACAGTACACTTCAATTTGCGAGACACATGGCGTTGCGAGGGAAAAAATCCCCGATATTGGTGAAGCTATATCCTTTGATATCGAATATTTTAATAATACCTATAATGTTTTCTATGAAATTTCTCTAAAGCTTGGACATGTTCTCTGGCGTAAAATATTGCCAGAAGATATTTCTCTATCTGATGATCACTATAATCTGAAATGCGTTGAACTTATAAAAGCCGGGAATTATGATGTCGCTGTAAAGATGCTTGATTTTATTTGTGACGTGATAAAAAATCACTCGAATGAGAATTCAAGACTTTTCATGGAATTTAACCGTTGCAATGCCCATCGTTTAGCAAAACGTCAAACGCGTTGTATCGAGCTTCTCAACAAGATTGATACTTCCGCATTGGGAATTGAGTTCAAACTTGCGGAGGTAGTTCTGCGAAATCAGTTTGATGAAGCTGCTAAGTTGATGAGACAAATAGGGAAAACAAATGAAGTTTTAAATAAAGTTTCTTACTCGGATTGGCCGATATTCGAGGGGTTTCGGGACAGCAAGCAGTTTCTGGAAGCTTATGAAGAAATTTTCAATGAGCAATTCATGGTCACAGCAAGTTTGGATACTGAAGAGATGGTCGAGAACAAAAAACCGGGGAAAACGGATTCCTCCAGAGGGTAGTCAGAATCAAGCTTACCAAACAGGTTTCCGGTCTGGGGCTGAGTGCAAAAAAGGGAATTATCAAGAAAAATTGATAGAATCCGAACACAGACTTCAAAAGGAACAACAATCGCGTTAATAAACCGAATAATCAATGAATTTTCTCATCTTGAAGGGATAGAGATTCTCATCAAGCGCGAATGCTGATAGAGGTTTTATCAATAAGAAAAATCGAGGAGATGTTGTTTCTATGATCTCGGGCAAGGCATTTCAAACAAGGGCAAGAACCGTCGACCACCTTGGTCGCGAGCAAATAGCCGATTGTCCCACAGCAATCTCGGAGTTGTGGAAAAATTCGTTTGATGCTTACGCACGAAATGTTGAGCTTAACATCTACAATGGCGAAGAACCTGTAGTTGCTGTAATTGACGATGGCCACGGGATGAACTTGGGGGAATTTACGTCGCGGTGGCTTGTTGTCGGAACAGAAACCAAGGCAAGCAATGGCGGTGTGCCCCATGAAGACCGAAATGGTCTGGACTTTCGACCGCGTCAAGGACAAAAGGGAATTGGCCGTCTTTCATGCGCTAACCTGGGGCCGGTCCTTTTGATGGTCTCAAAGAGGGTTGACGACCCTTTCGTAGTGGCGTTAATAAGCTGGAATCTGTTTGAAAACCCTTTCCTCGATTTATCCGACATAATCATTCCTATAGTTGAGGTCGATAAAATTGATGACATCTTCAGACATCTTCCGGATCTAAAAGCGTCCCTTTCAGAAAATATTACTGGTGGTTCCGAGAAATCTCGCGGGGAGAGAATCCGGGATGCCTGGAGGAGATTTGACGAATTCAGCAGTGGAGAGACGAAGAAAAACAAAAATGTCCAGAGGGTGTTTTCTCAGGAAGTTTTGTCCACTGTTTCCGCCGCTTCTTTTACTCAGAGACATTTGCGGGAATGGATGACCCTGCTTGAATCTTCCGGCCATGGAACAGCATTGCTCGTTTCTCCAATAAACTATGACCTGCGCGTGCAGCTTGACGAAAAAATCCAGGATATCTCGGCCCGAGCGGCCAGAGACCGGTTTTTTGAGACTCTTTCAAGTTTTGTTGATCCGTTTGTAGACCCGGCGGAACCGGAAACATCAGAAAGAAATTTTGAATTTTCCTATGTGGTGCGTACATGGGAAGGTGAGAGACACCGGGTTGTTGTCGGGTCGGAAAAACAGTTTGACAAGCGCAAAGTTGACGCCATGGAGCACCTAATTGAGGGAAAAATTCACGCTGACGGCACTTTTGTCGGTCGTGTCAAGGCGTTTGGCAACTGGCTGCCGAATGAATGCGTAATCAAACCTCCCCAAGACCTGTCAATTCCAACCCGCAAAGACAGCATTGTTGGTCCTTTTGACCTTTACATTGCCTCGATGGAGTTTATTCAGAGAAATTCAACCCATCCTTCGTCAGAATTTCAATACTACAGCGATTTGGCCAAAAAGTATTCTGGATTCATGATATTCAGGGATGGCCTTCGCATCCTGCCTTATGGCCGTACCGACAACGATTTTTTCGAGATTGAATCAAGACGCAGCAAAAGCGCGGGAAGAGAATTCTGGAACCATCGCCAGATGTTCGGTCGCCTGGCAATCACGCACAGGGACAACCCGAACCTGAAGGACAAAGCTGGCAGAGAAGGATTAATCGATAATCGTGCCGCAAAAACCCTCAGGGATCTGGTTGCGAATATCTTAAAACAGTCAGCCCGCCTGTATTTTGGTTCCGCGTCCGAGATACGCCATAAAGAACTCCCTTTGATTTCAGCTGAAAACAAGCGCAAACGTGCCGAGGAGGAAAGGGAAAAGCTTCGCAGACGCGAACGGAGGCAGTTTCGTTCCAACCTCAAGAAGTATTCACTTGAACTTCCAGAGCTTTTACGGCAGCTTCGTCACATAGTCAACAGCTTTGATATTGAAACCGAGGACGATATTTCCCAGATCCAAGCAGAACTGGAAAAGTTCCGCGAGAGACTTAGAGACCTGCGGCTTCCGCCCGCTCCAAAAAATCTTGGAACTGCAAATAAAGACAAACATGAGGATTATCTCAAAGGGTTTCGGGAGGCCCGAGAGTCTATAGGAATTCTGAGTGAGCGGATAAGCCGTGCGGTCGAGGAAATCAGGCCCACAAGACCTGCGGAACTGCTTAGACAGCAGGTACAGAGGCAGTCCCATCATCTGTCTTCACGTCTCAGGAAATGGAAAACATCCATAGAAGAGCTTCAGCGAACAGACCTGGAGCGGATAAACGCCATTTTGCGGGAACGCAACGATTTGTTTTCTGCACAGGCTGCCGTTTTTGTTGACCGCTTTGAACAGGGCAAGTTGTCTTACTCAGAAGCCTCGGAACTTATCGATTCGTTAAAACAGGAAGTTGATGAGGAAAACAGCGACTTGTTTGTTCCGTACATAGCTGCGCTTGAGAGCCTGCAGGACAAAGTTGATCTGCAGCATCTGGCCACATTCGGCATGGAGGAGGTCTTGGAACTCAGGGAAGATCTTGAGAAATTAAACAGTCTGGCTCAGCTTGGAATCGCGGTTGAGATTCTGGGCCATGAGCTCCAATCTTATGACGATATGATCGGGTCGGGCCTGCAGGACCTTCCAGCGGATGTTCGGCGTAGCCAGGCAGGCAAGGATATTGAAATTGGCTATGAAGGCCTGGCCGATCAGTTAAGATTTCTCTCGCCTCTGCGTATCGCGGGAAACAAGACGCAGCGGTGGATCAGGGGGGAGGAAATTTTTGATTATGTTTCGGAGTTTTTCAGACCCGTTCTTTCGAAAAACCATATTTCTCTTGCCGCGGGCGGAGCCTTTTTGAAAATCAGGGTTTTCGACCAGCAGTCGCGCATCTATCCTGTTTTCATCAATCTGGTGAACAACAGCGTATACTGGTTAAGCGTGGGGTCGCGCCCGGACCGGAAAATCATTATTGACGTTGTGGATTCCGAAGTGGTTGTTTCCGATAACGGTCCCGGGGTTGATCATCAGGACATTGATGATCTTTTCAGTCTTTTTTTCACGAGAAAGATCCGCGGCGGACGCGGAGTGGGTCTTTACCTGTGCCGCGCCAACCTTTCGGTTGGAGGCCACAGGATCAGATACGAGCCTTCAGGAAAAAACATGCCTCTTGGGGGAGCGAATTTCGCAATTCTATTCAGAGGAGCAGACCTTGGGCAATAAAGAACATTACTATCCGTTCATTGAACAGGTTTTTATCGATCCAATCAGATCGGTACTCATAATCGATGATGACTACCCTACCTTGGATGAAGTCCTGATGGGCGAGACGGGTGGATCCGGAGGGGAAAAAGATTGGCATCAAAATCCCGAACGCATTTACGATATGATAAAAAAATTCCGCACCCGGACCCATCCGCTTCTTGTCGATGTAAACAACGGAACGGATAAAGAAGTCGGGCATCTTCACCAGAGTGATCTTCTCGTACTTGATTACCAACTTGACAAGACGTTTTCAGAAGATGGTACCCGAGCGATCGGTATTCTTCGCACACTGATGTCAAACAAGCATTTCAATCTGGTGGTTGTCTGTACGCAAATAGATATCGATAAGGTGTTTAATGAGATAAGGTGGGGTCTTGTAGATGTTTCTTCAGACATCATTTCGCCTGAAGAGGTAGAAGAAGCCGAAAAACTGATTGAGCAAGGCGAAGACCAGATAGACGGCCTTGAGGAAAAACTCCGCGGCGGCCTGACTTCCGAAGGATATTTTCATTTCCGTCTCAACCCGGAGAAATATCTTCGCGACATGACAAAGGGGGAGCAACCCTATTCTGTGTTTTGTGACTGGAGCAAGAAAACGAATTGGAGATCAGATCAAAAAGAATTAATTCTTCGTCATCTCCTTAAGAAGATAGAACGGGAGAATCGTTCCCGAAACGGGGGATCTTTTAACCTGACATGGTCTACCAAGAGTCAGGTGAGGTGGATAAGGTCCGATTCGGCATTTATCGCATTCTCGAAAAAAAGCCACGACAATGATTTAATGGGTGAACTCCAGTCAGCGCTGAACGATTGGTGTCCGAAACCATCGAGGCTTTTTCTTGCAAAAATTCAGTCGGAAATGGACGAATCCGGATTTGCCGCGCAAGAACAGGCCTTATGCAATGACCATGCGGCGGCTTACTGGTACAAACGTCTTTTGAATGCGGGCGGAGTTGCGGAGAGGCGGTGGCTTGTGGCGGAAAGCGTGTCTCGCCATTCGGACCAGTTGATGGATATTGTTCTTAGCGGAGTTGAGGATTTTGCAATGAGCCTTGCTGAAGCGGAAGTTTCTGGCCAAGAAAATGCCAGCAACCGTATATGCAAGGACCGCTTTAACATAGACCTCGAGGTTGATGAGACGGCGATTCAGGCGGCTCTTGAGCACAACGAGTTTGTCTGCAGCAAGAAACCGGAGGGCTGGCACCTGACGACAGGCCATGTTTTCTCAATGTGCGATGGAGAACACTGGGTATGTCTTTCGCCTGCCTGTGATATGGTTCCATCACAGATTTCTGAGTGGAACAGGGCAACTTCAGACAACAAACTCCCATTCATCGCTGTCAAACTTCAGGATGTTTCCAAAAATAAAACCATACTGAAGCATGTTTTGTCCAACAGAATCGTGGTTTTCAAGATTGAAGGCGAGATCAAGGGGTTTTGTTTCAATGATCTATCCAGAGAAGGTTCCTCACCTCACTGGAATCTTCTTTACGCCGAGAACCAAGGAGAGTTTCAAGGCGAATTCCTTTTCAGTGTACTGAGAACACGGGAAGACTGCGGGGAATTAATATTCGAAAGCCAAGAGGCGCGGGTAATTGCCCAGCTTCGGTATGAATACGCTCTGAATCTGGTGCAGAGGCTCGGCATTTCACTAACGCGGATAGGGCTGGATTTTTCCAAAGGGCAGTAGAATTCATGAGAGAATCAAAAAAAGCAGGATTCTCGGCGATTGATCTTTTCTGCGGCTGCGGAGGATTGACGTTAGGCCTCAAACGGGCGGGTTTTAATATTCTGGCGGCGATTGACAATGATGCTCTTTCAGTCGAAACATATCGAATGAATCATCAGAATGTTTATGTTGTTGAGAATGATATCCGTTCAGTTGACCCGGCAGCTCTTATGAAAAGTCTTAATTTGAATCGTAGAGAACTTGACCTCTTGGCTGGCTGTCCACCCTGTCAAGGTTTTTCAACACTGCGGACTTTTAACGGCAATCGACAAGTTGATGATTCAATGAATGATTTGATCTTTGAATTTCTCAGGTTTGCTCGTATTTTTTTGCCGAGAGCGTTAATGATAGAAAATGTACCTGCGCTTTTGCACGATGAGCGGCTTGGAAAGGTCCGGGGAGAGTTTGAAGATCTGGGATACTCATGCAATGCGGGTGTTTTCGATGCGGAAAGATATGGTATTCCGCAACGTCGGCAACGCATGATCTTTTTCGCCTTCAGGGGTCGCTGTCCGCCTTTTGGTTCTTCCTGCCGAGAACAAGGTACTGTAGCCAAAGCTATAAGCAAACTGCCTTCACCCGAAGCTTCTGATGATCCTATGCACAATTATAAGGTTCGAAGAAGCGAACGCGTAAAAACGATAATCAGTCTTGTTCCCAAGGATGGTGGAAGCCGTAAGGATGTTCCAGATGAATATCAACTTGAGTGTCATAAGAAGTTTAATGGGTTCCACGATGTATACGGTCGTATGTCTTGGAATAAACCAGCGCCAACCATTACGGGGGGGTGCATTAATCCGTCCAAAGGACGATTTATCCATCCTGAAGAAGATCGTTCTATTACCCTGCGTGAAGCGGCGATACTTCAGGGATTTCCAAGATCATATATGTTCACAATGAAAAATGGTAAATATCCTGTAGCACAATTAATAGGCAATGCTTTTCCTCCTAAGTTTGCTGAACACCACGCAAGATCAATCTATCGGCATTTGGAAAGTTGTCGCGAATTGCCACTGTAGGGTTTGCTGCGTCCCCAAGGCGGTAAAATCGCGTCTGCAAGAGAATTGCCGGGTAATATAGGGCTGTCTTGGGATAGAAAAACCAAATTCTTGCGTATTTTTCCATCACCATGTAACTCCTAACTCTCCTGAGCGTACAGAGGATCACCGTGCTTGATATGACATACTGCTTGACGCAGAATATTCTCATGGTTCATGGGCATGAAGTAGGAATATGAAACCATAACAACCGAGAGGAACACATAAGATCAGATACTTTTATAAATCATGTGGAGATGAGCGACTGCAGCTGCCCGAAGACGTTTGTATACATTGCTGCGAAGTTGTTAACCCAGAAGAAGTTACGAGAGAGCACTTCCCTTCCAAATGTTTGCTGAAGAGGCCTTATCCTGAAAACCTGATGGTGACAAAAGCCTGCCGGAAATGCAATGCGAGCTTTTCGCGCGACGAGGAGTATTTATCCGCGCTTTTGGCGGCAGTGCTCTCCGGTTCGACAGAGCCCGCTAAGCAGAAAACGCCAAAGGATTCCCGAAGGTTTACGGAACAACCTGCCCTGCACGCAAGGGTCGACAAATCAAAGATAGTGACAAGAACACTCTTTGGGGGCAGCAAGACCGTTTTTATGCCCGAATTGGAGAGAGTGGAAAACGTAGTGCTCAAAAATGCGCGTTGTCACGCACTGTATGAACTTGACTGGCCAGTATTTAGCGAATCGGACTACATACTCTGTGCTCCGTTGCGGAATCTCTCCAAAGGACAACGTACCAAATTTGAGGGAGATATCTCAGGATGGGCAGAGGTCGGCACTAGAATGTTCATGCGGCAATGCTACTCGTTTGACCCATCACAGCATGACATGCTGGGACTATAGGTCATTGTCCAAGAGGACGTTTACCGGTTCCTAGCCTTAGACAATGGTGACGGTCTGCTGGTTCGATCCGTGATTGGAGAATACCTCGCCACTGAGGTATTCTGGAGTTATGATCGCTTATGAAAGATCGTGGCCACGGTAGATAAAAGGTAAAAACAAGGGAAAACGGTCGGAACAATGAAATTCAGAGTAGTTAAGACAGTCATTGAAAATCCGAAAGACACCACTTTTCTCATCGTGGACAACTGGGACGATTTTACGTTCAAGACAAGCTTTTTCTTGGTTGTTTTTGATGGGAAGCGTAATCGAAAGGAAATAGGAGCGGTAAAAATTGGATTCAAAAACCAAGAAGGAGGATCCAAAACCATGGATTTCATGCCCTGCGATTTTCGGCAATTGAAAAAAACTTTTTTTTCGCTGGGTCAAGATATTGATTACTACCAAAACATTAGAAACGAACTATCCCCTGAACTGGGAGACGAAATCTTGCGGGGATTAAACGATATCGCATTTTCTGAAGAATTTTACAAGGTTGCGGAGAAGGAACTCGTATTTAAGGTTTCTCTTCTGAGAGATGTAAGCTTGACCACAATTACAGGGCAATTCAGGCGCGTTTTGGACGGTGGAGTTATTTTGACTAATTTCAATTTTCTTTACGAAAAACCACCGAGCGAAACCTACTCGGGAATAGAATTGGGATTCGGTGTAAGAGCCTGGTCAAAGCCAAGTACCAATATTCACGCCATAATAGGAAGAAACGGTGCGGGGAAAACAATGCTGTTAAACGATATGATAGAGAGCATAACAAAACATACGCTGAATAGAACTGGCGTCTTTCTGCGTAGAAGCGATGGAGAGGAAATAGAAAAAGATTTCTTCAGCAGATTGGTTTCAGTTTCTTTCAGTGCTTTTGACAATTTCAATCCGCCGCGGACTCAACCTGACCCGTCTCTGGGTACATGTTATCATTATGTGGGGCTAAAAAAGGAAAATCACGGTTCGGGTGAGTCAAAACTGAAAACACCCGAAGAATTGAGGGAAGAGCTTTCAAAAAGCTTGATTTCGTGTGTTCATCAAACCGGGAAAAGATCACGATGGTTAAAAGCAATTTTAACTCTGCAAACCGACCTGAACTTTGCCGAAATGAGACTTGAGCGATTAGCTGATTCCGAGAACATCGGCCCAGGAGAGTTTGCGAAAAGCCAGATTCCCATAATGAGTTCGGGGCATTGCTTTGTATTGCTGACCATTACAAGGTTAGTTGAAACCGTTGAAGAGAAGACTCTGGTCTTGATTGATGAGCCGGAAAGTCATTTGCATCCGCCTCTTTTGTCTGCTTTTATCAGGGCTTTGAGCGAGTTGCTGTTCGATAGAAACGGCGTAGCGATCGTCGCTACCCATTCGCCCGTTGTTTTGCAGGAAATCCCTAAAGACTGCGTCTGGAAGATGACGCGCTCGGGATTGGCCCTTTCAACCAGCAGGCCGGAAATTGAAACTTTCGGTGAAAATGTCGGCATCCTTACTCGCGAAGTATTCGGACTTGAAGTGACTAAATCGGGGTTCCATTCGCTTTTGGAGGAAAGTGTGGAAGAAGGAATGTCGTTTGAGCAAATTATGGATCAATATCGAGACCAGCTTGGTTTGGAAGCTCAAGCCGTGCTCAGGGCCATGCTTCTTCACAGAGATAATAGCGAAGAAATCACTCAATGAAAAAACTTCCAAGACCGGAATGTTCTGCCGCAGATACCTATCTTGCTTGCTTGGAGGGTGTTGCCGACCCGAGTTTCCGAAACCGCTTGAGCGAATGTCACTCCGACATCATGTCCGCAGAGACTGAGTACATTGAAAAAGGGAAATCCGCCACACTATTCATGCTCCCTTTCTCAGGCTTGGCGGATGAAGAAGTTGTATTAGGAGAAGTTACGCAAGAAGAGTTTAAAAAACTCTACAGTCGCTACATGGTACCACGCCAAAAGCCAGGCAGGAAATTTTACGACCGGATACTTGTTCTGGCCAATGGAAAATGTCCCCTATGTAATATGGGACATGCGTCAACTCTTGATCACTACTTGCCCAAATCCAGGTTTCCTGTCTTATCTGTTTTTCCTGTCAACTTGGTGCCTGCCTGTAGGGACTGTAATTATTGCAAAAACAGTGCCGTGGCAACTGGGGCCGAAGATCAGGTTCTACACCCTTATTTTGATGAGGACAAGTTTTATTCGGAAAAATGGATATATGCGGAAGTCAGCAGAACGGAGCCGCCCTCAATCAGTTTTTACCCTGCTCCGCCCACTCACTGGGATGCCATTTCCAAGAAGAGGGCCGCGGCGCATTTCTCAGAATTCAACTTAGCCCACAGATACAGTACTGAAGCTGGCAATGAATTGGCCACTCTGATCAGTCAGTTTGAAAGGCACATGAGGAATTTCAAAGGAGATGGCATCGTCCAGTATCTGCTGGATATAGCAGAAAGCATTCCTCTTGTAAATGATTGGAGAGCCGTCATGTATGAGGCGATGGCCGGGGACGAGTGGTTTTGCGACAGATTCGGCAGGGGTTAACCACGGAATGCACTGAATTCTCGGTCTGGATAAGTGGTGCGAAAGTTCGTCATGAAATCATGAAAGTTTCAAGCAAGAAGGCTTCATGCCAACGGAAAAACTCCTCTCCCGTCTCTGTGAAAACACCTTTCTGGATCTGTTCAGCTACCTGAATCCGGTCAGGGAGGACGGAAAGGAGCTTTGCGACCTTATATGAGAGCTAGACAGTCCTACCATATGGGGGTTTTTAATCAGATATCACAGAAAAAAATGCACGAAGGGGGCGGTTCTCTTGTGATTAGAAGTGACGGGGGCAGAGACAAATCGAAACCGAAAGCTATGTCGGGAGAATATTCGATCAATAAAGTTGACATAAAAGATATGACAACTTTTTGTTTGCTAACAATTTTCCGAGATGTTATCTTCCCTTGTAAAAAAGGAGGTTGAAATCCGTTATGTTTGTTTATCGCATACAATTTAGAAATGGAAAATGCATAGACGTTGATGCCGAGAAACATGAAAAGACCGACAAGGGTATGTTTGTGTTGTATGGCAAGGACGGGGAAGTCTTAAGCGAGTTTGATAATTCTGACGTAATGTCTTGGCAAAAATCGAAGAAAAAAGAAGTAAAATTTTTCGCCTTATGATGCCGATGCTGGCGAGATTGAAAAATATCTCGGTACCGAGATCGAGGGAACGCTCAGCTGCATCCGGGCGTAAACCTTGATTTCATCGGTAGCCTGGTGCTTGCCGGAGATGGTCTTACAGAACTGCTCGAGGCTCAAGCGGCTCAAGCGGCTCAAGCGGATAACACTATTACCAGTCGAGGATACAATCTGGGCGGGCCAGTCAAGGCTGATGATTTACATCGATCAGTTCGCAAAATAGAAACAAAACCAAATCAAAGCTAACAAAGCTTGAATGAAGCGGGCTCCCTCACAAAGGTTGCCCGCTTTTTTCATGCCCTTTTGATGGGGAGGTGGGGTTTTCAGGTGGGGGACAGGGGGATTTTCCGAATTTTCCGAGAAATTCACCATAAACGTTTAGGAAGTTTTGAATGCGTATAGACAAAATAAACATTGAGAATTTCAAGTGCTTCGAGGGAAAATTTTCTCTCGAACTGAATGAAGGAACGAACATACTCGTCGGAAACAATGAAGCGGGAAAATCCACAATACTGGAAGCGATTCACCTTGCTCTCACCGGCGTGCCCAACGGCAGGTACTTAAGAAACGAACTTTCTCAGTATCTCTTCAATAAGGCGATTGAGGAAAAGTACATAAAAAGCCTCAGGACGGAATCGAGAGAATCGCCTCCCCATATTTCAATCGAATTGTTCTTATCCGGTGAGAAGAATTGCCCCGAGCTTGCCAAACTTGAAGGCAGCTGCAACAGCGAAAAGATTTCCGCCAGTGGCGTGAAATTCCGAATTGAATTCGATGACCAGTACCAGTCGGAATACACAGAGCTGGTCAAAACAGGCGACTTGGGGACCATGCCGATAGAGTACTGCAAGGTTTCCTGGCAGTCGTTCGCAAGAGGGACGATCACCGCCAGAAGCATTCAGGTAAAGTCGGCGTTAATAGATTCTGCTTGAAAGGAAAATGGGATGCCGTGGAATCTGACTGCTGGGAAGTTCCGACCGGAAACCCGACCGTGGCGGCGGCCGGGATCGCATCCCTGGAAGATCTTTTTCAGAAGAACAGAAACAACGACAAAACCTGCGGTTTCGTCGCGGCCCTCCCGGAGCAGGAGGGTAAGACCCTTGTAATTGTTTCCTACATGAAAGAGGACTCGGAAACCGTGAAATGCTACCTAGAGAGAACAGAGGTTCTTGAGAAAGGCGGGCGAAACCCGGGAGTTCCGTCTGTTCTGTCGAGGCTGCTGCTTGGATATTGCAGGTATGTCTGTATCGACCCCTTTTTCTTTGAAGCGAAATCAAAGAGCGAGTGGAAAAAAATACTGGAGTACTGGTATGAAACAAGCGGTGGGCCCTTCTGCGATTTGGAACGCGGGAGTGGAGAAACGTTTAGCCTGTTTTGCGGACTCGGTTTTCCGAGCATGTGAATTCGGGCAGGTCTCCGGGGCGGGGTTAAATCGAACCTGATTGAGCGACGAGGTTCTCAAGTTCTGTTCTTAACGGTTTGGGAATTTCCGTCTGAAGCAGCTTGGCGGCGAGATCCTGAGCGGCGCGCGAGTTGGGGCCGTCAATCCCGCAGGGCACCAAGTAAATCAGAAGTTTCGCGGCAGCCTCAGGATGTTTTTGCCAGAGGCCGGACTTTTCTATCCCGTTTAGGATCAGGTCTATCTCAAAGGTTGTTTGCTTTATCTCGACGGCCAAGTCGACTGCCTCTGGGAATTCCTCTTCAAGATGCGGAAGCCAATGAAGCATAGTGCTGATTTCGTGGGGATTCAGCGGGGTGGGGACGCCCTGTATGCGGTACTTCCAGTAGAGTTTCAGCCAGCGTTCCCACAACCGCCGCCTGAACTCGTTGCTCATGTCGGCGAGGTGACTCTTCATGGCAAATGCGAAGCGGCGTTTCCACTCTTCGTCGGCATCCTCAAAAAACTTCGGAATCCATTTCTCGGTGGGCTCCGGGACAAAATAAACGAGCATGGTCGCGAAGGCATCGATAAACTTTTCCCGCAATTGAGGGTGCAGGCAGTCCTTGAACCGGTTGGCGGCTTTGAGAAACGAACTTTCCATAAGCCCTGCGATCTCGGGAGTGATCTGCTGCCATTGCAGAAAACCGCTCCAGAGCGCGTAGTAATCATCCTTGCCGATGCATTTCTCAAAAAGCGGAACCAGGTTCTGCTTTGCCCATTTTTCGTCGATGTCCAGAAGAAAGGAAAAACAGCCACCGAGAATGCATCGTCCGAGCCTTCCGGCCAAGGTTTCATCCTGACAGACGCGTAGCAGAGCGGCGGTATGTTCCCCTTTAATGGCTTGGGGTCTCGGGTTCTGCAGGCAGAAACTCTTTAGCCAGAACTGAACGAGAATCCCGGCTGGATGATTGACCGCCTGCTCCGGCCACTCCGACCTCCGCGCCCGAACTTCATCCCCGTTGTCAAGACAGTCCCACATGTCCTCGGCAATCCGGTTGGCTTTTGTGAGGAATTCGCGTCGGGAGAAAAGCTTTTCGTTTCTTGTCAGCGAAAGAAGCATTCTTACGGCGGGAAGAGAGTTTGCGCGGCGAAGTTCCGCTTGGCTCAGCAGTTCGAGGACTTCTCGAACCTGGTTTTCCTTCATGCTTGTTTTCGAGAAAGCACTTAACAGTCCGGCCCAGATGTCGCTGATCCATTCTTTTCTCTCGGCAAGAGCCCCTGCGAGGGTGAATCCCCATTCGAGATCTCTTCTCGCCGCTTCCCCGACTGCCGATACGAGCCCGGAGCGATTGGGCCCAAGTAGGTTCTCCTGCCTGAACGACGACAGTTTTTCGACCCATTCTCCACCAGGCTCTGACAGCAGTTGCTCGACCGTCCAGGGGCTTTGTGAGAAAGAGTAGTGGGCCTCTGATGTCCATGACAGGTGCTCCGGGTGTTCACTCGGCTTAATGTACGGGAACCTCTTGCGCAGATCGTCCAGAGCTCGTCCGGCAAGATCGCAGTCCGGTTCCTCGGCATGGAAAGCATGGAGCCAGTCAACATGCACTTGTGCTTCGTAAAGATCCCTTCTCTCATCCTTTTCGTCCGGCCAGCGGTAGGCGAGGACCGCGTCAATGACATCCCGCCGTTTTTCCTGTGTGGCGGCGGGGTAGGTTTTCGTTACCGCACGGAACATTTCGTGGTGAGTGGAGAGATCGTGGAGATCAATTTTGGATAAAAGCCAGTCGACTTTCTCATCCGGACCTAGGTGCTCACATGTGAACAGCGTGTGCACTGCAAGTCGGCGGAGAAGAGGCGCTTCAGCTTCAGCCATGCGGTCGCACAGTTGAGACGCGGCTTCCGGTCGCTTTGAAGCCAGCCATTCCAGGCAGTCGCGTGCCACGTCAATTAAAACGTCGAAAGATTTCGGGTGCCTGTCTTGTTCGTTAGGTTCAATCGCGGACCGGTGCGAGCTTGCCGGATTCCGGTCACGGTCGGCATTTCCCCATAAGGCAAGCCAGCGATGCTGGGTTTCCATGTGCCTGATGATATTCGCAAGCAGCGGTTCGGCAACTTGGTCGAGGTTCGGTTTCAGACCGTTTTCCCAAAGAGGATTGATTTTGTGGTGATCGCCCTCCAGTTTCCATTCCGCCGTTGTTGACAGATGCGAGTCCGGATCCTCCGCACGAAAGTCCGGTCGAGCGTAAAGCTCAATGCTGCCCGCCGTTATGGCGTCAAAAACTTCAACAAGATCGTCAGGCAGCCCGTGCTCTATGCATCGTTCCCCCAACCATAACAGTATGGTATCAAGCGGATTTTTCGGGGCCGTGGAGAGCAGCAGGGATATCCAGCGGGACAGGGTTTTTTTGTCCCATTGGTCGTCGTCCTGTCCTATGCGCCGTGCGAGCCTCTCCCAGAAACGAGGATTCAGCTTGGTGCCGTGACGATTGATCAGGAAAAAGAGCTGTTCCGAATGATTCCGTGCGAATTTCTCCGCCAACCAGTGTGCCAGAAGGAAGCTGGGTTTGTCCAGGTCGGCGTTGCCGAAAAGGCCGTCAAGATATCCATTCTCGTCAAGCCAGTCTATCCACTGCGGCGACGAAGCGACACTCGTGAAAAACGGCACCTTGGCAGCATCTGAAAGCACGTGGCTGATGATGCCCTTTTCCTCTTCGTCAAGCAGAAGAGGTTCTTTTTCGGCAATCTCGCTTATCTTGCGCTTCCAGTCCAATGCACCCCAGCTGACGTATTCGGCAAGGGCGTCTATGCCTTTGTAAAGAGCGCTGTGGTCCCCGGTCGACGGAGAAGGATAAACAATAGGACTGACTCCCAGCGCTTTCCATTTTTCGATTTTTTCGTCATCCGTCAGTATGAAACGCGTTGTATTCTCGCCCGTAGGCAGTGCCCGCGCTAGGTACTTCATAATAATATCGTTGTGGCTGTAACCGACGAAAAGTACAGTGAAAGAACGGAAAAACTCAACCAGAAAACGCCTAGCCCACCCTTCAACAAGGTAAGCACGCCCGAAGTCTTCATCCGCGAGCACCATCTCTTCGGGGCTGCAAACGGAGCCGTGAACATGGATAATCCCATTGAACCTGTTTCCCAAAGGCAGTGCGGGAGCTCGAAATATCTCGGGGCTTGAGCCAAACACTTTTTTCGCCGCCCGTTCAAACAGCAGGTCGAAATTGGTAGTGACGACGCGAACCGATTCGCGGGTCGAAAAGAGCCGCAGCAGGTTGAAATGCAGTTCAGTCGGTTCCAAACCGGTTCGGTCAAGCACTTCCACAGCACACTTATAAATATCCACCCCGCCGAGACTGAGTTCACCCAGAAATTGATCTTCAGGCTTATTGCCTAGTTCTTTTCCGGTTCCCTTGGCAATTTCCTTTGCCAGATCTCTGAAATTCGGAAGATTTGCCGGTTCTCCCATTGAAACACCCGCGCCAGCAAAAACAACCAGACTGTCGTTGCTCAAGGCATCCAGTAACCCTTTGGGAAAATCAATTCCTGATAGTTTCATTACAATTTATAAAGTCCAACCACTTTTGTCTCGACGTTTTGCGCTGAGTGTGGCGTAATTAGCTGATTACAGACACAAGACCACCATTAAGGAAAGATTCCGACTTGAAGCCCATAATCCGTTTCGACACGGTATCCGCACCCATCAGCATAACAGGAGACAGATATCATGTATATTTTGTCTCATCAGAGTTAACATGAATGTCTTGAACTTGTGCGTTGTGCTACAGAAATATGAAAAGGAGGAAAGCATGAAAATCTATAACTTGTTTATAAGTCATTCGTGGGCTCATTCCGACAGCTATGACAGGTTGGTAAATTTGCTGGAAAAAAGAAGCTACTTTGGATTCAGGAATTATTCTGTGCCGAGGAATGATCCTATACATACAAATGGGACGGATACACAACTGCGCAACGCTATTTATCGAAAAATACAACCATGCAGCGTTATCATCATTCTGGCTGGAGTTTATTCGACTTACAGTAGATGGATCAACATAGAAATAGATATAGCGCAGAAAAAATTCTACCATCCAAAACCGATTTTGGCTTTGCACCCTTGGGGGATCTTCAATCGTGAAACAAAACGCCGATCGGATTGTTCGGTGGAACACTGAAAGCGTGGTCGCGGCAATAAGAGAACTGGCATAATGAAAGAGTCGGAACACAACAGAAGGGAACTGTTAGAGATATACAAGCTTCATGCTACGCTTGCCGATAACGTCAGCCAGAGGCGCGAGGGTGCTAATCGGCTCTATGTAACTTTGTTGACTGGGGTGTTGGCCTCTCTGGTACTCTTTCTAAAGTTCACAATAGGAAGTGTTCCGTTAGGAGTTGTTCTGGTGGTTGTCGGCATTGTGGGCATGATGCTTTCCATGTCGTGGTTTATCGTCATCAGATCTTACCGACAGCTCAATACGGGGAAATTCCAGGCTTTGCACGAATTGGAGGAGGAATTGTCCTATCCGTTTTTCAAACGAGAATGGGAGTTGCTTGAGGAAGGCAAAAAAGCGAGTCGGTATTGGAAGCTTACAGTTGTTGAAACCTTTCTTCCTGCCGCTTTTCTGCTTCTGTTCATAGCCTTTCTTGGTTGTGGAATTTTCTGCCTGTGGAAAAACTGTTGAAAAGAAATTTGCAAAACATGTTCTACGCCATCTTGCACTGACTGGAATTAATCTTAATGCTTATTCCGATCTGGTTTGCCTTTCTCGTTGCATGAAACAGTTGCAGCGCAATTTCCGCATTTTGGGCCAGTGAGAAATATCAAGCAAATATCTTCTGGGTTCTGCGACCGCGTTTTTCTTCCACCTGTGATAAGCTGCCGCAATGTGCGGACTGGACTTTTAATTCTCTCTGCGCTTAGTAAAAAGATGCGTGGTGTCGGGTGGCAAGCACAACGCTTTTTCTGAGGCAATCCGTTTCGGAAGTCTAGGAAAACCGTACTTGCGAATTCGCGCCGTCACTTGATATTGCTTCCTGCAATCGCCTTGGCGGCTTCGTCAAGACCAGGGAAAAGAACCTCGCGCGTCACGTTAAGAAGCCGCAGTTCGCTCAGGATGTCTTTCTTGCTTCCGGCGGGCACGACCAGCTTGTAGTGATTATAAACTGGTATGTTGCCGTTTGCGGCCAAAATATTTTCTTTTTCAAACCGCTCGTGAAACGCGGAGACGAGAAAAGCGCCGGACTGCACCCTGATCCGTTCAAACGACTGCTTGGGCTCCACGACGAATACCCGAAACAGGTCCCTCACGTCAATCCTTTCCTTAAAGTAAGGTTTCTCCTGCCTGATGTAGTGGTAAAGGCGGTCCATAATATCCGGGTATCGGTTCGACCGCCCGTGCAAAACCCTTCCGGCCGCCTCTGCATAATCCGAGAATTTTCCCATCAGGGCGTGTTGTTCGAAAAGCGGAAGTTTCGCCAGGTTCGCGACGACGCTTACGGCATCGCTGTCAAAGGACTTTACGATATTCCTGTTTTCCGGAACCACAAAAACGTGCAGTGCGCCATCCGCCCGGTTGGATTTTTCCGAACTCGAAGAATCTTCGCAGGAGTGAAACAGCCCTACAAGTGGATTTCGCGTAATGTCGAGAAGGCGGGTTCTGAGCCCGTGCTGCTGGGCGATGACCCACTGCGACAGGGCTGAAGTCGTGCTGGCAAAATCTTGCGGTCTTCGCGATATCAGGTCAAGCAGCATTTTTCCTTCCTTCTCTAGGAAAGGTTCTTGTCCTTTCTCTGGATTCCTCATTATGGAGGGACTGAGTTTCCACGAGATATTACGCTCTCCCCGGAAATAGAACATGTGTCCGTCCCTGAAACGACCCTCCTGCGAATTGGTTCCGTAATAGTTTTCAAAGAACCGGCAGATGTTTACCACATCCCCCACGGTTGTGACTTTTTCCGGGAAGCCGGAAGCCTGACCTTCGCCAGCATCTGCGCCGGTGTACAGAACGGATGTTAGAGGTTGCGTGTGTGAGATGTCCGCGCCGACAAGGTCGGAAAAGAAGAATTTCGTGCCGCTGAGGTTCGCATAGCTGAGATATGCCCGGGTTAGTTTGGCGTAGGCGAGGTAGGCATCCCGCAGGTCTGCGGAAAAAAGATTCGCGCCGGTAAAATCAGTGTTTTGCGCGGAAGCGCCGTTTAGCTTTGCGTAACGAAGATTGGCGTCTCTGAAATTCGCATGCGCAATCTCGGCGCCAGTAAAATCTGCATATTGGAGGAAGGCTCCCCGAAACCGGGCACCCCGCAGGTTCGCTTCCTTGAGATGAATGTATCCTAGGTCGGCATTGCGAAAATCCCCGCCCTCCAGATTGGCATTGTCAAGACGGATGAAGACGGAATCTCCATCCCTTTCCACGCAGGATGATCCCGTAAGCTGAGCACGGAGGGATACGCCGCTGAAATCAGGGGCGAAACGATGTTGCTGGCGCATATCGTTCCAGAAATCGATGCCTTTTCGAAGCCATTCTAGGTGTTTTTCGTCAGCCATGTGATTCTCTTTGGGATATTAGGTCAGGCCCGCTTCCCGAAAAACATGATTCATGAAGTGAACTTGCCAATGGTTCCTGTTACACGGGTATTTTACACGAACCCCTGGATGTCGGGCGGAAATACTGAAAAAGCGATTGCGAATTCTCCATGAGAATGTCCAAACTGCCTAGAGCATTGCTCTCAACGATGAAGGTTTGTAGCTGTGCGGAATGTCGAGCGTACAGGAAGAATGCGCCCTCGGAGGAAAGCCATCCCCTGCATTTTTGTGTCATGTTCAGCCCTCGTGTTTAAAATTATAACGACTTTCTTACACCCTTTTGGCGCGTGAGATAGCCTAGTACCAAAAAGCTACCCTGCTGACACAGATTTGCTGGATTAGTTATCATATAATGACACGGAGAATCTTGCTATGGCCACTGTAAGCGAGGACAAATTGGGTATCAGGTATGGGGTTCTTGATCTTCCCGGATTCCTGTCTGGTCAACAGTTCCGCCCAAGGGATACTGAGAAACGCGCGGAGGTCTCAGCGCAATGCTTCTGACCCAGCTTGAAATCAGGAATTTCAGGGGAATCGAGGAACTGACGCTGCCGCTTGATGACCTGTGCGTGCTCATAGGCGAAAACAATTCCGGCAAGTCGACGGTGCTGGACGCGTTGCGCGTCTGCCTTACCCGCTCGCTTACGCGGCGGGCAAGGGTGTTCGAGGAGTATGACTACCATCTGCCCGACTCGACATCCGAACCGTCAAAGGCCAAACCGATCGAAATCACGCTCACCTTCGCGGAAAGACGGGAAGACGAGTGGTCGGATGCGATATCGCAGATTCTCTCCGAGGCCGAACAGGTTGACGATCAGGGACTTCGGAGTGTGAAACTGAGGGTCAGGAGTTCGTTTGACGCCGCCGCCAATGACTTCGCCACGGAACATGATTTCCTTGACCTGTCGGGCAATCCCTTGGTCAAGGCCAAGAATCCGCGCTACCTGATAGGGCTCCAGCAGCTTGCCCCCGTGTTTTATCTGGCGTCCCTGCGGGACGCGGCACAGGAGTTCCGCGCGAAATCCCAGTTCTGGGGGCCGTTTGTCCGTGCGCTTGACTTTGAAGAAGAGGAGAGGGCTGAGCTCGAGAATGCCCTGTCTGAGCTTAACAGGAAAGTGCTTGAAAAGCATTCCGCGTTTGACAGCGTCAAGGAGCGCCTGAAAAAAACGGCCGATTTTCTTCCTCTCGGGGAAACCGACCCTGTTTCAATCGAGGCGGTTCCCTCAAAAGTGTTTGACATACTGTCGCGTACGCAGATCAACCTCGCGTCCAAAACCGGCGCCCGTATTCCGATCGTCCGCCATGGGAGCGGAACGCAGAGTCTTGCCGTAATCTGCCTGTTTGACGCCTTCCTAAACAGCCAGCTTAAAGATGCCTACGGCGAACACTCGGAACCGCTTCTCGCCCTTGAGGAACCCGAAGCCCATCTGCACCCCTCCGCTATCAATGCGGTAATCGGGATGCTGCGGGATGTTCCCGGCCAGAAGCTGGTTTCCACGCATTCAGGCGATCTTCTGGCGGGTGTTCCGCTCGGAAATATCCGGCGCCTCCGCCGAAGCGGCGGAAAAATTTCCGTTCATAGAATTGACGAAACGGTATTTGAACCTGAGGATTTAGAAAAACTCGACTACAAGGTACGGGCAACGCGCGGCGGCCTGTTTTTCTCCCGCTGCTGGCTTCTTGTGGAAGGGGAGACCGAGGCGACGCTGTTGCCGGAATGCGCCCGCGCCATGGGGCATGACTTGTACGCCGACGGGGTGTCGCTTGTAGAGTTTTCGCAGATTGGCATTGAGAAACTGATCAGGTTCGCGGATCAGCTCGGCATAGAGTGGTTCACCCTAGTGGACAATGACGACGAGGGCGACAAGTATGAAGCGTCGGCTAGGTCGCAGCTCGGGAAGAGGAACGAATCCGATCATATACGCAAGCTCGATCACGGGGTCATGGAAGTCTTTCTGTGCATGGAGGGATTTGGCGATATCTATGAAGCGACGATATCGGAGCAGAATGAAGATGATATAACGGCGGAGAGCGAAACGCTTGAATACTGGCAACAGGTCGCGAAAGCACAGAAACGTGGTTCCAAGCCGAAAAATGCGCTCGCTGTTGCACGGAAAATCGTTGCCGACGGACAGAATGCAGTTCCCGAACTCTTGACGGACGTGATCGAGCGGGCCCGGAAACTTGCAAGGAGTGTCGGCTGATGGTAGACCTCTCCATTCTCAATGACAACCAGCGCGAGGCTGTCAGCTGGAGGGAAAGCTCTCTTCTTGTTCTGGCCGGTCCCGGTTCCGGAAAGACGCGGGTTCTTACGTACCGAATAGCGTCTATCATTGAAGCGACTCCAGATAAGCACTTCAAGATCCTCGGCCTTACCTTTACGAACAAGGCGGCCGCCGAAATGCGCGAGCGGATCGCAGATTTGGTGCCGAACGCGGGCGACCGCACCCTGCTCACGACTTTTCACTCTTTCTCGGCGGACCTGCTGCGCCAGCACGGCCATCACGTCGGTCTGAAGCCAGACTTCACCATTCTTGTTCAGGATGCGGACCGCTGCTCCCTTTTGGATGAAGCGATTGACCGCACCCGAAACGGCGCGGACGGGCACGGCATGACGGGCGAGAGACTGCTGCCGCTCGTTTCCCGGCTTATCGAGAACAATGTCGGGACCGAGGGAGCGCTTGAGGCGCTGCGCAACGGGTCGTTCGATGGTGTAGAGGTCTTGGCGTCCGTATACGGAAACTACCGCACCCTGATGATCGAGAAAAACGCCCTTGATTTCCCCGGCCTGATCGCCGAGGCGCTTGGACTGCTGGAAAAAGTGCCGGGAGTGCGCAAGCAGATACAGAGAATCTACAGGTATGTCTGCGTTGATGAATTTCAGGATACGAACCTTTTGCAGTACAGGATTCTGAGCCACCTGGTGAACCCTTCCACTAAGAATCTCTTCGTGGTCGCGGATGACGACCAGATTATCTACCAGTGGAACGGCGCGAGTCCCGAGAGGCTCTGGGAACTGCGCGAAGATTTTAGTATGCGTGTTCTTCAACTGCCGGAGAATTACCGCTGTCCCCCGGCGGTTGTTGAGCTTGCCAATCGCCTGATAAAGCACAATCCAGGTCGCCCTGCAGGAAAAACAGAGCTGACCGCACATAAAAACCCCTCTGACGAAAATGTCGTACGAATTAAGATGTTTAACAATTTCGAGCAGGAAGCCGCTTGGGTCGCCGAGGATATAGGCGGGCGTCCTGCGGGCGAGCGCGCCAGGTGCGTTATTCTGGCTCGGACGAAAAAACTTCTTGAACAAACCGTCGACACACTTGCGGAGTCAGGAATTTCCGCCTACCTGGCGATGCGCAAGAACGAATTCGAAAGCGCGCCTCTTCAGTGGCTGCACTCAATCTTGCGCCTTGCGAACGCCCGCTCAAGTCCCGAGCACCTGCGCCTTGCGTGCAGGGCTTTCTTTCTTCTCGAGGGCATTAATCTGGATGTAAGGAATATCATGTCGCATGCCGCCGCGGGAGACGGCGACTGCCTGCGAAGCTTCGCGCAAGCCGCCCTTGCCCGCGGGGAGCTGTCTCCTCGCGCTAGGGAACTGCTTGAAAACGCCCTTCCCCGTTTGTCTGAGCGCTTGGACTTCCAGAGCTTTGAGAGGGCCGCGTTTGCGTGGTTCGACGATTTTCAGGGGATGGTGTCTGGCGCCGACGGTGTCTTTGATGAGTACAGCGAGGAAAAGGAAGCGTGGAGAGGTCTTGTAGGTGAAATTACTTCCCAGTACGGTGAGTGGGAAATCACTCTTCATCTTTTGCTTCAGGAACTGGACCTGCGGTCGAAGACCCCGCCCCCTCCAGAAGATGCCGTTCCTTGTTTCACTATTCACGCCTCAAAAGGCATGGAGTTCGATCACGTCTATCTTATTGGCATGGTCGAGGATCAGCTCCCGAGCTGGGCGGCGCTCAAAAAGGGTGATGACAGCAGAGAAATGCGGGAAGAGCGCAGAAACTGTTTTGTCGCCATCACGCGCGCTCAGGAGACGCTCAGCCTTTCCTGCTCTTCCCGGGTTCAGGGGTGGGAGAAGAAACCTTCCCGCTTTCTGTACGAAATGGGGGTGCTGGAACCTGGACGGTCCTCACCGAAAGACAAGCCGAAATCCCGAGTTCTTAAACCTGCTGCATATTACGACCGAAAATGAACACCTATTCCTTATGTTGCGAAGTCTGCGCAACTTCCTGCAAGAATTGGGAGGAGACGGGAACTTCGCAACATAATAAAATAATCCTACAATGACGCAAGAAAGGACATCAACTCGCTGTCCGCATGCCAGTCCGACGTTACGTCTGGCACAATATCGGAGCCCGAGACAGCACACGTCTGCAATGCTTTCGCTTTCATTTCCAAGTCCACTTCGGCATAACGATTGGTCGTCTCAAGAGATGTATGTCCTAACCATGCTCGTATCGTGTTGATATCAACACCCGCACGCAGAAGATGTACAGCTGTGGTATGACGAATGGTATGAGGACTGACGTGTTTGTCCCTGAGAGATGGCACTGTCTCAGCAGCTTTCTCCGCTGTTCGAACAACCAGACCGTGTATGCCATGGCGAGTGATCGGTTTGCCGTGGACATTGAGGAAGACCGCAGTTTCTCTGAGTCCGTTAATGCGTGAACCAACCAGGTCAAGCAGAACCTCGACAGTGGATGACCATAGCGGACAGATACGGACTTTCCGCCCTTTTCCGTTAAGGCGTACGCACTTGTTGTCGGCAATGATATCCGCCACTTTTATCCCCGCTGCCTCCGACGCTCGCGCTCCGGTATTATACAAAAACAGAAGTATAGCGTAATCACGGCGGCCCTGACGGCAGTGGCGATCGGGAACCGCAAGCATTGCGTCAATTTCTCGTTTTTCGAGATACGGCATACTTGCCGTGGTACTGCGTCGCAGGGGGATTCCCTGTATCTGAGCTGCGTGGTCAACAAGTTCGGGAACTTGGCGACCGATGAATCGGAACAGCGAATGCAGGGCCGCGAGGCGCTGGTTGCGAGTAGAGACCGCATTCTTCCTTTCCTTTTCAAGATCCGCTAGAAAGCCCCGTACTACGGTCGCATTGACTTGCTCAACCGTGACACGGACCGGGTCGGTATCGTGATGTCTGGCGATGTAGTTGAAAAGCAGGCGAATCGTGTCGCGGTAGCTTTTCTGGGTATTGGGGCTGAGATTGCGATCCGCAATCAAGTTCTCAAGCAGAAATCTGCGAACGAAGCGGCCCATAAGATGATCTGTCATTTTATTCTCCTTAGTTTTATAACGCGGCGTAACGCGCAAAGCATTTCGACGCTTCAGCAATTGCAATTACAACTACGCAATCCATTTTTCAGTCGCTTAAGTTTCTATTACCGCCAATTCCCCCACCGTCTAACGAATTGTTTTATCGTCACAATTGGCTATAGTTTTAGTCGGAGGCTGTATGAACGGTCAAACTGATAAACTGAATCTTGAACCAAAACTTACCAACGAAGAAATAGCACAAGCGAAACAATGGCTTGCAAGCAAAGGCGCTCTCAGACCATGTCCGGCGTGCGGTGAGGTAAAATGGCAAATAGGTCTTGAGTTGGTGGAACTGAAGACCGCTACACAGTTTTGTTTCAAGGCTGTTTTGTTGTCCTGTAACAACTGTGGTTATTTTCGGCTTCATAATATAGACAAAGCTGGAATCGAGAGGTCTTAAAATGAGTCCGCATAGAAGTAACGGAAATTTTACCAACTTGTATAGCAGAAATGTTCTAACAAAGTTTTGGACGTTAGGGGATTTTATACAGATTGTGGTTTTAATCTTAACTGTTGCAGGTTCTGTTTGGCTTTTTTCCAACCGACTAAATGACAAATTAGATGTACTTGATGAAAAAATTGATAAAGAAATACGAAGCGTGTCCGAGCGATTGGTAAGAGTAGAGACTTTACTGGAAGAGCTTGTTGGGAAAAGAACAAAAAAAGGTGATGGGTAGACTTCTTGCGTATTCCAGAATAATGAGTGTCAATTCCGATCCGACGAAAGCGAGCATCTGAACTTCTTTTTTTCTTCGAGACAGACTTTTACACCTCCACTTAACCCTTTCAACTTGAGGTGTACTTCTCGAATCCTGCTTCAAGGGGTGCTGCATTTCAAAATTCAACCGATCAGTTGTCCAGTTTCCCTCCACCCTACAACTGAAATGATTCTTCCAGACAAACCGATACGGACAAAAAAAGAGGATTCGTTTAATCGTTGCGCCCCGGCAGTCCGCATAGCCGAGGTCGTTCGTTCCTGCGATGTCGAAAGTGAAAGTTTTGTTGTGGGAATCGAGGGCAAGTGGGGTTCCGGTAAAACTTCGCTGATCAATCTGGTGCTTGAGAACCTTGAGTCTGAGGACATCCTCAAAATTCATTTTAACCCGTGGAATTTCTCAGGTCAGAACGAGCTCATAACGGATTTTTTCGACTCAGTTGCCGATGCGTTAAAGCAGGCAGAAAAAGGGAGTGACAAGGGAACAGCAGAAAAAATAAAGAGCTATTCCTTTAAGTTGTTGAAGCGAAGTGAACTGGCTGTTGCACCTGAAGTTTCTTTTCTGGGGATCAAGCTTAAGCTTGGAACAATATACAAGTCGAGTCGAGGCAATACGCTTGAGAAGCAGAAAGAGGCGATCAACTCTCTCCTGAAGGAAACCAACAAGCGAATCGTCATAGTTATTGACGATATTGACAGGCTTGATGTAGACGAGGTCGAACTTGTTTTCAAGCTGGTGAAAAAAACTGCCAACTTTGCGAATATAGTTTTCCTGCTTGCGTACGACAGGGACAAGGTGGGGAGTATGATGAGCAAAAAGGGGGTTCCGGGCGAGGAATTTCTGAAAAAAATCGTTCAGCTCAGCTTTCCTTTGCCGAGAGTCGATCAGCGGAAACTGTTCGGGATACTTTTTGGGGAAATCAAAAAAATAGTTGCAGGTTTCGAGAACGGTTCCTGGGACCAAGAGCGATGGGAAGAGATGTTTGAGTCCGGCTTTAAAAAGCTTTTTCCGACGGTACGAGACATAAAGCGCTATACCAACAGCCTGTGTCTTGATCTGGAAATAATAGGTTCCTCGGAAGTGAATCCGGTGGATTTTCTTGCGATAGAGGCAATCAGGGTTTTTGCTCCAGATGTCTATTTTGCTATGGCCAGGGAAAAACAGACTTTCGCCTTTCCAGCCACCGATAGTATATATGATAGAGAAAGTCTACTTCCTTTTCCGGGAATGGAGGGATTTGTTGAAGAGATCACAGAGGATCCGGCAGAGCGAAAAAATATCTTCGAAAAAATTATTAAGAAGGGTTCCCCCAAAGAGCTATCGGAGGCCATAACTGAGATCGCCAGAAAACTTTTTCCCCAAGTGGAAACTCTTTACTCAGAGAACCCCCGCGACAAGTGGGGGCAAGAGGAATTGGATCAATGGACTCGGCAGTTAAGAGTCTGCTCAGGGTCTGTTTTTGATAAGTATTTTTCGCTTTCCATTGTTTCTTCCGTTCTTTCGGAAGAAGATCTGAAGGATTTCCTTGCGGAAATTGAAGACATATCTGCGTCCGCGAAGAAATTAAAGAAGTTTCAGGAAGAAGACAAGTCGAGTCTTCTTCTCGAACGACTGCTTGGTAGTCTGGATAGCTTTGATTTGAGCATCCCGCAACTGGAAGCCTTGCTGATTGTTCTGTTTGATTTTAAAGAAAACCCCATTCCTGCTAGGTTCTCTGGTTCAGACAGTTTGAATGATAGAGTTCAGAGACTCGGCTATAAAATATCGGAAATAATTCCTAAGGAAAAGCGGGTCGGATCTTTGGCGAAAATGCTTAATTCGACAAAAGATATTGCCAGATCAATTTGGTTTGTAGATGTAATGACTGAAGATGCCATAGCATACAAAAAATTTAGTGAATATGAGAGGAGAAGAAATTTTCCAAGGGGAATCTTGCTTACGGAGGAAGAAGTTGGCGATTTGAATAAGGTTTGCGTTGAAAAGATAAGAAAAGCGGCAGAAAATGGATCCTTAGAAAATGAAGCAATTCTGGTCTACATGCTTTCTTGTTGGAAGAAATGGGGATCGGAAAAACAGGCTAAAGAATACGTAGCCGAACTGATAAAAAGAGAAGATGGCTTGCTGCGGTTTCTTAAGGCGTATGTTCACGAAGACGGACACAGGATTCAAGAGAGCAGAGAATCAATGGGAAAGCTTGTCAGCCTCACGGAACTCGACAATAGGGTGGCTCGGCTTGAATTAAGCAAACTGAATGAACGGGATGTCAGGATAGTCAAAGCATATAGAGCTTCTGAGTATTGGCTGTCTAAAGTGGGAGAAGAATAAATATCTTTTGGAGAATGTGACGCATATTGGGGATAAAAATTGTGTGTTGAAGACAGCAAGTTTATGGGAAACAGAGTCAGAGGACATATCTATCCCAAGTTTCTGATCAAGAACTTTTGCGATAAGGAAAAGAAAGGGAACTTGGTCTGGGCGCACAACAAAAAAAGGAATAACTGCATCTATCCGGTTTCATATAAAAATGCCTTGACCAAAAGCAATGTTTATATTGCCGACCCAGACAGAATTTTAACTTTTCCTTACAGGGTTTACCCGGGGTTCCTTCCCCTTGCAGGAAGGATATGCAAGCGGTTTTCCTATTGAATTTTCCAAATGCAATTACGAGTCCGAACTCGCTATACTGGAAGGAAAAGCTAAACAGATATTGGAACAATTGGTGGATCTTGCCCATAACTCCATTCCCGATTTCAATACGGGTAAGCATTACAAGGCCGTTGAGATTAACAGACTCAAGGGAAAATACCGGGGCCAGTTCTTTTTGACTGAGCAAAATCGCATTTCTTTAACCTGGTTTCTGACTTCCCTGGTTTGCAGAACTAAAGTTGACTACGAGAAAGTAGTGTCGGAAACCTCCACCGAGGTTTTCGGCGACTGGATCTTGCAATTCCCATGTCTTTTGAAAGACTGGGTTGCTTTTCAGGAGGCGAGCAATCCTGTTGAAATCTTGGTCAGGGGCAGGGTGCCGAAATTGTTTTCCGCAAAGGCGATAGCTGTTCTTGTAATCAAAAATTCCCAAAAGAGCTTTGTAATCGGGGATAGACCGTTTGTCGAGTTTAACAGCTACGATAATTTACTGGAAGCCAGAGCGGAACTTTATGTTGCCGTTTCCCCCAGAGTGGCAATAGGTTTTTTGGGCAATGACGGGATGGATTCGGAAGTCAAGGTTTTTTGTGTTAACCACAACTCTCTTGGCGACAAGTTTATCAGGAGTTTTAATGAACAGGTATTCAGAAACAGCAATACGGTGGTTGCCAGATCTACAAAACTTCTTGAGTCGTTGGCGACGCAAAAATAAAAGAGAAATATTTCTGTGAGTCTGTTATTCTTGATGGCTCGGTACAGATTGAGGTATGAATCCAATGATTGAGTTGCTTTCCATCTCTGCAGAGCAGATTGACAGTTCTCACATTGAATCATTTGTTGATTCAAGAGTTCCAGAAGGCGAACAGATAGAGTTCAAGGAAAGCCTGTCAGCCAAGGGCGACGGCACCCCAGATTCGTGGATGTCAGGTGGGGATAGAATCGGGGATCGGGCCAAAAACGAAATACTTGAGGAGGTTGTTGCTTTTGCGAACGCGCATGGAGGAGCTTTGTTTCTGGGGATCAGGGAATCTGCAGCGAAACCGGCTGTCGCGAACCAGATATCGCCAGTTCCGCGATGCGAGGAATTGGCGGAGCGTCTTAAACTGGTTTTTCGTGACTGCGTGGAGCCCCAGCTTCCTGTGCTTGAGATTTTCGCGGTGTCAGTTGAGGGTGCAGATGACGGCGGCGTGGTGGTAATTCGTGTTGGGCGGTCCCAGTTAGCTCCCCACCGCGTTACGAAGACTTTGGTCTGCCCGGTCCGGCGGGCCGACCGATGCGAGAAGATGACCATGCGGGAAATTAAGGACATGACGCTCAACGTGGCACGAGGATTTGAACGTCTGGACAAGCGGTTTTCTGAACGTTCGAAACGCTTTTGCGAGGAGTTCGGATACCTTGAAACTCCCGACAAAGCGTTCGGAATCCGTATCACGGCGATGCCGGTTGTAGACGAAATCCACATTGACCGCGTTTTCCGCAGGTGTGCAACCGCGGAAGAGTTCAGGGAACCGTTGCGCACGGTTTCGCTTCATGAAGGTGGAGAAAACCCGAGTACTTTGAATGGTGAAGGAATTATTCGTTCTTATCCTTTTTCCCGGCCGTTGTTGCGTGCTGTACGGGAGGAACTTGATAGTTCTTCTTTGGAAATGAAACACTCTTACAGTAGCTATCGTGAACTTCACTGTGATGGGCTTATAGAGACAGGTTTTGTTTCATGTGGTCGTAATTCCAAACCGCTAACGGTTAGCGAACAGGAAGGAGATCTTTATCTTTCGCCCAACCTGTATATTTTCATGTTCGCCAATATGCTTATCTGGGCTAACCGAATCAGAATGCAGGCTCAAGCTCCGGCTGCCGAATACGCTTTTGAAGTGGAGATTCATGCCATAGGTATCTCGGCAAGCCCAGGAACATCTTCTTTTCGCCGCGGTTTGCCGGGTGCAGTGCTACAGCCGGGTTCGGTGAAGTTTCCTAGGTATCCGCTGGGCACGGGTGACCCAGATGAAATTTCGGGACTCCTTACATTATTCCGGCGTGACTTCTGGAATTCTCTCGGCAAGGATGTTGACTCCGAGAGACTTGTTTTTACCATAGAGGATTAAAATGCCGAGAACGATAGATGAGGGATTTCGAGATTTTCTCCCGAAGCTGACGCCGTCAAGCTACGAATCCGTCGCGGCAAAAAGACACCGCGCTTCCATTGAACAATGCATCAGATCAAATCTTGGGCTCCAGCGGTTCTGGCGCACAGGATCTTTCGGCAACGGGACTTCCATTTTCGGCAGAAGCGATGTTGACTACATGGCCAGCATTCCGGAAAAAAGTTTCAGTAAAAACTCATTCCGCTCACTTGGAAAATTGCGAGGCACTCTTGCAAAACGTTTTCCGAACACTGGGGTCAGGGTATCCTGCCCGGCAGTTATTGTTCCCTTTGGAATCGATGCCAGAGAGACAACAGAGGTAACTCCCGCCTTTTATGTTGGGACTCGGACTCGTCACAGATTCAAAACCTACTTGATTCCTGATTGCTCGGGTGGCTGGATGGAGGCAAGCCCCGATGCCCACAACTTCTACGTGCGTTCAATCGACGGGAATTTATCGTCAAAAGTAAAGCCCCTGGTTCGCTTCATCAAGGCTTGGAAGTACTTTAACAATGTTCCGGTTTCTTCATTTTACCTCGAGTTAAGAGTAGCAAAATACGCATTGAAGAAAAGCTCTGTTCTTTACTCGGCCGATGTCGCGGGCATTTTCAAATTTCTTCATGATTCGGAGTTGCCCAAAGTACGGGACCCAATGGGTATTTCGGGAAATATTTCACCGTGCCGAAGCAATTCTCACCTTAAAAGTACCGTGTCAAAAGTTGCGACGGCACGAACTAGGGTGATCAAGGCCTGTGAGGCGGAAAAACGAGGCAATACAAAGCAAGCGTTTATATGGTGGAACATAGTGTTTGGCCGCAGGTTCCCAAGCTATTACAGATGAGCATTCTCAAAAAACAGAATCTTCCTGAATCTTTGGAGAAACTGGCTGCGCAACGCCTTCTTTACGCCCGCGCCAAGAGAACACGCAACATCAGCATGGCGCTGATTTTTCTTGTCGCACTCCTTGGATTTGCAGCTTCAGTTGCGGAAAAGCAGAACCTTATTCAATATGTTTCCTTTTCAATCCTCCTGATATGGTTTATTAACCAGCAGTTTCTAAAGAGAAGAGAGGCCGGACTCAAAACCGAGGCTGCCACTATTCAGGAAGACTTTGACTGCTTCGTTTTTGATCTGCCCTGGCCTTCGCACAAAGGATTGCAGCGCCCGACGCCTGACCGCATCAAGCAGCTTGCCGCCGAGACCTCGGGGAAACCGGAAGTTCTTGAAAAATTGAAGAACTGGTATCCGCCTGAAGCGATTCACCAGAACCCGGGTCTTTCCAGAGTTTGTTGCCAGCGGATTAGCTGCTGGTGGGATGTTAACCTTCGCCGCAGATGGAGCACTGTTCTCAAGTGGTCTTTTTGGATCTTCGTGGCATTGGTTCTGTTTCTATCGATTGTGACCGGAATTACGGTTTCCAAATTTATTGCCGTAATTGCGTCCGGCATAGGAGTTCTGGGTTGGAGTCTCGGTGAAATTAATGATCAGGACGAAGCGGTCACACGCATAGACAGAGTTCATCGTTATATCTCGAATCTTTGTGAGCAGGAGGAGATTTCATTGGACGATATCCGCAGCATACAAGACGAGATACTTGAGCATCGCCGTTTGAACCCACCTGTTCCCGATTGGTTCTACTGGCTCGGGCGGGAGAGGCAGGAGTCAGAAATGGTCAAGTAACAGAATTACCAATTGACAAAGCTTGCGGCGAATCACCTAAACGATTGATACGCCATTTTTAGCAAACTTCTTATTTCGTCTTTCTTCTTATCCATATCTTCTTCTGACAGCCTTATTTTATACGCTTTGTAACGCTTGTCGTAATCCATGAAATCCAGCTCCGCCGCTTCAATAATTCCATCAGCTTGTTCATTCCTAGCAATTCTGATCTCAAAGCGCATTCCCCCTCTCTGAGGTTTCATAATGGCGAAGTTCCGGGGGCGGCCGTCAACCCGAAAGCCTATGTAGTACTTGTTGTAGCTGAGCTCGAATACGGTTTCTGGAGCGAGTTCCCTGGCCAGTTCAAGCACCTGGTCGGCAAGCCGCACCGTCTTCTTCGTGCCCTTAGCCGTTTCCCAGTAATTCCTGTCGGTCGGCTCGGCCTCTTTGTCTTCGTCAATGTAACCCAGCTCGACCGTATCCATAACCTTGATAAACTGCAGTCCTACCGTGCCTTCGGCGGTCTCAACAGCGGCAACCTGAATAGCCATAAGCGGGATAACGCCGTTGAACAGTCCGATCACATTGAAGAATCTGGATGTGATGTTCTCCGCAACGATGACTGCCGTATGCTCGTACTGCGGATACTTCTTGCGCTCAATATCCCAGTACTCAATAGTTCGGATCAGATGAGATTCATCTGTCGCGCCGAGCTGTATCTCAACTTCATATCGGCCGTTGCCGTCAACATCCTGCAACAACAGGTCAAGTCGCCCCGCTCCGGGATGGGTAAGCTCTTTGTCCTTGACCAGCACATCTCCAAGGCCCAGTATTGAAGGGTCTTCGACAATAATGTCCTGAAGCCACCGCTCATTCAAATCAGGGTGATTTTTGAGACTTACGGTTTTCAGTTTTACATATTTCATGGGTGAAAAATCTCCTTGCCAGCTTTGGCAGTTATCCAGCCGCCTGTATATCTCAAGACGTCTTCAAATTGCTGCAAACAATGAAAAGATACCTGTAGCGTGAAGGAATTGCCCGAGTACTATCCCTGCTGCTGGTTTTTAACTTGCGGGAAATGTCGAGAATATAGTTCCTTGAAAGGTGCGGAAGTTTTCCTGGTTTCTTTACGTACACTCTCTTCTTCAAGGAAGCTTCTTTAACAGTTCCACTATTGTTTGTATTGCTACATTAGTCAGAACCCTTTCACTCAAATCTTTAACTTTTTCATTTGTCAATCTATCCAAGTACGTTCTGAGTTTATCAAGCAAGTCATCCTTATTAGTATCGCTAGGCAAATTTTTTGAAATTTCATCCCAATGGTAATCCACGGCTTGTGACACCTGCTTCTTGGCGACATTTCTCATCCATATGTAGTGAAGAATAAATGCAGATGCCGATGAAGTAGCCTTTTGCTTGGCAAAAGCCATTGAAGGAAACTCATCTCCTCGTATGTACCCCCCAGGCGACCCCGTTACTACACCGAACGTGTCTTTAAGCCAAAGCACACAGGTATTGGAATTCTGGTCTAATTTCACATATCCCAGCTCTTTGCTTATTACAAAATAAAGGGACACTGATTCCGAGTTAAAGGGGACACCTGTTCCGAGAATAAAGGGACAGTAAAATCTCCTTTTTCTTCTTCCCCAAAACAGACTTTAACACGTCTTGAATTTCTCTGTCAAACGACGAGTAAAAAGCCTGTCTTTTTCTCTTAAAAATGACCTCCGTTTTCTTCCTTTGCCGACACCTGTTTTCAGCCACAACTTTTTTGTCAGCCCCCCCCCCACAGTTCAGTGAGAGATGAACAAAGCGAGAGCTTTGTTCTCTGAAGCTACGGGATACTGAACCAACGAGACGCATTTGGCTCCGAAGCCTGACAACGGCCAAAACGACCCGACCTCTACCCCTCAGGCATAGACGATCGCACTCTGAGCGGGCTTTAAATTGACGTTTTTTCAGCAATTGGACTGAATCATGCATAAAACGTCTGTTTTCTGACTCGCGGCGCTTCACCCTCTTGCTTTCCACGCGTTCAAAGACTCCCAGATTCCTTATCATCTCCGTTTTTTCTCGTTTCCTCTGTCTTTCTCATCGATTCCCCACCCAACTCAAGCCTGTGAGAGTTGTGAACGATCCTGTCAAGGATCGCGTCGGCAACCGTGTTGTCCCCTATTATGCCGTGCCACTCACTCACAGGAAGCTGACTTATCACCACAGTGGAACTCTCCCCGTAGCGGTCATCCATTATCTCCATGAGGTCATATCTCTGGGCGGTGGTTATCTTCTCAAGTCCCCAGTCATCTATGATCAGAACTCTCACCCTGGCAAGCTTCGCCAGAAGCTTCTCGTAGCTTCCATCGGCCTTTGCCTGAGAGAGGGCCAGAAACAGCCTTGAGACCCTGTAGTAGCGAACTGTTATCCCCCTCACACACGCGTTATGACCCACAGCGCACGCTATCCATGTCTTCCCGCTGCCGCAGGGTCCCGTTATCAGCAGATTACGGGACCTCTCTATCCAGTCCCCCTCCCCAAGCTCCGCTACCTGGACTCTCCTTAGATTACGGGAGTGAGTGTAATCAATATCGCTTAGATGAGCCTTGAGCCTGAAACGGGCGTCGCGTATGAGCCTCTGCTGCTTTCTGTGCTCCCTCTCAATGCATTCCCTCTCCACAAGCAGACCGACCCTTTGCGCAAACGGCAGTTCATCATAAGTGTTGGGCTGCTCGCACTGACGCTCAAGCGCCACAGCCATCGCTCCCAGCCGAAGCTGGCGAAGACGGGATAATGTCTGTGATAAACTCATAAAAATACCTCCTTGGTTTTATCTGAACTCCCCCGGCCCCCTTATGTTCTTGTGATCCTGGGGAAGACTTAACTCTTGCTCTTCAAACAATGGAAGCCTGTCCATTCCGTTCTTAAGAATCTCCTTAACCTGACTTAATCTCATAAGCCCGTTTCCGTTCGCTACCCCGCACGCCGCATTGAGCCTTTGAGGGTACTTGCGGGAAAGACTCAGAAGACCCAGACACACCCTGTAGCCAAGCTCCGGATGATCTTTTGAATCAAGCTGAGCGTCCACCCATTTGTACACCTCCTCTCCAAGTCCCTTAGCCCAGTCTCTTAGCCTCTTGGGAGTCCACTTCCCATGCTCCCTGTGACTCTTTGGCATGTGTTCGTCTACCGTAGCGTAATGCTCGTGCTTCTTTGTCAGCCGCTTATGCTGCGCTATGAGCTTGCTTTTGAAGTAAATCGTCACAATGTGCTCTGTGGCGTGAACCTCCACTCCCTCCCCCCTGTAGGTGTAGGGAACAGAGTAGCGCTTCTTTTTGTACTCCACGTGGCAATCAATGTTCACCTTGGCCTTCTTTATCTCCGTGTATGTGTAGGGATACGGAGGAAGTTCCTTCATCTCGGGGAGATCAATCTCTTCAAACAGCTCCCGGCGACATTCTCCTTCCCCCTTCTGCAACGGCTTTAAGTTCACTTCTTCTGTAAGCTCCTTTACTCGCCTGTTAAGCTGCGCTATTGAGGTGAACTGCTCGTTTCTTATCGGAGCCAGTACCCTTGTCTCCACTATCTGTACAGCCTTCTCTGCCTTGGCCTTGTCTTTTGGCTTGCGCGGCCTTGTGGGAATGATGGTTGTCCTGTAGTGATTAGTCCATTGAGCGTAAGCAGGGTTAACCTCAGGATCGTAACGGCACGCCCTGGTTACTCCGCTTTTAAGATTGTCGGGAACTATGATCTCGGGAACTCCTCCGAAGAACTCAAGCATCCTGGTATGACTCCCAAGCCAGTCGGGAAGGGACTGTGAAGCGGTAGCCTCCGCGAAGATGTAATTCGACGCCCCCATGGCCCCGACAAATATCTGCGCCTTTGTTGCTCCCCCCGTCAGGGGATCCATTATGTTCACCGTAAGCCCTGCGTAGTCCACAAAGCACTTCTCCCCGGCTTTGTGTACCTGCCGCATTGAGGGAGGCCTGTTCTTGTTGAGCCATGTTTTGTAGAGCTCGCACAACCGCGTATAGCTGTAACAGTCCCCACCCTCGTTGGCTTCAATGTACTCTTCGTACAGAAGCTGCCTCGTAACACCCTTTTTGGTGAGCTCCCTGTTTATGTAAGAGAAATCCGGCAGCGCTTTGCCTTCCAGAGTTACCTCGTCGGGCTTGGGATAGAGAAGCTCCTCAAGCTTCTGGTCGTCAATATCTTCGAGAAGTGGCCACCGAAGACTCGCTTCCTCAGCCTTCTGGAGCAACCTCTGAACATTGCTTTTGCCTTTCTTAACGCTCTGGCTTATCTGTCTTATGGAAAGATTCAGGGACTTGAGCCTCAGAATCTCCCTTATCACTTCTGCACTCATTCTTCTTCTCGGCATCTCGTTGACCTCCTTGCCTTAGTCTGCAAACAGGTTAACAAAACACTTTTCAATGATGTTTTGAGGGAAGAAGAAAACAGGAGATTCAGGTGTCCCCTTTCGCTCGGAATCAGTGTCCCTTTTCGCTCGGAACTACTGTCCCTTTTCAGTCGTAATATGCACTCTTCTTCATAATCTCTAAGGTGTTGAAATAGATAGTCTCCTTTCCACAGAATAGAGCTCACTTCGTTTTCTACCTCCTCAAGTCATGTCGCAATAATATTACCCGTTACGGTCGTGGATTCTCAGTTCGCAACGTGTGGCGAATGAGAGCTTTTTACCTCGCATGGCCGATTCTGCAGACATCGCCTGCAGAATCTTTGTTGTCCAGCTTTGCCTTGCGATTCCTACGAAGCCGAGGCCTTGTGCGGGGGATGGTCGGTTCGTTGCTTGACAGACAGACCACTTCTCAAAGCAGCGCATTCATTTCTCTTCTGCGAGTGGAGATATAGTTTCCGTAACGAATACAGGGCAGAAGCATTATAGAAAGGAATCCTAGGCTGGAAAGCGTTGGGACAGCAATGATATTATGCTATGATATCCCTGTCGGGGTGGTTAAACTGGCTTCCGCGGCAGTAACAAGTTGATTCGGCGTTCTAGAGATAGGTATTATGAAAATAATTATAAAAAATTTGGGGGTTCTGAAAGAAGCAGAATTTGAGCTCGGCGATCTAACGTTGATTTGCGGATGCAACAACACGGGCAAAACATATGCGACTTATGCCCTGTTCGGTTTTCTGTTGAACTGGCAGAGATTCATGAAAGCTGAAGTTTCCGATCAGGAGATCAGAGACCTCGTTAATGATGGTGTAACACGGATTGACATCACCAGACACGCCGGAAAAGCGAAGAATATTCTTTCACAGGGCTGCCGAAGATACGCTCAGCAACTGCCTAGAATTTTTGCGTCCAACTCCAGACACTTCAAGGAAACCCAGTTTCAAGTGGAGTTGCAGTTGGACATGGAATCAACCCTGTTTCCTGCTTTCGAACGAAAAATAAGGTCTAAAAAAAGCGAACTTCTCTCGTTGAGCAAACCTGAGGGGAGCAGTTCCCTGGTAGTTTCTCTGTCAGCGGACACCGAAAAAATCGAATTGCCCACAGAGATAATTAAGGGTGCGATCTCAGATATCATTAACGAAATAATCTTCGGTCAATATTTCCCCGATCCCTTTATTGCCAGCGCGGAGCGCACCGGTGTTGCGATTTTCAGCAAGGAGCTGGATTTTGCCAGAAACCGGCTGCTTGAAGAGATGGGTCGCGCGGATAAGGACATTGACCCGATGGAGCTGCTTTTTAAATCCTACAATGATTACGCTTTGCCGGTAAAGGCAAACGTGGATTTTACCCGAAGAGTCGCGGATATTACCAAAGAAGACAGTTTCATTGTCAAAGAACATGCTCGGATTCTGAATGAATTCACCGATATCATTGGCGGTGAATATATTTCAGGGAGCGATAACTCGGTTTATTTCAAGCCTTCGGGTAAACGTCTCAGGCTGACCATGGGAGAAAGTTCCGGTGCTGTACGCTCCATGCTGGATATTGGTTCTTATCTGCGTCATATAGCAAAACCAGGTGACTTGCTGATGGTGGATGAACCGGAATTGAGTCTGCATCCTGAAAACCAGCGCCGGGTCGCGCGGCTTTTCGCCCGGCTGATAAATCTTGGAATTCGTGTTTTTATAACCACTCACAGCGACTATATCATCAAGGAACTGAACACATTGATTATGCTTAATCAGGATAAGCCCTATCTGAAACGAATTGCCGAGAGGGAAGGCTACAGGAGCGAAGAACTTGTTGATGCCGGGGGAGTAAAAGTTTATGTGGCGGAAAAAGCTTTGATGAAAACAAAGAATGGCAAAAGGAGAAGTTGGCACCAGACACTTGTGGAAACCGAAGTAAGCCGTGAGCGGGGAATTGACGCCCGCAGCTTTGACGAGGCAATAAACAAGATGAACGAGATTCAGGAAGCCATCGTATGGGGGGACGGGGAATGAATCCGGACCTCGATATCTTGCGGGACCTGATCAAAGACGAAGCAGTGGTGACTGTCAAGAAAAATCGGCATGGCAACAATTTTCTTGAACTGAAAGAACCCGAAAGAGAAAAATCTCCCGAGTACAAAATAGAAGTGCTTAACACTCCGGAAGACGCCATCGCAATCAAATCTGATGTTTTTCCCTCTCCGGATAAGATTTTTAAAAACACCAAAGGCGAATGCAAGAGGGCGGATTTTGTTATTATCGCCAAGGGTGAGAAGAAGAATTGGATAATTTACATCGAAATGAAGCGTAGCAGTTATGGTTCGGAGAAAGAGATAATACAACAGCTTCAGGGATCCAAGTGTTTTATCGATTACTGTCGCACGATCGGTCGAACGTTTTGGAGAAAACCCGGATTTCTGGAAGAAGAAGTTTATCAACAGCTTTACGTTAGCGTGAAAAACATTGGCGTTGACAAAAAGCCATCAAGGGAAACCAGAATATCCTCTTTACATGACTGCCCTGAAAACATGCTTAAAATCAGTGCGCCGCCCCGAAAGGGCATCCAGTTTAAAAGATTGTTAGCAAGACCCTGATAATCTAATTCCTTGAATGGACACTTGGCAAGTACTGGGTTATGGAGTGGTGAATGTGGAGAGGGTGCTTGCTTGTACCGAGCAACGCGGCACAATAATCGGCTTCGGTGAGATAACCGCTGAAGAAGTGCACGAATACCGTTTTCCCGTCCCCAACGAATTCGGCGGTCAGAGAATCTTCCGTCGCATGGTAATAACGTTGGCATGGTTCTCTCCGGTCAACCCGAGGCATCGTTATTTCAGGGAAGCTAAGGGTTGGCGCAAAAATAACTTCCGGTTTTATCTTGGCCTGATAGTGTAATTCCACCTTGGGATTTCAGTGTCAGCAGTTATATTGAGGCTTTCCATTTCACTTTCAGAGATTCTGACTCCTTTTTCGTACTGTTTTTCAACCAGATGAGCCGTAACACTCAGTCCGGCGCTGGTCGTGGTTGAATCGATATATCCGAGTATAGTCTCCAGATCAACAAGCGGCACACCAGCCCAGTTCTTGCTGATCTCGCTGAACAGACGATGTTCTACAGGATTCCACTTTGAAGTACCCGTTGGATAGTGAGCAACGGTGACGGTAATGTCGCAGGGGTCGCACAGACTGTTCTGCAACGCACTTTTCCACGCATGTGGACGACATCCGTTACTGCCTCCAGAGTCGGCAAGAATGATCAATTCGCTGGTATGGGGGTATATTAATTGTCCCTGGTCACGCCACCATGCGGCCACGCAATCAACAGCAAGCTCTGGAGTGTCGTTGGAAGTTCCGACAAAGACGGTGCCAGTATTGGTATGAATATCGTAGATGCCATAGGGAACAGCAATCCCGTCGGCCAAAGAGCGGAAGTCGTGGTCATTAACATACTCGGGGTGACGGCCCCATTTGGAACCATGATTTTTAAAGCGCCCGATCAGTTCTTTTTTCTTGGTGTCAATGCTGATAACAGGAATCTTTTGATCGCGTCCGCGGTTGCGTAACACGGAAATACGCTCAAACTGCAAGTTTCGCTGTGGGTGGTCAACCGCGCAAAGCGTCTTGTGATTAGCCCGCAATGAGTATTTCATCATGCGCAGAAGCCTGGCAACGGTGCGTGGACAGACGCTGATGTTGAGACTGTGCAGAGCTTCAGACAGTCTCGCTGTGGTGCAACGCACCCATTTCACAGCACTGCACGGGTCTCCCGCGGTGTCATGATCAACAAGCTTCCGTATATGCTCTATTATTTCGAGGTTTTTTTTTCAATCCGCTTGCGACCGCCACCCGGCTTGCGAATCCTCTCCTTGATAACTTCACCAGACAGAAGCTCGTGACGACCACGCGAAACAGTAGCAGGGTCAAGTTGCAGGGCGTGTGCCATCTGAGCGTCTCCCCCGTGTCCAAGACGCGCCGATTCAAGCCCCGCGTACAAACGCCGTTGACGCTCGTTGAGCGTATCAAAAAACAATGAGATCATCTTCCCCGATTCTTCGTCTGTCTTTCGCTTTACGGGCCGCGCAACCACGGCAGCCGTACGTGCCCGAAGCTGTCGCGCATTTATCTCTTTGTCAGCAGCGCAGTAAAGATAACGTCCGTCAACCTTTTTACGGTCAAGCCGCATGGAAACGCACAGCTTGGCGAGTGTACTGCCGCAACTGACTCCCGCAATCTCATCAAGCTCTGCGCAATACAGACCATCAGACGATTCCGATACCAAAGCCACCGCAGTGTCTCCAAGAGTACCGTGCTTTGAGAAGTGAATGCCGTTGTGCTCCCACAGCCCGTGTTTGTCAAACTGCACCGTTTCGACAAGAGTGTAGTATTTGCCGCCATGGGAATAGCTTGACAGATAGTCAAATTGGGCAAACTTTCGGAATACAGTACGTCGCGAACCATGACCGATAGCCTTCTGTATTTGTTGCAGAGTGACTACGATGTGGCTGCGCATGAAGTCCTTGATGATCTGCGCGGAATATGTTTCTGTTCTCATTGCGGCACCTCTCCAGTATAGATACCTTGTATAGTGCCGGAACAATCTATGCCAGTCAAGATGTCTTAAAGAGTGAAAATACCTTGTATTGTGGGGGAATTAAAGGAATATGTGCATTTATTGCCTTCTCTGGTAATCGACATTAATGACACGACTGCTGTAGGTTAATGGAATTTGTTTTTGCGCAAGCCCTAAGCTGCGAAATGAACGGGGTCTTGTTCATAGACCACGGAAAATTCTGGATTTGCCGGAACCTCCTGAATACGAACCTCCCGAGATTGATTATTCAGACCCGATAGAACGGATCAGCGAGCTGTTGGGGGAAGATTATTCCAACATCAAGGATAAACTGCTGGAGAAGCTTGATCAGCACATAGCCGCAAATCTCTCTGACGGGGACGATGCCGAAAACTGGCTCAGAGAAGGCCTGCTTCATAATAAGGACTCAAAGGATGGCAATTGCCCCTTCTGTGGTCAGACGCTTGAAAATGCCAGCCACCTGATTGATGTCTATCATTCTTATTTTGACCTTGCGTACACAGATTTTGTAAAGAGAATCGAAACTGGACTTTCGGGAAGCATCCGGGAGCTTGAAAATGTTTCTTTCTCACAGAAGACCGGCCTGCAGGATGCCTTGGCGAGAGCGAACAAGTATAAAGAGTTGATAGCGGAGGAGGATTTTAAGCAGAAGCTGGCGGAACTGGAAAAGATTATAGAGCGGTTAGACGAAAACCGGCCCAACGACGAGAAGAAAAAGTTCGTGGCTGAAACGAAAACACGGGCGGACATCAAAAACAAGTCTCCGCACAAAAAGGTGGAACCCGCTGATTGTTCTGACTTCAAAGTTGCTACGAAGTCATATCGAGAATTGCTCGGTGAGGCGGAAAAGATAATTAGCCGGATACGGATCCGCGTAACCGGTTTCAAAAAACCCTATCACGATACGAGCGCTATACTGGGTAAAGTCGACCGGATCGCTCAGGATGTTAAGCAGCTTGAATACAAGAAAGTGCGAATTGAACAAGACAGCAGTTGCCGGGAATATCTGGTTCTGCGAAAAGAAGTTAGTGAGATGGAGGAAAATATTGACGGGCTGGAAAGGGACTTGGAAAAGGATCAGTCCGAGTACCTTGAAAATTATTTTGACGAGATAAACTCGCTGTTCGAGAAGCTGGGAGGCAGAAATTTTAAGCTTGAAAGGGTTACGGAGAGAAGGGGGCATTTGCCTGTCTATTCCTTGAAGGTCAGATTCCGCAACGAAGAAATCCGCAACGACCAGTTAAAAACCGTGTTCAGCGACTCGGACAGAAGGGCCTTGGCGCTTGCGGTATTCTGGGCGAAGATAAACCTTAAGCATGATGACGAGAAGGCGCGAAGCATTATAGTTCTGGACGATCCGGTTACAAGTTTTGATGACAACCGAATGACCAAAAGCATTAATCTTTTCAAAGAAACTCTTGGTCAGGTTGATCAGATGATCATAATGACGCACTACACAAATTTTATAAAAAGGTTCTGCGAAATCACCAAGGAAAAACAGATTCCTGCAAAGTTCCTGGAAATAGAGCAAGATAATAAGACGAGTTTCTTGAGAAAATCGGACAGAGATAATTTTGTGGCAAGCGAGTACCAGAGGGCTTTCACAAAGATCTACGATTTTATTAACCGTAAGCACTCTGAACCAATAAAAGCCGACCTGCGGCCGTTTCTTGAGAGTTTTTATCTGCCGACTGTTTTCGCAAAACAGATATCTGATAGGAGTGTTGACCGTGGCAGTCTGGAATCAATGATTGACGGGATTTTTGACGATGACGGGATTAGGCAAAAAATGCATGAATTTAGAACTACGCTAAATCCTGATTCCCATCTCTTTACTTCAGCGCTTGCGGATATTTTGAACCTCCCGGTTGTTGACCGAAGAAACGTATCTGGGGTTCATGGAAGCGCGGAGGTCAATATTCATCTCGCTCAGATTTATGTTCCGTTCCTGCAGTTTACTACTTATGGCAGGTTTGCTGGTGTTCACTTAACTTCTGGAGGACAGGTGCATCGTGCCCTTATCGGCAGGAGTTTCCTTAGGTTTTTCACGATGACATACAATGGCGTCGCAGGTTCTGTTGAACTCGAACTGAAAACTGCGGGGTAAACTGACTGGTTGCATGGCTGCTGCTCCCCCCACACGATACAGGACAAACTGAGCCAAGACAGCAAAATATTATGTACTTGGACAACTTCCGTATGTTAGAATTAAATTGGGTTCTAGGTACCCTGCATAGATGTTGAAATTGGTCGCATTCAGTTGACAGATGCAGAGTATCGAAGAAATTTCTGTGGGACAAAGTGCCCCGGATGAACGACATCTTGTCTTTCGCTGGAACTGGGAAATGTGTACATGGATTAGGGTTAATACTGCAGGGGAACCTGCGCAGCTGCCGACAGTCTGACTTCCAGGCGGAAGACTATTTACAGGTTTTGTGTATTCAGCGATGTCGACCGGTTTTATCCGCTATGTGCGCAGGTCGGTGAAAGAGCTATTAGTGTCTTGGAGGCTGTAATTTAAGTGGCACAGTCAGATTTAATCATCAAACTAATCAGAAGCGCCGCCGATTCGGATCAGACTGCTTTCCGGAAAGTGGCCGAAGATTTGATCTCGGAGGAAACCCGCAAGGGGCACCGCATTCTGGCAGAACGCATGCGCAAGGCGCTGAATCCCTCTTATAACGGCAGCAAAGGCAGCCAGTCAAACGGTCATGCGTTGAAACCGCAGGGTGAACTGTTCTATGAAATTACGCCTGAGCGGGAACTTGGCAGCCTGCTTCTGCCTCCGGGAGTTGAAGAGCAGATACGTGAACTTGTAGAAGAACAGCATCGTTCAGAGTTGCTGCATTCCTACAATCTCAGGGCGAGGCACAGGCTGCTCTTCGCGGGACCTCCCGGGAACGGAAAGACGACTCTTGCGGAAGCTCTGGCTTATGAATTGATGTATCCTTTGATCGTGATTCGCTATGAATCGCTGATCGGCAGTTACCTGGGAGAGACATCCGGCCGCCTTAAAAAGATTCTTGAATACGCACGCACCCGCAGATGCGTGCTGTTTTTCGATGAGTTTGAAACCCTGGGGAAGGAACGCGGCGATACCCGCGAAACCGGAGAAATAAAACGCATTGTCAGTTCGCTGTTGCTGCAGACCGACCTGCTGCCGGATTACGTAGTGTTTGTGGCCGCAAGCAACCATCCCGAGTTGCTTGACAGGGCCGTGTGGCGCAGGTTCCAGGTCAAAATTGAACTTCCCCCACCGAACCACAGGCAGTTGTGCGCACTGATTGACGCCGTGTCGGAACGTTGCGGAACCAGACTTGGCTACGGTGCGGAAACCATAGCCAAGGCGCTTAGGGGCACAAGCTATTCGGAAGCCGAGCAGTTCTGTCTGGATATCGCGCGTCGCGCGGCATTGTCAAATCAAAGCGCCAACGCCCGCCAGATCACCGGGCGCAAGTTAAAACAGTGGAGAGCGAGGCTGCAGCCAAGCAGCTAAGAACTTAAGACATGCCAGACAAGCTCCCGCTTCTGATTTTCCCCAAACCCATATCTATAAGTCCTGCTACGGGCAGGGGGTATGCTCCCCAAGCCTTGCCGGTACCCGGCCGCTCCAGACAGACTGAGCGACTGGAACCGCAGATAGACCGGGTAAGAGAAGAGTTTTCAAGGTTCAAGGGTCTGGTTGATGCGACAATGACCGGCGGAGAACCGGAATTGGTACTGGTTCTTGAACTGGCGGACAGGGTCGACAACTTGGCGCGGGCGGTTGAAGCTGCGGGTCTTGAGTGGCTTGGCGAGTGGGATATTGAAATAGACCCGGACGACGATTTCCCGGTAGAAGGCAAGAAAACAACCCGGAACGGGCGCCTGTTTGTTTCCATGGTCAACGAGGAGGGAATGAGGGAACTGTTGTCGCTTTGGGAAAAGTGGAAGAAAGGGGAAACTCTTCCTTGGCGCAAGACCAAATGGCGTGATATTTTTGCCTGTCTCAAAAACATTCGGCGCTGGGGAATGCAGGAAACCTTGGTTGAAACGGAAATCAAGGACTACATTGAAGATTTGACTGACGGCGATATGGCCAGCATTCAGATTGAGTGCTTCTACCGTAGGAACCGGAATAAGCGCAGGGCTATTGAAGACAGGATAAAAGCTTTGCTTAAGGAAGCAGGCGGGGAAACAGTCAGTGACTTTATCCATATGCCCGAAATTGCTTTTCATGCCGTGAAGGCGCGCATCCCTGCGAATAAAGCCAAGCAATTGCTTGACGAGACTCATGATACAGCCGGGGAACTCCATCTTCTTATATACCCGAGCATCATGTATTTTCGCCACACGGGACAGAGCATGACCACGGCAGTTGAAGGCGATGGAGAGGATACGGAATACCCAGAAACACGACCCTCGGAACTGCCAGTAGCAGCCATACTTGACGGTGTTCCAAACCTGAGACATAAAGCCTTGGAAAACCGGATTGATTTTGATGATCCCTTTGACCTGGCAAGTGAATATCAGCCGGGGGAACGTCGGCATGGAACTGCGATGGCTTCATTGATCATTCACGGCGACCGGTCGGATAAGGCTGCGGAACCGCTTCGCAGCAAAGTACATCACGTGGCCATCATACAGCCGGACCCTGCCGCAAGGGCTGTGGGGAAAAAAGAGGAATATTTCCCCGAAGACTGTTTTTATGAAGACAGGGTGGCGCGTGCCGTGCGCCGCATGCTGGATAGAGACGGAGAAGTCGAGGCCCAGGCACCCACGGTCAAGATTATAAATCTGTCGCTGGGCGATTCAACCCGTCCCTTCCTCCACACTCTCAGTCCATGGGCGAGATTGCTTGACTGGTTCTCGTGGAAGTATCGCGTGCTGTTCTGCGTGAGTGCCGGGAATTACGAGGGAGATTATAATTTCGGCATTTCTCTTTCAGAATATGAATCAAAGGACAATGAAGAGAAAATCCGAATACTGCTTGAATCCATGCAGGATTCTCTTTCTTCCAGACGGTTGCTCGCCCCCGCTGAGTCGATAAACTCGCTGACTATAGGCGCGCTTCATCAGGATGGAAGCGGGGACGGCTACTACCTGGGGAACAGAATCGATCTGCTTCCGGGCAACGAAGTGCCAAGCCCTGTATCACGTCTTGGACATGGATTCAGGCGTTCGATTAAACCCGAAATTTATTTTCCTGGAGGACGGCAACTTTACGGAAGATCATTTTCTGGGGGACCTGCGATTTTTGAAATCGACAGTCATCTGAGGGCTCCGGGGCAAAAAACCGCCTGGGACAGCGAAGATGGAGAATTGTCCAAGGATACGTTCAACAGGGGAACAAGCAATGCCGCAGCTCTGGCAACCCGGGCGGGTGTGCGGATTCATGAAGTTTTAAGCGAACTGAACGATCAGAATTCGGGCGTTATCCCCGAGGAATTAATCGCTGTGCTTATCAAAAACCTCCTGGTGCACGGAAGCATTCAGAACAGCGAGTCCAAGACAGCGGTGGAACATCTGAAAAACCAAGACAACTCGAAAACATTCAGAACGGTTCTGGCGCGTTATTTGGGTTATGGAGTGGTGAATGTGGAGAGGGTGCTTGCTTGTACCGAGCAACGCGGCACAATAATCGGCTTCGGTGAGATAACCGCTGAAGAAGTGCACGAATACCGTTTTCCCGTCCCCGACGAATTCGGCGGTCAGAGAATCTTCCGTCGCATGGTAATAACGTTGGCATGGTTCTCTCCGGTCAACCCGAGGCATCGTTATTTCAGGGAAGCTAAGCTGGAAATCAAATCCGCTTCTAGATGGGATGAAACCCCTCTGAGACTTAAGCGTGTCGACAGTGATCATAATCAAAACAAACGCGGGACCGTTCAGCATGAAGTTTTAGAAGGAAAAAACGAATTGGAACAGTTCCGGCAGAACGAGGAAATTGTTTTGCAGGTCATCTGCAAAAAAGACGCAACTGAGAAACTGGAGGAGAAAATCCCTTACGGCTTGGCGGTAACGTTAGAGGCTGCGGAAGAAAGCGAAATTTCAGTATATGAAAAAGTCAGGCAACGGTTATCAGAACAGATAGAAATTTAGCCAAAATCACTCACGGTAAACTACTGTTAGGTTGAATCGGATGAGCGGATACAAACGTCAACATGTTGTTCCCGAGATGCTGCTGAAGAATTTCTCTTTCCGTAAGAACGGCAGGAAACGGCTGTACTCTTTTGATAAGGATTCTTCTGGAAAAGGTATTAGAGAAACCAGTCCGCATAGCTTTTGCGTTGAGGATGATATTTACACGCGATACGAAGAGGATGGGAACAGGGATGTTTCCGCAGAGAAAGATTACAGCAATCTTGAAGCAAGAACCGGTCCAATAATCAAAAAGATAATGAAAGCGACGCGTACCAATAAATACCCACAGCTATCTTGCGACGAAAGAAGAACTCTGGGCCATTTTATCAGCGTAAAACTTTTTGACTTTTTCCCGCAAAAACAGTACATAGATACCGTCTCATCTGCCATGCGTAGAAGGAGCATTAGAAGCCGTGGCGGCTGGTTCGTGGCGGCTTCAGCTTTTTTAGATGCCTTGGTCGTGAGTTTCCATATAGGCGTCGCGTTCCTCTCTCAACCGCCTGATTCTGTATTTTCCTTCGGTTACGTATGCGGTTTGAGTAGCCAATAGTTCTTTCTCTGCGAAAGTACAACCAAGCATTCTTCACGATACCAGAGCAATGAGTTGATTTCTCTTTTCTGCATGTTCTGCCATCTATCGATCTCGGGATGTGACGCAGCGTTGCTGATCACCCATGGTATCCACGGTAAACGTTCGCAACGGCGCAGATCGGGTATACGTTCATCTTCTTCATGCCCCTCCTGGATCAGATGCCAGTCTGTACCGGTCAGAAGAAACGAACGGGGTAACTGGAATCGGTTCAAGTTTCTCAAGAGATGCCGTCTTGCTCCACACATCCAGGTTATGTTCACTCAAGTTAATATATTTCCCTTTTTTAGCGATATAGATAATAGTGTAGTGTCCTAATTATACTTTTAACTATTTTGTTCCGCAAGCGTTTTCCGACCTCTTCCTACTTTCTTCATTATCCCCTCCACAGATTTCGTCCATACCAGCGGTCGAGGATTCTCGTTGTACGTATCCAGATAGCTCTTTATGCATTCTTCTAATTGCCCAACAGAAGTGAATACCCCTCGACGTATCTGTTTCTCCGTAAGAGTTGAAAAAAAACGCTCCACCATATTCAACCACGAAGAACTTGTCGGTATAAAATGCAGATATATCCGCTTCCTGTTCTCAATCCATTCAAGCACATCCTTGTGCTTGTGCGTGCTGTAATTGTCCAGAATGATATGTATCTCCAAACCTTTCTCTACCGTCTTCTCCACTTGCTTGAAAAACTGCAATACCTCCTGATGACGGTGCTTTCGGTAAGACTTCCCTATCACTTCCCCAGACGCTATGTTCAGAGCCGCAAACAGCGATGTCGTTCCATGACGCTTGTAGTCGTGCGTCATCGTGCCGCATCGCCCTTTTTTCAGCGGCAGTCCAGGCTGAGTCCTGTCAAGCGCCTGTATCGAACTCTTCTCGTCAAAACTGAATACCACCGCATTCTCCGGCGGATGCATATACAGCCCCACCACATCCGCAAGCTTCTCTTCAAACTTCGGATCGTTGCTCAGCTTAAACGTCTTTATCAAATGGGGCTTAAGCCCATTGGCAATCCACACTCTGTTTACAAAACTGTGGGTAGTTCCCATAGCCCTGGCCATGCTGCGACACGACCAGTGCGTTGCATCCGAAGGAGTGGTCTGTGTCGTCGCTTCAATTATCCTTGTGCTCAACTCCTGCTGCTCCTCGGTATTCTTCCCGCCATGATTGCCTCCCCGGGGACGTTCCTTCTCTATACCTTCGATCCTTTCCTCCGCAAACCGGTTGCGCCACAGACTTACTGTGGGCTGGGACAGTCTGAGTTCAGCGGAAATCTCTTTGTTCGTCTTTCCCTCAGCCGCCATAAGCACGATGCGAACTCTCTGGTGGAACCCTACCGATATGCTCCGTGATAATGAAAGACGCTTCAGCTTTTCCCCCTCTGCTTCCGATAATTCTATTGCTGCCGCTATACGCATTAATTCTCCTCCAGGTTATGGTATACTTTATTGTACCACACCAAGAGGATAATTAAAGATATAATTAGGACACTACAATAGGGTGGTGCGATTTCGAACTTCCGTAATCAATCTTTACCCGCAGCTCGGTGTATACTACGTACAGAATACAATCCGGCACGCTTTGTCAGATAATCAAACGCTTCTGAAACTTCCGAAACCACGCGTAAAAGTTTGTCCATCGCCTCCGATTGAGCAACATCGTCAGCTTCATACTTTGAGAATGCTACTGGTCCCCCACCGAAAATTTTGGCAGCATCTGACTGTGTAAGTCCGAGTTTCTGCCGAACAGATCTCACTTCGGAACCAGCAAGCAACCCATCTACCAGTTTTTTAAACCTTGTCATGCTACGTTTATTCATACGTACCTGTCCGGCATCTGCCTGCTCGGAACCGCAAGAGTCACACACAGAAAAATGTAAATCCAGTTCAGCGGTTCTGCCCTTGTAATCTACTCTCTGCTTAGACACTTTCTCGCTAAGATTTCCTTCTTCGCAAATCGGACACCGCAAATCTTTTTTCATCTTTGTTCTCCTCTGCTAATAACCGGACGGGTGGCAGGAAATCACCAGAAGCAGCCTTCCCTTTTTGTTAATGGCAAATTTGACGTAATATTCAACCGCCCGTTGAACTGATATCTCCTTATGAGCTACATGGCTCCATTCTGACCGAAAGATTCTATAAGCATCGCAAGCAGCCCACGGGTCGTTTCTTTCCTGCTCACACCATTGAGAACCCAGAAAGACTCCTTTATCTAAAGCCGTTTTTATTAACTCGGCAACATCTTCTGGATCAATTTCCCAGCGCTGAAGATCTCCCAGACATTTACGAGTCCAGATAACAATTTTTTCTTCGTCTAACAACCGCAGAACATGATTTTTATCGTACAGCGGCCCACCTTGTATCTCTCGTTTTTGACCGATTTCCTGTGACTCGGCGCCATATAGACTTATGACTTTTTTGCTTATCATTATGACGACCTTGTCCCCGCATGGCGGATTTCAGCAAAAACATGAGCTAAGCGACGGAATGCCGCTCTTTTGATTCAGTCGGATAAAAACCTCCCTTCCATTTCTGTTCCTGACTGACTTCCGGTAATCCTAAGCTGTACAAATTTCCACTCCCATTACCATTATGGTAAATTCATCTGGTTTGTCAAGTTGCGTTGGTTGGTTGTGTAGGGTGGTGTCCACTTCTACTCCCCTTCTGCCGCGTCAATTAACTTTGCACTCGCACGACAATCAAGATTGCACTCTGGGAATGGTGAGGTTTTCAGGTGACGCGGCAGGGAAATTTCCCGACTTTTCCAGCAGCAGCATTTTCCCTCGGTTTATTATGTTGTTAACAACATAATAAACCTTATGTTGCGAACTCAATTATGTTGCGAAGTCTGCGCAATTCCCTGCAAGAATTGGGAGGAGACGAGAACTTCGCAACATAATAAAATAATCCTACAATGACGCAAGAAAGGACATCAACTCGCTGTCCGTATGCCAATCCGGCGTTACATCTGGCACAACATCCGAGCCCGAGACGGCACATGTCTGCAATGCTTTCGCCTTCATTTCCAAGTCCACTTCGGCATAACGGTTGGTCGTCTCAAGAGATCTATGTCCTAACCATGCCCGTATCGTGTTGATATCAACACCCGCGCGCAGAAGATGCACAGCTGTGGTATGACGAATGGTATGAGGACTGACGCGTTTGTCCCTGAGAGATGGCACTGTCTCAGCAGCTTTCTCCGCTGTTCGAACAACCAGACCGTGTACGCCATGGCGAGTGATCGGTTTACCGTGGACATTGAGGAAGACCGGAGCTTCTCTGAGTCCGTTAATGCGTGAACCAATCAGGTCAAGCAGAACCTCGACAGTGGATGACCATAGCGGACAGATACGGACTTTTCTCCCCTTTCCGTTAAGACGTACGCACTTGTTGTCGGCAATGATGTCTGCCACTTTTATCCCCGCTGCCTCCGACGCTCGTGCTCCGGTATTATACAAAAACAGAAGTATAGCGTAATCACGGCGGCCCTGACGGCAGTGGCGATCGGGAACTGCAAGCATTGCGTCAATTTCTCGTTTTTCGAGATACGGCATACTTGCCGTGGTACTGCGTCGCAGGGGGATTCCCTGTATCTGAGCTGCGTGGTCAACAAGTTCGGGAACTTGGCGACCGATGAATCGGAACAGCGAATGCAGGGCTGCGAGGCGCTGGTTGCAAGTAGAGACCGCATTCTTCCTTTCCTTTTCAAGATCCGCTAGAAAGCTCCGTACGACGGTCGCATTGACTTGCTCAACCGTGACACGGACCGGGTCGGTGTCGTGATGTCTGGCGATGTAGTTGAAAAGCAGGCGAATCGTGTCGCGGTAGCTTTTCTGGGTATTGGGGCTGAGATTGCGATCCGCAATCAAGTTCTCAAGCAGAAACCTGCGGACGAAGCGGCCCATAAGATGATCTTTCATTTTATCCTCCTTAGTTTTATAATGCGGCGTAACGCGCAAAGCATTTCGACGCTTCTGTAAGCAATTCCGGGGTCATGGTCAGGTAAGTCTGTGTTCCGCTGATGCTTGAGTGTCCAAGGTAGGTGGACAGCAATGGCAGACATTCCTGAACATCAGCGCCTTCACGGTACCAGGCAACCAGCCTGTTGACCGCAAAAGTATGTCGCAGGTCGTGAAGGCGCGGAGTGTTGCTCCCACCTTGTGGGTCTTGCAATCCGACATGAGTACGAAGTCGGGCGAACATATATTCAAGCGTGTTGAGATGTACCGCTCTACCCCCCTTACGCAAAGCGAAGAAAGCGGAATGTTCATTGTCTGGCATGGGCAGATGCCGACGTTCCCTGTAGTAGGCCTCAAGCTCGGTGCCGAGTGCGGCGCCAAAGGGGACCAGCCGTGACTTGAAGAACTTGGTGTCGCTGATGGTGAAAACGCGCTCGCGGAAATCCACGTCACGGCACCGCAGGCGCAATCCCTCGCTTGGGCGAAGCCCCACCACGTACAAGGTCAGAATCAACGCTCTGAAGGTTTTGTGCCGTAGCGGGAAGCGGCTGTCTTTGAGGATCACTGCCGCGTCCAGAAGACGTTGCAATTCATTCGTGGAATAAATGTGAGCCCGGAAGGAACTGAGAACCCTGGGTCTTTGTTCCGGCAGTGGGCAGGCTGTGAGGTGTCCGCGGGACACGAGATAAACGAAGAAGCCGCGCAGAGCTGTATCCTTGCGTTCCCACGTCCGCGTCGGCGGTACTTTGCCACGACAGAAGTCATGAACGGCTTGACAATCGATTTCCTCCAGATGAATGTCGCCGAGAGCGCGGCTCAAGGAATCAAGAATACGCGCATCCTCCTTAAAGACGGCTCCGAGGGAACGTTTTAAGTTGATGTACATGTCGACAGCCTCAATAAGTTTCATCGTCATATCAGCCCCCCTAAATCGTCAAAGGCAACCCTGCGCAGCATCCTCAGATTGACCTTTGCGTAAATTTTTGTCGAGTCCGGGCTGCTATGCCCGAGGTGGTCGCCGACTTCTTTGAAACTTTTACCCGACTCCAGAAGAAACCGAGCGCATGCGTGGCGCAGTCCGTGAGGACCACGTCCCTTCTCTGGGCGCTCGTTTTCGGGAAAGTTGCTGCTCACGATATGGCGAAGCCCCGATTTAGATATTGGTCCAAATGGATGGCATCGCCCCACAAACACGTTGCGGATTGGCGTTTGAGGTCTCCCGTGGCGCAGATAGCGGGCAATAGCGTTGCCAGTTCTGCTCTCAAGGGGAACTTCTTCACAACGCTGGCTTTTAGTCCGTATGATGCGGATTCTGTTGCGTGCCCAGTCTATGTTGTCAAGACGCAAATTCCTCACCTCGCTCGAACGTAATCCGTACACCGACAGCAGCAGGAGGATTGCGTGATTCCTGATCGACAGCGGATCATCACCGCTGGTGTTGGCAAGCATACGTCTGACTGTGTCCCATGTAGGGCCCAGAGGAAGCCCCTCTTCACGATAGATTCGCGGCAACAAAATGGTGTCCGCAACTCCAGGTCGTGTATAGTTGCGCCGCTCGCAGTATCTGAACCACGCTCGGACATGCTGGGCGGAAGCGTGCAGAGAACCTCGACACCACCGCAACGACATGTGTGTGTAGAATCCATCTATATCAACCGCTTCGACATCTTGCAGGACGATGCCTCGCCGAAGAATGTATTCAAGGAAAATCGTGATTTGCCATCGTGCTGCCCGACAAGTTGCATCGGACAGACACCTCTCTTCCTGTTGCAGAGCAATAAATTCGGATAGCACTGTTTCGTATTGCTGCGGCAATCTCACCGCAGCAGGTGAGGGAATCAGGCGACCAAGACTTCGCAGAAAATCAATGGCTGCGAACCGAAAGGATTCTTTGGTATTGTTGCTCCATCCGTTGGAATTCTGACCATCGTCATAGTGTTGGGAAACCATCTTCACCACATCATCTTTTTCGAAACGATGATGTGGCGGCCATTTCTGAAGCTCTACGGCCACGCGCAAACAATATCTGGCTCGTATCAGCAGAGTAGATTGCGCAAGATCTCTTGCTGTTAAATCAGTCAGATATTTAACCCGTTCCGCCGCTAAGGGACCTTCTTTATGGCGACGAAGAGCAGCAGAGCAGGTGAAAAGTGTTTCAAACATAGTGAAAACCTCCTTAATTGTTAATAAGGAGCACTATGTCAATTCGATTTATGTTGTAAAGTCTTCGCTTCCGTCTAGGGTTTACAGGGAGTTGCGCAGACTTCGCAACATAATTGAGTTCGCAACATAAGGAATTGGTGTTCACTTTCGGTCGTAATATGCAGGACGCTGTATAATCAACCCCGCCTAACCCTGTGGACTGGGAACCGGGGTGAGTAAATACGTCCGCAGCATGTCTGGTTTTGCGGAAATTCAATTTCAAGTCCCATGCCGGAGAGAACTCTCAGCATCGCTTCTCCTGCTTCGGGGAAAAATTGTCTACGAGGCAGCTTATGAAAAGACGGATATTTTGTTGTTTCTCTGATGAACTCATAACGATTTTTTGTTCCAAACTTCCTGCCACGCTTGAAATTCGGGCAGAGCAACCTTATAACGCGCACAGCTTCCTTCATGTAAGGCAATCAACTCGTTTTCGGCGATTTCTCTGAATGTTTCCCTGTCTTCAAATTCAATGTTTTTTTTCACCCAGTCCTCAATATGCTCAAACGCGGACTTCCTGTTCATCGAAGCACGGATGATTTTCTGTACAATATGAAAAAGCTTTTCACGATGCTTGATTCGGAACTGATCGGGCTCTCCGATTACTTGTCTTACCGCTCTGTATCGTAAAGCTGAGGATTCATACGCTTTGATAAAGATGTTTTTCAGAAGAGCAGTTTCTTTAAGCTCATAAACACCCAAAACCGCCTCGGTATATGCGTCGGTTGGTACCTCTATAAAAGAGAGAGGTATAAGGTTTTCCCTTATCAGCGGGATGTTGGCGACAAGACGTGACAAGCGCTTGTTAACGTCATCAAACGGCTGCAGATAGGGGATCTGTACCATGGTGAAAAAGGACTGCTCAAACGGGTCTTTGATGGCAGTGGCGCTCGCGAGGAGTTGGTCGAAACATTCGTCAATCAACTGAGGCGTTTCGAGTGGCCGGAATACGGATTTTCCGATTCCCACAGCGATGCGTCGCAGTTTGCCGATCGATTTAGGATCGGCAAGAAGATTGTGCGCCAGCAACGCGTGTAGATTGAAAATGGTGTAGCGATTAAAACCGGTCTCTGCTGCGGAATCGACAAGGAACTCAATCGCTTCTTTGTGGTTCAGGATCATCTGAGCTTCAATTTGATCCTTTCCCTCGGCCTCTTTGCCGAAATTGATAAGCCGACCGGTTTCAAGCAGGGAATATGTGTTACCCTCAAGACGGCTTGAACTCCATGATATATCTATGAGCAGACGGTTGAGAATTTGCTTAGCATAAGCACCTGCGGGCTGTTCCGCCGTAACCTGAGTACCGATTTTCCTCAAATGTTCCCGCTCTTTTTGGGAAAGATAGAAACTTGTGTTCGGCAGGTAGGAATCAAGAAACTTTCGGTCGTAACCTATTCGCTTTCGCGTTTCAATGGGCTGATGAATATATTTCCGAATTTCATTTATGTCCTCCGAAAATGATTCTCTGGGCTCGGCGTCTTCTTTAGGGACTTTCCTGTATGTTGTTGTTGTCGCAGGAAGTCTGTATTTAACTCCGCGTTTCTCGCCATCAGTAAGCAGACGACCCTCGTCTACGAGATGCTTCAAGCGGTACTGGAGCGTGCGACGAGGAATTTTCTCATCAAGTTTGTCCGCAATTCCCCGAATGCTGGTTCCATCCGGGAACATTGACACAATAACTTCGATAGCTTGAAACTTTTCTTCCGGTGTCCTTTTCCCCATTTTTTATCCAGTACCGTACATAAAGATATACGCAACCAAAATGCAATTATGCGCAATTAGAGGCTTTTATGCGCAACTAAAATACAGTTGTGCGTAATTAAAACACGTTTTTGCGCAATTATCAATGTTTTTGCGCAAATAATCGCTTGTTCATAAATACACATGGCCATACTTGATGCGACTGTATATTACGACTGAATTCGGACAGTGATTCCGAACGAATTCGGACAGTAGTTACGATTGAATTCGGACGCCCGTTGAACTATGACGCGCCACTTCTCAACAAAAAAGGTAACGTGTCAAGGAAGAGAAGTTAATGTCGAACAAATCTGAAGACAAGAAGACTGCCAAGATAACCGACATGCTCAGGAGTATGCGCATCACGGAGAAACAGGATATCCGGCATTCTTAAGCTTGTCCCGGTACTGCCGCAGCTGACTGGAACTTATAATCCCTGAGGATGCAAGCCCAGAAAGAATGTCCGGCGTCGAGAGTGTCTGAGCAGACAGACATGCTGAACCACGCCCCTTGAAAAACCCGTCATCGCTGACTATCACGTCGCATATATCCGCAAGGGCCCGCAGGCCGGAGACAGTGTTTCCATGCACAAGACAGTTATCAGGCGTGGCGGTGTGAAGCCTGCGCGCGACCTTTACCTTTTCGGACTCTATGCGGGAGGAGAGCACCGACCTCACGCGCTCTATACAGGCTGATATCTCTTCTGAGTTTTTTTCATAAGAAAGAAAGAAGTCGGTTTCGGATACGGATGTCCGGGGAATGAAAACCCTGAACCCCGCGCGCTTCAGTTTTTCCAGAATTCCAAGGCGCAGAAAGCATGCCGCGGACACGGCGTCAAGATAAAGCCAGGAGCCATCGGCGATCTCAGGTTCCCGGGGCCAGGGAGTCCCGAGGAGCCGCAGGTAAACGCATGCCATTTGTTCAGCTTCAGCCGTGAGTATGTCCTTTTCCCTCAGTATTGCCACGACGCTTGAGCAGCTTGCCAGAACACCCGAGTGCTCAGCAAGATCGACCCGCTCTTTCACAAGAGAGTCTACCCTGTAAACGGGCGCCGAGCGGACGACCAGACGCTGGTGGCCGCCGCCCCGTCTCCCGGCTTCCTCTATCATGGATGCGAGATCCTGACCAATACGCAATGACAGTTCGGCGTTTGAAGCCCCGCGGCAGTCAAATTCCTCAATCTGCCCCTTCTCCAGCAGACGACCCAGCGCCCGTGCGTCTTTTACCTGCTCCCTTCGATAAAAAGATGCGTTTACCTTTTCCGCGAAAAGCCAGGCGAGAGTCGAATGCGTAACAAACACCTCATCAAATGCGTCGAAAGCTTCGTCTAACAGGCCGAGAAAACCAAGGGTAACAAGCGCGGTACAGTCAAATCCCGCCGCCGTTCCGGCAGGGATTCCCGGTTGCGTCTTCTCGCCGCCCCCGACGGGGATCAGGCGTTTTCTTCTTGCGTCTTTTTCCGACAGATTCTCAAGGGCCGGCAGAAACAGAAGATCGAAAAGGGATTTTTCCAGGAACCGTGACGCCGGAAACAGGGGAATATCTCCGCGGACAAGCTTCCCGAGGATGTCGGATTCCGAAGAACTGTCTGCGCGCAGCAACCGAACGCAGCCGGGCGGGAAGGGGTCCTCTTTTCCTGATAACGACAGTATCTTCTTAAGACCCAGGTTAAGATCGGCATTTTCTTCCCACCCCGCATCTGAAGCCGCCGCAAGCACAGAAGCCAGCACCTCGGCGGCGGCTTTGCCGATTTCTCCCGCTCCGAAAAGACCCAGGCGCGAAACAAACCCGACAAGTTCCGCAAGGCTTCGTGCGCACGATGACGCCTTCTCAGAGTACTGATTGGAAACGGCGTCACCAACTCCGCTCCACCCGCCGGTGAAAACGGAAAAATCGATAAGCGACTCCGTGTTCTCAAAACCGTCTGCCATCCTTTCCATCTCACTTCGCAACTGCGCCGCTTCGCCCTCATCGCAAAGAGCCTGGAGATAAAGGGATCTTATACGCTGAGAAGCACCCGGCAGTTCGCGGTTTTCCTCCACAAATCCGACAAGCCGCCCTGTATTGCCCGTTTGGCTGAAAGCCGAGACCAGTCGTTCCGCGTTCCGAAGCGAGTGCGTTCTTTCAAACAGCGTTTCACCATACACACAGAATTCCTCAAATCTGCCGCGCGTTTCAAGCTCATTTGCAAGCTCCATAAGAGCGACCAGAGAATCGGCTTCCTCGAATCTTCGCTCAAGATTGTTGATCCCTTCGTCTGGCCGCGCGTCGCCGGCTACCGCGGCGATATCCTCGCAGTCAGTTTCAGAAAGCCCTTCCCCGCGAAAGGCGTGGAGACGTTCGGCCAGCTCTTCAGATAACCACTCCCGGGAGGGCGGTGTGGAACCTCCGGGCCCCAGCCGCGACGCGATGGCCACACGGGCGTACGCGGCATCCCGGGAAATCCGCCCGCGCAACGTGGCGGCGCGAAGAATTTCTTTCTCCACAGCCAGATGGTCAGGAACAATCCCGAAGTAGAGACCGAGAGGCACGAGGTGAAGGGCGGATCCGGGGACGGCGAATCTCTGTTTTAGCCGCTGTGCCGCTTCCACGGAGTGTTCGGGGTGGGAGAGGCGAAGCCAGAACAGATACTCTTCGCATTTTTTCGCCATGGAAAAACAGCACGCGTAGCACGCGGCTGAGGCGGCAAGATCAAAATATTGATAAGCTTTTTCGCGTTCGCCGATCTCAGAAGAAAACAGATAAAACTCCTCGGAGTAAAAAGGAGGTCTTGTATACAGAACAGGGCGCAGTTCATCCGGCACAGCGCGGAGCAGTCGTGTTTTGGCAATAATATAATGAAGCGCGGGGGTGTTTTGAGGACACTCTTCTCCGAAGATGTCAACAAGCACCTGCGCCGAGTCCCAGCGGGCAAGTTCGAGCTGACAGTTAAGGAGAACATACCCGCCGTCGGAATCAATGTCCGTAGCATCAATTCCGGCGCTCTTTATCCACTCAACCGCTCTCCGCGGCCCGGCGCTCCGCCAGATCATCTCAAGAACTGCGGAGAGCGACTCCGGCGAACCAATCCCGCGGAGAGTATCCGACGCGCTTTGCGTATCTCCTTTTCCGTTCGTAACAAAAGCTTCCGCGAGAACCGTTTCCGCAGAAGCATGAAGGTCCTTTGCCGCTTCGAGGCATTTTTCCGCGGCTCCCGCCTTTCCCGCAAGCGCCAGTATTCGCGCGCACCACGCAAACGCCCGGCTTTTCTCTATATCGGAACCCGAAAACATATCTCCGCACGAGAGCCTGTCAGAAAGACGCAGTGAATGTTCTGCGCTTTTAACTTCCTCGAAAAACCGGAATTTCCGAAGCTCATCCACCGCAGACCCGATTTCTCTTGCGACAAGGGCCGTGAGAAATGAATCGGCGCTGATTCCCGCGGACTCAAAAAAATTTACCCTTCGCCCTTCCTCTTCGCGCTCTCGTTTCCAGAACGCAAGCTCCGCGGACGTGAAGCTTTCATGCCGGGCGACTGCAGCCGCGCAGTGCTCCGGGCAGAGCAGAACGAGGTTCTGCTGGGAATCCATCTCTTCTTGTGAAATCCCCGGTTCCCCTCTCGGCCCCTCCTCATCGACAACGTAAATACGGCACGCGCGGCCGGAAATCCTGACGGGCGATCCCTCGCGGGAAGGTTCAACAAGCATCGCCTCGCACTGCGGGTGTGCGCAACGGTTCGCGCTTGCGGAAAACAGATTTTTGTATGTCTTGATGGATATTTCTGTCTTCATTGCGATTTCTGTCTGAATGTGGGTACTCTTCTGAGAATGATCCGAAAATCAAGCGACAACGAAAGCCCGCGCGCGCAAGCGTCAGTCGCAGTATGCCAAAGCGTCATTCAGGCGCTTCACATTCTCCCGTTGCGATTCAGGAGCTATCGCGACAAGCCTTTTCATCTCAATTAAATCTTCCGTATAGCGCCCGAGATCTTTTTCATGACCCGAGCGGTTTTTCATGCACACAAGCGTATACGGCCTGCCCTTTTCCTCAGTGTGGCAATCCATTTCAAGGTCGCAGTCATCAATGACCCTGCTCAAATGGCTGCGGCGCTCAGCGTTTATCTTGAAGCGGTGCTCTTGGTGGTCCGGGTCCTCGCAGAATTCGCGAAGAGTCGCGCAGTCCTCGCATCCGCACCCCTCAACGGAAGCTATCTTCCAGTCCTTGGGAAATTCAGGCGCCGCCGCACTGCGCCCGACCAGAAACTCGGCGGACCGCACCCAAAGGGCGTTGAGACTCTCCGTCCACTCAAAACCCGCGAGCCTCTCAAGGGCGCCCGGAACAGCGCGCCCGGGGTCCACACGTTCGGGATTGTCGATCAGAAGCTTCACGACACGCGCCGCTTCTTCCGCCAGACCGAGGGCAAGAAACGCCGCGAGCAGGTTTCTCACCGCTTCAGGGGAAAGGCTTTCTTTTTTGCGTCTCCAGGAATAGAACTGTGGTTTTTCATAGGCAAGGCAGTCCGGAAGCCCAAGCAGTATCGAACCGCACATGCCGCGGGCAAGAGTGTCTCTCCACTTCGGGTCATTCCCCGGGTCTTCGCAAAGAGAAGCGGCGAGGCGAAGGATGTCTTCAGCGTTGTCCACAAAGTTTTCGCTGACCATGCCGGGAAGAAAACCCCCGGCGAACCCGGCTCCGAGCAGTCTGAGCGCCGGAATGATGTCTTTGTTGTCAACATCTTTATAATTTGTGACAGATTTGCCCAGAAGAAGCTTGAGAGAGGAGATGTCCTCAAGTCTTGAAAAAATCCGAAGCGCGGCATTGATGGCTTTTTCCGCGCCCCATGGCACTTCTTCCTCCCATACGTGGCGAAGCCGTGAAGCGAAGTCGCCCGCCCGAGGATCATCGCACTCAACAAGCGTTTCCACGTAACCCGTGGCTTCAGGAATACTGTTTGAAGCAACTATATCAAAGGTGTTTTCTTCCGGCCAGAGAACAAGGGCGGCGGAACGATACGTGCGCTCTATGGTCGCCCCGGCGTTTCCGGTCCATTCCTCTACCTCCTCCTCATAAAAGCACATGTTCTCAAGCTCTTCGTTCTGGAGAACTTCTTCTTTTCTGAACTCTATCTTCTTGAAACCCTCTCCCGCTCCCCCGGGTGCGGTCAGATGCTCAAGAACGCAAGTGTAATCAAGCAGCTCCCCGGCGGAATAAGATTCATCGCCGTAGTCCCCGTCGGGGACGGCGTCTACTGTCTCCTCTATAGTCAGGGTCGCCGCGTAAAGAGAACAGAGCGCGGTGCCCGCCGCCTCCGCAACAACACCCGCGACCGATGCGTCGACATTTTTGAGGGTGTCAAACGAAAGCCCCGCCTCGCTGTAGTCATGATCAAGCAGCCAGATCATTTTTTCATTACTCCCGGCATCCTTTTTCCACAAAGAGAGTACGCGGGCTATTTCTGGCACTTTCTCGTTGAAATCAGGCGCCGCCGTTATGCCTGTACCGTTTGAGAGAACGAGGCTGTAGACAAGAACTATCCTGTGTCCCTCAAGAACCGGCCGTATTTCATGCTCGCAGTCAGCGTAGAACGCCGCCCACGCGATTTCCGACGGCTCGCCGCCCCGCATATCAATCACGGTCTCATCTCCTTTGTGGCGGACAACAATCTCCCCTCCGGATCCCCGTACCGGCAACGCTACCACAAGCGTTGCGACCATGCCGTCAGTTTTTTCCGTGTCGCGATGGGGAAGAAAAAAACCTCCCGTTTCGTATATGAGAAGTTTGTAAAGCTCTGCGTCCAGCCTCTCTCTGGGACAGCCGATGCCTTCTGCGGCATCTTTGAGTATTTCGCTGAAAGCTTCGTTCCACCCCCTGCCCTCAATGCTGAACTCAGAAGGATGTATCTCCCAGCTGTCACGCACTTTCTGATCAATCAGAGTCTCCGGGCCCTTTCCGAAAGGGGAACGGATCGAATATTCTATCAGGGTTCTTACCTGACTCTCGGAAACCGGAAAAGAAAGAGCGTCCATACCGGAAACTCCGAGAACGGGCAGGGAAGCTAACATCTTTCCGTAAGCGCAGTAATTTCCGGGGCGGTCAATGGAGTCCAGAAGCCGCCTAAGCTTATTCATCTGCCGCATTGATTCATTACAATCTCTTGGGTCTTCCATTATCCTCACTCAAAACCGCGGCGGCCATGCGGAACGTTTCTCAGAGTTCCGCAAACAGCAGGCATACTGTAATCTTCGGGTTAAGAAACCATGCGACGCAGGAAAAACGACCTCCCCGACTACCCCGCTGGCGGAAAGAACCCCTTGGGTTCTTGTCATCAGGAAGGAACCTTTTTTTCTACTTTACAACACATTGGCTTGAAACTCAATTTTTTTGCGAGGACCAGCAGATCATCAGGTCAACTTGGCTTCTCCGGTCTCTTGCGGAGAAAAAACCGGGAGTTCTTCGCTTCAACCTCGGGAAGCAAAAGACGACGAGCCGTTGCTATATAAGACGCGGAAACTGATTTCAGGCATTTCTCAGGCGAGGGTTGGAAGCGTGGTCTGCGATGAAAACGTGAACCCACGTCGCAACCGAAAGGGCGGGGGTGGAAACCCTCCACCTAAGGACGCACGCACCAGTATCCTACCCGATAACAGCGAGGCTGGAAGAGAATGTATGCAGGACCAATGTACAAGTTGAAAGGCGCAAAGTATCGAAGAAATTTCTGTGGGACGAAGTGCTTCGGATGAACGACATCCTGTTTTTTTTCGCTTGATTCAAGCTACGGGGTGGCCTTCTGATGGCCATGAGGGCTTTAGAAAGGTGCTGGAACAGTGGTGAATTTCGGGAAGATTTTACTCTCAAGAGAAGAGGTGCTGTAGACCGAAGCGCTTGAAGATTTTTGTCACGAAGATGGACATACAGAGGGAATTATAGACATTCTCCCCAAGGCGGCAATGGAATGTGCGCACTGTCTTGCCGCTCTTGTTCTCTTGCCCAAGGAAATTTTCTCAAGCTGATGGCGTTGGACGATATTCGCGGCGCTGTGTCAAGACGCTGATTGAGGGCGTCGCCCCGTTTGGGATTTTCGTCTGTCCGAGAGGCTCATCGTCTGGCGAGATTCTCGGAAATTTTGCCCGCGGGATTTGTTTCGCAGCCCTGCGCTGAATCCGTAAAACATATTCTGCAGGTTTGCGGAAACCGTGGCAATTTCTGCCGTTAACGCTGCTTTGTTCAGTCCGCAATTAGTTTTTTCGGCATTTTTCAGTAGGTTTTTACGATAAATCCGGCAAGGATGACGAAAGCCGGGTCGAGGCGTAAAATTTCTGACTTGGATTTGGGCAACGGAGAATATTGATGTCAAAGCGCTTGAGGATAATTGCGGTATTCGCCACATGCTTTCTCTTCGTCTCGAACGGGGCCTCTGCCCTTACCCTGACGCAGGCGAAGATAATGGCCCTTGAGAAGAATCACGACATAAGGGTCTGGATGCTAGGCGTTGACGCCGCCCGCGGTGAGCACAAAAGCACACAGGGCGCCTATGATCCCGAGGTAAGCTTCATGGCTTCCTACTCGGATTCCAAGACCCCCACGACAAGTTCATTCATAGAGGACGGAGTCGTAAACTCAGAAGTTGTTTCCTTCGGAAGCGAACTTTCGGGAAAGCTTCCCACGGGAACCTTCTACAAGCTCTACGATTTTGAGGTGTCAAAAACCGAGACCACCTCCCCGCTTGGCAGCCTTGACCCCACCTGGGCCGCGAGTCTGGGTTTCAGCGTGGGGCAGGAATTGCTCCGGGGTTTCGACATCGCCTCTAGCAGGGTTTCAGTCGTGCTTTCAAGAAAGAACAGGGACATATCCGTTTACGAGTTCGAGCGCGTGGTGGCAAAGACGCTTTTTGATCTTGAGAAAAGCTACTGGGGCGTTGTGGCTGCCGCCCGCGACCGCGATCTTGAAAAAAAAGCCTACGAACTTGCACTCGACCTTGAGCGAAGAACCGGCGTAAAGGTCGAGGTCGGGGTACTGCCCAGAGTCGCCCTCACCCAGGCGCGCTCTGAGAGCGCCGCGAGGCGCGTGAGGATGATAAACTCCGAGAATGCTTACCACGCGTCTGTGGACGCGCTTAAGAACCTTCTCTCCATGCCCCTTGAGGAAAGCGTCGAGCTGCTTGAGATAACCGATTCCGTGCCGACCGGGCACAAACCGGTCTCGGAAGCCGCGGCCGCGGTGGCGGCGTTTGAGAAACGCCCCGAGATGCGCCGGGCGGAGCGGGAGATGGAAAAGGCAAAGGCGCTTAAGACCTTCTACTCCCGCCAGAGGCTCCCGCGCCTCACCGTTGAGGGCCGTCTCGAGTATCTGGGACTCGGGGGCTCTGAGAATCCCGACAGGCTGATTTTCGGAGATACGGGAAACCTGCCCCCGCGCTTTATCGGTTCCTCAAATGCTTATGACAGCATCGTCGACCGCGATTTTCCGAGCTGGAGCGTTACGGGAAGACTCAGCTTTCCCATTTTCGGAAGAAAGGAGCGGGGAGACTACGCAAAGGCCCGCGCCGACTATGACCGAAGCGTTATAAGCTATGAGAAGCAGAAGGACGCGGTGCGCCTTGACGTGCGAAACGCCATAAGGGAGCTTGAAAGCAGCCGCAAGAGAGTGGAAGCCGCGCGGCTTTCCACAAGCCTCGCAAGGGAAGTACTGGGAAACGAAGAGGAAAAGTTCAAGGCGGGTCTTTCCACAACGAGAGAGATTCTCGAAGCGCAGCGGGATTTGATAAGCGCCGAGGCAGGTTACATAAGCGCCTTTGCAAGCCACCGGGTCGCCCTGGCCGATCTTGAGCGTGCGAGGGGGACGATGATAGAGAGCAACTCCTTTCTAATAGAGAACCACTCGGACATCGGGTCTTATCTTGAGACTGACTGATTCGTCCGGACGGGCGGATTTATCTTATTTCAGGTTAAGTCAATACGGACTTCCTGTATTTATTAGGAGACTGTCATGACTGAAAATCTTGATCGATTTGAACCGAAATGGCCGTTGTCGCCGCCTGGAGATACGATTCGTGACATTCTGGAAGAGAAGAACTGGACTCAGGCTAAGTTCGCAGACCGTGCCGGTTATACGACAAAGCACGTAAGCCAGCTTGTGCAAGGCAAGGCAGTGATTACGGAGGATACGGCGCTTCGACTGGAACGGACGCTAGGCGGCAGTGCGGATTTCTGGCTGTCAAGAGAGGCGAAATATCGCGAAGACATTAAGCGCTAAGTGCCTTCCGTTGTTTATCTCTAGCGAAAAATCCTTTCTCTGGAAATTTTCTTGAGAAAGGATAACCGCAAAAGCTTTCTTTAGCCGATTTATAAAGAAAGCTTCCTTGCTTTAGAGTTTCCGTAAGGAAAGGATATGGCCTGATCCTTTCTTTAGGCGGGTTGCCGTTCAGTGCTTAAAGTGTCTTTTGCCGGTAAAAACCATCGCCATTGAGTGCTCGTCCGCAGCGGCGATCACTTCAGCATCCCTTACCGATCCCCCGGGTTGGGCTATTGCAGTGATCCCCGCCCGGGCCGCCTCGTCAACCCCGTCTCTGAAAGGGAAAAACGCATCAGAAGCGAGAACCGAACCATCGGTCGGCGTACGGGCCTTCATCCCGGCGATCCTTACGGAATCGACCCTGCTCATCTGCCCCGCTCCTATTCCCACTGTCCGCAGGTCCCTCGCGTAGACAATGGCGTTTGACTTGGTGTGCCGACAGACTTTCCAGGCGAACCGCAGATCGGCCATCTCCTCTGGGGTGGGTTTTCTCTTGGTCGGGATCTTTATGTCTGAGAAATCATCCCCCCATCCCCTGTCGCTTTGCTGTATGAGCGCCCCGCCCGTTACCTTCTTTACGTCCCAGATGCCCGCCGCGGCGATATCCATGCCCCCCGAGACAAGCACCCGCAGGTTTTTCCTTGCTGAAAGCAGCATGAGTGCCTTTTCTGAAAAACCGGGGGCAATGAGCACTTCTGAGAACATACCGGCTATTTCCTCGGCCGCCGCCTCGTCAACCTCCCTGTTAAAGGCGATTATCCCGCCGAAAGCGCTTTCCGGGTCGCATTCCCTCGCCCGGGAGAACGCCTCTGCGGGAGTGTCCCCGAGAGCCGCTCCGCAGGGATTGTTGTGCTTCACTATTACGCATGCGGTCTCTTCGAACTCCCTTGCAAGCTCAAAGGCGGAGTCGGTGTCGTATATGTTGTTAAGCGAAAGCTCTTTTCCCTGGAGCTGCCTTGCGTTTGCCACGCAGTGCGCCCCGGCCGCGGCGCCCTCCGTGTAGAAGGCCCCCATCTGGTGGGGGTTCTCCCCGTAGCGAAGATCAAGCTTTTTCTCAAGGTACAGGGTGTAGGTCGCCGGAAGAGGGTTTCTTTCGCCGTCGGATCCGAGGGACGAGAGATAGTTCGATATCGCCGCGTCGTACCTGGAGACGTAGGCAAAGGCCTTTGCCGAGAGGCGGAAATTGGTTTCGGGGGAGATTTTCCCCTTGTTTCTTTGAAGCTCCCTGAGCACGGCGCCGTAGTCTTCGGGATCGGTGAGCACGGTTACAGACGCGTGGTTCTTCGCCGCGGCCCGAAGCATCGCCGGCCCACCTATGTCTATGTTTTCTATCGCCTGAGAAAACGTGGTTCCCTCTTTTGCGACCACTTGCTCAAAAGGGTAGAAGTTTACAACGAGCATCTCTATCGGCTCTATGGAATTTGCGGCCATTTCCTCTCTGTGGCGCTCATCGTCCCTCATTCCGAGCAGACCTCCGTGGATTCTTGGGTGAAGCGTCTTCACCCTTCCTCCCAGTATTTCGGGAAACCCCGTGTACTCAGATATTTCCGTCACTTTCGCCCCGCCGTCCCTGAGCCTCCCGGCGGTTCCTCCGGTTGAGAGCATCTTTATGCCCAGTTCCCCCAGGCCCTTTGCGAGCGCGGTTATTCCCTTTTTGTCATAAACGCTTATTACCGCTCTTTTTATCCTTGTCATGAATGAAACTCCTTTTCGGGATCGGGGGCGCGCCTCGGGCGGGACAGATTAGTTGAGACTATCACAGCCACCCGGATTTTCAATTCTCTGCTTACAAACAATATGGTTTTTCGGTACACTATCAGAAGTAAGGCGTGCTGGCCGCGCCGGGAGAGCGCAGATGGGAAAAGAGAGATCGGCTCGGCTCAAGGTAGGTTTTTTCGTCCTTGTATCGATCGCTATTTTCGTTTACGGAGTTTTTACGATAAGCGGTCAGGAAGAGCTCTTTGAGAGGGAGTACAAGGTAAAAACCTACTTTGACAACAGTGCGGGGCTCCTCGAAGGCGCCTACGTACGCCTCTCGGGCGTGGGCGTGGGATCGGTGTCATCCATCCGTTTCTCAGATGATTCCTCCCTCGGGAAGGTTCAGGTTGTGATGGAAATCAACAAGCGGGCGTTTTCCAGGATCTCGAAGGACTCTCACGCCACGATCAAGACCGAGGGGCTTCTGGGGGCGAAATTCGTCGAGATCGTTCCCGGCCAGGGAGAGAGCATAGGCAGGGCCCGCGACGGGATCGTGATCAAGGGCTACACGTCGCCCGAAATGCAGGAGATAATAAGCCAGTCAGAGGAATTCGTTACGAATCTCACGGCCATCTCCAGGAATCTCGACAAGATAGTGGAGGCGTTTGCTGACGAGGCCAACCCCGGAAACGCGAGAAACACGCTGCTTGCCATGCAGGAGAGTTTCCAGATGATTTCCAACACCATTACCGTGATTGAGAAGCAGGAGGGTTTCCTCCATACCCTCATCTACGACGAGCAGTTCGCGACCGACATGCGGAGCTTTTCCTCCAATCTGGCCGAGGTTTCCCGAATGATCAGGGAAGGAGAAGGCTCAATTGGGGGGCTTGTAGTGGACCCCTCGGTTCACGATGCGCTTAAAGGGGTGCTCGGGGAGGCCGAGAGAAACAGGTTTGTGCGCTCTGCAGTCAGGTATATGATAGAAGAAAAGGAGAAAAGGGCGTCGGGAGAGCAGTAAGGTTCAGGCGAACATTGCTTCAGGCGACGTCCGGATACTGAATCAGAAAGTCTTAAGGAGGTAATAGATATGTCAGCTAGAAGGTTTTTGGTTTTTTTGATTGCTTTGGTTTTCTGCGCCGTTCCGCTCACGGCCACGCACTCGGGCGAGGCCCCGGCCGAGGCCAAGTCGGCTTCGCTACCGGGCCCACAGCTTGTAACCGGCGCGTGGATGTTCATTGCGGGCTACAAGGCCGACCCGGAGACTCTGAAGTCGATGCTTCCGGCGGGTCTTACGCCCCATCCGAACAATCACGTGGTCATAAACATGTACACGGTTCCCGACAAGAACCAGACCTCGGGATTCGGGGCGTACACGCTCACTTATCTCACGATCGAGCTTGAAGGTCACGACTCGTACGTGATGGATTCCGACATAACCTATCCGGGAAGGTACTTCGTTCACTACTATAACAGCTCTCCCAAGATGAGGGAGTTCACCAAGCCCGTCGGCATTCCTGCCCAGGAGGGAATGACCACCACCGTGGTGGAGAACGGAGTGCTCAAGACAAAGCTTGAAATTGGCGGACAGTCGATGATCGAAGCCACGGCCGAGGTCGGAAGCGAGCTCGGAGGATTCGGAGGAGGACACCTTAACTACTTCGGATTTATGGAGGACAAGGGAGTGGTCAAGTATCCGATCCCCTGGAACGGGGGGACGGTGTCCATGGCTAACCCGAAGATAATGATCACGGCTCCCGAGGGCCATCCGCTTCACAAGCTTAAGCCGCTTGCGGACCCAACTTGGGCTATCTGGACCAAGGGAAGCTTCGTCTACCCCCAGTACCAGGTAGTTAACTGAAGGTAAGGCGAGTACAGTTCTGAGGGTTGTATCCCGAAGCCTCTTGTTTCTGGGTGCAGCCCTTTTTTTCCCGAAAACCTCCATGACCAGATCGGATTACCCAGTCTTATTCGTAATAAGCCAGATAAACGCGCTTTTCGTACTGCTTCTCTTCTTCACGCTTCGCGCCGAGATATCCGGAGTGCATTCCACGCTTGTGGGGGTGCAGTGGGGGATTTTCATACTGAGTCCCGTGGTACACTTTCTTTTTCTCGGGTTTTTTTCCCGTTGGTCATCACTGGTACAGTTCGCGAAGTTCTGCGTCATAAGCTTTTCGAACCTGGTGATCGACTTCGGAATACTCAACCTGCTCATCTATTATTCCGGAGTGGCGGAAGGGGTCCTCTACTCGGTTTTCAAGGCGGCTTCCTTTATTCTGGCAAACGTTAACGGCTACGCGTGGAACAAGTTCTGGACGTTTCGCAGCAGGGAGGTAGAGGGGTGGATGAACCAGTTCATAAGGTTCTTCGCCGTTGTGGGCGTGGGGCTTGTGATAAACGTTACGATTGCTTCATACGTGGTCGCCGAGTTCGGCGGTTCGGGGGGTTCCATCTCGTCCACCGTGTGGGCCAACATAGGAGCCGCGGTGTCTTTGATATTCACGCTTTTCTGGAATTTCTTCGGCCTTAAGTACCTGGTTTTTGAGAAAAGGTCTTGATTGACTGCAGTTTTTAATTTGATCCTCTCTAAGGCATTAAGGTCCGATGCTCCACAGGGTGCTTACCGGTAAAGCGAAAAAGCCGTTTCCGAAGCTGAGTTTCTCCTGGCCGAGATGAAATACCAGGCCTGTCACTTCCTTGGTGGTTCCAGGTCCTTTTTCCGCAAACCACCTGAGATGCTTGAAATCTTGAGACGAGAGGGCGGTGGAAGCCTTCACCTCGATACCGATCAGCCGGGTTGCGGATTCAGCCAGTATGTCGATTTCGTGCCCGCGACTGTCCCGCCAGTGATAAAAGCGAAAATTCTGATCCTGATACGGTGCGGAGCGCATCAGCTCGGAATAAACGAAGCTTTCCATAAGACCGCCTAGGGCAGCGGGGTTTGTGTCCGCGTGGAAACTTTCGGACGTCAGTCTGCGCAGCGCGCAGGCGACTCCCGTGTCTACGAAGTGGGTTTTCGCGTTTTTGATTTCCCTTCTGGATTCACCGGATGCCCATGCTCCCAGCTTGGTTGCCACGGACAGGCGCGAGAGCACCTCAAGGTATTGCTCAAGAGGGTTACGTTGAACGCCGATCAGTTCACAGATTTCGGACAGGTTCAGTTCCATGGCGGTCCTCACGGCCAGCTGACTGATAAGTCGTCGAAGCGCGTCCGTTTTCCGCACCGGCAGAATATCGGCCACATCTCTGTCCACGATGGCGTCTACATAGTCCCGGTAATATTCTTGCCGTTCTTCTGTTGCCAATGGGGAAATTTCCGGGAAGCCGCCTCGCAGAATTATATCGATGTAAGCCTGGCGGCCCGTTTTTTCAGGCGTCGGCAATGCGGAGAGTTTCGGTGCGGGAGACAGTGCCCATGTCAGTATCCTTGAAGGTCTCCGCTTCCTGATTTCCGAAACAGTAAGAGGCCACAGCTTGAGAACTCTCATTCGACCGGCCAGAGAGTCGGCGGTTCTAGTGGATGAGCAGGGGCTCCCACTAACGGCACAATGAGCTTTGATTTTTGAGTGTCTGGAAGTTTTCACCGCCGTTTGAATGTCATCAATTCCATCTGCCCTCGTTTTTTCTGTCCCATATCCGAATTTCAGGATGTTTCTCGCATCCATGCCCATGCTTTGGACAAACCCCTGCGCCTCCAGCAAAGCGGATTTCCTTGGAACATTCATCCATTCTCAATATAAATCAACATTCCTACGAAGTGTCGGGCACAAGTTCAGAACTATGTCCATACGCAATGCTCTGGTAAAAAACTTCCCAACTTGCAACAAACATGTTTACAAAAATACCCCTTATCCTCTCTCTCAGATACCTAAGCCTTCCCACCTTCTCCAAAGCAGCTGAAAACAGCTTGCAGCAACGCATCTCTATCTGATCAATCAGAAAAGCAAGCAACATCAAATTGCCGAATACACTTGAAAGATTCTCCTCTCCGTGTCCAAAGTTGTGCTCAAAGTGATACCCCTGGTTCTTAAGCGTATTAAACGTCTCGTTCTCTATACGCCACCTCGATCTGCCCGCTCGCATTATCTCCATCAGATTCTCCCGGCTAAGCGGAATGTCCGTAACCCATGAGAACTTCATGGTCTTGCTTTCAGGCTTCTTTTTTGTGCCCGGCTTTGTCTCATGATATTCAACAAAGTTAACCTTGAGGTCTGCATTAGAAGCGTTAAGCGATACGTTGTTAAGAAACCTGAACCAGTGTTTTACTCCTTGTTCATCCTCTATCTCTACCACTTTGGTATTGGGGTTGCTCCCAACATCTTCAAATAATTTCTTGTGATCTCCTTTCTTTGCTCCAAGAATGTAGCTCAGATTATTCTCAATAAGATGACGTACATGCGGCGCGTTTGACGCAAGCCCGTCTTCAAGAACTATCAGCTTCAAATGGGGATGCTCCCTTCGTAAATCCTCTATGAACCGCTTCGCCGCGTTTCTCTCACAATCGTTTTTCACAGCACCGTCTGTGTTGAGAATAGGCTCAGGAGCAAAAGGAAATACCTGCTTGTGATCCGGATGTACAATAGCCCCGCACAGCATATGATGGAAATACGTAACACTGCCGTCGCGGTGATTCTTCTTACAGCAGTTCTTGCAATGAACACAGCGGGATGAGAAAAACCCCGTGCCGTCAAGCGAAAGCAGACAATGACCGTCTATATATTTGTACTGTTCCAGCACTTTTGCCCTTTGCAGTTTACTGAACAGTCTTTTGAAAGGGTCGCGCAAAGTTGCGGGGTCAAGCGGATCAAGACGTTTTCTCAATCCAGAGTCAGATGGGGTATTCGAAACCCTGTACAGACTCTTGAGATTCGAGCGTACCTTTTCATCATCACTAACAGCGTTGTCAAATGCGAGCAAGGATGGATGCTTAAGAGAAAACACAGCAAGTCCCGACATCAGGTAATCCTCAAGGGTGAAACCGCGGCCTTTTATCGTGTCGTCTATTTTTCTGAAACAATTCTCAACAGCATGGAGCAATCCTGGCTTGCTCAACGTTTTATGGAAACGTTCTCTCTTCACAGTCAGTCCACCTCCGGTAGCAAACTAAATGTAGAAAACAAGTTGTTATGGTTTGATCATGAGTTTAACATATCAGAAGAGCAAAACTGTGAGAATTGTCGGAAAATGCAGGAAATTCTTTGAATCTACGCCTGAAATCAGCGTAAAAGTTTGCGAAATCAAAACCTGCAGACCCTTTATTTAAAGAGGCTTTTCAACTTAGTGGGAACTCCTGGTGGATGAGAAGATGTTTGAAGAACCCGTCAGGATAAACTGACCTTTGCGGCGATTGCCGTCGACTTCCTTCTTGATTGCTAGAGCTAACTTCTTTGAGCGTTGGACTTCGTCAATTATCAAAGGTTCTGTGTCTAACCCCGCCGTCAGGCTTTCAAGTTGTCCGCCCGGATCATTTTCCATAGCTGTAAGCACTGATTCGTCGTCAAGCGTGATGAATTTGCCGTTTTTATACAGATCCCGCACCAGCGTGGTTTTTCCGGATTGCCTGGGACCGACAATGTTTACTATTCTTGCTGAAACCAGCGCCTTATCTAGTTTCGCCACTAAATGACGCGGTAAAATGTCTTCTGGCTCAGTCACGGTTTTTTCTCCGAAGGGTTTTCCAAGATATTATCGGAGAGGGTGAAATTGTCAATAGAACAGAGGTGAAATTGTCAATAGAATGCGGATGAATTTATCAATAGAAGCTGGAGTTTTTTAATGCCAGCTTGTATTGCCCTATAGTTTTTAAACGTAACACTTTGTCTAGAAAACGAAGATTAAGCCTCTTTTGCCGCATGAAGTCTGTCCCAAGATTTTACTGTTTGACAGTTGAACGAAAAAAGTTAGAATTATATCAGTTTGGGATTGAAGTACTTTGAATTAAATTGGGAGCGATATAAATTGCTTCATGAGAATCATAGCCAAAAAAAGGTTGCGGGAATTTTATGAGCGCTATGAAGATGCAAGGCAATCGCTTCTCAGTTGGTATCGTGAGGTTGGGAAAGAAGATTGGGATACGCCCGCCAAGGTAAAACAAAAGTACCGCAGTGCCAGTATTTTGGGAGATAATCGGGTGGTTTTTAACATAAAAGGCAATAAGTACAGATTAGTCGTGAAGATTAAATATGAATACCGTGTGGTTTATATACGTTTTTTGGGAACCCACGCGCAATATGATGCTGTAGATGCGGAGGAGATATAAAGATGGTTAATGTAAAGCCGATTCGTACCGAGGGAGACTATGAAGCCGCCTTGGCTCGTATTGACGAAATCTTTGAAGCCGAACTGGACAGTCCCGAGGGCAGGGAACTTGACGTTCTGGTTGACCTTGTTGAGATCTACGAGAGCAAACATGTGCCAATGGGGTATCCGGACCCCATTGAAGCGATCAAGTTTCGCATGGAGCAGTCGGGTTTGAGCCAGCGCGACTTGGTTCCCTTTATAGGAAGCCGTGCGAGGGTCTCCGAAGTGCTTTCCGGGAAACGTGCCATAACAATGCCTATGGCGCGAGCTCTTCACGAATATATCGGTATTCCGGCCGATGTCCTGATTCGCAATTCGGGTACAGGGTTTGAGAATCCGGCGGACAATATTCAATGGAGCAGGTTCCCACTCAAAGCTATGGCGAAACTGGGGTGGATTCCGGATGTCTCTGACATAAAGGAGCGCGCTGAGGAATTTGTTGGTGAACTGATTGAACGTGCAGGCGGTCGGGATGCAGCTTATGCTGTTTTTTACCGAAAGAATGATTATCGTCGCTTAAATGCCAAAACGGACCCCTATGCGCTCAAGGTATGGTGCTGGAGGGTGCTGGGTGCGGCGAACGAGAATCCTCCAGAGGGGGACTACAAGCCCGGAACGGTAACTTTGGATTTTCTGAATCGGCTTGCACAAATGAGCTGGTCGGAAGAGGGACCGCGGCTTGCGGCGGAATTCCTGGCGAACAACGGTATTTCCCTTGTGACCGTCAGGCATCTGCCGAAGACATATCTTGATGGGGCGGCACTGCGGGGCAGTGACGGGATGCCAGTCATTGGTCTTACTCTGCGTTATGACCGGATTGATAATTTCTGGTTCTGTCTTTTGCATGAGTTAGCGCATGTAGGGCTCCATATTGACAATAACGAAGGGGACGCCTTTTTTGATGACTTAAGTTTGGGTGGAGCCAGTTCTATGTTGCAAGATGAGATGGAGGCACAAGCGGATCAATGGGTTAAGGAAGCATTGGTCCCAAAGGCAGCCTGGGATACCAGTGAGGCCAGCAAGCAACCGGCTACCGCGGCAGCCGTTATGAATCTGGCAAGAGTTTTAAATATTCATCCGGCAATTGTGGCGGGCAGAGTCCGCCATGAACAAAGGAACTACCGTTTGCTCTCTCAGTTCGTTGGTACCGGAGAGATTCGCCGACAATTTACCCTCTTATAATATTCCTCAGTATTTTTCCGCGAACTCGGCTTTCCAAAATCGATGATGGTGAAATTGTCAATAAAAACCGGGTGGATTTGATATTAACGCGGCAGCTGGAATCGCAATACAGCTTTTGGAGAGTGAGAGCGGGCGACGGGATTCGAACCCGCGACCCTTGGCTTGGGAAGCCAATGCTCTGGCCAGCTGAGCTACACCCGCAATATCCAAAGGACTCTATACGGATATCGCCGACAAATCAAACCCGGCGCCGCGGACTGATCTTCGGATAATCGGCGCGCGTTTCAGATATAATGTTCCCCGTGGAGAAGACTCGCCGGACAGGACACCTGCTCACAGAAAAAGTAAACCCGAGAACGGTCAGCATCGATGAACTTTCATGTTCTGAGATCATTGATCTTATAAGCGAGGAAGACCAGGGGGCTTTTAATGCCGTCTCAAGGGAAAAAGAATCCATATCCCAGGCGGCGGAGGTGGTCTTCCGGTCGCTTGAGCGCGGCGGCAGGGTTTTTTTCGTCGGGGCGGGAACAAGCGGGCGGCTCGGGGTGATGGAGGCTGCCGAATGCCCGCCCACTTTCGGAACGGATCCCGAGACAGTGCAGGCGGTTATGGCGGGAGGGCGGGACGCGGTATGGAACTCGGTTGAGGGTGCGGAGGATTCCGCTACGGCTTCCGTGGAAGCCCTTCGCGGCAAAAAACTCTCGGGGGACGACGTGGTAATGGGGATCGCGGCGAGCTCCGGTACGCCCTTTGTGATAGCGGCCCTTGAATATGCCAAAACGGTTGGTTGCGCAAGCATACTTGTATGCTGCAGCGAGCCGGAGAATGCCCCGGCAGACTTGGTTATAACTCTGCTTGTGGGTCCTGAAGTGATAGTGGGTTCCACGAGGCTCAAGGCCTCGACCGCGACCAAGATGGCCCTTAACATGATTACGACTACTGCCATGGTGCTTCTCGGCAAAACTTACGGAAACCTGATGGTTGATCTTAAGCCCACTTCGTCAAAACTTGTCGACAGGGCAAGGAGAATCATAATGGACGTATGTGGCGTGGGGGAAGATGAGGCTGTCTCGCTTTTGCGGGAAGCCGGCGGGAATCTCAAGGTTGCCGTGGTAATGAAGCTCGGGGGTCTCTTGCCCGAAGAGTCTGTAGAGCTGCTAAGGGAAAACGGTGGATACTTGAAGAAGGCCCTTGGGAGCATATCCCGAGGAAAGGGCAATCAGTGATGCCTGCGACTTGCTTCCAGTACCTTTCTAAAAGCTTAAATCGAGCGAAAAAAGCAAAGATCGGATTTATATTAGCGCCTGTCGGAAAAGGCCTTTTTTCGTCGATTTTCCGACGGGCACTAGTATAGCATCAGTTTTGTACTGATGGGTATAACGATTTAAGCCTGATTCTTGCATCCTCTGTGGTGAAACGCCAGTCCACTGTGTTTCCATTTTCGTTGCGTTCCTTCTGCCACGCACTCACCTCTTGCCGCAGAGTCTCCTGATCCGGGATACGACGGTCAAGACACTGACGCTGAAGAACCCCTATCTCTATCTCCGCCATGTTAAGCCAACTCCCATGCTTGGGAGTGTAGTGAATCTCAAGGCGCTCTATAATCCTCCGCGCCTCTTTCGGGGGAAACGCTTTGTAAAAAGACGCCGGACTGTGAGTATTCAGATTATCCACAACCAAAACAATTCGCTTGCCGGGATAATGTACATCCACAAGATCGCGTATCACCTCAGCCCAATCCTCCTTCGTCCTCCGTTCCGTTACCTCAACATGACGCCAGCCCTCAAGAGGCGCCGACAACATAAACAGATTGCTCACCCCGTTGCGTTCATACTCATAGTCGTATATCGCTTCCCTGCCGGGCCCCATACCAATGGGAACCCGTGTTTCCTTTGTCTGTTGCTTCGTGGTCTCGTCCATGCACACAAGCATTTCATCATCTTCCTGATACACACTCAGCACGTCCTCCATTGCGCAGACGAATTCTTCGCTTTCTCTGGGAGGAATGCACCAGCACTTGCTCTTCCAGGGCTTAAGTTCGTTTTTTTTAAAACCTTGCTTACTGTTTCCCTGCTTATGCTTTCCACCACCTCAAGCTCCACAAGCTTGTCTGCAAGCAGCCGAAGCGACCATCTCACGTGACCTTCCGGCGGGGAACTGCACGCAATGGCTACAAGCCTCGCTTCCCCTTCTCCGTCAAGCACCGGCTTCCTTCTGTTTTTCTGCTTTCGCCGCTCAAGCGCGGCCTCAAGCCCCTCCTCAACGCAACGTCGTCGTACCCGTTCTACCGTAGCAACCCCCACGAGCACGGACTCCGCAATCCGCTTGTCAACCATCCCGCCCGACTCTGAATTCTCGTCAGCAAGCAGCAGTATGTGCGCGTGACGCCGCCTGTACGCCGCCGCCTTCCCTTTGCTCACCATCTCGGTGAGACTCAAACGTTCCTCTTCGCTGAGTTTGATACGATACTTCTTAGTCATAGTTTGCCTCCCGGTTTCGGGCAGCAAGACCTTCTCACTCAAAATCAACGCCCGCGCAACGTTCCACCGAATGCGCGTAAACAGCTTGCGTTCCTTAAGCCTTAGCTCACCCGTATTCTTTCCTGAAACATTACCTCAATTAACTCAAACTTGAAAAACCCATCATGACAAAACTGATGCTATACTAGTGTAGTGTCCTAATTATATCTTTAATTATCCTCTTGGTGTGGTACAATAAAGTATACCATAACCTGGAGGAGAATTAATGCGTATAGCGGCAGCAATAGAATTATCGGAAGCAGAGGGGGAAAAGCTGAAGCGTCTTTCATTATCACGGAGCATATCGGTAGGGTTCCACCAGAGAGTTCGCATCGTGCTTATGGCGGCTGAGGGAAAGACGAACAAAGAGATTTCCGCTGAACTCAGACTGTCCCAGCCCACAGTAAGTCTGTGGCGCAACCGGTTTGCGGAGGAAAGGATCGAAGGTATAGAGAAGGAACGTCCCCGGGGAGGCAATCATGGCGGGAAGAATACCGAGGAGCAGAAGGAGTTGAGCACAAGGATAATTGAAGCGACGACACAGACCACTCCTTCGGATGCAACGCACTGGTCGTGTCGCAGCATGGCCAGGGCTATGGGAACTACCCACAGTTTTGTAAACAGAGTGTGGATTGCCAATGGGCTTAAGCCCCATTTGATAAAGACGTTTAAGCTGAGCAACGATCCGAAGTTTGAAGAGAAGCTTGCGGATGTGGTGGGGCTGTATATGCATCCGCCGGAGAATGCGGTGGTATTCAGTTTTGACGAGAAGAGTTCGATACAGGCGCTTGACAGGACTCAGCCTGGACTGCCGCTGAAAAAAGGGCGATGCGGCACGATGACGCACGACTACAAGCGTCATGGAACGACATCGCTGTTTGCGGCTCTGAACATAGCGTCTGGGGAAGTGATAGGGAAGTCTTACCGAAAGCACCGTCATCAGGAGGTATTGCAGTTTTTCAAGCAAGTGGAGAAGACGGTAGAGAAAGGTTTGGAGATACATATCATTCTGGACAATTACAGCACGCACAAGCACAAGGATGTGCTTGAATGGATTGAGAACAGGAAGCGGATATATCTGCATTTTATACCGACAAGTTCTTCGTGGTTGAATATGGTGGAGCGTTTTTTTTCAACTCTTACGGAGAAACAGATACGTCGAGGGGTATTCACTTCTGTTGGGCAATTAGAAGAATGCATAAAGAGCTATCTGGATACGTACAACGAGAATCCTCGACCGCTGGTATGGACGAAATCTGTGGAGGGGATAATGAAGAAAGTAGGAAGAGGTCGGAAAACGCTTGCGGAACAAAATAGTTAAAAGTATAATTAGGACACTACACTAGTTATGTATATAATTCCCAAATGGTTCACCATTGTCGGATTCTAGTCGTTCCACAAATAGCCGGGCCGTTCTCTGAGAATGTTTTCTGCAAGATGCTCTATTTCAAATTCGATCTGGGTTCGAGAAACAGCTTGTTGTTCAAGTGCCATGTGGCTAGAGGCTTCCATCACGCGTTGCTCGGCCTTCTCTCTGGCGCGCCGCCTGATGATGGTTTCCGCGTTTTCTTCCGGCACAAAAGCATAAACGAAACGGCAATTTGCCGCTTCCGCCATCGCTCGCATGGTTTTTAGAGTCACTCGACCGTCAAGTTCGGCCTTTTCTGTGTTAGAGACAAGCGCTCGGGTTTTTCCCAGACGGCGCCCCAGTTGCGCCGCAGACATATTAAGGGCTTTTCTTGCTGTGCGAATCCAGCCCTCAGAAGGTATGGCGAAACCCTGAAACTTCGAAGCGGCTTGGTTAAGCTTCTCGCGGTACTGTCTCGTAACAATCGTTTTAATGCTCATCGTATATCCTCAATGGTTATGCAGGTAAATTTATTGTATAGTTATAAGTATACGCAACAACTAAAAATGTCAATATATAAGTATACATAATATGCGTACAGGAAGCCCTGCCTTTTAGGACGGTTGCAGGATGGTTATCTCGTTCAGTTTTCTTAACAAGCTTGACGGGAGTTGCCGGAGCCCGAGATGGCACGCTTCTCGGAAAAATCTCGATGAAGCACAGACGTTTGCGAAACCGCAAAACGGACGCTTATAGAACCGTAAATTGGACGCTAAAATAATTTCCCATGGTTTCCGTACGGCCATTTATTCCAAGGTTGCTTGCCCCGGCTATCCGGACTGCGCTGGAAGATACGCCTGTTGTTTGTCTTTTGGGTCCGCGCCAAAGCGGGAAAACTACCTTGGTCAGGCAGTTGGCTCCTGAACGCTGTAAGTAATAAACTAATTGTCCGGTTTCTTAACAAATGAACTGTCCGGTTTTAGATTTTTCGTTTCAGGAGGGATCTATGAACCAGGCAGAGGCACTACAGAAGGTACGGAAGATGCGATTTGAGCAGATATACCGGAAGTGGAAGGACAAGGAGCTTAGACAAGCGGATGCGGCGGAGATACTCAACATGAGTGAAAGAACATTCCGCCGCTACGCAATTCGCTATGAAAACTCAGGCACAGAAGGTCTTCTGGACAAACGGGTCGAGCGCACATCCCCCAGAAGGGCATCCGTTGAGGAAGTGGTAGAGGTGGAGAGTCTTTACCGGGATCTCTACATGGGACGTAACGTTGTTCACTTTTATGAGGCTTATACCCAGCGCCACGAGGGCAAGCGTTCCTACAACTGGGTTAAGAGCTGCCTTCACCGCGCGGAGCTTGTAAAGCCGTCTCGGCGCAGGGGACCACACCGACAGTTACGTGACCGCAAACCTCGTGAGGGGATGATGATACATCAGGACGCAAGCGACCACGAATGGGTTTCTGGGGAGAAGTGGGATCTTGTGGTTACGATGGATGACGCCACGGGGGAGATATACAGTGCCTTCTTCGTAGGTCAGGAGGGCACACAGAGCAGTTTCAGAGGAGTCCGGGAGGTGTTGGAGGGTAGAGGTATCTTTTCGAGTTTCTACAGTGACAGAGGGTCTCATTACTGGATAACGCCTGTGGCGGGAGGTCGAGTGGACAAGGAGAATTTGACGCAGTTTGGGCGAGCGATGGCAGAATTGGGAGTCAGGATGATACCTGGTTATTCACCGCAGGCGCGGGGGCGAAGCGAGAGGATGTTCAGGACTTTGCAGGGGAGGCTTCCCCAGGAGTTGAGGGAAGCGGGTATCAGGGGGATGGAGGAGGCAAATGAGTATCTGTCGCAGAGGTTCCTCGGACCCTTTAACGAGAAGTTCTCTGTGGAGCCGGGGGAACAGGGAAGCGCGTTTGTACCTCTGCTCGGAGTGGATCTTGACAACATACTGTGTATTAAGAATCCGAGGGTTGTGGGCAATGACAACTGCGTGAGCTACAAGGGGATGAAGTTGCAGATTCCCCCGGTTAAGGATCGTTATCACTTCGTAAGGGCGAATGTAATGGTGCATGAATATGATGACGGGAGAATGGCTGTATATCATGGTAAGCGCAGGGTTGGGAGTTATGACAGCGTGGGGAGATTAAGCAAGGGAGGAAGAGTAAACAGAGACAGTATCCAGATAGGAGGTCATGTAGGTGATCCCAGTTTCACATCAGCCTCTTCGGGCTACGCCCTCCGAGACTAATGTGACAAATCTAAAACCGGTCAATTCATTTGTTAGAAAAGCGGTCATTTTAATTTGCTATCTACACGTACACAGGGAGTCGGTGGAGAGCTGGCTTGCTGTTCTTGAGCGTCTTTTTCTGTTACGCCGCCTGCCCGCCTGGCACTCCAACACCTCAAAACGCCTGATCAAATCGCCGAAGGTGCATTTGCTTGACAGCGGACTTGCCGCAATGCTTATGAATCTTGGGGCTTCCGACTGGTTATCCGACAGAGGGCGCATGGGGCACTTGCTTGAGACCTTCGTTTTGCAGCAGCTTGTTGCCCAGGCGACATGGACGAATCCTGATCTGCGCTTCTGGCACTATCGGGACAAGGATAAAGTGGAAGTGGATCTGGTTATTACGCTCGGCAGGAAAATCTGGGGGATAGAAATTAAGGCGTCAAGCGGAATTGCCCCGAGGGACGGCCGCGGGCTTAGAAGACTTGCGGACCGTTGCGGATCGGATTTTGTGCGTGGGATACTGTTTTACGCCGGCTCGGATATCTTTAATATGAAAGACGGGCGGATTTTGGCCATGCCGCTTAAAGAGCTCTGGGAGCGATAGTGTTTGGCTGCCTCAAGCACTCCTTGGAAGCGGCTGCCTGCTAAACTGCTTTTTCATCAGGTAGCTTTTTTCGAGTGAACTGGCTTCATCCGATAATTTCAAAAGAACAAAGACTGGTCGTCGGTCTCATTTCCGGAACCTCGATGGATGGTATCGACGCGGCCCTGGTAAGAATTCGCGGTTCGGGGAGAGACACCGAGGTTCGGGTTGAGGATTTCATCTGCCGGGAGTACTCAGATGACGCGAAAAAGCTTCTTCTCTCGCCCGGTTCCCTGAGTGCGGGTTCGGTGTCCGATCTCAATTTCCTGCTCGGCCAGGAGTTTGCCGCCGCGGTTTTTGATCTTCTTCGCAAAGCCGCCCTGAAGACGACCGAAGTGGATCTTGTGGGAACTCACGGCCAGACGGTTTTTCACAACCCTCCCTCTCTTGGAGAAGGGGTTTCCTCCACGCTTCAGCTCGGCGAAGCGGATGTTATCTGCGAGGCCACGGGAATTACCACGGTGGGGGATTTCAGAACGAGAGACATCGCGGCCGGGGGAGAGGGGGCCCCGCTTATTTCCTATCTGGATTACCTGCTGTTCTCCGGGGCCGGGAAGGGCGTTATCGCCCAGAACATAGGGGGCATTTCCAACTGCACGCTGGTTACGGGGGAGTTTGATGAACTCCTGGCGTTTGATACGGGCCCCGGAAATTCCCTGATCGATTCTGTGGTGCGCATTGCCTCCGGGGGCGGGAGGAGTTTCGATGAAGACGGCGCGATGGCGAAAAGAGGCTCAGTCAGAACGGACCTTCTCCAAAGCCTCATGAAAAATCCCTATCTGGATATCAAACCCCCGAAATCGACCGGCAGGGAGCTTTTCGGGGAGGAAATGGCCGGCAGGCTTTTTTCTCTTGCGGAAAAAGAGGGGATATCCACGCCTGACCTCCTCCGCACGCTCGTTGAGTTTACCGTCTGCTCGATAGTTTCTGCTTACGAGAGGTTCGTTTATCCGGGTGCGGATGTAAGTGAAGTTGTGCTGAGCGGGGGTGGGGCCCGAAACCCGGTCATGGTCTTGAGGCTTCGCGAAAAGCTGGCCCCGGTTCCGCTTTCCCTCTCGGGTGAGTACGGTATTCCCTCGGACGCGAAGGAAGCCGTTGGGTTCGCGGTGCTTGCAAACGAGACCGTGTGCGCGAACAGGACAAACGTGCCGGGGGTCACGGGGGCCCGGGACGCCACGATTCTCGGAAAAATCTCAATAGGAAAGAACGTGGCATAGCAATGTATGAGAATCCGGCCGTGTTTTCGTCAAAAGATCTTTCCGCGCCCCGGAGGGCGGCGCAGTTCCTTATGCCGAGAATCGATTTTTCCGACGCCGGGTCCGTAAAGCGGGCCGAGCGGCTGGTTCGGGATTTCGCCGTCTGCGGGTTCATAGTATTTAACGGGGACGTCAATCTGGTCAGGGAAACCACGAGGAAGCTTGCGTCCATCTCGGAATTTCCGCTTTTTTTCGGGTGCGACGTTGAAAGGGGCCTAGGTCAGCGGGTTTCCGGAGGGACTCTTTTTCCTTTCGCGATGGCCCAGGGAGCGATAGACGACGAGGGGATTTTGAGACGCCAGGCAGTCATAACTGCCCGGGAGATGAAGTACTGCGGGCTTAATCTCGCCTTCGCCCCTGTTCTTGACGTGAATACCGAGCCCCTTAATCCGATAATAAACGCAAGAGCCTTCTCGGATGACCCCGCGCTTGTTTCAAGGCTGGGCGGGATATTTGCTGAAACCATCCAGAAAGAGGGGGTGCTCGCCTGCGCGAAGCACTTTCCAGGTCACGGAGCCACCCTTGAGGATTCCCATGTGCGTCTTCCCATCGTCAACAGGTCGCTTGAGCGCCTCATGGAATCGGATCTTCCGCCTTTTCAGGAAGCGATTGCGAAAAGGCTTCACTGCGTGATGCCGGCCCATGTCTGTTTTCCCGCCCTTGACCCGCTTGGAGTCCCCGCCACACTCTCGGAACCGATTCTGCGTGACCTTCTACGCGGAAGACTCGGATTCAACGGCCTGGTCGTCTCGGATTCCTTCAGGATGGACGCGCTGGGAGGAGATGAGCGGGAGGAGGAAAACATTCTGGCCGCGCTTGCAGGCGGAGTGGACATAGTTCTTGACCCAAGGGATCCCGAAGGGTTCCTGAAAAGACGGGCGGGAGATGACTTTTTTCAAGACCCCGCGCGGGGAGAGTCTCTCTCCAGGATATCCTACGCGAAGGGGCTTGTTGCCTCGGGCGGTGAAGAGATCCCGGCGCCCGATTTCGGGAGAAATGCCGGGCAGGCAATGGATATCTCCCGCCGGGCGGTCTGCGTTTTGAGAGGAGGAGGTCTCCGCGGCGCCAAGGTTTCCGTTTTTCACTTCGGCAAAGAGAATACAGATGAACTTCTAGGGGGATTTTGCGAGGGACTCTCGGGGGAAGGAGTGACGGTAGAGAAATGTTCTCACTGGCCCGATACACTGGAACCCCAGGCCTCCTCCTCGCTTGTCTGCGTTTTGTCCGCCGCCCCGGCAGGCTGGACGGAGAACTGCATTATCCCCCCGGCGGCAGCCGATTACATAAATGACCTTTCCTTGTTTCCGGGTGAAAAAATTCTGCTTACCTCCGGCTCTCCCTATCCCGCGGCGGAGTTCCCCTTTTTCGATACGGTGGTCTCGCTTTTTGACTCCTCGCGCGCAGCGGGCCGGGCGGCCGCGGAAATCCTTGCGGGGGAGCGGGTGTCTTCGGCGAGGCTTCCGGTGAAAACAGCTCCATGAAACTCTACGCCGTAGACTGGATACTGGTTGGTCTCTACCTCGTTTTTTCCCTGGGAGTGGGGGTTTATTTTTCGAGGAGGGCATCCGGGAGCCTTTCAGACTATTTCGTTTCGGGACGGGGGCTTCCCTGGTGGCTCCTCGGAACCTCTATGGTCGCCACCACCTTCGCCGCCGACACCCCGCTTGCCATAACCGGGTGGATAAGAACCGAGGGGATATGGAAGAACTGGTTCTGGTGGAACTACATCTTCAGCCACGCGCTTGTGATAGTGGTTTTCTCAAGACTCTGGAGAAGGGCGCGGGTTATAACCGACAACGAATTAATAGAGCTTCGCTACGGTGGCCGCCCCGCGGCGTTTCTCCGGGGGTTCAAGGCGTTTTATTTCTCGACGATTTTCAATTTCATAGTGATGGGGTGGGTGATAACCGCGATGACCAAGGTGTTCGAGGTCTTCTTCGGAGTGGGGCAGATATATGCGGTTTCCATCTGCGTTGGAATCGTGCTTGTCTACACGGTTTTCTCCGGGCTCTGGGGGGTTGTGATAACGGATTTCGTGCAGTACGCAATAGCGCTCGGCGCCACGGTGATACTCGCGGTTGTGGTCATAAATTCTGACGCGGTCGGAGGGTACGGACAGTTTGTAAGCAAAATCGCGGAGCTTCCCCCCGAGCAGACATCCATGTTCATCACGCAGCCTGCAGGCACTGAAGAGTTTTTCTCCTCTGACTTTTTCACCTTCCTTATCTTTATGACCGTGGTCTGGTGGTCTTCCCATAACGCTGACGGTGGAGGTTACTTCATACAGCGGCTCTCTTCCGCGAAGGACGAGAGACACGCCCTGGCGGGCACGGCGTGGTTCGCGCTTAACCATTACGTGCTTCGTCTCTGGCCGTGGGTTCTTGTTGCGCTGGCTTCGGTGATAGTCTTTCCCGAGGCGGCCGGGATGACGGGCGGGGATGATGAGTCGATGTACCTTGTGATGATAAGGGACTTTCTCCCGCCGGGTCTTCGGGGTCTTCTGCTGGTTTCCTTCCTCGCGGCGTTTATGTCCACGGTATCGACGCACCTTAACTGGGGAGCTTCGTATCTCGTGCATGATCTTTACAGAAGGTTCGTGCGGCAAAGCGCACCGCAACGTCATTACGTGGCTGTCTCGAGGATCGTGACCGTGGCGCTTGCCGTCATCGCGGGTGTGGTGGCGCTTCAGATAAAAAACATAGGGGACGCCTGGATATTCCTCTGGGCCATGAGTTCGGGAATCGGCCTCGTGCTCATACTCAGGTGGTTCTGGTGGAGGATAAACGCCTGGAGCGAGATAGTGGCGCTTGCCTCGTCGCTTGCGACCATGCTGGTTCTGATTCTCTACACCGAGGCCAGGGGCATTCCGCTTGAACTGCGCCATCACATACTTGTCGTTCCCGTCTCGATAGCATGCTGGGTTACGGCCACTTTCGCCACCGCTCCCGAGTCTTGGGAAAAACTCTCGGAATTCTACTCTAGGGTGAGGCCTCCGGGCCTCTGGTCGCCTGTACGCAAGAGAGCGGGGATTGTGCCGGGGCGGGGAGTTCTTTCTTCTGTTTTTCTTAACTGGTCGCTTGTCGTGTCCTTTCTTCTCTGCTTCATGACAGGGACGGGCAAGCTTGTTCTGGGAGACGGCGAAACGGCGCTCTGGCTTCTTTGCGGCTCGGCACTCGCTCTTGTCCTCATTCTTCGCCGTCGCGGCAGTTTTTTCCGCTAGCGGCTTCAATGTTTCCCCTTTCTGTGGTATATAGATGGTTGCTATGGCGATAAACGTAAAAGTGCTTGAGCGCCCGCGGCTTTCTTTCTGGGAGAAGCTCTACATTCCCCAGGTGCTAAAGGGTCTTATGATCACCATAAGGCACATTACGCACCATCAGCCGATAACCGTGAAATACCCGGAGGAGGTAAAGGCGCTTCCCGAGAACTACCGGGGGCTTCACGTAATGCCTGCCGATGACGAGGGCGAGATAAGGTGCGTCGCGTGCAAGCTATGCGAGATCGCGTGTCCCACCCAGGCTATCTCCATCGTTTCGGAACCCGCAGACGATTACGGAATCGAGAGAAGACCCAAGGTATACAACATAGATTTCATGCGCTGCGTTTTCTGCGGCTTCTGCGTCGAAGCCTGCCCGTGCGACGCGCTTCGGATGGGAATGAAATACGAGCTTTCCTCGTATAACCGCGCGGGACTCGTTCACACCAAAGAGGTTTTCTTCGACCCGAACGTAAAAAGCGACGCCCCGAGGGACAACGCCAACTTTCTTTACAAGATGGGCAAGGGTGAGATTCTTGATTCCCCGGAGGAAATTTCAAGAATAACGGGGATGGACGGTACCTACTCGAGGGAAAAATCAGTTTCTGGATTACAAGATTCCTGACAAGACACAGCCGTTTCGCGGAACAATCGGTGGTGGGAGAACCTCTCCCGCCCGGACTCTATGTTCCCCCGCGCCATCTCTTGAGTATATCGGTCAGTTGAGCTATGAGGGGCTGGATTTCGCTAAAGCCAGTCATCTTCGTAAGTGCCTGCGGGTCGCTGGTGAAAAGACCCTGTGTCGAGGCTGTTGCTGAATCCCCTGAACTTAAGCAGCCCGGATATGGCGGGTTTTATCTGGCTTCTTTCAAGCACCAGGTGAACCCCTCCGTTTTTCTCGTAAAACTCAGAGGTCATTATTTCGGGATCGACCCCCCTGCCGCCGCTTGTGAGCTTGACGACCCGATCTCCGGCAAAGGCTATAGTCGCTTTTTTCTCCGCTATTATAAAATCCCCTTGAACTGAGTAACTGGCCAGAGCGCCTCCGGTTGTCGGGTGGCCAAGTATGGATATGTTCGGAAGTCCGCTTTCTCTCAGTCTCATGATTGCCGATATTGTTTTAGCCATCTGATAAAGAGCCACCGTTCCTTCCTGCATTCTGGCCCCTCCGCTTACCGTTACGGTCAGGAGCGGAAGCCTGCGCTCTATGGCGTAGTCCACCACTATGTTCATCTTCTCGCCGAAAACAGCGCTCATCGATCCGCCCATAAACCTGAAATCGCAGACCGCTACCGCTACCGGTATGCCGAACATGGTTCCGTAGCCGGTCACGAGGGAGTCTTTGGAGTCGGTTTTCCCCGCGAGTTTCTGTATTGAGGATGAATAATTGAAAAACTTGTAAACGGGGTCGACATCTTCAATGGAGAGCTTGGGTTCTATCTCGTGGAAGGAAGTGTCGTCCAGAAGGAAGTCCAGATAGTCATCGGAACTCAGCGCCTCGGGGCGGCCGCAGTAAGGACAGGAGGAGTTGTTCGCGTGGAGATTTTCTTTTGTCAGCTGTTTTTTGCATCCGGGACGTATGATCTTCCCCTGACCGTCTTTTTCATCGTTGCAGAAATGAGGTTCCGCTCCGTAGATGGCTATCTGCATTTCGGAGATATCGGGATTCTCTTTTTTCCCGCTGAAGTAGTGGGGAAGCCAGGCCTTTATTTTCTTTGCTATTCCCTCATAGATCGGGCGCTGTTTTTTCGTCCGCCCGCATCTCTCGATTTTTCTCCGCAGTTCGTTGCGCAGATGCCTTACGTCAAAGCGGTCCACCTCCTTTGACGCGGCGGTGAGCGATGCCTGCAGATTCTTAAGTGTCGAGGGGATGTATCCGTCTTTTCCTATGGAGGCTTCTTTTACTATATCGTCTATTATTCCATACTTCTTCATGTAGGTCGCCGTGGGCTGCAGCACCTCAAGCGCTTCAGCCACCTTGTCAGCGCTTCTGAAAAGAATGGCGGAGCATCCCTCTGCGGTTATTACGGAATATTCGGCTCGCGAGAGCATCAGTCTTCTGTGTCCAAGCTGTATCGCTATCGCGCCCCCGCTCCCCCCGAGACCGAGCACCGTGCTTATTGTTTTTGTTTTCAGGGAAATCATCTTCGACTGGCAGTAGGAAATCAGCCAGGACTGAAGTTTCTCGGCCGAGTACTCATAGGGATCCCCGCCCACGGTGTCAATGAAAGTGTAGAGTTTGAGGCGGTTCTGTTCGGCGTATTCCATCATGCATAAAGAAAGCCCGTAACCGTCGGCCTTTATCATTCCGTAGTTAAGCTTCGTTCTTTCCTTTTCGCTTGAAGGGGTCTGCTGGGCTATTATGGCCACTTCCTCTCCCGTGCCCTTGAACACGGCGGTACCCGCTATGAGAGCGGAATCGTTAACGAACTCGATCTTCTTGCCCGAAGGGGCGTGTATGAAGTTTCTGAACCCGTAGAGCTTGTCCCAGGGAGTGAAGTCGGTAAAAAGGGTTCCGATCAGGTGCTTTGACTTTATCCTGTCAAAGCTCTTTGCTTCCTCGTGGGCCTTGAGTATTTTTGCCGTTGATGCCATGGTATGTTCTGCGGTAACCGCTCAGTGAATCGATTACATATAATTATATAACCAAATCTGTCTGCGCAAAAAGGAATCTGTTCTCCCGGGCACCCGTGACTTGCTGCCCGCACGCCGCTCTGCGGGCCCGGAAACCCGCTTTTTCGGCTTGCGTGCGCTCGGTGAATTCTGCGACGAAGATTCGCTGCGGGACCCGGCGAGGGTTTTTGTGGGGGAAAATCCGGATATCGGATTTCTGTTTTTTTACGCTGTGAAAGACTGTCCGCAGCCGCAGGAACCGGTCGCGTTCGGGTTTTCGATCGCGAAGCCCGTTCCGTTAAGACCATCCTTGAAATCCAGAACCGACCCGTCGAGATAGGTATAGCTGATCTCGTCAATGGCGACTTTTATGCCTCCGGATTCAATCATGTTGTCTCCTTCATCGGTCTCGTCGTCAAATCCCATCTCGTAGGAGAACCCGGAACAGCCGCCGGGCACTATCCTAACGCGAAGAAACGCGTCCTTAATATCATCTTCGGCAAGAAGCCTTTTTATTTCATCTACGGCTTTTGGAGTTACGGAAAACATATTTCCTCTGCCTCCTCGCAGTACAGATTTCTTTTACCACTCCAACAATAAAATACATCTGCCGGAGGCGGTTGTCAAAGCGCAGGCGGAAAGAGCCGCCGCCGTGTTTGCCCGTCCGCCCGGATTTACTGTATAGTTTTCGGCGTGAGCAAAACAGCCTATCTTATAATCGATTCGAGCGAGCGCAATTCTGATCTTTACCACAGAACCGGTTTTTTCGTTCCGGATCCCGTTATTTTTTTCGAACACGACGGGGAAGGAACGCTTGTTCTAAGCGACCTTGAACTTGAACGGGGGAAAAAAGAGGCAACAGTAGAGCGGGTCGTCCCGCTCGGGGAGTGGATTGCCAGGATTCGCGGCAGTGGCAGGAGAAAAAGACCCGGCATTGCCGAGGTGGCCGCGGCAATCCTCAGGGAAAGAGGGATAAGAAGCCTTATTGTCCAAAGGTACTTTCCGGTTTCCTACGCCGACGCGCTTCGGGGAGCCGGTTTTTTCGTCAGGACCGCGAAAACGGATTTTCTTTTTCCCGGGCGCCTCAGGAAATCCCCGGCGGAAGTTTCACTCATAAAGAAGGCGCTTTACGCTACGGCATGGGCCATGAGGATTGCTGTTTCAATTATATCGGATTCAGTGGTGAAGGGTTCCGTGCTTTACCGTGACGGAAAGCCCCTTACCTCCGAGATAGTGCGCTCCGCCATAAGCTCATACCTTGCCGCGCGGGGGTACCTGGCTTCAAACACCATAGTGGCCGGAGGAGTTCAGGGCTCCATGCCCCACGAGATGGGCTCAGGTACTCTTAAGGCCGGGTGGCCGGTGGTGATCGACATTTTCCCGAGATCCCAGGAGAACGGCTACTTCGGCGACATGACTAGGACGGTAGTCAAGGGCGAGCCTTCGGCGGAACTTTCAAGGATGTACGATACCGTTTTGCGCGGCCAGAAAATCGCGCTTTCCATGATAAAAGACGGCGTGAGATCAAAAGATGTGCACGGCGCGGTAATGGATTTTTTCACGGAACGGGGGTTTCTTACCACGGCTTCGGGTTCCGCAAGCCCCGAGGGGTTCATACATTCCACGGGACACGGCCTCGGGCTTGACATACACGAGCCGCCAAGGATTGGCCCCGGAAGCGAGATTCTTAGGGAGGGAAACGTTGTTACTGTAGAGCCCGGTCTTTACTACAAGCGTCTCGGGGGAGTCAGGATAGAGGATGTGGTTCTGGTGACGCGGGACGGGAACGAAAACCTGACCCGGTGTTCTAAGAGGTTTCGGGTCTAGGCTTCCCCCAGGAGTTATGGAAGATAAAAAGACTTTTTACGATATAGTTTCGCTCGCGAGGCGTCTACGCGCTCCGGGAGGCTGCCCGTGGGACAGGGAACAGACGCTCGGGTCGCTTCGTGCGTATGTTCTCGAGGAGGCCTACGAAGTAATACAGGCAATAGAGCTTGGGGACACAGACGGGCTCATGGAGGAGCTTGGAGATTTTCTCTTCCAGGTTGTCTTTATCTCCCAGATAGCCAATGAGGAGGGGAAATTCGACGTAGACGACGTCACCCAGAGACTCCACGACAAGCTCGTAAGAAGACACCCTCACGTGTTCGGAGAAAAAAAGGCCAAGGACGCGGCCGACGCCCTGAGGACCTGGAACGCAGAGAAGCTCAAGGAGAAAAAAGGGAAGCCCGATCTTGAGGAAATACCGAGAGCCATGCCCTCTTTGATGAGGGCGCAGAGGGTCGGCGAGAAAGCGGCCCGCTCCGGGTTTGACTGGAATAACGCCTCCGCGGTTCTTGCGAAGGTAAGGGAGGAACTGCTTGAGCTTGAGAGGGAAATGGAGGCCGGAGAGAAAAACAGATCCCGGGAGGAATGGGGAGACCTTGTTTTTTCCGTTGTGAATCTGGCAAGACATCTTGATATCGATGCCGAAACTGCGTCTCACGGGGCCATAGAGAAGTTCATAGGGAGATTCTCACGGTTCGAGGAGAAAGTGCGGACCGGGGAGATAAACGCTCTTTCCATGGAGCAGATGGATGAGATCTGGGAAGAGGTAAAAAAGGCGTGATTTTTCTGTATTGTTTAAAAGCGGTCATAATACGTAATTTCCAAAAAGGCGGGTAATAACGTGAGATATGCGATGTTTTGGTTTGTAGCTTTGCTCTTAATCTTTGGTTCATCGTCGGTTTCGGCTGAGGACAGGTTTTATTTCGGGCTTGAAGCCGGATTTTCAAAATCCGGCGATCTGAACATTTCCCATTCCTTTGTAGATGGTCCAACCAGGTGCGACCCCTTTCTTTACCCCTCCGGTACGACTCCTCCGAACGACCCGGAGTGTTTGACCCCTACGGCATCTGCCATCGAGAACGTGTTTACCCCGGCTGTGGGCTTCGTGGGCGGCGCCACCCTCGGTTACGCGCTTGAAAACGGACTGCGCTTCGAGGCGGAGTATCTTAATCGTCGCCAAGGCTCTGAGAGAAGACTCGCTCGCCTCGGATCGGCAGACAACGACACCCCGATTGATCAGAAGAGGAGCGAATGGGACGAGAACGACCCTCCTTCAGAACGCCTGTATGACCTCAGTGCTCATCATTTTTTCCTGAACGCCTACTATGATTTCCGAAACGATTCGTCTTTTACTCCTTACATAGGAGGCGGAGCAGGCATCGGTTCGGTTCAAATGCGCTACTCGGCGAGATTCCTGCGCGGAAGCGATCTGGGGACGGAGCCGTGGCAGATGGCTGCTGCGGGCACGACCAGCTCCATTGATGCGGAGCTTGAAAAAAGCAGGTTTGGCTTTCAGGTGGCAGGCGGAATTGATTACGCGCTTGGCCACGATCTTTCAGTCGGCGCCAAGGTTCGCTGGATGCGTTTCAGTGGTTTTGACCACGATGATGTGCCTTGGGCGCGGGCCCGGGGCCACGAAGCCGTGCGCGCGGACGGCATTACGCCGATTACGTCAGATTTCGAAGTTGGCGACACAGACAGCTGGACCCTAACTGTCGGGCTCAAGTATTATCTCTGAGGCGCCTTGCTCCTATCTGGCGACAAGCGTTCCCATGAGCTTCCAGCCTTCTTCGACGAAGACTCCGTTTGAGGCGGCGCAGTCCTCGGTGTAGACAAGCGAGTCATCCCTTACAGAAGAATTTGCGGAATCGAGTATGGCGAAGGGGACTGGTTCGCTTGAATGAGTCCTAAGGTCTATAGGGGTTGGATGATCTGAGAGCACAAGCACCCTGTATTCATCGAACTGCTCCATCCCGCTGAGGGCGGGTCCCACTACTTTTTGATCAAAATCCTCGACTGCCTGTATCTTGAGACGGGCGTCTCCCACATGCCCCGTTTCATCCGTCGCCTCTATGTGGATCATCGCGAGGTCGACGCGTTGCAGTGAGTCAAGCGCGCCGCTTACTTTTCCCGCGTAGTTTGTGTCAAGGTACCCTGTCGCTCCCGGAACCTCGATTATTTCCATCGCGGCAAATATACCGATTCCCTTTACGAGATCGACCGCCGATACCACGGACCCGGTGATTCCGTAAAGCTCCTTAAGGGACGGCATGTCGGGTTTTGTTCCCTCGCCCCAGAGCCATACGGAGTCCGCGGTGTTTTTTCCTTCGGCCCTTCTCTTCCTGTTTACAGGATGATCTTTAAGTATCCTGCGGGATTTCTCCATGAGGCTCAGGAGTTTTTCCGCCCCGTCTCCCGAAGGAAGCCAGGGAATGATTTCCTTTCCTGAAATGTCATGGGGCGGGGTTGTCTGGATACCGCTGTTTCCTTTGCGCCAGAGCAGAAGATGCCTGTAGCTTACCCCCTGGCTTAGGGAGAACTCCTCCCCGTCGAATTCTTTTTTAAGATCCTCGATAATGCCGGCCGCGTCATCGTCAGTTATGTGCCCGGCGCTGTAGTCCTCCATGATCGTCTGTCCGTTTCTCTGCGCGAGAGTTACAAGATTGCATCGCACCGTGACGTCCGTTTCCCCGAGCGAGACGCCGATGCTCGCGGCTTCAAGAGGGGATCTCCCGGTGTAGTATTTCATGGGGTCGTAGCCAAGCACCGCGAGGTTTCCCACGTCGCTTCCCGGAGGAAGCGGGTCGGGAATGGTTTTCGCGGTCCCGAAGATCTCGGCCCGCTTGGCAATCGCGTCAAGGTTGGGGGTATCGGCAACTTCAAGCGGAGTCCTGCCCCGAAGCTCGGGGAGCTTGTGGTCGGGCATGCCGTCACCTTGGAGCACTAGGTATTTCACGGTGAGAAGAGGGTATACGCAAATCCGGGGGAATCAAGGTTCAGGATACGTCGACCGCGTGTTTTTTAAGATCGGAGAGGTCAATGATTCTGAGTACCGACTCGTGGGTCGACTGCAGAAAAACAGGAGGAGCCACACCGCCCTCAAGCGCCTCTTTCCAGCGAAGCGCGCAAAGACACCATCTGTCTCCGGGCCGAAGCCCCTCGAAACCGAACTCGGGGCGGGGGGTTATGAGATCGTTTCCCCTGGATTTCGAAAATTCGAGAAACTCCTCTGTCATCTCCGCGCATACCAGATGAAGTCCCAGATCCTCGACCGCCGCCCTGCAGCATCCGTCCCTGAAAAATCCGGTCATCGGGTCCGTACTGCATTCCTTTAGTTCTTCGCCGAATATGTTCTTTTCTTCCGTCTTCATCGCGTGCGTTCAGCAGAATACACCCGCCGAGTCTGCTCTATTTGACTATTATATATTGTTTTGCTGAGTATAAGTATATAATTCTCACTCGAGGATATGGCCGATTTCACACTGAAGGAAAAAACCCGAGCGTTTGCCGGAGAGATAATCCCTCCGGGAGATAAATCCATTTCCCACAGGGCCGTTATCCTGGGCTCGCTCGCGCGGGGGGAAACCAGGGCAAGCGGGTTTCTGGCTTCCCGCGATACCCTTGCTACCGCAAATGCCTTCGGAAGCATGGGGATAAGAGTGGATGTAAACGAGGGGGAAGTGAAGATCTCGGGAAAAGGGCTTTTTGGCCTTGAGGCGCCCCGCAAAACTTTAGACGCCGAGAATTCAGGGACCACCGCCAGGCTGCTTGCAGGTCTCCTGAGCGCCCAGAGTTTTCCCTCCACGATTACCGGGGACCCCTCGCTTCGCAGCCGTCCCATGTCAAGAGTTACTGTTCCGCTTCGCATGATGGGGGCTCGGATCTCCGGAGAAGGGGAAACCCTTCCGCTTCACATAACGGGCTCGGATCTTCGGGGAATGGATTACCGCTCTCCCGTGGCGAGCGCGCAGGTAAAGTCCGCGCTTCTGCTAGCTGGACTCTACGCCGAGGGGCGGACCAGCGTTACTGAACCCGAAAGAACCCGGGACCACACCGAAAGGATGCTTCGCCACTTCGGGGTTCCGGTCGAAGCAAGCGGAACACGCGTTTCGGTAAGTCCGGGAGTTGAGTTCTCGGGAACCGAGCTTGAAATTCCCTCGGATATCTCATCGGCGGCTTTTTTCATCGTCGCCGCGCTTTTGAACCCGGGATCGGAAGTCATGGTAAAAAACGTGGGACTTAACCCGCTTAGAACGGGAGTGCTCGATATTCTTCGGGAAATGGGGGCTGACATCTCGGTTGAGAACCGCCGCGAGTGCTGCGGGGAACCTGTGGGGGACCTGATTGCCCGCCACAGTGCGCTTCGCGCCGCGCGCATAGAGGGAGAGTCGGTGTCTCGGGCCATAGACGAACTTCCCGTTATTTCCGTGGCCGCGTGTTTTGCCGAGGGCGAAACGGTGATAAGCGGTGCGGGGGAGCTTCGGGTAAAGGAGACCGACAGGATAAGCGCCATGACGGGTGAGCTTTCGAAACTGGGAGCGGACATAAAGGAAACACCTGACGGCATGATTATAAACGGCACGGAGGAGCTTCGCGGCGCCCGATGCGAGAGCCGAGGAGACCACCGGGTCGCCATGTCTCTTGCTGTTGCCGCCACGCGGGCCCGGGGGGAGACGGTGATCGGGGACTCTGGATGCGTCTCCATTTCGTTTCCTGAATTCTTTTCGCTCTTTGAGACCCTTGCAAACTCCAAATGAAACGAGACGGCGACAATATTGTTACCATAGACGGACCTTCGGGAGTGGGAAAAAGCACCGTTGCCAGGCGAGTTGCCGAGCTTCTCGGTTTCTGGTGTCTTGACACGGGCGCCATGTACAGGGCCGTGGCTCTTAAGGCAAGCGGGGCAGGGGTTGACCCGCGGGATTCCGCTTCGCTCTCGCGGCTGCTTTCTCAAACTGCGGTGGAATTCTCTGCGGAGGGCCGTGTTTTTCTTGACGGGCGCGACGTCTCTGAACTTATAAGGACGGAGGCGATATCTTCCCTTTCCTCCGAACTCGCGGAGCTTGCCGAAGTAAGGGAATTTCTCATCGGGACTCAGAGAAAGATCGGGGAAGGGGGAAACATAGTTGCCGAGGGAAGGGATATGGGAACCTATGTTTTTCCCGGGGCAAAGCATAAATTCTATCTTGACGCTACGGTTGCCGAGAGAGCGAAAAGGAGATTTCTTCAGAACAAGCGGGGAAATCCCCCCCTCTTGGACGTTCAGGACGAGCTTCGCAGAAGGGACCGTCGCGACACGCTTCGCGCGGAAAACCCTCTTCATCCTGCCCCGGATGCCGTGGTGATAGATACGACCCGAATGAGTGTCGAAGATGTGATTGCGGCAATATTTCTTCGCACAAAAAATCTCTCTCTGCGCGGCGATTCAAAATAATTTTTCTTCTCAAACACTCTTTTCATTTTAGGCGATTTTCATGTAACCTTGCCCTTATTAGTAAAAGACTGATGGCGAAGGCGGCTAAACAAAATGACTCAGGATAATGGTATTACGGATTCTAAAGAGAAGAGTTTTGAGGAGTTACTTGATGAAAGTATGGAATCGCGCTTAAGCGAGCCCGAGAACGGAGAAATAGCGAAAGGAAGGGTCATAAGAGTTGATTCCGACGCTGTTTTCATAGACCTCGGATTTAAGTTCGAGTGCATAGTTCCCATAAACCAATTTCTAAACAAAGACGGCGAATATGAAGTCTCAGTGGGCTCGGAAATAGAGGTGCTGGTCGAAAGACCTAACCCGAACACCGTCAGGGCCTCCAAACAAAAAGCGGACCAGATCAGAGAAAAGAGGGCGATCGAGGAGAAATTCAAGAACAAAGAACCGGTCTCCACGAGGATTCTAAACAGAGTTAAGGGCGGTTTTAGCTGCGATATAGGGCGGAATGCTCCCTTCAAGGTCTTTCTTCCCGGTTCCCAGGTCGGCCTGCGACCGGTTGCGGATTTTGACGAGATGGTAGGACAGACGATCGAGACCCGCATCATTCAGAACAACGATAACGGAATAGTAGTGTCGAGAAGGGTGATTCTCGAAGAAGAGAGGGAAGAGAAAAGAAAGGAGACGCTTGCCACCATCTCCGAAGGACAGACTGTTTCCGGAAACGTGGTGAAAATAATAGACGCCGGCGCTTTTGTGGACATAGGGGGCATAGAGGGTTTTATCCCGATAGGAGAGCTTTCCTGGGGGAGGGTAAGGCACCCGGGAGATGTCCTTAAAGAACGCGAGGACATTCAGGTCAAGATTCTTCGCCTTGAGATCGAAAACGGGAAAATAACCCTCGGGGTGAAACAGACCACCGAGGATCCGTGGGAGAGCATACAGCAAAGATACAAGGTCGGCGACAGAGTCAGGGGCAAGGTGGTATTTGCGGCGGAATTCGGCGTGTTCGTTGAGCTTGAGCCCGGGATAGAGGGGCTTGTGCACGTAAGCGAGCTTTCCTGGGTTAAGAATTTCCGCCATCCAAATGAAGTAGTTTCAGTCGGAAGCGACATAGAGGTCGCGGTTCTGGGAGTAAAGCCAAAGGAAAGAAGAATTTCGCTTAGCCTCAAGCAGATACAGGAAAACCCCTGGGATGAGTTCAAGCGGAGCAATCCTCCCAACACCAGGGTTAGCGGAACCATAAGAAACGTCACGGAGCTTGGGGTTTTTGTCGAAGTTGCGCCGGACATGGTCGGGCTCGTGCGCCCGGAAAATCTGAGATGGGAGGGGGAAGTCAGCCCCCTTGAGGTTTTCTCAAACGAAGACGTGGGAAATGAAATAGAGCTTGTTGTGCTGAATGTCATCCCGAGACAGAGAAAAATCGGACTTGGAATCAAGCAGCTTACCCCGGACCCGTGGAACAAGGTGCTTCGGGACTACAAGGTCAACGAGACCGTGGTAATCTCGAAGATAGAGGAAATTCTCGAAAGCGGCGTCACCGTGGCGCTTGCTGATAACGTGAGGGGATTTTACGCCATCCGCGAATTTCATGACGATGAGTTCAGCAGGGAGTCCATCAAGGTCGGAGACGAGATAAGCGGTCTCGTCACGGGTTTTAACAAGCCTAAGCATCAGGTGAATCTCAGCCGCAGAAGGCTTGAAAAGAAACAGGAAAAAGACACGATGAGAGACTTTGCGTCTTCCCATCAGGAGAGTTCCTCCAAGCTCGGAGACATCCTGAACGAAAAACTCAAGGCCCTTGACTGAGGGGTGGCGAAGTGAGAGTTCCCGACTTCAATTTCTTTGTTAAGACCTTCCTCTCCCTTCTGGTCATATTCCTTATCTGTGCCGCGGGAGTTCTCATAGGAGTGCTGATCTCGGACCATAGCCAGAACCCCGGCGGGGACGGGGTGGCGGTGGTAAACATCGACGGCATAATAATCGACTCCGATCCCTATATTAAAAGCATAAGAAAAATACGCGAGACCGATTCCGTAAAGGCTGTTGTGGTAAGGGTGAATTCCCCGGGAGGAGGAGTCGCGGCCTCCCAGGAAATATATGAGGAACTCAGAAGCCTGGGCGAAACGATGCCGGTTGTGGCCAGCATGGGAACGGTTGCCGCCTCGGGGGGTTACTATATCGCCTGCGCGGCGGCCACGATTTATGCCAATCCCGGCACCGTGACCGGCAGCATCGGCGTGATAGCGCAGTTTGCAAGCTACGAACAGCTGCTTAAGTGGGCGAAGGTGGAGGTTGAAGTGATAAAGAGCGGGGAGTTTAAGGATCTTGGCTCGCCGCTTCGCAAAATGCCCGAAGTGCAGAAGGCTTATCTGCAGACGCTTATAGACGGCGCCCATTCCCAGTTCAAGGGTATGATTTCCGAAAGAAGGAATCTGCCCCCGGCGAAAGTCGCTTCGCTTTCTGACGGAAAGATATTCATCGGAAGCCAGGCGAGGGAACTCGGCCTGATTGACCGCATCGGCACTCTTGAGGCAGCGATTGCCGAGGCGAGGAAGCTTGGGGGTCTGGATGAGGATTCATGGATCAGGGAGTATCCCATGAAGAGAAAAACATTGGTTGATTTCGTTTTCCCCGAAGCTCTTTCTGAGCGCGTGAGTTTTGTCTCTCCCGTGAGAACCGGGTTCGGTCTCTACTACATATCCGACGTCATTTACTAGCCTGGGTTCCCATTTCTATTATATGCATCTCTCATTCTGATCCGATTTTGAAGTGCGCAACGTGACTGGTATTTTCTCGAAAAACCGATATTCTAAGCGTTGTTGTAGCTAGATGGGTTGCACTGGTGTAGCGAAACCGTTTTTCAAACAACCGATGAAACACGTAAAAAGATTTTTTCTCCTGATCGTATGCTGTTTCCTGGCCATTTTCTTCATTCAGAACCTCGAGATAGCCACGCATGTGTTCACAATCGAGCTGGATCTTCTCTTCTATGATCGTACGTGGGGGGTTTACAACGCCGGGATAATAGGAGCCTCGTTTCTTCTGGGGGCGTTTGTTTTCTTCCTGCTGACTTTCGCCAGGGGCCATTCCACAAAGTCCGATCTGAAGCGGAGCAGGGAAACCGTGAAGACTCTCGAGAAAAAAGTCGGGAAGCTGGAGGTGGAGCTTCTGCAGAACAAGCCTGCCGGCTACCAGGAGCCGTCTTCTCCCCATAATGTGTTCAAGGCGCCGAAATGAGATCTGCTGTCACTGAAACCCGAATGCCTGGTCGTAAGGGAACTCGCAGAAAACCCGAATGGATAAAGGCGAAAATCCCAAGCGGTCCGAATTATACCAAGCTCAGAAGCCTGGTGCGCGAATTTGGCCTTCACACCGTTTGTGAGGAGGCTAAATGCCCGAACATAGGGGAGTGCTGGGGAGCCGGAACTCTCACTTTCATGATTCTGGGGGACGTCTGCACGAGAAGCTGCGGCTTCTGCCATGTGAAAACGGGAAAAGGCGGCGAACTCGACTGGGAAGAACCTGCTCGGGTGGCCGCCGCGGTCTCGGAGCTTCGGAAAAACAACGCGCGGGTCGCGCATGTAGTTATAACTTCGGTAAACAGGGATGACAGAAACTACGAAAGCGCCTGTATCTTCGCGCGGACCGTAGACGAGGTAAGGAAGAGCGCCCCGGGGATAAAGATCGAAGTTCTAATCCCGGACTTCAAGGGGGAACACGAAGCGATTCACAAAGTGATAGCGTCATCCCCCGACGTTTTGAATCATAATATTGAAACCGTTTCGAGGCTCTACTCCCTTCCGCAGAAAACTCAGTCAGGAAGAACCAGGTCCGTGAGGCCACAGGCGGTCTACGGCAGATCTCTTGAACTTCTTTCGCTGTCCGCGAAGACGGGAAGGGCGGGGATGCTTACCAAATCAGGCATTATGGTCGGTCTCGGGGAAAGTTTCGAAGAAATCGTCGAAACTCTCAAGGATCTCAAGCGCGCCGGGTGCGACATAGTTACCATAGGACAGTATCTGCAGCCCACTGTCGATCATATACCGGTATCAAGGTTCTATCATCCCGTTGAGTTTGAATCTCTTAAAAACTACGGAGAAAAAATAATCGGTATCCCGCATGTGGAAGCGGGACCGCTCGTCAGAAGCTCTTACCACGCGGAAAAACAGGTTCTTGAACTCTCCGACATAATGACCGGAACATAAGGACAAACAGGTCCCGCTCGAAGTTTTGCAGAAGAACAGAACGGCGGTTTTCTTCTGCAAAACTCGAACCCGCAGTGCTTTTTCTTCTTCAGTTAAAAAGCTTTTTAAGCTCTTCTGCGATTGCTTCAAGTTTTTCCTCGGAAACTCCGTAGTCGTCTGAAATTCTTTTTATTTCCCGGGAGGATATCCGAAGTCCTGCGGTTTTCTCCGCCAAGGGCTCCCGTTTCTCCCTGTCGATGAGGAGTTTGGCCACATCCCACCTTGAATAGTGTCCCAGGGAATCGAAAACGGCTTTTACCGCCTTTATCTGGTTTGCGTAGCAGTCGGCGTAGAGTATGGCGTCTTTTTCGAAATGGGGAGGAAAAAGATATCTGCCGGCTGGGTTAACAATGGAGCTTCCTCCCCTGGCCCAGTCGTAATTCATGTGGTTCCCGTCGCGCACGTAGTGCCATCTTTCCGGGAAATCATCGTCGTCAAGGTAACCGCAGGCGCTTAGCACAAACGCCCCCGATTCAAACGCGTGAACCCTTATGAGCGGCTGCACTGTGCACCCCGCTCCGGGATCCTCCGTCTCGGCGGCAAGCAGCTTCTCCTCTCCTCTCCTCCAGTTTCCCGGCCATACCGCCACGTGGAAGTCCTGTCCGCTGTAAACCATTGCGGCCCTTACGAGAACCATATGGTTTTCCCAGCAGACAAGTCCCCCTATTCTTCCTATGTCGGTGTCGTAGGTGGTTATGTCGCTTCCGTCCCCCTGGCCCCAGTAGACCCTTTCTGTGTAGGTGGGCATGAGCTTTCTGTGCCTGCCGAGCACTTTGCCTTCGCGAGATATGAAAAGAAGGGAATTGTAAACGGTGCGGCTTCCCTTGCGGTCGTCAAGCTCGTTGCAGCCTATCACCACGTGAGCGTCGGCCGCGCGGGCGGCCTCTGCGAGCATCTCGGTGTCATCCCCGGGAATCACTAAGGAGTTATCCTGAAGCGCGATCATGAAATCCGTCCAGTCGTGCGGCGGGGTTTCGTAACCGACTGTGTAGTAGGCCGGGTAGCCTGGTATGAACGCCTCGGGAAATGCGATAAGCTCCGCCCCGTTATCCCCCGCTTCCATTATCACGCGACAGGCCTTCTCAAGGGTCCGTTCCTTGTCCATGAACACGGGAGCCGTCTGCGCAACCGCGACTTTTACTTTTTCCCTGCCGCCTAGAACTTTTTGGGAATTATATACTTGACTAACCATTGTGTAGCCTCGTATCAATTTCACGGTTCACAGGAGTCTGTCTACTACCAGAACGCTCCTCGCCGTGCAGTTGCGCCATTCCCAGACGCCTTATGTTTATCGCGGCGTTTGTGTCCGCGTTGGACACAAACCCGCAACTCACACATTGGAACCGCTCTTGGGTTTTACGATTCTCTTTTTCTGCGTGTCCGCAGCGCGAACACGTCTGACTCGTGTATGCGGGATTTACTTCTATTAACCTCCCGCACTTGTACTCAAGGTTTCTTCTTGCTTCCCCGAAAGCGGTATCAAGTATCGCCCTGTTAAGCCCGGCCTTCTGCCTTACGTTCCTTCCCGGATTCTCCACAGTACCCTTTGCAGAAGCGGTCATGTTCTTAACCTTGAGATTTTCCACTGCTACAGTTCCGCATTTCCCGGAAATCTCTTTCGTAGTTTGATGAACCCAGTTCTTGCGGACGTTGGCTATCTTTGTGCTTACTTTCCTAAGTTTCTTCTTCGTGTCCTTCCGCCTGTTTGACCCCTTTACCTGCCTTGCCATCCTTCGCTGATACCGCTTCCGCTTCGCTTCTTTTTTCTTTAAATCCGGCAGATGATAGAAATCTCCATCCGAGGTGGCAATCTGGCGTACATTCATATCAACACCAAGAACTTCCCCATCATCCATTTTTTCTTCCACCTCAACTTCATAGGAGACAAAGGCCCTCCACCTGTGCCCGTCATGGCGAAGTACCACCTGCTTGGGTAGGCCGTCTTCCCAGATATTGCCTCCACTGCGAGTCATCTTTACCCAACCAACTCTGTGGATAAGAAGCAGAGAGTATTTTTTATCAATATTCTTTATTCTGAAATTCTCTTTGCTTGGAAGTGTGAAGCTCGGTGCGTGCCTGTTTCTGCTCTTAGGCTTCGGAAAACCTTTCTTCCCAGCCATCGCCTCTTTTAATGCATCTGCAAAATACTTGAGGGTATGCTTGATGGGATTGGCTGGAAGTTCGAGCATCCACTCCGTCTTGTATCTTAGCTTGGTGAACTCAACGCCGAGGGAAAAATAACTTGTACTTGGTCTCTGCCCCTTACCATTTTTGAATGCCTGATACTCGGCAAGGTTTTTCTCCCTGAAATGGTTCCAGACGTACCGGCAGGCTCCTGCTATCTGGAACATCTTTGTTGCCTTTTCCTTAGTGGTAGGCAGAACGACGAACTCTACGGTGCGTATTTCTTTAGCAGACATCTTACATGCAGCTTAGTCAAGTATATAATTCCCAACTTTTTTCATGAGCCTCGGGCCGCAGGCGTACTCAGGTTATTATCCTGCTTCCGCCCTGGGGTCCCCCTTCGCTTTGTCTCTGCTGGTTCTGCCTGGCTCTTGCGTAGACGAGATCAAACAGTCTCTGCTTGAAGTCGTTGTCAAAGGCGCACACTCCCGGGATTATGTATCCCATAAGCGCTACCTGGAGAAAGTATTCGGTGTTTGCCTTGAGAAAGGACTCGTTTATCTCGCCGCCGTATGCCTGTGCGAAATTCTGATATATCTGGTTTCCCAGTTCCGTCGCGATCTCTACGACGCTTTTTGACTGGCCGGACTCCTGATGAGCAGCTACCCCGAGGTTAAAGGCCATGTTTATGGAATTCATGAAGTTGTCCGCTACTCCCTCTTCCGATTCCGTTCCCTCTTGTGGTTTTGTGTCTTCTTCTGACATTTTAATATCTCCCGTTATTTGTATGGTTAAATCGTCCTGCCGTATTATATTATATTGCTGCTTTGATTTTAACAATTCTGCTGGAGGAAAATCCATGAAAGCTGACCACTTAATACAGAGACTCGGGCTGAAAAAACTTCCCGGCGAGGGGGGATACTACAAGGAGACTTACAGAAGCGAGGAAATGGCCGGGGAAGACCGCAGTCTTTCAACTGCTATTTACTACCTTATAACCTCGGAGGCGAATTCCAAGATGCACAGGGTGAATTCGGACGAGATTTTCCATTTCTACTTCGGCGATCCCGTGCAGATGCTGCTTCTCTATCCTACGGGAGAATCTAGGGTACTGTTCATGGGCGACAATCTTCCCTCCGGCCAGAGAACCCAGCTTGTGGTTCCCAAGGGAACCTGGCAGGGAGCAATGGTGGTGGAGGGAGACTGCGGATACGCTTTCATGGGAACTACGATGGCTCCGGGTTTTGAGTTCGAGGATTTCGAACTCGGCACGCAGGAGAGCCTTCTGCTGAGATTTCCCCAGCACGAAATCCTGATACGGGAACTTACGTAAACGGGAGGGAGAGATTCCAGGGCCAGAAAAACCGGTGATTTTTTTTGACGGTGTGTGCGGGGGGTGCAACAGGTTTGTTGATTTCGTCATCCGCACGGACAGCAGCCGGGAAATATTCTTTTCCCCGGTTCAGGGGAAGACTGCCGCTGAGTTCTCTCTTTACCAGAACGAGCCCCCGCGCGAGTGGAAAATCGCCTATGTTGATGAAAATGGGGTTCATGAGGGTGCCGACGCCGTTTTGCTCGTTCTAAGGAGGCTTGGGGGTTTCTGGAAGCTTCCCGCCCTCCTCATATACATTCCCCGCCCGGTGAAGGACAGCTTTTACGGTATCGTATCGAGGAACCGCTACCGTATTTTCGGAAAGAGGGACATATGCCGGGTGCCGTCCCCTGAAGAGAGGGAGAGATTTTTGCCCTGAGCGCTTTCTCTGCATGTACTCATTGCGACTCCGCGCGGAGCATTGTTGAAGGAGGTGTTACTGTGTCAGTTCCGGATACATCCCGGGGAGACTTATCGAATTGAGATGCGGTCGCGGGGGAACGCATTTTCCAGTCAAGTAAAAACTTGTTACGCAACACGCTGATATACAAGACTTTTCCCAAATTCAACCCTGAAAAAACACCTCCAGGTGTTTTTCCAGTCAAGTAAAAATCTCAGCCGTCCCCTGGAGAGAGGGGAGAGTTTTTTGCGCCAAGCGCCTCTTTGATAAATTCCCCCGTGTATGTATATTGAAGCGGAGGAGAATTTTCATTCGAGATGCCTTCACTTGAAGAACTTGTTTCGGCTGACGAGACGGCCAGCGAGATAGCGAACGCGAGCGAGATCGCCAGAGAAGAATGGGAAAAGATAAGGGTTTCCCTGGCTCTTTGCGGGGATACGGGGGATTTCTGCGGGGATGATTTCATGCTCGGGACGATTTCCGGGGAAACGATAACGCGCGAACCGCTCGGGAGCCCGACGAAATCCGTTTCGGTTTACTCTCCTACCTATTATCCGATGTACCTTGTGAAAAACCTGCGCGAATTCCGGGAGAAGTTCCCGGAGAAAAACTACCGCACAACAGAAGCCCTCTATGTCTATGTCGAGCTTGTGAACGCGGCGGCGCTGAGGCTCGGTCTCCATGGAACGCTGGCTATGGGGTTTGCCAGCGGCTACGCGAACGTGAGAACGGGCTGGATCGCGGAGAAGGGACTTCCGGAGGAAAGCGCCATATTCTCCGAAATGTTTTTTTCAGACAGGCCCAAGAAGTACGACTGGGATTTTCACTGGACCTCGGTCAGGCAAAAATTCGGGGAAATCCACGAAAAATTCGTCGCCTGGCAGCACTCCCCCGCCCTTTACCTTGAAGAGTCGAAGTCCAAGGCGGTAGTGAAACCCTTCATAGTCTAGACGAATCCCTCTTCGAATTCGTCCGAAGGATTCTCGAAACTCGGAACCCCGTTTTGCTCAAGAAACACAAGCTTCACAGTGCCAGTGGGCCCGTTTCTCTGCTTTCCGATTATGAGTTCCGCCATGCCGTCTTTTTCCTCGGGGTTTTTCCTGTATATATCCTGGCGGTGAATGAAAAGAACGATGTCTGCGTCCTGTTCTATGGCGCCGCTTTCCCTGAGGTCTGAGAGCTGGGGACGGCGGTCGGTTCTGGTTTCGGTCTGGCGGCTTAGCTGCGAGATCCCTATTACCGGAACGTCAAGCTCTTTGGCTAGCGCCTTTAGGGCGCCCGAGATTTCCGCTATCTCCCTTTCCCGGGTTTCGTTTCTCGAACTGCCTCTCATGAGCTGCAGGTAGTCGACCACGATCAGATCGAGACGGTTGTCCTTTTTCAGCCGTCTCGCTTTCGCCCTTATCTCGAGTACCGTAAGTGCCGGGGTATCATCTATAAAGATGCTCGCGTTCGCGTACTTCTCGGCTGAATCAAACAGCCTCTCCAGATCATCATCCTTTATGTATCCGCTTCGCATCGCCGAAAAACTGACTTTCGAGTTTATGGAAAGAAGTCTCAGCATGAGCTGCTCCTTGGTCATCTCAAGCGAGAACATGGCGACCGAGAGATCTTCGTTCAATGTGGCGTTGCTCATTATGTTAAGGCAGAGAGATGTTTTTCCCGCTCCAGGGCGCGCGGCGATTATCACGAGATCTGATTTCTGAAGACCCGAGGTCAGATGGTCGAGTTTCTCAAAGCCGGTTCTTATGCCGGTTATGAGCTCCTTTTTCTTGTGGAGCTGTTCGATATTGTCTATCGCAGCCGGCGCAAGGTCCCTCGAGTGCCAGAAGCTTGGCTTTATCTTGTTCTGGGCAATATCGAGGATTGACTGCTCCGCCCTGTCTAGGAACTCGTCAACTTCGATGTCAGGTCCATACCCGCGGTGAGCTATGTCGGTTGCGGTGAGCACCAGTTTTCTGAGAACGGATTTGTCTTTTACTATCCTGGCGTAATGGGCGACGTTTCCCGCCGTGGGAACGGTAGAGGTCAGGTAGGTGAGGTAGGCGGCTCCCCCGGTTTCTTCTATGATCCCCTTGGAGTTCATCAATTCATACAGAGTGAGAACGTCGATGGCGGTGCCCTCCCTGTCAAGATCTATCATGGAGTTCATTATCTTGGAGTGGTTTTCGTTATAGAAATCCTCGGCTATAAGAATTTCGAGAACCTGGTTTATCGAGCTGCTTTCAATGAGTATGGAACCCAGTACCGCGCGTTCCGCTTCCTCGTTGCTCGGAAGGGGGGATTTCGTCAGATTTTCCATCGTTCGAGGTTCTCTCCTGTTCCACCTGTCCGATGGTTTCTCATTCTCCTATCAGAACCACTCCCACGTCCATGACGTTTGTTCCCGTGCTTCCGGTTTTTATAAGGTCGCCCAGGGTTTCAAAGAAAGAGTACGAATCGTTGTTGGCGAGATGGTCTCTCGCGCTTATGCCCATCGATCTCGCTATCAGTCGTGATTGTCCGTCGCATATCGCCCCGGCGGCGTCTGTGGGACCGTCTATTCCGTCGGTTCCGGCGAAAAGCCCTACGATTCCACTGCTCCCTATTATCTCAAAGCAGAAGGAAAGGGCGGTCTCGGTGTTGCGCCCGCCGCGTCCCCGCCCCGTTACGTTCACGGTTGTCTCTCCCCCGAAAAGTATGCAAGCGGGTTTCTTAACAGGCCTCCCGAACCTTTTTACGTCAAAGGAGATTCCCGCGAGCACCTTGGCCACTTCCCTTGCCTCTCCCGATATCTGGGAGGAGAGAAAAAGCGTGTTGTACCCCATTTTCTTCGCCATCTTCTCCATCGAGATTATTGCCTTGTGATTGTTCCCGACAACAACCGTGGTGGCTCCGCTTTGTTCGTACTGTTCGCGGTCCATCGTGGGGGAAGTGTTGTTCTCTCTTCCCCTCTCAAGATGCACCACCACTCTGGGGGGAATTTTATGCTCAAGCTCAAGCGCCTCTATGACCCGCCACGCATCCTCGTAGGTCGTAGTGTCGGGAACCGTGGGTCCCGAAGCTATGAATTCAAGCCGGTCGCCCACGACGTCCGAGAGAATCAGCGTGATGACCTGCGAGGGCAGAGCCTTTTTAAGAAGCCCTCCTCCCTTTGTCTGCGACATTTTCTTTCTCACGGTGTTAAGGCCGTAGGTGTCGACTCCGCTCAGCATCAGTCTCTCGGTCGCCGCTCTTTTGTCCCCTATGGTGAGCCCCTCACTCGGCATCGCGAGTATCGAGCTTCCGCCTCCCGATATAAGGAAGATCACAAGATCCTTCTCTCCTGATCTTTCGAGAAGCGAGACTACTTTTTTCGCTGCCTCGACGCTTTTTTCATCCGGTACCGGATGAGAGGAGAGATGAAAATCCATTTTCTGAAAAGCCCGCTTGGAGCGGACGTTCGATACCACGATTCCCTCGGTTATCCGCTCGCGGAGAAGCTCCTCAACCGCCGCGGCCATGGAGGACGCGGCCTTTCCGAAGGCCACGACGTAAACCGACTCGAAATCGGAGAGATTGAAGCTCTCCCCTCCGACCTTGAGTTGCTTGCCCCTGAGTTTAATATGCTCCAGGACGCATTTTCCCGGGTCGGCTTCTTTCAGCGCCTCATGAAAAAGCTCCCTCGCGTCCTTTCTCAGTTTCTCGCTCATCCCCTTTTCCTGATTTCATCAACTATTCTGTCAACTTCCGATTCGGTAAGGTTCTCATAAAGAGTATCGTCTACGAGCATGGCGGGGGCAGTACCGCAGGAAGCAAGACATTCAGCTTCGAGAAAGGTTATTTTCCCGTCGGCCGTCGTTTCCCCGGTTTTTACCCCCAGGCGCTTGCAAAGGTGATGCTCCAGGCCCTCGGCTCCCCGAAGCGCGCAGGAAAGGGTTCTGCAGAGCCACATAACATGAGTTCCCACGGGTTCTGTGAAAAACATGGTGTAGAACGACGCAACATTCTGAACCGAAGAGGCGGGAATGTCGAGCGCTTCGGCGACTTCCTCCATGGATTCGGTGGAAAGCCAGCCGAATTCGTTCTGCACTTCACGCAGGACGGGAATAAGCGCCGAGAGCCTTGTTTCGTGGCCATCCGCTATTTGCTGTATCTTATCTCTGAGTCTGGGGGGAAAAGGCACTCCGAACCTCCTCACCGCTTAAAGCCGGAAGTTAAAAACTAACATGATTTACAGCGGCGGGCAAGGACGCTGGGCAGGACGCTGGGCAGACTGGAACATCCTGCTTGCGGACCCTCTTTTTTCATAGAGATTGTCAGCCTGGCATATTGTTTTCAGCAATTGACATTTGTCACTTGACACGGTACATTTCCTGAGTGATTAAATCGTTTCGTCATCGTGGTCTAAAGGCTCTTTATAGAGGTGAACGTCCGGCCAGAATCGCGCCTGAGCACATTGCAAAACTTAAGCGTATACTGACTGTGTTGGATCAAAGCAGCGGACCCGAAGATATGAATCTGCCCGGCTTCCGGTTGCACCGACTCAAAGGCTCGTTAAGAGGTTATTATGCTGTTTCAGTTTCAGGCAACTGGCGGGTCACGTTCCGGTTCAAAGATGGCGATGTCGTGGATGTCAATTACCTGGATTATCATTAAACGGTACATATGTTATTAAAGGAGAAAAATTATGGCAATTAAAGATCCTGTACATCCGGGCGTTATCGTGCGCGAGGATTGTATGAAACCCCTGAATCTTTCGGTTACCGAGTGCGCGAAAGTGCTTGGCGTTGCGCGCCAGACTCTTTCCAGCCTTGTTAACGGAAAAGCATCCGTTTCCATTGAAATGGCCTACAGACTGTCGAAGGCATTTGGTTCGACTCCGAGAACTTGGCTTGGCATGCAGTTGGCATTTGATCTTGCCCAGTCGAGGGAACTGGAACAGAAAATCCAGGTAAAGCGCCTTTCCACGCAAAGTCAATCCACTTGAAAAACGCTCCGGCCATTGAGGACATGGCCTTTCCGAATGTAGCGACATACACCCGGTGGTCACGCAATACAATCCGGTTATGATAAAGGAAAGGAGGTAAAAATGCCGAAAATAGAAGGGTTCCGGGTAAAGAACTTCGGAACACTGAAAGACATAACGCTCGGCCGTTTGTGGAACAAGTGGGAATACGAACCTCTTACGCCTATGACAGCGGTTATAGGCAAAAACGGGGTTGGCAAGAGCACGCTGTTTGACGCCTTCGGATTCTTGGCGGATTGCCTTAACTCGGGAGTTGAAGAAGCTTGCGACGCTAGGGGGCGAGGCGGTTTTGAGAAGATATTATCCCAAGGGCAGGAAGGGCCCATGGAGTTTAATATCTACTATAAAGAAGATGGCAACGCCCGTCCTATTACCTACGAATTATCCATTGATCTTGATGCCTCGGGGCGACCCTTCGTCATGAAAGAACGTCTCAGACAACGACGCAGAGGTCAAAGCCGCGGTCGGCCGTTTTCTTTTCTGATTCTTAATAACGGCAGAGGCCTTGTATGGAAGGGAGAGAAAGAAGGTCGTCAGATTGATGACGAGAGAGAGCAACTGGATCTGTTTGCCTTGGTGAAGTCTATTAAATCGGGCAAAGCCAGCGAAGAAGCCGGAGAAACTGAGGTCGTGGAGCTTGATGACCTGCGCAAGCTCGGTATCGCTACGCTGGGATCATTGAAACAGCATCCCAGAATCTCCGCGTTTCGAAGGTTTATTCAGGGCTGGTATCTGAGTTACTTCACTCCGGATGCCGCTCGCGGTCTGCCGCTTGCCGGTCCGCAGAAACACCTGAACGTCCATGGTGACAATCTTGGCAATGTCGTACAATTCATGGAACGTGAGCATCCGAAGCGCTTCCGGGCAATTCTCAGCGGAATAGCTGAAAAAATCCCGGGAATAGACAAGATCGATACCGAGAAGACTAATGACGGACGGTTACTGCTCAGATTCAATGATAAAGGCTTCAATGACCCTTTTTACTCCCAGCAAATGTCTGACGGCACTCTCAAGGTGTTCGCTTATCTGCTTTTGCTTGAAGATCCCAATCCGCCGCCGTTTTTGTGTATAGAGGAACCGGAAAACGGACTGTACCACAAGCTCCTTGAATCCTTGGCCGAAGAATTCCGTAAACACGCCACGGGTCGTAAAGGCGGATCTCAGGTCTTTATCACTACCCATCAGCCCTATCTGGTTGATGCGCTTGAGCCCAGAGAAGTGTGGATTCTGGAAAAAGAACCCGATGGTTTTTCAACCATCCGCCGGGCAAGTGATGATCCGATTGTGGAAAACATGGTAGCCGAGGGATTACCATTGGGTGGTCTCTGGTACAGTGATTACCTGGATGCAAGGGATCCCAATGCATTTTGAGGTACTTGTTGAAGATCAGTCCGGGAAAAAAGCTCTTGAAATTATAATCCCAAAAATAATTGGAACCGAAGATTCTTTCAAAATACACTCATATAAAGGGATCGGGCGCATCCCAAGGAATCTCATGGGAAATCCAACCGGGCGACTTCTCCTCGACCGACTCCCGAAGTTGTTGCGCGCCTATGGCGCTACATTCTCCAAATATCCTAAGGACTATCGTGCAACTGTAGTTGTGATTTGTGATCTTGACGACAGGTGCAAGAAGAGATTTCTTGAAGAAATGGATGAAGTTCTTGAGGCCTGTGACCCAAAGCCTCAAGCCTGTTTCTGTTTAGCGATAGAAGAAGGCGAAGCATGGTTACTTGGAGATATACCGGCCATAAAGCAGGCATATCCGAAAGCAAAGGATACGGTCCTTAACGGATACGTGAACGATTCAATCTGTGGGACATGGGAACTGCTTGCGGATGCCGTGTTTCCTGGAGGGCATGCGGCGCTAGCCGCCAAGGGCTGGAGAACTGTTGGTACTGAAAAATCCATTTGGGCCGAAAAAATCAGCCCCAATATGAAGATTAACAGCAACAAGTCTCCCAGTTTTGCCTATTTTCGAGATCAACTCGTCCGCCTTGCCAGAGTTCCTTCCCGAAAGTAACCGAATTTTCTGTCTTGATTAACGCATTAGAGGTGTTGCCGACTTGAAATCCCAAATCTATTCCACGGGATATCTGCAGTCATCAATGGCGAATCGAGAATGTTACGGCATGCGAGACTGTAAAAGTGCGGCTTGCGAACCAGCCAGATGGTTTCCAGCCAGAAGATGTCCGGGCAGGTGGGGTCTTAAGTTGCAATTGAAGCCCGCAAGATGACGGTTAAAATTTCTCATGTGTCGAAAAAAAGAATAACTGCTGTTTACACTGGTCTTGGAGACGACGGGAAAACCTCGCTTCTGGGCGGAAAAAGGGTGAGAAAATCTTCACCGAGGGTAAGTGCGTACGGGGATGTGGACGAGCTTAACTCGGTTCTGGGAGTTGCCTGCACAAAAGCGGGCGATCCCAGGGTTAAGGATCTTCTGCGGGAAATACAGAATGAGCTTTTCATCGTGGGAAGCGATCTGGCGACCCCGCGGGATTCGACTTTTTCCCCGCCTAGGGTAACCGCGGGGATGGCAAAGCGCCTTGAGGAACGTATAGACGAGTTTTTGCCCGAGGTCGGAGAACTTCGGGAGTTCGTTTTGCCGGGAGGGGCGGAGGGCGCCGCCTGGCTTCATCTCGCCCGCACGGTGTGCAGGAGGGCGGAGAGAGGCGTTGAGGAATTTTTCGGGGACTCTGAGGAGGGAAGCGAGGTTCTGGTCTATCTTAACCGCCTCTCTGATCTTCTTTTCGTTCTTGCGAGAGTAGAGAACAAGACCTCGGGGACGGGGGAGATCTTCGTTGATTTCGGGCGAGGCGAGGACGGGTGATGGACGAAGTCGCGAAAATAACGAACCCTGAGATCGAAGATTACATTCTCTCTCTCTACCCCCGCGTTCACGAGGTTTTCTACGAAATGGAAAAGCGGGCGGAGGGAAGCGACGTGAAGATAGTGGGACCTCTTGTGGGGAGGTTCCTTTCGCAGGTATGCATTCTGCGCAGGCCGAAAAGCATTTTCGAGATGGGTTCCGGGTTCGGGTACTCGGCCCTCTGGTTCTCCCTTTTTCTGGGTGACGGGGGCATGGTAACCTGCACGGACTGGCTTGAGGAGCACGCGGAGGCGGCGCGCGGGTACTTCGCTCGGGCCGCCCAGATTCACAAGCTCCGCTTTGTCTGCGGAGACGCGCTTGATGTGCTGGCGAATTCGGACTGTAAATTTGATATGATATTCAATGACATAGATAAGGAGAACTACCCGCGGGTTATCGAGCTTGCCCGGGAGAAGCTTAACCCGGGGGGAATGCTAGTTACCGATAACGTGCTTTGGGGAGGGAGAGTTCTCGGCGGGGGAGGTTCCGAGAGCACCGAAGGGGTCTTGGAGTTTAACCGGCTTTTGTTCTCAGACCCGGAGTTTTTCTCCACGGTCGTTCCCCTTCGCGACGGAGTGGCGCTAAGTGTCAGGATTTAACGGATATTTATTTCTTGGAATCCCAAAGTGAAGGAACTTAAAACTACCGAGAATGAGCTTCTGGCTTTCCTTACGGACTCCTACGAACATATACGCAGACGCCATTACGCCAGGAGCAGGAAAAACAAGGCACTCATAGGCTACGAGCTTGCCCGGGAGCGGACCGCGGTCGTGGACGAGTTCATCAAGCGGGCCCTTTTGCGGTACGGTTACCAGGAACTCGAAGGTGTCTCCATAGTGGCTCTCGGGGGTTACGGCAGGGAAGAACTTTCCCCGTACTCCGACATAGATCTTCTCTTTCTTCACAAAGAAGGCTCGAAGGACTTGGCCGAGGAGGTGGTGGAGCGGCTTCTTTACCTTCTCTGGGACACGAAGATGGATGTGGGGAACTGCACGAGAAGTCTTGGGGAGTGCAGGGAACTCTCGATGGACAAAAACGACGTTACTATCCTGAGCTCTCTTCTTGACTCGAGGTTCATATGCGGGGACAGGGCCCTTTACGACGAACTTGAAAACGAAATTTACGGCGAGGTGCTCCCCAAAATCTCACATGATTTCATAAGGAGAAAGATAGAGGAAAGAGACACAAGGGGAGAGAGGTACGGAAAAACCCTCTACATCCTCGAGCCTAACGTTAAGGAGGGAAGGGGAGGGCTCAGGGAGTTTCAGACAGCGATGTGGATAGCGCAGGCAAACTACAAGGCCAAAAGTTTCGAGGAAGTGCTCCAGAGGGGGTTTGTCTCGGAGAAGGAATACAGGGTGATGCGCAAATGCATTAACTTCATTCTGCTCGTGCGCGCGCAGCTGCATTACCAGGCGAAAAAGAGGGAGGACAACCTGAGTTTCGAACTTCAGACCCAGGTGGCGAAATCCTTCGGTTACAGGGAGGGAAAGCTCCGTGCGGTGGAGAAGTTCATGAGGATCTATTACCTGCGCGCCGCGGTGGTGGTACAGCAGTCCCGGAGGCTGACGGAAAAGTGCACGAGGGCCTACGCGCGGAGAAGGCTGACCAGAAAGGCCGTTCATCTTGACCACGGGTTTACGATACAGGGCAAATATCTCTCCGTGACGAGCAGAAACGTTTTCAGCGAGGACTTCTGCAATTTCCTGCGCGCGTTTGAGTACGCTGACCGCCACTCGGTCGAGTTCACCGAATACCTTGAACTTCTCATGGGCGAACAAGCAACCCGCATAGACGAAAAAGTCCGAAACGACCCGGAGTTCAACAGGATATTCCAGAGGCTCCTTCGTTTCGGAAAGGATGTCTCGAAAATGCTGCTCAAGATGAACGAGTTACGCCTTCTCGGCCGCTTCATTCCGGAATTCGGAAAAATAGTCTGCATGGTGCAGTTTGATTCCTACCATGTCTATACAGTCGACATACACTCCATATTCATGATAAGGGAGATCGAAAGGCTTATAAATTACGAATACGAGAAGAAATTTCCCTTTCTCACCAAAGTCGCCGAAAGCCTGGTGAAAAGACATGTTCTTTTTCTCGCCTGCCTTTTTCACGATATGGGGAAGGGCCAGGGCGGAAGCCACGCACAGAAAGGGGCCGCCATGATCCCGAAGATAGGCGAGAGGATGGGTCTTGGGGCTTCCGACGCGGAACAGCTTGAATTTCTGGTGAGACATCACCTGGCCATGGTTCATTTTTCCCAGAGAAGGGATCTTGACGACCCGGTCGTTTTGAAACGGCTGGCCAAATCCATTCCAAACGAAGAGACACTCTCTCTTCTCTACCTGCTGACTTTCGCAGACATAAGATCGGTCGGTCCCGACGTGTGGAAAGACTGGACGGGGATGCTGCTTCAGGAACTCTACGTGAAGACCCTTCGGCAGATGTCGGCGGGCACGTACCGGCGTAAAACCGACGAGGAATGGATGGAGAAGATGGCCTCGGACATAGTGGCTGACGCCGCCGGAGAGATTCCCGAGCGCAAGGTGACGAAAATACTCAGGAAAATGCCGGTTTCCTACTTCAGCCAGTTCTCAAGACAGAACATCTTGCGCCACGTGAAGCTGCTTGACTCCATTGAGGAGGGGTTCGCGACGGAGGTGATCCGTTACCAGGAGTACGACGAGTTTACAGTCTGCGCCCCTGACAAAAAAGGAATATTCTCGGTGTTCTGCGGGATTCTGAGCGCGAACGGGCTCAATATCCTGGGGGCAAGAATCGTAACCACGCTCGACAAGAAGGCATTTGATGTCTTCTATGTGGACAGGACCGATTACCTGACCGAAGAGGAATATGCAGAGGTGTGGAAAAAAGTCGACAAGAACCTCAAGAAGGTGCTTGACGGAGATGTTGAGGTTGACGATCTGGTTGAGAGGAGGAAGAGAAACTATTCCTCCTACGGAAGGAAAATTCCCGAGTATCCTCCGGAAATCGTGTTTGATAACGAGTCTTCGGACAAGGCGACCGTGATGGAGGTTTACGCCCATGACCGGGAAGGCCTTCTCTACAGCATCACGAAAACAATTGCCGAGATGGAGCTCTCGATTGACTACGCCAAGATTTCGACCAGGGCGGATCAGGTCGCCGATACGTTTTACGTGCGTGACTCGAGAGGGCGCAAGATAAGCGGTGCCAGGAAACTCAAAAAAATAGAGGATTTTCTTATATCGGCGGTGACCTAGGGGGAAAGCCGGGCGGTTTTGATGAGCGCAGAAATTATTGACGTCGAGTGCGATTTTCTTGTTGTGGGCGGGGGGCTTGCGGGTCTCTACGCCGCGGTGTGCGCGTCTTCTCTCGGCCGGTGCGTGGTGGTGACCAAACAGACCCTCGTGCAAAGCAATTCATACTGGGCTCAGGGAGGAATCGCGGCTGCGGTCGACCCTGAGGACTCGCCGGTTTTTCACCAGGAGGATACGATTGCCGCGGGAAGAGGACTTTGCGACGCCCGCGCCGTGCAGATCCTGGTCGAGGAGGGAAGGGAGAGGGTAGCGGACCTCATAAATCTCGGTATGAAGTTCGATTCCGACGACAGCGGTCTTCTGCTCGGTCTTGAGGGCGGTCACTCGAAAAGAAGGGTTCTTCACGCGGGAGGCGACTCAACGGGAAAGGAGATGATCGAGTTTCTCATCTCTTTTGTAAGCTCAAGCGAATCGGTGGACATTCTGGAGCTTGTCACCGTTACCGACATAATCTCGGACGGGGAAAGATGCTACGGCGTCTGGGGCTACGACGAGGGAAGGGAGGGCTACGTGAGAATTTTCTCTCCCTGCACCATAGTCGCCACCGGCGGCGCGAGCGCCCTTTACAGAAGGACCACCAATCCCGAAGGGGCCTCGGGGGAAGGCATATCGCTTGCATGGAGAGCGGGAGCCGAGATTTCCGACATGGAGTTCGTGCAGTTCCACCCCACGGTTTTCAGCGGCGAAAAAGGCGATGCCTTTCTTCTCACCGAGGCGATAAGGGGGGAGGGAGCCTATCTTCTTAACGCCCGGGGCGCAAGGTTCATGGAACGCTACAGTTCCCTGCTTGAACTCGCGCCGAGAGACGTGGTCTCAAAGGCGATTCACAGCGAGATGAGGTCCTGCGGAGAAGACTACGTGTACCTCGATCTCTCCCACATGGACCCCGGATTAGTAAGGAAAAGGTTCTCTAACATAGACAGGCTCTGCAGGAACTCGGGTTTTGACCTCGCCAGAGACCGCATCCCCGTTGCCCCCGCCGCCCATTACACAATAGGAGGAGTAAGGACCACTCTCATGGGAGAGACGAGCATAGAGGGTCTTTACGCTTGCGGAGAGGTTTCAAACACAGGCGTCCACGGTGCAAACCGCCTCGCGAGCAATTCCCTTCTCGAGTGCATGGTGTTTGCCAAAAGGTGTGTCGACAGCGCGTCTGGGGGGCAGCGTGCGGGGGATATCAGCGGGGATTTCGAAGGTTTTATGCTTGCCGACACCAGGGAATCTGATGCCGGGTTTTTCAACGAAGCAAAGGATGCGATAATCGGCGGGATGAGCGCGCATCTCGGTATAGTGAGGGATAGCGGGGGAGTGGAGGAATTCGTCGCGCGGCTCTCAGAGATTTCCTCGGCAAGCGAGGGTGTTTCCGGATGGTTCGGTTTCAAGCTCGAAACGATGCTTGATGTGTGTCTGCTCGTTGCGCGGGCGGCTCTTTTGAGGAAAGAGTCGAGGGGAGCCCATATGAGATCTGATTATCCGGAGGAGGACTCGGATTATGAAAAACACCTGGTTTTCAGGAAAGATCTAGATGTATACGGGGCCGATTGATGAAGACGCGTGAGAATTACCCGCAGGAAGTTGACGTCGTTTTGGAACTTGCCCTTCGGGAGGATATAGGAAGCGGAGACGTTACGACCGATAGCGTAATTCCGGAAGATGCCGTTCTGACTGGAGAAATACGTGCGAAGCGAAGCGGCGTGGTTTCGGGAACAGGGCTCTGTCGTGCGGTTTTCCGGAAGCTTGACCCGGAGTGCGAGTGGGAGGAGATTGTCTGTGACGGGGACAGGGTTTCGCCCGGAGACATTATTGCCCGCGTTACGGGCAGGAGCAGGGCAATTCTTTCCGCGGAGCGGACCGCTCTTAACATTCTTCAGAAAATGAGCGGCATATCGACTCTCACTTCTTTTTTCGTCGAGGCCGTAGCCGGTTCCGGAGTGAAGATAAAGGATACGAGAAAAACCCTTCCGGGACTCAGGTGGATCAGCAAATACGCCGTTTTGGCCGGCGGCGGGCACAATCACCGCGCCGGGCTCTATGACGGGGTGCTCATAAAGGACAACCACATAAAGGCCGCGGGGAGCATAGCGGCCGCGGTCGGCAAGGCGAGGCGAAGCGTCGGAGAGGATTTCTCAATAGAGGTCGAAACCAAAACCATAGAGCAGGTAAAGGAGGCGGTTTCCTGCGGCGTCAACGTCATAATGCTTGACAACATGGACATCCGGGAAATCGGGGAGGCCGTGCGCCTTATAGACCGCCGCGCGCTTGTCGAGGCATCCGGCGGAGTTACCCTTGAGAGCGTTTGGGAGATGGCCCGAAGCGGGGTCGATTTCATATCTGTCGGGGCTCTTACACACTCGGCTCCGTGTTTAGATATTTCTTTTGATGTGTTAGACTGAAAGTTGCGGGCTGCACAGGGTATGCCCGGCTGTTGAGATGGACAGCTTACGTGACATTTCAGAAGAAATAGACAAGCTCAGAAAGGAAAAAAACGCGGTAATTCTGGCGCATAACTACCAGATACCCGAAATCCAGGACCTTGCCGACTACACGGGAGATTCCCTGGGTCTCTCGCAGAAGGCTTCTGAAACCGACGCGGAAATCATCATCTTCTGCGGGGTCCACTTCATGGCCGAAACCGCGTCCATAATCTCTCCCGACAAAAAAGTGCTTATCCCCGACCCCGATGCGGGCTGCTCTCTTGCCGAGACCATAAACCTCGAACAGCTCAAGAAGTGGAAATCCGAACACCCCGACGCACTCGTGGTTTCCTACGTGAACACCTCGGCCGCCGTCAAGTCGGAGACCGACTACTGCGTTACTTCATCAAACGCCGTCAAGGTAGTGGAATCCATCCCCAGGGACAGGGAGATACTTTTTCTGCCGGACATGTTCCTGGGAGCGTTTGTCTCCAAGGCTACGGGCAGAAAGATTCACGTCTGGCCCGGGGAATGCCACGTGCACGCTGGAATACGGCCGAAGGACATAAGGAGGATAAAGGAATCCTATCCCAATGCGGAGATGATAGTCCACCCCGAGTGCGGCTGCACCACGTCTTTTCTTCATTCCGTGGCCGGGGATGATGAGCTGGCAAAGGAGATAAAGTTTTTCTCCACGGGAAAAATGATTGACTACACGCGGAATTCCGAGAACCCCGAGTTCGTGGTCGCCACTGAAACCGGGATTCTTCACACGCTCAGGAAACAGAGCCCTGAGAAGAAATTCTACCCCGCCAAGGCCGACGCGATCTGCGAGTACATGAAAATGATAACTGTTGAGAAGGTGCTCAATTCCCTCAGGGAAGATGTCTACGAGGTGAGGGTTCCCGAAGATATTGCGCGGAAGGCTAAAAAATCGATAGACAGGATGCTCTACATCTCGGCTCAGTAGTTGCGTGAAACGGTTTCGGAGAAACGGCCGTTTTCCGGCCGTCTTTTCGCCCAACGGCTGTTTGCCCTGAGTGATGCCTGGGTTAACGGTTTTGCGAAAGCTGTATGCGGATGACGCCACCACCCATGGTGTCTTTGAGCTTAAAATCGCTCCGCGGGCTGTCTTTGTGATTGTTATGACAGTTGATGCACGCAGGAGCCACGGCGATATCAGGGTAGACGGCGGTTAAGAATTTCTTTCCCCTTCCCGGCGGCTCATTTATGTCCCATCACATTAAGAATTGCCCGGAGCACGGAAGTTACTGTTTTGCCCCGGCCTCGCCTTGGTTTTTCTAGAACGCCATGCGCATCCCGAGATTTAACTCGTGGTCGCGTCTTGAATTGCTGCCGAAGCGCCCTGAGTAGCTGGCGAAAGTTTTTATCCGGCTGCCGATGTTGATGGTGAGACCGGCGGAGGTGTTTACCCACTGGTTCGGCGGTCGGAAGCCCGAGAGAGTGAAGCGTCCGGACATGGTGTTTGAACTCGCGGTGACCGAGATGGGATCGTCGTTTAGCTCCCTCTCGTAGGCGATGCGGATGTATGGGGACACCGTTTTGCTCAGACCCGGATTTCCCTTGAACTGGTAACCCGCGCGCGCTACGAGGGAGTCGCGTTTGAAATTCGAGAAGTTCATCGAGGTAGACGTAGAGCCGGTTTCACTGTAGCCGTCGATTTTCTGATTGAGCCACCCGAGCCCGAAAAACAGGTTGTCCCTGTGTTTCCCGGATGTATCTACAACCCAGCCCACTTCGACATCGGTTCCGTAATGATAGGATGTTGTCGAACCATGTTCTGTGCGCAGGGCCGTTCCAAGCTGGATCGAGCGGTTGATGTCGATCGATGTTCTGCCCAGGTTAAAGGCGCCGCTTAGGTAAAGAACATCAAGAACAAAAGTGCCGTGAAGCGAGCCGGTCACCACGGTGCTGTCGATGTTTGCCCCCGAGGCGTCATTGCTGTGGTTTCCGAGGCTCAGCGCCGCGCCCAAATAAAGTTCATCAAGTGCCCGGTAGCCGGTACCCACGGTGAGCACATGCATTTCCGCCTGAGTCTTGCCCAGATGGGACAGGGTCTTGAGATCGTGCCTGGCTGCCTGGCCTCTGACGTAGCTTTGCCATTTCGGGGCCGGACGATCGAGCTCGAGATCCAGCATCTGTTCTGCAAATACGGCGCCACGATGCGCCCTAACGACTTCCACTCCCCCTTCGCCTCCAAGCGATACCTGAACCGGGGCCGCAATGGTGGAAATCACCGTATTCGCAACCGCCGCGTGAACCGCTCCGCTGGGATGGGAATCATCCGCGAAAAGATAAGTCTCATCGCTTTGGGGAGGTGAGAGATAGCCTGAATCGGTCGGGCCGCACACCAGTGACTCCAGTCCTCCGTCAGGGCGCAGGGGGTTGGAACCGGGAGTGCAGGCTGTATCATCAGTGTTGGTGAATCCGTAGTTTCCGGGATCTTCAGTTATCTCGTCCATCAGGGCGGAAACATTCACGGGAATAACTCCGCGCTCAAAAGAGCTGAGACCCGTATCCAGCGCTTCGTTATAGGCGCGGGTCAGAGCTGAGAATCCGGCCGCGGCTGTGGCTCCGGCGCGCCGGGCGCTTAAGGTTTTCCCGCGGTCGGGCAGGTTAAGCACCACGACGTAGCGCGCGCCGGCGTCCTGAAGACTTCGAATCTGATCTACGTATGCTCCGGCTGCCTTCAGTGTGGCGCCCCGGGGATCAGATTCCCCGGCTGCGGCGCTTATGTCGTTTGTGCCGCCCCAGATCATGTAAAGCGTATCCGGATCCGCGCTTGCGCCTGAGAGGTGCCGGTTGATCTGCTGCCGTGTCGTGGGCACAGAGTTCTCACAGGCAACGTCCGGGTCTACGCAGGCGCCGCCCCAGGAATAATTTGTTCCGCCGGCGAGCGAATTGGTTGCCGCCGCTCCGAAGGTTTCGGCCACGATTTCAGCCCAGACCGGGTCGGGATTCGTGGTGAAGCTTGTGCCGTCGGGAATATTGAATCCGAGAGACTGGGCGACAGGCGCGTAAAACTGGACGATGTTCCCGGAGTCGCTCAAGCTGTCGCCGAATGTGACGACGGAATTAAAAGTTTGGGCCCGGGCGCTGCCGCCAAGTCCTGACAGGAGCAAAACAACAAGGGCAAAACGCAGATATCGTGACATTGAAGGCTCTCCTCGGAACTCCGGTTTCAAAAGCAATTTTACCATACCCGGGGGGCTGCTGTGTGACGGCGAAAGATGAGTTCGCAGCGATTTGCTTTCCCGGAAACGGCTTGCGGATCAGTACCCTTGCGCCAGCCCTCCCGGGTGCCTCGGATCAGTCGCTCCGTAAAAAAGCCCATTGATCCTCGCCACGCTCTGCGTGCTTCCAATCGGGCCAGATCTTTTCACGTCGTATCCTTTTTCCCGCAACCCTGCCTCAAGGTACTTCCCCGTTTCTTTTTCCACGTGCAGGGTGTCGGGGAGCCACTGGTGGTGTATCCTCGGGGCCGATGTGGCCTCCTCGATGCTCATTTTATGGTCAATCACGTTCAGGATCACCTGAAGCACGGAGGTTATTATTCTGCTTCCCCCCTTGCTTCCCGTCGCGAGAAAAAGTTCTTTATCCTTAAACACTATGGTTGGTGTCATGGAACTCAGCATTCTTTGTAATTGCTCACCCCCTGCATCTTTTCAGTTTCATTCTATAGAGGGCTGACAATATTATTGCAAGATATCAAATACTTAGAAATTCTCTATGGCTTTTTCCCTGAAACCCATGTATAGAACTATACATGGAAGGTTTGGAAGACGCTTTACAGTCGGCCACAAGGGAAGAACTGCTGGCCAAAATAGTGGAGCAGGCAGAGAAGATTACTCAGCTAGAAGCAATTATAGTAGAACTGCAAACGCGTCTTAGCCGTCCTAAGAAAGACTCTGCCAATTCTTCTGTCCCCCCTTCTCGTGAAGAGAAGAAAAACAAAAATCCCGGAGACAAGAAAAAACGCAAGAAACGTGGTTTCGGTGCGTGGAGACAGTTATCGGAAAATCCCGATGAAATCAAAGAGGTAAAGGTAGACAGTTGTCCTCATTGTCATACTGACCTCAGCGGACAGCCCCAGGACTTGCATTCTGTACAAGAGAAAGCAGAAGTGATCATGAAAACTCATATCACTCACGCTCATCTGTACGAATGCAAGTGTCCACTGTGCGGCAAGCGGACAGTGGCAAAGGCTCTGGAGGGTTTCAGGGGCTCTCCGTTTGGCACAAGCGTAGAGGCGTTGATTTTGCTGTTGCATTATATGCATGCCATGAGTTACAAGCGCCTTGAGGAATTTCTGAGTCAGGCGTTCGGGCTTAAAATAAGTCAGGGAGCAATAAGAAACATAATTAAGAGGTCTCAGGGGAAATTTGAGAAGCGCTGGGAAGAAATAAGGAAGACGGTAAGGGGGAGCCCGGTGGTATGTTCCGATGAGACGGGGACTCGGGTGGAAGGGAGTAAGTGGTGGGAGTGGGTTTTCGTTTCAATGGGTGCGGTGCTTCACGTACTTGCTCCTTCTCGGGCAAAAAAGGTCGTAGAAGATATCATGGGGGAATACGAACCGAACGTATGGGTCTCTGACCTCTACGGAGCCCAGCTCGGACATGGGAAAACTCACCAGATGTGTCTGGCCCACCAGATACGCGATCTCAAGTACGCTGTTGAGTGCGGAGACAAGGTGTTTGCCCCGGGTATGAGGAAGCTTCTTTGCGAAGCCATGGATGTGGGAAAGCGTAGGGGCAGTCTTTCGGACGCAGCGCTTGGGAAACACATAGAAGAGTTTGAGCAGAGGGTTTCACAACTGCTTAAGACTGAACCCACGCAGCAGGACGCCGTAAGGTTAAAGAATCGTTACATAAAGCATAGAAACGCACTGTTTGTGTTCATGAAGAATCGGGATGTTCCCTATACCAACAACATATCTGAGCGATCGATAAGAATGAGCAAGATGATATTGAAAGTCTCAAACGGATTTCGTTCACAGTGGGGAGCAGACATGTTCGGGGCCGTGCGCTCGGTAATCAACACCGGAGGGCTGCATGACCTTTCTCCTTACGAATCCATACTTGCTACCCTTGAGGGACGCAGCATAATCAACCCGACATGACCTCACCTTCCTAAAACTCACTTGCTGGGGGGTGAGTAATTACGTGTTATTAATGTACATTTCCTTTTCCAAGACATGAAAAGTTGGTTCAGTAGATATATCTGACCAAACAATCTTATCGCGTTCAAACTCTGGGTGATAAGTACAATTACGAAGGTTGTAAGGGGTGACCCCTTTGTCTTGTCGCTTCTTTAATTCAGAGTAGAACCTATCCAAATGCTTTTTGATGACTTTGTAGTTTTCGACATCAATAGGAGGTACATTCCCATATCCATTGTGCGTGTCAATCAACCATAACCCGCCCCATTTGACTTGATATCTTTGGATATCTCTTCCTCTTAATACTGGTTTAACAAGCTCATCCGACTTTGGATCCTCCTTGAGCAGTGCTTCTTTAGTTTCATTATCAATGACGAAAGCTCGATTATAACCAGTCTTAATTCCGTAGTTAATAGAAAAACTGTTGAAAATGAATTTGGATTTTCTCCATCCAAAATCAGAACCTAGGAGGAGAAAATGACAATATCAACCGACAACAAGTGTTTCTATAACGAGGTAATTTCCTCTGCGTTAGCACGAAACACTCGCATAGCGTACGAAAAGGGTTGGCAGTGTTTTGAAGATTACTGCATTTCCCGGAACATAGATCCGTTTTCCATAACACCGGAACAAACTGCCGATTTCATAATTGACTTGGCAACCCGCCTTCGTCCGAAGAGCGGAAAAACGCTTTCGATGGGAACGGTTGCCCTGTACAGGAGCGGGATAAACAAAAAATACGTCGAGGCCGAGAAAAGCTCTCCGATGAACCACCCGAAGGTGATGGCCGTGTTCAAAGGGCTGGCAAGAATGAAAGGCACTGCACAGCGCCGCGTAAATGCACTGAGAGAACATGAGATTAGAAGAATGCTGGACCAGTGTGCAGATACTCTCATCGGCAAACGTGATGCAGCAATTCTGGCCGTCGGATTTGCCGGAGCCCTGAGGCGTTCTGAAATCTGCGCTCTTACCACGAATGATATTGAGTTCATAGAACCGCAAAGCGGGAAGGACGCTTGGAAGATGTTCATCTATATACGAAGATCAAAGACCGATCAGGAAGGCAGAGGGCAAAAGATAGCAGTGCCGGAAGGTAGATACTTAAAACCGATAAACCTGAATTCCCAACTGCAGGAATTGACATGACACTTTGAGGGTCAGAAGAACCTGATCTTGAGAACACGATTATCAAGCCAGGGGATTCGTTCTTCCATTTCCCCATAGCCAGCAGCTATGAGCAGAGGATTGTTCGCACGGCGTCCAAGACTCACTACTATTTCATCCCCCTTTATCTCTACTTTTCCGCTTGCCTTCACAAGATCACGGAATATTGTACTCGCCTTCGCTACATCATACCCATTACCCACTCGCTTCCCCAAAACCCTGTACAACCCACTTGCCATCACCGTAAGCTGCGCGTCCACATTCACCTTCATAGCCACAGCCGCAGAAAGCGCGTCCATATGAAAAAAGTCTATAGCGTCCGCTATCGTATTCTCTATTATCATTCGCCTCGCGTAACGGTCTATAAGCTTCGCCGCATTCTCCTCCATCTGATTGGTCAGAAGCAGCACCGGCTTCCTGCGTCCAAGATCCTTTATTGCTATCTGTCGTATATCCCCGGGATAATCCCTGAGCTTAACCCTCTGCTCATATATCTTAGGGGTCCTGTACTCCCTGCCCACATTGCTGAGCCTTATCTTCTTCCACTCAGAAGACGGCTTTGAAGCCAACACAGACACCATCTTCTCAGACCTTCTTCGTAATGTCAGAAACCTTATCCCCATCTCCTCAAGCCTCCCCAGATTGGCATACGTGGTAAAACCACTGTCAAACACAAGCTCCCTGGGCTTGCGCCCCGTACGCTTCTCCCACCCCTCTATGAACCGCAGTATCTCATCGCTTGCCCCCTTCTTGCGTATATCCGTGTTGGCCCAGGCAAATATCCTCGCGTCAGCATCCCTCGCTACAAACGCCAGTATCCCCTTCTGACGCCTGCTCCTCTTCGATACATAATGGCGTTCTACCAACGCCGCGTCCCCGTGGTAGGGAATAGCGTGGAAATCAAGATCAAACGATTCCTCCCCGCCAAGATCGACTCCAAGACCACGTACCGCTTTATACCACCTGTCCATAAGCCCGGGATTCATCCTCGGATCAACCCTGCATGAATACTCCGTAAGAGTGCTGCGCTTCGGTATTACGTTAAGTCCACAGAAAAGCCCTAACCCCTCATCAAGAGTCTCCGCCATTATCCGAGAAGGCCTTCCTATCCCCCATAGCTTCAAAGCAAGCAGGGAACGAAACGCGCACCCCGCCGGTATCATCCCGCTCCCAGGCATATTCTCCACTATGCCGTCAATGTCTGCTCTCCCAAGATCATGGGCAAACAAAAACAACCCCGCAAACTCGGTACGAAACGTACGGGTACCAAAATCCAACTTCTCGCAATCCGAAACCTCCGCCCTCTCGGATCGTATTGCCTCCCTCTGCCGAGCCGTGCGTCTCCAAAGCTTCGGCAAACCAGCTTCCTTGAGAATCCGGGAAATAGTTGTAATGCTCGTAGACATCCCCTCACCCTCAAGCTCCTCGCTTATCTCGTTTGCCGAAAAATTGCGCTCCTTGCGAAGACCTATGATACGTTGACGACGCTTTACCGCGAGAGGCTGATCAGCCTTAGGCTTGGGTCCTGTCTTGTTTACAAGAAAAAAGGAACGCTGGGGATTCTTTCGGAACTCGGCGCACAGATTGCGAAGGGTGGAGGGTTCGTATCCGAAAAGAGAAGCTGCCTCCTCAATAGACTTGCCTTCAACAAATACAGCTCTGAGAGCCTCATACTGGCGATGGATGGGGGTTACGGGTTCGAGGAAGTATTTTGTGAGTGTGCTCATTCTAATCTCTTTAATTAGCAAGTACATACCACTATACCATGTATAGAAATAAAAAGCAACCACAAAATGAAGAAATACAGAGTGAAATATGTTGAAGAGTATATGGAGTAAGTGAAACAGAGTGATAAGAGGGTCTTAAATGTGAGGTTGGTTATTTACGAGGAGGCTGGTGATAGACAGCTGTTAACAGATAGCAAGGTGGATAATGGTTGCTAATATCTCTAGTTAGAAGTATAGTTCTGTGGTTTGAAGGTGCTTATCCGTTGAAGTCATCGCACCAAAATGCCATATCATCTCTTCCAGTTGGGAATTCAGGATAAAAAGACTTCAGGAGTGGCTGAGGGAATCCGGGATTACGGAAGGCCCACTTTTTCAGACGATGAAACGGGGAGGCAGGCTTAGGGGGTTTCCAATGCACCATTCAGATATTCCGAGACTGGTAAAACATTACGCGGCACTGATTGGCCTGGACCCGAAACAGGTGTCAGGACATTCACTCCGCGCGGGGTTTGTTACAAGCGCGGCAGTTCACCACGCACGTCTTGACAAGATAATGGAAGTTACAAGACACTCAAATCCCTCTACGGTGATGAGATACATAAGGGATGTCGACTATTTCGTAGATCATGCCGGAGAAAAATTCTTATGATACGACTGGATCAGGAATAGTCGGTTAGCGTTTCAATCCGAATTTCTATCTGATTCTTCCGAGAAGGAACTCCTGATAGAGTATGTTATTTTGTAGCCCGTTTGTTTTTGTACATTGCGGGGCGGAATTGTTATACTCTTGGGAAAGGGATTTTTCTTCAATCAATTTTCCGGAGGAAAACAGCAGATGGCTACAGTAGTTACGGGAGCGACCGGGTTTATAGGATCGCACATAACAAGGAAGCTGGTTGAGAGGGGAGACAGGGTCAAGGTTCTCGTCAGGAAGACCAGCAATACCAAGAACATAGATTCTCTTGACGTTGAGAAAATCTACGGGGATGTCGGAGACCCCGATTCTCTTAAGGCCGCTTTTTCCGGATGCGACAAGCTTTTTCATACCGCGGGGTTCGTGTCGTTTAAGAAATCGGATCACCAGAAAATGCTGGATATAAACGTGCGCGGCGCCGCGAATGTTCTCTCCGCCGCCATGGACGTAGGCGTATCCAAGGTTGTTTTCACAAGCAGCGTAGCCGCCATAGGAGTTGAGCGGGACGGTTCCCCTGTGACTGAGTCTACCCAGTACGATCTTTACTCCGATGGAATAGGATATATGAACTGTAAGTATCTCGCGGAGAGAGAAGCCGTGAGCTTCAGCGAAAAAGGGCTTCCGGTGGTTATAACAAATCCCTCGGTTGTTCTCGGGGCCGGGGATATCTACCTTTCAAGCTCGGGATCGGTTCTGTGGTTCTGCAAAAAAAGATTCCCGGGCTACATGGACGGCACATTTAACCTTGTTGATGCTGAAGACGTTGCGAACGGACATCTGCTGGCTGAGGAAAAGGGAAAGCCCGGAGAACGGTACATACTCGCAAATGAAAATGTCAACGTACGCGGATATTTCGCTCTGCTTGAAGAGATAACCGGCATCTCCGCTCCCAAAATCAAGATTCCCTACGTATTCGCTTACTCTACTGCGTTTCTGCTTGAGAGGGTGCTGGGACTGGGATTTCCGAATTACTCCACGCTTGACATCGATTCCATAAAGCTTTCAAGGTACAACTGGCATGCTGACAATTCAAAGGCCGTAAGGGAGCTTGGTTTCACCGTGACTCCCATTGAACAGACAATAAGCAAAACCGTTGAGTGGTTCAGGGAAAACGGCTATCTGAGCTGAAAAAGAGAGTAAGGTGGCGGGAAACAGTTTCGGAAGATTTTTCAGAATTACCACTTGGGGGGAGTCCCACGGCCCCGCCATGGGAGTCGTGGTCGACGGCTGTCCCGCGGGGCTTGGGATATCCGCGGAAGACATACAGTATGAGCTTGACAGAAGGCGTCCCGGGCAGAGCAGGATCACGACCCAGAGAAAGGAAGCCGACAGAATCGAGATACTTTCAGGCGTTTTTGAGGGAAAGACCCTCGGAACCCCCATATCCATGGTGGTGAGAAACACAGACGCCATATCGAAATCCTACGAGGACATAAAGGACGTCTACCGCCCAGGCCACGCAGATTTTACCTACGATGAGAAGTACGGGCGAAGGGACCACCGCGGAGGGGGACGCTCCTCGGCACGGGAAACGGTCGGCAGAGTGGCCGCCGCCGCGATAGCGAAAAAAATTCTTAACTCCCACGGAGTGACCACTACGGGATACGTAAAGCAGGTGGGAGACATAATAGCTCAGGACATTGATTTTGACCGGATCGAGGAGAACCCCGTACGCTGTCCCGATCCCGACGCCGCCCGGAGGATGATCGATCTTATAGAATCGGTGAGGAAGGAGGGAGATTCCGTCGGGGGAACAGTCGAGGTAGTTTCCCGGGGGCTTCCTTCGGGTCTCGGCGAGCCGGTGTTCAACAAGCTTGACGCGGATCTTGCGCGCGCGCTTATGAGCATAGGGGGCATAAGGGGGTTTGAGGTGGGAATGGGCTTCGGGGTTGTTGAGAAAAAGGGCTCGCAGGTAAACGATCTTATGTATAAAAAAGAAGACGGAACCCTAGGTTTTCGGACTAACAACTCGGGCGGGCTTCTGGGCGGAATAACGAGCGGGGCGGATCTGGTCGTGAGAATTGCCATAAAGCCCACTTCTTCCATATCCCAGGTTCAGGACACTGTGGATAAAAAGGGAGAAGAAACCCAGCTGCGGGTAAAGGGAAGACATGACCCGTGTCTTTGCCCCAGGGCGGTTCCGATAGCGGAGGCCATGGTCAACCTTGTTCTGGTTGATCACCTGCTGATCTCGAAACTGTCGACCATCTGAATTTAACTGCCATGTCGGAACTTTTCAGAATTTACGTTGGGGAAGAGGAGATATACTCAGGAGGTCTTGATGAGATACCGGATTACTACCGCCGCAATCTGGTTGAGGCGATTTCTGAGTGGGGGGAGTGTCTCAGCAAAAGCGGGTTCAGGGAACTTCTTTATTCCTCTTTACATTGGTATAACATGAAGACATATTACTGCGGGAACTGCGAGAAAGAGTCTGACGAGGGGGGCGCGTGCGGGGACTGCGGCGCGGAGATGTCCGAAACTTTCGTTCATAAAAGAGATTCGGGGATAGACAGGATAATGATGTGCATAGGATTGATAGACCGCGTGGAGATGGAGGTTGTTTAGTTTTTCTTGATGCCATGAAATTTCTCGTTAAAGGACACATTTACCCTAAAGCCTGGGAGGTCGCGAAAAGCGTGAGGAAGCTCAGGGAAGAGCGGAAAAATGTCAACATAGGAAGCGGAACGATCGGCTACACTGTGTACGAAGTTGATTTTCCGGAGCAGACCGTAAAAACGGGAAACTACCTTACTACTCCCCAGGGAATAAGGCTCTACCACAGCTCGGGCGACTATTACGGGATCGGCTACCTGATCTCGGAAATAGACAATGACCCGCTTGTCTCAAAGCATTTTTCTTGATCTTCTGTCTTTTTGATATACGGAAACTTCTATACCGCACAATAACGGCGATTACGCCGTAGGCAGCATTTCCGATATTTTCGAAACGCCAGTTCCGCTCGTGAAGTCGTGTCCAAGGGATTCCAGAATGGATTCAAGGGCTGAAATAAATGCCACCATGTCGTTTCGGTCAACATCCCCTATATGGGATACTCTGAAGATTTTCCCTTTGGCGTGGTCCTGTCCGCCTGCGACGGTCATACCGAATTTCGCCTGAAGCTCGGAGATGATCTTCCCCGCCCCTATTTCTTCGGGAGCCACTCCCACGGTAAGAGCCGGGCTTGCCGCGTTGGAGGTAAAAAGATCTATGTTGATTGCCCTGAGAGCCTCGCGGGTCGCAAGCGACATCAGTTCGCGTTTTCTGTAAATGTTATCCAGCCCCTCTTCCATGAATCCCTCTATAACCTTGCCGAGGCCGATTATCAGAGTGACGGCGGGAGTCCATGGCGTCGTGTTTTTCTGGGCGCTTTTCTGGTAGTCGGCAAAGTTGAGATAGAACTTCGGGAGATTGGATGTCTTGTTGAATTCCCAGGCCTTCTCGCTCATTGCCGCGAATGAAAGTCCGGGGGGCAGCATGAAGGCTTTCTGCGAGCCGCCCACGAGAACATCGATTCCAAGTTCGTCAAACGGGAGGGGAAACACTCCGACGGCCGTTATGCCGTCCACTATAAGCAGCACATCGTCTCTTTTTGAGGTGATTGCCGCGACCTGGTCGGTTGGATGCTTAACACCTGTGGAGGTCTCGCTTGCCTGCATCAGGACTGCCCTTATCGAAGGATCACTGTCAAGTTTCTCCTCTATGATTGCCGGGGAAACCGCCTCGCCCCACGTAACCTCTATTTCGTCTACTTCAAGCCCGTAGGCTCTCGCGATTTTCCCCCACCTCTCTCCGAACTTTCCGCCGTTCACCGTGATCACCTTGTCACCTGCGCAAAGGGTGTTCACCACCGCTCCTTCCATTGCGCCGGTTCCCGAAGCCGCCAGTATGAAAACTTCGTTTTCTGTCTGAAAAATCTGTTTCAGACCTCCTCTTGCTCTCTCGAATACAGCTTCGAACTCCTTGGTTCTGTGATGAATGAGCGGTCTTGCCATCTCAACCATTATTTCGCTTGGGACCGCCACGGGGCCGGGGGTCAGCAGCAATCTTTTCATTTGGTGTTTCTCCTCACGTTGTTAGGGGATTGAATCAAAGCGGATAAAGTACCCACAAACGTACGCCGTTTCAATTAGGAATTAACGGTATTGGTACCAAGAGGGTTTTCTACTTGATAACAGGTGTTATCTCAAGGCCTGTTATCAGGCCTGTTATCAGGACTGTTATCAAGTCAGGTCAATTGATCTGAGCGTCGTCCGTGTTTTTGAATTCACAGGTTATTTGCGTACTATGTTCCGATGCGTTCTAAGGAGGAATCTTGGATGAAAGAAGAACTAAGTGCTCTGATGGAAAGTCTTGGGGAAAGAATCCGGAAAATGGGAGACTATCTTTGACCTGCCCGCCAAGACTGAAAGACTAAAGGAGCTTGAAGAAATTACCGCGGGTCCCGGTTTCTGGGACAATTCCGAGTTAGCGCGCAAAACGCTTCAGGAGCAGTCTGAGATCAAAGACTGCATTTCGCAGTTCGAAAAGCTTTGCTCCGACATGGAGGACGCGGGCTGTCTTTTTGATCTCGCCGTCGGTGAGGATGACCCGGATTCGATCAAAGAGGCGCACAACATGCTTGCCTCTGTTGAGACCAGGGTCAGCGAACTTGAGTTCGCCCGGATCCTCGGCGGCCCTGACGATTCTCGAAACGCCATTATATCGGTAAATGCCGGGGCGGGAGGGACTGAGGCTCAGGACTGGGCTGAGATGCTTCTTCGCATGTACCTTCGGTACGTGGAGAGAAAGGGGTTTTCCGCAAAGCTGCTTGAGACTCAGGACGGAGATGAGGCCGGCATAAAAAGCGCCACAATTCTTGCCCATGGGAAGTTTGCCTTCGGCTATCTCAAGGCAGAGACAGGGGTTCACAGGCTGGTAAGAATATCCCCCTTCGATTCAAACAAAAGGAGACACACTTCGTTTGCCTCGGTTTTTGTTTCTCCCGAGATAGATGATTCTATAGAAGTGAACATAGAGGAAAAGGATCTCAGGATTGACACTTACCGCGCGAGCGGAAAGGGGGGACAGCACGTCAACAAGACGGATTCCGCGGTTCGGATCACGCATCTGCCCACCGGTGTTGCGGTCAGCTGCCAGAACGAGAGGTCGCAGCGCCAGAACAAGGAAAGCGCCATGAAGATACTCAAGGCGAGACTTTACGAACTGCGCAGGATGGAGGAGAAGCAGAAAGAGGAGGAACTCAATTCCTCGAAAAAGGAGATCGGCTGGGGAAGTCAGATAAGATCATACGTCATACATCCCTACCGCATGGTAAAGGATCACCGCACCGATTTTGAGTCCTCGGGAGTTGACGCGGTACTTGACGGGGATATAGATGGTTTTATAGAATCGTATCTTCTGCATGACTCAACTGGAGACTCGATGGAGGGATCGACTTGAAATTCGGCATAACGGGCAAGAAGGACAGCACGGAAGTCTATGAGATCGCTAGAAGGCTATGCGGATGGCTTCGCGAAAGGGACATAGAGTTTTTCGTCGAGGAGAGGCTTGGGCGCAGCATAGACGCTGAAAACCTGCTCGCCGAGCGGGATATGCCCGCGGCCGTTGACATAATAGTTGTGTTCGGAGGTGACGGTTCCTTTATCTGGGTTTCCCGAATGGCTCAGGGACACGATGTCTCGATACTGGGCTGCAACCTCGGCGGACTCGGGTTTCTTACTGAATTTACGGTGGATGAGTTTTTTCCGATGATGGAGAAGGTACTCACAGGAGACTACGAAATAGAAAAAAGAGACATGATATCGTGCCGCGTGGACAGAGAGGACGGGGAGTGCGAAGAATTCACGGTGCTAAATGACATCGTGATAAACAACGGCCCAATTTCAAAGGTTGTGGATCTTTCCATATATATAGAGGAAAAATACGTTACGACCTTTAAGGCTGATGGAATCATCTTCGCGACCCCTACCGGATCAACCGCCTATTCTCTTGCCGCGGGAGGGCCGATAATCTATCCGACGCTGCCCGTGATAACCGTCACTCCCATATGTCCTCACATTCTCACCAACAGGCCTATCGTGGTGCCCAACACTAAAAAGATAAGAACAAGGGTGCTTACCAACATACAGAACACCTATCTTACGCTTGACGGTCAGGTGGGAGTACCTCTTTATCTAGGAGACGATGTTGTTCTTGAAGATTCGGAGAGCTATGTGAATATCATAAAATCTCCTTTCAGGGATTATTTTAATATTCTGAAGACAAAGCTTATGTGGAGCGGGAGATATGGAAGTTTCGAGTGAGCAGAAATTAATTCATGACTGGGTAATAAGGCAGGTGGAGCACAAGCACTCCTCGCTTTATAATGAGATCCGCACCAATTCCGAAGGAAAGCAGCTTTGTGAGTTCGAGGGTTTTTTCCCCGACGTAATTCTCGGTTCCTACGGGCAGGTCGTGCAGATTATTGAGGTTGAGACCGAAGCCACTATTGACGAGGAAAGAAGCGAGTACTGGAAAGCGCTCTCGGAACTTTCGGCCCAGCTTATTCTGCTCGTTCCCGCAAAGTCAAAGGCTCACGTTACGGATCTTTGCTGGAAATGCGGACTCGCCGGCAAAGTGAAAATAGGAACTTTCGAGGTCTCAATCAGGATATAGGGAGCTTCAGGAAGTTCCCATGAACTGTCCTTCCCGAAGGTTCTTTCTTCCCCGCATAAATTCCGAAGCGTCCATCTTTCTCCCGCCTTCAATCTGAAGGGAGAATATCTGCAAGATCCCGTTACCCGTCGCAACATCTATGCTTTCGCCCCCGAGCGATACTATTTCTCCGGGTTCTCCCTGACCCTGGCCCGAAAGTGTCCTTAATATCTTAAGGTTTTTTCCCCCGAGCGTGGTGTGGGCGGAGGGCCACGGAGTCATCGCCCTTACCAGGTTTTTTATCTCTTCTGTGTCCCGGCTCCAGTCCACCCGGCCGTCTTCTCTCGAGAGAAGAGGCGCGTAGGTGGCCGCGGCCGGATCCTGCTTTACGGGAGATATTTCATTTTTCACGAGGCGGTCGATCGTTTCCAGAAGAAGTCCTGCTCCCTCAAGCGAGAGTCTCTTTGAGAGTTCCTCGGCGGTTTCCTCATCCCCTATTCTCACATCCCTCTGAGCGAGAATGTCTCCCGTGTCCAGTTCCTCGTCAATCTGCATGATCGTAATTCCCGTTTTTTTCTCTCCATTTGCTATGGCCCAGTTAATTGGGGCTGCTCCCCTGTAGCTGGGAAGCAGCGACGCGTGAACGTTTACGCAGCCGAAAGGGGGTGCGTCGAGCACTGCGGCGGGAAGTATCTTTCCGTAGGCCGCAACCGCTATCAGGTCGGGAGAAAGAGCTTTCAGTGTCTCTTCGAACTCGGGTGTTTTCAAGCTCTGGGGCTGAAAAACGGGCACTCCGCGCTCCGTGGCGACTTTTTTTGTTTCCGGCCATACGGGCTCTCGACTTCTCCCCCTGGGCCTGTTCGGCCTTGAGAGAAGCGCGATTACCTCGTGGGGGGAGTCGCAAAGTGCCTTGAGCGATGGTACGGCGAATTGTGGTGTTCCGGCGAAAAGTATTCTCATTTTTCCGTGTTTTTTAGGGGAAGTGCTTGTTTCATCCCTATTTTTTGCAATCGTGCGGTTTTTCTTCTAAACAGTTTTTTTCGGTGCATACCGTGCACGTTTTTTAGGCATGGTTTGCAAGCTCTAAGTCTACTTGAAAATCCCGAACCCTTGAGGATTTATTTTTTTCTAATTATTTCAGAGAGTTGGAATGAACGCTTCCTGTCTTATGGTTTTATGGCCCCTTAATTGCAAAAGGTATTGAGAAGAAAATTGTCCAAACATGGAGGAGTTGGTTATGAATATCGCAGATTTTTTAAGAAAACCCTTCGGAAGCAGCCGCGTGCTGTTTCTTTCGGTTTTTGCTTTTGTTGTTCTGGGGGGCTATTCAGCTTTTGCGTCAGAAGGTGCGGCCCATTCTGTTTTCGTGGCGAACAACGTGTGGATGCTGCTTGCGACTTTTCTTGTCTTTATAATGCATCTCGGATTTGCTGCTCTTGAGACCGGACTTACCAGATCGAAGAACACGGTAAACATACTGTTTAAAAACACGTTCATCATTTCGGCGGGTATTCTCACTTACGCCCTTATGGGTTTTAACCTTATGTACCCGGGGGATTTCATAGGTGGCGGCATTTTCGGATTTGCCGGTTTCGGTATTTCAGCGCCGTCTGGAGCTGGTGGGCTCATAGAGTATGCAGACGGTGGCTACACCTACTACACCGATTTCATATTTCAGGCAATGTTTGCCGCAACAGCGGCCACGATTGTCTCTGGAGCTGTTGCCGAACGTATAAAGCTTTCAAGCTTTCTTATCTTCGCAACCATATTCGTCGCCATAGTGTATCCCATAGCGGGGTCCTGGAAGTGGGGCGGTGGATGGCTTGACCAGATGGGTTTCTACGATTTCGCAGGTTCCACGCTCGTTCACAGCGTAGGCGGATGGGGGGGACTTGTGGGAGCGTATCTTCTCGGCCCCCGCATAGGGAAATATCTTTCCTCGGGAGCCATGAGACCGATTCCGGGTCACTCTCTTCCACTTCTTGCAATCGGAGTGTTTTTGCTCTGGATGGGATGGTTCGGTTTTAACGGCGGTTCTGTGCTGAGTGCGGATCCGGAACTGATTTCACTGGTCATAGTGACGACTTCGCTTGCGGCGGCGGCGGGCGCTTTGGGAGCGGCCTTCACGTCGTGGGGAACTTTTAAATACCCTGACCTTTCAATGGCCTTAAACGGTGTGCTGGCGGGTCTTGTTGGAATTACAGCGGGAGCCGACGTGGTTAGCCCTGGAGAGGCGGTCATCATAGGACTTGTGGCCGGAGTGATAGTGGTTTTCGCTGTCAGCTTCTTTGACAAGATAAGGATAGATGATCCGGTGGGTGCGATTTCAGTTCACCTGGTCTGCGGTATATGGGGAACGCTTGCCGTGGGAATTTTCGGAGGACCCGATTTCAGCTTTATGGTCCAGCTTATCGGAGTTCTGGCATACGGTGCTTTTACGGTCGTCTGCGCCTTCATCATCTTCTACGCCATAAAGATGGTTATGGGCATAAGGGTGAGCGAGGAAGAAGAGAGAAGAGGACTGGACATAACCGAGCACGGAATGGAGTCCTATCCGGATTTCCAGGCCGCATCGGAGATTTAATGGCATGAGAACAGAGAAAAAAGGAAATAATAACTCTACAGGAGGAGAAAAAATGAGAAGTATAGTTTCTAAACTTTCATTAATGATGATCATGGCGGCTTTGCTGCTCGGGACCCAGTTCGGGGCCCCGAGGGCAAACGCCCTCGATCTCGGAAACCTCGAGTCGATCGGACTCGGCTTTTCGCTTGACACGACTTATCAGTATGTTTCGAACGGGGAAGTTGGAGAGGGTATTGCTGAGAGGGGTCTTTATCCCGAACACAATGATTTCTCGATAGACGCCTTTACCCTTTCACTTGAAAAGGTTCCGACCGTAGGCGACGGAGCAATGGACCTGGTGGGCTTCAGGGCTGATGTTCTTTTCGGCGAACAGGCAGAGCGGCTCGGCTTCGATTTTAACAGCGACGGTGACGGCGCGGTAAGTCCTTACCAGGCTTACATAAACGTGCTTGTTCCATCGGGCTCAGGCGGTCTTAACGTCTATGCCGGTCAGTTCACAACGCTTGCCGGCTGGGAACTCATAGAGGCCAAGGACAATACCAACATAACGAGGTCCCTGCTTTTCTACAGGATCCCGTTTGCGCACAGTGGTGTTCGGGCGACCTTCAGTGCCGGATCACTTGATTTTGCTTTCGGTTTAAGCAATGACTGGGACGCGGTTGATGATGTGGATGACGGCAAGACGTTTGAATCACAGATCGCGCTTAACTTCGCAAACGACGGCTGGCTCGGCGTTACAGGGTACTTCGGCGATACCGACGGCGATACAAGAACTCTTGTTACGGTTGTCGGAAGCATGACTCTTATGGAGAAACTGACCCTGATAGCCGATTTTGAGTACACGTCGCATGACGCGGGCGGAGACCGTTGGGGTTTTGCGGGTTATGCGATAATGAGTCTTTCAGACGCGATATCACTTGCTCTCAGGGGTGAGTATGTTGATGAGTCGGAAAGAGTTGATACTCCAGAGCTTGAGCTCTACGAGTTCACCTCGACCCTAATACTGACGCCTTTTGAGTCCGTGGGGAATTTCGAGACGAGGCTTGAGTACCGCTACGACAAGGCGGATGGCGATGACGCTTATTTTGCCGGCGAAGAGGATCAGCACGGATTTGCCGTACAGCTTCTTTACTGGCTTGACGTATAGATAAAGGAAAACAACCACAACGCAGAAGAAAAAAACCATCTCTCCATACCTCTTTTTTCTGTGTTCAGGGGGGCCTCGGTTCTTTAGAAAAGGGCCGGGGCCTCTTTGTTTATTAACAAAGCGGATCAGTTCCTTGAAACAAAATATTTTCTTCGGGTAGAATTAAAGCCCGTTTGTTTCTGCCCGGATAGCTCAGTTGGTAGAGCAGAGGACTGAAAATCCTCGTGTCGGTGGTTCGATTCCGCCTCCGGGCACGTCATTTCTGCGGTACTGTTCCGAGGGGAACGTGATCTTTCAGTTCCTCCACTTAGGCTGGGTGATGATTTATGCTAAGAATACTTGATTGGACTACTGGTGCTCTCGCCATCATCGCGGTTCTTGCGGTTTGCACCTCCACGCTGTCATGTTCTTCAGAGGCACAGACAAACCCGTGTCCTGGCGGTACGGAGCCTTATACCGAATACAGGCTTTTTTTCGGACGTGGGGACGCTGAAAACCCCAGGGTCGTAAGTGATGAGGATTGGAGCGGGTTTCTTGAAGATACCATCACCGTTGAGTTCCCAGACGGTCTTACTGTTCTTGATGCTTACGGACAGTACACCGATTCCGCCGCAACACTCATAAAAGAGGATACGAAGGTGCTTATAATTCTTGTCCCGCCTAATGGTGATTCCGCTTCCGGAATAGACAGGATTATCAAGGAATACAAACGAAGGTTTGTCCGTACGGCGGTTCTGCGCCAGGTAATAAGCACCTGCGCAGTCTTCTGATACGGGTTTTGTCGCCACTTCCTGAAGCTTTTGTCGCCGTTGTGAATAAAAGCATCGTGTTTTCAAACTGAAAGCACGAAAAAAGGAGGTATTACTGATAGGGATATCAAGGAGTCCTAATGCCTGCAAATCTTCATGTGCGAAACGTTGATGATGAGATCATAATTCGTCTTAAGCGCCGTGCGGCGCGCCACGGACGTTCTGTGGAAGCCGAGCACCGGGAAATTTTACGCCAGACGCTTTCCGCCGAAGTTGAACCCGCGTTTGAGGAGATTGCCGTAAGATTTCGCCAGATAACCAGGGGTCGCAGCCATACTCCTGCGGAAGATCTTTTGCGTGAAGGGCGTAACAATCGGTGAATCACTACATTATTGACGCGAGTGTTGCGATCAAATGCGTCGTGGGGGAAGAGGGGACTGCCCGAAGCCGCGGATCGACTTGCTCCGCCCATTTTTCCCGTTTTTAATCCGAGTTTTCAAGATCCCGCGGCCGTATTGTTTTGTTACATTCATTAAGTTAGAATTACCCGTACGGGACTGCTTTATTCTTATAGGAGCTTTAAATGAGATTCGGTGATTACCTAAAGAGGATAAGAAAGAAAAAAAAGATCACGCAGGAGAACCTGGCTCGATCTCTTGACGTTTCAAGCGTTTACATACATCAGCTTGAAACAGGGAAGGTAGACGCACCCTCTTTTGACCGCTGCCAGCAGATATCTTCAATCCTGGGAATCAAGGTTGAGGAAATCTGGAGTGTTTCAAGGGCAGAGAGACTCAAAAGATTCATCGAAAAAGAGGCCATATCAGAACAGGAACTCGAGGTTCTCACAAACGAGGAGAAGATGCTCGTCAAGCTCTACAGAAGTCTTGACGGAGAAATAAAGAAGGATTTTGCCGGAATGGTATTTATGCTTCTCCGACATTCCCAGGACAAAGATCTACGCAAGATACTTGAAGAGTTTGTAAAATGCGCCTGAACCAGAAGCTTGGACTGCTGTTCAAAATATCAATGGTTGAACTGGGCATCATAGCCCTTATAGGCGTGGTGTTCTATTTTCAGTTTGATAACGCAAAAAAAGACTTTGTCACTAGGACCAAAGCCATAGCCGAGACCATAGGCGACCAGGCGACCAGTTTCTATCAGGATCACGGAGAGGCGTCCACAAGCGACGAGTTTTATCTTTTTCTTGACGAAAGACTGGGCAGGGAGAAACTGTTTAACACATTTGGAGTTTCACCGAAATTTTTCAGCGTTACTTTCACGAAACAACCGGAGAACGAAATAGCTTCCGGGCACTTTCTTGAGAACACCTATCCCCTGGAGGGGTACTCGGTTGAAAAATATGCAGGGAAAATCTCTGTTTCCGTTCCGTTTCTTTCTCCACAGGTCGATGGGCCGCTCGGCATAGTTAAGATCGATTCCGACACGAAAACATTGATGAAAAAGGTTTTCGCCGACAACTTCCTGCTTTACGTAGCCATTTTAGTGGTGCTAAACAACCAAGCCTTCATTCTTAATCTGTTCTTAAGAAGGAGGAAGGAGGAGATACCTTTTAGCGAGGGTTATCTCAAGGAACACTCCATAAGCGCGCTTAAGCTGATGCACAAGGTGCTTGGAGACATAATAGAAGATCACGCTTCTCAAGACAAAAAGACAACAGAAAAGAAAACCGCGGATGCGGCAAATGTAATTTCGATTTCAAACGCGGGCACTGAACTGGAAAAATGAGAAAAAACTTCCTGATTATGTCGTTATTTGTTCTTGGGGCCTTTGTTCTTGTGGGCTGCACCTCGGAAGAATTCGCCGCCGAACTCGACGGGCCGATTCTCCAGACCGTGAACTTTGACGGAAGCGTGGATTTTAACGGCGCCGTAGTGAACACTGCGAATTTCCCGGTGCAGTCGGTCTACGTCGTTATATTCATAAAGGATTCGGATGGAAACGCCCTCGCCGCAACCTCCGCGCTTGTTGAAGAAGGGGAAAGACTTGACCCCGCGGAAAGCTTTTTCTTCACGGCCAGTTTCGATAGCCTTCCCCAGGAGGCCCATTCCAGGGAAGTGCAAATATATTACGATCTTGTGGAAGAGTAGTTTTCAATCCCCGATTCGTTGATTTCTCCGTTTAAAAAATTGGCTTTCGGTAAACTTCACCGCCCGGATTTGTTTCTTGGGCGCGGAGATTCCATGGTTGGGATAGATATAGGTTCAAGTTCCGTCAAGGTTGTGGAACTTTCCTACAGAGGCGGGAATTACCGGCTTGAGAATATGGGAGAGGCTATGCTTCCGAGCGATGCCATAATCTGCAAATCGATTTCAAGGGGCGACATAGTTTCGGGGGTTGTATCAAGTCTCATTTCTAAGCTCGGTGTAAAAACGAAAAAAGCGGTTATAGGTCTCTCCGGCGAAGCCGTTACTTTAAAAGTCATCAATGTCCCCGGAGGGTTTATCAGAGAGGACATGGAAAAACTTGTTCCGGACCTTGTGAGAACCAGTCTTCGGAGAAATCTTGACGGGGTTAATTACAGCTATACTTCGCTTTTCAGGCGCAATGGAAAATCCGCGGAGACCCAGGTGCTGATTGCTGCGGTTTCGAAAAAAACGGCGCAGGAATATGAAAGTTTGCTTCTCTCTTTGGGTCTTCGCGCCCAGATAATTGATGTTGACGCCATGGCTCTTTCAAACACCTATGCGGTTTTTTGCAGAGGTCGCGGTCAAAAGGTGGCGCTTGTGAACATCGGAGCGTCGGGGACTAACCTGAGCGTTTTGGATGGCAGAGTGCCTTTTTTACTGAAGGACATTCCGATTGGAGGGCAATGGATTACGCTTCGTTTGATGGACAAGTTCAAAATCACCTACGAGGAGGCAGAGCGAATAAAGTTAAGCGTTAAGGGTTATGGCAGATATGATGAGATAGAGAGTGTTTTCACTGATTTCGTTGCTCGTGCCACAAATGAGATAAAGGTGGTTCTTGGCGAAGCCGGAGAGAGAATCGACCAGACAATTCTTTCCGGGGGGTCTTCAAGGATAGCAACTCTCGCCGATGTGCTTGGAGAGGCCACTGGGGTTCCGGTAGAGATTTCTAATCCTTTTCGGAACATTACTGTTTCGGATTCGCATTTTGATCCTGAATACATTGAACATCTGGCTCCGAAGATGGCAATTGCGGTGGGTCTTGCGCTCAGGGGTTTGTGAACAGAAGAAAAAACTGGTAAGAACTTCTGCGTACCGGATCAGTTTCTTGAAGGTATAAGGTGGACTATCAGAGAAACCGCAAGCGCGACTGCGCCCACTACCGAGAGAACCTTGAAGTAAAAAGACCAGTCGAGTGAGAATTTGAGGGAAATTCCGAAACCTACTATAAAAAGGACAAGCGCAGTTATGAGAATCCCTCCGAGAATGTTTGTTCTAAGCATACCAAGCTCCGGGAAGCAGAATTAGTAAAGCAACGCTATTGTATACAAGACTCCGTAAATTTCAATTCTTAAACCGGAGAATTCCACTCGGATGGGAGCCGAGTTTATAAAATGTTGAGTAAAAGAGAATCAAGAATTTTAAAGCTGCTGGGTGAAAAAAAAGGGAAAAGTCTCTCAGAGAGCGCTATTCTCCGGGGACTTGAGCTGTCTGAGGCAAAAAGAGAGGATCTCCGGGCGGCGCTCAAGAGGATGATCCTTGAGGGAAAGCTGAAAAGGACCTCCAAGGGCCACTACCGCCCGCAAGGACATGGGAAAAAAAGTGCCGGAACCAAAGGCCGGCGGGAGAAATCTTCCGGCGGTCCCGCAAATGGAAAACGGAAAAAGGTCGAACCGGATGTCTCCTCCAGCCGCCTGGGGCGCATGAGGATTCTGGCAGACCTCAGAAATACTCCTAGAGGTTTTGTGGCCTGCCCGAGAAGGGCGGAGATGCCCGAATACCAAGTTGAAGGCACGCATCGCCGAAACGGTTTTTCCCACGGTGAACTCGTGGTCGTGGAGGTCGGGCTTGGAAAAAAACCGGCGAAAGTAATCGAGCGTCTCGGGAAGTCCGGAGACATTGAAACGGAAAAAAAGGGGATTGTTTTTGAGTACGGCCTCGCGGAGAGTTTTTCGCGTGACGTGACAAAAGAGGTCGAGGGGCTTGGCTCGCAGCTCTCAAACGGGGATATCTCCGCGAGGGTAAACCTTGAGAAACATACAATTTTCACCATAGACGGGGATGACGCGAAGGATTTTGACGACGCGGTGGGTATAAAAAAAATCCGGGGAGGGTACAGGCTCTGGGTAAGCATCGCGGATGTTTCTCACTACGTGTCCCCAGGAAGCGCGTGTGATGAGGAAGCCGCCCGCAGGGCCACAAGCACTTATCTCTCAGACAGGGTTATTCCCATGCTTCCCAAGCGACTTTCAAACGATCTTTGCAGTCTGCGCCCGAAGAAAAGACGCCTTACTAAGACGGTTGAAATGGATTTCGATTCCTCGGGAAAACTTAAAGACTCAAGGATTTACAACAGCGTGATAAAAAGCTCCGCAAGACTCACCTACTCCGAGGTCGCGGCTGTTTTGGAAGGGGACGCTGCGGCACCGTCTTCTCTTGACGGGAACATAGTCTCGTCCCTGCTTTTGATGAGGGAGCTCTACGGAAGGCTGAGAAAACTCAGAATCGGAAAAGGCGGTCTTGACTTCGATTTCCCCGAGGCCGTGCTGCTTCGCGGTCCATCTGGCGAGATAAAGGATGTTGACAGACTCAAGCGCAATGTGGCCCACGAGATAATAGAGGAGTTTATGATCATGGCCAACTCGGTTGTCGCCGAGTTTGTTTTCAGAAACGATTTCGAATCGATCTACAGGATTCACGAACCCCCTGATCAGGATTCCATGGAGCAGCTGTGCGAGAATCTTCTCAAAGTGGGCATCAAGGCGAATTTCGCGAGACGGGCCAGGCAGCCGGATCTTCAGGCGGTGATGAAGGCTGCTTCGGAAAGAAGGGACAGGGACCAGATAAATTTCATGATCCTGCGCGCTCTCCAAAAAGCCGTTTACTCGACAAAACACACACCGCATTTCGGTCTGGCGATAGACGACTACACTCACTTCACCTCTCCCATAAGGAGATATCCCGATCTTGTTGTTCACAGGATCGTTGACAACATACTGGAAGAGAGTACCCCTTCCTACGATTCCTCAAGCCTCAAGCAGATAGCGCAGCGCTGCTCGGTCCTTGAGAGAACGGCCGAAAATGCAGAGCGCCAGTTCATGAACCTTGAGACCGCGAACTTCATGAAATCCCGCGTTGGTGACGTATTTCATGGAAAAGTACTCAGCATACATTCCTTCGGGGTTTTCGTGGAGATAGAGCAGCCCTTTGTCGAGGGCCTCATCCCTGAGCATTTTTACAAGATCAGGGGCAGAAAAAGAAAATGGTTCGAACTTGGAGATGAGGTGCGCGTGAAGCTTGTGGAGGCCGATACGGAGAGAAGAAGGCTCACCTTTAATCTTGTATCCTGACAGTCTTTTTCCGTTCGGTGAGAAGACGATTATCGGGGGATTGTATCCGGCAGGCGATAGCTTGTGCTTCGTCCTCCGCCGGGATTCTGAACAAAGATGCCACGTGACTTAAGGTTCTGTATATCCACATAATCACCGCACCTTTTGCAGTGATTATAGTCTTTAATCACCGCAAGGCGCGGAGAACTGCATGGTATATTGGCTTGAGGTTTTCAAGTGGGTGCTTGACCCTTCTGAGCGAGAGATATGGAATCAGCCATCTTTTCAATTTGCCAGAGATTTCAGAGGAACTTTGTCATCTCACGCCGAACCGCTCTGCATCCGGGCTGTGAAAATGAATTCTTTCCCTTCCCACAGGACCTGAAACCACATGCATGGAACCGGATTCCGCGACGCGCCAGTGGCCCACCGTAATACTACGCAGGCCGCCTCGCCCCGTTTAAAAAATATAGTTTGAGAAATAGCCGAGCTATCCTACTTCAGGCAGCACCTTATCCACAAACAACTTCATTGACCTTACTGCTTCTTCATGCGAAATACCCGGGAATTTAAATCTACATATCAGGTTGTCTATAGGTAAACTTTCCCGGTATTTCATGATAGTCTCAACACATTCTTCTGGGGTTCCTATAATTGACTGCTGCCTTGCAAGGTCATACAAAATCGGATCTGACGGATCACTCAGCAAGTTGCCCTCAGTATCCACCATTGAACCCCATGAAGCATATCCCTTGGCCGTATAAGTAACGTGCTCTTTTATATCCTCCCAAGCATCATCGGCTTTTTTGTTGGAAATATAAATTTCTCTGACAACTGGTTTTTCAACTTCGTCGGGGTCTTTGCCATATTCCTTCAAGAAAGATGAATGCATATCAAAAAGGTATTTGATAATCGGTATTACGCCGATTGCCGGAACGTAAAGTGGAGCACCAATCCGAGCTGCTCTCCTTATGGCGGGTTCTGTAAAAGCACCGATCCATATCGGTATTGGCTGCTGAACGGGCTTGGGAGTTACATTCAAATTCTCTACCTGATAATACTTTCCATCAAAACTGAACGGATCATCACTCCAACTCTTATTCAGTATCTCAAGGCTTTCTTCAATCCTGCCCCTGCGTTCCTTTAACTGCCTGCCGAACCCATCAAACTCTTCTTTTCTGTAACCCAGTCCCAGTCCCAGTATAAATCTTCCGCCGGAAATGAGATCAACAACGGAAGCATCTTCCGCTATTCGGATCGGGTCATGAAGGGGTATCAGCAGCACACCTGTACCTATACGGATATTTTTAGTCCTGGCGGCGATTGCCGAAGCGGCTACAAGCATTGAAGGACAGTAACCATCGTCCAGAAAGTGATGCTCCGTCAGCCATACGGAGTCAAATCCCATCTGATCCGCCATCTCCACTTCAGTCAGCATTTCGCTGTACAGGTCACTATGTGGTCTTGGATGGTGAGAGGGTGATTGAAGACTGTAATAACCAATGCCGAATTTCATGTTTATACCTCCCTACTAAATAGTTGTTACGATTCTAGTCTTTAATCACCACATAATCAAGGAGAGGTGCGGTTCGCTGCATGGGGTCTTGATTTTTTAAGTTTGCCGTTTGGGTTTTCAAGTGGGTGGTTGACCTGCCGAGCGAGAGATATGGAATCAGCCATTTTTTCAATCTGCCAGAGGTTTCAGAGGAAATCGGATGGATCGGAAAACGGGGTTGGCGGAGGGAGTGGGATTCGAACCCACGAGGGCCGCAAGGACCCCACTGGTTTTCGAGACCAGCGCCTTAAACCGCTCGGCCATCCCTCCCCGGCACGCAAAACAGGCTACCGAAGCGCGCGGGGCAAGGCAACATCTGCCGAAAAGTTTTGTTATTAACTCCGCTGTGTAAAATTAATCGATCATGGTTGAGGACTATTTTACATCCGAGGCGGTCGAGTTCATAAGGAAGACTGTAACCGAGGCCAATGGAAATGAGGTGTTCTGCGCCGGCAAGATAAATGAGGACTCCCTGGTTTGCGACGTAAGGGTCTTTGCCCGAGGCAACCGCCAGTCGGTTCCGGCGATTCTTGATGCCGCGAAAACGGGAGATGTTGTCGTGCACAATCATCCCTCGGGCAATCTTGAGCCTTCGCCTCAGGACGTGGCTGTCGCTTCGACTTTCGGAAGCAAGGGAGTCGGTTTCTACATAGTGGACAGCGAGGTTAAGAAGGTATATGTCGTGGTCGAGCCCTTTATTCCCGGGGAGACGGTACTCATTAACAAGGAATCTGCCAGGGAATATCTTCTGCCCGCGGGTCCCGTGGCCCGGGTTCTCGGAGAGAAATACGAGCACAGGGACGAGCAGCTTGAAGTTCTCTCAAACGTAACCAAGGCCTTTAACGATGAATACCTTTCAATGATAGAGGCCGGCACGGGCACCGGAAAAACTCTTTCCTATCTCATCCCTTCCATTCTCTGGTCGATCAGCAACAGCGAAAGGGTTCTGGTGTCGACAAACACAATCAATCTGCAGGAACAGCTCATAAACAAGGACCTTCCGCTTCTTCGGGATGTTTTTCCGGAGAAGTTCGATTACGCGCTCGTCAAGGGAATGAGAAACTATTTCTGTCTTCTTCGCGGCGAAGCCGTGGAACAGGACCTTTTTGATTTTATAGACGACGCGCAAAGAGGGTCGATGAAGGATGTGCTTGAGTGGGCGAAGAGCACCACGGACGGATCTCTTTCCGATCTTGCCTTTACGCCTCGCGATGACGTGTGGGACAGGGTGGCGGCGGAAAGCGAGAGCTGCCCAGGGACAAAGTGTCCCCATTATTCGCGCTGCTTTTTCTTCAAGTCCCGAAGGGAGCTTTCCCGGGCTTCGGTACTGGTCGCCAACCATCACATGCTTTTCTCCGATATCGCGATAAAGGGTACTGCGGGACCCGATTCAGATTTCGGCATAATCCCCCGCTACTCAAGGATCGTTTTTGACGAGGCGCACAATATTGCCGAAGCGGCCACGTCGCATTTCAGTCTTAAGCTGAGCAGGCACGGACTCATGAAGACGCTCTCAAAGCTTCGCTCCCGCAAGAGCGCAGACGGCGAGAAGGGGCTTATATCCTACATTTCGCATCTCGCGGAGAAGAAGGACGCCTCTCTCGGGGAAATTTTCAAACGCTCGGCTGGCGGGCTCGCGAGGGCTCATGAGCGGGTTGAGACAGTAAGCGAAGAGGTCTTCAATTCGCTTTACGCCTTCGGAGTGGAAGTATCGGGTGAATCGGCGATGAGCCTCAGGGTTACGGAAGAAATTGCGCGCAACGAAAAATGGGCGGCCGTTGAACAGCGCTTCGGGGCGCTTGAGAAGTCTTTGTTTTCGCTTGAAAACGAGATTGGCCATCTGCTGGGAGTGGTTGAAGGGTCGGCAAGCGGGGATTCCCACATAAAGCTCACGGCCGAACTCGGCGGCATCGCAAGAAGATCTCTTGCCTTCCGCGAAGTCATAGGAAGATTTTTCGGCGAGGGGGATGAAAGTTACATAAGGTGGTTTGAGGGAAACCGCAGACGCGCGGCGGTTTTCTGCTCCATCAACCTCTCTCCCCTTGATGTCTCGGGGGAGCTTGAGGAGAAGCTTTACTCAAAGACAAAAAGCGTTGTTATGACCTCAGCATCGCTTGCCGTGGATAAGAATTTCGATTTCCAGAAGAAAAACATCGGACTTTCTGATAATGAAAGATTCAGGGGGCTTATCGTGGATTCCCCGTTTGATTTCAAAACGCAGTCCCTGCTGCTGGTTCCATCGGACATCACCGAGCCCGGGAAGGAGAGTTATGAAGATTCCATTGTCCAGATACTCTCAGATTCCATTTCCATAACAAAGGGAAACGCCCTGGTGCTTTTCACCTCTTATTCGTCGCTTAACAGGGTTTACGAGAAAACAGGGAAAATTCTTGAGAGCGTCGGGTCCGTTCCGGTCAGTCTTTTCAAGCAGGGAGAAATGCCGAGGGGTCTGCTGCTTGAAAAATTCAAAACTCTTGGGAACTCGGTGCTTTTCGCGACCGACAGCTTCTGGGAAGGAGTGGACATTCCCGGGGATTCCCTGAAAATGGTCGTTATATGCAGGCTTCCTTTCAAGGTTCCAACGGATCCGGTCACGGAGGCGAAAATCGAATACATGGAAAAACAGGATATGGATTCATTCCGCGAGTACATGCTTCCCCACGCGGTACTCAGGTTCAAGCAGGGTTTCGGGAGACTCATACGTACCAAGACTGATCGCGGGGTGGTCATGGTTCTTGACAGGCGTATTGTCTCAAAATACTACGGGAGGTTCTTTATCAATTCCGTCGCGGGAAGCGAGTTTTTCTGCGGAAAAACAGAACAGGTGCTCGGGCGGATGCGCGAATTTTTCTCCCGGGAGCAAAAACATTAAACTCTTTCCATGGACAGGGAGAAAGACGGCGGAGAAAGACTTCTCGAAAATATTTTCACAAGACTCAGCAGATCCCGGTTCCGTTCCGGTTTCAGTCTGAGTGCCGAGGAGACGCTTTATCTCAAGCAAAAAGGGCTTCCCACGGTGCTCTCGCACGGAAGAGATTTTCTTCTGAAAAGACTTGCTCCCGCCCTGCCCCCAAACGACGGGAAGCAGACTCCCTGGGGCGGACATCCCGTGTTTCGGGCCCAGCACGCCACGGCCACGTGCTGTCGGAACTGTCTTTTAAAGTGGCACCGCATTCCTAAGGAAAGAGAGCTCACGGAGCAGGAAATTGATTACATTCTCCTGGTGATCAAGAGGTGGCTTTCTGCCCAGGACGGTTCGCAGGGGTGATTTCCAAAAAAAGATTGTTTTGTGTTAGAATATCAGGAGATGCAAAAAGGTTTTATGTTATGGAGCCAGGAATATGGATGAAGAAACACCGACTCTGCCTGAACTTGTAGGGGATGAGATTGACGAGTTCGAGACTCAGATCTCTGACTACATGACCGGGAAGATAAGCGAGGTAAAATTTCAGAAAATAAGACTTCAGCTGGGTGTATACGCCCAGCGTCAGGAAGGAGTCCAGATGCAGAGGATAAAGATTCCCTACGGGAAACTCAGTTCCGCCCAGATGAGAGCTCTTGCGGACGTCTCTGACAAGTACGCAAGCGGCTTTTTTCACCTCACAACACGTCAGGACGCCCAGCTTTACTACCTTGATCTTGAGACGGTTCCCGACATGATGAGGGATCTTGCGAGCGTGGGGATCACTACGCGCGAGGCCTGCGGCAATACAGTAAGAAACGTCACGGCTTCCCCTATAACCGGCGCTTCGCCTACTGAAACCTTTGACGTGACTCCTTACGCCGAGGCGTTTAAGCAGTTTATGCTCAGAAACCCCATATGCCAGAACATGGGAAGAAAGTTCAAGGTCTGCTTCGAGAGCAACCCGGATGTCGATAACGCGGGAGTGCGCATCCACGATCTCGGTTTCCGCGCCAGGGTAAGGGAAGAGGACGGAAAGCGCGGTTTTCAGGTCTACGTCGGCGGAGGGCTCGGCGCTTCGCCTTCCCTCGGGCATCTCTGGACGGAGTTTATGCCCGTTGAGGAAATGATACCTTTTTCAGCTTCGGTCGTCAGGGTGTTTGACCGCTACGGCGAGAGAAAGGTGCGGATGAAGGCTAGGATGAAATTTCTCGTGAGAAAACTCGGCCTTGAAAAATTCAGGGAGGTAGTCGAGGAGGAGAGAGCTTCGCTTGAGGTTGATCCTTCGTGGAACGGCTATCTTGAGGCGATTGACAGGGATCATGAGGCTCCCGAGCGTAACGGATGCGAGTTGCCCGAGGCTCCGGACTGGGTTTTTGAGGATCAGGGTTTTGCGCGGTGGAAGCAGAAAAACGTTTCCCCGGCGGGGGTCGAGGGGTATTCGATCGTTAACGTGAGAGTGCTTCTGGGAGATGTTCCGTCCGATACCGCGAGAGCGCTTGCGGACATTATGGATACCTGCGCCGACGGTTCCATACGGATAACCATACAGCAGAATTTCGTGATCAGGTGGGTACCCGATCAGGCGCTTCCCTCGCTTTACGCCGCGCTTAAGGATGCTGGTGTTTCCGCCTCTGGAGCGGACACTTTCGAAGATATAACCGCCTGCCCCGGCGCAGATACCTGCCGTCTGGGAATCACTTCAGCCAAAGGTCTTGCGACAAAGCTTACCGGCATGATGGATAACGGCCTTGGAAAATACAGGGAGACTCTCGGGAACCTGAGGATCAAGATATCCGGCTGCCCCAACGCGTGCGCTCAGCATGTCTCGGCCAACATAGGGTTTCAGGGGGCGTCCATAACCAGGGAAGGAAGAAGTGTTCCCGCGGAGATGCTTTTCCTCGGCGGAGGACTCTACGGAGACGATACGCGCCTTGCCATGCCGGTCGCCAAGATTCCGACCAGAAATGCTCCTAGGGTTGTCCAGAGACTCCTTGAAATATACGAGAGGGAAAAAGAGGATGGCGAGCACTTTGATCTCACGATGAAAAGGCTCGGCGCCAAGTACATCAAGGAAGCGGTTTCCGAATTCAACGAGATTCCTTCGTATGAGGATGACCCCGATTTTTACACCGACTGGGGTCATGAAGAGAAGAAGTTCGCCGTTCAGAAGGGAGTACGGGGGGAGTGCGCCGGGGTTACCGTTGAGGAGAAGATTCCGGTTTTCGGAGATGCCGAGAGACGCCTTGAACAGGCTCAGGCCCTTTTTCTCCACGGCGACTACGAAGCGTGCATAAACGAGCTTTACCTGGCGTGCTCAGACAGCGCTCATGTTCCTCTCTACACCAAGCTTGTCGACCCGTTCACTCCGGAGCAGACAATATGGGAGTTTGAAAACCTTATCGTGAGAACCGGGGAGACCGATGAAAAATGGCTTAATGTCTCGCACAAGCTCAGCGAATACAGAGACGGAGATGCCTCCGCGTCAAAGGCCATAGAGTTTCTCGAAATGGCCAAGAGTTTTTACTCCGACTGCGAGAAGGTTCAGGAGCAGTTGACCGCGTAGGGGCCGGAAGAGACTCAGTAGCCTCCGGTTATATATTTCTTTAGAGCCTCGATCTCGAATTTCTGACGGGAGATAATGTGGTTTATAATGTCGCCGCTTGTCACCATCCCGCAGAGTTTTCCGTCCTCTATTACCGGAAGGTGCCTTATCTTGTTCGCCGTCATGACAGCCATGCTTTCCTGAATCGGGTCGTCAGGCGAACCGTAGATCACATCCCTGATCATGAGTTCGCTTATTTTCGTGTTGGCTGACGACCTGCCCTGAAGGATAACTTTCCTCGCGTAATCTCGCTCGGAGAATATTCCGACGACCTTCTCACCGTCAAGCACGAGCAGAGCGCCTATTTCCTTCTCCGCCATCATCTGCAGGGCACTGTACACGGTCTCATCCGGTCCTATAGACCATACGCTTGAACCCTTGTGTTTAAGTATATGTCTTAAATTTTCCATGACCCACTCTGTCTTTCATATACAGCAACTCAACCTTGTTATCAAGTATATAAGCTTTTTTCGCCAAAACAAAACACTGCGCGCCGCAGATGTCTAAAAGGTTTTTGAGAATCTGCGCTTATTTTACGCAACTGCTTTCGCAATACTTCGCTTTTTTTGCTACTGTATCTCGGAATTATTCGTATAGTATGGGAATTATGTACTTAAATTGACGGACTAGATTCCGAACAGTCAGAAAAACAGGTATAATATAGTAATGATAAGAACTTACAAATGCAGGGTGAAGTTGTCCAGTGCAGGGCATGAGCAGTTGACAGAGCTATTCTCGCTGTCTGCGGAACTGTACAACGCAGGACTGGAGTCCCGCATTGACTGCTACAGAAAGACGGGCAAAAGTCGCAGTCTTTATGACCAGTACAAGGAACTTGTAGAGGTCAGGGCAGAGTTCCCCGAGTACCAGGCGGTAGACAGTACAGTGTTCCGTGGTGTACTGTCGAGACTTGACAAGGCGTACAAGTCGTTTTTTCGCAGGGTGGAGAGGAAGGAAAAAGCGGGCTTCCCTCGGTTCAAGAAGGGGAGACGCTGGCGTACCATAGAGATAAACGATAAGTGCTGGAGTATGCTCAAGAAGCAGGGAAACAAGCTTGTTCTCAAGATAAAGGGATTGCCCCGCATTGAGGTAAAACCATCTCGGGAACTCCCGTCGAATGGTCTGCTCAAGGCAATCAGAATTACCAGAAAACCCCTGCGCACGGAAGTTTCCCTGTCTTACGATCTGCCGACACCCGAGGAGAAACCGGTCACTAACCCCGTGGGTATAGACATGGGGATATCAAAGCGTCTTACCACAAGCGACGGCAAGACGGTGGAGAAGCGGAAGATAGACAGAAAGAAGATCATACGCTTGCAACGCTCCGTGTCCCGCAAGGTGAGGGGGAGCAACAACTGGAAGAAAGCTGTCATCAGCCTTGCTAGGGAATGGCAGAGGGTTACGGACAAGGAAAGAGATTATCTTCACCGCTTGAGTGCGGAGATGGTAAAGATTTACGACTTCATAGCGGTAGAGAAGCTTAGTACAAAGAACATGCTTTGCAACGGGAAGTTGGCAAAGAGCATATCTGAGCAGACTTGGGACAAGCTCATAACGCTGCTTAACGAGAAGGCCGAAAGTGCTGGCGTTAAGATGGTGGAAGTGGACCCCAAGGGAACCTCGCAGGAATGCTCAAGTTGCGGGGCAACGGTAAAGAAGTCTCTGTCTGTGCGGACGCATAAATGTTCATGCGGATACGAGGCGGACAGGGATGTAAACGCAGCTATAAATATCCTTCATCGTGGACTCACGATTGCGGGCGGGAATGTACCCCGCATGGTCGGAAGGAGGAAAGAGAAGCAGGCTGATGTAGGGCCTGTTCGGCCAAGAACAGTGTATGAAAGTGTCAACTTAAATACATGATTCCCTATAGTATTATCTTTACATCAAATGTCTCGGTATCCGGAATAATTTTTCTGTTTCTTTTTCCGCAATGAGCAAAACAAAAGAACTTAAAAAAGCAGCAGCGCTGAGAGCCGTCGACTTCGTGCGCGCGGGGATGCTCGTAGGGCTTGGCACGGGGTCAACTGCGGAGTTTGCCATCGAAGATATCTCAAAGCGCATAGCGGATGGCCGCCTATCGGAGATATGCTGCATTCCGAGTTCTCGGAGAACGAGAGATTTCGCGGAGTCTCTGGGTCTTGATCTTGTTGAACTCGACATGGAGAGGATGATTGACGTGACCATCGACGGAGCGGATGAAATCGACTCCGATTTTAACCTTATAAAGGGGGGAGGAGGCGCGCTTCTCAGGGAGAAAGTTCTTGCCCAGAACAGCAGGAGAAACATAATCGTCGCAGACGAATCAAAGCTCTCTCGACGGCTTGGTGCCCGTTTCCCCGTTCCCGTAGAAGTGCTTCGGTTTGCCCTTGAAGCTGAAAAAACCTACCTTGAGACACTCGGCGGAGAAACGAAACTGCGAGTTGCGCAAGACGGTTCTCCTTTCTTGACAGACCAACGCAACCTTATAATCGACTGGAGTTGCGGGGAGATTGAAGACCCGTCCTGTTTAGCGAACCGGCTGTCAGAGAGGGCGGGAATAATTGAGCACGGCCTTTTTGTAGGAACCGCAACCGATGTCATAATAGGTTTTACGCGAGGAGTAAAACATTTTATCCCGGGCGAATCGGGTTAAATACTTCTCGGCTCTGAAGATACAGACAGCAGTTACATCCAAAACCACAATTGCCGATAAAAGCTAACGATCCTGAGAGATGGATACAATCTGCTTTCCCCTTGGGCGTCTTTTCCACAAAGCCAAAGAGAACATCACCGCCACAACCGCAAGCAGGTTGAATAAAGCTCCCCTGGCCTTGGCGGAAGTTGCGGCGACCGCGCACCCTCCATCGTCGTCGCTTATCTCAGGATGATATCCGGAACCGATGATAAGCGCCTGGCCGCCGAGAAAACCAGCAAACGTCACCTTCTCCACATAGCTAAGCTTCGGCACATCACCCGGGGCTTCGCCTTCTTGCGAGAGAGCGGGAGTGGAGTCAGTAGGATCATCCCACAGGTACTCAACAAAACCCTGGGAGTTCCGAGGCAGCAGCCCCAGGTCCCTGCACTGCCTTGGCTCACCATTTGCCACCCTGACCACCTCGTCACCGACGTTACATCCATTGTCGTCGGTAACATTCAGGGTTCCGTTCTCAAGCGCCGGGGAGTTGCCGTTAAAAAACACTAGCCTGTCGTTCTCCGTCATGACAAACAGGTAGACATCTCCGTGTTTCCACGGAAGCGCTCTCCAGCAGTTGCGTATGGTCGCAAGCCTTGCAGGAGTCTCTCCGGCTTCTGTTACCTGCTCGCTTAAATGCTTTTTGAATTCTCCCACAAAACTGATAGGTGTACTTGCTGCCTTATGATGATCGGGAACAAAACTGATCAGCTTGGATTCGAGAGCCTTGACAGATTTCTGGGCGAGGGTCGCGGGACTCTGAATATCTCGGGATCCTGCGACTGCCCTGTTGATTATGGGTCTTGTGGTTGTGGCAAATACGGATGAAATACAGAACCTGATCCGTAAAAGCCCCTCCGCCTTCTACCTTATGAAATTTCCTGCCGTATAAACGAAGGTGACCTTCGGCTTATCGCCTTTCCCCGAAAATCGCCAAGAACGGGACGGATATAACAAAGAACAAGTTTAATAAAGCACTGCTAGGCTTATTCTCCGCCGACACACCAGAAGCAATTGCTTATTACAAAATAAAGGGACACTGATTCCGAGTTAAAGGGGACACCTGTTCCGAGAATAAAGGGACAGTAAAATCTCCTTTTTCTTCTTCCCCAAAACAGACTTTAACACGTCTTGAATTTCTCTGTCAAACGACGAGTAAAAAGCCTGTCTTTTTCTCTTAAAAATGACCTCCGTTTTCTTCCTTTGCCGACACCTGTTTTCAGCCACAACTTTTTTGTCAGCCCCCCCCCCCACAGTTCAGTGAGAGATGAACAAAGCGAGAGCTTTGTTCTCTGAAGCTACGGGATACTGAACCAACGAGACGCATTTGGCTCCGAAGCCTGACAACGGCCAAAACGACCCGACCTCTACCCCTCAGGCATAGACGATCGCACTCTGAGCGGGCTTTAAATTGACGTTTTTTCAGCAATTGGACTGAATCATGCATAAAACGTCTGTTTTCTGACTCGCGGCGCTTCACCCTCTTGCTTTCCACGCGTTCAAAGACTCCCAGATTCCTTATCATCTCCGTTTTTTCTCGTTTCCTCTGTCTTTCTCATCGATTCCCCACCCAACTCAAGCCTGTGAGAGTTGTGAACGATCCTGTCAAGGATCGCGTCGGCAACCGTGTTGTCCCCTATTATGCCGTGCCACTCACTCACAGGAAGCTGACTTATCACCACAGTGGAACTCTCCCCGTAGCGGTCATCCATTATCTCCATGAGGTCATATCTCTGGGCGGTGGTTATCTTCTCAAGTCCCCAGTCATCTATGATCAGAACTCTCACCCTGGCAAGCTTCGCCAGAAGCTTCTCGTAGCTTCCATCGGCCTTTGCCTGAGAGAGGGCCAGAAACAGCCTTGAGACCCTGTAGTAGCGAACTGTTATCCCCCTCACACACGCGTTATGACCCACAGCGCACGCTATCCATGTCTTCCCGCTGCCGCAGGGTCCCGTTATCAGCAGATTACGGGACCTCTCTATCCAGTCCCCCTCCCCAAGCTCCGCTACCTGGACTCTCCTTAGATTACGGGAGTGAGTGTAATCAATATCGCTTAGATGAGCCTTGAGCCTGAAACGGGCGTCGCGTATGAGCCTCTGCTGCTTTCTGTGCTCCCTCTCAATGCATTCCCTCTCCACAAGCAGACCGACCCTTTGCGCAAACGGCAGTTCATCATAAGTGTTGGGCTGCTCGCACTGACGCTCAAGCGCCACAGCCATCGCTCCCAGCCGAAGCTGGCGAAGACGGGATAATGTCTGTGATAAACTCATAAAAATACCTCCTTGGTTTTATCTGAACTCCCCCGGCCCCCTTATGTTCTTGTGATCCTGGGGAAGACTTAACTCTTGCTCTTCAAACAATGGAAGCCTGTCCATTCCGTTCTTAAGAATCTCCTTAACCTGACTTAATCTCATAAGCCCGTTTCCGTTCGCTACCCCGCACGCCGCATTGAGCCTTTGAGGGTACTTGCGGGAAAGACTCAGAAGACCCAGACACACCCTGTAGCCAAGCTCCGGATGATCTTTTGAATCAAGCTGAGCGTCCACCCATTTGTACACCTCCTCTCCAAGTCCCTTAGCCCAGTCTCTTAGCCTCTTGGGAGTCCACTTCCCATGCTCCCTGTGACTCTTTGGCATGTGTTCGTCTACCGTAGCGTAATGCTCGTGCTTCTTTGTCAGCCGCTTATGCTGCGCTATGAGCTTGCTTTTGAAGTAAATCGTCACAATGTGCTCTGTGGCGTGAACCTCCACTCCCTCCCCCCTGTAGGTGTAGGGAACAGAGTAGCGCTTCTTTTTGTACTCCACGTGGCAATCAATGTTCACCTTGGCCTTCTTTATCTCCGTGTATGTGTAGGGATACGGAGGAAGTTCCTTCATCTCGGGGAGATCAATCTCTTCAAACAGCTCCCGGCGACATTCTCCTTCCCCCTTCTGCAACGGCTTTAAGTTCACTTCTTCTGTAAGCTCCTTTACTCGCCTGTTAAGCTGCGCTATTGAGGTGAACTGCTCGTTTCTTATCGGAGCCAGTACCCTTGTCTCCACTATCTGTACAGCCTTCTCTGCCTTGGCCTTGTCTTTTGGCTTGCGCGGCCTTGTGGGAATGATGGTTGTCCTGTAGTGATTAGTCCATTGAGCGTAAGCAGGGTTAACCTCAGGATCGTAACGGCACGCCCTGGTTACTCCGCTTTTAAGATTGTCGGGAACTATGATCTCGGGAACTCCTCCGAAGAACTCAAGCATCCTGGTATGACTCCCAAGCCAGTCGGGAAGGGACTGTGAAGCGGTAGCCTCCGCGAAGATGTAATTCGACGCCCCCATGGCCCCAACAAATATCTGCGCCTTTGTTGCTCCCCCCGTCAGGGGATCCATTATGTTCACCGTAAGCCCTGCGTAGTCCACAAAGCACTTCTCCCCGGCTTTGTGTACCTGCCGCATTGAGGGAGGCCTGTTCTTGTTGAGCCATGTTTTGTAGAGCTCGCACAACCGCGTATAGCTGTAACAGTCCCCACCCTCGTTGGCTTCAATGTACTCTTCGTACAGAAGCTGCCGCGTAACTCCCTTTTTTGTGAGCTCCCTGTTTATGTAAGAGAAATCCGGCAGCGCTTTGCCTTCCAGAGTTACCTCGTCGGGCTTGGGATAGAGAAGCTCCTCAAGCTTCTGGTCGTCAATATCTTCGAGAAGTGGCCACCGAAGACTCGCTTCCTCAGCCTTCTGGAGCAACCTCTGAACATTGCTTTTGCCTTTCTTAACGCTCTGGCTTATCTGTCTTATGGAAAGATTCAGGGACTTGAGCCTCAGAATCTCCCTTATCACTTCTGCACTCATTCTTCTTCTCGGCATCTCGTTGACCTCCTTGCCTTAGTCTGCAAACAGGTTAACAAAACACTTTTCAATGATGTTTTGAGGGAAGAAGAAAACAGGAGATTCAGGTGTCCCCTTTCGCTCGGAATCAGTGTCCCTTTTCGCTCGGAATCAGTGTCCCTTTTCGCTCGTAATATGCAGCAATCGTGCATCCTCCGCCTCCATCGCCAGGAGGTGGTGGCGGAGGAGGTGTACATACTCTCCTGAAGGAAGTGATTCCACTCAACCATGTCTGAAAATCTCCATCCGAAGGAACGGAAACATCCGTACAGCGTATATTGAGCGTCTCAATGGACAATTCCGTCAAGCGAAGCGGAAGTTCCCCGGTCAACTCTCTGTTGTTGGAAATGTTCAGATTCTCAAGGCCGCCTAATACCTCAATCGCATTTGTAAGGTTTCCCATCAGTCCGTTGTTGCTGAGATCGAGTTCCGAGATTCGGTCTGTGGTGGCGTCAGTGCTGACCCCGGACCAAGAAGAAAATGAGAACCGATCTTGAGGAAGCTCTTCGGAGGGAAACCAAGTATTATCCCCGGCACTATTAACATTGCTGAGGGTTCTCAACACCGCCCGGTCCACCCTCTTGCCGAGTTCGTCGGAAATACCGTATGCCAAATCTTCATTGCCCCAGAATGCAAGCTCCAGAAGGTTGGAGAGGTTCTCAAGCTCGGAGGGTATTGCTCCGGTTAACTGATTTTGGTTAAGGTACAGTAGCTGCAGGCTGGAGAGGTTCCCGAGCTCGGAGGGTATTGCTCCGGTTAATTCATTGCCCCAGAGATAAAGCCACTCCAGGCTTGTGAGGCTTCCCAGTTGGGCGGGTATAGTTCCGGTTAACTGGTTTCGGTTAAGGTACAGTTGCCGCAGGCTTGTGAGGCTTCCCAGTTGGGCGGGTATAGTTCCGGTTAACTGATTTCGGTTAAGGTACAGTTGCCGCAGGCTTGTGAGGCTTCCCAGTTGGGTGGGTATTGCTCCGGTTAACTGATTTCGGCTAAGGTACAGTCGCTCCAGGTTGGAGAGGTTCCCGAGCTCGGAGGGTATTGCTCCGGTTAATTCATTGCCCCAGAGATAAAGCCACTCCAGGCTTGTGAGGCTTTCCAGTTCGGTGGGTATAGTTCCGGTTAACTGATTTCGGTCAAGGTACAGTCGCTCCAGGTTGGAGAGGCTTCCCAGTTGGGCGGGTATAGTTCCGGTTAATTGATTTCGGTTAAGGTACAGTTGCCGCAGGCTGGAGAGGTTCCCGAGCTCGGAGGGTATTGCTCCGGTTAACTGATTTTGGCTAAGGTGCAGTACCCGCAGGCTGGAGAGGTTCCCGAGCTCGGAGGGTATTGCTCCGGTTAACTGATTTTGCCTAAGTCTCAGTACCCGCAGGCTGGAGAGGTTTCCCAGTTGGGAGAGTATAGTTCCGGTTAACTGATTTTGGTCAAGGTACAGTCGCTCCAGGTTGGAGAGGTTCCCGAGCTCGGCGGGGATGCTCCCGGTTAAGTTGTTATTAGATAGCTCCAGTTCCGAGACGCGATTACTCGCATCCAGCTTGACTCCATGCCACGTATCACTAAGTGTGCTGTTCCCCCAGCCGGTGTTGTCTGTCCAGTTATCCCCATCTGTAGCGCAGTAAAGCAGTATAAGTATATCCCGGTCCGTCGGTGACGTGGGCAACGTGTATGGACAGGTCGGCAGCTGTGCCTTAGCGTCTCCCGCGAGAACAAAAAACACCAGGACAAGGCAAGCAAGAACATTCCTAACAGCAAAAGAGGGAAGAACCCATCTTTTTCTTCCTGCTAAGCTACGTGATAAGGATGCTTTTGGAGAAAATGGGGCGGGGGGTAGAGGGGTTTTACGGTAGTTCATGAGTGGTTTTTTCCTTTGCAGTCTGTACGGTAGCGGTCTCGAATCCGTCATTTGCCGGTACGCTCAATCTTAAAGCTTGTTATGATGCAAGAAACAACCGCTTGGTGCTTATATTACTGGTGTCTAGATGTTAATCAAATAATTTCAGTTGATTATGATACACTGGGCCGAGAGAAAATTCCATCCCTATTGTAAGCAGTTGATTTAACAAGATTTTTTCGAACAGTGTCAGGCTCAGAGTCCGTAGAATTGTGTAGAGACTTGCTTCAAGATCAAGCCGCTTCTTTATGATGGCAACAAGCACATATACCGATACCGCAATCCATATCTGGGATTTTACCGCATTCTCCGACGTGCCGTAGAAACTCTTAATTCGCAGGTGCTGTTTTACCCACTTGAAGAACAGTTCAACATGCCAGCGACTGCGGTAAAGGTCGACAATGGTCATAGCAGGAAGCGAGAAGTTGTTCGTAATGAAGGTGAGTGTCTTGTTTCGTTTTTCATCCCGGTACTTTACGCGTCTAAGATGTTCAGGGAAATCCCCGGCGCTCTTTGCGCCGGTGAGTTTAATCGTCTGGTTGCAGACAAATCCGGTTGAGCGATCAACCTTGCGGGAGTAGATGCGGCGGTATCTGGTGTTGGATTTGGTTCGCAGAACTTATGTTGCGAAGTCAGTTATGTTGCGAAGTCTGCGTAACTCCCTGCAAGAATTGGGAGGAGACGGGAACTTCGCAACATAATAAAATAATCCTACAATGACGCAAGAAAGGACATCAACTCGCTGTCCGTATGCCAATCCGGCGTTACATCTGGCACAACATCCGAGCCCGAGACGGCACATGTCTGCAATGCTTTCGCCTTCATTTCCAAGTCCACTTCGGCATAACGGTTGGTCGTCTCAAGAGATCTATGTCCTAACCATGCCCGTATCGTGTTGATATCAACACCCGCGCGCAGAAGATGCACAGCTGTGGTATGACGAATGGTATGAGGACTGACGCGTTTATCCCTGAGAGATGGCACTGTCTCAGCAGCTTTCTCCGCTGTTCGAACAACCAGACCGTGTACGCCATGGCGAGTGATCGGTTTACCGTGGACATTGAGGAAGACCGGAGCTTCTCTGAGTCCGTTAATGCGTGAACCAATCAGGTCAAGCAGAACCTCGACAGTGGATGACCATAGCGGACAGATACGGACTTTTCTCCCCTTTCCGTTAAGACGTACGCACTTGTTGTCGGCAATGATGTCTGCCACTTTTATCCCCGCTGCCTCCGACGCTCGTGCTCCGGTATTATACAAAAACAGAAGTATAGCGTAATCACGGCGGCCCTGACGGCAGTGGCGATCGGGAACTGCAAGCATTGCGTCAATTTCTCGTTTTTCGAGATACGGCATACTTGCCGTGGTACTGCGTCGCAAGGGGATTCCCTGTATCTGAGCTGCGTGGTCAACAAGTTCGGGAACTTGGCGACCGATGAATCGGAACAGCGAATGCAGGGCTGCGAGGCGCTGGTTGCAAGTAGAGACCGCATTCTTCCTTTCCTTTTCAAGATCCGCTAGAAAGCTCCGTACGACGGTCGCATTGACTTGCTCAACCGTGACACGGACCGGGTCGGTGTCGTGATGTCTGGCGATGTAGTTGAAAAGCAGGCGAATCGTGTCGCGGTAGCTTTTCTGGGTATTGGGGCTGAGATTGCGATCCACAATCAAGTTCTCAAGCAGAAATCTGCGGACGAAGCGGCCCATAAGATGATCTTTCATTTTATCCTCCTTAGTTTTATAATGCGGCGTAACGCGCAAAGCATTTCGACGCTTCTGTAAGCAATTCCGGGGTCATGGTCAGGTAAGTCTGTGTTCCGCTGATGCTTGAGTGTCCAAGGTAGGTGGACAGCAATGGCAGACATTCCTGAACATCAGCGCCTTCACGGTACCAGGCAACCAGCCTGTTGACCGCAAAAGTATGTCGCAGGTCGTGAAGGCGCGGAGTGTTGCTCCCACCTTGTGGGTCTTGCAATCCGACATGAGTACGAAGTCGGGCGAACATATATTCAAGCGTGTTGAGATGTACCGCTCTACCCCCCTTACGCAAAGCGAAGAAAGCGGAATGTTCATTGTCTGGCATGGGCAGATGCCGACGTTCCCTGTAGTAGGCCTCAAGCTCGGTGCCGAGTGCGGCGCCAAAGGGGACCAGCCGTGACTTGAAGAACTTGGTGTCGCTGATGGTGAAAACGCGCTCGCGGAAATCCACGTCACGGCATCGCAGGCGCAATCCCTCGCTTGGGCGAAGCCCCACCACGTATAAAGTCAGAATCAACGCTCTGAAGGTTTTGTGCCGTAGCGGGAAGCGGCTGTCTTTGAGGATCACTGTCGCGTCCAGAAGACTCTGCAATTCATTCGTGGAATAAATGTGAGCCCGGAAGGAACTGAGAACCCTGGGTCTTTGTTCCGGCAGTGGGCAGGCTGTGAGGTGTCCGCGGGACACGAGATAAACGAAGAAGCCGCGCAGAGCTGTATCCTTGCGTTCCCACGTCCGCGTCGGCGGTACTTTGCCACGACAGAAGTCATGAACGGCTTGACAATCGATTTCCTCCAGATGAATGTCGCCGAGAGCACGGCTCAAGGAACAAAGAATACGCGCATCCGTGTCGAAGACGGCTCCGAGGGAACGTTTTAAGTTGATGTACATGTCGACAGCCTCAATAAGTTTCATCGTCATATCAGACCCCCTAGATCGTCAAAGGCGACCCGCCGCAGCATTCTCAGATTGACCTTTGCATAAACTTTTGTCGAGTCCGGGCTGCTGTGCCCGAGGTGGTCGCCGACTTCTTTAAAACTTTTGCCAGACTCCAGAAGATGTCGGGCGCATGCGTGGCGCAGTCCGTGAGGACCACGTCCCTTCTCTGGGCGCTCGTTTTCGGGAAAGTTGCTGCTCACGATATGGCGAAGCCCCGATTTAGATATTGGTCCAAATGGATGGCATCGCCCCACAAACACGTTGCGGATTGGCGTTTGAGGTCTCCCGTGGCGCAGATAGCGGGCAATAGCGTTGCCAGTTCTGCTCTCAAGGGGAACTTCTTCACAACGCTGGCTTTTAGTCCGTATGATGCGGATTCTGTTGCGTGCCCAGTCTATGTTGTCAAGACGCAAATTCCTCACCTCGCTCGAACGTAATCCGTAAACAGACAGAAGCAGAATGATTGCGTGATTCCTGATCGACAGCGGATCATCACCGCTGGTGTTGGCAAGCATACGTCTGACTGTGTCCCATGTAGGGCCCAGAGGAAGCCCCTCTTCACGATAGATTCGCGGCAACAAAATGGTGTCCGCAACTCCAGGTCGTGTATAGTTGCGCCGCTCGCAGTATCTGAACCACGCTCGGACATGCTGGGCGGAAGCGTGCAGAGAACCTCGACACCACCGCAACGACATGTGTGTGTAGAATCCATCTATATCAACCGCTTCGACATCTTGCAGGACGATGCCTCGCCGAAGAATGTATTCAAGGAAAATCGTGATTTGCCATCGTGCTGCCCGACAAGTTGCATCGGACAGACACCTCTCTTCCTGTTGCAGAGCAATAAATTCGGATAGCACTGTTTCGTATTGCTGCGGCAATCTCACCGCAGCAGGTGAGGGAATCAGGCGACCAAGACTTCGCAGAAAATCAATGGCTGCGAACCGAAAGGATTCTTTGGTATTGTTGCTCCATCCGTTGGAATTCTGACCATCGTCATAGTGTTGGGAAACCATCTTCACCACATCATCTTTTTCGAAACGATGATGTGGCGGCCATTTCTGAAGCTCTACGGCCACGCGCAAACAATATCTGGCTCGTATCAGCAGAGTAGATTGCGCAAGATCTCTTGCTGTTAAATCAGTCAGATATTTAACCCGTTCCGCCGCTAAGGGACCTTCTTTATGGCGACGAAGAGCAGCAGAGCAGGTGAAAAGTGTTTCAAACATAGTGAAAACCTCCTTAATTGTTAACAAGGAGCACTATGTCAATTTGATTTATGTTGTAAAGTCTCCGCTTCCGTCTAGGGTTTACAGGGAGTTACGCAGACTTCGCAACATAACTGACTTCGCAACATAAGTTTAATTATGTTGTTGACAACATAATAGAACAAAGAAGCACAAGGACTGGTGAGATCATGAAGGCGGTCAAAGTCAAGGTATGCCCTGCCCATCACATAGAAGGCCCCGGGTGCCGGGACAAGCAGATCAAGGACATTGACGTCATGGAACTTGCCGTCGGAGATGTGAATGAAAGCAGGGATATAGCCGTGCAGGTCAAGGAGGGTGTGGAAACGGATTGCTTGACCTGTTGTTGCTCCTGCCGCTGCCGCCTGTGTCTTTAATCAGTCGCGTGCGCGCGGGGTGAATCAGGTGAAAATCCGGGTGATTTTCCGCACGCCTTGCGGTACGTCAGACTGAATGCCGATTTTTGCTATGCCCCTCCCCGCTTCCCCAAGAGACCTGAAGTCTCCGGTGGCCTGGGCCATCTTGAGCACTCGGAAAGAGAATGCCGATTCCGCGGAACCGACATCATTGGGTATGCGCAGATCGTTTTCGTTATCGCTTACGATCTGGATGAAAAAGCCTTCTCCCGAGTCTCCCTTGTGAAGCTGGCCTGTTGAGTGCAGAAACCTCGGGCCGAAACCCAGAGTTACGGGCACGGATGATATGCTCTCGATCTGCGCGCGGAGGGAAAGAAGCTCCTTTGAATTTTCTTCCGCGGGGTCTACATATGCCTGAATCGATACGTAACCTCTTTTCTTTGAAGAGACCGTATCTCTTAGCTGTGCGGGGGATTCTATGTCCCTGTTGCTTGAGAAAACAAGATCGTTTTCGGAAAAGTCGGGTTCTTCGGATTCAAGCTTGCCCGTTTCCCTGTAGAGCTTGAGAAAGCTTCTCGCGAAGGTCTTCGCGGATTCGACATCGGGCTGGTCAAAGGGATTTATTCCCATTATGCTCCCGGCGAGCGCGACGGCAAACTCAAAGCGGAAGAGTTCCGCGGCTATCTGCTCGGGGGTGTCAACGACTATTTTGACGAAAGGGGTCCCGGAGTTTTTAATGCGCGAGGCGGCTGCATCCATGGTTCTGTCCCCTCTCAGGGAAAAAAGAATGTATGCCCTGTCATCTCCGCGTCGCGGACAATCCGAGATATCTTCGTCAAGCAGCGGAAGGATGCCGACGCCGTCTTTCCCGGTACTTTCAGCGATCAGCTGCTCCACCCAGTAGCCGAAAGGAATTAGCTTTTCCGAGAAAACAAAACCAAGCTTGTCTCTTCCCCGCTCGGCCATGACCCCGAGAAAGGTTCCCAGGCGAAAGGAAGGACTCTCGTGGTACCTTCCTCCCACCGCGTTTTCCAGTTCAAGCAGCACGGAAGAGGCCGATTCAAGTATTTTGCGTATGTCCGCACCGGCAAGGGAAGCGGGAACGATACCGAAGTAGGAAAGCGCGCTGAACCTCCCGCCGACGTTCGGGTCGTTTATAAACACCCTGGCGAAACCATGTTCGTCGGCCGTCTGGATGAGTTTTGATCCAGGGTCCGTTATGCAGATGAAATGTTCTCCGGGCGAACCGGTTTTTTCTGCGAGTTCGCCGTAGAAGTATTTCATTAGGGAAACGGTTTCCACGGTTGAACCCGATTTTGAGGAGACAACGAACAGGGTTCTCAGAAGATCAATGCTGTCCCGGATCCCAAGGATGAAGTCGGGGTCCGTGGTGTCAACAAGAGTCAGGCGCAAAAAGCCGTTACGGAGAGGGAATATGTTTCTGAACACCTCGGAGGAGAGGCTTGAGCCTCCCATTCCCAGAACAACAACATCGGTGAACCCTTTTCCTCTTATCGATTCTGAGAAGTCGTCAATTTCATCTGCTGCCGCGAGCATCTGTTTTGGAAGGTGGACCCAGCCGAGGCGATTTGTGATCTCGGAAGGATCATCTGCCCAGAGCAGATGATCGTGGTTGAAGAATCTTTCGGCAAAGCGGTTTTTCTCAAGCTTGAGGAGCCGGGATTGGATTATTTTTCCGTAATCGCCCGCGTATTCGGTGTGGTTTTGTGGCTCAGGACCGGCTTTGTTCTCAGTGGACACGGCGTTAGTTACCAAGCAGCTTGAGGCATTCCTCCAGGATGGTGTCCGCGTTAAAACCGAAGTTGTTCATCACGTCGCGGTATGGCGCGGACTCTCCGAAGCAGTCCACCCCGTAGGCCTTGGCGGCGGGGCCTGGTCCCGTGAATTTTTCCCATCCGAATGTCGCTGCGGCCTCAACACTTAATCTTGTGCTGACAGAAGACGGCAGGACGCTGTCTTTGTACTCCTGGGGCTGGGCTTCGAAAAGACTCCAGCACGGAAGGCTCACTACTCTTGGATTTCTCCCCATCTCGCGCAGCTTTTCATAAACTTCAAGACAGATGTGGACTTCAGAACCTGTGGATATCAGTATGATGTCGGGCGTGCCGTCTGAGTCCGCAAGTATGTAACCGCCCGCAAGCGCTCCATCGGCCGCGGCGTAACGGTCCCTGTCTATTACCGGAACGTTCTGTCTCGTGAGAACGAACGCGGCAGGACGGTCAGAAAGTCCCATCACGTGTTTCCAGAGAATCGCAAGCTCGTTCGCGTCGCAGGGACGGATGACATCAATGTTGGGTGTTACCCTGAGAGTCGCCAGATGCTCTATGGGCTGATGGGTGGGCCCGTCTTCCCCGACTCCTATGCTGTCATGAGTAAAAATGTAGATCACGGGAAGCTTCATCAGGGCCGCAAGCCTTATCGAGGGCTTCATGTAGTCTGCAAACACGAAATAGGTCGAGGCGTATGCTCTGAGCCCGCTCAGACACATGCCGCTTGCTATCGCGGCCATCGAATGTTCCCTGACCCCGAAATGAAAGTTTCTTCCCTCGCGGTCCCCGGCGGAAAAGCTCGTTGCGGACTTAAGATAGGTTTTGGTTGAGGAGCCCACATCCGCGGCGCCGCCCATTAACCACGGCACTTTTTTTCCTATGGAGTTAATTACACTTGAGTTCGCGGAACGGGTCGCAACCGGATCCGCGGGATAGGGAAAAGACGGGATATCGCTGTCCCATCCCTCGGGCAGCTTTCCTTTATCAAGCATCTCAAACTCGTGAGCGAGTTCCGGGTGTTCGTTTGAATACTTTCTGAAATTCTCCGTCCACGCCGCTTCGGCATCGTTTCCCCTGGCGGTTGCTGTTTCCATGTAGGAGAGAACCTCATCGGGAACGTGAAAGCTTCCGGGGGCGTCCCATCCGTAAAATTCCTTCGCCAGCCTGACTTCCTCCTCTCCAAGCGGCGCTCCGTGGGCCTCGCACGTGTTCTGCTTGTTGGGGCTTCCGTAGGCTATCTGACTTTCCAGGATGACAATGGAAGGCCTCTCGGTTTCAGACCGTGCGCTGGCGAGGGCTTTTTCAATTTCCCCGAGGTTGTTCGCGTCCGAGATTTTCTCCACGTGCCAGTTGTAGGAACCGAAGCGCATTTCCGTGTCCTCGGAATACGCAAGCGACGTGTTGCCCTCGATTGTTATGTTGTTGCTGTCGTATATCCAGATCAGGTTTCCGAGTCCGAGATGTCCCGCTATGGACGCGGCTTCTGAGGAAATTCCTTCCATCATGTCCCCGTCGCTGCAGATTGAATACACCTGATGATTTATTATGTCGTAGTCCGGACGGTTAAAGTGCTCGGAAAGCCATTTGCTGGCTATAGCCATTCCGACCGAATTCGATACCCCTTGTCCCAGAGGCCCGGTCGTGGTCTCGACCCCGGCCGTGATTCCAATCTCGGGATGACCGGGACAGCGGCTGTGGAGGCTTCGGAATTTCTTTATGTCGTCAATCGAAATGTCGTACCCGTTTACGTGAAGTGTGGCGTAGAGAAGCATGGAAGCATGACCGGCGGAGAGGATGAAGCGGTCGCGGTTGGGCCAGTTCGGGTTCTGCGGGTTATGCCTCAGGTACTTGTCGAAAAGCACGAAAGCAGTGGGAGCGAGAGCCATCGGGGTTCCCGGGTGGCCTGACTTCGCTTTTTCCACCGCGTCCATGGCAAGCGTTCTTATGCAGTTGATTACAAGATTTTCCAATTCTTCATCCTCGGGGAGAAATCTGCACGAAAATTATTGAAAATCCTTTGCGGCTGGTACCGGATTCATGTAAAGCGACGGCCTGAGTTTCGCCTGCGCGGGCCGTTTTGAATTTACTTATAATAAACAATGGGAATAATATATCAATAAGGTGGTTTTCGCGGGCGCACTTTAGATGAAAACCGCTGTTTCCCTTGCGAAATGAAGAAAACAGCTTTGGTTACAGGCGGGGCGGTGAGAATAGGAAAGGAGATATCCCTTAATCTCGCCCGAAAGGGCTACGATATCGCTCTTCACTATAACTCTTCGGAAAAAGAGGCGCTCGCTACAAAGGAGCTTGTTCTCAGTGCCGGTGTTAAGTGCGAGCTTTTCCGCTGCGATCTTTCATCACCTGATGACACAAGGAAGCTCATCCCGAAAGTTACCAAAAGCATTGGGGGGCTGAGTGTTCTTGTTAACAACGCCTCGGTCTTCGAGAACGTCGGATTCCGTGACGTGACCCCCGAATTTCTTGAAACCGATATGGCCATAAATTTCAAAGCCCCTTTTTTTCTTTCCCAGTCTTTTTCCACCGAGACAAACGGGGGGCTTATCGTTAATTTCCTCGATACGAGAGTCAGAAAAAATCCCGTTGAGCATTTCTGCTACAACCTGAGCAAGAAATGCCTTTATCACCTGACGAAAATGCTCGCAAGGGAACTCGCCCCCGATTTTCGGGTAAACGCCGTGTGCCCGGGAGCCGTTCTCGCTCCCCCGGGGCTCGGGGATGGCTATCTTCACAAGATGGCGCGGGGAACTCCGATGAAGCGTCCCGGCTCTGTTGAGGATATAATTAACGCGTTTAACTATCTTCTGGAGAATAACTACGTCACCGGAGAGTGTCTTTTCGTTGACGGAGGAATGAGTCTTACCTGATAAGATGATAATAAAGATCGAAAACCTGAGGCTTCGCACGATAATAGGGATCTATGACTGGGAAAAGAAACAGCGCCAGGATCTGGTTATAAACGTCACCATCGATTTTGACGGACGCAGGGCTGCCGAGAGCGACAGCATCGAGGACACTCTGGACTACAAGGCCATAAACAAAAAGATCATAAGCTTTGTGGAGGAAAACAATTTCAATCTGCTTGAGAGAGTTGCGGGGGGCATCTGCGATATAGTCTTTGAATACCCGGCGGCCAGGTGGGCTTCGGTGAAAGTGGAAAAACCCGGAGCGCTTCGCTTTGCTGATTCCGTTTCGGTGACCGAAGCGAGGGAGAGATAGGCAGGATCGGAATCTGAGCCGGAAGCCTTGAAGTTGTATTATGCATTTAGACGTCTAAAAATAAAGTATAGTTTTAGTTGGACGGGAGTATTGACTGAAACGGCAGATTTGAAAATGTGATTGATTTTTGGTCGTCTGGATGTAAAATATAGTTATGATCAGACGGGAGTATTGGCTGAAACGACTTCAGGATGCCTGGTATCGCCGTTCCATTGTTTGGCTCGCCGGAGTAAGGAGGACGGGCAAGACGACCTTGGCAAGAATGTTGCCTGAAGCAATTTACCTGAACTGTGATCTGCCTTCCACGCAGAGAACTCTGCTGGATCCTGAGCTGTTTTTGCGTAGCAACCCAACTGATAAGCTTCTGATTCTGGATGAAGTTCATCAATTGGCGGATCCGAGTCTATGTCTTAAGATCATGGCGGATGAATATCCTGAAATGCGTGTGTTGGCTACCGGTTCGTCCACACTTAATGCCACGCGCAAGTTCCGCGACACCCTCACGGGTCGCAAACAGACCATTCATCTACTTCCGGTTCTCTGGCGGGAATGTGTTGAGGAATTCGGAATAAAGGATCTTGACCGACGTCTGCTCCATGGCGGTCTGCCGGAGCCGCTGCTATCCGAAAAAATAGATACTGCTTTCTACCGTGAGTGGATAGACAGCTTCTACGCTCGGGACATGCAGGAGCTTTTCGGCATACGCAACCGGCGGGGATTTCTCTTGTTGCTGCGTCTGTTGCTGCGTCGCAGCGGAGGGCAGGTGGACTACTCGCGCCTGGCATCTGACAGCGGGCTCAGCCAGCCTACCGTAAAGACTCATATGGAGTCTATGCGGATCGCCTGCGCGATACATCTCGTTCCGCCCTTTCACGGCGGCGGAAAGCGGGAGATAGTGGCCCGCCCGAAGTGCTATGCGTTTGATACCGGGTTTGTCTGCCACGAGAGGGGCTGGGATTCAATAAGGGACGAAGATCGTGGTCTGCTCTGGGAGCATCTGGTGCTTGATGTGTTGCGCAGTTGCCACGCGGATGACTCTATTTTTTACTGGCGGGACAAGTCGGGCCGCGAGATAGACTTTGTCGTACGTCGGGGGCGGGAGCGCGTGGATACGATAGAATGCAAAATCAATCCTGAAAAGCTGACTACAACTGCTGCGGAAGTTTTTCGCGGCTACTACCCCGAAGGGAACAACTACGTGGTGAGCCCAGGTGCCGGGACATCTTACGGCATCCGCAGAGGCGGCCTGACGTATACGGTCTGTGCTCCTGACAGCGAACCGGGCTGGCCGCACACTCCATGAGTTTCGCCAGGGATGTTCTCGGAGATTGCTGTCAAAAAACAGTGGCGCCGGCGACTTCGGTCCATGCGATTTCAGTTATAATTTCTCAGTCTTAAACCGTTAATGCAAGGTAGCCGGGTTGAATACAGTTATTGTCGGAATTGGATCAAATATAGATGCTGAGAAGAGCGTAAGCGCCGCCAAACGAATGCTTGAGGAGAAGCTCAATGTTCTCGGAGAATCGGAATTCGTGAGAACCAAGCCCATAGGCCCCCGGGAGCAGCAGGACTTTCTAAACGGTTCCCTGCTGGTAAGGACCCGTCTTGGCCGCAGACAGCTGAAAACCCTGCTCAAGGGGGTGGAGGCTGCTCTTGGAAGAGATGCCGGGGAGGATCGCTACGGTCCGAGAAAAATGGATCTTGATATACTCGTGTGGAATGGAGAGATTGTCGACCCTGATGTTTACAAGCGGGAATTCCTTCGTCGCTCCGTGATTGAACTTTGCCCTGAACTTGAAAAAACTTTGAAGGAGGAGCGGGGTACTGCCTGAAGAAACCGAAAACCTGGAAGGCGTCACGCTCAAAAAATTTCTCTCAAAAGACGATATAAAAAAAGCCGTCTCGAGGCTCGCCGAGCAAGTTTCGGGGGACTACGAGGGAAAAACCCCCGTTGCGGTCTGCGTTCTTAAAGGAGCACGTCCCTTCTTTGAAGATCTTCTGGCACAGGTGAGCGTTACGGTCGAAAAAGAGTTTCTCAGGGTTTCAAGTTACAAAGAGGCGACGCGGCCCGGGCACCTCGATCTTTTAAGAGACATTGAGTGCGAAGTGGGGGGCAGGGACATTATAATAGTTGAGGATATAATTGACACTTCGCAGACGGCGAAGTTTATCCTGCGGCACATGGAATCCAAGAAACCGGGTTCGCTTCGGATATGCGCGCTTATAGACAAAAGGGGAAAGGATGCGGCAGGTCCCGGGCCCGATTACGCGGGTTTCCGTGTGGGTGAAGGGTTCCTTGTGGGCTACGGAATGGACTACATGGAAAGGGGCAGATCGTTTGAGGATATATACCTGCTCGAGGAGTAACTTTATTCTTGCTCCCGGCAAAAGGTTACGGAGACGGACATGGAGAAAGCAGAAGGCGTAAAGTGGGACCTGGGGGATCTTTACGAAGGGATTTCGGACCCTCGCGTGGAGAAGGATTTTGAGAAGATATCGGCGCGTGCCGACAGGTTTGAAAAAAAGTACAGGGGGAAGATAAAGTCTCCTTCGCTTACCGCGGGGAAGCTTGCTGGGGCGGTGGGGGAGCTTGAGCGCTTATCGGAAGGAATCGGAAAGATACTTTCCTTCTCTCACCTTCTTTTCGCGGCGGACACTCAGGACCCCGGAAACGGCGCTTTTCGTTCGTCAATGCAGCAGAAGGCGACGGAAGTTCAGAAAAAGCTTATTTTCTTTTATGTTGAGTGGGTTTCGGTTCCGAAGAAAAGAGCGAAGAAACTCCTGAACAATCCGGAACTCTCGGGCTACAGGCATTTCCTTGAGCAGGAAAGACAGTACAGAGACCACACCCTCTCGGAAGCCGAGGAAAAAATACTTCAGGAGAAATCAAACACCGGGCAAAAAGCGTTTTCAAGGCTTTTTGATGAGGTTGTGAACAATATCCAGTTTCGGGTGAGGCTCTCGGGCAAGACCGAAACCCTTAACCAGTCCCGAACCCTGTCGCTTCTCTACGATCCGTCGAGAAAGAAAAGAAAGGCAGCCTGGTCCGGTCTCACAAGGGGGCTTAAAGAGAACTCCCACGTGCTTACCTACATATTCAACACGCTTGTAAACGACCACTCGATAGACGACAGGCTCAGAAGCTACGAAGACCCAATGTCGGCGCGTCACCTCGGCAACGAGATATCCCCCGGTGCCGTGGAGGCCCTGCTTGAATCATGCGAGCGAAACTTCGGGTTCGTAAGCCGCTACTACGGACTCAAGGGAAAACTTCTCGGGTACCGCAAATTCTACGACTACGACCGCTACGCCCCCCTGGGTTTGGAGAGGGAGCAGGTTCCATGGGACAGGGCAAAGGAGATTGTGCTTTCTTCGTTTGGAGAATTCTCATCCGAGATGAAAAAGACCGCGTCTTTGTTTTTCGAGAAAGACTGGATAGACGCCGAGCTTCGGGACGGAAAAAGAGGGGGTGCCTTCAGCCACGGTACGGTTCCCGGCGCGCACCCTTATGTTTTTATGAACTACACCGGAAAGCCAAGAGATGTGATGGTTCTGGCTCACGAGCTTGGCCACGGAGTGCATCAGTATCTCTCGAGACAACAGGGTTATTTCCAGGCACACACGCCTCTTACCACAGCGGAGACCGCAAGTGTTTTCGCCGAGATGCTCGTGTTTCACCAGCTGAAGGAAGAAGAGACGAGAAGGGAAGGCAGGCTGGTTCTGGTATCGGAAAAACTCGAGGACATAATGGCCACGGTCTTCAGACAGGCGGTGCTTACAAGGTTCGAGCAGAGCCTGCACCGCGAAAGAAGAGACCAGGGGGAGCTTGCGACCACAAGGATAAGCGAGCTTTGGATCGAAGCTAACCGCGAGATGTTCGGAGATTCGGTTGTCCTGACTGAAAACTACGCTTACTGGTGGCTTTACATTCCCCATTTCATACACTCTCCCTTTTACTGCTACGCGTATTCCTTCGGCGAGCTGCTCACCCTGGCTCTTTACGGAATGTTTCTTGAGCGGGGAAGAGCTTTCGTGCCCGATTACATGGGGCTTCTTCGCTCGGGGGGAAGCACTTCACCCGCGGAACTTCTCTCTAGGGTCGGGGTGGATATAAACGACCCCGGTTTCTGGCAGACGGGACTTGACGTGATAGGCGCGATGGTGGACGAGGTTGAGGAACTGGCGGAGCAGTGCGAGCTTGGCTGAAGGTTTTTGTGAATGAGTAGTAATCCTATCAGTATCGCCGGAATATCATCCCGAAATTCTATATTGGAGCATATATCCTCAGCAGGTATTCCTGCAAGTTCAAGCTGAAGATTTCTAGGGAGTTGTTTTTGTCAAGGGATTTTCTCAACGCCACAGAGGCTCTGGAAGTGATTTCACGATTCGCGTAGTTTCAATGCCGACACGGATAATCTGAGCAAGAAGCTTGAGCGGATAAGAGGGATCGTCTGCAGTCTCAGTCGCGTAAATGTTGGCATCGTTCATAATATCGCTTTCTTTGTCTGTGCTTATGCATTGTCGTTCCATAACCCACTTGAGAGCCGGTTTTCCGTTTACTTCGTATTCCCATGCTTCTTCCGGGATTCCGCAGACGGTTATGTTGTCGTTGTAGATAATCGACGTCCTATCGGTAGGTTTCTGAGTGCCCGCAAGCTTCATCTTATCCACCCGAAACCATTTATCAGGCAATGTTCCCTCCGGGATCTTCCACCCTCCTTCTGAGAATTCAATCGGCCATGGTTCGACATGGTCAAACCCCGTGTGGAGATCGCCGAGTTTTTCTCCTGCTTCTGCGAGTGCGTAAAAATGTTCTTTATCAGCCGCTAGTGGAACATTAGGAAGCTGCTTGGAGAGATTGTTCGCAAAGCGGTCCCTGTAAGCGGGAACATGCAGCAGCCCGTAGATATAATTGAATACCTCCGGTCTTGTGACCTCGGTACCGTATGCCTCCTGGAACATCAAAAGAGCCTGTTCAGTTATTCCATCCCGGCGTACATAGCCATATCTGTCAGTTTCTTCCTGGTCAAAAAGACTTCCATCCCCCTGCTTCTCATAAAGGTAAAACGGAAAGCACTGGCCTGTGTCCATAGTATGAAGGTTCGGTACGCAGTCAACCATAAGAGCAGAAAACTCAACTCCCGCTCCGACCCCGGTCACACATATAAGCTTGTTTTCCGCATCCTCATGCGGGAATATCTGTGGAATCTGTAAAACCATTTCATTCAGGCGGCGGCTGAAGTAAAGCCACTGTTTTGTAAACGGTCTGTAGACCGAAGCTGCTATTCTTCCTTCAGAGAAACAAAGTGGTTTTTCTTTGCGAAGGTCACCTTTGAGCGACCTTGTCCAGCTGATTCTCCTTGAATCGCTGCCGACGAACTTGTTTATGGCCTGTGCTGATGTTTCCAGCCGGTCAGTCTCGTAGCGGGCAAGTTCCGAATTATAGAAATCGATTGTCGATCTGATCTTTGCTTCAAGTTCAGACTTAGAAAAATTGTAACACCATGCATCCCGGCCAGTGGAGATACCCCCTGAATAGTTTACAAAAACCCTCGCTTCTGAGTTCCGGCTTTTATCTTTGCTTCCCATCATCAGAAACCTGTCAAATTCCGGGTCGCGCTGGTTAAGCCAGTCATGGGTTTTGTCGGGCAGTATCCGGTTCCATCCCCTGCTTTCAGAGATGCCCTTTATGCTTCTGAATTTACTGATGATTTCTGTTTTGTTCTCATGGCTCAGATAATCACCTATGTCATGGAAAAATATTCTGCCCCGCTCTTTCACTTCTGGATTTTTCACTAAAATTGTGATTGCAACAGGAGCACGGGAGCCTTCCCCAAAAACATTGTCCTTTTCCTTGCGACGCTGCTCTCCCTGAGTGCGTGCATTCCCCCGCAGATGAAACACGTAAATACTGCTGAATTCCTCCGCAAGACACTTGCGCATACCGTCCATCGCGCGGCTCTCTATCCAGCCGGCGTTGGTTACGAAGCCGATCACACCACTATTCCCGATCCTGTCACTTGACCAGCGGATGGCTCGGACATAACTGTCGTAAAGATTTCTTTTCAGTGTCGCACCCGAAGACATTGCATAGGTTTTTTCGATGCACTTATCAAGCTCTGGATATGGTTGATTCTGCGCATTATCGTTCTGACTTTTCTGTCCGGTTGACCAAGGCGGATTTCCTATGATAACCCGGATATCGGTTTCTTTCTGCCTTGTTCTGCGATCAGAATTCTGGAGCATTATCTGCGCGTAAAGATCTGGCTTCCCCTCGTGCATCTCAAATGTGTCAGTGAGGCATATGCCTTCGAATGACTCGTAGTCTTTTCGGTTCGCAACGGAATGATATACGGACTCTATGTTCACAGCCGCGATATAGTAGGCAAGAAGCGTTATCTCGTTTGCGTGAATCTCCTTTTCATATTTGCGCTGAATATCGCCGGGAGCAATTAGCCCTGACTGAAGTAGTCGGGTGATAAAAGTTCCAGTGCCGGTGAATGGATCCAGTATGTGCACTCCTTCTGTTCCCAGAGATGAGCCGAATTCATCCTGAAGTACGTCGTTTATCGAACGGATTATAAAATCCACTATCTCAACGGGCGTGTAGACGATTCCGAGTCTCTGAGTCGCAAGAGGGAAAGCATTTCGGAAAAACTTGTCGTAAAGCTCAACAATTATTTTCTGTCTGGCTTCAGCCGTTGAAGCCCCCTCCACGCGTCTGCGAACGCTTGCGTAAAAGTCTTCGAGATTCTCCGATTCCTTCTGGATGTTCTTCGGTTCAAGAACGTCAAGAACCGTCTGCATGCCGCGGCTCACCGAGTTGCGTGAGACAAACTCAGCGTCTTCGAAAAGAGCGTCAAACACTGGCCCGGTGACTATGTGCTGCGCCAGCATCTCAATAGCGTCCTCTTCCGTAACTCCCTCGTTAAGGTCGTCCCGCAGTTCCGTAACAAATTCCCCGAATATCTCCCGCTCAGCCTCTCCCGACTCCACTATTGCCCGTATGCGCGCTATATGGCTTCCGGCTATGTCGGCTACATCAGAAGCCCATTCACCCCAGTACTTACGGTCTCCGCATTTCTCAACAATCTTCGCGCGGATGGCTTCGGGAAGTATGTCAAACAGCATGGGTATAGGGTGAATGTTGTTCGGCCTGTCATACGGACCATCCTCTCTTCCATTTGGGGGAACCGGAGAATCCGGTCTCGGTCTCGTCCAGCCTGAGAGGGTGATTATTCCGATCCGGTCTCCTTCGCCTCCCTGCTCGATAAGGTTCAAAATTCCTTCAAAGCGTTCATCATGACTTCTTATCGCGTTAAGAGTCTGCCAGACCACCTGAAACCGATTGTTGTCGGAAAGCGCGTTTTCCGGGGCAACCCCCGAAGGGATCACCACGGGAAGAACCACGTAGCCCATGTTCTTTCCGGGAGATCTGCGCATTACGCGTCCGACCGCTTGAACCACTTCTATCTGGCTTTTTCTTGGATGCATGAACAGAATCGCATCAAGCGCGGGAACATCGACTCCTTCCGAAAGACACCTGGCGTTCGTAAGCATCCTGCATTCATTTTCTGGCACTTCGCCCGCAAGCCAGTCAAGGAGCTCCGAGCGGCGTGAAGCGTTGAAACTGCCGTCTACATGCTTTGCGGAGATTCCGTATTCAGAAAGACCGTAATGTTCCCGGTATTCGGTTATTACATTCGCAAAATTCTTTTCAACCTGCTCAGAGGTTTTGATCCTGCTGCAAAATGCAATTGCGCGGCGCATCGGATTTCTTTCTTCTTCGGGAAATTCATCCCTATCAATCTTGGCAAGCGCCCGCCAGCATCCGAGAAGCTTGGCGTTGTCGTCAAGCTCAAGCTCGTTTTCTTCGCTCGCCAGGCTTTGCTGGATTACACGCGACACCTCGTCCTGTCCCACCACAAGCACAAGTACCCTGTAGTCGCTCAGCAGTTCCAGGTCCACTGCTTCGCCGAAACCGATTTCATAAAGAACAGGGCCGTAAATCGACTCATCCTCCATTGAACACAGTTCCGCCGCCAGATTTCCAGCACGTGTACGCGCACTCTCCGCGTAGACTTTGGGCGTCGCAGTCATATAGAGACGGCGTTCTGTTTTTATGTGTTCATCACGATGAATTCTCACGAAATTGCTCTGCTCGGTGTCGCTGGAAAAAGCCCCGGCGGTACGGTGAGCCTCATCGCAGACGGCAAGATCAAAAGCGGGAAGTCCATAATCTTTCTGCGCTTTTTCAATAACAGGACTTGACTGATAAGTGGCAAAAACAACAATCATTGCTTCAGGGGTGTCCGCTGCCGCGACTTGTGTTTTTTCAGTAAGCTTCTCCGCGTCTGTGGTAGCCGGAAAAACAAGATCAAGCGCGTCTATATCGGCAAGATCGTCCTGTCTGATTTTTCTCTTGCCGACCTGGGAATCCGAACACACGGCGAAAGCGCGGATGGGAATCTGCTTGTCCTGCGCCCACTCTCTTACAGTCTGGGACATAAGCGCCAGACTCGGCACCATGTAGAGAACACGGCGGCCGGGTCCTGCAATTTTCTCCGCGATGCGAAGCGATGTGAGCGTTTTCCCGGTGCCGCAGGCCATGATCATTTTTCCGCGGCTTCGGGGCTCTGAAAGCCCCGAGGTGGCTTTTTTCAAAGCCTTCTTCTGGTGCGGCATGAGAGTCTTTTTCGGCGCAAACCGGATTTCTTCCGCAGAAAGGTAATCCTCCCATCTGATACTGCTTCTGCGCAGATCGGATAGACCTACTCTGTTTACGGACACCGCCTGTCTGCGGAGAGCATCTTCCGCATTTTTACTCCACCCGCGACCTGTCGTGTCTATAATGAGACGTCTGCGGAAATGCTTTGATCCTGACGCGGAAAGAAATGAGTCGATCTCGGCCTTGGGAATTGTTCTTTCTTCCGCGTAAAATTTGCATTGAATGGCGCACCAGCCGTCTTCGTTTCGCAGTTTCGCGACCAGATCAACACCGGTATCTATTTTGAGCATTCCATGTTGCTCCGCCCACTGCTCCCACGGAACCGGAGATTGATACTGCATTGACTGAACTGGGTCGTGGGTAAGAAATATCCTGCAGAGCCGCTCAAACGCCTTGCCCTTATCGTATTCCCTTTTTAAAAGAGGGCTGCTTGCCTCAACTCGCCACTTGGCTAGAGCGTTGTCAAGGGCTTTTGCGGATTCGGAGCGCCCGTCGGTTCCGTTGCTGTTTTCAGGTTTTTGGCTCAAGGTAGTTTTTCTCGTATTTGCTTACGATCTTGCTCACAACCGAGTAGTGAACTGAGGCCGCATCGGCAACATCCCTCAGCGTGTAGTCCCCCGTAAGGTAGGTTTTCGCTATCGCTTCATCCCTTGAGTGTCCGCTTTGCACAAAACCGTTTATCATGCCCCCTACGGGTTTTGTGAGCTGATACTTGGGAATATCTTTTGACTGCGAATCCTTCTTCGTTTTTTCCTGCACAAGCTCTATGAATTCATCATCGCCTAGATATATCTGCTTTCGGGTTTCCGAGATCACGTCGCGCTCGAGATTCTCTCGGAGGAATTTGTCAAAACCACCTGTGTCTGGGGAAAAACCTTCTGAGAACCACTCTAGATCCATGTATTCCGGCACTTCATCTTTTCCGTAAAGATATTTGCAACTGCTCCATTTGAACTGGTTGGAATGTTTTACGAACCCGGCTCGAAGAGGGAGAAGAAAAATATGGGCCATAAGCGGCAGAAGGTATCTTTCCCTCTGGATGACTATGGATTTATATCTTCCCCGGAAAACGTGACCGTCTGTGTCGTGCAGTCTGTTTGAGCGTTGGGTGTAAACGCCGTTTAACTGCCTTATGGCTTTTGAGAGGTTAGGCTTCGGGGTTTCGATGACCAGATGGTACCCGTCAGACATAAGACAGTAGCCAAAGCAGCGGCATCCGAATCTTCCGCATACCCCCTCGAGGATTTCTATCCAGGCGTTGCCGTCGTCCGAGTTCTGAAAGACTCTCTGCCCCCTGTTTCCGACTGAGGAGACATAATAGACGGCCCCTGAGTATTCCGGTCTTAATGGCCTTGCCATGGAGATGATTATAATATAAGGCGGAAAGCCATGTCAAGACCTGACCCTAAGCCTGATTGTTTCCTCAGGGAGCAAGCGCCTTCATTGCGAAAGCCACCTGCTCCTTCGAGGCGTTGTAGGGAAACATGAGAATGGGAAGATCGGAGTTCTCGGCGAATTCCCCGAGCTTCGCTCTTCCCTCCTCAGGGGAACCGCTCACCGAAACAAGATCAAGCAGCTCGTCGCTTATGCTTTTTATAGCTTCCGCTTTGTTTTCCCGCCAGAGCCTTTTCGCCCTGTCCGCTTCTTCCCCGAATCCGTAGCTGCTTACGAGCTTGTGGTAATAATCTCCCATGGAGCATACGTAAAGGGCCACGAACTCCCTTACGATTTCTCTTGATTCGCTCCGGTTCTCGGAAACCATCGCCGGAAGAAACGGGGCCACGGTTATTTTTCTTCCGCCGGAGGCAAGTGCCTTTTTTCTTTCGTTTATAAGGCTCACGGGGCAGAGATAGGGAATCCAGCCGTCGGCGACCCGGGAGGTAAGCTCAATGTTCTTCGGTCCCATGGATGCGATATATATTGGAATCTCGCTTCTTCGGGGCTTAAAAAGAAGCCTGAAGCCTTTAAGCCTGAAAATCTCCCCCTCGTAGTCAACCCTCTTTCCCGCAAGTATCGTCCTTATTATCTCGACGCACTCAAGTGTCCGTCGCAGGGGTCGCTCGAATTTTGTGCCGTGCCAGTATTCGTTTAGGTAAACGCTGCTTATCCCGAGTCCGAGTATGAATCTTTCCCCGCAGTACTCATCTAGGGTGGCCGCCGTCTGTGCTATGAGTGCCGGAGACCTGCTGTAAACGGAGATGATGCCGGTGGCCAGATTTATCTTTTCTGTGACCGACGCCATGTGGGATATCAGGGAAAATGCGTCCCGTCCCCACATCTCGGGAACCCAGATGGAGTGGTAGCCCAGATCTTCTGCCAGTTTCGAAAAACAGGTAAGATCGTCTTTTTTTACGTCGACCCAGTAGGGAACGACGATTCCGGTAAGCGACAATTGTTTTCTCCTAAACGCGGGTTTGCCCGGTTCATTTTACTTGAAAGTGAAGATCGTGAGAAGCCTGGAGTGCCTGAGATTCCTGTTTTTGCTTCCAGACCTTGGTTTTCCCGAGACGCTTTTAACCTTCATCCGATAAGTTGGTTAAACTGTTTAAAGGACATCTGCCAGCCTGTCTTTGCAGAAACAGTTCTTAACTACGGGAGTTAGCAAAATGCGCAAGTTGCCCCCAAGAATGCAGACAAAGCTCTACAAGGAGCACCTTTTTCCCGAAGAAACGAGGGAAATCAGGCAGAAAGTGAGAGCCTTTGCGGAAAAAGAAGTTTTTCCGCTTGCCCGGGACGTAGGAGAGAAAAGCGAGAGAAACACAAACTTTCCCCGCAGACTTTTCAGGAAAATGGCCGCAGAGGGGTTTTTCCGGATTCCGTTTTCAAAGGAAGACGGGGGATGGGGTCTTTCCTATCCCGCGTGCGCGGCGGCGGTCATGGCAGAGGAGCTTGCATACATAAGCGCGAGCGTAGCGGGAACGATAAACGCCCACTTTCTGCTCTCGGGAAAAACCCTCGCTATGGGTTCACCCCACATAAAGGAAAAATACCTTGCCCCGGCTCTCGACGGAACATCTGTGGCTTCGTTTGCTATGACTGAGCCACAGTCGGGTTCTGACGTGAGGACAGAGTCTCTTGTAACAAAAGCCCGCAAGAAGGGTAAGAAATACGTAATAAACGGCCGCAAGCGCTATATAACCAACGCCGGGGTAGCTGATTTCGTGACCCTGCTTGCAAGCGTGGGCAGAGACAAGTCCATAATGATAGTGGTTGATCTTGATTCGCCAGGCTGTTCCGTAAGCGCTCCGGATAAAAAACTCGGAAACAGGGGGGAACTTACCTACGACATATACCTTAAAGACATGGAGGTGCCCCGGGAAAACCTGATAGGAAAGGAAGGAGACGGCCTTCGGGTCGCCGTTAATTCCCTTCTTTACGGAAGGACGGGAATCGGGGCAAGCGGGGTGGGGATGGCGCAGTCGGCGTTTGATGAGTGCGTGGAGTTTATGAACAAGAGGGAGGCTTTCGGAAAGAAGATAGCCGATTTTCAGTACTGGCAGTTTCTGCTGGCGCAGAGAGCCGTTGAGATAGAAAACGCAAGGAATCTTTATCTCAAGGCCGCGCTCTGCCTTGACAACGGGGACCCTTTCCCGACTTTCGAGACATCCGCCGCCAAGTACTACGGTTCGGAGATAAGCGTTACAATGGCCCGCGACGCGGTTCAGATATTCGGAGGTCTCGGGCTTATGGTGGAACTCGCCCACGACGCCTCCACCTACAAGGTTGAGGAAATTTACAGGGATTCCAAGGTCGGAGAAATATACGAAGGCACAAACGAGATACACAAGATGATAATAGCGAGATCGATTTTCGGAAAGAGGTAGTTTTGCCTTGCAGTCGACAAATGTGAAAACCCGGGATAATGGAGTCTTGAAGATCCCCCCGAATCACTTATGGCGGGATATTGTGGTTAACACAAAAGAGGTCTCCTCCGGGAGAAAAAAGGGAGCCAGGTCCGGGATGCGCCTTATCTACGGAATTCACGGCACCCCGTTTGGAAAATGTCTTATCGGGATATGCGAAGAAGGTATATGTCATATGAGTTTTTTCCGCACCGATGCTGAAACCCACTTGGAAGAATTTAGGAAGGTATGGCAGAACCCGGAGAATCGAAGGGATGACAAAGAGACAGCTGAAGTATTGCGAAACTTGTTGTTTTCCCCGGGAGGACGGCCGCCGGCGATACTGCTCCTTGGAACACGGTTTCAGCTCAAGGTATGGGAAAAGCTGATGGAGGTCCGCGAGGGTGAGACCTTGTCCTATTCAGCGCTTGCGGAGTTCGCGGGAGTACCTGCTGCCGTAAGGGCCGTCTCAAATGCCGTGGCGGGAAACCCGGTCGCTTATTTGGTGCCCTGCCACCGCGTTATAGGAAAGGCGGGGGATCTTCACGGCTACCGCTGGGGGCTTGACGTGAAAAGGGCGATTCTTGAATACGAAGGGGTTAATCTGGCTTCGCAGCGATGAACTCGGTCTGAGTTTGCGCGGTCAGCGAACAGGTTCTTCTTTTGTCATGCAGTGGATAGCTCCGAGTCCCCACACAAGGTCGACGCAGTCAATTCCCACGACATCTCTTGCGGGGAAAAGTTCCGACAGTATGCCGAGCGCCTCGCGATCTTTCGGATCGTTATAGGTGGGGACGAGAATTTTTTCATTTGAGACATAGAAATTGGCGTATGTCGCCGGAAGTCTCTCGCCTTCGAAAAAAAGCGGTGAGGGCAGGGGGAGCGGGATGATTTCAATTTTTCCTCCGTCCTCAAGCCTCAGGGCCTGAAGTATCTCAAGGTTTTCGCGAAGCGGGCGATAATTGGGGTCTTCCGGATTGTCCTCAAGGCATAAAACGACCGTTCGGGGTCCCGCAAACCTGCATATATCGTCAACATGGCCGTTTGTGTCGTCTCCGTCGATTCCTCCGTTAAGCCAGAGAACATTTGTTGCGCCGAAGTGCTCGGAAAATATCGCCTCGTAGTCTTTTTTTCCGAAACCGGGATTTCTTGTCTGTTTGTGGTTGCTTAGAAGACACTGCTTCGTCGTTATAACAGAGCCTTCTCCGTTTACGTCAATGCTTCCGCCTTCGAGAGTGACCTTTCTCTCCAGATGAGTCGGGTTTCTGGAGTCAAGACAAAGGGTTTTGGCTGTGAATCCCGGAACCAGATTGTCGTTCTCCCACTCCGGATACTTTGCCCATGCGTTAAACCCGAAATCAAGGACGCCTAGCTTCCCGGAGGCATCTCTTATGAAAAAAGGTCCCGAATCCCGAATCCAGGAGCGGTCGGTGGGGCACTCGTAAAACTCTATGTTGGTAAGATCAGTTGACTCTTCTCGGAGAAAATCCTCAGCCCGTTTACGTATTTCCCCGGGGTTTACGATTATTTTTACTTTCTCCGATTCTGACAGGTGACTTGCGATTTCGCGGTATACCCTCTTGATCCCCGAGAATTTCCCCGGCCAGTCGCTTTCGTTCTGCGGCCACACAAGCCACGTGGCGCTGTGAGGTTCCCACTCAGCCGGAAGTCTGTAGCGAACCGCCCGAGAACACTCAATTTCAGGTGCCGGAATCATTGTCGATAAACCTTTGCCGAAGCTCGGAGTAGGCGTCAATTCTTCGGTCCCGTAGAAAAGGCCAGTTCCTTCTGGTTTCCTCAAGCTTTCTTAGATCGATGTAGGCCAGTACGATTTCCTCTTTCTTGCCGGAAGCTTCGCAGATCACTTCTCCTTGAGGGTCGCACACAAAGGAGTTTCCCCAGAAATCTATTCCTCCGCCGTTTTCTCCCGATTCCTCGAAACCCACTCTGTTCACGGCTGCGACATAGATTCCGTTTGAGATTGCGTGGGCGCGCTGAACGGTTTTCCATGCTTCAAGCTGGGTATTTTTTGAGCGTTCATCCTCATCCGTGTGCCACCCTATGGCGGTCGGATAGAAGATAATGTCCGCTCCCTTGAGCGAGGCTATACGTGCCGCTTCGGGATACCACTGGTCCCAGCAGATAAGCGTGCCTATCTTCGCAAAGCCGGTTTCAAAGCAGGAGAATCCCGTGTCTCCGGGAGTAAAATAGAACTTCTCGAAATAGCCCGGGTCATCCGGTATGTGCATCTTTCTGTAAATGCCGGAAATCTCCCCAGCGGGATTGATCAGGACAAGAGAGTTGTGGTATATCCCTGAAGCTCTTTTTTCAAAAAGCGGGCATACGATGAAAATCCCTCTTTTTTTTGCTTCCCCGCAGAACCTGTCCGTGGTCGGACCGGGTATGGGCTCGGCGAGATCAAAACGGCCTGTGTCTTCGGACTGACAGAAGTATCTTGTTAGGAAAAGTTCCGGAAGACAGACTATATCCACCCCGAGGGCCGAAGCCTCTCCTACGCTTGATATAGCTTCTTTTATGTTTTCTTCTCTTTCTTTGTGCGCACGGGTCTGAATAAGGGCGATTTTGAAAGCGCTCATGTCAATACGATAACTCTCCGCAACGGGATAATAAAGGAAGATGAACCGTCTGATCCAAGTGGGTGGCCCAAGCCTGATAGCGATGGCCACCCTTGATGATCGGTCACTACGTTAATTCCGGAACTTTCAGAAGAATTCCTTGCTAGGCTCGTTTTCTCAGGAAAACTACCGAGAACAAAACGGAAGCTGTCAGGAACAGGTTGAGCAAAGCTCCCTGAGGCGTATTGCCGCTCCCGGCAACTGCGCACGCCCCATTGTTTTCAGTTCCAGGTTCGGGATAAACTCCGGAACCGAAGATGTACATGAAGCGACCGACAGGATCTTCATGATGACCTACGTCTGCCACTTCGATGTAACTTACCTTGTGCGAATTGCCCGGAACCAGGTTGTTTTCCAGATATTGTGGAGTTGGTTCATCGCCGGGGCGCAACCAATGATATTCGACAAAGCTCCCTTTTCCGTCTTTAGGCATCCCGTCTTCGGTTATCAAACTCCTAAACAGCTTCGCGATATTCTTGTCTCTTTCCCCGTCAACCGGATTTGGATTCGGATCCCTGAGCTTAAGATTCAGCCCGTTCAGTTCAGGGCTGTTTCCGTTTAGAACCACGGTGGCATCTTCATCCAATTCCATGATGAAAACGTATATGCTGCCTTCCTTGAAATCTCCTTCTGAGAAACAGGCGATTTTTTCCTGAAATTCCGTGTACCTTATAGAAGCCATATCCTCAAACCTTATAATCCTATCAGGGTCCTCTTTTCTCAATTCCTCCATCGCTTTTTCTCTGCCATCCACAAGTATGTCTTGAGTGACGGAAATAACGCTTTTTACATACAGTTTAAGAAGCAATTTCTGCGTATCCAGATTGTCCTCGTTTTCAACATCACCAGCCGTGGTATCAAGTTCGAGGTTCGTACAATCGGGTTCGAGTATAGCGGTATCTTCTTTGTCGTGATGAAAACCCGCTATGACTACAAAATCCCCGTAGATGGTATCTACTTTTTCCCCGCAAGCCTGCCTGTCTTCTCCGCCATATTCGTACCCTGTGCAACCCCCTTCTTCGATTAATTTCTTTAAGATGTCCCCGATCTTCGAACCTTGGGCATTCGGGTCAACTTTTCTGCCATACAATCCGGGATGTGCCGGGTGATTATCTATGATATTAGCGGAGTTTATTATGATGGAGTACATGTCATCGGCATCGTTGAAAGTCCCCTTCTTTCTTAGCTCCTCGAAAAACTTCACCCAGAGACTTACCAACTCTTTTTGTTCTTCCAGAGTGGGGTTGGGATTGTTGACTCTTAATAACGGATCGAAATGTTCAATTAGGTGGGAAAGGAACTCTTCCACCTCCGTTTCGCTTGCGATATCGACATCTTCCGCCGCCTTATTACTCTGACTTCCATCATGAGCTGAAGCTTCAATTCCGAAGAAAAAAACAAACCCCAGCGCAAAAAAAATCCCCAGAAGCATTCCGTGCGTTTCAACCTTCATTTTTTCCTCCTTACGTTTGGAAATTTATGTACACAACTAGACAAATTATTTTTTAGCTACAATTATTCCAATGGATTACTTAGCAACCACCGAGCATTTTTTTAATACATGTCTACTTTTGAGAAGTAAAATCAAGCCAGAACTATTGCACGCTCAATTGATAAAAAGAGCAGGAAAGTTTTGCCGCAACTTTTTCACTAACTCATGCGTAGGAAATCGCTCAATAGCTTTTCCCCATATTTCAAAAGCCCGTTTGTCCTCGCCTAAATTCCAATATGTTCCTCCAAGATTAAACCATGCCAAAGCATATTCAGGATCAAGTTCTATCGCCTGATGATACGCAAATAAACATCTCAAGACATCCCCCTTCCCTTCACATGCCACCGCCACTTGAAACCAACTCATTGCGTCTGAGGAGTGTTTTTCTGCTTGATCAAGTAAAATAAGAAGGGCTTCATCGAACTTGCCAACGAAGTTTAGAGCTGTCCCTATACAATATCCGTATCGTTCTGGTTCTAACTCATACGCTTTACGATAACATGCTTCCGCTTCATCCCAATTTCTGTCATATTGTGCCCAATGACCAATTCTATCCCACAAAAAAGCAATGTCGGTTTCTTTATTATCAATTAGTTCTTCAATCTCTTCTTTAAAGGAATAAAAGTTAATTTCGGTCTCTTCACCAAGTGATTTTAGATAGAAAAAACAAAACAATCGCTCTTGTTTAGCATCAATATTTTCAGGATATTCCCGAAGATAGAGGTTCCAAAATTGAATTGCTTTTTGAGCAGATATCACTGAATCTCTTCCAAAAACCACAACCTGTTTTGCACACCATGACCAAATCCAATCAAAGTTGTCAGCATGAGTAACAAGAGTGTTAATCTCCCTGAACGCGCCGTCAGCATCTCCATTATTAAAAAGAGCTTCAACCCTCCAACCTCGCAAAGATAGGTTGTGACTCTCAGATCTATTAATAAATACCACTTGGTCAAGGTGCTCTAGCATAGCTGGAAAGTCGCATTTCTGGCGATAGTAAAGAGCAACAGCAAAATGAGCTTCACTTAATTGGGGAGACAGTTCTATTGCACGCTCATAGAAGTCTATAGCTAAATCATCATCACTGCTAAGATGTTTCATGACTCTGCCCATATTTTTATTACACTGTGCAGCAACCTCGGAAAGTTCAGGTCTATCTAGTTTAGGTAATGCAGAATTATATATATCGCGAGCCCTCTCATATTCACGTAAAGCTAACCAACCGTTTCCTATTGAATAAAGAAGCGAACCTATTTCAAAACAATTTAAGTCTATTAACTTAGTGATTTCTTCAATACCTGTTCTAACTCGGCCTTCATCAAACTCCACTGCGTATTACGATTTATTTGAACACCAATTCCGAACTTATTTGAACACCTATTCCGAGGGAAAGTGAACATGTGGACCCCGTTTTTTTCTTCTTCAAAACAGACTTTAACACGTCTGGAATTTCTTTGTCAAACAGCGAGTAAAAAGTCCGTTTTTTTCTTAAAAATGACCTCCATAATTTTTCTTGTAAGTCCCCCCAGTTCAGTGAGAGATGAACAAAGCGAGAGCTTTGTTCGCTGAAGCTACGGGACTCTGAACCAACGAGACGCATTTGGCTCCGAAGCCTGACAACGGCCAAAACGACCCGACCTCTACCCCCCAGGCATAAGCGATCGCGCGCTGACGGGCTTTTAAATTGACGTTTTTTCAGCAACTGGACTGAATCATGCATAAAATCGTTTATTTCCGGACTCACGGCACTTCACGCGTTTCTTTTCGCGCGTTCAAAGACTCCCAGAGTCCTTATCATCTCCGTTTTCTTCCATTCCCTTTGTCTTTCTCATCGATTCCCCACCCAACTCAAGCCTGTGGGAGTTGTGAACGATCCTGTCAAGGATCGCATCAGCAACCGTGTTGTCACCTATTATGCCGTGCCACTCACTCACAGGAAGCTGACTTATCACCACAGTCGAACTCTCCCCGTAGCGGTCATCCATTATCTCCATGAGATCATATCTGTGGGCAGTGGTTATCTTCTCAAGTCCCCAGTCATCTATGATCAGAACTCTCACCCTGGCAAGCTTAGCCAGAAGCTTGTTGTAGCTTCCATCCGCCTTTGCCTGAGTGAGAGCCAGAAACAGTCTTGAGACCCTGTAGTAGCGAACTGTTATCCCCCTCAAACAAGCGTTATGACCCACAGCGCACGCAATCCACGTCTTTCCGCTTCCACAGGGTCCCGTTATCAGCAGATTGCGGGCTCTGTCTATCCAGTCCCCCTCCCCAAGCTCCGCTATCTGGGCTTTCCTCAGATTGCGGGAATGGGTGTAATCAATATCGCTTAGATGAGCCCTAAGCCTGAAGCGGGCATCGCGTATGAGCCTCTGCTGCTTTCTGTGCTCCCTCTCTATGCATTCCCTCTCCACAAGCAGACCAACCCTTTCGGTAAAAGACAACTCATCATAGGTGTTGGGCTGCTCGCACTGACGCTCAAGCGCCCCCGCCATCGCTCCCAGCCGAAGCTGGCGAAGACGGGATAATGTTTGTGTCAGACTCATAAAAATACCTCCTTGGTTTTATCTGAACTCCCCCGGCCCCCGGATGTTCTTGTGATCCTGGGGAACAACAGTTTCCTCTTCCTCCTCAAACAGCACCAGCAACTTATCCCTCCCGTTTTTAAGGATCTCCCTTACCTGCTTGTACCTTGTAAGCCCTTTTCTGTTAGCCACCCTGCATGCGCCATTGAGTCTTTGAGGGTACTTCTCCGAGAGACTCATAAGACCCAGAAACGTCCTGTAGACCTGCTCTGGGTGATCTTTTAACTCAAACTGACGCTCAAGCCACTCACTCACCTCCTCCCCCTGATCCACCGCCCAGCTCCGAAGTCTCTGCGGATTCCACTTGTAATGTTGCTGATGCCTCCTGGGCATGTGAGAAAACTCTGTGGACCAACGCTTTCTCTCCCGTTTGTGCTGAGCTATGATCCTGTTTTTCAGATAGATCGTCACAATGTTCTGTGAGGCGCGAATCTCTACCCTCTCGCCCATGTGAATGTAGGGAACCGAGTAGAGAACCTTTTTGTACTCCACGTGATAATCAATGTTCACCTTCGCTGTCTTTATCTCAGTGTAGATGTAGGGATATGGGGGCAGAGGCTTAAGTTTGGGCAGATCAATCTTCTCAAACTCCCCCCGCCGACAGCCCTCTTCCTTCTGGAAGGGTTTTTTGTTCGCACACCCTACCAACTCCTTTACGCGCTTGTTGAGCTCGGCCACAGAGAAGAACTTCTCGTTTCTTATCACTGCCAGAACTCTTCTCTCCACTATCTGTACAGCGTTCTCCGCCTTGGCCTTGTCTTTGGGTTTGCGGGGTCTTGTCGGGATTACTATCGTATTGTAGTGATTCGCCCATTGAGCGTAAGCGGGATTCGTATCGGGATCGTAACGACACGCCCTGGTAACGCCGCTTTTAGGGTTGTCGGGCACTATGATCTCGGGAACCCCTCCGAAGAACTCAAGCATCCGCGTGTGACTCCCAAGCCAGTCCTCAAGAGTCTGCGACACCGTGGCCTCGGCAAAGATATAATTCGACGCCCCCATGACCCCGACGAATATCTGAGCCTTTGTTTCTTCCCCCGTATGTGGGTCCGTTATGCTCATCGTAAGCCCGGCGTAGTCAACAAAGCACTTCTCCCCGGCCTTGTGCACCTGCCTCATCGAGGGAAACCTGTTCTTTTTGCGCCACGCGTAGTAGAGCTCGCAGAACCGCGTATAGCTGTAATAATTCTTGCCCTTGTTGGCTTCTGTGTACTCTTCCCACAGAAGCTGCCTCGTCACGCCTTTTTTGGTGAGTTCCTCGTCCACGTAAGAAAAGTCGGGCAGCACCTTGCCCTCATAGAGAGCCTCGGGCTTGGAATAGAGAATCTCCTCAAGCCGCTCATCGCCAATGTCCGCGGGCAAAGGCCACCCCAGACCCAATTGCTCCGCCTTGCTGACCAACTGATGAACCGCCCCTACGCTTGCGTTGACGCTTTTACTTATTTGTCTTGTCGAGAGCTTCCAAGAAAACCTGAGCCTCAGTATCTCTTTTATTGTTCTCGTATTCATTCTTCTTCTCGGCATCCCTGCCACCTCCTTTGATTTGATTGCCAAAGAAGGTAGCAGAACTTCCTTTTTTATGATGTCTTTGTGAAGAAAAAAACGAGAAATTCAGGTGTTCACTTTCCCTCGGAACAGGTGTTCACTTTCCCTCGGAACAGGTGTTCACTTTCCCTCGGAATAGGTGTTCACTTTCGGTCGTAATATGCATCCACTCCATTCATACCAATATTGATTTCAGCCATATATGCCTGCATCATATCTTTGGGCGAACAGTTCAACTCTGCATAAAATTGGTCAAAAGAATTACTAATAATTTCATCTTTCCCAGACGCATAAAGGGCATTAAGCATGTCTCTAGCCTGTTCAACGCCTGTAGGTACAATAACCGTCTCCGCATTTTTCCTAAGTAATTTAGGAAGTTGCTCAGGTAAAGATGTTGTATACAAAATTCGATTGTTTCTTGATGATTTTACTAAAGCAGAGGCTCTATTTTTGAGATTGTTTTGAAATTGATCATCAAATAGCTGCATAAAGCTCACCGTTACCGTGGACTGATTACGCCAATTATCTCCTTGATGATCATACTCTCGACAAACATCTTCAGCGTAACGGGCCAACAGGCGCTTGCTAGGCTCATGATAACAAACGTAAATCGAAGAAGGCTGTTGTAACAGGTAATTCAAGTTTGTTCGAGTTACCGATCTGCTCACAGAACCATCTTTTAATTCTGGAGATTTCGTGCCTTTCAGTTGAACGTCCACACGGATATTAGTCATGCTACTACCGTCTATAACCTCAAGCTGGAAATCTGTTCCGTAATCATTTCTATCTTCCTTCTGAATAGCAAAACATCTACATTCACTGATTGCAATGCGGAACGCAGTTTCAGCTATTTCTTGCGTTTCATGGTTACTATCGAATTTCGGAAGATCGTCTAAGTGTTCCACAATTGCCTCATCAATCTTATGGTTTGCTCTTTCCATCTGTATCTGTTATCAACCTATTTTGTTTAACCTCTCTTTACTTTGTTAGTCATAGTGTGAGTCCTCCATGTTAGTTAAAAAACACGAAGTGTCCAAAGCCCTACGCTCTGCTACCTTCATCTCTAGATTCAGCCCGAAAATGCAATTTTTCCTAGACAAAATCGACATGTTAAGAACGAGGCAGAGAATTATATTCAAATCCTCTGCATACCAAACTAAAGATTTTGTTTCACAACTTCCGCAATTTTATCAAACGCAGTCTTTAACTTTGAAATCAAAAATTTTTGCTCTTGTTTGGTTAGCCATTTGTTCTGTGCTCCTCCCTTTTGATCATACGGATGGGACCCCGGCAACTTGTTTCTTCTATGGTGCAGGTGACGGAACGTCTTCGCCTCAGATGGATAAGCAGTATCGAACGGGGTTCCTTCTGAAATAAGGCTACCATATTTCACCAATTCTCCGCTTCGGCCTATTTTTTTGAATATCCATCAAGGCTCTTACTTTTTAGAAAATCGAAAAAATGACGAACAACTATGTCATTAAAACTGTCTTGCAACCCTAGCCATTGTGAACGAGCAGACGAAAATATTGCCTCCGTTTCAACAAGAATTTGCAACGCATGCTCGTATTCAAGATGAAGTAGTTGGCGCCAGATAGATGGATGCTGACATTTATAGAGGTTCTTCAACATTTCTCCAATATAGTCTTTTCCAATCTTATGACGACGTCCGATCACGCCAAGGGATAACAATATAGTCTTGCAAGATGTCTGCAGGTCATCTTGCCTCAGCCCAATCGTCCTATGTATCCCAACAGGAAGTCAGGATATAGATACAAGACATATTCTGCTTAAGGCGGATTGTATTGCGGAATTGAGGCAGTCTTAATTACCCGGAGATCCTATAAAACCAATATTTGAAAACCAGCAAAACTAATATTATAATATTAGCAAATCAGTTTAAGAGATTATTACTAATATTATGGTATTATTTTTTACGGTCTCAAAAGCACAGAGAGCAATCGCCGAGAACATGCGTAACCGACGCCTTGCCACGGGGTTCACGCAGCAGGGCTTGGCAAAACGCTCGGGGGTAAGTCTCGCGACCCTGCGGAAATTCGAGCAGAAAGGAGTTATTTCCCTTGAGTCGTTCCTCAGACTCGCCATGGTTCTCGATACACTCGAAAATATGGTAAAGGCAACAGAACTATCAGTCACCGAGTATTCATCCATTGACGAAGTACTCGAGGCGGAGAGGAAAAAACCGCCCCGCAAGAAAGGGTGGCGGGAATGAATTACTCCCCCGTCTCGCAGATAACGGCAAGCCTTGATTTCGGAGAAAACTTTATTGTCCAGGTCGGCAGGCTCGCTTCCGCGGAAAGAGGAAGGATATATTTCGAATACTCCCCGATTCTTCGCGGTCTTAGAATCTCGCCATTGCGGCTTCCGCCGAAACCCGGGCTTATGACGTTTGATCCCATGTTGTTTGAGGGTCTCCCCGGAGTTTTTTATGACAGTCTTCCTGACGGATGGGGGCGTCTGCTGCTTGATCGGCTCGCAAGGTCAAAGGGGATAACACCCAATCAGCTGACTGCTCTCGACAGATTGGCCCACGTGGGACACTCAGGCATGGGGGCACTTGTTTATGAACCTGATCTCAGTGGCGACAGACCTTCCGATGCTCTTGACATTGATGATCTGGCGTTAAAAACGGAGCAGGTTCTAAGAGGTTCGGCTGAAGATGTGCTTGAAGAACTGGTGGCGCTAAACGGGTACTCCTCGGGAGCGCGTCCCAAGGCGATGATCAGCATCAATCCGATCGGCAGTCGAATCATCTATGGTGAAACCGATAAAACATTCAAAGGCTACGTTCCCTGGCTTGTGAAATTCCCGAACACCCAAGACGGCCCGGATGCCGGCGCCATTGAATACGTTTACTCCCTTATGGCTAGGGAAGCGGGGGTGTTTATGAGCGAGACCCGTCTTTTCCCGGCAAAAAACGGGCCGGGATATTTCACCACCAGGCGATTTGACCGCAAAGAATCGGAAGACGGGATGACCCGACTGCATGTCCATACGGCTGGCGGTCTGCTCCATTCGGACTTCCGTACGCCGTCTCTTGATTATGAAGACCTGCTTGCGTTAACGGAGATAATGACCCGTGATATGCGCGAAGTCGAAAAAATGTACCGCCACGCCGTTTTTAACGTCATGTCTCACAATCGCGACGACCACGCGAAGAATTTCTCATTTGTCATGGATTTTAAAGGCGAGTGGAAACTGTCCCCCGCCTACGACATTACTTTTTCTTCCGGCCCAGGCGGCCAGCAAAGCACGACGGTGCTCGGTGAAGGCAAAGATCCTTCATCTGAAAATTTAAGGGCCCTGGGAAAAAAAGCCAAACTCGATAACAAAACGATCGCGCAGATAATCGAGAGCACGCGAGACGCCCTTGGGGGATGGAAAACACTTGCGCGGCAACACAACGTCAGCAGAGCCAACATCAAACTGATCGGCGACTCCATAGATCAGCTCGCCCGGAGTTAGCCGGAAAATTATCGAAAAAAACTCCCGGATAATTTACGTGTTCTGTACTGCATGCCGTTTTCTTCCGAATATGTAAATTCAGTCTTTATGATTTCTAAAAGCAAGTTTTATTTTTACAAAATTTATTCAATGGCACGCAAAATAATTCAGGAGCCATGACCCTTCGGTCGACATTCAAGTCCCTTCGCAAACCATGTCCAAAACATGTGGATCCCCCCGAGATTGAGCATTGAAATCAGCAATCTGCCTTTGTGCATATCAATAAGACAGCAAGAATCAAAGACTACCGTGCGCATTACATTAATAACTTGGCCCCTTAATGGCCTGTGCGATTTCATCCAAGGGGCGTTGCAAAAGTTCACAGGCTTTACTCGGCGAGATCAATTTTTCCGCCAAAGCCCTATAGCAGAGTAGTTCGAATCGACGAGGGAGTTCATACTTGTCCTTGTCGGATTCCAACGGATATGGTTCCGAGGAACGCCAGCCCTTGGCATAAGTCTGAAATGCGTAAGAAAGAGTTGACTGGTTTATAATGTCAACCTCTTTGAGATGTAGAAGCAATGTGGCAGCACTAACGCGATACCTGCGTTTTAGACGTACAAATTCTTTGAAGGCGAAGGCGTTTCGACGTCTGCCAACTTCACGGATAAGATGATTCTTTGGAACTAGAAAAGCGCCTGCAAAGACATTTGCCACTTTCTCGTGGTTAACTGGAGACTCAGCATCAATCAGTCTGTGCCCTAACTCATGTGCTAGAGTAAAACGCCGACGTTCAAGAGTCATATCTTCATTAATTACTATTACCGGTACGGTTAGCTTTTGATTCGGTTTACGCGCTAGACAGGTGAGGCCTGAAATATTCTTAGGCAAGTCTATAAAGACGACCTTGATGCCGTGATTTTCAAGTAAGGCGGTCATGTTTGGAATCGGGTCAATGCCGAGTTCCCATTTTACTCGCAAGTCTTCGGCTATTTCCTCCCCCTCGTTTTCTTCTCCCACAAACCTTTTGCCGAATTTCTGTTGGTCCCAGCGGAAGCTGTCAATGTCTAAGATTTCTTCAATTGCCAAATAACGCTCGAGTTTTTCTATAACTACGGCTTCAACCTGAGCCCTTTTACTTGCGGTGACGCCTGAGAGCTTGCGGAATTCAATTTCTTGGGTGCACGACAAATTTGTGGGAATTTGAGGTTTTGGTAGGTTAGTATTGGCTTTTCGTTCTTTATCTGGTATTTGTCTTTAAAATACCAGTTAGGAGGAACATCCAATGACTGACTCTTATATACAAAATCTCATTGATCAGCGCAACAGCGCCCTTGAAGAATTTGCCACTCTTGGGAACTTGTGTTCCGGATCCTTGGTTGAAACCTATAGAAAGTGCGGGAAACCAAATTGTCATTGTGCTAAGGAAGGAGGAAAGAAGCACGGCCCGAGTTATCTGTTAACGTATTTGGTCGACGGCAAACCCAAGTCCATGAGAGTTAAGGCGGGGCAACTTGAACATGTCCGCGAGCAGATAGCGGAGCGGTGTTTTTCAGGGTAGTTGTCGCATGTTTTGTTTCATTCGCCCTAACGATTACCTCCAATAATCTCCATGTCAAATTGATTTGATTCATGTAAAACTTCTCTGTTGTAGTTGTCAGGATTAAGAAAGACCTCCGGTATTTCAGACCAGTTGCGCGTTTTACCTGACCAGCGACTGGGGTTCTTTGCCTTGGCTCGCTCGTAGACACGGGCGCGTTGCGAGAGCACCTCTTTGTCAAGACCCTCGTGACGCTGCTGTGGCGTAACGAACTTTATGGCGCTGTGCAGATGCTCCGTATTGTACCATCTGACAAAGTCATCAACCCACCACCGCGCCTGTACTATTTCTTCAAACCCTCTGTGGGGATAATACGGCACGTATTTCATCGTCCGAAACAACGACTCCGAATAAGCGTTGTCACTGCTTACTCCCGAGCGGCTGAAAGACGGAATCACCCCGAGCTTCTCCAAGGTCACAAGCAGAACAGATCCCCTCATTGCTCCTCCGTTATCGGAGTGCAGAGTCACCTGATCGGGTTCTATTGCTTCCCTGTGACAGATATCAGTCATTAGGTCCGCGGCCAGAGCGCTTGATTCCTTCTCGTAGACCTGCCACCCGACTATCTTCCTGCTGTATATGTCCATCACCATGTACAGGTAAAAATAGATTCCCCCAACACTTGCCGGGAGCCACGTTATGTCCCAGCTGTAAATCTGGTTCGGGCCGGTTGCTTTAAGCTGTTTTGGTTTCTTTAAGCTCTTGGGTTTGGAACGATGACGATGGGTCATCTGTCCCTGCTCTTTAAGAACCCTGTAGAACGTTGATTCACTGGCTATATAAAGGCCGGAATCGGCGAGTGCGGGCACTATCTTGCACGGAGGCAGCCCCGAGTATCCGGGGGCGTTTGCAACCTTCTTAATCTCCCTTCTTTCCTCCTCGCTAAGCTTGTTAGCAGGCTCATGACGGGCATCTGTTCGCCCGTCATGAGCATTGTCCGGCTTTGACCATCTCTGAAGCGTTCTGATGCTTATTCCGGCGATCTCACAAGCTTTGTTGCGTTTTGCGCCGGATTTCACCGCTTGATCAATCAAGCCGATTATCTTCTCTCTGTCTTCACTCAAAGTCAGTCGACCTCTTCTGTCTCCCATATCTGGTCGGCTTTTTTTTTAAGAACAAGAAGCGCCGCGGTTTCGGCCAGAGCCTTCTCCTTTCTTCGCAGTTGCTTTTTAAGAGACTTGTTCTCCTGAGTGAGCTGTTTTATTCGAGCGTTGCCCGAAGAGGAAGATTTCAGGGGAGTTTCTGCAAACTCTTTTCTCCATGTTTTTATGTGATGGGGAAAGAGTCCTTTCTCCCTGCACCAGGAACTTGTGTGTTCTTCGTCCATGGATTCACAGGCTATAACGGCCTGAAGTTTCTGTTCCTGGGTCCATTGCTGGGGAGTTTTTTCCCTGGACATATTCTCCTCCGCGAGAAGGTGGTTTTGAGATTTAGCGATCCACCTTCGCAGAGTAGAATAATCTATGCCGAAGCTTAGCGCCACGGAATTGATAGAAACATCAGGTGGGCGGCTGAGAGCTTTTTCAACAGCCTGGGTTTTGAATTCGTAACTGTACCGCATAAGAGTTGTCCTCCTTTTTTCAATTCTCAAAAATTTAAATTTTTGAGAATTGAAAATTCAAAAATCGCGACAACTCCCCTGACATATAGGGGGAGTGCAAGCGTTTTCGGGAGATGACAAGGAAGTTTATCGAAGTATGTAGCGAACTAAGTCGTGCGTTGCATAACAGAGTTGGCAAAAAAGAAGGGGATCAAAAAAAAACTCCGATTTCTACACCTCGGTCAAAAGGGAGATCACGGAGGAAGCGGCGAAGCTGACAGAGGACAGTTTTTTTCTTCATTCTGATTTTGAAAAGATAGAACGTAAGGCGAAGGACGCGGCGCTTATGGTTATGAGGAAAGCTGTAGAGCGGCGGTTCAATTCGGATCACAGTGATAAAAGCGAAGAGGGGGAGTTTTGTGGTTGTGGGAGGATGGCTGAGTATGTGGGTCGTCGCAAAAAACAGTTCACTACAGTGCTTGGGTCTATGGTGCTTGAGAGGGCGTGGTATCACTGTGAGAGCTGCAATGAGGGTTTCAGTCCGCGGGACAGGGAATTAGGGCTTTCGAATGATTCTCTTTCCCCGGGGGTGCTACGCATGGTAGGGGTAAGCGCAGCGGAGACCAGTTTTGGAGATGCCAGCCGGCTGATTAAGGAGCTTGGGGGACTTGACGTGGGGACAAAGCAGGTGGAGCGTCACGCTGAGGCGCTGGGGAGAGATATAGTGTTTGACGAAGAGCAGAGGGTTGAGAGTGGACAGTGCGCTGTGAAGACCTGTTATATGGGGATTGACGGTACGGGGGTTCCTATGCGAAAGAAAGAAACAAAGGGACGGAAAGGCAAGCAGTCTGACGGGTCATCAAAGAGTCGTGAAGCAAAGCTTGTAGTGGTGTGGACAGCAGAGGGGCGGGATTCTAAAGGCAGGCCGGTACGGGATACTGGTTCTGTGAGCTACAACGCGGCTATTGAAACTGTAATGGAAAAGGGAGAAGGTCTTTCTCCTTTTGCGCGCCGAGTGTTGAGGGAGAGTGAGCGCAGTGGTTTTGGGTCTGCCGAGAGACAGGTTGTGTTGGGGGATGGGGCGCTGTGGATATGGAATCTCTGCGAGAAGCTGTTTCCTGAGGCCATAGGGATAGTTGACATCTATCATGCCAAGGAGCATCTGAGTGAAGTGGCCAAGGCATTATACGGGGCGGGGAATGATCTTTGTTCTCAGTGGGCAAAGGAGCGTATGGGTGAACTTGATCAAGGGGAACTGGACAAGATCATAGAGGTACTCAAGCAGAATGAGCACAGGCATGAGAAGGTCGGAAAATGCATTGTCTACATTAACAACAATCGTCATAGGATGAATTATCCGAAATTCCGGCGGATGGGTCTTTGTGTTTCTACCGGAGTGGTTGAAGGGGGATGCAAGTCTGTTGTAGGGAACCGTCTTAAGCGAGGGGGGATGCACTGGACTGTCCGTGGAGCCAATGCGATACTTGCCCTGAAGGCAGCGATTATGAGCAACCGATTCGACCCGTGGTGGAACCGTCGTGCGGCCAGCTTATAGCGCGGATCCCACAAATTTGTCGTGCACCCCAATTTCTTTTAGTTCTGCAACTTGCTCACTCATCAGATATTTGAGCGAGACATCAAGCACATCGGTTAACTGCATAAGGATTCCAGAACTCGGCATCATCTCGCCACGCTCGTATTTTCCGATTGCCTGAGCGGATACATTTCCACCAAGCGCCTCGGACAATTTGCGCAGAGAAAAACCCGCCTTCCTGCGAGCTAATTTCAAACGTTCTCCGAACATTGTTTTTCTCCAGTCAATGAAAAGTTTCTATATTGTTTCTGACATTGCTGATTTCTTATTTACAAATCTAACATTAAATGCAAATCTGTAAACCTAAATGCAATTTTTTTGTTTCCTGGAAGAGAACCAGTTTCCAGTGTTCTTGCCAGGTGGAGATTCTCTTTTTAGAAACACTTGTTTTTCTAGTTTTATAATCATTTTATTGGAAATAGGCAAATTGACAATTATTCATTTTGCAAAAGCCAGTTTTTTAATTATATTTTAAGGAAAATAACGATTTTATTAGATAAGTTCATGAAAACAAACGTTTCAAAAATACGGCCCGCAGGCTACGCTTGGCTGCTGAACAGATTAGGATTAACCGCAATGCCTAGCCCGCACAGTTCCTTTGTTGCAGCAACCGGTGGCCGGCAGCAGAGAGTACGAGATGGTAGAGTTGAAGATATTTATTCTCTTCAATACTGGCCCGGTGAAAAAATAGGGGGTCACCTGGAATTTGCCTTGAAATATGACGGTGTAAGCCTGAGTTCTTTAAAGGTTATTTTCGATGCTGTCGCGGAAGATGAGCTTGTCGATTACATCAAATCCAAGCCAACGGGGAAATATGTTCGTCGCATCTGGTTTTTTTACGAGTTTTTAACTGGCCGCAGGCTCCCCATTGATGATCTGTCCAGTGGGAATTACCTGGAAGCACTTGAACCGGACATCTATTACACTCTCTCTCGGGGTGAAAAATCTCAAAGACACCGCGTCATCAACAATTTGCTTGGACCAAGGGAATTTTGTCCTATTGTCAGGAAAACGGAGAAGCTTGGAGAAATGGATCAGACCGATTTTCGAGACAAATGTGAGAAGATAGTCGAATCGTACCATCCAGTACTTAGAAGAGCATTAAGTTATCTCTACAGCAAAGAAACCAAGTCCTCTTTTGAAATAGAAAATATTAAACCCGACGCGTCACGGACTGAAAAATTCATAGCATCTTTGGAGATGGCGCGGCGGCAGGATTTCTGCGACAAGGAGTCGTTAATCGCCCTGCAGAATCGAATTGTCGATCCACGTTTCAGGAACGAGGATTATCAAACGGTTCAGAACTATGTAGGCCAGACGATTTCCTATCAAAAAGAGTTAATTCATTATGTATGTCCCAAGCCGGAAGATCTTTCTGACCTGATGCGGGGGCTCCTGACTTCTCATCGGCTTATGATGACCGGCGATGTCTCAGCTATTGTTCACGCTGCTGTAATAGCCTACGGCTTTGTTTTTATTCATCCGTTTGAAGATGGCAACGGGCGAATCCACCGGTTTCTGATCCACAATATTTTTTCCATTCGAGGAATAGTTCCGGAAGGTCTGATGTTCCCCGTATCTTCGGTAATGCTCAACAATCCCGAAGGCTACAATGATTCTTTAGATGCATTTTCACTTCCCTTAAACCGACTTGTGGAATACAGTCTAGATAGACTTGCCCAAATGACCGTCCACAACGATACTGCTGACTGGTATCGTTACATTGATATGACGGCACAAGCGGAAGCCTTGTATGATTTTGTCATTCAAGCTGTTGAGAATGAACTTGCAGAGGAGTTAAGGTTCCTTGCAGATTACGACAGTACTAAAAAGGCGATTCAGGATGTTATCGATATGCCCGACCGCCTGATAGATTTGTTTATACGGATTTGCCTTGAAAACAACGCCACGCTGTCTGCGAACAAAAGAAAATCACATTTTGATTTCTTGAGCGATGATGAGCTTTTTTCAATGGAAACCGTTATCAGGGAAAACTATGAGCGATTATCCTGATCAGGTGCTTGGATAACATGTACGAATACGATCTTCTTTCTTTGGCCCTGCTTTTTTTCACGGGCGTTCTTGCGGGAGTGATAAACGTGATGGCGGGCGGCGGAAGCAGCATCGTTCTTCCGGTGCTCATATTTCTTGGAATCGATCCTACCGTCGCAAACGGAACAAACAGGGTAGCGATTCTGTTTCAGAATTTTTTCGCGACTCTTTCCTTCAGAAAAGAGGGCGTTGCCGACATGAAAACCAGCGTCAAGCTAGCGGCTTTCACCCTTCCCGGCGTTCTTGTGGGAGCTTTCGCGGCGGTACGGGTGGGGGATGAGCTTTTCGAGAAAATCCTGGCCGTCGTACTTATCTTCGTCTGCGCCTCTTTTTTCCTTAAAATTGATTCTTTTGCCAAACTGCTCGGCAGCAGCGACGAAGCGGGGCGTGGGTGGATTCTTTACCCGGCACTTGTACTTATAGGTTTTTACGGCGGTTTTATCCAGGTCGGCGTGGGGCTTTTCATAATGGCGGCTCTTTACCATCTCACGGGAGCATCTCTCGCCAAGGTAAACGCGCACAAGGTGATTGTGGTGCTTGCCTACACGGTTCCCGCGATCCTCATATTTTTTCTAAGCGGCAATATAATCTGGTTCGTAGGCATCTGTCTTGCCGCGGGAAATTCGGTCGGCGGATGGTTCGGCGCCACGTTTTCCGTAAGGGGCGGCGAGAAATACATAAGGATGGCGCTTGTTGTTGCCGTCGGGCTTATGGCCCTTAAGCTTCTCGGGGTGTTTTAGGCGCTCGGCGGATGTGATGCGCCGGAATCCGCAACAGGGTCCGCCGCGGTTTTTCTCAGAAACTCATAGAGGGTGTGGTAGATGTTTTCGTTCTGAATCAGCCCCTCGTGGGTTCCCTGCTCCACTACTTCCCCTTTATGGATCACTATTACGTTATCAACGTTCTTTAGGGTCGAGAGCTTGTGGGTTATCATGATTCTTGTCTGAGAGCCCGCGTTATCGCTTATTACTTCCTGTATTCTTTTTTCCGTTTCCGCGTCGAGGTGGGAAGTGGCCTCGTCCATTATAAGGAGTTTTGAATTTTTCCTGACCGCTTTCTCGATCGATCGGGCCTGGGTTTCCCCCGAAGAAAGCCTTTCGGTCTCTGCTGCCGGGCCGCCCTGCCTGTCCCTCTCGTCGGATATGTCCTTTTCAAATAGAAACAGGTCCTGGAAAATGGCGGTTATGTTCGAGCGCAGGTACTGGTTTGACAGTTCCTCGATGTCTACGCCGTTAAAGAGAATCTGGCCTCTCTGGGGTTTATAGAATTTAAGGATCAGGTTCACGATGGTCGTTTTCCCCGCTCCCGTGATTCCCACAAGGGCGGCGCTTTCTCCCGGTTTTACTACGAAGGATGCGTTCTTTAGCACCCATTCGCGCTCGTTATAAGAAAACCATACTCCACGGAACTCAACAGAGCCCTCGGTTGTCGCGGGCACAAGAGATCCGCTAACCTCGGATTTTTCCGCCAAGGTGTCGTAGAGATTCTCGGAGGCGGCAACGGCTGACTGGAAGACGTTGAATTTTTCTGAAAGCTCCTGGATGGGCTTGAATATCATTCTTACGTAGTAAAGAAACGCGAGCAGTGCACCGAGAGACAGGTCAAGGTTCATGACCCCGATTGCCCCGTACCAGAGTATTATCCCCGTTGCGGCTATGCCCACGTACTCTATGGAAGGGCGGAAAATCACGTAGACCCAGAGCTGCTGTATGTTGGCTCTGTAGTTTTCCCTGTTTACCTCCCAGAATTTCTCGAAATTCTTTTTTTCTTTTCCGTAAAGCTTAAGGAGCACTATTCCCCTCATGCTTTCAGCGACGAAGGCGTTAAGCTTGCCTATGGTTCTTCGTATCTCCCTGTACACCAGCCTGAGCCTCATTCGGAAAATGGAGACTGTGAAAGCGAGGAATGCCGTAAGTGCGACGATGATAAGCGTAAGTCCGACGTTCATTCTGAACATGATCACAAGGGTGCCGATTATGATTATGATGTCCTTTATGAAATGTATGAGAACGGAAGTGTACATCTCGTTTATGGCGTTCACGTCGTTTGTGACGCGGGTGGTTATCCTGCCCACGGGGTTCTGGTCGAAATACTGCTGGGGAAGAGAGAGTATGTGGGAGAGGGTGTGGTTTCGCATGTCGTGCATTATTTTCTGGCCCGAGTAGTGAAGAATGTAGGTAAAACAAGAGGTGAAGAGGAAAATCCCGACTACGCATAAAACCAGGTAGAGAGCGAGGGTTGCGAGCCTTTTTGTCTGTTTTGAGCGAAGAAGCGACACTTCCCCCTTGCCTAGTGACTTAAGGTCCGAGTGAGCAAGGGTCGCGACTCCTTCGGTTTCCTCAAACAAGGAGGCGTTTCGGGCTATTATTCCCAGAACCTCCTGCTTTTCATCTCCCTCGAACTCCCCGGGGTCGACCACGACATACTTTGTCTCGGAGAACGAAACACCCGAGCGCTCAATCCCGTCTTTCTCCGACGAGGAGAGCTTTGAGAAGTCGACCAGAAATCCTCCGTCCGCAAGGACAAGCGTGGATTCCCCACCGAGTCCCGAGAGGGCCCTCTGCGTTTGTTCTCCTTCCTCCGCCTTGCTCCAGGTAGGATAGATATAGTCATCGACCGCGACTTTGACGAGGTAGGGAACCGTGATTTCAAGCGCCGCCGCAGCGATCATCAGGACAAGCGCCACGGCGAAGTGGCCGCGGTAGTTTCCCAAAAAGCCCAGAATCCACCGCAGGATCTTGAGATCGTAGGTTGATTTCCTGTTTTTCTCCAATTCGCTCATTTACACATCCTAGACAGACTGCAGTCTTTCAAGCGCGTAGTAAACTCCGCGTCGCCCCACAAGCTCCTCCCGTCCCCCGCTTTCGATTATCTCCCCGTTTTTCATGACCGCGATTCGCGAAAGCCCCACGACAGAAGATATCCTGTTTGAAATTATCACCACCGTGCGCCCGCGCATTGCCTCTATCACGTTTGTTATCACGGTACTCTCCGTCTGGGGATCAAGGGACGAGAGCACGTCATCGAGTATCAGGACCTCGGGGCGGAGCACCAGTGCCCTCGCTATAGCCAGACGTTGTCGCTGTCCTCCCGAAAGGCTGAGTCCCCGCTCTCCCACAACAGTGTCAAACCCCTGCTGAAACTCCATTATCTGTTCGTATATCCCCGCCGTTTTGGCGGCCTGCTCTACCTGCTCGCGGGTTATGCTCGGGTTTATAAAGGTTATGTTGTCATAAACCGTTCCGCTGAAAACGGTTATTTCCTGTGGGACGTAGACAATGGTTTCCTGAAGGCTTTTTCTCGATATTTCTCTTATGTCGATCCCGTCGATTGTTATTCCTCCCGACCCGGCCTCGTGGATTTTCATGAGCAGCTTCATCAGGGTGGTCTTCCCCGAACCCACAAGCCCGGTTATTCCCAGAGTCGCTCCGCGGGGGATGTGGAGGCTGACATCGCGCAAAGCCGGGGCGGGGCCGTAGGAGAAGGAAACTCCGGAGAAGCTTATGTCTCCCTTGAGGTCGTAGTCCCTCTCCCCTGCCCGGGTTTCGTCTTTCGCCTCGACCGCGAAAATGTCGTTTAGCCGGTTTATCGAAGCGCTTCCCCTTTTTAGAAGATCAATCGCCCATCCCATGGCCATCATGGGCCAGGCGAGCATCATCAGATAGACGAGTATGGCTGAGAACTCCCCAAGAGTTATTTCGGTGCCGATCGCTCCCGCTCCGCCGAAGAAAAGAAACAGGGCCATCGCTAATGAGGGTACGAAATATATAAACGGCTGGAAGGTCGCCCGGATTTTCACGAGGCGTACGTTTTTTTCAAGGTAGTCCGCGCTTGCGCGGTCAAAATCCCCCTCCTCGATCCGCTCAAGCCCGAATGCCTTTACCACCTTGATTCCCGAGACCGGCTTCCTGGCGCTTTCTGTGAGCTCTGAAAAGGAGTCCTGGGAACGCTGGAACCTGCTCTCTATCATGTTCCCGAACTTGTATATGAAGATGGCGAGTGCAGGGAACGGCAAAAACGCGTAGAAGGCCATCTCGGGAGAAATGTAAATCATCGCGGCGAATATGAAGAAAAACAGGAATATTCCGTCGTATGCTATTAGCAGCCCCAGACCGCAGGAGAACTTGAGAGTCTCTATGTCGTTTACAGTGTGCGCCATCAGGTCGCCGACCTTTCTTCCCGAGAAGAAACCGAAATTAAGCTTCTGGAGGTGCTCAAAGAAGTCGTTTCTGAGCGAATACTCTATTTTCCTCGCCCCTCCCATTATGAAGTACCGCCAGCCGAGGCGGAAAAACGCCATGAACAGCCCGAGACCGAGTATGTAGAGGGAGTATCTGGTTATGAGGGAAAAATCTGTGCTCTGCAGGGTGAGCTCATCTATTATCCACTGTATTACTATGGGAACCGACAGCTGGGCCATATCGACCAGCGTAAGAGAGATGATACCGGTTAGGAACGAGTATCGGTATCGTAAAATAAGGGAGGAAATGCTTGTTTTTCTGACCAACGGTATACGAGAAATATTTTACGGGACCGAAAAGCCAGCGGCTGCCAAGCCTTGATCCCATCGGATAAAAAGCAAATTTCAGGCGACCCGCGCGACCGCCAGGGATCATTATACAGTGAAAAGCTCGCAGAAGGTAATCTGCTGTGTCCGGGGAGGGATTTTTGCCCGGACGGTCTGGAACAGGGTATTTTTTTCGGGTGGAGGAAAATAGCGTGGAAGATGTTTCCTATCAGGTTCCTGCGGGAGTTTCGACGGCGCGGCGGATTATAAGGAAAAGCAGGTTCATAGCCACCGTCGGGCGGGCAGGCACGAGACGGGAGGCTGAAGATTTCATAGAGGGCGTAAGGGTTCTTCACCCCGCGGCGAGCCATAACTGCTATGCATTTTTGGCCTGCGCCCCGGGAGGGACGGATATCGGTTTCGGCGACGACGGTGAGGTCTCGGGAACCGCCGGGCGGCCCATGATGAATCTTTTGGAGCACAGCGGCATAGGGCAGATAGCGGCCGTGGTAACCCGGTATTTCGGAGGGGTAAAGCTTGGTCCCGGCGGGCTTCTCCGGGCATACACAGATTCCCTGCGGGCAGCCTTGGAGGAGCTTGAGCTAAAAGAGCATGTCCCGGTGCGGGCGGGGCACCTTGTTTTTTCCTACGCACATGAGAATTCCATACGGGTTCTGTTTGAGAAATCGGGCGTTACGATAACGAGCGCCGAGCGCGGGGAATATGTCCGTTTCGGTTTCACGGCGCCCCTAAGCGTCGCCGCGAGCCTTGAGGAGAGGGTCGCTTCCTTGACCAGGGGAAAATCCAGGCTTGTATGGACATAGGCAGGTGGCGCGAACTCTTGTGGAGCGCCATTCCCTGTTCTGTCGCACAGCCAAAGCCGGTAATTTTTTTGGGACTTACGGTTCCAGAAAGGAAGTTCAGCCAGCAAGCTTAAGACGTTTCGAAATGTCGCCTGTAGATTACCACAAGAATTTAGGTTGCAGATTTATATTTTTCAAGCTACACGTTATATTTTTGACTGAGACAAAGTTAAAGTAGTCAGTCCCATGAATCGGCTAACAGGAGTTCCACAACCAATTCCTTATCAAGGTAGCAAACGTCAGATAGCTCCAGCCATTCTGCGGCATTTCCCGACCTATGTCTCACGTCTGGTAGAACCATTTGCGGGTTCCGCGGCATTGTCCATTGCGGCTGCCACGAGCAATCGAGTGGATTCCTTCTGGATCAATGACAAACACTCTGCGTTAATTCAATTATGGAAGGAGATCATCAATCGTCCTCAAGAATTAGCAGACAAATATTCACATTTATGGAGCGATCAGATGGGTCGGGAACGCGAGTATTTCAATATGGTACGTAATCGCTTCAATAAGCAGCATAACCCGGGTGACTTTCTGTATTTGCTTGCCCGCTGCGTTAAAGCCTCGATTAGGTACAATTCTAACGGCGAGTTCAACAACACGCCTGATAATCGACGTAAGGGGGCACGTCCACTGGAAATGAGTTGGCGAATTGCTCGAGCTTCCGGGTTGCTGCGTGGCAAAACCCTGCTTACGTCTTGGGATTATAAACAGGTTCTTGATGGTTGCGCCGAAGACGATCTTGTGTATATGGACCCACCTTATCAAGGTGTTGCCGGAAACCGGGACCAACGGTACCTGCCGAAGGTTGATCACGACGAGTTCTGCGAGGAGCTTGCCTCGCTCAATGACAGAAATATTATGTTTGCGGTATCCTATGACGGTCGAACGGACACAAAAACGTATGGGAAACCACTGCCAGACGAACTCAAATTGACGCAACTGGAGATATGCGCGGGAAGGTCAACACAGGCGACGCTATTGGGTCGGACTGACGTTACGTATGAATCACTATATTTGTCATCAGCTCTCGTTTCAGCCACCAGATCTTCCAGAAATATTTGTGAATCAGAAGGGACTTACATAACTAGACAGGGCCGGGTATAATATAGTCATGGTAAGGACTTACAGATGCAGAGCAAAGTTGTCCAAATCGGGACATGAAAAACTCTCCCGTGTGTTCCAGTTGTGTGCCGATATTTACAACGCCTGTCTTCAGGAACGTATTGACTGCTACAAAAAGACAGGCAAATCCCGTACATATTACGACCAGTGCAAGGCGCTGACCGAAGTGAGGGCGGATGACCCCGAGTACGCAGGTATCAGCGTTCAGGTGTTCCGCGGGGCAGTAGGCAGGATAGACAAGGCATTCAAGTCATTTTTCCGCAGGCTTGAGAACAAGGAAAAACCGGGGTTTCCCCGGTTCAAAAAGGGGAAACGGTGGCGCACGATAGAGATAAACGATCAGTGCTGGAGTATGCTCAAGCGGGAGGGAAACAAGCTTGTTCTCAAGATAAAGGGACTTCCTCGCATTGAACTCATATCGTCCAGGGAACTTCCCCCGAACGCAACGCTCAGGGCGATACGCATTACCCGCAAAGCGCTTCGTACGGAAGTGGGACTGTCCTACGAACTGCCTGAACCGAAAAAGGCAGGAGAAATGAAGAATCCCGTGGGTATAGACATGGGAGTATCCAATCGTCTTACCACAAGCAACGGGGAGACGGTTGAGAAGCGGGAGATAGACCGTCGCAGGATCATCAGGCTTCAACGCTCTGTATCCCGCAAGGTTAAGGGAAGCAATAACTGGAGAAAGGCTGTAAGCAGCCTTGCCAAGGAGTGGCAGAGGGTAACTGAGGAAGAGAGGAACCATCTTCACCGCCTGACCGCGGAACTTGTGAAGATGTACGACTTTATAGTGGTTGAGAGACTAAAGACAAAGAACATGCTTCGCAACAGGAATCTTGCTAGGAGCATATCTGAGCAGACTTGGGGTAAATGCATTACGCTGCTTGACGAGAAGGCTGAGAGTGCCGGCGGCGATGTGGTGTATGTGGATCCCAGGGGGACTTCTCAGGAGTGCTCGGGTTGCGGAGCGGTGGTGAAGAAATCCTTGTCCGTGAGAGTCCACAAGTGTAACTGTGGAGTTGAGATGGACAGGGACGTAAACGCTGCGATTAATATCCTTCACCGGGGTTTGTCCCCGGTCGCGGGTGGGAGACTCAAGCAGTCCCGCGTGGTCGGAAGGATGAGAGTGAAGCGGGCTGAAGTAGGGTCCGTTCGGCCAGGAACAGTATATGTCTAGTTATGTATATAAGTCCCAAAGTTGAAGAATTTATGCTTCTCTGCGGTTCTTGCAATCGGGCTAAGTCATGGTCATGCGAGCACTGCCAGAACTGGACCGCGGACCATCTGATCAAAGTTTGTCAAGCGTGTTATTGGGCAACACCTGATAACTACGCACATATTGCCTTGGAACTCGTCAGGCGTCTGGATGTCGTTTGGAAAGGCGGAGAAGTGCCCGAGTACGACCGCCTTGTTGAACTGTCAAAACACTCTAAGAAAAAACTACCAAGTTTTGTAAAGAATTTGCTAAAAAAAAGTATCCGAGGGGACGGGAAGGTATGAACTCAGGGAACAAATATCGGTTGCCAGACATCCGAAATGTTGCTTATAGAAAACCACGTGTTTTTTTCTTTTACGTGGAAAGTTTCAATTTTACAGGTGGAGGCGGTTATGAACGTTTATGAGTGCGTAAGATCGCTTAGTTCCGTAAGGAGTTACCTCGACGGGGAAGTTCCGGACGAAGTCATCATGGAGGTTATGGAGTCGGGGAGGTTCTCGCCGAGCGCCCACAACAACCAACCGTGGGAATTCGTGCTTATAAAGGACCGCGCGATGCTACAGGAAATGGGAAAGTACTGCACGAGCGGCAGCTTCATCGTGCAGGTGGCTTTCGCGGTGGTGCTTCTGGTGGACCCACAAAGCAAGTGGCACCAGATCGACGGCACCAGGGCCGCGCAGAACATGGTCTTAGTGGCGTGGAGCCACGGTCTCGGATCCTGCTGGATAGGAAGGATAAAGAAGGAAGAGCTTAAGAGGTATCTAGGAGTGCCGGAAGAACTTGATGTCCTTACCGTGCTTCCGTTTGGCTATTTCGACAAAAGACGGGTCGCTGCCGGGAAGTTGAGGAAAACTCCGGACGAGGTCTTTCATCTGGACGGTTACGGAAAAAGAATTCCGAGGTAACAGATTTGCGGGATTTTCCGCGCGACGGACGAAAAAGCATATTGACGGAGGCTTTTAAATGAAAAAGTATTCTGTCGAATTCATAGGAACCTTCTTTCTCGTCTTCACGATAGGGAATGTCGTTGTTGTTCCCGGTGCTGGACTTTTCGCTCCTCTGGCCATAGGAGCCGTGCTAACCGCGATGATCTATGCAGGGGCTCACATTTCGGGAGCGCACTATAATCCGGCTGTGACGATGGCGTTCTGGTTCAGGGGAAAAATGAAGTCGGGTGACGTTTTTCCCTATATGGTTACTCAGGTCGTTGCGGGTGTCTTAGCCGCCTTGGCCGTTATGCTTGTAAAAGGAACTCCCGAGACCTTGCCCATGGAGATATCCCCCCTCCCGGCTCTCATCGCGGAAACCCTTTTCACCTTCGCGCTCTGCCTGGTGATACTTGAAGTCTCAACCTCGAAAGCAACACAGGGCAACTCCTATTACGGCATCGCCATAGGACTCACGGTTATGGGGGGAGCGTACGCGGTCGGGAGCATCTCAGGGGGAGCTTTTAATCCTGCGGTGGCGGTGGGAATGATCATAATGGGAATCGTGGATCCCTCCTCCATATGGATTTACCTGTGTGCGAATTCTATCGGAGGTTTTTTCGCGCCGGCGATCTACAAGCTCATCCACTCGGACGAGTGACTTCGCGGCGCAAAGCGTAAGGACTTCGCAGGATGAATCTTAAGAAGCTTGGAAACACGGAAGTTCTCGTTCCCGAGATCGGCCTCGGCACATGGAACTACAAGGGGGGAGTGGAGTCTCTGAGAACGGGAATCGAGCTTGGGGCTTCGCTTATAGACACCGCCGAGGGGTACTATACCGAGGACATAGTCGGCGAGGCCGTGCGGCCCTTCAGGGACGAGGTCATTATAGCGACCAAGGTTTCGGGAAGGAACTTGGCTCACGACAGCGTGATTAGATCCTGCGAAGCCAGCCTCGAGAAGCTTGGCACAGACTGCATAGATCTTTACCAGATACACTGGCCGAATCCCGTTTACCCTATAGACGAGACGATGAGCGCGCTTGAGAAGTTGGTTGACCGCGGGTGCGTGAGTTACGTGGGGGTAAGCAATTTTTCGGTAAGGCAGATGCGTGAGGCGCAGCACTATTTTCCCAACTATCCGATAGTTTCAAACCAAGTGCTCTATAACCTTAGATCAAGGGATATAGAAAAAGAGTTGCTTCCCTACTGCCTGGATAACGATATCACCGTGATGGCTTACACTCCGCTTGATGCCGGAAGGCTCTGTCGTGCCGGGGGCGGGATTTTGTCCCGGATAGCGGCCGAGACCGGGAAGACGGAGGCCCAGGTCGCCCTTAACTGGTGTGTCTGCCAGGAGAATGTCATCGTGATTCCGAAGGCGGATTCGGTCGCAAAAACGGTTGAGAACTGCGGGGCTTCGGGGTGGAGACTTTCCACTGAGCAGTTGCGCATGCTTGATGAGGCATTCTGAAATTTCGTTTTACGGTCCCATTATGTGATATACTTAACAGATTGAACACGGAATAAGAGGAGGGGAGTGCGCGATGAGTTTAAAAAAAACGCTTTCACTTTTGGTTTTCTTTTTTGTTTTGGCTTTCTTTTCTTTTACCGATCCCGCTTCGGCAAGCGAGCTTGATACGGGCGATACCGCCTGGATACTGATTTCAACCGGTCTTGTTCTTTTCATGATGATTCCCGGGCTTGCGCTTTTCTACGGGGGGCTGGTCGGCAAAAAAAATGTTCTTTCGGTGCTCATGCAGTGCTTTTCAATTACTGCGCTAGTAACGATTATATGGACGTTTTTCGGTTACAGCATGACTTTTGACACTACCGGAATGGTAGCGGGAGAACTCGGGGTGAATGCCTTTGTGGGAGGTTTCTCAAAGGCGTTTCTACATGGGGTAAGTGTCGACACTCTCTCGGGAACGATTCCAGAGGTTCTGTTCTTCGCCTTCCAGCTTACTTTCGCAATCATAACCCCGGGACTTATAATCGGGGCGTTCGCCGAGAGAATGAAATTCTCGGCCATGATTCTGTTTACCGCCCTGTGGGTGATATTCTGCTACTTCCCGATCGCGCACATGGTCTGGGGAGGAGAGGGCTCCTACCTTGGAGACAAGGGAATAATTGACTTTGCAGGCGGAATAGTTGTCCATATCACGGCGGGTACCGCGGCCCTTGTGGCGGCGATACTGGTCGGGGCCAGGAGAGGCTACCCCAGACAGCTCCCGCTTCCCCACAACCTCACTCTTACGATGATAGGAACCGCGATGCTCTGGGTCGGATGGTTCGGGTTTAACGGGGGAAGTGCTCTTGCGGCCGGGGGACAGGCGGCCATGGCGGTCGTGGTAACCCAGATTTCTCCTTGCGTTGCCGCCCTTGTATGGATATTCATTGAAAACGTGAGGTCAGGCAAGCCCAGCGCTCTGGGTTTTGCGACCGGAGCTATCGCTGGTCTTGCGGCAATAACTCCCGCCTCGGGCACCGTGGGACCGATGGGGGCGATAGCGATAGGGGCCGCATCTTCCATTCTGGCCTACATAGCAGCGACCTATATCAAGTTCTATTTCAAGTATGATGACGCGCTTGACGTCGTGGGAGTTCACGGAGTCGGCGGGTTTGTGGGAATTGTACTTGTGGGGGTATTCGCTTCAACCACCTACGGCGGTTCAATCGCGGATCTCGACATAGGCGCGCAGCTCGGCGTTCAGCTCTATGGAGGAGTATTCACCATCGTATACACCGTTGTAGTAAGCTATATAGTGCTCAAGGTCGTTGACATGCTTGTCGGGCTCAGGGTCAGTGAGGATGAAGAGAGCCAGGGACTTGACATAACGGATCACGGAGAAGAGGGCTACCACGACGTCTAGAGTGCGGGTGGGGGTCTGCGTCCGCATGGTTTACGAATGAGCATTCACGCATGGGACTCAAGGGTCTGCGTCTGCGGGTACTCCGTCGGGGATCCGTGGGTGGTTCCGAGGCAGAGATACTCTCTTTTCGGCTGGTTTGTGATGAGTTGCGGTATAAGCTACCCGCCGAAGCAGATCAATATAGAGTGTGACCGCTGCGGAGAGGTTTTCGACGTGATCGAGGGAGACAGAAAATTCCTTGAGGAGTATATGCTCAGCAACCGCTGATCACATCTTGTACTTGCCGAAATCCTCATCCGGCATCTCTTCAAGGACATCGCCTGCGCTCTGGCCCTGATCCCCGACTTTTACGCTGAGAGCGGCTTTTAGCACCTCTTCGTCGACCATGATTCGGCACCCGGTTCTCAGCGCTACCGCTATGGCGTCGCTCGGGCGGGAATCCACAAGGAGATCCTCTCCGTCTTTTCTGATGCGAAGGCGGGCGTAAAAGGTGTTTTCCCGAAGTTCCGTGATCTCTATTTCGATGACCTCGCAGCCCGTGGCGGCGATTACGTTTTTCAGAAGATCGTGGGTGAGTGGTCTTGGTCTCGGAGTTTTCTTGATCTCCATCGCTATGGCGCTCGCTTCCTCGAATCCCACCCAGAGAGGAAGACTCCTTTCCCCCTCCTCTTCATTCAGAATAACGACGGGCATATCGGTAAACGGATCGGCGACTATGCAGGAAACCTTCATTTCAAGAAACATTTTTTCTCCCTCCCTGTGTTAATTCAGATATTGTCCTCTAAGTGAGTTCGCAAGTCCTTCGGTTATCCTTACGTCCACCGTTTTTCCGATAAGTTCTTTTCCCCCCGGGAAATTAACTATCCTGTTGTGCTCCGTTCTCCCGGAAAGCCACGAGGAGTCTTTTCTGCTCGCATCCTCAACCAGCACCTGCTCGTATTTGCCTATCCTGCGCGTATTCTTCGCAAGAGTAATTGCCCGCTGGTATTCCTGAAGGTGCGCGAGTCTTCCCCCTGCCGTCGAGTCTTCCACCTTTTCTCCCGCTCTCCAGAGTTCCTCCCCCACCGTTCCAGGGCGCGGTGAGTACTTGAATGAAAAGGAACTGTCGAATCCCACCTCTTCGACAAGGCTCATCGTCTGCTCGAAGTCATCTTCTGTTTCGCCGGGGAACCCTACTATTATATCAGAAGACACGGCTATGTCCGGCATGGCGTCCCTGAGCCTGTTAACCGAATCTATGTACCAGCTCCTTGTATAGGTCCTGTTCATGAGCCTGAGCACCTTGTCCGAGCCCGACTGCACGGGCAGGTGAATGTGACGGCATACCTTGGGCACGTCTGCCATTGCCTCAACCATTTTCTTCGTTATGTCTCTTGGATAGGATGTCGTGAACCTTATTCTCTGAAGACCGTCGAGCTCCCCGAGCACCCGAAGCAGATCCCCGAACTTAAGCCCTCCGAGCTTCCACGAATTCACCGTCTGCCCTATAAGGGTTATTTCCTTCACTCCCTTTGCGATAAGGTAGCGGGCTTCGGCGATTATGTCCTCAAGGGGCCTGTTAACCTCGGAGCCTCTCACCGTGGGCACTATGCAGTAAGCGCATTTTTTGTTGCATCCCTGCTGTATGGACACAAATGCAGTGGGTTTTCCCTCCTGATGGTAGGGTAGGACGTCGAAGGGCTCCTGTATGTCAAAGGACGTTTCGACAGGTCTTGATTTCTTCTCCTTTATCTCCTCTATAAGCCGCGGAAGTTCCGGAATCGCGCGGGGTCCGAGCACGAAATCAAGATGCGGAATCCTGCGGATAAGATCCTCTCCGTAGAGCTGCGCCACGCACCCTGACACCCCGACTATAAGCTCCGGGTTCTTCGCCTTTAGGTGCTTGAAGCGCCCAAGGCTGCTGAGGGCTTTGTGGTCCGCTTTTTCCCGTATGGCGCATGTGTTTACGATTACTATGTCGGCCTCTTTGGGGTCCTCGGTGATACTGGCGCCGAGAGCGTTTTGTATCCTGTCCGAGTCGTACTCATTCATCTGGCAGCCGTGGGTCTCAAGGTAAAGAGTGTCGGTTTTCATAACAATTGGGAATCGTAACGCATGGTCATGCAAGTATCAAGTCAGGCGGGAAGAAGTGCAGGCAGAGAGAAGATTCCCGGGGGAGTGGGTTCAACAGCCAGATTCTGATTATTCTTGCGAATCCATTAGAGTAAAAAACTTAAGTTGATCTTAATCTGTTTGACACTTTCCTGTAGATTTAGTAGGTTAGCTTCTTCAGGAACTCTAACGTTAGTAGGCAATTGTATTTTGGGCATGAATAATAAGAATCGGTGGATATTCTTTGGGGTGGTGGTATCTGTTCTGTCGGCGGTATCCTTCACTCCTCTGGTAATTCCCTATGGAGTGGCTGAGCCATATTTTCTGGGACTTCCCAGAACTCTCTGGGCCGGGCTGGGAATATCACTTTCCATATATGTGCTGCTTGTTTTGGCAATGCTTATGTCCGGTGACCAAGGGTAGTATGCTAATATAAGAGGAAGAAAATGGACATGAACAGGGGAACAGCATTTATTGCAGTTGCGTTAGCATATCTTGCAGTGCTGATAACCCTTGCCGTCATAGGAAACAGGAAAAACAAAGGGGATGAGTACCAATTCCTTCTTGCTGGCGGCAGTCTTGGAACTATAATTGGCTTCTTAACCTTTTTTGCTACCCTCTACAGTACATTCATATTGATAGGGATGCCCAATTTCTTCCGCGTACACGGCGTGGCAACGTGGATATTCCTTGGCGTTACCGATATGGCTTTAGCCGTTTTCACGCTTTGGCTCTCGCTCAGATTAAGGGAAAGGATCTCTTCAACGGATTTTCGGAGCATATCGGATCTGCTGCGTGAAACTTTCCGTTCCCATGGAGTTTTCGTGTATGTTCTGGGTCTTGCCATATTCCTCGTTCCCTACATAGCAATTCAGATAAAAGGAGCGTCGGGCATTCTGGCCCACATCGTTCCCTATGAGGTTCCCCAGTGGGGCTGGGCTGTAACTATTCTGTTTCTTATGTACCTGTACTCTTCCATAGGAGGGCTCAGAGGCATTATGTACTGTGATTCACTTCAGGGGATTGTACTGTTTACCGTTATATGGATAATGGCATTTATTGTTCTGGATAACTTCGGAGGCATTGGAAAGTTAGTTCAGGCCGTGGCGGAGGAGGAACCTGCGCTGCTATCTGCTCCCGGTCCCAAGGGACTGCTGTCTGTTCAGTGGCTTATTGCGGGATTTATATCAATTGTATTGCTACCTGTGTCCCAACCTCAGTTGACTTCGAGGCTCAGCATTCTGAAGGGTTTGAACGAGAGACGCAAAATTCCGGTTCTCCATGCGTCTTTCACCTTCCTGCTTCTGATAGCGGGGCTTATAATTGGCCTATACGGTGCAATTGCAATACCGGCTAAGACGGGTCCGGAGTTCATTGGCAAACTGATACTTGAGCAGAATCCTGTTGTAGGTGCCGTTGCCTTGATAGGCATTCTGGCGGCAGCCATGTCCACATCTGACTCTCAGTTTTTCGCTCTCGGCTCTGAGATTAACAATGCTCTTGGCAGGTTTAGCAGAAAGCTGAAAGTATCTCCTATTGTTTTTGTGAAGCTAGTTATACTGGTGTTTTGCGTAGCCTCTTTCGTTGTAGCCATGAAGAGTTCTCAGGGAATTATATCTCTTGCTGTGTCGGGATTCATGGGCACTGCTCTCATGGCGCCTATGATTCTTACCGCAATTCTATGCAAGGGAAGAAGCTTCAATTCCGTAATCCCAGTTGTTACAGTTATCAGCCTGGTTGTGTTTTTAATGTCGCTTTTCGGACTCGCACCGAAAATGATAATGGGTTTACGCATAGACCTGATACTGCTCGCCGTCAATACGCTGGTTACGATTTCCGTAGTTTCAATCGAACTGAGGAAAAACGATAAGACATTCTAGGAAATGTCTTAAGACCACGAGTTATTAAAAGGCTGTCCCGCCAGGATTTCTCTTTTCAATGCAGACCTTCAACTCTTCTCACGCTGGGTCAGTACTGTCTTTATAGCCTCATAATCTGAAAAGTATTCTCAAAATCATTTAAAATATATTCAGATGGTTAAACGGCTTTCTGGATCTTGATACATAGCGGCTTTTGATTTTTTGCATCTTATGCGCGAAAAAATTCTTGAGCTTTCCGAATCTTTTCCCTCCGCAACAGGGGTTTACATAATGAAAGGGGCGGACGGCACCCCGGTCTACATAGGCAAGGCCAAGAACCTTCGGGCCCGGGTGAAGTCCTATTTCCAAGGGGGAAGCGACAGGGGGCAGATACCGTATCTGGTAAGGGAAGTTGATTCGATCGACTACGTGGTGACGGAGGGGGAAAGCGAAGCTCTCTTCATCGAGAACTCCCTTATAAAGCGTCACAAGCCGAAGTACAACATACGCCTTAAGGACGATAAGACGTTTTCTTCTCTTCGCCTCTCGGTGGGAGAGAAGTTCCCCAGGCTTTCGCGCACGAGGAGAATACGGGACGACGGGGCGCTTTATTTCGGTCCGTTTGCCTCAGGCAAGTTTCTTAAGAGCACGGTTAGCCTCGTCCACAGGCTTTTTCCTCTCAGGGACTGCACCCGGAGCAAGTTCGAAAGGCACAGAACCCGGCCCTGTCTTAACTATTTCATGAAGCTTTGCTCGGGTCCCTGCGCGGGCAGGATTTCGGAGGAGGACTACGGGGAGCTAGTGAGCCAGGCCGAGTCGTTTCTTCGGGGCGAGAGAAAAAAACTGGTGAGAATGATCAGGGAGATGATGGAGAGAGCCTCAGAGGAGGGAAGGTATGAAAACGCCGCCTACTACCGAGATCAGCTTGCAGGCCTGAAGGAAAACGCCGAGATAGAGAAGGTTACTTCCTCGAGGTTCGAAGACATGGACATAGTGGGTTTTTACAGGGACTCTGAGAACTACGAATTTACCGTCCTGCTCTCAAGGGGCGGCTCGGTGGTCGACAAGCTCGATTTTTCCGTAAAAAGCCCCCACGGCGATGAGGCTGAATGCGTGAGGGAGTTTCTCGGCAGGTTTTATTTCTCCGATCACTACGTTCCAAAAAGAGTTCTACTGCCTCTTTCCATAAGGGACCGCGAGGGGTACTCGGAGTGGCTTACCGAGAAAAGGGGAAAGCGGGTTTATGTCGATACTCCCCGGAGGGGTCCTAAGAGCGAGCTCGTGCGCTTTGCGATGAAAAACGCGCGGGAGAGTTGTTTGAGAAAAGCCGAGGAAAAGGCCAAACAGGGCACACTTCTTAGGGGCATAAGAAAGTCAGCCGGGATAAAACGGGTTCCGTATACAGTAGAGTGCTTCGACATATCGAATATCCAGGGGCACCAGACGGTCGCCTCGCTCGTCAGGTTCCGAAACGCGAGACCTGAGCGGGACAGGTACAGAAGGTACAGGATCACTGCCACCTCGGGGCAGGATGATTTCCGTTCGATGTACGAGGTCGTCTACAGGAGAACTCTTCGGGCGGGGGATGACAACTGGGAACTTCCGGACCTCATGCTTATAGACGGAGGCAAGGGACAGCTAAACGCCGCCCACGCTGCGCTTCGGGACTGCGGTGCGGAAGACGAAGTGGATCTTGCCTCGATAGCGAAAACCGAGGGCCGGGGCGGGATCGACAGGATTTACGTGCACGGAAAGGGTGAACCCTGCGATTTTTCGTCAAATAAAAAAGGCGTTTACTTCCTGATGAGGGTAAGGGATGAAGCCCATCGCTTCGCGATCACATATCACAGGGAATTGAGGAAGGGCAAGACTCTGGCTTCGCAGATGGACGGCGTTCCTGGCATAGGGAAAAAAAGGAAGCTTTTGCTTCTTAACCACTTTGGAAGCGTGGAGAAGATAAAAGGGGCCACCGCCGAGGAACTTGCATCCATAAAAGGTATTACGAAGCAGGTCGCACTCAACGTAAAGGAGTTTCTGCGCTAGCCTGATGTTAAGGTTCATTTCTTCCCTGCTTTAAAATGATCATTCCATTTACTAGATATGTTAAGTAAAATAACTCAGTGTTATGAGTAAAAAGACATTTGTGCGTCCGTACGCAGAGGAACTGATCCGCCGTCTTCGGGAACCGCGGGGTTTCCTGCAGATCATCTCGGGAGCCCGACAGGTAGGCAAAACCACCATGGTTACCCAGGTGGTGGAGTCGACTGATCTGCCATGTAGCTTTGCCAGCGCCGATGTGCCCACGTTACGTGGCGTGCAGTGGATCGAGCAGCAATGGGAGGCGGCGCGACTGCTTGAATCCGAGTCAGTAGAAGATGGGGCGATTCTCATTCTGGACGAAGTGCAGAAGGTGCCGCATTGGGCGGAAATGGTCAAATATCTCTGGGATGAAGACTCGAGAAAACGCCGCAAACTCAAGGTGGTGCTTCTGGGGTCGGCTCCGCTTGCACTCGGGCGCGGCCTGACCGAGAGTCTGGCGGGGCGTTTTGAACTTCTCCACCTGCCACACTGGAGTTTTCCTGAAATGCGAGAAGCATTCGGCTTCACGCTTGACCAGTATCTGTTTTACGGGGCTTATCCGGGGGCAGTGCCGTTGGTGGGAGATTCAGACCGCTGGAAACGCTACATACGTGACTCTCTCATTGAGACGACCATTTCTCGAGAGGTGTTGCTCCTCTCCCGGGTGGACAAGCCGGCGCTTCTGCGGCGTCTGCTTGAACTTGGCTGCACTTATTCGGGACAGATCCTCTCCTATACCAAGATGCTCGGACAGTTGCAGGACAGGGGCAATACCGTCACGCTTGCCCATTACCTTGATCTGCTCGGAGCGGCAGGGATGCTCACTTGCCTGGGGAAATACTCAGGTGCCAGGGTGAGGCAGAGAAGTTCCATTCCGAAGCTGCAGGTTCTAAATACCGCACTTATGACTGCCACTTCCCCATTTACTATGGCCCAGGCGCTTGCGGACAGACAGTTCTGGGGAAGGCTTGTCGAAACCGCGGTCGGGGCTTATCTGGTTAACGCACAAGCCGGTGGTACGTGCGAGGTTTTTTATTGGCGGGAACGCAACCGCGAAGTGGATTTCATTGTACGCGCGGGAGACGCTTTGACCGCTATAGAGGTGAAAAGCGGGCGGGCGGGTGATTCGCTGCCCGGAATGAGAGCTTTTGAGAAAAAATTCCCGTCGGTGCGCAAACTCCTGGTGGGAGGAGATGGGATTGCGGTCGAGGAGTTCTTATCACAGCCGGTTAAACACTGGATTCAACCGTGAACGTTGATTCTCCCTGGCGAATGAAGCGGCCCCGAATCAGGGTCGGCTAATCCTGAAGGCAGAATTCGAGAATGGCCTTTCCTGCGTGAAGTTTGTTCTCGGCCTGCGTGAAGGCGATGCAGCTGGGGCCATCCATTACTTCTGCGGTTATCTCTTCTCCCCTGTGAGCCGGAAGACAGTGCATTATCAGGGGCTTTTTGCTGCAGAAGGAAAGGAGTTCGTTGTTTACCTGAAAGGGCCTGAAGACCTTGGTACCCTTTTTCTCCTCACCCATGCTTACCCAGACGTCGGTGTAGATCACGTCGGCATCTCTTACCGCGGAGGCGGTGTCGTGGGTGACTTCAATCTCCGAGTTTCCGTGTTCCGTGGCCTCGCCCATAATCGTCGGGTCGGGCTCATGTCCCGGGGGAACCGCAACCGAAAGGTTAAAGCCCAGTATCGCGGAGGCGGCCACGAAGGAATTGGCGATATTGTTTCCGTCGCCGAGAAAAGCAAGCTTGAATTCTTCGGGATTTATCCCCTGCTCCGAGATTGAAAAAAGATCGGAGATTATCTGCGTTGGATGTTCAAGGTCGGTAAGGGCGTTTATCACGGGGACTTCCGAGTTCTCCGCGAGTTCAAGGGCTTTTTCCTGTCCGTAGGTTCTTATTATTATCCCGTCAAGATAGGATGAGAGGATCTTCGCCGTATCAGCTATGGTTTCCCCTCTTCCGATCTGGGTATCCGCCGGATTCATGTAAATCGCCTGGGCGCCTAGATCAAAAAGGCCCGCTTCGAAGGAAAGTCTTGTTCTGGTCGACTGTTTTTCAAAGAGAAGACCTACCGACATGCCCTCGAGGCTCCTTGGGCTCTCGCCCTGTTTTTTCAGTTCCTTCAGTTCGCCGGCGCGGCGGATTATTTCCCTGATCTCCTTTTTTTTAAGGTCTGAGACGGCAAGAAGATTCCTACCCACTAGAAACTACCTCCTCGATGGATTTCGTTATTACGGAAACTGCGAAGTCAATTTCTTCCTCGTTAGTGTTAAGTGGAGGAAGAATCCGAAACACCCGCTCAACAGTAAGTATAACCAGAAGCCCGTTTCTGACTGAAACCGAAAAACAGTCCCGCGCGAAGTTCCTGTCTGAGAACTCAACCCCGATGATAAGCCCCTTTCCTCTTACCTCTCTTATATGCTCGGGGTATTTTTCCCGGACATCCCCAAGCTTGCCGAGAAAATAGTTTCCGAGCTCTCCCGCTCCCTCGGACAGGTTCTCTCGAAGTATCGTTTCCACTGCGGCGCAGGCCGCCCTCGCTGCCAGGGGATTTCCGCCGAAAGTGCTTCCGTGCGCCCCTGGGGTGAAGTGCTTTGCCACCTCCTCCGTGGCCAGAACCGCTCCGCACGGCACCCCGCCGCCGAGAGCCTTTGCGAGTGCCACTATGTCGGGCCTTACGTCCTCGTGCTCGTAGGCAAACAGTCTCCCGGTCCTTCCCATCCCGACCTGGATCTCATCGAGTATGAGAAGCATGTCGCTTTCCCCGCAGATTTCCCTTACACGCCTCAGGTATCCCGGGGGTGGAACGATGACTCCGTTTTCTCCCTGCACCGGCTCGAGAATGACCGCGCAGGGGTTTGTCTCAGTGGCCAGGCGGGCGATCGCGTCGGGGTCCGCGTAGGGAGCGAAGTGAAATCCTTCGAGAAAGGGGGAGAACCCCTCCCTGTATTTCTCCGATCCCGTGGCGCTAAGCGCCCCGAAAGTTCTTCCGTGAAAAGCTCCTTCGGTTGAAATGACCGCGAATTTTCCACCGTTTTCCGCTCCCCATTTCCTGGCTAGCTTTATCGAGCCTTCAACTGCTTCGGTTCCGCTGTTACAGAAAAACACCCTGTCCGCAAACGAGTTTGAAACGAGCATCTCGGAGAGAGTGTTCTGGTTCTCTATGTTAAACAGGTTTGAAGTGTGAACCAGAGTGGCGGCCTGGGATGTTATGGCGTCCGTGATACTGGGGTGGCAGTGCCCTAGGCTGTTAACGGCTATCCCGGTTGTGTAGTCAAGATACTTTTTTCCTTCCGTGTCCCAGAGCCATGAACCGCTTCCCTTCCGCATAGTTATGGGAAGACGGCTGTAGGTCTCCATCAGGTATTTTCCCCGCGAGTCTTCCATTTTCTCCGGCCTCAAAGGGTTATCTCCGTCCCTATTCCCAGATCGGTAAGAAGCTCAAGTATGAGAGCCCTTTTTACTCCCCCGTTTATTATGTGTACCTTGCCTGTTCCTTCTTCAAGAGCCTCAAGCGCGCACATCACCTTGGGGATCATTCCGCTGTTTATCGTCCCGCTCCTGATAAGTTTCTCAGCCTGCTTTTTGGTTACGGAGGATATGAGCTTTCCTTTTTTATCCAGGATGCCGTCAACATTGGTCAGCAGTATGAGCTTCGCAGCGTTAAGTGCTCCCGCAATTTTTCCCGCCACGTGGTCCGCGTTTATGTTGTAGGTGGTTCCGTCCTCCCCCCACCCTATGGGAGCTATAATCGGAATTATCCCCTTGTCCTCAAGCACCCTGATTACCTCGGGGTTTACTTCGTGAACTTCGCCCACGTAGCCGAGGTCTGCGTCCCCGGGAATATCTATACTGTGTTTGGCGGCGAATTTGTGAAGGTCGAACTTTTTAGCCTTTATAAGCTTTCCTTCCTTGCCCGAGAGTCCCACCGTTTCCATCTGGTGGCGGTTTATCGACGTTACGATCTGCTGGTTTATCTTTCCGACAAGCACCATCTCGACCACTTCCATTACCTGCCTGTTGGTAACGCGGAGCCCGGCTATGAATTCGGATTTTATTCCCAAAGTATCGAGATGCTCCTGGATCTGGGGGCCGCCTCCGTGCACTACTACCGGTTTTATCCCGACGTACTTCATCAGCATGAGGTCGCGCACGAAATTCGAAAGGTCCGTGCTGGCTACGCTTCCGCCGTATTTGACCACGACGGTTCTGCCGTGAAAGGCCTCTATGTAGGGCAGGGCCTCGACCAGTATTTCCGCCCTTTGGGCTGAACTGTTCATGAAAAACTCCTTTCTGCGAAAAAAAACATTATATAGCAACCGGGGTTTTTATTACAACACCTTAAGGATAATCATATATGACAATTTGGATTCCGGAGCCGGAAAGAAGACGGCGGCACCCGGGATTCTTTCTATAGACGCAAAAACGTCTCAGGGGAAGAGAAGGAATTTTCGCCTGGGAATCCTCGTCTCAGTCACCGTGACTGTGATCACTCCTAATCGCCCCGGGGAAGCCGGTTTTATTAACTTCTGTGCCTGTAAGTCAGCTGCACTCCAAAGGTCCTGCCTTTTGCAAGCGGGGAGAACGTGCCGCCAAGCGGTACCGGCCCAAGCGGCGCAGTGCCCAGCGTGGGGGGCAGTTGGCTGTCGCCTCCATGCTTGACTTCGTTAAGCAGGTTCTTGCCGTAAAGGCCGATTGAGAACCGGCCGTTTGCGGGAATTATGTCAATTCCGGCGTCAAGTATGTTCTGCTCCAGAATATATCCTCTGTTGTCGTCGCTGAAGTATGACTTGTCGCGGTAGGCGTAGCTTATGCGGGATGTCATCTGTCCCCAACTGGCTGCTCCCGTGTCGTGCGTAAGTCCCACGCTGTAGGTCCACTTCGCGGCGCGGGGAAGTTCAAGGGCCTCGTCGTTTTCATCGATGCTGCCGTCAAGATTCAGATCATGCTTGACTTTGGTGTACTCCGGGTTTACGTACCCTACGGAACCGACCAGAAGCAGGTTCTCCGCGATGGCGAACAATCCGTCGAGTTCAAAACCGTAGGTATCGACGTCGGCGGTGTTGTCGATCAGCTGAACTATGCCGAGTGCTGGATCGGGGAAATTAACTTCCCTTTGCATGTCATCAATCATGCTGTAGAAGGCTGCCCCGTAGAGACGGCCGCGGCTGTTTGCGACCTTGAATCCGGCCTCGAAGCTGTCGACCGTTTCTTCATCATACGGTCCCGGGGCGTGGGTGGGCGAGAGGTTGCGGAGGTTATAGCCTCCGGAGCGAAATCCCCTGGTCCAGTGCCCGTAAATGTTTGCCCCGTCGCTTATGTAGTAGGCCGCGCCGAGTTTCGGCGACCAGCTGTGCCAGGTCTCCTCGCCTGTAAAATCGAACTCGCAGTCGGGGCCTTTGACGATATTGCATGGCGGCGCTAATGACTCTGGGGGAGTCTTGGTGGTGATCAGGGCTATTTCGGCTTCTCTTTTCTCACGCGTGTATCGCGTACCCGCGGTTAGCGTCAACTGGCTTGTGAGATCATAGTCTAGAGAGAGGAACAGACCCAGAGTCTCAACGTCGTAGTTCCCGCCTCCGAACTGGGACACATCCGCTCCGGGAGGCAGTGGCAGTCCTGATGCCGCGATAGCATCGACAAGAAGAGAACGGTGCTCGTGATAGTTAATCTCGTTGCTGAAATAGTAGACCCCGGTGGTCGCGTGGAGGCGTTCGCAAACCCTGCCCGCGTAGCGCAGCTCGTTACTCCACTGCCTGTAATTGGTCCATCCCCGCGCGCTTATAAAGTCAAGCGGCGAGGCGTCGAGGTCAAGCGCCGAGAAGGTTTCTGAATCGCGCCAGCCGAAGATGTTTGTTATCGTGCCGTCACCGAAATCTATGTCCCAGTCCGCCTGGGCGGTGAAAAAATGGGCTTCGTTTTCTCTTTTCCCTTCCTCGTTGATGCTGAAGTCGTGGCTGTCTCGGTCAAAGTCGGCCGCCGCGTTTGTGGCGCCGAATCCGTTTGTGTGACTCTGCGCGGCGGGACCGTCTCCGTCGACGCTGTCGTACTGGTATCGGAGCACCAGGCTCAAGCTGTCTGTGGGGTCCCAGGTCAGAACAGGCCGCACCATCCGGACGTCCAGTTCGCCGAAAGCTTCGCCGGTGTGAAGGTTCTCGAACCAGCCGTTATCCTGGTTTGTGTACGCGGTTACCCTGGCGCGGACTGTTTCGCCGAGAGGACCTCCTACCGTGCCCATGTAATAGCTGTTGAGATTCTCTCCTCCCCCCTCAAAAGAGGTGCGAAAGGCCGTCTCCAGGGTGTCTGCGGGTTTCTTCGTGTTAACGAGTATCGCGCCCCCGGTCACGTTGCGGCCGAAAAGCGTTCCCTGCGGACCCCTGAGCACTTCGATGCTCTCGATATCGAACGTGTCGAACAGGGCGCCGTTGGTGGCTCCGAAGTACACGCCGTCGACAAACACTCCCACTGTCGGGTCGACAGACGGTATGGAACTGTTTATCCCCAGTCCGCGAATGGAAAAGTTGGCGATTCCTCCTACGGTGCCGATGTCGTCAAGCGCGACGTTGGGCATCGCTACAGCGAGACTTTCAAGGTCTCTTACCTTAAGGGCGTCAATCTCTTCGGAACTGAAATGCGTTACCGAGAGCGGAACATTCTGAATAGGCTCCTCCCGCTTTCGCGCCGTGACCGTGATCTTCTCAAGCAAAACACTGCTTACGCCGAATGCCTCTTGGGCGTTTGACGCGGTGCCGCTTATAAGAGTAAGAACCGCGCCCACTGCGAAAGTTCCCAAGAACGCCTTTAACCTGGATTTAAATTTTCTGCGAACCATTGAGATGTCCTCCCTCCTTTTTTTTCGATAGAGCAACCTGGATTGCTGTTACGGTCCGTTGGCTTTTTTAGTTTCCTTCCAAAACCTTTATTATAGCATGAATTAAATCGCGATTGCACGATTTTTAAGGAGTGTTCACCGTGGAAGTTTTTGTACTTGTATTGTTATGTTTTGTTCATGCGAAAGTCATTGCCGAAGCACCGGGCCTGCATCTATAAGTTCCAGTTGTATATTCCTGCTGAAGGGAATTTATCGGCTTCTACTCTTGATTCCCATAACTGACAAACCCCTGCGAACGGCGAAGACCTGAATATCAGACAAGTCATTGTGATTTTCGAATTCTATGTGGAATCATAATGCATATCAAGCGGAAAACAGTTGGAAAATTCAGAGAAGATCCTCGGAATAATATACAATTTTACTGAATGAAATTGGGATTAAACACCTTTATTCGTTAAAATACCATTAGAGGATAAGTTTGTGCAGATCCAGAAACGCAATCATCAAAGTTGAGTAATAAACAAGTATCAAACCTTTGTTGGTCAGCAGACACCATTATCTGGGTTCAACACAATGAGTGACAATCTTATACAGCTTGTACTTATAGACGACAGTTCCGGCAGAGCAGATGTTTCTGCTGGTCAGCATGGTAACAAAACTTCTTCAAACTCAAAAAATTTTCGCTTGATTAGAGCAACTGGCGAACCGGTAGATACGCTTTCTCAATCAGTGCTTATCCAAGGTGACGCAAAAAATGCGTTGAGACTGTTGCCGTGTGAAAGTATTCAGACGGTAGTAACATCACCCCCATACTGGTCCCTTAGAGATTATGATGTCGATCAACAGACTGGATGCGACGAAACTCTTGAGGATTACATCAGCAGAATAGTGAAAACTTTTGACGAAATTCGACGGATTCTCAAAAAAGACGGAACTGTCTGGCTAAATATTGGAGATGCTTACACGTCTGGGAATCGACGATATCGTGCTCCAGACAGAAAAAGTTGGGCACGTGCGATGTCTGTGCGTCCTGCAACTCCAGACGGATTAAAGCCGAAGGACCTGATTGGACTTCCTTGGAGATTGGCTTTTGCTCTTCAGGATGCTGGCTGGTGGTTGCGATCCGAAGTCATCTGGAACAAGCCAAATGCCTATCCTGAATCTGTCCGCGACCGCCCTACAAAAGCTCATGAAACCATTTTTCTGCTTTCAAAGAATCAGGACTATTATTATGACATAGATGCGGTTCGTGGGATAAATGGCCGTCGACTGCGGACAACATGGGATTTGCCTACTGAACCTCAAAGAAAAAATAATGGAGACGCAGACAGCCATCCAGCGGTAATGCCAGTGGCTCTGGCACAACGTTGCGTGCAGATTACAAGCAGAGTTGGTGATTTTGTGCTGGACCCTTATGCAGGTTCAGGTACAACCTTGCTGGCCGCGCAGACTCTGGGGAGGCAATGGACCGGAATTGAATTAAAACCAACCTTTATTGATCTGATAGAACGCAGGCTCGGGAATTGGTAACACTCGCTGAACTCAAAGAAAAGCTTGAATCACTGTCGCCAACAGCGGTTCTGTTCGTTTCTAAAATTGTAGATTCTTTGTCTGAACCTCCGCAGGCGACAGTAAATCAGCAGGGTACTTGGTTGCCTGCCGAATGGATTGAGTATTTCGGCTTAGCATTATCCGTTCATCATGGAACTACCAGGGAACCTCTTGCTCAAAAGAGTTTCGAAGCAGCTTTCCGCAATGCTTGTGAATCTTCAGGCTGGAATGTAGGAGATTATTTTTCAGAGACCAAAAGGTTTGTCGACATCGAAATTAAAAACAACCACCTTCCGGTGCAAAAGCTTTCACTGAAATCTACGGCTGCCCAAAAACTTTCTCGCACTTCAGTGCACATCTCAAAGCTGACCGAAGCAGCATGGATACAGGATATGCGTACGGCAAGAAAACGTAGGAACAGAACGCTTGCTCTGTTCCGTGAATATCAGACAGCGGTAGATTCAATTATGATGTTACGCGCATTTCGTAAAGGGCAGAGCATCCCGTCAATGTATCAACTTGTTGAAATTCCGACAGCTATATTCTCATCGCTACAAAAGGTTCCTGTTGCCGCATTCAACTCTGATGGGCCGGTAGTTGACTGTCCGTACAAAGAACACGCTGTTGCAGCACGGGTTTCTCTTGATAGATCGGATTCAAAAATAACAGTGAGGCATATATTGCTCTCCGCCTGTACTGTTCATGTGGAGTGGACAGTACAGACAGACTAATTTTTTGTTGAAGTTCCTCGAGTCGTCTAGAGAAGTCCCAGGGCTTTTTTCTGCCGTTTCCCCGTCTTTCTTACCTCTACACTGAACCGGAGTTTGACTTCGGCTGCGTCCCCGTAGAAGCTTCCCGAAACAGGGGCGATGAGCCCGTGGCTGGGGCCGCTTGCGACCGTGACGTGGCGGTCTGAAACCGCTAGACCCGAAGAAGGATCATAGCCCCTCCATCCTCCTCCCGGTATGTAGACTTCGGCCCAGGCGTGAAGCTCGTCTCCTTTTTTTCTTCTTGCGCTGAGCGCATAGCCGCTTACGTGCCTGCACGCGAGGCCCGCCGAGCGGCATACGGCCGCGAAAAGCTCCACGAGGTCTCTGCAGGACCCCTTTTTTTCCCTGAGGGTTCTCTCTGCGGACCAGGGGCCGCCCCGCTCCCTTGCGACGTGGGGGAAGTTCTCGTGTATGTGCTCACAGAGAGAGAGAATGAAATCCGTGGTTTTTCCCATGGTCTGCGAGATAATCGTTTCGCGAAGCGGCGAGACCGCCAGGGCCGTTTTCTTGCTTACCTTCAGGTAGGGGCGAAGGGCTGCCTTCTGCTCGCGTGGATACTCCATCGGCAGGTCAAGGAACCTTATTTCGGAAACTATGAAGTCAAAAGGGTTTTCCCGAAGCGTTTCGACTACGCAGCTGGTGTCGATCGCTAGGCTGTCGGATTCGCCCGTAAACCACAGGGTAACGGTAGTGTTTCCGTCAAGATCCAAGTTCACGCTTCTTCCCGCTTCGGGGGGATCCGTCCTGAGCGAAAACATATGGACCATCTGTCCCCCGTCATCTCTTGGGCGAAGCCTCACGGTGTGTGGGGCCAGGACCACTTTTTCTCCGTAGGAGTAAGTCGTGTTGTGATCTATGCTAAGCAGCACTTTTCGGGCTTCTGTTAAGAATTTTCCTTACCCATTCGGCGGGCATTTCCTCGGCCGATTTTCTGAGCCTCTCCTGCCACCAATCGGATATGTCCGCCAGTTCGTTTTCGTTGAATCTGTATTGCTCGAGAGAAAATGAATTGTTTCTGTAGATTATTAGGTCTATCGGAAAATCGACGTCTATGGCGTTTATCCGGCTTGAATCAAACGCGAGATACGCGATGCGAAGGGCGACATCAAGGCTGGTGTCGTAGGTAAGGGTTCTTTTTATTATCGGTTTTCCGTATTTCGACTCGCCTATTATAACGTAGGGGGAGGTGGTTCCCACGTTGATCCAGTTCCCCTGGGGATAGACTAGGAAAAGCTGGGGCTCGGGGTCGTTTTCGAACTGCCCTCCTATTATGGAGTATATGTTGAAGGGAAATCCCGATTCGGAAAGCGCCTCTCCGTCTTCTTTTTTCACCCTTCGAAGTTCCCTTGAGAAAAGGTTCACTGCCTTGTAGAGGCGGTCAAGGGATTCCTGGGAGTGCTCCAGGGCCTCATCAAGGTAGGTGATAGTCTTGTCCCTAGCGGAGCGAAGCCCCGAAGTCATCAGGAAAAACGAGTTGTCCCCGGCCGTGTGGGTGGTGACCTTTTTTGCCCGTATGGCCTCGTTTCCCGTTATTATGAGGTTGTCGGCAAGCCCGATTATTCCTTCTTTGAGTCTCATTCCCACGCAGAAAGTCATCTGTTTTCTCCCTCTTAGATATCGTCAAAGCCCCGAAGGGGGCTGTCTGCCATGCTGTAGCTGAAATAATCGTCGTGTATACATTTTCCGACCTCGTTTATGCGGGACTGGAAACTCTTTAGATACTCGTGCATTCCGCGCTCGATTATCTCCCCGACGCTTATGAACCGAATGTCCGACAGAAGTCTTCCCATCTCTTTTTCGGTCTCGTTGTTATAGGAGCCTGCCGGGCTGTTGGATATGCAGTGAAGCGACTCGTCGGCCTGCGCGACGCAGTAGATTATCGAGCGGGGAAACTGGTTATCAAGGATGAGAAAATCAAGCACGTTCCCTATGGATATCTGCTGGTGTTTCGCCTTGTAAGTCTCAAGGGCGCTTGTCGATTTAAGAAGCGCTATCCACTGCATGTTGTCTATCGAAGTTCCCACGAGGTCCGCCTTGGGAAGCAGGGTGTAGTACTTGACGTCGAGGATTCTTGAGGTGTTATCGGCCCGTTCCATCTGTTTTCCGAGTTCCGAGAAATGCCACGCCTCGCCGTGGGATATGCTTATGTACCCGGATCCGTGAAAAAGAAGGCTCTGCACTTTTGCCACTTCGCAGAATTTTCCGGGATTGTCGAGCAGTTTCTGTTTGGCTTCGTCGCTGTTGAGCCTGTGGTAGAAGCGGTTTATCAGAAGCCACATCTCAGAGGAGATTATTTCCCTCACGGAACTTGCGTTCTCACGTGCGCAGTTAACGCAGGAGATGATTGAGTTCGGGTTGTTGCGGTCAAGGACCATGAAGTTTATTACGTTCTCCCGGGTCGTCTTGTCATAAAGGCTCCTGAAGAGATCCATGTTCCCTGTCACCTTTACTATGGGATCCCATTCCTGCTCAACGGAGTCGTGGGTGTCAATGGCAAGGCCGAGGTTTACGCTTATAAGCCTCGCGGTGTTCCCGGCGCGCTCGGCGTAGCGGCTCATCCAGTATATAGATTCTGCAACGCGACTTAGGATTTTCCGCCTCCTTTGCCTCTGGCCTTCTTTTCGGGAGCAAGCACCCAGGTGTCCTTGCTTCCCCCGCCCTGGGACGAGTTAACTATCATAGAGCCTTTGCGCAGCGCCACCCTGGTCAGGCCTCCGGGCAGGACGAATATCTCCTTTCCGTAGAGAATGAAGGGTCTCAGGTCGACATGGCGTCCCTCGAAGTGATCGTCCACTATCACGGGGGCCCGGGAGAGGGACATGGTCTTCTGGGCTATGTAGTTTCTGGGATCCGCCTTTATGTTTTTTTTGGCCTGGGCGAGTTCCTCTTTCGTTGCCTTGGGTCCGAACACTATTCCGTATCCTCCGGATTCGTTCGCGGGCTTTACGACCAGCTTCTCTATATTGTCGAGCACGTATTTCCTGGCTTCCTCCTCCTCGCATATATACGTCGGCACGTTCGGGATTATGGGATCTTCTCCCAGGTAGTACTTTATTATCTTCTCAACGTAGGCGTATATTATCTTGTCGTCGGCCACTCCTCCTCCGGGGGCGTTGGCTATGGCGACGTTCCCGGCCTTGTACGCGCTGAAAAGTCCCGGAACTCCAAGCACTGAATCCGCGCGGAACACCTGAGGGTCGAGGAAGTTGTCGTCTATCCTTCTGTATATGACGTCCACTTTTTCAAGCCTCTTGGTGGTTTTCAGGTAAACGAAATTGTCAACCACTATGAGATCCCTTCCCTCGACAAGCTCTATTCCCATCTCCTTTGCCAGAAACGAGTGCTCGAAGTAGGCCGAGTTGTGAATCCCCGGGGTGAGCAGCACCACCTTGGGGTTGGCCGCCCTGTCAGAGAGCAGATACTGGAGGGTGTCATGGAGGTGGAGTCCGTAATCGCTTATGGGCATTATCTCAACTGTGCCGAACACCTTGGGAAACGTGCGCTTGAGAAGCTCTCGGTTCTCAAGCACGTAGGAGACGCCTGATGGGGAGCGAAGGTTGTCTTCGAGTATGTAGAAGTTTCCGTCCGAATGTCTTATCAGGTCCGTTCCCGTGACATGACACCAGATCTTCTTCGGCGGGGAAAACCCTACGCAGTCAAGGCGAAACTCTCTGCTTGAGAGGATTAGTTCCTTGGGCACGACCTTGTCCCTCAGTATCTTGCGGTCGTTGTATATGTCGTCTATAAAGAGGTTAAGCGCGTGGATTCTCTGCTTAAGGCCCCTTTCTATGTGTTCCCAGTCCGCGGCCGAAACTATCCTCGGGATTATGTCGAAGGGGAAGATGTTCTCCTCAGAACCTTTCTTTTCTTCTGAGTAGAGGGTGAAGGTGACCCCCATCTCGAACAGGTTCATCTCGGCCGCTTTCTGCCTCTCGATCAGCTCTCCGGCTGAGAGACTTTCTATCCTGTCGGTCAGAAAGCGGGTCCACTCATGCGGCGTGGCGTTATCCTTGAATACCTCGTCGTAAAAGCTTTCCGTTTTATAGTTTTTAAAATCCATATCGGTTCCAAGGACTTTCTCCTGAAAAACCTAACCAAAAGTGAGGGTTATGACAAAGGGTTCAGAATGGTTTCCCCACTGATTTTGAAGCAGGGAAAAGAAAGTATTCTCTTGGCTAGGTTGTATTAATTTATGCTGAGAATAAGGATGCAGGAAAGAGTTTCCCAGCTTCATATGAAGAGTGTTTCAAGCATTGCCCGTTGCTGTGTTATGTTGTTAACAACATAAGCTGTGCGTGTTTCTTCAATCCCTTCGGACGAAGGCAGGAGTTCCTCTGTCACGTAGATTCTGTAAACCGGATGCAGCTTGCCTCCTTTGACCAAAGCGCGCGGTCCTGAACCGAAATTGATTGCGGACTTGTCCAAGTATTTGAGCCAGGAGTGAGAATGCCTGTCGGCGAACACGAAGAACAGGCGTTTTACCTTTACGCTTCGGCAAAGGCGCAGCAAGGATGCCAGATTCCCGGGCCGCAATGCCGTGAGTCCTTGGAAAACCATATTCAGATTGTCAAAGCCTGCTTCGCTGCGCAGACCGTGTAGTGCTTCAAGTATGGCACGCTCGGGAGAGGAGACCTTGATCGCCCAGCGCCAGGGACTTACCGTTGGCCTGCCGTCGTTGTCCGTTCCGGCGGCTAGCTCATCATCCTCGTTTTCAATGCCCGTGGTGTGGTTGCCGAAAAGGGAGTGCGATTGAACGATGAATCGGGTTTTGACCGGCAGACGCCCGAACCAGGGTGGAACCTCCCCGTACAGATATATGCCGGGGTCGTCCCCCAGCCGCAGGTAATGCGAGTAACCGTGAAATTCAAGCGCGCTGAGTCCTCCCAGATGAACGCCGTAGCCCATGATGCTCTGGATGGATATGAGGGGCATTTGCCACTCCCAAGGCGTTGGGACGGAAAGTACCGGCAAGGGAGAGCAGTATTGCTCAAGATATTTTTGTTGCGCAACTCAAAATATATCCATTGTGCAGTAGTAAAAAATCGGAAGATTCTTTAACAAAGACTTTATCTCAGAACCAAGTTTGTGGTTTGCCAAATCAACTTGTATTGTTCAGAATCTTTTATAATCATAGGGTTCTGCGAGAGAGGTTCTTATAATGAGCATGAAACACTACCAGTTGCGACTCAGTGGTCTGCCAGAAAACGAGGGGCAGATTAAGGCCAAGAGGCTCGTGCGTGTTGTGGAGGCTCTTATTGAAACAGCGGAGCGAGCTACACGGCTATCAGCTACCGGTGAGGGTAAAAGCAGAGGGGCGAAGCCCGGATGGTTGAACGCAACCGTCGATTTTACGATAACAGGGTTAAAAACAGGTTCTACAATTATCGGCCTTGAAGCTCCTAGGCTTAGTGATACAGCCTATAAAGTGTTTGCTCAACTTGATCTTTGGCGTGAACAGCCAAGCCTTGATGACACGGCACTTGATCTTGCAGCACTTGCCATCGATGAAGCTGGAACCAGTTGTCCCGAGGGTAATCGGTTTGACAGTTCGGTTCTCGATTCAATTCTAAAGTTCAGTCGATCAGGGGGGACCCCCGGCATTAGTTACGAGTTAGTTCCCCGAGGTTCGGCCCGGGGGCGCTTCACTCTTGATGAGCATGTATGTGCACGGGTTAGAGAGCAGGTCAAAAACATTCCACATCCCAAAGCGTTTGTAGTGACCGGCATGCTTGACGAAATCAAACACGGCGGAGGGCGTTTCCGTCTTCTGCTTGAAAAGAATTCATACATTCTCGGACGGTTGAACGCCGATTTTTTGGATGTTGAAGCTTTGCGTTTTCTCTGGGGCAAACCGACGACCGTGGAAGGTATAGTTCACTTTAAAGTCAATGGAGAACCTCGATTAATTGAAGCTCGTAAGATAAGTGCTCGTGTTGGAGGTGACGATGTTTTTGAAGAAATACCAGTTGAGAATCGGGATATGGAAAGAATTATAAGAACCTCTGCTCAGATGGCTGATCCCAAAAATCTCGCAGGTGCATGGCCTGGGGATGAGCTTATTGAGGAACTCTTAGCTGAACTTGATTGATCTCTCCGGCTATGGAACGTTTTCTTCTGGATACTGGAGTGTTGCTTGGATTTATCCGGGAAGCACCATGGGCTTTATGGGCTCGTTCGAATCTAGGTCTCGGGGAGCAGACGACGATGGTTCTTACGTCAATCATCTGCCGAGGTGAGTTGCTTGCGCTTGCGGAAAAAAGAGGTTGGGGAGAAAAAAAGCGAGGACGTCTTGAAGAGGTTCTGGACGAATTTCCCACCATTGATATCAATCAAAAAAGTATTCTCAACGCTTACGCGCTTATTGACGCTTGGACTCACGGAAAACATCTGGATTCTACCGAACATGACTTTCCACCACCCAAGCCGGCCGTTTCTATGTCTAAGAATGATCTTTGGATTGCGGCTACGGCCTATGCAAGCAATGCTACACTATTGTCCACGGATAAAGACTTCGCTCACCTGCACGATAAATGGATCAATTTTGTCTATATTGATCCTGAAATGTCTCTCCCAGAGAATTAATGTGAATTAGAGTATGTACCTGCTTAGATCCCTGTCCTTGACGATGTCGGCTATTTTCTCCTCAACATAGCTTTCGTCTATGGTGATTTTTTTCTCTTTCATATCGGGAGCGTTAAAGGAGATCTCGTCAAGCAGCTTCTCAAGAACGGTGTGAAGTCTCCTTGCCCCTATGTTCTCGGTAGAGCTGTTAACCTCGGCCGCGGTCTCGGCTATTTTCTCTACCGCCTCGTCGGTGAACGAGAGTTTTATGTCCTCGGTTCTCATAAGCTCGGTGTATTGTTTTATGAGCGCGTTTTTGGGCTCGGTGAGTATTTGTATGAAGTCGTCTTTGGTGAGCGCCTCAAGCTCTACTCTTATGGGGAAGCGCCCCTGGAGCTCGGGTATGAGATCGGATGGTTTGGAGACGTGAAACGCCCCTGCTCCGATAAAGAGTATGTGGTCGGTTCTGACCATCCCGTGTTTTGTCGTGACGCTGCTTCCCTCGATTATGGGGAGAAGATCCCTCTGCACCCCTTCCCTTGAAACATCAGGACCGGAGACGCCGTTTTTCCCGGCGACCTTGTCTATCTCGTCTATGAAGATTATCCCTGAGTTCTCGGTTCTCTCTAGGGCCAGCAGGGTCACCTTGTCCATGTCTATCAGCTTTCGGGCTTCCTCCTCGGTGAGGATATCCATGGCCTCGGGCACCTTGACCTTTCTTACCTTCGATTTCTTGGGCATGAGGCTCCCGATCATCTCCGAGATTCCGGGATCCATTTCCTCGACTCCCGCCTGGCTGAACACCTGTATGGGAAGAGACCTTGCCGTTATCTCTATCTCTACTTCCCTGTCGTCAAGTTTTCCGTCCCAAAGAAGCTTTCTCATCTTCTTTTTGGTCTCGCTCATCTTCTTCTGGGCTTCGTCCATGTCTGCTTCCGCCTCAGTGACGGGACGCGTCGGGACGAGCAGGTCAATGAGCTTGTCCTCGGCAAGCTCCCTCGCCTTTGTGTTAACCGAGATGGTCTCTTCCTCCGTCACCATGTTGACGGCTATCTCCGTGAGGTCCCGTATCATCGACTCGACGTCCCGTCCGACGTAGCCGACTTCGGTGAACTTTGACGCCTCAACCTTTACGAATGGGGCCTGGGCGAGTTTCGCGAGGCGTCTGGCTATTTCGGTTTTCCCCACGCCGGTGGGTCCCATCATAAGTATGTTCTTGGGTGATATCTCGTCGCGGAGTTCAGGGGATACCTTCTGCCTTCTCCACCTGTTCCGAAGCGCCACGCCCACGGCCCTTTTGGCCATGTTCTGCCCGACTATGTACTTGTCTAGTTCCGATACTATTTCCCTCGGGGTGAGGTAGGATTCCTGGGACATTAGTCTATTTCCTCAATCGATATGTGGTTGTTTGTGTAAATGCAGATTCCGGCCGCGATCTCAAGTGAGCGCTCGACTATCTCCGGAGCGGAGAGCTCCGAGTGCCTGGCAAGCGCCAGGGCGGCCGCCTGGGCAAAGGGGCCTCCCGAGCCTATTGCTATCACGCTCTCATCGGGTTCTATTATGTCTCCGCTTCCGGAGATTATGAGCATGGTCTCGGAGTTGGCGACTATCAGCAGGGCTTCCAGCCTTCTCAGGATCCTGTCCGTTCTCCATTCCTTCGCAAGCTCTACCGCGGCTCGCTGGAGGCTTCCCCGGAATTCCTCAAGCTTTCCCTCGAACTTGTCAAAAAGCGTCATTGCGTCAGCCGTTGAGCCCGCGAATCCGGCGCAGATCTTCCCGCTGTACATCTTCCTTATCTTGTTCGCCTTATGTTTTACCGCTGTGGCTCCCATGGTCACCTGGCCGTCGCCCCCCAGGGCCACCCGGTCATTTTTTTTAACGCATAGTATTGTAGTTCCATGAAACTTGCTCATTGTCTTTTTCCTTCCGTCGCCTCCTAGGCGTTCGGGTGGGTCTTGTCGTACACTTCCATTATCCGCTCGACCGAGAGATGTGTGTACCTCTGGGTCGTCGAGAGACTCGCGTGGCCGAGCATTTCCTGGATCGCCCGAAGGTCCGCGCCCCCCGCAAGCAGGTGGGTGGCAAACGAGTGTCTAAGCACATGGGGACTCACGTTTTTCGATATCCCCGATACCAGACCGTACTTCTTTATTATCCTCGCGATGCTTCTCGTGGTTATTCCGCCTCCCCGGGAGTTAAGGAATATACGGTTGGATGCGGGTCTGAGCGTCCCTCTTATGTCAAGATATTCCCCGAGGGCGGTAAGCGCCTTTGATCCCACGGGAACGATTCTCTCCTTGTTTCCCTTCCCGCGAACCCTTATTATCGCTTCTCCCATGCTGAGGTCGGCAAGGGTGGCTCCCGCGAGTTCGCTTACCCGGAGACCGCTTGAGTAAAGAAGTTCGAGAATCGCCCTGTCGCGCACGAGAAGCGGATTTTTCCGAGAATCCTTTACGTTGACCAGATTGAACACCTCGTCCACGCTTAAAAACACGGGAAGGTGTTTTTCCTTTTTAGGTGTACGCACGAGTTTTGCGGGATTCTGCGTTGCGAGCCCTTTTCTTACCAGATACGAGAAAAAGGATCTTATCGCCGATACTTTTCTCTCTACCGAGGAGGGTGAATTCTTTCCGTAGAGAGTGGAGACGTACGCGTTTATTGTGGCGATGTCCGCATCCTCGATTTTTTTCTCTTCCTTTAAGAGAAAATCGCGGAAATTCTCAAGATCGCCCCTGTAGGCCTTTACGGTGTGTTCCGAGTAGTTTCTTTCGTCCGAGAGATGTTTTATGAAGCTTTCGAGCAGTTCGTTCATCTATTCTGAAATATATACGCTCATTTGCTTTGGACAAGGGATAAAAAAGTATTGTGTATGATGGCAGATTAAAATGACCAGTATTGTGCCGGGTGCCCGCACCCTGGTCTTTGTTGTTCCGCATTTCACCACCACCAGCCCCACAGAGGCTTTCAAGCGTCGCCGCATTCCATAAAAACAGAGGCTTAATGCTGATTTGATACAGGGGCTTCCGGACTCCTCCCGCGGTTGCTTCAGTCTCTTTGTTTGCGAACGGGCAAATACGGCTTACCTTGAAAGCCCGACGGCAGCCTTCTAATTTTCAAGTTGTATTCCTGCATGATCCTCAGAGTAAAGTTCCGCGCGGGTCTTGCAAAAATAAATCTTGCTTTTAGAAATCATAAATATTAAATTTATATATACATGGAAAAGCCATGAAATATACGCCACGCAAATTATCCGGGAAGCTTCTTTTTTCTCTGAAGCACAGTCCCGTGGTCTTTCTCAACGGACCTCGTCAGTCAGGCAAGACCACGCTTGTGCGGGAGCTTGCCCGCAATGAATATCCCGCCGAGTACGTATCTTTTGATAACGTCACCCACATGGAGGCCGCCTACGCATCCCCTGAGGAGTTTCTCGCCCGCCGCAGGGGGCCGGTGATAATCGATGAGGTGCAGATGGTGCCCGAACTGTTCCGAGCCCTTAAGGTTGTGGTTGACGAAGCGCGCCTTGGCGACGGGGCACAAAGCAGCGGCATGTTCCTTCTCACTGGTTCGGCAAACATCATGGTTTTGCCGAAGCTTTCTGATTCCCTGGTCGGACGCGTGAGCATAAAAACTCTTTATCCGTTTTCAGCCTGTGAGGTGTTCTCCGCGGAAGGCGGTTTTCTGAAGAGGCTTTTCGCCGCCGATTTTGTGGGCATGAAAAATGCTCCGGCCCTTGATGAGGCAATCAAATCGGCCACGTTCCCCGAAATATCGGAAAAACCTGCTCCCGAGCGGGCGGAGTGGTTTGACGGTTATCTTACGACAATACTGCATCGAGACGTGCGCACCGTCGCCGAGCTTGAAAAGATCGGTCTTCTGCCGAGACTGCTTCGTGCTCTGGCCGCACGGGCCGCCAAGCTTCTAAATGATGCCGAGATTGCGCGCGACATTGGACTTAATTCCGTTACAAGCAAAAGCTATCGAGGCATCCTGCAGGCGATGTTTCTTAGCTTTGACGTCCGACCCTGGTACCGCAATGTCGGAAAGAGGCTTGTCAAATCCCCAAAGGGCTACATTGTCGACACACTTCTTCTCTGTCATCTGCTTGACAGGAGTCTCGAGGGTCCACAAACGGGACGGAGCGATTTCTATGGCTACGTGATTGAGAACTTTGTTGCCTGTGAGCTTAGCAAGCTGCTTTCCTTCTCCGATATGCGGGCGGAGCTTTTTCACTTTCGTACCGCTGACGGCAAAGAGGTGGATTTTGTTCTTGAGCGCCCCGACGGTTCGATTGCCGGTATCGAGGTTAAAGCTTCGCAGCGGGTGGTTTCCGCCGATTTTGTGGGCATGCAGTCACTTCGGGACCTTGCGAAGGACGATTTTGTCTGTGGCGTGGTTCTTTACGACGGAGAGAGCGTGGTTCCTTTCGGTGAGAAATTCCTGGCAGTTCCCATTTCGGCTCTCTGGCAGTAGTCTGTGTTGTATTGCAGGCGTAGTTTCTATACTTGTGGATCTAGGGATATTCAAAAAGAGCGGCACAGTTGCGCCGGCGGTTCTCATCCGCAAGTCAAACTCTTCTGGTTTTTTGAACTGTTTACGCAGGTCTTGAAATCTGTATTTATAGTAATTACAATGTAAATATACAAGGAGGAAGTCTTTGAAGGTCAAACTTATATCTATCGGCAACTCCAAGGGGGTACGTATTCCTTCCCAGGTTATCAAGGAATGCCGTCTCGGCAACGAGCTTGAGATGCGTATCAACAATGGGGTCATTACGCTTGCGCCTGTGCGGAAAACGCGCGAGGACTGGAGCGCGGCCTTTGAGAAAATGGCTTCCGTCGGTGATGACGCGCCGCTTCTGCCTGACGCGCTTGGAAATGATTTCGACACTGAGGAGTGGACATGGTAGGGCAGGTCAGGCGATATGACATCTGCTTGGTCAATCTTGATCCTGCGCAGGGGTCGGAAATCCGGAAGACGCGGCCATGCGTGGTGATCTCTCCGGATGAGATGAATCGATACATCCGCACGGTAATAATAGCTCCCCTGACATCGACGCGGCGGGATTACCCAAGTCGAGTTGATGTAACTTTCCGGCGCAAAAAGGGCCAGGTGGTACTCGATCAGATAAGGACGGTGGACAAGTCTCGTCTGGTCAGGTGGTTGGGTGTGCTGCAGGACGCTCAGGCGAGGGATGTGGCTAATGTACTGCAGGAAATGTTTGCCTATGGCGACTGAAGGAAAACTTTTTCTGCGGCTCAGCTACAGCGCTTGTGCCGCCGGCAAAGAGCATCTCCAATCAGCTTTATGCTGGTTTTTCCGACGCCGTGGTTCCGCGCGAGCGTTTCCCATTTTCCAAGAGCGGTTTCCGTGCTGTCAATAATCCCCGCGATGGTTTTTTCATTCAGACTGGCTTTGCGCCCAAGGGCTTCCAGATGTGTGCGCGAGGGTTCTCTGCCTTCCCCGAGCACCGTCGTGCTCTGCTGACCAGCGGGGCCGGAAGAGAAAGTGATGTCGTAGGCGGGGGACAGTTTCCACTCTCCATCCGGATACATGATGAACGAGAAGTTTTTCGCGTGATCATCACGGTTGTGGGACATGACGTTAAAAACGGCGTGGCGGTACATCTTTTCGATTTCCCGCATGTCGCGGGTCATTATCTGCGTTAAGGCAAGCAGGTTTTCATAATCAAGCGAGGGGATACGGAAATCTGAATGGAGCAGTCCGCCTGCCGTGTGGATGTGCAGACGGGTGGGGCCGTCTTCCGCCTTCCTCCGGTCAAACCGTCTGGAGGCGAAATAGCCTGCGCCGTTTTTTGCCGGAAAAAGACGAGTTTCTGTCATTGTCACTCCGGCTTCTTTTGCCATCACTGAATAAACGTACTCAACTGCCCCCGCGTCCGTTCCGTCCTGCGTATTGGGGAACTTTATGATCCAGGGAGCATAGTCCCCGTGCGTCTCATCTTCTTCTCCGGCAATAATCCGCTCGCCCGTACCGCTGACGCTGATCATAGCCTTGGGGCGCGCTCCTGCGGAAGATCCGCCCAGCGCCAAAAGCTCTTCAAGCACATCCTCGGCATCTCCTCTTAGAATCCGGCGGGTTTTGAGCGCGAGATCATCGATATCAAGGAATCCGGAAGGTGTTTTCGCGGAAAGATCCGGTTCATAGACAAGCGCTCCCATGCCTTCGCGTCCTACACAGGCAAGCCTGTAAAGAGGAGTCAGGCGATCAGGCGCAACTCCCATTGATCTTTTGAAACGGTCAAGCAGCAGACATCCCCATCCGTCGGGAAGGCTGTCGTAAAAAACTCCGGGAAGACCCTCGAAAAGCCCGGGATCAAATGTCATGAGTCCCGTTCTCGGTGAAAGGCGCAGAGGCGAGATGTCAAGATTGAGGTTGATAAATTCCGGGTCGTATTCGAAATATATCCTGCCCTCTTCAGAGCGGGCGAGCCTTCCTGCCCGGATCGGCTTCTGCCCGAAGTCAAGGCTTGCGGTTACCTGCGAAACAGGGGAGTAATTCATTCGCGCCATCCTTTTTTTCGGGGCGGTTTTCTGTTTCCCGACTCGAGCACTTCACCAATGGATGAATACTCAGGGGCAGGCTGTTCAGTGGCCTTCACCACGTCCTCAAGGGCTTCGAGTACCATCGTGAGCTTAAGAAACGACTCAAGGGATATGGTTCCTTTCTGCTCGAATTTTCGAAGGGTTGGGAGACTTACTCCTGCTCGTTTTGCAAGGCCTCGCTGTGTGAGTCCCCTGGCGAGACGGCGGTCGCGCATGTTCTGCGCAACTGTTTTCTGCGCTTCTGAAAACGTAAAAAATAATACCATAATATTAAAAACTGTCCTGTTTCTGTATTTATCAATATTATAGTATTATTCTAGTGGTTTTCAAGCTCCGTGTTCCCGACAGCCTTCCCCGTAGCTTACTCCGCGATTATTCCGCGCGCGTGCTCAAGCAGGGCTTCAGCCTCGGTGAGGTCCCTTGAAGGCCGCCCGTCTGTATCTTCTTCCTCTTTTTCCTCTAGCGGCTCGCAGAGCCGAAGGGCCCTGCGGCTCATATCCGAAGGAAGAAGCTCTGTTTCGCCCAGGCGTTCGCATATTTCGGCGGGGCTCTCTTCGCCGTTTTGCGCCGGGGCCATGGCCGCGAGAGCTTTTACAGCCAGCTCCGCTATCTGCTTTGCCTGTGCCGCCGCCTCGGCCTCAAAGCCGCCGCCCGCAAGCAGCCTTGCCATCCGCTGCTGACGGTCCGACGCTTCAAGCAGGCGCAGTGCCTCCTTGTGTCTCAGTTCCATCGGATCGTCCTCTTTCTCTTCGGTTTCGTGCAGCACGCGAAGGCATCCCGCGGAAAACGAAAGGTGTCCTGCCGCCTCAAGACGGCGGATCGCTTCGTAGTTCCCGCGGCTTATGAACTCAACTGACAGTCCGTGGTCATCATCAAAGGAAGCCGTTTCGTCCGCCGTGTCTTCAAGCACAGCCAGTATTGATCTTCTGCCGCCCTCGCCGCGGCGGAGTTCAGCGAGAAACAGCCCGGAGCCGAAGCGTTCCCGAAGGGCCGCAAGCGCCGTATCTACCGGATCTTTTCTCTCGGCGCGGTCTTCTGTTTTTTCTCCCACTATCTTTTCGAGCCGTTCGAGAAAAGCCTTGCGACCGGTGGGGATTTCAAGTTCTTTTATGTTTCCCCGCTTGTCGATAACCGCATCGGCAACCGCCTGTTTCTGCTCAAGCAGGTAGAGCATGCGGTGCTCTATGGTGTTGCTGGAAACGAGATTTATGACATTGACTGACCTTTGCTGGTTTTTTCTCCACGCCCGCGCGATTCTCTGTTCAAGCTTCGCTGGGTTCCACGGCAGATCAAGGTTTATAACCGCGCTTGCCGCCTGGAGATTAAGTCCCGTCCCGCCGCTTTCCGAGGAGAGAAACAGCCTGCACGCCGGATCGCGCTTGAAGCGGTTGATTTCGGCGCGGCGACGGTTCTGGGAAACGGACCCCGTGTGCAGGGCGAAGTCAAGGTCAAGTTCCCCCAGGCGCTCGCGCACGAGATCAAGCATACGCACCCATTCTGAAAAAACGATGACCTTGCGGTCGCCGTCCTCGAGAATCTCCTCAAGCACCCGCTCAAGTTCTTCAAGCTTCGGACAGTCGCGCACTCCGGGGTCAAGTATGTAGGGGGTGTCGCACGTCATACGCATGCAGGCAAGCTCCATCTGAAGACGTTTGAACTCCTCTGGGGTGAGGGGTCTGTTTTTTGCCCTGCCCGCTATTCTCATCATGTTATATTCGTGGTCATCATACCTTGAGCGCTGCTCCCGGGTCATCTCGGTAAAGTAGTTGTTGAGGGTGCGATCCGGCAGTTCGTCCTCAACTTCGTCCTTGCGGCGGCGAAGCATGACGGAGCGGATACGCTCTGAGAGAAGGTCAAGATTCTTGTATCCGGCCGGACGTCCCCTGTCATCAAGAATGTAGTAGTCCCGGTTGAAGCGGAACAGCGGCCCGAGTATTTTCGGATCGAGGTACTCGATGATGGAATATATCTCGTCGATGCGGTTTTCAAGGGGGGTGCCGGTGAGAACGAAGGCGAAACGGCTGCTGAGACGCTTGACGGCGGAAGCGGTTTTCGTGCGCCAGTTTTTTATGCGCTGGGCCTCGTCGAGTATGATGACGTCGGGGTTTACGACGCGCTGGATGTCGTCACCGTCGCTCATTACTTGCTCGTAGTTAACGAGGGTGAAAAAAGCGCCCGCAGCGTACTGATCCAGGCGGATTTCCCTTCTGCCGGAGACAATCTGCGAGGAAAGCCCCTCGGTCGCTGCCCGTATCTGTTCTTCCCACTCGGATTTAAGGGAGGCGGGGGAGACGACCAGTACCCTTTTTATGGATTCAAGCTCGCGCAGAAGCACGCACGCCGCGAGTGCCTGCACGGTCTTTCCAAGACCCATGTCGTCGGCGAGCAGGCCCCGTTCTCCGAACGCGAGATGAAGCATGCCGTCGCGCTGGTAAGGAAAAAGCGGAAAACGCAGCACGTCAAGCGTTCTGTGCCCCCGCTCAACGTCGCTGAGGAAACTCTCGCGTCTTTTTCGGGCGAGCCTTTTTTCGCCGTGCCGTTTTACCCAGCGGTCAAGGAGTTTTGACACGCGAATGAGCCCGGGATTTGCCGTTTCGAGGTCGCAAATATCCGCAAGCGCCCTCTCCGCGTCGTCTGTGCTCAGTTTTCGCGCAAGTTTCCCGACCCGCTCTTTGATTCCGGGCGGAACAGGTTTTTGGGGCCACTTTACCGACACCGAATCCGGGTTCCAACCCGGAGAGAATATCTCGACGCGCGGGGAGCCTGCTTTTGCCGCGGCGTTAAAAGCTCTTTTTCCGCCTTTTCGGAGGTGGTGCAGCACTCCTTCTATATGCTTGCAGGTGCCGAGGCCGTTTATCTCAAAGTCGGGGCAGGGACAGGAGTTCTCCGTTTCTGAAAGACTCCGTATCTCGACCGCGTAGACGCTTGCGCTTGAAGAACGCACCTTGAACGTTCCGTAGCGTCCGTAGGCGGGTTCTGTGTTTTCTATGTCGAAAACTTCCGTCTGTCCGCGCCACTTGCGCCTTGTGATTTCATCTGTGTCGGTTGTTTTCCATCCGAGAAATCTCGGTTCCCGTTCGGGGGAAGCCCCTCTGGTGCGTCTGTTTTTTGCCATTGTTTTCTGTGCCGGACCTAAGAGAACGGTTTGAGGCGGAATGTGAAAAAACCTGTCCTGAATCCGTCAGGAAAAAGATGATACAGGGATCCTCGCGAATTGCCAGAGTTGCGGAGCGGAAAATCAGGATATTGGCAGGTTAAATGCAAGGCTTCCGCAAAAAAAGAGCGAGGTTGTCTCAATACAAAAACAGCCTCTGGTATTCTGGTTCGGCCGGCAATATTTTAAACCACTGCCTTCCGGCAGGCGACCGCGAGATTCCGAGGAACTGCGGGAAACAATGGAGTTCGTTTTATCGGAAGATGAATCACTTTGGAATATCAATCTGCGTCATTGATGTAATCGTGAACCAGCAGCAGATCCTTCGCGGCCAGCACCGCACCCCCGGTTATCAGGACGCAGGCACAGGCGATGCGCCAGTCGGCCTGTCCGACACCTGATGTGACAAGGATCAGGGTTGAAAGCAGCGGCGCCGCGTAGCTCGCGGTGCCCAGTACCCGTATGTCTCCGCGTTTTACGCCGAAATCCCATGCGTAAAAGGCCGCGCCCACCGGCAGCAGGCCGAGACCGGCGACGGCGAGCCATTGTCCGGTTCCCTCTGGCCAGACCGTCTGTTCCAGAGTCAGATGGCAGATGAGCGAAAAAATGGCGGTTACAGCGCAGAATCCGGTGACGGCATCGGTCGGAACCGCTCCGAACCGCCGTGAGAGAAGCGAGTAGGCAGACCAGGTGAAGGCGGAGAGCAGGGCGGCGCCATAGCCGAAGGTGAAGCTGCCATCAAAGGAAAGACCGTTTTTCGAGATGATAAGCACTGTTCCCGCAAGTCCCGCGAGCGCGCCTGTTACGTGGTGCCAGCCGAGGCGCTTTCCGGGAAGAAGAGCTGAGCCCGTGACGATAAGCAGGGGCCAGAGATAGCCGATCAGACTCGCTTCGACGGCCGGGGCGTTGCGAAGAGCGGTGAAGTAGAAAAAATGATAGCCGAACAGCCCCCCGACGCCGATACACCATATGTGCAGGGGCTGGCGCAGATTGCGAAAACCCGACGGCTTCGCGGCAAGCTGAATCAGTCCTATGGAAGTGGCGATTGAAAAACACATCGCGGCAAGCTGAAAGGGCGGCACTTTTCCCGACAAGGCTGTCAGCAGGGCCAGAAGCGACCACATAAGGATTGCGCTAAATCCTATCAGCGTTGCTCGCATCAGGTACTTTCTCCCATTGTCCGAATTCAGACATCAAGATGAGCGGAAACTTCCTTGGCTTTGATAACCGGATTTCGGCTTAATCTGACTTAACCCACTCAGCTCAGCGTATCAACCAGTTCTGTTTCGGCGATTCTGCGGTCCTGGGTCAGAAGTGTCGCACCGTGCACACGTGCGGTTGCCACGAGAATGCGGTCCGCAGGATCGCGATGAAACGAATCCGGCAACGACGCCAACTCTGCCGCTATCGCAGGGGAAATGCCATGTAGCCGTACCAGCGGAGGCGCGACAGCTTTCTCCAGCCACTCCCGCAGGGGAATTTTCAACTGAATACGTCCCAGATTGTACAGCATTACTATTTCCCAAAGCGAAATATCGGATACGTGCAACGGTGAGTCCGCGTCGGCGGCTGAAATGATGTCTTGCTGTTCCCGCGACAGCCGACCGCGGTCCTCGCACCACCACAGCAGAATATGTGTGTCGAGCAGCGAGTTCATCCTTTCAGGCTCTCCCAGTGTTCTTCCGGAAGCACCGGTTCTACTATGTCGCCGGTTATGACAACCGTTCCTTTCAGTTCAGTCTGGGGGTGCTGGTCTTTCATGCTGGTCACACGTGAGAGCTCGGCCACCGGCCGGCCGCGCTTCAGGATAACCACCCGTTCGCCGGTTTCATAAACCTGGTCGAGGATGGCGAGGCACCGTGCCTTGAAATCAGACGCGTTGATTGTTCTCATGTGACCAGTGTTCATGACTGGTCATATTTTGTCAAGCCGCTCAATATGGACCAAGGAAGATTTGTTCCCAGTACAGGTACAGGTTGATTTTACACCATACCCCTGTCACTATTGATCATTATGCACTTTTGCCCCGTGAAGTTAAGCTTGAATTGCAAACAGATTAACAAAACAGACTTTGACATGTCTGGAATTTCTCTGTCGAACAGCGAGTAAAAAGTCCGTTTTTTTCTCTTAGAAATGACCTCCGTTGCCTTCCTTTGCCAACATCTGTTTTCAACCACAACTTTTCTTGTAAGTCCCCCCTTGCAGAGCAACGCCTGTCTTGCTTAGGCGAAAGAAAACAAGGGAAGTATAAGTATGTACAGGGAAAAACGAATATCAGGCTGTCGAACCTGTCAAGCACCAGTACTAACGTCAATCACGCAGACTGATATTTTACGTGATTCATCTTCCGATAAGACGGATTCTATGCTTTTCTTCAGTTCCTGAAAATCGCGTGGCTGCGTACCGGAAGACAATGGCTTAGAGTATTTCTTTCCGAACCAGAGTACCAAGTAGATACCGTACCCATTGGTGGCAGGGTCTTTTGTATACAAGGCAATCAATTGGTCTTTGAGCGAACTCAACAAATCCTTGCTTCCGTTCTTTTTAATCTCTATGGGAACACGAAAATCTCCGTATGAAAAAACCAGTATATCGGTTCTCTTGTCATTGACATACTGACCCTCGGGCTGGGCATCTAGTCCCTTCGGAAGAAGTCTTCGCAGATCCGAAAGTAAAATATCGCGGCAGGAATTTTCATGCCTGGGTTTCTGCGGTCGTCCATGGGAGTCTTCGTTCCAGTATTTGCGCCACTCATCCGTATTGTCCGTTCGAACTTTTCGAGCGGTCTCGCTCAGCCGGTCCACCACAAGAGCCGCAAGGTCAGCAGCGTTGGCCGGTGCTTCGTTACTGAACGTCTGGCAAACCCGCACGATGTCAGGATGTCTGTAACCGGCATCATTGCGGGTTGTTCGATGAATTTCAGACATCCTGGCCAGAATGTAATGACAACGTTCCAACATCGGGTCGGCTTGAAGTCTGTCAAGCGCGTCGACTGCCCCCTCTTCAGCAGCAAGGTGTTCTATCAGATCGTAAACAAGGCCGGAAAACTGTTTTTCAGGCGTAGAGATCTCAAATTCGGGACTTAAGGGAGGTTCAAAGTAACTTCCGATAAGGCGGATCAACAATTCCAATTCAGGAATTTCAAGTTCATCCAACAAGAATCTCCGAGGATTTCCAAGTGCCAAAAAGGCCGCCAGATGCCGAACCCTGGCTTCCCGACCCCGTGCGAAATCCTCCAACTGGTCTTTATATATCGCCGGGCTGACAATCAGACCCGCCGCGAGCCAGCGCGAGCGCAGGGCGACGTTCAGGCTCCCGAGGTTGAGCTTCCTGACGACAAGTTTCCCAAGGGCATCCCTGTCGGCATACTTCAGGGCCGCCCAGAGCAGATAGTCCATATTCCGAATCTGCTTCAGATTGCACTGAACCGGAAAGGATTTAAGCAAGGGCAAACTTATGATGCGGGCAACTTCGGCATGCCGGTTATTTCGGGCGAGTTCCCGAAGCTTGGGAATATCTTCTATGCCGCTTCGAAAACCGAAAACGGCAAACCGCGCCTGAGTCTCGGCTACGATCTCAGGATGCGTCTTAACAAGCCGCAAGTACCATTTGGGTTCATAATTATTGACGCGTGCAAGATAATAAAAAAGAAGCGCCCTGCGAATGCAGTTCTCTTCCCATAGCGAGGAATCCTGGGGCTCCGTTCTTTCGACTTCCGCCAGGCCCGCAAGGAAAGGCAGTCCGATAGAGTGCGTCCTGCCCTCACTTAGAAGATCGAAAATCTCATTGGCGCAGGGAACATCATCCCGTTTGACTGTGCCGCGAAGTCCCGCAAGCGCAGCCTTGACCAGGTCGCCGTGGCCGGGAAGCCATTTCCTTATATTCTCAGGACCGTAGTAATCCTTCCAGGAGTAGTAGTTTCCAAAATATATCTCAGCGACTTCGTGAAGCAGCCCCGCCTGGGCGACGTTTGCGCACAAAGCCTCCTTGTTTGCATAAACATGGTCTATCCATTGCCTATCTTCATTTTCTTTTTTTTCTTCACGGCTTTGTCTGCCGTCTCTGCACGGAAGTTTATTCTGAAACTCCGCTTCGGTGAGCAGGCACTTCAGAGTGTCAGATAAATTTTCGCTGTTTTTCGTGGTTTCCCCCAAAACTTCAATGGACAATCCTTCGTTGCCGTTTTTATACTTGTGCGCCTCAACGGCCTGTATGAGCAAAAACCGGGAGGCTTGGGGACTGTTCTCTGACATTGCAACAGCTTTTTTCAGGCACCAGAGACCGAAATCGGGTGGCGGAGTTGCTCCATACAGCCGCCTCTGCATATTGAGCGCGTGGTAGCTGAATTCGACGGATTCGGGCCACCGGTTAAGACCTTCTTCAAAAATAGTCTTTTGAATCTCAGGGGACTGTTCAAGCCAGGCGCGTATCTGACTAATCGGTTCCAGACAATATTCGTCATGCTTTATATTCTCAGACAATCCGACACCGAGCCAGTCATAAAGACGTCCCCGGCCTATGCGGTCTCCATGTATCTGCAGGCCGCAAACCAAAAGTCTTAGGGGAAGATCATTCAGGAGCCAGGCATCAAAGGCGCTTTGCAAACCGGGAATCCGCCGCCACAGACTGTCTAAAAGTTCCTCCACCTCAAGTTCCTCCACCTCAAGTTCCCCCACCCCTGGATCCTCTGAAAACCTGTCGGGAAAAACAAATTGCCAGAACTGCCAGTACATACCTTCTGACTCCCGATCTGCCGGCTCGTAAAGGTAATCCCAAATTTCAGATGGAGGCAATTCTCGTGGGTAGAGTTCCAAAAGTAACGTCCCGAGGAGTTCGTTGTCAGGATCGGAGACGCTTGCGTCGCGAATGTCCACAAGCAATGTTTTGAGTTCACCCGTAATCTCCGAATCTTTCGGACATCCGGAGATAAGTGTGTCAAGGGCCAGTTTATTAATGTAAGGCAGCCAAGTGTTATCACGGACGATTTCTAGCAGAATCTCGGAAAAATCCGGCATGAATTCATATTGTCCCAAAACGTCTAATACAAACTCGGCTAATGTCTGATGCTGTTCGCTACGACGGGGGCTGTGGAGAGCATCTCTTAAAACAGACTCCATTTTAGGAGTGGCAAGCGTCCTGTACACATCGACCACCGTGAACGCGGAACCTGGTCGGTACCTCTCACGGCACAGGGATTCCAGAAGCGCCTTATTCTCTTCATTCGAGAATACGCTGATATCTCCGTACAGAAAGATGCCGATAGGATTGCGCTTGATGAGGTCCACGCGGATTTTCTCGCAATGAACCGCAAGCCACGCGCAGAGACCTCTCATCTGCGTGACCACGACTCCGTATTTTCCGGTAACCAGAGCGAGTATCCGCCGGGGTGGAACTCCTTTGTCAATCAGGCGGGCGAGGCAGCGTGCGCCGAGAAATTCGGCAATGTATCGATGAACGGGAACAAAACGACGATTATCGGATTCTGTCTCAAACAGCCTGGTTGAAAGCACGGCGCTGAGCACTTCATGGTGGTCGTAGTTGAAACGGTCAAGATCCAGGTAATCTTCATCTGAGGAGTCGTGGCCGCGCGCGAATCCGGTGGATCCGCAAACAAGCGAAACGGCGCAGAGGTATCCGGCGGCATCAAGAAGCTGGCAAGTGGTGTACTGTTGCCCTTCACCGTGTTCTTCATTGTGCTCGCGGATCATCTGTGAACAGGCCTTCTCGAAAATCTCAATAAGGCTTTCCGGCCAACTGCCGTCTTTGACAACACTCCTGATCAGCAAATTAAGATTCTGCGGGTTTGCCAGCAGTCCTCCCACCCCCCATTTCCAAGCCGATGTGATGAATTCCTGAGCGTCGTGGATATCTGGATGGCTGTCCAGAATACTGACGACATCCGAGTCTGTCAGGGGATAAAGGAGCAGGACAGTTACTTTGGAGTCCTCAGACACGCGAGCCAAGTGTTTCAGATCGTTTTCCCCCAGCCAGTTCCCGCTACGGCACGAGATGCGGAAATGAGGCGATCCGAGCTTTTCAATGCGGTTGCGGATTCTGTCCAGAGGTGTGCGTACGTCGTACGCGCTTGCGCGAACTTCATCAAGTCCGTCAATAAAAAGAGTTTTGCCTCGCCACTCGGGATGACTGCCTAGGTCAAGAGCGATAAAATCGCGCGCAGTGATAAAACACGCCTCATCTCCGAGTGCTTCGCATTCGGTCTTAAACACAGTCGTTTTGCCGGAACCGGGGTTGCCCAGCAGCACATAGGCCGTAGCGGAGCGAAATTCTTTCAGGGGCAGGGAGCCCTTGTCCCGGTTCGAATCCGGTGGCAGGATCTCCTCGCATGTGCGTGGGACAATTTTGTTCATTTTTCCTCAAACCATTGATTCACGGGCACCGTGAGGAACTCATGGAGCGGTACGCCGCCTTCTCCGACAAGAAGCGAACGACGAGCACCAAAATTCTGCTTAAACGCTTCAATTCCCCCGAGACGCGCGGACTTCCGGCCACTTTTCACTTCAACGGGAATAAGGTGAGGACCGCGCCTGAGGACAAAGTCGACCTCAAGCGATTTGTCCCGCCAGTAATGAATACTGATATCGGGTGTCGCGGTGTTTGACAGGTGAGCACCGACTGCGCTTTCGACGATACGCCCCCTGAATGTCCGGTCCGCCATAGCTTCTTCAAAGGAATACCCGGAACCGACCGTCATCAAAGCGGTGTTGAGCACGTTTAACTTGGGGCTTGACCCCTTGCGAAGATGAGGTTTATTATGGTATTTCCCGAAACCCGCGAGCAGACCGGCGTCCGACAGCAGGTCAAGGTAGCGCGCTAAGGTGGTCGTGTTGCCGGCATCCACAAGTTGACCCAGCATTTTGGTGTATGAAAGAATCTGCCCTGAATAATCCGATCCGTGCTCGAAAAGCCGTTTGAGCAGTTCCGGCTTGTCCACCCGCGTCATGGAGAGAATATCCCGGCCGATACTGGAGCTGATGATAGCCTGGAGAATATGAGCGCGCCACCGGTCCAGATCTTGAACGAACCTGACTGAGCCCGGGTAGCCGCCGAAATACAGGTATTCATCCAGACTGAAACCGAAGGCTTTGGACATTTCCTCAAAGGACCAGTGCGCGACGCGTATGGGTTCAAAACGGCCGGCAAGACTCTCGTTAAGTCCTGACTGCATGAGCAGAGGCGCCGAACCCAGAATAACTACGTGCAGAGGGCAATCCCGGGCGCGGTCGGCATCCCAGAGCCCCTTTAAGGTCTGTGACCACTGGGGAATCCTCTGAATCTCATCCAGCGCCAGAACAAACCCCCGTCCGGATCGCTGTGCTTCGCGGCGGGCTTCCTCCCAGTTTCGCACCAGCCAGTCCGTGCCGCGCTCATATGAAAAAACCGGGATTGTTTCTGATTCATCGTACGAACCACGTGGCCCTGGAGGGCGAGGTTCGTCAATCGCCAGGTAATGGCTCCCGATATCTATCCGCCGAAGCGCCTGGCGCACGATGGTGGTTTTTCCGGTTTGGCGAGGCCCGAAAATGGTAATGATATGATGGGGAGGTTCGGCCAATCGGTCGCAAAGCGTGGCAACTTGAGAACGCTGAAAAGATTTCATACGCACAAAATTATACTATTGAGTAAAAATAGTCAAGAGAACATTTTATTGAAGAAAAACAATATTCCGTTAGGAGAGCACTGTATTTCTCTGATCTCCGCATCCCACATAACAGTAGTGCATGACGCTAACCAATTTTATTAATATCTCTCGACTTCAAGAAGTGAAGTTAGCAACAACAGGAGGTTATCCAATGCCATATACACACCTCGCCCGCAAGCGGGAATCCACATCAGTATTGTAAAAAGTGGATTTCCCCCTGCTGTTTGATTTCAAACTCTCCATCACCCATTGAAAACGTCTGAAAACCGGGTGGATGCCTATTGGGTCGCGGAGAAAAACCGCATTCAAAAAACCATGAATGGATTTCCTCGTTGGTCAACCCTGACATGCCCTCCCCAATTCAAATTGACAGTGATCAGTCTTTTCATTACGATAAGTATTGATGAACGGTTTTGATGCTATCAAGTATATTGGGGAGCTCAGGGAAGCCGGAGTTCCTGAAAAGCAGGCCGAAGTACATCTTCGCATTCTGCACGAGGTCATTGAATCCAATCTGGCCACCAAGCGCGACATTCAAGAGGTCAAGCGCGACATCAAGGAACTTGAGCAGAGAATGGAGCTGAAGATCAACGAAGTTAAGCGCGACATTCAAGAGGTCAGGCGCGAGATACAAGAGCTGAGAAATGAGGTCAAGCGCGACATCAAGGAACTTGAGCAGAGGATGACCATAAAGCTTGGAGCTTTAGTTGTGGTAACTATTGGAATTCTTGTGGCTCTCTCCAACCTCCAGATCATCTGAAACCTTCCAATATAGCGACGGAACATATCATTTGCCGGTGCGAATCAGTTCTGTTGCGCAAATAGCCACTTTACCATATTTTCCCATGCCTGTTTGCATACCCGACCCGCAAGCGGGAATCCACATCACAGCGTTTCGCAAATGTCATCCGGCATTCGCCTGAACGGTGAATCCGTACGGAGGAGAATTACAAGATAATGTTCTCTCAGGCGCGCTTCCTGCTCTTATGTGTCTTCAGCGAAGAAATCCGGATCAATATCTATTACCCGCGCTATGTCTGCCGTTGCCTCTTCTTCCCTGCCGACGCATTTTCTGGCTTCCGCCCTTAACCTGTAGGTAAACGCGGAATCCGGGTCAAGTCTGATCGCCTGATCCAGATCCGTTATGGCTTCCTCGTACATCTCAAGCCCCATTTTCGCCATTCCGCGGTTGGCGAAGTCCTGCGCCTCTGTGCCGTCCGTGCTGATAGTGTAGTCGAAATCCTCGATGGCTTCCCGAAGGCGCATGAGGGAGATGTTCGCGAACCCGCGTCCTCGGTAAGCCTGAGTGAATCCGGGGTCGATATCGATTGCGGTTGTGAAATCATCCACCGCTTCGTCAAAACGCATGAGGGCCAGTCTGGCGAATCCCCGGTTGTGATAAAGATCTGCGGTGGCGGGAGAAAGACGTATCGCTTCCTCAAGATCGGGCAGGGCTTCTTCGTAGAGGCCGAGGCTTGTTTTAGCGACCCCGCGGTTGGTCCAGGCGTCTGGGTGTTCGGGCAGGAGGCGTATGGCCTCATCGTAGTCGGCTATGGCTTCTTCGTCCCGCCCGAGGTTATGCTTTGAGACCCCACGGTCATTATGGATGTGCGGCAGGCTCGGATCAATGCGCAGTGCCTCGTCAAAATCCGCGATCGCTTCCTCGTCGCGTTCCAGACTGCTTTTGGCAAGTGCTCTGGCACCGTAGATGTCCGCGTTTTCGGGGTCGATGCGCAGCGCCTCGTTAAAATCCGCGATAGCCTCTTCATAGCGCTCGAGGCTCATTTTTGTTCCGGCCCTGTCTATGTAGAGGAACGGGCTTTCGGGGTCAAGGCGCGCCACCTCGTCAAAATCCTCAATAGCTTCCTCAAAGCGCTTGAGAAAGTCTTTTAACAGTCCCCGGTTGTGGTAGGCAGCGGGGTTTTCCGGGTCGAGTTTCACAGCCCTGTCAAAATCGCCGAGCGCGTCCTCGTAGCGCTCGAGACATCTTCTGGCTACCCCGCGTCCCTGAAATGCGTCGGAGTTTCCGGGATCAAGGCGTACCGCCTCGTCGAAGTCCTCAAGGGCCTTTTCGTAACGTTCCATTTCAGAATGGATGATCCCCCTGTAATAGAAAGCCCAAGGGTACTCAGGATCATCTTTTATGGCTTCATTAAAGATGGAGAGAGCTTTAGCGAGGTATTCAGGGTCTGTTTTATCAGACAGGCTGGTGAGGAGGTCGTCAGCGTGTTGGTGTGACTTGCGGTTTATCTTTTTGCGGTCAGCCGATGATTTTGTCTGCTTTTTTTTCGCCGAGGGTTTCCGTTTCCCCGCGGCTTTTCTTCTGGCCTTTGGGCTTTTTTTCTTCATTTCGTTCGTACCTCTTATGGGGACGTATGTTTTTGCCTCTGTGGAATTGTCAAATTCATCGCAACTTGCCTGCGGAGGAAGTGCTTTTTTCGTTCTGCTCCGCAACCTCGGAAATAATACAGGCATGCCGGAGTATTGTAAAAAGCGGATTTCCCCCTGCTGTTTGACTTCAAACTCTCCATCACCCAATTCAAATTGACAGTAGTCAGCCTTTTCATTACGATAGGTATTGATGAACGGTTTTGATGCTATCAAGTATATTGGGGAGCTCAGGGAAGCCGGAGTTCCTGAAAAGCAGGCCGAGGTACATCTTCGCATTCTGCACGAGGTCATTGAATCCAATCTGGCCACCAAGCGCGACATTCAAGAGCTTAAGCGTGATATCAAGGAACTTGAGCAGAGAATAATCATAAAGCTTGGAGCTTTAATTGTGGTAACTATTGGAATTCTTGTGGCTCTCTCCAACATCCAGGTCATCTGAAACCTTATTCAAAAAACCATGAGTGTATTTCCTCGTTGGTCAATCCTTGGAATGAAGGCCCTGAACACAGGTGCTCCCCAGTTCAAATTGACAGTAGTCAGCCTTTTCTTTACGATAGGTATTGATGAACGGTTTTGATGCTATCAAGTATATTGGGGAACTCAGGGAAGCCGGAGTTCCTGAAAAGCAGGCCGAGGTACATCTTCGCATTCTGCACGAGGTCATTGAATCCAATCTGGCCACCAAGCGCGACATTCAAGAGCTTAAGCGTGATATCAAGGAACTTGAGCAGAGAATGGAGTTTAACATCAAAGAACTTGAGCAGAGAATGACCATAAAGCTTGGAGCTTTAATTGTGGTAACTATTGGAATTCTTGTGGTTCTCTCCAACATCCAGGTCATCTGAAACCTTCCAAGATGGCGACGGAACATATCATTTGTCGTCGCATGCCAAGCATGAAATCAATATTCTATTTCTCTTGATGCTCTGCACTACCTCATACAGGAATCCATGGGATGGTGGAACAGTCATCTGCATATGTTTTCTTCCGGCGACCTTATCTGGGGCCAACCTGATCCTGAGTGGGAAACCGACTGTCTGCCTTCTCATGAAATCACGATTGAAGAATTTGTCACCAGATTTCGCCGGCGCAGGCTTGAATACCTCTACGATTTCGGGGACAGCTGGAGACATATTATAAAGATCGGCAGAAAACGGAAACCGGTTGAAGGCGAACTGTACCCTTAGCTGATCGGAGTGACCGGAAGATGTCCGCCGTTGCTGCTGCCAGTCCATCCCATCTGCTGGACCGTGTGTATTTCAAACTCACCGGGGAAAAAAGATCCGAGTCTTTTTGGAACGGATTCATCAAGCAGTAGCTTCATTCGCTTTGCCTGTGAGTATTGCTTTTGCGCATTCAAGCACAGCAACTGCCTGATCGCGCGTTACCGTGGGGTAATCTTCCAGGAACTCCTCAAGCCTGTCTCCCGCTTCCAGGTGTTCCAGAAGGATACGTACGGGAACCCTTGTTCCAGAAAATACTGGAGTTCCACCCAGAATGTCCGGGTTTTTGTCAATCAGCTTGTCCGTCATGGTGTTTGTCCTTTGTAAAAAAGTGTATCCGTGAGAGTGGGATTATCAAGGAACAGGATGTTTCTGCTGGTAAGGGTAGAACGTTGTTGCGGTTATTGCGAACAGCTTTTGCATTCGGGATAGCGTCATGCCGTGCGGAGAAAACCCCGAATCCATAGCATGCGAGTCATCAACTTATCAAAGTGACTGGAGAATATTCGCTGGAAGAAATTTATCTCCTGAAAACTGACAGTTGCGTTAACTTAGCCCCGTAGCAATACTTTCACCATATGGAAATTTTTCTGCTGCTGTTTCTGATAGCTGTATTCATATTCATCACGGGGTTTCGGAAAAAATCCGCTCCGCAGTCGGATACGGCTAAAGCAGAGTCTCTGCTGCTTAAGCACAAGGAACTTTTTGACTCCCTGTTTTCCCACCCCCTTACTCAGGAGCAGAGACTCTGCATAGTTGATGATTCCTACAGGACACTTGTAATAGCGTCAGCAGGTTCAGGGAAGACCACAACGCTTCTGGGTAAATACGTCTTTCTGATAAGAGAAGATATCGCTTCCCCACGGGAGATTCTGGTTCTTGCCTTTAACAAGTCCATAGAACAGGAGCTTAGAGAAAAGATAAAAGAACTTGTCCCGGGAATCGGTCAGCCCGAAGTCTACACTTTCCATGGGTTTGGTCTTGAATTACTTAAGAGGGCTGGGGGAAGAAAAAGACTGGACACCCTTGCGGAGTCCTCCTCTGACGGGCTTCTGGATATGGCAAACGTACTTGCGATAATCGGGAGGGCCAAGGACAAGTATCCGAAGATCGAAGAATGGATCTCAGAGTTCAGGGCCGAGTGTCCGTACCACCAGATAGAAGAGTTCATCCGGGATGAAAGGGAATACAACGAGACTGTTACAAGCTATCCATACAAAAGAGACTCGTTCCGGCTGGGTGAAGAATTCAGAGCACGGCGCATACCGAGTCTTGACACAAGATACTGGGTCAGATCCCAGCAGGAGCTTGCTATCATAAACAGCCTGATAATAAGGGGAGTGAAAGTTGAGTATGAAAGGCCGCATCCCGATGGGACTACAACCCCGGATTTCTATTATCCGGAAATAGACCTCTGGCATGAGCATTTCGCGATTCAAAGGGATGGCACTTCCCCCTTTGAAGGATATGCGGAGACAGTCCGACAGAAAAAGAAATTCTACGAGGAACGGGGAGGGGATTTTCTTTTTACCTAGTGTCTGCCCGGAAAGGTCTAACTCACTGAAATAAAATATTGTCGATTTTTCTTGGTGAAGATTGTCCATATGTGGTAGAATTATACCCAAGTTATCAACATATTGGGTCATTTTAAAGAATCTTCGGAGAACTCACCATGAGAAAGATAAAAGATATTCAGCTCGAACTCGCGGGAACGGCAATTGAAGACATACGCTTCAATCTGAAATCCCGGGATGATATTCCCGCAATACTGATAGGACTGCAGCACATATACACGGATCCCGAGACAAGACAGCAGTTGTTCTCCCTGCTTGAGGAGAAGTTTCTCCCCGAAGTTGATCTTCACACCGGGCGTCCCGGAATGGACATATGGAGGGTTGTGGTGCTTGGGGTACTGAAGCAGGGACTTGGCTGTGATTATGATCGACTTCATCACCTTGCTAACAATGATATGCTGCTTCGCAAGATGCTGGGTCACAGCGGTTACGCAGACAACTATGAGTACGGACTTCAGACCATACTGGATAATGTGTCGCTGCTAACTCCGGAGTTACTCAAGGAGATAAGCTCCATAGTGGTACGGAGTGGACATGCTGTATCAAAAAAAAAGCCTGGAGAACAATTGCGAGGTCGGTGTGATTCGTTTCCCGTTAAAACCGACGTGGAATATCCGACTGATGTGGGTTTGAGCTGGGATGCGACAAGATCTCTTATTCGGGTGTGTGGGGAGGCGGCTCGTGCAAACAAGCTTCCCGGCTGGCGTCAGCACGAGTATCTGAGTGGGAAGACGGAGAAGCTTTATAATCTGGTAAGAACGAATAAAACAAGAGACCGGAATCCTGGCAGTTTAGAACAGTATCTTCGTGCATGCGAGGAGGTGATAAGAAGGGCGAACAAACTTTCATGCGAGCTTGTGGCGGTAGGGGCGCCTGTGTGGCGGCTTGAGAGGATAAACCGCTATAAAGCGCACGCAATACGACAGATTGATCAGGTGCGCAGACGTTTGATTCTGGGAGAAGTGATACCGCAGGAGGAGAAAGTGTTCTCGGTGTTTGAACCCCATACGCGTTGGATAGCGAAGGGGAAAGCAGGAGTACCGGTGGAGTTTGGAGTTCCTGTGTGCATAGTGGAAGATCAGTACCAGTTTATTCTTAATCATCGGGTGATGTGGAAAGAGAGTGATGTGGAGGTTTGCGTTCCATTTATAGAACAGACCGTGGAGATGTATCCTGAGTTTAAGGCGTGCAGTTTTGATCAGGGGTTCCACAGCAGGGAGAACAGAAAAAGACTTGATGAGATATTGGAAGGGAACTATCTTCCGAAGAAGGGGAAGCTTGGGGAGAAGGACAAGCAGAGACAGGGCAGTAAGGAGTTTACAGAAGCCAGGAGGCAGCATCCTGCTGTGGAGTCTGCGATAAACGGATTGAACCATAAGGGGTCTTTCAAGCCGACACACTTGACTCATCATTATTTTTCAGGGCCCCCTTGTTTGAATTTGTCGCGCGGCCCTGAAACCCGCATACGCCATTTTGAACTTCACTACTGCCTGCCATAACTTCTTCGTACCCGGAAGCGGCTGTCGTTTGCTGGGCCTGAATCCAGCGTATCTCGCAAGATCAACCACGTAAGTGCGTATGTCGGGCGCTTCATCAGGCCTCTTCTTTATAATTCCTTCATACTCGAGCAGACCGTACATGGCATCTATCTCTTCCTCCCCCGCTACCTCCCGGGCCGGAGTGTCCGGCTTCTCCCTCGCCATCCTCTCAAGATCAAACACCCTGTACGCCGTAACAACGTCAAATCCAAGACACTTGCGCAGATCATCTGCGCAATCAAATCTCCTTTTCTTTATTCCCGTTCCCGTCTTAAGAGCTTTAAAATACTCTTCTATACTCCACCGAGCCTCATACCACTTGATCGCACGCACCGCATCCTCCGCTGTTTCTTCCCCCTCTGTGGTTAGCAAAACCCAGTGAAGACGCTCCTTGTCGCTCGGCGGATCAGGCTCAAAAGCACTTACCGCAAGCATATCAAGCGGCTCCACAGAAGCCCCCTCACCTAAAGGAGCCACAAGCTTCACTCTCGCGGCACGTATCTCTAGCATCACACTCCGACTCTCCCGTTTCCTCTTCCCTCCGCATGCTTTCACCTCTATCTCCCTTTTGGCAAGCACCGGCCTGCTCTGTATGTGCTTCCACAGATTCTCTGTCTCCTCCCCTACCACAACACGCCGCTTATGCCCCTTCTTTGAACGCACCAAAAGACCGTCCCCTCCCTCCACCCCCTCTCGAAGAAGTTCCCACATGTCCCCCTCCCTGTCACATACCGTAACCACCCGCGTCCCTTCGCACGCTTCTTTAAGTTCCCGAGCTTTGAAAAGCCCCTCTACCCACCTCTTGCTCTCCTGCTTCTTGTTCTTCTTCTTACCCTTCCCAACTGCCCTCACCGTGGCGTTAAGATCGTAAACCCCCAAAGGACGCCTCCCTTCCGTTATCGCCAACCCCACATGAACAAACAACCCTTTGCCCTTCCCCCCTATGCTCACAAGCCCCTCTGTCTTCTCATGCCCACTGTAATTAACCGTAGTGGTGTCCTGAACAGCCAGAACCACTCTCTCCATACGACACCGGCTCACCGTTGCTTCCGTATGAGGTTCAAGTATATGTTCCATCGTAACTCTCTTGTTTGACAGCAACCTGTACATCCCCCTCTGCTCCGCTTCACCAGGAAAAACCACTGGCAGCGGCTCCCCCGGATTATCGGCCCACCTCCTCCCCATATATATTATACGCTCCCTCACCCGTCCGTCGGAATGTGAACTGCGTCCGTATTCCACATCCGCCCAGTCTGCCTCTTCTGTGTAATAAGGCTCTGGTGTCTGTCCAATTACGTGCCTGGGTTCTTCGCACAGAACCTTCTTCCATCCCCGCAATATGGGTTTCATCCATACCGTCTTGCTCTCCACAATCCCCCCGCTCGCAGGACGCCCTGAAGTCTTCTCCTCACACATCTCCCACCCAGCGGCCTTGTAACTGCTCCCCTCATGATCACTCGATATGTAGGTATAAGCCGCCACGGGTTCTGTCCCGTGAATATCCTTCCACTCCACCCTCACTTGCGATATGGCAAGCGACAACACGTGGGATGCCAGATTCTTTACCCTGACTCCCGGAAGCAGAAGAAAACGATGGTTGTTTATCACCAGACCAAGATTCTCTACCCGCGCCCTCGCACTCCACCCTATCCACTTGTCACGTGCACCCTGGTGCCAGCTTGCCGCACAGAAACCTATGCCTCCCACGCGCCCATGATTCTCCGTGGTTATCCAGTAGGATATCTGCTTGCCGGGAGTTCTGCTCCAGCCCTCGGGATGATGAGTCTGCATCATCTCCCGCCAAAGCTTCTTCTCCGCCCCCTTCACGGGTTCAAGAGAAACTCCTCCCAGACTCTCAAGAGAACAAACCACATACTTGTCCGGATAGCCTTCTCCAAACGGCGGAGCCTTGCCTCCAAAAACCATGCCCTTGGGCAGGGACGCAGGAGCGGGCAGCTTGACTCCGACGGCTTGCGCTATTGTGGGAAGCCTCTTGCGTGCGGACGCAAGACACAACTCCCCCCGGGCATTGCGCCAGTTGTCCTTCTCGCAAAGCCCCAGTGCCAGCCCATAGCGAGTCTGTTCAGGGTCTGTCGCCGCTTCTTTGAACCATTCTATGCTGTCTGATGAAAAATGACGTAATCCTATCCGCACGCCAGTATATATACCCAGCGAATATTAAGGAGTCAAGTGTGTCGGCTTGAAAGATAAGGGGTGTGAGAAGGTAAGGGTTTGTGGGAAGGATGGTTTTGCGAGGAGTGTGGCATTATCGGTATTGGCAACTAACATTCATCGTCTTGGGGTATTGGTAAGAAACAGGGAGAGGGAGAAGGAGAAAAGGAGGCTCAAGCCGTGTATGCTGGTAGCTGCTTAAGCAGTTCTGCAGAAAGGACAAGCTGTTTTGAGGAGTTCAAGGGAGAGGTTTGTCCGAATATCGGAGAAATCGGATGATTTAGTGGTTTTGTAGGGCATTTGGGTTTTGGGAGGAGCTGGGGCCTGGGTGCCATCTGGAATTCTGTCGAAAAACCAACGAAAAAAGGCTTTTTCTGGCAGGCACTACCTACAGCTACGAATATTACGAGGGCACGGTGCTTGAGAAGATTTTCCGGAAACTTGACGAAAAGGACATCTCCTATAACCCTCCTGCAAAAGAACATATAGAAAAACGCCTTGAGGACCTTTACTCGGACGATACGTACAGCCTGATCGCAAGATGCATAAAGCTTGCCAAGGCGAACGATCTTTCTCCGGGGGGTCTTTCGGTGCGGCTTGATTCCCTGCGCGACAAATTCAGAAGCAGCCTTTTTAAAAAGTTCTTTCTCCCGGTTCTTGAGACTTACGAGGAGATTCTTCGTGAAAACGGCACCATAGATTTTGAGGATATGATCCTTGGGCCGATCCGCCACTTAAGCGGTGCCGAGAGGGATGAAGTGCTTCCGAACCGGTACAAGTATGTCCTTGTAGATGAGTTTCAAGACGTATCGGAAGCCAGAAAGAATTTCCTTGCCCGTATACTTGCCGCAGATTCCCGTCTCTTCGCGGTGGGAGACGACTGGCAGTCGGTCTACAGGTTTACCGGTTCGGACAGTATGGCGATGAAGAAGTTTACCGAATCTGAAAGTCCGCTGGTTGCCGAAGACGGGGTGTCGGGGCGGGATGCTCGTTTGTTTGAGCCGCGGACTTGCAGGATTCAGGAGACATTTCGGACATGCAGACCGATATCCGACGTTGCTTCTGAGTTTATTCAGAAAAACCCCGCCCAGATCAGAAAATCCATCCGTTCCCGACCGCCGGACGACAGCACCCCCGCAGTCAACATATGTTCTGTTGACCGTTATGACAGCGATAATTTGAAAAGGGTTTTGAACCTGATTCCAAGGTCGGATAAAAGCAAGGGGGTTTTTATCCTGGGGCGGAAGAACAGGGAAATCGGGTTTAGCCCCAAAGAACTTATGGCTTTCAGGGACGATCTTAAGATATCCAAGGGAACGATCCACAGTTCAAAAGGCCTTGAGGATGATATCGTTATCGTACTGGGAATGGATTCGGGCATGAGAGGTTTTCCAGGTTGCGGAGAGGAAGACCCTCTTCTCTCGGTTTTTCTGCCTCCGGGAGACGGCTATCCGAATTCGGAAGAGAGGCGGGTGATGTACGTGGCCATGACCCGGGCCAGAGAGAAAATATTTCTGGTTAACCAGTCCGTTCAGCCGTCATCCTTTACAGAGGAAATAAAAGAGATATGCGATAGTCTTGACGTCAAGTTCAATGATGCTGTTCTGAGAGAGGATGTTATCGGACCGTGTCCTGAATGTTTCAGCAAGGGGCTTGTTCAGGGGAGATGGAGGGGAGGTCTTGTAAGAAGAGTAAGGAGCAACCCTCCGCCGTATTCCATATTCCTGGGATGCACGAACTTCGGGAAAGGGCTTTGCGGCTACACGAACAGAGAAGCGCCATGTCCGACATGCCTGACAAAAGGTAAAACTGTTCGATTAGGTGTGCGGTTAAACGAAGATTCGCAAAAGCATGAGGTGTTCTGTGCGGGTTGTGATTACCATAAAGACTACGATTCATTTAGATTGAATGCTAGAAAGGTAGTATTGGAAAGCGAAGACGTTTGACTAGAATATTCCTTATAAATGAAACATAATTTTGTCTATATTTAAGATTGTTAATGGTTTGCCTCTGGAATCTCATACCGGAACACGGACTCTCCAAGTTCTTCGGGGTTAATTACTCCAGGTGCCATTACAGCATCTTTAAGGTTGCTTTTCTTATTTAACAAGTGGTCCAAGTTAACGTCGAAACTGTCGAATTCAGCGTGATGCAGTATTGGCAGATAGACATTGACGTCGCGTTTCTGACCGATCCTGTACGTGCGGTCGGTAGCCTGTGCCTCTTTTGACGGATTCCAGTGGCGTTGAAGGTGAATAACATGATTGGCGCCAACCACATTAAGTCCAGTTCCTGCGGCCAGGGGCGACATTATTATTATCCCGAAGCCCGCGGCAGACTGGAATTCTTCAATCAGAGACAGGCGCGTATTGCCGCTGTCTCCCTTGGAACCGGCCTTGGTATCGCCGTTGACTATGCCTACATTAATTCCGTACATCCTCTGACATACGATTTTCAGAAAAGGCTGAAGCCGTTTGCTGATAACAAAAATGATCACCTTTTCTCCTTTGGACTTTATTTTGTCAAGAAGGACAAATGTCTGCTTCAGTTTCCCCGATTCATCAATCATTTTCCTTGCTTCTTCAGGGTTATTTGGCAAAGGGATTGTTTTGCCGTCAAGAAGTTGCGGGTGCAGGGAGACATCCTGCAGGCGACGAAGTCCGCCCAGAAATGAACCTAACCCGCGTCCCCTTTCTCTGACTGTTTTCATAATGTCATCATAACGTTCGAGTTGGGGCGGACTCATCTGACAGGCAAGAATATCCATATAAACGGTCTTGCTATCTGAATCCCGGTAGCCCGAGTAAACAGTCTTGCTTGGGAGCCCTTCCAATTCATCCTCTTTTATCCTGCGTAGCATTGTCTCTCCCGTAGCTATTCTCAACTCGCGACCCACAGAGATTCGCTTGCTGTCCCTGTCCTCTCCGACGGCAGCAATTGTGGGTTTAATATAGGTTTCCCTGAAGGACTGATAGGCGCCGAGTTTTCCCGGGCGGGCGGTATCGACGATACACCAGAATTCTCCCAGATGGTTTTCAACAGGTGTTCCCGTCATCAGCAGCTTGAAGCGGGACTTAAGAGCCTTGGCCGCTCTTGTGACAAGAGCGTTTGGGTTTTTGATGAACTGCGCTTCATCAAAAATAACAACCGACCAGTCAACCAGCGAAAGGGAAAACTGGTAATTGCGCAAAGTAGCGTAAGTTGTGAGCACAAGACGTCTTGGCATATCAAGTCGATCCGGACCAGTGCCGATTTTTAACGAATAACGCAGGTTCTTGTGTGTGTCGTCAGTTGTCCTGTCGCCCTCGGTTTCCTCCTTAGTCTTGTATTTCCCAAGATCAAAGTCAGACTGAAGAATAACAATATCGTCAAAAGGAGTCTCTGAATCAGGGTAAGTTTCTCTGGCCTCTTGCCTCCAGTTCTCAAGGAGGCTTACAGGAGCGACCACAAGAACCGGCCGTTCCGTCTCGCCGTGTTTTTTCAGCAATGACTGGTATTCTCCAACAGCCACCAGGGACATGAACGTTTTTCCAAGCCCCATATCATCGGCAAGCAGCGCTCCATGTTTTCCGGCTTCATTATCCGACATATCGATTGAACCAGCACACTGACCCAGTATCCATCTTACTCCTTCTTCCTGATATGAAAACGCTCTTCGTTTATATTTTTCAAAGTCAATTTCATCCCCATAGCGTGACCTGGAAAGCTCTTCATCCAGATAGAAGCCCACTTCTTCGTCATTCAGTTCAATATCAATGGCGACTTTGCCCCCGGACGGCATTTCCGGCGGCGTGGAGGTTCCAGAGACTTCCGTTGTACTGCCGCCCCTACCTTCCCGCAGTCCGCCCTTGATGGTTTCAAGTTGTTTTTCAATCCCCGCCGAAGGAGAAATATCGACTAGATGTCCATCAAAGTGGAGTTCCCGTGCGGCTGCCCCCGCCGCGTCGGCGAACTGGGACTCGAAACGCTGTAGATCTTCTTCTGTCTGGATCAGTTCCGAAAGGTCGGAGCGACTTTCTGTGCCCTCCCTGGTGTCCCCAAACCACTTGATGCCGGATTTATGCGTTTCTCCGAAATAGGCGTGTTTGAATTCGGCTTCGCCATGAACCCTGAGTGAAAACCCTATGTCAAGATCAACAAGGGAGGCGTCGAGAAACGCTCCCGGAGCTTCAAGAAAAACTTTGATCTGGTCCTTTCTGATGTGGCGGTTTTCGATTATTTCGTTCACCGCTCGCAGGCGTTCTTTGTCGAGAAAAACTATCTGTTTTCCAACACGAAGAGACGCTCCGTTCCCGTCTTTCGGCAGGTTTCCAAGCCTCTTGTCTATTTCAGCGGGGCTCTCTCCTCCGCCGAAAGACGGAACAAGTAAAAGTTCCCCGTTTTCCTGTTCCACGGCATTCACTCCCACTTTGTCGGAAAACCTTACTTTCAGTTCCCTGAACTGGGAGAGATCGACCTTCATTCCCTCGGTCTGCGCTTTCTGCATCTCGGCTACAAGCCTCAGGTTTCGCGCTTCAGCTGGCTCTGACGCGGTGTCTTTATGGGTTTCAAGAGCGCAAAAGACGTTGAGCTGCTCTGCGGTAAGCAGATAGAGTTCCCTTGAGCTGAACTTGAGAAACGGCCCCTCAACTGAATAGACGGGTTCCTTCCTGCCGCTTTGCGTGACAGGAATCATTTCCACGCTGAAATTTTCCTTCCAGCTTTGCCCGCGAACACGTGTGATGAAACTGCCGGGAAACCTCTTCGGCAGTCCGAGTGTTTCCACTACTTCCTGCTCAAGGGCTGCCGCCACGTCAGACGGAACCCTGAACCCGTTTTTTATTTCCTCCGCCACTCCCTGTTCTTCAAGCATCTTGAGGTATATGAACTGATGCAGAACCAGTCTGTCACCCGCACCTTTTCTGCAGTTCTCGAAATTTTCACCTGGAAGATAGAAAATCACTCCACTGCTGTCTGTTGCGAGAGAAAACGCACTTGAGGAGGAGTCAGAAGATTTTATTTTGTGCGTAGATTCCAAAATACTCATTGCCGCCACCCGTGAGTTTTAAGGTAAGAAGAATACTCACCCTTGGAAAACAGCTTTTCTATATCAAGGCGAACTCCGTGGTTTTGCATGTATGATATCGCTTTGTATTGCCACTGTCCCCGTGGGTCGTGAGGAATTCTCTCAAAATCCATGTGGGCAATTCTCTTCACATCACGGAAAATTATCGCGAGCTCGCTGGAATGAAAATGGTTTCGTTCATAATCCAGAATATCAAGCGTCTCGGGAATTCTGGAGAAAAGCCTGATGGAGAAGTTGTGCGTTCCTTCAATCATATGCAGATGTCCGACGTTAAGATATATCATTGATATATCTCCGCCGCTGACTGTGGCGTAGTAATCGGGCAGATCCTCTGCCTCAAAGCTTTGCTTCAGAAAACTTTCCGCTTTCTTGTTGATAAAGAGTCTTGAATGCGAAACCAGCCCCTGTTCAAGAAGCCCCTCAAGAAAGCGCTTTCTTTGCGGAAACATACGCCGCATGGCTTCATTGCCCGAGGATTTGCCGTAGTCGTCAAGAATCTTGAGGAAGAGGTCAAGATCAACCCTGGATAGCCATTTCCTCATTATCCCTTCTCGTTTCTCTCCGAGCACTGTCCACCATCTCTGGTAACTGATGCTGCTGCGCGGAACCCTCGGGTCGCCCGCTATGCGCAGCACTGCCTGCTGCCATTTCTCGGAGATAACGCCTTTTTCCCTCGAGCGGTCAATCAGAATGGAGGCAATTTCATGACCGAGCAGATATCTTCGCTCCGCGGGGGCGTTATATACGGACTCCTTCACTACTTCTTTAAGTACGGGGTGATCAGCTCCGGCCGGGATGTTCTTTAGCTCTTCTATATAATACAGATATCTGCACACAAGAAGATAACGCCCCCCGGCATACTGCTCGATGCCGAGACTCGAAAAGACCTCTTCAAGATCTGTTGAGTAATTCCTCGCCACAGCGGCGATTCTGCCGGGACCTCCCGGGGAAAATACAGTTTCTCTGTTTGCGGCGAGAACACTCAGGCTGCTTGCGCCTTTTTTGTAGCGGTCAAGATGTTTTCGTATGAAGCTTCCCAGCAGGTGGATATCTCGTTCTCCCCACTTTTCGTTGTATCTTCTGAGATACGCATCGGCGAAAAGCAGCAGGGCCAGTCTCTTCACCGATGGAGTTACTCTCTCTACTGAATTAAGCAGTTCTTCTGAAATATAGACACGGGGGGACATTTCGTCATCGTGGGCCATCAGGTTTGCCAGGGCACGCACATCGATAGGCTTTCGGATATGATCCGCGAGATGTCTTGGGGGAGAACCGGAGAGGCGGTTGCGAAGCCGCTTCACTGCCGAAGAGAACGCAGAAGATGTCATTCCGACTTTCCTCGCGCGCGCTCGAAGCTTTTTTTCGCTTCTGTGGATAAGGGCAATGCTTCGCTCATCCGGTTTCGGAAGACTGAAAACAATCGGTTCAAACATCACATTTCCTCAACTGCTTTTATGGCGCTTTTAAAATCTTCCCTGCTGGGTTTTCTTATGGTGAACCGGATATCCAAGCGGCGATTTTTTATGTAATCCGATTCGGTCAGCTGCTTCTCCACGGCGGGCCGCGTCTCCGCGTAGCCGCTTACGGAGAAGAGTTTTTCGTTTTCATGGTTCACGAGATCTTCAAGCCTCATTTCTTCGGGGAGGTGTTCAATCCAGTAATTCCACACAGAGATGGCCCGGTAGGCTGAAAGCCCCCAGTTTCCCATCTGCCTGTAAGAGGGTCGGGAATCGGTGTGTCCTTCAACGAAAATCGTATCAAGATACTGCCAGCGCTTCTCGTAAGCAATCCGCTCATAGATCACTTTCCCTATTTCGTAGACTACTTCCTGAATCCTCGGCGACGGAGGAATGCGGTAGCGGTCAGTCTCAAACGCCAGAAGATCATCGGGTATCCTGAGCACTGATTCGTTGTCGCTTACTTCAACCAGAATATTTTTTTGCTTCAATTCTTCCTGGATTTCGCGAAGGATAGTTCCGCGCACCTGCTCCGCCTCTACAATGCTGGCAACGCTTCGGTTGATCTGCTCCCTGGTTTCAAGCAGTTCAAGTATGAGGATAAGGGACGCCAGTATGAATATTATAAGCAGCCCCGCCATGATATCCGAGAACGAAATCCAGTACGGATTCTCTTCGTCTACCTGAACATTCCTGTCCCTTGCTTTGCCAATCATTGCCTGCTACGCTCCGTTTTATCCTCTATATCCTCCACGACGTCGGCTATTGCCTGTATCGCGCTGGTCATGGTCTGTGTGTATTCGGCCGTCTGAGCGTTCCATTCCCGAAGACGCTCTGTAGTCTGGACATTTACGCTTTCCGCAAAGCTCTTCATCATCTCATTCATCTGCACGCGCATGTCCTCAACGTGAGCGCGCATCTTTTCCTGAAAACCGTGAAGGTTCTTCTCAACCGACTCAAAACCTTTTTCCGCGTGCTGCGCCGCATCGTTTAGAATTTCCGAGGCCTTGTGTATTTCCCCGGCAAGTTTCCCGTAGAGTGAAACCACGCCCTCCTGCTTTTGCGCCGTCTCGGCATTTATCCTGACCATCTCGGCAGTGGAGCGCTCAAGCCGTCCCGCGGCTTCACCGATGGAACCGGACGCGCCGCTTATCTCCGCGCTCATGTTCGAGAGCGCGGAGAAGGCCTGAAGCATTTTCTCTGAAGATTCCCTGAAATTCTCCGCGGCGCTTCGGTTAGTGCCCGATACACGCTCAAAACTTTCGTAGAGAGCGGACATTTTTTCATGCAGTTCCCCGTAAGATTCATCCTGACGGGAGAGCATGGTCTGTAACTGCCGGCCGAGATTCTCTTGGGAGGAGCGCATTTCATCCATCTGCTGCCAGGCGGCACTGCGATGTTCCTGATCGAATCGGCGCTGCATATCCATCTGCTCTTTTACCCCGCCGCTCACTTCCTTCATGAGAGACTCAATCGCGGAAGATATCTTCGCCTGACGTTCTTCGGTTCTTGTCTCGTAATCCCTGATAAGGGCTCCCAGCTGTTCGTTTCGGGCAAGATTCTTCTCTTCTGTTTCCCTCGCATGCCTGTCAAGGCCGCCGAGAAACTGGTTCATGCTTTCTCCGAAGCCTCCTATGGCCTCGCGGATCTCGGTTGAAGATCTGTCCATCATGCTTCTCTGTTCCTCTCCCGCCTTGCCGAAGCTGTTTATAAACCGCTCGACGATGCTTTCAAGCGCCTTTTCAGAACCTGTTTTCGCGTCGGATGCCATTTTCTCAAGCGCCGGGGAGAGGATTTCATGGAGGTTTTCTTTCAGGATTCTTCCGAAAGCTTCCCCCGACTGGGCTACGGCCTCCTGCATTCTGTTGCCTATCTGCTCGGCAAGCCCCTGCATTGTTTCCGTACCCACTTTCCCCGCGTCCGCAATTTCAACCAGCATCTGCTCCGGGCTTATTCTTGGATACAGAAAATCTATGCGGTTCTGGACTTCGCCGATACTCTCGCGCACCCTGCGCTCTATGCGTTTTTCAAAAAAGTTAAACGCCACGCTGAGGCCAATGCCCCAGAGCGAACTCTGAAACGCTATTGACGCGCCGGAGAGCATTCCATATATACCTTCTTTCACGTCACTTACATCGCCACTGCCGAGATCAACCCCCGAGAGCCCGAGCTGCAGTCCCGCGAAGGTGCCGATAACCCCTATGGCCACCAGAAAACCCGGCACGGCCGCAAGCAACCTGTTTTCGGTCAGATCTTTGGCTAAAGTGTGAGCATTGAAAAAATGGGCCGCGTCAAGCGTATTGGAAAGCCTGTACTGGCCGTTTGCGGCCTTGTGCAGAACCAGCGACTCGTCGAACTCTTCCCATACGTTCCCTAATTCGGGGTTCTCCTGAGATTTGCTTATGATTTCGCTGCGTCTCTGTGCAAGGTCTTCCTGCTTGAGGTCCGAAAGAAGCCCCATATAGAATGATACGTTTTGTTTTGACCGGGAATAATCGAGCAGCGTTTTTCTCACGAAAAAGGCCGTAAACAATAGCAGAGATACGACAAAGAACCCGCTTACCATGTCTTTGGGAATCAGATTCCAAATCAGATGCAACAACGAAAAATTTTCCATTACTTATTTTCTCCCAGGCAGCAAGTTGTCTGAATACTTGTGTATTCTTGCTGAAAATGGTTCCCGATTTCGGGAAAAAGCACTCCCTTGGCACCGCATTTTCTCAAAGACGGCAGAAAATCATTCGGGAATGGAAGGAGATTTTACCTGAAGATATTTTGTCCATGAAGAAAGCTTTGCACAAACTGTGTAAAAAGTTGATCATACGAGGTTGAGCAGTCGGCGGCACATGCAGACTGAATTGGTTTTTTTGCCATACCGCGCAAAACCTTGAGTTGGTCTTGGAGAAAACTTCAGAAGAGGAGAATCAGAGTGCGTTATGCTATAATTGGCGATAGCTATCCTAAAAAACACCATTACCGTGGGACAATCTTCCAGGAACAGGATATTTCTGCTGGCAAAGGTAGCATGTTGTTGCGGTTATTGTAAACAACTTTGGGTTTTAGCAATCAATGGCTGTATCGTGAGTAAAATACCTGCTTGCCCTATGGCGATCTAGTTCTTCATGATGAGATTGGTTGTCATAATCTTTTAAACATTCATAGCATGCTGCTTGACAGTTGCAGGAACTGCATATCTGATGTGCTTTCTCAGTTACCTGTGACCATTGATTGAACCCGTCTTTTACAAAGCCAGCCCCTCCTGGAGTACGGTCGTAGAGGATTATTTCCGCCGGGGATCCTTCAACGGCTCTTGAATTACTGCGCCATCGCCACGAGACTCCAATGTCGAAAGTTTCTATATCCAAAAACTGACATAATCCTTTCTTAAGTGCAAATGACAGAGATTCGATTGATGGAATGACTTGATCTGGCCTGACTATAAGACAGAAGCTCTGAAATCGATGTCCATAAGCCAATGGTCTACCCGAGGGAAATTTTTCACAATCTTCGTTTCCAGGCCGCAGTTTTTTGTGTTTTTTGCCTGACTTGAAACTGTGCCTTGGTTCGCTGTGACCACAATCTTGGCAGAGAACGAAACCTTTATTTTCCGGACCTAGGTTGTAACGGAATAGGGTTCCATCTTCCTTGAGCGCTATGGCAAATAAGCCATCTCTTTTAAATTTTGATTCTTCCACAGAATCAATAAAGTGTGTTAGCGTTTGGCGTTGTCGAATCAGCGATGTACGACGATGTCTTTCTGCGCCGACGTTTTTGCGTGTTTTTCTGACGCTAAAAGCAGTTGGTTCAACAAAAGCCCTGATGTCTTGATCGGTGATGCGTCTTTGACAGACGGGACAAGGTCCCTTTAGCTGATCCTGAATGCCTGCAGTACGAATCTGTCTGCAACTTCTGCATCTAGCATACCATAGTCGCTGGGGCCTGTCGGTAGTGCCGATAACATAGAGTCCGGCACTGGTGAAGACTTTCTTGTGGGCGACAACTTGCGCTCCGGGTGCGAATTCCGCTATGGCGATACCGCGGTCACGACTCAGCTCAACATCGACATCACGCGACCAGCGACTCCAGCCCGTTTCCAAAGTCACGACATCCAGCGGGAAAGCGTAGCGAGGCAGAAATCCTCGTTTCGCCATAGTAGAGATGACATCACTATGTAGCAGATTTTTCACAGTACGATCAATATCTGTAAGGTTGCTTCCCGCATCATATAATTTTTTACGCTCACTCATAAGAGCTGACAATTCGTTTTCAATATCTCTCAAGATTTTTTCGTATTCTTTTTTTGTTTTTTCCTTACCCTTGTCGAAATTGCTGACGGCCTTTAGGAGCGAATGCGTTGCCCTAGTCTGGAACATCTCCTCTTTCTCCTGAGTTTTCAGCCATTCAAGGAAATCTAAATGTGAGTTCTGCAGCCAGCCCTGTGGTATGTTGGAGAGTGAGTACGGGGACAAGAAATTTCCCAAATCAATCTGCTGTCTTGTGTTCTCCATTATTCCTTCTTCGGCAATCTTCACTCGCAGGAACCGTGAGAAAGCTACTGCGTTGAAATGCCGTTGGGCAATGATAGGATTTTCTGTGAATACGGTTGGAGTACGTACCTCCCCCGACATTAAACGGTTGGGAGGGTCATTCCACGCATCCGCGTCATATTTTGTCCGGCGACAGAGAGTTACACAGACCGCATTTTTATCCGATCCGCGGCCTGCGCGTCCTACCCTTTGCACGTAGTTTGCGCTTGTCGGGGGAGCGTTACGAAGCAGTACCTTTTGCAGGTCGCCTATATTTATGCCCATTTCAAACGTAGTGGTGCTGCTGAGCAGGTTGACTCCTTCGGCTCGAAATTCGTCCTCAATTTTCTTGGCTAGATCTTTGCTTATCTGTGCGGTGTGCTCCTCGGATTTTAAGGTTTTGAATCGCACGTTGTCTGTGCCTGCTACCCAGCGGGCGATTATGTTCTCCTTAGAAGGATCAAAAATGTGGGTTTGTATTTTCTCGGTGCATTCCTTGCTTGGACAACATTGGCGTGCGGAATAAGCCGTTATAATTCCGCAGCGGGAGCATTTGTAGCGCATGCGAGTTTCTACTACGAACAGGCGTTCGTGGTCAAGTTTCCATCCTTTCTGGGAACCGATGAGCAGGTCACGAGAGGTCAGGAATTTCCAGATTTTGTCTCCAAGCTCATAAGTTTCTTCTCTCGACAGGTACAGCAGACGACGCAGATAATCCGTTATAACGTTGTCACGGTAGTCACCATCTTTGTTGCGTCGTGGCAGCCAGCCGTGAGTGTTTCTGGCCCCCTCGCGGCGGAGGTCGTAATAAATATCGGCTGTGACGCGACCAAACGCAGTTGCGTCGGGTTCAACTCTACCTTTCGGTAAAGTGAATGCTTTTCTGCGTCGCAGAAATCCCAGCAGAACTTGCAAAGCCGCGGTGGATTCCTCAAGCGAGAGAGATGGTGTCGGTAGAAGTTCGCAGAAGCTGTTCTTTTCGTCGTCACTGAGCCGATATTCTACCGCAACCAAGCCTAGGTCCTCTGCTGACTCGCGTGCGGAGTCCTGAATGCCGAAATAGCTGAATATTTCCGCGATCCAGAGATTTCGCTTGCTTTTGGAGTCCAGTTCTTCATCAGGAAAGCGCGAGGCAGGCAGGAAAAATCCCAGGCTGTATTCTTCTGATTCCGGGTCTGCATGAGTGGCCAGTTTTTCACCCAGAGTTACTATATCAACGGGTTCTCGCTCCTTGTCTATAACTTTGACAATCATTCGTCCAAGATCATGTGAGAAGGTTTCCTCTTCCAAGAGCGAGGGAAATGCGGCGGCGCGTTGGCGGTGATCGGTAAAACAAAGCAGCTTGCGAGGGAATCTAGTTGCTTTCCGGTCTGCACTCACCTGAAAGTGTGAGAGTGGGATAGCCATGGCAAGCCCCGTTTCGTCTTCAGATTCTTGAAACCTTCGCAAAGGTTCAAGACCCGAACCATTGCGTGCCGCACAGTTCGGGCATGATGTCAGGTTTTTTTTCTCCTGACCATATAGGTTGTCTTTGGTCCTTCCCGAGTGGTGACATTGGCGGTGAAAAATTTCTATTCTGCGCAAACTAGGACCCTGACACCGACAATTGTCTCCTTCCCCCTCATCATGCTTTTTGCAGCACTTTGAACACCAGTCAAGCTTTGCGGGATTAAGAAACAGGTTGTCTGGATCCTCATCATCTTCATCGTCTGCTTTTGGCTGAGGCGGATAAGGCAAGTCTTCTTCCACACAGAAGTATGACCAGAAGGAGTCCGCCGCCCAGCCTAGTTCCGTTGAGAAGGAGTCGAAGTAAGATTTTGTGGAGCTACCGGCTGTTTCCGGGTTTTGCGCCCGGCGCGGTCCCATGTCTTGCAAAGCTCCAAAGAGGTAACCGCACTTGCGGCATGTAACGACCTCGACGAGTTGCGATTGATGTCCTTTCTCGTAACAGTCGGGACAAAGTCCTTCAGGGGTATCCTCGTTGCTTTTGCGAGAGACGAAAAACGCGAGTTTTCCGTCTCTTCGGCTTGGGCATTGCAGATTTAGGCAAACATGGAGGCCATCTTGCACCCTCACGAAGTAATGTAGCCGCGTCGGAAGCAAGTCGTCGTTTATGTTGTCTCGTTTAGCGGATGCAACGATTTCCAAAAGAGCCTGCAGTCCGTCTTCGGCTTGGGGATTATTGTCCCACAGTTTATAAGCCGCCTCGCGCAACAGTACAGGTTTGTTAAGAATTTTCTTGCGCAGACGGTACAGGTTTTCATCATGTTTCAGCAAATCCGCCAGAGTCTCGGCTGTATGGTTGGGGCTCAGCGCCTGACGGACTGAAATTTCATCTCCATTCTGTAGATGTTCGGCTGCTTTAATGTATTGATTCACCATCGGACGGAATGAAGGTGTTTCAAGGCGAGCTTCGGCCGGTGTTCCGTAAATCGGATTTGACTCGGAGAAATTTTCACTGAAAAGATCACGTGAGAATTCCCGGACTTTAGATTTACTTCCGGGATCTTCCGGCTTGCCAAGAGTGGCGGAAGTGGCAATGCTGGTCAGGTTTTCCAGGTTCAGACGGTCTTTGAGACGTTGGATCAGCAAAGCGATTTCGGTTGACTGCACTCCGCGATAAGAGTGCGCTTCGTCGAGAACCAAAAACTTAAGATGCGCATTTTTAAAAATCGAGGCATCAACAGGACGTTCCATAAGATATTCCAACATTGAGAAATTGGTGATCAATATCTGAGGTGGGTTGGCGCGAATGTCTTCCCGGTGATTAAGTCGATTCTTGGGTTCCGCGGCTAATTCTTCTATTAGTTGCCGGTCAACTCTGCGCTGGAGTTCTTGCTGAGTCAGTTCTTCGTCGGCTAGTTGTTCTTTTATGACTTCTCTAAGTCTGTTTTCATACTGCTTCTGCGAACCGGGAGTCTGCCCGGTGAAACGTGCAAAAGTGATGTGAGGGTAATCTTTCAGTATTTGCTCCCACTCGCCCAACTGGTCATTTACCAAGGCGTTTAGCGGGTAAATAATTATTGCCCGGAGTCCCGGCGATGGATTGCGAAGCAAATCGTCGAGAATGGGGATCTGATAACAAAATGTTTTACCACTGCTCGTCCCGGTAGCAATAATGGCGTTTTGCCCGTTCAGCAACAAGTTAAGCGCGTCGGTTTGGTGTTTGTAAAGAGAATGGGTTCCCAACTGACTGCGTATGGTCGCTTTCGTTTCTTTGTGCAAGGGCAGTGTGTCTAGAGACTCACCCGGCTCGTACATCTGAGCCTTTTCCAGATAGGGGCCCCGAACCAGCTTTTCCATGGTGAGCTGCTCTTCCCATATCTGTTTAGCGTGGGAAAACCGGGGATGAAACCGGTACTGGGCCTTCAACAGATCGAGATAAGGATCGAATACGTCCGTCTTAAAACGTTTGGTAAGTGAGTTCATGATTCATCCCAAAGATTGGAAACAAAGGATACTCTGTCATGTTTTTCAAGATATTTTTTGACTCTGTTTTTTTGTTTCTCTTCCCATTTCATTAGCAGATAAGGCGGTTCCCCTCGTTTTCTAATTACCTCAACGACCGGTAAGTTAGAAGCAGTAGTAGCCATATACCGAAACAGACGCCAGAGCAAGGCTGGGTTGCCGCAGAATTGCAGATTGCATTCTTTTTCAACGGGCGGCTCAAAGACCGCACGTGATTCGACGATAATCCACCGCGCACCATTTTGTTTTAGCAGTCCGCATTTTGCATATTTGCGGAGCAAGGACATGGAAAAGTTCTGTTGACCGTCGGGTGTAATTGCGTCCTTGGCCAGCATCAGATCGCTGTGCTTCATGCCTTCCTTTGCTGTGCTGGAGCGGGGTTGGGCAAGCAAAACCCAAGGAAGAAAAGCCCCTGGAAGGTTCTGCCAACAGTGCTCCGTACCGTCCTTAATCTCTAACATCTCAATTGGATAGTCGAATTCGACCCCGAGTTCTGGTACCTTAACCGAAATATTCACTTTTTTTCTTGGTTGGAGATTTGTTCCCCAGTTCCAGAAGTAAAATTCCCGGCTTCCATACTCGTGACGTTTCTCCCAGTTTCCCTCGGTCAGTTCCCCTCCAACGCGGACTTGGAATTTTTCCTTGAGCGCGTCTTCGGCGTTCTCAAAGAAGCCAAGCGGTATGGATGTGCAGAGCAGGGGGAGACGTTCAAGTTTGATGTATTTTTCGAAACTGCTGAAGTTTGCCGCGTAGCTTCTTTCCCCCGCAAAAATCCGAGCCTCTATCTTTGATCTAGTCCAGAAATCTATTTTCCAGCTCCTTTCCTTGTGATTAACGGAGAGTCTGGGGCGGTTTGCAACGGGATACAAGTAGGTTACGTAGCATTCCGTACCGTCTTCAAACTCATAGGGTTCATTTGTCGGCCAGTCTTCCTCATCAAAACCCCTGCGGGAAACCTCATCCAGAGGTTCGGGTGAGACGATGACGTAGCTGTTAACCGGAAGCTGCTGTAGTCTGAGGTTGACGAACCTATTGCGCTCCAAATCAAACAGCCCCCAAGGGAAAATTCCCTGCAGCCAACGTGTTTCGCGTTGCTGATCGGACTCGAGTTGCAGAACAAGTGAAGGGTCAAATGCTTTTGAGTTCAAGTCCAGTGTGTCAGGCGTTGAAGCGGCGTTTTGCATAATGGTGGCGATTTCCCATTGCGCTGGCAGCTTGTCGCTCGACACCGCAGGTAAATGCAGCCTAATACATACAGGGTCTTCGTACCAGACAAGACGGGCTCTGTCTTTAATGAGAGATTCTGGGTCCTGCGGGCGAAGAAACTCTGCCGTCTCTGGAACTTCTTCAAAGTACTCCGGGCGAAGCAGGGAAGCTTGTTTTAAATCGCTTATCGTCAAGCTGTGATCATTAATCAGTATTTCACGGGCGTCGTGCATTTCTTTTATGAAATCACTTGCGGTGTCACGGTTATCCATTAGGAAATTTTCAAGACGGGTTCGACCGAGGGAACGCTTGGTGGCAAATTCAGACCATTGTTCATCGGAAAAATCGCTCCAGCCATGGGTTGATAATGCCCACTCGCAGACTTCGAGAAATTCATCCCATAGAGAGATAGGGATGCCTATATGATGAACGGCGGAACCGACGTAATCCGTGCCGTTTTGCCTTTCTAGGATTTTTAAATTGTGTTTTCCTGAGGCAATCACGAAAGCATCGTTGGCATTTTGTCGTTGGCTGAAAGGTAATTCATGTCCGATAGCTTCTGCGAATTGTGGCCAGAATTCGCGAGTGTAGTATTCATAAAATGCTACGCCGCCAAAAAGAACAATAAGAGAAGATGGAAATTTTTGCAGATTCTTGCGCCATGACTGCCATTCAGTTCTTACCGATTCGAGAAACTGGTTCCATTTTTTACGGTCGGGGATAACGGGCAACAACACGCCTGCTTTTTCTCTTTCGGATTTGCCAATCTCCTGAAGAACGCTGCTGAAATTATTTTCCCACTGCTCCAGAATTCCCATATTTATTGGATGGTAAAATAGTCAGTTCTAAAATTCAACCATTTTTTAGGTCCGAATCAGGCAAAATTGGATCAAATACATCATTTACACTATAATTGTCCCGATGTTTTGAGTTGATCGTGTTGTAGCCACTTGATTGTATAGATAAAACAGCCATTAATTTTTTCTTTCATGACTGTCCGAGATTTTCCGTGGACATTGATTTGTGCTACCTACCGGTAGGTGAATATGATCAGGCGTTTCGTGATATCCGTGAAAAGAGTATCATCTTGATTGACGCGGTAGAATGTTTTCAGCATCAATTAACATGGGGTTACAGGGATTTTGCCTGCTTGCGTGAAATGAATTAACCTTTTCCTTGGATCTTATTGTAGCAGAAAGCCAAGACGTATTTTAACAACATGGTTGAGACAGACGCAGTCGATAGATTTACACGTGTCGAGTTTGCTCGATTTAAAGCTTTCAAGAACTTCAGAATTGATCTTAAGCATTTCAATGTACTGGTTGGCCCGAATAATTGTGGCAAATCAACTGTATTGACGGCGTTTCGTATTCTGGCTTCCGCTATGCGCATTGCTAACGCACGAAAGCCGACGCATGAAGCCGACCTAGGTTTTGGTTATACGGTTGACTTGTCGGATATATCGATAGCGGAAGAAAATATCTTCTTCAATTATGAGGATGACAGGAATGCCGAAATAAGATTTTCTCTGTCAAATAAAAGCACTCTGACGCTCCATTTTCTGCCCGGGAACTCCTGTATTCTTACCCTTGATACTCCAAGGGGATGTCCAAGGACCCCCTCAAAGGTGAAGGAAGAATTTAAATGCAAGATCGGATTCGTGCCGATCCTCGGACCGGTGGAACACCGCGAACCCTTGTTTCAGCCCGAGGCGGCGCGCCGGGCATTATTTAACTACAGGGCCGCGAGGAATTTTCGTAATATCTGGCATCATTACTCTGAACAGTTTGAGGAATTCCGTGCGGTTCTGAGGGAGACTTGGCCCGGGATGGACATTGAGAGACCTGAAATCGATATGACTCACGAGAAGCCACTGCTGCACATGTTCTGTCTTGAAAATCGGGTCACACGGGAACTGTTCTGGTCGGGATTCGGGTTTCAGGTCTGGTGTCAGATGCTGACTCACTTGATACAATCGGCAGATTCGTCGCTGTTTCTGATTGACGAACCGGACATTTATCTCCACTCCGAGCTTCAGCGTCAGTTGCTGGTGCTTTTACGCGACTTGGGACCGGACATCCTGATTGCGACTCACTCGACGGAAATAATTTCTGAAGCAGAAACATCGGATATCGTTCTGGTTGACAAACGGGTCCGTTCCGCACGCAGGCTCAGAAGTCCGTCTCAGCTGGGGGATGTGTTCACCGAACTGGGTTCGACCGCCAATCCTGTCCTTACTCAACTGGCGAAAACACAGAAAGCTGTTTTTGTGGAAGGCAAAGATTTCCGTCTTATTGGAGCGTTTGCGCGGAAACTTGGAGAAAAAAGCGTAAGCAACCGGTACGGTTTTGCTGTAGTACCTGTCGGCGGATTTAACCCCAACCGGATCAGGTTTCTCAAGGAGGGCATGGAAACCACTCTTGGGGCCAATATCCTTGGTGCGGCTATACTGGATAAAGATTATCGGTCGGATGCGGAATGTGGTCATATAACGAGCAGATGCAGAGAATTCTGCGAGTATGTAAAAATTTTTGACCGCAAGGAAATCGAAAACTTTGTGCTGTTGCCTGCTGTTATAGACCGCGCAGCGGTCAGAAAAATTGAGGATCAGGCACGGCGGAGTGGAGAGAAAATGGAGTATTCGTGCGAAGCGTCGGCAGTATTGAACAGGTTTGCGGTGGATCGGAAAAGCTCAGTACAGGCCCAGTTTCTTTCCAATCGGCGCAGGTTTATCCGTTCTGAGGGTTCCAAGGCTGACGATTCCCAAATAGATGCCGAAAGCTTGGAAAAATTCGAGAGGCTTTGGAGCGAGCCATCCGAACGTTACAAACTTATCCCCGGCAAAGAAGCAATCAGTGCTGTTAACGCCCATTTGCAACGGGAGTATAATGTCAGTGTTACTCCGATTGCTATTATTGATCTTTCAAGCCGACACACTTGACTCATCATTATTTTTCAGGGCCCCCTTGTTTGAATTTGTCGCGCGGCCCTGAAACCCGCATACGCCATTTTGAACTTCACTACTGCCTGCCATAACTTCTTCGTACCCGGAAGCGGCTGTCGTTTGCTGGGCCTGAATCCAGCGTATCTCGCAAGATCAACCACGTAAGTGCGTATGTCGGGCACTTCATCAGGCCTCTTCTTTATAATTCCTTCATACTCGAGCAGACCGTACATGGCATCTATCTCTTCCTCCCCCGCTACCTCCCGGGCCGGAGTGTCCGGCTTCTCCCTCGCCATCCTCTCAAGATCAAACACCCTGTACGCCGTAACAACGTCAAATCCAAGACACTTGCGCAGATCATCTGCGCAATCAAATCTCCTTTTCTTTATTCCCGTTCCCGTCTTAAGAGCTTTAAAATACTCTTCTATACTCCACCGAGCCTCATACCACTTGATCGCACGCACCGCATCCTCCGCTGTTTCTTCCCCCTCTGTGGTTAGCAAAACCCAGTGAAGACGCTCCTTGTCGCTCGGCGGATCAGGCTCAAAAGCACTTACCGCAAGCATATCAAGCGGCTCCACAGAAGCCCCCTCACCTAAAGGAGCCACAAGCTTCACTCTCGCGGCACGTATCTCTAGCATCACACTCCGACTCTCCCGTTTCCTCTTCCCTCCGCATGCTTTCACCTCTATCTCCCTTTTGGCAAGCACCGGCCTGCTCTGTATGTGCTTCCACAGATTCTCTGTCTCCTCCCCTACCACAACACGCCGCTTATGCCCCTTCTTTGAACGCACCAAAAGACCGTCCCCTCCCTCTACCCCCTCTCGAAGAAGTTCCCACATGTCCCCCTCCCTGTCACATACCGTAACCACCCGCGTCCCTTCGCACGCTTCTTTAAGTTCCCGAGCTTTGAAAAGCCCCTCTACCCACCTCTTGCTCTCCTGCTTCTTGTTCTTCTTCTTACCCTTCCCAACTGCCCTCACCGTGGCGTTAAGATCGTAAACCCCCAAAGGACGCCTCCCTTCCGTTACCGCCAACCCCACATGAACAAACAACCCTTTGCCTTTCCCCCCTATGCTCACAAGCCCCTCTGTCTTCTCTTGCCCACTGTAATTAACCGTAGTGGTGTCCTGAACAGCCAGAACCACTCTCTCCATACGACACCGGCTCACCGTTGCTTCCGTATGAGGTTCAAGTATATGTTCCATCGTAACTCTCTTGTTTGACAGCAACCTGTACATCCCCCTCTGCTCCGCTTCACCAGGAAAAACCACTGGCAGCGGCTCCCCCGGATTATCGGCCCACCTCCTCCCCATATATATTATACGCTCCCTCACCCGTCCGTCGGAATGTGAACTGCGTCCGTATTCCACATCCGCCCAGTCTGCCTCTTCTGTGTAATAAGGCTCTGGTGTCTGTCCAATTACGTGCCTGGGTTCTTCGCACAGAACCTTCTTCCATCCCCCCAATATGGGCTTCATCCATACCGTCTTGCTCTCCACAATCCCCCCGCTCGCAGGACGCCCTGAAGTCTTCTCCTCACACATCTCCCACCCAGCGGCCCTGTAACTGCTCCCCTCATGATCACTCGATATGTAGGTATAAGCCGCCACGGGTTCTGTCCCGTGAATATCCTTCCACTCCACCCTCACTTGCGATATGGCAAGCGACAACACGTGGGATGCCAGATTCTTTACCCTGACTCCCGGAAGCAGAAGAAAACGATGGTTGTTTATCACCAGACCAAGATTCTCCACCCGCGCCCTCGCACTCCACCCTATCCATTTGTCACGTGCACCCTGGTGCCAGCTTGCCGCACAGAAACCTATGCCTCCCACACGTCCATGATTCTCTGTGGTTATCCAGTAGGATATCTGTTTGCCGGGAACCTTGCTCCAGCCCTCGGGATGATGAGTCTGTATCATCTCACGCCAAAGCTTCTTCTCCGCCCCCTTCACGGGCTCAACAGAAACTTCTCCCAGACTCTCAAGAGAACAAACCACATACTTGTCCGGATAGCCCGCTCCAAACGGCGGAGCCTTGCCTCCAGGAACCATGCCCTTGGGCAGGGACGCAGGAGCGGGCAGCTTGACTCCGACGGCTTGCGCTATTGTGGGAAGCCTCTTGCGTGCGGACGCAAGACACAACTCCCCCCGGGCATTGCGCCAGTTGTCCTTCTCGCAAAGCCCCAGTGCCAGCCCATAGCGAGTCTGTTCAGGGTCTGTCGCCGCTTCTTTTAACCATTCTATGCTGTCTGATGAAAAATGACGTAATCCTATCCGCACGCCAGTATATATACCCAGCGAATATTAAGGAGTCAAGTGTGTCGGCTTGAAAGATTATTGATGCTATGCGAACTGATGAAATCCCCTTGGAAATGCGTGATCTCGTCAAGGGCTTGGTCTCGTTTTCTTCCTTCTCTCCCGCAGGGAATAAAATTGTCAACGTATTATGAAATACGGAATCGGGTGAAGAGAGATGATGGGAGATATGGTTACACAAATCGCGACTTTTCCGAAAAACGCCGCGACAGGAGATTGATTTACGGGATGCTTGCGTGAAGAGTTAAGACAAACAGAAGAAAAAATTCAAGTTACAGCCTGATTTCAGATTAGATTCATTACTGCTTTCTCTCACCCTGATTGATGCTGTATAATTGAAAAAAAAACCTGCACGCACCGGGTTCGGAGCTACCATGAACAGCAGCATCGAAAAGCTTCTGCAGACGCTTCGTCGCCGACTTGAAAAACTGTTCCCGACGTCTATCGAAATCGTGGAAAGGGATTCAGGGGTCCGGCGACTGATAACACACGCAAACCGCATCCGAAACTTTATCCGGGCGGTTCTGGCTATAATAAGGAGACCTTACCGAAGAAGCATTCCCGATGTGGCATCGCAGCCTGATTCCGAAACTCTGCTCACTCACTCCGCCGCGGCGAATGTCGAGGATCATTTTTGTCTGCCGGAAACTGCCGAACTCCCGAAACTGTTTTGTGAGTTTGAAAGCGGTGCGGCGGCAAACGCTATAAAGCGCTACCGGGAAGATGGATCAGAACTCCGGCGAGCCATGGAATCCATGCATACCCCCTGGCTTGATATAGACGACAAGCGCAGATCGATCACCGGTTTTGTGGAACTGCAGTGCATAGGACACGCTCTTAGGACGCGGCCAGCCTTTGATGCGTCCCTGACGGATGCCCTGCGGGCCGACCTTGGCGACTGGAGAGACAAGATCAGCTGGCCCGACGATGTCCTTACCGACCCCGCGGCCCGCACTTCCTTTTATGTGGAACGCGGTTTTGACCCGGCTCTGACTGCGTTCCCGCCCGAAGCGTTTGAGGAAAGCGCCGCCATCGCCGGACTCAAGGATTTGCCTCCGCCTCTGGTCGAGCACTACGGTCTGGAACCGGAAACCGAAGAGAATGAAGAGGAAGCCGGATTCAGACGTACGAACAAGGCCCACGACCTGCTCCAGCGCTTCGAAACCCAGGTGCGCAGGTTTATTGACGAAAGTATGAAGTCAGTATTCGGAGAGGGATGGATCAAATCCCAGGTGCCTGGCGAAACCCGCAGGAAGTGGCTTGAGAAGCGGCAAAAGGCAAGAGACAGCGTCGCAGAGCAATGGCCTCTGATCGCCTATGCGGATTTCACCGATTACGTGCAGATCATAACGAGAAAGGACAACTGGAAAAGAGTCTTTGAACCGGTATTCAAACGGTCTGCCTTTGTGCAGGAATCCTTTCAGCGACTCTACCCTATCCGTGTTTGCACCATGCACTCCAGGCCCATCACGCAGGATGACAAGCTGTATCTCTACGTCGAGACAAAGCGGATTCTCGACGCTATCGGGGTATGACCTGAATTCAGAAGAGACCGTGGTCGGGGTAGTAGTATCACTCTTCTGGCGTATTGTCTCACGCCCTCTATTTTTTAAAGTTCAAAAATATTTATGTTGCTCTGACCTTGTTGATAAGCCCCGCTTCAAAAAGAGCCAGCACAACGTCGAGCTGGTTGTTATGCCGGATTTCAGTTTCCGCTCTTTCCAGCACCTTTCCCCATAGTTTTTCTTTAGCAAGTCTTGGAGACGACTGCAGGATGTCCAAAGCAATAAGAGCGTATCTCTTGTTCTTTTCAGAAGTGGTATATTTACCTTCGGGAACATCTTCTATTTTTCCCTCTTCACAAAGCCCCAGATATGCTCCCTTGGGGCAACCCTTTTTTATGGATGTTTCCTGATGGGGCAAAAATTGTTCTTTGCAGGCGATGTTCCATGCTTCACGAGGGTTGTCGCATTTCCCAGTGCGAATCAGCTCTGTTGCGCAAATAGCCGCTTTACCGTATTTTCCATATTTTTCCATGTCTGTTTGTCTCCTTCGTTTGCTGACTGGCAGTTATGTATTTTTGCTGAAAATGGTTCCCGATTCCGGGGAAAAGCATTCCCCCTTGGCATCGCATTTTCTCAAAGACGGCAGAAAATCATTCGGGAATGGGAGGAAACTTTACCTGAAGACATTTTGTCCATGAAGAAAATTTTGCACGAACTGCGTAAAAATTGATCATATGAGGTTGAGCAGTCGGCGGCACATGCAGGCTGAATTGGTTTTCTTTGCCGTATCGCGAAAAACTCGAATTGGTCTCGGAGAAAACTTCAGAGGTAATTACTCACCCCAGCAAGTGAGTTTCAGGGAGGTGAGTAATTACAAAAAAGCTGCCTTCTCTTCTGTTGTTAACCAACCATCTTAAGCACCCTTACATAGTTCCCATTGATTTCGGCCTCGTACTTTGGTGGTTTGCCATAAGGCCAAGGAAGACCCATCTGTTCAGCCAGCCATGTCTGGATATCCTTCCTGCCATTTCTATCTCTGAACTCAGGACAGCTACGCCAGAACGAATCGGTAAGAACAACTTCAAATTCCTCTTTATCTTGAAGTTTAAGTGTTATTTTCTCAATTCTTCTGGGAAAACATCTATCCCTGTCTCCCTTGGCAATTTTCAATCCGTATCCTCCATGTCCGTTAGGCCACCCCGTCAGTATTGTTTTCATCGTATAAAATCTCCATCAATATGAAATCGGTTTTTTGCTGAAGCGTTTAACCTGGCAAACTTCAGTAGAACTCTAGATAATCCTGGGTCTGAATGTCAAGGATTTAGAAGTTCAGCCGTCCGAATTCAATCGGAATACACAACACGGGGTCTTTCTTCTGACAAAGGAATAGTATAGGATTACTCTCCTCCCGTAGGGGAATAAACAATTCCGGCCTCCACGTGTGCCGGAGATCAAATTGTTAGGAGTGTACTATGTCTAGGCTTTTAATTGTTTTTGCAGTCTTGTTATTGGTAAGTTGCGGAGGGGGATCAGAATCGAGTAACGATCAGCTTGGATATTACGGTGGTTCTTATGTGCTATCTAATGAAACTGAGGACGAGACAATTTTCTCCGATGATGGAGAGCTAACAGAGGACGAAATAGATTGTGAGGACCCCATATTTACGAGAACAGAACCTTTACCTAACGGATATCGGCCTTATATGTCAATAGTGGCGGAGGAATTTGACGATGGGCCTATAGAATGTGTACAAGACGGTTTGCGTGCCTCATTAATATTTTATGGCAACGGAACATATAATATGGAGATTCTAAATGACTATCAGGAAGCTCTTACACTTTGGGAAGCGTGTAGGGTCGGCACACAGCCACCTAATTTCCGAGGAAACTGGGTTATCACGTCAGACCTCGATGCATGTATAAGAGAAGATATAATCCCTGGTATTATAGGTTGTTTTAATCTTGAAGAAGATGACTCCATAATTAGAATAATTCAATACGGAGAAGAAATAGGGTATCTCAGAACTACCAGCAATGTATCCTGCAATTTTTAAGAAAAGAAGTGAGCCTTTTTTTGCCGTCAAACACTTAAGGTAGGAGCCGTATGCGTTAACGCGCACGTACGGGTCTGCGCGGGGGGTGCGGGGAAACCCGCATTCCTACCGCAACACGGGCATGGGAAAATTCTAAGTGTTAGAACAAGTTTGTGTAGGGAGTCTGATTGACAAACTTAGCTCTACGAATACAGTTTTCCTTGGAACTGAGTTCGAATTGCCTGAAATACATCCCGTAGAACCATAACAGGAGTTAATTTGTCTGCCTGAGATTGGGAAATTTCAATTTAAGAATCTTAAATGTCTCTTCCACATAAATGGTTCATAAGACTACTATATAGGCGGTTAGTAAGACCGCTTTTACCCCATAAGATATCTATCAGATTGGACTTTAGATACAGGGTTGGCAAGTCCTTGAACTTGCACCTCCCGATGACTTTCAATGAAAAAATACAGTGGATAAAACTTTACGACAAAAACCCCCTTATGCCTTTATACGCTGACAAGTACGAAGTCAGGAATGTTGTCAGGAGCAAAGTCGGAACACACATACTGAATGAACTGTACGGAGTTTTTGAAAGCGTGAATGAAGTCGATTTTGATTTACTGCCGAAATCTTTTGTCCTGAAAGCGACCCACGCTTCGGGGTGGAACGTGATTGTCAGAAACAAGTCGGCGATTGATGTGGAAGAAACAAAAAAGAAAATGAGAAAATGGCTGACCAATCGCTATGCAGAAAGAAAAATGGAATGGGCATACGAAAATATTCCAGCGCGGATAGTCTGTGAAAAATACTTGGAAAACCAAGGCGGTTCGATTAATGACTATAAATTTTTCTGTTTCAACGGCAACCCCTGCTTTATACAGGTGGATCTGGACAGATATACACAGCACACAAGAGCGTTTTACACTCTTGAGTGGCAAAAGCTCGATTTTTTTACTATGTGCAAGAACTGTTCCTATTGCGAGAAAGAAATTAATCGGCCGAACTCTTTGGAGGATATGATAGGGATTGCGCGCGCACTCTCGAGTGATTTTACCTTTGCGAGGGTTGATATGTATGATGTTGGAGGGAAAGCCGTTTTCGGCGAAGTAACTTTTTATCCAGGAAGCGGTATGGAGAGGTTCTCACCGGAGCGTTGGGACAAAGAATTCGGAGAGCTCCTGCAGTTACCTGAGAAGTCTCTTGAGGATCGGAACCGGCATTGACTTTTTGAAGGTTCTTCCACATGAGGATGATGTGCTTGCCGGAAGAAGGTGGATTAGAGATTCACGAAGATTTCTTCGTAACCAGAGACCATTTTGTCGCTGGAAAAATATTGTGATCGTTTTTTTGCTCCCACCGATAGGTCAGCCCTGAGTTTTCCATCCACGATAAGCCTTAAAATCGCGGAGGCCAGTTCATGAGGGTTGGCAACTGGAACTAGGAGTCCGCTTTTTTCATTCTCTATTATTTCATTAGGTCCATAATCACAGTCTGTTGACACCACGGGCATTCCGAGCGAAATCGCCTCAAGCAGCACCCAGGGAAATCCCTCCCAAAGAGACGAAAGAATAAAAATATCGCCATGGTACATATACGCATAGGGCTCCTTTTTCCCAACCATGTCTACTTTCTGACTTATTCCGAGCGATTCTGCCTTCTGAAGCAACTTCTTTTTCAGCTTACCGTCACCAATTATTATTAACCGTGCTTCGGCTGTTTCATTCACGATCCTAAATGCTTCAAGAAGGTATGGATATCCCTTCTGGATATGCATGCGTCCCGTAGCAACAAGAACGGGACAGTTGTCGCGGAAGTACTTGTGGGAGTGAGAAGAAGTATCTGCCATTTTAGATTTCTCTACTGCTTCTTTACTGTCTATGCCGTTATGAACCGTCTTAACTTCATTTAGTTGGAAAAGTTTCTTGGTATCCTTCCCAACCCCTTTTGAAACCGCGACTACCACATCTGCAAGACTGTAAACTTTTTTTCTGTAAAAAAAAGCAAATGGTTTAGGCCAGATACGCCACCGCGTTGGCAAAGCATACGACAATTCAAGAAGCGGGTTATTGCATGCTACCAAGACAATTCTGGTTCCCAAAAGCCGTGCGGCCACTGCAGCTATAGGTTTCGTGCTCCAAGTCATGGAACATAGCACGTCGGGTTTCCATCTGAAAATCGCCATCGCTGCCTCGTAAACCCCTCTAAGGAAAAAAGGTTTGAGATATTTGCTCCGTGCGAAAATAATTTCTACCTCGGGGTTAATATCTTTTGCTCTCCCACCTTTTCCACCTTGCAGGTCAAATACTAAAATTGCAGTTGTATGCCCTTTCTCACAAAGTTTATTTGCAAGAGCTACTATACGCTTCTCGGCGCCTCCTCCGAGAGTTAAGCTTTTGGTTATAAATAATATTCGTTTCATTGTTTTCTTCTTGCTGGTTTAGTTCTGTAGCGAATATGGTTGAACATGAACAGGGAAAACAGAAGTATTATAATTGCGGGGGCGAGTCTCGAAGCAGCGGCTCCGTTATAAGAGTACCCCTGTACCAGTACGAGAAGTACAGCTATGTAAGATACGGATGAAAGAGCAACCCTGATCATTCTCTGTCTCAGTCTGTTAAGTGCTAGTTCCACTGAATCAATCCAGAAGTAAAAACCCGATAAGAGTTCAGAGATTACAATGAACTGCAGAGCTAACGTGGCTGATTCGTACGCCTTACCAAAGATAATAATAATGATTTTGTCAGCGAACAGAAAAAATATTAATCCAATCGGCAAAAAAACTTTCAGAAGATTTTTAGCGGAATAGGAAACAATCTCATTGAAAGCTTTTTTTGAACCACGACTTTGGGCAGCTACGAGGGCAGGGTATATAGTGTCTTCTACGGGTTTTCGCAATCTTACGCATAAGCCGGAGAAGATTGTTGCTACCCTGTACAATCCAACCGCCTCCTTGCTTGTGAAATGCCCTAGGACTAATACGGGAATCTGCCTGCTGAAAGCATTGGTGAGAAAACCCGTAAAAGTTGAGGTAAGAACAAACGGGTGAACCTCTTTTATAGTAGCTCCTAAGTTCTCGGTTTTCGCGGTTGTCCATCTCTTAAATCCTGACTGCTTGAGGACCTCGAATACCTTTATCTGAAGCATTAGGAAGAAAACAAAAGCCGCTATCACGTAGCAGACGAGAATTTCTTCTATTCCGAATCCGACGAACAGGCAAACGGTTACTAAGATAACCCTTAATCCGGTACGAGAAGTTCTTACGAAAGCTATGGTTTTAAACCTGTCAAAGACCCTGAGGACTGCTTCCGAATTCTTGTTAATGCTTGAGACCAGAACACTTAATGAATAAATAAGGGTAAACTTGAACGTATCTTCGGAGTGGATAAAGAAATCGTCTGCCACTCCGGCTAGGAGCAGGCATACTCCCAAAGCGGCGATGCCCACTAGGAAATCAAGAACGTAAAAAAACTTGATGAATGAGAGGACTTTGTCCTTTTCTCCAAGCTCCCAATACTGCCCCACATATCTGACGACAGCATGGAAAGACCTTAAGTCTATTAGTCCGTTGACTATACCTACGTAAGCTATTATTAAGCTGAAAAGACCAAACTGCTCCACCCCCAAAAACCGGGCGATCAGCACAGGTTCAGCTGCCGCGAAGAGGGAAGCGGCCATGTTTCCGCTGAAAAGCCAGGATGCGTTTTTGAGAAGGTTTTTTGTAGGGTTGCCTGGAATTGGCATCTGGAAAGTTTTACCTCGAGGCGTAAAATACCATATGATAAACTCCTGCTTATTCTACCTGAATAAGCATGTTCTCTGCGCAGAAGAGGGAAAAGGCTTTGTAAATGTCCCCGTGCTTTTACCTTTGCTTTTTTTGGATATCCCTGAATATCTGCAGGTTTTTCCGGATCATTCTCTCTATACTGAATTCCTGCACACGCTTTCTCGCCTCTTCACCCATCTTTGCCGCTAGCGCTTTATCTCGAAGCAGCGTCAAAACGGCTTCCGCCATCTTTTCTGGGTCTTCGACTGGAACAAGAATTCCGCTTCTGCCATTCTCAATGATTTCGCTTGCGCCGAAGTCATGGTCGGTGCTGACAATTGGGAGTCCTAGGGCCAGCGCTTCTAGTAGCGAATTTGAAAATCCTTCGAACAGCGAGGAGCAGATAAAAATATCGCATTTTACGGCGTATTTGTGAGGGTTGATTACGGAACCGGTAAAATCAATTTGGTCTTCTATCTCAAGTTTTCTCGCTTTGGAGATGATATTATCCTTTAACGGACCGTCGCCTATCAGAAGAAGTCTAAGGGGAGTAACGTTGTTTACCGCACTTACTGCTTCTAAAAGATTCTCATATCCCTTTGACGGAACGAGCCTTCCCATGGCGACCACAACTGGAGTTTGCTCATTAAACCATCGGTGCGTCGTTTTTTCTTCTGATTGTTTATCTATATGTTCTATGCTTATGCCGTTGTGAACCGTCTGTATTTTCTCTCCGATTCCGAATAGGAAGAGAGCTTTTCTTCCGGCATGCGACTGGACTGTTACCGAATCTGCCATCTTGTAGCAAAAGACCTTGGCGAATCTGACTGCGTTTCTCAGGACGGGTGGCCAACGTCGCAGGCTTTGCTTTATGTTGCTGACTTCAGCTGCGACTGTCTTGATTCCGAGAATTTTTCCCGCAAAAATCATGGCCGGTTTTGTCGTCCAGAACCTGCTGTAGAGAATATCGGGTTTTCTCGCTTTTGCGGATTGGTATACGAAGTGAAATCTCGAAAAGAAATTTCCGCGTGAACCGTAAGAAATGACCTTGACTCCGCTTGAAAGCTGGGAAGTCAAGTCTCCTTTTTTGTCGGTAAGCAGTACCGTTACATTGCATCCCTCTCTGGCAAACCCGTTGGCAAGCGCTATCGTTTGCCTTTCGGATCCTCCTCCGCCACCGAGATTAAGGCGGGGCGCCACAATCATTATTTTCACTTTCTGCTCATACCTCACACATATGCTAAGGCTTCTCAAGGATTGGCCGTACCGCTTTTTTGTTGGCTATTATGATGAAAACGATTCGGTCAAGGGCGGGGAGCGCAACGGCAGCCGAATATGCACAATACGGAGTTCCTGCTGTTTGTCAAGCTGCAGCTTGACAATGATGAAGGGAAGACGCAGGCTCACTACCGATAACCAATTGGCCATATTTCCCCCCTGCTAGTACCACGATTCTTTTGTAGACCAGAACAGTAATGCGTTGTTCAAATGGCAGCAGATTTGACAACAACTTGCGGCTTAAACAGTATATGTGCGACATGCGGAGAAAGACGAAAAAGCTTCTTTTGATTCTTCCATTCTTTTTGCTGCTTTTGGTTCCTTCTTATGCGAAGGAAGAAGTTTACAAGACTTATACTGACATCGGAGAACTTGAGAAATCTACCCTGACCATTTCACAGGTTCTTTCTTCCCGGGATGAGTTTCACAGAAAGGTGTTCACGCTTGAAGGTTATGTGGGAGAAGTGCGTTTCAAGGAGATGGCAAACGGAAGGAAATTCACTCTGTTTAGGCTTTTTCAGGATGATCCCGAAAAAAGAATAAACGTTTACGCAAGAGGGTTCGTCGAAGGTGTTCAGAGTGGAAGCAGGATAAGAATTCTGGGCTGGTACAGGAAACATAAAAGATTCCTATTCATCAAGCGCAAGGATATTATGAAAGCGAAAAAGATTCATATTCTTCAGTGAATTCTGGAGGTGACAGAATGTTTTCTAAACGACCATACAGATGCTTGAACATGTCTGCATGTGTGAACTAACGGTTTTGTCCTATGTTCGGGTTAGCAAACTGGCGTACTGACAATGGAAACTCTATTGAGATCGTTGCTGAGGATTTTGCCGGACGAAACGCTTGTCCGTCTGGAGTTTATGTACAACCATGGCAAGTTCCCTGACTTAAAGAATCCCAAGACTTTCAATGAAAAAATACAATGGATAAAGCTGTATGATAGAAATCCCCTTATGACCCTCTACGCGGATAAATACGAAGTCAGGAAGATTGTTGAGAAGAAGATTGGACCGCACATATTGAATGAGTTGTACGGTGTTTTTGAGAATCCGGATGAAATAGATTTCGATTTGTTGCCTGAATCTTTCGTTCTTAAGGCGACCCATGGTAGCGGATGGAACATAATAGTCAGAGACAAATCGGTTCTTGAAATAGAGAAAGCAAAAAAGGGAATGAGGAAGTGGTTGGGGAAAAATTTCTACGCAAAAAAAAGGGAATGGGCTTATAAGGATATTCCACCGCGGATAATTTGCGAAAAGTATATGGAAAACAAGGACGGGTCGCTAAACGACTACAAGTTTTACTGTTTCAATGGGAACCCTCTCTTCATACAGGTGGATTTCGGTAGATATTCCGGGCACTCCAGAGCGTTCTACGATACCGAGTGGCAAAAGCTAGATTTTTTTTATGCAAAGAGCGGGAAAGTTCGTCGTTGTGAAAAAGAACGCAACCGTCCTGACTGTTTGATAAAAATGGTGGAGATTGCGTGCGCTCTTTCAAGCGATTTTGCGTTTGCGCGTGTTGATCTGTATGAGGTTGACGGAAAAGTAGTTTTTGGCGAAGTAACCTTCTATCCGAAAAATGGAGGGGGAAGATTTTCCCCGGGGCACTTGGATGTGGAATTCGGCAATTTAATACCACTGCCTGGATTATAGAAAAGTCGGGAATCTCCTCTTACTCATATCTTAGGGCTTCTATTGGATTGAGCGCCGCCGCTTTTTTTGCCGGATATATCCCGAAGACAATTCCAACAAGAGCCGAGAACACAAAAGCCACCAGTATTGACAGTACGGATACCTGAGTCGGCCATCCTGTTAGGGCCGAAGCAACTTTTGAGACCAGTATTCCGATCACCGTTCCAATTGCCCCTCCCACTAAGGAGAGCATTACGGATTCAATCAGGAACTGAACCAGTATATTTTTCTCTTTTGCCCCCACGGCAAGCCTGATACCTATTTCTCTGGTTCTTTCCCCGACCGAAACGAGCATTATGTTCATTATTCCGATTCCTCCCACAACAAGCGAGATGGACGCAATGCTTCCGAGAAGAACAGCAAGAATTCGAGAGACATTTTTTATGGTATTTATCTGCGTCTGCTGGGTTCTTACGTAAAAATCATCTACTGTTTCGTCCTTTATTCCATGCTGCCTTCGCAAGGTCTTTTCTATTTCCGCTTTGGCGTATTCCAGTTCGTAGGCAGGATCTACGAAAATTGTTATTCTATCGAGTGATTTCGCCCCGACAAGCCTTTTCTGAACCGAGGTGTAGGGTACTAGGACAATATCATCTTGGTCTTTTCCACTGGGGGTAGGGCCGATAGGGGACATGACCCCGATAACCCTGTAAGTATATTTGCCGATCCTTACATTTTCTCCTATAGGGTTCTGGGTTCCGAACAGATTTTGCTTTACCGTTTTTCCTAGAACGCATACAAGAGCCGCTTTTTTCACGTCAAGATCATTAAAAAATGTTCCTTTCTCAGGAAACCAGTCGTTTATCAGAATGAAATCCTTTCCGGTTCCTATAACTGCCGTAAAGATGTTTCTGTTTCCCGAAACGATATTCGCTGTTGTGTTGGATATAGCAGAGACATGTTTTGTCACGTCAAGATTTTTTATAGCATCCACATCGTTGCCTGTAAGAGGTTTTATATTCCCTGTAATGGCGGTTTTTCCGCTTTTTGTTCTTTTTCCGCTGCTTACGACAAGTGAGTTGGCTCCCAAGGACGCAAGCTGTCCCTCTATCATGTTTTTCGCCCCGCCGGTTATGGAAACAAGCGATATCACAGCCGCGACGCCTATGATTATTCCCAAGGTGGTGAGAAAGGACCTAACCTTATTGCTTTTTATGGCTCTGTATGAAATCTCAATTGAAAGTATTGGATTCATAGGGTTAATTCTAACCGATTGGCCTGCCAGTTTTTCCTGATTGTCTCGATACGAATTCGAGGTGCCGGCAAATTCGAGATTTTGAAAGAGGGGAACGGTGAATAGGAACTTGAGTTGCCAATATAACCAAGAAGCATAACAAAAGGACTTATGGTATGGTTATATGAAAATTAATAATCTTACGAAAAAAAGGAACGATACCTGCTTTCTTAGGATGCATAGTATCTATTTTCAGGGCTCCTTTGAGCGCAAATTTTTCTTTGCGATTTGACATGAAAGCTATAATTCTAGCAGCGGGCAGGGGGGCCAGAATGCACCCCTATACGCACAATACACCCAAGTGTCTTCTTGATATCGGGAATATCTCCATACTTGAACACCAGATAAACCTCATAAGGGACTGTGGCATAAAAGAAATCGTGATTGTCGTGGGATTCCGTTTCGAAAGAGTGGAAGATTTCCTGAGAAGCTACGACGGCTTGGGGGTGAGGATCAACACCCTTTACAATCCCTTTTATCAGTCCACCAATAGTCTTGTGTCTCTGTGGATAGCCCGAAGTGAACTTGATGAAGACCTTGTGGTTATGAACGGAGATGACGTATACGAGACAGGCGTTTTGGACAAGGCACTTTTGGTCAGGGATGAGAAAATCTGTCTTCCTATAAAAAAGAGATCACGTTATGAGAGGGAAGACATGAAGGTTGTTGTAGAGGACGGCAGGATCACGAAGATCAGCAAGGAGATATCAAATACAGAGGTTTCAGCCGAGTCGGTCGGAATAAGGGTATTCAGGGATACGGGAGTGGAGTTGCTCAAAAGGGCGGTTGAAGAGGAGATGAGGAATCCCGGTGCCGAGGGAAAGTGGTACATTTCCTCAATACACAGGCTTATAAACAAGGGGTATAAGATCAAGCCCCTGGATATAGGTAAGCTTTACTGGATGGATGTCGACTGTCCACTGGATCTTTTCAGGGCGAGAAAACAGGCTGACAGATTCTTGAAAGAGGAATACTGTCCCCCGAATCTTCTGAGAGTTGTTGACTCCTCCGAATGATCTGTGAAAAAATCCGCTTACGCAATTAAGATGGAGCGCTGTGTGGGAGTTTTAGCAAGACTTTTTGCGAAATTTCTGTTTTTCCTTCTGTTTGTGACGATGCTCCCGCTTCCCGTGTCGGCAGAGGTCATCAGGATTGCCACTTGGAACATAGAGAATCTTCGTGAGGCCTCGGGCGAGGGAAAAAACCCGAGATACGAACAGGACTACCGTCGCTTGGGGAAATACGCGAAGCTGCTTGACGCAGACATTGTTGCGCTTCAGGAGATAGAGAACGAAGCTGTGCTCAAACGGGTTTTCGATCCGAAACTCTATAAGTTCTTTGTTTCGACAAGGGAAGCGAAATCTCGCAAACACACGGCGTTTGCGGTTAGGCAAAAAATTCCGGCAAAGCGGCACCGGGATCTGTACTCGAATCTGGAAAAAAAAGACACACTGCGCCACGGCGTTGATATTGAGATTATAGTAAACGGACGGTCTATCCGCCTTCTTTCACTTCATTTGAAAGCTCTCTGTTCCGAATATCCTATGACCGGCGAGGGCGCGGTCTGCAAAGAGCTTGCGTCGCAGATTTCGATATTGCAGGGGTGGATTCATGAGAGGGTGGGAGAGGGCATGTCTTTTGTCGTTATGGGGGACTTTAACCGTCGCCTGAGCTGGGAGAACGATATTTTCTGGTCTGAAATTGATGACAGGAAACCGGCCGGAGCGAATCTAGTTCTAGTGACCGAAGGATTCGCCTCAAAATGTTGGGGCGATAGACGGTCTGGCTATGTTGTCGATCATATAGTTTACGGTCTTGAAATTAAAAAATGGATCGTGGCGGGAAGCTTTGGGGAACTTGTCTATAGTGAGCCTCGGAGAATGACAAAACTGTTGTCCGATCACTGTCCGATTTTCATTACGTTAGATTTGTCGCGAGGGAACTAGCCTCAAGGGAGAGTGGTATGGCTCTTCGCTTTGGGCGCTTGGCCTCATGCTTGCTTATGCAGAGTTTTGCGCACGGATTTCGGAAAGTGCCCGCTCGGATGCGGCTGAGTACACGTGGGAGAAGAGAGTCGAGAAAATAGTCAGTGGCTTAGGATTAGTGTTAAGTAAGTTCTGAAGTTGAATTAACTATAACTCTTTTACAAACATTCCAAATGATAATCGATATCAAAAGGAGATTTAAATGCACAGTCTTACAAAAATTCTGACGCTTGCGTTTCCCCTGTTTTTCTTAGCGGGTTGCGGGTCCGGTGGAGAAGATGAGGACATAGAACTTCGGGTAGAAGTTGACTGTTCTGCTCCCGTTCTTACTCGCACTGAAACACTACCTCCTGGAACTCATCCGGAAGGTTGGATTACAACCGGAAACAATTACTGGGACTGCGATGGAAGCAGAGAATATTATCATGCTGATGGAACCTTTACGGGAAGATTTACTGATACAAGCTTTGAGGGTTACGATGGACTGCTAGCCATATGGAGAGCATGTAGAGTCGGTACTCGACTACCAGAAGTTTCAGGTGATTGGGTTGTAGTAAATGACAGTATCTTCTGTGTGAGATTTGATATTACACCTGGAATTATTGCTTGTAGTGATATTGTTTCGGAACCTGACGGAAACAGTGCAGCGACAGGAGGAGATGCAGAAGTTATTCAATATGGTCGAGTAATAGAATCAAGCTACGAAGGGGCAGACACTTGTTATCTGGAGGAGGAATAGGAATCAGCGTAAATAGGCAATGAAAAGAAAAGTTTTACGGAGTTTTACTTTTAAGTGCAGCACTGATGATTATCAAAGTGGCACCGACGACAAGCAATGCCCATCCCCATTGAAGCTGGACGGAGGAGATCGCCATGTCCGCCAAACCACGAAACGGATTATCAGCAAGTTCCAGTTCCATATCCGCCTTAAATTGAGACATCTTCGTTTGAAAATTGATCAACGTGAACAATATAATGGCCAGACTCGCCGAACCGGTAAACCAAAGAACCTTGTACTTTTCCATTAGTGCCATAATCAAAGAGATTACGGCAAAAACCAGAATTATCGTGCCGTCACCTTGTCCGTTTTGAAAGTAGTTCGCATTTCCCAATATGGGAACACTTACAATCGGAGTGAAAACTCCGACAAAAAGAACAACGGACCCGATGAGTCCGAACATTTGCTTCGTGTTCATTGGTTAGGCTTATGAAAAAGAAACCATCTGGACAATTCCTTTCAGCATCAGGAAGAGCGCGTGCCGAATCTTCATGAGTTGAATTTTCCGTGTCTTCTGCTGGCGGTGGGGTTGGTTCCATAACTTCCTGCGTACCAGACCCCCCCCCCACTACAAGCAATAACTTCATAGATGGTAGCCTTCTTTTGCCTTACCACCTATATACCATTTGCATTCCTGCTGTTTTATCGCTGGAAATAGGTTCTAATCCAAAACCCGGTTCTAAGCTTTTGTATGATAGAAGATTAGAACACGCTTCATTATAGTTGTTTGCTGAACTACGCACAGGAATTCCCACTAAGAGCTTATACCGGGTCGTTGTTAGCAACCAAACTTCGGTTTTTCGTGATTCTGTCGGTATTCAGTGCTCCTGATTATGCACGGGGAACAGTTTTTCTCCCTTGCAAAGACCATTTTCTTCACTCATATCAATCGTCAAACACTCCTCTCCCACACCCGCCAAAGCGAGTTTCCAGGTATTTCGAGAATACACAGACTGTACTCCCTCATCATGAGCTATCGAGAAGTTCTATACTGCTTCTGTAGCCTTGCACTATTGCCCTGTACAAAAAATCCCAGCTCTCAAGAACATGTTCTCTGAACATGCCGCGTACTTTCTCCCTCAGATACTTGAGTCTTCCCATCTTCTCCAAAGCCGCCTGAAACAACCTGCAGCAATGCGCCTCTATCTGATCAATCAGAAAAGCAAGCAGCATCAGATTGCCGAACACACTCGCAAGATTCTTGTTGCCGTGCCCAAAATTGTGCTCAAAATGATATCCCTGGTTCTTAAGAGTGTTGAATGTCTCGTTCTCTATGCGCCACCTCGCTCTCCCCGCCCTCATTATCTTCATCAGGTTCTCCCGGTTAAGCGGTATATCCGTAACCCATGAGAACTTCGTGGTCTTGCTTTCGGGCTTCTTTTTTGTGCCTGGCCTTGTCTCATGATATTCAACAAAGTTAACCCGAACTTCCCTGTTCGACGCGTTAAGCGACACGTTGTTTATGTACCTGAACCTGTGATGTATTCCGTCCGTGCCCTCTACTTCCACTTCCCGAGTCTCCGAGGAGCTGTTCACCTGTTTGAACAAATACTTGTGATCTCCCTCTCTTGCGCCAAGTATGTACCTCAGATCATTGCTCATCAACTGCCTGATATGAGGAGCGTTTGACGCAAGCCCGTCTTCAAGCACTATAAACTTCATATGGGGATGCTCCCTTCGCAGATCCTCTATGAACCTCTTTGCAGCATTGCGCTCACAGTCATTCTTCTTAGCCCCGTCTGTCTTCAATATCTGCTCGGGAGCAAGGGGAAACACTTGCTTGTGCTCAGGGTGTACTATAGCCCCGCACAGTATATGGTGATAATACGTTACACTCCCGTCACGGTGATGCTTCTCACAGCAGTTCTCGCAATGTACAGTCGGGGATGAGAAAAAACCCGTGCCGTCCATCGAAAGCAGATAGTGACCGTCTATATACTCGTACCCTTCAAGTCCCTTTCCCCTTTGCAGTTTGCTGAACAGTTTTTTGAAAGCGTTGCGTATATCTCTGGGAGAAAGCTCATCAAGACGCTTTCTCACCCCTGAGTCTGAGGGAACATTCAAAACCCTGTACAGACTCCCGAGATTTGAGCGGACCTTGTCGTTATCATGAGCGGCCTCGTCAAAAGCAAGCAAAGAGGGGTATTTGAGGGAAAACACAGCAAGTCCCGACATCAGGTAATCCGGCAGAGTAAAACCGCGGCCTGAGACGGCATCATCTATTTTTTTGAAACTGTTGTGAGCAACATGGAGCAGTCCTGGTTTGCTCAGCGTTTTACGCAAACGCTCCTTCATAGTCCACCTCCGGCAGTAAACTATAGTTGTTGTTCCTGAAGATCAGTCTACCATACGGCGGGAACACAGACAGTGTTGATTTATGGGGAAAGTGTCGGAGATTCGGGGAATCTTTGCCTGAAAACAGGGCAGAAGTTTACGAAAACAAAATTCTCAACCCCTTTATTTTAAGGGGTTTTAGGCGATAGTGGGAATTGCTGAACTACGCATACTTATACCTAAACCCATCAAACTACTTCCAATAACTGTGCTTGCAATTCCTATGATTTTGACTGTGCCTTCCTCAATCCCCCCATCATCACCATAATAGTCATCGTCATCATCAGCGATACTACCAGCAGCAAGTGTAGTAGCCACTCCCCCTACAGCATATAACCCGCCATAAATTATCCAGAACGTACCCCAACCAGACCCTTTGCTCGGTTCTCCTTGGCATTGAGCTAGAGTCGGTTCCTCTGCTTTGACTTCCGTTATTCCACTGAAACCAACAACAAAAACCAGTACGACAAATAAAGATAAAATCCTTTTCATAGTAGCCTCCTTGACTCGACAAAATGGTGCCGGGTCTTGCTGTTAACCAAAGGATTTAGGGATGCCGTTTATTCCCCTAGAACGGGTGTTGTATTCCACGGAGGCCTGACATAGCGGATCCTTAGATTAGTAAGCGATTGAGATTATAACAGAAGAAATAGGGAATGCTAATAGAGAACAAATAAAAAAGCACGGCACATTGAGTTAGCAATATGCTGTGCTGTAATAACTAAAGAAGCGGGGCCGTAGTTTAATGGGAAAACAGCCTGTTTAGTATCGTCCGGATAAGAAAGTACGAAGGATTAAGAGCGCTTTACGTGGGAAGCCATCCGCTTTTCACCGAAGGAGCAAGCGCTGTTTACATGATGAAGATGTGTCAGGCGATGGCCAATCTGGGACCGAGGTGGAGTGTATTCTTCCGGGAGGGGTGAAAAAATAGTAAGCGCGGGCGGAGTGGCATCAAGTGATCCCGAGGCCTGATTCCGGGATCTATGCGGAGACGGTTTTACCTCTTGATTCTTTTATCCCGTCAATCGATTTCCTTGCCTGCTCGTTTATTATCAGTATCAGCAGGCTCTTTGCTCTTGACATCGACACGTAGAGAAGGGACTGCGCCCGGCTTCCGCGTACTTCTTCAATGTCAACCACTATTCCGACGCGGCTCTCAAGTCCTTTGAAAGAATGGATGGTGGAGAATTTTACGACCTTTTTCTTCCTCATTGCGCAAAGACTGCGCGAAGCGTCCACAAGAGGAAATCCGCATATTTTCTTCACGTCTGCGAGCGTTGAGGACTGAAGGCGTCTCGGAGAAAGAATCACTATGTCCTCAAGGGAAACTCCCCCTTGGAGCAGCCCCCTGATTTTCCTTTCAATGAGACCGAGAAAGTCCCCGGAGCTCTTCCAGTACTCGTATTCCACGGGCGGCCCCTGCTTTTCCACAAACCGCGAAGGCGGGCTCTCAAACCCTGAAAGAAGACATGTCTCTTCCGCGATGCGCCTGGTGTTTCTGCAATTGCGCGTAAGCCTCCCTCGCGCGGGATGCCGACAGTACTCTCCGAGTGTGGCGAGAGGATCTTTTCTCTCGCCGTGATTATAGATGTTCTGGCGGGAGAAGTCGCCGAAAATCGCCCAGCGCCCGCCAGACAGTCCCCCGCGTATCGCGCCGTCAAGAACACAAAGAATCTCTTTCCTGCAGAGATCCTGTGCCTCATCCATAACAAGCAGGTCAAACTGCGGACCGAGTTCCTCAAGGGCCATCTCCCCGTAGAAAGGGTATACCTCTTCAAACAGCTTTTTCTGATCACTCTCAAGCTCGCTTTTTCTTTCGAGGAATTCCTGTTTCCATTTGCTGTTCGTTATGAGGCTCTCCACAACTCCGTGAAACGTGCCGGCCGTGATGCCGGTATCTTCTGTCCATTCCCCAAAGCGCTGGCTCAGCAGCTGGTTGTAGCAGACAAGGAGCACTTTTTTGCCGCAAAGCTCCGCGCGCCGCGAGAATTCCAGGGCAAGCAGGGTCTTTCCGGTTCCCGCGGCCCCTTTGAACAGGCAGCGCGGATTGTCTTCAAGCTGGTCTATTATTTCGTACTGCTCCTCGGTAAGCCTGAGCAGTTTCTCCTCCGCCTCTTCAAGCCAGGTGGCCTTTGCCGCAACCCGTTCGAAATCCGGCCGCAGAAAACCGCTGATTCTCTTTGCCTCCGTGTGCGCGGGCGCGGGTTTTTCTCCGCGCGGCTGAAATTCCCGAAGCCTTTTTCGCGCAATATTCATGACGCCAGAAGATATCGGGCGGTCCCGCAGGTCTTGGAAATCGATTATGTCTGAGCGCTCGAATTCCGGCGTGAGCGGAGGGCAGTGCGCGTCTGGGAAAACAACCCCGTACCCGGTCGGGCATCGCGCTTCGCGCGAATCCTTCCCGAAATGCTCCATTATCGAGTTCCGAAGCGCGTACATTGAATCCCTGGCTTGCGCGAAGGGACTTTTCTTAAGGAAGAATTCCTGCCCGTGGCGGTTAGTCGTTTTCCACTGTCCGTCCTCACAGGAGATTCCGCCGCCCTTGATCTCAAGACAGATAATTCCCTCTGCGGGTATGATCACCACGAAGTCTATTTCTCCGTATGGTTTTTTCTTTCCCCTGCGCGCGAGTTCAAGCGAGTGAAGAACCGTCCACTCTGCGGTGTCAGGGTCATCTTTTAGCTGTGAGAATATCTTGCGTTCAGCCAGGCTGGTTTTGTCATCGGCAATATATGCCGGAATTATCCTTGCCATTTCGTTACATGCCTATTAAGAACACAACTGCCAGTTGATGTCAATCATCAAGAAATTGTAACACATATCGGCGCTTTTCCGACACATGAAGACAGCTGGCAGTCTGTGCGCGGGGTGGATGAGAAGACAGAAACGCGTATTATGGATAAAAGTGAACGCTGATTAACTGAAAACATCCGTCCGAATCCGGGGAGAACAGGTGTTCCTTTATTTTGGGATATTCACCGCCGGTGCCTTGTTGCACGGTCTTGGCGGATTTCAGCAAATTCGAGAGAGGCATCAGAGTCAAACGGCAGTACCGTCGCAGCCGTAGAAATCCCAAGTTCGTAAGCTTGCGCGACCTCGTCATTACCCAGCTCTTTGGGAACAGTCCGTGACTTAGGTGAATTCCCCTAGGCGCTTGTCGAGTCAAGTTAAGAGCATCAAATCATCTTGCAGTAGCGGAATGCCGCGAAAATCAGTTTGCAGTGATGTTTGGGGCATAAATGTTTTCGCTTGTTATTACGAGGAATAAGCCCGGCTAAGTCCTTGCAGTGGGCAATGTGGCAACCGCCGCTATGCAACTTCACGCTGTATTCTTTTAGTATCCACTTCCGTATTTTTGGATATGTTGACAATTTCCACCCTCGGTGATTTTGCTCAGCCAGCCAACATCTTCTTTATGTAAGGCAGACTCAGCATCCTATCACTTTGATGTGACCTTTGGTGCCGTACTCAAGCAGACGCTCGTCGCGCGTTACCAGAGTGTATCCGAACTCCCGCGCCGTCGCGGCAAGTATGCGGTCCACCGGGTCAGACGGTGGCGTTCCGGGAAGAATGGTGGACGCAACCAAAACTGATGCGGACATTCCCACTACCGCCACTTTCGGCCGTTCACAGAATTGCTCGAACCAGATATCGGGGCTATGGGTGAGAGCAATTTTTCCTTTTGCCGCAAGCATGGCTACCTCCCACGCAGTCATAGGCGAAACAAAAAGTCGGCTGCCACGAGCGCAGGCTTTGGGCAGTTCGCTCAAGGCAGGTTCCCGTAAATCATCATTATTCGCGACCCAGATGATCGCACAGGTATCAAGCAGAAAATCAGACATGGTCGGTCATCCCGTGATATCCCATTGCTCGCCGACAGGCGAGGTCAGGTCCACGCCCGGTGAGATTGTAACCGTGCCCTTTAGCGAGCCGGAAATGTGCAGGAAAAAATCGGGGTCGGCTTTATTGAAAGTCTTGCCGGGGGCTGATTTCTTTTCGTGGGTCTCAAGAAATGATTCGGCTTGGCCAGACTTTTCAAACACCAGTTTATGGTCTTCCATGTCAACATTCCTTGTCCTGTAGCCCGCTTTGAGCCAGGCAGCGGTCATGACGTTGTTTGTAGGATTGTTGGACCACCATGCCCGATGCTTAGATGCCGACTGCGGCAGTTTAGTCCCGATGATTCTTTCGATTTCTCGAAATGTCATAGGTATTGACATTCGCCGCTTCTGTCCATGCAGGTACATCGTCAAAGGTTCATATTTAGACACTTGAAACTTCCTCTATAGTTAGTGTTTGTTTAAAATAAACAAACACTAACTTGTTGTCAAGCAGAAAACGGTATCTTGCGTTCAGCCAGGCTGGTTTTGTCATCGGCAATATATGCCGGAATTATCCTCGCCATTTTGTTACACGCCTATTAAGAATACAACTGCCGTTTGATGTCGGTCATTGAGAAATTGTAACGCGCAATAACGCAACGGGGACTGCATATTACGACTGAAAAGGGACAGTAGTTCCGAGCGAAAAGGGACACTTCTTTACGTCGTAATTGCGGTGTCGGCAGTCCGAATCTCATCCCACTACGTCAAACCGTTCCCGCGGCCGTAGTTTTGCATATTCAGGTGTTGAGGTCACGACATGTCTGGAATGATTATTCGTATCGTCTGGCAATAAAGATTTTGCCAAAAAATTTTGTTGCCATGTATTTAAATCCGAAGTTCCCTTGGGGTTTCGAGGTGATTTTCAGTTCAAAGCATGTTCTTGGAGACTGAAAAAAGCCCCGAGTTCATAAGATGTTCGACGAGGTCCGCTCTGCGAAAAGTGGCCGACAGGCGCTGTAAGGTTCTTTCTCTGCTTTCAAAAAGCCGCTCCAGTCCCTCGGAAATCCGTTTTTCCGCATTGCGCATATACATTTCGGAATTTTTGTCTATAAGTTCCAGCGCCTCAGGGAAATTTCTGTGATCAAGTTCCCCCAGAGTGATGTCCATGTCGTTGAGGAGATAACCCCCCATGAGCATTGCTACGAAACGGGAACCGTATGCGAGGAAGTCCGGTGCGTCTTCGGAGCGTTTTTTTCTGCGGTTCTCCGCGTTACGGAACAGCAAGGCTGCGGTGACTGCCTGGGCTCCGTTCAGATTGTCGGTGAAGATCGTATCATACAGCGCACCGAAGTGTTCCCGATGGGGGAATCTTGCCTGATGAGGACGCATGCGCCATACGGCGAGCACGGCTTCAGCCACCACGGCGCTGGTAAATTCTTTGGAAGAGACGGAACGGTCCTCGCGCTTGGCGCGGTAGGAGTACCCCAGCTCCGAAATGGATGTGGCGAGGTTTGTCTGGCGCTGGTCATTTGCCTTCAGGTCTCTCAGGTCAACAGGGTTCTGGCTGTTGGTTCATACGTAATGGCTTCCACGAAATCATCATCATCGCGCTGAATCTCGTAGATGCGCACGAGTATTTCTGCGGAACCTGGTCCGATCTGTCTGTATACTTCCTGAACTGTTCGTGTCGTTTGCCCGCCGTTGACTATTTGAAGGTCGGTGAGCTGTACCTGCCAGTTCCGGTCCTGAAGCGCGTTGTGGCGAAACTGCGAACAGGTAACGGTGATGCCGTTATTGTAGAAATAAAAATTTGACTGCTCTTGCTTTTTTCTGAGAGTAGCCGCGATGGCTTCATTCACGCGATTGCCGTCCAGCCCCAGATAGCGACGGATATTTTTTTCAAACAGCCTGTCGCCGTGGTCATTCGCCAGTCTGGCGAGTTCGCCAACCTGCATGCGCCCGACAAGATATCTGCGAAAGCCGAAATTCTCGACCACGGCCTGCCCGGAAAGCTGCAAGGTGGCACTGATAGGCTTATCCGCCTGCATCAGTTCCAGAAGTTCCGTGGGTCCCACGTACCTCCATTCAACCTGCCTTCCAAACCCCCCTGATGCATTATCTATTCGCTGTTGCGCTTCCTGCGACCAGCGTATCCCGTTGTTTGCAGCGATTGAGACCACGCGCGGTATAGCTCCTTCTCTCACAAATGAACGGATTTCCTCTACCCGCTCCCGCAGGTGCGGGTTCAGCGTTATCTTTTTTTCTGGATCAAACAGCATGGAAACGGCGTCGATCAGTTTCGCGACTCCGGTTTCGGGAAACGCCGAGTCTCCTTTGAGACTCCGTTTGTATTTTCCCTGAATCAGGAAGACCTGGATCTCGCCATTATCGAGAGGCTCTCCGTACAGAGCGTCAACTCCGAAATCATTTCCGCCATCAACGATGCCGTCAAGCACAGTTTCGTCATCAAGATCAAGCACAGTTTTGGCTACGAGAAACACAAAGGCCAAAGACTGTTTCTTTTCGTCCCCTGCTTGGAGCTGTTCAGGGAACATGTCCTCCTGATTTTCGACAATGCCGGAAATTCTCTGGTCAATTATCTGTGCCGCAAGAGATCTCATCACATTGTTCTAACACTCAATCTGGTAACCTTTAAACCGTACGGTGAAACATGGATACAGCAACACTTCCTCCCGATGGTAGAACCTTCGGTAACCCTCTTATCTAAAGTAGCAGAAAGGAAAATATCTTTCAATCTTTGCGGTCAGGCCTTCAACATATCAACTGGAAGGAATGCGCGACAATGTCTAAATTCGAGAGGAAACATATTCTTACGACTTTATCCTGAGGAAAATCCGAAATTGATAGAAAGCAGGTCTGTTTTCGGCCATTAATTCTCTGTGGAGGACGAGCAGGTGAGTTCAGCCGACCTGTCGGAATTTACATTCTTGATTTTTGATTTCCTGCCTTTCAATTCTTCATACAACTGAAAGTATTTTTCCTCGGATCGATAATGATACGACATGGCGTTTTCGTTGCAGAACTCTATCTGTTCCTGAATCAGTTCCTCAAGCAAGCTAACGGCTTCTTGAAAAGTCTCCCCATATCCCAAGATGCTGACTTCCAGCCCGAGAGCGTAACACAAGTCGTCTTCCCGATAACCGATGACTTTTATTGTCTCTTCTTTGAGGTCTGCATATTACGACCGAAAGTGAACACCTATTACGACCGAAAGTGAACACCTATTCCGAGGGAAAGTGAACACCTATTCCGAGGGAAAGTGAACACCTGTTCCGAGGGAAAGTGAACACCTGAATTTCTCGTTTTTTTTCTTCACAAAGACATCATAAAAAAGGAAGTTCTGCTACCTTCTTTGGCAATCAAATCAAAGGAGGTGGCAGGGATGCCGAGAAGAAGAATGAATACGAGAACAATAAAAGAGATACTGAGGCTCAGGTTTTCTTGGAAGCTCTCGACAAGACAAATAAGTAAAAGCGTCAACGCAAGCGTAGGGGCGGTTCATCAGTTGGTCAGCAAGGCGGAGCAATTGGGTCTGGGGTGGCCTTTGCCCGCGGACATTGGCGATGAGCGGCTTGAGGAGATTCTCTATTCCAAGCCCGAGGCTCTCTATGAGGGCAAGGTGCTGCCCGACTTTTCTTACGTGGACGAGGAACTCACCAAAAAAGGCGTGACGAGGCAGCTTCTGTGGGAAGAGTACACAGAAGCCAACAAGGGCAAGAATTATTACAGCTATACGCGGTTCTGCGAGCTCTACTACGCATGGCGCAAAAAGAACAGGTTTCCCTCGATGAGGCAGGTGCACAAGGCCGGGGAGAAGTGCTTTGTTGACTACGCCGGGCTTACGATGAGCATAACGGACCCACATACGGGGGAAGAAACAAAGGCTCAGATATTCGTCGGGGTCATGGGGGCGTCGAATTATATCTTTGCCGAGGCCACGGTGTCGCAGACTCTTGAGGACTGGCTTGGGAGTCACACGCGGATGCTTGAGTTCTTCGGAGGGGTTCCCGAGATCATAGTGCCCGACAACCCTAAAAGCGGCGTTACCAGGGCGTGTCGTTACGATCCCGATACGAATCCCGCTTACGCTCAATGGGCGAATCACTACAATACGATAGTAATCCCGACAAGACCCCGCAAACCCAAAGACAAGGCCAAGGCGGAGAACGCTGTACAGATAGTGGAGAGAAGAGTTCTGGCAGTGATAAGAAACGAGAAGTTCTTCTCTGTGGCCGAGCTCAACAAGCGCGTAAAGGAGTTGGTAGGGTGTGCGAACAAAAAACCCTTCCAGAAGGAAGAGGGCTGTCGGCGGGGGGAGTTTGAGAAGATTGATCTGCCCAAACTTAAGCCTCTGCCCCCATATCCCTACATCTACACTGAGATAAAGACAGCGAAGGTGAACATTGATTATCACGTGGAGTACAAAAAGGTTCTCTACTCGGTTCCCTACATTCACATGGGCGAGAGGGTAGAGATTCGCGCCTCACAGAACATTGTGACGATCTATCTGAAAAACAGGATCATAGCTCAGCACAAACGGGAGAGAAAGCGTTGGTCCACAGAGTTTTCTCACATGCCCAGGAGGCATCAGCAACATTACAAGTGGAATCCGCAGAGACTTCGGAGCTGGGCGGTGGATCAGGGGGAGGAGGTGAGTGAGTGGCTTGAGCGTCAGTTTGAGTTAAAAGATCACCCGGAGCAGGTCTACAGGACGTTTCTGGGTCTTATGAGTCTCTCGGAGAAGTACCCTCAAAGACTCAATGGCGCATGCAGGGTGGCTAACAGAAAAGGGCTTACAAGGTACAAGCAGGTAAGGGAGATCCTTAAAAACGGGAGGGATAAGTTGCTGGTGCTGTTTGAGGAGGAAGAGGAAACTGTTGTTCCCCAGGATCACAAGAACATCCGGGGGCCGGGGGAGTTCAGATAAAACCAAGGAGGTATTTTTATGAGTCTGACACAAACATTATCCCGTCTTCGCCAGCTTCGGCTGGGAGCGATGGCGGGGGCGCTTGAGCGTCAGTGCGAGCAGCCCAACACCTATGATGAGTTGTCTTTTACCGAAAGGGTTGGTCTGCTTGTGGAGAGGGAATGCATAGAGAGGGAGCACAGAAAGCAGCAGAGGCTCATACGCGATGCCCGCTTCAGGCTTAGGGCTCATCTAAGCGATATTGATTACACCCATTCCCGCAATCTGAGGAAAGCCCAGATAGCGGAGCTTGGGGAGGGGGACTGGATAGAGAGGTCCCGTAATCTGCTGATAACGGGACCCTGCGGCAGCGGGAAGACATGGATAGCGTGCGCTGTGGGTCATAACGCGTGTGTGAGGGGGATAACAGTTCGCTACTACAGGGTCTCAAGGCTGTTTCTGGCCCTCTCTCAGGCAAAGGCCGATGGAAGCTACGAGAAGCTTCTGGCGAAGCTTGCCAGGGTGAGAGTTCTGATCATAGATGACTGGGGACTTGAGAAGATAACCACTGCCCACAGATATGATCTCATGGAGATAATGGATGACCGCTACGGGGAGAGTTCGACTGTGGTGATAAGTCAGCTTCCTGTGAGTGAGTGGCACGGCATAATAGGTGACAACACGGTTGCTGATGCGATCCTTGACAGGATCGTTCACAACTCCCACAGGCTTGAGTTGGGTGGGGAATCGATGAGAAAGACAAAGGGAATGGAAGAAAACGGAGATGATAAGGACTCTGGGAGTCTTTGAACGCGCGAAAAGAAACGCGTGAAGTGCCGTGAGTCCGGAAATAAACGATTTTATGCATGATTCAGTCCAGTTGCTGAAAAAACGTCAATTTAAAAGCCCGTCAGCGCGCGATCGCTTATGCCTGGGGGGTAGAGGTCGGGTCGTTTTGGCCGTTGTCAGGCTTCGGAGCCAAATGCGTCTCGTTGGTTCAGAGTCCCGTAGCTTCAGCGAACAAAGCTCTCGCTTTGTTCATCTCTCACTGAACTGGGGGGACTTACAAGAAAAATTATGGAGGTCATTTTTAAGAAAAAAACGGACTTTTTACTCGCTGTTTGACAAAGAAATTCCAGACGTGTTAAAGTCTGTTTTGAAGAAGAAAAAAAACGGGGTCCACGTGTTCACTTTCCCTCGGAATAGGTGTTCAAATAAGTTCGGAATTGGTGTTCAAATAAATCGTAATACGCAAGGTCTATTTCGGTGGTTTGTTTTGCCATTTAAGATTCCTGTTTGTTCACCCAGTAAATCACTAATTTGGAATTGTTGTCATATGCGTCGCCAAAGGTTCCTGCGTCAATTATCCTAACATTGGAACTTGCGACATATCGTTGCCATGAGAACTCGAGACAAGATGCTGTCTTATTTGAGTGAGAATTTCTTCTTTCAGCATTGCTAGCCCTTTTATTTATGCGTATTTTTAAGATAGTAGGATTATCGATTTTAGTCAAAGGGCATTTGTAATTCAATTGGCCGTATTCTCAAGGAATCTTGCATGGTGATTTGACTATGAGCCGGAAAAGTTTTCCCGCAACGGGCTGGAAAAAAGGCAAACACAGCCGAACAGGAGTTTCATATGGCCTTAAGATTTCAGTTGAGGATCGAGATGAATTTTTCGACAGGAGATGGAAAACAGTCACCCTTTATCTTGTCAATGGCAAGAAGCGGCGCACCGCGATTGCCATTGTAGCAAAAGCTTCGTTCTGGGATGGGACCTGCAGGGAGTTGATTAACACGGAAATCCGTTCATGGTTTTTTGAATGCGGTTTTGCCCCGTGGCCAAATGAGAACCCGCCGCGGTTCCGAATGGTTTCAAAGGGCGATCGGGAGTTTGAAGTCAGGCTGGCTCGCTGACGGAAAACATTTCGCCAGCTTCTCACTCGTCCTCATCGTCAGCAAGTTTTTTCTGTTCCTCCCATTTCGCTCCGTCAATATATATCTCCTGCATTCTCGCGAGCAGGGATTTTTTCTCTTTCCAGAAAGAATCAAACAGATCTCGCGGAGAGGTTTCATCGTGGGTTGCCACGGAACCCATGATTTTAAACTCGGCCGCGGCTTCGGCTATGCAGTCTGCGCACATTGCCCGAAAACCGGGTGAGTCATTGAGGTTCCAGAAAATGTTCTCGCCTTCTGTTTCGGTCGGCTCTCCTAGGTACGGCTCCATCCGCGGATGGCGCGTGAAGACGTGAAGACAGGTCTCCTTAAGATGTTTCTCCACGCCGCAGGGAGACTCTACTTCGTACACCTTGGATCTCTGGTCGGGAGTCGGGTTCGTTACGTCGTCAAAGTAGATTTCAACGCTTCCTCCCTCGACAGTTATAAGAGCCGCGGCCCGCATGTCCCGAAACGTCGCAGTAAGCTCCGCTCTAGCTCCTATTCTGCGTCCTTCAAATTCAAAAGCTGCAACATAAGCGATCCGTTCGCCGTCAAAAGAACACTCAAGGACGTTTTGCCTGGGACGATCGCGAAGAACTATCCCGCCCCGGGAATTGCCGACACTGATGTTGACCTCGTTTTCTTCCCCTTCTTCAATCAGGCTTTCCGGAATAAGCACACCGACTTTGCGCCGCCTTCCGGGTTTCACCGAATATTTCCCTCGCTCGAACATGAAACGGGTCTCGGGCTGCGGATTGTCAACCACCCGCACCGTCGCCTTCGCGGAATTTCCGTTTGCGGAGGCAAAAAGCGTGGTCACTCCAGACCGGGAACCAGCCCTGAGCCTGACAGAGGCCCTGAGTCCGTTCTGGCGGTTTTTCATCTCCACGAGATTGACTGTGTCTGATTCAAGCTCGCATATCCCGCGGTCTCCAATACTTAGGCTCACATCCTCGCCCTCCTCTGCTCCCTCTCCTATGGAGTAGATTGATATAGATATCCATCCTGGATCGTTTCTTCTGAGATCTCTTGTTGAGGGAAGAAAGTAAAAGCCTTCCCGAAGCGGTTTCGGTTCCGGTCCCTGTCCCCCGGCGTCAAACATATCGCTTAGGAATCTGCCGGCGTTTCTGTTCACCTTTTCAAGTTCCTCCGAGACTCCCGCGCGCTCAGCCCCCTTGCTCTCCGCCTGCATCTCCTCAAGCGCTTTCTGCAGGATTGGGCGAAGGACCTTCATAAGCGCTTTTGCGTAGGGATGGGAATCTTCAAGTCCGCCGTTTCTGTGTTTTCGGTCCTGGCTTACCACGGGCGAAGGATTTGTCTTCGACGCTCCTTTGGTTCTGTACTCGTCAAGGAGCTTCTGTATGTGCATGTCGTCAAGACGTCCCGCGAGTCTTTTGGCGTGAGTATGGTTCTCAAGGCCGGCGAGGGTGAATCCGTAGTCGGCGATGTCGCCGCTTCCTATGAGGACGAACCCCTCGAATGTTTCGTCTTTGGGATTACCGTCAATGGGTTCAGGGAACTTGTAAAGAACAAGACCGGGACGGCTCTTGGGATAGCCCGGAATTTCAAGTTCCGTGTTTTCTATCTCTTTTACCTTGTTGTTGTTTTCCCATGGGAATCCCGGGTACGCCAAATTTGCCTCGGTACTCTTTCTTCCCGTTACGACGGTGAGACTGACCCTGTTGCGCCCAAGCAGGGAGCGCAGGGCGTAATGCGTCCGCAGTTCCCGTTGCAGTGTTTCCAGGCGCGGAATCTTGGCGCCGCCTCGCTCGGCGCCGTCCACGTTAATCCTGACTGCCGTGCCGGAGCGCGGAAATTTATCCCCGTGAATTTTTTCGTAGTCCAAAAAACTTGCCGTTCCGTGCTTGCGGTTGCAGTTTCTGAAATCACCCGGTATCTCAATGATGGAGAGCCTTTCCCTTCCGTCTACGGTACGCAGTTCCAGGGAACCGAACACCGCGCAGTCCTTTGCCCCGAGACCGAAATACCCCCTGTGTCCCGCCTCGCTCGTAGCGCCGCCCTTCGTGAATTTTTCTTCGACCGTGCGGGGGGACATTCCTCCAGCCCGGTCTTTTATCTCGAAGTATCTCTTCGGGTGGTTTACCGTGACGTTTATGGGGCGGTCTTTTCTCTGTCTACCGTCTTTGAGCCTGGCGTAGGCGGCGTCGCTGTTTGTGAGAAGTTCGACTATTCCCCTCGCGATTTTCCCGCCCATAAACTGCTTCGCGCGGTCCTGAGCCGCCTGGGGACCGATTTCGTAAACAAAGGAGATCCGGTCGTCGGACTCAGTTCCCATCTCTCATCCTTCTGTTCCTGTGTTTCTTGGCGTTTCGGAGTATGTAGCGTATTGCCCGTTCCACCTCCTGCTTTCTTCCGACGGGGGACGTGTCCCCGGGACTTACGAGCCCCGCTCGCACAAGCAGGGCGTCGCGGGCGGTGTTTTTAAAGGAGTGTGCCCGGAGAAATTCCGCAAGCGGTTTCGTGTTCTCCCCGACTTCCTCGCGCCAGCCATGAAAGCAGGCCCCGAGAACCCGAAGCACTGTCGCGTTAAGCGCGAATGTCTCCCGCCTCATTTCCGGAATTTCCACTGTGTCGTCAATCTCAGAACCCAGAAGGTTCTCGTAAACTTCACAGGATGCCGGGAGAAAATCATCCGCCCACTCAATTCCAAGCTTCACTATGGGTTCGTGGTCGGCCAGAAATTCTTCGCTTCTTACCCTGCTCACTCTTCCGAAATAACCGAACATGAGGGTCTTCAGCGTTGTGGCAAGCTGGTTGAAGGCAAGCAGGCGGGGACTCGTGCGCGCCACGGTGTTGCGCTCCATCTCGACGCGGTTGTTCCTTAGGAGTTCGCTCTGTTCCCTTATCTCGTACGCGGCGCGGTTAAACGGGTCCCGGTCGTCAAAACGTGCCCTTGTTACCGCTTCGATAGGTTTTGTCTTAGCCGCGTCGGCGAACATGCGCCTAAGTGCCTTTATGTCGCCTTCGTTGTAAAGCACTATGGGAAGAGACTGGCTTTCAAGCGATTCACGTTTTTTTCTGACCTCGGCGAACTGCTTCTTTAAAAGTGCCATGGTGTTTGGGTCATGATCGCCCGCAGTTTCCTCTTCAATGGAACGCGCGAGCCTTCTTTCATCGTTTACAAGTCCGGCTAGCAGATCCTGAATCGCCCTTCGCCGGTGCTGGCCGTCAAAGAGCCTTAGACTGTTCAGGCGGTTGTAGGGAATCTCGAGTTCTCCGAACATCGGATTCGGATTGCCTCCCTTGTCCTTAAACGGGCTGAACTTCACTGCATTGGAATCAATTCCGAGAAGCAGGGCTCCAAGTACCCAGTCGTCATGGTCTCTCAAATAGTTTTCTATCTTCTTTGCGTGTGAAGGTGTAAGCCTACGATTGGCTTCGCGCACCACATCCTCATCTATTCTTTGCGGCAGCAGACTGTCAAGCTGCCTCAGATCCAGAGTGAAGGTAAAAACGATGCGGTTGCCTTGCGTGAACCGGTGGGCGGGTATGCGGAAACTCTGCACTTCGTTTATGGGTAGCACTACCGACATTGTTGTCTCTTGCTTTTATTCTTGATTTTAAATTAGCTCTTATTTTAGCCGTTATTCTACAATTGTTAAGTTCTATACATAAAATTTAAGCTTGATAAAAGACAGGAAGTCCTTGGGAGTGGCAACGTTCACTTTCCTTCGGAATCGGCAATTACGATTTAAAATGAACGCCGATTGACTGAAAACATCCGTCCGAATCCACGGAGAACAGGTGTCCCTTTATTCTCGGAACTGCTGGCCCCTTTCAGCCGTAATATGCACAACACAGAAATCCGCTCATGGTTCTTTGAGTGCGGTCTTGCCGTGGCGTAAGGGATATCCGCCACAGTTCCGTATCAAGCCAGCGGTAAGGACTTCGAGATCAGAGGAACCTTTTGGCGAAAAAGGCTTTACCGAGTTCACCGTGTCTTCATTGCGTTATTTTAATTTGTTTCCTACACAAGTTTCCGAACTGTTGACAGATATTGTATGAACACCTAAATTAATTAGGTGTTCACACAGGAATTGTCAATTATGGGTTTACGTCCGATGAAGGCACAGGATTTTTTCCACAACCACCCGGTATTCCGGTATGAGATGTTTGCGGCCTTTCTGGAGGCCGATGGCCCCCGTAGTGCGAAGACCCGGGATGCGCTGCTGGCCTACCATGTCAATGCTGGTCACCTGCTCCGAGTCCGCCGCGGTCTATATGCCGTTGTGCCGGAGGGAATCAGCCCGGAAAACCACCAAGTCGATCCCTATCTGCTGGGGGTGCACATGACGGATGATGCAGTCTTGGCCTATCACAGCGCATTGCAGTTTCATGGCAAAGCCTACTCGGTACATCGCCGTTTTCCTTATCTTTCTGGCCATACCCGGCGTTCCTTGGAGTTTCAGGGACAGGAATTTACCTCTGTGTCGTTTCCCAAGGAATTGCGGGACAATCGGACCGAACTGTTTGGGGTTGAAAACCACAAACATGCCGGTGGACAAGTCCGAGTTACTAACCTTGAACGTACGATGGTGGACGTGCTTGTTCGTCCCGACCTGAGTGGCGGATGGGAGGAGGTATGGCGGTCCCTTGAATCGGTCGAATACTTCAATCTGGATCAGGTCACCGACTACGTCCTGATGTTGCGCAGTGCGATGGCCGCGGCGAAGGTGGGATTTTTTCTCTCCCAACACCGTGAAGCACTGATGGTGGATGATGCGCGGCTGGGTGTGTTACGAAAGCATGTGCCCAAGCAGCCTTGTTATCTGGACCGCAGCCGTAGAAAGTCCGGGAAACTGGTTTCCTCGTGGCGATTGGTAGTGCCTCCTGCTGTCCTTGAACGCGGCTGGGAGGAGGATGCATGAACCTTTCGCTCAAGGACCTCCAAGACGAATCGGCGGCGACCGGATTTCTACCGGAAACACTGGATAAGGTCATCCGCCTGATAGGGTTGCTGGGTGCGTTTCGAGATCACCCCTTCCTCAGGAACCGCATTGTCTTGAAAGGAGGTACGGCGCTGAATCTGTTTGTATTTAACTTGCCGAGATTATCCGTTGATATCGATCTGAACTACATAGGGTCTGCAGACCGTGACGTGATGCTTGCTGAACGGGAAAGAGTTGAGCAGGCAATCACGGCAATCTGTGGCCGCGAAGGGTTTACGCTGCTGCGTGTACCACAAGAACACGCTGGTGGTAAGTGGCGACTGGGGTATACGAATGCACTTGGCCGCAATGCCAATCTTGAAATCGATATAGTCTTCACGTTGCGAGTTCCATTGTGGCCGATACAGATAAAGGATTCCCATCCAGTAGGCTCGTTTCAAGCGTGCGATATTATGATCCTCGACATTCACGAACTTGTAGCAGGCAAGCTTGGTGCGTTGTTTTCCAGGCAGGTGAGTCGCGATCTTTTCGACTCGCATGCATTGCTCAGTCACGGTGATCTTGAACGCGAAAAGGTGCGTTTGGGCTTTGTCGTGTATGGCGCATGCAGTCGCAAGGATTGGAGAAAGATATCACCTGACGATATCCGCTGTGATCAGAGAGAGCTTAAACAGCAGCTTATACCCGTTTTGCACAGTGATACCGTTCCTGCATCCGGCGAGGTAAATGAGTGGACTGAACGCTTGATTGCTGAATGCCGGGACCGCTTATCGTTGGTGTTGCCATTTGAGCAGCATGAACGTGATTTTCTGGAGCGGGTTCTCGAACATGGTGAAATTGTTCCCGAACTTCTAACCGGGGACGAAGAACTGGCAACGCGTATCAGGCAGCATCCCCAGTTGCTATGGAAAGTGAAGCACGTCCGGAAACATAGAGGATTACCTCGTGGTTGACAATAAACTCTCATGGTCTTAGAAAAGCCCGCCCCGTAGCATGAAATATATACGGCAATCAGACTACCGTATTGAGTCTGGCCTTCCTTTCCTTGATACTACAAGGACATACGACGGGAAGGTGGCAGAACAGAGGCCGATTACTTAATGGAGATTTTTCTTCCCTTTTATCTGCTTGTGTATGTGTGCTGGCGGGAGAATTCCGTGCTCTGGAACTTGAGTTGTCCGTAATTGCAGTAAATTTATTCGTTACGGTCCCAAAAACAGACGTAAACCGGTTTTTTATCGCACTTTGTCTGTTCTGTGTGCCGGGGGAGTGATAAGATTTTTCAGACAGCCTTTTTACTCAATAATTTTGCAAGAGGCTCTTCCAACTCTGATTTTGGAATCACTTTCCTTTTGCTTTTTCTGCGACCCAGAGCAGTGCGCGTTTTGCCGCTGCCCAGTTTTCTCTGTTGAATATTACGTATGCGACCGCCTCTTCGCGCGACCCCAGAGTATAGTGCGACGGTATGGTCCGGGGCACCCGCCTGACACCGGTCAGCATGTCGGCAACGAATCGGTTCTGCTCACAAGCCTCTTTGAGGGCCGCGTCGGCTTTTGTTGACGGGCCTTCCGTTAAAAACAGCAAAAGCACGTTGTTCCACATCCAGTCCGCGAGGAAAGGTTCACAGTATGTTTTCAGAATGTTCGCCGCTCCAGACAGGTCACCGATGCCGAACAGTCTGTTAACGAGCGCGACCCAGTTGCCCTGATTGTCATCGGGGTTAAGCCGAAGCAGTTCTCTCAGAATTACTATCGATTCCTGCCTCTCCCCCGTGTCCCACAGACAAAAGGAAAGACTATGAAGCGCTCTCATGTAGGGACGGGTATCTACATCTTTCCAGAAAGGTACATCTTTACGCGTAAACGCGTCAGGGCCGAATTCAAACTCAACGGCGCGTTTGCCTGCCGCGACGGCTTTCTCGTAATAATGGCGCTGCTTGAGCACGCCCCTTGCCTCTCGCGCGAGCATCATATAGGCGTCGGCGCACATATCCGAAAGCTCCAGAGCTTCTTGTGCGTAAGCCACCCTGTCACGTTTGTACATGAAATTCTCCGCTTCCCAAACGAGTTGCTGGGCCTGAAACAGCATATCTCTGAGGTGCTTGTTGTCTGTTGCGGAATCCTCCTTCAGTACAAGTGCCTCTTTATCTGAGGCGTTTTTTTCAGAGGCAGGTTTTTTTTCGTTTTTTTGTGTTTCGCGAGTTATAGACGTCCCCCCGGTTTGAGAGTTAGGCAATTATACCCGGTATCCTTTGTCAGGTTTGAATCAGGCAAAAACTGTGCAGGAAATTTTCCGTCCAAAAACACTTTATCTTGTATAACGATTTTTTTCATATACAATAGAAGGTGTTGAGTATCTGACCGATGCGGGCTCCATATGGAACCCAGGTTGTTTTCTGAACGGATAGTCACAGGCGGCGCCGTATGGTACGGTGCGGACTCAGTTGCGGGTACGGCGGGAAGTCCGGGGCACGCAAGCATTCAGGTAAATACGCGTGTTGCCTGTACCGCAGTATCAGGCCGGGAAGTTTCAAGTCAGGTGAGGGAAAAAATACGATAAGCAGGCGCATATGATCCGCGGCGCCGATTCATGTATACGGCGACTAAGGCCGCGTGAAAGACGCGGGTGTCCGGGTACTGCGGCGCGGCAGGGAGACAGAAGATGAAGAAAAAGAAACGCAGACAGAAACGACAAGGCTCGACAATGAAGAAATTCGTCGAGCGGATAGCGTCCAGAGCGAAATTCAGAGAAAGCGTGGACCAGATGAATCGGGATGTTTCCGCCCGCCCCGCGCCCAAGAGCAAGTATTACTACTATGGCGGTGAAGATTACGATTATGAAAGAGGCGGCTCATCTTCTTTTAACCCCGAGGATGAAAATCATTTCCATAGAGACAGAAGTCCCTCGGTATGGGTAAGACCCGGCGATACGGTCAGAGTAGGCAAGCATGAAGTAAAGGGCGGCTTTTTTTACTTCGGCGACACGCTGGACTGTCCGCACAACGGCTATGTTCAGGATCCGTCGCTTGTTGATCCGACGCTCAGGTATATAGCGGGGCGAAGAGACCTTGACTTATGTCTCTGCAGGGCGGAGGAAAACATGACCGGCGGCTACTACGTGCTGGAGCCGTACGAACGTGCCGGGTATCTTGAGTGGCTCGCGGGCGACCGGGATAATCCCGAACTCTGCGGTGGATTTGTTTTTCTCTATTTCTGCGGTATTGAAAGACGGATTCTCATTGATGATCAGGAGGGAGAGGTTTCTGACACAGAGTTCGTGGAACTGCTGGCGGAGCTGCGTCGGCTGCAGCAGGTCTACGGGGCTGTTCTTGAAGACTTCGGCGCGTCGGTAACCGGACTGCTTTCGTATGTGGTGATGACAAATCAGCGTGCCAAGGGGCACGCATCGCCCGATATACCGTCGCTGGAGGAAAGCTTGCATCTTCCCGATGTTTACAAGGTTCCCCTGGCACGGGCTGCCGCAAATGGCTATCCAGTCAGCCCGGAAGTGGCGCTTGCGTGGCTTAGGAATCATCCTGATCACGGCGCCTATATGCGCGCCATGGAATGCGCCATGGAATTCGAAGCCCTTTTCAGACTTCGGTACAGGCATACTTTCGGCGAAGGAATTGTAATAAAGCCCACTAATAAAATCAGTCTGGTTGCTTTCTATGACACCGCAAACAGTACGATAGGCCGCATCGAATCCAGATTCAACCTGCCCAACGCAAGCCTTCTGAAAACCCCTTTCAGACAGCTGGTCAAGCTGTTGCGAAGCTGTGCGGACGAGCTTGCTCCATTTGACAGTCTTATCCGCGGCAACGGCGGTTCGCGTGACTGCCTGGAAGCCGTTTCTCTGCTCCCCGCCGATTTTCTGGCCGAAGGGTCCTATCCGGCGCTTGAGCACATTAAAACCCTGCTGGAAGGATACGCGTCGGGATCCGGGGGTTTGATTCCGGCAGCGCAGCTGCTCGAATATATGAACGGGAACAGGTCGGAACAACCCGGGGAAGAACATGAATGGATGATATCGAATGTTGCGGAGAAAGCGGGTTTCGGAACGGCTCCCGATGCCCGCTATCATGACGCGGCGGCGGATATTGACGGAAATATAACGGTTTTCCCCGGCGGACATGGAGATGACTTCGCGCCGTCTGTGGATTTCAGGAAAATCATGACCGTTTTGCGTATGGGATCCATGGCGCTTGGGGATGACAGGAATATGGATAGTCCCGGAGCGCGGATTCTGCGAAGCCAGATTGATGGAAACCGCAGGCTCACTGAAACGGAAAAACGTTCGCTTCGCGCGTATCTGCTGTGGCGTATACAGGCTCCCCGCAGCCAGGCGGGGCTCAGGGCGCAGATAAAAATCCTCGACGCGCGGGAAAAGGCCGCCGCCGCTTCTGTCGCACTCAGCACGGCCGTGGCAGACGGCGCGACAGGCCCCGACGGAATCAGACGGCTTGAGGGCATCTACCGGCTTCTGGGTCTTGACAAGAACATGGTCTCCTCCGATATGCACGCCCTGCTTTCATCCCGCGGAAAACAGTCCCGGGCGGACGCCGGCATACACGAAATATCCAGCGGGAGCGCCGCTTCGGGTCTGAATATCGATCTTGTGAATATGTATGAAGAGGAAACAAGGAATGTCCGGGGAATTCTTGAAAACATCTTTGAAGATGAAGAGTGTGCCGTCGATAACGTGGCGGCCGCTGATACAGAGCGTTTCGGTATGGCTTCGGGTCTTGATGAGAAAAACAGACGTCTTTATGAAAAACTTGTTGCCAGGCCGCAGTGGTCTTCCGATGAAGTAAGAAAACTGTGCGGCGAGATGGAGCTGATGGTTGACGGCTCCATAGAGATGATTAACGACTGGGCGTTTGAAAACACCGGAGCGCCTCTCATAGAAGTCGGAAGTTCCGTTCTCGTCGATCAGGAAGTCGCAAAGGCGATACACTCCCTGTGAGTGTGCGTACCTGCTGCGGATTCCGGGAAAACATGATTTCTCCACGCGGACATTTTCTTGAAAAAGCGGATGCCGGTGGTTATTTTTCTTGGCAGTGAAAGGCATGTGGCCTGCGAATGTTGAGACCATTTGACAGAATTTACAGACACCCAGAAAAAGCAGAATGAAGAGAGACTCTTGCGCGGGGGAGCTTGCGGGAAGCACTGAGTTTGCGTCACCATGGAGCGGGCGGATTGGTTTCCCCGCATGTGTCGGCAGGCGTCCTTCAGAGCAAAGCCCTTATTATCATGACGATGGTCTCACGGATTTTCTTCTTGAAGAAGATGGAGACTTTCCCGACCCGCCGGCAAACGGAGAAACCGGGCCCGCGAGATGGATCAGTCCTGGCGAATCGGTCAGGGTAGGCCGGTTTGAAATCACAGGAGGTTTTTTCTATCTGGGCCGGCATGTAAAAGACCCCTTGGACGGCTACGTGAAGGATCCGTCGCTTGTTGATCCCGCACTTGAGTGCGCAAGCGCGGACCGGCGCGGAAATCACTCCCGTCCCCGGAATTATCAGGATTTCCTGATGAGTTATTCCGACATGCCTTGCGGGCATCGTGCTTTATACCTTGAGTGGCTCTCGGGCGAGCGCAGCGACCCCGAAGTTCCCATCGACTATGTCCTGCTCTACGTGGCGGGCATTGAAAGGCGTCTTCTGGTCGATGATCTGTCCGGTATGGTTTCGCGGTGTGAGTTTGTCCGCACAACAGGGGAGTTAAAGCGGCTGAAAAACGTATACGGACACAAAAAGCCTTTCGATAAAAAGGTGTCAGGACTGCTGTCCTACGCACTTGTGGCGAACCATCACGGCAGGGACGGATATCCTGATATGGATATGCTGAAAGCGAACCCGCATTGCCGGCATGCTTTCAGATTCCTTCTGGCTCGCAATGTCAAACAGGGCGGCCCGCTTGACGCTCCCCTGGCCATCGCCTGGGTAAAGACTCAACCGGATTTCAATCCGCCCGCGGCGGCGCGGCGATGTCCGCAGGAATTTGAAACTCTTTTCATAATGCGTTACAGGCAGAAATTCGGAGACGGTCTGAAGATAAAACCCAACAGAACCCCCTTGTCTTTCTCTTGCGAAACCCATAACATATCTCTGAAACCTTGGCTTGAAGTCAGCTATGCCCTGCCTGATCCCAGTGTTCTTAAAGCTCCGTTTAAAAAGCTTGCGGCCCTGGCTGAATCCTGCGCGGAAGAACTTGCCCCCTTAAGCCGTCTCGCGGGCAATAATTCCCGCGAATCCCTTCGGGCTTTCACTCTGCTTCCCCGCGATCTTGCCGAGCGGTTCCCGCATCCGCGATTTGGGCGGATGAGAGACTGGATAAACTCCATGGTACCAGGGGCCCCGACGCTGATTTCCGTAGAGTCCATACTTCGGTATTTCGGCAGGGAAGCGCCTTTGAAAATGAACAGAAAAGAAACGGAAATGCTGTCAGACATCCTGGAAAAAGCGGGATTCGGAATGGCTCCGCATCCAGTGTTTCATAATGAAAAACCGCACATAGGAGCGAGGATCGCGGTTTTCCCCGGCGGACATGGAGATGACTTTAATCCTTCAGCCACTTTTAAGACGATGAAAATTCTGCTGGATATGGGCTCCATGTTATTACCTGTGGACTGCGGGGGCGGGGTTCTTGGGGACTGCGCACTGAAAGACTCGATTCATAATGAAGACCGGCTGAGTGAAACTGAAAAATGTTCGCTTGAAGCGTACTTTCTCTGGCGAGCTGGCTGGCCATTAACCTTAAGCGGACTCAGGGCGCGTGTACGCGCTTTCGACGAAGAGGAAAGAGTCGCGTTCGGCTGTTTTCTTGTCTGCCTGGCCGCCGCGGAAAAACGGTTCAGCCCCGCCGCCGCCACAGCGCTTGGAGAACTGCTTTGTGTTCTGGGTTTTGACAAAACAGCTGCCGCAGAAGCTTTTCGCGCCGCTTCTCCGTACGCGGGCGCGCCGCCGGATTCACGGATCTGTGAAGAAATCGCGGCGGGCGTATATTCTCCCGCGGACCTGTCCGCTGAGCTTGACCATGATCTTGTAAGCCGGTACGAAGAGGAAACAGGGAAAGTCAGGATGCTTCTTGAAGATGTTTTTGATAATGAGGCCCGCAATGACGGCTGGGGCGAAACTGATGCCGGAGCGCGGTTTCCGTGTCTTGACTCAGAACACGAGCTTCTGTACAGAAAAATCATTACAAAAGAGCGGTGGTCCACAGAAGAATTCAGAGAACTGTGCGATGATCTGCGTCTTATGCCCGAGGCCGCTTTTGAAGCAATCAATGACTGGACGTTTGAGGAGGCGGGGGCGGCGCTTCTTGAAAACGGAAGCCTTGTTTCTGTAGATCTGCAGCTTGCAGAAGAAATAAAAACTCTTCACAGCAGGGAGAACTGATGAATTCCGCAAGGATACTTTCAAGAGAACGGGACTCGATAATCCAGTCGCTTAAAGCCGGCGTTACTCCACGCGCGGGCATTCAGCATATTCAGGTCGGGCGTTCAAAAGAAGTACAGGCTCTTTTGAAGGATATCGAAAGAATTGCCAGCGGAGGATCCGCGTTCCGCCTGATAATAGGCGAATACGGTTCGGGCAAGACTTTTTTTCTGAGTCTGATCAGGTCCATCGCCCTTGAAAAAAGACTTGTTACCGTAAACGCGGACCTTTCGCCGGAGAGAAGGCTGTATGCTTCCGGAAACCAGGCGAGAAATCTCTACTCGGAACTCATGCGCAATCTCGCGACCCGAAGCCGACCCGAAGGCGGCGCCATAACCAGCCTTGTGGAAAGATTCGTCACTCGTGCCCGTCAGCAGGCGGATCGCAACGGTGTATCTGTTTCATCCGTAATCCAGGACCGTCTTTCATCGCTCTCCGAATTTGTCGGCGGTTACGATTTCGCGAATGTGGTGCAGGTCTACTGGGACGGTTACGAACGGGATAACGAGGAACTGAAATCAAGTGCCGTGAGATGGCTGCGCGCGGAATTCTCGACCAGAACAGACGCGAGAAAGGCAATCGGCGTCAGAACTATTATTTCGGACAGTTCATTCTACGACAGTCTCAAGCTTATGAGTCTGTTCGCAAGGCACGCGGGTTATGAAGGTCTTCTGGTCACTCTTGATGAAATGGTGAACCTCTACAAGCTCACAAGCACCCGGTCCCGCAATTCGAACTATGAGCAGATTCTGCGCATACTCAACGACTGTCTTCAGGGAACCGCCAGTCACTTGGGATTTCTTATGGGCGGAACGCCTGAATTCCTGCTCGATACCCGAAGAGGCCTTTACAGTTATGAAGCTCTGCATTCCCGTCTCGAAGCGAACAGATTCGCGCAGCAGGCAGGCGTTATCGATTATGATTCCCCGACCCTGCACCTCGCCAGCCTGACGCCAGAAGAGCTGTATGTTCTTCTCAAGAACCTAAGACACGTATTTGCTTCCGGCGACCCGGCCCGGTATCTGGTGCCGGACAGCGCGCTTGAGGCGTTTCTTCGCCACTGCGGCAGCAGAATCGGCGACGCCTACTTCAGAACTCCGCGCAATACGATCAAGGCGTTTGCGGACATGCTGTCTGTTCTTGATCAGAACAGGGATATGAAATGGGAGGATATGATTGATTCCATTGAAGTGGAAAAGGAAAAACCGGGAGATATGTCCGAAACCGCGGATTCGGACAACGGGCTTGAGGACTTTTCTTTATAGCACTTATGGATGACGTGTTCAGACTCCTTGCCCCCGGCTTGCAGAAATGGATATACAGGCAGGGATGGACGGACCTGTGGGATATTCAGAAAAAAGCCATACCCCCCATACTGTCCGGCAGTACAGACGTCATAATAAGCGCGCCGACCGCGCGCGGCAAGACCGAGGCGGCTTTCCTCCCGGCCTGCAGTGCCGTGGCCGCGCAGGAATCCGGTTTCAGCATTCTGTACATAAGCCCGCTCAAGGCACTTATAAACGATCAGTACCGACGCCTGGAAATCCTGTGCGATTCACTGGACATGAAAGTTACCCCTTGGCACGGAGACATTTCAGAGTCCGTGAAGAAAAGGGTCAGGCTGCGTCCCGAGGGCGTGGTTCTGATCACGCCCGAGTCCCTTGAATCTCTTCTTATCCACCGCGCCGGATGGGTAAAGGAGTCATTCCGGTTTCTCGGATACGTTATCATCGATGAGTATCACGTATTTATGGGGTACGAAAGGGGAGTACATCTGCAGTCTCTGCTCCACCGTCTTGAGCACCTGCTGGGCACAGGCGGCAGTATAGTGCCGCGGATTGCGCTGAGCGCCACTCTTGGAGACATGCGGAGCGTTCCGAGGCACTTGAGGCCTGGCGGCGGAGCTGACTGCCTGCTGCTTGCGGATTCAGGGAATCAGGGCATGCTCAGGATGAGTGTGAAGGGCTACAGGGGCGGCGAGGAATGCTCTGACGCGGACAGGCGGATCGCCTCTGATCTTTACAGGATTCTGCGGGGAGATTCCAACCTTGTCTTTGCCAACAGCCGTAAAAGAACTGAACAGTTCGCGCTGATGCTTAGGGAGCTTTGCGAAAAAAACCTGGTCCCGAACGAGTTCTTCCCCCATCACGGTTCGCTTTCAAAAGAGCTCAGAACTGAACTGGAATCGCGTCTTCACAAAGAAACTCTTCCCACTACGGCGGTGTGCACCATGACGCTTGAGCTGGGCATTGATATCGGCAAGGTAAAGTCCATAGCGCAGGTCACTTCTCCCCATTCCGTCTCAAGTCTGAGACAGCGGCTGGGCCGTTGCGGAAGACGGGGAGATCCGGCCGTTCTGCGTATGTTCATTTCAGAGAGCGTCGTGACGAAAGATTCCAGCATAGTGGACAAACTGCGACTGCAACTGCTTCAGAGCCTCGCGATGGTACGACTGCTTGTCAGGGAAAAATGGTATGAACCCGCCGACACGGAACTCTTCCATTTCTCTACTCTTACGCATCAGGTGCTAGCGGTAATAGCCCAGTGGGGAGGAATAAGGGCGAATCGTCTGTGGGATATTCTGCGCGGAGGGGGTATTTTCAGCCGGGTTACGACTGAACACTTCAGCCTGCTGCTCAGGGAAATGGGGAAAAGACATCTCATAGCGCAGATGGCAGGCGGAGAGCTTGTGCTCGGACACATAGGCGAAGTGCTTGTGAATCACTATAGTTTCTACGCGGTCTTCAAAACTCCCGAGGAATACGTGATTGTTTCTGAAGGTAAAACGCTGGGCACTCTTCCGGTAAGTTCCATGGTGATGCACGAGCAGCATATCGTGTTCGGCGCGAGGCGCTGGAAGATCATAAATATAGATGAGCAGAAAAAAACCATAGAAGTAATACCGGCTGAAGGAGGCAATCCGCCTAATTTTTTCGGTGACGGGATGTCGGTTCACGACCGCGTGCGCGAGGAAATGTTCAGGATATATGAGCAAGGAGATTACCGGATCAGTACGGGAGGAAAAGAACAGGATTTTCTTGACAGCACTGCGAAAGAACTGTTCCACGAAGGTCTGGGTTATTTTCGGGACCTGGGGCTTGAGCGCAAACGTGTGGTAAGCCATGGAGGATATGTCTACATTATTCCCTGGACAGGAGACAGGATCGTCAATACTCTGAGTGTTCTGTTAATCAGCGAAGGTTACAAAACAAGCTGTTTTGCCGGGTGCGTTGAAATAAAGGACGCCGACCATGCAGATGTTTTAAGGTCATTGAGGAAATCAATTCTGCGCGAAAGACTTGATAACACGGAACTTGCGGCCCTGGTCGCAAACAAGAAAACGCAAAAATATGATTACCTGCTACCGGAAGCCCTGCTTGATAAAGATTATGGTTCCAGGGCCTTTGATGTTGATGGTGCGGTTGAGTGGATATCCAGAACGGTTCGTGAGTTTTAGTCTGAACTTCCACCCTGAATCAACCTGAATTCCCAACTTCAAGAGATAACATTGTAAGTAATAAGATAACATAACATTTTGATGCCTTGCCTATGACTTCAGAGGACAGGCACCTTCAAACTACAGAGTCATGCTTCTAACTGTATCAGCAACCACTACCCGCTTTGCTCCCTGTTAATATCTGTCCTCATCGTCAGCAAGTTTTTTCTGTTCCTCTCACTTCCTCAATACTTTTTTTCTCCAGTTCGTATAAACTTGTAGATCAGTTCTGAAATCATAGAGCACATGGAGGTGCGTAATGAGAAAAGCATTGATGTTTTCTGTATTTGCGGTTCTGTTCATCGGGGGAGCGACGTTTGCCGCGGCCGATTGCGGAAAATGTGACAATAAACGGGACTGCCCCGTAAAGTCCGCCAAAATGTTTGATAAAAAAGATGCGAATTCAGATGGTGTCATTTCCAAGGCCGAGTTCGTAGCCTATGCTGAGGGGAAGTTTGCCAAGATAGACGCTGACGGCAACGGCAGTCTTACAAAGGAAGAAGTGAAGAGTTACTGGGCCGCCAAGAAAGAGAAGCACAAAAAAGATTCCGGACAGTGCGCCGACAAGTAGCAGAGCGGAGAATGCAGCTCGGTCGTGCAGAGGTTGCCGCGGCAAAATGGAAACGGTCGCGTGGCGGGGAAGCGACTGGATTATGAAGCTCACTTGGGCACGTACCGTCTTGCCGTGCCGTGAACCTGTGTTTTGACAGGAGTTAAAGTCGTATGTCAATACCTTTTTCCCGACCGATGAACTCTGGCTGTGACGGTCCTTTGAACCCGTGCTCTATCCTTGAATAGACAAGGGGGCAGGAAAATACCGACACGCCGTGTTTTTTCATCTCATCCAGTTTGCGTCGCCAGAAGCCGTGCCATTGCGGGGACTTGCCCTTTTCATGCACTCCGGTGTAGAAATGAACGAAGACGGGTTCTCACCATCCCTGTTTCTGACACACGCAACGGGATAACTTCTTTACGTCATAATTGGGGGTGTCGGTAGCCGAAAGCCTCTTTGTCTCCATGGAAGAGATTTTGACCGTCAACAAAAAAAGAGACCCGCTTGTTGGAAGGTTCAACCATACAAACTTTCTCATCGGGTAAAAATAACCCCGCCGGGCCCTTCCTCATCAAAAGGAAACACGCGACGGGGGAGATATTCAGAAACCAACAAACCTTGTTCAGACCCACCCAAAATCTTTACCTGAACTGTGATTGCCATTGTAACTCTCATTTTTATCTTTTTCAATGATTTTTGTGGTGTGTATGAGAATGGGTAAATAAAACTGAAGCTATGAAGAGCTATGCGCTGCAGCTTCAAATGCTCTCCCCGCGCATGGCAGAAGATACACTGCGTAGTTTGCTCTCATAAATGGGAAAATCAAAAGAAAGAAGAGAAGCCCTTGCTGTCTCGGACCTCTGCGCGGATGTCGCTATTTATACTTTTCTCAAAAGGTGGAACTGGTTAAACACGAAAGGCGTCTTGGTTTGGGTTTCGGAGAAAACGAAAAAGAAGTAACTGTCTCTGGATAATTAGTTCGTGGAGTGTGGACATGACGATTTTCAGGACTTGGTGCGAATGGTTGGACTCAGTCTTGTCAGAGCCCTGAGAGTGTTTCCATCATGTTTCTCAGACTCAGAGCCTCTACTCCTTTTCCGATCACAAAACTTTCACGGCCGCCGTGCACGACGAACCTGCGGACGGGTTTTAAGTCCTCGCATGCCGAGTGAAAACCCTTTGACAGTTTCGGGACAGAACTGCGTTTTATTTCTATGGCCCATAGTCCCCCCTTGCCCGAATCGACCACCAGATCGATCTCGGCTCCACCCTTGGTACGGTAAAATCCCATCGAAGCGAGCTTAGGTGTTGCCCCGGCGAGATTCTCGATCACGTAGCCTTCCCAGCTGCCCCCGACCGTGGGATGACCGAGAAGAGTGTTTACAGTCGTGATGCCGAGCAGAGCGTGGGCCACTCCGCTGTCGCGAACATAGACCTTGGGTGTTTTGACGAGACGTTTTCCCTGATTCGAGGTCCATGGCTTGAGACGACGCACGAGAAGCAGGTCGACGAGCAGGTCGAGATAACGGCTGGCGGTCACGCTCGCGATGTCAAGCCCGCGGGCCAGTTCGGAAGCGTTGAACAACCCGCCCTGTCTGTGCGCGAGCATTGTCCAGAACCGCCGCAGGGTCTGCGCCGGAATGCGTGGACCGAGCTGAGGAATATCCCGTTCCAGGTACGTGCGTATGAAGTCTTCCCGCCACCTCGCGCTTTCATTATCGTCCGGGGCCAGGAAGCTTTCTGGAAAGCCGCCTCTGTTCCAGAGTTTGAAGTTTTTGTCTTCATCGATTTCCCTGGCGCTTAGAGGAGTAAGTTCCAGGTAAGACACGCGCCCAGCGAGAGATTCGCCGGACTGCCTCAGCAGGTCGACCGAGGCGGATCCAAGCAGCAGGAAATGACCCCATTTCAGTTCTCTCTGGCGATAGCCGTCAATGATGACCCGAAGCGTGGCAAATATTCCGGGTGCCCTCTGCACCTCATCGAAGATTATCAGTCTTCCCTCATTAAGTTCGCAGAACTGCTGAACATCCTCGATTCTCGCAAGATCTCGCGGGTTTTCCAAGTCCAGATAGACCGCGTTCCGTCTGCGGGCAATCTCTCGTGCCAGCGTGGTTTTTCCGGCTTGCCTCGGGCCCGTGAGAACCACAGCTGGTGTTCTTTTAAGCAGTTTTTCTAGTTCGTGGCTTATCGACCTTTCTATCATATAGCTAAATTTAACACGACATATTGAATTTGTCCACAAAACTAAAAGATTTTCTCTGTTATGACTTAGATCAGGTAATTGACTTTCTAGGAGCAAATCAACCGGTTCACCTGAAAAAACATGTCTTGGACATAAAGGTGCGAAGAGGTATGCCAGTGCCGGAAGTTTCTCCTAGATTCGGGTCCCCAAGTACAGGTCTTATTTCTCAATTTATTACTTACCAAGGTAGCTCTCGGTAGAACTGCGAAACCCTCGCGAAACAATTTTCAAAATCCGGTACTTCGCCCAACTCAAGTTGCATAGTTTGCCAATCAGCTCCCGATCGCCTTTTTATTTCAGGGTTGTCGAGAGACATGTGGGTTGGGCTGATGTGGCGTGCGCGGCATTTCTCTATAAGAACATCCAGGATCTGTGCGCGGTAAGAATCGTCAATCTGGTTATCTGCTATCAGCAGGTCGAGATCATAGACGTCTTGTCGCCGGTTGCGTTTGCGCGTAACTTGCTGAAGGATAGCACGATATTTCTCGGCGATGAGGTCCGCGAGACTGTAAGCCCGCAGTTCCTGTCCTCCGGTTAGTTCAAGAACTTGGAATTGTCGCAACGGTTCATTAAAGGATATCTCAAGTTTGATCACGTTGGTTCCCTTGCCTCTCGAAAGCGCTGTCTCTTCTCTTGTGCCTCGTCGCGCGCAGGCAATCTTTAATTCCAGTGCAGGGAATTCCGCTTTTTCGAAAGGTGGGTTCTTTGGCAACCGCTTTACCGAGTGTGTTCTGACAATGAGGTCTGCATAACCCAGTTCAGTAGTGGCTCTCGGGAGTGCCGAATCCAGCAGTTTTTGAATTTCGTTGTCAACATCACCATCTGCAGTGAAGTATGTCGTCAGGTCTATATCGGATGTCTGTCTCGGGCTTCCATAGGCGAGCCCCATCAGGATGCCGCCTTTCAGAAACATCTTTACGTCCAGAGGAGCTGTCATAGCGATGGAATTAAGAATAATTTCAATCGTCTGGCGTTGCCGATAGGTTACGGGATCGGTCTTCGCGTGTTCTACCCAGTCCGCGATTTTAATTCTATGTGTAGGGTTAGACATTGAGCGAGATCATCCAGGTTTTGGAGAAGGTCGGCGCGTAGGTTTCAGTCGGATCGAGTTTGCGGCTGCTCCCCCGCTGCCCGAATCTTTTCCATTTCTCAATTGCGTGGTGACGCAGACCCAAGCGCTCTTCGAGTATATACCCGGCCCGGCTTTTAACGAGACCGCTTGCGTGGGAATCAACTGCCAAGACTATTTCGTCAAGGTAAGTTTCTGCGTGTTCTTCCCAGACGTCGAGAACATGGGACATGCCTCCGCACAGATCGGGTCTTCTGAGCGTGTCGAGGAATGTCTGCCCGATCGTAGAGAGACGAAATTCGCTTCCCCGGTTTCTGATCCATTTTCCGGGTGCCTTGCTTTCATGAACTTGGATAGCTCGCCGCCTCACGCGGTCCGGATGCCCCACGATTTTCAATGGGAAAGGAGTGGTTTCGTCTTCACCCAAGACTTCTTTCATGTAATCCCGGATTTTCTGTGTCGCGGTTATGCGATCGGGGCGCGTAAGCATCAAGGCATCCGACCTCCGGTCGGTTAGTCCCCACCGCTGCATTGCGGAGAGATGGGACACATGGCATGTTGAGTCGACAAGACAGATGATGTCTTCCGCGGGAAGGTCGGAAACAGCCAGTACCCTGATGACGCGTCCGCCGTAATCCCTGTCTGTCGCAACTATGGCCGTTTTTTTAAGATCTGATATTATCCGGGTGTAGTCGTCTTTTGTCGGAATGTCGCGGCGCAGATACAGTCTTCTTCCGCCGTGGTCCCGATACATTTTCTGGATGATCTGGAAGAAACCGAATTGCGTGAGAACTGGCCTGCCATTTTCTTCCAGCAGTTCCGCTAAGTAGCGACCAGCGCGGGTTAGTCTTGTCGGATAGATTGTGGGGATTTTGTTTGACATGGCTTTAAACTCTCTTTCCTGCTTCCGTTATATGTCCTAAGGACATATAACGGAAGCAGGAACAAAAGTCAAGAAAAAATATTTTAAGATTGAACATCGGGTGAAAAGGTTTTTTGAAACCAAGTATGAGGGAAAAGGAAGTAGAAGTTCTATTTTCTCTAGGTTGAAGATGTTTTTACGGGTATGTGTATTAGAATCAAGAAGCACAGTTGTCGGGCTGGGATTAGGATGCACGGTGGGGATTTAATAATAGGTCATAGAAAAAGAAACCATCCCTTTCCACTATTTCACCGTGTGCGAACTCGATCGGACGGGAGAATATCGGCCCGTCGAAAACAAACGTATGAAATTCTCCGTTCTCCCCGCAGGGGTCGACCCCGCTTGGAAGGTCGTCAAGAAACGCCATGTCGAAACAGCGTCCCACAAAGGACTTATCAAGCACCTTTGAGTCAACACATACCGTTACCGCGCGGAATCCCTCATCCATAAAGGTCCGGGCAAGCGACCGGGTCGGTTTTTTCCATAGGGGAAAGAGGCAGGTTAATCCCGAGACTGCGAGCTGGTGTTCCCTGTAGTCCCGAAGATCTTCAAGGAAGATGTCGCCGAAGGCGACCCGGTGGATGCCCCTGTGGCGAATTTTGGAGAACGCCTTTCCCATTTCCCGTTCGTAGGTGGCGTTTGACGCTTCCGGTGGCACCACGACTTCCACAAGCGCCACGCCCAGGGACTCCGCCTGTCTGCGAAGCAGCGTGCGGCGCACTCCGTGCATGCTCACCCGATCGTAGGCGTCAGTTACGGTCGTTATGAGTTTCGCCACGCGGTATTCTCCGCTCTTTTGGATTTCCTGAAGCGCCATGGCGCTGTCCTTGCCGCCGCTGAAACACAGGGCAATCAATTCGCTCAATTGGGTAATACTCCTTTCAGGGCGCTACGGGGAAATCTGTCACGAATCGGGTATCAGACCGCTTTTCGCTCCTTCTCGATCCGGTCGTATGCGTCGTTTATGACTGCGAGCTTCTCGTTTGCAGCGTCGACAAACTCCTGGGGTACTCCCTGGGCGATCAGGGTGTCGGGGTGGTGCGCGCGGACAAGTTCTCGATATTCGCTTTTAAGTTCTTCGTCCGGGATGTCCCTAGCGACTCCCAGGATTTCGTATGGGTCCGGCTTGTCGACTCCGTGTGCGGCGCGTATCCGCCTGAATGCCGCTTCGCTAAGCCCGAATATCTCGGCCACGCTCCGAAGATACTCGTTTTCCTTTGGATGGTAGACGTTATCGGCCTTGGCGATGAGAAACAGGCAGTTTAAAAGCTCCTCGAGCACCGCGGGGTTATTCCTGAACATCTCGGCAAGCTGCTGTGCGTAGGGCTCAAAGCCCTCTGAGTCTTCCTTGGCGATATTGAAAACACGGGCGACCTCGGCCTCTTTTACCTCGTTTTTCAGGATCGGATGAAACACCTTTTGGAAAGCCTGGATTTCCTCTTCCCCTACTTCCCCGTCGGCTTTAGCCATCTTGGCCGCCAGCACTATAACTCCGGCCGTAAAGGCAACCTGTTTTCTCGAGCGTTTGTCAGTCGGCCGCTCCCCGGTATCCACGAACGCGTGGCCCGCCATAGCGCCGAGCAGCGCCCCGATAGGGCCGCCGAGAGCAAAGCCTGCCGCGCCGCCGATTATTTTCCCCCATATGCTCATATGATCTTCTCCTCTGAGAAGTGTACCAGAAAAACTCCCCTTCGGGGCTCCCGGATGCGAAAAACCATGCTAGGGAATCGCCTGCACCCTTGCCCCTACGCTGCCTTCCGCCGTGAGGACTAAGCGCAGGTGCTCGGGCCCCACGTCAAGACGGTTCAGGCGCACCCGGTTCACTTCTCCCGCAACTGAGACGTTCTCCGATGAAAGCGCGGAAATCGCCCCTTCGGCCTCGTCCCTGAGCTCCTCGAGTTTGGGTCCGAGGTCAAATGGAAGGCGTTTTGATACGGCTTCCAGCAGTAGTGGTTCCGCCGCCTTTCCAGCCATTGAGAAAAGCACGTTTTGGGAATCGATATCCAGCCTTATGTTCTCAAGCGTTATGGTCTGCGCCCCGGCGTCGAGTTTCGGCTCGGCGATAACGTACAGTGTTCCCTTCGCCGCCGTGCCGGAGAGGTAATCTGATTCCACTGCCACCGTGGTTTCAAGCAGAAGCATCTTTGCATAAGGGCGGATACTGATCCCTTTTATGACTATGGAGATGTTGTTGCCCAGAGACTTGCCGACAACCTCCTCGGCAAGTGTTCGCTCAAGGTTTTCGTAATCGATTGTGGCGGGCATAACGATTTCGAAACCCCCAGGCTTCGGTTTTTCCAGAAGCAGGGTCTCAGGGAATAGGCATTCCGGCTGCGTTTCTTCTGTCAGTATGCGGGTTTTTACATCAACTCCAATCGTGGTGTTAATGTCTTTGCGGCCGATGCGGATCTGCGCCGCGCGTGCGACTACGGGCCTTGTTTCAAGCCAGAGTTCCGAGTTTTCTCCAAGCGGTGTTGAGCTGCAGAGACTCTTCCAGCCTTTTCTTGCCGCCTGCTCAAAGAAATCGCTTCGGGCCAAGCTTTCGTTAAGTTGCGTGCGAAGCTTATCGGCGATTATTTGAACTCCGGGAAGTATATCTTCTCCTACGTCAAGATTTCCGATGCGTTTTATCGGGATGCTGGCCCTTTGTATGTCTATTTTCACCTCGGAGAGGTTCGGGGAGACGCGCCAGTTCGTTTCGAGGGTCGGGCTTGTGGTGAGGGAGGCGCTTGCAAGCACATCGCCGCTTGTGCTGAAACCGGTTTTTCTTGTCAGCTTAATGGCCCCTGTTACACGAGCCTCTCCGCTGAACTCGGTCGCTATGTTCAGCGCTCCGCTCCGGCCCGATATCTGAAGACGGGAACGGCTCAGATCCCAGATGAGTTCACTTTCGGCGAAGGGTCTTCCGAGGCTGTTTTTCCTTGAACCCGACTCCTGCTTAGGTGTTCTGCGCTCAAGCGCTTCTCCTACGGCAGCTATTGGAACGGAGACCGGGATCGTTGCTCTTGAGAGATGTTCCGCAAGCGGTTCAAGCGCCGGGGTTTTGGTAGTGGGTCTTTCGGCGTCATGCCTCGACACGTTCTCCGAGAGAAAAACCCCCGCCGCGATAATCACCCCGAGTACCAGAATAACCAGTATTATCCTTCCCATTTGAAGATATATGGTAAGGAAATTTTCGTGAATTTAAAGATTTTGGTCTTCCCGGGAGATTTCATCTTAAGCGCCGGGGTCGTGGCAAAAAGGTCGGAGCCTGGTTTACAAGATGCTTATTTGTACCCGGGAAAATCAGAAAGTTCGGATTCCCTGAGAAGAGTGAGAGGGTGCATGATCATTGAAATATATGCGTATGATGATTCCGTAGAAACGGCAGAGTTCAGGCATTTACATAAGAAGAGGCGTCTACGTCCGGCGTTGTTTTAGGGAAAGACTTCCCGGTTAAACGCATGTAGAGGGCGTCTGGGCAAAGCTCAACGTCTTCTCCCCAGGCTATCGCTCCGTATGGAGTTATGCGTACCGTTTCAAAGCAGCCACGGTCATTCCAGATTTTGAATACGCCGTGTCCTGCCAGGTTGGACAGGTCGATTTCTCCGGTGGTGCCGTCAGAACAACAAAGCCAGATACGGTATCCGTTCCGCGGCTCTACTTTGGTTGGCTTAACCATCTTTTCGTCTGTTTCAGGTTCTGATTATCGAGTTTTACCCTCTCAATCCGGCCTGCCTCTGATCGGCAACAACGGTTTCCTCTCCCGCCATGTGACGTCCGATCCTAGGCACGGTACGGGCAAAACGCAACTTCAACCATCAAGGAAATTACAACTTTTTTTCAATAGATTTAAAACTGCTTGACAACTTTTTCGAAAATTGTTAATCTGACTGACGAGTCAGTCAGTGGGTGAGGAATATGGTTCAGGCAAACAGCGTTCCCGAGAGAAGCACGTCAAACGCAAAAACATCCAGAAGATTCCGCCGTCGCGACGAGATACTCAGAACCGCGACCGATCTTTTTTCTGAAAAGGGCTATCACGAACTCACCATGGAAGAGATAGCCGAAGAGATGGGCGTATCGAAGGGAACCATCTACAACTACTTCTCCTCGAAAGAGAACCTCTACCTCGAAATCCTCAAGGAAAGCTTCGAGGCAATAGAGACGCTTCTGCACAAGGAAATAGAAAACTCAGACCCCGCTCCCCTCAAGCTTCGAAAGCTGCTTTCAACCATATTCACTTTCTACAGACGGAACTTGAAGGTTCTTCGGATACTCAGCCGTGACGAGACCCATCTTCTTAAGGAGCACTTCGAGCTTACCGAGAAATGGAGAATGCGGCGCGTAAGGCTCTACGAAAAAATAATAGAAAAAGGCATAGACGAAGGAAGCTTCGTGAGACAGAACCCGAGGCTTCGCGCCCTCATGCTCTACGGGGCCGTGGGCGCGGTAATGGTTCACCACGATTTCTCGATGGACGCGGGAGAGGTGGCCGACGCGGTTTTCTCGCAGCTTGCTTCCGGACTGCTGATAAACAAGGACTCTTAGCTTTTTGAAAAAATTTAAGGAGGAGAGGAGTTATGTCATCATATGAATACAGTTCGCGCACCGCGCACTTTGTTCCGCCCAAGCAGTGGGCGAGCATGAGGGTTGCGAGGGAGCTTGAGAGGAAGACGGGGAAAAAGATCATTCACTTTGAAAAGGGTGATTATCAGGGACCCGATTTCGATACGCCGGAGCATGTTCTTGACGCTACGGAGAAGGCGCTTAGAGACGGTTACGTAAGGTACGATCCAGGGCCGGGACTTCCCGAGCTTCGGGAGGCCATAGCGGAGAAGATGCTTGAGCGGGGAAGACCCACCGAACCCGACGAGGTCATAGTGACGGCGGGAGCGAAGCACTCCCTTACGATGAACCTCCTTACCTTTCTTGAGGACGGGGACGAAGTGATATTTCCGAACCCGGGATATCCTCCCGACGAGGTATGGGCCAAGTACGCAAACGCGGTGATAAAGCACACCCCGCTTACAAAGCCCGACTGGCAGTTCGACGTTGAAAAGCTTGAAGGACTCATCACCCCGAAAACCAAGCTCGTGATCATAAACACTCCACAGAGGCCAAACGGCCACCTGGTGGAGAACCCCCAGGAGATAGCCGACATGCTTGAGCGCCATCCCCAGGTGATGATCATATCGGACGAGATATTCTCCCAGGTGACCTTCGGGAAGCCGCATCTCTCGATCTCATCGATAGAGAGCATACGCGACAGGGTGATCTGCATAGACACGTTCTCAAAGACATGGGCGATGACGGGCTGGAGAATAGGTTGGACCGTGGCTCCGAGACCGGTTATCGAGCAGCTCTCGATATTCCTTCAGGACTCGATCACAAACGTGGCGGCGTTCATACAGAAAGCGGCGCATGCTGCGCTCACGGGACCGCAGGACTGGGTCGAGAACAAGCTGGTTCTGCTTGAGCAGAAAAGGGACCGCATGGTAGCCGGGCTAAACAGCGTTCCAGGTGTAACCTGCGATACCCCTGACGGAGCGTTCTATGCCTTCGCCGACATCTCGGGAACGGGGCTTACCTCCCAGGAGTTCACCGACAGGCTGGTTGAGCGCGCGGCTGTCGCCGTAGTGGCCGGTACGGCTTTCGGTAGCCAGGGAGAGGGTTACGTAAGAGTTACCTACGCGTGTTCTGATGACGATATAGACGAAGGAATGAAGAGAATGAGGGAAGCGGATCTTTCCTGAGTCGATTAGCATAGAAAGTTAGGCTTTTTACTTGACTCCGGGCCCACAGGCTTGCGGGCCCGGGGAATTAACGGAAATTGAGGTCGATATTTAAAAGAAAAGTTCTTTTTCCGGCTGGAGTTCTGTTTTTTCTGCTGCTTCTCCTTGTTGCGTGCGCCAAGGTTCCGATTACCAACAGGACGCAGTTTATACTACTTCCCCAAGCGTTTGAAATGCAGCTCGGCGCAAGCGCGTACGTGAACCTGCTTGAGACCGAGAAGATCTCGCGCGATGCTTACTACAACGGGGTAGTGAGGAGAGTGGGACAGCGCATAGCCGCGGTTTCCCATACCCCTAATTTAAGATGGCGGTACACCGTTTTTGACAACGACAAGCAGGTAAACGCCTTCGCGCTTCCCGGGGGGAAAATCGGGGTTTACACCGGGATGATGCCCGTTGCCAAAACCGAGGCGGGACTCGCTACCGTGATGGCCCACGAGGTCGCCCACGCGACGGCGCGCCACGGAGGGGAGAGGCTTACTCTCGGTATTCTGCTCCAGATGGGTTCCGCGGCGCTTGCGTCGGCCATGAAGAAAAAGGACAAAAAAACCACGGCCAGGGTTCTTGCCGCCTACGGAGTGGGGACGGCGCTTGTGGTCGCCCTGCCGTTTTCAAGAAAGCAGGAATCAGAGGCCGACAGGATAGGTCTCATATACATGGCAAAGGCGGGTTATGACCCCCGCGAGGCCATTCCTTTCTGGGAGAGGATGGGGTCTGCGGGCCGGGGCGCTCCCCCCGAATTTCTCTCCACCCATCCCAGGTACAGAACCAGGATAAAGAACATCCGCAAGTGGATGCCCGAGGCGCTTGAATACTACGAGGCAAGCCAGAAGGCTCCCAACAACCGCATCATAATTGCCGAGGAGTCCAAACGCTAGCACGGTTCGGCGGCTCTTTTCTTCCCTCCGCTTCCCTCGTTATTTCTGTTTACCCTTCTTTAACTGCTTCTTAACACGCACTTAACCTTTTCGGGTTTTAATTAATCCAACATTGTTTGATCTGTTTTTCACTATCTTAAGGAGGATTCCCGTAATGAAAAATTTGAGTGTTAAGTCATGTTTTGTGTTTGCGGCGGTCATCTGTGCGCTCGCCCTCGGTCCGGTCGCCTCTGCCCAGACGGTCACTGTTGACCCGGCCATACCTTCCTACACGAAGGTGACGGGTGTTTCTGGGAACATAGACAGCGTGGGTTCCGACACCATGAACAATCTTATGACGTTTTGGTGTGAGGGATTCGCCAAGTTCTACCCCAACGTTAGATGCCAGATAGAGGGCAAGGGTTCAAGCACCGCTCCTCCGGCCCTCATAGCGGGGACTTCGCAGTTCGGACCCATGTCAAGAATGATGAAATCAAAAGAAGTTGACGAATTCGAAAAGGAAGCCGGCTACAAGCCGACCGCGGTTCCGACGTCAATTGACGCGCTCGCAGTCTACGTAAACAAGGATAACCCTATTGACTGTCTCTCGATAAAGCAGGTCGATGCCATTTTCTCAAAGAACAGAAAATGCGGGGGCGGTTCCGATATTTCCACCTGGGGAGCGGCGGGGCTAGTCGGCGATTGGGACGGTAAACCGATAAGCGTCTATGGGCGAAACTCGGCTTCAGGGACCTACGGTTACTTCAAGAAGAAGGCGCTTTGCAAAGGCGACTACAAGGACACCGTCAAGGAGCAGCCAGGATCCTCCGCCGTCGTGCAGGGAATCACCGAGGATCTCCGGGGAATCGGCTACAGCGGCATCGGGTACAAAACCTCCGGAGTGAAGGCGATTGGGCTTGCGAAGTCTGTTGAGAAGGGCTGTTTCGGTCCCAGTCTCGAAAATGTTGTCGGCAAGAAGTATCCGCTCGGAAGGTACCTCTACCTCTACGTTAACAAAAAGCCGAACGAAGCGCTTGATCCGCTTCGCCTCGAGTTCCTCAAGTATGTTCTTAGCCAGGAGGGACAGGAAGTAGTCATAAAAGACGGCTATCTGCCGCTGCCGGCGGCCAAGGTCTCCGAACTCAGAGCATTTATAGGAGCAAAGTAGGTATACTCTTTATGACTTTTTACACAGACGGACTTGGCGGTGCCAGGAAGCCTCCTGCGTTTAGCCATTTGCCCTAGGGAGGCCGGGTTCTAATCCCTCTTTCTCATGTCTGATATTTCGGATGAAGGGTAACTTCATTGTCAAGCGATAAAACTGACGAGCTTGGAATCGAAGAGAGTTCCAAGCAAAAGCAGATACGGAGAAGAAAGCTCTACGACAGACTGGCAAGGCACGTGGTATTTGTCGGTGGCGCTGGAATCATCTTCTGCATCATAGCGATACTTTTTTTCATAGGGATCGAGACTGTTCCTCTCTGGAAAAGCCCCGAGAAAAAACTTGAAAGCGTCTCGGAGATGTGGAATCGCTTGGGCCCCGGGGCGGCTGCCGACAAAATACGTATTTTCGATGTGGGAGTGGATGAGCACAGGGAGCAGTTCTTCACTGTAGACTCCCTTGGGTCTGTCCGTTTTTTTACCCTCGAAGAAGAACCTAAGCTCCTTAAGACCCACACGATTTCCCACAAAACAGCCGGCTACACCTCTTTTTACAAAACCCAAGGCAACACATCCTACGCGATTGCCGACAGGGAAGGTCGCGTAGTGCCTTTCGATGTCAGCTTCAGGGTGGAGTTCCGCGAAGGGACGGAAAGAACCGTAGTGTCAAAAGCAAGAGAGGGAGAGGCTCTGCAGATAACGGGGGAATCTATAGAAATCTTCGCCTACCAGAGCTCTCCCGAAACCGGGACCCCCATAGTCGCGGCCTACACGGCGTCCGGGCGTCTTCTTACCTACGCCGAGGTCGAGGAGGAAGGGTTTTTGGGAGAGAGTGAAACGCAGATATTCACGGCTGATCTTACCGGGGAACTCGAAGGAGCCGCGGTAACCGGAGTGCAGATCGATTCTGAAACTGAAAACCTCTATGTCTCAACGGAGAACGGAAAGCTTTATCACTGGTCGCTTTCGGACCCATCTTCTCCGGAACTCAAATCCACGCTTGCGGCTACCGCGGATCCCGGGGTGGCAGTTACCGAAATAGGGTTCCTTCTGGGTCACCGCTCGCTCATTGTCGGTGACGCCGCGGGAAACGTGAGCGTGTGGTTTGAGACCACAAGCGACGGTGGACCAAGCAGGCTTGCGAAAATACATGTCTTTCCCCCGCTTCCTGCTGCGGTCGACAGGTTCTCCGCGTCGCAGAGGGGAAGGGGTTTTCTTGCTTCTGATACCGTGGGAAACATCTCGTTTTACCAGGCGACTTCCGCCACGAGGCAGCTTGATTTTCCGGGCGGGGGAGTTCCTTACGCGGGGCTTACCTTTTCTCCGAAGGCAAACGGGGTGGTGGCCGTGGATTCAGACATGGTGCTTTCAAGCTACTATCTTGACAACCCGCATCCCGAGACGAATTTCCGTACCCTTTTCGGAAAGGTATGGTACGAGGGTTACGACAGGCCCCGCTACGTGTGGCAGTCGACGGGGGGAACCGACGAGTTCGAGCCCAAGCTGAGCCTGACGCCGCTTGCCTACGGAACCCTCAAGGGCGCCATATACACGATGATACTTTCGATTCCGCTTGCGATCCTCGCGGCAATCTGCGTTTCGCAGTTCCTCCATCCCTCGATAAGAAACGTCGTTAAGCCCGTTATAGAGGTGATGGCGGCGCTTCCGAGCGTTGTGCTGGGTTTTCTCGCGGGCCTTTGGCTTGCGCCGCTGCTTGAGAATATCTTCGTCGCGATCGTGGTAATGCCGTTTATAGTGATCGGTCTTGCGCTTGTCATGCTTTTTCTCTGGCACCGCCTCCCGTTTTCGCTCTCCGGGAGGTTCCGTGTGGGAGCCGAGCTCTTCTCGCTGGTGGGAGTGATAGGGATAGCGGCCGCGCTTTCTTTGTGGTTAAACGGTCCGCTTGAGAGCCTTATTTTCGCGGGGGACTTTAAGGATTGGTTTTTCAGGCTGTTTGATCTTCGCTACGATCAGAGAAACATGCTGGTTGTGGGATTCGCGATGGGCTTCACCGTGATTCCCATCATATTCACCATCTCAGAAGACGCGCTCTCAAGCGTCCCGGGGACCCTCTCCGCTGGATCTCTGGCCCTCGGGGCCAACAGGTGGCAGACGGCCATGAGGATAGTTGTGCCCGCGGCGAGCGCCGGCATATTCTCGGCCGTCATGATAGGTTTCGGAAGGGCCGTGGGAGAGACGATGATTGTGCTCATGGCCACTGGGAACACCCCGGTTATGGACTGGAGTTTTTTTAACGGCTTCCGAGCCCTCTCGGCCAACATTGCAGTAGAACTTCCCGAGGCCCCGCACGGGGGAACCCTCTACAGGGTGCTTTTCCTGACGGCGATTCTGCTGTTCGTGGCCACCTTTTTGCTTAACACCTTGGCGGAGATTCTAAGCCAAAGGCTGAGGAGGAAATACGCGCAGTCCGATGCCTAGATTCTGGAAACCAGGCGACGCCTACATTTGGATATCAGGCCTTGCTCTCATGCTCACGCTCGTGATGATAGGGGGGCTTCTGTTCCTGATAGCCACAAAGGGGTTGGGTTCGATGTGGCCGGCAGACATCGGGCGCTACACGCTTAAAGACGGCTCTGCCTATCTGGGGGAGCTTCGCGTCAGGGAGTCCGTGGGGGGAAGAGACGGCGCGAGTGACTCCGAGTCCCGCATTAAGCTTAAGATAGGAAACAGGGACCTCTACGGTCTTGACTTCAGATGGATAGACGAGGCGGACATAGCGTCGCGCGACTATCCCCGCGACGCCGTGGTACTTGAGCGGCGCGAGTGGGGAGATTACCACGGCTACTTAAAGGAGATAAGGAAGGAAGGAAGGGTTATCCCGGGTGGGAGTCCCGAAGCTTTTTCCATTCTTGAAGATCTCGTACGCGACGCCAACAAGATACATGAGAGGATACTCAAGATAGAAAAAGGCGAGATAGGGGACATAAACTACGGGATCGAGCGGCAGCGCCTGAAGCTCAGGGGCCTTTCCATGAGTGGCGAGGATGACCCTGCGAAGGAGACCGAGTATCGGCTGAGAATAAAAGAATACGAGCAGCGCTACGAGGCGAGCGAAGCTAAGCTTGAGGTTCTCTACGCGGAGCTTTCGAGAAGCGAGGCGGTGATGCTCTCAGCGGGTGGAGATGAGAAGGTGGTGCCGCTTGGTAAAATCGTCATGGCCCATCGCCCAAACGACATGGAATTTGCGGAGAAAGTCGGTTTTTACATAAAGAGATTCTGGGGATTTGTCTCCGATAACCCTAGGGAGGCGAACACCGAGGGCGGGATATTCCCCGCCATTTTCGGCACGGTGCTCATGGTGTTTATAATGAGCATAGTGGTAATGCCTTTTGGAGTAATAGCGGCGCTTTATCTGCGGGAGTACGCCAGGCAGGGAGTGATGGTGAGGATAGTCAGAATATGCGTTAACAACCTTGCCGGGGTTCCCTCGATAGTGTTCGGTGTTTTCGGAGTGGGATTCTTTCTCTACGGTATAGGAGGCATAATTGACTCCGTGTTTTTCAAGGAGGCTCTCCCAAGTCCGACTTTTGGCACGGGAGGCATACTGTGGGCGTCGCTTACCCTTGCTCTTCTCACTGTTCCGGTGGTGATAGTTGCGACCGAGGAGGGACTCGCGTCAGTTCCGAGAAACATAAGAGAGGGGTCCCTTGCGCTTGGGGCCACAAAATTTGAGACTACTTGGAAAGTAGTTATACCGAGCGCGCTTCCGGCCATACTCACGGGCCTTATCCTCGCGGTCGCCCGGGCCACGGGGGAAGTGGCGCCGCTTATGATAACGGGGGTCGTGAAGCTTGCGCCTGATCTTCCCATAGACGGGCATTTCCCCTTCCTTCATCTTGAGAGAAAATTCATGCACCTGGGGTTCCATATATACGATCTTGGCTTCCAGTCTCCAAACGCCGAAGCCGCAAAACCCATGGTGTTTATGACCGCGTTTCTGCTCATATTGATAGTGGTTGTGCTTAACATAACGGCGATAATAATAAGAAACAGACTGAGGAAAAAATACGCGACTTCCGCGGTGTAATTTAATAGGGTATAAGTAGTGGAGGAAGGTTTAATGCTGTCTGGAGAACCGATGGAAAAACAAGAGTTCAGAGCCCCGGAGACAAACGGCGTCGCCCCGGCTCCCAAGGCCAGAGAACAGGAGAAGGCAAAGTCCGTTCCCGACCCCTTGGTTGAAGTCGGAGACTTGAGCCTTTTTTACGGCAAAAAGCAGGCACTTCGGGACATCAACATGAACATCCCGAGAAAACAGGTCACGGCGTTTATTGGCCCTTCGGGCTGCGGCAAATCCACGCTGCTTCGCTGCTTTAACCGCTTGAACGACCTCATTGATGAGTGCAGGATCGAAGGGGAGATATCGATTAACGGCAAAAGCATATTCGATTCCGATGTTGACATCACCGATCTTAGAAAAAGGGTCGGCATGGTGTTTCAGAAATCAAACCCGTTTCCGAAATCAATCTACGAGAACGTCGCCTACGGGGCTAGGATAACGGGGATCAAGAAAAAATCTGTTCTTGACGACATAGTAGAGAAGAACCTCAAACGCGCAGCTCTTTGGGACGAGGTAAACGACAGGCTTAGCGACAGCGCCATGAGCCTCTCGGGAGGTCAGCAGCAAAGACTCTGTATCGCAAGGGCCATAGCGGTCGAACCGGACGTGCTTTTGATGGATGAGCCGTGCTCGGCGCTTGATCCCGTAGCCACGGCCAAGATAGAGGATCTGGTTACGGAGCTTAAAAGCAAGTTCACCATAGTGATCGTGACCCACAACATGCAGCAGGCCGCCCGGGTCTCGGACTACACGGCCTTTATGTACATAGGCGACATAGTGGAGTTTGACACCACGGAGAAAATATTTCTTAACCCCGCCAAAAAGCACACCGAAGACTATGTCTCGGGCAAGTTCGGCTAGGGGGCGTCTCGATGAAGCGATCACGGATGATAAAGTACGAAGAGGAACTCGCACTTCTTAACAGGAAACTGCTTGAGATGGCGTCGCTTGTCGAGAGCATGATCGCCAAAAGCATAAAGGCACTTCGGGAGGGCAATATGATCCTCGCCCAGGAAGTAATCAGCACCGACGAGCAGGTAAACGCCATGGAGATCGAGATAGACAATCTTTGCGTAAAGATCCTGGCCCTTTACCAGCCCGAGGCCAAGGATCTTCGGACCGTCACCATGATAATGAAGGTTAACAACGATCTTGAGAGAATAGGGGATCACGCCTCGAGCATCTCGAGAATGGCCCTTTTCCTGGCCGACTACCCGCCGATAAAGCCGCTTGTGGACATTCCCAAGATGGCCGATAAGGCGATGGAGATGCTTAGAGAAAGCCTCGATGCGTTTATAAGGCGGGACGCAAAGCTGGCAGTCGTGGTATGCCAGAAAGACGACGAGGTCGATAACTACGAGCCCCAGATAGTAAGGGAACTCATAACCTTCATAATGTCAGATCCCTCGATGCTTAACATGGCGCTTCGCTACATCTATGTCGCAAGACACATTGAGAGAGTAGCGGATCTCGCGACGAACATAGCTGAAGACGCCTACTATATAGCCACCGGAGAGGTGCTTAAGCACCAGCACACTTCGGAAGTGAACTGACCGTCTTCCTTGCTCACTGATCGCGGCGCGGAAGCTCAACCGTAAAAGTGCTTCCTTCGCCTTCTGAGCTTCTGAGGGCTATGGTTCCCCCGTGCTGTATTACTATGTGTTTCACTATGCTTAGCCCGAGCCCCGTTCCCCCTATCTCCCTTGAGCGGTTCTTATCCACCCTGTAGAACCTCTCGAATATCCTCTCGTGGTGCTCGGGGGGGATTCCGATTCCGTTATCCTCAACCTCTATGCGGAGGGAGCCGTTTTGTGCCGAGGCGCGGACCGAAACGGAACCGTTGGCGGGAGTGTACTTGGCCGAGTTCTCAACGAGGTTAATGATCATGCGCTCGATTAGGAACCTGTTTGCCCTGTAGGCAGGCATGCCGTCTTGGATTTCAAGGGAGAGACTGACTCTGTTTTTCGAGAAAAGGGAGTCAAGCGAACCCACCGAGCGGAGGATCGTTTCCCTTATGTCGATTTCTTCGTACCCCTTCCTTGAATCCTGAGTATCGGTTTCCCCGCCTTCAAGTTCCGAGAGCACGAGCAGATCTGAGGCGATGGCTATGAGCCTGTCGGTGTTCTCTTCTATAATCTCGAGGAATTCCTTTTTTTCTTCGTCTGTGTCGTAACTTTTGTCAAGAAGGGTTTCGATGTATCCCTTTATGGACGTAAGCGGGGTTCTCAGCTCATGGGAGACGTTCGCCACGAAATCTGCCTTTATACGCTCAAGGTTTTTGAATTCCGTGATGTCAAATATCACTACAACGATTTCCCTGTAGCGCGGACTTACGCGGACGCTCACAAGATATGATTTTTCCTGGGGGTAGAGCACGGATATCTCCTGGGTGGCGGATTTTTTCTTCTGCTTCATCCGGGAGATGAGCCTCTGGAGATCGGGGTTTCTCACGGTTTCCATGTAAGGGCGGCCAATGGCCGCGTCGTCTATTGCGAACATCTCCTTCGCGGCGTCGTTTAGAAGCAGCAGTTCTTCTTCTCTCGATATCACTATGACCCCTTCCCTCATGGACTCGATTATGCTTTTAAGCTGATTTCCCTCTCTTTCAGCTGACTGCATCTGAAGGGAAATCCTCTCCGAGAGTTCGCTTATGGAGATCGAGACTCCCGTGTCAAAGTCGCTTACCTTGCGGCCTGTTTTCCGGGCTTTTTTCTGTTTTTCCGGCAAATGCTCAAGCGCCTTTGATATTCTCGAGAAGTCCTTGAGGATATCCCTTTCGATGATCCAGGAGAGGACGAACCCGAACGCGACAAGTGCGATCACATATACGACGTAGCCAAGAGCTCCGCGCGCCGGGGGAAGTAGTACCGCGAGCAGGGCCGCGGTGGCGGCTATGCAGAGCAGGTATAGAAAATGTTTTCTGAATATCTTCAAACCGGTGGGATCTCTTCTAGCTTGTAACCGATTCCTCTCACGGTCTTTATCATCTTGCCGGCGGAACCCAGTTTTTCTCTCAGGTTTTTTACGTGGACGTCTATGGTCCTGTCAAAAACCACCCTTTCGTCTCCCCACAGCGTCTTTCTCTTCAGCAGCTGATCGCGCGTGAACACTTTTCCTTCCGCCTCCCCAAGGGTCTCGAGTATTCTGAACTCGGTTGTGGTGAGGTCGATTTTCTGTGAGTCAACTGATACCTCGTAGCTTGCCGAATCTATCCTGAGAGGACCGATCCGGAGCGACTCGTCCCCCGTATTTTTCATCGCGTACCTTCTCATGATGCTTTTTACCCTGGCCACAAGCTCCCGGGTTCGAAAAGGCTTGACTATGTAGTCGTCGGCGCCGAATTCAAGACCCAAGACTATGTCAGCCTCGGTGGATTTCGCGGTGATCATAATTATGGGTATGGACTCCGTAGAGGGCTTGCTTTTAAGTATCCTGCAGATCTCAAGGCCGTCCATTCCGGGCAGCATTAAATCAAGCAGTACGAGATCCGGCGGGACGGAATTTATGTAGAGCAGAAAATCTTTTCCGTTCTGAAAAGGCTTTACCTGGTATCCCTCACGCTTCAGATGGTGGGTTATAAGGTTGAGTATGTCTTTTTCGTCATCTACGACCGCTATGAGCTTTTTCATCTGTGTTCCCTGATAATTTACAGAATGCGGAAGTGTACATCAATTGCGCACCTGGGTTTCTTAACATAGAACTAACAATTTGTTTATTCTGGATTAATCATTTGCGCATATCATTAGCCCTGAGTTGTTCAAAGCAGAGCCATACACACACCCAGGAGGATATGAGAGATGAGATTTTCAGCACTTCTAGCAGTGTCTTTTATGACGTTGCTTGCCTTTACGTCCCCGCAGGCAAACGCCGGCGATGACGGCATTCAGGCCCAGATCAAGGAATTGAAGAAGAAGATAGAGAGGCTCGAGGAGCAGAGCCAGCAGATGAACATGAAGATGTACGAGGCCACCGACACCAAGGCCTGGTACAACAAGATAAAGGTCAAAACCAAAAAGGGAACCGGTCTAACTTTCCAGACCGCGGACAAAAACTACAAACTCAGGATGAGGCTTCGCGGCCAGTTCCTTGGTCAGTATACGAACCCTGATGGAGAGGACAATGAAAGCCTCGGTTTCAGGGTAAGAAGGCTCAGGGTAACGTGGGACGGCAACGCTTTTGCCCCGTGGATGAAGTATAAGGTTCAGTACGATTTCTCAAAAACTGGCACCCTCAAGGACATGAAGTTTTCATTTGCCAAGAACAAGGCTTTTGTTCCCACGATAGGTCAGTACAAGGTTCCGTTCAACAGAGAGGTTCTTAACTCTTCATCCGCCCTTCAGGTCGTAGGCCGCTCGATCATAACCGACTACTTTGAGTACGACAGGGATATCGGTGTCGGTGTTTACGGTCTTCTCGGCGGCGGTATGATCCGCTACGATGCAGGTGTATTCCAAGCGGGCGGTGTGAATCAGAGTGTTGACAAAGATACAGGCATGCTCTGGGCAGGAAGAGTTCAGGCGGCCATTATAGGCGGAAAAGCCAAAAAGGTAAAAGAGAATTTCGCCAAGAAACCAACGCTTATGATTGGAGCCGCTGTTGCGGGCATAGATGTTGAAGATAGCCAAGACAGCAATAACGGAATTCCATCTGGAGAGAGAGAGCTTGTAAGCGGTACAGTCACTTCCTTCACGGCAGATATAAACTACAGAGACCCAAGGTTCAACCTTACCGGTGAGTATATCGGAAGGTGGGTGAATCCCGACGACGCCGGCGTAGGCACTGCCTATGATTCCGGTTTCAGAGTTCAGGGCGGTTTCTTCGTGATTCCGAAGAAAGTCGAGCTTGCCTCAAGATACGCGATGGTTATGTTTGACGATGACCCCAACGTTCTCGGTGGAAATGATCTTGACAACGTATGGACGTTCACACAGGGTTTTAACTACTACCTAAGCGGCAATCACAAGTGGAAATTGCAGCTTGACTACACGTTCCAGAGAGAAGAGGATCTCGCTGGCGCAGAGTCTGATGAGTCGATGGTAAGAGCGCAGGTTCAGGCCTACTTCTAGGATCTTGCGCTAAGGAATAAGTTTTTTTCTCCTTGCTTTTAACCTGTTAGGCCAAAGTCCCTTGCTCCGGAGACGGTGCGAGGGGCTTTTTTTCGCTCTTGTTTCAGGATTCGAGTTGGGTGTTTCCGTCAAAGTTGTTTCTGGAGAAAAAGGGCTGTAATTAAGCAACCCTTAATCAATTCTGGTTTGCCGGTCTTGCGTTTTCCCGAGTTCGGGGGGAAAGGGTTTGCCTGTTAATAGCCCGCGGCCTCAGTGTTGGTTTGTGCTCCAGTTATCGAGACGCAACCCGTCAACGCGCGTGAATTCCTTGGTATTGTTTGTAACAAGAATGCAGCCAAGCGATCTTGCATGTCCTGCAATCATCAGATCGTAGGGTCCGATCAGTTTGCCCGACTTTGATAGCTCCGCCCGAATTTCACCGGAATGCCTTGCCGCGCTCCCGTCGTACGGTACAACTTGCAGTCTGGCGATGAACCCTTCTATATAGTTCAGATTACGTATTGGATCTGCCGATTTCTCCGCTCCGTAAACTAGTTCCATAAGAGTGACCGCGGAGATGCAGGTTTGCTCATGGTGAGCGACAAACATCTTTTTTATTTTTTCGGGTCTGTTCTTTATCGTGTAAATAACTATGTCAGTATCCAGCATGTATTTTAACATCAGAATTCCTCGCGCTCCTGGTGCCGGGGCTGGTCACGTTCATTCATAAAATCATCCGTGACACCTTCACCCTCAAACCAGTTGTCCCATGCTTCACCGGCCGGCGCGATTAACCGACAGCGCCCCACGACAATAATATCTACTTCTTTTACCGTATCGGGGAAAGAAACGGATTTGGGAAGTCTTACGGCTTGGCTTTTGTTGTTTTTAAAGACCTTTACCCTTTTCATTGCTGCCTCCAATAGGGATATACTTCTTGTATATGCTAATAAGGCATATAGTATATGTCAAGGGTATATACTTGCTTGTACAAGGCAAATTCACGCTAGAGGAGTTTTGAGTGACATCGGAGGGATTGAAGGCAGTTTTATGTGACTGTGCCGGTTTTTTGTCTACATGCTGGCGGATTCACCTGAAAAACCCCGTTTCGGATATAAAACTCTGTCTTCAAGACACAGCTCTCCCTTAAAATCACAGATTTTTTTGAAAATTACAGCTCTTCGCGGAAAATCCCCTCAGAGAGAGGCCTATAGCGGAAAATGCATCCGCTTTGTTCTGCGAAAAGTGTCTTGTAGCCTCAGGAACACTCTGAAAATCTTTTTTCTGCCCCAATATCACCGCAAGCGCTATGTTGTTGCACACCGCATTGTTAGCAGGAGCATTGCCCACCCGCATTGTGCACGCATCCTCATTGAAAGTAACATCACGTCTGTGGTGATTCTTGCTCTCCACTGACCAATGCCCCCTGTTCCACTCAAGCAACTGCTGCGGGGATGCCTTTTCCGCGTCTACTGACGTAATGCCGTAGGCGTATTCAATACTCTGTTTTCCCGTCTTTACGTTCTTTGCCCAGCGCCTCACCTTGAAAACCTGCTTTACGTGTTGATAGTCAGTCATACGGAAGTACGCGTTCATAACCTCTATTGACCGCTGCTCTATGCGCCCGTGCCCCTTGCTCATCTTCTCTTTGAAATGTCCCGTAGCGTCACTCTCCCACTTAAGCGCCTTAAGCCTCTCATACGCCAGCTGACTGTTGCCTTTTACGGTGAAGACAAAATCCGCCTCATGAACCCTGACAATCACATCAGCGGTCTTTTTCGTCGTATGCAAAGCGTCAAGGGTAATCACCTTCCCCTCTACGCATACCTCTTCAAGCAATGCGAGCACCGCGGCCACCTCTCCTCCCTCGTCCCTTAAATCAAGACTTCTAAGAGGCATGCCGCTTATATGATCAACCAGAGTCACCACCTCATAGTGCTCCTTTCCGTTTCTGTTTGCGCCTCGTATACGCTTCCCATCAATAGCCACTGCCTTTGAAATCTCCATCTGTGGTGTGGTGAAACGAGAAACCACAGCTTGAAACTTCTGCGTATCCAGATGCTTTATCACTCTGTGCATTGTAGATTTGGAAGGGGATTCATATCTTTGTGTCTCCTTGTTGTACCAGGCACCAAGCAGTGCAAGTTCCTTCTGTGAAAGACTTTTTCCATACTGTGCGGCAGCAACAGCCCCCTTCATTCCTGATAAAGTGCTCAGAAGATAGATGGCCATAGTACACTGCACCTTGTGCTTTTTTCCCTGACCCCTGCGAAAATCAGGAATATCACCTAACGCCTCGTAAAGCGAAGAAAGTTCCTCGTCCGAACGATGTGTACCCGCTCTTTTTGCCTTCCACTCATCTCCCAGAGAATCAGCGTTGCGAAGCATTCTCAATGCATTCTTCCTGAGCGGATAAACGTAGAGTTCCTTCCTGTTTCCGTGAGGGTCTGTGTAACGACCGTTAGAACGGGCATATCCCTTGCTCTTGCCGACAAACCTCCAGTTAGATGCCTTGTACATAGCTGCGTTGAAGTGAGCGGGGTCTACGAAACTCTCCCCAAGCAACAGACCGTGTCCGTAGTGTTCCTTCCAGTCCGAGCTTAACCGTCTTGTCATTGAAGAGAGGAAATACGAAGCCAGATTGGGGAACTCTTGGGGTTTGCCCAGCACCAAAAACCGTGTGTTGTTGCCTATAAGATGGAGGTTTTGAAACTGACAGTCTTTTTTCCATTTTATAAAACGGTCACGGGGAGCACACATGAAAGCGCCTGCCTGCCATCCTGCAATAGCGAGCCATTGTCCCTTATGCTCTGCTACGTAGCGCATACCCCTGCCGGCGAATTGTTTGAAGCCGAGGTAATGATGTTCTTCCATGAGCGCGTTCCACTTGAGAACTTCGTCTGGACGCACTACCCTTACCCCTATATGTCAGGGGAGTTGTCGCGATTTTTGAATTTTCAATTCTCAAAAATTTAAATTTTTGAGAATTGAAAAAAGGAGGACAACTCTTATGCGGTACAGTTACGAATTTAAAACCCAGGCTGTTGAAAAAGCTCTCAGCCGCCCACCTGATGTTTCTATCAATTCCGTGGCGCTAAGCTTCGGCATAGATTATTCTACTCTGCGAAGGTGGATCGCTAAATCTCAAAACCACCTTCTCGCGGAGGAGAATATGTCCAGGGAAAAAACTCCCCAGCAATGGACCCAGGAACAGAAACTTCAGGCCGTTATAGCCTGTGAATCCATGGACGAAGAACACACAAGTTCCTGGTGCAGGGAGAAAGGACTCTTTCCCCATCACATAAAAACATGGAGAAAAGAGTTTGCAGAAACTCCCCTGAAATCTTCGTCTTCGGGCAAAGCTCGAATAAAACAGCTCACTCTGGAGAACAAGTCTCTTAAAAAGCAGCTGCGAAGAAAGGAGAAGGCTCTGGCCGAAACCGCGGCGCTTCTTGTTCTTAAAAAAAAAGCCGACCAGATATGGGAGACAGAAGAGGTCGACTGACTTTGAGTGAAGACAGAGCAAAGATAATCGGCTTGATTGATGAAGCGGTGAAATCCGGCGCAAAACGCAACAAAGCTTGCGAAATCGCCGGAATAAACATCAGAACGCTTCAGAGATGGTCAAAGCCGGACAATGCCCATGACGGGCGAACAGATGCCCGTCATGAGCCTGCTAACAAGCTTAGCGAGGAGGAAAGAAGGGAGATTGAGAAGATTGCAAACGCCCCTGGGTACTCGGGGCTGCCTCCGTGCAAGATAGTGCCCGCACTCGCCGATTCCGGCCTTTATATAGCCAGTGAATCAACGTTCTACAGGGTTCTTAAAAAGCAGGGACAGATGACCCATCGTCATCGCTCCAAACCCAAAAGCTCAAAGAAACCACAACAGCTTAAAGCAACTGGGCCGAACCAGGTTTACAGCTGGGACATAACGTGGCTCCCGGCAAGTGTTGGGGGAATCTATTTTTACCTGTACATGGTGATGGACATATACAGCAGGAAAATAGTTGGGTGGCAAGTCTACGAGAAGGAATCAAGCGCTCTGGCCGCGGACCTAATGACTGATATCTGTCACAGGGAAGCAATAGACCCCGATCAGGTGACTCTGCACTCCGATAACGGAGGAGCAATGAGGGGATCTGTTCTGCTTGTGACCTTGAAGAAGCTCGGGGTGATTCCGTCTTTCAGCCGCTCGGGAGTAAGCAGTGACAACGCTTATTCGGAGTCGTTGTTTCGGACGATGAAATACGTGCCGTATTATCCCCACAGAGGGTTTGAAGAAATAGTACAGGCGCGGTGGTGGGTTGATGACTTTGTCAGATGGTACAATACGGAACATCTGCACAGCGCCATAAAGTTCGTTACGCCACAGCAGCGTCACGAGGGTCTTGACAAAGAGATACTCTCCCAGCGCGCCTGTGTCTACGAGCGAGCCAAGGCAAAGAACCCCAGTCGCTGGTCAGGTAAAACGCGTGACTGGTCTGAAATACCGGAGGTCTTTCTTAATCCTGACAACTACAAAAGAGCAGTTTTACATGAATCAAATCAATTTGACATGGAGATTATTGGAGGTAATCGTTAGGGCGAATGAAACAAAACATGCGACAACTACCCTGAAAAACACCGTTACTGTGACATCCTGCAAGGAGAACTGTGGGTGATTGAGGTGTGATTTGGTATCCATGTTTACAGGTTATACACGTAAACATGGAGAAAAGCCATAGCCTTTTTTTAACTTCCCGGAAATCTTAAATAAAATTACCGCCTATATCTAGCGTGGGATGGCCGTGCTTGCTTGTATATTCCTACTTCTCTGTTCGACAGAATCTCGGGAATGTTGTTTGCTTCTCCTGCCTCTTCTATTGCTGGTTTCTTGAGTTCGGTCCTCGAAATGTAGCAGACCCTCTGTTTTATATATGGGCAAGGAAAGGATGATAGACGAAACCGGGGCGGTCGTTGTTGCCGCGCTTTTAAACAGGGAGTGCGTGATATAAGGAGAACAAGAAATGCCAGAAGCTTAAAGTTTTCCGCGTGAAGTTTCTGGGCGCTTTAAGTTAAGGTCCGGGATCCCGGGTGGGAAAACACTCAAAGATGCCATGAACGAGGCCATGAGAGGCTGGGTTGCGAATGTGAGAAACACCTTCTGAATAACAGGAACTCTTTTATCTGGAGTTTTTCATATTCCTAAGAGCTTCAATGCTCCTTTCTGTCATCTGCTGAAATGCCCATTTCGGCGAGAACATCTCTGCCTTTCTCAGTCAGTCTGTATTTCTGCCTACTGCTGGTCGGCTTGCCGGGAATTGTCATTTCAAGCAAACCAGCGTCGATAAGAGGTTTTAGCATTTGCCTTCTGAACTTGGTCCGGTCAATTCTACCACGCAAGGACATAATTTCGGTTATTGGTTTTTCAGAGACACAATTTTGAAGAACTTCGACTTGGTGCCGACTTGGTGCCGACTTGGTGCCGACTTGGTGCCGACTTGGTGCCGACTTGGTGCCGACCTGGTTAGTGCTTTGCTCTATATCTGGCCTTGTAAATGTAACGGTGACCCAGAAATCTGAAACTTCGATTACAGGTTCCGCAACACCATATTCTTTGCACATATCCCGGATGCGGCGTATGCCGGAACCTATCTTCTCTACCATTTCCATTCTGTGAAGAAGAGCAAAAAGAAGAGGATTCCGCGGTATGCTTCTTGTTCCGAGACCCTGCTCGGTCATCCCAGCCGGCAGGCCTCCGGGGCTTACGATTTCTACCCGGTCCTTGAAAACGTATACCTGTATATTCGCCGTCGAACGGTAATCGCGATGCGCAAAAGCGTTTACCACGGCCTCCCTCAGCGCTTCTTCCGGAAGCTCCGGCCGTTCTTCCCTTTTGACATGCTTGATTATGTATTCGACATTGATCTTGGAGAGTATCCAGGCTACAGTTTCGTTAATCATCGAATATACGTCCCTATTAAAATCGCGACGGTCAAGAATACGTACTTTCTCGGTTCCCATAAAAAGTGCGCAGGAAACATCGCCGCTTATGCGGAATCTGCGTATGTCTTTTGCGAGAAGCCACGTTCCGGCTCTGGTCACATGACCGTCTTCTGTGAGAAGATGCAGGTTTTGCAGAGCGGTTTCCGGTTCCATATTCTCGGGAATCTTGGCGCGTTGCCGGAAGAGCCTCCAGTTTTCCTCGTCAAGGTCATTCTCTAAAGAAAATTCCTCGCAACCCGTCTCATCAAAGTGAATCAGGCCTTCACTGTAAAAAAACTCCCGTATTTCCTCACGGGACATCTGTTGAGTGCTTGCCCCCTCTCGCATGAAAAACTTGCCGCCGAAAGAAAAGGGTTTACCGCTTTGTGATGGCACCCTGACAACTATAATTTTATCTGCGCTTTCAATTTCGACTGTAACAGGAGGATCCGCTGAGCGTGCAACAGACTGGATCTCAGACTTGACCCGGTTATGATCGGAGACACCGTGAATTTTTCCGTCGTTTCCGACGCCTACAAGAATTGCTCCGCCGGAGGCGTTGGCAAAGGCACATATCTCCCGTCCGATATCCGACGTTACTGAACGCTTGAACTCAATTGTGAAGCCTTCGCCAAGGGACAAAATGTCGTTTATCTCCGACAGGCGGGGATTTTTTTGATTATCAGTCATTTTTCATACGGTTCCAGAAGGTTCTGAGTCTTAAGGTGTGTTTTTCTTCATCCGTGACCTCTTGCCTTGCCGGAAATATTAAACCTGACCCTCCCCGAGCATATCAAGGCTGTCTCAGTTTTAAATGTGGACTGGACAGGTTCTTTTATCGTTTCCTGTCGGTTAGGATTAAGCGCAAATGACAAGAGTAAAGGTGTGCGGAATAACTAACTCGGAGGATGCTCTCTGCGCGGTGGGGCTGGGAGCCTCGGCCCTTGGTTTTGTTTTCTACAAAAAAAGCCCGAGGTTCATAAGGCCCGAAGATGCGGGAGAAATAATAAGGCAGATCCCCCCGTTTGTGACCAAGGTGGGGGTTTTCGTAAACGCAGGGGCGGATTACCTTCGGGAGGCAAAAGACGTTGCGGGTTTTGACGTTTATCAGCTCCACGGGGATGAGACACCGGAGTTCTGCGCCGCGTTCGGGGAGAACTACATAAAGGCCATAAGGGTTAAAGACGCGGGCAGCCTTGATGCCATTGATCTCTACGATACGGACTCCTTTCTTTTCGATGCCTACTCGCCGGATGCCTACGGGGGCACTGGAGAGAACTTTTCGTGGGACGTTCTTTCCCGCCGGAATCTTGAGCATAAATTCGTTATACTTTCCGGAGGTCTTAACTCGGATAACGTGCGCGAGGCCATACGGGCGGTGAATCCCTACGCTGTTGACGTTAGTTCGGGGGTTGAGGGCTCCCCGGGGATAAAAGATCATCTTAAGCTTAAGCGGTTTATGGAGGCCGCGAGTTATGGGCAAGACTAACCAAAAATACAGCTACCCTGACACAGGAGGTCATTTCGGAGACTTCGGCGGTCGCTACGTTTCAGAAACCCTGATGCCCGCTCTGATCGAGCTTCAGCGGGCCTACGAGGAGGCCGCGGCTGACGAGACTTTTCACGAAGAGATCGACTACTACCTGAAGCAGTACGCGGGTAGGCCTACCCCGCTTTATTACGCCCGCGCGATGACGGAGAGTCTCGGCGGCGCCAAGATTTATCTTAAAAGAGAGGATCTTGCCCACACCGGAGCGCACAAGATAAACAACACGATAGGCCAGGGGGTTCTCTGCGGGAGGATGGGCAAGGACAGGATAATAGCTGAAACCGGAGCGGGACAGCACGGGGTGGCCACGGCCACGGTTGCCGCGCTTTTGAACAAGGAATGCGTGATATACATGGGGGAGGAGGACACGAAACGCCAGGAGCTTAATGTCTTTCGCATGAAGCTTCTGGGCGCTGAGGTAAGGCCTGTGGTCTCGGGTACCAGAACACTCAAAGACGCAATGAACGAGGCCATGAGAGACTGGGTTACGAACGTTAGAAACACCTTCTATATAATAGGGAGCGTCGCCGGTCCCCACCCTTATCCCATGATGGTAAGGGATTTTCAGTCCGTGATCGGGTGCGAGGCGATAGAGCAGATACTCGCCGCGGAAGGAAAGCTCCCCGATACCCTGGTTGCCTGCGTCGGCGGAGGCTCAAACGCCATGGGTCTTTTCTTTCCTTTCATAGAGGAATCCAGCGTAAGGAAAATCGGCGTAGAGGCGGCGGGCCATGGTCTTGAGAGTGGCCTTCACTCGGCGACTATAACCGCGGGCTCAGTCGGGGTACTTCACGGAAGCAAAACCTACCTGCTCCAGGACGAAGACGGCCAGGTACAGGGCGCCCATTCCGTCGCCGCGGGTCTTGACTACCCGGGCGTGGGTCCCGAGCATTCGTATTTCGAGGACGCGGGCGAGGTCGATTACGTGTCCGTAACGGATGAAGAAGCGCTCTCGGCGTTCTCCTATCTCTCGGAAGTAGAGGGAATAATCCCCGCGCTTGAGACTGCCCACGCAATAGCCCATGTGCGCAAAATCGCTCCCTCAATGTCCCCGGAGCAGGTTGTAGTGATCTGTCTCTCCGGCAGAGGGGATAAGGATATACATACCGCTTCTGCTCTTGTATGAGGCGGTGCGAACCGGTTTTTCTCCTCCGCTGCCCGCTTGACAATACCCATACGCGCGTATATAAAGCTTCCGAAGGTTGGAGGTTCGTTTTTTATTCTGCTTGCTTGCGATTTCTGCGTTTCCAGACTGCCGGCTTCTTATAAAAGCACATGGGAAGGATAAAGGAAAAATTCCGCGAACTTCGGGAGAAAAACAAGGCAGCTTTAATCTGCTATGTTACAGCTGGGGATCCTGATATCGACTTGACCGAGCAGATCATTGATCACATGGAGGCAAGCGGTGTCGACATGGTGGAAATCGGCATACCCTTCTCAGACCCCATGGCGGACGGGCCGGTGATCCAGGCGGCCTCGGAACGGGCTCTTGCCAGCTCGACGTCAGTTTCAGACGTGCTTTCGCTTGTTAAAAGGATAAGGTCCCGCTCGGATATTCCCGTGATACTTTTCGGTTACTACAACCCCTTTTTCTCCTATGGTGCCGAGCGCTTTGCGCGCGACGCCCGCGAGGCGGGAGCGGACGGAGTTCTGGTCGTCGATCTTCCGCCCGAGGAAGCCGGGGAACTCGGCGTCCATGCCGAACGGGAGGGGCTTGACCGCATCTTTCTGCTCGCCCCTACGAGTACGGAGGAAAGAATAGAGATGGTGTCGCAGAACGCCTCGGGTTTTATCTACGTGGTTTCGGTCACCGGGGTTACGGGAGCGCGCCCCGACATGGATTACAATCTTGAGGACCTGGTGGGGAAAATAAAGCGCCACTCGGAACTTCCCGTCGGGGTGGGTTTCGGGGTGTCTTCCGCGCGCCAGGCCGCCGAGATAGCCTCTTTTTCCGATGCCGTTATCGTGGGAAGCGCTCTTGTGAGAATAATCGAGAGCGGTGGAGAGGAAAGGCGGGAAGTGCTTGGGAGGATTTCAAGCTTCGCGGAGGAACTTAGCGCCGCCTGCTACAGGTAGGCTCCTGCATTCCGGATACGATGAGTACAAACGGGGAAAGGCGATACATGTTCATCGGAGAATTCGACATTCCCCTGATGAGCCTTTTTAAGAACAGGGGTCAGGTAGCAGAGCTTGGTTCTCCTGATGACGCGTTTAATCAGAAGGGAGCCTTTACGCTTATAGTCGTAAACAACGAGTTCGCAACCAGGAAGTTTCTGGCATCTCTTGCTTCGAGTTATCCCACGAGCCCGATAGTTGTTTCCGCTGACGGCGAGCAGCGCAAGGATGGCTATACAGCAAGATACGTGAGATTTGAGAGAATTGCTGACAGCCAGATATCTTTTGAGGAAAAACTCGCGAGGTCCGATATCTCCGTAAGGCTTATAAGGGAAGTTCACCGCGACGCGAAAAGGCTTCTCATACTCGTTCACAACCAGCCCGACCCGGACGCGATCGCAAGCGCCATGGCCCTTCGGACCCTTCTTAGAAGAAACAGGAAAACGGCGATCATAGGTTACCTCGGGGAGAAGATTTCAAGACCCGAGAATGTGGCCATGGTGGAGCTTATGGGCATAAACTTGCAGGTGATTTCCCACAATGACATAAACAATTTCGATTCCATCGCGCTTGTTGATGTGCAGCCTTCTTATTTCAGGGGCGAAATTACGAATGTCGATTCGGTAATCGACCATCATCCGGTAACCCCCGAGTGCGATGCGAAATTCACCGAGATAAGCTCCGAAGAAGGAGCTACCGCGACGATTATGACCCGGCTCCTGAGAGCCGCCCAGGTTGAGATTTCCGCAAAACTCTCAACCGCGCTTCTCTACGGAATAAAAGCCGACACCATGATTCTCAACAGGGGTGCGGATCTTGACGACCTAGAAGCATTCACATATCTCTACAATCAGGCTGACCTGGGTCTGCTCAGGAAAATAGAGTCCAAGAACCTGTATTCAGAAGAGATCAAGCATTACGGCCAGGCGCTCTCAAAACACTGGATAAATGACGGAATAATTTTCATGAACCTGGGCAGGATAGAAAAAGAGCATCTTATTTCTCAGGTGGCTGACATGGGGATGAAGGTGGAAGGGGTCAACTGGTCTGTTGCCTTCGGGGTTGTTTCCGGTTCCCATGTGGTTATGTCCGTAAGAAACAGCGGGTCTGTCAAGAGTGCCGGGCGTCTGCTTTTCGAGCTTTTTGACGAAATAGGAAGCGCCGGGGGACACAGGTCCTACGCCAAGGCCGTGATTCCCATGCAAGAGGTGAGGCAACTCATAGGAAAAACCTCGCGCAAGAACATAGAGCAATGGATCGACAGGGTATTCAGAACCGCGACCGCTCAGAGCGCCTGAAGACGGAAGCCAATCTCTTTTTTCCTACGAAACTGGTTTTTCCCTCCCGCTTTTAAAGCTATATTAATGATAGCAAGTCCCATATTAATCAAGATGGATTTGCGACGAACAGCCTGATTCCACGAGAGAAGATGAGACTCAAGACGGCAATTCTGGGAGTTACGGGTTATGTAGGCCAGCAGCTTCTTTCCCTTCTGGCGCGCCACCCTGAAGTTGACCTGCGGGTTCTTACCTCTGAGAAGTTCTCGGGCAAGAGGGCGGATGAGGCGTTTCCGCACCTTCTGGGTTGCTCGGATATTATCCTGAGCCCCGTATCGAGAATTCCTGACTCAGAACCTCTTGATCTCCTGTTCTCCTGCCTTCCCGGGGGCACTTCTTCTGTTTTCGTGCGGAAGTTCTTCGCAAAAGGCGTAAGGGTGATCGATCTCAGCTCCGACTTAAGATTCTCTGACCCCGCTGACTATTCCCGGGCTCACGGCGTGGCGCCGCGCTTTCCCGAACTTCTCCCCCAAGCGGTCTACGGACTTAGCGAGCTTAACCGCGAGAGGATAAAAAACGCCCGGTTAGTAGCTAACGCGGGCTGCTACTCTACATGTGTTTCACTCGCCCTAGCGCCTTTTCTTAAAGAGCATGAAGTGGAAGGAGACATTATAGTGGACATAAAGTCTTCCCTTTCGACTGCGGGGCGGGCGCCGAAATCCGAGAGTCACTACGCCGAGGTAAAAGAAGACGTATCCGCCAGTGGAGCGGGAGGGGATGACCAGAAACATGAGATTTCCCGCGTGCTCTCCGATTTCTTCGGTGTGGGGAAAAAGCTTCTTTTCTTCAATACGCGCGTTCCGGTTAAAAGAGGGATAATGGCCGCCTCGTATCTCAGGCTCCGCTCGGAGATTTCCCCCGATGAGGTAAGGGAACTTTACGCCGGGTTCTACGGAGATAGTGCTTTCGTCCGGGTCTGTGACGAGTTGCCAGGGATGGCGTCTGTTTCCGGTTCCAACTACATCTCTCTGGGGTTCTGCGAGCGGGAAGGGCACCTTGTCATCTTATCGGTCCTTGACAATCTCATGAAGGGTGCCGCGGGGCAGGCTGTTCAGAACATGAATATAGTCTTTGGATTTCAAGAGGACACCGGGCTCAGACAGGTTCCCCTTTTCCCGTGACGGGGCGATGAGAAATTACTGCGAAATACTTTATTCGAACCTTGAGCGAAATCCCCGGGGAGCGGCCCTCTGGTACGAGGGAGAAACCTACAGTTACGCGCAGTTCTGCGGTTTTGTTGACGGCTTTTCCTCGTTTCTCTCCAGGCAGGGAGTGTCACAGGGGGGTAAGGTGTGCGTTTTCCTTCCCAATTCGCTTTCGCTTGCTGTATCGGTTTTCTCAATAGCAAAACTTGGAGCCGCATGTGTTCCGATCGACAGCGCCTCCGGAACCGAGGAGATAAGACACTGCCTTGAGTTCTCAAAGCCGGCCCTGATCGTTACGGACGAATCTCTTGCGCATACCGTAAACGCCGTTTCCGGAGATATAAACACCGTTTGCGTGACCCGGGATAATTTTCTCAGCGACGTTCCCGCGAATCCGCCCGGAAACTATTCTTCAGAGAAAGCCATCTATCTTTTTTCCACGGGCTCAACCGGAAAGCCCAAGTGCGTTGCGAGAAGCCACGCCAACATGATCGCCCTTGCCCGCAATCACACGGCCACAATAAACTGGGATAGCGGGGACAGGATTCTTTTTTCGATTCCGATATCGCACACCTACGGTCTCGGGAATTTCGTAAGCGCCGTAAGCGTCGGGGCGTGCTGCTATTTTCTCCCTAGGTTTAACAGAAAGGAAATTCTCAGGGTACTGGAAGAAGAGCAGATAACGGTCTTTCCCGCCGTCCCGTTCATGCTTGATGCCCTCGCTCGAAGCGCGAGCCGGGGTGATCATGGTTTCCCGCGGCTAAAGCATGTTATTTCCGCCGGGGCTCCTCTGCCCGAGGAAACTTTTTTTTCCTTCCACCGGGCTTTCGGCGTCTATCCCCGCCAGCTCTACGGTTCCTCTGAGACCGGGGTGATGGCAATTAATATCGCGGAGAACATAGAGGAGAAGCGTCTTTCAGTCGGAGTGCCGGTTGAAAACGTCGTTATAAAGGTGGTCTCGGAAACCGGCGGCGAACTTCCGGTCGGGCAGATCGGCGAGATAATAATAAGGAGCTCTTCCATGACAGACGGCTACGTTGATTTTCCGGAAGAAACCGAGAGGGTCTTTGTCGATGGTTTTTACCACACGGGGGATCTCGGAATGTTCGATGGCGACGGGTATCTTTTCATTCGCGGAAGAAAGAAGCTTTTCATCAATATCTCCGGGAACAAGGTCGACCCGTTCGAAGTTGAAAACCTGCTTATGACTCACGGGAAAGTAACGGAAGCCGCGGTGATAGGAAGCCCTGGAGCCGGGGGCAGGGAAGAGGTAAAGGCCTTTATCGTTGCGGACGGACTCACGAGGCGGGAGGTTGTCGATTTCTGCAGAAAAAAAATTTCTGACTACAAGATTCCCGCGAAGATGGAGTTTGTAGACGCACTTCCGAGAAGCCCGGCAGGCAAAGTGCTCAGGGAGAAACTCAGGTGACCAAGCGAAAAGAAGTTCTTGGGGAAAAGATAAGACAGCTTGTCACCAGCAAGTTCAATCTCGACATCAGGCCTCAGGATATATCGGCTGAACAGTCGCTGATCGAACTCGGAGTCGGCGTCGATTCCGTTTCCACGCTTGAATTCATTATGGAGCTTGAAGAGGAGTTTGGGGTCTCAATTGACGAGTCTGAGGTTTCCCCCGGGATTCTTGAGACCGTTGAGAGTCTCTCCGAGTTTATTCTCTCGCTTAAGTGATTTGTCCTTTTACTTCTTGTAGAGGTTGGTTATCGGGAAGCGACGGTCCTTTCCAAAGGCAAGCGACGTTATTTTTACCCCCGGGGCGCTCTGCCTTCTTTTGTATTCGTTATTGCTGACCATTCTGATTATTCTCCGCACTACGCTTCTTTTCTCCCCGAGTCCTACTATGTCGTCGACCCCGAGGCCGTCCTCCACGTAGGCTTTCAGTATCTTGTCGAGCGTGTCGTATTCTGGAAGCGAGTCAGTATCTTTCTGGTCCGGGCGAAGCTCGGCTGAAGGGGGCTTTTCAATTATCGATTTCGGTATCATTTGTTTTCCCCGCAGGCGGTTGTAATAATGAGAGAGTTCGTAAACCATGCCCTTGGGCACATCCTTTATCACCGCGAATCCCCCGGACATGTCCCCGTAGAGGGTAGAATAGCCGACCGCCAGTTCACTTTTGTTCGATGTAGCAAGCACGAGCCAACCGAACTTGTTTGAAAGCGCCATGAGGATATTTCCTCTTATCCTCGCCTGGATATTCTCTTCCGTTACGTCTGACTCCATTTCGGAGAAAAACTCGGCGAACATTCCCTCGTAGCACCTGAAAACGTCTTCTATGGGAATGCTGAGAAGCTCGATTCCGAGATTACGCGCGAGCTTTTTCGCGTCGGTGACGCTTCCCTTGGAACTGTACATTGAAGGCATGGAGACTCCAACGACTTTGGAGGGTCCGACGGCTTCTGTGGCAATGGCGGCCGTAAGCGAAGAATCTATCCCGCCGCTTAACCCGAGCACCACCTTTTCAAAGCCGTTTTTTCTTATGTAATCTCCGGTGCCGAGGACAAGTGCCGAGAAGGCGCATTTCAGAGGATCTTCTGAGGGATCAGCCTGGTTCCCCGGAATTTTCACTTTCCGCTTTGTCTTTGTAGGTCTAAGTGTGAACGCCTGCATCTGGTTTTCTTCAAAGGAAAGCTCATATCTCGTTTTTCTTATGGTCGGAGTGTTAAGCCTTGATTTGTAAACCCTCTCGGGGTTAACGTCGCAGACCAGCAGTTCTTCCTCAAAATTCCGAGCGGTAGCGACGATCTCGCCTTTTTCATCTATGAACATGCTGTTTCCGTCAAACACAAGCTCGTCCTGCCCTCCGACCATGTTGCAGTAGGCTATTATTGTGTTGTAGTCAACCGCCCTTGTGGCAAGCATTCTCTCCCTCGCCAAGGGCTTTCCCATGTAGTAGGGAGAGGCGGAGAGGTTGAATATGATCTGGGCGTTTCCCAGCAGAACCTGGCTTCTTATCGGTTCTCCGGGATACCATATGTCTTCGCAGATCGTGACCCCGAAAGTCATCTTTCCCAAGGAGTAAACGGGAAACCGTCTTTCTGACTGGAAGTAGCGGTTCTCGTCGAACACTCCGTAGTTGGGAAGGCGGAGTTTGTGGTATACGTCGATTACCTCCCCTCCCTGGATTACGGCCGCTGAGTTGAATATGTCGTCCTTTTTGTCGACAAAGCCAACTATGACGACCATGTTGTCCCGGCAGTGCTTCTTTATTTCGTCAAGCGCCCGGATGTTGTCGTCGATGAATTCGGTCTTAAGAAGAAGATCTTCGGGCGGGTAGCCCGTAACGGCAAGCTCGGGAAAACACAGTATATCTATATCGAGACCTCGCGCCGCCTCGATCGCTTTGGTTATTTTCTTAGTGTTTCCGGTTATGTCCCCCACGCTCGGGTTGATCTGGGAGAGCCCGGCCCGCAACTGTTTCATCTGAAAACTATACTTGCAACCGCGGAATATTTCGAGAAATTCCAAGGTTACGGGCTATTTGCTGCTTGTATTGTGGGAGAGATTTTTCTAGATTCAAGAACATGCTCTGGGGATAGATCCGTTAATTATGGAATTACATTCCAATATAAACGAGAAACATGGTCTCAGATCAAGATGGGACGGCATTTTCACGTGCCAGGTAACTTTGACCGTAAACGAACCTGCCAACAGGTACGTCAAGCCGATCCTTTGTCAGCACGAATTTTCCGGCTGTCACAAATTCCGTCTCACCGGGGAGAAAAACATAGACGTAGCACTCGCCGTTCACTTGCGTTTCCTAGAAATCATTTTCCAACCCATCCGGCACCCGAGCGCGGGCCCGCTCCTTTCCCATCAGCAGAGCCAGACCCTCTTCGTCCAGAACCGGGTCAGCAATCTCATCCATGGGTTCAAGCAGGTTGTAAGCCCAGAGAAGAGCCATGTAAACGGCGATACCGGTTGATGGCTTACCTTTTTCGGCATCGGAAACCGGACGTGGACCCGTACCGATTTTCTCCGCGACCCTTTTAATTGTAAGGTTTCTGCGAAGCCGGGCGGTACGCAGGTTGCGCCCAAGGCGCTTCAGTGCCTGTTCAACAGCGTACGGTGGAGTAGTATTTAGCAGATTTCTGGCAGTCATAAGCTCTTAAGAGTGTTTTATCTCTATTAATAAGCTTTTAAGAGCATACACTTATTTCATGAGAAAGCAAATAGTCTATGCCTGAAACCGTTTTGCATTCGTTAAAGATAGCCGACGGGAATCGCAGTAACATCTTCTGACAGTGCGACATCCTGTTCAACGAAGCAGAAAACCGCCCCGTGTCCTACTTTTTTGCCCAGTTTTTCAAGCAGGTGGAAATGCTTGGAAGCCGTGGCTGACGGGGTCGCCGTCTTTTTGAACTCTACAGGATAAAGGCTGTCACCCGTTTCAATCACGAGATCGACTTCTCTCTGGTCAAGATCGCGATAGTAGTAAAAATACGGTTCAACTCCGTTGTGGCAGTAGCTTTTGAGAATCTCGGAGAATAAATACGTCTCAAGAATAGCTCCTGACATGGCTCCGGCCTCAAGAGAATCGGGGGTCGGCCACTTGGTAAGATAAGCGCACAGGCCGGTATCGAGAAAATACAATTTCGGGGATTTCACAAGACGTTTGGTCACGTTGCGATGATAGGGTTTTAAGAGGTACACGAGGCCCGAGGTTTCAAGAACCGAGAGCCACGATTTGGCAGTTTTGTTGTCAATCGCCGTGTCTCTTGCCAGATCCGCGTAATTAAGCAGTTGACCCGTTCTTGCCGCGACCGCTCCCAGGAAGCTGTAAAACAGGGTTTCGTCCGAAATCGACAGAACATCTTTCACGTCTCTGTGAATATAGGTTTGAATGTAGGACTGGTAAAAAACATTGCGTATGGTGTCAGTCGCTTCAACGATTTTCGGAAACGTCCCGCGCCAGATTCGGTTATATACCTCAGTTAAGGTTTTGGGATTTTCAATTGTCCTTTTCGTGCTGTCAATCCAGTCGGGTGATGGCAGAAAAGGTCTGAGCATCTCGTAGCGCCCGTCTATCTCCGCTTGGGACAGCCCCAGAAGATCGATTATCGCGACCCGGCCTGCAAGGCTTTCGGTAATGCCTCTCATGAGGTGGAATTTCTGGGAACCGGTAAGCCAGAACAGTCCATTGGTTTTTTCCCTGTCCACGATTATCTTTATATAGCTGAACAGATTCGGTGCGTACTGCACTTCGTCAATAATCAGGGGCGGTCTGTGGGTCTGCACGAAAAGGCCCGGGTCATTTTGGGCAAGGGTTCGGGCTTCCAGATTATCCAGAGTCACGTAATTTCTACCCTCATCCGCGCACATTTCCAGAAGAGTCGTTTTACCTACCTGTCTCGGTCCGGTCACCAAAAGAACCGGGAAGTTGTCGTTGACCTCTTTTATGATGCCAGCCAATGTGCGTTGATACATGATTAACCTCGTTAATTATGGATTACCATTCCAATATAAACGAAGAAATGGGTTATAGCAATAAAATTTTCGTTAGTTGTGGATTCAGATTCCAATATAAACGAAGAATATCTTCAATTTAAAGGCGGCGGGGAAAACTTGATGCGTTATTGAAACAGGCCGTGGAGCAAAGGCATAGAGCTTGTTGAGATGGTTCGGGCTAAGCGAATCTAAAAGACAGGTAAATGATGTTTGCGACAAAGTGAAAAAAGACGCTTGACCATATGGTTCCGGTTCTCATGTACAGATACCCCATGACAAGCGAAGGGAAAAAGGTAAGGGCGTTCTGTGCGCAGTAGCCCCCGCCGGAGAGTATGCATATCACGAGAAGATGCGCCACGGCGAAAAGCACACTTGCTGTGATAACCGCCCCCCATCCGCCGCCGAGCGTTCTCTGAAGGTATCCCCTGAAGAAAAATTCCTCGGGAAATGCTATGGCCACAAGGTGCGTCAGCGCGAAAAGTGCCGTTGGCTCAACGAACTCAACCGTTTTTCCCAAGTAAGTTGAAAGAAGATATAGGCAGACCACGTAAGAAAAAAGCACCGCAACAGAAATTGCCGCTCCCCGGAGCAGCCCCCGCGGATCAAATCTCAAGACGTCCGCCGCACCGCGGTCAAGCAGAAATGGAACCCAGAGCATGAACCCGGCCGAGAGCAAAAGCGCGTACTCGTGGCCGATTGCGGCCCTTGAGATGATTATCGCCGCTATAACCGCCACGTAGGCGGCAAGCGGTATCGCAAGGTTTTTCGAAAGAATCTGTTTCACGGGGAATTTTTTCTCAGTCTGGATTCCGACTATAATACTTGAATATCACGGAAAAAGGGGTACTGCGTCTTCATGAGAATTTCAGAAATAAAAAAGCATCTCAGCGCGGAGATAGCTGGGGAGAAGCTTTTCGTGTACGACGAAGTGGGTTCTACAAACGATGTTCTCCGTGAACTCATAGGCGATGGTCTGGCCGCAGACGGGGCGGTGGTGGTTTCCGATTCGCAGACTGCGGGCAGGGGGCGGTTCGGGCGAAAGTGGGTTTCTCCCTCGGGCAGAAATCTCTACCTCTCAGCTTTATTTCGCCCGGAGATCTCCCCACAGAAATCTTCCGTTTTCACCTTCCTTGCGTCCTGCGCCCTTGTCGAGGTTTTCTCGGGTTACGGAGTCGAGGCCACGATAAAATGGCCGAACGATATTCTCATCGACGGAAAAAAAATCTCGGGAGTGCTCACGGAACTTGGCACCTCAGACGGTGCTGTCGATTACATTGTGATCGGCATCGGGGTCAACCTCAATTTGCCCGAGGAATTCATCCGCCGCGAGATGGAGGATATTTCAGATAAAACCACCTCTCTTTGCGTACTGCTTGGAGAGGAAGTTAACAGGGAGAAGTTCTGCGCTGAGCTTGTTAACGCGCTTGACCAACTCTACGGCGAGTTTCGCCGCCGCGGGACACAGGCGATTGTGGATACGTGGACCGAGAGATGGGGATTTATCGGAAAGGAGATATCGGTTGATGTCTCGGGTGAGGTTGTAAGCGGAGTGGTGGAGCGTGTTGACGGAAACGGATTTCTTTACCTGAGAACGGATAAGGGCGATCTTCGCAGGGTGGTTGCTGGAGATACGGTTTTTTAGAGAACCCCGATTATTTCACTGTGAAGCGTGCGCATCAGGTCCATCCACTCGTTTACTGTTTTCTCGCTCTCGTCGCTCACGTCTTTTTTTATGACTATTCCGTAGACCCTGGGCTCTACGGTGCACTTTGCGTATCTTTGCGTGACCATGGAGCCGAACCTGTAGAGTATCTCAAGGGCCTTTCTGTCCTTTCCCTCAAACCTGCTCACAAGGATCATCTCGGAGGAAAACCCCTCGAATATCCTGTTCCACAAGGTTGCGCTTGACTCCATGTGGAAAGAGAGGATTATGCTTTCAGGCTCTTTTTTCCCCTGGCTTTTGCTGGTTGAATTCATGATCTGTAATTGTTTATTATAACCACGGTCTGTGCGTGTGCGGAGTTCGGGATTTATGTTATAATTACGGGAAGGCGTCAGAAGAGGTTGCTTACGCCGCATCAGTTCTCGCGTTGTTTTTTCATAAAAACACAACAGGCGGACAGTTATATGAATTTGAAGAAATTTCCCGAAAAAATGGGGCTTTACGATCCTGCGTTCGAGCACGATTCCTGCGGAATAGGTTTTGTCGTTAACGTCAAGGGCGTGAGGTCAAACGCCATAATACGCCAGGCCATAACCGTGCTCAAAAACCTCGAGCACCGCGGAGCCTGCGGGTGCGAGCCGAACACCGGAGACGGTGCCGGAATACTGTTTCAGAAACCCCACGCGTTTTTCGTCGACGCTTTGGGGGCCGAGGGAATAACCCTCCCGGCGGAGGAGGATTACGGAGTCGGAATGATATTTCTCTCTCCGGACCGGTCCGTTGAGGAGGAAACGAAAAAGAGGCTTGAGGAAATAGTCACCGAGGAAGGCCAGAGCGTTTTGGGCTGGCGGGTCGTTCCGACCGACAACTCCTCTCTCGGAGCGACCGCTCTTGGGTGCGAGCCCGGAATAAGGCAGATATTCATCGGCAGGGGAGACGGCACCCCCGCCGGGGACGATTTTGAGAGAAGACTCTACATAATAAGAAAACGCGCGGAGAACGAAATAAAGGCCACGGGGCGCGACGAGCATTTCTACGTGACGAGCATTTCATCGAGGACGATAGTTTACAAGGGAATGCTTGTCACCTGGCAGCTTGAGCCCTATTTCCCGGACCTTGGGTCCGATCTTATGGAAAGCGCTATAGCGCTTGTGCACTCGCGTTTCAGCACGAACACGTTTCCGAGCTGGGACAGGGCTCACCCCTACAGGTACGTGATACACAACGGCGAGATAAACACGCTTCGGGGGAACATAAACTGGATGCACTCAAGGCAGGCCGTTTTGGAGTCCGAGTTCTACGGCGACGACATACAAAAGATATTCCCGGTGATAGCTCCCGAAGGAAGCGATTCCTCCTCCTTTGATAACGCGATGGAATTTTTGTGCCTGTCGGGTTACTCCATAGAGCACGCCGCGATGATGATGATTCCCGAACCGTGGTCAAAGCACGAGAGCATGTCCGAGGAGAAAAAGGATTTCTACAGGTTCCACAGCTGCCTTATGGAACCCTGGGACGGTCCCGCTTCCATAGCCTTTACAGACGGCGAAAAAGTGGGAGCGGTGCTTGACAGAAACGGGCTTCGCCCCACGAGATACTACGTTACCAAGGATGACACCGTGGTGCTGGGATCAGAAGTGGGAGTCCTCGACATACCGCCCGAGAGGGTGAGCTACAAGGGTCGCCTGCTCCCGGGAAGGATGCTTCTTATAGACACGCGCGAAGGCCGCATCGTTGACGACACGGAACTCAAGCGGAGGCTTTCAACGGAAGAGCCCTACGGAAAGTGGCTCGGTGAGAACATGGAGAGCTTCTCCGGGATTATGGAAGAAGTGCCGGCGGAGACTCCGCCCGATTACGACCCCGAAACGCTTCTTACAAGGCAGAGAGTATTTGGGTACACGTTTGAGGATCTGCGCATTCTTCTGGGTCCGATGTCGAAAAACGCGGTCGAGCCCGTGGGCGCCATGGGAGTCGATACCCCGCTTGCGGCGCTCTCTGACGAATCGAAGCTTCTTTACAACTATTTCAAGCAGATGTTCGCTCAGGTCACAAACCCCGCTATCGATGCCATACGCGAGGAACTTATAACCGGGACCATGGTTACTCTGGGGATGACGGCCAACATACTGCGTCCCGAGGCGAAAAGCTGCGAGAAACTAGAGCTTGAGACCCCGTTTCTCACCAATCCCGAAATGGAGAAGCTTAAGACCATTTGTGGGGAGAAGTTCCGCTGCGAAGTGATCCCCACCCTCTTTGATCCCGGAAAGGGAACCGAGGGGCTTGAGGATGCGCTCTCCGGTATATTCGCCCGCGCTGACGAACTCATAGAAGAGGGCGCCAACATCCTGGTTCTCTCGGACAGGGGCTTTGACACTGAGAACGCCCCCATTCCCGCTTTGCTTGCGGTCTCGGGGCTTCACCACCACCTGATAAGAAACGGAAACAGGATGCGCGTTGCGCTCGTTGTAGAGTCGGGCGAGCCGAGGGAGACTCACCACATGGCGCTTCTTATAGGCTACGGCGCGAGCGCCGTCGCCCCCTACATGGCTTATGAGACCATAAACGGCATGATCCACCAGAACATGCTTGTGGACATATCTTACGAAGAAGCGGTCTCGGGGTACGTGAAGAGCCTGGTAAAGGGAATAGTGAAAATAATGTCCAAAATAGGCATTTCCACGGTGCAAAGCTACCACGGAGCACAGATATTCGAGGCCCTCGGGCTAAACGCCGAGTTTATCGATAAGTACTTTACCTGGACGGCTTCCCGCATACAGGGAGTGGGGGTGGATGTTATAGCGGAGGAGTCGATAAGACGCCACTCAAGAGCTTACGCTGACAGGGACGTTGAGACCGCGACGCTTGAGACCGGAGGGGTTTACAGGTGGAGGCCGGACGGAGAGCGTCACATGTACCACCCGCGCACCGTGCACAAGCTCCAGGAAGCCTGCCAGACGGGAAGCTATGAGAAATTCAAGGAATACACGAAGCTTGCAAACGACGAGGAAAAGGAACATTTTACGCTCCGCGGCCTGATGGAGCTTAAGTACTCGGATGATCCCGTACCGCTTGAAGAGGTGGAGTCGGTCGAGAGCATATGCAGGAGGTTCAAGACAGGGGCCATGTCCTACGGGGCGATAAGCAAGGAGGCCCACGAGAGCCTCGCAATCGCGATGAACCGCATAGGGGCCAAGAGCAACACGGGCGAGGGGGGAGAAGATACCGACAGGTTCACCGCCGATCCGAACGGGGATCTCAGGAGAAGCTCCATAAAGCAGGTTGCTTCTGGCCGTTTCGGCGTCACGAGCGAATACCTGGTGAACTCTGATGAGATACAGATAAAGATAGCCCAGGGGGCAAAGCCGGGTGAAGGAGGGCAGCTTCCGGGGAGAAAGGTCTACCCGTGGATAGCCAGGGTGAGGCTCTCGACTCCGGGAGTGGGGCTCATATCGCCGCCCCCGCACCACGACATCTACTCGATTGAGGATCTGGCGCAGCTCATCTACGATCTTAAAAACGCGAACAAGCACGCGAGGATAAACGTCAAGCTGGTCTCAGAAGTCGGCGTCGGCACCATAGCCGCCGGCGTGGCGAAGGGTCACGCGGACGTGATACTCATAAGCGGAACCTCGGGGGGAACGGGAGCGTCGCCGCAAAGCAGCATACAGCACGCGGGGCTTCCCTGGGAACTTGGAATAGCCGAGACGCACCAGACGCTTCTCCTTAACAACCTTAGAAGCAGGGTGGTTCTCGAGACGGACGGTCAGATGAAAACCGGGAGGGATGTCGCCATCGCGGCCCTCCTCGGAGCCGAGGAATACGGCTTTTCCACGGCTCCGCTCATAGTCCTCGGATGCATAATGATGAGGGTCTGCCACCTTGACACCTGTCCCGTCGGAGTTGCCACGCAGAACCCCGAGCTTCGAGAAAAATACACTGGAGATCCGGCGCACGTGGTCGATTTCATGCATTTCGTCGCCACTGAGTTCCGCGAGATAATGGCGAAGATGGGTTTCCGGACGGTAGATGAGATGGTAGGCAGAACGGACCGCCTGGAGATGAGGGAATCGCTTGATCACTGGAAGGCCAAGGGCATAGATATAAGCAGCATCCTCTTCCGCCCCGAAGTTCCCGGGGACTGGGGAACCTACTGCCAGATCAAACAGGACCACGGCATACAGAACTCACTTGATGAAACCGTCCTGATGGATATATGCCGCCCGGCGATTGAGAGAGGAGAGCGTGTCCGTGCCGAAGTTCCCATAAAGAACGTTAACAGGACCGTGGGAACCATAGTCGGGAGCGAACTTACGAGAAGATACGGCCTTGACGGGCTTGAGGAAGATACGATAAGGATTCATTTCTCGGGTTCGGCGGGCCAGAGCTTCGGAGCCTTTGTTCCCAGGAGCATGACCCTCATTCTCGAGGGCGACTCGAACGACTATACGGGAAAAGGGCTTTCCGGAGGGAAAATGATCATTTATCCGTCGAAGGAATCCACCTTTGTCGCGGAGGAGAATATAATAATCGGAAACGTCGCGTTCTATGGGGCCACCGGAGGGGAAGCCTACGTGAGGGGTATTGCCGGGGAGAGGTTCTGCGTGAGAAACAGCGGAGTCCGCGCCGTGGTGGAATCTGTCGGAGATCACTGCTGCGAATACATGACCGGAGGCCGCGTCGTGGTGCTGGGTCCGACCGGGAGGAATTTTGCGGCCGGGATGTCGGGTGGCATAGCGTATGTTTACGATCCCGAGGGGGATTTCCACGGAAGGTGCAATACCGACTCCGTGTTCCTTGAACTCGTTGATGATGATGACGAAGCGGAACTTGTTGGGATGATAAGGAACCACCTTGAGTACACCGGAAGCGAGGTGGCGCAGCGGATATTGGAGAACTGGTCCGGGAATCTTCCCAGATTCGTTAAGGTGATACCGAAAGACTACAAGAGAATGCTTGAGCACATAAACCGCGCGCAACAAAGCGGTCTTTCGGGTGACGAAGCCCTTATGGCTGCTTTTGAGGAAAACAAACGAGATCTCGCGCGCGTAAGCGGAAACTGACACGGAAGCTCTGACAGAGGAGAAATTTTTAAATGGGTGATCCCACAGGTTTTATGAATTACAAAAGGAAGCTCGGGCCTGACCGGGATCCTGCCCGCAGAATCGCCGACTGGGATGAGTTCCACGGTCATCTCTCCGAAGAAGAGCTTGCCATTCAGGGCGCAAGGTGCATGGACTGCGGGGTTCCCTTCTGTCAGACGGGCCAGATAATCGGCGGCATGGCCGCCGGGTGCCCCATAAACAACCTCATACCCGAGTGGAACGACCTGATTTACTCAGGGCTCTGGAAAGAGGCACTCCAGAGGCTTCACAAGACGAACAATTTCCCCGAGTTCACGGGCCGGATCTGCCCAGCTCCCTGCGAAGGATCGTGTGTTCTCGGCATTAACGAGCCCGCGGTCACCATAAAGAGCATAGAGTGTGCCATAGTTGACAGGGGTTTTGAGGAAGGATGGATAACCCCCGAACCTCCGCAGATCAGAACCGGGAAGAAAGTCGCCGTCATAGGCTCCGGGCCCGCAGGACTCTCCTGCGCCGCGCAGCTTAACAAGGCTGGACACCTGGTGACAGTCTTTGAGAGGGACGACCGCATCGGCGGACTGCTTATGTACGGAATTCCCAACCCCCACCTTGACAAGAAAATAGTTGACCGCCGCGTCGATATACTCGCGAAGGAGGGAATTGAGTTTGTCACCGACACGGAAGTGGGAGTGGATATCGACGGAAATGAGCTCGTGGAGAACTTTGACGCGGTCGTGATATGCACGGGAGCTACGAAGCCCAGAGACCTTCCGATTGAGGGAAGGGATCTTGAGGGAATCCACTTCGCTATGGGGTTCCTCAGGGCCAACACGAAAAGCCTCCTTGACAGCGGCCTTGACGACGGACGCTACATCTCCGCCGCGGACAAGGACGTCATTGTTCTCGGGGGCGGCGACACCGGAACCGACTGCGTCGCGACATCCATGCGACACGGATGCAGAAGCCTTCTTCAGTTCGAAATACTTCCCAAGCCCCCGATCGAGAGAGCTGCGGATAACCCGTGGCCGCAATGGCCGAGGGTGTACAGGCTTGATTACGGCCAGCAGGAGTCTATGGCGGTTTTCGGAGAAGATCCGAGAAGGTACCAGGTTCTTACCAAGAGATTTACAGGAGACGCGGAGGGCAGGGTGGCGGAACTTGAGACCGTGCGCATTGAGTGGTACACGGGGGATGGCGGAAGGATGACTTTCCGGGAAGTTGAGGGTTCCGAGCAGAAATGGCCGTGCGGGCTCGTGCTTTTGGCCCTTGGATTCCTGGGACCCGAGCAGTATCTCCTCCAGCAGATGAATATCCGTACCGACGAGCGTTCAAACGCCATGGCGGAGTACGGAAAGTACACAACGAACGTCGAGGGAGTTTTCGCCGCGGGGGACTCGCGCAGGGGACAAAGCCTTGTGGTGTGGGCTATAAACGAGGGAAGAGAAGCCGCAAGAGAGTGCGACAGGTATCTTATGGGATCAACCGATCTTCCATAAATAGGGTAAACCCGCTGCGAGGAGGAATTTCCAGGTGGCCTTTGCTGATCCTGAAGAACAATTAAAGGTAATAAGACGGGGAACCGAGGCGATAATTCCCGAAGAGGAGCTTCTTTTGAAACTCGAAGCTTCAAGGGAGAACGACCGTCCCCTTAAGGTGAAGGCGGGGTTTGACCCCACCTCTCCCGATCTGCACCTGGGCCACGGGATAATTCTCAAGAAACTCCGCGATTTTCAGACTCTGGGCCACGAGGTTCTTTTCCTGATAGGGGATTTCACCGCCTATATAGGAGACCCCTCGGGCAGGAACGAAACCCGCCCGTCGATTTCAAAAGAGGAGATAATCAAGAACTCGAGGACCTACGAGCGCCAGCTTTTCAAGGTTCTTGACAGAAAAAAGACCCAGGTTCTTTCAAACTCCCGCTGGCTCAGCAAACTCGATCCGGAAGAGTTCCTCGGGCTTACCTCTCTGGTTAACGTTTCGCGGATACTGGATCGAGATGATTTCTCAAAGAGGTACAGGGAAGGGATATCCATCTCTCTAAGGGAGTTCATATATCCATTGGTGCAGGCATATGACTCGGTGCAGATGCATTGCGACGTTGAACTCGGCGGCACGGATCAGACCTTCAACATACTGCTCGGCCGCGATTTCCAGAGACATTACGGACAGTCTCCTCAGGTGGGAGTATTTCTTCCGATACTTGAGGGAACAGACGGGGTAAAAAAGATGTCAAAGTCCCTTGGGAACTACATAGGTCTTGACGAATCTCCGCAGGATATATACGGAAAAATGATGTCGATTTCAGACAAGCTTATGTGGAGATATTACCTTCTTTTAAGCGCCCTCAATGAAAAAGAGATACGAAAGTTAAAAGCCAGGCACCCAATGGATGCTAAAAAGGCGCTTGCAAAAGAAATCGTCTCCTGGCTGCATGACTTCGAGGGAGCCGTTAAAGCCGGACGGGATTTTGAAACCAAGTTCTCAAAGAGGTCTTTTCCTGAAGACGCAAAGGAGAAAGTATATGTTGCCGGTTCCCGCAAGGTGGTTGATCTTGTTGTAGGAGTGTCCGATTCCGTCAGCACTAAGGGTGAGGCTAAAAGGCTCATATCCCAGGGAGGGCTTGTCATTGACGCAGAGAAGTACACCGATCCGAATTCTGATTTTCCCGAGAAAGCCGCTTTTGAGGTTAAGATTGGAAAAAAAGAGTTCCTGAAAGTCGTTATCAACTAATTCAGCCTGTCCTTTTCTTATGGCGGCACAAACTAAAAGACCTGACCCTATAGTCTGAAGAAACAGAACATGGACAGAAAATTCCCAAATGCTCCCGGCGGGGAAGACAGTATCTTTGAGAGTCTGACAAGAAACAGCGGGGATGGTTATTATGACCCGCTGACAGGAGGTTTCTGCGCGAATGAAGAAACCGAAGATCCGTACAAATCCAAAGAGGACCTTGAGGATGAATGCAGGAAGGTGATTTCCAAGCTGAACCGTCTGATAAAGCGCGATCCTCGCAATTCACGCCTCTATTACGACAGGGGAATTGCGAAAGGTTATATGGGCCGCCTCGAAGAGGCGATAGCCGACTACAAAAAAGCCGTCCGTCTTGATCCCCGTAACGCGGACGCCCACGTTGATCTTGGACATTGCTATACAATACTCTATCGCCACGCCGAAGCCGTGGCTGCCTATGACAAGGCTATCCGTCTCAGACCGAGGGACGCCCTGACCTACTGCGATCGAGGGAGCAACAAGATGGCTCTTGGCCGCCTCGAAGAGGCGATAGCCGACTATGATGAGGCCATACGTATTGATCCCGAAGATTCTGGGTTCTACATTGAAAGGGCGCGGGCGAAAGTACGTTTAGGGGGCCTTGAGGAAGCGATAGAGGACTATGACGAGATTATTCGTCTTCGTCCTGAAGAGCCACTTGCCTACTGCAACAGGGGACTTGCAAAGGATAATCTTGGCCGCCACGAAGAGGCGATAGCCGACTATGACGAGGCCATACGTATTGATCCCGAAGATTCTGGATTCTACATTGAGAGGGCGCAGGCGAAAGTCCTTCTGAGGCGCTTCGAAGAGGCGATAGCTGACTATGACGCGGCCATCCGCCTTGATCCCGGGCCGGAGGAGTTCTACAATCGGGGGCTGACGAACATAAGCCTCGGCCGCAACGAGGAAGCCCTGGCGGATTTTGACGAGATTATACGTCTTGATTCTGAAGAGTCTGAATTCTACATTGATAGGGCTGATGTGAAGGTCCTTCTGGGGCGCTTTGAAGAGGCGATAGCTGACTATGACGAGGCCATCCGCCTTGATCCTGAGTATCCGTTTGCCTACCACAGCAGGGGATTGGCAAAGGACAATCTTGGCCGCAACGAGGAAGCCCTGGCAGATTTTGAGAGAGCCCTTGCACTGAACCCGGATATTCACGAAATATACAACGAACGTGCGATGGAATTCCTGTTGTCGGGTCACACTGAGCGTGCGATGATTGATATGGATATAGCAATCCGCATCAAACCTGATTTCGCAGAAGGCTTCTACGGTCGGGGATTGACGAATCTGCTTCTCGGCCGCCTCGGGGAAGCCCTGGCTGATTTGGACAGAGCCATAAACCTCGGTTTTGAGACTGTCGAATCTTATCGGGCCCGTGGATTGGCAAAGATTAATCTTGCGCGTACGGAAGAGGAACACGCCGTGGATTCCGAAGACGCGGCGCGCGCCGTCGTCGAGGATAATTCCGGAGGGGAAGAGGCAAAGACACATTTTCAGCTTTACGAAGAGGCGATAGTAGATCTGGACAAGGCGATTGAGCTTGCCCCCGAACATCCTCAGGCTTATGCCCTAAGAGCGATTGCAAACGAGCGTGTGGGAGGGAAAGTGGAAGCGGTCGAGGATTTCCTCAGGGCGTTTGACATCGACCAGATCTCAGGCGAGAAGCGAAGCATGCTTTCACGCGTATTCCCTGAACTGTATGACTCCGAGAAAAATCCGTAAACCAATACCGGGACGCGCGCGGACATGAGTTCCCTGTTTATGGAAGCGTTTTTGCCTGCGACCGTGTGCCTACCCAAGTGAAGTCTGCATCCAGTACTGTCCGCACGGGGAAGAATAACAGGCGCGGGGGAACAACAAGGAAATTATCCGGTTTACCAATAGGAAAAAGCGAGTCAGCCTGTAAGCCGAGTTCTGTCAAGCACGGCCATTCATCTGAGATATCTGTTACCAGAATACCTTAAGCGACTACCCGAAAACCAGGGCGGGCAGCCCTGACCGGACCGTGGTCCGGGTGTTTCCCTATTTGTCTTTCTTCGGGCGGGGTTTGCCTTGCCTCCTCCATCACTTTCGGAGCGGTGGTCTCTTACACCACCTTTTCACCCTTGCCGGAGCGCCTGCGGCGCCCAGGCGGTATATTTTCTGCTGCACTTTCCGTTGTCTCGCGACACCTGGCTGTTAACCAGCGCCCTGCCCTGCGAAGCTCGGACTTTCCTCCCGCAGACAAGCCACGGGCGACCGCACAGCCGACTCGCTAACCGTTAAAGTATCTGTCAATAGCCTCGTTCGCAAGTCTGTCGGCCTCGGTGTTTCTCTCCCTCGGTACATACTCTATTTCCAGGGCCGCAATCCGGGAGGCAAGTTTCTTCGCTTCTGAGTACAGAATTCTGAGTTTGGGGTCCTTTACTTTCCAGAGTCCGTTCATCTGGTGTGCGACGAGTTGGGAGTCCGTGTGGATTTTTACCTCGGGGTTTACTTCAGCCACCAGATAACGCAGGGCTCGTATAAGCGCCTTGTATTCTGCCTCGTTATTCGTTCCCCTGCCGATATACTCCCTTATTTCCTCTCTTGTTCCGTCCGGGAGGATTAGAAGAACCCCAATGCCGGATTCTCCCGGGTTCCCCCTTGAAGCTCCGTCTATATAGACTTCGGTTATTTTCTTAGCAGACATGTTTTCAGCTCCTGTGCGTCAGTTGTAAAAGAGTAGTTCACATCGAAAAGGATATTGTTCAATCCTCGGACATTAAAGTTGCCGGAGAAGCCGCAAGCACCAGATTTGATGAAATAACGAACAGCATAAACGAAATTTGCCAATCATGAAAAATAGGCATTATTGCCGTTTTGATGCTTCCCTGTTTTATCAAGAGAGCCTGATTTTGCTTATGGCTGGCACTCTTTTTCCCCTGGCGCTATTTTTTCGGTGGGGGTGGTGGAGATGGTTTCGGTTTTGTTATTTCTCCGGGTTTGGTTTGCACCCCTTTCTTGAAGGATTCTCCGTATGTATTAATCGAAGGTCCCTTCGAGCGTTTCCTTCCAGGGTATGGGTTTTCTTCTCTTGCCATAACTTACTCCTCAAAGGGTAAAAACTCTACCATTTCAACTTCTGATTCCGGTATTAGCAGTGTACCTCGTACTTTAATGGAATCCAACTGCTCATCTTGCAACCACTCTGCCTCTTCAATTCGGAAATGTCCTTGCCCCGGTTTGCTGGGCCACTCCGTGGGCCAACCGTAAAGGCGGCGGTTTCCCACCATGTACAACACAACGAAGCAATTGGGATGGCGCGAAAAAGCTGAATACCATTCCGACGGATAGGAGTTCTCCTTCGTTATTCTGATATAACGGAAGAACTTGTGCATTAGGTCTTTGTTTGAAATCCAAGCAAATAGCAAGCCTAAACAGATTGCTATCAAAATTAACCAGATAAGATTCCGGCTCAGTTCGAGGGAAGATTCCTCTAGCAACTTTATTTGTTCCTCAGAGAATATGGAAAATAGTATATGAACGATAAAGGTGAAGATTAGAGCTTGAACTACTTGGCCGAATGTACCGGGTCTCGTGTGAGCTGTAAGCCAATAGAAAATAGCAGCTGCCAAAAATCCCGGCAGAAGAAATATGAGTATGTTGATCAGCTCAACTGATATCATTTATGCCTCTGTTTTCGCCATCTTGCGGTAGTTGTCTGGGCGGCTACGGGGTGGTATAGAGGATCTTCTTGCAGTTCGGGCACTGAACCAGTTCTGCTTGTTTCAGTATTTCGTTGTAGAGCTGAGGCGGGATGTTTATGTTGCAGCTTGTGCATTTCTCGTTTTCGGCAAGCGCAAGCGCCCTGCCGTTTTTTTTGAAGATTCTTTCGTAAAGCGGAAGTATTTTCGGGTCTACAGTGGAAAGGATTTCACTTTTTTCTTTCTCTGCCGGTTTACGGGAGATTTCCAGCTCTTCAATCTTTTTTTCTTTTTCCACAATTTGCTGCGCGTACTGCTCTTTGAGAGTCGCGTAGTTTTCCTTTTCCTCGCCAAGAGCAGTTTCGGTTTCTTCGATCTCAGCCATTACGGAGATCGTCCGGTCTTCTATTTCGAGGTTTTCCTTTCTTGTGTCGGTTATTTCCTTCTGAAGCGCTTCGTATTCCCTGTGGGTTTTTATGGCAAACAGCCTTTCCTCGGATTTCTTTATGGATTCCTGATTGGAGCGGAGAGAGGATTCAAGATCGTCTCTCTGCGTCTTGAGTTCCGAGAGGGTGGTTTCCTTCAGATTTATCGATTCTTCTTTTTCCAGAAGATCTTTTTTAAGGTTGTTGATTTCGTCGGGGTATCTTTTAAGCCCTTCGGTTAACTCTCTTATTATCAGGTCAACCGTCTGGAGTTTCTGCAGGCTTTCGATACGTTGTTCCATGATTCTTTATTTCAGGTGAACCAACCTCGATTTACCTTTCGGGGAAACAAGCATTTTGGGACTTTCGGAGGGAGTTGCTTTGGCTTTGTCTATATTGACCTTCATGGTCTCTATTTCTCAATTCTGGGCCCACCCGGACTCGAACCAGGGACCGACGGATTATGAGTCCGCTGCTCTAACCAACTGAGCTATGGGCCCTAATAAAGCTAGGCAACAGAATATAGTTAATCGAGTTCTTTTGTCAAATTGCCGGTTCAAGAAATGTAAAAGGCGGTTTTCAGGTTCCCTGGGTTTATCGGGAAACAAGAAGATTTCCCCTTTCAGGATCCCATGAACCCCTTACCTTGAATACCGACGAGAGAAGCTTTTCGGAAAGCACACGCGAGGGTTCTCCATGGGCGAAGGCCCGCCCGTTTTCAAGTACAAGCACCTTGTCGCAGAACCTGCCCGCGAGATCAAGGTCGTGGAGAACCGCGACAACCCCCTTTTCCTTCCGCGAGAGAGACCTCAGAAGCTTCATCAGGGCGAACCTGTGGTGTATGTCAAGGTGAGAGCAGGGTTCGTCAAGGAAGATGAAGCCGGTTTCCTGCGCAAGAACCCTCGCGATCGACACTCTCTGGCATTCTCCTCCGGAAAGCGTGGTCACTTTTCTCTTGGAAAACCCTTCCATGTCCACAAGCGAAAGACAGCGTTCCGCGCGCTCTATGTCTTCCTTGCTTTCCCTCTCGAGGATTCCAAGATGCGGATATCTCCCCGTAAGCACCACTTCGAGCACGCTCAGCGGAAAATCAAAATATGAGGTCTGCGGGAGAAACGATATTTTCCTGTAGAGCTTTTTCGCTTCGTATCCCGAGATATCCTCTCCGTCAAGCATGATGCGGCCTGCGGTGGGATCTATTATGCGGGCAATAAGGCGAAGAAGCGTAGATTTCCCCGCGCCGTTTGGGCCGACTATGCCCAGAAACTCGTTTCTTTTAACCTCGAAGCCTACGTCGTCAACTATGGTTTTTCCGTTTACGCCGTAACTGAGTCCCGATATTTTTATTGATCCTTTCTCCATTCTACAAGATTTCCCTCCCGCTGAAATTTCGCCTCAGCAGAAACACGAAAAAAGGAACTCCGATGAAGGAGGTGATTATTCCGAGGCGAAGTTCCTGGGGGCTCATGATGGTTCTTGCTATAAGATCTGCTGCGGGCAGAAATATGGCTCCGGCGATAAAACTCGCGGGCAGAAGCCGACGGTGATCCACCCCGATCAGCAGTCTTACCGAGTGCGGAATTATAAGTCCGACGAACCCAACAATGCCGCTTACCGCCACGCTTGCTCCGACTATGAGGGAACTGAGGACTATGAGATGCTTGGTCGTTTTCTCAATATCAATGCCGACGGTCTTTGCCGTCTCGTAGCCCAGCAGCCTTGCGTTCAGGTTCTTCGCGTAGAAAAGCAGCATTGCCGAGGCGGCAAGCACGGGAACCGCGGCCATTGCGAAATGCGTCCAGGTGCGCGAGTCGACCCCGCCCATTATCCAGAAAAGCATTTCCTTCATTGACCATGCGTTTGATACCGAAAGCACGAAAGTCGTTAAGGAAACAAAAAGCGTTCCGAGAGCCACTCCGCAGAGAAGAAGAGTTGTGTTCTCGACAAAGCCCCTGTAGCGCGATATACCGTAGACCGCGTATGCCGTGAGAAGTGTACCCGCAAACGCTGCGAGCGGAAGCAGGAGAAACCACTTCTGATGAATACCGGTGTAGATCGCCAGAACGGCGAAAAAAGCTCCTCCGCTTGACCAGCCCAGTATTCCGGGTTCGGCCAGGGGATTTCTGAACATCGCCTGCATTACTGCTCCCACAATGGAGAGCCCCCCTCCTATGGTGGCGGCGAGAAGAACCCTGGGGAGCCTGACGTTCCAGACGATAAGTTCCTGTGATTTCTCGATTCCCGCTCCGGGGTCAAGCCAGAGCAGCTTGCTGGCTATTATGCGGATTACCTTGTCAAACGGAACGCTCACCGCCCCGAGCGATACGCATACGACGACGGTCAACACGAGCAGTGAGGCGAGTACTGCGTACACTGAAAGCGTTTTTTTACCTGTCGGCATTGTTCTCTGCTTTGAATATCAGGTTTGCCAGGTCAATTACGGCCCGCGCCGCGTAATGAGACGCGGCGTCAAGATGTTTTCCCGGGACAACTATGATCTTTTTGTCTCTGAAGGCGGAATTTCTGAACATCTGGCCGACAAAATCCGGGTGAGATGGATTATAACTACTTGTAAGCACCAGGTCAGGGTTGTTCTGGATTACGTATTCGGTAGATATGTTGCTGTGTCCGCTCAGCCCGAGGCGGGCCGGGAGGTTGATGCCCCCGGAACTCTCTATTATATCGTTTATTGTTGAGTGTTTGCCAACAGTGAACCCGGGAGCTCCGTAAAAAAGAACCGTCGGGGCTTTCGTGTGAGGCGGAATTTTTGCCCTGGCCTCCGCAATATCTCTTTCCATTTTTTCTACGAGGCCTTTTCCCGCGGCTTCCTCGCAGACTGCCCCTCCAACCAGTTCTATATTCTTTTTTATGCTTTCAAGTGAGACGATTTCGTGGAGCACCAGTACTTTTATCCCCGCCGCCTCGAGATGCGTGCGTATGTTTGGATTTGTATAGCCCGCGACTATCACCAAATCCGGGGATTTTGCGATTACCTGCTCAAGGTTCGCCCGAACCTGGGGGATTCCCCGTGCTTTTTCCACCACGTTTGAAATCAGCGGATCGGTCGAGAAATAAGTGAGTCCAGCTATCTTTTTTCTGTCATGGACTATGTCGACCAGAATCTCATCTGAGGCCAGGGTAAGCGATATTATGCTTTTCGGGCAGGGCGGTTTTGCCAGGCACACAACTGGTGCGGCGGCCAGGGCAAGCAGTACCGCCGCGAACAGATTCTTGATGCTCACATTGGGAATCAGGGTTTTCCTTACGGGTTCAGGATGACTTTTCCGAACTGCTGACGGTCTTCGAGAATTTGCTGCGCCGCCGCCGCTTCGCTCAGGTGAAACCTGCTGTGTATTGAAGGTTTCAGAGCACCTTCTTCGGCAAGCTTCGCGACTTTCTCAAAGTGTTCGGCGCGGGCGTTAAACACCGTTACTCCGAGTACGGAGAGATCTTTCATAATAAGCGGGCCGATGGCAGCTTCCGTGGCGCCGCCTCCCGCGACTCCGATCAGCAGAAGTTTCCCACCGGGGGCCAGGTACTGCGTGTTCTCTTTCCAGACCGAAGCTCCCACGGGATCGAAAATCATGTTTATCTTATGCGCCTTGGTGACCTGTTTGAGTTCCTCTCCGAGATCACAGGAGTTGTAGTTTATGGTGAGGTCGGCTCCGATCTTTTTTGCCTTCTCAAGCTTTTCGTCGCTTCCCGCGGTAGCTATCACAAAAGAATCGAAAAGCTTGGCTACCTGAATCGCCGCGCTTCCCGTTCCGCTCCCCGCCGCGTGCACAAGAACCGTTTCTCCCTTGGCGATATTCGCTCTTTCGCAGAATGCATACCAAGCGGTAACGTAGCAGGTGGGAAGAGTTGCCGCGTCATCGAAGGAAAGTCCTTCGGGAATCGAGACCACGTTGGATGAAGGTATCTTTATGTATTCGGCGAATCCTCCGTGGAGGTTTACCCCGACTATCTCGAGGCCCTTCTCCGAGCGCACAGCCGGCATTATCATGACCCGATCTCCCGTTTCCACATCAGATACATCATCGCTTTTCTCACGGACAATTCCCGCTACGTCCACTCCCCCCACGTGCGGCAGGGGTACCGGACGGGGTGACTTCCCGCTTCTTAGCCTGAGGTCGATGAAGTTTATAGAGGATGATTTTACCTCTACAAGGACTTCTCCCGGTCCAAGTTCCGGTTTGTCCACATCCTCATACTTAAGAACATCGGTTTCTCCGAATTCGTGATAGATAATCGCTTTCATTGTTGCGAACTCCTTTGGAATATTTGTCGAATTAAAGTACTTGGCTTTTGGGGTTTGGCAATAACGCGAGCATCCTTCGCTGCCTGCTTACTGACCGTGCGGTAGGGAACCGGTCGCGAGTCGTTCTCCTTTTCGCCAGCTCCAGGGCGCGACGAATTCCCCGGCCCACAGGCCGCGGCTGTTTTCACGGGCTTCCTGCTCGGCGGAGACATAGCGGCGGGAGTAGCGCGCGTAGGCGAGAGCGTAGCCGTTTCGGACCATCCAGCCGTTTAAGTCAAGTTCATTCAGGTAGCAGACCCCGAGAAAGCGTCCGTAGCGGTCGCGCTTTGTGCCCTTGCATGTAATGGGATTGCGCCCTATTTTGGTCTTAAGAGCTGCGGTTGAAACAATGCCGCAGTCATAGCCTCCTCCGGATGCGTTTTTGCACCGCTGGTTCCCCTCCGGTGCGTCGATTCCTTCAAGCCTGATCCGTTCCCCTGAAATTTTGACCGTATCGCCGTCTGTAACGTAAGCCTTGCCTGTCAGGGTTTCGGCTTCTGCCGAGATCGGGCAAAGCAGCAGAACAAGCGTTAAGCACAGTAATTGACGGAGCAATCTGGGATCGCACTTTGAATCAGGGGTCTTTTTCATTGCGCACCCGACAGCTGGCGGTTTATCATTGGGCATCTTCTCCGTCCCCTGCAAGCTTTTTCGCCGTCCGTCTCTTTCTTCTTTTTTTCTGTTTTATCATTTTCTGTGCTTTTTTTCTTTCCGCTGAGTTTTCTCCGTGAATCTGCGTTGCGATTTTCTCGGCGAGACTTCTCCTCGCGAGGAATCTGTTAAGCGCCTGGGAGCGCTCCCTCATAACCTTTACTGCAATACCGCTTGGGCGGTGTCGCAGGTGAACGCAGGTGGCCAGTTTGTTTACGTTCTGTCCGCCAGGTCCCGAAGATCTCATGAAAGTTTCCTCGATGTCCTCTTCCCTGATTCCAAGGCGCTTCATTTCCCGCTCAAGCGCCGCCTGCTTTTCCTTTGAGACTCCGAAGCTTTTCATGATGGCACGGCGGGCCGTCGGCGGATCATCTTACGATCAGTTTCAGAAAATCGGATACCGAGACAAGCCCCACGGGTTTTTCCTCCTCGACCACTACAACGCTGTGGATGCCGGTTCCTGCTATTTCTTCGAACACTTTTTTTACAGGTGCGTCCGGGCCGATGGATATGGCTGGGCTGCTCATTATTTCTTTCACTTTCATCTGTGTATTGGAACCTCTTTTCTCAGACAAATTAAGGATAAGACAGCCGGGGATTTTTTCAAGGTGGACTGCACAGGCTCCTTTTCTTGGAAACGTACTGATATGCGTATATAATTCCCCGCTGTGATGGAAACCCAGCGGATTCGCGAAATGATAGAGCAGGGCATCCCGACCTCGTTTGTCGAGGTCGAGGGAGACGGAACGCATTTTCAGGCGATCGTCGTGTCCGAGCGGTTTGCGGGCAAGTCTCCGATCGAGCGTCACAAGCTTGTCTACGCCGCGCTCGGAGACGCCATGGAATCCGAGATACACGCAATCTCGATAAAAACCTACACTGCCGAGCAGTGGGAGAAGCTTAAATAGCAAGGAGTGGCACAATGTCGGATATACAGAAAAAAATAGAGGGACAGATAGCGCAGAACCCCGTTATCCTTTACATGAAGGGGGAAAAGGATGCACCCAAGTGCGGTTTTTCCGCGCAGGTGGTCAACATTCTTAACTACTACAAGGTGGATTATGAAACCGTCGATGTCCTTTCGGACCCGGAGATTCGCCAGGGGATAAAGGACTACTCGCAGTGGCCGACGCTTCCCCAGCTGTATGTTAACGGCAGTTTCATAGGCGGATGCGATATATGTACCGAGATGCACGCAAACGGAGAGCTTGGAGATGTTCTTAAGGGAGATGCGTAGGCTCGAAGCTTGGGTGATGCCGGTCCTGCGCCCGGGGTATTAACATTTTTCGGGGATTCGGTATAATTGCGTTTCCCTGATGACTTTTTCACCACTTTGGAGGTTTCATGAAATCGAGACACACAATATCCATAACGGTAGACAATGAAGCCGGAGTGCTTTCAAGAATCGCCGGGCTTTTCAGCGCGAGGGATTTCAACATTGAGAGTCTTAACGTCGCGGAGACTCAGGAACCGGGAACGTCCAGAATAACCCTGGTCACAACCGGCGACGAGGCCGTAATTCAGCAGATAATCAAAAGATTCAACAACATGGTCAACGTGATCAAGGTTGTCGACATGACCGAGCTTGACCGCGTGGAAAGAGAGATGATTCTCATCAAAGTCGACGCGAAGGCAGATTCCAAGCCGGAAATTCTGCGGGTCGCCGACATATTCCGGGCCAAGGTCGTCGACGTGTCTGCGAGATCCTACACATTCGAAGTCACAGGGGATGAACAGAAGATTCAGGCGTTTCTTGAACTTCAAAGACCTTTCGGGATAAAGGAAATCGCGAGAACGGGAACCGTCGCCATGTCCCGGGCGAACAAGAAGAGCAAGTAAAGGAGGATATAACCGGTGAAAGTTTACTACGATGATGATATTGATTCGTCCAAACTCAAAAAAAAGAAGATTACGATCATAGGCTACGGAAGCCAGGGTCACGCCCATGCCCAGAACCTGAGAGAAAGCGGACTCTCGGTCACGGTCGCGGACATTAAGGACAGTGCCAACTGGAAAAAGGCCAAGGAGGCCGGTTTTAACGTAAAGTCGGTTTCCGCCGCTTCCAAATCCGCGGACATAGTGGTTATGCTGGCTCCGGACACTTACCAGCCGGCGATATACCATGAGCATGTCGAAAAGAACCTGGTTGCCGGAAACGCGGTTATGTTCAGTCATGGTTTCAACATTCACTACGGACAGATCAGACCGCCTGCGAACGTGGACGTGTTCATGGTGGCTCCCAAGGCCCCGGGCCACACGGTAAGGGACCAGTATGTCGGAGGCGCCGGTGTGCCGGGACTCGTGGCTGTTCACCAGAACCCTACGGGCAACGCCAAAGACCTCGCTCTTGCTTATGCCAGAGCCATCGGATGCTCGAGGGCGGGAGTTATAGAGACGACTTTTAAGGACGAGACGGAAACCGATCTTTTCGGGGAGCAGTCAGTTCTCTGCGGAGGGCTCACGGCCCTTATCCTGGCCGGGTACGAGACGCTTGTTGAAGCAGGTTATCCGCCCGAGATGGCTTATTTCGAATGCTGCCACGAAGTCAAGCTTATAGTTGACCTCATATACGAGGGCGGGATAGCCAACATGCGTTACTCGGTGAGCGATACGGCCAAATACGGAGACATAACCAGGGGCCCGAGGCTCATAAACGACTCCGTAAAGCAGGAGATGAAAAAGATAATCGGGGAGATTCAGTCCGGACAGTTTGCCTCGGAATGGATACTTGAGAATCAGGCTGGGAGGCCTTCCTATAACGCGCTTCTCAGGCAGGGTGAAGAGCATCCTATCGAAAAAGTCGGCGGCGAGCTCAGGGGGATGATGAGTTCGCTTTTCCAGAAAAAACTGGTCGATAAAGACAAAAACTGATGGATTTCCGATTTGTGAGGGTCGCAAGCGAGGGGCTCAGTATAATCTACTTTTCAGCCGCGCTTTGTATTCTCCTTGCGCTTCTGGGTTCTTTCTCTTTATTCTCAGTCTTTTTCCTGCTCACTGTTTCTTTCATCTTTTTTTTCAGGGACCCCCAAAGGGAGCTTCCTCCGCTTGATCCCGGTTCCGTGATCTGTCCCGCCGATGGAAAGATAATAGATATCTCAGAGACCTTTGAAGACAATTATCTTAAGCGTAACACCAGAAGAATAAGCATCTTCCTCTCCATTTTCGACTGCCATATAAACAGGTTCCCCGTTTCCGGCAAGGTCGTCGGAACCACTTATTGTCCCGGGAAATTCAAAATGGCCTTTAAGGGAGATTCGTCCGAGGCCAACGAGCGGCTTGCGACCCTGATTGAGTGTGAGGACGGGGTCCGGGTGGTTATAGTTCAGGTGGCCGGTTTCCTAGCGAGAAGAATCGTATCGCGCGCGAAATTCGGCGACGTATTGGAAATCGGGGAAAAATTCGGGATTATAAAGTTTGGTTCAAGAGTGGATGTTTACCTGCCCGAAGATGTGAAGGTGGGTGTCGAGGCAGGGCAGAAAGTCGTGGCCGGCAGGACGGTTATAGCGTGGCTAACTTGAGAAAAAAAAGAAGGAGAAGATCTCCCCGCCCGGGGAGGGTTATCCCCCTGCTGCCGAGCATGCTCACGACTGTGGGCCTTGCGTTCGGTCTTGCGTCCATAGTGACTTCGATTTCCATTCACGGGGATCATGCCTCAGCCGCTGCCTCTGAGGAATGGCTTTTTAATCGCTTCTGGTGGGCATCTGGATTTATCGGTATGGCGGTACTTGTCGACATGCTTGACGGCAGGATAGCAAGAGCTCTTAACTCGGAGAGCCGCTTCGGCGCCTCCTATGATTCACTCTGCGACCTTGTCTCGTTCGGGGTCGCCCCGGCAGTGCTTCTTTATGTGTGGGGGCTTTCGGAATACGGAAACCCCGGACTGATGGCTATGCTTTTCTACGTGGTCTGCGCAGCGCTCAGGCTTGCGCGTTTTAACGTGCAGTTTACGACCAAGGAAAAGCGCATGTTCACGGGGCTTCCGAGTCCTATGGCCGCGGGACTTATTCTCTCTCCGATACTTCTTCTCTCCGAGTTTCAGATTATCGCTACGCCACTTATGAAATCTTTTTGTCTTTTCTTTGTTCCTTTTGTAGCGCTTGTTATGGTTAGCGAGGTTCCATACAGAAAATTCCCGCGAATCGCCAGATTCGGACCTTTCAGCACTCTTGTCGCGGGCTCTATAATAATTACGGCGCTTATTACCAATCCCGGAGTGGTCGCGGTTGCTATAACTTACTGCTATTTTATCCTCTATCTCGGACGTTGCGCCTGGAAGCTGGCCACAAAGGCTGCATCGCGGGACAAAGAGTCAGAAGCCCTGGCTGGCGACGAATCCTAGTGGTCTTCCCTCTGGAGGCTGGAGTCGATGAAAGGGGTTTTTAAATTACTTTTTCTGTTCATTCTGATTACGGGAGCAAGTCTTATGAGTTTAAATGCGCAGACCTTGGCGGGTGTCGGTGGAGTAACGAAATACAGTCTTTCTAACGGCATGACAGTGCTTCTTGAGAGAAACGACTCTTCTCCGGTTGTCGCAGTTAACGTGTGGGTGAAGACCGGAAGCGCGTGCGAGGTGGAGGGCGAGTATGGCCTCGCGCATGTGCACGAACATATGCTTTTCAAGGGAACGGAAAGAAGACAGGTCGGCGAGATAGCCGGGATGGTCGAGGCGGGGGGAGGAGATATAAACGCGTTTACCTCCTTTGACGAGACGGTTTATTACATTGTGAGCGCGCGGCGTTTTCTGCCCATGGCTCTTGACTTGCTCTCAGACGTCATGGAGAACTCGACTTTTGACCCCGCGGAGCTTGAGCGGGAGCTTGAAGTTGTCCAGGAAGAGATAAGAAGGGGAGAGGACTCCCCCTCAAGAGTTCTCAGCCAGAAGCTTTTTTCCACGGCCTACAGCGTTCATCCCTACGGAAGGCCCATAATAGGAACCAAGCAGAGTGTGGAGAGTTTCACCAGAGACGGGATACTGGATTTCTACAGAAAGTGGTATTCCCCGGACAACATGATTCTCGTTGTGGTCGGGGATTTTGATCCCGAGGGAATAAAGGACGCGGTGGCCCGGACTTTCGGAAAAATAAAGAAAAGAAAAACTCCTGAGTGCGAACTTCCCCCGGAGCCCGAGCAGAAACACACAAGAACCTTTGTTGTCGGCCGCGACGTAAACACGGGCTACTTCAGTTTCGCTTTTCACACCCCCTCGGCTAGCCACGCTGACACCCCTGTTCTTGATGTTGTAAGCGGCATACTCGGCAGCGGGGAAAGCTCCAGGTTCTACAGAAAACTAAAAGAGCGAAACGCCACCGTAAACGACATATACTCCTACGCTTACAGCCTCAAGGAAAGCGGTCTTTTCCTCGTGGGCGGAGTTCTTGATCCCGGTAAAGTTCAAAAAGCCTCAAAGGAGATAGTGGCGGAGATAGAGCTTATAAAAAACGAGCTCGTAGGAGTCGAGGAGCTTGCCCGCGCCAAAACCAATATAGAAAGGGACTTCATCCGCACAAAGGAGACCATGCAGGGACAGGCGAGAAAGCTTGGTTACTTCGAGCTTGAAACGGGAGATTACGGTTACGAACGCTTCTACCTTGAGAGGGTGAGGAATGTCACCCCGGAGGACATATCGCGTGTGGCCAGAAAATACCTGACGGATAAAAATCTCACCGCGGGAGTGCTGCTTCCAAAAGACAGGATCGGGGAGAAGGTAGAGAGGGGCTTTGAAAAGGCCCTCGTTTTCCCCGGAGAAACGCAGAAAAAAGAGAGAAAGAAGGCTTCCCCAACGCAGGCGGAATTTAAGAAATACGAGCTTTCAAACGGAATCCGGGTTCTTTTGAAACGCAATCCGGCCGTTCCGCTTTTCTCCGTTCACGCGGCTTTTCTAGGTGGCCTCAGGTATGAGGACGAGAATACAAACGGAGTTTCGAACTTCATGTCCGGGATGTTTACCCGCGGCACCTCGAGCCGCTCCTCAGAAGATATAGCCACTCAGATAGAAGGGCTCGGGGGAACTGTCGACGGCTTTTCCGGGAAAAACAGCGTCGGGGTGACTCTCTCTGCCTTAAGTGAGAACTTTGAAGGGGCAATGGATATTTTCTCGGACGTGCTTCTTAACCCTTCTTTTTCCGATGAGGAAATGGAGAGGGAGAGAAGGGAAATCCTGGCCGCCTTGGAAAAGCAGAAAGACAATCTCACGGGAAAGACGGTGAGGAATTTCCTAAGTACCCTTTTTCTCAAACATCCCTACAGGTTTGACGTTCTCGGAACCGAGGAGAATGTAAGACGGTTCACCCCGGCTGATGTCCGCGGGTTCTACGAAAAAGTAATAAGACCCGAGAACATGGTTATCTCCGCGGCAGGCGATATCGACACGGAAAAAGCTCTTGGCGTTTTTGAAGAACTGTTCGGTGGCATAAAAAAAGGCGGTTTCGAAAAAATAACGCCGCCCCGGGAATCCGCGTTTTCCGCGGCCAGGGAAACCGTGGAGTCTGAGAAAGACAAGGCCCAGACCCATATTATCGCCGGTTTTCACGCGCCGGATTTTAAAAGCCGGGACCGCTACGCGTTTGAGGTGCTCAATACCGTGCTTTCGGGCCAGGGAGGAAGGCTCTTCATCGAGCTTCGGGACAAAAAAAGCCTTGCCTACGCCGTTACCTCGTTCTATGTTCCCGGGATGGAGGGCGGCTATTTCGGCGTCTATATAGGAACTGCTCCGCAGAAGGAAAAAGAGGCGCTTTCGGCAATAAGGCAACAGCTTGCGCTTGCGCTTGGGGGCGTAAGCGAAGAAGAACTTGAGAGGGCGAAAAACTACATTGTGGGGAGTTTCGAGATAGGGCTTCAGAGAAACTCCGCCCAGGCGTCCATGGTCGGATTTGATGAGCTTTACGGAATAGGCGCTGACGAATACAGGAAGTTTCCGGAGAAAATTCTTTCCGTCACGGCGGATGACGTGGTCAGGGTGGCCAGGAAGTACATAAACCCCGATGCGGCCGCGGTTTCAATTGTGAGGCCCGAAGAAGACCTCCCCGATGGCATGTAGCGGGAAATCTGTTTCTCCAGTGTTTATGAAGCGGGGTCTTTTCCGTCGGGACTTCCGGGCGGGAGGGAATAAAAACGCGTTGTCGGGTAGGCGAGGTCTATATTCGGATGTTTTTCAAACTCGCCCAGTATCGCTTCCCAGATAGTCTGCTCCGAGCCCCTTTTCTCCCTGGGGTTTATTATGTACCTGATTGAGAACAGCACTCCGCTGTCCCTTGTCGACATGTAAACCGCCGGGGTGAGCTTCGAGAAATGTATCATGTATCTCTCGGCGGCCAGGCGGAGTTGTTGTTCAGCCTGCTTTGAAGAGGATTCAATTTTTTCTTTCGCTACATTCTCAAGAATTTCGCGGGTCTTTCTCCAGTCGCTCTCAAACGTTACGAGAACCTGTATTTCATTCCATATGTAGTTAAACGCGCCATGGTAATTCGCGGTTCTTTCCTTCAGCACGTGGCTGTTGGGAATATGTATGATCCTGCCCGTGCTCTGTTCCGCTTCAACCCAGTTTCCGACCTCGACTATGCTGAACTGAAACAGCCTCAGATCTATTACGTCTCCCTTGGTGTCTCCTATCTGTATCCGGTCTCCCACTACGAAGGGTTTTCTCCATAGTATGAAGAACCAGCCGGCTATGTTGGCTATGGTTTCGTGAAGCGCTATGGCAAGACCGGCGCTCGCTATACCCAGGTAGGTTCCCAGGGGCCCCAGTCCCTTTATCCACAGGCTGCCGACCAGTACTATGACCAAAAAGGCGTATATATATCCGATAATACGTTTTGAGTAGTAAACGGTCTTGGGGTCTTTCGTATTCTTGGTTATGACTGAGATGAGGATCTTTCTGAGGAAGAAGAGGATTGCCACTATCAGGATAGAGAGCAGCAGGTCTTCTATCTGCGTGTGATAGGCGTCGTGGTATTCCCTGAAGTGATTTGTTAGATTTTCCACAGCTTCAAAAATAAACGATCTTTGCGGAGAGTTCAAAAAGGCGGGAAGTTTTAGCCCCTCGGATCGACGGGCGCTTCGATTTTCATTTATTTTCTTTTCTGTTATTCTGTTTGCGGGCTGCTAGCTCAGTCTGGTAGAGCAGCTGACTCTTAATCAGTCGGTCGTGGGTTCGAATCCCTCGCAGCCCACTTCATTTTGCGTCTTACGGCGCTGTCCGGAAACATAATTCCGGGCCTTGCCGATCTTGACTTTAAAGGGCGAGAGTGGCGGAACAGGCAGACGCGCTAGATTTAGGATCTAGTACCTTAGGGTGTGAGGGTTCGACTCCCTCCTCTCGCATAAACACGGTTTACGTAATTGTGAAGACATGCGCCTGCTTGCGTTCTTAGTCCTGCTTTTATGCTCCTGCTCCCACGGTGCGGAAAATCTTTACGAGAGATCCTTTTACTCGATGGGCTCAACCGTGGAGCTCAAGTTCTATTCCCCGAGCGAAGAGCTTTTCCACCGGGTTGTCGATGCCTGCGTGGAGAGAACCAAAGAAATAGACTGGCTTTTCAGCAACTACAGGGATGACAGTGTTCTTGCGGATGTGAACAGAAACTCGGGGGTCCGTTCCGTCTCCGTCCCTGGGGAGTTTCTACGTCTCGTGCGAACCTCGATTCGGTACTCGGAGCTTACAGAAGGCGCTTTTGACATAACTGTCGGCAGTCTTTTCGAACTCTGGCGGGCTGAGACCAAGGCGGGGCGGTTGCCCGCCCGCTCCCGGATCCGCGATGCGCTTGGATGTACGGGATTTCGGAGGATAAAGATAGATGAAGCCAAATCTCAGGTTTTCTTTGAGAGAGATTGCGTCAGACTCGATTTCGGCGCTATAGGAAAGGGCTACGCGGTTGACGAGATGGTAAAGATCGCCAAGCGAAATGGAATTACTAGGGGACTTGTGAATTTCGGGGGAAACATATATGCGATGGATCCTCCCGCAGGCAAAAAATTCTGGGATGTGGGAGTAAGAAAACCCGGGAGTGGCAATGAAATCATCTCGAAGATCGACCTTGTGAACAAGGGCGTTGCGACTTCAGGGGATTATGAGCGTTACTTTGAGCACGGGGGGAAGAGGTACTCCCATATAATAGACCCTAGGACAGGTTGGCCTGCCGAGGACGTGACTTCCGTTGTAGCCGTTTCGCGAAGCGCTACGGAAGCTGATGTTTTCTCAACCGCCGTTTCGGTTCTTGGTCCGCGCGGCGCGAAGGTATTTGCCCGGAAGGATAAATCCCTGGGTTTTCTGGTTGTTGGGAAAAACGGGGAGAAAAGATCCTGCTTCGGTTCTTATGAGTGTCCCTGATGTACAGGGGTCATTGCGGGGGCTTCGGATACTCCGGTTTTTTTCTGTAAAGGTAAAACGTTACGAAGATGATCAGGTAAAGAAGAGATATCTGCAGGACAATAAAAGAGCCGATTTTAACATAGGCGAATTCGGCGCTTACGTACCTTACCAGCCAGCCGCCGGCTATATCGAGGAATGCCGAGCCGTAGGACGCGATTATAACCAGAAGTTTTTCGGCAGGGCTTCTGTTCGTAAAAAGAAAAAGATGGTTAAGCGTTACCAGCAAGACGGCCATTGAGAAAAAATGGAAATGAGCTTCTTCAAGCAGCCCAAGATAGCTTCTCGGAGGTCTGAAACTCTCCTCCGAGCCCCTGTAGTACTCAACAACGCTTCCGTAGCTGAACCCCACCTTCAGGAAAAGCAGAAGGTTGGTCAGCCACAAGAAGAGAAAGAAAATCGTCGTGAGCAGAACGACAAGCTTTAACAGGTCGTTTTTTCTTATGTCCGCTGAAACAAAGAATTTCATTTTTCTCTCCCGAGTGGATAATCAGGAATCAGCCGGAATGCCGAATATGACCCTGTAGACTGCGAGTACCCTTCTCGTGGCTTGTGAAAAAGATCTTGCGCTTATCGTGGCTCCGGTAATGTTGGGAACTCCTTTTCCTGCCTTCATCCTGTCCATTTCTGTTTTTCCCAGGAACAAGTTTATCCATTTTCCGCTCGGCATGTAATCTGTGGGTTCGAAAAACGCTAGAATTTCGGCGTGGCGAAGCGTCCCGTCGGGATTTATTACGAACATTACGGTCTCGGTCAGTGTCCGAAGAGTGTGGGTGTCTATAACAGCGTAGCCTGTCTCCTTCCCGGCGGATTTCGCTATGTAGAAGGTGTAGAGTCTTGAATCTGCCTTGGCCTTTGCCATCTTGCGTATGTTCTCGGCCTGGTGCTCGGTGAGAAAAACATGTCTTTTCTCTATTTCTTCGGCTTTCGGGAAAACGAGCTCAAGAGCCTTGCCTTTGGTAAGAAAGACTTTGGCGGATGCGTCTGCCGCGCCATGCAGAAAAAACACAAGCATTATTAAAATAAGGATTTTCGCAGTCATGATAGAACGAGGGCAACATTCTATCTGAATATTGCCCTCGTGAAGAGAGAAAAAAAGAAGCATAAACCCGCGCCCGTTTATCGCGAGTCCTGTATCCTAAAACACGTATCCAAGCCCGAAATTAAACTGGTCCATCGCCTCATCCGCCTCGTTATCAAGTTTCTGGTACTCGGCTTTTAGGACTACGTTTGAAATCGGCTTGTAATTCAGCCCGAAAGTATATTGGGTCCTGTCATTCGCTGGGTTTCTGTCAAACCCGGCTGGAACCTCCTTCTGCGTATCAAACTTTTCATACCGGAAAAAAGGCGCCATGTACTCCATGTACTCGCTTCCCGAGTTAAGCAGGGAAAAGATGTTGTATCCTCCGAGAACATACCAGCCCGACTGTTTTTCCCCGACGGAACTGCTGCCTTCAAGCCCGTTGTTCTGGTTTATAAGCTCGGCATCATCAAGCCTGGTCCAAACCGACAGCGCTCTTAAGTCAAGTCCCGCGTACTGAAACTGCGCGTCAACTTCGTACATCTGAAAGAGGCCGTCTATTGTCTGGCCGCCAACTTCTTCGTCCTGACCCGTGTTGCCGTAAAACATGGACCCTCCGATTTTAAGTCCTGGAATCGGGTCATACTCAAGCCTTCCGACAAATGCTATGTCGTCGAATCTTGCCCTGTTTCCCTTGGCTCGGAGGCCTCTGTTATCCGATGCCTTGAATCCCCGGGAATCGGCACTCGACATTGCATAGACTCTGTAGGAAACCGCCCCGGCTCCGCCCAGATCAAACGTTCCGTGCGCACCGGCTCCGGCCTCTCTCCAGGTACTCGGAATTATCCGTCTTTCCACCTCGGGACGGCCCACACCGTAGAATGTCGTCGGCTCGTGAATTTCGTTTACAACCCCGAAAGGAGTCAGGAGAATTCCGCCCCGAAGGTTGAATTCATCGCTTATGAGAAAATCAAGCAGCGCGAACTCAACCGATGCCGACCCCGCTTTTCCGTCCTTGTTGCTTCCCGTCGTGCCGTGCTCAAACTCTATTTCCGAGTTAAAGACTATGTGGTCGTTATACTTGTAGCCGTTATAGAGAACCAGCCTCAGGGTGTCCACTATGTCGTGCGAATCCTCTTTTATGTTGCCTACAAGCAGCTCGCCGTATCCTCCGAAAGACACTCCCTGGCCAACCCTGTAGACCTTTGAAGCCGCCGGGGCCACGCCGAATTCCGTCTCATAGACCGGAGGCTCCGTTACCGAAGCGGATTTAATGGCCTCTATCTCGTCCGCGAGAACCTTTATCTGTTCCTCAAGCTTTTTTATCCTTTCATCAGGAACTGCGGCCGCGAGTGAAATCTGCGTGCCCGCGAGTGAAAAAACCAGGCAAAGACCCAAAAGCATCTTCCACCGTCTTGTATAATCGACCATCTGTTTACATCCTCCTTTTGTCGCATGCCAAGCTTGCGCAATCAATAGATATTCCGGATATCCAGGATGCGAATAAATAACATTCTGGAGTCAGGATGTCAAGAATCTTTTTTAATATCCGGGAGGAAGAAAATAAGCCGTCTGATTTTTTCCTCACGGAATCATTTGTAAAGCCGAAAGCAGTGGCAGCAAGAATTATTGACAATGAAGGTCTATAATGGTAGAAAGTACCTTCCCCGGATCTGGGAAGACCTGTAAGCCATGCTTAAGAAAAGTTCCTTCTATTTATCCGCTCTAATATTTTTTCTTCTTCCCGGGCTCTCCTACGCCGGTGAGACAGACAGGATCCTGTCTCTTGTTGACTACATAGGAGGGGATTACGCAAACGCTGTGGAAGAGGGGAAGATCATAAACGAATTTGAGTATCAGGAGATGCTTGATTTTTCTTCCGCGGCCGCCGAACTTTGGGAAAAAATCCCCGAGAAAAGGACAGAGACTGCGGATTTTTCCGAGAAATTTGCCCGCCTGCACTCAATTGTAGTATCCAGGGGTCCCGTCTCCGAGGTGGAAAGCCTTGCGGGGGAACTCAAGGGACGGATCATTTCTGCCTATGACATCAAGCCTTACCCGACGAAGATTCCTGATTATGAAAGCGGAAAGGCGCTTTACGCGGAGAACTGCTCCTCCTGTCACGGGCCCTCGGGAAGGCCGGATGATGCTTTCTCCAAGACTCTTAACCCTCCTCCCACAGATTTCACAGACCCCGACATAAATCTCGGCCTCTCGCCCTTTAAAGTCTACAACACCACCACTTTCGGTATCGAGGGTACTGCCATGGCCTCGTTTGAAGAAACTCTTGGCGAGGAACAGAAATGGGAAGTCGCGTTCTATGTTCTGTCGCTTGGGTATCCGGATATTCCCACAGGCGGCAGTGGCTCGGGACTTTCTCCACAGAATATTTCAGACGATACGAGAAAGCTTGAAAATCTTGCTCTCGCAACCAATGCCGAGCTTCTGCTGGATGCCGGGAGCCGCGGCGATGATATCCTTTTTCATCTGAGAACCGCTTACCTGCGGGACGGAATTGCCGGGGATGTCTCGGGGGCTATAGAACATACGGTCAGCAAGCTTGAAGAAGCTGTTGGTCTTTACGAGGTCGGAAGAAAGGACGAAGCATTTAGGGAAGCTCTCGACGGGTACCTAGGGGGCTTTCAGAAAATCGAACCTGCGCTTGTATCGAAAAACAGATCTCTTGTTTTTGAAGTGGAGAAAAAAATGGGATTTTTCAGGTCGTGGGTCATGTCCGACCGGGATCCTTCGGAGCTGCGAGATCTTAAGACAAGCATAGAGAAGGATCTTCGCGAGTCAGAACGTATCCTCAAAGGCGGTTCGTCTCTCGGTAAATACCTCAGTTTCGTTAATTCCTTTGCAATAATACTGAGAGAAGCGCTTGAGGCACTGCTTATAATTGCGGCCATTATTGCCGCCTTGGCTCATTCGGGTAACCGCGGGATGATCAGGTACGTTCACTACGGATGGGTTGTCGCCCTTTTAGCGGGTTTGGGGACATGGGTTGCGGCTAGAACTGTGATAGATATCTCGGGAGCGAGAAGAGAGATTATCGAGGGAGCAACTTCTCTTTTGGCGGCCGTGGTTCTTTTCTACGTGAGCTATTGGCTTGTCTCAAAAGCAGACGTGAAGAAGTGGAAGGAATACGTCCGTTCCAAAACTCAGGGCGCGCTTACCCGAAGGAGTGGACTTACTCTTGCCTTCGTTTCGTTTCTGGCCGTCTACAGGGAAGCTTTTGAGACAATACTTTTTTACCAGGCGCTTTTCTTCCAGACGGGTTCCTCCACGCCCCACGTGATCTATGGACTTGTTGCAGGAGTAGCGGTTGTGCTCGTAATAGCTTTTCTTATGTACAGGTTTACTCTCAGGATTCCTCTTAAGTACTTCTTTTCCTTCACAAGTATTTTCCTTTATCTGCTCTGCTTCATACTGCTTGGCAAGGGAATACTGGAATTTCAGGAATCGGGAATTATTTCTTCAACTTCAGCGGATTTCATCCCTTACATGGATACTCTGGGTATATATCCCACTTATGAGACTGCGATTCCGCAAGCTATCCTGTTTCTTCTTGCCTTTTCGTTGTTTGCACGAAATTACGTCTACCGGGAAAAACACTCGTAAGCTGCGAACGGCACTCAAAACGTGACATGTAGCAGGTGTGGCGTCCGGTTTTTAACTTCGGATTTGAAAATCCACTTTAAGCTGTGGAACATACTGGAATTTTGCGAATAATGATATATTGTTACCTGAATTCTTTACAGAGAGGTTTTAAGCTAAAATGGAAATAAATGTTGAGGATATTGACAGCACCAGAAAAAAGATAAGGGTTTCCCTTTCTTCAGAACAGGTTGCGGAAAAAAGAAATTCCGTGTTCCGCGATATTATGGGGGGAGTGAGCGTCAAGGGATTCAGGAAGGGAAAGGTACCTCGACACGTGGTCGAGTCCATGTACGGAAAGGAGGTAGACCAGGAAACCGCGTCTAACCTTGTTTCGGAAACCCTGTCCGAAGCTCTTGCGCAGCGCTCGCTTTTGCCGGTAACGCGCCCCGACATTACGGAGATGGGCGAGGTAAAGACCGGAGAGGAGTTCGCCTATTCGGCTGAATTCGAGGTGATTCCCGATTTTGAGCTTTCTGACTACATCTCGATTCCAGTGAAGAAAACCGTCCGCCAGGTGACCGAGGAGGACATAGACGCCGAGGTGCAGAAACTCAGGGAAAGGTCCGCGCAGTCAAGGCTTGTTGAGGAGGATCGTCCTGCCGAGGAAGGTGATTACGTCTTTGTAGACTACAGCGGCACGTTTGAGGACGGGGAGACCATAGACGATCTTAGCAGGCAGAACGTGAGATTCTTGCTGGGCGAAGAACAGTTTGCCCCCGAGTTCGAAGAGAACCTGCTTGGGAAAAAAGCGGGCGAAGAGGTTGCGTTCCCGGTTTCCTACCCGGAAGATTTCCTGATAACTGAGGCCGCCGGGAAAACCGTCAGTTTCACCGTCAAGGTAAATGAGATTCACGAAAGGGTTCTGCCCGAGGCGGACGATGACTTCGCAAAGGATTTCGAAGTCGAGGGCATTTCTGAGTTGCGAGAGGCTATAAAGGAGCAGCTTGAGCGCATCCACGAAGACCAGCAGCTCTCCTCCATGAGGGATCAGGTAGTCGACGACCTTCTCTCGAAAAACCAGTTCGACATTCCTCCGTCGCTGCTTGAAAAGGAGGAGGAAAGCCTTAGAGCGAGATTCCTCTCCGACATGCAGAGAGGCGGAGTCGCGGAGCCTGAGATCGGGGAGGACGTGGCGCCAAAATTCACCGAAAAGGCCGCTGAGAGCGTCAGGACATCCATAATTCTCGGCCGCATCGCCCAGAAGGAGAACGTGACAGTCACCCGTAAGCAGTTAAACGAGCACATAGACCGCCTTGCCGCTTCATACAATTTTCCCCCGGATCAGGTGCACAAGGCTTACGCACAGCCGGGGACTACGGAGCATCTGGAATCCCAGATCAAAACCCGTGGAGTTTTGGATCTTCTTCTGGAGCGGGCCCAGGTTGAGGAAGTGGAGCCCGAATCCGCGCAGATTGACAAGGAACAACCCGCTTAGTTACAATCAGTTTGATGATAACCGATTTTATACCTTACGTTATTGAGCGTACCAGCAGGGGCGATCAGGGCTACGATATTTTCTCAAGGCTCCTTAAGGATAGGATTGTCTTTATAGGTTCCGACATAAACGACGCGGTAGCAAACGTCGTTATCGCCCAGCTTCTTTTTCTTGAATCCGAGAACCCCGAGACGCCCATTTACCTCTACATAAATTCCCCCGGAGGGCATGTCACCTCTGGTCTTGCCATCTACGACACCATACAGTACGTGAAGCCCGAAGTCTCTACCATATGCATCGGGCAGGCGGTCAGCATGGCCGCGGTTCTTCTGGCAAGCGGCGCGGCAGGCAAAAGGTACGCGCTGCCTCACTCGAGGGTGATGATTCACCAGGTGCTCGGAGGTGTTTCGGGGCAGGCAAGCGACATAGAGATACACGCAAAGGAGATCGTCAGGGTGAAGGAGCAGCTCAATTTCATACTTGAGAAGCACACCGGGCAGACTCTTGAGAAAATAGCGAGCGATACGGACAGAGACTTTTTCATGACCGCTCAGGATTCTATTGATTACGGGATAGTGGATGCCATAATTACCGAAAGGGAGGAGGCGGCCGGATGAGTCCTAAAAAAAGCAAGGAAGAAACGAAGCACTACTGTTCTTTCTGCGGGAAGAATCAGGAAGAGATCAACAAGCTCATAGCGGGCCACGGAGTCTATATCTGCGATGAGTGCATAGACCTCTGCAACCAGATCATAGCGGAAGAAAAGACCAAGGACAGCGCTTTTCCGGAACTGAAGAAATCCTTTCCGACTCCCCAGCAGATGAAATCTTTTCTTGACGGATACATAATAGGTCAGGAAAACGCCAAGAAAGTACTTTCCGTAGCGGTCTACAATCACTACAAACGGATGCAGTTTAACGAATCCGGCAGGAGAAGAAGCGACAAAGTGGATGTGGAGAAAAGCAACATACTTCTCATAGGCCCCACGGGTTCGGGGAAAACCCTGCTCGCGCAGACTCTGGCCAAGATTCTCGACGTTCCCTTCACCATAGTGGACGCTACCTGCTATACGGAAGCCGGCTATGTGGGCGAGGATGTGGAAAACATGATCGTGAGCCTGCTTCAGGCGGCAAACTACGATGTCGAAAAAGCTGCCAAGGGAGGCATTATCTATATAGACGAGATAGACAAGCTCACACGTAAATCAAGCGACAGTCCCTCGATCACCAGGGATGTCTCGGGGGAGGGTGTGCAGCAGGCGTTGCTAAAGATAATGGAAGGGACTCTGGCGAACGTTCCTCCCAAGGGGGGAAGGAAGCATCCGCAGCAGGAATTTACCCAGGTGGATACCACGAACATACTTTTCGTATGCGGCGGAGCTTTCTGCGGCCTTGAGGACATTATCCGCGCGAGAATCGGGGAGAAGTCAATTGGCTTCGGGGCCAAATTGTCGGACAGGACTGCAGAGGACGAAAGCAACCTTCTCAACAAGGTACAGCCTGAGGATCTCGTTCAGTTCGGACTGATTCCCGAATTTGTCGGGAGGGTGCCTATTATCGCCAGTCTGAGCGAACTTACCGAAGAGCAACTGGTCGAAATCCTGACCGAGCCCAAAAACGCCATCGTGAAGCAGTTTGAGAAGATGATGGAAATCGAGAAAGTGCAGCTGGAAGTAACGGAAGACGCGAGAGAAGCCATTGCCGGGGAAGCTGTCTTGAGAAATACCGGGGCCAGGGGGCTTCGGGCCATCATAGAATCGATTATGCTTGAAGTTTTCTATGAAGTGCCTTCGCTGGAGGGGGTGACCCGCTGCGTCATTGACGAGAGCGTTATAGCCGGGCGCAGCGATCCCAAGTTTTATTTTGAGGAATCGGATGATGAGGAAGCCCAGAAGCTGCTGGGAACATAGAAGGTCGCTTGCGGGCGGAGGTTCCACCGCACCCGTATCCCAATGGGACCCCTCGGAAACTGTTAATCCCGAAACCGATGATTGACAAGGAACTGCTTGAAATTCTCGTGTGTCCTGAGACCGAGGAACCTCTTGAGGAGGCCGGTCGGGAAATCATTGAGCGGGTTAACGAGCTTGTTGAGCTCGGAACTCTCGTTGACAGGTCGGGAGAGCGGGTTTCCGAGAAAATCGAGGAGGGTCTTGTTTGCCGCGGCGGGCGATATCTTTACCCCGTAAGGGAAAATATACCGATTCTGCTGATCGCAAGTTCCATCCCCGTAGCTTGATTTGCACCGCCTGCGCGGCCGCCATAACCGGGCGTTTCACGCTGCGTTATAATTTCTGATGACTTAGGTTCTTCGTACATGTTATAATCATTACTTCACAAAAAAGGGGGCATCGAATGATTAAAAGAAACTTTCAGTCTGCAGTGAAGGAGATTTTATGCATGCTTCTCGCATGTGTCCTCCTGGCGTCGCTCGGCGGTGGTGACGCAGCTGCGCAGGACGATGACGCAGCCGCACTATTCGGGGTAAGTGACGTATTCCTCAAAAAAATCACGGTCACCGCCCGAAAACGGGAAGAGCTGCTTCAGGATGTTCCAGTGTCGGTTACCCATTTCAGTTCGGAACAGATTGAAGCTCTTAAGGTAAATGACCTTGAAAGTCTCACGGTGCGCATGCCCAACGTGGCGCTTGATGACGCCATCTCGGGAATGTCAATAGCCAACTTTTCCATCCGCGGTGTCGGGATAAACGACTCCATAGCGTCTGTTGATCCGACCGTGGGAGTGTTTGTAGACGGCGTGTATATGGGGCAGATAAGCATCGTTTTGTTCGACACCTTCGATGTTGAAAGCATAGAGGTGCTCAGAGGACCGCAGGGAACGCTCTTCGGGCGGAATGTCACGGGGGGCGCCGTACTGATTAACACCAAGAGACCGGGAGACGTTTTTGAGGCATCGGCCCGCGCTTCGTTTGAGGGAGGAGGGGAGAGCCTTAACAGCTATTACATGGGCACAATCGGAGGCCCGATCAGCGAGACGGTAAGCGTGAAGATAAGCGCGTACACGAATCAGGATAACGGCTGGTTTAAGAATCTCCACACGGGCGAGGCTTTCGGAGAAAACGACATACGGATGGTACGACCGATGATTATGTGGAACCCGACGGATGACGTAAGCCTTGTTCTGCGTTACCAGTACGAAAAAACGAGGAACGATGGCACCGCGTCACAGAACCCTCGCGACTTCGATATGGACAGTCATGATTTCAGCATCGACGAGGAAGGCTTCAGAAGGCATAAACATCACTTTTTCTCCGCTCAGCTGGACTGGGATGTGGATTTCGGAGACGGCACCGTGACCAACATATTCGGTTTTTACGATGCAGAAGGTACCGCTTTGATTGACGTCGATTCTTCGCCGGGAGACGTTTTCCACATACGCGGATGGACCCCATACCGCCAGTGGAGCAACGAACTGCGCTACGCGGGCAGGTTCTTCGAAAGTCTCCACGCGACGACCGGTCTTTATTACTTTACAAACGAGATAAATTATCATGACCGCCGTCGTATACTGGGAGGAGTTATTACCCAAAATCTGGGAGGAAATTATTTTGTTGATGCCCTGGGAGTGTTTCTCTCCGTTGATTACGACCTTACGGACCGGGTAACGCTTATCGCGGGCACCCGTTACAGCCGTGAAAAGAGAGAGGCGGAGACCGCCTCCGCCAGCCTGACGCCATGCAACGTTGCGGTCGGACCAGCATGCGAGTTTGATTTCACCGACGAGGAGACTTGGAACACATGGTCGCCCAAGCTAGGCGCTGTCTACCATATAAGTGGCGGAGCGAACATTTACGGACACTGGACCAGAGGATTTCGCTCCGGAGGCTATAATCTGCGAAATAGTTACCCCCCAACTGAGGAACTCCCGGGGCCGTACGATGAAGAAAAAATCGATACCTTTGAGGCAGGGCTCAAGATATCGACAGACAGGGGTATCCTAAACGGCGCGGTTTTCTATAACATGATCGATGATGTGCAGCGGATAATAACTCTTCCTGAATCGTCCAGCGGTATCGCACAGGAGATTCGCAACACCGCCGACGTAGAAGCCTTCGGCTTTGAACTTGACGGACTGTTCGCCGTTACCGGGAACTTTTTTCTTCTGGGTTCGGTCGGATACGTAGATCCCGAATACACAAAAATAAAGCATGACCTTAATCTAGATGGCGTTCTTGACAAAAAAGACCTGGCTCTTGAGCTTCCCCGGGCCGCGAAGCTGACCTGGAGCGTCGGCGCCACCCATAGCACCGGACTTGCGAACTGGGGGAAGATGACCTCAAGGGTAAGCTATTCATATCGCGATAAAGCATATCTCACGGATAACAACCTAGGATATACTCCCGAGCAGAACATTGTTGACGCCGGAGTTGACATCGCCCCGATGAACGACAGGTTTTCAGTCGGATTCTACGGAAAGAACCTTCTTAACGAAGTCAGGCACGGAAGCTATACCGCGCTCGAAGGCTCAGATCTACCGGGATTGGGAGGCGCATTCACACCGCTTTCCAGGGGCAGGACCTTCGGTGTGCAGCTGACCTACCGGTACAGGTGACGGGAAAAAAGGCAGACACATTTACCAGTGGCTGCGATTGCGGTCAGGTTTCTGCCTAATGGCGCATTTCGAACCATGTGCGGTAAAAACTTTTACCCGCCCACCAACGGTCGGGTTAACGGATGTCGAAGTCGGTGCCGCGACGGCAGTTGTTACTCAAAGCAAAGCCGATGCTCGACCGGGTAGATTTCCCCTGTCGGTCGGCAGATGGCGGAGGGCAGGCCGGAATTCCTCCGCGTTCGTCCCGCCGCGTACTGGAACCCCGGGCCGGAAGAGTGCTCGTCACAGGCCAGACATGAGTTAAGGTTTCCCCGCTCGTCGGCATGCGCGTCGTTCATGTCGTTTGTCAGCACGTTCCAGAGCCCGTAGTGCTCTACGCAGGTTCTCATGCACTGCTGTCTGGTATGTAATATGTTGTATGTCCAGGTCTCGGCGCAAGGCTCTGCAAAGCCGATTTTTTCCATGAGACACTTCTTGATGCCATTTGCCGTAAGTTTCCTCCCGCATGTTCTCGCCGGCTTCGTCAGATCCGGTTTCGCCATGTAGACCGCGAGATCACGCAGGGAGGAGCATGTCCCGCAGTGGTAGCGGTGTGTAACGACATAGCCTTCTGTAACCGCGCTCTTTCGGTCGGGAAACGTGCGCAGCCGGTAGTCCACGCGGTCCGGGTCCACGAACTGGACGGCACACACTTCGGTATTCGAGCCCAACGACGAGTACCATCGCAGCACTGGTTCCTGACCGTAGAACAGAAACGTCGCCTTGATCTCGTCGAGCTCGTAACTCCTTGTGTTCGCGGGCAAGGGATAGCGCAGCTCCGCAATGGCGGAGTAGGGTTCGCGGTACCGGGGTTCGAACGGGCTGGACGTGAGAAAGCCGCCCGCGCCTTTTGAGGGTGAAGCATCGCCTTGTCCGGTTTCTTTGTTGCCACTCCCGAGATCCAGCCGGTCGTAGACCTCCTTACCGTTAAGAAGGTTTGTATTCTGCAGGCGTTTAACCAGTGCGCCGGTTCCATCTAGACTGAGCACACGATTGTCGGCGCAGACAGGGTCATCCCGGGAAACCTGCTGGTCCGAGAAGGGGGAAAGCAACAGGAGCCACGCAATCAGCAGTCCCGCGGCCCCGAAGCCAGCGTATTTCCCCATTTTTTCTCTAAGGTTCTTCTGCCTCTTCATTTTCTCCAAACAAAAACAGCTTGCGGCAACGCGTCCCTATCTGGACAGAAAGGAGAGCCGGCACGGGGCAATTCAGTCTTTTGCGAGAAAATCAAGCACGGCCTTATCCACCTCGGCCTGGCACTCTCTCCAGAATCCATGGCCGACGTCCGCAAACGCCTTTTCAACCGCGTTCGGTATAAACTCCACTAGCTTTTTCGATCTCTCGGGAGGCGTGACAATGTCCCGCTCTCCGTACATAACCAGAGTTTTCGCGGAGATATTCCCGAGTTGGGCTAATACGTCGTGGTTCTCGCACGCGTAGCTTTGGTTTCTGTATCCGGCAGCCGCATCGGGGTCAACGGGAACTTCCTTGATTCTGCCTGCTAAAGAGTCGTAGTTCTCTTCGATATATTTTCTTCGGTATCCGAGAAAAAGCGCAAAAACCCATCCCGCCCCGGGCCCCGCTTTATCCACTATGTCCCTCGCGGTTCTGATAAGCAGGTCTCCGACCTCGTCCCTGTGTGCGGAGGAGCATCCCATAACGAGTCTGTTTACCCTCTCGGGGTATTTTATGCCCAGCCACTGGCATATCATTCCGCCCATTGATTTTCCAACGAAGTGGGCTTTTTCTATCCCGAGAGAGTCCAGAAGCCCCGCGGCGTCATCCGCCATCTGTTCCATCGTATAGGGATAATCGGGTTTGTCGGAGTGGCCCGAGCCCCTGTTGTCGAGCGCTATCACGCGGAAATGTTCCGAGTAGATGGGAACCTGCGCATCCCAGCTATCAAGACTGCTTCCAAGACCGTGGATGAGCACGAGCGGCTCTCCCTTTCCATGCTCTTTGTAGTAAAGATTTATTCCGTTTGTCTTTGCGTATGGCATATCAGGTCTGCCCCGAGGTCATCTGGTTTCTGCTCAGAAGACAGATATTCCCACTAACTGCTTCTGTTCATCAAGTCACGTAGCAGGCGACAGGTTTTCGTGAATTCCTCACCAATTCAGGGGGGAAGATGCCTCGAAAGAGCCGATTTTCCTCCTCAACGCAATACCGATTCCTGCCCTTATCCCCATTGCGGACACAACCCCCCCCCCCTGCGACCTCCTGACTCCTTTTCCTGCCTTTTTACATATCCTCATCAAGACGTGTCCGCAACAAGCACGGGTTCTCCGTAACCATGCACTATGGCGTTGTACAATGTCTCCCAGTCCGTAATCAGAACCGTAATAAAAAAACTTCTTATCTCCTCTCTCAGATACGAAAGCCTCTCCATCTTTTCCAAAGCAGCCCCAAAGAGCCCACAGCAACGCTTCTCTATCTGATCAACAAGGAAAGCAAGAACCATCAGATGGCCGAACACAGATGCAAGGTTCTTGTCCCCATGACCAAAGTTGTGCTCAAAATGATAACCCTGATTCTTAAGCGTGTTGAATGTCTCATTCTCTATTCTCCACCTCGCTCTCCCAGCCCTCATTATCTTCATCAGATTGTCATGGTCTATGTGTATGTCCGTAACCCAGGAGAAACGCACGGTCCTGGGCTCAGGCCTTTTCTTTGTCCCAGGCTTCGTTTCATAACACTCAAGGAAGTTGACCACCACTCCCTGATTGGACGCATTAAGGGGAACGTTGTTCAGAAACCTGAACCTGCGCATTATCCCGCCCGCACCTTCTATCTCTGTTTCCTCCGTTTCAGAACTGCTGTCTACCTGTTCAAACAAAAACTTGTGATCTCCTGGCTTGGCTCCCAGTATGTACCTTATATTATTATCTTTTAAAAGCTCTATATGCGGAGCGTTAGACGCAAGCGCGTCTTCAAGCATTATCACCTTCAAATGCGGATGCTCTCTTCTGAAATCACCCACAAACCTCTTTGCCGCATTTCTCTCGCAATCGTTTTTCTTTGACCCATCTGTCTTCAGAATCGGCTCGGGAGCAAATGGAAATACCTCTTTGTGCTCAGGGTGTACTATAGCACCGCACAGCATATGATGATAATAGTTCGTAACACTTCCGTCTTTGTGTTCTTTCCTACAGCAGTTCTCGCAATGAACTGTCGGGGAAGAGAAAAACCCCGTGCCGTCCACTGAAAGCAGAAGATGATCGTCAATATACTTGTAGTCCTCCAGAACTTTTCCTCTTTGCAGCTTCGCAAACAGTTTTCTGAAAGCATCTCGCAAGACTCGGGGGTCAAGTTCATCAAGACGCTTTCTCAACCCCGAGTCAGACGGAGTCTTCCATACCCCGTACAGACTCTTCAGATTGGAACTGATAATATTCTTGCTGCCAACGCTTCTCTCAAACGCAAGCAAAGACGGATACTTAAGAGAAAACACCGCTATGGGTGCAAAACTTGGTTAGGTTTTCCTAACGTATTGAAAACACTTGATTTACAGACAGTAGATTATACCACATCAAACGTGTCAGAAGCCACATTCTGTCCAAATTCCTTCTAAAAAACCCTGTTTTCGATCAAAACACACTGAATTCTCTGGTTTTATCAAGGAAAGTCAGGTACAGTATACTTCTTTACTGTCTGCTGTACCTTAAAAGGAAGGAGGCATTTATGCTCTCAAACAAAGATTCAGCGAAAGCGCTGCGAAACTACTTCAAAAAAAACCGGGTCGCCACTCTGTCGGAACTCTCGAAGATACTGAAAACGTCTTCACGCATGAGTGTCTACAGGCGTTTGAATGCTCTGGGGTATCTCTCCAGCTACACGCATTCCGGAATCTATTACACTCTGAACGATATTCCGGTTTTTGATGAAGCCGGCTTATGGCAGCATGACAGCATAGGTTTTTCCAGAGTCGGCAATCTTAAAGCCACTATTGCCGCACTGGTACATCGTTCTCCCGCCGGATACACGATCAATGAGTTGGAGAAGCAGTTAGATGTACGAGTACAGAATGCGCCTCTGTATCTTGTGCGTGAGGGGAAGATTACGCGGGAGAAGACAGGAGCCATCTATCTGTATCTCAGTGCTCAGAGGGAGCGTTGTGAAGAACAGAAAAAGGCGCGGTATCAGTTTCGCACCAGCGGTGGCGAAGAATTGCCGGGGTGGCTGGTTATTGACATATTGACCACCGCTATACGTGATTACAAGCTGGAGCCCGACAGCGCTTCCATTGTAAAGTCGCTTGGGGACAGAGGACGCTATGTGACACTGGGTCAGGTTGAGCATATTCTTTGTGTGTTTACGGAAAAAAAAACGACGCTTCATACCTGATTGAACAATTGCGTCGTATGATTGACGCTTACGCTGCGGGGCTGAGCATTCGCAATTTGTTTCCCAAAACCCCGGAGCTTGAATTTCAACCTGACGCAGCGGTTTGTCCATGCGGGGGCGCATTGAAAGCGTACAAGACCCAAAGACGCACGGTGGTCACTCTGGACATCGGTAAGTTTCATGCTGTTTTGAATTACCGGTGCTGTCGTCAGTGTCACAAGGTGTTCAGACCCGGGGAGCTTGATCGTCTCGTTGCCCCGCATTGCAAGTTCGGATTTGACGTGATTGAATACATCGGGCGGGCGCGTTTTGAACGTTCTCAAAGTCAGCAAGCTATTCAGTTTGAGTTAAAGGCTCGTCATATTGATATCTCGCTGCGCGAGATAGAAGTTCTGTGTCGGCGGTTCATCGTATACCTCGGCCACGCGCACCGCAACAGCCAGTCATCGTTGAGACAGTTTATGGAAGCATCAAGTGGCGGCTATATCCTGCACCTCGACGGCACATGCGAAGGCGGCAGTCCGCATTTGATGTGCTGTATTGACGGATTATCGGGTCTTGTGCTCGGAGGTGTTAAAATCCCCTCGGAGAATTCAGCTGGAATTATTCCTTTCCTCCAGGGAATCAAAAGCGCTTACGGAGACCCGGTTTGTCTGGTGCATGATATGGGCGGCGCTATTATCAAGGCGGTTCAAGAAGTCTTCCCTGAAGTTCCCGACACTATATGTCACTTCCATTTTTTAAGAGACATAGGCAAAGATTTGTTGAGTGGCCCGTATGACAGGATACGGCGCAAAATGCGGGGATACAATGTGAGTGGAACTCTGCGTAAGATGATAAGAGAGTTAAAAGCGGAGATTGACAATAATCCTGTGTGTGCGGACGATTTGCTTCTTTATCTGAAGGCGAGTGATGAGAAGCGCGCAGAGATGAATCTGTCAGCAATTGTGTGGGCCTATATGCTCGCGGCGTGGATTGTGGAAGCTAAAAGTCAGTCAGACGGTTTAGGATTTCCATTTGATCGACCTCATCTCGACGTTTACCGGCGGCTGGTGTTGGCTTATCCGGCTCTGGAAAGACTCAAGACACAAATGTCCGAATCTGTGGCGCGCAAGGTAATTCTTTCACCCCTGCGCAGAGCGCTTAATGATTCTGTTCTGTTGAACAAGACCGTGATGATGGAAGAAAGAACAGATGTATTTGACCGGCTTCGCAACGCGATGCGAATTGCTTTGCCGGACAGCAGCAGTGGACTTAACGATACGGGTGAAACGAATATGCGAACAATAAGACAAGGAGTAACCGCGTTTCGTAATGATGAGCAGATTAAGCGTCTTGGGGCTAAAGATAAGGATTACGCAAAGATGGTCAAGCAGATTGACAAATACTGGGGCAGGCTTTTTACAGAACCTCTGATTGTGAACTGTGACAGGGGCACAATCGAGATTCAACCGCAACGTACTAACAACCTGCTGGAGCAATTCTTTCGAGGAGTGAAACGCGATGAGCGAAGGAAGGGGGGCAACTGCTCACTGGAACGTACATTAACCACCATGGCCGAAGATATGCCGTTTACCAGGAATCTTAAGAATCCGGATTACGTTGGGATTATTCTCAAAGGAGAGAAAACCCTGGCGAAGAGTTTTGCCAATCTTGACGGAGAAACTGTCAGGAAGGGAGTGGAAGATACGAAAAAAGCCGTGCAAAAGTATCCCGGAAACATGAGAAAAATCTTCAATATCCCGGACCTTCCGACCCGCCTGAATCACTTCCCATACTCCAATCCCGGCAAAGAAAAACCAGAATCTAACCAAACTTTGCACCCATAGAAACTACTGTTTCCATCATGCTCATAAGACTGTAGAAATCCTGCTCCGCAAGCTGTATCAGGTGTTCTACCTTCCCACGCCACTTCGGGTCGCCGGAAATGATGAATTTGCCGAGATATTCCCCGTAAAGTCTGAGCAGATTGTTCTTCGCGTACTGCTCCCACGCGTCTGCAGGTTTATGGGACAGTAACTTCCTGAAGTATTCCTCTCCTTCAGTATTATAGAGCACATACTCCCTGCGCGGAGTCCCGTCTTTTATTACTTTCTTTATGAATCCGTAATTCCTTACTTCGCAACCCGGACAGAAATCCTTACGGGTACCGGAGGCAAAAAAGACTGGTCGGTCACTTTCACCGATAAATTCCCGCAGGATTTTCCGCCGTTCCTTAAAAGGCATAGCGGGACGGTTAAACCCGTTGTTGTAAACCAGCCCTGCCTTAGGCAGAAGAGTGATATCCGGGCGAAGGTTTTCAACAAAGTGGTAATAACCAAGCACCGCGGTTTCCAAATCGTTGGATACCAGCATTATCGCGTCCGGCTCCATCTCACTGAACATCATCTCCGCATACTCTTTCGGGAATCTGCTTTCGGAACGGTCATTTTTCCGCCAGTTTCCCTGCAGGGAAAAAACCACCATTGCCACACTCAGAACAGCAGTTAGGGCAATACTAAGAGTCGGCTTCCTGCCTTGATCCAAACGCGGTCGCAGATAATCCATAAGCACCTGAAACCCCACCGCTGACCATATTGCCAGCAGCCCGTAGCAGACAAGCGAATAGGGACGGAAAATTCCAATCTGTATATAATTGAAACTGAAGTTTGTCAGTATGATGAGGACAACGCTTTGTCCAAGAAATACTGCCAGACCTGAACCAGCTTCGACTAACTGCCGTCTGCGCAGCAGGACTGCAAGACCCAGCATGGCCAGGAAGAAAGCCGGAAGGGTTAACTGCCACACGATTTCACCGGCGAACCAGCGAATAAACTCCATATTGTCATTCCATTTAGGAGCGGAACCATAGAAATGGGAATAGCCCTTGCGGCTGATGTGATACCAGAGGTCACCCAGACCGTTCATGGAACCGTAGAAACTGATCCTGGGGTTCTGCTGGGCACGCAGGAACATCCATGCGTAGGGAACCGCCGCTCCCAGGACGACAATACCGGAGAGCAGCGGCAACCTGCGGAACATTGCTTTTCCGGCGGGCAAGACAAGAAGAAACAAACCGGGCGCCGCCAGAACCATAAGCGGCCAGTGGTTGGCAAGGCTCATTCCGTAGAGCACCGCCGCCGCAATGAAGGCCCAAAGACGCTTCTCGCCTTTCAAGCCATAGAGCAGAAGCGCGTAGACCGCAAAGAAAAACAATGAGTTAAGAGTGTAAACCTCTGCTATTATGGACTGGGACCATACATGTTCCGAGACTCCGAACAGCCACGCGGCCGCAAGAGCGGGAAGGACTGCCGCGCCAACCATTCTAGCGCAAAGGTAAACACCGCCGCAGGAAAGCGCTCCCAGGACAGCGCTTAAAAGATGTCCCAGAAAAGCAGGAGTTCCAAACGGCAACTGCATGAACAGGTGAAGAATGAGAGTGTAGATCGGATATCCCGGAGGGTGCGCTATGCCCAGGTGAGCGCCCGTCATGAGAAACAGTCCGTCGTCTTCAAGCGCTACATCGTGGGATGCTGTAAGCACGTAGACTGCAAGAGGCAGCAGCACTGTCGCAGCAAGCGCCAGAGAATCAACCATGCGGAATCTTGTCCGGGACAGAATCAAGGCATGGATGGATGATCTGTCTTCCATGTGCATGGAAAGCAATTAATAAAAAACCGGGCCTGCAATCCTTAGAGACAGCAGGCCCGGCCTTTAATCCGGCGATCACCCGGACGGCTTTTTAATCAAAACCACCCAGCTGAACGCTGATTTGTTTTATTCGCATTTAGCATCTTCAAAGGGAACATGCCTGATTATATCAACCGAGTTGCCTTCACTATCATTCGTCTTGCCCTTTAGAAGAGTTATCAACGCCTCTAAGTGAGTATCATCGGCTGTTGTGGTGTCATCCCTCAGATCTGTATCATTCGGAGTAACAGAAGCTACCGTTTCTCCCCCTACCGTAACATTAACTGCTGCAGAGGTACCGAGAGCCAGCGTAACATCTATAGCTTCTCCGTCGTCAAAGCCCTTAAGATGAATCTCATCGCCCGTATTACCCGTTGCGGCGAACCTGAAGTTAACAATACTGTCCCCTTCTTCGTCGTCATTGAATATACCGAAAACAATCTTGTTGTCGCTGCTATCTCCACCATCAAGAGTGTCTTTTCCGGCACAATCAACCAGCGTAGCCGTACCATTAGAAGGAGCAGTGAGCGTATCATCTCCGTCGCGAGCTATAATGGCCGCTCCATCAACAGCAGTAAAGAAATCGGCATTGTTCGTACCAAAAACCATCTCAACATTCCCGGGAGTCTCCTCGGGATCGCCTGAAGTTCCTACACCGCCATCGGCGGCTGCACCTATGTAGTACACCTTGTCAGCATTTTCTACATCAGCGGCATCGACGGCTTCTTCAGGACTAATGCTATCGGTGGCTTCAAACATCATATACGTGTCGTTGCCAGCTCCACCACTAAGCGTGTCAACGGCTCCATCACCAGCGCCTTCGCTTCCACCAGCAATGAGAGTGTCATCACCTGCATTACCAATGAGCGTGTCGCCTCCGGCACCACCGTCAAGTGTGTTTGCTCTATGATCGCCCGTAAAGCTATCGGCTGCAGGACCACCCTTAAGGTTCTCAATGCTGCTCACCTTTACCGGATCAGTGGAAGTGTCATCGTCATGATCGTAAGTTTCACTGTCGGTTGTTACGATGGTATCACCAGCAGCATGACCACCTGAACCATTTTCCGTAATTTCACCAGAAGCGTTTATGCTGATGTTAACTTCCACAGCAGTGGCAGCGGGGGAGGTCTCATAACTTGCAGTGTCACTATCGGCACCACCGTCAAGTGTGTCTCCACCCCCTTTGCCTTCAAGGATGTCATCGCCAGCGCCACCTTTGAGTTCATCCGCGCCAGCACAACCTACCAAGTGGTTATCCTCGTCATCTCCTGTGAAGTCGACCATTCTTATTTCTGAAACGGTTTCTGAGACCGTGACAGTATCTGGTTTAGCGCAATGGAGATTTTCAATGTTGGACAATGTATCTCTGTCATTACCACCATCATCCTTCGCTTCCCCTTCTTTCAGGTTTGCAATTACATCTTCTTCGAAGCCTGTGTTCGCCACGCTCATTACGTATTTTGCGACATCGGTACCGGGTCCACCATCAATGGTGTCATCGCCAGCATCACCAGCAATGATATCATCACCTTCGCCACCATGGATCGTGTCATCGCCAGCGTTACCATGGATCGTGTCATTGTCACCTTCACCACGGATCGTGTCATCGCCAGCGCCACCGTTGAGAGTGTCATCGCCATCACCACCACTGATCATGTCGGCGCCGCCCTCACCGTTGATTGTTTCATCGCCGGCCGCACCCATTATCTCTTCGTCGTCGTCATTGCCAGTAAAGGTCTTACCTTCTTCCACCTGAATTCCCGGGCAATCGTCTACGTTATCAACGGTAGTCTCCCCATCTGGACATACATACTCCTTTTCCTTTACCGTCGTCGTCACTGTCTCCGTCACTGTCTCCGTTACTGTTTCCGTATCATCATCGTCAAAGCATGACGGAAGAACCAGCAACGCGGCCAAGAGAAACACTAACATGCCGGTCATGGACACGCTCTTGCCCCCCGCGCGCCCGGATTTTTTGTGCGGCATCCCATTAATATTCAGACTTCCTGACTTCATAATAAGTCCTCCTTAATAATTTTTTTGAACTTTTACAAACACTTTTGCGCTAATCATCTAATGAATGAATAAAAGAGAGGCGGGACAATCTGCTTTGATGATGTTAAGCTTTACTCCAATGGAAACGTTTGGAAGTAAATGAATAAGCAAGCGGAAGGAAACCGCCCCTCTTTTAATCTCTATTAACTCCTGATCTTCAAAACCTCTCATGCAATTGCAAAAACTAATTTGTTCTATAATTGAACTTATAGAACATTAATATCCGACAGCCGCCGGCTCATTGATCTGCGCCAGAGGGGGAGGGTGAACCTGCGGTTGTAACTGGGTAAGAGAAAGCATTGCGCCGAAAGGTCGATGCCGTTACTCTTTCATTGTTAAGACAGTGGAATGAGTCTGGTTTCAATTTCCAACAGGGAGATATCTTATGCTGAAAAAAAATTGGCTTCCGATCGTTTTTGTCCTGATTTTTTTCCTTATGACCGCTGTGGGGTCTCGTGCGGAGGAGAACAGGTACACAATCGTTGTGGAAGAAAGTTTCTATACAGTGGCTCCAGAGAACCGCGAGGAGTTTCTAAGGGTATACAGAACGCGTCTTTTTCCTTTCTGGCAGGAAATGAAAAGGATGGGCATCACGGTTGACGACTACAGGATGTATTCGCAGAGAATACATACCGTAAAGCCGCTTTGGACCTACAAGACAGTAGTAAAATTCAAAAACTACGCGGCGATAGACAAGTGGCTTGAGATAAGGGATGAGGTCTACGGGAAACTGTTTCCAGGGGAAAAAGGCTACAAGGAGCCGAGAAAAATAATAGACTCTATTTCCGGGAATCACTGGGATGAGTTCATAAGGGAAATACCGCTTGACTGAGTGTCTTCAGGCCCTCTGGGCGGATCAGAGAAGTTTTGGCTGACCCTCGGGGCGGCTGAGCCCAAGATGCCTGTAGGCGAGTTGCGTGGCCTTTCTTCCCCTGGGAGTTTTCTCAACAAGTCCTTCTCTTATAAGGAAGGGTTCGTAGACGTTCTCTATCGTGTCCTTGTCCTCACTCACAGCGGCTGAGATGGTGTCTATTCCTACCGGCCCGCCTCCGAATTTCTCTATTATGGCGGTGAGTATCGCCCTGTCGAGATTGTCAAGGCCCCTTGGGTCGATCTCAAGCATCGAGAGCGCGTCCCCGACCACGGTTTCGGTTATGCGCCCGTCTGATTTCATCTGGGCGTAGTCCCTCACTCTCTTAAGAAGCCTGTTTGCTATCCTGGGGGTTCCTCTCGCTCTCGAGGTCATCTCGCGCGCGCCTTCATCCGTTATCTCGACCCCGAGAATCCTTGAGGACCTTCTCACTATGCTTGAGAGCTCTTCGGTGCTGTAGTAATCAAGCCTGAGTTCGACTCCGAAACGGGAGCGAAACGGGGAGGTGAGAAGCCCGGTTCTGGTAGTCGCTCCTATGAGGGTGAACCTGTTCAGGTTTATTTTCACCGACCTCGCAGTCGGACCTTCTCCTATCATAAGGTCTATGGTGAAATCCTCCATGGCTGAGTAGAGATATTCTTCGACGACCCTGTTTATCCTGTGTATCTCGTCAACAAAAAGCACATCCTTCTCGCCGAGGTTCGTGAGCATGGAAGCGAGATCCCCCGTTCTTTCGAGAACGGGCCCCGATGTGAGGTGCAGACCTGCTTCCAGTTCGTTTGCGAATATATGCGCGAGCGTGGTTTTCCCAAGCCCCGGGGGACCGGAGAGAAGCACGTGATCAAGGGCTTCGCCTCTCGCTTTGGCGGCGCCGATGAATATGGCTACCTGTTCCTTAACGCTTGGCTGCCCGATAAAGTCCCTGAGAAGAGCGGGACGAAGATTTACGTCCGCAAGCTCGTCTGTTTCCGTGTATTCGGGCGAAACGGTTTTTCTCGTGTTCTGCGACATTTAATTTCTGATTATCTTAAGACAATCCCGAAGCACTTCCTCTATGGAGCCTGAAGCCTCTATGATTTTCCTTATCTCTGGGGTACTCCTTTCCACTTCGGCCCTGGTGTAGCCGAGGTTAAGCAGCGCGGAAACCGTGTCGTCAAGCATCGTGTTCGGTGTCGTGGCGCTATCGTCTGTGGCGAGGTCGTCAAGTTTGTCCTTAAGCTCGTTTACTATCTTGGTGGCGGTTTTTGTGCCGATGCCGCGGATCTTTCTCTGCGCCAGGTTCCCGTTTACTATGTGTCTTACAAGCTCGGAAACGGAGACGTTAGAAAGCACGTTCGTGGCCGCTTTCGGTCCTATGCCTGAAACTCCGATGAGTTTTTCGAACATTTTTTTCTCCGCGTCGGTAAGAAACCCGTAAAGCTCAATGCTGCTCTCCCTCTGGGCTGTGTGTATTTTCAGCTCGACATTTTCCCCGACAGCTCCAAGATCGTAGTAAGTCGAAAGCGGGACCGTAACGCCGTAACCGACCCCGTTTACGTCAATGACGACCGTTCCGATTTCCTTGAGGGCTATTGTGCCTCTAAGCAGATAGATCATTTGCCGTGAATCTCTTTTTCCTGCGCCGGCTGCCCGCGCCGCCAAGCGTGCCGTCCGGCAGTCCGTATTTTGAAAGGGTCAAGTGACAGATCGCGATCGCAAGCGCGTCGGATTCATCCGTGCTTTGAAATTTGTTTATCCCGAGCATGTAGGAAAGCATTTTCTGCATTTCTTCCTTCCCCGCCCTTCCTTTTCCGGTCAGGGAGAGTTTAACCCTCGTGGGCGCGTACTCGCTTACCGGGATTCCTCTCTGCGCCGCTGCCAGAATCGCTATGCCTCTCGACTGGCCGAGCTTTATGGCGCTTCTCGCGTTTTTGGCGAAAAACATCTCCTCCACAGACACTACCGATGGGGAGTAGTCGTCGATTACACTCAGAATCCCGACATAGATATCATTCAGCCTCTCTGAAGCGGAATTCCCGGATGCAGGAGTGATTGTTCCACTGGTTACGTAACTTAACCGGCTTCCCGCGCCGTCCACGATTCCGTAGCCGCAGGACCTTGATCCGGGGTCGATCCCCATGACCCTGGTGTCGGAAATTTTATCCAATTGCCTCGAGTAACTGCTCGTCTATATCGAAGTTGGCGTACACGTTCTGAACATCGTCGCTGTCTTCAAGTGCTTCCATCAGCCTTATCATGTGCTCGGCGTCCCTGCCATCGACTCTAACGTTTGTCTGCGGTATCATGGTGACTTCGGCTGATTCGTACTGGATTCCTGCTTCTGAGACCGCTTTTTTCACGGCTTCGTAGTTCTCCGTGGGGGTTATAACCACGATGTCGCTGTCCTCGGTGCGTACGTCGTCGGCCCCCGCGTCTATTACCAGGTCGAAAAGCGCATCCTCATCAACCGAGTCTCCGGTGAATGCGATTCTCCCCTTAAGATCGAACATCCACGCGACGCAGCCATTCTCCCCGAGCCCTCCGCCGTGTTTCGTGAATAGTCTTCTTATTTCGGAGACGGTCCTGTTCCTGTTGTCAGTAAGGGTCTTTACGTATACGGCGCTTCCGCCGGGTCCGTACCCTTCATAGAATATCTCGTTGTAGACTACTCCCTCGATGTCCCCTGTGCCCCGTTTTATGGCCCTCTCTATAGTGTCGTTGGGCATGTTGGCGCCCTTCGCGGTCGCTACAGCGGTGCGAAGACGCGGGTTGGATTCCGGATCGTCTCCCCCTTCCTTGGCGGCGACCGTAAGTTCCCTGATAAGCTTGGTGAATATCTTTCCCCGCTTGGCGTCAACCGCGGCTTTTCTGTGTTTTATGTTCGCCCATTTGGAATGACCTGCCATCTTGACTTACCACCTCGTTTCTCTGTATTTCTGTGTAAAGTATACCAGAAAATTTCCTATAAAGATTTTTGGGCAATTCCAAGGGAGAATTTCCCGCTGGAATCAGACGCTTCTTTGCTTCTTGAAATTCTACAAGTACCACATCGGTCTAAGCAATGCAGAACTGGTGGCAGGGGTACCGGTAAAGAAGGAGTATTGCCTTATAATAGTTTCTATTTCCCCTCGGACATCTGCAGAAATTCATCCTCGAAATTCAAACGGACGAATACTGGCTGAATGTCACGCCATCCATGCTTGATGCTACGCGTCGCCAGCTTTGCGATCTCATCAAACTGATTGAACTGAAAAAGCGCCCACTCATCTATACAGACTTCGAGGATAAAATCGGCAGACCTGGAAACATCGAAATTCGGGGAGCGACCTTCGGAACCGACATGAACCGCTTTCAGATGAAAGTGCGGCACTTCTTGAAGGAGCATGAAAATCACATCACCATTCAAAAAGTTCGTCGGAATGAACCGTTGACAGGTCAAGATTTGGAGGAACTGGAACGGGTGTTTCTGGAGGCAGGAATTGCCGAACTTGAAGACCTTGATCGGGTTAAGGTAGGCGGTGGACTTGGTGTCTTTATCCGGTCACTGGTCGGACTGGACCGGGATGCGGCAAAACGCGCTTTTGACAAGTTTCAGTCGGCACGAACTTTGTCCGCAAACCAGATCGAGTTTCTGAACATGATTATCGACTATCTGACGGAGTGCGGCATCATGGATCCGAGATTGTTGTATGAAAGCCCCTTCACCGACTTAGATGCACTGGGGGTTGATGGAGTTTTTGAAACCCCTGATGTTGTTGAATTGATCGATATCCTTGAAGATGTCCATAAGCGTGCGGCAGCATAAGTGATTTTGTCCCCAGTCAAGAAAAACCCCACCGAAGCGAGGCCAGATCGATCATGGTTTGTTTGGCGCAACCCTTACGGGAGCACCTGACTCATACGCTGGCTTTCGAGCCAAGTGTTGAATTGACACAGGTTGATGTAGATGCGACCATCAATTTTGATAAACGCTGATTTCAGTCCATTTGTACCTGCATGGAAAACCTGCCAACGCAATTTGCTCTCAGTCAGGAAAACCGCTTCAGAGGCCATTGATAACGCCTTAAATCTGATATGATTTGACCTGTCAATATTGCATTCACCGTCTGCTCAGCAGCTGCCCTTATTCAATGGCGTTGAGACGAGGAGCAACAAGATTCCTACGGCTGACTTTCTGATATTCGTGGATCGTCTGCCACTAATCTTCATTGCGTCTCCCATCTCTTCGTCTGTCGGGCTGGCATTGCGCGAAGGGAACGCTCCTTACGAGATTATCCCTTCTGTAGCCCCGAAGATCTCTCCATAAAAACCCGCCACACCTCGGATCAACGCGATTGTTTTATACCAATCCTTCATTTATCTTTATCCCCATACTCAGTGAAATCGCGTTGAGACGAGGTGGAATCAGTCAGATTGCGACTGTGACATAAGTCTGTCAGACTGATATACGTGGATTGGTTACCACCTGAGTTCACTTGAGTCGCGGAGCTGGCCTTTGACTTTTAAAGCAGGGATCACCGATAGAACATGGTGCCTCTATAGTTTTTACAAGGATTCTCCGAGCTGGACTGATCAGTCCTCGTCTTAACGCTATTTCTTTGCTCTAAGCCGCCTCCTTGCTCACTGCTCCCATCTCGCAACGCACTATGTCCCAGATAAACCCCGAAAGCTCTCTGGCGATGGCTACAATTACCACCTTTGGGTCCTTGCCATCTCTGATCATCTTCGCGTAACGTCCGCATAGACGTTTCTGAGCTTTCCAAGAGACTTCCTGCGCCCACTGGGGAGCATCCTTGGATTTGAGCCTCATGTGCTTGGTCTTACGTGCGGGGTAACGGTAACTCCAGGCGCATTCTATAAGCATCCTGCGAGCATTCTTGTTCCCGCTGCGCGTAATACCGCCCTGACGTCTCTTATCTCCGCTGCTGTGTTCCGATGAAACCAGCCCCAGATAAGAGAACAGCTGCGACGCTTTATCAAAACGGCTTATATCTCCAAGCTCGGCCATGAGCACCGTAGCAGAGAGCTTGTCTACTCCCCGAAGGGCCACAAGCGCATTGACCACACCACCCAGAGACCATTGCTCACGAGCAAGCTCAATCTGCTTGGATACCTCGCTTATCCTCCTGCCAGTTTCCTTGACTGCGTCTATGTACTCTCCGAGCACCACGTAATCAAGACTGCAGGGAAACTTAAGCCCCTCAAGCCAGTTGAAGTGAGCTTGAGTCCAGCGACTCTTCTTCTTAGGCCAACTATGACCGCGGCGAAGAACAAAAGCGTTTAACTGCTGACGAGCAACCTGATGCTGACGCTTCATGTCATCACGCAAGCGCACAAGATCCCTCATCGCCTCCTGATGCTCATCTGGAACCCATACAGGGGTGAGAAGTCCTGAGCGAAGAGCGGAAGCAAGTTTCTTTGAATCTCTTCTGTCAGTCTTTACCCTCTCTCCGGGTTTTCTTGGAATAAGCGAAGGAGCAACAACTACGCAATCGTGGCGCAAGTCGATCAGCCTGCGGTAAATAACGTATCCGCAAGGCCCTGCCTCGTAGCAGAACAAAAACTTGCCCGAGAACATGCCCTCGAGGCGGTCTACGAGTAAACCAACTGCTTTCGGTGTGTTGGGAATTTCTCCCAGATACCGGGGTTCCTCGTAAATCAACACCCCGTCGGTAACCGACACGGCGATTGTGTCTTTGTGCACGTCAAGCCCTATGTAGGCATTGTGACGTGGTGGAGTCCATGCTTGCGCATCCTCTTGGTTGTGAGCCTCATTATCGATGGGCTCCGTCGTCTTCGTGTTCTTCATCACGATCTGCCTCCTTAAAACAAAATGTCCAACACTTCAGCTTAACTGAGCGTGTGTACACCCGAAGGTCAAATCATGATGACTTTTGTGAATTTTGTCTCGTTATTTCTTAAATCCCCACTTCACCAGATCATGAACAGATGAAATTCTGATTAATCCGGACAATGACTCGCCGGCGCCGGCCTGTTGCCGGTGGGCGCTACCTTCTACGCCTGGGACTTTGGCACGAAAGGCCGAGACGAGGGACTGCCAGCAAGTCTCGAGCGCATCAAGCCGGTTATTGCGGGCACCGTCGTGCATTTTTCAGCGAACCATTACCGGAATGTTGCTATGACGGTTATCCCGTCTTGGACCAGACCTCGGCAGCAATGCTAATGAATTTCGTGACAGAAAGTGCACCACGCTCGTTGCGTGCCTTGCTGCCTGGTTTAACAAGAGCTTTTTCTATAGACTTTCGGTCGGCTTCATAAATTGCAAAGGGTTCGAAAAATTCATCCATGAGTACAAGAACAACCGAATTCCATTCGCGGTTAAGCTGAATGGAGCCGGTGCGCTGCCCGGAAAGTCCCTTGCCCTTGCCCTTGCTTCGCGGGATGGAGCGAGATTTGATCTGGACCAGTCGGCCATCCTTTCCGTAAGCGTCAAACCCGGGCGTTCTAGCTTCCGCCAGTTTTAGCCCAAGGTGCTTGGCAGCGAAATACTCTCCCATCTCTCCAGTAATTCCGAGCGGCTTTCCAGTCAAACGATAATAGGCAACGGCAGCTCGCTTCGCGGCTTTCAGAACGGAACCAATCATATTCAGTTTCGTCATGGCTGAACAGTACTACTGATTTTTCCTCACTACGGCTACAAACTTTTATTCCATCTCCCAGAGCGACCACAGGGGCACGGCATAAAAACCTTCGCCAAAGCGCAAGCTTCTTTCTCCGGTCACCCTTTGAATTCCGAAGTGCACCACTAACATCGGATAATCTTCTTTCAGGAGAGTTTAGCACAGAGATGGGCAGGGAACAATGATCTTCGCAGTAAGAGTCAAGTGTGTATATGGCACCGGATAACCTCCTAATCTTTGTCACTTGGCCTTTTCAAATAAAGTGTGTTCTTCAAAGTTCAACAGGCGAAGAGCGATTTTATCTTCTTCCGCAAGTTTCAATAACCATGAAAACTGGATGGCAGACTTCCAATTTTCATGGTATAATTCCGCATGATGATTAAGCGTCCCCAACATTTAAAAGAACTGAACCGGCTTCTTTCCCAAAATCCGGTCGTCGCCCTGCTGGGAGCCCGCCAGGTAGGCAAAATAACCTTGGCCCGGGAGCTTGCCCGGCTACGAAAAGGCCCGACTCATCTCTTCGACCTTGAATCCACCGCAGACCTCTCGCGTCTTGCCGACCCCCTGCTTGCACTCTCCTCCCTGCGCGGCCTCGTGGTGCTTGATGAAATCCAGCGGCGGCCCGATCTTTTCCCCACCCTGCGCGTGCTGTCGGACCGCCCCCGCCGGCCAGCCCGCTTCCTTGTTCTCGGCAGCGCGTCTCCCGAACTGCTGCGCCAAAGCTCGGAAACCCTGGCCGGGCGGATTGCCTACTACGAACTTCCCGGGTTTTCGCTCTCTGAGGTCGGCGAAAGCAAAACCGATCTTCTCTGGCTTCGAGGCGGCTTCCCCCGTTCGTTCACCGCGCACAGCCACAGGCAAAGCTGCGAATGGAGGCGGTTTTTCATCCGGGATTTTCTTGAACGAGACATTCCCCAGCTTGGAATCAGGATACCGAGTGCGACCCTTGACCGCTTCTGGTCGATGCTCGCCCACTATCACGCTCAGGTCTGGAACGGTTCGGAGCTTGCCCGCGCGTTCGGTGTTTCCCACCACGCCGTGCGTCGCTATCTCGAAGCGCTTGAGGCAACGTTCATGGTCCGAAGCCTTAAGCCCTGGAGCGCCAACATAAGCAAGCGTCAGGTGAAATCGCCAAAGATTTACATACGGGATTCAGGGATACTTCACAACCTCCTCAATGTAACTACTCACGCCGAGCTAGAGCGCCATCCCAAAGTGGGGGCGTCCTGGGAGGGATTCATCGTCGAAACCCTGATTCAGACGCTCGGGGTCGAGGACAGGCAATGCTATTTCTGGGCAACTCATTCAGGACCGGAAATTGACCTTGTAGTGCACGAAGGCGGCCGCCTTCGTGGTTTCGAGATAAAACGGACCACAGCTCCCTCAGCCACCCGCTCGATGCGGTCGGCACTGCGTGACCTGGGGCTGACCAGAGTAGATATTATCCACGCGGGCACGGAGAGCTTTGCGCTTGACAAGCAGGTTCACGCGATTGCCGCTAAACGACTTTTACGGGACATTCTCTAATGGAACTTGATTTAGTAAAATGCACATTAATCAATAACGACGGGAGTATTCCTCAATTTTAAGAATTTTCGCGACAGTTCCGGTTTCAAGCCCCTTGCTGCAGTTGGTATTCATGAAGGTTCCACCGTAGAGACCGCGTCATCTGGAGACCGTATGGTTGTTTGCCTCTTGATGAAAAAAATCAAAAAGTTGCATGGGTACATCAATACCTGCGAGAGAATGGCGACATTGGGGGAAGTGGAAAACCAGATACTAAAAGGATCATTTTAAAAGGGGTTGCTTCATAGCTAAACAAGAACCTTGATGCCGTGCTTGTCTATCTACTCTCTCCGTGGTCAGACCACTAAACGGACTCCATGAGTTTCGAAAGCACTTCAATAGAAAAGGCATCTTCGATGGGAACGAAATCTCTTGACATTCTCTCTCATTCATGTACTTATTAAGAGTAGTTGCAGTCGTACAGTCCTGCGGCGTTAATAGGTTTTCAAGACAGGACAAGGGTTCTTTTCTTTCTGATTCGGTTTTGCATATTGACAAGTCCGTTACGCGGCAATAGTATTAACTGTATAAGTTATACTGATTTTTCGCTTCGAATTCTTAAACGCGCGCAGTTGTCGCGCTCCTGACACTTCAAAAGATTTCGATTGTTTTTTTGAACCGATAAATTTAACAACAATGCCTTAGTTCAAGGAGTTTTACCTTATGGCAAAAGTCTCTAAAGCGGAAGCTGCAGATGCTGTCCAGAGAAAAGAGGAGCAGAAAAACGGAAACGGCAAACTGCTTTACCTGAATGATCTCAGGGCGAAAAAGCCCTCGGACCTGATAAAACTTAGCAGGCAGGCCGGTATTGAAGATACCGCCAGAATGGCGAAACAGGACCTTATCTATTCCCTGCTCAAGGCGCAGAGTGAGAAACATGGTTCCATAATAGCCGAAGGGGTGCTTGAAATTCTGGCCGAAGGTTATGGTTTCCTGAGGTCTCCCAAATACAGCTATCTGCCGAGTCCCGACGACATATACGTTTCGAAATCCCAGATAAGATCTTTCAGCCTGAAAACCGGGGACACGATAAGAGGTCTTGTTAGGCTCCCCCGGGAAGGGGAGAAGAACCTGGCCCTTCTCAAAATAGAGGAGGCAAACTACGACTCTCCCGAGATATGCAGGCAGAGAACGCCTTTTGAGGGACTCATTCCCCTTCACCCGCAAGAGAAAATAGATCTTGAATATGAAAAAGACGAATTCTGCTCAAGAGTGATGAATCTTTTCGTGCCCGTGGGGAAGGGGCAGAGAGCCGTGATAGTGGCTCCTCCCCGTACCGGCAAGACCATAATAATCCAGAGAATAGCCAACGCGATAACGCAGAATCACCCCGAAGTTGTACTTTTCGTTCTGCTGATAGACGAGCGCCCGGAGGAAGTCACCGACATGCAGAGGTCGGTCAATGGAGAAGTCGTGAGCTCGACTTTCGATGAGCCGGCGCAAAGACACATACAGGTTGCCGACATGGTGATCGAGAAGGCTAAAAGATATGTCGAGCACGGAAAAGATGTCGTTATCCTGCTTGACAGTCTTACCAGGCTCGCAAGAGCGAGCAACACGGTGACTCCCGCAAGCGGGAAAGTGCTCTCCGGAGGAATAGAGGCAAACGCCCTTCAGCGGCCCAAGAGATTTTTCGGGGCGGCGAGAAACACCGAGGAAGGAGGAAGCCTTACCATAATAGCCACCGCTCTTATAGATACCGGAAGCCGAATGGACGAGGTTATCTTCGAGGAGTTCAAGGGAACGGGAAACATGGAAGTGTACCTTGACCGTCGCCTTGCGGAGAGAAGGGTGTTTCCCGCAATAGATCTTCAGAGATCGGGAACCAGAAAGGAAGAGCTTCTTATCCCGGGAACCGAACTTAACCGCATATGGCTTCTCAGGAAAATCCTCAATCCGATGAACACCACCGAATCAATGGAATTTCTGCTTGACAAGCTTCGGGGAACTAAAAACAACACGGAATTTCTGAACATGATGCACCAGTAAAACTGTCCGGTGCCTGAGCCAGTTCAGAATGGTCACCATGCCTTCCGCATAAAATCCTTCCCCCTTTTTTTACCTGTGTGTGTTTTCCTGAGAATGGTCTTCGTATTGTTGAAAGTTTCAAATTCTAGCGGCCACCACTGACACAAAGAAATTTCTCAGGGTTTTGACTTTTGTAAGATTTTGAGGTATCCTATTACAGAATAAACCTATTCTAGATTCCCCCCACAAGACAGAGCGCACATGGGGGGGGGTGACAGTTGCTGCGTTTCAATGTTCAACGGATGTTCTCTGAAAAGAGTCCGCCTTCTTTTTGTTTTATCTTTCCACGTCTGAATGCCGGGGTTTCTCTGCTGTTGCTCTCCATACTTTTCGTAGGATGGCTGAGTTCCTGTGGGTCAGATGAATCAAATGATTACAGAACGATTGATGGAAGCGGCAACAACCTCAAAGACCCGCAAATGAATTCAGGCGTTCAATTAATTCGTCTCGCATCGCCAGCCTACGGTGACGGGGTAAGTTCTTTTGCAGGTGCAGAGCGTCCCAACCCCAGAGATATCAGCAATGCCGTACACGCTCAGGGAAATAGATCGATCCCGAACTCAGACTCGGCAACTAACTTCATGTGGCTTTGGGGGCAGTTTATGGACCATGACATCACTTTTTCGGATGAATTTATAGAAGAACCGGCGAACATTGAAATTCCGACCGGTGACCCTGTTTTTGATCCGCAGGATACCGGCATGGCTGTGATGTTTTTCAACCGCGCCATCAACGATCCCGCCACCGGCACGTCAGAGGAGAACCCTCGCCAGCAGCTGAATAAAGTCACCGGATGGATCGACGCATCGACTGTTTACGGTTCTGACGCGGAACGTGCGGATGCGTTACGGACAAACGACGGATCAGGAAAGCTCAAGATATCCGCCGGGAATCTGTTACCTTACAACGAGCAGGAACTGCCTAACTTTCGTTTCCGGGATCCTGATTTTTTCCTCGCCGGGGATGAGCGGGCTAACGAGAACATCGGCCTTACCTCGCTCCACACGCTTTTTCTACGTGAGCACAACAGGCTTGCCGAGGAAATCGCCGCGCGCGACCCCGACCTGCCAGACGAGGAAATTTACCAGAGGGCGAGACGCATGGTCGGCGCCCTGATCTCGGCGGTTACCTATAATGAATTCCTGCCGGTGCTGCTGGGGACAAATGCCCTTGGACCTTACTCCGGTTACGATGACTCCACTCCGTCAGGCATTGCCAATGTGTTTTCCTCGGCGGCTTTTCGTGTAGGACACACTTTGCTTGATCCGAATATCCGGCTTGTCGACGCTCAAGGAAACGAAACTGAAGCTGTAGCGTTGAAAGACGCTTTTTTTAGACCGGAGAAGGTCGTTGAAGTCGGTCTTGAACCGATACTTCGAGGCTTCGCTGCCCACTTGCATCAGAAAGTGGATGCGTTTGTGATTGACGATGTACGGAACTTTCTGTTCGTAGACGACGTGCCAACGGGAACTCCTCTGCTACGGGGTTTTGATCTGGTCACCCTTAATATTCACCGCGGCAGAGATCACGGGTTGCCAAACTATAACGACATGCGCGAAGCGCTGGGACTTTCGCGCAAGGAAAGCTTTTCCGATATAACCTCCGACCCTGAGGTAGAAAAAGGGTTTCGCATGGTTTACGGAACCAGAGAAGACGGCACAGACAATACGGATGATATGGATGTCTGGAGCGCGGGTGTGGCGGAAGATCGCCATGGGGAATCAATGCTCGGCGAACTGTTCCACACAATCGTTACCAGGCAGTTCAGAGTGCTTCGGGACGGTGACCGTTTTTGGTACGAGCGCATCCTGTCCTCAGAAGAACTGGAAGAAGTAAGAAATACGAAACTTGCCGACATTATCCGCAGAAACACCAACATTGGCGATGAAATCAGTGACAACGTGTTTATAGTTGTCTCCCAATAGCTATCCTGCCCCTTTTAGTACCACGCGGAAATTCGCGGGCACCGCACACAACACCACGATGGTCTGATTTTATTAAGAATTTTACGTTGTCTGGTTTCTCTTCCCGAAAACCGGATTGACCTATCTTTAAGACGTTATCACTTCGGGAACCAAAAAAGGCAAAGTCAAGTTTTCGCATAAGGGGTGATTCTTCCAGTTGGACTTACCGTCGCGTACTTTTGCCTGTGCTGGTTTTTCGTCTGACTCTGCGCACTCTGGGTTCGGTAATCTTGCCTTTGCTTACCGTTAAGCCGTGTTCTGATAAGCACTGCTTGGTGAGACGGAGCAGTGCTTCGGTCATTTGGTGCTTCAGCAGAAAGAGGCGGAACTTGCAAATAGTGGTTTCGTCCGGAATTTCTGCTTGACAAGCTTCGGGGAACTAAAAACAACACGGAATTTCTGAACATGATGCACCAGTAAGACGGTGCAGTGTCTTCTTAAACTATTTCCAATAAACCATCTTTTTTCCTAGGTGAATAGTAAAAAAAGCAAGTCGAAGATCGCCGGGGTTTAAGAAAAATGGAATGGTTGCCAATTCTCTCTATTTCGTCTCCTCATAAAGTCTGTTTTGAGGAAAAAAAAGAAATTCAGCCGTCCGAATTCGCCCGGAATTACTGTCCGAATAAATCGAGGAATACGCATAAAGTTTATTCGGCAATGGCGGGATGCAAACCGCAGACGCATTCCGCAATCATCTCTCCAATCATTTCAGCCTGATCGGAACCCGGTTCCGGGAGCTCCGTGATTTCGCTGTGGGACGGATCCGCCTCAAGTTCGCCTTCGGCATCAAGCGGGGCGTGAATGATTCGCAAGGACGGCAACTTTTCCGCGAGGTGCCGCTTGACTCTCCCCACGTTCAACTCGGCGAATCTCCCGTTTCTTCGGAGTTCAAGACGAATCACCTTGCGTATTTCCGCAAGCCGCGCTTCTTTCAGACAATCGGCGTAGCACTCAAGCCAGTTAACCGAAACCCCTTTGTCGCCGGTTCTGCGCAGATTTAACTGAAATTCGGAACTGTCCACACGCCCTTCGTGCATGCTGCTCGGCTTGACGTAGCGGACGATATGATCTTCAGGGGAGAGTTCTTTGCCATTCATTCATGCAGGAGAAATTCCAGGTCCAGTTCCTCAATCATACGCCCTATGTTGTTCAGACTATCGCATTGGGCATCGCGCCAGACTTCTCCGTCCGCACGGCGCTTGAAAACAACATACTGAGCCGCAGAATCCCCGAAGAATTGAATCCCTACGCGATTGCCTTCGTCATCACTCCAGACGGCCCGAAGGTTGCCGTTGTCCCTGAGAAACAGGCTTCCCTTCCGAATGCATGAAGCCGACCGGACGAATTTCCAGAAATCCGACTCGGAAGCTTCGTTAAAAGGGATTTTATCCGTAACTGCCTCGTTACGAAGTATTTCAATTCTTGAAGCGTAAAAACGACGGGCTTCCTCGGCGGATTCCGACTTTTTTGAGAGTTTCGAAGATGCCGAACCCTCCTCGATTTCCTTATCGCGTTGTTCTCTGTCCTTACCTGAAAACCACTCGCGCAAACGGACATAATCCTCTCTGGAAAGAGTAGAGATCGCAAACTTTATTTCTTCTACAGTTGACATGACCAACCGTCCCTTTGCCGAAACACCGCAATTGGATAGTAAACATTCCGGCACAATTTGTAAAGAGCATCTGCGTACCAAGCAGGTCATTTCACCTGTGTATCCGCATTTATTCAGCTTTCAGACCAAGCTTCTTCAAGGAAGACTCGACTATAAGCCCAGGAAAGTGCTGAGACCCGACGTGGACTGGTGGCTGGACAACTCCATGATGGACGCCAATGTCCAGCAGATGAAAGTTTTTTATTCAAACCTGCGCGATTTGTTGTTATGGATGCCAGCACCTTTTTCGTGAATCCGTCCGCAGTCCGGCTACTCATTCTCTGCAATTATCTTCTTTTTATAGCTGCGTGCTTTTGTCTACACCGGTTTTCTGCCCGATTCTGCGCAATCTGGGGTCGGCAATTCTGCTCCGGCTGATAGTCAGGTTGTATTCTGATAAGCACCGCTCAGCAAGACGGAGAAGCTCTTCGGTTATTTGATGTTTCCTCAGAAAATGGTGGAACCTGCGGATAGTGGTCTCATCCGGAATCCTCTGCATTGACACGCCGGCGAAACGTCGCATCGACTCAATATCATAAAGACTTTCCTCCATGGCGAGATTCGACAGGCCGTGCCATTGCTGCATCAGGTAAATCCGCAGCATGACCTCGGCCGGGAAAGGTCGGCGTCCCCTGCGCGATTTCGGATATTTGCTTAATATCGGTTCAAGCAACAGTTCCCATGGCAATATCTCGTCCATTTTTTCAAGAAACCGCTGCTTGCGGGTTACTTTCTTTTTGCCTCTGTAGGCTAAATCAGAAAAACTGGGCTTGTTCGGCATTACCCCCCATCCTCTTCTTTATCTATAATACCATACCATAGTGACTCAATTAGGATTTCTCGCATTGAGTTAGGCCCTTAAATCATACATAATTAACCCCTGAGTCCGGTGATCAGATTATGAGCGAACCCAAAGACATGCAGCTTGATTTAAGCGAGAGGGGAAGAGGCGGCGAGTCTCTTGACAGGAGGCTTTTTGTGCAGTTCCTGAGTTTCGGTGGCATTAATCCCGTGTCTGAATCCCTCTTGATTCGCGATCTTGAAAACTCTTCTTTAACCGCGGTTCTTTATTCGGACATAAATGATTATGCAGGCACAGGCCTTTTGACCATGAGCGAGACCCCCGAATTTTTCGTTACGGAACTCAGGCAATTTCTCTCCGACTCCTCTTTTTCCGGACTTAAGCCGAAGCCTGAGTACACGATGCTCGGAAGGACATACTCGATCGGTTACGAAAAGGACCTCGAAAGGACACTGATTCTGGGCCCGAAACTGAAAATCTTTGACCCGGAGCTTGCGTGGGCCATCTGGTATCCGCTCAGGAGAGCAAAGGCCTTTGAAACCCTCACGCCCGAGGAGCAAAGAGCCGTTCTGGCTGAACACGGCAAGATAGGGTTTCAGTTCGGGGACTCGGGATATGCAAAGGACATCCGTCTTGCGAGCCACGGGCTTGATAAAAACGACAATGATTTCGTGATAGGGATTCTGGGCAGAGATCTCTATCCCCTCTCTGCGTTAGTGGAGAGGATGAGAAAGACGCAGCAGACTTCAAGATATCTTGAAAGTCTGGGGCCGTTTTTTGTCGGAAAAAAACTGTTTTCAACCAAACAGGCAATATGAAAGAAATTACTGAATTTTTCTCGAGGCTCGGAACCCATATCGACCCGGCGCTCGTTATCCCGGCAGCGATAGCGGTCATCGTATTTGCGGCGGTTTATTTTCTCTTCAGAAAAAAAGAACTTCCGCCGGAACCCATAGCGAAAGAGCAGCCCGAGGCCGTTTCTGCTGAACCCGAAGAGGCGGAGCCGCCGTCTGAACCCCCCGCTTCGGAACTCCCACCCGCAGAAGTTTCGGAACCCGCGGCAGAATCGCAGTTCACCGCCCCGAAACCCGCGGTTGCCGAAGAAAAAGAGGTTGCAGCTCCGTCCCCTGACCCCATACCTGCTGGGGAACCGATCGAGGTTGCCGAAGAGCCGGTTTCCGCTCAAAAGGCAGAAGCGCAGCCCGAAGAGACGGAAGAGGAACCCCGGGAAGATGCGGCCGCGCCGGAGCCGGAGCAGCAACTTTCGGCGCAGGAAAAAGAAGACGGTACGGAAGGGGATTTCTTCTCGAGACTGAGCCTCGGACTTTCCAAGACTCGCAGGGGACTTCTTCAGAACCTTGAGCATGTTTTTTCATCCGGAAAAATTGATGACGCGTCCTGGGATGAGTTCGAGGAGATACTCATAATGTCGGATATGGGGGTTGCGACCACCGCGAAACTGAGGGAGAAAGTCTCATCTGCTGTTTCGGCCGGGGATGGCGGAGACATGGAGAAAATAAAAAGCCTCCTTGAAAAGGAGATTCTCGATATCCTGAGAGAAGTCGAGAGTCCAGTGGCCGAGCTTTCCGCCAAGCCGACGGTTTTTATGGTGGCGGGGGTTAACGGGGTCGGAAAGACTACTTCAATAGGAAAAATCGCTAGCAGGTTCACGCAAGAAGAAAAAAAGGTGATGGTCGCGGCCGCCGACACATTCAGGGCGGCGGCGGTTGAACAGCTCGGAGTGTGGGCCGATAGGGTGGGAAGCGATTTTCTTCGCGGCCAGACCGGGGCGGATCCCTCCGCCGTAGCTTACGACGCGGTAAAGGCGTCGGTCACAAGGGGTATTGACCTGCTCATAATAGATACCGCCGGGCGGGTTCACACGAAAACGGGGCTTATGGAGGAACTCAAGAAACTGAGAAGGGTGGTCGGGCGGGAACTCGAGGGAGCCCCCCATGAAACTCTCCTTGTCGTTGACGCCACTACGGGGCAAAACGCCGTGGAGCAGGCGAGGGTTTTTGACGAAGCGATCGGGGTGAGCGGTATAGTGCTTACCAAGCTCGACGGAACTGCCAAAGGAGGAATAATAGTGGCGATAGCGCAGCAGTTAGGTCTTCCGGTGAAGTACATAGGAGTTGGGGAAGGTCTTGGGGACTTGCGCGAATTTGACGCCGAACAGTTCACAAAGGCGCTTTTTAGATCGGACAAGGAGGCTTTGCACTAGGTTCTTTATGCCCGCTCGAGACGACAGGGAGTTTATGAAAAAAGCCCTGAGACTTGCCCTCAGGGCAGAGGGGTGCACCAGCCCCAATCCCATGGTCGGCGCCGTCTGCGTACTCGGGGGACGGATCGTGGGCCGCGGCTATCATAAAAAAGCCGGGGCTGCCCACGCGGAGATAGAAGCGTTTGCGGATGCCGCGAAAAAGGGAGTCTCACTGAAAGGCGCCACGCTTTACGTGACGCTTGAGCCCTGCTGCCATACTGAAAAGCTCACTCCTCCGTGTACTGACGCCATAATAGCCTCGGGCGTATCCGATGTTGTAATTGGAGCTATTGACCCTAATCCCGAGGTAAGCGGAAAAGGGGTGGCGAAGCTTCGCGAAAACGGGATAGCGGTAAGAACTGGGGTGCTTGAGAGGGAATGCACGGAAACAAACGAGTTTTTCAACAAGCACGTCGTCTCGGGCCTTCCTTTCGTCATCCTGAAATGTGCTTCCACCATCGATGGCAAGATAGCTTCTGTAACGGGTGATTCCAAGTGGATAGGCAGCGTAGAACAAAGGAAAATGGCCCATCGCCTCAGAAAAAAAGTGGACGCGGTAATTGTCGGGATAAACACGGTGCTTGCGGACGACCCGGGACTTGACGTTCGCCTGGTTGGCGGGACCGTGCGCCAGCCGGTTCCGGTGATTATGGACTCAAAGCTTAGCATCTCGCCCGAGGCGAAGGTCCTCGGTACCCATCCCCGCTCGATAATAGCCACTACGGGGAGCGTGGGGTCTGTTAAGGAAAAGAAGCTTCGTGAACTCGGCGCCGAGATTCTGAGACTGGAATCCGATGCCGCGGGCCGTGTGTCTGCCGCAGATCTTCTTACAAAGCTCGGCGCCGAGGGCATGTGCGGAGTTTTGGTTGAAGGGGGAAGCAGGGTAGGGGCCTGTTTTCTTCGCGACGGCCTGGTTGACAAGGTGGTTTTCTTCTACGCGCCCAAGATTATCGGGGGCGACGGGATGAGCATGGTCGGGAATCTTGGAAAACAATCGATAGAGGATACGATCAGTATCAGGAATATTAAGGTCAGAAGGTTCGGCGATGAAGTGATGATAGAGGGCTACATATGAAGACGGGTCTTATGGGCGGTTCGTTCGATCCTGTGCATGCGGGTCACTTGAGGGCCGCTGAGGAGATATGCGAAAGGCTGGCGCTAGACGAGGTGGTTTTCATTCCGACTCTTGTCTCTCCGCATAAAAATTCAGAAACCATGGCTGCCCCTTCTCACAGGCTCAATATGCTCAGCCTCTCGGCAAAACGCAATTCCCGCTTCAGGGTTTCCGACATGGAACTGCGCAGGGAGCCTCCTTCCTACACTATCGACACTCTCAAGTCACTTAACGAAAGCAATCCGCAAAACCGGTATTACTTCATAATGGGTTGTGAACTTTTCGCGGAAATAGACACGTGGAAAGATTTCGCGGAGCTTTTTAACTACTCAAGTTTCGTTGTTCTTCGCCGCCCCGGTTACGACTTTGCTGATTCCGCCAGTCCGATTCCCCTTGCCCTCGAAAATGACTTTCGATATTCTTATAGCGACAGGGGTATGGATGTCTTTGCTCACAAAAGCTCAAATGAGCTGCTTTTCATAGATATCGCCGGTATAAGGGTTTCTTCGACGGAGATAAGGGAGCTTGCGCGCCATGGCAGTTCGCTCAGGTATCTGGTTCCGCGCGAGGTGGAGGAATATATAGCGGAAAACGGCCTTTACCAGCTGGAGGAAAAACAATAGAGCCTAGGGAAAAAGCCTTGTTTGTCGCCCGCGCCGCCTGGGAGAAGAAGGCGGAGGATCCCATGATTCTGGAAATTGGCGAGAAAAGCGACGTGGCGGATTATTTCGTTGTGTGCAGCTCGAACTCAGACAGGGGAGTGCGGACCATAGTGGAGAACGTTGAGCGGGAGCTCAAAAAACGCGGAGTAAAGATATTCGGAACCGAAGGCGTCTCCGAAGGCCGATGGGTACTGCTTGACCTCGTGGACGTGGTTCTCCATGTGTTCTACCGGCCCGTCCGAGGATTCTACGACATTGAAGGACTCTGGATAGATACCCCGAAGGTGGATCTGCCGTTCCTTAAGGAAGGCAGATCCGAGGTTGTCTGACACCGCCTGGGGCGTTCTTAGCGGGCAATTCTTTCTTTTCTTCTGACAAAAGTCGGTATGTCGAGGTCTTCCTCTATGTCTATGTCGGGGTTGTCCAGCTGTTCCGAAATTATATCGGCCGCCTTTTTGTCGATGTAATTTTCTATCCCGGTTGCGACCACGGTGATTCTTACGAAATCCTTGGCCTTTTCATCGAAGACCAGACCGAAAATCAGGTCGATATCGCCGTTTGCCCTTTCTCTCACGTGGCTGCATGCTTCGTTCAGCTCTTCAATTCCGAAGTCATCCGAAGCCGTTACGTTCATCAGCATTCCCTTGGCTCCGGCAATTGACACATCCTCGAGAAGAGGACTTGTTATGGCCATCTGCGCTGCCTGGGTCGCCCGGTTCGGACCCTGCGCGAATCCAGAACTCATAAGGGCTTTGCCTCCGTGGTTTGCCATTATGCTTCTCACATCCGCAAAATCGACATTGATGTATCCAACTCCCGTAACGATGTCGGAAATCCCCTTTACCGCCTGGTAAAGAACTTCGTCCGCCTGACGAAAAGCATCAAGAATGCTGACCTTGTGTATGGCCGCAAGCTTGTCGTTGGGAATCACAATCAGCGTGTCGACATGTTTGTCGAGCTCCTCGATTCCGTAATCGGCGTTTTTCTTTCTTGTAGACCCCTCGAATTCAAAGGGCTTTGTTACTATAGCCACGGTGAGAATACCCTTCTCCTTGCATACCTGGGCGATTACGGGAGAAACGCCGGTACCGGTTCCGCCCCCCATTCCTGCCGTTATGAAAACCATGTCTGCCTCTCCGAGAGCCTTTGCTATCTTCTCCCGGTCCTCAACAGCGGCTTCTTTTGCAATCTGGGGATTTCCCCCGGAACCGAGACCCCTCGATATACTTTCTCCTAGCTGGAGTTGCGTCGGTGCCAGTGATTTGCTCAGATCCTGGAAATCCGTGTTTACGGCGACGAACTCCACTTCTTTAAGTCCTCTGCTTATCATGGTGTTAACGGCGTTTCCGCCGGCCCCACCTGTTCCTACAACCTTAATTCTGGCTCTGCCGAAGCCCTCATCAACATTATCAATCCTGAAACTTGCCATATGTGTTTACCCTCCGGTTGGATTTTTCCTTTAAAAAAATTCGTTAAACCATCCTTTCATTCTCGTAAAAACATTTTTCTGCGTCAGTCCGCCTGTTGTGACGGTCGGTCCTCCGTTCGAACTTGCGTATTTAACCAGCCCCACTCCGGTTGAGTAGATGGGGTCGGTGATAATCTCCGTGAGGCCGTTTACATCGCGGGGTATCCCGATGCGGACGGGCATCTCAAGTACCTGCTCGGCAAGAGTTGTCATTTTCCGCATCTTGCTGCTTCCCCCGGTAAGCACCACTCCTGCCGGAAGCATGCCGATGAAACCCTGCTTTGAAAATTCTTTTTTTATCAGTGTGAAGATTTCTTCCATTCTCAGCTCGATTATCGTCGAGAGGTCTCTTTTGAAAACATTCTTGGGCTCGTGTCCTGAAGCGGTTTTTACCTCTATTCTCTCATCGTTCATCATTGATCCGTTTTGCTTCGCCGTGGCCACGCCATGATTTTCCTTGAGCTTTCTCGCCTCAGGAAGCGGCACCGAGAGTCCGAAGGCTATGTCCCTATCGAGATGGTCTCCTCCCAGGGTGATGCTTTCGGTGTACTTGACGCTTCCGTTCACAAACACCGCTATATCGCATGTGCCTCCTCCGAAGTCTATCATTGCTACCCCGATCTCCCTTTCGTCCTGCGTGAGAACCGCCTCGCTTGAGGCCATCTGCTCAATCACCATGTCAACGGAAGTCATTCCCGACATTTCTATGCATTTTATGATGTTCCGGGCCGCGGTCACGTCTCCCGTGACTATGTGGACGTCCGCCTCAAGTTTTAAGCCGTGGATCCCGACCGGATCGTTTATACCGCTTTCCCTGTCAACCGTGTAGTCCTGCGGGATGGCGTGAATAATTTCCCTCTCCGCCGGAATCAGAAGAGCGTTTGCCGATTCTATGACTCTCTCGATATCTTTGGGAGTCACCTCCTTTTCCCGCAAGGTGACCATTCCGTGCCCGTTCATTCCCTTTATATGCCCGCCGGCTATTCCTACTATGACTTCCTTTATCAAATGTCCGGACATGTGCTCGGCTTTCTCGACCGCGTTCTGTATGGAGTCCACGGTTTCCTCTATGTTGACCACTACCCCCCTTTTGAGTCCGTGAGAGGGGTGGTTACCGACGCCGACTATCTCGATCTTGCCGCTTGGGTCAGATTCCCCAACCACTACGGAGACTTTTGTCGTTCCTATGTCGAGACCAACTATCGGTACTGATGAATTGTTTTTTCCCTGTGCCATTTCGTTGATATCAGGAGTCGTAGCCTATTACGCCTACGTCGCCCGAGCTTATGTCTATATCTTTTTCCACCAGGTTGTTCTTGCGCGAGTGAACTATTATCCTCTCGACTTTGCGCCACTTGCTTTTCATGTTGTTTTTTCCGAAGGTTACGAATCTGCCGTCAATGGTTAAGAGCTTGATGCCGAAGTTCTCTTCCACTACTACTTCCGAGATTTCCGACCAGCCAAGAGCTGGACTTGAGTCAGAGAGTTTGAGAATCTCGATTGCCTGGAGCATCAGACCCGGACTGATTTCCTCCTTGCCTGAGATAACCGGGAAATCAAGACCTTGTGACGGTTCCGCCGCGCCCAGCCCTCTTCCCTTTACGTCTATGTAGTATGGCTCGGTTCCCTCCTGGGCCACTATGCAGAAGGGCTTGCTTTCGAGGACATCAACTTTTATTTTTCCGTGAAGAAGCTTCTTTATCCGTACTTCGCTTATCCATGGATTCTCAAGGATTTCCTGCTTTGCCTTAGAAGTGGAAAACAGCATGGATGTTGAACCGGCTCTTATTCCGGAGCGTTTTATGATTTCCGAGGAGCTTACTTCGCTGTTTCCCGAGATTGAGACCTCCTTCACCGTAAGATGCTCCGACGGTTTGATCGCGAGAATAGCGATTCCGCAGACCGAGAAAAGAAAAACTGCCGATATTATCTTTGTAAACATGCTCACGCGGCTCCAGTATCCCTGCCCATTATTTCGACTTCGGGCTCAAGTGTTATGTTCCGTTTCTCCAAGGCGGCTCCCCTTGCTTCTTCAATGAGCGCGATGATATCGTCGGCTTTCGCTCTGTTGAAGTTCACGATGAAATTCGCGTGGATTTCCGAGAACTTGGCTCCGCCGACGCAAAGCCCCTTGAATCCCAGCCCCTCGAGCAGTTCTCCCGCGCTGACCGTGGGCGGATTCTTGAAGACCGAACCCGTGTTGGCCATTTTTACGGGCTGGGTCCTGTTTCTGTAAGCGAGGTACTGCCTTACGTTCTCCTCGCTTTTCTTCCTGTCTCCTCCGCGCAGTTCGAACACGGCTTTGGTGACTATGGCGCCCTCGGGCAGGTTGCTTTTCCTGTACTCGAAATTTATCTCTTCTCTTGACAGTTCCCGTTCCTTACCCCCGTGCCATACGTAAACTTTTCCCACCGCGTCCTTTATCTCTCCCCCGTTCGCGCCGGCGTTCATGTATATGCTTCCTCCCACGGTTCCAGGTATGCCGGCGGCGAACTCAAACCCTGTGAGTCCGAGGCGGATCGATCTGTTCATTATGGATGAGAGCATTGCGCCGCATTCGGCATAAACGCGTGTTCCGTCTATGCGTACTCCCTTTAGCTTCCTCGTGCTTATAACCACGCCGTCTATTCCCTGCTCGGTTATTATGGTGTTGGAACCGGCTCCGAGCACGGTGACTTTTTCCCCCGTCTCGTGACAGCGGCGGAGCAGTTCGAGGAAACTTTTCATGTTCTGCGGATACACGAGGCGCTTTGCCTCACCCCCGACTTTTATGTACAGGTATTTACTCATCGGATAGTTGTCCAGTATTTCAAGGTCGCTGTTTTGAGTTGAGTTGTTCATCCGATTCGCTCCGCGATCCTCTCTCCGTACTTCCAGACGTTTCCAGCGCCCGAGGTAAGCAGGATGTCCCCTTTTTTGAGATCGTCTGCCATGCGGTCCACGAAAGCGTCGGGGTTATCCACGTGACGCGCGCTTGCGTTGCCCGCCTTTTTTATGTCTTCAACCAGTTTTTCTGAAGTTATCCCCTTTACCGGCTTTTCCCCGGCGGGATATATGTCAAGAACATACAGGTGTTTTACTTTTCCTAAAACTCTTACGAAATCATTGTAAAGAAGCTTCGTCCTAGAAAATCTGTGGGGCTGGAAGAGGAGAATCGGTTCCTGGGAAAACGCCGCCCTAAGAGCTTCTATGGTGACTTCCAGCTCGCTTGGGTGATGCCCGTAATCATCTATTATTTTTACACCTTTGCTCTCACTTTTCAACTGCAGTCTTCTCTCCGTGCCTTCAAAGGCCGAAAGACCCTCTTTTATCTTCTCGAAACTGAATCCGAACTCCATTCCCACGGCTATCGCGGCCAGGGAATTCAGCGCATTATGGGCCCCGAGGGTGCTGAGGTCCACCTCTCCTAGCAGGTAACCTCCGTAGGTCACTTCAAACGATGTACGGAGCTTGGAAAAGCGTATGTTCTCGGCCATCAGGTCCGCGGGTGCGCTTATTCCGTAAGTCAGTATCTTTTTGTTGAACTTTCTGCTTATCTCCGCGGTTCTCGGACAGTCGGCGCATGTTACCGCGAGTCCGTAGAAGGGAATTTTGTGCAGGAAGTCAGAGAAGGCAAGTTCAAGTGTTTCCATGTCTCCGTAGTAATCAAGATGCTCCTTGTCGATATTTGTGAGCACCGTGACGACCGGGGAGAGTTTCTCGAATGATCCGTCGCTCTCGTCAGCTTCCACTACCATGAACCGGCCGGTTCCAAGGTGGGCGTTTGAGTCTATGGTCCGCAGTTTTCCTCCTACAACTATGGTCGGATCCGCACCGCAGTGGGAAAGTACCGAGGCTATCATGGAGGACGTGGTGGTTTTTCCGTGGCTTCCGGCAACAGCGATGCCGAACTTGAGTCTCATCAGTTCCGCGAGCATTTCCGCTCTCGGTATGAGGGGGACTCTGGCTGCCGTGGCGGCGATCATCTCGGGGTTGTCTCCCCTGATTGCGGATGAGTATACGACCACTTCGCTTCCCTTGATGTTCTCAGAGCTGTGACCAGCGTGAACGACGGCTCCCAGGGAAGCCAGACGTCGCGTTATCTGGGTTTCCGTGAGGTCGGAACCGCTTACCTCAAGACCCATGTTGATCAGCACTTCCGCTATGCCGCTCATTCCTATGCCGCCTATACCGATGAAATGGACTTTCTTTATTTTTCCGTACATTCGTTATCCGATTATATGCTCGATCTCGTTTACAATTTCCCGGGCGGCGTGTGGCCGCGCGAGTTTTTTCGAATTCTCCGCCATGCGATCGAGAGTCTCCCGCTCAAGGGCTCTCTCAATAACCGTGCGAAGACCCTCTATTGAAAGTTCCTTTTCCTCTATCACCGCCGCCGCCTCGTTTGACTCAAGTACCCTGGCGTTTTTTAACTGATGGTCGTGCGTGGAGGAGGCAAGCGGTATCAGTACTGACGGTATGCCGAACGCCATTATCTCGGACAGCGTTCCTGAGCCCGCCCTGCAGATCACGAGATCCGTTTTTTCATATATTCGCGACATGTTGTCCGTAAACCCGAACACCTCGGCCGAAATGCCGAGTTGCCGGTAAGTCTCCCTCACGCTCTCTGTGTGCGCTTCCCCTGTCTGATGGGTTACGGCTACCCGGGCGCCGAGTTCCGCCAGGGACCGGGGGACGATCTCGTTCAGTTTCCGCGCTCCCTGGCTTCCTCCGAGTACGAATACGTTTCGCTGTGCGCTTTCGTGGCTTTTTTTCTCCGCGGCCGAAAGCGCGAGATCACGTCTTATGGGATTTCCGGTAAGCATGGTTTTTTCCGCGGGGAGATATCCCCTGCTTTCTTCAAAGGTTATGAATATCCTGGCGACGAATCTTGAGAGAATTCTGTTGGCAAGCCCCGGAACGGAATTCTGTTCGCATACCGCGGTCGGTATGGAACCCATGGAGGCGCAAAGCAGGGTAGGTCCGGACGCGTATCCTCCGACTCCTATCACCGCGTCGGGCCTGAAATCTCTTAGTATCCTGAGCGAACTCAGCATTGCTCCCAGTATTGAAATCACCGCCATCACCTTCTGTGGGAAGCTTTTCCCTACAATTCCCCTTGAGTTTATGAATTCGACTGCATACCCCTTTTCGGGGAGAATCCTTTTTTCAATTCCCTGTTCGGTGCCCACGAACAGAACCTCGTTTCCGCTGTCTCTCTCAAGTATTTCCTCCGCGATTGATATCGCGGGAAAAACATGTCCACCTGTTCCTCCTCCGGCTATTATCACTTTCATCTTACCCTGGTGCTGAACCTCGAGACGCTGAGGATGATTCCGAACGCCGCAAGCGTCGATACAAGAGAACTTCCTCCGTAGCTTACAAGAGGCAGCGTCAGTCCCGTAGTGGGAAAAAGGCCGACCGCCACTCCCATGTTAAGCGCCGCCTGGAGCGTTATGAGTGCCGTGAAACCGAATACCATGTATCTTGAGAAAAGATCTTCCGTTCGCATGGATATCCTTACGCATCTTCCCAGAATCATGAGGAAAAGCGCGATTAACGTTATTACCCCTATGAATCCGAATTCCTCGCCTATTATCGAGAAGATAAAGTCTGTGTGGGCCTGGGGAAGGAAAAGCAGCTTCTGGGAACTGTTTCCGAGTCCGCTTCCGTATATTCCACCGAGACCGAAGGCCATGAACGACTGAACGGCCTGGTATCCTGAGCCGAGAGGATCTTTCCATGGGTCAAGAAAGGACGTTACTCTCTCCATTCTGTAACCCTCTTTGATGATAGCCAGTGCGAGCAGCCCCACAGATCCGACCCCGATGCCGAGCAGGTACCGCAGTTTCGTTCCTCCGACAAAGAGCATTATGAAAAGAATCGCCAGAACGAGAAAAGATGTTCCGAGATCCGGTCCGGCCAGAATGAGCCCCACGTAGGCGCCGCCGGCGAGCAGTGGAGAGAAAATGCCGATCCGGAAGCTGTCCATGCTGTCCTGCTTTTTGAACAGGAAATGCGCCATGTAGATAACCAGCATGTACTTGCAGAACTCAGACGGCTGAAACGAAAATCCCCAGATCGAGAGCCACCTTCGCCCCCCGCCGACTTCCTTTCCTATCTCGGGAAACAGCACGACTACGAGCAAACCGAGTCCGAGCAGATAACCGGGGTAAACCAGTTTTCTCAGAAAAGACGGCTTCACGTGCATCAATGTCACCATGGCCGTTATTCCTACGAGAAGATATATGACATGGAGTTTTAGAAACCGCATCGAGTTGTCGTAGGTTTCAAGCGAGTATATAGAACTTGAGTTGTACACGGCCACAACCCCGATTCCCGCCACTATAAGCACGAGCCCGAGGAGCAGGATGTCGAAATCCCTGTTTCTGAAATCAAACATCTCTCACAATCTCCTTAAATAGATTTCCCCTCTCTTCGTATGAACTGAACATGTCAAAGCTTGAGCATCCCGGCGAAAACAGCAGCGTATCTCCTGTTTCAGACAGTTTAAAGGCGCTTTGGGTTGCCTCTTTTAAGGAATCCGCGCATCTGGTCTGCGCCAGGTCACCCAGCTGTGCGCGCATTTTTTCCCTTGTCTCCCCTATAAACACCAGGGCTTTCACCTTGCCTGCCACTGCGTCCTTAAGACAGTCGTAGTCAATTCCCTTGTCCTTTCCACCGGCGACCAGGATGATCGGAGAGGGAAGGCTCTCAATTGCCTTCAGGGTGGCAAAGGGTGTTGTGGACTTTGAGTCGTTGTACACGTTTACTCCCCTTGCGGTGAGCACGAACTCCATTCTGTGCGGAAGCGGGCGGAACTCGTCTATGCTTTTCTGCATCTGCTCCCGCCGACAGCCCAGTATGCCTGCAACGGCCACCGCGGCCATTATGTTTTCCTTGTTGTGCTCTCCGATAAGCGCCGAATTGCGAAGGCACAAAGACAGTTCTCCGAACACTATTTCATCATTTTTGCAGTAGACGTCGGTTTTCTCCTCCCCGGTTCCAAAAGATATTTTTTTCGCCCTGAAACCGTCTGAGCCCCTGAGCACCGTTGGGTCGTCCGCGTTGAACACGGCCCAGTCCTCCCGGCTCTGGTTTGCGAAAAGCCCAAGCTTGGCCGCCTCGTATTCTTCCATGCTTGAGTGGTGATCCAGGTGGTTTGGCGATATGTTGAGGATCACTGCGACATGCGGGGCAAACTCCCTTATTCCCTGCAGCTGGAAGCTGCTGAGTTCAAGCAGAACAAAGTCGTACTCATCGTCTTTTCCAGCTGCCGATATAAGGGGCGTTCCTATGTTTCCTCCCGTAAAAATTTTCATCCCGCTTCCCCCGAGCATTTCCGAGAGAAGGGACGTAGTCGTTGTCTTTCCGTTTGTTCCCGTTATGCCTATTAACGGCTTTGATATAAAGTTCCATGCAAGCTCGATTTCACTTATCACCGTTTTTCCTTCTGCCTGAGCGTCTTTGATCTCGGGGAGATCGAACCTTACCCCGGGGCTCAGCACTATCGTATCGGCCCATTTGAAGAGTTCGGGTGCATGAGTTCCGCACCGGATCTCCATTCCCCCCGCAGCGAGTTCTCCCACCATGGGCCCAAGTTCCCGTGCCTCTCTGGAGTCGGTTGCCTTTACCGGGGCTCCTTTGGAGCGGAGGAATTTTGAAGTCTCTACTCCCGTTATCCCAAGGCCGACGACTAAAAATCTGTTTTCCAGCAGTTCCATCCGATCACCTTATTTTCAGACTTGAAAGAGCGAGAATTGAGAGAACAACGCATATTATCCAGAAGCGCACCACTACTTTCGATTCGGCCCATCCGGCAAGCTCGAAGTGGTGATGAAGAGGCGTCATTCTGAAAACCCTCTTGCCGGTAGAGCGAAACGAGATCACCTGGATTATCACCGAAAGCGTTTCCATGAAAAATATTCCCCCCGCCACTATCAGGAGTATTTCCTGCTTTATCATGAGAGCGCTGAACCCTATGGCCGCCCCCAGCGAAAGGGAACCCACGTCTCCCATGAAGACCTGGGCCGGATAGGAGTTGTACCAGAGAAATCCGAGGCATGCTCCTCCGACCGCCGCGAGAAAAATGGCCAGTTCCCCGGCCCCCTGTACGTGCGGGATCTGCAGATAGCTTGCAAACTGCAGGTTCCCTGCGAGATAGGCGAAGATTATATAGGTGGTGGTTACGATGGCGATCGAACCTATGGCAAGACCGTCGAGGCCATCGGTAAGATTCACCGCGTTTGAAGAACCTACGGTGACAAGAAGAGCGAAGAGTATGTAGAGATATCCGAACTCCACAACGGCCTGCTTTATGAACGGAAACACTACCGAGGTCGAGGAATACATCGCGTTTTCACCGGCCCTAAGGGACATCTCGAAACTTCCGCTTTCGTTCATGCAGAGAATTACCACGAAAGTCACGGCTATTAGCGTCTGGCAGAGAAGCTTTACCCTCGCCCTTATCCCCTTTCCCCTTCTTGCCTTCATGAAATCGTCGAAAAATCCCAGGACGGCGAAACTTATCATGAACAGAAGCACAAGCATGACCTTGTCTACGAGGAAATTCGCCCAGAGAAGCGAAGAGAGCGTTACGGCCATTACGATGAATATTCCTCCCATCGTCGGAGTTCCGGTTTTTGCGTCGTGGCTGCTGGGCCCGTCCTTGCGTATGGTTTCCTTGAACTGGGCTGCTTTTAGCAGCTCGATCAGCTTTTTTCCCAGGAAAACGCAGAGGATAAAGGAAGTCAGCCCGGCCCCGAAAGAGCGGAAAGTTATGTACTTGAAGACATTGAGAAAGATAAATTCGTCTTTTAGAAGATGCAGAAAGTAGAGCATGGTCTATTTTTTGTAAAGTATCTGTATTACCCTTTCCATTTTCATTCCACGTGATCCCTTAACCAGCACTATGTCTTCCTCCGCGCATGTATCCAGAAGCAGTGCTGCCGCCTCCTGCGGGCTCCCGGCCACATAAGATGCCGTCTGCCCCCCTGCGGCCGACACGAGATGCCGCGAGAACTCTCCCATAGCCACCACCATGTCAAGACCGAGCCGCGAGATGTGTTCTCCGATCAGCCGGTGTTCCCTCTCGCTGCTTTCTCCAAGCTCAAGCATGTCTCCGAGAACCGCTACCGCCTTCGCTCCGCCGCGGCGGTGGCTGGCGAGTTCATCGAGCGCCGCGCGCACCGAGTCGGGATTTGCGTTGTATGAGTCGTTTATGATTCTTATGCCCGACGGGCTGCGCATGACTTCAAGGCGCATTGCCGAGGGGATGTATCTTTCAAGACCAGCCAGTATTTCGTTCGTTTCGCATCCGAGGGAATACGCGACGGCGGAGGCCGAAAGCGCGTTTGAAACGTTGTGAGCTCCTATTCCCCTTATTCTCGTTCTGGCGGAGCGCTCGCCGATGTGTACAGTGAATACGATGGACTCCATTTCGTCGTGGCGGATGTCCTCAGCCCTTATGAACGCCTCCGGGGAGGTGATTCCGTAGGTGATCTTCCGGCAGCGCACGCCGTCGGCTATCTTTACCACCCGCGGATCATCAATGTTTACGCAGAAAGTGTTTTTCTCCGTGAAGTTCTCAACCAGTTCCCCTTTTGCCCTCGCGACTCCTTCAAGGTCCCCCATCCCTTCCAGATGGGCTTTTCCCACCGTGGTGATCGTCCCCACATCGGGCGAAGCCACGTCCGCGAGAGTTCTTATTTCGCCAAAAGAGTTCATTCCCATCTCGAGCACGCAGGAATTGTGCTTTTCTTCCAGTTTCAGCAGGCTGAGCGGAAGACCTATGCGATTGTTCAGGTTGCCGCTGGTGCTGAGCGCGTTGCCTGATACCGACAGTATGCTGTAGGTCATGTCCTTGGTCGTGGTTTTTCCGTTGGAGCCCGTAATGGCGGCGACTTTCAGGTCGGGGAACGAGTTTCTCCAGTGTCTTGCCATCTCGAGGAGGGCTTTGCGCGTGGAGTCGACCTTTATTACCGCGCCGCAGTTTTGCCTTGCGTCCTGTATCTGCGGGTATTTCTCCACTAAAGCTCCCGCGGAACCTTTTTCAAGGGCTTGGGCTACGTAATCGTGGCCGTCGAAATTGGGACCTTCTATGGCGACGAAAAGCTGGTTTTTTTTAATCTTTCTTGAATCGATGGAAATCCCTGAAGCCCCCAGGGGCATCTTGCCGCCGACGAGGCTGCCTCCCGTGGAATTTAGCAGAAAGTCAAGGCTGAATTTCAAAGTTCTCTCCTGTTTCTGGCTTCAAGGTATTCCCGCGCGATCTCCCTGTCGTCAAAATGAATTTTTTCGTTGCCTATTATCTGGTAGTCCTCATGCCCTTTTCCCGCTATCAGGACAATGTCTCCGCATCCGGCTTTATCCACGGCGTGTTTTATGGCTTCTTCCCTGTCGGCTATTACCACTACCCCCGGGTCCCCCGCCTGTGTCCCTGCGGCCATATCCGCTATTATCCTGTCGGGGTCTTCTGTCCTGGGGTTGTCAGAAGTCACTATCAGCATGTCCGAATGTCTGCGTCCGACGCCGGCCATAAGCGGGCGTTTCAGCCTGTCTCTGTCTCCACCGCAGCCTACGACGGTGATGAGTCTCTGCGCGCACAGAGGTTTCAGGCATGCGAGCACGTTTTCAAGCGCGTCGGGGGTGTGCGCGTAGTCCACAAAAACATCTATCCCCGAGGTGTTTTCAATTTTTTCGAGTCTCCCTGGTATACACCTGAGTTCACTCAGCGCTCTCCCGGTCGTCTGCGGGGACGAACCGAGAGAGAGGAGTGTTCCGGCTGCCGCCATCATGTTGCAGAGGTTGTGTTTCCCCATGAGTTGCGAGTCAAGTTCCACCTTGCCCCACGGGGTGGCCAGTGTGGCCTTTATGCCTCCAGAATCAAGCGTGAAATCTTCTGCGAATACGACGGAGTCTTTTTTTTTCGTGGAAAATGTTATTTTCTGCCCTTTTCGCGGGACGGATATCCTGTCTGCGAAAGCATCGTCCGCATTTATTATTGAGAACACCTCTTTTTTTGCGCTTCTCTCAAGAATTTCCGAGAAGAGCCTTTCCTTTGCCCTGAAGTAATCCTCAAGCGTTTGGTGATAGTCCAGATGATCCTGGGTCAGATTCGTGAATATCGCCGCGTCGAAATGGCATCCGTCAACCCTTTTTAGATCAAGGGCGTGCGAGGACACCTCAAGCGTGACATTCCTCACCCCGGCGTTTTTCATTTCGTGCAGAATTTCAGTAAAGTCGATCGGGTCAGGCGTTGTAAGAGACGCGGCTTCGCTTTTTCCCGCGTACCTGTTCTCTATTGTTCCCATAAGTCCCGTGTTTATTCCCTCGGCACGCCAGCCGGCCTCGATCATGTGAGATACCGTGGTTTTTCCGTTGGTTCCCGTGACTCCCACGACCTTCATTGAAAGGGAAGGGTGGTCGTAGAAATTGGAAGCGACGATGGCGGCTGCGGTCCTTGAGTCCCCTGTTTTCGCGACGGGAATGCCGAGGCCCCGTATCTCTTCCGGGATTTTCTCAAGCACAAGCGCCGCCGCTCCCTTTTTTACCGCCGAGGCGGCATAGATATGCCCGTCAACGACCTTTCCCCTTATTGCGATAAAAAGGGAACCGGGTTCCACTTTCTGCGAATTGAGAGTTATGCCTGTAATTTCCGTATCTCCCGGATTCTGCGATCCAGTTAAAGCTTCTATTCCCGCGTTTTTCAGAACATCATCCAATCTCATATGTTTTGCTTAAGAGTAAAAGTACAGTCCGTTCCCCTCCTTATCTTCTTCCCCGAGGGCGGATGCTGGCTGACTACGTAACCGCTTCCTATGAACCTGACCGAGATCTCTTCTTTCTCCGCCCATTTCATTACGGCTCTTGCGCTTTTGTTCACCATGTCAGGCATGATTGTTTCCTCAAGCATCTTCTCATTCGGCGCCACGCCCATGTAAAACAGGACCTTCTCGGTTATGGATCTGAATATGGGTGCCGCGACAGTTCCTCCATGGGTGTGTTTTCTGGGATTCTCGACAATTACGACAAGAGTCAGATGGGGGTCGTCTGCCGGAGCGAACCCGATGAACGACGAAATATATCTGTCTTTGTGGTAAGTTCGCGTTTCGGGGTCGGGAATCTGGGCCGTGCCGGTTTTCCCGGCGATTCTGTAACCTGGGATGCTGGCGTTTGTGCCGGTCCCGCTTCTTACTGCCTGTTCAAGAATTCTTGTGATTTTTGAAGCTGTGTCGTAGGAAACGACCCTTTTTACCACTTCCGGTCTGCCGCGCATAATGATCTTTCCCTGAGGAGACACTACTTTATCCACTATATAGGGCTTCATTACGTACCCGCCGTTAGCGATGCTTGACAGCGCGGTGGCAAGCTGAATCGGCGTTACCGATATTCCTTGCCCGAAAGATATGGTCGCAAGCTCTATATTTCCCCAGTGCCTGAGTTTCTGTATTCTCCCGGTGGCCTCTCCCGGCAGGTCTACGCCGTTTTTCTTTCCGAAACCAAAATTTACGAGCGAATCGCGCAATCTCTTCTTTCCCAGGGTTTCCCCGATTTTCCAGGCGCATATATTGCTTGAATAGGCTATGGTTTCAGAAACAGTCAGGATTCCGTGGCTGCGCGTGTCCCTTATTGTGTTTGAGCCGATCTTCCGGCTTCCGTTCTCACAGTCGTATCTGGTGTTTTCATCCCCCATCTTTTCTTCAATGAATGTGGCTGCCAGAAATGCCTTGAGCGTGGAACCAGGCTCAAAAGAAAGCCATACCGGCAGGTTTCTTCTTACTTTCTCGGGAAACGTGGAAAAATGATTCGGATTAAAAAACGGATAGGAAGCCATGGCGAGTATCTCGCCCGTCTCGGGATTCATCAGCAGCGCCGCTCCCCGCTCCGCTTCCATTTTCTTTATTCCCTTCTCAAGTTCAGCTTCCACTATGTGCTGTATCTTGGAATCCACGGTAAGCACTATGTTGTTTCCTTTTGTTGGCCGCCTTTTTGGATTATGCGAAATGCCGGACAGGTTTCTTCCCTTGGCGTCGGTTCTGATTTTTACGGTGACGGGTTCTCCGGCCAGAATTTTTTCAAAGCCATATTCGATACCCTCTATTCCCTTGAGATCGATGTCGGTGAATCCAAGTACCTGCCCAAGAAGTGGGCCGTTGGGATATATCCTTTTTGATCCTTCCACAAATCCAATTCCGGGAATATTCATTTCCCTTATTTTCTGCGCGGTTTTGTTGTCCTGCCCCCTTTTAATCCATACAAGGGGTTTGTCGGAGCGTGCGAGACCAAGAAGCTTTTTTCGGGAAAGACCAAGCGGTTGTGAAATCGCAGTGGAGAGCTTGTGCGGATCTTTTATTTCTCCGGGTCTGAGATAGATTGAAGTCGCGGGGATAGTTGTGGCCAGAGGTCTCTCGTTGCGGTCATATACGATCCCGCGAATTGCGGGTACCTTATATGTTCTGCTGTGCTGTTTTTCCGCTCTCAGAGAAAGGCTGTCTCTTTGGAGCACCTGAAGCTCAAAGGATCTGTACCCCAGAACCAGAAAAAGTCCTGTGATAAGAATTGAGACAAGATAGAATTTCGTTTTTCCTCTTCTTCTGTTTCCCATTTTTTCCTAAACCAGTTCATTCCGTTTTTTCGGCGAGCACTACCTCTTCAACGACAACGATGTCGTTGTAGGTGGGGAATCTGAACCCGTTTTTCTTCGCCAGAGGTTCAAGGAATTCAATGGACCTGAATTTTGAGAGGCTGTGCTTGAGAACCTGCCCCTCTTTTACCAGTTCCATTTCTATTCTCTTGTTTTTGGATATTTCATATTCCGTTTTTGTCTGCTCGAATTTTACGCGCAGAAAACAGACAGCCGTGAGTATCAGCAGAAACACGAGCATGAACACTCTGCACAGCCTGCTTAAGAAAGATCTCTTTTTCATTTCACACTCCTTCCGCAACTCTCAATTTTGAACTTCTCGCCCTCGGATTCTCTTTGAGTTCCTCTTTCTCGGGTCTCAGGGCCGATCTGGTTACCATTTTTATTTTCTGAACCCCTCTGCACGCGCACACGGCGAGATCCGGAGGGCATATGCAGGGAGATTCAAGTTTTCTGAACATGTGTTTAACGATTCTGTCTTCAAGTGAGTGAAATGAGATAATTACGAGTCTTGCCCCCGCCTTGAGGATCTCTACGGCCTGTTCAATGAAAGTCGCAAGGTTATCAAGTTCGTTGTTAACCGAGATTCGAAGCGCCTGAAAGGTCTTGGTCGCCGGATGTATTTTTTTCGCGTGGAACTTCCTTGGGATCGAGCTTGATATTATTGACGCCAGCTCAAGAGAAGTCTGTACGGGTTTTCTCGACCTGCTTTTCACTATCGAGTCTGCGATTCTCCGCGCGAATTTCTCTTCTCCGTATTTCTTCAGTATGTATTCAAGTTCCTCTCTCTTCATCTCGTTTACAAGATCGTAAGCGGAGAACTGAAGACCCGCATCCATTCTCATGTCAAGCAACTCGTTTCTGTTGAAGCTGAATCCCTTGCCGCTTCTCTCAAGCTGGAAAGAGGAAATTCCCAGGTCGGCTACGATACCGTCCACAGATTCTATTCCCATGGAGTTGACAGTGTTTTTTATGTGTATGAAATTCTTGTTTACTATCTCTATTTTTTCTCCGTTGGTGCAAAGCCTGCCCCTCGCAAGAGAGACCGCGGCCTGGTCGACATCCATTCCTATCAGTTTCGATATTGAGGGGTATTCAGTGAGGATATGCTCGGAGTGTCCGCCAAGACCCACAGTCGCGTCAACGACGACGGCGTTTTTCGGCAGGTCAAGATATTCAGCCACTTCTTTTGCCATGACCGGAAGGTGAAACTGTTCCTGCATCTCGAGGCTTATATCGGCGATCCTTACTCCTTTAGAGGCCATATCCGGCCAGCACCTCCCTGCCCTGTATGAAGGTCTCAAACGCCCCAGAGCCGTTTTCCTTTTCCCAGATCTCTTTTGACCATATTTCTATTTTTTTCAGCATCCCGACTACAACGACTTCGGTTTCAATGGCGGCGTATGAGCGCAGTGATTGGGGGATCAGCACTCTTCCCTGGTTGTCCACGGGACAGTCAACCGCGTTTCCCATGAGATAGCGTATTGAAGACGTAACCTTGCCGTCGGTTATGGATATTTTTGAGAGTTTTTTCTCGAGTTCGCTCCATTCCCTCAAGGGGTAGGCGATTAGGTAGCGGTCGAAGTTTGTGATTACGAAAGTTTCGTCGGAATATTTTTTCCTGCAGACCTCTCTGAACTTCGAAGGTACGCTGACCCTCCCGGTCTTGGTCATAGTGTGTTCGTATCTTCCTCTGAACATTTTATGCTATTTCCTGCCATTACATGCCATAACATATTCTTCTCATGCCAGTTCGTAGATTATAAAATAACACTCCGAAAGTCAAGCAATATTTTGAAATAGCTAATTTTTTCAGCATATTAGCGGTAAAAATCTAAGACTAGATATCACTTTAGTAATGGGTGGGATTGCCGGGAGATTCAGGAAAAAATACTATCTGTTGGGTCAGCAATTCTGCTTATTCGCTTATTTTGTATATACTCTCATCTGAGGACACGATGGCTTTGCGGGTGAGATTCTATATGGGACTTCAGGAAAAATGTCTGTTTTTTTTATAAAGCTTGCCGACAAGAGCTCCAATGTTCTTTTGCAGGCGATACTCGGCACCTACGGGCACCTGATGTGGGTTAGAACCGAGGTTCCCAAGGAGATGATAGTAAAGGTGATTACCACCCCTGGACTCGTTTCGGAAACGCGAGGGGTGCTGGAAGCGCTCAGGGGGGAAATAGAGTTTGAGTTTGTCGATCCTCCCAAAAGCGGCGATCTGCCGGAGGACTAGGATTTCATGGAAACAAGGGAAGACCATAAGCGCAAGTGGGGGTTGGTGAGTTTTCTTACCCTGCTGAGCAGGATCGTCGGGTACCTGCGCGACGTCGTGGTGGCAGCGCTTTTCGGAGCGGGTTTCCAGACTGACGCTTTCTACGTCGCGTTTCGTATCCCCAACCTGCTGCGACGCCTCTTCGCCGAAGGCTCTCTGGCGGCGATTTTCGTACCCATATTCTCTGAGTACCTTGAATCGGGGGACAGGCGCGGGGCAAAGGATGCACTGCGTTCCGCGTTCACCGTGCTTTTCATCATTCTCGTTTTAGTTGTGGTGCTGGGGGTAATCTTTTCCCCCTGGCTTGTAAAGCTCTTTGCCTATGGATTCGATCAGAAGACTTTTGATCTGGCGGTCTACCTTAACAGGCTTATTTTCCCATATGTGCTTTTGATATCTCTTACGGCTCTTGCGATGGGGGTTCTTAACTCACTGCGGCATTTCTTCGCTCCGGCTTTCTCTCCGGTTCTTTTTAACCTGTGCATAATAGCAAGCGCCCTGTTTCTCTACAGGGAATTTGAAGTTCCTATAGTTTCTCTTTGCTTCGGGATTCTCGGCGGCGGGGTCCTGCAGCTGTTGCTCCACCTGTTTTATCTTCGCGAAGAGGGGTTCATGTTCGGCTTTGCGAGAACCTTCAATCACCCTGCGGTCAGGAGACTTGCGCTTCTCATGTTCCCTCAGCTTTTCGGAATAGCGGTCTACAACCTCAACATACTTGTAAACACCCAGTACGCGTCCTTTATGTCCGAGGGAACCGTTTCCTACCTTTATTTTGCGGAGAGAATAATAGAGTTTCCCCTCGGGGTGATAGCCGTTTCCCTGGCGACCGTTACGCTTCCCGCGCTCTCAGGCTACGCGACGAGAGAGGATTACGGGGGTTTCGGCACAGAATATCAGCGCTCCCTCAGGCGCATGCTTTTTATAATGGTGCCCGCAATGGTCGGAATAGTGGCTCTGCGGGTGCCCCTCTGCAACTTTCTTTACCAGCATGGCCAGTTTGATTACGTAGCGGTTATAAGTACTTCCCAGGCTGTCCTGGGCTACGGACTCGGACTTTTCGCGGTGGGAGGAATTCGAATTACCGTGCCCGCCTTTTTTGCCCTTCAGGACACGAAGACACCGGTTAAGGTGGCGTTTTTCTGCTTTCTGCTGAATGCGGTCTGCGGGTTCGTTCTGGGGTTCGTCTTCTCGCTTGACCACTTGGGTCTTGCGCTTGCGAGTTCAATCTCCTCGGTGGTGAACTTTGTTCTGCTGGTCGTTTTGTTAAATGGTCGTCTGGGACGTTTTCTCTCCCGCGACATCCTCCTCTTTTTGCTCAAGGTTCTCGCGATCTCAGTAATCATGGGTTTTGCGGTAAGCGCCGTCGCCGGTTTTTCTGCTTGGAACGAAACCGGTTTTTCTCTTGACAAGGCACTGGTTATGTCCGCCTCGGTGGGTTTAGGCGTCATACTTTATTTCCTGCTTGCCAGATTCCTCGGCATAAAGGAAGTGGAGGTGTTTTCTTTTCTGAAAAGAGGGTAGCTCCGGTGCCTCGGTTGGTGTTGCCCGCTCCGCTGCGTTGCGGTACTCTTGGGGAAGCGGTGCCGATTCAGTTTCTGAGTATACTGTTGCTCGGAGTGGATTGAGAAAAAGCGTGGCAGTTACCGAGATTTGTAAAAACAACAAGGCTTATGGACGAGCTTAAGACTCTGAGTCAGCGTAAACTTGAAGCGCTCAGGGAAAAGTACGAGTACACATTGGAGATGTTTCCCGATTCCGATTCGCTTCTCGCGCTGGCGGAAGTTCATCTTGCGCTTGGAGAGGTTACCAAGGCGAGACGCAGGGTTTCCGATTTTACGGAGAAAAAAGGTGACAGCAGCCGGGCGAGACTTGTTCTGGCCAAGGCGTATCTTGTGTGCTGGAACGCTCCTGCTGCGGAGGAAGAACTCAAAAAAGCGCTTTCTCTGGATCACCGGAACACTCAGGCATCAGACCTGCTGATACATATATACAAAAGCGCAGGCAGAACAGCCGAAGCCTTCAGGGTTGCCCTCTCGCCCGTTCCGGATCCGTGGCGCCGGAGGGAGGATGCCAAGGAACCTGAAGAGCCTTCCCCGGAACCGGAGGAGAAAAGCAAACCGCGGGCAGGAGTTTTCGAGACAGACACGATGCTTAACCTCTACGTCTCCCAGGGACTTTACGAAGACGCTCTGGGAATAGTTGAAGTTCTCTGCGAGCAGGAACCCGACAATCTGGTTTACAGAAACAAACGAGAAGAGATAATGGTTCTTCTTGGCAAATAGAAGCCCCATTTGGTTTTTCTCGGCCTTTTAATTATCATTACTCCCGGTATTTTGTCCCATGGAAATACTTGTCATAAGCGGTCCGAATCTCAACATGCTGGGGAAGAGGGAACCTGAGATTTACGGAAGTCTTACTCTCTCTGAGATTGAATCTTTTCTTTCTTCGAACGTTGATTCTCTAGGCGGAGATGTCGGACTTTCCTTCTTTCAGTCGAATTCAGAAGGGGAGATAGTCACCGCCATACAGGATGCCTTAGGTAAGTTCGACGGAATAATCATAAACCCCGGCGCCTATACCCATACAAGCGTAGCCATAAGGGACGCCATACTCTCAACCGGAATGCCTGTTGTGGAAGTTCATATTTCCAATATATACAAAAGGGAGGACTTCAGGCAGAAATCGTTTGTCTCGGGAGTATCGCTCGGCGTGGTGTCGGGTTTCGGGGCGCACAGTTATTACCTCGGGCTTTCGGGACTCGTTGAGCACCTGGGGAAAGAAAACATCTCTTCCTGAATCCTTTCCCGCGGAATTCTTATGAATAAAAGAAAATGGGTGGTAGCAAAACCCGCCAAAGGGCCGGTTGAGAAGATTTCGGCAAAGCTCGGGATCCTGCCGATAACCGCGGGACTTCTGGTAAACAGGGGAATAAGTTCTGCCCAGGACGCCGAAGCCTTTCTCTCCGCATCCCTCTCGGACCTGCCTTCTCCTTTCCTTATGAAAGGTATGGAGGAGGCGGTGGCGCGTCTTTGCAGGTGCGTTTACGAAAAGGAAAAAATCGCTGTTTACGGAGACTACGATGTTGACGGTGTCACGGCGACCTCTCTTCTGACGGGTTTTCTAAGAGCCCTCGGCTGCGACGTCACGTACTACATTCCCGACAGATTCAAAGAGGGTTACGGTGTAAACTCCACGGCGCTTCGCGATCTCAAGCAAAAGCAGGTGGACATTGTAATCTCGGTTGACTGCGGAATTACGGCTGTGGATGAAGTGGCGCAGGCGCGCGCGCTGGGAATGGACTTCATAGTCACGGATCATCACAGCTTCTTCGGCCAGCTGCCCGAGGCCGTCGCTGTTCTCAACCCCCGTCAGGAGGACTGCAGGTACCCGGGAAAAGAGATCGCAGGTGTCGGAGTGGCGTTTAACCTCGCTCTCGCCCTTAGAAGAACTCTGAGGGAAGAGGGATTTTTCGAGACTGTCGAGGAACCGAACATGGGGGATTTTCTTGATCTTGTTTCGCTTGGAACGGTCTCTGACCGCGTGCCGATGGGGAATGTGAACAGGATCATGCTCAGAGAAGGTCTTAAAAGAATGCGCAGCCCCAAACGTCTGGGCCTGCGAGCACTTAAGGAGATAAGCGGCATCGGCGATGGCATAGAGGTATTTGATCTCGGCTTTCGTCTCGGCCCCAGGATAAATGCGGCGGGGAGGCTTGATTCCGCGGACAAGGCGGTTTCACTTCTTCTCGCCGACAGCAAAGAGGATGCTTTTTTGCTTGCGGAATTTCTTGATAAACTCAACTCCGAGCGTCGCGGCATTGAAGAGAGAATACTGCACGACGCGACCCGGATGGCTGAGTCGACACCCGAGTACTCAAACACCAATTCCCTTGTTCTCTCGTCTCGCGAATGGCACAGGGGGGTCGTAGGCATCGTGGCTTCCTCCCTGGCCGGGTCTTACGGAAGACCCGCTTTTCTCATCTCGATAGACGAAAACGGCGTGGGCAGAGGAAGCGGGAGATCTTTCGGAGGGATTAACATATTCTCCGTGCTCTCAGAGTGCGGGGATCTTCTGGAGGAGTTCGGCGGGCACGCCTACGCGGCAGGGGTGACGATTCTTGAGGAAAAGATCGATCTTTTCAGGGAGCGGTTCTCAGAAGAGCTTCGAAAAAGCGGTCAGAAACCCGAAAGCAGGCTTGATATAGACTCAGAAATCAGCCTTGCTTCCATAGATGACACCCTTACCTCCGAGATTGAAAGCCTCTCGCCTTTCGGAGAAGGGAATCCCGAGCCCCTTTTTCTCCTGAAGGCCGTTCATGTAGCGGGTCAGAAACTGCTTAAGAACCAGCATCTTATGTTTAGGGTTAGAGAGAACGGCTCTGAGTTTAACTGCATCTGGTTTTACGCTTCCCAAAAACGTCTTCCCGAAAAAATGGATCTGGTTTTCGCTCTGCGTTTTAATGTCCGAAAAGGGGAGAGGGAACCCCGCCTTTTCATAAAGGATACGAGGGAACCGCTAGGTGAAGCCGTATAGCTTTTTTTAGCAACCTTATATCAACTGTAACTGTCTTGAGGTTTTACTGATGCTGTATTTATACTCGTTCCCGGATTCCGCCAACAGTCCGTCAATATCCAGGGATCTAAGCAATTGAATCGTAATCGGTCTTTTGCTATCCCAGAAGATAAAAGATCTGTAAAAGATGTTTGCTGTGTTTGAGTTAAGCAAATCCGCTAATCTGTGAGATTCTTCAGCGTTGTCCATGGCAATAAAGTTTACAGTGTCATCAAATACAACGGCTTTGTTCTCATAAGGACCTACGACAAAAAACTCAAGTTTTTTGTAGAGGGCGGCAATAGCCACTTTCCAATTGCTGAAAGTGTAATCTCCAACTCCAAAGACAGAGAATCTCGGCTTGCCTTTGTATATCGAACTTACTCTTTGGTCCAGCAGGTCACCGTATTTTATCAGATACTCTAGAGTCTTAGGTGCCGTCTCTGCCAAATATCCTGTTTCCTGTCCAATTCTTGTTTGCGGAACCAGCATGAATTTTTTAGGGGGTCTCCCATTTGCCAGATCAGAACCCTTCAACAAGGGGTAAAGACATAAGTCTTCAAGCTCGTTCGTCTCGCCAAGCCCGTTTATGTATAAGCCTTCCCCTGTTTTTTCCAGTTCCATGACTCTTGAGCAGTCATGCTTGATCCCGGTTCTCCATTTGTAATGCTGGTTATCTTCAATCAGGTGTTTTGTTTCTTCGTAGCCGTGGATGTCAGCGACTAGAAAACAGTCGCGCAGTCCTATTGTCTGAACAGGATTATCCGCTTCTATATTGCTATAGACTTTGCAGTCTTTGTGTTTTCTATCGGAGGAAGATACGGTCAGCAGGCATGCGTCAGCGGAAATCTGGAAATGAAGTTTTGAGTCAATGAGATGCATGGTGGCGACTTCCATTTTCCTGTTGTGTTTCCATGCGTTCAACAGAACTTTTCTTGCAACCGAAGTTTTACATAACATTGCTACTGTTCCCTGCTTTTTCTGGAGCCATTCAATCATCCGGTCTATCATCCATTCAGATATGTCGAAATTGCTTTTCCCCGTTAAAGCATCCAGCCCTTTCATTTTTTTATGGTTGAGTTTTACAGGCAGGTTGTCGCTTCCTAACTGACCAAGCTGCGAGTTTGTAACCCATGGAGGATTTCCTATTACCAAGACAGGTTCCGGCAGATTATGCAAATCGGATTCCCAGTCTTTAGAGAAAAAATCGGCTGTCTCAATTCTGGCCGGAATGCGACCTGAACAACCCGAGAATTTGTTTTTCAGCACTTCAATGTAGTAGTTGTTAATATCACAGGCATACCCCTCTCTTACTTCGTCAAACACACTCAGTGCTTCCATGAAAAAAGAGCCTACTCCGCAAGTCGGTTCAATTATGCTTCCTGGAGTTATATTGCTCTTTTTTAAGAATCTACAGACTTGGCGGGCTAGTTTCTCCGGTGTTTGGAAATCACCGTATTCTGCTTTTTTAGCGTTTTTGCTCATTCTTCTGATTTTTCAATAAGTTATGTACTCCTTTGACATTCCCGGCCACTTCGATTATGCGGCCGTACTGCAGTCTCCATTGCAGTGCATTTGAAATGGTCAGGTAGCCTTGTTCAGGTTTTTTCTTAAGGACTTCCTCTGCAATTTTGTTCGCCTGAATATCATCAATGGGTAAAGACCTCTCATACATAAATGCGATAAGATCATCACTGTTGCCTTCATTGTCTAATATATGGCGTAATCCCTTGGTGGTCTGGTAGTCACCAGTAATTTCTTTTTCTACAAAAATTGTGTGCAGAAAATTCAGACGGCCGGTTTTGTTTTTATGATCGTCAGTTTTTTCGTAAACGAAAACCAGAAGAGAGTATCCCAACCCATAAATTTTTTGCTCTGCTGACCTGTAGGGGCAGGATGATTGAGGCTGTTTTATGCTTGTGACCTTAATGTCAATTTCCAAGCCTGGAAAATCAATTCCTTTTGCGGAACTTCCAGATTTGAATTCGTAATTTTCAGCAAGATGTTCCCTGAACCTATGTTCAATAAAAGTACCTACCGCTTTACCGTCGGTTATTCCATAAATTTCAGGAAAAGTTATCCTTGAACAAATTGGAGAAAACGCTTTTGCTCCTTGCAAAAGTCTTTTTCTTGTGAGTTTCGGTTTTTTCACACAAGTATTATAATGTATGGATACACAAGTATCTAACGGAGGTATTAGATGAAAGTGAGGCGGCAGTTGCCCAAACTTAATATTTTTTATCCGATAATTTTTATTCTGCTGTTTTTTGTAGTGACGGGGGTTTTCGTAATAGTTGAAAGCGGGCATGTTGGAGTCGTGCGGACCCTTGGCGCCGTGCAGCCCAATGCGCTTCCCGAGGGATTCCATATGAAAAAACCTTTCATGGATAAGGTTGAACAGATCGATATCCGTCTTACCGCGGCTAGTGCCAAGGCTGTCTCCGCTTCCAAAGACCTTCAGACGGTACAGACCCAGGTTACTCTCCAGTATTCCATTACGGGAGAACTCGCTCCCGTTATATTTCAGAAGATAGGGAAGAGAAACACCGTGTCGATAACGCTTATAGAGCCTGCGATTCAGGAGTCTGTAAAGGCCATTACGGCCAAGTACACAGCCGAGCAGCTGGTTACCAAGAGGGCTGAGGTGAAAGTCGAGATACAGGAGGCCATAAACAATTTCATATCAATTACTCTGGCCGAGAAGGAAATTTCTACCAATGCTCTCAGAATAGCCAACATCGCCATAACGGACTTTGATTTCTCAGATGAGTTCAACAAGGCGATTGAACTCAAGGTAAAGGCTGAGCAGGAGGCGCTTCAGGCTCTAAACGAGAAAATAAGAAGAGTGACCCAGGCGGAAGCCGCCGCAGAGGAGAAAAAGCTTGCCGCAAGCGCCCATGCTTTCGAGATAGAGGTGGGATCCAAGGCAAGAGCCGCGGCGATTGAGAGAGAAGCCAAGGCGCTTAAGAACAATCCGCAGATCATTCAGCTTCGAATAGCGGAGAGGTGGGACGGCACCCTTCCCAAATTCTCGGGTGGTGACATGGTACCTCTGTTAAACATGGATTCTTTTTTGAAAGAAGAGTAAGCCAGGGAGACGCCATATGTACCCGGTACTTTTAGACCTCGGCGGAGGTCTGGTCATATATTCGTATTCGGTATTTCTCGCGCTTGGATACCTGGTTGCTTACTGGGTGGTATCCGCGGAGGCTAGCCGCAGGAAAATGGACCCGACGCTTCCTTCCACTCTTCTGCTTGCATGCTTTATCGCTGGGCTTGCGGGAGCCAAGATGCTTTTTCTTTACCAGAACGCCACCTTGACTGAATTTCTCTCTGACCCGGCGCGTTACTTCATATCGGGGTATGCATCGGTAGGGGGTTTGGTCGGAATATTCTTCGCCCTGTGGATTGTCTCAAGACTTAAAAAAACGGATTTCGGGGTGCTTCTCGATATCGTTTGCCCTGCCCTCATCCTTGGTCACGGGGTCGGAAGGATAGGATGTTTTCTTAACGGGTGCGATTACGGGACCGTGTGTTCCCTGCCTTGGGCGGTTTCTTTCTCAGATAGAGTCGTCAATGTTCATCCCACCCAGATCTACGATATGCTGTTTATGGGCTTGCTTTTTGTCTTTCTCTGGAAAATCAGAACACAAAGCCGTCCCGCAGGGTTTGTCTCTGCAGTGGGGTTCGTGATTCTCGGCACTCAGAGGTTCCTGATTGAGTTTATAAGGGAGACCACCCCGAGCTTTGTAGATGGCCTTTCCCAGGCGCAGCTTGCGGCTTTGCTGCTCGTTGCCGTCTTTGGGGTAAGGCTGTTTCAGCTCTCCGGCGGCATCACGGGAGAGCGGGTGCGAGGTTAGTTTGCTGCTATGCAGAGAATTCTGATAATAGGCCTGGGGCAGGTTGGGGATTTCCTCTCAAGGGAGCTTTCCAAGAGTCAGGAAGTTGTGGTGATTGAAAAAGACGCCGAACTCATAGCCAAGGCCAAGGAGACTCAGGATGTCTTGGCAATTCAGGGAAACGGGGACGACCCTGTCGTTCTAAGACGGGCGGAGATAGAAAAGGCCGACATAGTTCTTGCGGTTACCGGGGATGACAGAACGAACATACTCGCCTCGTTTATCGCCCATGCCTCGGGAGTCAAAAAAATCGTCGCCGCGGTAAAAAACGCGAAGTATGCCGAATACGCGGGGGTCATAGAGAACTCGAACATCTCTGTAGTAAGTTCAAGCGGCATAATTTCAGAGAAGATAAGCGCACTTATAAGCGCTCCTTTCGCGGGAAGGGTGGAATTTTTCGCGAGCGGACAGATAGAGCTTCTCAAACTCCGGGTGGATGAAGGGGTGCCGATAATAAATGAGAAGCTTAGGAATTTCGTCAGCAGCCCAAGGAACTGGACTTTCGTCGGGTTGCAGAGGGAGCACAGGATAACCATTCCACGGGGAGATACGGAGCTTCGCCCGGGAGATTTTGTCTTCGCTCTCGGGGTTCCTTCGGCACTTGAGAAACTCAAGAAACTTTTTAACCTGAAAATCCAGAAAGTCCATTCCGTTATCATAGTCGGCGGGGGCAGGGTGGGGTGTGAGGTGACTTCCGCGCTTCACGAAAAAGGACTTTCCGTCAGGCTCATTGAAAGCGATCATGACAAGGCCAGGGCTGCCGCTGAGGAACTTGTCGGCGTGATGGTGTTTGAAGGTGACGGAACCGACCTCGGGATACTGAAAGAGGCCGGGGTTGAAAAGAGCGATTACCTGCTTGCGCTTACCGGCGATGATGAAAACAACGTGCTCAGCGCGCTTCTTGCGAAGAATCTTGGTATTGACCGCTGCACAGTGCTTTACTCGAATCCCGATTACTCAGAAGTTCTCGAAGCGATCGGGATTGACAGGGCAATAAGCGTAAACATGGCCGTGGCAAACGCCATTCTGAACTCTCTCCATCTCGGCGGAGAGGCTAACGTATCGCTTCTTTACGAGGGAGCGGGAGAGATTCTCGAGTTTGACGTAAACGAGCATACGAAGATTCTGGGGGTGCCTCTTTCTGAGTGCAGAATGCCCCACGATTCCGTCATAGGCGTCTGCATAAGGGACGGGAAACCGATATTCCCCGGCGGGGATTTCGTTGCGCAGATCGGGGACCGTCTGGTGGTATTCTCCCTGCCGGCCGCCGTGCAAAAAGTTGAAGAGATACTGGTTTCGTGAACGTCAGGTTCTGTTTTCATCTCACGGGAAAGTTCGTGATGTATCTCGGGCTGCTGATGCTCGTGCCGGCTGTCTGTACTCTGTTTTACCCTGAGGATGATCTTTCTGCATTCCTGATCTCGGCGCTTGTGACATCGCTTGCGGGGCTTGCGCTTATTTTTACCTGCCGCATTCCCGAAGTCCCGACTGAGATACGAAGAAGGGAAGGTTTTCTGATCGCGGCGCTTTGCTGGGTGTTTGCAAGTGTTTTCGGTGCCATTCCCTACTACATTTACGGGGTGTTTGCCAGCCCGGTTGACGCGCTCTTCGAATCGACCGCGGGTTTTACCACCACAGGAGCCACCGCGCTTGTGTCCATTGAGTGGCTTCCCAAGGGAATTCTTTTCTGGAGGAATTTTACTCAGTGGCTTGGCGGCATGGGAATAATAGTTCTTGGAATCGCGATTCTCCCCAGGCTTTTTGTGGGCGGGGCCCAGCTGATGGGGCTTGAGACCACGGGACCGACGACGGAGAAGTTCGCTCCGAAAATAGCCGAAATCGCCAAGAAGCTCTGGATTGTATACATTGCCCTTACGGCCGTGTTGACGGTACTTCTTATTTTCGGCGGAATGAGTTTTTTCGACGCCCTGACGCATTCTTTCAGCACCCTCTCAACCGGGGGTTTTTCCTGCAGGGATGCAAGCATAGGAGCTTATGACAGCGTCTACATACAGGGGCTGATCACGTTTTTCATGTTCCTTGGGGGAACGAGTTTTGTGCTTCATTTTTATTTCTTTACCGGGAAGCCCGGGAGGCTTCTGAGAAACTCCGAGTTCCGGTTCTATCTTTTTTTCGTCATTGCCGCGACGATGTTTATTGCTCTGGAACTCATCCAGACCGGTGTTTACGGAACCTTCTCCGAGTCTCTGCGCTACGCGTCTTTTCAGGTCGTTTCGATTATTACCACAACCGGGTTTACCACCACGGATTTTGACGCGTGGCCAGCTTTTGTGAAATGGGTGATTTTCATGCTGATGTTCTTCGGTGCGTGTGCGGGTTCAACTTCCGGATCGGTAAAGGCGCTCCGAATCATGGTGCTTTTCAAAAAAGCTTACAGAGAAATACAAAGACTCGTTTATCCGAACGTGGTTTCTCCCATAACCATAGAGGGAAAGGCGATAAACGAAAAGGCGGTTTCAAGCATAACGAGCTTCTTTATCCTTTACATTTTTCTCTGCGGCTTCATCGCTCTTGTGGTTCTTATGCTTGAGGACATATCCCTGGTATCTGCCGTATCTGCCGCCGCCGCTTCCATAACCAACGTCGGACCCGCTTTTGACGAGGTCGGTCCGACAAGCCACTATTCCCACCTTGGATCGCTTACGAAAATCATTTTGTCACTGGCCATGATCATAGGCAGGCTTGAACTCTACACGGTTCTGGTGCTTTTCATGCCGTCTTTCTGGAAAAGGTAGGAAATTATTTCGTCAAACGAGATACTGCTTCCGATGAACGTGTATACATCTATATTCTTAAATTGTTCTCTCTCGATTCTTGAATCTGACCTGACACGTTGTTTGTCAAGCCTTGAGGCATTCTTCTGTCCAATAAGAAAGTACTTTACTGTTAGGGTCTCTCTCGTGCCTATTTTTATCAAACTCTATGTGGCAGACAGAGTTGTAATGCTGTCTGAATTTGACTTCATTAACACCTTGCGGGTCAGAATAGTTTTGAGGTTTTCTGGTAACAACGATTTCTCACGCTCCAGACGAATTTTGCGACAGTCTCGAAGCCAGTTCGTTTGAGGTTCTGTTGATATCGTCTATGGTCTTATCAAAGACCGGCATGTCAATGCCAAAATCGTCCACGCGGCACGAAGTCAATCCGTTGTTTTCCGCTACGTAAGCGCGGACCGAATCAGGCGTCAGGAATTCGTTCTTGCCGTATTTAAACTTCTTGGCAAGATCGGTCTTGCCTTCAAACGGTCTGCTCAGCATGATGAGATTGTTTATTTCTTTGATAAGATAGTCGCTGTGGGTCGTAACGAGAACCTTTAACCCGACACGCACCATACTTGCCAGCAATCGCGCCAGAAGTCTCTGGTTGTGCGTATCGAGATGACTCTCCGGTTCATCAATAATGAGGAGAGTGTTTTTTTCCGCCTTGTGCCGCAAAAAGAAGTAGAGGTCGGACAGACCACGGGCCGAGGAAGAAGCAATATGCAAAGGGATATCGAAATATTTTTCCTTGCGGAGCTTTGAGACAAAACGTATATCTTCACCCGATGACCGGTAATATCCATCCATCATCTCTTTTATGTGGTCAAACAACTTGCTTTCATGAAGTTTGCATATTACGACTGAAAAGGGACAGTAGTTCCGAGCGAAAAGGGACACTGATTCCGAGCGAAAAGGGACAGTAGTTCCGAGCGAAAAGGGACACTGATTCCGAGCGAAAAGGGACACTGATTCCGAGCGAAAGGGGACACCTGAATCTCCTGTTTTCTTCTTCCCTCAAAACATCATTGAAAAGTGTTTTGTTAACCTGTTTGCAGACTAAGGCAAGGAGGTCAACGAGATGCCGAGAAGAAGAATGAGTGCAGAAGTGATAAGGGAGATTCTGAGGCTCAAGTCCCTGAATCTTTCCATAAGACAGATAAGCCAGAGCGTTAAGAAAGGCAAAAGCAATGTTCAGAGGTTGCTCCAGAAGGCTGAGGAAGCGAGTCTTCGGTGGCCACTTCTCGAAGATATTGACGACCAGAAGCTTGAGGAGCTTCTCTATCCCAAGCCCGACGAGGTAACTCTGGAAGGCAAAGCGCTGCCGGATTTCTCTTACATAAACAGGGAGCTCACCAAAAAGGGAGTTACGCGGCAGCTTCTGTACGAAGAGTACATTGAAGCCAACGAGGGTGGGGACTGTTACAGCTATACGCGGTTGTGCGAGCTCTACAAAACATGGCTCAACAAGAACAGGCCTCCCTCAATGCGGCAGGTACACAAAGCCGGGGAGAAGTGCTTTGTGGACTACGCAGGGCTTACGGTGAACATAATGGATCCCCTGACGGGGGGAGCAACAAAGGCGCAGATATTTGTCGGGGCCATGGGGGCGTCGAATTACATCTTCGCGGAGGCTACCGCTTCACAGTCCCTTGAGGACTGGCTTGGGAGTCATACCAGGATGCTTGAGTTCTTCGGAGGAGTTCCCGAGATCATAGTTCCCGACAATCTTAAAAGCGGAGTAACCAGGGCGTGCCGTTACGATCCTGAGGTTAACCCTGCTTACGCTCAATGGACTAATCACTACAGGACAACCATCATTCCCACAAGGCCGCGCAAGCCAAAAGACAAGGCCAAGGCAGAGAAGGCTGTACAGATAGTGGAGACAAGGGTACTGGCTCCGATAAGAAACGAGCAGTTCACCTCAATAGCGCAGCTTAACAGGCGAGTAAAGGAGCTTACAGAAGAAGTGAACTTAAAGCCGTTGCAGAAGGGGGAAGGAGAATGTCGCCGGGAGCTGTTTGAAGAAATTGATCTCCCCGAGATGAGGGAACTTCCTCCGTATCCCTACACATACACGGAGATAAAGAAGGCCAAGGTGAACATTGATTGCCACGTGGAGTACAAAAAGAAGCGCTACTCTGTTCCCTACACCTACAGGGGGGAGGGAGTGGAGATTCACGCCACAGAGCACATTGTGACGATTTACTTCAAAAGCAAGCTCATAGCGCAGCATAAGCGGCTGACAAAGAAGCACGAGCATTACGTTACGGTAGACGAACACATGCCAAAGAGTCACAGGGAGCATGGGAAGTGGACTCCCAAGAGGCTAAGAGACTGGGCTAAGGGACTTGGAGAGGAGGTGTACAAATGGGTGGACGCTCAGCTTGATTCAAAAGATCATCCGGAGCTTGGCTACAGGGTGTGTCTGGGTCTTCTGAGTCTTTCCCGCAAGTACCCTCAAAGGCTCAATGCGGCGTGCGGGGTAGCGAACGGAAACGGGCTTATGAGATTAAGTCAGGTTAAGGAGATTCTTAAGAACGGAATGGACAGGCTTCCATTGTTTGAAGAGCAAGAGTTAAGTCTTCCCCAGGATCACAAGAACATAAGGGGGCCGGGGGAGTTCAGATAAAACCAAGGAGGTATTTTTATGAGTTTATCACAGACATTATCCCGTCTTCGCCAGCTTCGGCTGGGAGCGATGGCTGTGGCGCTTGAGCGTCAGTGCGAGCAGCCCAACACTTATGATGAACTGCCGTTTGCGCAAAGGGTCGGTCTGCTTGTGGAGAGGGAATGCATTGAGAGGGAGCACAGAAAGCAGCAGAGGCTCATACGCGACGCCCGTTTCAGGCTCAAGGCTCATCTAAGCGATATTGATTACACTCACTCCCGTAATCTAAGGAGAGTCCAGGTAGCGGAGCTTGGGGAGGGGGACTGGATAGAGAGGTCCCGTAATCTGCTGATAACGGGACCCTGCGGCAGCGGGAAGACATGGATAGCGTGCGCTGTGGGTCATAATGCGTGTGTGAGGGGGATAACAGTTCGCTACTACAGGGTCTCAAGGCTGTTTCTGGCCCTCTCTCAGGCAAAGGCCGATGGAAGCTACGAGAAGCTTCTGGCGAAGCTTGCCAGGGTGAGAGTTCTGATCATAGATGACTGGGGACTTGAGAAGATAACCACCGCCCAGAGATATGACCTCATGGAGATAATGGATGACCGCTACGGGGAGAGTTCCACTGTGGTGATAAGTCAGCTTCCTGTGAGTGAGTGGCACGGCATAATAGGGGACAACACGGTTGCCGACGCGATCCTTGACAGGATCGTTCACAACTCTCACAGGCTTGAGTTGGGTGGGGAATCGATGAGAAAGACAAAGGAAACGAGAAAAAACGGAGATGATAAGGAATCTGGGAGTCTTTGAACGCGTGGAAAGCAAGAGGGTGAAGCACCGCGAGTCAGAAAACAGACGTTTTATGCATGATTCAGTCCAATTGCTGAAAAAACGTCAATTTAAAGCCCGCTCAGAGTGCGATCGTCTATGCCTGAGGGGTAGAGGTCGGGTCGTTTTGGCCGTTGTCAGGCTTCGGAGCCAAATGCGTCTCGTTGGTTCAGTATCCCGTAGCTTCAGAGAACAAAGCTCTCGCTTTGTTCATCTCTCACTGAACTGTGGGGGGGGGGCTGACAAAAAAGTTGTGGCTGAAAACAGGTGTCGGCAAAGGAAGAAAACGGAGGTCATTTTTAAGAGAAAAAGACAGGCTTTTTACTCGTCGTTTGACAGAGAAATTCAAGACGTGTTAAAGTCTGTTTTGGGGAAGAAGAAAAAGGAGATTTTACTGTCCCTTTATTCTCGGAACAGGTGTCCCCTTTAACTCGGAATCAGTGTCCCTTTATTTTGTAATAAGCAAAGTTCGCTTTTCCTCTTGCTCAAGTCGGGGATGCTGCGCGTGTAGTCAATATTGTCTTTAATCGGTAGCGCGTAACGGCTGGCGGACTTTTCAAGAAGCATGAAAGGGAGAAATTTTCTCTTTCTGTCTTTTTTGTCGGCACCCATTTTCTGCAGTATGTCAACAATCTGATTCTTGGTAAAATCCAACTCACGGTAGAAAAGAGAGATTCCGAATCGTTCAGCGGAAAGAATGAAGGGGTCGGGGAATAAATCATTGACCAGGAATCGAAAATAATTATGGGAGACTAGATTCTGCAATCCGGCAGCGTCGGGCCCAAGCTTTTCCCTGTCACAGGTTATTGTGACCTTGCTTCCGTCGTACTTGATAGAAAGAGGCTTCTTGTGGTCGAGATTAGATTCCGGATATTGATAATGATTGGAACAAGCTTGTCCGATATCTACATCAACGGAAGTTTTTGCGAAGTCATCTTTCTCGGAACTAAATACAGAAGGTAGAATTTCTTTTGAGAACGCACGAGAAAGCGCCTTAATTGTCTCTTTTCTTTGTCTGAAGAAAGTTTCCGTATCAAGGGCGAAGGTCGCTAGACCTTCTTGGCTGATTTTCTCGGTCACTTGGTGTAGGTCTAAAAATTGTGCTTTGGAAAACTTTTGCGTTGCCAAAAGCGCAGTGTCATAGTGAGAGGATTTCCACTTCAGGAATCCATAGATGGTATAAGCTATGTATGTCTTACCAGTGTTGTTCCGGCCTGCGATTACCGTAAGGTCGCCGAGTTCCAGGTCTGCCTTGCGCACTGGCCCTATGTTTTTGAATCGAAACGTAATATCCGCTTTTGAAATTTGGTTTGTCATTACGCCAGCTATAAGGTTTTTGAAGAAAGTAGTGCCAAGGTGCATTCTCTGTAATATTTAGGCCTCTTGGACTAACAAGACAAAGAACTTCAACAGCAATAAAAATATACATTTAACCTGATGGTCTTTCCATCCAGCGCCGGAGAGTGGAGACTCGTTGATCCAACCCTGCAGACCAGTATACTGATCTACAAAGGCATTTAAGGAGATAGGGAGTTATGCGCAAAAAAAATATAGGTTCCTATGAACTCAAAACCAAACTGTCTGAAATACTGAGACGGGTGCAAAAAGGAGAAAGCTTCACTATAACCAACCGTGGCAAACCTGTTGCGGATCTCCTGCCGAGCAGAGATGCGACTAGGCAGAAAACCGCAGCCGCAATTGGCGCTATTCTGAAGACAAGCAAAACAATTGCTCCTGTTTCCGATGATGTTTTGGAAGAATACAGAAAGGAAGGTCGCAGGTGACGCGATTTGTGTTCACCGCTTGAACTCCGAAGTGCACCATTGAGTTGATTCAAACCGATTCTCCAAATCTTAGCAGACTAAAAAAAATCGTCAAAAACGGAAGTTTCTAGCGGCAGATGTTAACTCTTTCTCAAAGTTAGCTAAACTTCTTCCGCTAGAATATATCAAAAACCAACAAAAATGTTTATCTTGCGTTGGTTGGAAGACACTTTAAAAAAAAGAAAAAAGCTGTTAAGAAAAAGTCCACTTCTCTGTCTTAAGCTAACTGATCAATGAGTCTGAATATACGGAAAATCGTCAGGGAATCCGATACATCATCGGGTCGTGCGTTTGATATCGTTGTACTCGTTTTAATTCTCCTCTCGATTGCAATTTTGTCCGTCGATACCCTGCCTGGCTTGCCGCCGAATCTAAAACAAATATTGTATGTTTTTGAAATTGTCATCACTGTGTTGTTTGCAATCGAATACGGTCTTCGCGTCATCGCGGCACCGAAGAAAACAAACTATATATTCAGTTTCTACGGCATTATTGATTTTATTGCCATTTTTCCTTTCTGGATATTATTCCCGGGATTTGATTCCCGCTTGTTGCGCGCCATTCGCCTCATCCGCGTCTTCCGCATTCTTAAGGTTGCCAGGTACAGCAGGACGATGGATCGTTTCGGAAAGGCTCTTTCATACGCGAAAGAAGAAGTTTTTATATTTCTGTTTGCCACAATGATATTGATCTATATCTCAGCCGCTGGTATCTATTATTTTGAACATGAGGTTCAGCCGGATCCTTTCAAGTCAATATTCCATAGCCTCTGGTGGGCGGTTGCCACAATTACTACCCTTGGCTACGATGATATCTATCCCATGACTGTGGGAGGAAAACTGTTTACCTTTCTGATAATGATGTGTGGTCTGGGCGTGGTAGCGGTACCATCGGGGATCGTCGCGAAAGCACTTTTAACAGCAGTTAGGTTTGATGAAGAATCAGTTTTCAGAACAGATAAAGATAAAAAATCCTGCCGCAATGGAATCAAAGATGATGCGCGCTGAAGAAGGGGGAATCCTGGTCAGCAACTTGAAATGCTTTGCAGTAATTCTGTTCTAAGGAGTTCTCTGCTTGTCATCAAGGACTGATTGAAAAATTTAGGAAGACATGAAAATTATCATTGACCCCCGCCAGCCTCTGGATTTTGAGACCTCGGCGGGCATTGGAAATTTTGACGGCATTCATCTCGGACACAAAGAGATAATAGAGACCGCGAAACGCTGCTCGCGGGAAAATTCCACGCGTTGCTGTGTAATTACTTTCAATCCACATCCGCAGAAGGTTCTCGGCGGGAAGGATGTTCCTCTCATCTTCCCGCTGGAGCGAAGGTTCGAGATGCTTGAGGCCGCCGGAGTTGACGCGGTTGTATGCCTCGGCTTCACCCGTGAACTATCAAGGGTAAGTGCTGAGGATTTTGTAAAAAAGATGCTTCTTGAGCGCCTCAGGATAAAGGACATAGTGGTCGGCCCGGGATTTTCCTTCGGACACGAAAGGAAAGGAAACGTTGATCTTCTGCGATCCATGGGAGAAACCCATGGCTTCAACACGGTAGTTGCCGAAGTGGCGCGGGTTGATGATCGTGTGGTGAGTAGCAGCGCTATAAGAAACCTTGTAAGAGAAGGAGAGGTCGGTGAGGCAAACCGGTTTTTCGGTTACGATTACTACGTGGAGGGTGTTGTCGTGGAAGGAGAAAGAAGGGGCAGGAAACTTGGGTTCCCCACGGTTAACCTTGACACCCGGTGGGAGATTCTCCCCAAACCCGGAGTGTACGCCACCTACGTCAGGCTCTCAGACGGCTTCCGCGATAGCATTACCAACATAGGGATACGCCCGACATTTAAGGAGAGCGGCGGACTTACGGTCGAGACCCACATCTTTGATTTCGAGGGCAATCTCTACGGAAAGAAAGTAAGAGTTAATTTTGTCAAAAGACTGAGAGACGAGAAGCGTTTTGCGAGCGTGGATGAGCTTGTGGCGCAGATAGAGAACGATGTCGGCGCGGTGCGGCAAGTTCTTCGCGACCACCCGAGAGAGGAACGGATTTGGAGATAAAAGCCACAACGCGGATATACGGCATTTTCGGTCACCCTGTATCCCAGAGCCTGTCTCCCGCCATGCATAATGCGGCGTTTGCGCATCTGGGGCTTGATTGTGTTTATCTGGCTTTTGACGTTCCACCCCGGAACATAGGCAAGGCCGTAGATTCAATAAGAACTCTCGGCGTCGGCGGAGTCAACGTCACGATACCGCACAAGCAGTCCGTTATGGCGGGTCTCGACGAGATTGCACCCGAGGCATCCATGGTCGGCGCGGTGAACACCATAGTTAACGAAAAGGGCAGGCTCAAGGGTTACAACACGGACATCTCGGGGGTGCTGAGAGCCATTGATTCCGAACTTGGATTTGCTCCCCTGGGCAAAAATGTCTTTATTGTGGGAGCCGGCGGAGCGGCGAGGGCCGTAATAGTGGCGATGTGCACGGGTGGCGCCCGAAGCGTTGCGATTGCGAACAGAACCTACCTGAAAGCGCAGAAACTCTCAGAAGAATTCTCCCCGCGCTTTGAGAGCGTCGGGTTCTCCGTGGCCCCGCTTGAGGACGCAGAGCGGGTAGCTCGGATGATGGAGCAGGCGGACATTGTGATTAACTGCTCTTCTGCGGGAATGGGCGATATCGAGGCTCTTTGTCTTCCGCTAGACCTGCTTGATGAGAACTGCGTGGTCTACGATCTTGTCTATAAGCCTCCGATCACTCCGCTCGTAAGGGACTCAAGGGCCCTGGGGTTAAGAGCGGAATCCGGGCTCGGCATGCTCCTTTATCAGGGAGTTGACGCTTTTGAGATCTGGACGGGCGAAGATGCCCCGGTTGAGGTGATGAGAGAGGCCCTTTCGGTTCCCGCGTGAGGATTGCGGTTTTTTGGATATACTGAACTCAGAAGTCTTTAATCTGTCACGGGAGAATTTTAATGAAAGTAACCAGTCCAGCCGGGGATTTTGAGATAACGGTGACAGAATCGTCCGTGGAGGGCGATTTTATCGTAATAAGCGGGCAGATGGGAGTGTGGGATTCGCAAATCTACATGAAACCCTCCGACCTTCTCAGTTTTGCAGGGGTGTTATTCAACTTTCAGGTTGTCTTATTCCTTCTCAAACAACCGTTCAGATGCATTTTCCGCGGAAAGCGGGATTAGCGCGGCGGCAAGGGGCCTCTCTGGCGATAGTACCCACAGGGAACCCGTGCTTTATATGCAGTTTCTTATCCGTCGGCAAACGGATCGGGAATGTCGGGATGCCAGTGCGCGAAATGGTTTTTATGCGCCTCCGTATAAGCCCCGGGCGGGTAGTACTTATCATAGAAATCCAGGTCCAGATGATGGGCCTGCACCATGAACCGAAGGAACATGGGATCGGAGAAGGCAGGAAACCTTCCATATGTATCGTAAACGTAGTTGCAGATGTCCTTTACAACCTGAATTTCGTCTTTACTGGGTCTTTCAACCTCCGCGAGCACTCCGGTCGGGTCCTTGTAGGGGAGCTTGTGCGATTCCCAGTTTGTCCATTTCATGTCGTTAAACGCTTCCACGGCTTCCCCCATGTCCTTGTAGTACGGCGGGCAGAACGCCTGGAAGAGGTCATCTCTGCCTACGGCAACCGGGTTCGGGTTTCCCGTGTCGCCCTGTATCTTGGGAGTTGCGAACCGAAAGCCCAGCCCCCTGTTAAAAGGGGTTCCCCCAAGCATGAACATGCTCGCGAATCCGCTGAAAAGCCATCCTCCAAGACCGAGGGTCTGAAGCGTCAGTACCATGTTCTGTCCCATAAAGGCCTGCTCGGCGATGTAGCCGTTTGCGAAGCGAAGTTCCGCTTCGACAAGCGGCATTCTTTTTGACTTGTCAAGAAAGCCTTTTTCAAGCCAGTGCGCGGTTCCGGGTGGTCTCAGTCTGTGAAGCTCATCGACGAAATTGAACCTGTGGTCAGGCCTCATGTAGAAGAAGTAAAGATTGATTATGCACGCTGAAAGATCCGTTACCGGCATGAACACCGTCGTTCCGGGCTTGTTCACGTTCCAGAGGTTGTGAGCGGCGATTCCCGGAGGTTTTGACGGCAGGTCCGCTCTTCCGTCAGAAAGCTTGATCCTGGATTCGCGGAACAGCTCAAGTATCCGGTCCACTCTCTGGTGGCGGGTCATTTTCTCAAGACCCTCGAAATCCTCGGCGCGCCGATCATGCATCTTTATCATGTAGAGCCCCTCGTCATTCGTGTAGAAAAGTTCCGTTCTGTGCACATCCCCCAGAGCGGGGATCGTCTTGCTCGTAAACTGCATCTCAAGGTCAAGACCCACGTGCGGGGGAAAATCGGAGAGGTTTATGTTCTTTATGCCGAGACCAGTCCACACCAGTATGGCTTCCTCAAGCTCGGACAAGGGTACGGGATCGTGTTTTGACTTGTACTGAAGGGGTCCCTTTTCGATTTCCATTCCGAGGCCGAAACGCCGGGACCTTCTCTGGAAAACGGCGTCGTAGAAGCCGTGATCTATAGCGTGATCGAGACCTTCTGGGTATTCGCTCATGAGTTTCTCCTTATGTTAATCTGTTAGCCCCCGCGGGCAGCGTCATTCCTGTTCTTCGGAATCGGGCTCTGCCGCAAGCTTCATGTATTCTCTTTCTGTAATTATCTCGCGCGGACTCTCAACCCTGTCAAGAAACACTATTCCGTTTATGTGATCGTATTCGTGCTGGAAAACTCTCGCCGCAAAATCCGAGAAATCCTCTTCCACGTGATTGTCGTCTCTGTCTCTGTAGACAGTGCGGATCGACTTGTATCTTGGTACAAGCGCCCGGATTCCAGGGATGCTGAGGCAGCCTTCCCAGCCTTTTTCCACCTCGTCTGATACCGAAACTATCTCGGGGTTGATTACCACCCTGACCTCAGCTTCAGGGGCGTCGGGATACCGTGAACTCGGGGCCCCGGCAATTATGAAGATACGGAGAGATTCAGATACCTGAGGGGCGGCGATTCCGACGCCGTTTGCCTCGGCGGCTGTAAGAATCATATCATCAATCAACTCCTGGATTTCCGGGTCACTTATGTTTTTCACCCTTGGGGTCTTTTGCCTGAGCACGGGGTTTCCCAGTTCGGTTATTTCACGTTGGGTGGCCATGGTTTTGCTGATTGAAAACGGATTGCCGTTTTAAGCCTCCTAATATGGATTGCGGGGTGGTGTTTAAGACTCTATTATTATAAAACAAAAAGCCGGGAGGTTAAAGAGAGCTTAATGCCGGAAATCGAACTTGTAAAAAGGGCAGATGGCTTCGGGCAAAGAACTGCGGTTGAGGACTGGACGGGAAATTTTACTTACGCCGACTTGCTTCGTGTCTCGCGCTTTGCGGCGCTTAATCTTCTTGGCGACGAAAAAGATCTTGAAGAAAAAAGGATCGCGTTTCTGGTTCCGCCGGGGTTTGAGTACGTGGCGCTTAAGCTTGGAGTATGGATGGCGGGAGGCGTGTCCGTTCCCCTGGGCATCACCCATTCTCCAAGAGAAATAAAGTACGTCATAAGGGATTGCGGTGCCGAGAAGGTCGTTTTTCACCCTGACCTCGCCCAAAAACTCGATGGTGCTCTCGGCGGTACCGACGTGCGGCTGCAGAAGCTTCCGGACGTTTTTCGGCCCGCCCGGGGAGAACTTCCCCGCATCTGCGAAGAAAGAAAGGCGATGATCATATACACAAGCGGCACTACATCTGAACCCAAGGGAGTAGTCTCGACTCACCTCGGCATAAAAGCCCAGATAAACAGCATGACGGAAGCGTGGGAGTGGGCCCCTCAAGATTCGATACTCAACGTCCTGCCCCTTCATCACCTCCACGGAATACTGAATGTGGTTCTCTGCTGCCTTTGGTCCGGCGCCAGATGCGTGATGATGGACGGATTCAATGCGCGGGAAGTATGGAAGAGGTTTGAAAAAAAAGACCTGACCCTGTTTATGGGCGTCCCCACGATTTATTCCAAACTGATAGGTCTCTGGGATGATTCCTCCGCTTGTGAGAGAAAACACATGAGAGATTGTCTTCTCGGCTTTCGTCTCATGGTTTCCGGCTCTGCAGCTCTTCCCGTGTCCGTTCTTCAGAAATGGAAAGAGGTAAGCGGGCAGGTGCTTCTTGAGAGATATGGAATGACCGAGACAGGAATGACTCTTTCGAATCCTTACAGGGGCGAGAGGCTTCCGGGGCGCGTGGGGTTTGCCATGCCTGGGGTCGAGGTGGGAATTTTTGACGAGAACGGCAGGCGGCTGGGCGTTGGGGAACAGGGGGAGATCAGGGTGAGGGGAAAAGGAGTGTTTCTTGAATACTGGGGAGAACCGCGGGAGAGTGCGTTTTGTGGCGGATGGTTCAGAACCGGAGACATTGCATTTCTGGAACGCGGAGGCTCCTACAGGATACTCGGGCGGGAATCGGTGGACATAATAAAGTCGGGCGGATACAAGATATCCGCCCTTGAAATCGAGGAGGTGCTGAGAGAACATCCGTTTATTGAAGAATGCGCGGTGGTGGGGGTCGCCGACCCGAGCTGGGGAGAGAGGGTAGGGGCGGCGCTCGTGTTGGGGGAGGGCCTCTCGATTGACCTTGAGGAGCTTCGCAGCTGGGCTTCGGACAAACTCGCCAGGTACAAGCTTCCGGCCCGGCTTCTGCTGCTTTCCTCGCTTCCGAGAAACTCAATGGGAAAGGTAACCAAAAACAGCATTAAGCAGTCTTTTCAAAATAGTTTATAATTTTTCTGTAATTCGAGGTCAGCCTTTTTTGGTTTTAAGGAGATAAAGCGGAGAGAAACATGAACCGGGTTGAAAATGCGTCCATGTCTTCAAACGGCCGTGTCCGTTACGGTCCCGACATGAGAGTCCTTATCGTCGGCGCCGGCGTTGCCGGACTCACGCTCTGCGGGCTTCTTGAGCAGCGAGGATTCCGGCCGACTCTTGTAGAGAGGGCTCCCCGGTTCGGGGATGTGGGGTACGTGATAGTGGTCTGGCCTTCTGGCAGCAGGATACTCAAGGGGCTCGGTCTTTACGAGCTGCTCAGGGAACGGGGCTGCGGTTTTACCAATTACAACATTTCCAACTACAAGGGCAGGGTTATAAACAGCTACACGATTGATTCCGTGGTTGAGAAGTACGGTCCCATAATAAGCATTTACCGGCCTGACCTGATAGGCATACTTCTGGAGGCGGTAAGCGAGGGTTCGGTCAAGATGAACACCACGGTCGTTTCTCTTGAGGATACCGCAGACGGAGTCGAAACGGTATTCAGCGACGGAAGCACGGGGACTTACGATTTGGTTATAGGATGTGACGGGATAAGATCCAGGGTACGAAAGGATGTCTTCGGCGATATACCGCTTCGCTATAGCGGTATGTCCGGCTGGGGCTTCTGGGTCAACCCGGACCTCTGCAAAAGCGAAGGGATTATCGAGTACTGGGGGAAGGGGAAATTTCTCGGGATGTGGCCGACACGCGGACGTCTCGCCGTTTTCACCAGCGTGAGAAGAGAATCCGGAGTCCGCGACAGCGTTGATACGAGAATAGAGAGCATCCGGCAGAGCTTCTCCGAGTTCGGGGGCGTGGTGCCGGAAATCCTGCGCAGTCTTGATGACCCGCGCGATATTTACTACGACGAGTACAATGACCTCAGAATGAACAGCTGGTCACGCGGAAGGGTTGTTCTTGTCGGAGACTCGGTTCACGCGATACTGCCGAACGCCGGCGCGGGCGTATCGATGGCGATGGAATCGGCGGCCGTTTTGGCCGAGGAACTTTGCAGGACCGATTCGGTAAACCTCCCTCACGCCTTCTGGCAGTACGAGTCAAGAAGAAAGGGCAGGGTGAACAAGGTTCAGAACCAGTCAAGGATCATGGGGAAATTCATATACACCGAAAGCGGTGTTCTTTCGTCCATACGTGATTATATTGTGAGAGTGTATTCAAGCAGACAGCTTTTCAGGTACTGGGACAATATGCTGAAAGATCCCCTGTGAGTTCGTTGTCCCGCGGTTAAAAATTTTTTGATTCCGGAGCGTAAGTTCAGTGAAATTACTTAAACACCCGCTTTTTTTCTTCATAGTGGCGGCGGTTCTTTCTTTTCCTCTCTCGAAAGCCCTTTCCCATGGCTCTTCCGAGTCCATATCGCCTACGGTAAAGCGCCTTACCCCTTCGGTTGTTAACATAAGTACGACGAACGTGATAAAAGCGTCACCGTTTGCCCTGCCGTCCCAGGATGAATACTTCAAGAAATTTTTCGAAAAGTTTTTCTCCGACCAGATGCCGGGGAGGGAATTCAGGAACAAGGGACTGGGTTCAGGCTTCATAATGAGTTCCGACGGCTACATAATTACTAATAACCATGTCGTGAGAAAAGCCGAGGAGATCGAGGTGATACTCGAAGGCGGCAGGAAATACACTGCCAAGATAGTCGGCACCGATCCCGCAACGGATCTTGCGCTGCTCAAAGTCGATCCGCAAGGGCCTCTTCCCGCTGTGGAAATGGGCGATTCTTCGGCCCTTGCTATAGGAGACGGGGTGTTCGCCATCGGAAACCCTTTCGGCCTGGGTCACACGGTCACCGCCGGGATAGTCAGCGCGAAGGGGAGGGCCCTTGGAATCGGGCGATACGATAACTTCATTCAGACCGACGCGGCCATTAACCCTGGAAACAGCGGGGGACCGCTTTTTGACTATGAGGGCAGGGTTGTGGGCGTGAACACCGCGGTTATGGCCCGCGGTCAGGGTCTTGGTTTCGCCATACCGATAAACATGGCGAAAACTGTCGTTGAGCATCTCAAGGTTCATGGGAAGGTCATCAGGGGCTGGCTCGGAATAATGATTCAGGACATAACCCCCGAAATCTCAGAAGCTCTCGGGATCAACCGCGACAAGGGAGGGCTGGTATCTGAGGTCAGGGAAGGAAGTCCGGCGGACAAGGCGGGCCTCAGAAGAGGAGACGTTATTGTTTCCGTCGAGGACGAGGAGATTCAGGATGCCGCTACGCTTGCAAGAAAGCTGGCGCTTACCAAGCCCGGGGTCGATACGAAATTCGTGGTGCTTCGCGACGGGAAGCAAAGAGCCTTTACCATAAAGCTTATCGAACATCCTGAGAACGAAAAAACCGAGGAATCCACAGACAAGCTGAAAGCCGAGGAGGAACTCGGCATTGAAGTGAGCGAGATAACCGAGCAGCTAAGAAGCCGGTTCAAAATCAAGGCGTCGGACGGAGTCATTATCGCAAGAGTTGCACGCGGGAGCCTTGCTTCTGAAGCGGGATTTCACCCGGGCGACGTGATAGTGGAGGTAAACGGAGATGCCGTTAGTGGACTCGATGAATACCATGACGCGCTCAAAGAGCATGGTTCTAGCGGAACCCTGCTTTTTCTTATCGAGCGCAGGGGCAGGACAATATATCTTGGCGTAAAGACGGGGCGCGAGTGATGATAGAGGAAAAACTTGCGGAACTTGGAATAGAACTCGCGGAGAAAGTTCCGGCCCTTGGAAGCTACGTTCCCGCTACTGTGTCGGGGAACCTGATTTTCGTGTCAGGCCAGCTTCCCGTTAAAAAAGGAAAACTTCTCTTCACGGGCAAAGTAGGGTCCGACCTTACGGTTGAGGAGGCCTACGAGGCGGCGAGGCTTGCGGCGATAAACGGCCTTTCAGTGATCAGTCATACCCTGGAAGATCTTCGCCAGCTAAGCAGAATCGTGAAAGTGACGGGTTACGTGGCGAGCGCCCCTGGATTTACGGAACAGCACAAGGTGGTTAACGGCGCCTCAGAGTTTTTCTCCGACATACTCTCTGAGAACGGACGCCACGCGAGGGTCGCAGTGGGGGTTCCCGCACTCCCGATGGACTCTCCGGTGGAAATTGAGATCATAGCCGAGTTCTCATCCGGCTACGATTTCTGAGAAATTCTACCCCGATGTTCACCGTATACCTTTATTCAGACAGTCCTTCGCAATCGCTTGTCATCCAGGATGTAACGGATTTTCTTACGGACCTGGGTCTTTCGGTTGAGTTTCGCGGGGATTTTCTGAGCTATCTCTCGCTGGGGGCCAAAGAGATGGCCGAATTTGAATCTTTTCTCTCAAGGGCCAGGGTCTTTGACATTGAAACGCCCGTTGATTTATTCAAAACCCATCAGGTGTCCGAACCGTTTGAAAAGGAGCTTTATGACGGCCTCTGGGTTCAGAGAATATTCTCTAGGTTCTTTCTTAGAGAACATCCCGGAGAACTCGCGGAAAACGACTTTCACGCGGTTATCACGGGCAGGCTGCTTGGCACTTACGGATCCCGGAGATACCACGCGAGGGCTATAATCTCGGGGTTTCCGTCCTTTGTTTCAACCTCGGGACTTGTGGAAGGTCCGGCAAGACCGAGGGAGTATTATTTTCTCAAGGCGGAGTTTGTCCGGTCGGGGAGGAATCTCTCAGAACTTGACGAGGCGTTCCGGGGAAAGTTCATTGACTATGAAGACGAGAGGATAACGAAGATAACAGGTTCCTACGTGCTTCAGCCTCTTCTGCATCATTTTTGCGGGAAGGAATTCTGCGAAAACGGCAAATGCGCGCTTTTTAATTCGCACTGGCAGAAGGAAGTTCTCGATACTCAGTACTCGGGTCTTTTGTGTGCCGAGTGCGAGAGCGAGATAAGGAAGATAGCAAAAAGTCAGTAGAGAGACTACTGCGGGTCTCTAGTCCATTTCATCGAGTATGTTTATAGCTACCTGGGCTACCTTTTTTCCGGAAAGCAGCATTCCTCCGAAAGTGGGTCCCATCCTCGGAAGTCCGAAAGTGGTGTTAACTGCCATTCCGCACGCGAGCAGTCCGGGGTGCACTTCTCCTGTGTATTCAACGAGCGCTTCTTCCGATTTCTCGACCCACATCGATCCGTGACCCGGAAGTTTTTTGTAAAGACCCTGCTGGGAGAGCCTGGAAATGCAGTAGGCGTCGTGCCCCGTGGCGTCTATTACCAGTTTTGATTCTATAGCGATGGGGTCAAGACAGGTTATCTCCTTGGGCATGTTTGCGATTGGCGTCCAGTTGATCACTATCCCCGCGACCCTTCCGTTCTCCCTGTAGACCAGGTCGTCAAACAGCGTCATGTTCCTTACTTTCGCCCCGGCTTCGCATGCCGTCGCTATCAGCTTTGAGCAGGCGTAAGGGCCGTCGGCGACGAAAAGACCTTCGGAGACTTCTTCATAGGGCACTTCAATCTCGTCGAGAACCGTCTCTCCCGGAGCGCGTACGGTGACCTTGTTCATCAGGTATCCACCGATCCAGAACCCTCCTCCGAGGTAGTTCATTCTTTCGACGAGCAGCACCTTGTACTTCTTTTTCGCTATGTCCTTTGCTGCCACGAGCCCGCTCGGCCCCGCGCCGACGATTATGACGTCACTTGTAATGTATTCGCTGAACTCTTCCGAGAATCCCTCGACGATGGCCCGGGTGACTTCTTTTTCTCCCACCGGTGCGAACTGCGGGGTTTTTAAACTGTCTGACATAGCGGTTTCCTCCGAAAAAATGTCAATAAGGTTCTGTCTTTTACTGCTGCTCTTCTTCCTTCACCACGTTTACGGTTATCTGCTGTGTTATGTCCGCATGGAGTTTCAGTGCGACTGTGTATGTTCCAAGTTCCTTTAAAGTGCCGTCAAGCAGTATGTCCCTTCTTGAGATCTCGAATCCTTTTTCCCCGATCGCATCGGAAATGTTCTGCGAGGTAACTGATCCGAACAGCCTGTCTCCCTCCCCGGCTTTGGCGGGTATGGAGATTTCAAGACCTTCGAGTTTTTCCGCAAACGCCTTGGCGTTCTCAAGAATTTCGGTTTTACGAAACTTTATTGCCTCTATCTTGCTTTTCCAGGCCTTAAGGTTCGATTCCGTTGCCTTTACTGCGAGCTTGCGAGGGAAGAGATAGTTCCTCGCCAACCCGTTCTTCACATCTTTTACGTCTCCGACTACTCCTATGTTCTCCACGTCGGAAATCAGAATTACTTTCATTGTTTACCTCCGCGCATCGGTTAAGCGGTATCCGGGAATTACTTGTGAGTTACCGTGTAGGGCAAAAGGGCCATGAAACGGGATCTCTTTATCGCGATTGCCACTTTCCTCTGCTCTTGCCTGGAAAGCCCCGTGTTTCTCCTAGGCAGTATTTTTTTTCTCTCGGTTATGAACTGTGAGAGAAGTTCCGTGTCTTTGTAATCTATCTGCTTGCCTTCCTTGGCAAGGTCTCTGGGTTTCTTTCTGCGCGAGTAAAACTTTCTTCCGCCTCCCCCGCCCATTGCTCTTCTGCTCATGACTGGTCGCCTCCTTGGGCCTTTTCTTCGTCTCCCTGAGTCTGCTCTACGGCTTCCTTGGACGGCTCTTCGCTTTGCTCAGCCTGCTCTACAGCTTCCTTGGGTGGCTCTTGGCTTTGCTCAGCCTGCTCTACGGCTTCCTTGGGCGCCTCTTCGCTTTGCTCAGCCTGCTCTACAGCTTCCTTGGGTGGCTCTTGGCTTTGCTCAGCCTGCTCTACAGCTTCCTTGGGTGGCTCTTGGCTTTGCTCAGCCTGCTCTACAGCTTCCTTGGGTGCCTCTTCGCCGCCTTCTGCCTGCTTCTCGGGCGCTGAAGGGGGGGTCTGAAAAGCGCTCTGATCCTCTGGTTCGGATGCCTTCGGAGGAGCGCTGATCACGACATCTGCCGGTTTCTGTTCCTCTTCGATGTAATTTACGGTCATGAACCGCAGAACGTTGTTTTTCGAGAGGTTAAAATATCTTTCTATGTCCGTTACGGCCTTGGGTTCAGCCGCGTAAACGGCTATGTAGTAGGTGCCTCTGGTGTAATTCTCTATTCTGTACGCGAGGTCCCTCTCGGCCCATTTTTCGGATTTTATGAGTTCCCCGCCGTTTCCGGTGACGCTCTGCTCGACCCTGTTCTGGATCGTAAGAAGATCTTCGGGGGATATATCCGGCCTTACGAGATAAAGCGTTTCGTACTTCCTTGGCTCGATAGCCATATTTACTAGCCTCCTGTCTTGGTCTCAGGCCCCTGAACATCGTCACTTGAGTCAGGAGCAACAGAAAAGGACCATTATACTGATTTTCGAGGATTGTGTAAATACGGGCGGGAGTTGTGGCCCCGCCCGCAAAACACCCGTTTTATAATATAAGAAGAGGAGCTACGACAAGCGATACTATGGACATAAGCTTGATGAGAATATTCATCGCCGGCCCTGAAGTGTCCTTGAACGGATCCCCTATTGTGTCTCCTACGACGGCGGCTTTATGCGCCTCCGATCCCTTTCCTCCTAGGTTTCCTTCCTCTATGAATTTCTTCGCGTTATCCCACGCTCCTCCCGAGTTCGCCATCATAAGAGCTAGCATGACTCCCGCCACGACGGCGCCGGCGAGAAAACCTCCGAGGGCTTCCTCTCCGAGGGCGAAGCCTATTATGAGCGGTACCACTATGGCGGTAATGCCTGGCAGTATCATCTCTTTTAAGGAAGAGTCGGTGCTTATCTTAACGCACCTTGCGTAGTCCGGGGTGGCTTTTCCTTCAAGAAGTCCGCTTATCTCCCGGAACTGCCTTCTTACCTCTTCAACCATCTGCTGCGCCGATCTTCCAACGGAACCCATGGTCAGGGCGCCTATCAGAAACGGGATAGTTCCTCCTATCAGCATTCCCGCCACAACCTTCGGCTGGGTAATGTCGATCGAGGTAAGCCCGACGGCGTTTGTGTAAGCGGCGAAAAGCGCGAGGGCGGACAGTGCCGCGGAACCGATGGCAAAGCCTTTTCCTATGGCCGCGGTGGTGTTGCCGAGAGAATCGAGCTTGTCCGTGATCTTTCTCACGTCTGCGCCGAGCTCCGACATCTCCGCGATACCGCCCGCGTTATCCGCGACCGGACCGTAGGCGTCCACAGACATTGTTATTCCTATGGTCGCGAGCATGCTGACCGCGGCTATTCCTATTCCGTAAAGCCCCGTAAGCCAGTGAGAAAGCACTATCGCTGCAGCGATTATGACCACCGGGTAAGCCGTGCTGTACATTCCCACCGCGATTCCCTCGATTATGTTGGTGGCGACCCCCGTCTCGGAGGCCTTTGCTATTTTTTTGATCGGGGGCCCCGAGGTGAAGTGCTCGGTTACCTTGCCGATCAGTATTCCCGCGAGCAGCCCCGCTATGGAAGTGATCCATATGCTTATGTATCCCTGTGTTCCCATGGTGGGAAGGTTTTGCACCTGCGCGAGCCCGTAGAGTACCAGCAGGGATATCGCGCAGTACACGACCGCGGCGAATATTGTGGATCTCTCAAGCACGGCGCTCGGTTCTCCTTCCCTGAGCCACCCCACGGCCTTTGATCCTACCAGAGAGGAGAGGCTTCCGATTATGATGAGTATCAGGGGAATCATCATCATGGGGAGCTGGTTTGTCGCCATGCTGGCCGCTATCACTACAGTTGCGATTACGGCTCCCACGTAGGATTCGAAAAGGTCGGCTCCCATTCCCGCCACGTCTCCGACATTGTCTCCGACGTTATCAGCGATTGTGGCCGGATTTCTCGGATCGTCCTCAGGTATTCCTGCTTCAACTTTTCCGACGAGGTCCGCTCCGACGTCAGCAGCCTTGGTGAAGATTCCTCCGCCTATCCTGGCGAAAAGAGCCACGGTGCTTGCCCCCATCGCGAATCCGCCTATCATTCCTCCGAATTCCTTTAAGAACGCGGTAAAAAGAGAGGCGTCTTCAGGCTTTGTCTGAAGGTCGATTCCCACAAAGAAAACTATTGAGAGCCCCAGAAGACCAAGACCCGCGACCGCGAGTCCCATCACGTTTCCGCCCCGAAACGCCACTTCAAGGGCTTTTCCCTGTCCTTCGGTAGCCGCCGCCTGGGCGGTTCTCACGTTGGCCTTTGTGGCCGCCTTCATGCCGCAGAAACCGGCTATGAGCGAACAGAGCGCCCCGCCGATGTAAGCGGCTCCGGTTTCAATTCCAAGAAACACCGAGAGCAAAACAAAGACAATCACGGCGAAAAGACCGATTATCCTGTATTCCCTTTGCAGAAACACCATCGCTCCCTCGTGAATCGCAGAAGCGATCTGCTTCATTTTGTCGTTGCCTTCAGGAAGCTTGTTTAGCCCCCTGTACACAAAATACGCATATAGGAGCACGATAAGACCTACCACGATCCCCACGAGTCCTACGTTGCCCGCTATGACTTCACCCATTGGTAAATTCCTCCTAGTAGAGTGTTTTTTTTCAGTTAAGTCGACTGTTAAATTTATTCATTGCCGAATCCACTCCCCCGCTTATTATCTCAAGTGTCGCCTCGACCGCGACCTCGACCGCCTCGGCGGCCGCTTCTCTCTCATCCGAGGAAAATCCGGAGAGAACATGATTCCGGGCCTCTTTTTTCCCGGGGGGCTTTCCTATTCCTATCCTTACCCTGCAGAACTCCCCGGAACCGAGGGAAGCTATTATGGATTTTATTCCGTTGTGCCCGGCCGATCCTCCTCCCCTGTTCACTCTTACGTTCCCCAGAGGGAGGTCGAGTTCATCGTAAACCACTATTATCTGCTCAAGCGCTATCCTGTAGAATTCCTTCGCTTCGCGAAGCGCCTCGCCGCTTGCGTTCATGAAGGTCTGGGGTTTTATTATGAGCAGCTTCTCATCCGAATAGGTTGCCTCCGTGCAGAGGCTTCTGAATTTCTTCTTCCCGATTTTTACTCCCAGGCGCGAAGCCGCGCGTTCAGCCGCACGGAAGCCTATGTTATGTCTCGTATTGTCGTAGGCGGAACCGGGATTTCCCAGGCCGGCAATCAGATATCGCATGGATTCAGTGACTTATTCCTGGGCTTCGGCTTCCTCTACCTCTTCCTCTACCTCTTCTTCGGTCTCCACATCCTCTATCAAGCGCTGCGCTATCACCTGGACGACTTTTTCGCTCCCGTCTCTGATCGGCTTTACTCCCTCGTCGAATTCAAGGCCCGCTATGTCCACGAAATCTCCCATGTCAAGAGAGCTTACGTCTATTTCTATGGAATCGGGAATATTGCCCGGCAGGCATTCAAGGTCAATGGTTCTCATCAGTTTTTCGAGACTGCCGCCTCTTCTTTCCCCCTCGGACCTTCCCCTGGTGTTTACAGGAACTTTTACTATCACGCTCTTTTTCATGTCGATTGCCAGAAAATCAAGATGGATAACCCTGTTTTTAATGGGGTCTTTCTGGATTTCCCTTAGCATCGAGAATCTTTTTGCCGGGGGCTCGGAACCGTCTATCTCAAGTTCCAGAACGGTGTTTATTCCGGCTGTGTTTGAAAGCGCCTGTTTAAGTTCGTCAGGGCGCACCACAAGCGGTATCGGCTCGGCCCCCTGGCCGTAAAGTATGGCCGGTATGTTTCCTTCCTTTCTTACTTCTCTGGCTCCACTTTTGCCGATTCTTATTCTGGGTTTTACCCGAAGTGAGCTCTGTACCATGGTTTTTCTCCTGGAGTTTTTTTTAAGTGAAAAGTGCGCTTATCGATTCCCCGAGCGCCGTTCTCCTTATCGCTTCGCCGATCAGGTCGGCGATGCTGAGCACCGTGATTTTTGTGCTTTTTTCCTGGTTTTCCTGTTGGGGAATGGTGTTTGTGATTATTACCTCGTCAATGTCCGAGTTGTTTATCCTGTCAAGAGCGGGTCCTGAAAGAACTCCGTGCGTGCAGCAGAGCGATACGCTTTTCGCGCCTTTCTCAAGGAGCACTCTCGCAGCTTCCGTGGCAGTTCCGGCCGTGTCCACCAGATCGTCGACTATTATAGCGTGCTTGTCTTCCACGTCGCCGATTATGTGGCTGATCTGCGCGACATTGGGAGCGGGTCTTCTCTTGTAGCAGATGGCGATTTCAGAGTGGGTCCTGTCCGCGAACTCGGTTGCCCTCTCAACCCCTCCCGCGTCGGGGGAAACAATTACCATTTCTCCGTCGGGATACTTTTGCCCCAGGTAGTTGATTATCACGGGTGTGGCGTAGAGGTGGGTTACCGGAACGTCGAAGAATCCCTGTATCTGCCCTGCGTGGAGGTCCATGGTAACTATTTTGCTCGCTCCCGCCACGACTATCAGGTCCGCGGCGAGCTTGGCGCTTATCGGAGCGCGCGGCTGAACCTTGCGGTCCTGCCTTGCGTACCCGTAATACGGGATGACGGCGGTTATGGACCTTGCCGATGCCCGCTTGAGCGCGTCTGTGATAACGAGAAGCTCCATTATGTTCTCGTTCACGGGAGGACACGTGGACTGTATCAGAAACACGTTCGAACCTCTCACGCTCTCCCTTATGTCAACGAAGATTTCCCCGTCGCTGAAACGTGTTATCTCCATCTGCCCGGGAGCGACATCAAGATAGTCGCATACATCCTCAAACAGAGGATGATTCGACATTCCGCTGAATATTTTCATGTGCTGTATTTCCATGGTGGACCCGAAAATATAAAAACCCTGTATTATAGAGTAAAGTTTGGATAATTCAAGCGCCCGCGACGTTGCGGAATTCCAGAAGCGGTCTATTTCCTGTAAGGCGAAAAATCAGGCGGTCTTTTCTCTACAAACGCCTTGGTTCCCTCGTCCGCCTCTTCTGTCCCCTTGAAAAGATCAAGGGACGCCTTGCCCATGCTCGATATTCCGAAAAGGCCGTCGGTTCCGGAGTTAAAGGAGTACTTGGCAAGCTTAAGGGCAGTCGGGCTTTTCGAAAGCATCTCATCGCACCAAGTCCTTACCTCCGAGTCTAACTCATCCGGGGGGACAACCCTGTTTATAAGTCCCATCTCAAGGGCTTCTTCGGCCGAGTACTGCCTGCACAGATACCACATCTCCCTTGCTTTTCTCTCGCCTATAAGTCTTGAGAGGTAAGCCGTTCCGAAACCCGGATCCACGCTTCCGACCTTCGGCCCCACCTGCCCGAAAACGGAATCAGAAGATGCGATCGTAAGATCGCACATGAACTGCAGTATGTTCCCTCCGCCTATTGCGTAGCCCCTGACCGCGGCTACTACCGGCTTCGGTATGTTTCTTATGAGGTAGTGGAGATGGGAAACGTAATCCCCGACTCCGAGAAGGCCGTCCTTTCCCCCGGGGCCGCTTTTTTTCTCCTTCAGGTCTCCTCCGCTTGAAAAGGCCTTGCCGCCGGCGCCCCGGAGAACCACCACGCCGATTTCATTATCCGCCCAGGCGTCCGTAAGGGCCTTGATCATTTCGTTTAGCGTTACGTCCCGGAAGGCGTTGCGCGCCTGGGGGCGGTTTATGGTAACGAAGGCGACTCCGTCTGTTTTTTCGTAGATTATGTCTTCAAAATCCATCCGCTACCCCTTGTACCACTTCCCGGTGCTCTCCCCGGTAAAGATGTTAACGCACTTGGTCTCAAGGTAGTTGTCTATCCCCTCGGCTCCCAGTTCCTTTCCGATTCCGCTCTGCTTGAAGCCTCCGTAGGGAGTTTCGGGGATTATTCCCCCGTAGGTGTTAACCCAGAGATAGCCGGCCTTTACGGCCTTTGCCACACGAAGCGCGCGGTTTATGTCCCGGGTCCAGATTCCCCCGGCGAGTCCGTACTCGACGTCGTTTGCCGCCGCGACGGCCTCTTGCTCGGTTTTAAAGGGAATGACGCAGACCACCGGCCCGAAGATCTCCTCGCGCAGCAGAACAGAGCCGGGAGGGATATCCTCTATAACGGTCGGCGCTATGTAGTAACCCCTGTCTAGTCCCTCGGGGCGGTCTCCGCCCGCGACTACCCGTGCTCCTTGCGAGACGCCTTTTTCAATGTAGTTCATCACGCTGTTGTAGTGTTCTTTTGAGATCACCGTTCCGAACTCGGTTTCCGGGTTCTCGGGGTTCCCGATCCTTATCCTCGAGACCCTGTCGAGGTATGCGGAGAGAAACTCGTCGTATATCTTTTCGTGGAGCATTAGCCTGGTAACGGCTGTGCAGTTCTCTCCCTGGTTAAAAAAGCCTCCGCGAAGACACGCCTCCACGGCCCCTTCGACGTCTGCGTCCTGAAAAACTATACAGGGAGCCTTGCCGCCGAGCTCAAGGGACACTCTTTTTATGTTGTCTGCCGCCGTTTTCATGACGCTTTTTCCGACCTGGGTTGAGCCGGTAAACGCTATCTTCCCTATTCCGGGATGCTCTGTGAGCGCCTGGCCAGCTACGGATCCTTCTCCGGGCACCACGTTAAGCACGCCGTCGGGGAGTCCCGCCTCGGAGCAGAGCTTTGCCACCTCGAAGATTCCGCATGATGTGAGTTCCGCGGGTTTTATGACTATGGTGCATCCGGCGACAAGCGCCGGGGCTATTTTCCAGAAGGAGAGAAGAAGGGGGAAATTCCAGGGGATTATGTGCGCCGCCACGCCCACGGGTTCCTTTATGGTTAGGGATATCTGGTTTTCGTTTACCTGGATGGTCTCTCCGTTAAGTTGGGTATGGGCCCCTGAGTAATACTCAAGGGTTCTCACCGAACCGCCTATCTCTACCGCCGAGCTCTCGCGGATGGGCTTTCCCGTCTCGCGGGTGTTTACAAGGGCTATTTTGTCTCTGTTTTCAGAGAGTGTTTGGGCTATCCGAAGGAGGTATCTGGCTCGCTCCGATGCGGGGAGCCTCGACCACGCCGGGAAGGCTCGCTCTGCGGCCCGAACCGCCGCGTCTACATCCTCCGGCCCTCCCTGTGCTACATCCGCCAGGGGCTTCTCCGTCGCCGGGTTTTCCCTTACGGAGTAGGCACCGCTTTGCGGCTCCATTACCGCACCGTCAATGAAGAGATTGCACTTTATTTCTGTACTGGCCATAGCTTGAAAATTATAACAGACAGTTCCTCATGCGCATCTATTTGGGAACAGTTCGATGTTTTCCTGCCTTGTTTCGGGGTTGCTAATAAGGTACGTTCCGAAAAAAACAAGGGCAGTCTTGTGACTGCCCTTGTCAGATCAACTGTTACCGCCAGTTTCAGGAGGACTGCCGGTATTGCAAGAAAGTTCCTATGCGCGTCTTCTGAGGAAAACGACCGAGAACAGAAAGGACGCTATCAGGAACATGTTAAGCAAAGCGCTCTGAGACGTATTGCTGGTTCCGGTGATGGCGCACCCGCCGCCGCTAACGGCTTCATCCATCGTGTCGTCCATCATGTCATCGTCCATCATGTCATCATCCGTCATGTCATCGTCTCCGCCGCCATCTCCGCTGGCACAGACATCATCTCCGGGATAAGTTCCGGAGCCGAAGATGTAGTTAGCTGGGGGAGTACCCTCCGGTGTCGGCACGTCTTTGTTTATGTCTGCCACCTCGATGTAGCTCCTCTTGCATGAAGTGCCGGGAACTAAATTATCCCTAAACCAGTTCTCACGGTTGTCGGCTTCGGTAGTGGGATCGTCCCAGTGATAGTTGGCGTAGGCGCTTGTTTCGCCTTCCAATGCTCTTTTGAACAGACCCGCTATACTCTTATCATCTCCCGGCAACTGATTATCATTCAATTCAAGGTTAGTGCCGTTTAAATCGAAGTTGTTTCCGTTCACAAGCACTGTGGAACTTTCCGGATTCGCACTCATTATGAAAGCATATATGTTTTCATGCTTGAAATCCCCGTTTCCAAAGCAGGCGACGTTACTGTAAATTTCCTGGAGTATTTTTTGTGCGAGTTCGGATTGTGCCTTCATATCCCCGCCCAAGGCCGCAAGGCTCAGCGTGGGATTAGCTGTACCTACTTTAACTGACACATCAGCTATTTGCTTTTGAACAAACGCGATAATACCTTTTACGTAAGCTTCAAGATTATTGTCGGTCGGGTTGTTGAAAACATCCTCAGCACTGGTTTCAAGGCCGAACCCGTCACACATGGGAGCAACAAAAGCGGTGTCGTTTTCTTCGTGGTGCAGGCCCGCTATGACAGTCACATTTCCACTGGGGCTAGCTACTTTTGTCGCGCAGGCGAACCTGCCCTGATCCCCATACCCTTCGCAATACGGCATGTCGACATCCGAACCGTCGATTAAAGCTTTTATGGTACTTGCTACTGCCGAGTTCGAGGCATCTGATTTGAACTCATAACCAAACCGATCGGGGTATCTCGCGTGATTCGTCAGAACTCCGTTTTCGTTTAAGCCCATTGAGTACATGTTTTTCGCTTCGTTTTTATAGGGTCCTTCCTGCCTGATATCCCTGCCGTATATTACCACTGCTCTGTTCAGTGCGTTAGGATCGCTCATGTTGTCGGAAACAACCTGTTTATAGTAACCTATTATATGATTAAGAAACTCCTGCACATCTGCTTCGACCGTAGGGTCGACGTCTCCCGCGGCTTTGCCCGTATCGTCCCCGTGAGTAGCGGATGCCTCCATGCCGAATGAAAAAACGACCCCCCCCCCTAAGACAAAAAACAAACTTAGAATTATTCTCTTAATTCTGAAATTCATCCTGATCGTTACCTCCATGGTTTTTTTTTTTCGTGCTGAAACAGCGACCCGAAGCCAAGACACCCCTAGCCATCAGTAAAACATAAAAGCACTCTGAGTTCAAGTGCAAAAACATCGCCCGGCACGATGATTCCCAAAATTTGAGCACCTACAAAATTTGAATCTGAGCCATCTTTGCCATACAAAACGATTTTTTGTTCCTTTTTTTGCTTTACGATCATTCTTTCTCCACTTTTTCCCCTCTTGCACACATAACTCCTGCTTTCTCTACAGAACGGAATCACCGTGCATTGCCGGTTGTGTCTGCTCAGGTGATTCTAACGCGCAGGAATGGAAAAAACCTGTCTGCAGGACTCCGGGATTCTCAGAAGCGAGCAAAATCTCCCCCTGGGCACAGTTTGTTTTCAGGTCAAGTGGCGATATGAAAAATCGGCGGAACAGCGCCTTGATTCAAGGACTGTTCTTAACTCCCAGAGATATTTTTTCCGCTGCCCCATTGTTTGACAACACCGCCTGTTTCTGTAACCTAACATCTCCGCTTAACTTGTTACCGGAGGCAGCCCAGATAGATATTCTTGACGTAGTTTCCGAAAAACTTCTCGAAAAAGAAGAAGACATAAGCTTTGAGGATGCCCTTGCGCTTTCCGAACTTCCCGCGGAGCGCCTCTCCGAACTTATAGCACTCGCAAGAAAGGTAACCCTCAAGTACAAGGGCGACGGGGTGTTTCTGCGCTCGATAATAAGCGCGCAGACCGGAAACTGCCCCGAGGACTGCTCCTTCTGCTCCCAGTCGGCCCATTTCGATACCGAGGTGGAAGCTCACCCGCTTATGGCGGCGGAGAGAATACTCGGAGCGGCTAGGCAGGCCGAGAAGATGGGCGCCATGGACTTCTGCATAGTCATAAGCGCCAAGGGCCCGACGCCCAGGATATTCAAAAAAGTTCTTGAGGCTGTTGATCTTCTCTGCGCGGAAACTAATCTCAAGGTCGGCTGCTCTCTAGGCGATCTTACCAGGGAACAGGCCTATGAGCTTAGGGATCACGGGGTGTGGAGGTACAACCACAACGTTGAGACCTGCAGGAGCCATTTTCCCAGCATATGCACAACCCACAGCTACGATGACAGACTCAAGACCGCTCTTCTGGTAAAGGAAACCGGAATGAATCTCTGCTCGGGCGGCATACTCGGCATGGGAGAGAACATTACCCAGAGAATGGAGTTTGCCTTCGAGATAAGGGATCTTAACCCCACTTGGGTGCCGATAAACTTCCTTGACCCGAGACCTGGGACTCCGTTTGAGAACCTTGAGACCATACAGCCGCTTGAAGCCGTAAGGACCATTTCGATTTACAGGCTCGTGCTTCCGGACAAGATAATAATGACTGCAGGGGGAAGGGAAGTTACGCTCAGGGACCTTCAGGCCATGGGTCTTGTGGCGGGGGCAAACGCCATGATTCTCGGCAACTACCTGACCACTCCCGGTCGCACTCCGCAGGAAGATCTGCGGATGCTTGATGACCTGCAGATGCCGGTCAGAAAAGAAATTCTAAATTAGCCTCGCCCCCGTAGTTTCGTTATATTCTTCCCATTCAGGGTCTCTGGCTCCCTGACAAACCGAAATGACCGACAGATCAAAACAGATAGGTTCCTACGACAGGGAGTTCGTCTGGCACCCGTTTACCCAGATGAAGGATTACGCGAGCAGGGACCCCATAGTGATCGAGCGTGCCGAGGGCTCCTACCTCATAGATTCCGAGGGAAAAAAGTACATAGACGGCGTCTCCTCTCTCTGGGTAAACATCCACGGCCACGCGGTGCCCGAGATCGACGGGGCGATAAAGAAACAGCTTGAGCTTGTGAGCCACAGCACTCTTTTAGGCATTACCAACCCTCCGGCAGCCGAGCTTGCAAGGGAGCTTGTGGAAATCTGTCCCCCGGGACTCAAAAAGGTCTTTTACTCGGGCGACGGGGCAAGCGCCGTCGAGGTCGCGCTCAAGATGGCGTTTCAGTACTGGTCCCACAGGGGCAGGCCGGAGAAAAAGGCCTTTCTCTGCCTTGATAACGGTTATCACGGCGACACTCTCGGGGCAGTGTCGGTCGGGGGAATCGACATTTTCCACAAGGCCTTCTCGCCTCTTTTGTTCAAAACCTACAGGGCCCCTTCCTACTACTGCTACAGGTGCCCGCTCGGGAAAACCTGGCCCGGATGCGGTATCGCGTGCGCGGACGAGATGGGGGAGATACTGAGGGAGAGCCACGAGGAGATAGCCGCCGTCATACTCGAGCCATGCGTTCAGGCCGCGGGAGGAATGGTGGTGGCTCCCGACGGATACCTCGCAAAAGTAAGGGAGTACTGCACGCGCTACGACGTGCTCATGATAGTTGACGAGGTGGCTACGGGTTTCGGAAGGACCGGCAGGATGTTCGCCTGCGAACACGACGGCGTGACGCCCGACATGATGGTTTTGGGAAAGGGTATGACCGGGGGATACCTTCCGCTTTCGGCGACAATAACGACCGATGAGATATACGAGGAGTTCTTGGGAGACTACGAGGAATTCAAGACTTTCTTTCACGGCCACAGCTACTCTGGAAACCCTCTTTCATGCGCCGCCGCTATGGGAAATCTCGAGGCTTTTAGAAATAACGACACCTTGGCTTTGCTTCCTGAAAAAATTGAGTTTCTCGAGAGCGAGCTTCGGGAGTTCGAGGGACTCTCCCACGTCGGAGACACAAGAAACAAGGGGCTTATGGCGGGAATAGAGCTTGTAAGCGACAAGGAGACCGGGGAGCCCTACGAGGCGGCGGAGAGAATGGGGTGGCGGGTTGCCGAGGAGGCGCTTTCGCACGGAGTTCTGATAAGGCCGCTTGGTGACGTGGTCGTGCTCATGCCTCCCGTCGGAATAGAGATGGATGATCTCACAAAGCTTGTGCGGGCGACATATCTCTCGATAAAAAAGGTCACCGAAGAGGGCCAGTAAGGATGGAAGCTCCCGGTTCTCTTGAGTGGATTGAGGATGAGTTGAGGGTCATACGGGGGAAGAATCTTTTCAGAACGCTTACGGAAATCTCCTCGGGCCAGTCCCCCGAAATACTGATAGGCGGGAAAAAGCACATACTCCTTGCTTCCAACAATTATCTGGGTCTTTCTACCGATCCGAGGGTTATGGAGGCGGCCGCCGGGGCTCTCTCGAAGTACGGAACGGGCTCGGGAGGATCAAGGCTCGTAAGCGGAAGCTCCGATCTTCACGCCGAGCTTGAGAGCAAAATAGCGGAGTTCAAATCCACAGAGGCCGCGATTCTTTTCTCAAGCGGCTACCTGGCGAACGTGGGAACGATCGCCGCGCTTGTCGGGGAAGGGGACACGGTGTTCAGCGACGAGCTTAACCACGCCTCCATAATAGACGGCTGCAGACTCTCGCGGGCCACGGTAGAGGTCTATCCCCATCTTGACACAGACAGCCTTCGGCGCATGCTTTCCCGAAGCCAGGGTAGCGGAAAGAAACTCATAGTCACGGATACGGTGTTCAGCATGGACGGGGATCTCACGGACCTCGGGGAGATATGCTCGATCTCCGAGCGCCACGGCTGCATGCTCATGGTGGATGAGGCTCACGCCATGGGAGTTCTCGGGAAAAAGGGCAGCGGCGCCACCGAGCATTTCGGGGTTGAGCGGAGGGTTCCCGTTGTCATGGGTACCTTGTCCAAGGCAGTGGGGTCGCTTGGCGGATACGTGGCCGGCAGCCGGTCTCTTGTCGATTTCATCCGAAACAGGGTAAGAAGCTATATTTTCGATACTTCGCTTCCCGCAGCTTCCCTTGCCGCTTCAATCGAGGCGATCGGCATTATCGAGGGCGAACCGCAAAGAAGAAAACACCTCATGGGTCTTGTGGACAAGTTCAAGGGGGGCCTCTTAGAGATGGGATTTAACGTACTTCCCTCCCAAAGCGCCATTGTGCCCGTGCTGACCGGGGAGCCCGGGGCGACCCTCAGGCTTGCCTCCGCGCTTCGCAAGAGGGGTATTTACACTCCCGCGGTAAGACCCCCTTCAGTTCCCTCGGGGAAATGCAGGATAAGGGCATCGCTTATGGCTACCCACACAGAAGACCAGATATCGCGCGCCCTTGAGAGCTTTGCGGCCGCGAGAGCGCTCGTTGAGATTCCCTGATCCCCCCTGCGCTCTGTTACGGGGGAAGCTTCCGATATCATCTCAGGGATAGGTCTGCTGCTCGCAGCTTTTCGGCGTATCCGTCGAAATTTTCAGGTGCCCTTTTACTATCCAGTCTTTGGTTAATTCCAGCCGGTCTTTTATCCCATCCACGAACCCCCCGGACGTTGAGTAATCGACTCCTCCGTTCTCGAGATCATTTCTCACCTCACCTCCCCGGAATTCACCGTCCCTCTGAGTTTTTATGATGTTGTAGATGGCTACATCAACCCTTTTAAGCATGGAAGTAAGTATATGGCCCCGCACGGATTCGTCGGCGCTTCTGTACTGATCGGAATCGACCCCTATCGCCCACAGATGTCCTGTCTTTTTGCTTCCCTCCGCCGCGGCCTCAAAAAGTCCGGCTCCCGACGCCCCGGCAGCGTGGAAAATGACGTCAGCGCCGTCCTCGAACATGCGTTCGGCAACCTTCTTTGCCTTTTCGGTGTCGCTGAAGCCCGAGAGATCCTCCCCGTGGGACAGATATTCCGTTTTAACTGTAGTGCCCAGTTTCGTTATCCGCACACCGTCAACAAATCCCGCCTCAAATCTTTCTATGATCTTATCAGAGGTAGAGCATACTCCCCCTATGAATCCGACTTTATTGGTCTTTGTTGTAAGCGCGGCGGCAGCCCCGACGAGAAAGGAACCCTGCGTCTCGTCAAACAGAAGGCTTGCGAAATTCGCCGGCGGATTCTCGCCCTGGCGGATATCCACTCCGACAAAATCAGTGTCGGGATATTCAGCCGCGATCTTTTTTATCGAGTTCTCAAAAGAAAATCCGACCGCTATAACAAGATCGTTATTCTCTGCGAGAGACCGGATAAGTTCCTCGCGGTTCGATTCGGATCCGTCCGTTGTCTCTTCGCTTACACTGGCTCCGAGTTCCGCCTCGGCTCTTTTTATTCCCTCGTACGCAGATTCGTTAAACGATCTGTCATTTTTGCCTGTCAGGTCATAAACTATTCCCACCTTGGGGCCGTTATCGCCGTCGCATGAAAGCGGCATGAAGCAGACAAGCAGCGCGAGGATGAGCGCGACAGGTGAAAACAGGTATGAGCTTGGTTTTTTCTTCAGGGTTTCTCCCATCTTGTCCCGCATAAATGTACATACCAAAATTGTCTTTTTCGAGTTAGCCGATATCTGGACTCTAGTGCTGCTTTCTTTCCTGTTCAAGAAGATATCGTAAATTGTCATCTACTCTCTTAAGCTCCCTTGATTTGCTCAGCCACCATTCAGTCGACCATATTCGGAGAATGCTCCACCCAAGTCCTTCAAGTACAGACTGGCGTATCTTGTCGCGCTCTCGGGCAAAAGCGGAACTGTGATACATCGCTCCGTCACACTCAATTCCCGCGAGATAACATCCAGGCTTATCAGGGTGTACCACTCCCAAGTCAATCCGATAGGCGGAAACCCCCACCTGTGGTACTATTTTCCATCCTTTCGCTCTGAGTTCGGACGCCACGACCGACTCAAAAGGCGATTCAAAATCCCCTTGTGAACCCAAGGTCTGAGTTCCCAGCACTTTTGGTCCCTTCTCAGCGTATTCCAGAAAATGCTTAAGGTCTCTTACCGCATGAGCCTGGGTGCGGGAAAGATCGATCTGATCCGGATGCATAGTCGAAAACACTATCATTTCATGGCGGGAACGCGTAAGCGCCACATTAAGGCGTCTCTCTCCCCCTTCGCGGTTAAGAGGGCCAAAATTCATCGATACATACCCGCCCTGATCCGGCCCATAGGTCACGCTGAACATTATCACGTCGCGTTCATCTCCCTGAACTGTTTCAAGGTTCTTCACAAACACGGGTTCAACAACATCCTCTTCTGAGAATGCTCGTTCTATCTCGGGCCTCTCCAGGCGCGCGGTATCAAGAAGGTTGTTGATCAGATTCTGCTGTTCGGAATTAAATGTTACAACTCCTATTGAGAGCTTGCGGACAGCGGGATCCTCGTGGATCCGGCGTCTTACGATATTTTCTACGATTGCCTTTGCCTCTCCTTCGTTGTGACGAGCTCCGCCGCGGGCGTAGAAACCGTCGGGCCTGATGAGGGTTACCCCGCTTTGATAGACATTGGGGTCGGGGAAAGTGATAAGCCTGTTCTCGTAGTAATTCTTGTTTGAAAACGCAATAAGTCCCTCTTTCCACGACCTGTAGTGAAGATCAAGCCCCTGAGCCGGAATTCCGGCTGCCAGCATTTCATCAAGGATGCTCTCAAGGTCACCTTCTGTGTCAATATCCCCGTCGGGATCATCATCGGAACGGTTAAAAAAGTTCGTCGGCGGCATCTGTCTCGGGTCTCCGGTAACAACCACCTGACGCCCGCGTGCTATTGAGCCTATGGCGTCCCAGAGCGGAATCTGGGATGCCTCGTCAAATATGACTATATCGAACAGCGCCTGCTCGGGCGACAGGTACTGAGCAACGGAAAGCGGTGACATCATGAAACAGGGAGCCAAGGTCGAGACCGCTTCAGGAGCTTCTTTAATCAGCTGGCGGATGGGCTTGTGACGCATCTTCTTCTGGAACTCTCGCTGAAGCACCCCCCATTGCGAACTCTTTTTGTTGTCCCTGCGCTGAGACACTGAACCCGCAAGTTCCGCCGCGACATATCGCGCAGTAGCTTTCTGAAAATCGTCGTCAATCTCATGGAATTTTCTTATTTTCGCCTCGTGAGCGGTTCTTGAAAACGTGCGGAGCACTTCATCTTCTCCGATAACTGCATCAGTCCACCAGCAACAGTAAGCCGCTTCAAATGCTCTTTCCATATCAGAGGCATTTATACGCTTGCTCTCAAACGCCTCCACAAGATCCGCAAGATCTGTCTCTATGGCTTTGTCTCTGCTTTCACGCCAGGCACACCAGGCGCGAAGTTCTTCACTGGAACGAGTAATAGTGCCTGCAATTTTCGCCGCCGTTTCAAGCGCATTTTCTGAAGATTCTACAGTTCCCAGCACTGATGACCCCGCCAAAGATTCAAACTCGCTGTCTGTCTGCCGCAGATGTTCAACATCTCTGAGAAAAGCCGCGCTTGCCCGTCCGACCTTGGCATCAGCAGCCAGAAGGTCGTTTCCGTCGCGAAGCAGCGTCTCAATATCAGCGCGGATACGCACCGGGTCCTGTGCTTCCTCAAGGAGACTGTCAATCACAGCGCGGGTGCGTTCACCGAAACGATAAAGCTGCTCGAGCGTTTCGGGTTCGCTCTCGTACCCTCGCCAGTCTTCGAATTCGCGGAGCCGGTCATCCAGCCTGTCAATGGCTTCTCCCTCAACACGAAGAAGCGTCAGAGTCTTTGAGTCACGGTCAGGATCGGGCGTTCCCTCAGCGCCGTTAAGACGCATTTTCTTCACTACGTCGCGGCGCAAAAAGAAGCTCTTCGGCCACCACGTGGTGCCAGCCTCCTTCCAGAGTTTTTCCACTTCCTCCCCATCGAGTTCTCTCCAGGCAAAAGGCTTGTAAGGACAGCTCAAAGCAGACGTGTGCTGAGAGTAGTCCCTTAGCCTCAGGACCGCTTCTTTGATGTCCTCTATAAGACCTTGGCCGTCGGTTCCGACGAAACGGGCGTTTTGTTTTTTATGAGAATCGGCAAGCAGAACCCCGAGTTCTTCAAGCGCCTTGAGGCGCGAGATCGAATTGCCGGAGAGATCTGCGCCAACCGCTTCGCAAAGGGTACGCCGCGAAGTTTCCGTATCCACCGCGGCGGCAGATAATTTCTCGGCTTGCCGCACTAAATCGGTTTCCCACCGAGGAGACCAGCTGGTTTTTCTTATGAGGTTAAAAACTTCTAAAGACATCCCCTCAATTTCCTGTGCCCGAACCGCGAGACTCTCGACACTCTTGCGCATCCGCTCAACAGCGCTTTGGTCATGGTGCTCAGCTGATGGCCATGAGAATCTGACGCGTTTCGCAAGTTCCGGGTCTCGCAGACTCTTCCCCATCGCTTGATAAAGACTCAGACCGTTTCGGCGTTCCATATGCAGACGTTCAACAAACAGGTTAAGGGAGCCTCGAAGCTTCTTGAGATCGGCAGACTTCTTCCGCCAGTCCCCCGGAGAGTTGCAGCTTGAATTCAAGGTCCTTTGCAGTTGTCCGAGCACTTCAGCCTTTCTGGCCTTGTTGGAATGAAGTTCGAGGCAGAAATCGCCGAGTCCTATGTCCTTCAGTCTGCGAAAAACGGCCTCCAGGGCGGCCGTTTTTTCGGAAACGAAAAGAACGGTTTTCTTTTTCCCGAGAAAATGAGTGATCATGTTGGCAATCGTCTGGCTTTTCCCGGTGCCGGGAGGACCGATAATGACAAAATCCTTCCCTCTGTCCGCAGTCGCGATAGCGGCTACCTGAGAAGAATCAGCTGGCAGGGCCGTTAACAAGTCCGAAGGTTGGTAGTCCCGGTCAAGGTGCGAGGGCTCTACAAAACTGACCTCGGAAGAAAACGGGGTGTTCGGGGTATCTATCAGATGCTCTACCACATGGTTCTGGCGAAGTGTGTCGGTACGGTCGACAAGGTCTTTCCACATGAGGTACTTGGCAAAGGAAAAGTGCCCCAGACATACATCCTCGACAACCTCGAATCCCGGAATGTCCTTTATTTCCCTGCGGATCCGGTTCCATATGCTGGTTACGTCGACGCCGCTTTCATCCTGAGGCAATTCGCTGTCAAGACCCTCAATGTTGATAGAAAAATCGTTGTGCAGCATCCTGAGAAGAGTCGTGTTAAAACGCGTCTCGTCGTCATGTGAAAGCATGCGAACTCCACTTCTGACGGATTTTCTCTCGAGCGTGATGGGAAGCAGGATCAGGGGAGCCCGAAAGCGACGGCTGTCTTTCTCGCTCCTTTTCCAGAGCAGAAACCCCAGGGCCAGATAAAGAGTGTTGGCACCTCCTTCCTGAAGAGAAGTCTGGGCCTTGCGGTATATCTCGACAGTGCGCTTGGCAATATCGTCTTTTGAGAGGTCGACAAGCACCCTGTTTCTGTCAAGCTGCTCAAGTGCGTATTGTTCCGTAACGGCGGCCTTGCCGTCTTCCCTCATAGTTTCGGGAACCGGTTCAATACGTATCCGGGCCCCGGCGGCAAGCCTGTCCTCAAGCAGGCCCGGGTCCGGACAGACAATCTGGATGCTCGATTTTGTTGAACGGTGATTCAGCAGCGGGTTTCTGAGCGAAAGATCGAGAAGGCGTCTTTGCCAGCGCTCTAGCCGCCCTGCGGGCGTTTTGGGTTTTTCCTCTTCCTCTATGTCTGTAACATCAAAACCGGGAAGTTCCGGCGCTGTCTCAAACTCTATTTGTGAAGCAGTCCGTGCGGAACCGTCTCCTGCATCCGGACTCCCACTCCCCATTCCGAGAGGAGTGATTTTGTGCGCCCGCGCCCGGTGGATATCAACCGCAACGATGAAAGTATCGTCATGGTCGGGAGTTATTGTCTCTCTGGCAGTGGAGACCGCTACGGAGAAAGAGGGAACAGAGGAACTCGTAACAAGCGTTGTCTCGATAAGCAGCAATTCTTTGAGGTCAACAGACTTTCTGAGTGTTTCAGCTTCCTCTATAAACACATCGGAAAGCTCCTCGGGTTGAAGCCATACGCCGACCATCGCATGACCTTCAAGCAAGGCAATCATGGGATTTAACCCCGCCTGTTCAAGTGCCGAGGCAAATAACATCGAAGCGTCCAGGCAATTTGCGACCCCGCCACTGACAATCTGGTTCGGAAGACGGATTTTCTGCCCGTTTCTCTCGAAGCTTGCGGGGGCAACAGAATAAGAAAGACCAAGATTGGCAATAGCCGTGTAGACAGCAGATGCTATTTCCCACACTCTCTCGCGACTTCGGGACTTGTAACCATCAATCTGAGCCTCCTTGCCCGCCCGGTCCAGTATTTCACCCGCGCTTCGGATGATCCTGTCAACCGAGGGATCATTCGGCATGGAGAATGCCGCAAGCAGTTCCGGCATAAAACCGGCACCACCCCACTCATTATATGCAAGCAGTTCAACTGGTTTTGTGAATTCGCAAAGCGCTAATTCGTCTTTTTGAATCTGAAATGAGACTGTACCACGTACGGATTCAGTAAGATTTGACAAAAACTCACTGCTGACCCTAATGTCAAGATCCTCCACCCGTACTATTTCCTGAGGCTCGACCCGATCTATTCTCCATGTCTTTTCTCCTGCGAAAGGAGGATCGGTGGAAAATTTTAGTGTGAGATTGTCGAAGCGCTCATGGGAATTCCTGTTCTCGATTTTGAGATCCCTCAAAAGAGGAAATGAGCTCTGGTGAGCAGCAAAATTCAGTTTTGTCGCAGTTTCGGCATGAACTGATATTTCAGAAGAATAGGAACCTGACATTATTGATGTGCACGCAACCTTAATTTTTTCTCAGGTAATTTTAGCACGTTTAAGCAAAGATTTTAATGTGTTTGGAAAACTCATTCAGTTAAACCTTAACAGGAGCCGCTAAAGATAGAAGATGTGAACAGTCCAACTATGGAACCGTGGTTCACTTTATGAGGCGTGCTAAGCTCGTGGCTACCGAACGATCAATTCCTTGCAAGCAAGACTCTTTCCTGCCGGTCCCTTCAGTGCAGAATTTGTCTGGTTTGTCCCCAGAGTACAACATGTTCCAAAGCCAATGGTTTCCGCATCGCAAAGAGATCCCGGCCCGTGCGTTTTGAGACTCATCGAGCGTTTGACATGCGGCGGGTTCTGCTCTAGAGTTTAGCGAAACGCCGACTGGAGGATACGTGTTCTGATGGACTGGGGCATGAAAAACAGGATGGCCCGCATTATAAGGCCCGATACGGGAAGGGCGGTCATGCTAGCCCTTGACCACGGCTACTTCCTTGGGCCCACCCACCGCCTCGAGGTTCCCGAGGAAACCATAACCCCCCTTCTTCCCTACGCCGATACCCTAATGCTCACAAGAGGGGTGCTCAGAACATCGGTCGACCCCGACTCGGGAGCCAACGTGGTGCTGAGGGTTTCCGGGGGAACCAGCATAGCGGGTCCGCACCTTGAGGACGAGGGAATTACCGTGGATTTCGAGGAAGCCATAAGGCTTAATGTCGCGGGGGTAGGGCTTTCAGTCTTCGTAGGGACCGAGTTTGAAAGACAGACCCTCTTGGGACTCTCGGAGCTTGTGAACCAGGGAGAGAAGTACGGAATTCCGGTTCTCGGGATAACTGCTGTCGGGAAGGAGCTTGAAAAAAGGGACTCGAGGTATCTAGCGCTTTGCTGCAGGATATGCGCCGAACTCGGGGCCCGCATCGTCAAGACCTATTACTGCGAGGATTTTGAGAAAGTGACCGGAAGCTGCCCGGTGCCCATAGTGATCGCGGGCGGGCCCAAGCTTGATACCGAAATGGATGTTTTCAACATGACCCATGAAGCCATATCCCGCGGCGCCGCGGGGGTGGACATGGGAAGAAACATCTGGCAGCGCGATAACCCCGTGGCCATTATAAGGGCGATCCGCGGCATTGTTCACGAGAACATGACGCCGAGGGAGGCCCACGAGCTTTTCACGGAACTAAAAGAAGAAAGTTCCTAATATGCTTGCCGCGGTCTACCACACAAACAGCGACATAAGGATTGAGGAGTTTCCCCGCCCCGATCCGGGCGAGGGAGAGATACTGATCAGGATAAGAGCAAGCGGAATTTGCGGAAGCGATCTCATGGAGTGGTACAGGGTGCCGAAAGCCCCATTGGTACTGGGTCATGAGATCGCGGGGGAAGTGGCTGAGGTCGGATTGGGAGTGAGCCGGTTCCGTGTGGGCGACAGGGTCGTGGCCACCCACCACGTTCCTTGCAACGAATGTCGTTACTGCCTTAGCGACAGGCACACTAACTGTTCCATGATAAGGGAATCGGGTTTTGATCCCGGCGGTTTCTCAGAGTACGTGCGCGTTGCGCCGCCGAATGTGGAGCGAGGGGTGCTTCATCTTCCTGATAACGTATCTTTTGAGCAAGGATCGTTCACCGAGCCTCTTGGCTGCGTCACAAGAGCTGTTAACGCGGCGGGAGTTCGTAGTGGGGAGAGCGTGACGATTCTCGGAAGCGGCACCGCGGGGCTTCTGTGCCTTCAGTATGTTCTTCATCTCGGGGCGCGGCCGGTTTTTATGACTGATTCAGATGAGTTCAGGCTGCGCAAGGCCGTGGAGTTCGGAGCTTCTTCTGTTTTCAGCCCCGAGGACGACATCGCTTCGCTTATAAGGGAGAACAACTCAGGATATCTCTCTGACATGGTAATAGTCTGTACCGGGGCCCGGGCCGCGATAAAAAGCGCATTCAGTCTTGTCTCCCCCTCGGGGAAAATACTTTTTTTCGCTCCTTCCGACCCGGAGTTCACCCTGGATTTTCCCTTTAACGAGTACTGGTGGTCGGGAGTACGAGTGGCAAGTTCATACGCCGCGGCTCCCGGGGATCTTAAAGATGCCCTTTCTCTCATAGGAAAAGGGGCCGTCGATGTGGGCGGGATGATTACCCACCGGTTTTCACTGCGGGATATACAGCAGGGCTTTGCTCTTGCGGAGAGTCCGGAGGAGAGTCTCAAGATAATGATAACCGTGTGACTTTACTGAAAATCGGCGCTACCTTATGTGTTCTGCGGAGTGCTGCTGTTTTTCAAAAAGCTTTTTCGTAAGGTGTGATCTGTCAGGAGGATAGATTCTGTGAAGAGAAATGTTGCGGAATTCCGCTTGTTTTTGCACTATTCAATGAAGAAAGATGGAGATCGTTTCATAATTTCCAATGATGCCCTGGATGTAGTTACCCAAGGAGAGAGCAAAGAGGATGCTCTGGATAATTTTCGTGAAGCGGTGCAGTTGTTTATCGAAAGCTGTTACAGAAGAGGGACTCTTTATACTGTTCTCAATGAGTCTGGACTTCTGCAGCATTCTGACATGGAAGGGGCTATAGAGATATCAGTGCCCTTGGCGGTACGGGAAGAACAGGGTCCTGGAGGTGCATGGGACTCGTTTTTTCTGAAGGAGGAGGGCGTGACAGATGATTTTATGTCTGAGCGTGCCAGCCAGGAACAGCGGGAAAGAGAACCTTTTGACTCCTGAGCGGTTACGGCAGATTTGTCCTGTATTTGGACGGTCGAGGTAAAAAGTTTCCCTGAGTCTTACCTTCTCTCTATTTCCTTTATCCTGTCTAGAATCCTGTTCGCAAGTTCGAACTTGCTCATGAGAGGAAGTTCCTCGACTTTTTCCCTGTCCACAAGCCAGGCGATGTTGGTATCTTCCCCGAATCCCGACTGCGGGGCGGTAACGTCATTTGCCACTACGAGGTCGAGATTTTTTTCCTTAAGTTTCTTTCTGGAGTTAGCAACGAGGTTTTCCGTTTCGGCGGCGAATCCCACCAGTATCCTGTCTTTTTTACTCTCCCCGAGTGATTTCAGTATGTCCCGGGTTTTTTTAAGGGGAATTGAAAGCTGTTTTTTCGATTTCTTTATCTTCTGCTCTGATTTCTCGCGGGGCGAGTAGTCGCTTACGGCCGCGGATTTTATGACTACGCGCACCTGTTCGAAACGCTCGTGAATTCTCTCGTACATGTCATCGCAGTCAGTTGCCCGAACCACCTCCACTCCGTGGGGATCGGGAAGGGAGGAGTGTCCTGAAACCAGTGTCACACGAGCTCCGCGAAGCCACGCGGCCCGGGCTATCGAGTAGCCCATTTTCCCGGTCGAGGGGTTCGATATGAACCTTACGGGATCTATGTGCTCCCTGGTCGCCCCGGCGCTTACCAGTATGTTTTCTCCCGCGTAGTCCTGCGCCGTGACCGCCTTCTTTACCTCAAGCGCGATAGCTTCCGTTTCGGCGAGCCTTCCCCTGCCGGTCCACCCGCAGGCGAGATCTCCCTCGCCGGGCTCTACTATGGTGAATCCATGCCGTCTCAGCTTCTGCATGTTTTCCTGCACTATGGAGTTTGAGTACATGTTCGAGTTCATTGCGGGGCAGATGATCACGGGGGCTTTCGTCGCCAGTATGACGGTTGCAAGCAGACTGTCTGCTATGCCCGAAGCGATTTTGCCGATGAAAGACGCGCTTGCGGGTGCGACCGCTATGACGTCGGCCTCGTCTGCGATTTTTATGTGACCTATCTCGGATTCGGAAGTGAGGTCAAAGAGGCTTGAGGCGACTTTGTTCCCCGAGAGGGTTTGAAGAGTCAGGGGGGTTATAAAGCGCTCGGCGTTTGCGGTCATTGCGCACTGAACCTCTGCCCCGTTTCTAACGAGAAACCTCACAAGTTCGCAGGACTTGTAGGCAGAAATGCCGCCTGTTATTCCCACTACGACGTTTTTTCCACGAAGCAACTCCATGGAATTAAAGTATATTGCCGCCGCGCAAATAGGCAATACGCCTTGGTATCTCCAGGTCTTCTGGTTTGGTGTCATAGGACTCCTGGCGCTTGCCTGCTACAAAGGAGCAGTGAAGCGTGGTCGCAATCCGTGGATATGGGCAGGGGCAACAGGACTTTGCATACTGCTTCCGCTCGTTTGCTGGATCCCGTATGTCGCATTGCGGATTCTGGGAACACCAGCTAAGAAATCTGGCAATGAACAGTGAACCTCTGCTCCAACACCTCTGCTCCAATACCTTGAATTTGCCGGCAAAATCGGGTAATCTGTATCTATTCTGAAAATCCAAAGGGGTGATTATCTGAAGGGTGCACGACAAATTTGTGGGAATTTGAGATTTTATTAGGTTAGTATTGGGTTTGCGCCTCCTATCTGGTATTTTGTTTCTACCAGTTAGGAGGGAGGAACTTCCAATGACTAATTCTTACATACACGATCTCATACAACGCCGGAACCGCGCCCTAAACGCCTTTAGCACGATTGGGGATTTACGCCCCGGGTCCTTAGCGGAAAACTACCGCAAGTGCGGGAAACCAAATTGCCATTGTGCTGAGGAAGGAGGAAAGAAGCACGGCCCGAGTTATGTGTTAACCATTTCGGTCGGTGGAAAGCAGAAATCCATACGAATCAAACCGGATCAATTAGAGCAGGTTCGTGAGCAAGTAGAGGAGTACAAGCGTTTTCGGGAGATTTCAAGAGAGTTTCTCGAAGTAAGCGAGAAGTTAAGTTGCGCGTTGCAGGAGATGGGTGATGAGGATCAAAAAAAAACTCTGATTTCTACTCTGCGGTCAGCAGGGAGATCACAGAGGAAGCGGCGAGTTTAGTAGAGGGTCTGGATTGCCGTGATTTTGAGGATATGGAACGTGAAGCCAGGGAAGTGGCGCTTACGGTTATGGGCAAAGCTTTAGAGCGGCGGTTCAATTCGGATCACAGTGATAAAAGCGAAGAGGGGGAGTTTTGCGGTTGTGGGAGGATGGCTGAGTATGCGGGTCGTCGCAAAAAGCAGTTCACTACGGTGCTTGGGCCTATGGTGCTTGAGAGGGCGTGGTATCACTGTGAGAGCTGCAATGAGGGTTTTGCTCCTCGGGACAGGGAGTTGGGTTTTTCGAACGGTTCTCTTTCCCCCGGGGTTTTACGTATGGTGGGGATAAGCGCAGCGCAGACGAGCTTTGGAGAGGCAAGCGGTCTGATTGAGGAACTGGCAGGTCTGGAAGTGGAGTCAAAGCAGGTAGAGCGTTACGCTGAGGGGTTGGGAGAGGCCATTGCTCAGGATGAAGAGCAGAGGGTTGAAGGTGGGGAGTGTGCTGCGAAGACCTGTTATATGGGGATTGACGGTACCGGGGTTCCTATGCGAAGCAAAGAGACAGAGGGGCGAAGAGGCAAGCAGTCTGATGGGTCATCGAAGAGTCGGGAAGCGAAGCTTGTAGTGGTGTGGACTGCGGAGAAGAAAGATTCTGAAGGCAGGCCGGTTCGGGATCCTGGTTCTGTGAGCTACAATGCGGCTATTGAGACTGTAATCAGAGAGGATGATGATCTTTCGCCTTTTGTTCGCCGCGTGGTGAGGGAGAGTGAGCGCAGTGGTTTTGGGTCTGCCGAGAGGCAGGTTGTATTGGGGGATGGGGCGCCGTGGATATGGAATTTGTGCGCGAAGTTGTTTCCTGAGGCAATAGGGATAGTCGACATTTATCATGCCAAGGAGCATCTTTGTGGAGTGGCCAAGGCATTGTACGGGGCGGGAAGTGATCTTTGCGCTCAGTGGTCAAAGGAGCGTATGGGGGAGCTTGATAGAGGGGAACTGGACAAGATTATAGAGGTGCTCAAGCAGCATGAGGGCGGCCATGAGAAGGCGAGTAAATGCATTGGCTACATTAACAACAACCGTCATAGGATGAATTATCCGAAATTCCGGCGGATGGGACTCTGTGTTTCCACCGGAGTGGTTGAAGGGGGTTGCAAATCAATTGTAGGGAACAGACTTAAGCGAGGAGGAATGCACTGGACTGTTCGTGGCGCCAATGCGATACTTGCCTTGAAAGCAGCGATCATGAGCAATCGATTTGACCCATGGTGGGAACGCCGTGCAGCCAACTTATAGCGAGGTTCCCACAAATTTGTCGTACACCCTTATCTGAAATAGTTTTCTGAGGCCGATCTAGTATCATAATATGCAGGAGAACTGTGTCAGGGAGAAAAGAATGGAACATATAGAGATTATATTAGCCTTGAACATCTTGATTCTTGTTGTGCTGGTTGCACAATTTCTTTATTTCAGCAAGCGTTTTGACAAAGTAGACAAAAGGTTGAACAACTTCGACAAGAACTACCTGAAAACTTACGAGAAGGACCGAAAGAGAATATCCGCCCTAGAAGAAGCGGTGGGGATCTAAGAACGTCCATGACAAGCAAGGTCAGTTGGAAAACGGATGAGGGGTTGCAGAGGCAACTGAAGCTGAACGCAGAGCGTAGAGACCGGGAACGGGCGAAACAGGGCAAAGACAAGAGATTGGAGCAAGTCTTTACAGTGATATTTGTTCTAGGTTTCGTTTTGTTCGGGATAGGCTGGCTGGCAGCGGGGATAGCAACGGCAGTCTTTCTTCTTTCGGTCGGAGTTATCTCAGGAATCATAGCGTCTTATGTAGTTTAGGTAGGTCGAATGAGCAAGAAAGACGAGTGGGACAAAAAAGAGGTTCCGAGGGACATAGAAATCTTGCCGAGTGATTATGAGCCAACACAGGCCGAGATGAACGAAGTATTTAGCGTTAATGCTACGCCAGAGGCGTTGGCTAAGGCGGTAATGCGATCGGTGAATGTTCAGAGGAAGAGCGTATCTGAACACAAGTCCAGTCGCTCAAAGAAGTCTTGATTCAGCAGAGTTTCGGCACTATTGTATATAATTCCCAATCCATTATTCCCTTGGTTATGGTGCAGGACCTGCGTATTGCTTCTGACCAGGTAGAGGTTTTCTCCAGTCCGCAAAGAGCGAGCAGGGTCATGCCGGACATGCTGTTGCATTGAGGTGGCGGCATGCCAAGTGCTTCAAGTATTTCCTGAGCTTCTTTTACGCTAGCCAACTACCAAGCCCTCTCGCACTGGAACTGAAACCATTTCCGTTACAATCTCGTCTAATTTTCCCATTGGGTTTTCTAAGCGTTTCACCTTTCTTCCCAAAGCCGCGATGATGTTGTGTTCGGGCAATGGCATTGTGCGCAGTTCTGTCGCACTGACTTGCGTATTACCGTTTATGCACCGGAAATAGGTGTCGAGAATGCTACTGTTGTAAAAGGCGGCCAAGCCCCAAGTTTCCTCTTCGGAGAGGGTTCCACCAGGGCGGTAAATGTAATTCAGGTGATTTTCGATTCCAATCTTGGGAATGGGAAAGTCTCCGGCGATATAGGGGGCCGCTATCAGACGTCGCGCCTCCTCCTTGGCACTGAACCGTCGCATCAACACATAGTTGTTGTTCGGTACCAGTAAAGCTTTGGCGCTTTTTCTTTTTATATATTCCGCTTTCTTCTGATTTAACGGCCACTTTACACGCATTGCGTAAACATGATTCATCCAGACCAATGGTACGTGGGTCTCTGGCACGCATCCTTCATTGTCAACCGACTCTGTAGCACGGAAGGGAATTACTGGCCCTGTCGAGATATTAAGCCCTAAACTGCTCAAGGTGTTTGGCCATCCGTTTACCAGAGATAAAATCCGTATATCTCTTTCAGATAAAGGGAGTTGCAACACCTTGTCCGCAGTGCTAAGATCGAGAGCTGTTTTCATCGGTATCGCATGGTGATCCGGGTTCTGGATGTCATTGACACCGCAGCTTGAAGAAATATTCAGCACTGCTTGCGTTTCATCCCTGTGCCCGTGATCTCTGCGTACACCTGAGAAGATAATATTTTCCTGCAGAACATCATCACGGCTGAAGGCATCGCGTCGCGATCCAAATACATGAACCTTGGTGGGAAGGATTATGTCAAACAATACAGAACGAAAGCGCTGAAAATATGGGCCTGACGCAAAACTGCGAGGCGTTATGAAAATAAAATACCCGCCCTGCTTTAAAAGCGCGGCGCTAACCGCCATGAACAGCGCGTAGATATTGGGCTGTCCGTGAACCACTTTGGATACAGCCCTAGCGCGTGGGTCAGACTTAGGGATTTTAAAATAGGGAGGGTTGGAGATGACTACATCGAAATTCTGATCATCTGAGTTGTAGGGAATCAGGCCGTGCATGAGCCACAGGGCATCCGCTTGCGCGACTAGGAAATCAACATTCTTGACACGTACTTTAAGTCGTATTCCATGTTCTGAGTGACACCACACGGTCAGATAGTCCAGGATGGCTCTTAAAGGACCGACAAGCTTGGTATCAACCTCGTATACCAGAAGCTCGATTGACTGCGGTTTTGACTTGCGCGTCGCCAAGGCTTCAACTGCGGCACAACAGAGAATTCCCGCGCCAGCGGCTGGATCTAGAATCCGGATATTGGTTCCCGACACAGGGATTTGCTTAGCCATGAATTCCGCAACGGGTACAGCGGTGAGATAGAGACCATGTTTCTTGCGATATTCTTGTGATCTGGAAGCGATATACCATTCACCAACCCGATCTGCGTATGTGGTCGGTCGCTCGTCAGGTAGCGGCATTGGAGCGGTTGAGTCGAGTGAGAACTCTTTAAAACCTGTGGATATTCCCCGCTTACGCATTAACTTTGCCCCCGTTGCATATTACGACCGAAAGTGAACACCTATTACGACCGAAAGTGAACACCTGTTCCGAGGGAAAGTGAACACCTGTTCCGAGGGAAAGTGAACACCTGAATTTCTCGTTTTTTTTCTTCACAAAGACATCATAAAAAAGGAAGTTCTGCTACCTTCTTTGGCAATCAAATCAAAGGAGGTGGCAGGGATGCCGAGAAGAAGAATGAATACGAGAACAATAAAAGAGATACTGAGGCTCAGGTTTTCTTGGAAGCTCTCGACAAGACAAATAAGTAAAAGCGTCAACGCAAGCGTAGGGGCGGTTCATCAGTTGGTCAGCAAGGCGGAGCAATTGGGTCTGGGGTGGCCTTTGCCCGCGGACATTGGCGATGAGCGGCTTGAGGAGATTCTCTATTCCAAGCCCGAGGCTCTCTATGAGGGCAAGGTGCTGCCCGACTTTTCTTACGTGGACGAGGAACTCACCAAAAAAGGCGTGACGAGGCAGCTTCTGTGGGAAGAGTACACAGAAGCCAACAAGGGCAAGAATTATTACAGCTATACGCGGTTCTGCGAGCTCTACTACGCATGGCGCAAAAAGAACAGGTTTCCCTCGATGAGGCAGGTGCACAAGGCCGGGGAGAAGTGCTTTGTTGACTACGCCGGGCTTACGATGAGCATAACGGACCCACATACGGGGGAAGAAACAAAGGCTCAGATATTCGTCGGGGTCATGGGGGCGTCGAATTATATCTTTGCCGAGGCCACGGTGTCGCAGACTCTTGAGGACTGGCTTGGGAGTCACACGCGGATGCTTGAGTTCTTCGGAGGGGTTCCCGAGATCATAGTGCCCGACAACCCTAAAAGCGGCGTTACCAGGGCGTGTCGTTACGATCCCGATACGAATCCCGCTTACGCTCAATGGGCGAATCACTACAATACGATAGTAATCCCGACAAGACCCCGCAAACCCAAAGACAAGGCCAAGGCGGAGAACGCTGTACAGATAGTGGAGAGAAGAGTTCTGGCAGTGATAAGAAACGAGAAGTTCTTCTCTGTGGCCGAGCTCAACAAGCGCGTAAAGGAGTTGGTAGGGTGTGCGAACAAAAAACCCTTCCAGAAGGAAGAGGGCTGTCGGCGGGGGGAGTTTGAGAAGATTGATCTGCCCAAACTTAAGCCTCTGCCCCCATATCCCTACATCTACACTGAGATAAAGACAGCGAAGGTGAACATTGATTATCACGTGGAGTACAAAAAGGTTCTCTACTCGGTTCCCTACATTCACATGGGCGAGAGGGTAGAGATTCGCGCCTCACAGAACATTGTGACGATCTATCTGAAAAACAGGATCATAGCTCAGCACAAACGGGAGAGAAAGCGTTGGTCCACAGAGTTTTCTCACATGCCCAGGAGGCATCAGCAACATTACAAGTGGAATCCGCAGAGACTTCGGAGCTGGGCGGTGGATCAGGGGGAGGAGGTGAGTGAGTGGCTTGAGCGTCAGTTTGAGTTAAAAGATCACCCAGAGCAGGTCTACAGGACGTTTCTGGGTCTTATGAGTCTCTCGGAGAAGTACCCTCAAAGACTCAATGGCGCATGCAGGGTGGCTAACAGAAAAGGGCTTACAAGGTACAAGCAGGTAAGGGAGATCCTTAAAAACGGGAGGGATAAGTTGCTGGTGCTGTTTGAGGAGGAAGAGGAAACTGTTGTTCCCCAGGATCACAAGAACATCCGGGGGCCGGGGGAGTTCAGATAAAACCAAGGAGGTATTTTTATGAGTCTGACACAAACATTATCCCGTCTTCGCCAGCTTCGGCTGGGAGCGATGGCGGGGGCGCTTGAGCGTCAGTGCGAGCAGCCCAACACCTATGATGAGTTGTCTTTTACCGAAAGGGTTGGTCTGCTTGTGGAGAGGGAATGCATAGAGAGGGAGCACAGAAAGCAGCAGAGGCTCATACGCGATGCCCGCTTCAGGCTTAGGGCTCATCTAAGCGATATTGATTACACCCATTCCCGCAATCTGAGGAAAACCCAGATAGCGGAGCTTGGGGAGGGGGACTGGATAGACAGAGCCCGCAATCTGCTGATAACGGGACCCTGCGGAAGCGGAAAGACGTGGATTGCGTGCGCTGTGGGTCATAACGCTTGTTTGAGGGGGATAACAGTTCGCTACTACAGGGTCTCAAGACTGTTTCTGGCTCTCACTCAGGCAAAGGCGGATGGAAGCTACAACAAGCTTCTGGCTAAGCTTGCCAGGGTGAGAGTTCTGATCATAGATGACTGGGGACTTGAGAAGATAACCACTGCCCACAGATATGATCTCATGGAGATAATGGATGACCGCTACGGGGAGAGTTCGACTGTGGTGATAAGTCAGCTTCCTGTGAGTGAGTGGCACGGCATAATAGGTGACAACACGGTTGCTGATGCGATCCTTGACAGGATCGTTCACAACTCCCACAGGCTTGAGTTGGGTGGGGAATCGATGAGAAAGACAAAGGGAATGGAAGAAAACGGAGATGATAAGGACTCTGGGAGTCTTTGAACGCGCGAAAAGAAACGCGTGAAGTGCCGTGAGTCCGGAAATAAACGATTTTATGCATGATTCAGTCCAGTTGCTGAAAAAACGTCAATTTAAAAGCCCGTCAGCGCGCGATCGCTTATGCCTGGGGGGTAGAGGTCGGGTCGTTTTGGCCGTTGTCAGGCTTCGGAGCCAAATGCGTCTCGTTGGTTCAGAGTCCCGTAGCTTCAGCGAACAAAGCTCTCGCTTTGTTCATCTCTCACTGAACTGGGGGGACTTACAAGAAAAATTATGGAGGTCATTTTTAAGAAAAAAACGGACTTTTTACTCGCTGTTTGACAAAGAAATTCCAGACGTGTTAAAGTCTGTTTTGAAGAAGAAAAAAAACGGGGTCCACGTGTTCACTTTCCCTCGGAATTGGTGTTCAAATAAGTTCGGAATTGGTGTTCAAATAAATCGTAATACGCACCCGTCGAAGACAATCGTTTTTCCAGTCAAGTTGCTCGTACTTTAGGGGGGAGATTCTGAATTGTCTTAATCTTAAACCTATCCTAAACCAGTTCTATATTATGCCACACCTAGACCATGTCGGTTACCGCACCCTGGGAAGCGGAGGAAACAAGCCTTGAGTATTTTGCCAGCACACCAGCTTTTTCCCTGACTGCCGGCTTTTTCCAGGCTTTTTTTCTCTTCGCAAGCTCCTTTTCCTCGACGTTCAGAGTTATTTTCCTGCTTTTTGCGTCAATCGTGATCTCATCCCCGTTCTTTATGAGTGCCAGGGTGCCGCCGTCAATAGCTTCGGGCGTTATGTGCCCCACGACAAAACCGTGGGTCCCCCCGGAGAAACGCCCGTCTGTTATAAGCGCCACATCTCCTCCGAGCCCCTTGCCCATTACTGCCGCGGTGGGCGCAAGCATCTCCCTCATCCCGGGACCGCCCTTGGGTCCCTCGTACCTGACCACTATAACGTGTCCTTTCTTCACCCTGCCACTCAGAATCGCCTTAAGACTCTGTTCCTCAGAGTTAAACACTATAGCCTTTCCGGTAAAGGAGTTCCCTTCCTTGCCCGTTATTTTCGCTACAGCTCCTTCCGCCGCGATATTTCCCTTGAGAATAACTATGTGGGCCGATTCCTTTATCGGGTTTTTCACCGTGTGAACTATCTTCTGCCCTCTCGGGTATCTTTTAACTCCCCGCAGGTTCTGCTTGAGGGTCTTTCCTGTCACCGTCATGCAGTCTCCGTGGAGCAGCCCTTCGTCAAGCAGGATCCTTAGCAGGGGGGTGAGCCCTCCTATTTTGCAGAAATCAGACATCATGTACTGCCCGCTTGGCTTTAGGTCGGCGAGAACAGGAACTTTCTTCCCGATTCTCGTGAAGTCGTCTATAGTGAGCCGCACCCCCGCGGCGTTCGCCATGGCGAGCAGGTGGAGCACCGAGTTAGTTGAGCCCCCAAGCGCGACAACTACCGTTATGGCGTTCTGGAAAGCCTTTTTCGTCATTATGTCCCGTGGCGTTATGTCTTCTCTTATCAGGTTCACAACTGCCGCCCCTGCATTTTTGCAGTCTGCCACCTTGTCTTTTGAAACGGCCGCCTGAGCGGAACTGTTCGGAAGGCTCATCCCGAGTGCCTCTATCGCTGAAGCCATGGTGTTCGCGGTGTACATCCCCCCGCAGGAACCGGCTCCCGGAATGGCGCAGGACTCTATTTCCTTAAGCTCTGAATCCGTGATGTCGTTGTTTGAGTGCGCTCCCACGGCTTCAAAAACAGAGACGATGTCCACATCTTTTCCCCTGTAGTTTCCGGGAAGTATTGTTCCGCCGTAGACGAACACCGCTGGCCTGTTGAGCCTCGCCATCGCCATTAGGCACCCCGGCATGTTCTTGTCGCACCCCCCTATGGCCACAATCCCGTCAAACCCTTCTCCCGCGGCCACAGTTTCAATGGAGTCGGCTATGACTTCCCTTGATACAAGTGAGTACCTCATTCCCGGGGTTCCCATGGATATTCCGTCGGATACGGTAATTGTATTGAAGATTATGGACTTGCCCCCGGCTTTGTTCGCCCCCGCGGCGCCGTGTCTTGCGAGCTGGTCTATATGCATGTTGCACGGCGTTACCATGCTCCAGGTCGACGCTATCCCTACGACGGGTTTCTTGAAATCCCTGTCCGTAAAGCCCACGGCTCTCAGCATTGAGCGGCTCGGAGCCCTGTGCGCCCCTTCTACATAGATTGAGGAGTATTTCCTGGGGGTTTTTTTCTTTCTGGTGGTTTTCTCTGCCAATAGAATATTCCTCCTTGCTTTTTTGACCGTACAGTGTTCCGCCGATCAGATATTAGGGTGAATTTTAACCTAAAACAGGGAATTATATACATTCTCGCGTGATAATCGGGAGGTGTTTTTGTCTGACAGCCTGCTAATCTCTGCTTTCCCAAAGCATGCGAAGTGGCACTGCGTAGAATCCCTTGCCGAATCCGACGGATATTTCTCCATCATATAGAACTACTCCTCCCTTGAACCGGTGGCTGCCTACAGCATCCCTGAGTCTGCGCAGGCCTCGGAAATCGGCTTTGGTTACCGTGCCGGATGCCTTTACCTCTATGCCTGCTACGTCCCTCGGTCCACGCTCAATCACAATGTCAACCTCCGCGCGGTCGCGATCGCGGTAATGATAAAACGACATAAAGTCATCATGACAGCTAGCTTGGCGACGCAACTCATTGAAGACAAAGGTCTCGAGGATCTGGCCTAGCAAAGAACGGTCCGCCATGAGACTGTCGCTGTTTGCCCTCAGAAGTGCGCATGCAAGACCCGTGTCGCCAATGTGGATTTTCGGAGTTTTGACTAGACGACTCTGCAGGTTGCTATGCCATGGAGGCAGCCGCTCAAGCAGAAAGCTCACCTCAAGCAGCTTCAGGTAATTGCTTGCAGTTGATCGGCCTACCTGCAGCGAGGAAGCCATACTGGACAGGTTGAACAGTCCCGATGTTTGTGCCGCGGACAAAGCTAAAAGTTTCGGAAGTAAATCCAGTGTGGAGATTCTTGTATAATCACTCAGGTCTCTTTGCAACTGAGAACCTATATAATTTCTGTACCAGTTGATTTGTCGCCGACCGACTGGCAGTTTCAGTGCGGCTGGATATCCTCCGGCGGCAATCCGTTCACCTAGATTCTTGCCCAGCCGCTCGGTTCGCCTGATTCTGAATCCGTCTTCAAAAAGGGCGTTGAGGAAGCCGTGGGGTGGCTGATTTTCAAGTTCGCATTGAGAGAGAGGGTACAGGTTAATTATCTGTATACGACCTGCAAGCGAGTCTAAAAGTTTGGGGTTCAATAGAACGTTCGCCGAGCCTGTTAACAGGAAGCGTCCGGGAACACGCCTTCGGTCTACCTGCATCTTCAGAGCGGTAAAAATTTCGGGCACTCTATGAACTTCATCCAGGATGACGTGTTCGGACAGTCCGGCCACAAATCCCATCGGGTCGGTTCTGGCAAGTTCACGTACTATATCGTCATCAAGGTTTATATATTCGTATTCGGGAACTTCTTTTGTGGTCGGAAGGCGTTGCAGGTTAATTGCTTTGTTGTTTTTTTCCAGACTCTTAGGTGCGCATACAGTTTGTGCAAGAGTCGTTTTCCCGCACTGACGGGGACCATGAATCAGAACGACCGGCGAATCCTCCAGTGCTTCAATTAAAAGCCGGGTCAAATGCCTCGGGTAAAATACGGTTTTATCCATGCGCTAATTGTAACATTCAGGGGTCGCTGATTGCAAGGTTCAGGGGTCGCTGATTGCAAGGTTCAGGGGTCGCTGATTGCAAGGTTCAGGGGTCGCTGATTGCAAGGTTCAGGGGCGTAGGCAATAACAGCGCACTTATTCCCGTAAGATTTTCACTAACAATGAAAATGCGGGTTTTTGAAACAGAAGTGGAAGAAAAAACTTGCCACTTGCGACCCCAGCAGGATTCATGACCGTTTGCACGTTACGACGGAGTTTTCTGCTCAAAGGGTGAAACGAAGGGGTTTTCTCTCCTTCGTCCTCCGGTTTTCCCGACGTCCGATTTGCCGGATGCCTTTTTATAGGTGATGCATGTCCATTGCGAATATCCAGTTTGCCCCGGCCTTAAGTCTGATCAACCTTAATCCAGTCGGGTTACTCCCTTTCGTTTGACTTTCAAACCCTTTCCCTGTAAATTGTTTAGCAAGGTGCGTGGCTAAATGTCTCCCTTGCCTATGGGCTAAGGCCCCCTGGAGCTGGAGAGTATAAAGAGAGAGATTCGGAGCCCTCTCACGCACACGGAGGTAACCAGGCGATGCCTTATTTCTTCTGCTTTCTCAGTACCTTTCCGTTTCCCAGCTTCGTTTTCAGGAATTCCTCGTAGTTTTTTGTCCCGATTTTGAGTTTAAGGCCCGCTAATCCTTTTTTCTCGTTAGTCCGTAAAGGGTGTGCCGAGAAACAGCTTGACATTCGATACGCATATTGAGAGAATTTAAATTGGACGAAGGCACTTGACTTTTTTTCCATGGGGGCAGACCGTGAAACATATTACCCACAAAGAAATTCTTGAACAGATAAAAAAGGACGGACGCGACGGGCGCTTGAACCGCCGGGATTTCATCCGTTTTCTCGTAGCCGCGGGAATAACCGTGTCGGCCGCTTCGGCACTCTGGAATACGGAAGTGATGGCGGCTTCACCTAGAAAAGGCGGTACTTTCAGGCTGGGGGTGCATGACGGCAACACCTCGGACACCCATGACCCCGGCAAATACGTAAGCTTTGCCACTATCCAGCTCGCGCACATTCATCGTAGCTACCTGACCCTGATCACTTCGCAAAACGGTCTGGGCCCTGACATGGCGGTCTCGTGGTCGGCGTCGGACGATGCCTCCGAGTGGACGTTCAAACTGAACAAAAATGCCTCTTTTCACAGCGGCAGACCCTTTACCGCGGATGACGCCATTGCCTCTCTTAACCATCATCGCGGCGACAAGACCACTTCGGCGGCCGCGGCCCTGCTCAAGGACGTAAAGGAAATCGTCAAGAACAATTCTCACTCCATTACGATAAAACTGGCAAGCGGTAATGCGGACCTGCCCTGGCTGATGACCGACTACCACTTGGCCATGCTGCCGGCCAACGCCGACGGCACCGTCGACTGGCAGTCAGGCGACGGCGCCGGCCCCTACAAAATAGTCAGTTACCGCCCCGGTATCGGCACGAAGCTTGTACGCCATGACGGATGGCACCTGGAAGGTGCCTACTTCGACAAGGTTGAACTCGTGGTTCTAAACGACCCCAACGCGCGTGAAATAGCGCTGGTCACGGACGAAGTGGATGCCGTTACGCAGGTTGAACTAAAGACCCTGAATCTGCTGCGGCGCAACAAGAATATCGAGATAGATAACGTTCCAAGCGGTTCGGCGCTCACGATGCCGATGCTCTGCGATATCGCACCGTTTGACGACGTCAACGTGAGAAACGCCATGAAGTTCGCCATCAACCGCGAGGAAATCATCGAAAAGATCGCGTTCGGCACGGCAATTCCAGGCAATGACGCCCACGTTTCGCCAAACATGCCCTACTGGGCGGACCTGCCGCAGCGCAAGTATGATCCCGAGCAGGCCAGGGCGCTGCTCAAAAAGGCCGGCAGGGAAAAGCTCAAGGTGAATCTCTCCGTTGCCGATACTGTTTACCCGGGGGCTGTTGACATGTGTGTGCTGTTCGCTCAGCAGGCCAAGGCCGCCGGAATCGAGATTAACGTGGTGCGCGAGCCGAGCGACGGCTATTATTCAAACGTGTGGCTCAAAAAACCGTTCTGCCTGGTGCAATGGGGCGCGCGACCGACTCCCGACGTCATGTTCACGCTGGCCTACAAGGATGACGCCGCGTGGAATGAAAGCCGATGGAAGAACAAGCGCTTTAACGAACTGTTGCTGCTGGCCAAGGCGGAGCTGGACCAGGCAAAGCGCACGGCGATGTACCGCGAGATGCAACAGCTGGCACGCGACGACGGTGGGACTATCCTGCCCATGTTTACCAACTTCGTTTACGCACGCAACAAGAGAGTGCAGCACGGGCCGCATCTTTCCGGCAGTTGGCAGATTGACGGCGCGAGAGGCGCAAGCCGCTGGTGGTTCGCGAACTGACGCTGAGTATCCGCCGTTTTCCTTGCCTGTTGCGCTCCTGCCGCCTTTTTCCTCTTATGGTATGCTAACAACCGGGGCGGACCTGATCGGGGTTTCCCCCGAGGTTTCGAAAGGAGTATTATTCCCATGGATGACGTTTTAGGCATTGTTCTCAAGCGGCTGGGGCTTGGACTTGTGACCTTGCTTGTTGTCTCGGTGCTCATTTTCGGCGCGGTGGAATTTCTGCCGGGCGATGTGGCGCAGGCGGTGCTCGGCCAGGGTGCTACCGAAGAAACCGTCGCCGCCATGCGCGAGCAGTTGGGCTTGGACCGCCCTGCCGCCGCACGTTACGTCGAATGGTTCTCTGGAGTCCTTTCCGGCGATTTCGGATCCTCCCTGATAACCAAGGCTCCCGTAGCTGAAACGATCGGGCCGAGATTCGTGAACACGCTGCTTCTGGCTCTTTATGCGGCAGTAATTGCCGTGCCCCTGGCGATCTTTCTTGGTGTTCTGGCGGCACTTTTCAGGAATTCGTTGTTTGACAGGATTTCCAACGTGGGCACCCTGGTTTCTATTTCATCTCCTGAGTTTTTCCTCGGCTACATACTGATTCTCTACCTTGCGGTGAATACCGGCTACTTCCATTCCATCGCAACGCTGGACGAGGACATGGTGCTTTCGGAAAAGCTTCATCGCATGTTCCTCCCCGCGCTGACTATGGTGCTCGTGGTGGTGGCCCACATGATGCGCATGACCCGCGCGACCATAATCAGCCTGCTGTCTTCCCCTTATATAGAGATGGCGCGCCTGAAGGGAATTCCGGAATGGAAAGTCGTCGCAAGACATGCGCTGCCCAATTCATGGGCGCCGATAATTAACGTCGTAGCCTTGAATCTTGCCTACCTGATTACCGGCGTGGTGCTGGTTGAGGTGGTGTTCGTCTACCCGGGGATAGGGCAGTTGCTGGTGGACAGCGTGACCAAGCGTGATTTTCCGGTGGTGCAGGCCTGCTGTCTTATATTCGCCGCAACGTTCATACTGCTTAACCTTGCGGCGGACGTGGGAACCATTCTCACCAATCCGCGCCTGCGCCACCCGAAGTGAGACCGTGATATGAACATATTCGTGATCGTCTACTATGCCATGCTGATCGGGGCATCCTGCCTTGCTGCCTACCTCAAAAAGCGCGGGGCGTTCCTCGTGCTGTTTTCCCTCACTCTGGCCTCTTTCATCATGGGAATCATAGGGGGTGAACCGGCTCTGCGGACGGTGACTGTCATAGCGGTAGTTCTGATCCTCTGCGCCGGCACTGCGTATGCCTTTCGAGAGTTTCTCGCGACCGTGCTGCCCCGCAAAAGCGCGGAAGCCATGCGCACGGCGCCGCTTACGGCCAGTTTCGGTCTGTTCGTCATAGGGACTTACGCGATTGCCGGAATCTTCGCTCCGGTGATTGCTCCCTACGGGGAGGCTGAAATCGTGGGTCAGGCGTTTGCGCCGATGAGCGAGGAAATGCTGCTGGGAGCGGACCAGTTGGGAAGAGACATGTTCAGCCGGATTGTCTACGGGGCCAGAAATACCGTGGGCCTGGCGCTGGCCGCTACTTTGCTCGCGTTTTTCGCGGGCGTCCTCCTGGGACTGGTTTCCGCCGTCAGAGGAGGCTGGTTCGACCAGTTCATGGGACGCATGGCGGATGTCGTGATGTCGGTTCCGTCGCTCATATTTGCCTTGTTGCTGCTGAGTATTTTCGGCGCCAATCTGACGATACTGGTGATAATCATCGCGGTAATTTATTCTCCCAGAGTATTTCGCCTGACGCGTGCCGTTGCGGGAAACGTGGTAGTGATGGACTATTTCGAGGCGGCGCGCCTGCGCGGGGAAGGGATGTGGTATCTCATCCGAAGAGAGGTTTTGCCGAATTCCACGTCTCCTCTTATTGCGGAATTCGGCCTTGAGTTCTGTTTCGTTTTCCTGCTGCTTGCCGGCCTGTCATTCCTGGGTCTCGGCATTCAGCCCCCGGCCGCCGACTGGGGTTCCATGGTGCGGGAAAACGCGACCCTTATATCGTTCGGCGAGATTACGCCTCTTATTCCCGCCGCGGCCATCGCGCTGCTTACGGTAGCTGTGAACTTCGTGGTGGACTGGGTGCTGATGCGCTCATCGGGACTGAAGGAGTAGCCGGGAATGATGACGGAAAACAGAAAACATCCGCTTCTCAGGATAAGGGGTCTTCAGGTGGAAGGTTTTGCGGACGGTAAATGGAATGAAATCGTGCATGGAGTCGACCTGGATCTCGACCGGGGACAGGTCTTAGGGCTCATCGGGGAATCCGGCGCGGGCAAATCCACCATCGGCCTTGCTGCCATGGGTTTTACGCGCGACGGATGCCGCATTTCGGGAGGCTCCGTGGAGTTTGATGGTCTGGAGCTGACCACCACTGCGGAATCGGACCTGCGCGTTCTTCGTGGTTCGCGCATAGCTTACGTGGCGCAATCCGCCGCGGCATCGTTCAATCCGGCGCACAGGCTCGTTGACCAGTACACCGAAGCCCCGGTTCACCACCGCATGAGAAGCCGCGAGGAAAGCCGGGAGGACGCCGTGGAGATGTACAGACGTCTGCACCTGCCCGACCCCGAGGGTATAGGCTTTCGTTACCCTCACCAGGTCTCCGGCGGTCAGCTGCAGAGGGCGATGACGGCCATGGCCATGGCCTGTCGTCCTGATCTCATCATCTTCGACGAACCTACCACGGCTCTTGACGTCACCACTCAGATCGAGGTGCTGGCGGCCATACGCTATATCGTCAGGCGGTTCGCCACGGCAGTAATCTACATATCCCATGACCTGGCCGTCGTGGCCCAGATGGCCGACGTGATCAAGGTTCTGCTCAAGGGAGATGAAGTCGAGGAGGCCGATACCAGGACAATGCTGGAATCTCCCCGAGACGATTACACCAAATCTCTCTGGGCGGTAAGAAATCTCAGGCACTCCCAGAAAAACCGGCCTGCAGACCGCAGTGCCGTGCCGGTCGTATCGGTTGAGAGCATAGGCGCCGGATACGGCGGGACCAGGGTGCTGGAAGACGTATCATTTGATGTTCACGCCGGAATGACCGTCGCGCTGGTAGGCGAGTCGGGTTCCGGTAAATCCACTGCGGCACGATGTATTACGGGACTGCTCCAGCCGTTTGAGGGACGCATTCTGCTAAACGGCGAAGAACTGGCGAAAAGCTACAGGAACCGTAGCGTAGATCAGCTCAGACAAGTCCAGATGATTTACCAGATGGCCGATACCGCGCTTAACCCCAGGATCAGGGTCGGTGAGATAATCGGCCGTCCCGCACGGTTCTACAGCGGCTTGAGGGGAACGGCGCTCAAAAGCCGCGTTGACGAGCTGCTGGACCTCCTCGAACTTGATCCAGCGCTGTTCTATAACCGGTTTCCGTCGGAACTCTCGGGCGGCGAGAAGCAGCGGGTGGGAATTGCAAGGGCCTTGGCGGCCGAACCGGCCTTCATTATCTGTGACGAGATCACGAGCGCTCTGGACCAGCTGGTTGCCGGGGAAATCCTGAAAATGCTTGACAGGTTCCAAAGAGATATGAATCTGACCTATATGTTTATAACGCACGACCTGGCGATGGTGCGTTCCATCGCCGACGAAGTGGTAGTGATGCAAGAAGGCAGGGTGGTAGAGCAGGGTCCCAAGCGCGAGATGTTCACACCGCCTCACCACCGCTATACGGACCTGCTGCTGTCTTCGGTGCCGGAGATGGACCCAGACTGGCTCGCCCGGGTGCTTGAGCGCCGCGGCGAGGACAATTTCGGATAGGCTGCGGGTGTCCTGGCAACTATCAGGAAAATAAGAATTAGTGATATCGGTATGTTACAATTCCAAACCGTCAAAGTCGGAATGACTTCACTAGCGAATGGGCGCTGCGTACAAAAGCCCCCCTGCTTTCCAGGAAGCGTTAAGTCCCCTCTCAAGCGCTAGGGGAGTCTTAGGCCCCAGATGCCTTTCGAATATCTCCCCGTAGTTGCCTACGGCTGAAATTGCGTTAACGGCCCACTTCTTGTCAAGACCGAGCATTTCGCCCATGCTGCCTTCGGTGCCCAGAAAACGGTTCATACCCGGATTGTTTCCAGGCTTCTTGGCGAGTTCCTTGACGTTTTTCTGGGTGATGCCCATTTCTTCTGCGATAATAAGCGCGTTAACCACCCACTTTCCGATATCAGCCCAGCGGTCATCGCCGTGGCGCACCGCGCCGCCCAGGGGTTCTTTTGAAATGATTTCGGGAAGAATCACATGATCTGAAGGCTTTTTCAGTGCCGCCCGCGTAGAGGCTAGGGCCGACGCGTCGGTTGTGTACACGTCGCATCTTTTGCTTTCATACATGATGATGCTCTCTGCGTTGGTTCCGGTATTGAGATGTTCGTACTCCATTTTGTTGAATCTGAAGTAATCCGTCAGATTAAGTTCCGTGGTGGTGCCGACCTGGACGCACACTGAAGCCCCGGCCAGCTGTTTTGCTGACCTTACCCCAAGGCTTTTGCGGATTAAAAAGCCCTGGCCATCATAGTAGTTAACGGGCAGGAAGGTCAGTTTCAGGTCAGCGTCACGACTCAGCGTTTCGGTGGTGTTGCGGAACAGTATGTCGCCTTCGCCGGCGTTCAGCTGGGCAAAACGCGTTCTATTTGTGGACGGTACGAAATTCACCTTGTCACCGCTTCCCAGCACGGCAGCGGCCACGGCGCGGCAGAAATCGACATCAAAGCCCTGCCAGCCGCCTTTTCCGTCCGGAGAGGCGAATCCGGCCAAGCCCGATGAAACAATACAATTAAGCTTGCCTCGCGCTTTCACATCTTCAAGGGTGGCGGCATCAGCCATGACTGTGAATGAAAACAGTACGGCAACAATTGCCAGAAATTTCGTTACTCTCATATCCGCTATTCCCTTAAGCAGGATGAAACCTCTTGAATTTAAGGATGAAATCAGATTCTTGCTCCCTCTCTTATGTAAAATAACCATATTTCCATCAGTGATTCAGTATCTGGCTTAAAAACAGCTTCGTTCTTTCATGCTGCGGGTTCAGGAAAAAGTCATCGGGGTTGTTCTCCTCAATTATTTCTCCGTTGTCCATGAAGATGACGCGGTCGCCGACAGTTCTTGCGAATCCCATTTCATGGGTCACGCATATCATGGTGATTCCTTCGCTTGCCAGTTGAATCATCACATCCAGCACTTCCTTGATCATTTCGGGGTCAAGTGCCGATGTGGGTTCGTCAAACAGCAGTATCCGGGGTTTCATGCAGAGACTTCGCGCTATCGCCACGCGCTGCTGCTGGCCTCCGGAGAGCTGGCCCGGGTACTTGTCCGCCTGCTCGGGAATCTTGACTCTTTCCAGATATTGCATGGCAACTGCGGTTGCCTCCGCAAGAGGCATTTTGCGGACCCATATGGGGGCAAGGGTACAGTTCTCAAGCACCGTCAGATGCGGAAACAGGTTGAAATGCTGAAAGACCATGCCCACCTCACGCCGGATAATCTCGATGTTCTTGATGTCATGGGACAATTCTATTCCCTCAACGATGATTTCTCCCTGCTGGTGTTCTTCCAGCCGGTTGATGCATCTGATTAATGTTGATTTTCCCGAACCCGATGGGCCGCATATAACGATTTTTTCCCCGACTTCGACATTAAGATTGATGTTTTTAAGCACGTGGAATTTGCCGTACCATTTGTGCACATCCCGCATTGTTACCGCATATTTCCCCGCAGCCGATTTTGTTTTCTCATTCGCTGATTCAGGTTTTTGGGTCATTTGTGCCATGCTCCTTATCTTTATCTTTTATGATCGGTTTCCAATTTTTTTTCAAGGTGCTGTGAATATCTTGCCATCCCGAAACAGGAGATAAAAAAGAATATCGCCACGAACAGATAAACCTCGGTGGAGAGCCCCGTCCACCTTGTATCTGCGAGAGACGCCCTGCCTATTCCAAGCGGATCCAGAAGTCCGATAATAATTACCAGTGTCGTATCCTTGTATAGTCCGATAAAAGTATTCACTATGCCGGGTATGGAAATCTTCATTGCCTGGGGCAATACGATCAGCCTCATGGCGGACCAGTAGTGAAGCCCCATTGAATCCGCGGCCTCGAACTGTCCTTTCGGTATTGCCTGCAGACCTCCACGGATAACTTCCGCCATGTATGCCGACGCGAAAAGGGTAACCATAATCAGTACGCGCAGCAGAAGATCGAAAGTTACTCCCGGAGGGAGGAAATAATTAAGCATCGTTGAAGCTACGAACAGAAGAGTAATCAACGGTACTCCGCGGATAAACTCAATGAAGCCTATTGAAAATATCTGGATGGCGGGGAGCTTCGACTGACGACCCAGAGCCAGCAGAATCCCGATCGGCAATGAAAACCCGATGCCGGTTATCCCGATGACCAAGGTAAGCATGAAACCGCCGAACTGGTCGGTTTCGACAGGTGTAAGACCTAGTCCTCCGACCAGAAGCCATGCGGTGACGAATGGGAAGGCGACCGCGATATGAAGAACATATTTGCGATAAGGCGCTTTTTCAAAGAGTATCGGAAAGAGAGTGAAAATCAGCAGGACAAGTGAAAGATTCACCCGCCAGCGCTCAGCGGCCGGGTAAAAACCATAGGTAAACAGGTTAAGACGTTCACCTATAACTGCCCAGCACGCACCGCCAGCCTTGGCGCTGCATTCATCTCTGCTTCCCCCGGTAAATGCCGCGTCAAGAAACAGCCAGTCCACAAGCGCGGGAACGGTTTCAATCAGGAACCAGAACGCCAGAAGCGTTAAGACTATGTTTGTGGCACTTGAGAAAAAATTTTTTCTTGTCCAGGCGTAGATCCCTATTACGTTACTGGGCGGCGGAAGATCGGGGTGTTCTCCAACTTTGTAGTTTTTCTGGTTTATAACTATTTCCTCCTAACGTTCAACCAGCCTGATTCGTTTGTTGTATATGTTCATCGCGAAGGATATCAGCAGGGATAATAAGAGATACAGCAACAGCACGATAATCATGCATTCCATTTCCCTGCCCGTCTGGTTAAGCGTAATGCCGCCGATGGTGGCGACTATATCCATGTAGCCGATCGCGATGGCCAGAGATGAATTCTTGGCAAGGTTAAGATATTGCGAGGTAAGCGGTGGCACTATTACCCGGAGCGCCTGGGGAATCACGACTAGATTAAGCGTTCTGCCGTGGTTTATCCCAAGGGCCAGGGACGCTTCGGTCTGCCCGTAATTGACGGAGATGATGCCGGCCCTTACTATCTCGGCGATAAACGCGGCTGTATACAGGGAAAGCGCAATCCAAAGTGCGGTGAATTCAGGCCTGATCACCATACCTCCGTTAAAGTTAAATCCCGTAAGCGCGGGCAGCTCAAACGTGATCGGACCACCTATGAGGAAATAGGAAATAAGCGGAATTCCCAGCACGGCCCCAAGCGATATCCAGAACACCGGATAGTGTTCTCCCGTTTTTCTTTGTATATCCGCCGCATATCTGCGGAACCATATTGTGAAAACAATTCCCGCGGCGAACAGGCCCAGAATCACCAGAAACAGAGGTTCAAAGATCGGTTTGGGAAGAAAAAAGCCGCGATTAGTCAGAAACGCGATATCGCCGAAACTTTGCGCCTCTCTGGGCACGGGAAGCGTATTAACTATGATCCCGTACACAAGGAGTATGTGGAGCAGTACGGGTACATTCCTTACGTAATCAATATAGATATGGGCAAGCTTGTTTGCCAGCAGGTTTTTCGACAGCCGCAGAACGCCCAGCGAGAATCCAAGAACCGTTGCCAGAGCTATACCGCTTACCGCCACCAGAAGGGTATTCAGAATTCCCACCAGCATTGCGCGGAAGTGAGTGGAACGGGACGTGTATTCTATCAGATGCTGATTTATATCATAGCTTGCGGGCTCCTGCAGATAGCCGAAACTGAACCCTTTGCCTATTGCTTCAAGGTTGACAATGGCATTTCTTACTAGGTAGGCGAACAAGCCGAAGATCAGCACGACTGCGAGGATCTGAATAATAACGGATCGGGAATGCTCATCCCTCCACAATCGAGACAGAGAAACTTTTGAATCCATCACATTCGTGCTGCGGCTTCGGCTTGAATCATTATTGAAGTTTACTCACGATCAGCGAATGGGCGCTGCGTACAGAATTCCCCCTGCTTTCCAGGAAGCGTTAAGCCCCCTCTCAAGCGCCAGAGGAGTCTTGGGCCCCAGATGCCTTTCGAATATCTCCCCGTAGTTGCCTACGGCTGAAATTGCGTTAACGGCCCACTTCTTGTCAAGACCGAGCATTTCGCCCATGCTGCCTTCGGTGCCCAGAAAACGGTTCATACCCGGATTGTTTCCAGACTTCTTGGCGAGTTCCTTGACGTTTTTCTGGGTGATGCCCATCTCTTCTGCGATAATCAGCGCGTTAACCACCCACTTTCCGATATCAGCCCAACGGTCATCGCCGTGGCGCACCGCGCCGCCCAGGGGTTCTTTTGAAATGATTTCGGGAAGAATCACGTGCTCTGAAGGATTTTTCAGCGCCGCCCGCGTAGAGGCCAAAGCCGACGCGTCGGTTGTGTACACGTCGCATCTTTTGCTTTCATATGCGACAATACTTTCTTCATTGGTTTCGGTATTGACAGGCTCGTACTTCATTTTGTTGGCTCTGAAGTAATCCGCCAGGTTAAGTTCCGTGGTGGTGCCGGTCTGGATGCACACTGACGCCCCGGCCAGCTGTTTTGCTGACGTTACCCCAAGATTTTTGCGGATTAAAAAGCCCTGACCATCATAGTAGTTAACAGGCAGGAAGGTCAGTTTCAGGTCAACATCACGACTCAGCGTTTCAGTGGTGTTGCGGAACAGTATGTCGCCTTCGCCAGCATTTAGCTGGGTAAACCGCGTTTTATTCGTAGTCGGTACAAACTTCACTTTGTCACCGCTTCCCAGTACGGCAGCGGCCACGGCGCGGCAGAAATCGACATCGAAGCCCTGCCAGTTGCCTTTTTCATCTGGCGAGGCAAATCCCGCTAGTCCTGATGAAACAATACAGTTTAACTTTCCCCTCTTCTTGACTTCTTCAAGCGTGCCCGCCTGGGACACGGCTGTGGATAAAAACAGTACGGCAATAACTGCCAGAAACTTGATTGCTCTCATAATGGAGTCTCCTTTCTTGGAATAAATTTTAACCTGTACAGGATGCGGACAAATCATTAACAATCCCGCTTAAATAACATTCAATCATATTCCAGGGTGCTTTTCAATTTTGATTAGGGAATTTGTAGGCAGCAAATTAAATTGACCGCTTTTTGCAAATGAATTGACCGGTTTTAGATTTGTCAGATCAGACCAGAGATGCTCACCTGAGAATCATTTTGAAACACTACCAGGACGTCCAGAAAACCATCGACTCTACCGATCCAATTTATCTTCCAGACTACCGGGCGGGTTATGTCTTTACGGAAAGGGGGAAGCTTAAGCGGCTCATAATCAAAACCACCCGTGACAAAAAGGAACTGTATTTCTTAAGCCGCCACACAACCAGAAAAACAACTGTTGAGAAAATGAAAAAGAGGAAAAAATAAGGCATCGCCTGGTTACCTCCGTGTGCGTGAGAGGGCTCCGAATCTCTCTCGTTAACACTCTCCAGCTCCAGGGGGCCTTAGCCCGTAGACAAGGGAGACATTTAGCCACGCACCTTAATTAAAAACGTACAGGAAAGGGCTTGAAAGTCAAACGAAGAGGAGAAGAGATATGTACAGAGTTGAAGTCAACACCAAAGAGATAGGCGGCTTTGCCCGGGGGCTCATAAGAAAGGCCGAGGACTGATCGGATGAGATGGCCGCCATAGCGGGAGTCATGCTCGACTCAGTCGAGGAGAATTTCGAGTATGAGAAAATATTATGTTACCCACTCGGCTGACAGAAGTTCGGCCTGTTCAAGCACGGTACGAGTGGCTTTTTCCTGCTTGTCGGGTGGATAGCCGTGGCGGCGCAGCACCTTTTTTACAAGCAGACGCAGTTTCGCTCGGACGCTCTCGCGAAGCGTCCAGTCGATCTCAAGGTTTTTTCTCACGGTTTCCACAAGCTCCTGAGCTATGGCGCGCAGAGCCTGATCTCCGAGAACCCTCACGGCGCTGTCGTTTGTCTCAAGAGCGTCGTAAAAGGCGAGTTCCTCTTCCGAGAGTCCGAGTTTTTCTCCCCGGGCCGCAGCCTCGCGCATTTCCTTTGCGAGTTCAATCAGTTCCTCGATGACCGCGGCCGCTTCTATGGAGCGGTTCTGATAGCGGCGTATTGTCCGTTCAAGCATCTCTGTAAAGGACCTTGACTGGACGACGTTCTTGCGTCTGCGGGCGGATATCTCGCCTCTTAGGAGCTTCTGGAGCAGCTCAACCGCGAGGTTGCGCTGTCTCATCTCCCCCACCTCGCTCAGAAACTCGTCTGACAGTATGGAGATATTCGGTTTCTTGAGCCCGGCGGCGGCGAATATGTCCACTATTCCCTCGGGAGCAACCGCGCGCGAAATTATCTGGCGCACCGCGTGGTCGAGCTTTTCATCCGGAATCTCGGTGTCTGGGGAACGCTTTGCCAGACTCTGTCCCACGGCCTGAAAGAATCCCAGGTCATCCCGTATTCCGAGAGCTTTTTCGTTGGGCACGGACAGGGCGAAGGCCTGAGAGAGTTCGCGCACGCAACGGATACAGCGATCCTTTCCGTCTTCCTGAGCGAGTATGTGTTCCTGGGCCTGAGGAAGCAGTTTCAGTTTCTCCTCGGCGGACCCCTCTGCCCATCCTGACCAGTCAAATCCGTGGAAAAGTCCGAGGCATATCTCGTATTTCTCCATCATCACGGCTACGGCTTCTTTCTGGTCAAGGGTGGTTTTTCCCTTGCCTCCGCTTTGCGTGTAGGTGGCAAGCGCGTTTTTAAGCTCGTTTGATATTCCGAGGTAGTCAACCACGAGACCTCCGGGCTTGTCCCCAAATACCCTGTTGACTCGGGCTATCGCCTGCATCAGGCCGTGGCCGCGCATCGGTTTGTCAAGGTACATGGTATGAAGGCTGGGTGCGTCAAAGCCGGTAAGCCACATGTCTCGCACGATAACGGTCTGAAAGCGGTCTTCGCTGTCCCTGAAGCGTTTGGCGAGCGCTTCGCGCCTTGTCTTGTTCCGGATATGCATCTGCCAGCCCGGGGGGTCGGAAGCAGAACCGGTCATGACAATTTTCATGCTTCCCTTTTTGTCGTTTTCATCGTGCCAGTCGGGACGAAGTCTCGCTATCTCCTCGTAGAGGTCGACGCATATGCGCCTGCTCATGCAGACGATCATGGCCTTTCCCGAAATGGCTTCAAGCCTGGTCTCGAAATGCTCGACAATATCCCCCGCGACCAGTCCCAGACGCTTTTCCGTGCCGATTATCGCTTCAAGCTGGGCCCATCTGGTTTTGAGTCTTTCCTTTCTTTCTGTCTCTTCTCCTTCCGTTGCCTCTTCGAAGTCGGGATCAATCCTCGGCCTCTCGTCCTTGTCAAGTACAACCTTCGCGAGGCGGCTTTCGTAGTAGATTGGCACCGTCGCCTCATCTTCAACGGCGCGCTCTATGTCGTAGATGCTTATGTAGTCGCCGAATACGGCCCGCGTGTTCGCGTCGCGAAGCTCAATCGGTGTTCCCGTGAATCCGATAAAAGACGCGTTCGGAAGTGCGTCGCGTACGTGTCCTGCGAATCCGTCCTCAAATTCGTACTGGCTTCGGTGGGCTTCGTCGGCTATTACCACTATGTTGCGTCTCTGTGAGAGCGTTGTGTGGCGGGTGCCTCTTTCGTCGGGGAAAAATTTCTGGATCGTGGTGAAAATCACTCCTCCCGATTCCACAGAAAGCCTGTTTCTCAAATCCTCTCGGTTCTCTGCCTGAACGGGAGGCTGGCGCAGCAGGTCTGCGCAACGGGAGAATGTTCCGAAAAGCTGGTTGTCAAGATCGTTTCTGTCTGTGAGCACCACCACGGTGGGGTTCTCCATCGCCAGCTCGCGTATGATTCTCCCGGCGTAGAACACCATCGTGAGACTCTTGCCCGATCCCTGGGTGTGCCAGACCACCCCGACGCGCCTGTCGCCGGGGTCTCCTCCGTGTCCGCTGTAAGGATCCTGATTTTCTTTGAGTGCTCCCTGGCTGAGTCTCGCGGCGCGAAGAGTTTCCGCCACGGCCACCCTGACTGCGTGGAACTGGTGGTAGCCGGCCATTTTTTTCGCGAGCGTTCCCACTCCGTCGTCTTCAAAAACGGTAAAGTCGTGCAGAAGCTCAAGGAACCGGTTTTTCTCGAAAACGCCTTCGACAAGCACCTGGAGTTCCGGGTAGAAGGTCGGAGCGAGGCTTTCGCCTTCGATTGCCCGCCAGCGCTTGAACCATTCAAGACCGGCTGTGAGGGTGCCTATACGCGCGTTTACCCCGTCTGATATGACAAGCGCCAGGTTGAAGATGAAAAGCGAAGGAATCTCTTTCTTGTAGGTCTGTATCTGGCTCCATGCGGATGAAATTGTCGCGTTTTCGTCAACGGGGGATTTAAGTTCAATCACGGCGAGGGGAAGGCCGTTTACGAACACCACGATGTCGGGGCGGCGGCTGTGGTCGTTTTCGGATACGGTGAACTGGTTAACCGCGATCCAGTCATTGTTTCCAGGGTCGTCAAAATCAAATACACGCACTTGTGCGCCGCGGATTGCGCCTTCGCCGTCACGATACTCAATCGTTACGCCGTCTGCGGCCATGCGGTGAAACGCGCGGTTTCGTGCCTCAAGGGTCGGGCCTTCGGGATTCAGAAGTCTGCGTGTAGCATCGTCAAGTGCTTCCGGGGGAAGTTGGGGGTTCAGCCGGGAGAGCGCCTCGCGCAGAGTTGTGCGGAACAGCACGTCTTCATGGGTTTCGCGGAGGGAGTTTTCACCGGGCTGCATCTCCGCTCCGCCGATTACCAGATAACCGATCTCGCGGAACCAGCCAAGAGATGCTTTTTCCACTACTGATTCTGATAACAGTGCCATGTGCTATATCTCCTGCTGTTCCAACGGAAAAACGGCCTCAATGCGTGAGAGCCACCGGTCAAAATGTTGACACTCCGATCGCATGCGGTCAATGCCTATTTCGGATGAGACTCCCGCGCCATGTGCGACTTTTTTGTATCTTGGACGAAGAAGGTTGGAAAGGCGTGCCGAGGGATGCGTGTCAGCCCCGTCGTTGATATGTTCGGGACTTTTCGCGTTTTCGCGTATGCTCGCGAGTTTTCCGGCAAACGGCTTCCACGCTGGTTCCGCTCTCACGAAACCGGTTGTGTCAGAAAACAGCAGGGCTTCGAATTCGTAGGGCTGAATGTGGGGGAAAAAGCGTTCGGGCAGGCATCCTGCTTCGCGGACGACGGCATGATGAAACACGGTTTCGATTTTTGTTGCGCGATCAAGCGGGTCCGCTGCCATAGATGTACTCTCCAGTCCCGGAAAATCTCGCGGCAGGGAAAACAAATCGAAAAACGTCGTGACATATGTGTTTTGCTGTTCCCGAAGGGTGTTTCTGAGATAGCGGAGTACACGTCTTCCGCTCAGCGCGCCGCCTCTTCCAAGAGGCGAAGTAGAGATGATGCGGGGTTCCGCGAACACTCCTTTAGGCCAAAGCTCAGGATAGAGGAGTTTCTTTACGAAAGCTTCCTCGGTTTGTCCTTCACAGACGATAATGATTTTCTTCATGGTTAAGGTCTGCCGCCGAGCACGTTCATTTTCCAGAGGTCGCCGGGTGAGTAGTCTTCAAGCCAGTCGGCAAGGCGCTCCGAATCCAGTCTTTTGAAGACGGATTCTTTGTTCTTACGGTCGACAACCACGATGTCTTCGGGTTCAAAATGATTTGCAAGTTCCGCGGATTGGGTCGAGACGATTATCTGGCGTGAATCGGCCGCCTGTTTTAGCATCTCGGCAAGCAGGGTGAGTGCGTATGGATGCAGTCCCAGTTCCGGTTCGTCAATAAGAATCAGGTTTGGCTGACAATTTTCCGGCTGGTTTAACAGGGAGGCGAGACAGATGAAACGCAACGTGCCGTCTGAGAACTGGTGGGGACCAAACGGTTTGTCCGGGTCTCCCCATTCCTCGAACCATTCAAGATCCATCTGGTTGCCGGGGTTTTTTCGGTAGACGAAATTCCCGAAGAAAGGAGCCGAGAGACGCACTGCTTCGAGTATTCTTCGATAGTGGTCAGGGTGGTGTTCTCGGAGATGACGCAGAAAAGGCGCAAGGTTTCCCGCATCCGGTTTCAGCCGAAGGTTGTCGCGCACATCCGATAGCAGCCGCACGTGAGCCGTATCACTCATGTCCTGGAAGTGAAACACTCGCCATTGCTCCATATCTGATAGAACATACGATGCGAATTCTCCATGCTTAATATCCGCCACGCGTGATTCGCTATGTCCGCCGGACCATACTGTGGTACCGGACTCTGTTTTGGAACTGTCAGCGATGGAATCTTCAGCGATTTCTGGGGAGAGTTTCTCGCCGGAGAAGGCTACTGAATCAGATGTCGGTTCAAGTGAAAACTCGTATTCGTAGCGGTTGTTTTCGAATGACAGAGCTACTTCAAGCCTTGAAGTTAGTTTTCGCCCACCGAACAGCAACGCGTCCGGTCCACCTTCGTTTTTGACAAAAAGCTGAAGGCGTTTTTGCAAAATGCTGGACAGCATTTTAAACAGACTCAGAAGGTTGCTTTTGCCGGCTCCGTTGGCGCCTATCAGGATATTCAGAGGTCTTAACTCGAAATTTTCGAGCTTGTAGATTGACTTGAAGCCGCGGACGGTAAGTTGTTCTAATCGGGACATGGGATTTATAGCTCTTGCAGGACCCACTGCTTGAAAGAGTAAGTTATATGGCAAGCAAATACCATAACCGAGTTTATTCTCTTTCTCGAAAAGATGTTAAGTTCCATTACGATTACCCATGAGTAATTTTATCAGACATCTTGATGAGTCAATCTATTCAGTGTGTAATGGTTTGCTCTGGAATAATTGCCAAATTCTTGCCGCTGTCTATAGATGTTTTTCAATCGGGATAGAGGGGATAGAAACATATGGTTACCTGTATTCTGAGTAGAAGTTCCGTGCTGCATCAATTTGAAATACAATTTTTTCTATTGATGTGTTCATTGTCTCTTCCCCTGCCTCTTACTAATTCAAATCCTTAAGCTTTTCAAGAAACACGAACTTTGCCAGAAATTAGTTTAGGCAGAACTGTATTGCGAAGTGTAGCAAGGGTTTGAAATTCAAAATAAGACTGGGAAATACTTTTAAGAGAGGATTGAACCATATTGTTGAAAGCTTCTAGCACGTTTCTGGTAGGGATAACTATTGGCATAGTTTCCAAAGAATTATTCCAGACAGCGTATGGGATAGTGCTACCTGTGGAATTTTGTGTTGCAAAGTTAATTGTATCTTTATTGTGCAATAGTAACGTGGCAAAAGCGAAAGTGTACTTCTGCTTCGGGTATAGCACAAATGCCGTGGTGCGTGTTGTACCTTCAAAAGGTGCTATACAGACCTTGTGATAATAAGGGCGCATCGCTCCAAAAATCAAGTCTCCTTTGTAAAATTTCACTAGACTACTCTTGGCCTCACTACCGTGTTTGCTCTGGGTTAAAGAGAGAGATTCGGGCGATATACAGTCAATTGGTACATAAGGGAGAAAGCTTGTTTCCTCTGATGCATGACACCGTTCAACACGTTGCTGTAGTATATTGCCAAGTGAACCGGTGTTCCATCCTTCAGGTGTTTTGTCCATTTTTGATTTTACCATGTTACTTGGGAAAAGTTCCCACAAATCCGCGGACAACCCTGGAAGCGATTCGCCACGTCTCCAGCGTCCTTCCATCTTAGCTCGTACCGGATCAAAATCAACAAACCATGATTTGAACAGCGCTTGAGCCATCTCCTCCAGCGTTTCGCTCATTCGTCTGTTCAGTTCTATCTTGTCGTCAAGAGTGTCTAGGATATGGGAAATGGCACGTTGTTCTGGGAGAGGAGGCAAGTTAAATTTCAAACACTCAATGTCGGTTGGTCTTATGGATGGATATGCAGAGGTGCTATGCTCTGCTATTGTTTGAAGATACTCAACGATATGATCTTGTGCTAGAAACCAATAGATGAAGCTTGTATGAGCGTAACTACTCTTTGCTCTTATGACGGAAAAGCCGGTTGAAACTAGAAAGTTTTCCGGAATATTTTTAAGCAACCCGAAGTGTTTTTGGTTTGGGCGAACTGTTGAATATACGATATCCCCTAGGCAAACTTTCCGGCGTGCCCTGCTCGGTATCTTATCTTTTCCAGTTATCAGATTCTGGATTTTAGAAATTCTATTTTCTGTGATATTGCCAGTGTCAAGATAATTAATGAAAGGCCAAGCTTCCTTAGGGGAATATGTGGAGTCATTTATTACTACACAATCACCTAAGCTCATTGTTGGCCATTTGTTGTCCGTATCAAGTTTCTTTTCCGATTTGTTCTTAACAATCGCATGTTTCTTCTCAATTACCTCCCGAAAACTTTCAGAAGCAGAAGCCCAGTCCACTATATCCACCTGGAAGGGCAGGTCAGATTGTACAAACGCTTCCTGCATGTCGCCCAAGCGCATAATATCTAGTGGCTCCGCCGTCATTAATACCAGATCAAGGTCCGAATATTCTCGTGCTGTCCAGGTAGCACGAGACCCGAAAGCCCGGACTTCAAGTTCAGGAGCATGCTCGGCGAGAATTTGCCGGACAATCTCAAGATCGTCCGGCGAGATATCAATGGATGTGGTCAAGGAGCGTTTCTCCTTGTAAGTTCGGCAAGCAGGAAACGGGCATCTTCCAGAAAATCATCCACAATCGAAAGAACTTCCTCAGCCTTGTGCTTGTCATACGTATGACTGGCGATGTTGCGCTTCTTTCTATACTCAAACCAGCGCCGGGGTTCGGCAATCAGTCCCGCATCCGCCGCAACCCGTATCATGTCGCGGAAATCCATGGCATTGATATTGGCTACGTTAAAAGATGCTTGGGACAATTGCCGCCGAATAAAGCGGATGGACAATTCATAGGTGAATTCAAATGCCTTTACGACAGCTGTGCGGAGTGCTCTTAGAACTACATCGTTCTCGGAGGTTGTTGAAGCTTCTTCGGTGTTGCATATTTTCAGAAACTCCTCCATTTCCTCAAGCGCATCTCTTAGCGTTTCAACATTAATTTTCATTTTCTCTATGAATGCTCTCTATGTGGCTTTCTCCTGTCAGAGACCGTACCCTAGCTTTTTCAGGTTGGCGACGATGGTGGCGTCAAGTCTGACTGCCTCTTCCTGCTGTTCGCGGAGCTTGAAGGTAAGTCGTTTCATTTTCTCATCAAACGGTTCTCCGTCATCTTCTTCTGCCTCAGCACCAACGTAGCGTCCGGGAGTCAGGACATATTCATGCGTACGCACTTCTTCAAGCGTTGCGCTCTTGCAGAATCCGGAGATGTCTTTGTACTCTCCGGCGTTTCCCTTGTCCCTCCACGCGCGATACGTTTCGGCCACGCGAGCGACTTCCGCTTCGGTAAGTTCCCGGTGGGTACGGTCCACCATACGGCCGAGTCCCCGTGCGTCAATGAAAAGAATCCCCTCTTTTTTCTCTCGGGAGAGAAACCAAAGGCACGCGGGAATCTGCGTTGAATAGAAAAGCTGTCCAGGAAGAGCCACCATGCAGTCAACGATGCCTGCCTCTACAAGGTTCTTTCTGATTTGGCCCTCGGCGTTCTGGGAAGAGGACATGGAACCGTTTGCGAGCACAAAGCCCGCCGCACCGCCGGGCGCGAGGTGGTGCACCATATGCTGCACCCATGCAAAATTCGCGTTTCCCTCGGGCGGAATGCCATATACCCAGCGCTTGTCTTCCCTCAGTCTCTCTCCGCCCCAGTCCTTTACGTTAAACGGCGGGTTGGCAAGAATGAAATCGGCCTTGAGATCGGGGTGGCGATCATCGTGAAAAGTGTCGCCGTCAGCAATCTGAGCTTCAATGCCGCGAATGGCCAAATTCATTTTTGCAAGACGCCAGGTCGTGTAATTTGATTCCTGTCCGTAGATTGAGATATTGGGTTTGACACCCTTTGGAAGTTTGGAGTTGCCGCCACTTCCTCCCGCATGTGCCGCAATGAATTCGATTGATTGCACAAACATGCCTGATGAGCCGCAACACGGATCATAAACGCGGCCCCCGTAGGGTTCAAGCATCTCCACCAGCAGTTTCACCACGCAGCGGGGGGTGTAGAACTCTCCTCCTTTTTTGCCTTCGGCGTTTGCGAACTGCGAGAGAAAGTATTCATAGACCCTGCCCAGAACGTCCTTTGACCGAGCGACCCTGTCGCCGACTTTTATGTTGCTTACAAGGTCTATTACCTGGCCGAGCCTTTGCTTGTCCAGCGCCGGGCGGGCGTAGTCTTTCGGCAGGACGTTTTTAAGCTCCCTGTTTTCCCGTTCGATTCCCGCCATGGCGTCATCAACGAGTTTCCCTATGGTGGGCTGCCTTGCCTGCGCCTTTATGTCCCACCAGCGGGCTTCAGGAGGCACCCAGAATATGTTTTCCGCGCGGTATTCATCCGGGTCATCCAGATCCGCTCCCTCGGATACTTGCGTTTCAAGCTCACGGCGTTTTTCCTCAAACGCGTCGGATATGTACTTGAGAAATATGAGTCCCAAAACGACGTGCTTGTACTCCGCCGCGTCCATGTTTCCCCGAAGCGCGTTGGCCATGTCCCAGAGTTCTGCTTCATACCCTACTGTGGCGCCGTTTGATTCCGGCGCCGCTTTCTTGCCGGGAGATTTCTTCTTTTTCTGTTTCATTCCATGCTCACTGTTACATTCCGGATAACGAGTGCAAAGATAACTCGCCTTCTGTATTCTACCTTGCCTCACCTGTTCATAAAACCGAAAAAGAGTCAGATGGTTAACTGCCCCGTTGTTAACCCGTCTTGATTGTGGCAATGCTGCGCGTTGATAATTCTGTCTTTCTGATTACATTTTTTCTGCATCGGGAGAAGCTGTGTTTTTCGAAAGGTGCTGTCTTTTCGGAATTGTCTGATGAACGCATGCTTTGCTGATTTCCGGCAGTGATATGAAGTACCGGAACACAGAAGAAAAGACCGTGATTATGTACTTGACGAAACGAAAAGTGCGCAAGGTACTAATTCTTAACCTGCTGTTTGCTCTACTCGCTACGGTTGCTTGTGACCCCGTTCCAACAGAAACGGATACAACAACAAGTAAGGAAGATATTAGACTGAAGTTTCGTCTTTTTAATAATTGTCAGCCTATCGAATTACTGATAGGCGTAAGCCTTGGAAAAGGCAAAGACAAAAACAGTAGAGTAAATCTAACTGAAACAGAACTTAGAAATTTTATAGAATCACGTTTGCGTTCTGCTCATATTTCCATTGAACTCAATGAGTCCGGAAAAAGTGCCAGAATGGTCGATCATTTATATGCAAGGGTTAATACAATTGGAATTAGTTTTGTGATAGAGCTTGAGTTTAATAAGGTTTTAGATGATCCAGTATCTCCCACATATGGTAAGGCGACAACATGGGAAACCGGTACGTTCGGGCACTTCGGAATTTCTGATTCTGTTGGAGAAAACAAAGCTCTTATACTTTCTGGGTTTCAAGAGCACCTCGATGAATTTATAACTGAATACCTCAGAGCAAATCAGAAATACTGCAAATGATCACAAATGCAGTGCCATTTTGTCAAGTATGTAACTTGCTTTCTACAGTATGTAATTACGAAAAAAACCATGCCGAGGTGTATCTGATATGAGCGAATACCAGTACTACGAGTTTCAGTCTGTGGATCGCGCGTTGAGCAAGGAAGACAGGGCGCAGCTGCGGGGAATCTCAAGCCGCGCTCAGATAACGGCCACAAGCTTTACTAACCACTACGAATGGGGTGACTTGAAAGCCAATTCGAAGGATATAGAGTTTCTGCCTGATATTGATGATGTGGCAATATATGACTTGGGAGACAGTACGATCTTTGATGTCGATATCGGGGAGATGCCGGAGGATTCCTATGAGTGGGATGATGGTTCGGGCTGGCTTGCCGCCTTGGCGCCGCTTAGAGCCGACCTGCTCTCAGGTGACTTGCGGGTTCTGTATCTCGCGTGGCTTATCGGTGTTCAATGGGACATTGTTCCGGGTGATGAAGTGGAGCCGCTTCCCGGCATTGGCAAGATGAACGGCGGTCTTGAAGCCTTCGCCGATTTTTTTCGCATTGACCCTGATTTGCTGCAAGCAGCCTCGGAGTCAGGTGCCGTTTCCGAGACCCCGGAACTTTCTCCTGAAACATTTCGCGCGGCCCTTGATTCCGTGGCGGACGAGGAGAAGACCTCTTGGCTTTATCGACTGGTTCAGGGAGACCTTCGCGTGGCCGCGGAGGTGAAGAGGAGGGCTGAGAAAATTTTGTCTCCGTCTGGGGATTCAAGCATCAAAACGGGTCTCCGTACAGTATCCGATCTGCGTTCTCGCGCAAGCGAGATAAGGAAAGCTCGCGAAGACTCCGAGGCCAGGCGCCGCGAAGAGGAACGACTCAGAGATGAGCGCCTCGAGGAGGAAAAGCGCAGAGCCCGTCTTCGTGATCTGAGGCTGCGCGGGGAAGAAGTGTGGCTGGATATCGAAAACGAAATAAGCAGGCGGGATATTTCAGCTTACGAGCGCGCTGCGGCCCTGATTTCCGATCTGCGTGCGATTGCTGAAAAGGATGGTGCTTTGGACACATTCTCAAGCCGCCTTGATTCTCTTCGGGAAAAACACAAACGCAAAGCCCGATTCATTGAACAGCTGAACAGGGTTTGCAGAGACTGAACAGGTTCTCTGGCATTGAATCGGGTCTGCCCAGACGGATTGTCCGGCCTGAGTGAGACCTGAGGATTCCGGAGCCTTTCGAAAGGGAATTGCCTTGCAGTTCCTGTTCATAAAACCTTGAAGATGACCGAGACGGTACAGATGCCGTTATCGGAGTCTCCTCCTGCTCGATGCGTAAATTTTTGCCTGGGCGGAGATCTATCCACAGTGTAGGGAGATCTATCCACCGTTGATAATCTTATTTTCTCGATTACATTCTTTTTCCGACATCATGTTTCACGCCGCGACCGCTTTTTCCAGACTGTTTGATAAGCGCGCGTCCTCTGCTGATTCTTGGTTAATAACACGAAGGACGGAAGATGGGTGCGCGGGGGGAGCATAAAAGATGAGTGAATACCAGTACTATGAGTTTCAGGCCGTGGACCGTCCGCTTGGCGAAGCGGACAGAGAAAAATTGCGGGAGATCTCAACGCGGGCGGAGATCACGGCCACAAGTTTCATCAATCATTACGAATGGGGTGATTTCGGGGGTAGCCCCAAAAAGCTGATGAGACGCTGGTTTGACCTGCACATTTATCTCGCCAACTGGGGTGAGCGCCGTCTGATGATCAAACTGCCTAAAAAGCTTATTGACCGTAAGCGGCTAGACTCTTTCCTGCCCGATAAAGACATGGTCCGGATAATCAAGTCAGGCGAGAACGTTATCCTTGACATTCACGATAGCGGAGAGGAGGGGGAATCCGAATGGGTTGAGGGTTCAGGCTGGCTCGCCGCACTGGCACCGCTACGGGACGATATGCTTTCGGGCGACTGGCGGCTTTTGTATCTCATCTGGCTTGTCTCCGTTGAGAGAAAGACCCTCGGGGATGACGAACGGGAACCGCTGCCGGGTATCGCTCCGCTGAGTGGTGCGCTTGAAACTTTTGCGGATTTTTTCCGCATTGATCTGGATCTCGTGCGAGCCGCCGCCGAAGCACCCTTCCGCGCGGAGGACTCGGAACTTTCGTCTGAAGCGTCCTATGCGGTTGTTGAAGTTATACCGGAGGCCGAGAAAACAGCGCTGCTCCATCGTCTCGCTCAAGGTGACCCGCAAGTGGCGGCAGAGCTTCGCGGACGGATTCGGGATGCGTTGTTGCGCGAGACCTCAGGTCTGCGCACGGAACTGCGGACAGTATCTGACCTGCGCGCCCGTGCGGCTGAGATCCGCAGAATGCGCGCGGATGCCGAGGCCAAGCGACGTAAAGCGGAGCGGCGCAGGAAAAAGCGCATTGAAAACAAACTGAGGTGCGAGCGCGTCAATGTCTTAAGGAAGCGGAATAAGGACGAAGTGTGGAAGGAGGTTGAAAGTGAAATTGAAAGACGCACCGCTCCGGGCTATCAAAATGCCGTGCTCATGATTTCAGACCTTCGGACACTGGCAGAGGAGGATGGCGGCATGGAGATTTTTTTAAATCGTATCAAATCGCTCCGTCTCCGCCACGAGACCAAGAAACGGTTCATTGAACGGCTGGCCGAACTGTATAAGACATGGTAAAGCCGGATTTGCTGTTGAGAGTGTCTTGACGTTTGGAATTGAAACGATATCTTGCTCAACTGCTTGGAGGCGAACGCTTGATCTGAGAAACCTCGGAGAGATGTTCCGCGGCAGATAGTGATTAACTGTCTTCCTTTATCCTTTCAAAAAGATTCTTTCCTTTTTTCACGGATGTTCCCGGCTTTATCTGTCCCCAGCCTGCGTTCTCGGCATTTATATCCGGGGGCAGACCGATTTTCTCCCGGATGTCCCGTGCGGTGTCCGGCAGAAACGGGTAGATAAGAATGGAAATCACCCTTATACTCTCGGAAAGCGTCCAGAGCACGGTTCCAAGCCTTTTTTCCTGTCCTTCCTGCTTTGCGAGTTTCCACGGCGCTTCATTGTCTACGTACCTGTTTACAATCCCTATGAATTCCCATATGCGGAAAAGGGCTCTGTTAAACGCGAGTTCCTCAAGATCGGAGTGTACAAGCCGGTCAGTCTCCCGGTAGGAATTCTCTATTTCCTTTTCGCTTTCCGTGAATTCCTCGGGTTTGGGAACGGTTCCTCCCAGGTATCTCTCTATCATCCCTAAAGAGCGGCTCACGAGGTTTCCGAGCCCGTTCACAAGTTCTCCGTTTACCCTGTTTACTAGCGATTTTCTCGAGTAATCCCCGTCCTGCCCGAAAGGTATCTCGCGGAGCAGAAAATAGCGGAATATCTCGGAACCGAACTCCTCAACCACCTGATAGGGATCAACCGCGTTTCCAAGGGATTTCGACATCTTCTCCCCCTCGACGGTCCACCACCCGTGGGCGAATACGGTTTTCGGAAGCGGAAGTCCGGCGGACATCAAAAACGCGGGCCAGTAGACGGCGTGGAACCTGAGTATGTCTTTTCCGACCAGATGAATGTCCGCGGGCCAGAATTTTCCGAAATCACCGGTTTTCCCGGGGAATCCAAGCGACGTAAGATAATTTGTGAGAGCGTCAAACCAGACGTAGACCACGTGTCCCTCGGAATCGGGGACCGGGATCCCCCACGAAAAATTCGTTCTGCTTACGCTTAGGTCCCTGAGGCCTCCCTCCACGAAGCTTACTACCTCGTTTCTTCTGTAGTCGGGTTTTATGAACTCTGGGTGTTCGCTGTAGTAACGAAGAAGGGGCTCCTGATACTGAGAGAGCCTGAAGAAGTAGCTTTGCTCCTTTATTTTCTCCAGTCGTGGGCGGCTTTCTTCGGGAAGCTTCATTATCTCTTCAAGCTGGGTTTCGGTTATGAAAGCCTCGTTTCTCACATCATACCACCCTTCGTACTCGTCAAGATATATGTCGCCGCTTTTCTCAACGAGCTTCCATATTTCGGATACCGCCTCGCGGTGGCGCGGCTCCGTGGTTCTTATGAAATCGGTGTTCGAGATGCCGAGGAGTTTCCAGAGATCCTGGAACTTTACTACTACCCTGTCAGCGAGTTCTATGGGAGCTTCTCCGCCCGTTTGGGCGGTCTGTTCTATTTTTCTTCCGTGCTCGTCGGTTCCCGTGAGAAAGTAGACTTCGTGTCCCGAAGCAGCCTTGTATCTTGCGATCGTATCGGCTGCTATGGTCGTGTAGGCGTGGCCTATGTGCGGCACGTCGTTTACATAGTAGATGGGCGTTGTTACGTAGAACTGCTTTTTCATAACTTCAGTTTCCCGGATGAAGAGTATCCGGGTTTCGGATTAATAAAACACAACGGGCAGGTATTTCAATTATTTCCTGCGAAATACGATCCCTGTTTGAGTGGAATAATCTGGATTCGAGGCAGATTTTGCCTAATACGACAAATTCAAGGATTCCGCAGTTGATTTGAGACGTTTGTCCTGGGTCAATAATCGTGTTGGCGGTTCCAAAGCCGTGGCAGTTAGCAGATGAGCGTCAACATAGCCAATGCCGAGCCCCATTAATTGGTTTTGTTCTACGAAATACAAAACTGAGGATTCAGCGGCAACAGGAAGAGAAGGCAGATCATTAAGCATTGAAAGAGTTTCAGCACGGTCGGCAAGATTACCGCAGGCGATCTCACCAATAATGAAAGGGTGGATAAGTGCCTTATTAGTTTTGAGCAAATCCTCAATTATTCCGCCGCCTCTGCTCAGATACTCAATCCATATCGAGGTATCAATCAGAATCATTGTCAAAACGGCGGCGCGGGATGGATCGAAGTCCGGGTTGACTACCGCCTAACTTGGCAAGTTGCCGTGCACTTTCCCGCTCCACCAAAGCTTTTAACGCTTCCCTGACAAGTTTCGGCTTTGAGGTAATATTTGTGAGGTTTTGTGCTCGGGCCAGTAACTCATCATCTATATTCAATGTTGTTCTCATCTTTGATGCTCCAATGCTTAATTGCTGAGTTGTAAAATTGTTTGCATCAGATTATACATCAATTGATGTAGGAAAACAAGTTTTTAAGAGGCCTTAAGTAGTATTGATATTGCTATTGCGTATTACGATTTATTTGAACACCAATTCCGAACTTATTTGAACACCAATTCCGAGGGAAAGTGAACACGTGGACCCCGTTTTTTTTCTTCTTCAAAACAGACTTTAACACGTCTGGAATTTCTTTGTCAAACAGCGAGTAAAAAGTCCGTTTTTTTCTTAAAAATGACCTCCATAATTTTTCTTGTAAGTCCCCCCAGTTCAGTGAGAGATGAACAAAGCGAGAGCTTTGTTCGCTGAAGCTACGGGACTCTGAACCAACGAGACGCATTTGGCTCCGAAGCCTGACAACGGCCAAAACGACCCGACCTCTACCCCCCAGGCATAAGCGATCGCGCGCTGACGGGCTTTTAAATTGACGTTTTTTCAGCAACTGGACTGAATCATGCATAAAATCGTTTATTTCCGGACTCACGGCACTTCACGCGTTTCTTTTCGCGCGTTCAAAGACTCCCAGAGTCCTTATCATCTCCGTTTTCTTCCATTCCCTTTGTCTTTCTCATCGATTCCCCACCCAACTCAAGCCTGTGGGAGTTGTGAACGATCCTGTCAAGGATCGCATCAGCAACCGTGTTGTCACCTATTATGCCGTGCCACTCACTCACAGGAAGCTGACTTATCACCACAGTCGAACTCTCCCCGTAGCGGTCATCCATTATCTCCATGAGATCATATCTGTGGGCAGTGGTTATCTTCTCAAGTCCCCAGTCATCTATGATCAGAACTCTCACCCTGGCAAGCTTAGCCAGAAGCTTGTTGTAGCTTCCATCCGCCTTTGCCTGAGTGAGAGCCAGAAACAGTCTTGAGACCCTGTAGTAGCGAACTGTTATCCCCCTCAAACAAGCGTTATGACCCACAGCGCACGCAATCCACGTCTTTCCGCTTCCACAGGGTCCCGTTATCAGCAGATTGCGGGCTCTGTCTATCCAGTCCCCCTCCCCAAGCTCCGCTATCTGGGCTTTCCTCAGATTGCGGGAATGGGTGTAATCAATATCGCTTAGATGAGCCCTAAGCCTGAAGCGGGCATCGCGTATGAGCCTCTGCTGCTTTCTGTGCTCCCTCTCTATGCATTCCCTCTCCACAAGCAGACCAACCCTTTCGGTAAAAGACAACTCATCATAGGTGTTGGGCTGCTCGCACTGACGCTCAAGCGCCCCCGCCATCGCTCCCAGCCGAAGCTGGCGAAGACGGGATAATGTTTGTGTCAGACTCATAAAAATACCTCCTTGGTTTTATCTGAACTCCCCCGGCCCCCGGATGTTCTTGTGATCCTGGGGAACAACAGTTTCCTCTTCCTCCTCAAACAGCACCAGCAACTTATCCCTCCCGTTTTTAAGGATCTCCCTTACCTGCTTGTACCTTGTAAGCCCTTTTCTGTTAGCCACCCTGCATGCGCCATTGAGTCTTTGAGGGTACTTCTCCGAGAGACTCATAAGACCCAGAAACGTCCTGTAGACCTGCTCTGGGTGATCTTTTAACTCAAACTGACGCTCAAGCCACTCACTCACCTCCTCCCCCTGATCCACCGCCCAGCTCCGAAGTCTCTGCGGATTCCACTTGTAATGTTGCTGATGCCTCCTGGGCATGTGAGAAAACTCTGTGGACCAACGCTTTCTCTCCCGTTTGTGCTGAGCTATGATCCTGTTTTTCAGATAGATCGTCACAATGTTCTGTGAGGCGCGAATCTCTACCCTCTCGCCCATGTGAATGTAGGGAACCGAGTAGAGAACCTTTTTGTACTCCACGTGATAATCAATGTTCACCTTCGCTGTCTTTATCTCAGTGTAGATGTAGGGATATGGGGGCAGAGGCTTAAGTTTGGGCAGATCAATCTTCTCAAACTCCCCCCGCCGACAGCCCTCTTCCTTCTGGAAGGGTTTTTTGTTCGCACACCCTACCAACTCCTTTACGCGCTTGTTGAGCTCGGCCACAGAGAAGAACTTCTCGTTTCTTATCACTGCCAGAACTCTTCTCTCCACTATCTGTACAGCGTTCTCCGCCTTGGCCTTGTCTTTGGGTTTGCGGGGTCTTGTCGGGATTACTATCGTATTGTAGTGATTCGCCCATTGAGCGTAAGCGGGATTCGTATCGGGATCGTAACGACACGCCCTGGTAACGCCGCTTTTAGGGTTGTCGGGCACTATGATCTCGGGAACCCCTCCGAAGAACTCAAGCATCCGCGTGTGACTCCCAAGCCAGTCCTCAAGAGTCTGCGACACCGTGGCCTCGGCAAAGATATAATTCGACGCCCCCATGACCCCGACGAATATCTGAGCCTTTGTTTCTTCCCCCGTATGTGGGTCCGTTATGCTCATCGTAAGCCCGGCGTAGTCAACAAAGCACTTCTCCCCGGCCTTGTGCACCTGCCTCATCGAGGGAAACCTGTTCTTTTTGCGCCATGCGTAGTAGAGCTCGCAGAACCGCGTATAGCTGTAATAATTCTTGCCCTTGTTGGCTTCTGTGTACTCTTCCCACAGAAGCTGCCTCGTCACGCCTTTTTTGGTGAGTTCCTCGTCCACGTAAGAAAAGTCGGGCAGCACCTTGCCCTCATAGAGAGCCTCGGGCTTGGAATAGAGAATCTCCTCAAGCCGCTCATCGCCAATGTCCGCGGGCAAAGGCCACCCCAGACCCAATTGCTCCGCCTTGCTGACCAACTGATGAACCGCCCCTACGCTTGCGTTGACGCTTTTACTTATTTGTCTTGTCGAGAGCTTCCAAGAAAACCTGAGCCTCAGTATCTCTTTTATTGTTCTCGTATTCATTCTTCTTCTCGGCATCCCTGCCACCTCCTTTGATTTGATTGCCAAAGAAGGTAGCAGAACTTCCTTTTTTATGATGTCTTTGTGAAGAAAAAAAACGAGAAATTCAGGTGTTCACTTTCCCTCGGAACAGGTGTTCACTTTCGGTCGTAATAGGTGTTCACTTTCGGTCGTAATATGCAGCTATTGCGAAAACCTTGGAACAATATTCTCGCCTGTTTTCTGACCTAGTCCGTCAATTTAAGTACATAGTTCCCAAACATAACGAGCGGGTATTTCAATTTTTTATGCGCAAGATACTGACTTACGGCATATCGGGCCTTTCGGGCAAGGATTACATTCTGGCATAAAAGTGTGTCTTGGGATCAAACCTTGTTAATTGTGGCCTCGGCATATTCAAGCTGCCCCATTATCCATCCGAAATCTGGAGGTGTTCCAAGGATCATTCTCTCCATTTCTGCATAGTCCTGTTCAATTATCCTACGCGGTTCTGCCTGCGGGAGAAGTCTCAAAGATCCTGGTACGGCTTCCTCAAGTTTTTTCCAGGCTTGCCGGAAGGCCAGCATGTTATGGGCTCGAACTTCATCCAGCAGATTCGTATCGGACAGTGCCGACTTGGCGACATCTGTTGCCGTGATCATCGCTGCATCATAGTAATGGCGTGAAATGCGCTGTTTTTCTCTCGGAAGTCTCCCGGCGTCGCGGTAGCCGCAGTGCACGCCGTGGAGAATAAGAAGTTTGTCGAGATAAGTCCGCTCTGGTGCTGTAACCTTTATGTTTTCTGCTTCAAGCGACCAGTCGGGCAGTTCATCGGCAATGTACGGAGTTATGGAACAGATAAGATTAGGATCCAGTGCCGATCTTGCTCCAGCTTCGATTTTCACCCGAGGTTCCACGTAATCGCCATCTCCGGCTGGATACAGCGATGGATATTCGACAAGCAGGGTCTGGCGGTCCTGATCATTCGGATCGGGGGATACTCGACACCCCTGCGTGACTTCGTCAATGAGTGTTGTGAGATCTTTCTCTCATGTCTTCAAGAATATAGTCGCTGCATGCCGACCTCAGCTCTTCAAAAAGCGCTTTTCGTTTCTTGTTCGAAAGGCTCACTGCGAGGGTAGGGTCTCTTTCTCCTTCAAACCCCAGACTTTCTCGATAGACGACTATGTCTACATCTTCTGAGAATCGCTGTATAAGGCCAAAAGCCTTTGAAAGAGAGGTTCCGCCCTTGAAAAGCAATTTCGGGTGTCCACTGGGAAGGCCATTATAAAGCGCGTCAAGAACGAGACAGACCCAGAAGTCCTTCTCTATATATTTTGACTGGGTGTCGCGAAGTGTTGCGGTTCTCACCAACACCTCTTTTTTTTCTTCATCTGGCAGATCCAGAAAGTGTTTGAAGGACTTATTCATGATTGAGAAACCTCATTGCTTGTTGCCTCACTCACAATTGGCTGCATCCAGACAGGAAGACTGTGGGTATCTCGCGATAGATCAAGCTTGACGTAGTCGGGAAGAACTCGTTTTAGAATCGGAATCACATCAGGGTCCTTGCTCGCGTAAGGACCCAGCCACCGCAGTGCTTGAATCACGCGCGCCCCTGGCCTTCCGGCCCACCTCATCACACTCGGAGGAGCATGGCGGAAGCGTATTTTTATTCCGTCAACTATCAAGGCCCTTGAGTAACCATCAGTATCGTAAACAATCTTCGCGGCTACGGCGTTGGTCAGACCAAGGAGGTTTGCCGAATCGAGCGTGTCGGGCAGTATCCTGGAACCATCACGTCTCGCTATTGCTTCAGCAGCAGAATATGGATCGGCTGACAGGTGTCCCGGAAGTACCTTGCTTTTTCTGGACATATGGTAGAGTCCCCGCGCAGCTCTGCGCAGGGCTCCTTTTTTAACCAGACGTGCAAGTGCCTGATCAACTGCCGCGCGACTTCCCAGATCAATAAAGTCTGTCGGCGTACATACCCATCCCGGTTTATGTTCAGAGACTCTCTGCATGATCTTGTCGGCTATGCCTGCCATTTTACTACACTCCTTAAAAGTGCTACGGCTTCACACTTGTCAGAAATTTACAGTATTTTTCAGGAAAGTCAATTAACTGAATATTCAATTTCTCGGGATTGTTTTGCGGGATGGAAGACTTTTGAAAAAGTCGGTTTTATTTCTATTCTGGGAAGAATGGAAATCATCTGTCATGACTCAATCACTTGGTTCCTTGGTCAGTTTGCGCACAATCGGCTGCATCCAGACAGGCAGATAACCTATTCCCTGCAACAGGTCAGACTTGACGTAATCGGGAAGAACTCGTTTCAGAATCGGAATTACATCGGGGTCACTGCTAGCGTAGGGGCCGAGCCATCGCAAGGCTTGTACAACGGGTTCCCCTGGTCTGCCTGCCCAGCGCATGACCTTCGGAGGGGCGTGGCAGAAGCGTACAGTTCTTCCGTCAATTTCTAATGTCCTTGAGACTCCATCCGTATCATAGACGATCTTTGCCGGTACTGAGTTGGTTAGACCAAGCATGTTCGCGTGCGTTGACCCATCACTCATAAGTCTGGCTTGATCCCGTCTTGCTACTGCCGCGACTGCCGAGTACAAATTAACTGGAGCTACACGCTTAAGTAATTTGCTTGTCCTCGGCACATCGTAAAGGCCACGGGCGACTCTGCGCAACCGACCTGCTTTTACAAGACTACGCAATGCCTGGTTGATTTCTGCAGGTGCTCCCAGATCCGCAAAATCCTTCGGCGTACCTACCCATCCTGTTTTCTGCTCAGACATTCTCTTAATGATTTTCTTGGATGTGTCAGACATCTGGTTGCACTTCCTGCAATAATACGTATTTAAAACTGTCAGAAATTTGCAATGTTTTTTTGCAAGCGTCAACTTCCCGAACTTTTATACTGTTTCACCTTGCCTGAATATTTGTCAGAAATTTAGAGCCTTTTACTGGTAAACATGGAACCCAGAAAAATTAACGGGTTTCTCCCTTTCTGTTCTGATCCTGAGTTGGGGAGGGCAAAAAAACCGGGTTTTCTGAATTTGAGCGTGTTACCGAAAGAGTTCCAGATAAATTCTCTTGACTGTTGCAGATGAGTTGCGCGGTTTTTGTCGCGTGATCATCTCGCGCGGGCGGTTACTGTAAAATACCGAATCCTCACCTGGTGTCTTTGCGGTATGGCTGTTTAGGATGATGCGGATGGCGCAACTCCCGGCGAAGTCCTGCCCAGATACCGAAAAGCATTACGACGAACAAGATTGTAAGCGGGAAACTTAAGAGAACAACCGCGGCCTGAAATGATCTCAATCCGCCTGCGAGCATAAGCACCGCGGGTATAACTCCGCCTACAAAGCACCAGAACTCGCGCTGGGGCACAGGCGTGTCCATCTTGCCTCCGGCCGTTATGGAGTCAACGGCCAGAGAACCCGAATCAAGCGAGACGACGAGGAAGGAAAACAGCATGACGATGCTCAAGAGGGAGGAGAGCTGTGGTTGCGGAAACTCCTCCAGCATCTTGAATAGCGCAAGTTCATTGCGCCCCGAGCCGACTGCTTCAACCACCCCCGCGTAACCGTCGAAGAGAAACTGGAAAACTGCGGAGCCCCCAAGAGAGTTCATCCAGAGCACGCAGAAAACGGTCGGCAGTATGAGCACGAAAAACAGAAACTCCCGCACGGTCCTGCCCCTTGAAATACGGGCGATGAACATTCCTACAAAAGGCGCGTAGCAGAACCACCAGGCCCAGTAAAAAATAGTCCAGTCGTGCATGAAGTCGGTGTCCTCGCGTCCTGTCCAGAAGCTAAAGGATGTCATATTGGCTATATAGCTTGCGGACGAGGTCAGGCAGTGACGGAAGATGTCAAGCGTCGGCCCGGATAAGATGAGAAACAGCATCAGCGACACCGCGAGAATTATGTTGAACCGGCTCAGGCGGGCGATTCCGGTATCTATACCGCTGAGAAGCGCCGTCATGGCTGTCAGCATTACCAGGGCGATCAGACCCACCCTGAGAAGATTGGAAGGGGGGATTTCAAACAGGTAATCAATTCCCCCGGTTATCTGCTCGGTTCCAAGACCGATGGAGACGGCAAGACCGAACAGGGTGGAGAATACCACAAGGGTTTCAATCAGGTGCCCCGCCCACCCCCACACGCGGTTGCCCAGAACGGGATAGAACACCGAGCGCAGGGAGAAAGGCATACCCATGTTGTGGGAGAAAAGGGCCATTGACAGGCCCGCGACGGCGAATATCGCCCATCCATGGAGTCCCCAGTGAAAAATGGATCCGGCCATTGAGATTGCAAAAGCGGTTTCGGTATCCGAAGGGTCTACGCCGAGCGGAGGATTCTGGAAGTGATATACGGGTTCCACTACTCCGAAAAAGATGAATCCCGCGCTTACGGAAGTCGCGAAGATCAATGCGAACCAGCTTGCATACGAGTAGTCAGGCTTTGCGTCCTGCCCGCCCAGGCGCACCCTGGCAAGAGGGGAGAGCATAAGCAGCAGGCAGAAAAGCAGGATGATATTGGCGGCGCTCATGAACCACCAGTAAAACCAGGTCGTGAGCAGATCCTGGGCGCTTGCGAAGACCTCGGCCGTTTTCTCCTGAAAAAGAGTCCCTGCGAGGATGAAGGCGGCGATCAGCAGAGCGGAAACAAGGAATGACGGGCCGTGAAAATCAAGCCTTAATATCTTGATATTTTCCCGCCCGCGCAGGTAGGGGCGCCCCTTGTGAATCTTCTGCGCGCGCACCGGCTTTTTTTCTCGTTTCATTTGACAGAAGGATTTAAAGCTGTTGCGGGCGCGTTAAAAAATCGTTTTCCGCGCGCGTCAGTGCTTCTCGCTTCTGAGCCCCTTCCATATGCTTACCGTCATCAGGATAAGCAGGATCGAGAACGGGAGTCCGGCTATGAGCGAGGCGGCCTGCAGCGATTTAAGACCTCCTCCGAGAAGCAGGGCGATAGCGACCGCTCCCTCAAGGCTGCACCAGAACACCCGCTGGGAGGCGGGAGCGTCAAGTTTTCCTCCAGACGAGGTTATGTCAATCACGAGAGAACCCGAATCCGATGAAGTGACGAAGAAAATTACGAGAAGAACAACGCTTACAAAGGAGAGCACCTGCGTCATAGGCATCTGCTCGAGCATCTTGAACAGCGCTAGTTCAGGTTTCCACTGCGTGATTATCTCCGTAACGCCCGTATAGCCTTCAAAGAGAAGCTGATGGATGGCAGTGCCGCCGAAAACGCTCATCCAGAGCAGGCAGCAAAGAGTCGGCAGAACGAGGACGCAGATAAGAAATTCGCGTATGGTTCTGCCCCTTGATATGCGGGCGATGAACATCCCTACAAAAGGCGTCCATGAAATCCACCAGGCCCAGTAAAAAGTAGTCCAGCCGTGCAGAAACCCCGTATCCTCTCTCCCTACCCAGTTGCTAAGAGGTACAGCCTTCGCAAAGTAGTCCCCAAGCCCCGTGAAGAAGCTGGTCAGTATGTACTGCGTCGGTCCCGCGAAGAAAACAACCAGAAGCAGAAGCAGGGCAAGTGAGATGTTGAACTGACTCAGACGCTTGATCCCAACGTTTAGCCCGCTCAGCACCGAAAGCGTGGCGAGGAAAGTGGTCGCGACTATGAAGACAATGTGGGCCATGTCCGTTACCGGAATCCCGAACAGGTAGTTAAAGCCGGCCACAGCCTGCTTCGCCCCGAGTCCAAGTGATGTGGCAAGACCGAACAGCGTGGCGAATATGGCCAGCGTATCTATTATGTGCCCGCTCCAGCCCCAGACGCGCTCTCCCAACAGAGGGTAGAATGCCGAGCGGACAGTAAGGGGCAGCCCCTTGTTATAGGCGAAAAAAGCGAGACCCAAACCCACGACTCCATAAAATGACCACGCTGAAAGTCCCCAGTGAAAGGTTGCCGCGGATATGGCGATGGCCTGGGTTGCCTTGGTATCGGATGGATCAATTCCCAAAGGAGGATTCAGCAGGTAATAGACAGGCTCAAGCACTCCGTAGAAAAGCAGACCTATGGCGACTCCCGCCGTGAAGATCATGGAGAGCCAGGTGGCCCTTGAGTATTCCGGGAGAGCGTGAGTGCCGCCCAGGCGTACCTTTCCCAGAGGAGACAGGATCAGGAAAAGACAGAACAAAAAGCATATGCTGCCGGTGATCATGAAAAGCCAGTCAAACTGGGTGGTAATCCAGACACGAACCGCCCCCAGCACTTCCGTTGCCTTTTCCTGGAAAATCAGCGCTCCGATCGTGAAAAGGAGCACTGAAATGCTGGATGCCGCGAATACCGGAACGTTTACATCAAGGCCGAATATCCGCTGATTGCCCTGTCCGGCCGGGTGGCCATGAGCGTGTTTCATTTATATTTCCTCTGGTTTTTATTCGTAAAGGGTGAAGTAGTAACCCACGTTAACGTTAAAGCGTTTGTGCCACTGGTTGTTTCCGCTGGCTCCGAAATCATTTAACCCGTAGATGTTCGAGTAGTCATCTCCCTCACCACCGACGAAGTAATTGCCGTCGCTTAGGCCGAGCTCGGTGTAGATATAAAGGGAGCCCCAGTACCAAAGAGTCCCGAAAGACCAGAGGGTGCTGTCGTTAAGATCGCCTTTTTTGTTCATGATGGAACTCCACTCCACGTAGGGCGTGACGCCGTCAAGCCACGAGATATCCGTTCCCTCAAGGCCGTTGTACCTGAGGGAAACCGCCGGTATCCACGCTTCTGACGCCACGGGCCAGGCGAAGTCAAAAGCTCCCATGGGGATAAGGTCGCCTGTGCCCCACGGAGTGTCATCCGTAATGTCGTAGTTGTAATAGGAAAGCTGGGAGTGAAGCGAGAAATCCCGAAGCGGGGTCACCGCGTGAACTGAGACCGCAAGGTGGCTGGCGCCCGAATCATCAATGTTCGTTCCCTCAAGCCCGCCGTACTGAAAGGACATGCCTATGTCTCCGATACTCTCGGTTGAGTAGATCAACCGCAGGTTCACCTGGTGTTCTTCCTCAAAACCGTTTTCGCCGTAGTTGCAAATAGTCCCATCCGAGTCGACTCCGGGGTCGCAATTGTCCCCATTCAAGACTCCGCTGCTCCACTTCACGGGATCGTAACTGTACCGGGCGCTGTCTCGACTATCGGTTCCGTCCCAGTGTCCCTCGTCCTCAAGATAGTAGGCAAGGTCAACCGTGAGATCACCGAAGGCCTTTGTCCATCTTGCCCCGAGATCCATGTCGTCTGAAAGCCCGACGTAGTAATGCTGATCAAAGAACCAGCTGCTTGAAACCCCCCAGGGACCGGGTCCGAAAGGAACGCGGACGATGCCGGCTTTCAGGGTGCCGAAACCGTCTGAAGTGTATCCGAGCCAAGCGGTGTGCATCATGCTGTATTTATCGTAGTACCGGTATTCGGCTCTTCCGATAACGCCGTTATAGTCAAGGTCGACGTTAAGGCGCAGGAGTTCAAAATCCGAGTCTCCGATGTTCTCGCCCCTGCGGCCATTATAATCGCCGTAGGCGTGGTTGGCGCGCATCGCGCCGCCGATTCTGATCGGACTTTTCTTCGACTCTTCGGCCTCTTCTGCCATGACACTGGCTTCTGACTCCGCGAGTTTCCCCCGGGTCATCTCAAGCTCCTGCTCAAGATCTTCGATACGTTGTTTTAATGCTTCGTTTCCACCTGCGGGCTCGCCGGCAAATGCCGGAGGGAGAGCAGACAGAAAAACCATCATTACTACTAGAATCAGTTTGCGCATGCATCACCTCGCTTTTTGTACTGAATTTCGATCAGACCATATAAGCCTCAGTATAACACAAAAGACTAACAGAATGCTAGCGAGAAAGTCTCAGAAGAAGATTTTCGAGGGAGACCTCGATATTTGCGTTATTCTCCGAGATCCGCGCCATGGTCTCCTCAAGGGCGGAGAATTTGTCAAGAAGTTCAGGTACGTCCCTATTTTCTGAATATTCGCTTAACTGCTCAATGAGGTCGGCATTTACTATCTCTTTTTTTTCCCCGGAGGTTTTAAGAACCACTGAATCCCGAAGCCATGTCGAGAGAATGTCAAAGACCGTTTCAAGTTCCTGCGGTCCTCCGCCTTTTACGTCTTTCTGTATCCTCTCCACGGAGTCAAAAAGGGTAAGAGGCTTTTTGGCGTCGACGGCCATCAGGCAATCTACATATTCAGTCCTTTTCCGAAGGTAATCCTCATCGGTATTGAGCGCCCTTGAGATGCTGCCTCCCGATATTCTTGAGACAAGCTCCGGGTCATTCTCCCCGGGCCCCTCCTTTTCCAGAAACTCTCTTACCTGCTCTGCCTCAAGAGGCTTGAACATCACCGACTGGCATCTTGATCTTATAGTAGGCATGAGCAGGTCTGCAAGCGTTGTTATGAGGATTATGACGGAGCTTGGAGGCGGTTCTTCGAGGGTTTTAAGAAACGCGTTCTGGGCGTTGAAGTTCATTCTCTGCGCACCGTCGATTATAAAAACTTTGTAGGGATTCTCATAGGGCGCCAGGTGGATCAGACGCTCTATGTCCTGTCTTACGTGGTCCACTTTTATCGTTTTCTCGCCCGGGTACTCAAACAAGAGCACGTCAGGGTTGAGTCCCTTCTCGGTTTTTGCGCACGAGGTGCATTCGCAATCAAGGTTCCCCGTTCCGCCCTCGGCGCAGTTTATGAGTTTCGCGAAACCGATTGCGACCAGTTTTTTCCCCACGCCCTCGTGTCCCGAGAAAAGGTACGCGTGCGAGATCCGGTTTTTGCGGACGGAGTTTTGAAGAAATTCCTTCTGGGGTTCGTGTCCTATGATCTGCGGAAATCCCATGGTCTTTATTTTACCGGCAAGCGGGGGTGTCTTCTATGGCCGGGAAGTGGTTATTCACGATGATTTCGTACTAACGAGGTATACTTTCCGCCCGAAAATCTCTTCTAACCCGGTTTTCATATCAAACAGATCGTGTCTGGCAGTCGACTCAAAGCTGACAAGTGAGGCTGTAAAAGAGGAAAACATCGGAACATCTTTTATAATTGTTCCCCCAGACCGTGGCGAGCAATAGACAATTGATTTTGGGATATTGCAACAATCGGCAAAAAGTGTGTGGTTATCAGACAGTTTTGAGAATGCAGGTAACGCCAGAGAGAACACGAGATATCTCCAGGTGCCCGAGCTCTGGGGGATTTGAATATAGCCCCTTGCCTGGTTAACTCCGTGGTAAAGACAGGTTGACAATATGCTTGAAGGTTTCAGATGATCTGGAGGTTGGAGAGAGCCACAAGAGTTCCAATAGTTACCACAATTAAAGCTCCAAGCTTTATGGTCATTCTCTGCTCAAGTTCTTTGATGTCGCGCCTTGTTGCCTGCTCAAGTTCTTTGATGTCGCGCCTTGTTGCCTGCTCAAGTTCTTTGATGTCGCGCTTGACTTCGTTGATCTTAAGCTCCATTTTCTGCTCAAGTTCTTTGATGTCGCGCTTGACTTCGTTGATCTTAAGCTCCATTTTCTGCTCGAGTTCTTTGATGTTAAACTCCATTTTCTGCTCGAGTTCTTTGATGTCGCGCTTGACCTCTTGAATGTCGCGCTTGGTGGCCAGATTGGATTCAACGATTTCGTGCAGAATGCGAAGATGTGCTTCGGCCTGCCCTTCAGGAACTCCGGCTTCCTTAAGTTCCCCAATATACTTCATAGCATTAAAACCGTTCATTAATATCTATCGTAATGAAAAGGCTGACTGCTGTCAATTTGTCGCTGTCTGGTTATTTCGTGTTTCTGGCCGACATGGATTCTTCAAGGAGCAGGGCTATGTGAACCGGAACCGCTTCTGTGAAATGGGATACCTGCTCAAGACATGAGATGCCCGTTACGCAGACCCTCTCTGATTCACTCAAATCTCTTATTTTCGGAAAAAGACCGCACTCCCCCATGGCTTTTGATATCTCGTAGTGTTCTTTTTCGTAACCGAAGCTCCCTGCCATGCCGCAGCACCCGGCATCGCTTGACCTCGCGTCGTATCCAAGATTCCTGAGAAGCGACAGGGTCCCTCTGAAATCGCCGACGGATCTTTCGTGGCAGTGTCCGTGAACGAGTATCCCTCCGCGTCCCCCGGGACCGGGGAAGTTCTCACCTTGCGCGCAGACAAATTCGCAGACCGAGTGTATGTTCGGAAGCAGCGCGTTCAGTGATTCATCCCCCGCAAGAAGATCGGCGTATTCATCCCGAAACGCTGAGAGGCAGCTGGGTTCTGAGAATACCACGGGGATGTCGCTTCGGACGTAATCCGAGAGAACGTTTACGTTATGAGCCGCGTTCTCCCTTGCCTTCTCCACCATGCCGGTACTAAGCATCGGCCGCCCGCAGCATTTTCTTCGTTTCTCAAGAAGCACCTCGAACCCCAGGCTCTCAAGCACCCCGGTGACGGCTTTTCCTATTTCGGGGTAGAAAAACTCAGACCACGTGTCGTGGAAATAAACCACCTGTTTTCCGTTTCGGGGATTCTCATTCCTTTTTCCGAACCACCCGCTGAAAGTGTCTTCGGCAATAGTGGGAAGCGATCTTTTTCGGGAGACTCCCGCGAGCGAGAGCAGCCCCCGGGGAAAAGAGCCCTCAAGCGCCCGGTTTAAAAAGCGGGGAAAGGCGCTTCGTACGGAACTTATCTCGTGCACTCGTGAAAACAGCCTGTCTCTTGCCGTAAACCCGGTTTTATCCTTGTAGAGCGCCAGGAACTCGGTTTTCATCTTGCCGACGTCAACCCCTGAAGGACATTCGGTCCGGCACGCCTTGCATCCCACGCAGAGATCGAAAACATCGTGAAATTCTTTTTTGTAGATCATGTCTGCGCCCACATGGCCCAGCAGAAGTTCCCGGAGCAGATTGGCGCGCGCCCTTGTGGTGTCGCCTTCATCAAGAGTCGCCCTGTAGGAGGGACACATTATCCCCTCGGCGGTCTTTCTGCATATCCCCTGGCCGTTGCACATTGCGGCCGCCGCCACAAGACCTCCCTCCCGGGACCAGTCAAGAAAGGTGACTATATCTCCCGCGGATTTCCTCATCCGCAGATTCAGGGAAGAATCGGCCCCACGGACGACTTTTCCCGGATTGAGCACCCCCCGGGGGTCAAATATCTCCTTTAGTCTTTCCATTACTGAGTAAAGAGCCTCTCCGAAGAGTCTTTGGTTAAGACAGCTTCTCTGGAGACCGTCTCCGTGTTCTCCGCTCATTACCCCCGAGTGGCGAAGAGCAAGCTTGAGGGTGCGTTCTGAAAGCGCCGCCATGTCGGATACTTCCTTCTGCTCCCGAAGGTCAAGAAGGGGTCTTATGTGCAGGCATCCGGCGCTTGCGTGGCCGTAGAAAGCGGCTTTGAGACCGAACTCATGAAGAAGCGAGATCACGTCCCTTGTGTAGCTGGCCAGATTCTCCGCGGGAACCGAGACGTCTTCTATGCACGGCACGGGTTTTCGGTTGCCCTTGTCGCTCATCAGGATTCCGAGCCCCGCCTTTCTTACGTCCCAGATTTTTTTCTGCTCCTCCCGCCCCGGTACGGCAAACGCGGAATCTGTGGACTTCGCCAGGTTCTTCGCCCTCTCTTCGGTCTGCCTTTCGTTGTCTCCCTGGAATTCTACTACCAGAACGGATCCGGGGCTTCCGTCAATGAAGGAGAGGGAGCGGGAGAACCCTTTCTTTTTTCTCGCAAGACCGATCAGGGTTCCGTCAATAAGTTCTATTGCCGAGGGACTGTGTGAGAGAATTTCTGAGACCGAATCCATTGCCTCCGGAATTTCACGAAACGGGATGACGCAAAGCGCGGTTGAGAGAGGTTTTCTGACGAGGCCAAGCTCAAAATCGGTCGAGATCGCGAGAGTGCCTTCCGAGGAGGCAAGAAGTTTCGCGGGATTGAATTCTTCGTCCAGAAAATAGTTAAGCGAGTACCCTGAAGCCCTTCTCCAGTGTTTTGGAAAGTCGGTTTTTACAAGTTCCCCGCTTTCCTTTATAAGCGTGGCGAGTTTTTCGAAAAGATTCTCCGCGATGCCGGGTCCCGCACCGCGTCTTCTGTAATTTTCCCCGGAAAGCTCAAGAGAAGATCCGTCCGCAAGCACGACGTTTGAGGAAATCACATGATCGCCCGCCATTCCGTAAAGTATGGAGTGAGCTCCCGTGGCGTTGTTCGCGACGGCTCCCCCTACGGTGGCGACGCTTGCGCTTGAGGGATCCGGTCCGAACATGAGTCCGAGGGGCGAGAGGTTCCTGTTGAGTTTGTCGATAGAAATTCCCGGTTCCACCCTGACTTTCATCCCTCGGGCGTCCACGTCTATCACCCTGTTCATGTACTTTGACAGGTCAAGGATCACTCCTTCTCCTACCGCCTGTCCCGCGAGGCTTGTCCCGGCTCCGCGCACGGTGACCGGTATGTCGCGGGCGGAGGCTTCGCAGACAGTTATCTCTATGTCCTGGGGGGTTTTCGGGATTACAACCGCTTCGGGTAAAATTCTGTAGTTGCTTGCGTCAGTGCTGTAGATTGCCCGGTCAACGAGGCTTTTTCTTATCTCGCCCCGGATCTGCCTGCCGAGCGTCCCGCTCAGATCTTCAATTTTTGATCTCTCCATGGAAACCAGTGCCGGCCGGAGCGTTTCGGGACAAAAGACTGCGCGCTTGAGAGGAACTCTTCAGGCCTCGCCGTTTTCAAACGTTTTCAGTATCCCGTAGGTCGTGTCGCGTTCGGCCGGGATTCTGCCTATTTCTCTTGTGAGTTTCCTGAATTCCTCAGGCGGGAAGTACTGTCCGTAACTTGCGCCGGCGAAACGGGATATCTGCTCTTCCATGAGCGTTCCCCCGAAGTCGTTTGCCCCGGCGGTGAGAGAGAACTGGGCGAACTCGGGCCCCTGCTTTACCCATGAGACCTGTATGTTGTTTATCCATCCCCGGAGCATCATCCGGGAAACCGCGTACATCTTCAGCTGGTCAAGATCGGTCGGCCCCTTTTTAACCTTTCCCTTGGAGTGGATAAAGAGCCTCGTGTTCCAGGGAATGAACCGAAGTGGCACGAACTCCGTGAACCCTCCGGTCTCTTTCTGTATGTCCCTCAGGATTCCAAGGTGTACGGCCCAGTGATGGCGCTTGTCAAGATGTCCGTACATTATGGTCGAAGTGGTTCTCATTCCCTCCCTGTGGGCTTTTTTAACCACCCTTATCCATACCTCGGTCGGTATCTTCCTGGGAGCGATTTTCTTTCTTACTTCTTCAACCAGGACCTCGGCCGCGGTGCCGGGGAAAGTGTTGTGACCGACATCCCTGAGCTTTCTTATGAAATCCTCTTCCTCTATGCCGAGAGTCTTGGCTCCGTAGTAAATCTCGTAGGGAGAAAAAGCGTGGGTGTGCATATCGGGCACCGCCTTTTTTACCGTCTTTATAAGCTCGACGTAGAAATTGCCGTCTATCTCGGGATGCATGCCTCCCTGCATGCATACTTCCGTCGCGCCTATTTCCCAGGCTTCGACGGTTCTCTCCGCCACTTCATCCATCGAGAGGAAATAAGCCCTGTCATCCCCCTCGTCCGCCATAAAATTGCAGAAGCCGCAGTAGACGTCGCATATATTAGTGAAGTTTATGTTCCTGTTAACGACGTAGGTCACCACGTCCCCGACGTCTTCCTTTCTTATCTGGTCGGCCGCGAGGGCGAGGGCGGATATCTCGTCTGTATCCTCTATGCTGAAAAGATGGATTCCATCCTCAACCGAGATTTCCTTTCCCGAAAGCGCGTCCTCGATTATGCGGCCCGTTGTGCCGTTTATGCGCGACATTGCCCCGTCGACGCCCGAGGGTCTTTTCTGCTCTATTGAGTCTATTATCTTGTTTACATCTTCCATTTTTTTCAGTTTGCGGGAATGTATCCCCTCTCATCAACGCGCTCCCTTACCTTGCCGAGAACATAGGGGTCTATCCACCGTTCGTCTATGTACTCGGGATAGACGGGAAGTCTCTCCCGCAGTTCGTAGCCCAGAGCGCTTACCTCCCTTTGCATTCTCTCAACCTGCGGCCACGGGGCCTCGGGATTAACATAGTCTATCGTAAGAGGCGACACGCCGCCGAGATCGTTTATGCCGGCTGTCAGGTAAAAAGTGAAATTCCTGTTATTGAGGTTAGGGGGTATCTGTATGTTCATATTCCCTCCGAATATGAGCCTCGAGATGGCTACGGTCTTCAGCATCTCGAGAAAATCGGCGGGAGGGTATTCCACCATCTTTATTCCTTCTTTGGGGCTGAAGTTCTGAATTATTATTTCCTGCAGGTGGCCGTACATGCCCGAGAGTTCCGAAAGGGCGTAAAGCGAATCTATTCTCTCTTCGAATGTTTCCCCGATTCCGACCAGTATGCCGCTTGTCCAGGGAATACTGAGCTCGCCCGCGTGCTGCATTGTCTCCATCCTGAGTTTCGGAACCTTGTCGGCGCAGCCGTGGTGGGCGTTTCCCTTGCGAAGGAGCCTCTCGCTTATGTTCTCGAGCATGAGACCCATGCTGGGGTTGCTTTTTCTGAACCCGGAGAGCTCTTGCGGTGTTGAAAGTCCGAGGTTCGTGTGGGGGAATATCCCGCGTTCAAGCCCTGTCTTTCCCATGTCGATCAGGTACTCGGCCGTTGTTTCGTAACCGATTTCCCCGAGCGCGTCCCTGTATGCCTTGTAGGCGAGCTCCGGTTTGTCGCCCGTCACGAACAGAAGTTCCGTGCATCCCGCCTTAGCTCCTTTTTCCGCCATGTCGACGACCTCCTGGGGGGTCATGAACAGCGTTCCCTCTTCCGGTTCTGTCTTGAACGTGCAATATCCGCAGCGGTCCCTGCAGAGCTGGGTAAGGGGTACGAAGACGTTTTTGGAATAGGTTACGGTTTTTCCCTTCGAGCGGTTCCTGATGGCCGATGCGGCCAGAAGAAGAAAAGGGACTTCCCTGGGGAAAAGCTCAGTGAGGTAGAGAGCGTCTTCTCGCGTGACGTTTTCTTCCTCGATCGCTTTTGATATCACTCTCTCAAGCTTCGTGGAGGGACGCAGCTGCGAGAAGTCCTTTGTGCCGAATGTTTCAAGCAGCCTGGCGCTTTCGCTCGCGCCGAAAGTTTTTTCCCAGGTCTCAGCTAAAAAGTTCATACAGAAAACCACCCGTTGCGTTCTTCGCACAGAAGCAATTATCCTGCCGCTGTCCGCTCCGCCTGTAAGTATCTTGTATGGAGGTTGCCTTTGTCAAGAAACGCTGTGGGGCAGCCGAACTTCTCTCTGTAAATCCACCCGGATTAGAGTATAATTCTAACGGGATGACTGTGCTTGATTCGAAAATACTGATGCGTCTGGTCTCAAAAGAGGGCTTCTGCGCGCGCGGGCTTTTCCGTTTCCCCCGCTTCTGCGTAGCAGTGGGGCTTCTTGTCGCCGCCGTCGCGCTTTTTGCCGGGTGGACTGAGACCGCATACGCGCAGACCGCGGCCACCTATACCGTAACGTTTGAGGGGAACTGGAACGCGCAGAGCACTCCTGGCGGGGTTGCGGGCGGTGCGCATTTCACAACGCTTGCCTGCGCTGTGCATAACGGCGATGTGACGTTCTGGGAGTCGGGGGGCAAAGCCACCCCGGGAGTGGAATTTGTAGCCGAACTCGGCGGTACGAGCACATTTCTCTCTGAAGTCATGGCCGCCGGCACTGACGCGAAACGCGGGTTTACAGTCTCTCCTGGCTTTTCCACAGTGGGCAGCAGGCAGTTTGAAGTCGATTTTACCAGGACTCATCCGCGGTTTACGCTTTTATCGATGCTGGGCCCGAGCCCCGACTGGTTTGTCGGAGTCTCGGGACTCTCGCTTCTTGATGGGCAGGGTAACTGGCGCTCCTCTCACACAGTGGATCTGTTTGCCTACGATGCGGGCACAGAAAACGGGGAGGAATTTTCGCTGAACAATCCCGCAACGAGTCCTCAGGGCACCATTACGAGCCTCAGGGGCCAGGGAAAGTTCTCAAACGTCCGCATAGCGAGGTTAAGCTTCGCACTCAAAAACCCCCCGAATCCGGTAAGCCTTTCGGCAAATTCTGTCATGGTCGCAGAAGGCGGGTCGCTCACGGTCACCGCGACGCTTATGAACAGCAGGGCTTCGGGGGCCGCGCTCAGCATTCCCATCCGCGTGAGAACGAAGGGAACCAACGCCGGGGCCGGGGACTATACGGTTGCGTCTTCCCTCAGCATTGCGAACAACAGCCGCGTCGGCACGACGGTGTTTACGGCTAGTGACGACAGCGAAGAGGAATCGGACGAGACTGTTGTAATCGAACTTGGAAGTCCGCTGCCGGGCGGGATCAGCGCAGGCTCGCCTGACCATGTCACGATCACCATCGAGGATGACGATCAGGCGTCTGCGCTCCCGACTGTCACAGTCGCGCGCGCCGCGTCTCCTGTGACGGAGGGCGGGAAGGCGAATTTCACGGTCACCTCCGCGCCCGCGCCGACATCGGCGCTCACCGTGAACCTGACGGTTTCGGAAGACGAGACAGGCGGGCGGGATTTTGTTGCCGAGGGCGATCAGGGGATGAAGACCGTGACTGTCAGTGCCGGGGCGACCGAGACGACCCACGCCGTCGCGACAGCGGAGGACACCACGGACGAGCCGGGCGGTCAGGTGACGGTGACGGTCGTGGACTCAAGCGATTACAACGTGGGCACCGGAAGTTCGGCTTCGGTTAAAGTGAACGACAATGATCCCACCGCGGTAACGCTCTCGGCCTCCGGGGGCGACACCCCGATCCCGGAGTCTGGCGGCGAGAGGACCGTCACGATCTCCCTGGGAAGGGCTCTGGTCTCGCCCGAGTCCCTCGCGGTGCCGCTTGTCTTCGGCGGTTCCGCGATGCCGGGGAGGGACTATACGGTTAACTGCGTAAGCACGAACAACGTTGAGTGCGCGAGGCCGACAACGGGCGTCACCTTCTCGGCAGGAGGACGGACAGCCACGCTTACGCTTGCTGCTAGAGACGACATGATTGATGAGGGTTCCGGCGAGGAAGTGACGGTGAGTCTGGGCAAGCTTGACGGTGCTTCCGGAACAAACCTTGGCGGCGGCGCCAGGGGTACGGGTACGACAGGTTTCACAATCGCTGATGACGATATGCCGGAAATAGGCATACAGCCCATGTCGGCTTCCATAAAAGAGGGCAGCATGGCGGTATTCAGGGTCACGTCGGATGTGGTTCCCGCCCCGGACTTCAAAGTGGACTATACGATTGCGGACCCCGGGGGTTTCGCCGCCGCGGGGGAGTGTCTGGGCGCATGTCTTTTCCCCATGAGTTCCAGGTCGGACACTCTCACTGTGAAGACGGTGGATGACAGCACGCGCGGGACAAGCGATACGATAACCGTGACCGTCAATCCGGGCAGCGGCTACACCGTATCGCCTTCAGCTGCCGCCGCCACGGTGACCGTAACGGTCACCGTAACTGACAGCGCTTCGGAGAACGAACGGAACACGAGCCCTGACCTGAATGCTCTTTTAGCCATTTATAACGCGTCGGGAGGCAGCAACTGGACCCTCGACTACAACTGGGGCAGCGATGAACAGATCGCGACCTGGTACGGAGTTGCGGCGGATACGGACGGAAGGGTGACTGAACTCAGGCTTGGAGGAAACGCCCTTTCCGGAACCATTCATGAAGATGTGGGAGAGCTTGAGCAGCTGAGAATTCTCTACCTTGACGATAACGCGTTGGAGGGGGCGGTTCCCGTCGCGGCGCTTGAGTCTCTTGCGCACCTTGAGGAACTTGCCCTCTGGGGCAACGACGGGCTTTCGGGGACAATTTCTGATGAACTTGGAAAAAAGATAGACAGGGCCGCTCTCAGAACTCTTAACGATGTTAACGGCGCTTCGGTGCTTGAGGGCTGGTTCCCCGAAGATGAAACGGATATGTTCTCGTATTCGGGATGGAGAGGAGTTGTAACCGGCCGGGACGGCAGGGTCAGCGAACTTGCGCTCTCCGGTCTCGGTCTCGACGGGAATATAACCGGCGCTGTTTCCTCTCTTCTGAGCCTCAGGAAGCTTGATCTTTCCGATAACGCCAGTCTTGAGGGAGAGCTTCCACTGGGCATTATGAGTCTGACCATGCTTGACGAACTTGATATAAGCGGAACGGGCTTGTGCACGCCTGATGATGAGGAGTTTGAGGCGTGGCTTATGAATTCAGTTTCCTTTACAGGCAATGACAGCTGCGGGGGCGGGAAGATGGAGCCGGAGGAGAATGATTCCGAAGAGGACGAACCGGCGGCGAATGGTTCTGCCGGTGGGGGAGGGGGATGTGCGGTCGCTTCGGGCGGCGGAGGGTTCGAAAAGAGTGTTTATCACCTGGCTGTTTTCGCAGTGATGATTGTTCTGCTGGGTGCGGGCCGTCTTGATGACCGCAGATGCAGGCGTTCGGACCGGTAGGGTTTCCTTGTCTGCGTGTGGGGGAAGATTGGCCGCGGGCTTGAGAGTTTCCGGTTCGAAAACACGGGAGAATCAGGATACTATATCTCCTTGAGTTTCTCCGCCTAGAGATTATCGGGGAACCATCAGAACCATGACAAAACCGAAAATTTTCCGGCCTTCAGAATCCGTTATCAGGGAAGCCTTGATTGACGGGGATGAATATAACCGCGTTTACCGCCAGTCGACCGAAGATCCCGAGGGGTTCTGGGGGGAGCAGGGCGGGAGAATTGACTGGATCAGGCCGTACACCAAGGTAAAGGACACAAGCTACGGCCCGGGCGAGGTGTCGATCAGGTGGTTTTATGACGGAACCCTGAACGTGTCGGCAAACTGCGTTGACCGCCACTCAGAGAGCGCCCCGGACAAAGTCGCTATCATATGGGAAGGGGATGACCCCGGCGAAGACAGGATATTCACTTACTCGGAACTCAGAAGCGAAGTCTGCCGCATGGCTAACGTGCTTAAGTCTCTCGGGGCCCGAAAGGGTGACCGGGTAACGATATACATGCCCATGATTCCCGAGGCCGCCTTCGCCATGCTTGCCTGCGCGCGTATCGGGGCCGTTCATTCGGTCGTGTTCGGAGGCTTCTCGCCGGACGCCCTTGCGGGGAGGATCTCTGACTGCGAATCGGAAATAGTGATTACCGCTGACGAGGGAGTTCGGGGCGCCCGCAGGGTTCCCCTCAAGGTGAATACCGACAAGTCGCTTGAGGCGGGGGCGGAATCGATAGTGAAAAAAATCCTCGTGGTGCGCCGCACCGGAGCTGATATTCCGTGGGATGAGAACCGCGACGTATGGTATCATGAGGCCGCTTCGGAAGCGTCCGACGAGTGCCCGGTCGAGGAGATGGGCGCCGAGGATCCGCTTTTCATCCTCTATACCTCGGGCTCCACGGGAAAGCCCAAGGGGGTTCTTCACACCACGGGCGGTTACCTGGTATACGCTTCTGTGACCCACGAGTGCGTGTTTGATTACCACGAAGGAGAGATATACTGGTGCACGGCGGATGTGGGCTGGATCACCGGGCACAGCTACATTGTCTACGGACCGCTTGCAAACGGCGCCACCACGGTGATGTTCGAAGGGGTTCCGGGCTATCCGGATATTTCGCGTTTCTGGAGAGTGTGCGACAAGCACAACGTCAGCATCTTCTACACCGCTCCCACTGCGATACGCACGCTTATGCGCGAGGGAGACGGGCCGGTCAGAGAGACCTCACGCACTTCTCTTCGCGTCCTGGGAACCGTGGGCGAGCCGATAAATCCCGAAGCCTGGATGTGGTACTACGAAGTTGTCGGTGAGGGACGCTGTCCCATAGTTGATACCTGGTGGCAGACGGAGACGGGGGGAGTTCTGATAACCCCGCTTCCGGGCGCTACGGCTCTCAAGCCGGGTTCGGCGACATTGCCGTTTTTCGGCATCCGCCCGCAGCTGGTTGACTCCGAAGGCAATGTGCTTTCGGGAGCGGCGGAGGGGAATCTCTGTCTCGCGGATTCGTGGCCGGGGCAGGCGCGCACCATTTACGGCGACCATGAACGCTTCGTTGAGACTTACTTCACCGCATATCCGGGCAAGTATTTTACGGGTGACGGATGCCGCCGCGACGAAGACGGTTATTACTGGATTACGGGGCGCGTGGATGACGTTATTAACGTGTCGGGTCACCGGATGGGTACGGCGGAGGTTGAAAGCGCTCTTGTATCTCACCAAAGCGTCGCTGAGGCGGCTGTTGTCGGCTACCCGCACGATATAAAGGGCCAGGGAATCTATGCGTACGTCACTCTCAACGCCGACTGCGAGCCGTCAGAACAGCTTCGAGCCGAACTGGTGAAATGGGTGAGAAAAGAGATCGGACCGATCGCCTCTCCCGATCTTATACAGTGGGCCCCGGGTCTTCCAAAAACCCGCTCGGGCAAGATCATGCGCCGGATACTGCGCCGCATCGCCGCCGATGATTACGCCGATCTCGGGGACATCTCGACTCTTGCGGATCCGTCGGTGGTAAGCAGCCTGATCGATAACCGGATGAACCGCTGAGGTTTTAGAAAAGAACTTGCCCGTGTCCTGAACACGTTTGGTACGGTTGCTTTTCCGCAGATTTATTCTTCCTGCAAGGTGCACTCCTCATTGGCAACCACAAATGTGTTTATTACTCGTCCGTACTGAATTTGCCTCACGGTTTCCTGATCTTCGCCGCTTAGCTGTTGACAAAAAATCGCGCCTGGGATCAGGTCGACACGCAGACATAAATCATAGTATTCCAGGTCTCCGGTTGTAGCATCAGTTACTACCCAGTCGCCTACGTAATCGGGCAAACTTTCGGTGCTGAGACCGCATGCCTCCTCGGCAATTCGAAGGAACGTGTAAAGATCGTCGTTCGTACTTCCTGTCCATGTGCTGAATACAGTTCCATCCGCATTGTATTTTATATTTTCATCTCCACAACGCAGGAATTTTCCTTCTTCTGTTATGAATTCTTCCGGATGGGTTCCAGCCGGGAGGGGCTCAACATGGTTAAAGTCAGGGTCATTTAAGCAGTCAATGTCATCAGGCGTAACTCCCTGCAAATTCAGACTTTCACCCCCCCAGTACTCTTCCTAAAGCTTGAATCAAGCTAAAAAAACAAAAAGTAAATCAGATTGATTTGCAGGTTTTTTGACCGAAAAGAGTCTTGCATGTTACGAGCAACACAAGTGACCAAGACATCGATCAAACGACGTGATGTGATATGTCCAACAGGAAGTTTGTGCCTCTGAGCACCGGTACTGGGCCAGACAAACATTGCGGCGGACACTGCAAGAATCTTGCAGCATAACTCGCGGATCAACCTGAAAAGAAATCAGGAGAAACACAAGGAGGAAGCTCAAAGAAAACAGACCTGGACTTGATAAAAAACAAGAAGCTCTTCACCACGGCTTGCAGAAATCCGAGCCGCTTGAACTCAGAGAACGGCAAAAACAACCCGACCAGTACCCCTCGAATGGATGAGATCGCACGCTGAGAGGCTTTTAAATGGATGTTCTCTTCGCAAAACAGGGTGTTTGCTGACTACAAGCACATGGAGCGCAACAGATGCTTTCTTCCAAAGCTCTGAAGTGCGCACAGCGTGTCGAAAATCATGTCCAGGCTCCAAACAAAAGCCTGTCCGCGGAAAACAGATGAAAGATAAAAAAGAAATCAGGTGTAATTATATCACGGGTTGCCTGACCGAGAGCAGCCTTATTCCCCCTGTGCCAAAGAGCACCTGGGGGGGACCAGCGCCTCGGTCAGACGCCGTGATATATGTCCAACAGGAAGTTTGTGCCTCTGAGCACCGGTACTGGACCAGACAAACATCACGACAAACCCGAATTCCATTAGGAGGTATTAAGTTACATGAAGAATCAAGAAACTCTATTTTTTGCAGGCATTGACTGGAGCAGAAGCTTCCATCAGGTCTGCGTTATCGATCAGCAGGGCTCGATTATCGGAGAAAAAAGCTTCGAGCACTCAGGACGCGGCCTTTTTGAAATGGCTCAGTGGATAAGAGAAATCTCAGACTCTGAGGTCTGCAACATATCCGTGGCTATAGAGGTGAATCACGGTCCCGTTGTGGAGAGCCTCATTGAGCAAAACTTCCGTGTTTGTTCAATAAATCCCAAGCAACTCGACAGATTCAGGGACAGATTCTCTCCCTCCGGAGCTAAGGATGACAGAAAAGACGCTCTGGTGCTGGCCTCGTCGCTTCGCACCGATAGCCATCACTTCCACCTCGTTGAATCCCAAGACCCCGAGGTAATGTTCATACGAGAACTCAACAGAAAAAGAGCTGAACTCGTTGAACAACGCACCCGGCTTGTAAACCAGTTCCGCGAACTGATCTGGAGATATTATCCCCAGTTCGCAGCACTCCTCGGCAATAAAGTGAGACTGTGGCACCTGGAATTATGGAAACTTGTTCCTTCTCCCGACTCGGTAAAAGGAAAAAGAACCTCAACAGTACAGAACCTTCTTAAACGCCATAAAGTGAGGCGTATTGATGCTGAGGAAGTACTGCGCATACTGCGCGCTGAGAAAATAAACGTAAGCGTCGCAACCAGGGATGCCTACGTCAACCGTTTGGGGTCTATTGTTGAACTGCTTGAGCTGCTGGAGCGTCAGATCAAGGAAACTGAGGCCTCTATCAACAAGGAAATTGAGATCTTGGATTCAAAGCTCAAAACCGACAGTGAAGAGCCAACAGATATTGAGATCCTCCAGTCTGTTCCAGGCGTAGGACCTGTAGTGCTCGCAACGATTATTGGCGAGGCCTGGGAACTTCTGCTACGGCGGGACTTCGAGGCACTTCGATGTTTTGGAGGTACAGCTCCGATAACGAGACAATCAGGAAGGACAAAGCAGGTCATCAGGAGAAAAGCAGTATGCAGAAGCCTCTGTGACGCGTTTCACGTCCTGGGCGGAACTGCCGCCAGACGTGACCCGGTAAGCATGGCCAAATACAAAGCGCTTCGGGCAAAGGGCCATGGTCACTTCAGGTCTGCCCGTACTGTATGCGATCGTATTTTATCCGTAGTCCGCGTTCTTCTGAAAAAAAGGGAACTGTTCGACAAGGAGTTCAAGAAACCCTGGCAGGATGCCGCAGCGTGAAGGAAAATCAAACTGAACTGAAATCGTGAAAGAGAAAGAAAATTGAGGAGGAATCTTAAAAAAAGAAATTCGCTCTATACATAAAATTCAGGCTTGATAAGACACAGGAAGTCCCCCCCCACAGCTGACCATCAGAAAAAGCGAAGCACAACCAAGAATTGAGAAATTTTTCATTGCTACACTACCTCCAAAGTTGTATTAGATTTGCGAAACTGAATTGTAACACGAACTGCGGTTTGAATTCAATAATGCCTTCTGAATTTTCGGTGGTGTCTATATCGCTTGTCTGACTGCCTGAATTTGTCGTAAACCAGAGTTTGTATGGATCAGTGCAATCTTGGAACTGGATACCGATTTAAGCTATGCAGAGTTTCCGGTCTCCATGGATTATCAGTTCTGGAGTTTGTGTTTGCGGAAAAATCTTTACAAATCGGGAATTGTATTCCATAATTGTAGAACATGATAAGACGAACAATAGAAACGAAGCTCCTTAGTCTTGCCGCGCAGTATCCCGTCGTCACGATTACGGGGCCTCGCCAGTCAGGCAAGACGACCGTGTCGGCAGAATGTTTTCCCGAGCACCTTTACTCAAGCCTTGAAGACCCTGACGTGCGGGAACACGCCCGGCAGGACCCTAGAGGGTTTCTCGCTCAGTCGGAAAAAATGATTATAGACGAGGTTCAGCATGTACCGGACCTGGTTTCCTATATTCAGGGCATAGTGGACCGCAGCGTCCGGCCGGGACAGTTTATCCTTACCGGGAGCCACCATTTCAGTCTTGCGGGCATAGTCTCCCAGTCACTTGCCGGAAGGACGGCGCTTGTTAGCCTGCTTCCTTTTTCCCTTGAGGAGCTTGGAGAAAGATCTTCGTATGAGCACCTGATCTATCGGGGATTCTATCCGGCGATTATTGACAGAGAGCTCAATCCCACCGAAGCCCTTTCATTTTACACGGACACCTATATTAAAAGAGACCTCAGAGACATAAGGGAGATCAGGAACTTAAGACAGTTCGAAAGTTTCCTGAGACTCTGCGCCTCAAATGTTGGACAGATGCTTAACAAGGCGCGTATGGCTAACGACATAGGTGTTGACTTAAAGACGGTAGACGCGTGGATTTCGGTTCTTGAGGCAAGCTATATCGTTTACCTTCTCCTTCCCCATTACAGAAATTTCAGAAAACGGATAGTGAAAACGCCGAAGCTTTACTTCTGCGACGTGGGCCTTGCCTCCTATCTGCTCGGAATAAAAACGGTTGAGCACGTGAAATCGCATCCGCTGAGGGGTGCGCTTTTTGAAAACCTGGTCGTAATGGAAAAAATAAAACAGAAACTTAACAGCGCACAGACACCGTCTCTTTATTTTTTCAGGGACAACACCGGGAACGAAATCGATCTTCTGGAGCTCGACGGCGCCGATGTGACTTCCTATGAGATAAAGTCGACCCGTACCCTCGGTGCCGGGTTGTTCAAGGGGCTTGATTTCTATAAAAGACTCAATCCCGACAACAGGAAATCAGTTCTGGTCTATGCCGGGAGCGAAAGAACAATTCGTTACGGGCACGAATGCCTGCCTTTTTTTGACATCTGAACATGCCTGTTATGGCGTATATGAAAGCGGTCAAAATAAATGCTAAAAAAAGATTTTAATTCAACGGGCGTGTTGCCCGACTGATGTCCGATGCCATGCTGTCAGAAATCCTTGGCACAGCCCGCATATGGTCTGTTTCAAGGGAACGAGAGGGAATATAAAAGCCTTCTCGCGGCATGCGATTCGGGTCGGCGCAACGATCTTGACGGCAGGAGCCCTTTGAGCGAAGAGGAGATGCGTGCTGGTCGGCTTCGTCTTCAATCCAGAATAGTCATGAGGGATGTTTTTTATCGCGGAGAACTTCCGAGAGGAGAAATCCCCCGCCCCGCCCGTCGTGTCACGTCCGCCCTGCTGAAACGGAGAGTTCTGGTCTCCGTGCCCATCTGCGGCTTTCATTCCCGACTGAACTCGCTTACCGCTGGCTGCCGGGGCTGTTTCCGGAAAAATGAGAGAAACAGGATTCGGGAAAGTTCATCAAGGTGAGCTTTTCTCAATCTCGGCCGGATTTCCGTGCCGATGCTCCCGGCATCTGGTACCTTCTCTACTTTACGGGCGGGGGCACGGTCTTTTTACGCTAATTACAACCTATGCCTAGCGTGGGATGGCCGTGGACATCAGCGTAAAACTTCTTGACTTTTTTCCGCAAAAACAGTATATAGATACCGTCTCATCTGCCATGCGTAGAAGGAGCATTCGAAGCCGTTGCGGTTGTCCCGTTGCGGCTTCAGCTTTTTAGATGCCTTGGCCGTGAGTTTCCATATAGGCGTCGCGTTCCTCTCTAAGCCGCCTGATTCTGTATTTTACTTCGGTTACATATGCGGTTTTGAGTAGCCAATAGCCCTTTCTCTGCGAAAGCACAACCAAGTACTCTTCACGATACCAGAGCAATGAGTTGATTTCTTGTTTCCGCGTGTTCTGCCATCTTTCGATCTCGGGATGTGACGCAGCGTTGCTGATCACCCATGGTATCCACGGTAAACGTTCGCAACGGCGCAGATCGGGTAAACGTTCATCTTCTTTATGCCCCTCCTGGATCAGATGCCAGAATGCTGCCCATCGGCCTCTCGTTTCGGGGATGCGGCGACAGCTTACCCGCTGGTTTTGGAATCGAAGGCCTCCATGTACAATTTTCTCTGTAAAGACACGGTTTAGTTCCTTTTCATACTTGTTCCAGTCACCGCCGAAGTCCTGAAACAGCAGGAGTTCGGGAGGAGATAAACAGAAGGGTGGGAAGGAAAGCGAACAGGAAGAAGGCTGAGAACCGCTTTGACGTAGTTGTTACGGACTCTGGCATCAGGTGGGAGAAAAACGAAAAGAGGATAAGGGCGGAAGCAGCACTTGACGGAATATACATTGTGAGAATCAGTTTTCCGGCTTTGCAGATAGGAACTGAGGAGGCGGTGTATGCTTACAAGAGTCTCTCTGCGGTGAAGAGAGCGTTTCGGTCAATAACGGTTCTCAGCCCAGATGACTGCGAACACTGTTCGTTCGCATTTTCTGGTACAGCTTAACGGTCACTACGAAGGTCAGGCGACGGGGGAAACATTCAACTCCGGGGGCGGGGGACAGACATCCTGGTTCGCGTGGAAGAAAAAATATTTTCATCGCCGAGTGCAAGTACTGGGGGCAGAAGAGGAAATCGAGAGTGTTCCCGAGGCCACCAGACACTTTTCGCAGAACAGAGAGGAAGCGTTTTCCGCTATAGATCTCTCACTGTGAAGGTGGTTTTCCGCTAAAAGTTGTAATTTTCAAAAAAATCTGAGATTTTAAAGGAAAGCTGTGTCCTGAAGACGGAATTCTACGTCCGTAACGGGGTTTTGCAGGTAAATTGGGCAGTGTTGAGGTAAGAAAACTGGCTCAATCACATAAAACTGTCTTCAATCGTTCTGGTATCACACCAAAATCCACACCTAGAACGAAAAGACCCTGCGGGCGGGGGTGGCGACATGTGCTTTTTTTGTATGCGTAACGTATCTTTCAGAGGTTGGCGGTGCGGAAAATGAGACTTAACAGATTTCTCTCCGAGTGCGGAGTAACATCAAGAAGAAAGGCGGACAACCTTATAAAGGCGGGACGGGTAACCGTAAATGGAGAGGTTGTCCGTACTCTCGGTTCCGTCATTGATGAATCCGAAGACGCGGTTGCGCTTGACGGAAAGGCTGTGCGCAAGGAAAGAAAAAGATACGTGATGCTTAACAAGCCCCCCTTTTACCTCACTTCCCTTAAGTCCATGGAAGATGGAAAGAAAACGATAACGTCTTTTCTGGGAGACATAGAGCAGAGGGTTTATCCCGTCGGCAGGCTTGACTACGACTCCGAGGGGCTGCTGCTCCTAACAAACGACGGGGAGTTTGCAAACAGAATACATCACCCCAGGTACAAGGTGGAAAAGACTTATCTCGCGGAAGTTTCAGGAGAAATGCCGGATAGTTCTGAAGCCGTGCTTCGGAATGGAATAGAGATTGAAGGCCGGTTTACAAAACCTGATTCGGTGAATGTTCTCGAGGTGTCGGGGAGGCGGGCGCGGGTCAGCATTTCCTTTCACGAGGGACAGAAGCATCTGGTGAAAAAGTATTTTGAGGCTTTCGGACTTCGGGTTGCGAGGCTTAAGAGAATTTCATGCGGAAATGTGCGCCTCGGCGAACTTAATAAGGGGGTGTGGCGGGATCTGAGCCCGGCGGAACTCAGGGGGCTGCGCAGGATAACGGGACTTGCGCCCCGCCGTTTAAAGAAAAACCAGGTCGATGAGCAGTGAGTGGCCAGGGAATTGTGCGGAGAGAACTTGTCTGCTGTTTTCGAATCAGGGACGAAAATCGGCTATAATGATAAGGGGCAGTTTAATCGGAAGCATGAAGTGGTTTTTGCCGGAAACCGTTTTTCAAGGGAGGCAGTTACTGCTTCAGGATGTTCTTCCCAAATGACGAGCGGGATTGGTTCATAGAGGATTTTGCGATATGAAACAGGCTGAGGTCACAGAAGCGCTTCTAAAGCAGATGGTGGAAGTGATAGTGGATGAAGTGGACCCGGAGCAGGTGATACTCTTTGGCTCACATGCCAGAGGCGACGCGTCTGCTGATTCGGACGTGGATCTGGTGATAGTGGAATCCGATCCGTTCGGTAAAAACAGGGATCGCCGTGCGGAAATTGTGCGGATTTCCTGGGCACTGGCGCACTTTGCCGTTCCCAAGGACATACTGGTTTACAGCAGAGACGAAGTGGAATACTGGCGCGACTCCATCAACAATATCCTTGCTCGCGCGCTTCGCGAGGGAAGAGTGCTGTATGAAAGACATTGAACAGGTTGCAGTGCTTCTCGGCGCGGCCGAGCGGGATTTTTCAGACTTGCGGGCAATGGGTGAGAATCCTGATTTTGCCGATGAAATTTTTGGTTTTCACGCCCAGCAGACGGCGGAGAAAGCCTTCAAAGTCTGGTTGGCCACTCTGGGGGAAGACTATCCGTTGACTCATGATCTGGTTCGGCTGCTTAAGATGCTGATGGAGCGTAGTACCGATGCGGAGCGCTATGAACCCCTGGCTGATTACGGTCCCTACGCTGTCCAGTTCCGCTACCTGGTTGACCCCGACATAGAACCGCTTGACCGCAAGTCAGCTCTGAAGCACTTGGAAGAGTTGATGGAGCATGTACGGAGCATGTTCGCGGGTCTGCGGGAAGCAGATGGCGGCAAGTGGAATTTTATGCCGCGATTGCCGTTCCTGGGTGTTTTTGGGTCAGCTTCGGCACAGTCATAATCCCGGAAACCGGATAAACCTGTGCGGAACCGACAACTTTATGGTGTAGCAGAATGAAGAGATTCATCACGTTTGAGGGCATAGACGGAAGCGGTAAGTCGACTCAGGCCAAACTGCTTGCGGATCACTTTTCCCGCAGGGGGGACAAGGTATTTCTCACCAGGGAGCCGGGCGAGGGAAGACTCGGCGAGGCGATAAGAACCGAGATTCTTGACCAAAGGGATATCAGCATTGATCCCTACGCCGAACTCTGTCTTTTCTGCGCCGACAGGACCCAGCACGTAAGGGAACTCATACTGCCGAAGCTCAGGGACGGATACACTGTTATCTGCGACAGGTACTACGATTCGACTCTGGCTTATCAGGGTTCGGGAAGAGAGATTGACCCCGATCTGGTCCGCCGCATGGCCATGGCTTCAAGCCTCGGGGTTGAGCCCGACATAACGTTTTTTCTTTCCATCCCGGTTCGTCAGGCGCTTTTGCGGCTTGAGAGTCGCGAAAAAGAGAAAAACAGAATGGATGAGGAGCCGTCTGAGTTCCACAGAAAAGTGGACGAGGGCTACAGGCAGCTGATCGGGGAGGGAATTGCGAGGATCAAGGTTATAGACGCGGTTGCTTCTCCCGAGGATGTTCACATGGAGATACTGCGCTTTTTCGAGTGATTATCTGCCCTGAACAGAAGTTCCCGCACTCTCGGGTACATGTAAAGATGAATTATGATTCCCGTTGCGGAGAAGGGAATTGAATCTCCGGGGTCTTTGCTCAGAAACGCGAGCACGAATCCGAGCAGTACGACGCTTTCATTTATTCCCCAGGGAACCACGTGCGGGAGCAGAAGGCGGTTTGAGAACTCTTCAAGGCTTTTCTCCGGATTCTTCTCCACAGCCTCGGTGAATTTTTTTCGAAGCGATTTCTCAGAGAGGGCAAACCTGTATATGAGAAGGGAAATCACCCCCAGCGCCGCTCCTCCCAGAAAAAAGGCGGTCCTTACATTCTCTCCGACATTCCCCGCTTCAGGCGACCTGAAAACAAAAACCACCGCCGTATAGGCGAACATGGCAAGCAGCAGTGCCAGCCAGACTATCTTCAGGGCGCCCTGGTTTTTCGCTACGGATGAAGCGCTGTTTCTCCTGTCCATGGCAAGGGGTGGGAGCGGAATTCTGCGCTCAGGAAGTGATCTTGGCGAAAATCACGCTCAGTATTATAAGTGCGACCAGTATTCCCATCATGTAAAAGGGCACACTCGGGTTGCATCCCTTCTCTATGTTGGGAACCCTCTTCTGGGACCAGATTACGGGGGCCGACTCGTTTTGTTCCGCAGCTTCGGGGCTGTTTTCAGGCGTCTCGGCTTCCGCCGCCGTTTCTTCTGTTTTCTTTTCCTTGTTTTCCGCCATTTGGGGTTTCCGGATACTGCACTTTACTGAAATTATCACGCACCCCGCCCCGAAAATCAAGTTTTCCGTTCTATAGCGCTTCAGGCTGTTTTCCATAGAGAGTAAGTTGTATGTGGGGTGTCTGAGTTCGCGGGGAATGCCGGATATGATATTCAAGCTGGGGATTCGCGCGGAGAAGAAAGCCGAACGGATTCAGGTTTCCTGGGAAAGTGATAACCGGAGTGAAATTCAAAAACGGAATCGAGGAAACAACTGACAAAACAACAGAGGTGAAATCAGACAATCAGTTCGCCGCTTGATCCTGCCTCTATACACCAGATTTGACTATAACTTCGCACCCATAAGCTTCCAGAGTTGTACTTTCCTGAATTCTCATCCTGTTTTCAAGAACAGAATCCAGAGGAGCAGAACCTATATCCCGCTTATGATTGGCAATTAGCGGGAATTCCTGCTGACTGTATAACCACCTATAAGAATCAAAACAATTCCAAAGACAACGAAAGTACTTAATGCGTCTTTCAGATAATTTCCTTCGGAACTTAAGACAGAACAACCGCCGGAAGATTCACTCATCGGGTCTGTCGGAGTCATCGGGTCTGTCGGAGTCATCGGGTCTGTCGGAGTCATCGGGTCTGTCGGAGTCATCGGGTCTGTCGGAGTCATCGGGTCTGTCGGAGTCATCGGGTCTGTCGGAGTCATCGGGTCTGTCGGAGTCATCGGGTCTGTCGGAGTCATCGGGTCTGTCGGAGTCATCGGAGTCGTTGGGGTCGTTGGAGTCGTTGGAGTCGTTGGAGTCGTTGGAGTCGTCGGGGTCTGGTCTGTCGGAGTCTGGTCTGTCGGAGTACCAGACTTCTTTACCCAATTGCATATAGGAAAAAAGCCCGCACCACCCAAAACTAATCCTATGGAGTGTGTGTTACAAGTATATTGCGATTGACCTTGCACTTGTAGTTGATCGTTTTCATCAAGGACTGCAACTGCCCCGTCCGGTGCCACATCCCTGCCGCTGCAGGCATACCACTCTTCGTCATTCGGCACAATGCTGTCCTGCGTCTCTGTATTACCAGCAAGATCTATCACAACCTCTCTGGTACCGAAAGCTTTTGCTGCTAACGAGGTATCAAGCGTTATTTTAACCCACGATGAGGGAACACTATCACAATCATATGTAAGTGAAAATTCTTTGGTCTCATTATTAGCACCATCAAATATAAGTAAGCCGCTCCGATCTCCACTTATTGCTGCGTTTCCGACTGCTGACCAGGTAACTCTATAACCTTCGCTGGCGGCCTTCTTGGCTGTAACGGTGAAGGTCTTTGTTGCGGGGGTGGGCTTCTCATGATTTAGGGTTACATCCAATCGGATTTGTTCTTCGTCTTCTATCGTAACATTAAGCTCGCCGTTGGGCCCCTTATCGTAACTCATCTGATCATCGACGATCGATATAAGCCCCGTAATATCCCTGGATAATATATCATTGTCGGTATCTTCAACACAAAAAGGCAGAGTTGGCATCGTACTCCCGCTTTCTATCGTAAGTTCAGACGGAAAATTAATGCGGTCCCCGAAACTATTGTTAGGGTTCTCGAGCATAACTATCGTGTCAGCGGAAACGGCTATGTCGCTGGTAACTCCAAAACATTTCTCCTCCCCCTCCTCTAGAGTAACGCTAGTTGTGTCAAAATTGATTTTCGGTGTCTGTGCATTGGCAAAAACCGGTACCAAGAGAAACAATGTCAAAAGCAAAAACCATATCAAATTACTGCGAATTATCTTCATTCATGAATCCTCAATAAGGCACAATATTGCATTTTCCCAAACTCTCATCTTAAAAAAAAGGGGGGGGACAACATGGTTGACCCCCCCCCCGGCATCATTGGCAATTAGCGGGAATTCCTGCTGACTGTATAACCGCCTATAAAAATCAAAACAATTCCAAAGACAGCGAAAGTGCCTAATGCGTCTTTCAGATAATTTTCTTCGGAACTTAAGAGAGAACAACCACCAGAAAGCTCACTAACAACCGCGTCTGTATCCGTAGAGCCTGCTTCTGTGTCTGTGTCTGTGTCTGTGTCTGTGTCTGTGTCTGTGTCTGTGTCTGTGTCTGTGTCTGTGTCTGTGTCTGTGTCTGTGTCTGTGTCTGTGTCTGTGTCTGTGTCTGTGTCTGTGTCAGGCAGGGTACCAGGTTTTTTTACCCAATTGCAACCAAAAAGTGGTTCCCCATCCAAAGTTCTTTCCCTTGTGTCCTCCGGGTTGCAAGTATATTGGGACCCCCCCCCTCTTGCACTTGTGGTTCACCCTCTGCATTAACTACAATTACTGCATTTCCCCCGTCCGGTGCCACTTGCCTGGTGCCGCAAACGTACCAGGCTTCTTTGTCCGGCACAACTTTTCCCTCCGTCGTTGCAGTACCATCTCCATCTAAATCAACCTCTACAGTACCGAACTCTGAGTTTGAGCTTGGTAACGAGGTATCAAGCGTTATCTCAATCCACGGTGTGGCATGACTACTACAATCATATGCAAGAGTAAACGTTGCAAACTTATTGCCGTCATCATCTCTGTTATCAGGATTAGACGTATCAGCCTCAGTAATTGTCAAAGGATTGCTTTGATCATCAGTAATTACGTTTCCGACTGCTGACCAGTTAAAAGTATAGTCTTTGCTAGCATCCTTGTAGGCTGTAACGGTGAAGGTCTTTGTTGCGGGGTTCTGGTTCAGTTGGCGATTTTGTCGCACGGTCAAGCGGATCTGGTCGTCGTCTTTCAGGGTAACGTTAAGATTGCTTTGGCCCCCCTTCTGGTAAGCAGAGCCGCTCGTGATCGTTATGGTCCCGCTAACATCTGGGGCTACAATATCATTGTCATTAGAGAATAAACAAAATCCAGATGAGAGGCCGCTAATCCCTGCATCAGCATCGTAGGCTTCGACAATAACTTCACCGGTGCCGCCGTCGCTATTGTTAATATCAAGTATAGAAGTACTACCAGTACCGAATACAGCAGGCTTCGTGAGATTAACTGTTAGAGCGGCAGCGCTGGCAAGACCGTTTCTGGTAACATTAAGGTCACATGAGTAACCTCCCTCTGTGATACTAACTGTGGTCGGGTTAAAATTGACTATCGGCACCGTCTGTGCATTAGCAAAAACCGGTACCAGTAAAAAAAGCGAAAACATCAAATTGCGAATCATTTTCATACCCCCTGCAAATAATTTAACAATAAACACACACAAAAGCAAATCCCTTCAGAAAGGTTGGCTCCCACTATTAAGTTGGAACTTCTCAGTGTCACCTCCGACAAATTCCATCCGCTCATATCCGCACAGGTGAAATCACATGATTCGCATGTGCGAGTGACTGCGAGCTGTAGTTCCTGAACAGCTAAGGTATGTTGCCAGATCGTTCACAGGCGCCGCAGTCAATTCGGTTTATCCTGTGCCTGCGAAGAAATCGAAAATCCGAAAACAAAGACGAAAAGCAGATAAGAAAAAAATCTGGAGGGGATTTTCATAGCAGTTAACCTCGATGTTTTCCAAATCACAGTTAGATTATAGCATAAAGACCAGGCGGTTTGCAATTAACCTGCAGTTTCAGTCTGCTTTCTTGCAAACCGCCTTTGCTGTATTTATATTTACACGAATATTGAAGAAGGCCGTGTGACTGCGCGGTCAAACGGAGGTTTTTAAATGGCGGATTACGCGAACCCTGACGTTCTGGTGAGTACGGACTGGGTAGAGGAGCATATTGACGACCCCGGTATCGTAATAGTGGAATCGGATGAGGACATACTGCTTTATGAAATAGGACACATAAGAAATTCGGTGAAATTCGACTGGCAGACCGAGCTTCAGGATCAGCTTGTAAGGGATTACGTGAGCAGGGATGGCTTCGAGTCTCTGCTTTCGGAAAAAGGCATTTCAAACGACCACGCGGTGGTTTTCTACGGGGACAGGAGCAACTGGTGGGCCTGCTACGCATTCTGGACCTTCAAGGTTCTTGGCCATGAAAAGTGTCTTATAATGGACGGCGGCAGGCAGAAATGGGTTGATGAGGGAAGAGAGTTCGTAAAAGAGGCTCCCAAGAGGCCGGGGACCGATTACAAGGTCTCGGCGGTTGATGAGTCAATAAGGGCTTTTCGCGATGACGTGCTTGAGCATATGAGTTCAGGCGGGCCGCTTGTCGATGTCCGCTCCCCGAAGGAGTATTCGGGAGAACTTCTACACATGGAGGCCTATCCACAGGAAGGCGCGCTTCGCGGAGGACATATACCGGGTGCGGTAAACGTTCCCTGGGCTACGGCCGCGAACGAGGACGGAACTTTCCGCTCGGCCGATGAGCTTGCCGATATATATGAGAAGGGGCAGGGGCTTAGCAAGGATCAGGACGTGATAGCCTACTGCCGGATAGGGGAGCGCTCTTCTCACACCTGGTTTGTCCTTACCTATCTTCTGGGGTTTGAGAGCGTAAGGAACTACGACGGTTCATGGACCGAGTGGGGAAATCTTGTACGGGCCCCGATAGAGAAATAACAGGGAGAAAAGCTTTCTGCGGAAATGAAAAAGGATGCGCTCTTGCGGGTACGCATCCTTTTTTTTTGAAGTTGCGGGGAAATGGCAAGAATAGAGGAAATAGTAAGGGAATTCGAGGGGGCGGATCAGCAGGAGATGATAAGTCTGCTGATAGATTACTCAGAGGATCTTCCCGGAATCCCGGAGAGGTTTGCCGAGTATGCGGACAGGGAACTGCACAGGGTGCACGAGTGCGAAACCCCTGTCTTTATCTGGGTCGAGATGGAAGACGGCAGGGTGAATATATTCGCCGATGTTCCGGAACCGTTTCCGACGGTGAGGGGACTTGTATCGATTCTCGTAAGCGCTTTTGACGGCCTGAGCCCCGGGGAGATCGAATCCGCGCCTGCGGACTTTATCTCCCGGCTCGGACTTGCCCAGAAACTCGGAATAAGAAGAGTAAGGGGACTGAGCGCGGTATACGCGAGGATAAAAAGCGAAGTCAGGAAGCAAAGTGCGGTCACATGATTGAAGAAGAAAGAATGAAGATGATCATGGATCATTACGAGAATCCGAGAAATTTCGGCCCGCTTGAGAACCCCACAGTGACGCTCAGAGGAGGCAACCCCAACTGCGGGGACGAGATGAATATCTATATCCGCACAGACGGAGAGAGTCTTATAGAGGATATAAGTTTTGACGGAGCGGGCTGTACTGTAAGCCAGGCCGCGGCTTCCCTTCTTACGGAATTTGTAAAGGGAAAGACCGTAAGCCAGCTTGGAGAACTTGATTCAGATTACCTGAGGGACCTTCTGGGCAAAGACATCATGGTAACACGCCCGAAGTGCAGCCGTCTTGCTCTTGAAACCCTGAAATTCTGGGCGAGAGATTTCAAAAAGGGGAAAGAGCCTCAGTCTTAATAAGAAGCTCATTTGGCAAACGGCAATTCTCTCTGGCTTGTGTTTTCCAAGCTTTTTTTTGGGTGATTTTTTCTGAATTCCGGACGATGCGCACCCACACCCTGCACATGACACAGCCTGCGTTAACAACAAATATTGCCTTTGGTAGCCTCTGTATGGCGTTATACTGGCAGATCAGGAGGTCTAGATTATGTCTTTAGAGCGTCCCCTTGCATACTTTGATGTAATTCCCAAAACTATTTTTCCCTTTACAGTAATACGCACACAACGCATCACAAGCACCCAGCAGTTATCAAACCGCATTCGGCGATAAAAAGATATTAGCAACGTCCTGCAATAAGAGACGAAGACTTTCGCAATCTGCTTTCGATAACTCCGCATCTATTTGGGACAACGGAAAGTGCTCCTGTGTTTGTAGTCTTTCAATTTTCTCCTGAATCCCTCTTGCAACGCGGTCGCGCATTTGCTGCGTTAGTGCAACGTCGCTCAAAATACGAGAGTTTATTGCAGTTTTGAACGATGCAATCTGCTCATCTCCTCCCTTTAGCGCAAATACAGCGCATGCACATAATCCCCTTTCCATAATATCCCATCCAGTTTGGAATTTTCCACCCTTAAACGTCCAGGACAAGAGTATTCTCCCGATTTCGTTCGCGATTTCATCACAGCCGCGATCTCGTGCTTCCATTGCAGCCTTAAACAAAGTCTCTGTCATCTGAAAATTCTCGACAAATCTCACAGTTTCTTGGTCATCAGGAATCCAGTCCAAGGTTGAAATCAACCAAAGTGCATGCCTTCGTATCTTCTGTTGGGTGGAATTGTCACATGCCGGGGCATTTGATACTGCCAGTAGAATTTCTGTTATGCCACTTATCCAATGGATCATATCAAATGTAAATTGAGACCTTGCTTTTATGGCCGCAAGAAGCAGTTCATTTTCTGTTTGATACAAACCGTCGGCCCATTTTTCGAGGTTATGTATAAAGGCTTGGGTATCCGCATTGTCATACTCGAGCGCATGAATATTGACCCATTTCATAAGTTTTACCTGCAAGCAGTCTATGCTAGTCGATGAATAATACGGGCCGAGGAATGTGCTATGGATGTTGGTATCTGTTACATTAAGAAATGATTTCACAACCATGGCGACATTTCGGCGGATTTCGCAGCCTGCGAAATGAATGTTATTTCCCTTAGCCCAGACAAGTAGATTGAACGTAAGATGCGAAAGCTGAGTCATGCCTTCCATCGTAACAGGACGATAATCCTCTTTCACACACCCGGTACAAGCGATCAATGCAATTTTCTCGCTGAGTGTCGCTATGTTAGCCGGATTCCCACGGGTTAGAATCTCTCCTGCACACCGGCCCATGAGTCGTTGTCCTTCCATCAGAACGTCTGCCATGTTGTGGGGAACCACACTCTGAACTGCGTCTGCTAGATATTGAGCAGCCAGATTAGAGTGCCTTTTGGTTGCATTTGTGCTGGAATAATCAATGTCAAGATACACCTCAAGTAGCGTAGCCATTGCATGCAACGTTTGCTCTATTTGCTGTTCATCCCGGCGCGCATTTGCTGCTTGTACATTTTTCCGCAGGTGTTCCAATGTATCACTGATAAGGCTTTCGGTTTTGGAGATGTCAAAGGTTTTTCCCTTCGACTTGATATATTCAGCATTGATGATCACAATGGTTTTCAGAGCTGTTTCAGAAACCTCATAATCTCCCTGCTCGGCATAATGCCGAGCAAATGACATGGCGTGAGCAATAGCCCGCTTCGCTCCATCTGTCCAATAGGTAGCGAGGGAAAAAAAGGCCATGCGGGCCAAATCATGCGTGGAGTCGACGTGTGGTGACGTGATGCCCTCACTCTCTTCTGTCCACTCACGAAGAGGTGCCGTACGCTGAGCCCGTCTAGCCCAAGCCTGAAGTTCTTTGCGAGCGGTTTTCCTGAGTCTGCGAAGCTGCTGTAAAGGGTTGATGAGGTTGAGTGCTCGCCAATAAGCATACAAGAACAAAACGAGAATGAGAACAATCGCCGACGAAGCTAAGGAGTCTCGCCTTAATTACTTGGTTGTTTAACTCAATGTGTTATTATATTCTCCACAATGGAGAATCCAGTGACTCAACTCCTCTCTACCAAGTTTACAGCAATGAATCCGTTTCTCAATGAACGGAGCCGAAGACGGTGGGCGGCTGTGGAAGCCAAAGCCATCGGTCGCGGTGGAATAGAACGTGTGGCGGAGGCAACCGGAATGTCACGCACCACGATTCGCACTGGAATAAAGGAGCTTGATACTCCCGTAGAACAACCTCTTGAAGAGGGACGGCAGCGAAGCCCCGGGGCGGGAAGAAAGTTCCTGACCGAACATGACCCGCAACTGCTTTTGGTCCTGGAGAAACTTGTTGACCCTGTAACGCGAGGAGACCCCGAGGGGCCGTTGCTTTGGACATCTAGAAGTGCCGCAAAGCTTGCGGATGAACTTACTGCCATGGGTCACAAGGTAAGTGAACGCACAGTTAACCGTCTTCTTCACAATGCGGGATACAGTCTTCAGTCAAACCGCAAGACCCTTGAAGGGGGTCAGAATCCTGATAGGGACTCACAGTTCAGACACATAAACCGAAGGGTGAGAGCACATCAGAGGATGGGGCAGCCTGTGGTTTCAGTAGACACGAAGAAAAAAGAGCTTGTGGGGCCTTTTCGTAATGGTGGCAAGGAATGGCGACACAAGGGAGATCCCGAAGAAGTGAGGGTTCACGACTTTATAGACAAGAATCTGGGCAAAGCTATACCTTATGGAATATACGATATAAACAATGATACGGGATGGGTGAGCGTGGGGGTGGATCATGATACTTCTACGTTTGCGGTAGAGACTCTGAGGAAGTGGTGGGAGAAGATGGGGAAAGCGGCGTATCCGAAAGCGCGTCGTCTTCTGATAACGGCGGATGGTGGGGGGTCAAACGGGAGTCGTAACAGGTTGTGGAAATGGGAGCTTGCGAAGTTTGCGAGGGAAACAGGTCTTATTGTGTCTGTATGTCATTTCCCTCCGGGAACGAGCAAGTGGAACAAGATAGAGCACAGGATGTTCTGTCACATCACGATAAACTGGAGGGGGAAGCCGCTCATAAGTCATGAGGTGGTGGTTAATCTGATCGGCCATACAAAGACAAGAAGCGGGCTTACGATACATTCGGAGCTTGACAAGGGAAGCTATCCGAAAGGACAGAAGATAACGAAAGAGCAGGTTGAGAGTTTAGCGATGAAGCGTGACCGTTTCCATGGAGAGTGGAACTATAAGATATTCCCAGAATAAACAAATAAATATGGCGAGGCCCCTATGATCACCACTATCCCCAGCGTTTCATAATCAATGAATGTGGATAAAATTGCGACAGCAATTGCCAGTATGAACGCTGACGCAAAAGCACCCAGTAGTTTAAGGTCTTTGCTCAGACTGTGAAACAACCCGTGAGGCAGACGCTCGACATTCACCTGCGTGGCAAACAATACAAGGGACGCAACAATTGCGGTAGCGCCGATTAATGCACTTCCTACATTAAGCATCAAAGCGCGCAGTTCCTCAATCCGCTGTTGTGATGAGTAATGATCCCCCAGCACCTCTTGGAATATTGGCAATAGATATAGAACAACCAGGAGAAGGAAAAAAAAGGTGGTGGCTAATGCATACACACCGTAACGAGTCTTCCAATTGACGAGCCGATATTGAATTCGATACCAAGACCGCCACCAGGTTGCAATTCTTCGCGTAATCTTCTTTTTTATAGCAGCTCTCGGAATCATCGACCAACTCAAATTTTCTCAGTATAACCAGAAAGAAAGTTCGCTCAAATGGAAAAAACACTTTGGTAATTTCTCCTACCTGAACAATAGGGAACCAGCTATGTAATCTTGCGGATGGAGCACATCGTTGGAACAGAAAGTGGTGCATATTCCGAGCGAAAAGGGACAGTAGTTCCGAGCGAAAAGGGACACTGATTCCGAGCGAAAAGGGACACTGATTCCGAGCGAAAAGGGACAGTAGTTCCGAGCGAAAGGGGACACCTGAATCTCCTGTTTTCTTCTTCCCTCAAAACATCATTGAAAAGTGTTTTGTTAACCTGTTTGCAGACTAAGGCAAGGAGGTCAACGAGATGCCGAGAAGAAGAATGAGTGCAGAAGTGATAAGGGAGATTCTGAGGCTCAAGTCCCTGAATCTTTCCATAAGACAGATAAGCCAGAGCGTTAAGAAAGGCAAAAGCAATGTTCAGAGGTTGCTCCAGAAGGCTGAGGAAGCGAGTCTTCGGTGGCCACTTCTCGAAGATATTGACGACCAGAAGCTTGAGGAGCTTCTCTATCCCAAGCCCGACGAGGTAACTCTGGAAGGCAAAGCGCTGCCGGATTTCTCTTACATAAACAGGGAGCTCACCAAAAAGGGTGTTACGAGGCAGCTTCTGTACGAAGAGTACATTGAAGCCAACGAGGGTGGGGACTGTTACAGCTATACGCGGTTGTGCGAGCTCTACAAAACATGGCTCAACAAGAACAGGCCTCCCTCAATGCGGCAGGTACACAAAGCCGGGGAGAAGTGCTTTGTGGACTACGCAGGGCTTACGGTGAACATAATGGATCCCCTGACGGGGGGAGCAACAAAGGCGCAGATATTTGTCGGGGCCATGGGGGCGTCGAATTACATCTTCGCGGAGGCTACCGCTTCACAGTCCCTTGAGGACTGGCTTGGGAGTCATACCAGGATGCTTGAGTTCTTCGGAGGAGTTCCCGAGATCATAGTTCCCGACAATCTTAAAAGCGGAGTAACCAGGGCGTGCCGTTACGATCCTGAGGTTAACCCTGCTTACGCTCAATGGACTAATCACTACAGGACAACCATCATTCCCACAAGGCCGCGCAAGCCAAAAGACAAGGCCAAGGCAGAGAAGGCTGTACAGATAGTGGAGACAAGGGTACTGGCTCCGATAAGAAACGAGCAGTTCACCTCAATAGCGCAGCTTAACAGGCGAGTAAAGGAGCTTACAGAAGAAGTGAACTTAAAGCCGTTGCAGAAGGGGGAAGGAGAATGTCGCCGGGAGCTGTTTGAAGAGATTGATCTCCCCGAGATGAAGGAACTTCCTCCGTATCCCTACACATACACGGAGATAAAGAAGGCCAAGGTGAACATTGATTGCCACGTGGAGTACAAAAAGAAGCGCTACTCTGTTCCCTACACCTACAGGGGGGACTTCCTGTGTCTTATCAAGCCTGAATTTTATGTATAGAGCGAATTTCTTTTTTTAAGATTCCTCCTCAATTTTCTTTCTCTTTCACGATTTCAGTTCAGTTTGATTTTCCTTCACGCTGCGGCATCCTGCCAGGGTTTCTTGAACTCCTTGTCGAACAGTTCCCTTTTTTTCAGAAGAACGCGGACTACGGATAAAATACGATCGCATACAGTACGGGCAGACCTGAAGTGACCATGGCCCTTTGCCCGAAGCGCTTTGTATTTGGCCATGCTTACCGGGTCACGTCTGGCGGCAGTTCCGCCCAGGACGTGAAACGCGTCACAGAGGCTTCTGCATACTGCTTTTCTCCTGATGACCTGCTTTGTCCTTCCTGATTGTCTCGTTATCGGAGCTGTACCTCCAAAACATCGAAGTGCCTCGAAGTCCCGCCGTAGCAGAAGTTCCCAGGCCTCGCCAATAATCGTTGCGAGCACTACAGGTCCTACGCCTGGAACAGACTGGAGGATCTCAATATCTGTTGGCTCTTCACTGTCGGTTTTGAGCTTTGAATCCAAGATCTCAATTTCCTTGTTGATAGAGGCCTCAGTTTCCTTGATCTGACGCTCCAGCAGCTCAAGCAGTTCAACAATAGACCCCAAACGGTTGACGTAGGCATCCCTGGTTGCGACGCTTACGTTTATTTTCTCAGCGCGCAGTATGCGCAGTACTTCCTCAGCATCAATACGCCTCACTTTATGGCGTTTAAGAAGGTTCTGTACTGTTGAGGTTCTTTTTCCTTTTACCGAGTCGGGAGAAGGAACAAGTTTCCATAATTCCAGGTGCCACAGTCTCACTTTATTGCCGAGGAGTGCTGCGAACTGGGGATAATATCTCCAGATCAGTTCGCGGAACTGGTTTACAAGCCGGGTGCGTTGTTCAACGAGTTCAGCTCTTTTTCTGTTGAGTTCTCGTATGAACATTACCTCGGGGTCTTGGGATTCAACGAGGTGGAAGTGATGGCTATCGGTGCGAAGCGACGAGGCCAGCACCAGAGCGTCTTTTCTGTCATCCTTAGCTCCGGAGGGAGAGAATCTGTCCCTGAATCTGTCGAGTTGCTTGGGATTTATTGAACAAACACGGAAGTTTTGCTCAATGAGGCTCTCCACAACGGGACCGTGATTCACCTCTATAGCCACGGATATGTTGCAGACCTCAGAGTCTGAGATTTCTCTTATCCACTGAGCCATTTCAAAAAGGCCGCGTCCTGAGTGCTCGAAGCTTTTTTCTCCGATAATCGAGCCCTGCTGATCGATAACGCAGACCTGATGGAAGCTTCTGCTCCAGTCAATGCCTGCAAAAAATAGAGTTTCTTGATTCTTCATGTAACTTAATACCTCCTAATGGAATTCGGGTTTGTCGTGATGTTTGTCTGGTCCAGTACCGGTGCTCAGAGGCACAAACTTCCTGTTGGACATATATCACGGCGTCTGACCGAGGCGCTGGTCCCCCCCAGGTGCTCTTTGGCACAGGGGGAATAAGGCTGCTCTCGGTCAGGCAACCCGTGATATAATTACACCTGATTTCTTTTTTATCTTTCATCTGTTTTCCGCGGACAGGCTTTTGTTTGGAGCCTGGACATGATTTTCGACACGCTGTGCGCACTTCAGAGCTTTGGAAGAAAGCATCTGTTGCGCTCCATGTGCTTGTAGTCAGCAAACACCCTGTTTTGCGAAGAGAACATCCATTTAAAAGCCTCTCAGCGTGCGATCTCATCCATTCGAGGGGTACTGGTCGGGTTGTTTTTGCCGTTCTCTGAGTTCAAGCGGCTCGGATTTCTGCAAGCCGTGGTGAAGAGCTTCTTGTTTTTTATCAAGTCCAGGTCTGTTTTCTTTGAGCTTCCTCCTTGTGTTTCTCCTGATTTCTTTTCAGGTTGATCCGCGAGTTATGCTGCAAGATTCTTGCAGTGTCCGCCGCAATGTTTGTCTGGCCCAGTACCGGTGCTCAGAGGCACAAACTTCCTGTTGGACATATCACATCACGTCGTTTGATCGATGTCTTGGTCACTTGTGTTGCTCGTAACATGCAAGACTCTTTTCGGTCAAAAAACCTGCAAATCAATCTGATTTACTTTTTGTTTTTTTAGCTTGATTCAAGCTTTAGGAAGAGTACTGGAGGGAGTGGAGGTTCACGCCACAGAGCACATTGTGACGATTTACTTCAAAAGCAAGCTCATAGCGCAGCATAAGCGGCTGACAAAGAAGCACGAGCATTACGCTACGGTAGACGAACACATGCCAAAGAGTCACAGGGAGCATGGGAAGTGGACTCCCAAGAGGCTAAGAGACTGGGCTAAGGGACTTGGAGAGGAGGTGTACAAATGGGTGGACGCTCAGCTTGATTCAAAAGATCATCCGGAGCTTGGCTACAGGGTGTGTCTGGGTCTTCTGAGTCTTTCCCGCAAGTACCCTCAAAGGCTCAATGCGGCGTGCGGGGTAGCGAACGGAAACGGGCTTATGAGATTAAGTCAGGTTAAGGAGATTCTTAAGAACGGAATGGACAGGCTTCCATTGTTTGAAGAGCAAGAGTTAAGTCTTCCCCAGGATCACAAGAACATAAGGGGGCCGGGGGAGTTCAGATAAAACCAAGGAGGTATTTTTATGAGTTTATCACAGACATTATCCCGTCTTCGCCAGCTTCGGCTGGGAGCGATGGCTGTGGCGCTTGAGCGTCAGTGCGAGCAGCCCAACACTTATGATGAACTGCCGTTTGCGCAAAGGGTCGGTCTGCTTGTGGAGAGGGAATGCATTGAGAGGGAGCACAGAAAGCAGCAGAGGCTCATACGCGACGCCCGTTTCAGGCTCAAGGCTCATCTAAGCGATATTGATTACACTCACTCCCGTAATCTAAGGAGAGTCCAGGTAGCGGAGCTTGGGGAGGGGGACTGGATAGAGAGGTCCCGTAATCTGCTGATAACGGGACCCTGCGGCAGCGGGAAGACATGGATAGCGTGCGCTGTGGGTCATAACGCGTGTGTGAGGGGGATAACAGTTCGCTACTACAGGGTCTCAAGGCTGTTTCTGGCCCTCTCTCAGGCAAAGGCCGATGGAAGCTACGAGAAGCTTCTGGCGAAGCTTGCCAGGGTGAGAGTTCTGATCATAGATGACTGGGGACTTGAGAAGATAACCACCGCCCAGAGATATGACCTCATGGAGATAATGGATGACCGCTACGGGGAGAGTTCCACTGTGGTGATAAGTCAGCTTCCTGTGAGTGAGTGGCACGGCATAATAGGGGACAACACGGTTGCCGACGCGATCCTTGACAGGATCGTTCACAACTCTCACAGGCTTGAGTTGGGTGGGGAATCGATGAGAAAGACAAAGGAAACGAGAAAAAACGGAGATGATAAGGAATCTGGGAGTCTTTGAACGCGTGGAAAGCAAGAGGGTGAAGCGCCGCGAGTCAGAAAACAGACGTTTTATGCATGATTCAGTCCAATTGCTGAAAAAACGTCAATTTAAAGCCCGCTCAGAGTGCGATCGTCTATGCCTGAGGGGTAGAGGTCGGGTCGTTTTGGCCGTTGTCAGGCTTCGGAGCCAAATGCGTCTCGTTGGTTCAGTATCCCGTAGCTTCAGAGAACAAAGCTCTCGCTTTGTTCATCTCTCACTGAACTGTGGGGGGGGGGGCTGACAAAAAAGTTGTGGCTGAAAACAGGTGTCGGCAAAGGAAGAAAACGGAGGTCATTTTTAAGAGAAAAAGACAGGCTTTTTACTCGTCGTTTGACAGAGAAATTCAAGACGTGTTAAAGTCTGTTTTGGGGAAGAAGAAAAAGGAGATTTTACTGTCCCTTTATTCTCGGAACAGGTGTCCCCTTTAACTCGGAATCAGTGTCCCTTTATTTTGTAATAAGCAAGTGGACTTTCTTCACCCTCCATAATTGATTCTTATTTCCCAAAACCCACTATGGAGTCGGTTCTAACGATATCCGCCACATGTTCAATTCCCGAGGTTCCTGTCTAGCGCGTCAATCAACTTTGCACTCGCGCGTCAATCAAGATGCCACCTGAAACAAAGTTTGTAATTTAAAAACTATTCTTTTGCCTTTTTACAGGCTTCTTTGCAGAAATCTAAGGCTCGATCGGTAGAGTATCGGGACTCTCGAAGTCCCTCGCAAATAAATTTTACAATTTCCATGCTGACTGTTTCCTTTATCTTCATCTTTCCTCGTCGCAACTGCCGTTCTAGGTTTTCTACGGATACTATCTCGGCTTTGCGGTAATTGAGATAGCTCTTATGTTCAATAAATTCGTGATCGCCTACGTCAAGCGTATAGTTTTCACCTTTAATTTTTACACTTGTTATGTTCACCATAAGAACTTTTTCCTCCCCGTCCCTTTGTAGGGGCATGGTCAAAATAAAGTACAAATGAGGCTTTTCATCAACTGGGAACAGAAATGTGACCCCAGGGATGGGGAAAAACATTGTCTTCATAGGAAGAGGAGATTAGATTATGCCAGAAGAGCTTTGCTGGCTTGTTGTTGAGCCTCCAGTTCTTCTGCAATTTCTTTGGACTTCTCCCCATATCCTAATGCGTCAAGAAGGTCTTTGTATTTGATTTTTATAGAGGAACCATGCGGGTTTTTCCACTCAGGAAAAGTGTGTGTGTGTTCAACAATTTCTTTCTGGGTCATTTGACCATACCGATTCCATACTTCCTCAAGAACTTCTAAAGTTGCTTTGCTTAAAAGGTCTAAGTCTCCTGGGTTGTATGGTTTTACTAATGAGACTGTACCTCCCCATATTTGCGACACCCATTTACTCCATCCATTTTTTTTAGTTTCTCTTTTTTTCATGTAGTCATAAGTGAAGCTAAGCATTGGACCATTGTCCATTGAGAAGAGTTCATCTCCAAGAATGGGATAACTGTTTTCTTGCAAGGAAGTTCTTTCAGCAATATAAAGCAGTTTCATCAATTTCAGATGAGACATGGTTCCCCCTTCCTTGTGGAGAAACCACCCTGCCATTTGTCCCGCAATTTCTATGTCAAACATTATTGTTGGTATACCCTCTATTCGGACATGGACACTATTGTATTCTATTTTAATGTGGAAATCAGTAAAGGGCGACAATCTGGTTTAGAATCTTGCGACAATTACTTTAGACGGGGGGACGGAGCCGGTCTGAAACTCCAGTCGGGCTACGCCCTCCTTCCGTTTCAGACCCCTGGAAGCTTTTCTGCGTTGGTTGGAATACACTTAAAAAAAGAAAAAAGCTGTCTGAAAAAAAAGGCTCACTCCTTACCACCTCCATCTATTCCAGGCCGGGCTTTGATTAAAACTCTTGTACCGGGATAACGCCTCGCGCGTTGGCATTTTTTCAATCTTGTCTTGAGCTTCCCCGCCGACCGTCTGACTGAACTCCGGCTCTCTGTCTGAGTGTTTCAATCGGAGTACGCGCTGAGATGCCAGGGAACGGCTCTGATGCCAGGCAGTAAGGCTTGCGGTTCGTTAATGTTGCAGGCCAGTGCGCCATGCGCATTCGCGCCGGCCAGTTTCAGCCACTGTTTGAGGTTGTTGCCATGTTGTGCCCGAGGTGTCGCCGTTGCCTTGACTTCCAGTGCGTACAGTTTGCCGTCGCGCTCGATAATCAGATCAACTTCCTTGCCGCCGCTTGATTGCCAGTAATAGATTTGCGGCTCCTCCCCGTGCTGGCGAAAAAACTTGAACCACTCTGCCGCCACGGCGGTTTCCGCCAATGCTCCCAGGGAGGGGCCTTGCAGAATGGAGCTTCGTGAATGCAGGCCCAGCATGAAAGCGGCAAGCCCGGGGTCAAGCAGATACAGCTTGGGACTTTTCCTTAGCCGTTTGCCGAAGTTTTTGTGATAAGGCGGCAGCAGACAGATCAGCTGACTGGTCTTCAGCACGGATAACCAGCGCTTTACCGTAGGTCCGGCAATGCCGATTTCGTTTCCAAGTTCCGCCATGTTCAGGAGTTGTCCGGTACGGGCGGCGACCAGCCCCAGGAACTTGTAGAAAGTTTCCAAATCGCTTACCTGAGTCAGATCCCGAACGTCGCGTTGTATGTAAGTTTGCAAATAACCGGAAAACCACAACTGCCGGTCCGCCTGCTTGTTCAGACAAGGTTCGGGGAAGCCGCCGCGCAACAGCCAATCCTCAAGGCTGGGACCAGCGACTTGCTTGCTTCTGTTGCGGAAAGATTCTGCGTCTGCCGTACTGGCAGGGTCGGACATTCCGCCTGCCTTAGCGGGAATGTGCTTTTCAGAGAATCCGAACATCCATTCAAGCATATCTTCGGGGGAAATCTGTGGTTGCTGCGACAGTTCTCTTGCGGACAAGGGATCAAGGTTCAACACAGCTACGCGGCCGGCCAGCGTCTGGCTCACTCCCTGCATCAGCGAGAAGCTTTGAGAACCTGTAAGCAGCCACTGTCCGGGTCTGCGCCGCGTGTCTATCAGTTCCTTTATGTAATGCAGCAGCTCTGGGGCGTATTGAATTTCATCCAGAATCAGCGGTCCTGAAGTCTGCGCAAAAAACCCGACAGGATCCGCTAATGCCCTGTTGCGTATATCGGGGCGTTCAAGCGATACGTAATCATGCGATGCGCCGAATTCGGTACGCAGCAAGGTAGTCTTGCCGGTCTGTCTGGCCCCGGTAACCAGCACCGCTGGAAAAGAAACCATGGCCTTGCGGATTGTATGAGTCAGATAGCGTTGTATATAATCCATGGTTTGCAAATGTAACATAGGATAACAGATTTGCAAAACATGGCTTCAAGGAGGCATATGAATCAGTCGCCTCGGCGAAGGCGGGTATAGGGGAGTGGATGAATTTTGCCGCATCTGAAGAGCCACAGGAAAAAGCAAGAGAACAAGACCTTCTGTTTTTTGAGGCAGGCATTTTACGCACGCTTGAATTCTGAGTTCAGGTATGTAGAGTCGGATTAAAGGTTCCTCCCTAATGACAAGAACCCAAAGGGTTCTCTCCGGTGACGGAGTAGCTGGGGATGTCAGTTCTCCTGTTTTTCGGTATTCATAGACAGTCCGCTTTTGAGTTGCTCAAGCGACTGTGAGATGCCTGGATACTGCGAGGGGTTTTGTTGACTTGGCAGAGAGCGCCGCAGTTTTGTGGTTTTCGGAATTGATAGTACTGGTGCAGAGGCAATAAATTTGTTTCAGAGGAACATCGTACCTTTACGGAATTTCTCGCCGAGTTGATTAGGAGAAACGGAACTTGGACATTATGACATAGCCGTAGTTTACAGATCATGTAGTTTACAGATTATTGTTCCCTGCCCATCTCTGTGCTAAACTCTCCTGAAAGAAGATTATCTGAGTCAGTGGTGCACTTCATAGTTCAAGTGGTGCGCTGAAAAAGACCGCAAAAAGAACTCGAAGAGGAAATCTGGACGCAAGCGATGATTTTTCAGTATAATCCAGAACTATACTGCCAAGAAAACCCCAAGGAGATTCAATGATGAAAAACGGCAAACCCGATAAAAAGATTCTGAACGAGAGGATAGAGGAAGCGCTTAAATACCCGCTTTTCGATTCCATATTCAACAGGCGCTCAAGGCGCTTCGGCCTCGGAATGGAACTTAAGGACAGCACCCTTGAGTTCAAGTCGAAATACGATCCCGTGCCTCTTACCGAGGAGGAGGAAGCGCTTTTGGTTTGGGCTGGAACAGGTCTCACCGGGCTCTGCCTGGCCGACCTGCCGCCGGAGAACGGCATAGATCTTCTCTGCCAGTGGACGGGGAGAACCTGGCCATCTGCGTGCAACAATCATGGAACCGAGCTTTTCTTCACAAACGACGACGGTCTCTACCACGTGGACGTGAAGAACATGCTTCCCAAAGAGCAGGAGATTGACATTTTTTTCCAGCTCTCCCGCGAGGAGAAAATCGCCAGGGTTCTCGAACTCTACAGGGAAAGTCTTAACAAGCTTGAGGACGGAAGGGCCGACATGCCTGACAAGATGCCGGGGCTCTTTGAATTTAACCAGTGGAATACCAACAAGCCCGGCACCACGCTTTTTGTTCCAGTAACGGACGTGACCGAGGAATATCTCAATCTCCTGACCCTTTACTGCAGCCACAGCTACGGATTCACGATTATTGACGATCTTACCGGGAAGCCCGCCGGGGTTGAGAAGTGGGTGGAGAAGGGCAGGCTCAAAGGTGAAATCAAGCTTTCCCTGTTTGACCTTGAAGTAAGGATTCTTACGGGACTTAACGTCGAGCAGGCGTTTGTCACGCAGAACATGGCTCTTGCTCTCCAGCCACTCGGGCTTGCGGGATGGGCGTTTACGGGCTTTATACCGAGGTTCGCCATGGGAGCCGCCCCGAACCTGTTCAGGGGTCTTGGATTCCGGTTCATACAGCCGAAAAAAGGTACTATCGATCCTCCCACCACCGTTCCCGTGGGAAGGGACGGGATTTTTGAAGCTTACTGCCCGCCCTACTATGAGAATATGGATGACGCCATTGATCACTTCCTGGCCCATAAATGGAGAGCGTGGGAGCCTGACAAGCCTTTTCCCTACACAGAGCCCGACAGGCATCTTATGAAGGCCCCGAGGCCCACCGAGACCACCATGCAGATCGTAAGGGATGTTGCGAACTACATTTATGACACTTACGGCAGGTTTCCCGCGTTTGTTGATCCGATGTACATGAGGCTTGTTTTTCAGGCCATGCACATAGACGTGGATTTCTATGACCAGTATTACCCGAAGGGTTCCTATTCGGACAGGCACCTGCAGGCTTTTCTCGAGAACAACCCTGACCAGAAAGAGCGTTTCGAGAAGTAAAATCCGCCGCGTACGAAGAAACTGGCCCGGTTCGCGGCAAGGAAAAAACCCGCCATGCGCGTAGCAATTATCGGAAATGGGGTAACGGGGGTCGCAGCCGCCCTGAGCGTACGCAGGCTCAAGCCCGACTGGGAAATAGCAATGATTTCGGGGGAATCTTCATTTCACTACTCCCGCCCCGCGCTCATGTACATATTCATGGGCCACATGAGCTACAGGGACACAAAGCCCTACGAAGACAGTTTCTGGAAAAAAAACCGCATTGATCTGGTAAGGGGATGGGTAAGCGAAATCGATACGGCGGCAAAAAGGCTCATCATGCATGAAAAAGACCCCGTTGTGTTTGACAAGCTGCTTATCGCCACGGGATCCAGGTCAAACAGGTTCGGGTGGCCCGGGCAGGACCTCGAAGGGGTTCAGGGCCTCTACAGCCTGATGGACCTCAGGCTTCTTTACGAAAACGTGAAAGGAGCGAAAAGCGCCGTCATAGTCGGAGGGGGACTGATAGGGATCGAGCTTGCCGAGATGCTCCACTCGCGCAATATTCACGTTACTTTTCTCGTAAGGGAGGGGTCCTACTGGACTAACGTTCTTCCGATCGAGGAATCGCGAATGATAAACCGCGTGATCACCGAGCAGGGAATAGACCTCAGGCTCCTTACTGAACTCAGGGAGATAGTCGGGAACGATTCAGGGAGAGTGTGGGGGGTTGTGACCAGCAAGGATGAATTCATAGAATGCCAGATCGTGGGACTCACCGCGGGGGTAAGTCCCAATATCGCTCTTGCGAAGGCAAGCGGCATAAAGACAGGGAGGGGCATACTTGTTGACTGGAGTCTCAGGACCGATATCCCGGATGTGTTTGCCGCGGGGGACTGCGCCGAGATAGTCACCGGGGGGGAGGGGAGAAACCTTGTTCAGCAGGTCTGGTACACGGGCAAGAACCAGGGGAAGATCGCCGGTGAGGTGATTGCGGGTCATGAGAGCAGGTATGATCCCGGAATATGGTATAACTCGGCCAAGTTCTTTGACCTTGAGTACCAGACTTACGGTACGGTGAGAAGCGCTGCTGTGGAGGGAGAAAGCAATTTTTACTGGGAACATTCAGACGGCAGACGCTCGATAAGAATTGTTACGAAGGACGGAGTCGTCCTGGGAATAAACGTCATGGGCCTTCGTTACAGACACAGGGTCTGTGAGAGCTGGGTGGCGGAGAAGAAGTCTCTTGACTATGTGCTCGATCATCTCGGGGACGCCAATTTCGACCCTGAGTTCTACCGAAAATGCGAAGCGGAAATAATAAGGGAGATAAGGAGGCAGGCGGCCTGATGGAACAGAGCGTGACGAATTACGATTTTGATGAGGAAACCCTGGGTTTTGAGGAACCGCAGAAAGCTCCGGACACCTCGCTTGGAACCGGGGAAAAGCTGTCTCTTGCCGTTACGGGGTTTGGAATACTGATGTTCGTTCTTCAGTCCATGGGCATGCCTCCTGGCGGCACCTGGGCCGGGTTTCTTCTTGTGTTTCTTCCCGTTTTTTCCGGTACGGCGTTTTATTTTTATCTGAGCTTCAGGGGCACTGTTCCCGGGATCAAGCATGACAATGTCTACTTCAGGGGAATAACGTCAAGAGGGGTTCTCGGCTGGCTTGTCGGCGTTGTGTTTACGGGTTTCTACATAGCCCTTTACTGGTTTCCCGAGTATCTGGCCGGTGGAATAAAGATCGTAAACCCGCTTTCTCTCTCTCTTTCAGGCTCCCCGGCCAACAATTGGTTTTTCTACGGTTTTCTCTACACGGTCGCGGTACTGGTCTTCGGCGTAAGGATGTTCATGAAGTACAGAAACAACCGTTACCAGAAGATAAGAACTGCTTCTGTGATGTTCTTTCAGCTGGGGTTTGCGTTTCTCATACCTAACATACTCATGCTGTTTAATCAGCCCGAGTTCTATCTCAGCTATTTCTGGCCGCTTAAACCCGAGTACCTGTTCCCGGGAACCCTGAGCTATTTCGTGAATCATCCCGGCGGACTTGGAATGTTCCTTATCTTCTGGGGAGCGGTGATGTCGTTTGTCGCCACTCCGATTCTTACCTACTATTTCGGCAAGAGGTGGTACTGTTCCTGGGTCTGCGGTTGCGGAGGGCTCGCGGAAACCATGGGAGACCCGTGGAGGCAGCTTTCCGATAAATCGAAAAATGCGTGGCGCGTAGAGCGCTGGGTCGTGCATTCCGTGCTGGTGTTCATCGTCGTTACGACGGTTCTTCTCTGGATTAACTCCGCAACATCGGGGGTGGTGTTCGGGGAAGCTTCTATGTCTCTTAAGAAATGGTACGGGTTTTACATAGGAGCCATTTTTTCCGGAGTCATAGGCGTTGGTTTCTATCCCATAATGGGAACCAGGGTATGGTGTCGCTTCGGTTGTCCCATGGCGGCTGTTCTCGGAATTTTCCAGAGATATCTCTCAAGATTCAGGATCACCACAAACGGCGACCAGTGCATGTCATGCGGCAACTGCTCCACGTACTGCGAGATGGGGATAGACGTAAGGGCTTACGCCCAGAAGGGCGAGAATATAGTAAGAGCGTCATGCGTCGGATGCGGGGTGTGCTCGGCCGTGTGTCCCAGGGGGGTGCTCAAGCTTGAAAACGGGGGTACTTTCAAGGACAGGTTCTCCGGGGCCGACAAACCGCTTGGGGCGCTTGTCGATTCGCTTAAACATGTATAGCTTTAAGCGAGAAATTATTGAAACGGAAGAGGGGAGAAAGCTCAATGGAACCAGCGAAGATACCGCACCCGTGGCCAAACGGGCGGTTTGCCGTCAAGCACCTGAGACAGGAGCCGTATGCCTTGGCGACCCTCCCGAACACTTGCTCTGTACAGAGACCCGGGAGTTTCTGATGTTCCAGTAATTCGGGTGCGGGTTCACTTAATATTGCAAATTCGGGCAGCAGAACCTCCATACTTGGTTCTTTAAGCGTGATTTCGTCACGAGGGAAACCCAGAGGCAGTCACTCCGACTGTGCGGGGGATATTGATTCCTCTCAGATGATTTACCGCTTATTCACAATAAAAACCATCCTCTTCTATAAATCTCCTCATCGTTTCAGCATTAGGTCCCTCGAAGTGGTCCTGTGCGGTATAATACGGAAGGAGTGTGTGGATTTTAAGCAGACCGGGTTCAGGCCATTTGCCGGCAATCTCGCCTAGACCTGCTGAAGCCAGAGAAATTACTTCTCCTTCTCTGTTTACAAAGGGGCCGCCGCTCATGCCACCGGCTGAGGCCGGCGAGAACATTTCGGCTGTGTACTTTTGCGTTGAGAGGTGAACGGCACCGACTCCCTGAAAATACCCTACGGTGTTATATATCAAGGCGGAACCGATGTTGACAAGAGGATCTCCGCACTGGAGTGAAGAAGAGTTGCCGATCTTAAGCTTCGGGTACTCTGACAAAATGCCTGGTTTGTTCATCTTTATAACGGCGATGTCACAGTTCCCCAGATTCTGAAGCTCCTGATCATTATCATTGTTCCGAGGTTCTAAAATATTCTGAGTTTTTGAAACGGTTCCCAAATAGCACTTATCGCAGTAAACAACTCCAGAATCGTCCCCGCAGACTATTCTTTCGTCGGCCGTGGTCTCTATATCTGCAGATGTTTTAATCAAAACCTTGTCCCCTTTGCCGGGAGCTACGTGTCCGGCGGTGATGACGGTATCGTTGTCGTATATGAACCCGGAACCGTTTAACATCTTCCCTTCGTGACATGTCGTGACGTGCACAACGCCCTCGCGCGCCTTTTTATATGTGCTGTTCATATCCTCAAACCGATTAAGTGGGAACGGGTTGTATTCGTCGCCGAAATCATGGTCGGTTGTTTTCCACTTGTTGCCGTCTCTGTACTCGCCAGCGTTTTCCGGTTCTCGAAGACCTGGAATTTTGTCGTAAAGACTCTTCAGCTCCGTGGGATTTGGTCCGAGGGAAATCGCGCTTGGATCCGGTTGATGAAAAGCGTAAATCCAAAGCTTCTCAGGTGGCTTGGCACGAGGCCTGAAAGGTTTGATCTCCCCAGCAAATCTGTTAATTAGACCAAAGTCGCCTCCTTTAGCCCTGGACACGATAGAGACCACTTCTCCCTCTTCATTTAATATGGGGCCTCCGCTCGTTCCAGGGGAAGCTTGTATTGCGTGATATATTCTTCCGGGTTCGCCCGCAATGTCTCTTTCTCCGCTTTTTAACTTAAGTGCCGGCCCGGCGGAAACTGTCCATGCGCCCAACCCTCTTACTCCTGAGCCTGCGCCCATAGTCATCAGAAAATCGTTTCTTTCGGGTTCTGTGTCCGCTATTTTAAAGGGAATGGCGTTTTTAATTTCTCGTTTAAGACGAAGCACCGCCAGGTCGGTTTTTTCCGGAGTGTCCAGATAGATTCTTTCCGCTTCCAGAGTTTCGCCGTCAAAAGTATGAATACGTGCCCTTATGCCGAGGTCTTCCCCGAAATTGTGCGCGGCGGTAACGACATATTCCGGGGCTATAAGCCAGCCGGTGCCTGTGCCGACGGAATATTCCATGCCTTTTTCGAAGAATTCTATCTCGAATACAGAACGGCTTACCTTTTTCGCAATATCATAGTGCTCTTCTCCGGGGGATATATCGGCACCGTAACGGTGGGAAAAATCATTACTGATGCTGAACTCGCTGGGATAATAACTCTCTCTTTCATAGGACTTCTGGGCGTTTATCTGGGAAGTAAGGTCGCACTTGGGGGAACTGGTGTGACCCGGCGACGAGTCATCCCCTCCGCCGCAGGAAACGCACACAAGAGCGCAGAGTGCGAGTGTCGGGAGAAAGTTTCGCAACAGTCTGTATTTTTGAAGGAGCATGTTTTGTGGAAGACCCCTGATGCCGGCGGTATCCCAATCGCGCAATAAAATTTTGTAACTACGTACCCAGCACCTTTTACAAAGCTTGAATCAAGCGAAAAAACCAAGGGCTTTTTTTGATTTCCGCTAAACCCTGATAAAATCTTAGCACAGAAAGCAGGATAAAGGTAGAATGGGCAGGGAAGGGAACTGTAAAAGACCAGATTCTGGTCATATGGTTCGGAGAACGAATATGTTTGATTTCAAAAAAACTCAGGGTTTGCTGATTCCGGAGCCTCCGGCGCTTTCTTCACATAGCCCCCGCCCCAGTACTCTACTCTCTCTTGAGAGTCTTTTGTCAAAATCTGGACCGAACGGAAACTGGTTTTCCGGGTTTTTCCGCATTGCGCTGGGGTTTATTCTCGCCATCATGGTTCTCGGCGCAAAGACCGAAGCGGTTCATGCCCTTTGCAATAGCGGCAGCTTTGTTTACTACAAACTGACGTTTCAGGGCAATTTTGATGCAACAAGCTCACCAGGAGGTCTTCCAAGCCCCCACGTGAAGTTCACTCAGGTAGTCTGGGTCACACATAACAGCCAGGTAAAATTCTGGGAACCGGGGGCAATGGCAAGTCCGGGTGTGGAACAAGTTGCGGAAGCAGGCGAAACGTTTACGTTCGTTGATGAAGTTATTGCGGCAAGAGCAAACATAGCGGCTTCTAGCCTGTTCCCAGATCGTTATCTAGAGGGGAAGGAGAAGTTTAGTGTACAAATCAGATTGTGCGAAAAAGCACCTCTGTTTACTTTTCTATCTATGCTTGATCTCTCTCCAGACTGGTTCATAGGACTCTCGAGTTATTCTCTTCTGGATGGCCAGGGCAACTGGATTCCCTCCCGCGAAGTGAATCTTTATCCCTACGACGCTGGCACGGAAGAGGGGACTGAATATTCGTTTAACAATCCTCCCACCAGTCCTCAGCAGCTGATTGCCAGCATTAAGGGACAGGGCAAATTTTCAGGTTCAACCGTTCCTGTGGCAAAGATGAAATTCGAGCTGGCCAATCCGGTTAACCTGTCGGTGGGAAGCAAGTCATCCGTACGCGTGACCGAGGGGGACAATGCTCTTCGCATCACTGCGACGCTGACAAGGAGCAATACCTCGGGCAGTGCGCTGAGTATTCCCATAGGGGTTCGCGGCAGCGGAACCACAGCGGAGGCGGGGGATTACACGGCGGCAAGCTCAATCAGCATTGCCGACAACTCCAGTAGCGGTACGGCGGCGTTTTCGGTGACCGAAGACAGCAATGATGAGCCGGATGAGAAGGTGGTTGTGGAGCTTGGCAATCCTCTTCCCGGGGCTGTAACGGCCGGGGCTGTCAAAGCGGTCACAATCACAATTGTCGACAATGATGCCACGGAGGTGAGTCTTGGGCGCAGTGATGCCGGGGTCATAGCCGAAGGCGGTGCGGGGGCAAAGGAGAACGCCGAGTTCACGGTGACCTTAAGCCGCGCGTTGGCGGCGGGAGAGCGCATTGATGTGCCGCTTGTACTGTCAGGAGCAGGCATCACCGCGGATGATGTTGGGAGCCTGTCCAGAAAAAGCGGCGAGAGCCTTAACACGGGCGTCACTGTGGCCGGGAGTGGCACGTTGACGCCGACGGTGGTTTTCCAGGGCGCCGGCGCGAGGACAGCCATTTTGGTGCTGACTCCCGGCGATGACGATTACATTGAGAGCGACGAGACGTTGACCGTGGCGCTGGGTCCTGACGGCACCGGAACCAATGGTTTTGACCGCAGCGAGCTGCGTACCAATGTGGGTGGCGGAGCGGATCCGCACTCAAGCAGCAGAAGCTTTGATGTTGTCATTGAATCTGAGGATGTGAATGCGGCTACGCTGCCTGTGGTAAGTATTTCAGGCGGTTCCGCTGTAACGGAGGGGGGCGTTGCGACTTTCACTCTGAGTGCCAGTCCCGCACCAGCGTCCGACATCTCTGTAAAGGTTAATCTCGGAGAATCAGGCAGCTTTGCTCAAAACGGACAGGTTGGGTCGCGGAGTGTGACCATCGGCACAGGTGGCACGGGCAGTTTCACCGTAACGACGGCAGATGACAGCACGAACGAGCCGGACGGATCTGTTGTGGCAACCCTGGCAAAAGGAGCAGGCTACAGCATAGGGTCACCAGACTCCGCTTCTGTTGCTGTCAAGGATAATGACATACCTGTGGTAAGTATTTCAGGCGGTTCCGCTGTAACGGAGGGGGGCGTTGCGACTTTCACTCTGAGTGCCAGTCCCGCACCAGCGTCCGACATCTCTGTAAAGGTTAATCTCGGAGAATCAGGCAGCTTTGCTCAAAACGGACAGGTTGGGTCGCGGAGTGTGACCATCGGCACAGGTGGCACGGGCAGTTTCACTGTAACGACGGCAGATGACGGCACAGACGAGCCGGACGGATCTGTTGTGGCGACCCTGGCAAAAGGAGCAGGCTACAGCATAGGGTCACCAGACTCCGCTTCTGTTGCTGTCAAGGATAATGATGACATACCTGTAGTAAGTATTTCAGGCGGTTCCGCTGTAACGGAAGGGGGCACCGCAATTTTCACTCTGAGTGCCAGTCCCGCACCAGCGTCCAGCATCTCGGTAAAGGTTAATCTCAGTCAATCAGGCAGCTTTGCTCAAAACGGACAGGTTGGGTTGCGGAGTGTGACCATCGGCACAGGTGGCACGGGCAGTTTCACCGTAACGACGACAGATGACGGCACAGACGAGCCGGACGGATCTGTTGTGGCGACCCTGGCAAAAGGAGCAGGCTACAGCATAGGGTCACCAGACTCCGCTTCTGTTGCTGTCAAGGATAATGACATACCTGTAGTAAGTATTTCAGGCAGTTCCGCTGTAACGGAAGGGGACGATGCGACTTTCACTCTGAGTGCCAGTCCCGCACCAGCGTCCAGCATCTCGGTAAAGGTTAATCTCAGTCAATCAGGCAGCTTTGCTCAAAACGGACAGGTTGGGTTGCGGAGTGTGACCATCGGCACAGGTGGCACGGGCAGTTTCACTGTAATGACGACAGATGACGGCACAGACGAGCCGGACGGATCTGTTGTGGCGAACATCTTAAGCGCTGGGCAGGCCTACTCAGTGTCCCCCGATCACTATTCCGCGTCTGTTGCGGTGAACGACAATGACGGTCCGCCAGATGATGCTTTGCCGTCGCCCGTTGTAGTTGGTTCCGGTGAGTCCAACAATGAGCCAAGTCCGGATCGCGGAGCGCTTGTGGCTATATACAACGCGACCGCGGGAGGGGGATGGACCCGGAAGGATAACTGGAATACCCGGGTGCCGGTTACCATCTGGTACGGGGTTGTTGCTGATCTGGAGGGGAGGATAACGGGACTTGTTCTTGAAAACAACAATCTTGAGGGAAGGATTCATGAGGATATAGGGGAGCTTGAGATGCTTAAGGTTCTGTATATGAACAATAACGGGCTTGAGGGAGCTGTTCCCTTGGAGCAGCTGGGGGGTCTTGAATCACTTGAAGAGCTTGCTTTGTGGGGGAACGAGGGGCTTTTGGGAACGATTCCTGATGAACTCGGGAAAAGAGTGGACAGGGCGGTGCTTAGAAAGATAAAAGAGATTAACGGGGTTTCTGTGCTCACAGACTGGTTTACGGGAAGCGAGGCGGTTTTCGATTATTCAGGTTCAGGTTGGAGTGAGGTGGAAGTAAATGGGAACGACAGGGTAAGCGGGCTTGATCTGTCAGGGGTAGGGTTAAGAGGAGATATCACAGAAGCGATATGGGAGTTTTCAGCTCTTGAGGAGCTTGATCTGTCGGATAATCCGGATTTAAGTGGGGAGATTCCGCTGGCTGTCATGAATGGGGGGCTTGAGTTTCTTGACATAAGTGGAAGCGGGGTGTGTGTTCCGCAGGACGAAGAGTTTGTGCAGTGGCTTGAGAGTATAGATTTTACGGACAACGAGAACTGCGGAGGAAATGAAACTGCAACTCTCTCGACGAGTGAACCGGTACCGGCCCAGAAACCGGTACCGGTCCGGACAAATGAATCTGCCCAGGGGAGTGGGGGAGGATGTTTTATTGCTTCGGGCAGCGGATTCAAGCGGAGCGTCCCGGGGTTTGCTCCGGCGGTTTCTGTGCTGCTGATAATTTTTCTGGCGGGCAGACGGGATGCGCAACGGGAGAACTGCATTGGGGTCAAGTAAGAACAATCGTGGAAGATGCCTGCAGAGATGAAAACGTTACGGTGTTTTTTGTCTTTTCTGTCTTCACAGTATCTGAACTTGTGCAACGCTCTGTTGCTTTGCGCTCTTTTCTCCGTGGCTCTTAGTTCCTGCGGGTCAGGGGAGACTGAATACAGAACGATTGACGGGAGCGGCAACAACCTCAGATATCCGCAAATGAATAAGGCGGGCATTCAGCTGGTTCGTCTCGCCGAACCCGACTACGCTGATGGGATAAGCTCTTTTGCCGGACCGGACCGTCCCAACCCCAGGAAGATCAGCAACATCGTACACGCCCAGGAAGAACTGATTGCCAATCCGGACTCAGCAACCAATTTCATGTGGTTGTGGGGACAGTTCATGGACCACGATATCACTTTTTCAGATGAGTTCAGAGAAGAACCGGCCAACATCAAGATTCCGAAGGGTGATGAAATTTTTGATCCGCAGGGTACCGGCACGGCTGAAATGTTCTTCAATCGCGCCATCAATGATCCCGACACCGGCACATCAAAGGAAAACCCTCGCCAGCAACTGAATGAAGTCACCGGATGGATTGACGCGTCGACCGTTTACGGTTCCAATGCGAGGCGCGCAAACGCATTGCGGACAAACGACGGAACTGGCAGACTCAAGACATCCGACGGAGACTTCCTGCCCTACAACGAGCAGCAATTTCCTAACTTCCGTTTCCACCTCTCAACTTTCTTCTTTGCCGGAGATGAACGGGCTAACGAAAACATCGGTCTTATCCCGATCCACACGATTTTTCTGCGTGAGCATAACAGGCTTGCAGAAGAAATTGCCATGAGTAACCCTGGTTTGTCCGGCGAGAAAATCTACCAGAGAGCAAGGCGGATAGTCGGAGCCCACATACAGGCGATTACCTATAATGAATTTCTGCCCCTGCTGCTGGGACCCGACGCTCTCCCTCCTTACTCTCATTATGATGATTCAATTCGTTCAGGCGTTGCCAACGTATTCTCCTCGGCCGCTTTCCGGGTAGGGCACACGTTTCTTGATCCGAAAATTCGACTTGTCGACGCGCAAGGCAATGAGATTGAGGCAGTGGCGTTAAAAGATGCTTTTTTCAACCCGCAGAAAGTCAAAGAAGTCGGTATTGACCCGATACTCAGAGGTTTTGCGACCCACAAGCACCAGCGGGTGGATGAACTTATCATTGATGACGTCCGCAACTTCCTGTTCGTGGACTCCTTGCCGACGGGAACACCGGATATTCAGGGTCTTGACCTGGTCAGCCTCAACATTCACCGTGGCCGGGATCACGGACTGCCGAGCTACAACGACATGCGTCAAGCGTTGAGACTTGAACGGAAGGAAAGCTTTTCTGACATAAACAAGAATCCTGAAGTGCAAAGAAAGCTTCGCGAAGCCTATGGAACCAATGAAGATGGTACGGACAATACGGACAATACAGACGACATGGATGTCTGGAGTGCGGGAATTTCCGAAGACCGCTACGGTGAATCCATGCTCGGCGAGCTTTTTCACACGATCATCTCCCACCAGTTCAGAGTGTTGCGCGACGGCGACCGTTTCTGGTACCAGCGCATTTTGTCTCCGGAGGAACTGAAAGAAGTGGAAGAAACGAAGCTTGCCGACATTATCCGCAGAAACACGGATATTGGAGAAGAAATCGGCGACAACGTGTTTGTTATCGAGTAACGGTATGCAGAGATGAACATCTTGGGAAGGGGGTCAACCCCCGGCTTGCGGCAACATCCCTTGGAAGCAAGCAATGCTCGGCAAAGCTCTTTGTGAAGGTGTGTATCGCGCCAGCGGAGAGAGGCGGAGAACCGTATAAAGTCCCAGCGGCTTCAGTTATTCTCTGACCGTACTCCCACTTGCTGGATGCGTTTAAAAAGTCTGTTTTTTCAGTTTACGATACCTCGTAGCCCCCTCAAAGTGTCATGTCAATTCTTGCAGTTGGGAATTCAGGATGAACGGAAATAAAAAACCTCTCCCCGACGAAGGATTGTCCAGTATGCTGAACCCGTTGTGCTCAGCATTCCGCCGGATAACACATAACCACAGAATATCTTCAAAGTCTCAATTGACCTCCCCAACTACTCCGTCACCGGAGAGAACCCCTTGGGTTCTTGTCATTAGGAAGGAACCTTTAATCTGATTCTACATGCCCGAACTCAGAAATCAAGCTCGCGTAAAATGCCCGCCTCAAAAAACGGAAAATCTTATTCTCTACAGTCTTTTCCGCCTCTACGATAAAACAAGGGCTTGTGCCCTGATTTGACAGAGAGCCGAATTTCAGACCAAAATTATTATCGGGTTAGGTGAGCGGCAATCTGCGTTGAGCGCGCGGCGAAAGAAAAAAAGAGATGGGGGTTCAGCAGACGTATTAGCGGTCTTGTTTTCCTGCGGAGTTTATTATGCACCACTTGAACTCCGAAGTGCACCACTGACTCAGACAATCTTCTTTTGGGAGAGTTTAGCACAGAGGTGGACGGGGGACAATGCTCTTCGTAGCGAGGGCGAGCCCGAGCGAAGAAGAGCATTGTCTTGGAATTGCAATTTGTATTGCGTTGCCTCCAAAACACAACGCAACTCTCCTACAAGAAAAAACCTCCCCATTCTCCATATCCAGACAACAGACCCCGAAACTATTCCCGCCACGAACACAGCTCAGACACAACCGGACTCTTCCCCAGCGCCTCGCAGAACACCTCGACAGGCGTTCTGTAGCCCAACGCTTTCCTCGGTCGGGTATTGAGCAAGCCCTGAACCCGTTTGACCTCCTCCGGGTCAACCTTGCGCAAGTCCTGTTTCTTTGGGAAGAACTCTCTCACAAGACCGTTTGTGTGCTCATTAAGCCCTCGCTCCCACGAATGGTAAGGCGTAGCGAAGTAAAACCCTGTAGAGAGCCGCTCGGCCACTTTGGCGTGCCCCGCAAACTCCTTACCGTTGTCCGCTGTTATGGTGTGCACAAGGGCCTTCACCGGCTCCAGGCACCACAACATAGCAGCTCCCACATCTTCTGCGGTTTTTTGTTCGACAGGGTGAAGAAGCGTAAACTTCGAGTGGCGATCCACCAGGGAAACAAACGCTCCGCTGTGCTTTGCGCCCACTATGGTGTCCGCCTCCCAGTCCCCGACCCTGCTCTTATATTCAACCTCCCTCGGGCGTTTGCTTATGTCCACTCTCCCGGGAATAACACCTCGTCCCGAACCGTCTCTGCCGCGACGGTTCGGTTTCTTGCCTCGTCTGCGCAGACTCTTGTGCAAGGTTCCCCCGGCCTTCCTATCCGCCCAGATGCGGCTGTAAATCCATTTCGTGCTTACCGAGAGCACCCCTTCGCGATGCAATCTCCCGGATATCTGTTCGGGGCTCCAGTGTTCGTTGACCAGCCGGTCCTCCACCATTGCCCAACGCTCCTGGGTCATCTTGCGGGGGACTGCTGATGCTTCCCTGCGACGACGCTTCGCTGATTTATCTGCCTGCTTGTATCTGTAGCCCCGTTTACCACTGTTACGCTTTATCTCTCGACTGATCGTAGCGTGGTTGCGTCCGAGACTAACAGCGATCTGACGATACGACCAACCGGCTTGACGAAGCTTGTATATCAGGAACCTTTCTTCTAGGGTCAAGTGTCTATATGGCATTGGATAACCTCCTTTGTTTTGCTAACTTAGAGATTATCTTTGTCACTTGGCCCTTTCAAATTGAGGTGTATGCCTCAAAAGGGCTCAAACTCTGTTTTTAGGGGTGGTGCACTTCAAAATTCAACGGGCGATGAAAAAAAACATCAACATATCAATATTTGAAGTCGTCGGCAGCCCCTTGTGCGTCGCCTCGGACGATGGACATAAAGTGTACGACCGCCTTGTCGGCGCACTTAGCAGGAACATGCGCGTTTCCCTGTCTTTCCGCAATGTTTCCACTCTGACATCGGCATTTCTCAATACGGCCATAGGGCAGCTGTACGGCGAATTCAATGAAAACCAGATTCGGGAACTGCTTAAAGTAGAAGATATCGAACCCGATGACGTAGAACTGCTCAGGTATGTCGTTGTCAATGCCAAGCAGTACTTTGAGAATAAACCGGCTTATGAAAAGGCGCTTTTAGACGCAGCCGAAAACTGAAGCGGATGCTGAACCGGACCGTCCGTGTGAGAAACCACTCCTTCGTATCTCGGGACAAGCTGTTTTTCGATGCTAACATATGGATGTTTCTCTATGGTCCGCAGAGGCCGGGCGGCAGAAAGATGTCGGCTTATTCTTCCGCATTTAACCGCGCCCTCAATGCAGGCAGCCGTATTTATATTGATGTTCTTATCCTTTCGGAATTTATTAACACCTACGCAAGACGGAAATGGAACATCTTAAAGCGAGCGAGTCCCTCCCTCTGGGGGAGTGAAAATTTCAAGGATTTTCGCGACAGTCCTGATTTCAAGGCCGTTGCTCGGGAAATCGCCCACAGCACCAGACAGATTCTGAAACATTGCCACAGGATTGAAAGCGGTTTTGAGACGCTGGAGATAAACAGTTTGATCACAAGGTATGGAAGTGGAGGAACGGATTTTAACGATCAGGTTTTCACGCAACTGTGCGGAACCAAGGGATTCACACTTGTAACGGACGACGTCGATTTCAAAGGTCAGGGAATATCGATACTGACAGCCAACGATCGTTTACTGAAATAGCCTTTGTGTAATCATATGCCGATTTTCGAAATTCGCCCGCCCGCCACGGTATTGCGCAGGGGGTCTCCGTCGGTACCGTCGGCGTTTTTTAATGACTTTGGAGGTATTGCGTGAAATTCCACTTGCCGGCAATCAGGCATGACTTCGAAGGCTTTTTGGCCCTGACTCGCCTTTATTCCCAGACCAGAGATTGTCTTGTTGAGAACATCGAGATCGACATGCGGTCAGTGGACTGGTTTGACGCCGACATGTGTTCAGTGTTCGGAGCGATTCTCTACAGTCTGGGCAACAACCTGAATAATGTAGCACTGACCAACATATCTCCCCCCGTGGAACAAATTCTATCGAAAAACGGTTTTCTCGTTCATTACGGACAGGCCTTGAATATCGTCGACCACTGGGAAACAACCATTTCCTACAACCGGTTTGATATCGGCCAAAATCGCTATTTCTCCGATTATATAGACAATGAATTCATCAATCGTGAAGAGATACCGCAAATGTCGCACGCTCTTCTTAAAAAATTCAGAGAGAGCCTTTTCGAGATATTCAGCAATGCTATGATTCACTCTGGAACAAAATTGGGAGTTTTCAGCTGCGGACAGTTCTTTCCTAATCGCAACAGGCTTAACTTTACCGTTGTTGATTTGGGCGTCGGCATTCGAAAAAAAGTATCCGACTATCTGAAATCCGATATTTCACCGGAACAAGCCATTGAATGGGCCACCGAAGGAACAAACACGACCAAAAAAAATACCCCAGGCGGGCTGGGGTTAAGACTCCTCTGCGACTTCATTGACCTAAACAGCGGTCGTATCCAGATCGTTTCCGACGCAGGATACTGGTGTCGGGAAGACCGGAACACAATCACCCGACGGCTTGACCACTCGCTTCTCGGTACCGCGGTAAACCTGGAGATAAACACCGCGGACACCCGTTCCTACCGACTTTCCCACGAAACCAGACTCGACGATATTTTCTGAGGAATGGAGAGAGAGTAACGAGTAGTTCTCGGTTTTCCTCGCATATCATGACTGAATTCGGACCTGACTTTCACATTTTCACCAGCAATTCCCACTATCGCCTAAAACCCCTTAAAATAAAGGGGTTGAGGATTTTGTTTTCGTAAACTTCTGCCCTGTTTTCAGGCAAAGATTCCCCGAATCTCCGACACTTTCCCATAAATCAACACTGTCTGTGTTCCCGCCGTATGGTAGACTGATCTTCAGGAACAACAACTATAGTTTACTGCCGGAGGTGGACTATGAAGGAGCGTTTGCGTAAAACGCTGAGCAAACCGGGACTGCTCCATGTTGCTCACAACAGTTTCAAAAAAATAGATGATGCCGTCTCAGGCCGCGGTTTTACTCTGCCGGATTACCTGATGTCGGGACTTGCTGTGTTTTCCCTCAAATACCCCTCTTTGCTTGCTTTTGACGAGGCCGCTCATGATAACGACAAGGTCCGCTCAAATCTCGGGAGTCTGTACAGGGTTTTGAATGTTCCCTCAGACTCAGGGGTGAGAAAGCGTCTTGATGAGCTTTCTCCCAGAGATATACGCAACGCTTTCAAAAAACTGTTCAGCAAACTGCAAAGGGGAAAGGGACTTGAAGGGTACGAGTATATAGACGGTCACTATTTGCTTTCGATGGACGGCACCGGTTTTTTCTCATCCCCGACTGTACATTGCGAGAACTGCTGTGAGAAGCATCACCGTGACGGGAGTGTAACGTATTATCACCATATACTGTGCGGGGCTATAGTACACCCTGAGCACAAGCAAGTGTTTCCCCTTGCTCCCGAGCAGATATTGAAGACAGACGGGGCTAAGAAGAATGACTGTGAGCGCAATGCTGCAAAGAGGTTCATAGAGGATCTGCGAAGGGAGCATCCCCATATGAAGTTTATAGTGCTTGAAGACGGGCTTGCGTCAAACGCTCCTCATATCAGGCAGTTGATGAGCAATGATCTGAGGTACATACTTGGCGCAAGAGAGGGAGATCACAAGTATTTGTTCAAACAGGTGAACAGCTCCTCGGAGACTCGGGAAGTGGAAGTAGAGGGCACGGACGGAATACATCACAGGTTCAGGTACATAAACAACGTGTCGCTTAACGCGTCGAACAGGGAAGTTCGGGTTAACTTTGTTGAATATCATGAGACAAGGCCGGGCACAAAAAAGAAGCCCGAAAGCAAGACCACGAAGTTCTCATGGGTTACGGATATACCGCTTAACCGGGAGAACCTGATGAAGATAATGAGGGCGGGGCGAGCGAGGTGGCGCATAGAGAACGAGACATTCAACACTCTTAAGAACCAGGGATATCATTTTGAGCACAATTTTGGGCACGGCAACAAGAATCTTGCGAGTGTGTTCGGCAATCTGATGCTGCTTGCTTTTCTGATTGATCAGATAGAGGCGCATTGCTGCAGGTTGTTTCAGGCGGCTTTGGAGAAGATGGGAAGACTCAAGTATCTGAGGGAGAAAGTACGCGGCATGTTCAGAGAACATGTTCTTGAGAGCTGGGAATTTTTGTACAGGGCAATAGTGCAAGGCTACAGAAGCAGTATAGAACTTCTCGATAGCTCATGATGAGGGAGTACAGTCTGTGTATTCTCGAAATACCTGGAAACTCGCTTTGGCGGGTGTGGGAGAGGAGTGTTTGACGATTGATATGAGTGAAGAAAATGGTCTTTGGAAGGGAGAAAAACTGTTCCCCGTGCATAATCAGGAGCACTGAATACCGACAGAATCACGAAAAACCGAAGTTTGGTTGCTAACAACGACCCGGTATAAGCTCTTAGTGGGAATTCCTGCATTTTCACCTGAACTTCAAGTAGCAAAGCCTATGGGTGCAAAACTTGGTTAGATTCCGGTTTTTCTTTGCCGGGATTGGAGTATGGGAAGTGATTCAGGCGGGTAGGAAGGTCCGGGATATTGAAGATTTTTCTCATGTTTCCGGGATACTTTTGCACGGCTTTTTTCGTGTCTTCCACTCCCTTCCTGACAATTTCCCCGTCAAGATTGGCAAAACTCTTCGCCAGAGTTTCCTCTCCTTTGAGAACAATCCCAACGTAATCCGGATTCTTAAGATTCCTGGTAAACGGCATATCTTCGGCCATGGTGGTCAATGTACGTTCCAGTGAGCGGTTGCCCCCCTTCCTGCGCTCATCGCGTTTCACTCCTCGAAAAAATTGCTCCAGTACCTTTTACAAAGCTTGAATCAAGCGAAAAAAAACAAAAAATAAATCAAATTGATTCACGTGTTTTTTGACCGGAAGTTGTCTTGCGTCTTACTGCGCAACACAACGAAGTTCAGACCGGCGCGTCGATTAAACGCCGTGACAAATGTCCAATAGGAAGTTCGTGCCACCGAGCACCAGTACTGGGTCCAACAAACATCACGACTGACTTCGGATGTCGCCACATAACTCGCGGATCAAACTGAAAGCAGCAGAACTCAAAGGAGGAAACATAAAGAAACAATTCAGACTTGATAAAAGACAGAGAGTCCTCGGAGTCGCTCAAAGAACTCAGGGTTGCCAACGATTCGTCGCTCTATAGAGGATGGCGACTCGGATTCTGAGCGGAATATCAGCCCTCAGAACCCGAAAACGACCCGATCTCTACCCCTCGGACACCCGCGGTCGTGCACCACAGGGCGTTTAAATGGACATTTTTTCAGAGATCGGGGGATAAATCGGGCATTTTGGGTCCCCAAGCCGACTCGAAGCGTTGCACGCGCTTTCGCTAAGAGACGCATGGTGTGCGGATTTCAGCTCTGCGGCGCGGGCGTTCAGTACTTTTGTCCAACAGGAAATTTGTGCCACCGAGCACCAGTACTGGATCTGACAAACATCACGGCTAACCCGAATATATTAGGAGGTATTAGTTTACATGAAGAATCAGCGCAGCGAGACTAGCAGCAGTGCTAGCAGGTGAAAGTCCTGCCGACGCAATTCTCAGTTTGGCGTCGTAGTAATATCCGGCAGACACGAGGGGTGACCCCCGTGATCTGGAAGCCCGGAAGTAAAAGTCCTGGGAGGCCGCAGAGACACAGAGTTCTGCAGGTCTGATCAGCCCGGGGGGCAAGCAAACAGGAGGGCCGTAGCGAAAGCGAACGAACAAGTCGCCGAAATAGTGTACTCGCAAGAAGCTGATTTGCGGGATAGGTGGAGTTGCCAAGGGTTTCTTGGTTCTACTCGATGGCCAGAGTCGACACGGAAGAACTGAGGAGCACGTGTCGGGGCTCCCGGCGGAAGCTGAAGGCGGCAATTCTGGAAAGTACTGCAGTGAAAGTCCGGAAGGTGTGCGGGTCAGGCAGGATGATCCTGGAATGCCAAGGACCGTTGCTATAACCGGCAGGGCCGGGAAATGTGGCGGAGACCCGCACACTGGCAGATGAGGCCGGCAAGCGAAGATGGGCGGGACAACATAACCCGTCAGGAGCGAGGGCCTCTGGGCACAGGGAGTTGTGCAAGGAGCTGCGTACCGCACGCAGTGGCGGAATATACGTAAGGCGAGAAGCGCAACGAAGGACGGAGTAAACAATGGTGTTGGTCGGGAGAATGGCAGGGTCGGTCTTAACCTCGGCTGGATCAATGGAAGGTTCCGCTCCGAGCTTGGTAGGCACCTGTGCTTGAAGCCGTACCGAGGGAAAACCCGATGTACGGAATTTCAGGGGGGACGGCTGGAAACGTGGTCTAAGGCGGAACTGCGAACCCACCCGCAACCGAAAGGGCGGGATTGGACAAGCCTCAGCCTAAGGATGCGCGCGCCAGCGTTCCACCCGATAGAATCTTTATTTTTTGCTGGCGTAGGCTGGGGAAGGAATTTCCACCAGGTCTGCGTCGTTGATCACGAAGGTTCCGTTATCGCAGAGAGAAGCTTCAAGCACTCAGGAAGCGGCCTTTTGGAAATGGCACAGTGGTTGACAAAGACCTCAGCCTCTGAGGCCTGCGGTATAGCCGTGGCCATAGAGGTGAACCACGGCCCCGTTGTTGAAAGTCTCCTTGAACAGGGCTTTGGGGTTTATTCAATAAATCCGAAGCAGCTTGACCGATTCAGAGACAGATTCTGTGTCTCTGGAGCCAAGGATGACAGAAGAGACGCCATGGTGCTTGCCTCGGCGCTCAGAACGGATCGTCCCCACTTCCGCTGCATTGAGACTCAGGACCCTGATGTAATAGAGCTGCGGGAACTCAACAGAACCAGAGAGGAACTCGTCGCGGAACGCACACGTTACGTAAACCGTTTCCGCGGACTTCTCGTCAGGTATTATCCCCAGTTCGGAGAGCTTATGGACAAAAAGGTAGCCCCATGGCACCTGGAATTATGCTCTTCGCAGCGAGGAACTAAAAAGTCTTTTTCCATAAAGCGACACTTTCCCTAAGGGTTGGCGCAAAAATAACTTCCGGTTTTACCTTGGTTTGATAGTGTAATTCCACCTTGGGATTTCAGTGTCAACATAGTGAGAGCGTCATGCGTCGGATGCGGGGTGTGCTCGGCCGTGTGTCCAAGGGGAGTGCTCAAGCTCGAAAACGGGGGTACTTTCAAGGACAGGTTCTCCGGGGCGGACAAGCCGCTTGGGGCGCTTGTCGATTCGCTTAAACATGTATAGTTTTAAGTGGGAAATCATTAGTTTTACCCCTTGTCTTACCCCTTAAGAATTTTTAGCGAGCTTGAATATATCAATGATGTAAGTCTAATAGGAACTAATTAGCCCTATATCTTCCCCTTTCTTTAAGGGTAAATGCCTATCTGTTTTGAGTGCGTTTCCACATTGCTAGAGGGCCTGTTCCGGTGCAAATTACAAGACCATCATCTCTCAGTTTCTCCAAAGTTCTTCTGACCTGACGTTCGCTGAAATTCGAAGACATTCGTGTGTGAATATTTCGTAGTGTCAGGCCGTTTCTTGAGCGTCTCAATAGTGTTAAAACCATTTCTTGCCGTTTCACCGAATCGTTTAAATTGAGGTGGAACTTTACTATCACATCTCTTCCATTATCCTCAATCTCGGGGCGTGGAAGACGTGCGGACTCCATTGTCTCCGCCATCTTGATAGTTCCGGTTCCCCACTTCTCGATAATTCCGCGACGGTAGAAAGTATTGGCGATCAGAGGGTTCCACGGCCGGGACTTGTGAGGCGAGAACAGATCTTCTGGAGTCAATCCAAAATGCAGAGGACCAGGGGACGTTACTTCCATGCGGTCATCATATACTGCCAGATACATAGAACTGCCAGCAACGATGTAGTCGCGATGGCATAACGCGTTTATAATCGCTTCCCGTGTTGCTTCGTGTGGGTAAAGCGGTTCGTCAATCCGTGCGAAGCGGCCCGGTTCAAACCGTCCGGCGATGGGCAGAGTGTCGCGCAGAAAGCGTTCCGCATCCGAAAGAAGCTTGAAAGCGTTACCCTTGAACTGCCGATTGTCCAGAAACTCCATTTCGTCAAAACCTCGAAAGCGGGCAACGCATAGAAGGCATTGCGGCATTCTTCGGGCGATGAGTTCTTCCTTGCCGAACAGCACGACAGCCGCCTGAAGCAGTTCGTCGTCTTGTCCAAGAAGCTCCAGACCGCGCAGCAAATCAGGTATTTCCATGCTTACCGGGGCTTTCAGGCGTTTTTGCCTGACTGCCTCCTGCACCGTGATCCGAATCTCATCCGCGTCAAGGTCTTCGATCGACCACTCCTCAGCGGGCAGTTTCTCCCATCGATATTTTTCGTGTGCTTCTTCGAGGAGCATCTGTCTGACCTCCCAGCCCGACATTTTCACAGTGGTGTTCCCGACCCTGCGATACTCGGTGCCTTTATAGGCATACGGCTTGGAAGTGCCGGGTTTCACGCTTATTACCACTACTTCGCGGTCTCCTTTTATGCGTACCCGCTCAATCGAGGGAAAAACCTGAGATTCAATATTCCGGATTTCGGAGCTTAACTGCTCAATGGTCCGGTCAGACACCTGCTGGCCTTCTATTTTTCCTTCAGGAGATACGCCGAACAGCACGTGCCCGCCGCGTTGATTGAGCATGGCGCACACGGTTTTCATTGCATCACTGCGCCTTCCCGTGGAAAGCTTGAACTCAAGCGTTTCAGATTCGCCTTTTGCTACCAAAGCTTTTATTTGTTCAGGAGTCATGAAATTATCTCCATTGCGTGCATTTTCGGGTTCAATATGTTTGCAATTTTTTGAGGTTTTCTTGTGTTGGCAAATAAACTTCCAGCTAATTCAGTTTCAACTTGTCGGATACGTAAGAGAGCAGTTCATTGATCTTCTTAACCGATTCAGGATCTGGAGCGGTTTTTCCGCCAAACTCGACACGTATGTTGAACTTGAGTTTATTACCAACTGCTGCCTTGGTGATGTCAGGTATCTGGTCCGCCAAATTCTGAATACCGTTAGCTTCCAGAACAGTTTCGGCGACGAGCATCCCCTGTGGTTTAGGCGTAAGAGGTTTTCCCTCTTCTTCGGAAATTTTCCCCCCGGCGGGAATTTGAAGGATCACGTTCTGGGCACCAGTATCGAAAAATTCAGATATTGAGAAATTCAACAGATTCCATGCTTTCCTTTTTCCCCCGGTCAACCCTTTCGATTACCTCACCGCTTTCTATGTCAAAGATGAAACAGGATATTCCGGAAAGTATCTCCATGTTAAACTCAAGGAAATTGTTGACGTATATCTTGGAGTCTTCAATAATTTCCTTCTTGTCGGCTTTGTCCGGGTTTCTTACTAAAATGAAATACGCGCACAGAAAATCCGGAAGGTCAGAATTATGGGCGAATACGGCTTTTGAATCGTATTTGAGAATTACGTTATCGTTAAAATAGCGCTGATATCCGGCAATGAGCGGCTGGTTCAGGTGAGATAGGGAGTAGACAATCGCGCAGGCGATCTTGCTCTGGTTCTCAATCATGAAATCAAGCGCTTCCTTGTTGAAGCGCTTAAGTGTTATTTCCGGTTTTTCCTTGTCTCGTGGTTCTCGCATTTCATCCTCCTTGATGCGGTGCTGTAAGAAGGGATCTCCTCTTTAACTGTGCTCTAATATACCATAAACCCAGAGGCGGTTCTCCTCTTCTTACGAGGCGTACGCCGTCGCCCTGCTTTCCCTTATGACCATGATTTTTATCTGTCCCGGATAAACGACCTCTTTTTCTATCTTCTTGGCTATTTCATGCGAAAGGATAGCTCCTTCCTCGTCACTTACCTGGTCGCTTTCCACTATCACTCTCACTTCTCTTCCCGCCTGGATAGCGTAGCACCTCTCAACGCCCGGAAATGAACTCGCGACGCCTTCTATGCTCTCGATTCTTTTAACGTAGTTCTCATACGTTTCCCTTCTGGCACCGGGGCGGGCAGCGGAAATGGCGTCGGCCGCCTGCACCAGCAGCGGCAGGACTCCCTGGGGCTGGGGGTCATGGGTTTTTTCAAGCGCATCGATGATTTCGGGAGGTTCGCCGTATTTTTTGACGATATTTGTTCCTATGTCCACGTGGGAGCCTTCAACCTCGTGGTCGACCGCTTTTCCTATGTCGTGGAGCAGTCCGGCTCTTTTCGCTAGTTTCTCGTTGTAACCGATCTCGGAAGCGAGCATTCCGCAGATGAACCCTACTTCAATCGAGTGATTGAGTATGTTCTGCGAGTAGCTCGTTCTGTATTTAAGCATCCCGAGCTTCTGTATGAGGTCGGGATGCATGCCGCTTATGCCGAGATCGAAAAGCGCCTTCTCCCCTTCTTTCTGTATTTCCTTCTCCACTTCCTTTTCAACCTCGGTTACCACTTCCTCGATTCTTGCAGGGTGGATTCTTCCGTCGGCTATAAGGCGCTCAAGCGAATTTTTTGCAATTTCCCGCCTGATGGGATTAAAGCACGAGATCACGACTGTCTCCGGCGTGTCGTCAATAATGATGTCCACACCGGTTCGAAGCTCTATGGAGCGGATATTCCGCCCCTCGCGTCCGATTATTCTTCCCTTTACATCATCGCTAGGGAGGTTGACGACCGATACGGTTTTCTCGCTCGTGTAGCTTCCGGAATATCTCTGGATGGCAAGGGATATTATGTCCTTTGCCTTCCGCTCGGCGGCGGAACTGCACTCTTCTTCTATATATTTGAGCCTTTTAGCCGCCTCGTGTCTCGCTTCGTTTTCCACAAGGCTTACAAGCTCGGTTTTCGCCGCCTCGCGGGTCAGTCCGGACATCTCTTCTATTTTTCCCTTTATCTCTTCTATGTTCTCGTCAAGAGTCTTCTGCTTTTCCTCGGCGTCCAGATTCTTGCGTTCAAGTTCCGCGTGCATCTTTTCAAGTTCCGACTCTTTTTCATCAATTCTCTGGTGTTTTTTGTTAAGCCCTTCTTCCCTCGCCTTGAGTTTCTTTTCGGTAGAGGAAAATTCCCTGCGCTTTTCGTTGGACATTTTCTGCATCTGGGAATTTTTGTCCTTGACTATCTTTTTCGCCCTGTTCTCCGCCCTGCTCCTTATCTCTGCGGCCTGTTTTTCAGCCCCTTCGATTATGCTTTGCGCCTGCTCGCGGCTTTTGTTGATTCTGTTTTTCTCCATGATCATCCTGTAGATGAAATGGGCGGCGAATCCAAGCGCGAAGAGGAGCAGAAGCAGTAATGTTGATTGTGCTTGCATTTCAGTCTCCTTGTTTTGCCAGGCAGTCAATGGCTCCGTCTTCCGTGATTATGCGACCCGTCTTCACGTCAGTTTCGTGTGAAGGGATGGTCTCAAGCACCTGGAACCGGTAGGCCAGCCCGAAGCGCATCTGCCTGGGTATATCTTTTAAAAACCTGTCGTAAAAACCTTTTCCGTACCCGATTCTGTTTCCTGAGGAATCAAAAACCACTCCCGGCACCAGCACAAGGTCAAGCTCATTGCTGCGGGCGCATTCGGCGTCCGCCGGGGGTTCCGGGATGGCAAAGGCCCCGGGGGCAAGTTCCTCAATATTTCTCGTTCTAAGGAAAACGAGATCGGAGTCCAGGGTTTTCGGAAAAAAAACCTTTTTTTCAAGATCAACGCATTTTTTGAATATTTCGTTGGTATCGACTTCGCCGTTTACGGGGAAATAAAGAGCGACGCTCGATGCGTCGGAGAAAACTTTCTCGGAGAGCAGAACCTTGAGAATGAGAGCAGATTTTTCCCAGCGCACAGATTGCGGGAGCTTTCTTCTTTTCCCAAGAATATCTCTCCTCAGCCTGCTTTTTTCCTCAAGGACGGGGTCCTGCGGACTGGTTTCCCGGGAACCGTTTACGTATGTGGAACCGGAGCGGGTCTCAGAAGCTGTTTCCTCTTGATTTGAAAGGATCTTCGGGGCTTTCTTCAATAAGGACGGGTTCTTTTTGGCTTCCGGGTGATTCGAGCAGTCCGACCAGTTGTTGTGTTTTTCTTTCCGCGTTTCTCTTGAACTCATCAAATTCCCTCTGTAGTGCGAAGAAATCATCGACGATCTCAAGAGAAGCCAGAAAAACGGGAGCAGGAACAGCTATAGGTTCGTTAGGTTCGTTGTCTTTAGCTGCCCTTGTAATCTTTTGTTCAAGATAATCTACAATTTTCATGAGGTAACTTTCTTCAGCATCCGTAAGTACCGAATATTCCCTGTCAAAGAAAACTACTTTTATCCTGTCTTTCATACCTGCTCTTCGCCAAGATGCTGCTCGATTATACGTATCATGTTATCAACGCGCGTTCTGAGGTGCTCCCTTTCGGCTTCAAGCGAAATGGCATTTTCTCTGAGCACCTTAATTTCTTCAAGCAATCTGTTGTGTTCTTCAGCGATCCTGGCGTTTTTGTCTACGAACTCTCTGATTTTTCTCTCAAGAATCTCCAATGATTCCATAATGGGAAAAATTGTATCACTATGGTGACATTATTACAAGAATCACGCCTCAAGTGTGTTTATCGCAGCCGCAAATTTATCTTTCTTTTATCCACTTTAACTCAGGTCTCCGACATCAAGTTCTACGCGGCTGTGCACCAGAGACAGGTTGCATTTGCCCTTTATACATGGGGGATTTATTGATAAACTAATGTGCGTGACTGTATACGAGCGTCTGAAGGTCCTGGATAGGATGTGCGCAGAACTTTGCCGACGCCACGGACGCCTGTCACCGAATGGAATTCCTAACTTCCGCTTACTGTACTCATCAGCAAAGATTTTCAAGGCATCTGGGGGCGTTATGTTTCTTGGGACGAATCCGGGCGGAAGTGCGGAGAATGCCAGGGAAAGTCACCGGAGAGAGCCTTTTGAGAAGTCGGGATGGTCGGCCTATCTGGATGAGGATTGGAACGGCCATGCCCTCCAGCCCGCGGCGAAAGAGATTGCTGCCATCTTTGCCGGTTCGGTAGAATCAGGCGAGGATGTTCTTCGGCGGAGCCCAGCTGGAAACCTAATTCCGTTCCGCTCCAAGAAACCATCTGAGTTGCCGAAGAAGCTAATAAGTAATGGAATTAGAATCGGGGTGGAACTTATCCGACTGGCAAAACCCAGCGTCTTGGTTCTATTTGCAAGCAATCAAGTTATCTGGGATCAGTTGATGGAGGTGCTTGACCGAGAAACAACATATTGTGAACGCCTCGACGATTCTGGCTTCACATTCCGCGAGTCGGTCGGCGGGGAGGGTGAGATGCCGCGCTACGTATTTGCGCTTCCTGGGGTGAACGCCAAAGTCAAAGGTCGCAATCAGGAAGTGATTGGCATCTTGCGTCAGCGCTGCAAAAAAAACCTTAAGCGGAACCCGGAAACCGGTACTTATATCATCCCGGCGCAGCCTTGAAAAGCCCTGTTGCTTCCAGCAAGTTCGGCCGAAACCCCAGAATCCAACTCTAAGAAGCTTCCCCCCGTCCCACTCTGTGAGAAATACGGAATGATTGTCTTTGTCTCTTGGCTTTTTCGGTGACTTTTAACTTGGGCCACTCCTCTAGAGTGGTTCAAGCCCAGTTTGCAAGGGTGGCGCACTTCAAAGTCAACGAGTGGCTTTCAATACGACCCTGCATTTGATACTTTCACGCTGGAAAGGTAGAAAACCCCGTTTTCTTTAAGTTGCTTTTTGTCTATAATTCAGACATGCAAACAAGTCCCGTCGAAGATAAGAAGCTGTTTGAAAAACTTGAGGAGCTTGAGCGGAAGTTTGTTGACCTTGAGAGGGCGCTCGCTGATCCCGACATCTCCGCTCAGCAGAGAATTCGCTGCTCAAAGGAGCATGCGGAGCTCGAAGACGTGGTCTCCGTCTATGCGCGGCTGAAGGAAGTTGTGGAGGCTGCTGAGGAGAACCGCAAACTGCTTGATGACAGCGAGCTTGCGCCTCTTGCCCGTGAGGAACTCGATGAGCTCTCAGAGGAGAAAAGCGAGCTTGAAGAGAGACTGAGAAAGCTTCTTTTGCCTAAAGATCCGAATCTCGGGAAAAACGTGTTCCTTGAGATAAGGGCCGGGGCCGGAGGGGATGAGGCGGCGCTTTTCGCGGCCGATCTTCTCAGGATGTACTCAAGGTACTGCGAGAACCGTCGCTGGAAACTTGACACCATAACCATAAACGAAACCGGGATCGGGGGGATAAAGGAACTTGTGGTAAAGATTGAAGGACGGGACGTTTACGGAAGGCTCAGGTATGAAAGCGGGGTTCACAGGGTCCAGAGAATACCCTCGACGGAGGCCGGCGGGAGAATACATACTTCAACGGCTACCGTCGCCGTGCTTCCGGAAGCGGACGAGGTTGACGTGGAAGTGGACGACAAGGAACTCAAGGTGGACACTTTCAGGTCTTCGGGGCCCGGGGGTCAGCACGTCAACAAGACGGATTCCGCAATAAGGATAACCCATATTCCTACGGGAATCGTCGTGCAGTGCCAGGATGACCGCTCGCAGCAGAAAAACAGGATTCACGCCATGAGCATGCTGCGCGCTAAGCTTTACGAGATAGAGGAGCAAAAGCGTGCGACCGAAATCTCGCGCACCAGAAAAACCCAGGTCGGAAGCGGAGACAGAAGCGAGAAGATAAGAACCTACAATTTCCCCCAGGGAAGAATAACCGATCACAGAATAGGCCTTACCATCCACAAGATGGAGGCAGTGCTTGGAGGAGATCTAGATCCTGTTCTGGAGCCTCTCGCGGCCCATTTTCAGGCCGAAAGTCTTAAGAATCTCTCGGAGGGCTGACGGCTCTTCCCGATTTGTATTTGCCGGGCCACGCAATAGAATATAGCTTCAATGAACGTTATATATCTGATTTCCGCCCTTTACCTGCTTTCCTCTCTTCTTTACGGCACTTACCTCTGGTCGCAGAAAAGAAAAATCTCCCGGGCCGGGGTTTATTTCGCCGTTGCGGGAGTGCTTGTTCATACCGTGCTGCTTGTTGTTTTCCTTATGCGCGGTGACGTACTGGCCGGAAGCACTTCAAGGCCCCTTTTTATTTTCTCGTGGCTTATAGCGCTTGTCTTTTTAGTTTCGCAACTGAGGTTCAAAACCCCCGTGCTCGGCGCGTTCGTGCTCCCCGTGGCTTTTCTCGGAACCTTGCCCTACGTGATCATTCCAGACGGGATGATTACCCAGGACCCGACGCTTGGGAACCCATGGGTGCTGGCGCACATACTGTCCATTTTTCTTGGAGAGGCGTTTTTCGCGATATCGTTTCTTGCGGGCGTAATCTACATATTCCAGGAAAACCAGCTGAAGTCGAAAAGAATCGGAAGCAACCTGAAAAAGCTTCCTTCCCTGATAACGCTCGACAGGATAAACCACCTGAGTCTCTTGCTCGGGTTCCCGCTCCTCACCGTGAGTCTCGTGATCGGTTTCATACTGGCAAGAGAGATATGGAGCGAGGGATGGATCTGGGGAGCCAAGGAAACGTGGTCTACCGTTACGTGGCTTCTCTACGCTTTTTTGATAAACGGACGACTCTCCCTTGGATGGAGGGGCAGAAGGGCGGCGCTTGGAGCTGTGATCGGATTCTGCATCGTAGTGGTGACCTTCGTTGTAGGATATGTTTTCCCGGGACAGCACAGATTTGAGTGATTGCTCCCGGCCTCTCCCGTGGCGCCGGTTTACAAAAATTAGTAAATATGCGTTATAATTATGTCCTGAATTACGCAAAAAACTGTTATAAGGAGGATTATTATGGCCGTAGCTAGAGTAACAGAAGTGATAGGATCATCAGACAAATCATGGGATGATGCAGTAAAGGAGGCTCTTGACAGGGCGAACAAGACGATAAGGGGACTTACCGGAATCGAGGTAACTAAGATGAACGCCCACATAGAGGATGGGGAAATTACCGAGTACCGCTCCCACGTCAGGATCACATTTATTCTGGAGGACTAGCATCTTCTTTCGGAATATTTCCCCAAAACTCAAGACAGCGTGATGAATCGCTTCGTAAAATCACACGGGTTGGGAAATGATTATATTGTCTTAGACAGTTCCGAGATAGATTTTGATCTCGGTAAATCCGCCATAGAACTCATATGTCACAGAAACTACGGCATAGGTTCTGACGGCATACTGCTTCTGGTGCCCTCCGCGAGGGGGGACTTCGGTCTCAGGATTCTCAATCCTGACGGAAGCGAGGCGGAAAAAAGCGGAAACGGGCTCAGGATTTTCGCCAAGTATCTCTACGAGAGAAAATACGCCTCGAGCAGGACTTTTTCCATAGATACTCCAGGCGGTCTCGTTACGGCCGAAGTTGAGGAAGAAGACGGGAAGGTTCACCACGTAACGGTGGAAATGGGCACGGCGACTTTCAGGGCGGATGAGATACCGGTAGATACCGAAAAAGAAGAAGTGGTGGCGGAGCGCCTTGTGCTGCGGGAAGGAGAATTTGATTTTACGGCCGTTTCGGTGGGAAATCCCCACTGCGTTATTTTCTTTGAAGAGCTCGGAGAGGACCTGATAAGGGAACTCGGACCCAGGATAGAGAACCACCCCGTTTTCCCGAACAGAACTAATGTTCAGTTTGCCCAGGTGGTCTCCCGCGAGAGCGTTCGTATTTTGATCTGGGAGAGAGGGGCAGGTTACACTCTTGCTTCAGGCAGCAGTTCCTGCGCGGTTGCTGCCGCGTGCGTAAAATCCGGTTTCACGGACCGCAAACTCAGGGTACTGATGCCCGGTGGATATCTTGACATAAATGTCGGCGAGGACTGGTCGATCACTATGCGCGGCGAGGTGGAAGAGGTTTTTTCGGGAATATTAAGTGGCGACCTGCTTTACAAACTAAGAAATCCTTCTTCTGTAAACTTATAGAGCGACCGGTTCGTTTTTTGATGGAAAGACTGCTTTTAACGGCGGATATGGTGATTCCGGTAAGTTCCGAGCCGATTCGCGATGGTGCCGTCGTTGTGGACGGGGGACGTATCGTTGATATCGGAACATCGGCGGAAATCGAGTCAACCCATCCCGGTTTGCGGAAAATAAGAAGACCGAACTCGGTAATACTTCCCGGGTTTGTAAACGCCCATACCCACCTTGAACTCAGCTGGACAAAGGGAAAGCTCCGGGGTTTTGAAGATTTTACTGGGTGGCTTGAGCGGCTGATCGCACTTAAGGCCGGTGGGATTGATGAGAACCTCGTGGAGGATTCCATGAGGGCGGGGATTTGCGATGTCATCGAAAGCGGAGTCACTACCGTCGGGGAAATATCCTCTTTGGATTTCAGTGGGAGGGAAATGCTCAGAAGTTCTGGAATGAGAATTATCGCGTTTCTCGAACTTTTTGACCGCATTTCACCGAGACTTGCCTCGCTTGAATTTCGAAACGAAGATCTCTATGAGGAAAGACCCTTCCCCCATGCGCCTTATTCCTGCGGTCCGGAACTTCTTGAGGCGGTTTTTACCTGCTCGCACGAAAACGCAATTCCTGCGGGAATCCATCTGGGCGAGAGCCCTGATGAAGTCAGGTTTCTTAAGAACCTGCCCAATGAATTTGAACGGAAAATTTTTCCGCTCATAAAAAAGGAAACCTTCCGGAGGCCGCGGGCCGAGACTGCTACGCGCTACATAAACGGATTTCTGCGCGGAAAAGACGTAAAACTCTCCGCAGTTCACATGGTTCAGGTGGCGGGTGAAGACATGGAGATAATCCGAAGCGCCGATATCGGCATTATTCTCTGCCCCAGAAGCAATGTTTTTCTGAGAGTGGGCAAGCCGGATCTGCGCCGGATAATTGATCATGAGAGGGTAGGGCTTGGGACCGACGGGCTTTCGAGCAGCCCGGACCTTGATTTCTTCCGGGAAATAAGATTCCTGCATGACATTATGGTTGAGCAGGGAATACGGCAAAGTGCCCGTCTGGCGGTCCATTTCGCGACTCTGGGAGGAGCAAAAGCACTTTTTATCGAGGAGAAAACGGGGAGTCTTGAAGTTGGAAAGAGTGCTGACATCATATGCATTGGCTGCAAAGAGGAAATTGCCCCTGATCCCTATTCACGCATAGTGTCTTCACAACCGGAGGATCTCCAGTTCTCAATGGTAGGGGGGAATTTTATCTACCGAAAGGATTCTTGCGCTCCCTGTGAGCATTAGTTTCCTCAGTATCTGCGATGACCGAACCGAAGCCAGAGAAGCTTTTTGTCTATGGAACCCTGCGAAAGGGCGGGACAAGAAGCAGGCACCTTGAGGGATGCAGACTGCTTCGGATGATGAAGGTTCCCGGAACTCTTTACCGTACGCCTTTCGGCTACCCGGCGGCTGTGTTTGATGAGACTTCCCCGCTTGCCGTCCGGGGAGAACTTTATGAACTCCCCCCGGATTCCGAAGTCTTTATCGGAGAGGTGGACCGCCTCGAAGGCGTGGATGAAAAGCTCTTTTCAAGATCGGTCATCCGCAGGGAACAAGAGTCTTTTTATGCCTATCTACCCTGCCCGGAGCTAAGAAGCCAGATCAGCGATGCGGACATAATAAAAAGCGGCAACTGGTTCTCAGGTCCCGCTCTCTGCGGCGAAGACCCTTTTTCTTTTGCCGTCGCTTTTGAGAATATCCAGAAACGGTATTACAGGATGCGTCCCGACGGTTATTCGGAAGAGAATATTTTTCTTGAAGGCACCGCTGCGGTTCTGGTTACCTGTCCGCACTCAACTGCTCACACGAGGATGGGCAAGCTGAAACGTCATGAATTCTACACCGCCGCTCTCGGCGCCGTGGCGCATCTGGTTCTCGGCTGCCACTGTCTTTATGCGAACAGGGAACAGGAAACAGACCCGAATTACTATGACGACTGCGATTTCAAGGCGGTGCTTGGGGAAATTCTGTCCAAGAGGCAGATAGATCTCGTCGTGGACATACACGGTACCGGAAACGAGAGGCCCGAGGATCTGTTTCCGGGCGCGGGGGCGGAGGGGGAATTTCTTCTTTCGGCACCTGATGTTCTTGACAGGTTTTATCTTGTTGCCAAGCAGCATGGAATCGCGGCCGGAAGCGCCGATATATTCCCCGCGGCAAAACAGATGACTGTTGCCAAGTTTGCTGCGAACCGATTTTCAGTTCCCGCGATCCAGATTGAGATAAGCGACAGGCTGAGGATGCCGTGGCGGCGGGAAGATGAGTTTCGCCGCCTGATAGGGTTTCTTCTCGAATTTATCGGGAAGGCATATCAGCAAAAGCCGGTCCCTTGTGCGTGAGGGATGGAGTTTGTCAGCCGCACAGTACGTCAAGTGTGGGGCTTTCGGCTATGATTCCCTTTGCGTGTGCTTTCCGAAAAAGATACTCAAGCGCTCCCGCTCCGCTTTCGCCAAGGTCCCTTGTCCACTCATTTACGTACATTAAAACGAATTTCTCTCCCACGGCCTCGCTCATTCCCCTTCCAAAGCGCATCGCGTAATCAAGAGCCTCTTTTTTGTTTGAAAGGGCATACTCTATGCTTTCTCTGTGTACCCTGAGAACCTCGGTGTCAAGTCCTCGGGGTATGTCCCTTCGAAGCACGTTAAGTCCAAGCGGCATCGGAAGATCTGTTTCCTCAGCCCACATCACGCCGAGATCAAGCAGAAGCCGAAGCCCGGTCTCTTCGTAGGTAAGCTGCCCTTCATGTATAAGCAGTCCCGCGTCCACATTTCCCTCAAGCACCTCATCCATGATCCCGTCAAAAGGCACTTCAACCGGGATAAAATCATCGGCGTAGAGACTCAGAAGAAGGTATGCGGTAGTGAGCTTTCCGGGTATTGCGACGGTTTTTCCCCCGAGATCAGAAATTTTCTCTCTGGCGACCACTATGGGGCCGTAGCCTTTCCCCATGCTGGCCCCGCAGGATAGAATCCGGTAGCGGTCCTGCACGCTCAGGTATCCGTGGGCGGAGATTGCCGTTACTTCAAGCTCCGCCGCCATTGCTCTTCTGTTAAGCGACTGTATGTCCTCGATCACGTGCTCAAAGTCGATTTCCCCGGAAGCCACCTTTCCGCTTGCTATTGCGTAGAACATAAACGCGTCGTCCGCGTCGGGACTGTGGCCCAGTTTCATGATTCGTTTTTCCATTCTCGTCTCCTTTTGAATTTCGTCTACGACGGGTCTGCGTGAAAGTCGATTTCGTTTTTCCCCCCTATCTCTCCGAGCTCAAAAAGAAGGTCGCGGTATCTGATGAGCCCCCGCACCTTGGCATCATCAAGGTCGTACTTGATTCTCTGCCGAAGGTAGGTTGTGCACTGCTCCCTGGTGAGTCCCAGTTTCCGGGATTCGATATCCGCTATTTCCGGGATGAGTTCCACTCCTTTTTCTCTTGTCGAAACAAGGCACCTGCAGCCTTCTGCCGTAGCGCCGTCCCCCTTTCTTGTAGCCATCACCGCGTATACGAAGGGAAGGGACGTCTCCTTTGTCCAAAGCTCCCCGAGATCGTACGTAAAAAAAGAGTTGTCGGTAAAGAGATGACGGGCCCCGAGGCCCGCGTTGCCGATCAGCATTCCCGCGTCGACTTCCTCAAGGAACCCGTTTCCCGGGCTTCTTTTTATGTATTGCGGCTTAAGACCCAGAAACAGTTCGAGAACTATCCTCAGCAGGGCGGTTGAACTCCTTGACCTGCTGTCAACGGAAACGCTTGTTATTTCCGTTATTTTCCTGCGCGACTTGAGCACGACGCTGTCCACTTTGCCGAAAGAGGATATGGAGATGCCGGGCAGAACCGAGTAGACATCGGTTCTCAGCAATTCGGCCGAGGGAATGGGAGCGACATCCACCACGCCTTCCGACAGGTTCTCAGAAAGCAGAGAGGGGTCAAAGTACATTATGTTGAACCTGTGCTCCACAAGGCTTTTTTCCAGGGGATATATAAGCGGCTTCATATTGAGAAAGGGCGCGGCGCCGAGATTTATCAATGAGTGTTCCCCCTTTTTTCCTTCACAGATCAATCCCCCGGACTTCCTCGCCTTTTGTCCACCTGCTCGGAAGAAATATCTTCTGATAAAGCGAAAGCGCGTAGAGATCCGACATTCCCGCTATGAAGTCGCATACGGCTCTCTCCAGGGTCTCTCCTTCCCGCGGGGGCGTTTTGCAGAAATTCTCCCGGAATACTTCCTCGTTCTCGCAGAAATAGAGATACAGTTCCTTTACCACCTTCTTTGACTTTTCGTGAAGAGAAAGCAGCCGCCTGTTTGTGTAGACATTTTCATAGAGATAAGTCCTGAGTCCCATAAGCGCCTCAAGCACCTCCTCGCTCATAAGTACTCTATCGAGGCTCCCATCCATGGTCTGCTCCACGATATCGACCACCATGGTGTTTATCCGCCGCGAGGCTGTCTTTCCGAGAACCGAGATGTATTTTTCGGGTATATCGCCGGGCGATATGATGCCGGAGCGGATCGCATCGTCAAGATCGTGATTGGCGTAAGCCACGAGATCCGAGATCTTGGTTACCTGGCCTTCAAGGGTAAGCGGCCTGTTCTCCTCCGTGTCTATTCCTTCTGTGCCCCATCCCTTGGAATGTTTCGCTATTCCGTCCCTGACTTCATGCGTCAGGTTGAGTCCCTCTCCGTCGTGCTCAAGTACGTCAATGATTCTCATGCTCTGGCGCACGTGTTTGAATCCGCCGGGAAACACCTCGTTCAGTCCCGCTTCCCCGGAGTGGCCGAATGGGGTGTGACCGAGGTCGTGGCCGAGCGCTATGGCTTCGGTCAGGTCTTCATTGAGCACAAGGGCCCTGGATATGGTTCTTGCTATCTGGGAGACCTCTATTACGTGTGTGAGCCTGGTGCGGTAGTGATCGTTTGTGGGGGAGATGAACACCTGGGTTTTATGCTTGAGTCTTCGAAACGCCTTGGAGTGGATTACCCTGTCACGGTCCCTCTGAAAGCATGTCCTTATGTTGCATTCGCGCTCGGGCCTCGCCCTGCCTTTTGACTCGCAGCTAAAAGCCGCCATCGGGCTAAGCAGCTTTTTCTCGTTTTCCTCTGTCTGTTTTCGTATAAGCAAGATTTTTTTCTTCCTCTCTTTACGGAACTCTCACAACCACTCCCCTCTTTGCCAGAAACTCTTTCGCCTCTTTTATCGAGTACTTGCCGTAGTGAAAAATCGACGCGCAGAGAACCGCGTCCGCGCATCCTTGCTCCACAGCTTCAAGCAGGTGTTCAAGTTTCCCCGCTCCCCCGGAGGCTATTACGGGAATCCCTACAGTTTTCGAGATGGCCGCCGTGAGCGAAAGGTCGTACCCGTCCTCGGTACCGTCTTTGTCCATGCTCGTTAGAAGTATCTCTCCCGCTCCGAAGCTCTCCATCTTAGCGGCCCACACGACGGCGTCTATTCCGGTCGGGTTGCGCCCTCCGTGGGTAAACACCTCCCATCCCCCGCCTTCTGTTCTTCTCGCGTCTATGGCGACCACTATGCACTGGCTTCCGAAGCGCTCAGAAGCCCTTCTTACGAATTCCGGCTCCGCTATCGCCGCCGTGTTGATCGCAACCTTGTCCGCCCCTGCGAGCAGAAGTTCCCTTACGTCCTGCACCGTCCTCAGGCCCCCTCCGACTGTGAGAGGAACGAAGACTTCGCTTGCGGTCCGCTTGACCACGTCTATCATTGTTTTTCTTTTTTCGTGGGACGCCGTGATGTCGAGAAACGTTATCTCGTCCGCTCCCTGCTCGCTGTACTTCTTGGCCACCTCGACGGGGTCTCCGGCGTCCCTTAGGTTAACGAACTGAACCCCTTTCACCACTCTTCCGTCCTTTACGTCAAGACACGGAATTATTCGTTTTGAAACCATCTCACTGAAACCTTCTTATGGCGTCTTCAAGGTCAACAGAACCCGAGTAAAGCGATTTTCCGAGTATAGCTCCGATGAGGTTTGCATCCCCGACAGACTGTATTTTTTCAAGGTCGCCAAGCGACGCGATGCCGCCTGAAACGATTACCGGAAGGGGGCAGATGGAAAGAAAGTTTTTTACCGAATCCGTGTCGGTTCCTTCCATGGTTCCATCCCTGTCGACATTCGTGTGAATCACAAGCGACACGCCCATATCGCGGAACTCAAGCATCGTCCGCTCAACGGATACATCTATTGTTTCCTTCCATCCCCGAAGGGCTATCTTCCCGCCTTTGGTGTCGATCCCGACGGCTATTCTGCCTGGAAACCTCCCGCATATATCCCCAAGAAACTTCCTGTCGGTAAAGGCCGAAGTGCCTATTATCACTCTTTTGATCCCGATTTCGAGATATCTCTCTACGGTGGCGATATTTCTTATTCCGCCTCCTACCTGAACGTTTGAGGAAACGGAGCGGACTACCTGCCGCACGGCTTCGAAATTCCTGGGGTCTCCCCTGAAGGCCCCGTCAAGGTCCACTACGTGAATCCACTGGGCTCCGCCGCTCTCCCACCTCTTCGCGGTATCCGGAGGGCTGTCTGAGAACACGGTCTCCGTGCCTTCTTCTCCCCTTAGAAGCCGCACGCAGTTTCCGTTTTTCAAGTCTATTGCGGGAATTATTAACAATTCAGAACCTCATTTAACTGAAAACCACGGGAAATAGTACACAAGCGGGAAGGGGATTATAAGGATTTTTGGAAAAAATATCGAAGGAATCCGCTTCAGTCCGGATAATCACGCGATATTTTCTCTCTGATTTCCCTGAGAGTAAACCTGCGTGATTTAAGTTCGTTTATCACCCTTATCCTCTCAACCATATGTCGCGAGTAAAGCTGGTACCCGGCGTCGGTAATCTCAGCGACTTCAAGCAGACCCTGCTCAGTCCAGTGGCGTATGGTGGAATTTCTACGGTTGGCGAGTTTTGCAAGCTGGCCGATCCTGAGCAGAGGGCTTTTTTCCTCATCCGTATCCGTTTTGCCTTCAGCCGCCTTGAGATATATGTCAAGCGAACGGTCAACTGCACGTGCGACAATTCTTATGTATGTGTTCATGGAGCCGTCCGTCTGCGCTTTTTCAAGCGAGTCGATATAAGCCAGCCGGTCACGTTTGCGTATTATCGCTGCCGGGTAACCTGACATGAGCAGGATCATGTTCATCAGAAGGCGTGCCGTGCGACCGTTGCCGTCGGTAAACGGGTGAATGGTGACCAGCCTGTAATGGGCCTCCGCGGCCAGTTCCACAGGATGCAGTGCTGTCACAAGCTCGAGCCATTTAACAAATCCGTTCATCAGATCCGGCACTTTGCGCGGGTTCGGAAGTACCGCAGCCGAGCCGGATATTCGCACTGGGGTCACCCGATAACGCCCGGCATTGGGATCATCAATGCCTTTCATGATAAGGCAGTGAACATGCAGAATATCTTTTTCGGTCACCGAATGCGGTTTGCGTTTTGCCTGTTCTCTCACCCAGTCAAGGGCACGGGCGTGGTTTACGGCTTCTGTGTGCTCCAGAAGCGATTTGCCGCCCACAGCGAGACCTTTTTCAATCACAAGTGCGGTCTCACTCCGGCCTAACGTATTTCCTTCAATTGCGTTACTTGTGTAGGTCAGCTCAACCCGAAACCATCCGTCCAGATTGCTTGCGAGCGCGTCAGGCAGTGGCTCGTATTTATCCAGCAGCTCCTTTTTTGCAGTCAGTTTTTTGTAGTTCATGAAATAAACCATAAACTACAACCTTATGGTTTTCAACCGAAAAATCCCCCACGGGCGTTTTTAACTTTCCGCGGATTTGTCTTGTTCTTAACACTGTGGCAGTATTTCAGTGTTTCGGTGGTGTTAAGATTCTAAATCTGGAGGGAATATGATTACTATGGACAATCCATTATACCGCATCGGGATCTGGAGTTTTGCTTTGGGGATATTTCTGGTTTTTCTGGTCGCGGGCTGCGGGGGTGGCGATGGCGAAGGGCCTCCTCCTGTTAAGCCTCCTCCGGCTGAGAGTCTTGTTTTCAGTACTGATGACACCGAAGGTCTCAGGAACTATTTCGGTGAAGTATATTCGGGAACCTACACAGCTTCTGACGGCGTATCCATAGACGTATGGGTTTCCCTCCGCGAACCTAACGCGCAAACCGATATCGGCACTGTCAACCGCCTCGGCGTCATAATTCAGGGCGGAACGGGTTCCCGTGTTACCGGCCTGCTTAGCGAAGACGGAGGGGTGCATACTGCCTGGGTAGCGATAAACTACCGCGGATCAAACCTTACTGACCTGACTGCCGAGAAGGAGTGCGCTCCGGGTCGGAACTTTATTTCCTGCCTGAAAGACCACGATACATTCAGTAAGATAAACCCTAAGCTTAACGCGCGCGACGCCAATTCCGTAATACGCATGTTTACGGAAGATGAGGATATTACGGTTAACGGACAGAAGATGAAAGCGTCTGATTTTGTGCCTTCCGGCACCAGACTTTCTCCCATAAATCTCTACACAGGTTCATTCGGAGGCGTCATAGTAGGCTACATGCTTGAGGAGAATGACCGCCCACCGCTTCACAACGTGTTTTTTGAACAGGTAACGTATCCGAGCGAACATCCCATATCAGACGGCCTTCACAATGCCGCGCGCATGATGGACATTCTCTTCAGCGCATGCGAGGAGAAGGACTCTTCGTGTATTTCTGCCTATCCTGATATACGAGTGAATTTCCGTAAATTTATGAACGACCATCACTCAACTCCGATTCAGATTGACGGGAAGATGGTTTACGCGGGAGGGGTTTTTGACAGGATTGTTTATCTTGTTGAGAAAGAAGAGGTGGGGCGGGCGATAAGATATATTGGAGAGATCGCAAACGCACATCTCCAAGACCACCCTGAGATCAATACCGGAGGATACGGACCGCGTGACTACCGGAGCATCTCCGGCGAAGAACACCCGATGGAGACATATGGTCTTCCGAAACTTGACGGGGACGACGCCAGATGGGCTGACCTCCTGAGAGGAGAGGACGGATTCTTCCGGGGAATAACAAACCGTACGGGCATGATCTGCTCTTTCGGGATAAACAGGGCGGAGGACTCTGACAGCCTTTCCCGTTATGATAGGGTGAAAGATGAAAAACTTCCCAGGGACAGCGGTGGAACCAAGGAGACATTCGGATATGGTTTTCTTGTCAGCTACAAGACTTATCTCAGCGTATGTCCGGAGTTAAGCGAGCAAACTGGAGGGCTTAAACTGCCTGAAGTTTCAGGGGTTGAGGCGGAGAATGTGATTGTTTACCGCGGGGGTCTTGATATAAAGCATTATTTCAGTTCAGATCTGGAACAACAGGATGAAATCATGGCTTACTTCTCAGATTCGCCTGATCATCGCAAAGTCATCACTCACAGGTTTCTTGGTCAGGCGCTTGGGGAAGACTCTGGGTGTCTGCAGACAGTCCGGCAAAATTTCTGGAATGCCAAAGACACTACAGACTCAAGCCTCGGTGATGACTGCGAGGAGACCAACGGATTTACCGCAAGCGAACTCTCCGGCTGGTGATTCTTGGATCGGATACGGTGGGAAGAGTATCGTCCCGGCTCCGGTCTTGCGTTTGAACAATGAACTACTGGCTTGTTAAATCGGAACCGTTTAAATATTCGTGGGAGGAATTTCTCGGCGACGGATGGACGTACTGGGACGGGGTAAGGAACTATCAGGCAAGAAATAACCTCAAGGGCATGAAAAAAGGCGATCTCGTCCTTTTCTACCACAGTAACAAGGGTCTTGAAGTGGTGGGCGTATCCGAGGTCATAAGGGAATATTACCAGGACCCCACGACGGAAGACGAAAGATGGGTCGTGGTTGACCTAAAGCCCGTGGAAACGCTTGATACTCCCGTATCTCTCAAACAGATAAAGAACGACGAAAGACTTGAGGGCATCTCACTTGTAAGGCAGAGCAGACTTTCGGTCATGCAGATTGAAAAGAAGCATTTTGATGTGATCGTCGAACTTGGAAGAAAAAGTCTTTGACTTCGGCGAGAACATCTGAGAACCGCCAGCCTCTCCATACAGTCCTCTGGAAAAATTCATTTCACCGAAATGCTGAACAGAGATTCCAGCCTGCCGGCAAGCCTGTTTTTTCCACATCGGCCTATTACGGTTATATTTGTCAGGATAACTGACAAATATTTCAACATCCTATGAACACTCAACTTATCATCAACTCGCTTTTTAACGAAACGAGGATAGCGGTCCTGGAGAAAAGCAGGCTGATCGAGCTCTTCATCGAAAGAAAATCCAGCTCTTCGATGGTGGGCAACATCTACAAGGGGAAAGTCGAAAAGATAATCCCGGGGATGCAGGCGGCATTTGTTGGCATGGGAGACGGCCGCTCCGGGTTTCTCTCCGCCGAGGATGTGTATGAGGAATCGCTTAGCGAACTTTTTCTTGAAGAGGAAGAGACAAAAAAGACATCCAGAAAAAACCGCCAGCCCATACAGAATGTGTTGCGTCAGGGGCAGGAAGTAATGGTACAGGTCACAAAGGAACCCACCGGAAATAAAGGTCCCAAGCTTACCTCTCACGTAGGCATACCGGGCAAGTATCTTGTTCTGCTTCCCGGGTCAGACTCAGTGAATCTGTCCCGAAAAATAACCGACAGAAAAAGCAGGAAAAGATTTTCCGAAATCATGCGGAACAAGCCCGAAGACATGGGCTTTATAGTGAGAACGGCGTCTGTGGAAGCGGACGAGAAAGACATCAAGACCGAAATGAGAGCGCTTGTGAGAAAGTGGAGAAGGATAAAGAAAAAATATGAAGAATCGAAAAACCCGGGCGTGATATATGAAGAATCAGATACATGTATCAGGGTCGTCAGGGATCTGATGGGAAACGGCCTTAAGAAAATTGTCGTTGATTCCCCCAAAGCCCACGGCCGGATTACCAAGTACTTTTCCGACAAGATTAAGAAAGATGGCTTCAAAGTCGATATGTACGACAAAGAAGAACCCATATTCGACAGATATGGAATCGAGAGCCAGATCGAAAAAATGTACAGAAAAAAGGCCTGGATGAAGTCGGGAGGTTACCTGATCATAGACGAGGCTGAAGGGCTCACTGTGATAGATGTTAACTCCGGGAAACTCGTAGGAGAGGAATTTCACAAGAAAACAATAATGAAAACGAATGAAGAAGCCGCAGTTGAAAGCGCACGGCAAATAAGGCTTCGTAATCTGGTCGGAATCATAGTTATCGATTTTATAGACATGCAGTCTGTTAGATCCAGGAAGAAGGTAGAGTCGCTTTTTGCGGATGAAATGAAAAAGGATAAAGCGAGGACCACGATCCAGGAAATATCGTCTTTCAGCGTAATCCAGCTTACCAGACGCAGAGTCAGGGAAAGCATACTTTCCGACTTGACTGAACCCTGCGATACCTGCGAGGGAAGGGGGCGGATAAAGTCGATATACACCACCTGTTACGAGATACTGAGGGATATTGATCAATGGACAACGCAGAGCGCTGAAGGACCTCTTGTCGTGCAGGCCAACAAGAAGGTCATAACGAAGCTCAGAGAAATAGAAGGAAGAGCCATAAGAAGAATCCAGCGGGAGAGGGGTGTAAAGATAAAATTCAAACCGACTGAAGATACTTTCGAGAGGTTCACAATTTCCCGGGAAGGGAATTCCGGTTAGTCGAAGGGAGCACCCTGAATTGAGTAAAAACGGATTTCTTTATCATGTGGCGATTGCCGTAAAAGATATCGAGAAGGCTGAAGATATCTACTCCAAACTACTCGGGCTTCGGGTTGTCCACAGAGAGGACGTGGTCAACTACGGGGTGAAGACATCGATGCTTTGCTCCGAATCCGAAGAGGGTACCGCGGTAGAACTTATCGAACCTTTGGACGAGAATTCCCCGATTTCGCAGTTTTTGGAGAAAAGAGGGGAGGGTGTTCATCACATCTGCTTTCTGGTGGACGATATAGAATCCTCTCTCCGAGCCCTCGAAAAAGAAGGTGTCAGGCTTATCGATGAACATCCGAGGCCGGGATCTTACAACTGTAAAGTCGCCTTCATACATCCCAAATCAATGAATGGAGTACTGGTGGAGCTTGCGGAGAAGATAAAGGACTGAGGAGAGAGTTTAATTAGGTGTTGTTCTGTCCCTCTTCCTTGTTGTCTGAGTCGTCGTCTTTTAGAGATTTCCTGAACCCGCTTATCCCCTTGCCGAGAGAAGACCCCAGATCTCCTAGCCTGCTTGGACCGAAGATTATGAGCAGGATTGCCAGTATCAGGATTAATTCCCATATGCCGAATTGTCCGAACATACAAACGGAATGATACCCGAATACTGTTGCTTCTCAAATATTTTCAGGATGATACTCTGAATTCACTGAAATTACGTCTGCGTGGATGGAGGAATTGAGGTTAACATTCCATGTTTTGAATGGATGATTCCCACTGCAAAAGCGCGCAATGAACTTTCCGTATATAAAAAGATCACTTGAGATCTACCCGCCCACAGTGACACTTGATGAGGCTCGGTACGCTCCACACTTGTTTCTCTACATCAAAGAAAAGATTGACGCTAACCGGTACCAAAAGGACCAGTCTCGGTTAACCGGTTCCCAAAACTTGGTGCTCACGGAAAAAGCAACCGAGTCGCTGGCCGGGCGCTTCGCCTGCTGCCGTTTTCTATGTGTGAATAAGAGGCGGTGTCGGGGTTTTCTTTACTTTGGGAGTCTGGAGACGATAAGGGCGATATTGGCAGCATCCACGACAGGGACCTAACCACATACAGGCGGGCCAGCTTAGTGTAAAATAATGCCATGCGGGTGATCACGGGAGCGAGCGGTCATATCGGCGGCGTGCTTACGCGTGCCCTAGTCGGGCACGACACCCGCCCGGTCCGCGCGATATTCCGCAAGAGGCAGGGCACCGCCGCGGATATTGGTGTTGAGTGGGTCAACAGCGACATTCTGGACAAGGAATCGCTGATCACTGCTTTTGCGGGCGCGGAAACCGTCTTCCATCTAGCTGCCGTGATCTCGGTCGACCCCGGCAGGGCGAAAGAAATCCATGACGCGAATGTCTCAGGCACGCGTAACGTTGTCGAGGCCGCTCTTGAATGTGGCGTGAGCCGGCTCGTTCACTTCTCCTCGATTCAGGCCTACAACCAGTACCCGCTTGACGAAGTTCTTGATGAGAGCCGCGATTCCGCCGATGGCCCGCGACACGATGCCTATGACCGGTCGAAAGCTGCGGGCGAGATAGAAGTTCGTCGCGGTATTGAGCGCGGTCTGGATGCCGTAATCCTTAATCCGACCGCCGTGATCGGTCCTTTCGACGGCGGGCCTTCGCATGTGGGACAGTTCTTCCTCGATCTGCACCGGAGGAAAATTTCCGCACAGATCGGAGGTGGTTTTGATTGTGTCGATGTGCGCGATGTTGTTGATGCTGCGATGGCCGCCGAAACGCAAGCGAGGTGTGGCGAAAACTACCTCCTGTCAGGCGGTTGGCATTCCATGCGCAATTTGGCGCTGCTGTCTCAGCAAGTGACCGGGGTGGCAGCGCCCCGTTTCGTGTTACCCATGTTCGTGGCCCGGTTTTGGGCGCCTTTTCAGGTTGCCTTGGACCGTAGTCGCGGGCGCCGGCCCCTCTATACGCCAGCTGCACTACGCGTTATGAGTGGCAGCAACCGTCGGATATCCAGTGCCAAGGCGCAGGCGGAACTCGGGTTCAGGTCGCGTCCCTTGGGGGATTCGGTGAGGGACACTTATCAATGGTTTGACGAGCGGGGCATGCTCGGCGAGAATGGCTGAAATGGCCGAGGAACAACTTCACAGCGTGATGGTATGGGTGGTCATTGCCACGGCTGTCCTGACGTTCCCGTATCTGCTCCGTAAAACTGCGCCCTATGGCCGTCATTACACGGGTGCGGGCTGGGGACCGCACATTTCCGGCAGATTCGGCTGGATCATCATGGAACTGCCAGCGGTCGTCTTCTTCCTTGCCGTCTATCTCAACGGGGAGGCCTCGTCCCACATCGTGTCGCTGCTCTTTCTGGTCATGTGGCAGGGTCACTATCTGAACCGGACATTCATTTACCCATTTCGGATCCGGGCGAGCGGGCGGAAGATACCGTTGCTGGTGGTCGGTTCGGGATTTTTCTTCAATGTGATTAATGCCTACATCAATGCCCGATTCATTTCGGAATTCGGCGAGTACTCCCTTGAATGGCTCGCCGACCCTCGTTTCCTAATCGGCGTTGGGGTTTTCCTATGCGGGATTGTTCTCAACCTCCACGCCGACAATATCCTCATTCGTCTGCGTAAGCCGGGCGAGACCGGCTATGTGATTCCGCGGGGTGGTGGGTTTCGCTTTGTCTCGTGCCCGAATTACATGGGCGAAATCCTAGAATGGGTCGGCTGGGCAATAGCAACATGGTCGTTAAGCGGCCTCGCCTTCTTGCTGTTTACCTCCGCTAATCTCGTTCCCAGAGCGCGCAGCAATCATCAATGGTATGTGGAAACCTTCAGGGATTATCCACCACACCGCAAGGCCCTGATACCGGGGATTTATTGATTAACAGGTGTATGGTTGGTACGAATCTTGGCAGGATTCGTCCGTGGCTCCCGCTTGCGGACATCACGTAGTCGCCTGACGGTTGGTTTCGGGTCAGATTTTCGAGAAATCAGCGATCATGAAAAACAGATCTTTTATTTCATTGAGCAAAGCCAGACGGTTGTCTCTGATCTTCTCATCTTTGTCCATGACCATTACCGCGTCAAAGAAACTATCTATTGGGGCGGAGAGTGTTTTTATTGATTCAAGCGCTTTTAGGTAATCGCTTTGCCCGGCGGCTTTTTCAGAGTTAGCCAGTCTCTTTAAAACCGCTGTCTGCGTCTTGGTAAAAGCCCTATGGAGATCTTTTTCCTCTTTCTGCTTGAACAGCTTTTTCTCAAGCGGTGAGGACGGTCTGGTCCTCGCTATGTTGAAAACCCTTTTAAAGCCTGTAGCTAGGGGCTCAAAATCCTTTCGTTTCGCGAATTTCCCAAGCGCGTTTATTCTGCGGTAGGCGTCAAGGGGGTTGTCAAAACCTGCCGAGATTACGGATTCGACGACATTTCTCTCGTAACCTGACTCTGTCATCAGGTTGCGGAACCTCTCGGAGAAAAACGCGAGAATATTTTCTTTAAGTTCTTCTTCGGACAGTTTGACCTTGCGAGCTTTTTTCGCGTCCATGGAATCAAAGACAAGCTTGATGCCGTGTTCGAGAACTGCGGAGACGGAAATATCGAGCTTTTTCTCTATGGCGATTCTGATTATTCCGAGGGTCTGTCTTCTAAGCGCGTAAGGATCAGAAGACCCGGTAGGTGCGAGATCTGCGATGAAGCACGAACAGATATTGTCCGTTTTGTCCACTATGCTTAGAAGCGCTCCGGTTTTAGTTCGCGGGAGTTCACCGGTTCTGGTAAGCGGCATGTATTGCTCCTCAATCGCGTTTCCGACGGCTTTTTTCTCCCCGGAAGCAAGCGAGTAGTACTTGCCCATGACACCCTGGAGTTCGGCGAATTCAAAGACCATCTGGGTCGCGAGATCAGACTTTGAGAGTTCCGCGGCCCTCTCAAGATCGGGGCTGGCAAATATATCGGCGGCAAGCATTCTCATGCGCTCGACTTTTTCCCTGTAAGTTCCTATGTCAGATAAAAACACCATGCTTTCAAGATCTTCTGTGTAGGAGCTCAGGCTTTTCTTCGTATCTTCGGAGAAAAAGAATTCGGCGTCGTTGAGCCTTGCCCTTATTACCCGTTCGTTTCCCCTTACGATTACCTGTTTGTCCTTAACAGGGGTTCCGCAGACAAAGACGAAGCTGGGAAGCAGTTTCCCGGTCTTTCGGGAGTAAACGGGGAAATATTTCTGATGGTTCTTCATCACGCTTATAAGAACTTCCGCGGGCAAACGCAGGTATTTTTTCTCGAATTCTCCCACAAGAACCGTTGGATGCTCCACCAGGTTCACCACGGTTTCAAGCAGCTCGGGGTCTTCCTTCATGACTCCGCCTATCTTTTTGGCAGCCGCCTCTGTGTTCCTTCTTATGATTTCCTTTCTTTTCTCCGGGTCTGCTACTACGTTGTTTTTCTCAAGAGTCCTCAGATAGTTTTCCCAGGATGCCACTTGAAACGGTTTTGGGGAAGTAAATCTGTGACCGAAGCTCTGGTCAGAACTCTTGATGTTTTCAACGCTGAATTTCACAGGTTTGCCGTCGTAGAGCGCCGCTATCCACCTTATGGGTCTTGCGAAGGTCAGTTTTCCGCTGCCCCATCTCATTGACTTCCGAAATGGAACAGATGAGATCACTTCCGGAAGAATCTCTTTTAGAACGGATGAAGTTTTTCTCCCTTTTAGCGTTTTCCTTACGCAGAGAAATTCTCCGTTATCCCTTTTTGCGGTGACAAGTTCCTCAATATCGACTTTCTGGGACCTGGCGAAACCCAACGCGGCCTTGGTGGGTTTCCCGTCTTCGTCAAACGCTATGCGCTTGGGCGGTCCGAAGTTCTCGGTCGTGCGGTCTCTCTGTTTTTTCTCGAGTCCGCTTACCCTTGCCGAAAGTCTTCTCGGGGTGTAGAAGATCTCCATTTCCTTGAATTCAATGCCCCTGTCGCGGAGTTCTCCGCTTAGGATATTGCCGAGGTCCTCCCGGGCTTTTTCAAGGAAGAGAGCAGGTATTTCCTCCGTTCCGATTTCAAGTATCAGTTCTTTTTCCATGGGTTGTTTTTCAGGAGTGGGAATCCCAGGTCCTCTCTGGTCTGCAGATACGAAGTCGCGCACATATTCGCAAGCGCCCTTACCCTCGCTATGTATGAGGCTCGCTCGGCCACCCCTATCGCTCCTCTCGCATCAAGCAGGTTGAAAGTGTGCGAACTTTTAAGACAGTATTCGTAAGCGGGAAGGGAAAGATGCTTTTCGATAAGGGATCTGCATTCCTGCTCGTACATGTTAAATAGGTCGCTTAGCATCGCGGGGTCGGATTCCTCAAAGTTGTACTTTGAGAACTGGACTTCGCTTTGATGATGAATCTCTCCGTACGTTATTCCCTTTGTCCATTCAAGATCGTAAACGCTTTCGACTTCCTGCAGGTACATCGCTATTCTTTCGGTTCCGTAAGTTATTTCAGCGGATATCGGATCAAGATCTATTCCGCCCGCCTGCTGGAAATACGTGAATTGCGTTATTTCCATGCCGTCAAGCCACACTTCCCACCCAAGTCCCCATGCTCCAAGCGTCGGGGATTCCCAGTCGTCCTCAACGAATCTTATATCGTGCTCAAGTGGGTTTATTCCGAATGACTTGAGGCTGTCGAGGAAAAGTTCCTGAATGTCGTCAGGAGAAGGCTTTATTATCACCTGGAACTGGTAGTAGTGCTGAAGCCTGTTGGGGTTATCCCCGTATCTTCCGTCGGTTGGTCTTCTTGAAGGTTCCACGTACGCCACGTGCCAAGGCTCGGGACCCAGGCAGCGAAGGAAAGTGGCCGGATGAAAAGTCCCCGCGCCTTTTTCTATGTCATAGGGCTGTACCACAAGGCATCCCTTGGATGACCAGTAGTTCTGGAGAGCCAGAATGAGTTCCTGATAAGTCATAACGGGGGAAATACTACCATTAAAACAGAAGAATTAAATATGCTGACGTGTTTATAACGGCTTTACCTGCGGGTGCTTTCGATGATTTGCAGGCATGATTGTTATGAGGTTGTTTTATGATGTCCGGATTCTTCAAAGGAAGGCAGATTGAGCCAGTAGCGTGTGTGGCGTCGTTGACCGGTACTGTTTAATGCTCCCATGGTGACCATATTGGCTAGATCGCGTGTCGCCGTTGAAGCCGTCGCCCCCGTTATTCTTTGATAATTTTGCGCGCTAAGACCGCCCTCGAAACCGTCTGGTTCAGCATCGAAGAGTCGTAAAAGGATTTTTTCTTGCCGCGGGTTCAATGAACCACGAAGCCGATCAAATAACCGTGTTTGCTGAATTGATCGGATCAGACGGCGTTCGCTCCAAATTTGGGCGTCGAGCACCGTCCCCGCAAACCACGTCAGCCATTTGGTGATATCAAGCGATCTGCAACTCTCATCTAGCGGTAGTTTACTGCGAAGCGAATTAATCCCGTTTAGAGTGTGATACAACCCCTTGATATGCAATGGTTTTTTGTGTCTTTATTGCGTATTACCCTGTTGGGTGCTATTTTCCTGTACTTTATTTATCTTCTACTCTTGACTTATATATAATATTAACTATTATAGTATTACCTAATATGGCCTCCATCATTCACAAAAAGAAAGGCGATAAACGTTACTATTACGTCGTACACTCCTCCCGCGTTAACGGAAAACCCCGCATTACGAAACAAACCTACCTCGGCACCGCAGAAGCAGTTGAATCCATGGTTCTTGAAAAAGGCGCTCCCCTTCCCAAGCAAGCAAGAACTGTTGAATTCGGCCTTCCCGCCGCACTATGGCTCTGCGCTAAACGCTGCGGTGTTATAGAAGCTCTGCAATCCATATGGCCACAGCCCAGATCAGGTCCCTCCATAGCTCACTATCTGCTTGTTGCCGCAATACACAGAATCTGTGACCCGGGGCCTAAAACCCGAGTTGAGCAATGGTACACAGACTGCATTCTCAGCAGACATCTGGGCTTTGATTCCAAACGCTTCACTTCCCAGGCATTCTGGGACGCTTTTGACCGCATTAAACAGCAAGAGGGAAACGATGAGCTTGAACATGCTCAATCAGCGTTGCTCGGGGCGTGGAGGGAGAGGAATCTGCTGAGCCGCTACGTGCTTGCCTATGACACTTCTAACTTTCACACATGGATGGCCACATTCAATGAGCGCAGCGAGCTTGCGAAGCGGGGACGCAACAAGCAGAAGCGTCATGATCTTCGCCAGGTGGGATTAAGTTACGTGATGGACGGGCAGGCGGGGCTGAGTCTGTGTCACAAGGTGTATCCGGGGAATCTGAATGACTCAAGCGTGTTGCCGGGGCTTGCAGACAGGCTTGTGCTTATGCTGGATGACCATGGCATTGAGCGAGAGAATGTGACTCTGGTAATGGACAAGGGATCGGCTTCGGTGGTGAATACGCAAATGCTTGAGGACAAGGGTCTGGGGTGGATAAGCGCCTTGCCGTGGAAACAGGCTCCAAAGGAGTTGCGGGAGATGTCCGTAGATAAGCTCAAGCCTCTGGGGTTTGCTCATCCGGGGGTGAGCGCTGAGTCTTGCAGGGAGTTATGTCATGGCAGGGAATACCTGCTGGTTCTCAGGTATTCGTCTTGTTTTGCGGCAGAACAGATGCAGAGCGTTGTTAATTCCGCTACAAAAGCCATGGAATCCATGAGGAAGTTAAACAGAGAGTTGAGCAGGCCCGCAGCGAGATATACGGAGGAAGGGATACGCAATCGAGTATCTCGTTATCTTCAGGCTCAGTTTGTCTCGGATATTGTGAGCTGGGAGCTTGAACGTAACAACGGTGTGTGGAGGCTTAACTTCTCTATGGACTGTGAGGGGCTTATGGGGCTTATGGACAAGCGTTTTGGGCGCACAGTACTTATGAGCAATCGTGTTGGGTGGAGTGAGGAGCAGGTAATAGAGGCTTATGACGGTCAGCAGAAAATAGAGAGGGTGTTTCGAGGTCTTAAAAATGGGCAGTGGGTCAGATGGAATCCTATGTATCACTGGACTGACAGCAAGATAAGGGTTCACGCTTTTTACTGTATGCTGGGGGTTTCGATATTGCAGCATCTGTACACAGAATCGGCAAAGTTCTGGAAGGATCTTTCGATGGAGAAGCTTCTTGAGGAGTTAAGTGGAATAATGCAGTTTGAGATACTTTATCCGGCCCAGGGGGCAAAGGGTCCTCAGAGGACAGCTACTATGATTCCCAAGAGGAGCAGAACGCAGGAAGTTTTAGCCGAAAAGCTGCGATTGGATGAAATTCTGACCTCTGGTAGGTAATACACTTCCCTTTTATCTAATTCAATCAAATCACACTGTTACAATACAGCTGTTGATCGCTAAATCTCCTCACAGTAAACTACCGCTAGGATATTATAGTAAGCTTTGCGTCTTCGGGCGATGGTACGGGAAAGCGCAATTAGACTCGGTTCACCTAACGACTGGGCGAGGGCTTTTTCCGCCAAGGCACGGGCTATACGCCCGTTTCCGTCCTCAAAGGGGTGAATACGTACAAAGTACAGATGTGCGGTTCCGGCCCATGTCAGAGAAGACATCTTGTCCCCGATGGACGCAACCTGACCGTACCATGCTACAAAACGTTCCATTTCCTCTGTCATTCGCTCCGAAGGTGGTGCTTCATAGTGAATCTTGGGGTTATAATCGGGTCCAGAAACGACCTGCATAGCTTCGGGATGGCGACGATAGCCGCCGATGACTTCCAGGTGGGAACGGTCACGCATGAGCATCCGGTGCAAGTCCCACAGTGTTTCGTGGTCAAGGGGACGGTTAAACTCATGGTAGAGTGCTACCATCATTTCAGCTACTCCCTCTTCATCTGGTGAAGCGGTCTTCCGACTTGCGGTTAATCCGAATCGTCGGCGGATGGAGGATTGCACTGATTCCCGGTCGAGAATTTCACCTTCAATTGCAGATGTCTCAACGGCCTCGCCGCTCAGCAGACTGATCCGCAGTTCTGACTGATCTTTATCGGCAAGCTGGCGCCAGACGCCGATTCTGCGGCCCGACTCATGCAGAAAACGCTGCTCAAAGGGCATCAGGATCGATTGGTCCCACCTGAAATCTGGCCAGTCAGAATGTTGCCATACCCACTTCATGAGCGATAGAAACACCTCCTATAGCCCACATATCTGCCTATTTCTGGGCTATAGAGCAAATGATACCCTTTCAGGAACAAAAAACACCAGTCTTTTAGCTGCCGGATTTATCTGTTTTTCCGACCTCTGCGGGGTGTACGTCAGATTTGTGGGAATTTGAGATTTTGTTAGGTTAGTATTGGGTTTTTCGTTATCTGATATTTTTCTATGAATACCAGATAGAAGGGGGAACTTCCAATGTCTAACAAGATTCAAAATCTGATTGATCGTCGTAACCGTGCCCTTCATGCGTTTGCAACTCTTGGGAACCTGTGTGCCGGTTCCCTGGTTAAAACCTACCGCAAGTGCGGGAAACCAAACTGCCATTGTGCTGAGGAAGGGGGAAAGGGGTACGGACCAAGTTATCTGCTGAACTATTCGGTCAATGGCAAACAGAAGTCAAAGAGGATTAAAGCGGGTCAGGGGTGTACGACAATTTTGTGGGAACCTCGCTATAAGTTAGCCGTACGGCGTTTCCACCATGGGTCGAATCGATTGCTCATGATTGCCGCTTTCAAGACAAGCATCGCATTGGCGCCACGCATAGTCCAGTGCATTCCTCCTCGCTTAAGTCTGTTCCCTACAATAGACTTGCAACCCCCTTCAACCACTCCGGTAGAAACACAAAGACCCATCCGCCGGAATTTCGACGCGATGTTCGGTGATTGCGGAACCATTTGTGTGGATATATAATTGTTACACGACATTCTTAGGAGGTGTTGATTTTGCATCAAGAATTCTTTCTAACGGTGCTTCTCTATAGAGAGGAAGAAGACTACGTAGCACACTGTTTGGAATTTGATATTGTCAATACAACGACTGAATCCTTTGAGACTGCTTATACAGAATTGTATGATCTGGTTATAAGCTATATAAATTACGCCTACGAAAACGACAATACGGATCACCTCTACAATCCCGCACCCGCGGAGTATTGGAACATGTTTTATAAGTCTGTTCCTTACACCCTCGACCATGAAAGAGAATCTATAGAGATTGAAGGCAGAAGCTTTAGACCGAAAAAATCTCTATATCAGACAGTTGTTGTGTAAATGTCACGAAAGCTAACGAGACTAAAAATACAAAAACTGTTAGCTAAACTGAAAAAGTTTGGTGTTGAAGTCATGCCAAATGATAGGGGTAAAGGGAGCGAGATAATACTTCAAAGGCCAACAGAGGGTGGTTCAAAAAAAGGTCCTCAATATGCATTGAAGAATCATGGCAAGAACACAGAACTTGGTGTAGGAACCATTAAGGCAATACTGCGAAGATTCGACATAGATAGATCCGAGTTTTTAAACGCGTAGAAGGGTTGCCGACTCTGCGTTTCACCGTGATAAGTGGCAGACACTTTATGCTCTTTACATATGACGGGCCGCCGTTTATTTGTAAGGACTGTATGTGCGTATACCCTCGAGCGCTCTTTTAGCGATGATTCCGCGCCTCTTCGCCTTCCCCATTCTTCCTTCCACTCTGGGAAAGAGTCCGAAGTTTATGTTCATCGGCTGAAACCCGGTTTTTCCTGGAACCGAAATGTATTCAAGCAGGGAACCTATGGAAGTTTCCCTCGGGAAGGGGACTGATCTGAGTCCGAGCGCCCTTCTCGAGGCGTTTATTCCGCAGACGATCCCGGTCGCTGCAGACTCCACGTATCCTTCCACTCCCGTAATCTGTCCCGCGAAGAAAAGGCTTGGGCGGGATAAGAGGGAGAGGTCTTTTTCAAGCAGTCTCGGAGAATCTATGTAGGTGTTTCTGTGCACACTTCCGTATCTTAGAAATTCCGCCTTCTCAAGTCCCGGAATCTTCCTGAAAACTGCCCTTTGCTGGGGGTATCTGAGCTTTGTCTGGAAACCAACCATGTTGTACATTGTCTCCTCGCTGTTCTCGGTTCTTAGCTGCAGGACCGCAAAGGGGATTCTGCCTGTTTCCGGGTGAACGAGGCCGACGGGTTTTAAGGGTCCGAACCGAAGCGTATCTTTTCCCCTCTCGCACATCACTTCAACAGGCATGCAGCTTTGGAAATAAATCGCTTTCTCAAACTCTCTCGTTTCAACTTTCTCCGCTCCTATGAGGTCATCCACAAGTTCATAGTACTGATATTCCGAGAGCGGGCAGTTGATATAATCTCCCTCCTGCGAGTCCCCGAGGCCGTATCTGGACCCCCTGAAGGTTTTCGAGCGGTCAATTGATTCCGCGTCGATTATCGGTGAGATGGCGTCGTAGAAGTAAAGATATTCGGATTCGGTGAGCGAGGATATCTCCGCGCAGAGTGTGTCGGAGGTGAGCGGACCGGTGGCCAGGATCACGATGCCTTCTTCCGGGATTTTTGTTGCCTCTTCCCTTTTTAGCTCTATGAGGCCGTTATCTTCGATTTTCCGCGTTATGTAATCTGAAAAAATATCCCTGTCGACCGCGAGAGCTTTTCCCGCGGGAACCCTTGAGGCCTCAGCCGCTTCAATCACAAGTGAGCCGAGATGTTTCATTTCCTCCTTCAGTATTCCCGAGGCATTATCTATGGATAATGATTTAAGGGAGTTGCTGCACACAAGCTCCGCGAGTCCCGGGGTTATGTGCGCTGCGGTCATCCTTTGGGGTCTCATCTCATAGAGGGTTGTCCTTATTCCGAACTTCGCCGCCTGGGTTGCGGCTTCAACTCCGGCAAGTCCCGCGCCGATTATCGTTATGGGTGCCTGTCTCTGCTTCATTGAAAAAACCTCAGAATGTTTTGTACGTTTCTCTCGTACCGGATGCGCTGGCCGTCTGGCCCGAAGCGAAACTATATTATTATCGCGAAGCGGCGGGGAATCAAAAACCCGGCTACTTTGAGCGCTTGAATTCTGCCTCTCTGCGCCAAATAAATTGTTTTCTTTGGGTATTATATTCCCGTCAATCTGACTGGATGCGGAACTATGAGCTACGGAGCAGTTGTATTTGATCTTGACGGGACGCTGATCGACTCTCTTGAAGACCTGGCTGACGCCGTGAATCAGGCGCTCTCCATAAGCGGGTTTACGCCGCGCGCTACGGGGTGTTTCAAGTACTATATAGGAAAAGGCCCCAGGGTGATGGTAACAAGGGCCCTTCCCGAGGACAGAAAAGACGATGACGCCGCTATTGAAAAATGCCTTGCGGATTTCAACGGCATCTACAGCCGCGGCTTCAACGTGAAAACCAAGCTTTATGAAGGCATACCTGACCTTCTGGATGAACTCTCCGAGAGAGGACTCAAAAAGGCTATTCTTACCAACAAGCCCCACATGTTTACCGAAAAGTACGTGGAGGATCTGCTTGCGGAGTGGAATTTCGAGATGGTTATAGGCCAGAGGGATGAAATTCCGAGAAAGCCTGATCCCTCAGGAGCGTTTCGGATATCGAAAGAGCTTGGGATTGACTCATCCCGGATTGTTTATCTCGGGGACTCGGGGGTGGATATGCTTACCGCCGTCAGGGCGGGTATGCTTCCTGTGGGAGTTCTCTGGGGCTTTCGGACAGAGGATGAGCTTCGTGAAAATGGAGCCGAGCATCTTATAAAAACTCCGATGGAACTGCTCTCAATTATTGATTTGTAGCTTCCGGCGTATAATGGCCATGGATTTTGAACAGATAAAACTGGGAATTCTCGGGGGCGGTCAGCTTGGGAAGATGCTCTGTCTTGCCGCGAGCAACTGGAACCTCGACACCTATGTTCTTGACCCTTCCCCCGATTGCCCTGCGGCGTCTGTGTGCACCGGTTTTTCCTGCGGTGATTTCAGAAATCACGACGATGTCTGTGATTTCGGCAGAAGCGTTGACATCCTCACAATAGAAATCGAGCACGTGAACCTGCAGGCGCTTTTACGCCTGCGCGAAGAAGGAGTCATCATAAGACCGGAACCCCACGCGCTTGAACTTATACAGGACAAGGCGAAGCAGAAGCAGTTCTACGTAGGAGAAGAACTCCCCACTGCCGGTTTTTCGGTTTTTTCCGGGACGGGTGCCATAATCGCCGGAGTGGAATCCGGGGAAATAAGCATTCCCTTCGTTCAGAAGCTCTCAAAGACGGGTTATGACGGAAGGGGGGTGTATGTGGTAAGGGAGGAGGGAGAGCTTCAGGACCTTCTGGAGGGGGAATCCGTCATTGAGGATCTGGTTGACATTGAGAAAGAAATCTCCGTTATAGTCTCTCGCAATTCATCCGGAGAGACGAAATGCTTTCCCCCGGTTGAAATGGTTTTTAACAGCCGGGCGAACATAGTTGAGTTCCTTATAAGCCCTTGTGAGCTTTCTGATTCTCTTTGCGAGCGAGCGTGTGAACTTGCTGAGCGCACGATAAAATCTTTTGATATGTGCGGTATACTCGCGGTTGAGATGTTTCTTTCGAAAAAAGGCGAAATTCTTATAAACGAATCCGCTCCCAGGCCGCATAACAGCGGGCATCACACAATAGAAGCTGCCCGCACTTCTCAGTACGAGCAGTGTCTGAGGTCAGTCCTTGATCTTCCTCCAGGCGATACGGAAATAAAAACTCCTTCTGTTATGATTAACATTCTAGGGCAGCCGGGTTTCGAGGGCGAGGTAAAGTACGAGGGACTTCGTGGATGCATGAGCGTTGAAGGAGCCCAGTTCCACATATACGGTAAAACCCGGACTAAGCCTTACAGGAAGATGGGGCATGTCACGGTGCTTGACAACGATATCTCAAGCGCGCTTGATAAGGCGAAATTCATAATGAACAATCTGAGGGCGATAGCATGAAACCAGTTGTGGTAAGCGTTATTATGGGTTCTGACTCCGATCTGCCTGTAATGGCCGGGGCGGTTGAGATGCTTGATCAGTTCGGCGTGGGACATGAAGTTACCATAGTGTCGGCGCACAGGACTCCGGAGCGTCTTGTTGATTTTTCAAAAAAGGCTCACAAAAGAGGGATCAAGGTCATAATAGCCGGGGCGGGGGGCGCAGCGCATCTTCCGGGAATGGTTGCCTCCGTTTCTCCTCTTCCCGTAATAGGGGTTCCGATAAAATCCTCAAATTCGATTGATGGTTGGGACTCTGTGCTTTCTATCCTGCAGATGCCCTCGGGCGTTCCGGTTGCCACGGTTGCTCTCGGCGGGGCGAAAAACGCCGGCATACTTGCCGTTGAGATTCTTTCCGTTGCCGACCCCGAGCTTTTACGCGCGGTGTCCGATTACAAAAAGAAGCTCTCTTCCGAGGTAAAGAAAAAAGCTGCGAAGCTTGAGAAGCTGGGTGCCTCGGTCTACCTTGAAAGCATTAACTGAATCCATAAGCTCAGATTATATCTGTTCCGAAGAGTTTCTCCTTCTCTTCATTGCCTCAAGATTTCCAGGCAGACTCAAAAGATAAAGAAGGTTGTCCATGGCGTGACTCTGAAGCAAGCGGCCTCTTTCCCATCTGCCAAGGGATGCTTCACCGATTCCGGATACGTCTGCGAATTCCACTTTGGACATCGACATGTCTTTTCGAATCTTGCGCACCTCTGCGGGGGTGAAGAATCCGAGGTGGCGACATACGGCTTCATGCATTATGTCGTCCGATCCCTCTCCGGTAAATTCGAAAGAACAATCAGCACAGCTGTGGACAGTTATAGTTGCTTTTAGCAGAGCACTTCCATATTCGAAGTTGTTTTCCACTTGATTGGTCTCCACACAGCAATTCCCACTATCGCCTAAAACCCCTTAAAATAAAGGGGTTGAGGATTTTGTTTTCGTAAACTTCTGCCCTGTTTTCAGGCAAAGATTCCCCGAATCTCCGACACTTTCCCATAAATCAACACTGTCTGTGTTCCCGCCGTATGGTAGACTGATCTTCAGGAACAACAACTATAGTTTACTGCCGGAGGTGGACTATGAAGGAGCGTTTGCGTAAAACGCTGAGCAAACCAGGACTGCTCCATGTTGCTCACAACAGTTTCAAAAAAATAGATGATGCCGTCTCAGGCCGCGGTTTTACTCTGCCGGATTACCTGATGTCGGGACTTGCTGTGTTTTCCCTCAAATACCCCTCTTTGCTTGCTTTTGACGAGGCCGCTCATGATAACGACAAGGTCCGCTCAAATCTCGGGAGTCTGTACAGGGTTTTGAATGTTCCCTCAGACTCAGGGGTGAGAAAGCGTCTTGATGAGCTTTCTCCCAGAGATATACGCAACGCTTTCAAAAAACTGTTCAGCAAACTGCAAAGGGGAAAGGGACTTGAAGGGTACGAGTATATAGACGGTCACTATTTGCTTTCGATGGACGGCACCGGTTTTTTCTCATCCCCGACTGTACATTGCGAGAACTGCTGTGAGAAGCATCACCGTGACGGGAGTGTAACGTATTATCATCATATGCTCTGCGGGGCTATAGTGCACCCTGAACACAAGCAAGTGTTTCCGTTTGCGCCTGAGCAGATACTGAAGACAGACGGGGCTAAGAAGAATGACTGTGAGCGCAATGCTGCAAAGAGGTTCATAGAGGATCTGCGAAGGGAGCATCCCCATATGAAGTTTATAGTGCTTGAAGACGGGCTTGCGTCAAACGCTCCTCATATCAGGCAGTTGATGAGCAATGATCTGAGGTACATACTTGGCGCAAGAGAGGGAGATCACAAGTATTTGTTCAAACAGGTGAACAGCTCCTCGGAGACTCGGGAAGTGGAAGTAGAGGGCACGGACGGAATACATCACAGGTTCAGGTACATAAACAACGTGTCGCTTAACGCGTCGAACAGGGAAGTTCGGGTTAACTTTGTTGAATATCATGAGACAAGGCCGGGCACAAAAAAGAAGCCTGAAAGCAAGACCACGAAGTTCTCCTGGGTTACGGATATACCGCTTAACCGGGAGAACCTGATGAAGATAATGAGGGCTGGGCGAGCGAGGTGGCGCATAGAGAACGAGACATTTAACACTCTTAAGAACCAGGGATATCATTTTGAGCACAATTTTGGGCACGGCAACAAGAATCTTGCGAGTGTGTTCGGCAATCTGATGCTGCTTGCTTTTCTGATTGATCAGATAGAGGCGCATTGCTGCAGGTTGTTTCAGGCGGCTTTGGAGAAGATGGGAAGACTCAAGTATCTGAGGGAGAAAGTACGCGGCATGTTCAGAGAACATGTTCTTGAGAGCTGGGAATTTTTGTACAGGGCAATAGTGCAAGGCTACAGAAGCAGTATAGAACTTCTCGATAGCTCATGATGAGGGAGTACAGTCTGTGTATTCTCGAAATACCTGGAAACTCGCTTTGGCGGGTGTGGGAGAGGAGTGTTTGACGATTGATATGAGTGAAGAAAATGGTCTTTGGAAGGGAGAAAAACTGTTCCCCGTGCATAATCAGGAGCACTGAATACCGACAGAATCACGAAAAACCGAAGTTTGGTTGCTAACAACGACCCGGTATAAGCTCTTAGTGGGAATTCCTGGTCTCCACATTAGAAGACTTACACATAACACATGTAACGCTTTCTTTTGAAAGTGAATCAACTTTACTGTTTTTATCCATATTTCTTGCTCCTGTTTTTACAATCACCACTTGAACTCCGAAGTGCACCACTGACTCAGACAATCTTCTTTTGGGAGAGTTTAGCACAGAGGTGGACGGGGGACAATGCTCTTCGTAGCGAGGGCGAGCCCGAGCGAAGAAGAGCATTGTCTTGGAATTGCAATTTGTATTGCGTTGCCTCCAAAACACAACGCAACTCTCCTACAAGAAAAAACCTCCCCATTCTCCATATCCAGACAACAGACCCCGAAACTATTCCCGCCACGAACACAGCTCAGACACAACCGGACTCTTCCCCAGCGCCTCGCAGAACACCTCGACAGGCGTTCTGTAGCCCAACGCTTTCCTCGGTCGGGTATTGAGCAAGCCCTGAACCCGTTTGACCTCCTCCGGGTCAACCTTGCGCAAGTCCTGTTTCTTTGGGAAGAACTCTCTCACAAGACCGTTTGTGTGCTCATTAAGCCCTCGCTCCCACGAATGGTAAGGCGTAGCGAAGTAAAACCCTGTAGAGAGCCGCTCGGCCACTTTGGCGTGCCCCGCAAACTCCTTACCGTTGTCCGCTGTTATGGTGTGCACAAGGGCCTTCACCGGCTCCAGGCACCACAACATAGCAGCTCCCACATCTTCTGCGGTTTTTTGTTCGACAGGGTGAAGAAGCGTAAACTTCGAGTGGCGATCCACCAGGGAAACAAACGCTCCGCTGTGCTTTGCGCCCACTATGGTGTCCGCCTCCCAGTCCCCGACCCTGCTCTTATATTCAACCTCCCTCGGGCGTTTGCTTATGTCCACTCTCCCGGGAATAACACCTCGTCCCGAACCGTCTCTGCCGCGACGGTTCGGTTTCTTGCCTCGTCTGCGCAGACTCTTGTGCAAGGTTCCCCCGGCCTTCCTATCCGCCCAGATGCGGCTGTAAATCCATTTCGTGCTTACCGAGAGCACCCCTTCGCGATGCAATCTCCCGGATATCTGTTCGGGGCTCCAGTGTTCGTTGACCAGCCGGTCCTCCACCATTGCCCAACGCTCCTGGGTCATCTTGCGGGGGACTGCTGATGCTTCCCTGCGACGACGCTTCGCTGATTTATCTGCCTGCTTGTATCTGTAGCCCCGTTTACCACTGTTACGCTTTATCTCTCGACTGATCGTAGCGTGGTTGCGTCCGAGACTAACAGCGATCTGACGATACGACCAACCGGCTTGACGAAGCTTGTATATCAGGAACCTTTCTTCTAGGGTCAAGTGTCTATATGGCATTGGATAACCTCCTTTGTTTTGCTAACTTAGAGATTATCTTTGTCACTTGGCCCTTTCAAATTGAGGTGTATGCCTCAAAAGGGCTCAAACTCTGTTTTTAGGGGTGGTGCACTTCAAACTTCAACGGGCGAATATTTATTCCGTGTAGCGACTGTAGTGAAAGCTTCGCCCTACCAGCCTGTCTTCAGCAATCTGTAATTTGATGTAAATATCCGAATACCCTGGTTTAGTCTGAAATATCATCACGTATCCTTTTTCTCCCTTAGGCTTTTCAAGAGTGACAACTTCAATTGAATGCCCCTCAAGCAAGGGTCGTTCAATAAAATCCAAACATGATCCACGGGTAAACTCCATGCCGATGTCGGAGTAAGGATTCATGACTTTACCTGGATTCCAGTCGACCGGCCGTTCTTTTGACCATGCGTTAGTGAATTTTCCTGCTTCAAGCAAGTTCAGCATCTTTTTTCGAACAGCATCTAAGTCATCATTTTCTGGCATAATTGCATAATGCGACCATATGATTGCATATTGCTGCTAAAAAGGAAAGATATGTCAATAAATTGATCATATGACTGCTCTCCTTGCGTTTCTCGCAATGAGATTTAATTTCACCAGCCGTAGTGATTGATTTTGTTTGGGAAGGAAGTATATCTCTGCATGGCAATGACCTCAGGATATTACTGTATGGTCTTTTTGTCCGGTTCGTAACCCCGTACGGGAATTGGCGAAGCGTGATGAAAAATCATAAGCCACCTGCCGTTCTGCTTCTCGAATATATTGGTTGACTGAGAGAGATTGAACATGGCCGGGTCCCTTTTTATGTAAACCATCTCCTGCAGGCAGGTAACCCAGGCGATGGTGTCGTTTATGTCCACGGTTACGTTTGAAATGCTGATGTCGACCTGGTCCTCAGGGTCAAAAACGCTTTCCCAGCTCTGCCTTATGGCTTCCCAGTTGCGAAGAGCTGTCCATCCCGGATGGACGCAGCCGGACCTTGAGTCCTTTACCCAGACCTCCCCCATGAGTTTCAGATTCCTGGTTCCAAGCGCCTCGTAGAAAAGGCTGTTGATCCTGAGTATTTCTTCGCTGTCCTTTTTCATGGCCATCGGCTTGTCTAGGTAATTTTACCGGAAAAGGTCTAAAATTCTGCCGAACTGCGAGAATATGTCTTCGCGCATCCTGAGAATGTCGTTATACAGCGCCGCCGCCATGATGAAAATAAGGAAGGAAAATCCGATTCTCTGGGTTATCTCGAGGGTCTTTATGCTAAGGGGCTTCCTCTTTATTTTCTCGATACCCAGATAAAGCAGGTGTCCTCCGTCGAGCATCGGTATGGGGAGTAGGTTTATCAGTGCGAGATTTATGCTTATGAGCGAGGTGAACTGAAGGAGATTCGATATGCCGCTTTGAGCTATGTCCCCTGATATCTTGGCGATGAGAAGTGGCCCCGCGACTGTTTTGCCGGCAGTGGCAAGCGCTATTTTTCCTGTTACGAGCTTGAACAGGAAGCCGAAGAAAAGAATGGTGATCTCAACCGTCATGCGCGCCGCTTCTGCTATTCCCCTGCTAATCGATTCAAAGAAACCGTATTTTTTAAGCACTCTGTCTGTGCTTGGAGTGATGCCGATTATGTAGCGTCCGAGGCCTTCCTGCATTTGAGCCGCCAAACGGAAATGCATTTTTTCTTCCCCACGCTCAATCGTGAAATCAAGTTCCTTGCCCCCGCTTTCGGCTATTATGTCCGACATATGGTTCCAGTCCGTAACCTCTGCGCCGTCTATTGCCTTGATCCTGTCTCCCGGACGTATGCCCGCTCTCCAGGCGGGGCGGTCTTCAGCTACTTCCGCTATGGTTGCGGCTATGGGCCTTGCGAATCCGGTTTCTACCCTGCCGTCGGAACTGGCTTCCGCGAAAAGAGTGAGAGTTCTGGTTTCGCTTCCGGCTCTGACCCTGAATTCAAGCAGCGAATCGGGATTTGAGTGAACGGCCACGTTCACGTCTTTCCAGTTTTTGACCTCTTTTCCGTTTACACTCAGTATCCTGTCACCTGCGGCGAATCCTGAGAGATGGGCGGGAGAGTCTTTCTTTACGTAAGTTATGTCAGGAGGATCTTCCAGATAACCTGAGACGCTTATGCCGAACATGAACACAAGGGGCATGAAGAAGAAGGGAATTATGAAGTTCATGGCGGGCCCCGCTATGATTACCAGGAACCTGTCTGTAATGGACTTGGCGGAAAACCCTCTCTGGTATTCCTTTTCGTAGAAGGCTTCTATATAATCAAGTTCCGAGTTGCTGACGACAAGAGAGTAGACCTTCCCGTCCCTTTCCACCTCAAGCTCCTTTTCCTGGTTCGGGTCTGACTGGAGTACCCGGAGAAGATTCTTCCAGCTTTCGTAGTTCTCGAGACTGAATCCGCTTACGCCCGTGATCCTGTCCCCGGAGACAAGCGGCAATTCTGTGTTCGAGACGCTCTCGACGATTATGTTTTTTTCACTGCCCTCTCCGTACATCTTCACGTATCCGCCGAGGGGAAGGGCCGAAATGAGGTATTCCGTTTCGCCTCTTACGAAAGAAACGAGTTTCGGGCCGAAACCCAGAGAGAATTTCTCAACCCTGATATTGCTTCTTTTCGCGAGCAGAAAATGTCCCAACTCGTGAAAAAAGACCAGGATTCCTATTACGAAAATAAAAGCCAGAATAGTAATCATCACTAAGAAAGAAGGTTCTCCATTATAGAACCGGCGGCGCTCCTTGACCACCTGTCCGCCTCTAATATATTGTCAAGACACCCCGAGTCAAGTTTGTCGTGACGCCCGAGAGTTTCCCCGACTATCGGAATTATATCGGTAAATTTGATCCTTTCGTCAAGAAACGCTGCTACTGCCACTTCGTTCGCGGCGTTTAGCACAGTTGGATAAGTGCCGCCCATTCTGAGACATTCAATTGCCATCGCGGGAGCCTCGAATTTATCTGTGTCGAGCTTCTCAAACGTAATGTCCGAGAGGTCGTCCGGCGAGGCGTCGGGATGCCCGAGGTCGAGTCTCTCGGGGTAGGAAAGCGCTTGGGCTATCGGTATTTTCATGTCAGAAGCGGAAAGATGCGTTATGAACGAGCCGTCAACATATTCAAGGATTGAATGCACGATGCTCTGGGGATGTACCCAGATTGATATTTTTTCGGCAGGCATGTCAAAAAACCACCTTGCCTCTATGATTTCAAATCCCTTGTTCATCAGCGTCGCCGAATCTATGGTTATTTTCTCTCCCATTTTCCATGTGGGGTGGCAGAGTGCGTCGGCGACCGTAACTTTCTCCAGGTCTTTTTTCGGGGTTTTTCGAAACGGCCCGCCCGATGCCGTTATAATGATTTGTTTGAGAAATTCGCGGTCCTTCTCAAGAAGCGTCTGGAAAACGGCGCTGTGCTCGCTGTCCACGGGGAGTAGGGTAACGTCCTGGTTTTTTGCCTCGGAAACAAGGAGTCCTCCGGCGACCACAAGAGATTCTTTGTTCGCTATCGCAACGTTTCTTCCGGCCTGTATTGCGGACAGCGTAGGCAGAAGCCCCGGGAAACCTACCATGGAGGATACCACCAGATCGCAATCTCCTTCCGTGGCAACTGCGATATTCCCTTGGTCTCCGTAATGTATCTGTGTTTTCGGACCGGCGATTTTCCTGAGTCGCTCCGAGTCTTCCTTTCGGGTGACCGATACGACCTTCGGAGCGAATTCCGCTACCTGTTCCGCAAGAAGGTTAATGTTTTTCCCCGCGCAAAGACCCGTCACCTCAAACCTCTCGGGAAATCTTCGTACTATCTCAAGCGTCTGCGACCCGATCGAACCGGTTGACCCGAGTATGGAAATCTTCTTCAATCTAGCGCCCTTTCTCCCGTATCTGTTCTCCCGTCAGTCCGAACCTTCTTTCCCTGTTGCGGTAATTGGCAATGGCCTTTAGCAGGTGCCTTTTTCTGAAATTCGGCCACAGTGTCTTTGTGACGTATATTTCTGCATAGGCCAGTTGCCACAGCAGAAAGTTTGAAAGTCTCATTTCTCCCCCGGTTCTTATGAGCAGATCCGGTTCCGGCAGGCCGGAGGTATAGAGATATTCCTCGAAATCCTTCTCGGAAACCGGCTTTTTCTTTCCCTCCGTGATTATGCTGTTCACGGCGTTGATTATCTCCTCTCTGCCCCCGTAGCTAAGAGCCAGGGTTATCGTCAGGGAGTTGCATTGCTCGGTCATTTTCATCACCTGCCCAAGAAGTTTACGTATGTCCTGGGGGAGGTTCGAGAGATTCCCGATCGCGTTTAGTCTGGTATTCTGCGCAAGCAGCTTCTCGCCTTCATCTGAGAGGTACCGTCTTAAAAGATCCATAAGTGCGAAAACTTCTTTTCCCGGTCTCTTCCAGTTCTGGGCGGAGAACGCGTAAAGAGTTAAATATTCTATCCCGATCTCCCGCGCGGCACGGACCACAGATCTTGCCGATTTTATTCCTTCCCTGTGACCGATCAGCCTGTCGAGATTCTTTCGTCGCGCCCATCTTCCGTTGCCGTCCATTATTATGACAACGTGCCTGGGGATAGGACCCGGTGAGGGGATGTTATGGTTTTTCTGCATTGTGAGACACTGTTTGAGAGCTTCGCTGACAACCGTCGTTTCAGTTCGCTGCCCGATAGATGTAAGAAATGGGATATGCGATCAGAACGACCGTAGCAATTACCACCATGGCCACGATCAGGGCGACCGGGTAGATGAGAAGTGCCCCCAGGTAAAAAAGGGCTCTTTTCAGCGGAACCCACTCCCGGGATACTTCGGGAAGGTCGGAAACGCAGCTTTTGACAAATCCTGATATTATTCCAGTAAAAAGTGTGGACATATAAGTGAACCGATATAACGTAAACCTATCTTATTTCCCCTTCTTCATCAAGGGCGAGAACCCTGCTGTAAGTAATAAACTAATTGTCCGGTTTCTTAACAAATGAACTGTCCGGTTTTAGATTTTTCGTTTCAGGAGGGATCTATGAACCAGACAAAGGCACTACAGAAGGTACGGAAGATGCGATTTGAGCAGATATACCGGAAGTGGAAGGACAAGGAGCTTAGACAAGCGGATGCGGCGGAGATACTCAACATGAGTGAAAGAACATTCCGCCGCTACGCAATTCGCTATGAAAACTCAGGCACAGAAGGTCTTCTGGACAAACGGGTCGAGCGCACATCCCCCAGAAGGGCATCCGTTGAGGAAGTGGTAGAGGTGGAGAGTCTTTACCGGGATCTCTACATGGGACGTAACGTTGTTCACTTTTATGAGGCTTATACCCAGCGCCACGAGGGCAAGCGTTCCTACAACTGGGTTAAGAGCTGCCTTCACCGCGCGGAGCTTGTAAAGCCGTCTCGGCGCAGGGGACCTCACCGACAGTTACGTGACCGCAAACCTCGTGAGGGGATGATGATACATCAGGACGCAAGCGACCACGAATGGGTTTCTGGGGAGAAGTGGGATCTTGTGGTTACGATGGATGACGCCACGGGGGAGATATACAGTGCCTTCTTCGTAGGTCAGGAGGGCACACAGAGCAGTTTCAGAGGAGTCCGGGAGGTGTTGGAGGGTAAAGGTATCTTTTCGAGTTTCTACAGTGACAGAGGGTCTCATTACTGGATAACGCCTGTGGCGGGAGGTCGAGTGGACAAGGAGAATCTGACGCAGTTTGGGCGAGCGATGGCAGAATTGGGAGTCAGGATGATACCTGGTTATTCACCGCAGGCGCGGGGGCGAAGCGAGAGGATGTTCAGGACTTTGCAGGGGAGGCTTCCCCAGGAGTTGAGGGAAGCGGGTATCAGGGGGATGGAGGAGGCAAATGAGTATCTGTCGCAGAGGTTCCTCGGACCCTTTAACGAGAAGTTCTCTGTGGAGCCGGGGGAACAGGGAAGCGCGTTTGTACCTCTGCTCGGAGTGGATCTTGACAACATACTGTGTATTAAGAATCCGAGGGTTGTGGGCAATGACAACTGCGTGAGCTACAAGGGGATGAAGTTGCAGATTCCCCCGGTTAAGGATCGTTATCACTTCGTAAGGGCGAATGTAATGGTGCATGAATATGATGACGGGAGAATGGCTGTATATCATGGTAAGGGCTTGCGCAAAAACAAATTCCATTAACCTACAGCAGTCGTGTCATTAATGTCGATTACCAGAGAAGGCAATAAATGCACATACTCCTTTAATTCCCCCACAATATAAGGTACTTTCACTCTTTAAGATATCTTGACTGGCATAGATTGTTCCGGCACTATATAAGGTATCTATACTGGAGAGGTGCCGCAATGAGAACAGAAACATATTCCGCGCAGACCATCAAGGACTTCATGCGCAGCCACATCGTAGTCACTCTGCAACAAATACAGAAGGCTATCGGTCATGGTTCGCGACGTACTGTATTCCGAAAGTTTGCCCAACTTGACTATCTGTCAAGCTATTCCCATGGCGGCAAATACTACACTCTTGTCGAAACGGTGCAGTTTGACAAACACGGGCTGTGGGAGCACAACGGCATTCACTTCTCAAAGCACGGTACTCTTGGAGACACTGCGGTGGCTTTGGTATCGGAATCGTCTGATGGTCTGTATTGCGCAGAGCTTGATGAGATTGCGGGAGTCAGTTGCGGCAGTACACTCGCCAAGCTGTGCGTTTCCATGCGGCTTGACCGTAAAAAGGTTGACGGACGTTATCTTTACTGCGCTGCTGACAAAGAGATAAATGCGCGACAGCTTCGGGCACGTACGGCTGCCGTGGTTGCGCGGCCCGTAAAGCGAAAGACAGACGAAGAATCGGGGAAGATGATCTCATTGTTTTTTGATACGCTCAACGAGCGTCAGCGGCGTTTGTACGCGGGGCTTGAATCGGCGCGTCTTGGACACGGGGGAGACGCTCAGATGGCACACGCCCTGCAACTTGACCCTGCTACTGTTTCGCGTGGTCGTCACGAGCTTCTGTCTGGTGAAGTTATCAAGGATCGGATTCGCAAGCCGGGTGGCGGTCGCAAGCGGATTGAAAAAAAAACCTCGAAATAACAGAGCATATACGGAAGCTTGTTGATCATGACACTGCGGGAGACCCGTGCAGTGCTGTGAAATGGGTGCGTTGCACCACAGCGAGACTGTCTGAAGCTCTGCAGAGTCTCAACATCAGCGTCTGTCCACGCACCGTTGCCAGGCTTCTGCGCATGATGAAATACTCATTGCGGGTTAATCACAAGACGCTTTGCGCGGTTGACCACCCGCAGCGAAACTTGCAGTTTGAGCGTATTTCCGTGTTACGCAATCGCGGACGCGATCAAAAGATTCCTGTTATCAGCATTGACACCAAGAAAAAAGAACTGATCGGGCGCTTTAAAAATCATGGTTCCAAATGGGGCCGTCACCCCGAGTGTGTTAATGACCACGACTTCCGCTCTTTGGCCGACGGGATTGCTGTTCCCTATGGCATCTACGATATTCATACCAATACTGGCACCGTCTTTGTCGGAACTTCCAACGACACTCCGGAGTTTGCTGTTGATTGCGTGGCCGCATGGTGGCGTGACCAGGGACAATTAATATACCCCCATACCAGCGAATTGATCATTCTTGCCGACTCTGGAGGCAGTAACGGATGTCGTCCACGTGCGTGGAAAAGTGCGTTGCAGAACAGTTTGTGCGACCCCTGCGACATTACCGTCACCGTTGCTCACTATCCAACGGGCACTTCAAAGTGGAATCCTGTAGAACATCGTCTGTTCAGCGAGATCAGCAAGAACTGGGCTGGTGTGCCGCTTGTTGATCTGGAGACTATACTCGGATATATCGATTCAACCACGACCAGCGCCGGACTGAGTGTTACGGCTCATCTGGTTGAAAAACAGTACGAAAAAGGGGTCAGAATCTCTGAAAGTGAAATGGAAAGCCTCAATATAACTGCTGACACTGAAATCCCAAGGTGGAATTACACTATCAGGCCAAGATAAAACCGGAAGTTATTTTTGCGCCAACCCTAAGCGCAGGGTTGGGAGTTATGACAGCGTGGGGAGATTAAGCAAGGGAGGAAGAGTAAACAGAGACAGTATCCAGATAGGAGGTCATGTAGGTGATCCCAGTTTCACATCAGCCTCTTCGGGCTACGCCCTCCGAGACTAATGTGACAAATCTAAAACCGGTCAATTCATTTGTTAGAAAAGCGGTCATTTTAATTTGCTATCTACAGGGCGAGAACCCTGCTTTACTTGCTTAGTCCAAAAAAAATTCCTTTCAGGTAAACTACAGGAAACGTAGGTCGCAATGACAAAGCTCCGCTTTTTTTTCATAGTATACGCGTTAATTCCGGCTTCTCTTTTTTCAACCCCGCTTCTCGCAAAAGAAGATACATACAGAGGCCTCTCCGACTTCGCAAAAGCCCTGAACCTGATAGAGAAAAACTACGTGGAAGAGGTTTCATCCGAGCAACTGACTCAAAGCGCCATAAAAGGCATGTTCGATTCCCTTGATCCGTACTCGGTTTACCTTTCATCTGAGAGCCTGAGAAACCTTGAGATAGGAACTATGGGGGAGTTTGAGGGCATAGGAGTCGAGATTACGGTGCGCGATGGGGTTTTGACCATTATATCTCCGATTGAAGGAAGTCCTGCGCAGGAAGCCGGCGTGAAATCGGGAGACGTGATCATCTCCATAGACGGGGAAAGTGCCGAGAAGACCAACATAGTTGACGCTCTGGACCGCATAAGGGGTAGAGCAGGAACTACGGTTGATATCGTTGTCAGAAGAGACGGAACCGAGGAAACCCATAAGTTCACCATCACAAGACGGATAGTGAAACTTAGAAGCGTCGAGTCTGAGTTGATTGAAAAAGATATAGGTTATATAAAGCTCTCACAGTTCCACAGGGATTCTGCGGATGAGTTTCTCAGTTCTTACAGGGGGCTTGAAAAGGAAAACGGCGCGAAGCTCGGAGGACTTGTGCTTGACCTCAGAAACAACCCCGGAGGATTGCTTGAACAGGCGCTTGCGCTTAGTGACATGTTCATGGATAAAGGGCTTATACTGAACGTGAAGGGAAGGTCCGAATTGACTTCGAAGGAGTATTTCGCCAGGGATGGGATAGAGATACAGACTGATCATGTTGCCGTAATCGTAAACCGGGGGAGCGCCAGTGCTTCCGAAGTTCTTGCCGGAGCGCTTAAAGACAGCGGCAGGGCGAAGATAGTCGGTACAAGAACATTTGGCAAGGGATCCGTTCAGTCCGTGATAGAGCTTTCGGGGGAAACGGGAGTGAAGATAACCACGGCGAGACTCTTTACCCCCAAGGGGATTCTGATAGATGACAAGGGCATAGAACCTGATATTTTTGTTGAAGGTGGTGACAAGGATGCTCCCTTGGACCCGCAGCTTTCAAGGGCGTTGGAAACTGTAAAACATATGTGAGGAGATAAGGTACTTGAGTCAGAAGAAGCGAACGAGAAAAAAACCGTCTACATCAAAAACCGGCGATAAAAAACGCGCGGCAAAACTTACCCACGCGGTACTGTTACTGCTTTTCTTTTTCGCCTTTTCAATCTTCGGTCTCCGTTATGTTGAAAGATTCTTCGACGGAGAACCTCCCCGGGAGGTTACGCCCGAAGTGGCGGATAAGAAGGTTGCTGAAAAAAAGCCCCGACGCCCCGAAATCATAATTATAATAGATGATCTGGGCCAGAACAGGGAGTCGGTTGACAGACTCCTCAGGATCAAACAGCCGATTAATTTTGCCGTGCTTCCCTACCTTCCCCATTCACATTACGCCGCGCGGGCCGCTTACCGCGGAGGAAGGGACGTGATGCTCCATCTTCCCATGGAACCCAAGTATTCCACCGGTTACACTGCCGACGACGCAGGAGAAGGAGTTTTGCTGCTCGGCTTCTCCATAAGCCGGATCGGGGAGGAACTCAGGAGAAACATCATGGCTGTCCCCCATGTCGTCGGGGTAAACAACCACATGGGTTCCAAATTCATGGAGCATAAAGAGCCGGTAAAGACCGTGATGCGGGAACTTAAGGCCAGAGATCTTTATTTTGTCGACAGTCTTACTACTCCCGACTCACGTGGATACAGAGTGGCGAAGCGTCTTGGAGTGAAAGTGCTCAAGAGGGATGTTTTTATTGACGAGGAGGGGCGGGGCAAGGAGTATACTATTGAGCGGATTGACGAGCTGGTAAGGATAGCCGAGAAAAAAGGCCTGGCCGTGGGTATAGGCCATCCTTACCCGCAGACAATAGACGTCCTTGCTGAGTATATGCCCAAGATTGAGAAAAAAGTGAAATTCATGAAAATCTCCGCGGCTGCATTCTGACTGAATCGGTTACGTAGAGAGAACATGGGGAAATTGTCATGGGACTTGTAGATGAAATCAGAGACAGGCGGGATTCTTGGGGCCGGAGGCTGGAAGAGCAGAGGGCTTCCCAGGAACCCTACGACCATGAATTCGAGAAGCGAAATGCCCGCAAAATCGAAGAACAGATAAGAAGGAACCAGGAGATGGTCGGAAAATTCCCGCTTCCGGAAAAACAATCGGAATAAGGTGATTTGACAATCTTTTTTTTATCCTTTAGGATTTTCGCTCCCGTGAGGATGGAGGTTTTGATTCTTTGCCAGGAATAACAGTAGGTAGCAGCGAAAGCATTGACAGTGCCTTAAAAAGGTTTAAGAAACAGGTTGAAAAGGGTGGGGTTCTTTCTGAAGTAAGGAAGAGAGAATACTACGAAAAACCGAGCGAGAAGAAAAAAAAGAAGCTGTTTGCCGCCAAAAAGCGTAGTTCAGGCAAGAAAAGAAGATAAACCGCGCTAATTTAGCGATTTTCGCTTTAAATTCTTTCTTCACATTCCCCCTCCCTGATCAGTTCGCTTTGAATGAAGAGTTCTTCTTCCACATCAGCGATAGCGGATATAAAGGCAAGGCTCAGTATAGCAGATTTCATACAAGGTTTTGTCTCCCTTAAAAAATCTGGGAAGAACCATATCGGTCTCTGCCCATTCCACGACGACAACAACCCTTCCATGCAAGTAAATGACGAGAAGGGTTTTTTCCACTGCTTCAGCTGCGGAGCCGGAGGGGACATATTCGGCTTCCTGATGAGGTACAACAATATAGGTTTCCGCGAAGCCCTCAAGGAACTTGCGCGCAAAGCCGGAGTCAGACTCCCGGCTTCGCATAAGCGCACCAAAAGCGATAAAGAGAAAGAGGCAGCTTCGGCGAGATTTTTCAAGATAAATTCTCTTGTCTGTTCGTTTTACAACGAGAACCTCACCGGTTCAGGAAAAAACTCCGCGCGGGCTAGAGAGTACCTGGAATCCAGGGGAATCAGTTCGGAGATAATCAGAGAATTCAAGCTCGGTTTTGCTCCCGACAGCTGGGACACTCTCGTAAAATTTGCTTCCAGAAACAATATCGATAGCAAGGAACTCGAAGAACTTGGCCTCATTGCCGCCAAGGATAAGAGGCACTATGACCGGTTCCGAAACAGAATTATTTTCCCCATAAACGAGGGTATGGAGGGACGAATTTGCGGTTTCGGCGGCAGAACCCTGAGCGAAGACGACCCCAAACAGCCGAAATACATGAATTCCCCCGAATCCCGGATTTTTGACAAAAGGAGCCTTCTTTACGGACTTTACCACTCGAAAAATGAAATCCGAAGGAAACGCGCAGCCATTCTGGTTGAGGGCTACATGGACTTCATAAAGCTCTACGCGAACGGAATACGCAATGTGGTCGCCACGCTGGGGACGGCCTTTACAAATGAGCACGCCAGGCTTCTGCGGCGTTTCTGCGAGGAGGTAGTTGTAGTCTATGACGGTGATGATGCCGGGATACGTTCCGCTGTGCGGGCCGGAGAAATTCTTCTTGAACAGGAAATTTCTTCAAGCATCTGCCGTATTCCAGACGGACTTGATCCCGATGATTATCTGGAGGAGCATGGACCGGGGAGTCTTGGCGAACTGGTGGCAAACGCCGCTGATGTCTCCGATTTTATTATTGACGACACTTTCGCAAGATACAGGGAAAAGAAAATGTCTTCCGGAGAGTCGATAAGATTTCTTGCGGACATGGTTTCGAAAATAAAAGACCCGGTCCGAAGGGCCGAAGCTGTTTCCAGGGCAACAGGGGTTTTCGGGATAAGGGAGTCTGAGTTTCTCTCTTTTGTAAAGACCTCAAATCCGGGGCGCAACCGCGGGTCGCTTGCGCCAGAGATCTTGATTCCGAAAAGGAACATTCATGAGAGGGAAATTGCGAGGATACTGCTTAAGTTTCCTCGCATGATCAGCGCCGAGAAGATTGAAAATATCGGCAAGCATTTTGAAAATGACGATTTAAAGGTTATCCTCAAGCACGTGGGTGAAGGGGGGTTTACTGAAGTTTCCTCCCTGATGAGTTCTTTTGAGAAAATCGAGATGCAGCAGTTGCTGAGCGAATTAATTTTTTCTTCGGATGATTTGATAGACGAGATGACTTCGGAGAAAATATTAAATGATTGCGTGAAGGAGCTTGAACTGAGAAATATAGCTTTTAAGCGTAATGAAGTAATAGACAGAATCCGCAAGCAGCGTGACTCTTCGGACAAAACTCTTGAAAGAAAACTTGTTGAGCAATACAGGGATCTGGTGAGTATGGAAAAGACCATAAGAGGAACTGCAAGTTGAACCCAACCGACAAGACTAACGGGTTGGGGAACGAGGTCGGCGTACAGGACGAAGGGGAATTCTCCGAGTCCGTACAGAATTTTCAAAGTGCCCCGTCTGATTCTCGATCGGAAGACAGGCTCAAACACGTAAGGAATCATGATTCCGACCAGGACCCTATAAGGTCGTACATTCTCGCTATTGCGCAGCACTCCCTCCTTTCAAAGGAGGAAGAGGTTGAGATAGCAAGACAGATTGAAAAAGGCAAAAAAATAATCGCAAGAATGATAATAGAGAACCCCTTCATGATGAAAAAGGTTCTCAAACTCGAAGAAGAGATAAAAGAAGGGGTGCTCGGTGCGGGCGAGAATTCCTACCAAGGCGAGCAGATAGAATCTTCCGCTGACAGCCAAACATATAGAAATTCCGCGAAGAACTTTCTTCCAATCAGAGAACTTTTTGCTGAGACAGAAGAGCTGAGAAAGAAACTCGATAAACCAAAGCTTTCGGATAGCGAAAGAGCGAAGATTTCTAAACGAATCAGAAAGAACAACGAGCGGACCGTAGAGCTTCTTGACGAAATCGATTTTTCCTCTACGCAGGCCAACAGGATATACAAGCTGGCCGTCGAATATGTGGACAGGGTTGAGGGCGGGAATTGTGACTGCATGATGGATGATTCAGACGGTGCGGTTGGCAATGGTTCGAGACCTGAATATTCCGAGGAGGAAATCGCTTCTCTTAAAAAGGTGCTCGGAAGGTTTGAAAAAGCAAAGAAGGCTACCAAGAAAGCTAGAAAAAAACTTATCGAGTGCAACCTTAGACTGGTAGTCAGTATAGCGAGGAAATATGTTAACAGAGGACTGCCGTTTCTCGATCTGGTTCAAGAGGGCAATATGGGGTTGATGAAAGCGGTTGAAAAATTCGAACATGGAATGGGATACAAATTTTCAACCTGTGCAACTTGGTGGATAAAGCAGGCAATTACGCGCGCAATAGCCGATCAGGGAAGTCTTATAAGAATTCCTGTTCACATGACCGAAAATATAAACAGGCTAAACAAAATCTCGAGAGCCCTGATGCAGGGATTAGGAAGGGAACCCAAACCCGAAGAAATAGCCGAGGCAATGGACATACCTCTTGATAAGGTCTTGAAGATCATGAAGGTGTCGCGTGACCCGATTTCTCTTGAGTCCCCGATTGGCGAGGACGACTGCAGGCTGATGGATATTATCTCGGACCCGGCTTCCAGTTCTCCACTTGACATGCTCGAAACCAAGGAATTGAACCGGATCATGCGCAACGCACTCTGTACCAACCTCAGCAACGGGGAGGAAGGAGTAGTTAAAATGCGTTTCGGCATAGACGAAGACAAGGAATACACCCTTGAAGAAATAGGAAAAAAACTGAATGTTACCCGCGAGAGAATAAGACAAATCGAAGTAAAGGCCATTAAGAAGCTTAAAAGGTTCGGGAGAGCTCTTCCCATACGGGGTTTTAACACTGACTGATATTCCAGTTTGACATTATTTTTCTTAATGGTAGTTTATCCCTTCTAGGGTGGCTATGCTGAAGGGGAAGCACCCGGTTCCATCCCGAACCCGGAAGTTAAGTCCTTATAGGCCGATGATACTGCTCCTTTCAGGAGTGGGAAAGTAGGTGGCTGCCCTTTTTTTTCTTTCCTTGCTTTCTCTAGTTCCCGGTGCCTGCGATGTCAAAGATCAACGTTGCCGTGTTTGTTTCCGGAAGCGGAACAAATCTTCAGGCAGTGATAGATTCCGGCATAGAATCCGCAAACATAGCCGTGGTTGTCTGTGATACTCCAGGAGTAATGGCAATTGACAGGGCTAAGAACCACGGTATTCCACTAGAACTCGTAAACAGCAGGGATTTTAAATCAAGGGAAGAGTTCGAAAGACAGATAGTCGCGAAAATTGACAGATATGACATAGGCCTTGTCGTACTTGCCGGGTTCATGAGGATACTTACTCCTTATTTCATAGGCCGTTTCGCAAACCGTATCATCAATATTCACCCTTCCTTGCTTCCTTCTTTTCCAGGAACAAATTCGGTAAGACAGGCACTTGACTACGGAGTGAAACAGACGGGGTGTACTGTCCACTTCGTGGGAAAGGAAGTTGACGCTGGCCCTATTATTCTTCAGGCAGTTGTTCCGGTTATGGAGGAGGATACAGAAGAGACTCTGCTTGAAAAAGTCCATGCTGAGGAACACAGGATACTGCCTGAAGCCGTAAGGCTTTTCTGCGAGGGAAAACTGACTCTCAGTGGAAGAAAAGTCCTGATTTCCTCCTGAGATCCGAGAAATTCCTAAACGGTTCTTCCAATGGCTTCGGCAACCGGGGCAGCTTTTTCCATCAGGCTTTTGAACGTTTTCGGTTTAAGCGACTGAGCTCCGTCACTAACGGCGATCTCCGGGTTGTTATGAACCTCGACTATTACTCCGTCCGCTCCGGCGGCTATTGAAGCTAAAGTTACCGGGATTACGTACTGCCAGTAACCGGTTCCGTGGCTGGGGTCGGCGAAAACGGGCAGATGGGTCTTTTCTTTGAGTACCGGAATAGCGTTCAGGTCGAAAGTGTTTCTGGTCGCAGTCTCAAAGGTCCTTATCCCCCGTTCACAGAGCATTACATTGCTGTTGCCCTCCGACAGTATATATTCTGCGCACATGAGAAATTCGTTTATCGTCGTTGACATCCCCCGTTTTAGCAAGACGGCCTTTTTTGACTTGCCGACATGTCTTAAAAGCGAGTAGTTTTGGGAATTTCTGGCTCCGATCTGAAGCACATCCGCATATTCCTCGACCAGTTCAAGATCGTCCGGGCTCATTATTTCGGTCACTATGGGCAGTCCGGTCATTTCTTTTGCCTTGACGAGAAGTTCCAGTCCCTCTTTTCCAAGACCCTGGAAAGAATAGGGTGAAGTTCTGGGCTTAAACGCACCGCCTCTGAGCATTGACGCCCCTGAATCTTTTATGGAAGCTGCAATTGTCATTATCTGTTCTTCGTTTTCAATCGAGCACGGTCCTGCGATTATGGGGATCTTGCTGTCTCCTACTGTAACGCCATCCACATTGAAAACGGAGGTTTCATCGTTTACTTCCCTGCTCGTTAGCTTGTAGGGCTGAAGCACGGGAACAACCTTCTCGACTCCTTGGAGCTGTTTGAGGATGTCGAGATCATGCGGCTTTCCTCTCTCGTCTCCAACCACTCCGATGACAGTCCTGAGAATTCCTTCGATCGGATGCGGCGAGTAGCCAAGTTCCTTTATAATGGATTTGACCTTGTCTATCTCTTCGTTGGTCGCCTTTGGTTTCATTACTACTATCATTTAAAAAACCTCCATATTTTGTGCGGAACGGACAAACTTAATACATAGAACATTCTTAATGTGGGAATTATATACTTGTTTACCCATAGGGCAACCTCATATCAATTTCACGGCTCACAGGAGTCTGTCTAATACCAGAACGCTCCTCCCCAGTACCTTTTACCAAGCTTGAATCAAGCGAAGAAAAACAAAAAGATAAATTTGATTGATTCACGTGTTTTCTGAGTTGTCTTGCGTCTTCTGCGCAATATAACGAAGTCAGACCGGCGCGTCAATTAAACGCCGTGACAAATGTCCAATAGGAAGTTCGTGCCACCGAGCACCAGTACTGGGTCCCAATCATTTTTATGCCTCCGCATCCACAACATCATGTTACGTGTGGGTTCCCACAAAAGTTTATAACCAGATGAGAGAAAAGCGGACTGAAATCGGGCCCGTTCGGCCAAGAACAGTATGCGTGTAGTAATGTATATAAGTTCCTAATGTTTTCATAAATCGACATATTGAGCTTGTTTACTGGGGGAGATTTAGAAAAACGGCACTGAATATCTCTTGCGAGGCTTCCCTGAAATGCTTTTCGAATTTCGTTTCTGTTTCTCCGCTTCGAGCCTCAACGAAACCGGGTGGAGGGTGTGTGGGGCGGAACAAGCGGCTTCCTTTGAATTCAGACACTATCTGCTCAATGTAGCTTAACTGGTCGGTCTTTATTACGGTCGTTCCGCTTCTGGTAAGCACTTTTGCCAGGCAGCTTATAAATTCCCGGTTGAACATTCTGTGTTTTGAATGCCTTTTCTTCGGCCAGGGGTCGGGGAAGTTCACCAGAACAAGATCAAACATTCTTTCTCTGAAGACCTGTCTGAGTGCGATTTCAGCTTCAATGTGGAGAAATTTTAAGTTCTCCAGGGAGAGCTTTTCCGCGGCACGTACCGCTTTTCGGAATCTCCCTCTTTTTATCTCAAGACCAAGATAGTTTCTGCTTGCGTCGCATTGCGCTGCGTTTATGAGGAATTCTCCTTCTCCAAAGCCGATTTCAAGTACCAGGGGCTTTTCGTCGCAGAAGATGTCTTTTTTGCCGATGGGAAGCGAAAACAAGGAGATATCCACCGCGGGGCTGGTTAACTTCATTTATCAGGATTTAAAAGCGGAAGTTATGGACTGCTCCCCGATCTTTATTCCATAATCTCCTCCATGTTTTTTCATCTTGCCTATGCGCTCGGGAAGCGACATTTCAGTTTTGCCTTTTCTGGCTTTCTTGTCGATCTTCATGACGTCGATTATCTTCCCGACGTTTACCCCCCGTGGAGGCTCAGTAGGAAGTCTCGCCCTCCCCAGAAGAAGGGTGAGCCTGTCCTGCTCTTTCTCACTCCACCCCGTTTCGCCCAGAGCGATTTTCCCCTCAATTACCATTCCCGCGGAAATCGCTTCTCCATGGGAGATTGTATAGTCAGAAAGCTGCTCGATTGCGTGGCCGACCGTGTGTCCGAAATTAAGAATTTTCCGCAGGTTCTGTTCTTTTTCGTCTTTCTCGACCACTTCCGCCTTGATCCTGCAGCTTGTCTCTATTACTTCAAGCAGTGCTACGTTGTCGAATTCATAGATTTTCTCGATATTTGCCTCTAGGTACTCAAACAGATTCTCGTTCTTTATTACGCCGTACTTGATTATCTCGGCGAGTCCTTCCGCGAGTTGTTTTGGTCCGAGGGTTTTAAGGGTGTCTGTGTCCACATACACGCGCCATGGCTGATAAAAGGCACCGATGAGGTTTTTTCCGTGAGGAGTGTCTACAGCGGTTTTTCCTCCCACCGAACTGTCAACGCAGGCAACTAGGCTTGTGGGCACCTGAACGCAGGGAATTCCTCTCATGTAAGTTGCGGCCACGAATCCTGCTATATCCCCTACTACCCCTCCGCCAAGTGCTATGACTGAAGAGTCTCTGCCGAATCCCGATTCAAGCATTCTGTCTTCTATAAAGGATTTGATCTCTCTGGTTTTGCTTTGTTCTCCCGCCGGAAAGGAGATCATCCTGACTTCCGAGAGTTTTTCCTCAAGATTGCCGAGAAGTTTCGTTCCGTAGAGATCCGCCACGTTTGAATCGGTTACCAAGGCGTGAGAGTGGGCTATGGATGCGTCGGCCAGATCACTGGCAATTTGACCCACAAGACCTTGGCCGATCAGGATTTCGTAGGAATTATCTTCGTTTGAACTGACTGTGACTTCTATCTTCTTCAATTCTTACCCCGGCATCTTAAGCAGGGACCAGACCGGGTAGGGGGAAAGCGCCTCGGCTCCCTTGAGTCCCGTGAGTTCTATAAAAAAGAGGTATCCTGCAACGCTTCCTCCCAGTTGCTCCACTAGGCACCCGGTGCTGTGTGCCGTTCCTCCAGTGGCCAGGAGATCATCAACAATTACTACACTGCTTCTGCCATTTATTGCGTCTTTGTGAATTTCCAGAACATCTTTTCCATATTCAAGGTCATATGAAACGCTTGCGGTTTCGCTTGGCAGCTTGCCCGGCTTTCTTGCCAGGATAAGACTTTTTTCAAGTTTATAGGATAAGGCGGAAGCGAATATAAAACCTCGACTCTCGGGTGCGACAAAAGAGGTTATTTCTTTACCGGCCAGCATCTCCGCCATCATATCAACAGATTTTCGAAAAGCTTCGGCATTTTTAACAAGTGTGGTTATATCGTAAAAAACTATCCCTTTGCTCGGAAAATCAGGAACGCGTCTTATGTGGTTTTCAATATCTTGCAGTGTCATTTTTTTCTGCTTGGGTACCCGAAGATGGTTTTCATCCGGCTTTTTTCCTGAGGGAGGATAGCTCGAAGGCTGTTTTCACTGCTTCTTCCGCAGTTTTGCATTTGATAATTTCCTCAGAGACGTCCCAAGTGTCAAGCCCGATGACGGCAATCCCCGACTTAAGCGCAAACGATATTTCCGACAGGGTGCCGAAACTCCCTCCGATGGCTATTATGGAATGGCTAGATTTTGCCACTATCACATTTCTCGCTTCCCCCATTCCTGTAACTATCGGTATGTCAATGAACTTGTTGGCAGAGGATGCCTCCGGGCCGGGAAGGATTCCGATTGTGGTTCCCCCGGCTGATTTTGCTCCCCGGCACGCGGCTTCCATAACTCCTCTCATTCCGCCGCAGAGCAAAAAACAATTTCTTTTGGCAATCAGGACTCCGACCTTTTCCGAAGTTCTTCTCTCTTCCTCGTTCGCGTTAGCTGCTCCGATTACTCCTACGATGGTTTTCATTAGAGTTTCACTGAGTTGTGTTTAACAAGCTTGTATAAAACGGTTAAAATCACAGGTTCCAAAGTATACCATGTGTTTAAGCGATTTATATCACGGGAAAACCTTATGTATTGTGCGAGAGTTTGGCTGACGCTTATTTTTTCAGTTTTCTTTTTCCTTCCCTTTCCTCTTGAGGGAAGCCAGGTGAATCTCAGGATTCCTCACGGTTTTGAATTCGGAATTTCCAGAAAAGACGCGCTTAGTCTGGTCGAATCTTCCAAACTCGAGGTTGTTTCTGATCGCAAATACTCAAACGATATCCGAAAAGTCGTCCTGGGCGGTTCCTTGTCCGGAGTTGCTTTTGACCCGCCACCGGACCATGAAACCCGGCTTGAATTTTATAAAGACAATCTTATGTCAAGTTCCATATTATTCAGTTTTGAGGATGAAACCCGTTTTGCGTCCGCAAAAAACGAGCTTGTCGGCAATCTCGCCGATGTTCTCGGCAACACTTTCGAGCGGGAAAAAATGTTTTCTTACGAGGTTCTGTCGTGGAATTTTTCGGACACGGTAGTGCTTGCAAGCCTGAACTCTAAAAAAAGAACGATAGAAATTGAATATATTCATAAACCTGTTCTGGAAAAGAAGACGGCAAAGGATTTGCGCCGCAAACGCAGGGATGATCCGGGAGATCCTGCCAGACAGATGTTTATTGATAGCAACTTTTCAGCGCAGAGAAAACGCTAACCCCCAAGAACAATGGTTCTTCTCTTGGGTCCTGCGACCTGCCACGAGTTTTTAAAACCGGGTTAGCTGAGTTTGAGGACGCTCCCAGATTGACACAGCGCGGGAAAGCGAAGCGGTACTCCCTGTTTTTCTCTCTGCACTTTATGAAGGTTTTCTGTAAAGATTCAGAAGCGTTCCTATGTGGAAAGCCAAGGCTACGTATATACCGCAGAGAAAAAGCTTCTGATAGCTGGCAAGATACTTGTTTACCAGGAATATAAGCGAGAGAAGCAAGAGGAACCATCCTATGGTCTCTAGAATTAGATACACGAGCCTCTGTACCGGCACTTCAGAGCTCCCGCTGGCTCTTGATCTGAAAACCTCCGGTAACTGCATGAAAACGAGGGAGAAAAAAGTCCCCAGTATATATGTACCCGCGAAAAATCCGAGAAGAACAAACAGAATGAGCAGTAAAAGCTCCATGGTTAAACGACCTCGGTAACAATAATATCATATTGCCGGGTTATTCTGTATAAGCAGTCTTGTTTTTTGCCGCTATGCCTACGAATTGTTGCGTCTTGGGCGATATGGCATTTCGTCAATGTCTCTTAATTCGGAACTCCTCTGCATTTGGTTTTACACGTACGGTCGTTTATCGTTGACTTCTGTACAGCTAGGGTCTATGTCTGTTTCTAGCCCGCCGGTTTTTTTCAGTTTGTCCTTGTTAAAATCAGTTTGTCCTTGTTAACATTATGTAGAGATGAATAGCCCTATGTCTTCTTTTTCTGACCGCAACGACAGCAACAATTTCCCGCGCGAATTCCTTTGCGTATCCAGGTACGTAGCTTTCTTGCTTTCGGGATTCTTTTTTCTTCTTGTGCTTTTTCCCTTGGCTTCGGACGTTAGCGCCGAGGAAGCGGAGAATGACGAAACGGTTTTTATTTCCGGGATCAGTATAAAGGGGTTAAAAGATATAGAACTCGAGAGAATAAAGGACTCCATGATAACTCCTTTTCCCTCAAGGAGACCTTGGAGAAAGCAGCCGGAATTCAACGAGCAGTTCCTTGAGGACGATATAAAAAGAATAGAGAAGGTTCTCAGGGAACATGGTTATTACGGTTCCACTATAACCCATACCTTGGATTTCCGGGATGAAAACCGAAAAGTGGATATAGAAATAAGGGTGGATCAAGGAGACCCGGTAATAGTGAAGACTCTGAACATAGCAGTTCTTGGGGACCAGCCGGATTATTACGTCTCCGATGTCGCCGAGGTGATTCTCCTCGAAGAGGGAAAACCTTTTTCCCAGATAAGTTACCAGAAGTCAAAAATTCTTATCACGGAGCTGTTTTCCAATAGGGGTTATCCTCTGGCGGATGTAAAATCCGAGGCGATTGTGAGCCTGAGAAGCAGGGAGGTTAATGTTGAATTCACCATTGATCCGGGTCAGAAATATTATTTCGGCGACGTGATATTCAGGGGAAATTCCGATATTGCCACCAGACTTCTCAAGCGGGAGATAGAGTATGAGAAAGGGGATCTGTTTTCTCTCAAAGAGACTCAGAAATCACGGGCGAACATTTTTGAAACCGGCCTTTTTAATTCCGTTATAGTGGATACTGATTACGACGAGCAGGCACTCGAGGTCCAGACTATATACAGCGTTACCGAGAGGAAACTCGGGACGATAAAGCTTGGAGTTGGATATGCCACGGAGGACAATTTAAGGACGCAGTTGTCTTGGAGCCAGAGGAATTTTTTCGACGGCGGAAGAACCCTGCAGATTACTTCCAGCTATTCATCCCTGACACGGGGATTGCTGGCCAGACTTGATCAGCCCCACTTGGCCGGCAGGAATTCCAGCCTTGCTTTTCTGCTTGACGCGAGAAGGGATGATTTCCCGAGCTATGAGGGTTTGAGTTTTGACTTCAACAGTACTTTGTCCAAGGAATTCTTTGATTATCTCACGTTTTTCAGTTCCCTAAACGTCGTATACGCGGATATAGAGTCTCAGGTGCTAAGAACGCCGATTGAAAGTGCCCGAGACAGCGTCTTCCTGACGGTTATTGATCTGGGAGTTGAGTATGATCTGACCGACAGCCTTATAAATCCTACCAGTGGAATGCGGCTGTTTTTCTTTATGGAAACACCGATTCAGACCATTAGCACCGCCCGCACCAATTACCTGAAGTTTCTGGGCGAGTTAAGATACTATAAGGACGTTTCCGGGATCGTTCTGGGAAAAAGGGCCACGATTGGGAATATAACCACACTTGGGGAAACTGACCCGCTTGACGTACCGATCTTCAAGAGGTTCTTCGCCGGAGGTAGTGCAAGCATGAGGGGGTATTCATTTCAGCATCTGAGCCCGCTTAATTCGGATCGGGACCCCCTGGGGGGCAATTCCATAATCGTTGGCAACGCTGAAGCCCGCTTCGGGCTTTTTAATAAACTTGGAGCGGTAATTTTCTTTGATTACGGAAATGTTTATTCAAAGAGTTTCGGTTTCAGTGTTTCCGACCTCAAGTACGCGGCCGGTGCCGGCTTGAGATACCATACGATTATCGGGCCGATCAGGGCGGATTTTGGCTATCTTCTAAACCCCGAGGACGAGGAGAGAGATGACAGGTTTAAGATTTTTATAAGCATAGGGCAGGCTTTTTAGTAGCCGCGGTTGCCCTGAAGAAGCTTTCTGACTCCCCTTGCCGCCTGAGTTATCCTGTTCTCGTTTTCAACAAGCGCAAGTCTTACGAATCCTTCTCCATAGTTTCCGAATCCCACTCCCGGGGATACGGCGACTTTTGATTTCTCTATAAGAAGTTTCGAGAATTCAAGCGACCCCATTTCCGCAAACTCTTCAGGTATTTGTGCCCATACGAACATCGTGGCTTTCGGTTTTGGGATTTCCCATCCGGCCCTTGCGAATGATTCGATCAGCTTGTCTCTTCTGGACCTGTAGGTTTCCCTTATACGTTCTATAGGTTCCTGAGGTCCGTTGAGAGCGGTAATTGCAGCTATCTGGATTGGCTGAAATATTCCATAGTCAAGATAGCTTTTTATTTTTTTGAGTGCGGAAACGATTTCCGGGTTTCCCACCATGAAGCCGACCCTCCAGCCGGGCATGTTGTAGGTTTTGGAAAGTGAATAGAATTCCACCGCAACATCCTTGGCTCTTTTTACCTGCATTATGCTCGGGGCCTTGTATCCGTCATAACACAGTTCTGCGTAAACCAGATCATGCACCACTATAAGACCCGCTTCACGTGCCAGATCACAGATTTTTTCGAAGAAATCAAGGTCCATGACCTGCGTGGTCGGATTGTTGGGGAATGAAAGAATAAGCACTTTGGGTTTCGGCCACACTTCCTTTATCGCTTTTTCTATTGACTGTATCAAGTCTTCTTTTTCCCCCATGGGACAACTGCGAGTGTCTCCTCTTGCTATGATTACGGAGTAACTGTGTATTGGGTAGCTAGGATCGGGAACTATCGCCATATCTCCAGGGGAAAGTATGGAGACCATTAAATGCGATATGCCTTCTTTTGATCCTATCGTGACAACGGCTTCAGAATCCGGGTCGAGGTCAACGTCGTATTTTCTTTTGTACCAGTCGGTTATTGCCAGACGAAGTTTGGGCAATCCGGCGGAAGCGGAGTATCTGTGGTTCCTGGGTTCTCTTACAGCCTCGCGGAGTTTCTCCACTATATGGTCGGGCGTAGCCTGATCAGGATTCCCCATGCCAAGGTCGATTATATCCTCTCCCCTGGCACGCGCCTGGTGTTTAAGTTCATTGACTACGCCGAGTACATAAGGGGGAAGTCGGTTTATCAGGGAAAAATTATTATCCGGCCGGTTCATCGCATCTGCCTGTTTTTTGGTGGCACTATTTTATTATAATCGCTTATAATCTCAAGATTACCAGAAGGGGCGCAACAGGTATTCCAGCGTGTCGGTGTCTGCACGGAAATCCGTTATGGTAAAATAACACCCTATGATATGGGTCAGATTTGCTGTTCTAACTGTGTTTTTTGCGGTCAGTTGCTCTTTTCCCCTGGGTTTCCCGAAGTGGGAAAGCCGGGATTTTCAGAGGCCCCGCTCCACAGATACCGTACAATATGGCAAGGCTTCCTGGTATGGGGACAAGGAGCATGGAAAGAGGTCTGCAAGCGGGGAGGTATTCAACAGATACGCCTATACCGCGGCGCACAAAGAACTTCCTTTTGGTACCGTCGTACGTGTTACCAACCGCGAGAATGGCAGGCAGGTAAAGGTCAGGATAAATGACAGGGGTCCTTATGTAGGGGACAGGGTGATAGATCTCTCATACGCGGCCGCAAAATCCATTGGACTCATTAGAAGCGGTGTTGCGGAGGTGAGAATAGAAGTGTTGTCGACGCCCTCTGAAAGGTCAGAAAGCCTTTTTATCTCCCTCTACACGGTCCAGGCCGGTTCTTTTCGAAGCAAGTCGGCGGCCAATGAACTCAAAAGAAAGCTTTCGCGTGCAACGGACGAGGATGTGAGAGTGGAATCTTTTGCCTTTGAGGGAGATACTTATTACAGGGTAAGGGTGGGCAGGTTCAAGAAAAGGAAAGACGCTGAGATGGTTCGCGTAGTTTTGAGAAAGCGGGGATACTCAGCCAGAATATACGTTGAATGATCTCCGGGAGTTTCAAAAAAAGGGATAAAGCAGAATGAAGAAACTGAGAACAACTGATTTTCGCAAGATGAAGGAACGGGGCGAGAAAATCGCCATGATAACTGCGTACGATGCTACCATTGCCGCGATAGTGGATGCGGCGGGAGTAGATGTGGTTCTGGTTGGGGACTCTCTTGGGAACGTGGTTCAGGGCCTTGAGGATACGCTTTCGGTTACTCTGGATGAAATGATTTATCACACGAAGATTGTTTCAAGAGGCGTGGGCAGGGCTCATTTGTGCTCGGATATGCCCTTTCTTTCCTATCAGAAGTCTCCCGAAGAGGCTATAGAGAGCGCCGGAAGACTTTTAAAGGAAGGGAGAGCTGAGTCGGTTAAGCTTGAGGTAAATGATGCATACATCGACACTGTGTACCGCATCCAGAAAGCCGGGATTCCCGTTGTCGCTCATATAGGGCTTTGTCCGCAGTCTGTTCACGTAATGGGTGGTTACAAGGTACAGGGAAGTCTGCCGGGCGAGCGCGAAACGCTTTTGGGTCTTGCCAAGTCCTGTGAGCAGGCGGGCGCTTTCATGGTGCTTATCGAAAGCGTTTTACCCGAGGTGACCAGAGATATTACCGAGAGTCTAGAAATACCTACAGTCGGGATAGGATCCGGAGTGGATTGCGGCGGACAGGTACTTGTCGTAAACGATATGATCGGCCTGACGCCGGACCCGCTCCCCAAATTTGTCAAGAAATACGCGAAGGTTGCAGAGACAATCTCCGATTCAGCAAAAAAATACGTGGAAGAGGTAAAAAAAGGGACTTTTCCTTCACAGGAGCAGTCTTATGGATAGTGTGGGTGCGCTTTCTGTACTAAACTGCCCTTCCGACATGAAGGAGGTTTCCGATGACTGCAGAAAAGCGGGCAAAAAACTCGGCTTTGTTCCCACTATGGGGGCCCTGCACAAAGGGCATATTACCCTCGTTGAGGAATCGGTCAGAAGGGCGGATGTGACAGTCGCAAGTGTTTTTGTTAATCCCACGCAGTTCGGACCCGGTGAGGACTTTGATCGTTACGAAAGGGACTACGAAGGCGACGTGGAAAAACTTGCGCGCTGCGGCGTTAACTATCTGTTTTACCCGGATATAAGCGATATTTATCCCGACGGTTTTCAGACCACGGTTTCTGTGGGAAACCTTGGGGACTGTCTCTGCGGTTCTTTCAGGCCGGGGCATTTTGACGGGGTAGCAACTGTCGTGCTTAAGCTGTTTAACATTGTCCGACCGGATTTTGCGGTGTTTGGAAGAAAGGACTACCAGCAACTTAGGATCGTTCAGAAGATGGTACGGGATTTCGATATGGACATTGAGATAGTGGAAATGCCGATAGTACGGGAATCTGACGGACTTGCTATGAGTTCAAGAAATGCTTACCTCAGCGCGGAGCAGAGAATCAGGGCTGCTTCGGTAAGCAAAGCCTTGCGGGAGGTCGGAAAGAAGTTCAAAAGCGGTTGTGATGACTGCAAAGTCCTGCTTGCCGAGGCAGATAGGGTGTTGCGTATGGCTCAAATTAATGATATTGATTATATTGGGATAAGAAACCCTGAAACCCTTGAGCTCAGGCACAGGGCTGTGGAGGGTGACTTGGTGGCGCTGGCCGTGAGGCTGGATGACATCAGGCTTATCGATAATATTGTGCTTTAAGAGGTTGGCAATGCAGAGAGTACTTCTGAAATCCAAAATACATAGAATTACGGTAACCGAGGCGGATCTGGATTACGAAGGGAGCCTTACGCTTGACAGGGATCTTATGGACGCGGCAGATCTGTTCCCCTATGAAGAGGTTCATATCTTCAATCTGACCAATGGCCACCGTTTTTCAACCTACGTGATCGAAGGCGCGAGAGGTTCAAACATAGTTTGTGTAAACGGTGCGGCGGCGCATCTCGCGAGCAAAGGCGATTGCCTGATAATAGCGGATTTTGCAATCTATGATGAAGAACAGAGCAAAACACACAGGCCTAAGCTTATATATGTTGATGAGATGAACAATATAAGCAGCATAAAATCTGGAATTAATGGTCTTAAACTTGCAACCGATGGGTAACTTGCCCGTTCTTTCAGCCTTAACCCGCGTAAGACTTGCGGGGTTAAGGACCTGTTTGACATAGCTAATACCTATAGTTACATTAGGATTTCGGAGGGTGCTTTGGAAGTAAGGCGTTATGCCTTGTGTTTTTCGCCGGGGTTATCACCTGCGCTTCTCGATTCTACTAGGGGTATTTAGGAAATCTTATGAAAGCTATAATACTTGCAGCAGGCAGGGGAACTAGGTTATATCCCTACACTCATGACAAGCCCAAGTGTCTTCTTGATATTGGGAACATATCCATACTTGAACACCAGATAAACCTCATAAGGGACTGCGGCATAAACGAAGTCGTGATCGTCGTAGGTTTTGGTTTTGAGAGAGTGGAGGATTTCCTAAGAAGTTACGATGGCTTGGGAATGAGAATCAACACTCTTTACAATCCATTCTACCAGTCTACAAACAGCCTTGTGTCTCTCTGGATAGCTAGAAGCGAATTTGACGAAGATTTAGTGGTCATGAACGGAGACGATGTGTACGAGATAGGTGTTTTGGACAAGGCGCTTGCGGTCAGGGATGAAAAAATCTGTCTTCCCATAAAAAAGAGACCTCGGTATGAAAGGGAGGACATGAAAGTTGTTGTCAACGACAGTAGAATTACGAAGATCAGCAAAGAGATATCAAACGCTGAAACCTCCGCCGAATCGGTCGGCATAAGGGTGTTTCGGGATACGGGAGTGGAGCTGCTCAAAAGGGCGGTTGAGGAAGAGATGAGAAATCCCGGTGCCGAAGGGAAATGGTATATTTCCTCAATACACAGGCTTATAAGCAAGGGGTATAAAATCAAGCCCCTCGATATAGGCGAACTTTACTGGATGGATGTCGACTGTCCACTGGATCTTTTCAGGGCGAGAAAACAGGCCGACAGATTCCTGAAAAAGGAATACCGCGCCCCGAACCTTCTGAGAGTTGTTGATTCCTCTGAATAATCTGCTATGAAGGATGCTATTGTACTTTGTTCTGGCACGGGAACAAATGGCGAGGATCTATCCAGATTCCCGAGCAAATCGATAGCGCAAGTTCCGCAACTCAAGAGAATCATAATAAATTGTCAACGCGCCGGGACTGAACAGTTTCATATAATTACCGATAATCCGGGCTTCCTGAAAAACCTTCTTATGGATGACCATAGGATTACATCGAACATAAACTGGATACTGCCTGGAGGGTCGGTGTCGATAGATTCGGGCAGAGTGCTTGTTTTAGAATCCGCTCTGGTTGTCACAAACTCGGACTCTCTTGGGAAATTCATTCGTGATTCAGCCGATTGTCGCGAAGATGAATTTTCCGTCCTTGTTCACCAAGACGCCGATCCTGTTGTTGGTGCGGACATGGAGACCGGTTACGTAACCAGGTATTTCGGTGGAGGAAGTAGCGTTCTAGGTGCTTTTTCCATAAATTTCACAGAAGTCGCCGAAGTTCTCTCGGCTACCGGACTGGATACCTGGCTTGGTGAAGAGGCCAATAGGCACCGTATGAGAATCTTAAGTGCCGAAAGTGGGTATTGGCATCGTCTTTCGGATACCAAGGAATCTCGGAAAGAAGCGGAAAGAATTATTTTTTCTCACGTAGGTAAAACAGCCACCGGATGGATAGCGAGAAATATAAACGGCCGCATGTCTCTTCCTCTTAGCAAACTTCTGATAAGAACGCCTCTTACTCCTAACGCGGTTAGTGTTTTGATTAACCTGATAGGAGTGCTCTGCGGGCCGTTTTACGCCCTTGGCTATCCGGTGCTCGGAGCTCTGTTCATGCAGGCGGCAACTGTTCTGGACAGGTGTGACGGGGAAGTTGCGAGAATGAAGCTTATGGAGACGAAAAAGGGACAGTGGGTCGATACCATAAGTGACCAGTTCACGGTGCTTTCTTTCCTGATCGGAGTTCCCGTTGGGTATTACCTTCAGACCGGAAGCACTTTTGCGGTGATTCTCGGAAGCTATAACATCATCGTCTTCATCCTGTTTCTGACATGGTCGTTTTACTTTCTGATAAAGTACACCGATTCCGGCAGTCTGGTTGCCTACTTCGAAGTCGACAAGCACATCAATCCCGAGGAGCTTTCCCTTCCAAGGAAACTGCTTGCCCGCCTTCGTTTTCTGGGAAGGAGAAATTATTATTCGGCCGCATTAGTTCTCATAGCGATAATCGGAGGAAATTCCCTTGTCCTTTTCGCTACGTCTTTTGCCCTGACTCTCTTTTTAATACATCAGCTTGAAGATGTTGTAAGGATTCTCCGTCTTGGGAAACATGAAAAGGTTCTTCAAGAAGAAACGGAGCAGGGCTAATCCGGTAAAGCACGACTAGTTTCCAAACGAGGGCGCAGAGCACTTTTGCGCTGATACTGCGGAGGCTACTTCGGGTTCCTGTGGAATTTAATCAGACAGAAAGAAAGAAGACTCAGGACGCTTCCCCAAGAGATGAGCATGAAGAGCAGAGCGGCGATATCCATTATTTTTCCCTCCTGCCGGCAATATAAACCATAACTGACAGGAGAACAAACAGCCCCACAATATAAAGCCTGGCAAACCAGATGTTCCAGCTGGTTTCTCCGATTACTGAAGGCAGACTGCTGTATCCCCACCACGATATGAGAATCAGGAGGAAAAACGGTGTCAGGTATTTCAGAATGTAGTAAAAAACCCGCGGTGCCTTTATAAATCCCCCCGAATTTATCTCATTCCAGGCTTTTTCGGACCCGAATACCCACATGAACATTACTATTTCGATGAATCCAAATACGACGAGCATTATAGTGCCGGCCCAGAAATCCCATTCGTCAAGTACCTGACTTATCAGTATCACGGGCAGCACGCTTACAATGATTACCAGCATGGTGTATACGACAGCTCTTTGTCTTGAGATGGCGAATTCATCCTGAAGGAAAGTTACTACGGGATATGCTATTGCCACAGACGAGGTCATGCCGGCAAAAAACAGGAGAAAAAACCACAAGAATCCGAAGATTCTGCCCGCTTCAATGCCTCCCAGGCTTCCCGAAATGCTGCTGAACACTGCGGGGAGGCTTATGAATCCCAAGCTGAAGGCCCCTGATTGTGCTACGGTTACCACGCTTGCGACTCCGAAAAACGCCACCGCCGCCGGAATGGCTATCGAGCCTCCGAGAACCACCTCCACTGTTTCGTTAAGAGTTGCCGAGGTCAGGCCGCTTAGAGTCACGTCATCGTCGATCTTTATGTAGGACGCGTACGCAACTATTGCTCCGAAAGCCAGACTCAGCGTGAAGAAAATCTGCCCGGCCGCAGCTATCCATACTTTAGGGTTTTTAAGGGCTTCAAAGTCAGGATTCCAGAGAAAGTTAAGCCCATCTATAGCGGTTCCGTAATCAGTTTTGAGCGTGAGAGTCTTCACTACGAGTATTATTGCCAGAACAAACAGCATGGGGAGGGCATACTTGACGAATATTTCTATTCCTCCTGATATTCCTCTCATCATAACGTAGAAATTTGCAGCGATTGTAATTAAAAAGGCGATGATAGCCATTTTGGAAGGGGAGAGAAACACCCCGTCTCCCGCACCGAGATAGTTGGCAAGAAAGCTGCTGTAGGGTTTTACGTATTCCGTGGCGTTTGAAACCGACCCCGGATCAAGACTGGGATTGCTTCCGAGAAGAAAGTGCAAGGCGTATCCCAAGGTCCAGGATTCAATGTAGATGTAGTAAATTGTTACGACGAGGGGTATCCATAGCCCTATAACGCCAAGGGCCCTGGAAACGGGGCTTTTCCAGAAAAGATTGAATATCCCGGGGGGTGTTCCGTGCCCGCGAGATCCTCCATATCTCCCCATTCCCCATTCCATCCACATGATCGGAATCCCTATCATGACAAATGCTATGAAATAGGGAATCATAAAAGCGCCGCCGCCGTTTTCCGCGGCCTGCGTTGGAAATCTGAGAAAGTTGCCGAGACCTATGGCGTTGCCCGCCATAGCTAGTATAAGGCCTGTCTTGGTTGCCCAGGCGTCCCTTTTTCTAGAGCCGTTTTTCATTTCGTAAGTGCCACAATCAAGAAAATTATATTATCACTTAGGCGGAGAATATGACAAGATAACAAGCCCCAATTTTAGTAGTAACAAGTATTGACAAAAGGAATAATAATTTTATCTTAATTCACCCTTAAAGAATTTAGACTTTGATCACCAGAGGAGTCAGCGTGTCCAGAGCAAACAAGGAAAAACCTAAAAAAAAGCCCTTGAAGAAAAGTTCTTCCGCGGCGACCGGCGCAAAGGCCAAGTCGAGGAGAACCAACCCCAGGAAATATACCAAGAAGTTCCTTAACCAGATGACCGCAATGCTTAAAGAGATGAGGGAGGAACTGCTTGAAGATGTAACCAGGTCAATAAAGGAAGAGTCGGATCATCTGCGTTTTAATGTCGGAGATTTTTATGATCACGCATCTGAAGACAGGCAGAGAGAACTTGCCCTTACTCTTTCGAACAGGGAGCGCAACAAGCTGCATCAGATAGACGATGCTATAAAGAGAATTGAAAGCGGTGAATATGGCTTCTGCGAGGTTACAGGGGAGAAAATAGGGGAAGACAGGCTCATTGCCATGCCTTTTACGAAATTGAGTGTCGAAGCCCAGGAAGAAATTGAAAGGGGAGATTACTGATCTTTCTTTTTAAGGTTGCCAAGAGATTTTGTGTAGGGCTTCTTAAACAGACCGACTTCAGTTATCAGGCATTCGATATTTTCGGCCGGTGTAATGTCAAAGGCGGGATTGATTGCGGCTACTTCTGCACTTATTCGTTTCCCGTCTATGTGCGTTACCTCTTCGGGCTCCCTTTGTTCAATTACAATATCCTCTCCGCTTAAGCATTCGGTATCTATGGTTGAGGTGGGAGCCGCTACGTAAAAGGGAATGCCGTGGTGCTTAGCCAGGACGGACAGGGAATAGGTACCTATCTTGTTTGCCGTATCTCCGTTTGAAGCTACCCTGTCAGCCCCGACCACGACCGAATCCACGATTCCCTTGCTCATCAGGTGCCCGGCCATGCTGTCTGTTATCAAACGGACCGGGATGCCATCCCGCTCAAGCTCCCACGTGGTGAGCCTCGCTCCCTGGAGGACAGGTCTTGTCTCTGATGATATTACGTTTATATTCTTGCCCTGGCTAAATGCTGACCTTATTACCCCCAGAGCTGTTCCATAACCCGCGGTAGCAAGTCCTCCGGCATTGCAGTGCGTGAGGACAACAGAATCGTCTCTTATGAGTTCAGACCCGTTTTTCCCAATCTGCATGCATGTTCTCAGGTCTTCTTTCTGTATATTAATTGCCTCAGTGATGAGAAGGTTTTTTATCTCTTCAACTTCTTTGCCTCTGCACTCGGAAATCAGTCTGTTCATTCTGCCGATGGCCCAAAACAGATTTACGGCTGTTGGTCGCGTCAGAGCCAGGTGCTCCGATATGGTTTTCATATGCTCTTCGAAATCTTTGTAGGAGCAGTCGTTTCCGATGTTCCTGGCTCCGAGGGCCATACCCATGGCGGCTGCTATTCCTATCGCCGGAGCTCCCCTGATAACCAGTTTCCTTATGCATTCGGCCACCTCTTCAAAAGTGCTGCATTCAACGTAGACTTCCTCCCCGGGAAGCTTTCTCTGGTCGATCATTAAGACTCTGCTGTTTTTCCATTCTATAGTTATAAATGTGATCATTCTGCAGACTTCCTCGTTTTTTTTAACCTCAGTAGCAGTCCGGCCCATCCGCCCTCGACCTTATCGCTTACAATATCATAACCCGAATTTCCGTACACTCTGGCCACTTCCCGTTTCTCGCTTTCCTGTATCCCGGACACTATGAGATGTCCCAGGGGGAGAAGTCTCTTTTTTAGGCTCTCCTTCATTGAGATAAGAGTATCCTTGGATGTGTTGGAAACAACCACGTCGAATTCTTTCCGTGTGCAGTCCGTGGAGCCACACCAGACTTTTACCTTGTCGGAAGTTGCGTTTCTTGCGGAATTCAAGATGGTTTCTCTTGCGGCCTTGAAATCAATATCCGCGCAAAACGAAATGGATGCCCCCAGCTTGATTGAGCAGATACCCAGAATACCGCTTCCGCATCCCACGTCAAAAACGGAACACCCGGGGGATTTTTCGATAATTTCATCCAGATAACTTACGCATATTCTTGTTGTTTCGTGATGTCCCGTACCAAAAGCGTTTCCCGGATTTATCTCAACTACCCTGATTTCCCGCTCCGTCTTGTATTGTTTTTCCCATGGAGGTTTGATAACTATCCGACGGCTCGCCCTTACTGGCTTCAGATAGGACTTCCAGTCTTCCCAGTCCGCTTGATTGATGTATCGGGTGGTAAACCGTACCGCCTCGGAGTTTTCTCCAAAAAGCGTAGAGAATTCCCTTACGGTTGTTATGATTCCCGCGATATCCGTTTCTTCCTTAAAATACGCGTGAATTAACGGTTCTCCAGGTTCTCTTTGCTCCTCGCTCACCGCTCCGGCCCCAAGGCCCAAAAGCAGATCCGAGACAAGTGCAGTCATTTCTCCCGGTAGCTCAATCGTAAGTCTCTTCATTCTCGTCATGGCGGATAATTACCTGATTATATTTGCTGCGCTTCGTCAAATTTACAAAAAAGCGTGGATATATATAATATTCTCTATGAAGGCAGAAACCAGGGAGACGGTAAGAACCATCCTGATTCAGAAGATGTCCGATATACTGGGCATTGCCTATGATACTGTTGATAGGATGAGTAAGGGATCCAATTCTTTCCCCGACCCGCTTGACAGGGCGCTATCTGAGTCAAACAGGGTTCTTGAGCTTCGGGAAAGGGACAGGGAAAGAAAACTGCTTCGGAAAATACACGACGCGCTCACGAGGCTTGAAAATGGTTCTTACGGAATCTGTGAGGTGTGTGAAGAGGAGATTTCAGAGCAGAGACTGATTGCAAGACCGGAGACTACTCTTTGCATAGAGTGCAAGGAAGAACAGGAAGATATTGAAAAGAAATTCGGCTAGTTCCTAATCATCAAGAATCATGGTTCCGCTGAGCAAGTTAAGCATAGACTCCTTGGTTATTATCCACTCTCCCAGTACTTTCGATAAGTTAACAACCTCTTTGGCTTTATATGTCATTGAATAACCACCTACCTTTACGTCAATTGAAGAGAGCATCATTACCCTTGCGTCTGTTCCGTTGATGTATATGTACCTTTCGGATTCACCGAACGATACCGTGTCAATGATGGATACGTGATCCCTGAATCTGCTTACCAGCTTGTGCTTGTCAACTATTTGTTCCCCTGAGGTTGCTCTGTAGTCTTCGTGTATGCACTCAGAATATATTTCAGGGTCTTTTAGCTCAAAGGCGCTGACCCTCTTGTCAAGGAGCAGGTTTATCTTCTCTTCATCAGAAGACCCGCAGGAGGCGAGAAAGATGATCGCAACCAGATATGCAAGCAGCTTGTATGTCGTCACCATGTCTGTTTAAGTGGAATTACATCGTTTGATCAAGATGCACGTTCCAGGTCGATACACGCAGAAATTATCGCGTCGTTATATTCATGTGGCGGGTTGTTTGCCCGCAGCCTTGGGGAAGGGTTTCGCCTGTTGCTAGGATGACTGCTCGGATAACTTCTCTTCAGTTTCTCTTAGAAGCTCTCTGGCTTTCTCTGTGTATTCAGTGTCGGAGTAATTTTCCAAGACGTTTCTGTACCTTTGCGCCGCGGCCTCGTAGTTTTTCTTTTTCTGGTAGAATTTTCCTATGTAGATTTCTCTTTCTGCGAGCATTCTTCTGGATTCCTCGATCTTATCCTGCGTCTGCTCAGCATACGGGGAGTCGGGATAGGTTTTCTTAAGCAGGGTAAACCACTTTATTGACTGAAGCCGCCTTGAATGGTTTCTGTCCTTCCCCGCTTTCATTTTATAATAGGAGAGTCCGAGGCGATACATTGCGTAATCAAGTTCTTTGTGGCTCGGATGGTTCGTTATGAAATCTTCGTATTCCTCAGCCGCCAGAGAGTATTCCTTTTTCTTGAAGTAGACATCGCCGCTTCTGAGTTCGGCTAGCGCGGCGTACTTGGTATATGGATAGCGGATCTGTATCTCCTTGAGTATGTCGAATATTTTGTCGTAATTTGTTCCGCCGAAGATCCCGGAAAAACCGCCTTCCTTGTTAAGTTCTTCAAGCACTTCGTCGTTAAGCTGCTCAGCTGTTCCTTCGTAGATCGCCTGTTTCCCACCACAGGAAACCGCAAGAAGCAATGCGACGGTGACTAATAATTTTGCCGGGTTCTTCATAGCTCTGTTTTGTGAAGCTGTCTTTGTATGAGGATAAAAAAGCTCCTTACAGCTTTGAAATAAAAGTTCTCTGCAGGTCATGTAATCTGCTGTCCTGGCTCTAATGCTATAACGCTCAGCGAATCCATGTCCTTGGTCAGTGCCTTAAGCTCATCCGGGGTTCCCACCAGAAGCGGAAAAGTTCCGTAGTGCATCGGGACGACCCATTTCACGTTAAGCAACCTGCATGCGTACGATGCCTCAAGCGGAGACATAGTGAAGAGGTCTCCGATGGGGAGCATTGCCAGCTCCGGTTTGTATATCTCTGATATAAGTTTCATGTCGCCGAAAATGTTGGTGTCTCCGGCGTGGTATATTGTGTAGTCATTCTCAAACTTTATTATGTAGCCTGCCGGCTCCCCGCCGTAGATAACAGTTCCGTCTTCTTCCTTCATGCTGCTGCTGTGCTGGGCGTGGGTCATTGTGAACCTTATTCCGTCTATGACCACGTTGCCTCCTTTGTTGCACGGCATGCAGTTTTGAACTCCCTTTGAACCCAGCCAGTCGCATATCTCCCAGTTCGCCACAACTCTGGGATTGTGTTTGCTGCAAAGAGGAAGCACGTCACTTATGTGGTCAAAATGTCCGTGTGTGACTGCTATGATGTCAACATGACCGACTTCACGGAGTTGCTCCGGGCACGAGGGGTTTCCTTCAATCCACGGGTCTATCATCACCGTTTTGCCGCCAGGCGATTTTACTGAGAAAGTGGAATGTCCAAAGTAGGTTATTTCTATTCCGTTATTCAGTATTTCCATTGCTTCTCCCCTTTCTTGACGTTCTCTCAGATTTATACACCCGGTTATTAAACCCGAAAAGAACCTTTTGTGCAAAGTGGCGGAATGTTTGAAAATATCGGCTGTGAGTGTACATTAGACACCGGTTTTTAGTTTCTTCAAGTTCTTGCGGAGCATCTGCTTTAATGCTGGATTCCAAACTAATTGAACGGAATATGGATTTTGTTGGTAAAAAACTCGCTACCCGCGGGTTCGAAACCGATCTCTCGGAGTTTGCCGTACTGAATTCCCGGAGAAAAGAGATAATAAAAAGTGTTGAGGCTCTTGAACACCGGAGAAACGAGGGATCAAGAAAGGTAGGAACTCTTAAGAGGTCCGGAGATGAACAGGGGCTTTCAAAACTCCTGCCGGAGCTAAGAGCCCTCTCGGATGAGATAAAGGACCTTAACGAGAAGAAAACGGAGGTGGAGGGGCTTCTCAGGGAATTTCTCCTGAACGTTCCAAACATGCCCGATTCCTCCGTTCCCGAGGGAGCGGACGACACGGCAAACGTCGAGATAAGGAAATGGGGAGAACCGAGGGATTTTGACTTCGAGATAAAGGACCACGTATTGCTGGGGGCCGAGCTGGATATCCTGGATCTTCCGAGGGCCACAAAAATCGCGGGCGCACGGTTTGCGCTTTACAAAAACGCCGGCGCGCGGCTTGAGAGGGCTCTTATAAATTTCATGCTCGATGTTCATACCAAGCAACACGGGTACACAGAGGTTCTCACTCCCTTCGTAGCCAACACGGAGAGTCTTACCGGAACGGGGAATCTCCCCAAATTCGAGGAAGACCTTTTCAGGCTTAGCGATACGGATTATTACTTGATTCCCACTGCCGAGGTTCCGGTTACCAACATTCACCGCGACGAGATAATTCCCGCGGAGATGCTCCCGATTAAATACGTGGCTTACACTCCGTGCTTTAGGAAGGAAGCGGGTTCCTACGGAAAGGACGTACACGGGATAATAAGGCAGCATCAGTTCAACAAAGTGGAACTTGTACGCTTCGCTGACCCGGAGAACTCGTACGAGGAGCTTGAGATGCTGACCGCCGATGCCGCAAAGATTCTCGAGTTGCTGGGTATTCCCTACAGGGTTGTTGTTCTTTGCACAGGGGACATGGGATTTTCTTCCGCCAAGACTTATGATCTTGAGGTGTGGGTGCCGAGCGAAGGCAGATACAGGGAAATATCGTCCTGCAGCAATTTTGAGGCGTTTCAGGCAAGGCGGGCCAACATAAGATACAGAAAATCAAAGGGATCCAAGCCGGCCCATCTTCATACACTTAATGGTTCCGGGGTGGCCGTGGGCAGGGCTCTGCTGGCGATTCTTGAGAATTTCCAGACCGAGGAAGGGACGGTGGAGGTTCCAGAAGTGCTGGTTCCCTACATGGATGGTATCAGGGTTATCGGCCGGTAACCCGCGCGGCTATCAGATTTCCAGTATTTCCTTTTCTTTCTTTTCAAGCAGGACGTTTAGCCTGCTTATCCTCTCATCTGTCAGCTGCTGTATTTCGGAAAGGGCTTTTTTTGTTTCGTCTTCCGGAAGGTTCTCCGTTTTTCCGGCTTTCTTTATGAGGTTGTTCGCATCTTTTCTTATCTGTCTTATGGACACCCTGTGTTCTTCGGCCATTTTTCCCGTGTGCCTGACTAGTTCCTTTCGTCTCTGCTCCGTCAGGGGAGGTATAACAAGCCTGATTGTATTTCCGTCAACTGACGGGTTTATTCCGAGTTCGGACTGCACGATAGCCTTTTGGATTTCTTCAACCGCACCCGGATCCCACGCCTGTATGAGTATGGTCGAACTATCGGGCACCGACACGTTGGCGAGCTGGTTAATCGGTGTTTGGGCGCCGAAGTAGGAAACTCTCATCGTGTCGACAAGAGCTGTTGACGCCCTGCCGGTTCTTATTCTGGAGAGTTCCTGTTCGAAAACGCTTACTGTCTTGTCCATCCTGTCTTCGGCGTCGATACAAAGTTCTTCAACGGACAGTTCTTCGCTCATTGTTCCGCACCGCTCCTTACGATAGTTCCTACTTTTTCTCCTCGTATAACTTTTTCTATGTTGCCTTTCTCAAACAGGTCGAACACTACTATGGGAATATTGCCCTCCATGCAAAGAGAGATCGAAGTTGCATCCATAACTTTCAGACTTTTTTTGAGAATTTCCATGTACGTGAGATCGGTGAACTTGGAAGCATCTTTGTTTTTAACAGGATCTTTGTCATAAATGCCGTCAACTTTGGTTGCCTTCATTATTATATCCGCTCCCATCTGCAGCGCTCTCAGGGTTGCCGCCGTGTCGGTTGTAAAAAACGGATTGCCCGTTCCCGAGGCGAATATGACTATTCTTCCCTTTTCAAGATGACGTATAGCCCTTCTTTTGATAAAGGGTTCGGCGACCTGTTTTATTTCAAGCGCGGTCTGTATCCGCGTTGAAAGTCCTTTTCTTTCAAGAAAATCCTGCAGGGCAAGCGCGTTTATCACGGTTGCGAGCATTCCCATGTAGTCGGCCGTGGAACGGTCCATCCCCTTTGAAGAACTGGAAACGCCCCTGAAGATATTTCCTCCGCCTATTACTATGGCTGTTTCTGCTCCAAGTGAGTGGATGCTTTTTATTTCTTCGGAGACGTATTCAATTACGTCGGAACTTATACCGAACCGGCCCGGACCCTGAAGAGCTTCTCCGCTGAGTTTCAGCAGCACTCTTTTATATTTAGGGATGGTTTTTTCAGAGGATCCCATTGTCCAGTTTGCTCATTCGCCCAGCTGGTATCTTACGAACCTTTTTACGACTATGTTCTCGCCGATTTTGGCTATCAGGTTGTTTACAAGATCTATGACTTTCATCTTGGGATCTCTTATGTATGGCTGCTCAAGAAGGCATATTTCCTCAAAAAACTTGTTTATTCTTCCCGCAACCATTTTTTCCGCTATATTCTCGGGCTTTCCCGATTCCATAGCTTCTGCCTTGAGAATCCGCCTTTCATTTTCTACTTCTTCTTCCGGAACCTCTTCTTTTTTTACGTAAGCAGGATTGTTTGCCGCTATCTGCATAGCGACTTCCCTGCAGAGATTCTGGAACTCGTCGTTTCTGGCCACAAAGTCCGTTTCGCAGTTAACCTCGAGCATTACGCCGATCTTGCCACCCGCGTGAACGTATGAGGATATGATTCCCTGGTCGGTCTTTCTGGTAGTTTTTTTAGAAGCTTTCGCGACGCCCTTTATCCTCAGCACCTCGGAAGCTTTTTCGAAATCCCCATCGGTTTCAACAAGCGCATTCTTGCAGTCAATAAAAGGAGCTCCTGTTTTTTCTCTCAACTCCTTTACCATCGTTGCCTTGATTTCAGCCATTTTTAATCCTCTTTTTTATCTTCTGTATTTTCTGATATCTCTTTCTGTGCCTGAGCGTTCTCACTCTCCGAAGATTCGGAGATCGCTACCGAAACGAAATTCTCTTCGCTTTCGTTGGACTCAGCTTCCTTGAAAACAAACACCTTTCTCTCCACCACTACGCCCTCAAGACTGTCTTCTTTTGCCTGTTCAACCTCTCCACTCACCAGCTTTTCCTGATATATGTGAGTTCCTTCGATGCAGGCGTCCGCTACTCTTGAAGTGAACAGTTTTATCGCCCTTATGGCGTCGTCATTGCTCGGAATCGGATAATCCGCATTCGCGGGATCACAGTTCGTGTCCACGATCGCTATAACCGGTATCGAAAGGTTCCTGGCTTCTTTTATGGCTATGTGCTCTTTTTTTGTATCTACGACGAAAACAGCGTCGGGAGCCCGTTTCATGTTTACTATTCCGCCCAGAAGCCCTTCGAGCTTCACTATCTCTCTTCTGAGGTTTTTCGCTTCTCTTTTCGGAAGCATCTCCATCTGCCCGTCTTCCTCAAGTTTCTTCAGTTCCAGCAGGTAATCAACCCTCGAGCGTATCGTGTTGAAATTGGTAAGGGTTCCGCCTAGCCAACGCGTGTTTATGTAGGGCATGTTGCATCGGATCGATTCTTCCTCGATTATTCCCCGGGCCTGTTTCTTGGTCCCAACCAGCAAAACGGTTCCTCCGTCCGCCACTATGTTTTTCACGAAATTATACGCTCTGCTAAAAAGCGTGACGGTCTGCTGAAGATCGATTATGTGAATGCCGTTTCTCGCTCCGAAGATAAAGGATTTCATTTTCGGATTCCAGTGGCTTTTCTGGTGTCCGAAATGCACCCCCGCTTCGAGCAGACTTTTCATGCTGAGTTTTTCGCTAGCTGCTACTTCTTCTGTCATCAATTATCCTCCGAATGCCTTTTGCAAATCAGGTTTTAATACCAGAAAAACAATTATTAATCAAGTTTTTGGGGTATCATTAATGTTCCGTAACCCTCGATTCCGGGATCAGGAAGAAGACAGGATGAAGTACCTTTTAATAGCAAATCCCAAGGCGGGCACAAAGGCGCTTGGCCCGACGCTTGAGCATATCCGCAGCGCTTTTAAAGCAAAAGAAATCATCTGCGAGGTGAGATTTACGCAATTTCCCGGACATGCCGCGGAGATCGCCGCAGAGGGGCTTGGTGAGGGATTCACCCGAATTATTTCTCTTGGAGGAGACGGTACGTCAAGCGAGATCGTAAGTTCCATTCACGGCACCGAAGCCATTTTGGGAATTGTTCCGGGCGGCAGCGGAAACGATTTTTCGAAGGCTGCCGGCATTCCGCTTGATACGCAGGCGGCGGTCGACAATATTTTTTCCGGCCGGCCGAGGAAGGCCGATGTGGCTTTTGTTGATGAAAAATGCTTTATAAACGGTTTCGGGGTCGGTATGGACGGAGCCGTGGCACACGATTTCGCGGAACTGGGCCTCAGGCGTTTCGGTTCTTTCGGTTACGTTGCTGGAGCGGTGATCGAAGCGTTCCGGTTCAAGGGGTTTTTCTCCGAAATGGATGGAGGAGTTGGCGTCGCGGGCGGTAAACTGCTTCTCTTCGGTGCTTCAAACGGTCCTTTTCAGGGTGGAAAATTCAACCTGGCTCCCGGGGCTGACGTATTCGACGGGTATCTTGATATCCATATAATAAGTGACATGAGTCCTCTCGGAAGGCTTTTTAAGATACAGAAGGTGCTTGAGGGTCGTCACGAGGGACTTCGGGAAGTCAGTATTGTGAGAACCAAGCAATTGCGGTTTGAGACCTTCACCGATCTTCCGGCGCATATGGACGGGGAGACATTCACTCTTCGTTCCGGAGAGCACTCTATACGGATTGGAGAACAAGGCGTAAATATTATAGTCCCCGGGTAGTCCGGACGCCCGAGGACTGTTTGCCTGGCACGCAAGGCTAGCATCGATGAAAAAGATAAGAAGTATTGTGGCGATAATTCTTTCGTCCCTGTTTACGGCATTCTGGGGTAGTGTGGGAATTGTGACGTCACTTCTCTCCCTGAGGCATCTCATAAAGTGCTCCGTTCGGCCTTGGGGAAAAACAGTTCTTTGGTCCTGCGGAGTGCGGCTTGATGTAAAAGGAACTGAAAATTTCCCGCAAGCCCCTTTCATAGTGATGTTCAACCACCAGAGCTCTCTCGATATACCTGTTTTCTCCGCGGTGTTGCCTTTTGAGTGGAGGGCGGTCATGAAGAATGAAGTTGCCTCGATCCCTTTTATCGGCTGGGTGTGCTCACTTAGCGGACAATATTTCGTTGCCAGGGACGGTTCGGTTGGAGATACGAACAGGGTCCGGGAAATCGTTAGGAAAATAAGAAACGGGCCTTCGGTGGTCATTGCTCCTGAGGGCACAAGAAGCGAGGACGGAGAACTTCTTCCTTTCAAGCAGGGCGGTTTTTTTATGGCCTCGCTTTCAAGGGTGCCGGTTGTGCCGATGATAATATGGGGAGGCAAGGATGTAAGAAAAAAGGGTTCCTACGAACTTAATACCGAGAGGGATATTGTAGTCAGAGTTCTTCCTCCTGTAGATACGGCAAGTTTTCCAAGGGGAAAAGAGGGTGGCGAGAAGCTTGAGAGCATTGTCCGGGAAGAGATGCTTCGCGAGATTGAAAAAATCCGCAGCAAGCGTTAAACTCTTAGGTTGCCTAGCCTTGGTTGGAACTTTTGTTTGCTCTGTTTTTTTTGCTCCTGCACCTAGATTCTGATGCGGGTTGTGTGAGGTTGCCTCTTTTATGAATAACTGTCAGGGAATTGCGGATTTGGATCTGCAGACCATAGCGGCGCTTACCGGGATGCCGAAGATAAAGAACCTGGTTAATCCTAAAAATCCTACCGAGATGTCAGAGCGGGTTATCGTAACCTTCAAGCCGATTCCGAAGAATTACCCGAACACCGAGATAAGCGCGTACAGGGAAAGACTCAGGAACTCGCTTCTCGGCAATGGGGTCAACGTGATTCCCTGGGAAGACGCGACAACAGAGGACGGATCTTACGGAGCGTTCTCCAAGCTCATGGGACTTAGGTCCGTGAGGAGGAAAGTAAACGCCGTAATAGACGTTAAAAAGAGGCTGTCTCCGCTCAGATGGCTTCTGAGCAGGGTAGCCGAGAACATTTACAGGATTGTCAGGAAGGATTCCCTGTCGGTGAGCAGCATACTGAAAATAAGCGGCTGGGCGGACGATTTCACCGTCGGTTATCTCCAGGATCCCTATAACACTCAGGTTATCACGATAATGTCCCTTGACCCGGAGTTTGAGAACCAGGATACGACCTATGAGAGAAAAATCTCCATAGGCCTGAAAAACCTGATAACCAACATGTCGGAGATCGTTATAGGGGTTTCGCACAGCAAGTTCGGGATAACAAACATGAATTTGTCCGATTCCATATACACCCATGATCAGCTTGAAGATTTCGTGCTCTATTCGCTTATTCCTAAGATATATGCCCCTATAAAACCACCCGTTCTGACGCGTTTTTCCGTAAGCGAGTACGAACCGAAGGAATTTGAATACGCAAAGAAGCTGTCTGCCTTGGGCGCGGACCTAAAAAGCACCGATCTTTTTCCCGCGGGGTCAAAGTTTTCAGATGCGATAAAGCGCCTGTCCCACAGGGACGTGGCGAACAAGATACTTGACGGGAGAACCGGAGTTTCGTACGGATTCATAGCGCTTGCCGAGCCTCCCGGATACGAGGGGGAGAAATATATCGACGAGAGCATGTGGAATGCTCTGCAGGAGATTCCGGATTATAATCCCGATGAGGTAAGAGCGGCCTCGAACAACAGGTGGTATGTCAAGACCATCCTCGGTGACAGGACGGTGTATCAGCAGGTTCCGGACATATGGATTGTCACTTCAAGGTCAGGATGCGACAAGACAAACCTGAATCCGGATTCCGATATAGTCAGAATCGGCCTTGTGAAGGGAAAGCTTCATCTCGAGATACCCAGAGGAGTCGACTTGGGAAGAAAAGATATAAGGCCGTCTTTTGATACTTACGTGATACTCTCTCAGGCACTCTCCTCCGCCCTTTATGCCCCTTATCTCATTGAGAAGGAAATGTCGATTCTGCATTTTCACGGCTACCCTGACCCATGCTGGTTCCGCGTTAGCGAACACCACGCCGGAGCCCAGAATCCTTCTCTTCCCTGCGGTACAGTGGAAGCTGCGCTTCTTAACTATTCCGCGGTTTATGAAACCGCAATCAGAAACGGCAGCGACATAAAGCTTCTGTGCCTTGTCGAGTCAGACCACGGGGTTAACGTTCTCGGGCCTGACAGAGAATATCTCGTGCAAAGACTTCTTGCCGGTTCAAGCGAGGGTCACATACTCCTTGGCGGGAAATATCTTCCCATGCTTAAGCAGCAAGGCGCAGCATCACAATAGTTTTCAGCGAAAATGAACGAAGTAAGCTCCGAACATAGTTCGATAGGGTGGATAGGAACGGGGATCATGGGCGCTCCCATGTGCGGACACCTTGTTCGTGCCGGGCACCGCGTTTTTGTTTTTAACAGAACAAAGGAAAAGACAGCACAACTGCTGAGTGAAGGCGCCATATGGTGTGACTCTCCCGCCGAGGTTGTACGCCAGGCCGACGTTATCTTTACCATTGTCGGTTACCCGGGTGACGTAAAAGAGGTGTATTTCGGTCCCCGAGGCCTTCTGATCGCTCCCGAACCCGGTCGCGTCTTCGTCGATATGACTACGACCGAACCGACTCTTGCAGCAGAGATATATGAAAAGGCGTCTGGCTTCGGCTGCGCTTCTTTGGACGCTCCGGTCTCAGGTGGAGACGTAGGGGCCGTGAAGGGAGAACTGTCAATAATGGTCGGAGGGGACGAGGAAGTTTTTGATTCAGTGAAGCCGCTTCTAGGGCTTTTAGGAAAAAACATCGTGTACCAGGGGAAGGAAGGCTCCGGTCAGCACGCGAAGATGTGCAACCAGATCACGGTAGCGGGAGTAATGATAGGGATCTGCGAGAACTTGATTTATTGTCGGAAGGCAGGGCTTGATCCCCATACAATGCTCCGTTCCGTAGGGAGTGGCGCTGCCTCGAGCTGGCTTCTCAACAACCTCGGTCCCAGGATAATGGATGGGGATTTCGACCCGGGTTTTTTCGTTGAACACTTCATAAAAGACATGGAGATCGCCCTTGTGGAATCGCAGCGGATGGGAATTGATCTTCCGGGGCTTGCCCTTGTTAAATCCCTTTACGAAAGGGCGAGCGCGCTTGGGCACGGGAGGCTTGGGACGCAGGCGCTTTTACTTGCGCTTGAGGATCTCTGCGGAGATGAAAACCTTAACTGAAGGAGGTTTTAAATGAGTTCTGATGATTTCAAGGCTATGGTTGTAAGCAGGGATGAAGATGGAGGATTCACGAGGGAAATCACAACCAGAGAGCTAGACAGTCTCCCGGACGGGGAGGTGCTCCTGAACGTAAAATATTCATCCCTCAACTACAAGGATGCTCTCTCAGCCATAGGAAACAGGGGCGTTACCAGAAATTACCCCCACACGCCCGGCGTTGACGCCGCCGGTGTGGTCGAGCGTTCAGAAAGTACGGAGTTTGAACCCGGAGACAAGGTTATAGTGCATGGCTACGATCTCGGGATGGATACTTCCGGGGGGTTCGGGCAGTACATCAGGGTTCCGGCTGACTGGGTGGTTAAACTGCCTGCGGGGCTTGAGCTGAAAGAGTCGATGATGTACGGGACTGCGGGTTTCACGGCGGCACAGTCAGTTCTAAGAATCGTTGAGGGTGGGGTAAACCCTGAAGACGGAAAGATTCTTGTGACGGGGGCGACGGGAGGGGTCGGCAGCATGGCCGTTGCTATTCTTAGGAGAGCTGGCTACAGCGTGACGGCTTCCACGGGAAAAACGGAGCAGAAACAGTTTCTTGAGAATCTGGGAGCGGAGGAAGTCATCGGGAGAGAGGATTTAACTGACCCTTCGGGCAAACTGCTGCTTAGGGGGCAATGGGCCGGGGTGGTCGATACCGTGGGCGGAGAGATGCTTGCCACCGCTATTAAGTCCACGAGGCAGAGAGGTGTCGTAACGACGTGCGGCAATGTCGCTTCCCATGAACTTAACACTAATGTCTATCCGTTCATATTGAGGGGAATTACGCTTGTTGGCATAGATTCAGCAAGCTGTCCGATGGAAAGAAGGCGGCTTGTATGGGAAAAAATATCCGGCGAGTGGAAAATCGATATTCTTGAGCGGATCTGCAAAACGGTCTCTCTCGAAGATCTTGACCCTGAGATAGACGTTATACTGAAGGGCGGCCAGGTTGGAAGAGTGACAGTTGATCTCTGGAATTAGAAATCCTATGGTCCCGGGTTAGGTTCATCATAACGCGCCGCTCAGAGTTCTGTCCCAATATCTCCTGAAGTTGGTTCTATTTCTTTGACTCCGGTCAGTCTTTCTCCACCTTTTCGGACATTTCAGTGAAGTGGCGATTCTGAAAAAAACATGTAGGTTAAATAAGCAATCGTTTTCATGATTAAGGGGTTCAAGATGATAATAATCAGGGCATTTTTCTTGCTTTTCATAGCCGTGGCTGTGTCATGGAATATGGCTTTTTCGGAAGAGTATTTTTCTGAATCTCCCCCCGGCGCCAAGGTGTACATCATTTCTCCGAAAGACGGGGAAGTTGTCAGCAAGACCTTCACCGTGAGATTCGGGCTTGTGAACATGGGGGTCGCTCCGGCCGGGGTCAAGGTTCCAAATACAGGGCATCACCATCTGTTAATCGATCTTGAAAATCTGCCGGACATGAAAAACCCACTTGCTTTCAGTGAGAACGTAAGGCACTTCGGAGGCGGACAGACGGAAACGGAGATAACCCTTGCTCCCGGGAAGCATACACTGCGGTTGCTGCTGGGTAATTATTTGCACATACCCCATAAACCTCCCGTGCTTTCGGAGAAAATAACTGTGATAGTGAAAGACAAGTGAAGCGCGCCTGATTTATCTGTATAATCTGACTTTTGCCGGAGGGCTGGCAGAACGGCTATTGCACCGGTCTTGAAAACCGGCGTCCGAAAGGACTTGGGGGTTCGAATCCCTCGCCCTCCGCGGCAATCTGTAGGAAATAGGTTTCCTTGTCTTGGGAGATAAGGAGCATATATAGCAAACCGCTTTTCAATGCCCGGATGTTTACCGAATAACAATATGTTTGGAAAGCTCTTCGTGGTCTCTACCCCGATAGGAAATCTTGAAGACATAACCTTGCGGGCCATAAATGCTCTCAAGGATTGCGACGTTATAGCGTGCGAGGATACGAGAAATACAAAAAAACTTCTTGCCCGATACAGGGTCGAAACGCCTCTAACGAGTTATCATGAACACAATGAAGTCGAAAAGTCGCCTAGGCTGCTTGAAAGACTCAAAGACGGCAGAAACGTGGCGCTGGTTTCCGACGCCGGGACTCCTTCGGTTTCTGACCCCGGGTGGAGGCTTGTAAACCTTTCAATTAAAAACAATATAGACGTAGTTCCCATACCTGGTCCTTCGGCTGTTCTCTCCGCGCTTGTTGTTTCGGGGCTTCCCGCAGACAGTTTCCTGTTCCTGGGGTTTTTCCCGAAAACCTCCGGCAAAAGAAAAGAGCTTCTAGACGGCATAAGCTGTTATCCCTACACTCTTGTCTTCTATGAATCCGCAAAGAGACTTCGGGGTTCCCTTGAAGCAATGTTGGAAATTCTTGGGGAGAGGAGGGTGTGCATGGCAAGGGAAATGACAAAGCTTTATGAAGAAGTGCTCAGGGGATCATTCTCAGAGGTGATTTCTGTTCTTTCAGAAAGAGAAACTATCAAGGGAGAGGTGACGGTAGTCGTGGAGGGGAGTGTGGACGGGCACAACGAGGCGTCTGCTGATGCGGCTCAGAAGATGCTCCGGCTTCTCAGGGAAAAGGAGTTTTCGCTGAGTGAAGCCGTTTCCCTTGTAAGCGGAGCCTTCGGGGTTTCTAAAAACAGAATATACAAAACGGCTCTTGAAATCTGGGATGGCTGACGGGTCGGTTCTGTGAAAAAATTTCTCTCTGATTCTCGTTTTCCCTGGCTGTCTTATCAACTGCCACTTCGAAGAGATCTCATAACCGTACCTGCGTCAACAATATGAGAGTCGTCTGCGGGTCTGCATACGGAGTCTGCGTCGGGAACAAACATCACTCTTACCACCTTGCTTCCCGCGGAACCTGGAAGAATATCCGTACTGCCGTGCCGCGGGACAATCGCGCGTTTTCCCCACTTAGCCTCGCCTACCAGTATGCTGTCTCCGTCAACCGAGCGGGCGACGATATCAAATTCGGGGTCATTACCGTGCCAGTAGCGTTGCGCGGGCTGCCAGGGACCTAGGTCAGCCAGCGGTCCACTGCTGAGATGGAGAAAAGGCACTGCCATTCTGCAAAGTTCTTCCCACGCGGCGGATTCAAGTCCCGCCCTGTACCTGTGCCAGTAACCAAGGCGTGTTTCGCGCGGAGCCTCCGCAAGAGTGGCACGGTGGGGCGCGACAACCCTGAACCACAAGGGGTGTACGACAAATTTGTGGGAACCTCGCTACAAGTTGGCCGTACGGCGTTCCCACCATGGGTCGAATCGATTGCTCATGATTGCCGCTTTCAAGGCAAGTATCGCATTGGCACCACTCACAGTCCAGTGCATTCCTCCTCGCTTAAGTCTGTTCCCGACAATTGATTTGCAACCCCCTTCAACCACTCCGGTGGAAACACAGAGTCCCATCCGCCGGAATTTCGGATAATTCATCCTATGACGGTTGTTGTTAATGTAGCCAATGCATTTACTCGCCTTCTCATGGCTACCCTCGTACCGCCTGAGTACCTTTATAATCTTGTCCAGTTCTCCTCTATCAAGCTCCCCCATACGCTCCTTTGACCACTGAGTGCAAAGATCACTTCCCGCCCCGTACAATGCCTTGGCCACTCCACAAAGATGCTCCTTGGCATGATAAATGTCGACTATACCTATTGCCTCAGGAAACAACTCCGCGCACAAATTCCATATCCACGGCGCCCCGTCCCCCAATACAACCTGCCTCTCGGCAGACCCAAAACCACTGCGTTCACTCTCTCGCACTACACGGCGAGCAAAATCTCCATCTCCCCTGAGCACAGTCTCAATAGCTGCATTGTAACTTGCAGAACCAGGGTCCCGCACCGGCCTGCCTTTAGAATTTCTCTTCTCCGCAGTCCACACCACTACAAGCTTCGCTTCCCGCGTTTTCGCTGTCCCATCAGCCTGCTTGCCTCTTCGCCCCTCTGTCTCTTTCCTTCGCATAGGAACCCCAGTACCGTCAATCCCCATATAACAGGTCTTCGCTTCACATTCCCCCCTGTCAACCCTCTGCTCCTCGTCCCGGGCAATGGCCTCGCCCAACGCCTCAGCGTAACGCTCTACCTGCTTTGACCCCACATCAAGACCTGCCAACTCCTCTATCAGCCCGCTTGCTTCTCCAAAGCTCGTCTGCGCTGCGCTTATCCCCACCATGCGTAAAACCCCGGGGGAAAGGGAACCATTCAAAAAACCCAACTCCCTGTCCCGAGGCGAAAAACCCTCATTGCAGCTCTCACAGTGATACCACGCCCTCTCAAGCACCATAGGCCCAAGCACCGTAGTGAACTGCTTTTTGCGACGACCCGCATACTCAGCCATCCTCCCACAACCGCAAAACTCTCCCTCTTCGCTTTTATCACTGTGATCCGAATTGAACCGCCGCTCTAAAGCTTTGCCCATAACCGTAAGCGCAACTTCTCTGGCCCTACATTCAAACTTCTCAAAATCAGAATGACCAAAAAAACTGTCGCCCGTCAGCCTCGCCGCTTCCTCTGCGATCTCCTTGCTGAGCGAGTTGCAGAAATCGGAGTTTTTTTTTGATCCTCACCTATCTTCTGGCGGGCGCGACTCAATTCCTCGCTTGCTTCCAGAAACTCCCTTGAAATCTCCCGAAAACGTTGGTATTCCTGTGTCTCCTCGCTAATCCGTGCTATCTGATATGCTTTGACATGTACAGATTTATGGTTGCCGTCAACCGTACGCACCAGCAGGTAACTCATGTGTTTTTTTCCTCCTTCCCTGGCACAATGGCAATTTGGTTTACCGCACTTGCGGTAGTTTTCCACCAGGGATCCCGGACGCAAATCTCCGAGAGTTGCAAACGCCTCAAGAGCACGGTCACGACGTTCAATGAGATTTTGAATATCGGGGTTGAGCATTGGAAGTTCCTCCTTCTTGTCTGATATATAACAGAATAGCAGATAAGAAGCAAAAAACCAACGACAGCAGGTAAAAACTCAAATTCCCACAAATCTGACGTACACCCAACCACAAGCGGAAAAACGGGTCAGCGATTCTGTACAGAGTTCGTTTGCCTGAACGCGGGTTGCTTCCAAACGGAACCTCGCGAAGCAGAAGGCTCATTTCAACAAGCGTCGATAATGGTCGCGGAAGGCTGGACGCGGGACGGCCGAGGCGGGCGGCAATTTCGCTTACCCTGTGCGCTCCCGAGCCGATAACGTCAAGAAGCGGTCGCAGGGCAGTCGCAGGCGGTGATTCCTCAAGCAGCAGCCGATCAGGTTCGTTGTGCAGAGGTCCCGAGGGATCAAGAACCAGCGAGTCGACGGCAGAATCAAAATCCCAGCCGAACTGTTCTGCGAGTTCCCAGTACCTCGGCATCCCGCCCCAGAGCGCGTAGATGGAAACAATATCCTTAGAGGAGGATACGGCGAACACATCGGCAAGGTATCCGGGTCTGAGGGGGCGAATGGCGAAGGATTCTGTCGCGCGCCCGTAAAGCGGTGCGTCCGCGTCAAGGACCGCACTGCGCATTATCCGCAGGACAGACCCGCTTACTACTACGCAGGGACGATGTTCAGGAGCGTCAAGCCAGTTCTGAAGAACGCTCGCCACGGCAGGATCGGCCGCAACCAGGTACGGCAGTTCGTCCAGAATAAAGGGACCCTGCCAGTTTGTGTGTGCTGCCTCGGCTGCGAGGCGCGCGAAAAACACCCGCCAGTCCGGATACTCGACATCCGCAAATCCCGGGAAGCGCTTTGCAACCGCAGTCGCCAAGTAGCGCCTCTGCACGGCGGGAGCTGACTGGTCCGCGACGGTGTAAAGACCATCGTTGCGCCTTGACCACTCGATAAGCAGACGGGACTTTCCCACCCGGCGTCTGCCCCAGATAACGGCAAATCCGCCCGGAAGACTCAGTGCATTATCGAGTCTGCGCATTTCTTCAAGTCGATCAATAAAATCCATGTATTTATTATGCAGACAAACATTATGTTTATCAACATAATAATTTTTCGGAAAGTTGTTCTCCACTCAGAAGCGGTGAAGAAGATCGATAGATTGCTTTACTGCGTATACGAAAATCCCAGACAGAATGTACGGAAACTGGGCAGGCTGATTGATCAGGAACGCTGTTTGGACTGCTCATCGGCCATTTTCCCGCCGACTTTCACGTTCCTCTCCATTTTCGCTTTTTCCCCGGCAGCTTCGGCCTGAACGCTTGCCTTGCAGGAATCGCATATGGTATCAGGGGAAGGCTTGCCGCACATCATGCATTTTTTGTCTTTACTCACGGTTCTCTCTCCTTGTTAAAGACTATATTGCCATTATAACACGTCTGCGGTGAAAATGAGCAGGCGGATTATTACCACCTCCAAGATGTGTATTGTTTCTCATGGTATCCAGGGCATTTCATTTATGAGTTACCCTGCTGTTCAGTGGGAAGAAGCTTCATGTTTCGATAACAACATGCTTTTGCGCCGGAGTGTCTCGCGGATTGCGATTATCCAGGTGGCGCTACTTCTTTTTCGTACCATTTAGTACTTTGCTCGTAAGCGTACGCGACGTTGAGCACCGTCTGCTCGTCAAACGGTTTTCCCATTATCTGAAGTCCTATCGGAAGTCTCTCTGAACTGAATCCGCACGGGACTGATATCCCCGGCAGTCCCGCTATGTTGCAGGGAATGGTAAGTATGTCGGAGAGGTACATCTTAAGGGGATCGTCTGTTTTTTCACCTATCCTGAAAGCGGTTTCGGGGGAAGTGGCGCTTGCTATTACGTCAACTTTTTTCCACGCGCTTTCAAAGTCCCTTATTATCAGGGTTCTTGCCTTCTGGGCCTTTAGATAATAGGCGTCATAATAGCCGGTGGAAAGAGCGTAGGTCCCGAGCATTATTCTCCTTTTCACTTCGTCCCCGAATCCTTCCGAACGGCTTCTGAAAAAAAGGTCTCTCAGGGTTTCCGCATTCTCGCAGCTATATGTGTATCTTACTCCGTCGTATCGTGCGAGGTTCGAACTTGCTTCCGAGGGGGCTATTATATAGTAAGTCGAGACTGCGTAGCGGGAATGAGGGAGTGAAATCTCCACAATCTCCGCTCCCAGCGTTTCAAGTTCTGCAATGGCTTTGCGGATGGATTTTTCCACCTCGGGATCCATCCCCGAGATGAAGTATTCCTTCGGAATGCCTACCCGCAGCCCTTTTATATCCGCACTGAGAGCGTCTGCGTAATCAGCGGTCGGAAGGTTTACGGATGTTGAGTCCATCGGGTCATGGCCCGCTATGGAAGAGAGGATTATGGCTGCGTCCTCCACGGTTTTCGCAAGCGGTCCCGCCTGATCAAGGGAAGAAGCGAATGCGATCATGCCGTAGCGGCTTACCCTTCCGTAGGTGGGCTTCATCCCAACTACTCCGCAGAGCGAACCGGGCTGTCTTATAGAGCCTCCCGTATCCGTTCCCACTGACGCGACGCACAGGTTCGCCGCCGTGGCTGCGGCGCTGCCCCCGCTTGACCCTCCCGGAACCCTGTCGACGTCCCAGGGGTTTCTTACCGCTCCGAAGTAAGATGTCTCGTTTGAAGATCCCATGGCAAACTCGTCCATGTTGTTTTTCCCGAGTACTACGGAACCGCCTGTCATCAGTTTTTCGGCCACGGTGGAATTATAGGGAGCGACGAAGTTCCGAAGCATTTTCGACCCGCAGGTGGTCCGCGAGTCCTTTGTTACGAAAATATCCTTAAGAGCTATCGGGACTCCGTGGAGAGGGCCCAGATAGTTTCCTTCGGATATCTCTTTTTCCGCTTTCCTGGCAGCTTCCAGTGCCGCTTTTTCCCATACGGTTATGTACGAGTTTATTTTTCCGTCTTCTGCGGATATGCGCTCGAGAAAAAGCTCGGCAAGTTCCACGGGGGAAGCCTCTCTTTTTCTTATCAGTGCGGCCGCTTCTTTTATGGTTCTTGGAACGGACATTGGGTCAGCTCTGATCCTCTATGACTTTTGGAACCGTGAAAAAACCGTTTTCCTTGCTGGGTGCGTTACTAAGGGCATCTTCAGCCGTTATCAGCTGATTCACCTCATCCTTTCGGAAAGGAGTGGAGAGAGGAAGCACGTGCGATGTGGGTTCCACGTTTTTCGTATCAAGCTCGGCAAGCTCATCTATGTGGACGAGGATATCTCCGAGCTGGCGGGTGAACTTTGAAAGCGCCTCGTCATCGAACTCAAGCCTTGCAAGTTCAGCTGTGTCTAGCACGTCTTTTTTTGATATTTTCATGGTTAGGGTTCTGTGCGGGTTCTCTTGCCTGGAAATTTTCTAAGAACTCTCTGGAGCCCCGCGAATAACGCTCTCCGCAAAATCGACTATCTGCGATTCAAGCTTTACCCCGCTGAAAAAGTTTATTTCCTGAACGCATGTAGGGCTCGTGGTGTTGACTTCGGTCAGATATCCTCCGACTATGTCAATTCCGACCAGATAGAGCCGGTCTTCTAAAAGTTTCTGTCTGAGGCCGTCGCATATTTCCAGGTCTCTTTCCGTAAGAGTTGTTTTCTCGGGATGTCCCCCGGAGTGAAAATTGCTTCTGAATTCTCCCTTTGCGGCTACCCTCATCACGGCCCCTATGGGCTCGCCGTTTAGAATTATAACCCTTTTGTCTCCTTGTGAAACCTCTTTTATGAACTTCTGGGCCATCACGTAGGTTTGCCCGAAGCCGGTTATGCTCTCGAGTATAACGTTGAGGTTAGGATCATCGGCCCTTACGAGAAAAATTCCCTCCCCGCCGTAACCGTCAAGCGGTTTTACCACAATTTCGTTGCCGGTTTCGTAGAGAAACTCCTTTAGCTTTCCGATGTCTTTTGAAACCAGGGTAGGGGGTATGTAGTCGGCGAAATTAAGGCTATACATTTTCTCGTTAGATTCCCTTATCCCGGCCGGATGGTTGATCACGTGCGTTGCGGACTCATCAACCCTGCCTAGCATGTAGGTTGAGTAGATATAGTCCATGTTGAAGGGAGGATCCTTTCTCATCCATACAATGTCGAAATCATCAAGCGGAGAACTCTCAGTGGAACCCTTTGAGTAGTAGTCACTTTTTCTCTCGAGGCGAAGTGCCGTTGAATCTGCCCACGCCTCCGAGCTTTTGACGAAAAGATCCTTGAGTTCGCAGTAGCGGATCTCATGTCCCCTGGCCTGGCATTCAAGCATTATGACGAAGGTTGTGTCCTTGTTTATGTTTATGGATTCGATCGGATCCATTACGAAAAGCATTTTCGACATGGTGATACTCTATATAAAGTTGGGGAATTATAAAAACAAGAGTAAATCAGGATGCAACCCGGCTATCACTGAAGTGCAGATAACATGGCCCGTACGTATTTTCTCATCCAGGGTTTTGAGAATCGATAAAGCGCGATGGTGAATGCCGAATGATTCGTTTCCTGAGATAATTAGCCAGCAACCCTGGAGTGGAATACAGCCACGCTTTCTTCTTCGGGCCTTAGGCATGGCCGAAGAAGAAACGATCCGTCCGGATGTTTTTTTATTGCGACTGTGTATGCTTCCAACTCGCTCTTGTAGAAGCCTTCCACAGCGTCTTCATAGATAACCACGAATTCCCCATGGTGCTCGCTGGCAAATTTCTTCTGGTGTTTCCTGAAATATGCAAGTGGTTTTTCTAACGGCATTTTTATCCCTCCGCTTGTTACTGGATTGTATCATGTTCCCTGTCACATTTCATAACAGCAGAAACTGATCAGGGGCTGGGCAGGCTGTTTCAGTCTACAAGAGTCTCTCAACCATGGAGAGGGAGTTTTGTCGATAAAAACCATGTATAGCGCTTTCTTGGCTCCAGAAGCCAAATCCGACTATATGTTGCTACAGGCTGAGGATGCCGTGGCGATTTTCGGTCTTCATTACTGCTCCGTCTGCTGTGGCCGGTAGCGCTCGACATTGATCCGGTTCTCACTCTTGCGTGCTTGCACAAGATCGTAGGTAGCCTGGCGACGCATCCAAAACTCGGCATTGGACCAACCTGCCTTCTCCAGCCTGATAGCCATCTCCGGTGAAATTGCCGCATGGCCGTTCAATACCCGTGAAAGCGTGTGACGAGCAACGCCCAAAACTTTTGCTGCCTCTGTAACGTTCAATCCAAGCGGAACTAGGCAGTTCTCCCTAATGCTGCGGCCGGGATGCGGTGGATTGTTCATCGTCATATTACTGCCTCCTCCTAGTGGTAGTCAACTAAGTCAACGTCGTAGACATCGCCATCGTCAAAGCGGAATATAACCCGCCAGTTACCGGAAATCGAGATGCTCCAAAATCCCTTAAGACCACCTTTTAACGAGTGAAGACGGTAACCGGGCAAATCGAGATCCGAGGGTGTGCGGGCATCGTCAAGGTCCGCCAACGCAATCGCAATACGTTCCGCCTGATCCGCGCGCACTCGGCTCGGGTCACCACGCTCGTACAGTCGCTTGAGGCCTCGATGGCGAAAACTTCGAACCATGGAGCAATGTACCGCATGCCGGTACACACGTCAATAAAAATTTCGTAATTGCTTTGCTCAGAGTGGGGACGGATATGTTCGAGGGGATCGAAGGGAGTGGAGAAGAAGCGAAGGACTCCGGTAGAGAAGGTGCAGGTATCGGATAGAGCGAAGAGGACGGTAATTGGAATGCTCCGGGAAATTCCGTTATCCGAAAAATGACAGCAGTTCCGCAGAGGTCTCCCGAGGGTTTTCCTCCGGGACAAAATGACCGCAGTCAAGGGGTTTTCCCGAAACGCTGAGTGCTTTTTCCCTCCATACGTCAAGCACGTCGTAGGTTCTGTGAATGAACCCTCTTCCTCCCCAGAGGACAAGAAGCGGACACGTTATCGGTGTTTTTCAGGGTAGTTGTCGCATGTTTTGTTTCATTCGCCCTAACGATTACCTCCAATAATCTCCATGTCAAATTGATTTGATTCATGTAAAACTTCTCTGTTGTAGTTGTCAGGATTAAGAAAGACCTCCGGTATTTCAGACCAGTTGCGCGTTTTACCTGACCAGCGACTGGGGTTCTTTGCCTTGGCTCGCTCGTAGACACGGGCGCGTTGCGAGAGCACCTCTTTGTCAAGACCCTCGTGACGCTGCTGTGGCGTAACGAACTTTATGGCGCTGTGCAGATGCTCCGTATTGTACCATCTGACAAAGTCATCAACCCACCACCGCGCCTGTACTATTTCTTCAAACCCTCTGTGGGGATAATACGGCACGTATTTCATCGTCCGAAACAACGACTCCGAATAAGCGTTGTCACTGCTTACTCCCGAGCGGCTGAAAGACGGAATCACCCCGAGCTTCTCCAAGGTCACAAGCAGAACAGATCCCCTCATTGCTCCTCCGTTATCGGAGTGCAGAGTCACCTGATCGGGTTCTATTGCTTCCCTGTGACAGATATCAGTCATTAGGTCCGCGGCCAGAGCGCTTGATTCCTTCTCGTAGACCTGCCACCCGACTATCTTCCTGCTGTATATGTCCATCACCATGTACAGGTAAAAATAGATTCCCCCAACACTTGCCGGGAGCCACGTTATGTCCCAGCTGTAAATCTGGTTCGGGCCGGTTGCTTTAAGCTGTTTTGGTTTCTTTAAGCTCTTGGGTTTGGAACGATGACGATGGGTCATCTGTCCCTGCTCTTTAAGAACCCTGTAGAACGTTGATTCACTGGCTATATAAAGGCCGGAATCGGCGAGTGCGGGCACTATCTTGCACGGAGGCAGCCCCGAGTATCCGGGGGCGTTTGCAACCTTCTTAATCTCCCTTCTTTCCTCCTCGCTAAGCTTGTTAGCAGGCTCATGACGGGCATCTGTTCGCCCGTCATGAGCATTGTCCGGCTTTGACCATCTCTGAAGCGTTCTGATGCTTATTCCGGCGATCTCACAAGCTTTGTTGCGTTTTGCGCCGGATTTCACCGCTTGATCAATCAAGCCGATTATCTTCTCTCTGTCTTCACTCAAAGTCAGTCGACCTCTTCTGTCTCCCATATCTGGTCGGCTTTTTTTTTAAGAACAAGAAGCGCCGCGGTTTCGGCCAGAGCCTTCTCCTTTCTTCGCAGTTGCTTTTTAAGAGACTTGTTCTCCTGAGTGAGCTGTTTTATTCGAGCGTTGCCCGAAGAGGAAGATTTCAGGGGAGTTTCTGCAAACTCTTTTCTCCATGTTTTTATGTGATGGGGAAAGAGTCCTTTCTCCCTGCACCAGGAACTTGTGTGTTCTTCGTCCATGGATTCACAGGCTATAACGGCCTGAAGTTTCTGTTCCTGGGTCCATTGCTGGGGAGTTTTTTCCCTGGACATATTCTCCTCCGCGAGAAGGTGGTTTTGAGATTTAGCGATCCACCTTCGCAGAGTAGAATAATCTATGCCGAAGCTTAGCGCCACGGAATTGATAGAAACATCAGGTGGGCGGCTGAGAGCTTTTTCAACAGCCTGGGTTTTGAATTCGTAACTGTACCGCATAAGAGTTGTCCTCCTTTTTTCAATTCTCAAAAATTTAAATTTTTGAGAATTGAAAATTCAAAAATCGCGACAACTCCCCTGACATATAGGGTTATTCCTATGGGTGCAAAGTTTGGTTAGATTCTGGTTTTTCTTTGCCGGGATTGGAGTATGGGAAGTGATTCAGGCGGGTCGGAAGGTCCGGGATATTGAAGATTTTTCTCATGTTTCCGGGATACTTTTGCACGGCTTTTTTCGTATCTTCCACTCCCTTCCTGACAGTTTCTCCGTCAAGATTGGCAAAACTCTTCGCCAGGGTTTTCTCTCCTTTGAGAATAATCCCAACGTAATCCGGATTCTTAAGATTCCTGGTAAACGGCATATCTTCGGCCATGGTGGTTAATGTACGTTCCAGTGAGCAGTTGCCCCCCTTCCTTCGCTCATCGCGTTTCACTCCTCGAAAGAATTGCTCCAGCAGGTTGTTAGTACGTTGCGGTTGAATCTCGATTGTGCCCCTGTCACAGTTCACAATCAGAGGTTCTGTAAAAAGCCTGCCCCAGTATTTGTCAATCTGCTTGACCATCTTTGCGTAATCCTTATCTTTAGCCCCAAGACGCTTAATCTGCTCATCATTACGAAACGCGGTTACTCCTTGTCTTATTGTTCGCATATTCGTTTCACCCGTATCGTTAAGTCCACTGCTGCTGTCCGGCAAAGCAATTCGCATCGCGTTGCGAAGCCGGTCAAATACATCTGTTCTTTCTTCCATCATCACGGTCTTGTTCAACAGAACAGAATCATTAAGCGCTCTGCGCAGGGGTGAAAGAATTACCTTGCGCGCCACAGATTCGGACATTTGTGTCTTGAGTCTTTCCAGAGCCGGATAAGCCAACACCAGCCGCCGGTAAACGTCGAGATGAGGTCGATCAAATGGAAATCCTAAACCGTCTGACTGACTTTTAGCTTCCACAATCCACGCCGCGAGCATATAGGCCCACACAATTGCTGACAGATTCATCTCTGCGCGCTTCTCATCACTCGCCTTCAGATAAAGAAGCAAATCGTCCGCACACACAGGATTATTGTCAATCTCCGCTTTTAACTCTCTTATCATCTTACGCAGAGTTCCACTCACATTGTATCCCCGCATTTTGCGCCGTATCCTGTCATACGGGCCACTCAACAAATCTTTGCCTATGTCTCTTAAAAAATGGAAGTGACATATAGTGTCGGGAACTTCAGGGAAGACTTCTTGAACCGCCTTGATAATAGCGCCGCCCATATCATGCACCAGACAAACCGGGTCTCCGTAAGCGCTTTTGATTCCCTGGAGGAAAGGAATAATTCCAGCTGAATTCTCCGAGGGGATTTTAACACCTCCGAGCACAAGACCCGATAATCCGTCAATACAGCACATCAAATGCGGACTGCCGCCTTCGCATGTGCCGTCGAGGTGCAGGATATAGCCGCCACTTGATGCTTCCATAAACTGTCTCAACGATGACTGGCTGTTGCGGTGCGCGTGGCCGAGGTATACGATGAACCGCCGACACAGAACTTCTATCTCGCGCAGCGAGATATCAATATGACGAGCCTTTAACTCAAACTGAATAGCTTGCTGACTTTGAGAACGTTCAAAACGCGCCCGCCCGATGTATTCAATCACGTCAAATCCGAACTTGCAATGCGGGGCAACGAGACGATCAAGCTCCCCGGGTCTGAACACCTTGTGACACTGACGACAGCACCGGTAATTCAAAACAGCATGAAACTTACCGATGTCCAGAGTGACCACCGTGCGTCTTTGGGTCTTGTACGCTTTCAATGCGCCCCCGCATGGACAAACCGCTGCGTCAGGTTGAAATTCAAGCTCCGGGGTTTTGGGAAACAAATTGCGAATGCTCAGCCCCGCAGCGTAAGCGTCAATCATACGACGCAATTGTTCAATCAGGTATGAAGCGTCGTTTTTTTTTCCGTAAACACACAAAGAATATGCTCAACCTGACCCAGTGTCACATAGCGTCCTCTGTCCCCAAGCGACTTTACAATGGAAGCGCTGTCGGGCTCCAGCTTGTAATCACGTATAGCGGTGGTCAATATGTCAATAACCAGCCACCCCGGCAATTCTTCGCCACCGCTGGTGCGAAACTGATACCGCGCCTTTTTCTGTTCTTCACAACGCTCCCTCTGAGCACTGAGATACAGATAGATGGCTCCTGTCTTCTCCCGCGTAATCTTCCCCTCACGCACAAGATACAGAGGCGCATTCTGTACTCGTACATCTAACTGCTTCTCCAACTCATTGATCGTGTATCCGGCGGGAGAACGATGTACCAGTGCGGCAATAGTGGCTTTAAGATTGCCGACTCTGGAAAAACCTATGCTGTCATGCTGCCATAAGCCGGCTTCATCAAAAACCGGAATATCGTTCAGAGTGTAATAGATTCCGGAATGCGTGTAGCTGGAGAGATACCCCAGAGCATTCAAACGCCTGTAGACACTCATGCGTGAAGACGTTTTCAGTATCTTCGAGAGTTCCGACAGAGTGGCGACCCGGTTTTTTTTGAAGTAGTTTCGCAGCGCTTTCGCTGAATCTTTGTTTGAGAGCATAAATGCCTCCTTCCTTTTAAGGTACAGCAGACAGTAAAGAAGTATACTGTACCTGACTTTCCTTGATAAAACCAGAGAATTCAGTGTGTTTTGATCGAAAACAGGGTTTTTTAGAAGGAATTTGGACAGAATGTGGCTTCTGACACGTTTGATGTGGTATAATCTACTGTCTGTAAATCAAGTGTTTTCAATACGTTAGGAAAACCTAACCAAGTTTTGCACCCATAGCGTTATTCTGGCGTCCATATCCTCTTCGTCGTGAACAATATCTACAGAAGCCGCGGCCCTGTAGTCTTCGCAGCTCGCGTGGATTGCGCGCGGATCGCTGAAACAGCGCACGTACTCTTTTACGGCCTCGGGATGAAATTTCGCACCAAGGGCGCTCCAGCGTCTGAGCTTTTCAAGAAGATAGTACTTTGGGTCCATCCCTATCATTTTTTCTGGAAGTCCGTCGGGCTGAATAAGAAAAAACCAGTGATAGTAACCCGTGGCAAAGTACTTGTCCGCGGTCTTGAACATGTGGTGGGTGGGGGCAATGTCCATGACGCAGGCCTTTAGGACTTTTTCAGGGTGATCAAGACGCAACCCAGTTGTCCAGAGACAAGCCGTCCACATTTGAAAAGTGTTTGTAGTTGTTTGTCACCAGTGTGGCGTCAAGAGAGATAGCGTGAGAAGCGATCATAGCATCGGTATAGCCGATCGGCGACCCTTTCTTCAGCAAGGAGGACTGAACGACGGCAAACCGGTCAGCGCATGTCGTGTTCCATTCGGCTATATAGTCAAGCCGGTCGCAGATCGTATCGATCAAGTTGTGATATTTCGCAGAACCACGCCGTTCTGCCCCAAAGCGCAGTTCTTGGTAAGTGATCACTGAAATGCAGATAACATGGCCCGCACGCATTTTCTCGTCCAGGGTTTTGACAACCGATAAAGCGTGATGGTGCATGATGTAACTGAAGGTGTCCGTATCGAGCATGTAGTTCATTTGAACTTCACCCTGTTTTCGTCAATAGCGAACAAGTCAGGGCGGTCAGCCAGAAAATCGTCATCTACTCCTAGCGGCTCGATCTCGTCATATAGGGTTAGCCAAGACTTGCGCACCGGTTCTAGGATCAGCTTTTCGCCGACCTTCTGGACAGTCAGTTCCGTTATGCCTTCGTAGGCGAAATCCTTTGGTATACGGACAGCTTGGCTACGGCCGTTCTTAAAAATCTTTGCGATGTACATGGCCACCTCCTGTATTGGTATATGACAGTATATACCACATAACGGCATATGACAAGATATGCCATGCCGACACGAACTTGATGTAAAACGGCTGAACCACGAATAATATTTAGCAAAAGATTCTACGACTTTTCTTTACTCCCGAAACTTTTATCTTAGTCTCAACACATGAAATGATCCGCAGGCTGGAATCCACTTCTACCTTTAACAAGCAAAAAAACGCTGTCAAAGATGTCGATTTTATTCGCTACCTGCATACTTCAAAGCCTAAGAGTGAAAAGATTTCTTTTCCTTGTGGCAACTTGCCTCGCCTCAAATGGGTTGTTTCCAGATGATTTTTCACTCATACCCCTCTGAAGAAGAATGTTATCCTCTTCGGATAGGACGGGCAGTACTTGGGATGTTCCGGAAAATTCTGTTATCCGAAAAATGACAGCAGTTCCGCGGAGGTCTCCCGGGGTTTTTCCTCCGGGATAAAATGACCGCAGTCAAGCGGTTTTCCCGAAACGCTGAGTGCTTTTTTTCTCCATACACCAAGTACGTCGTAGGTTCTGTGAATGAACCCCTTTCCGCCCCAGAGGACAAGAAGCGGACACGTTATCCTGGCATCCATATCTTCTTCGTCGTGAACAATATCTACAGAAGCCGCGGCCCTGTAGTCTTCGCAGCTCGCGTGGATTGCCCGCGGGTCATTGAAACAGCGCACGTATTCTTTTACGGCATCGGGATGAAACTTAGCACCGGGGGCGCCCCAGCGTCTGAGCTTTTCAAGAAGATAGTACTCCGGATCCGTCCCTATCATTTTCTCCGGAAGTCCGTCGGGCTGGATAAGGAAAAACCAGTGATAGTAACCCGTGGCAAAATGCTTGTCCGCGGTCTTGAACATGTGGTAGGTGGGGGCAATATCCATGACGCAGGCCTTTAGGACTTTTTCAGGGTGATCAAGACACATGCGGTGAAGAACCCTGCCTCCCCTGTCGTGTCCCGCGGCGCAGAATTCAGAGAATCCCAGAGTTTCCATCACCGAGATCATGTCCGCGGCCATGGCTCTTTTTGAATAGTTTGAGTGATCTTTTTCCCCGGCAGGTTTGGAGCTGTCTCCGTAACCCCGAAGATCGGGGCACACGACCGTAAAATTCGAGGCGAGAGTACGCGCTACCGCGTGCCACATAACGTGCGTCTGCGGGTAGCCGTGCAGGAGAAGCAAGGGTTTTCCCTGTCCTCCCCAGACGGTGTTTATCTCGGCTTCGGGAGTCTGGATTTTCTGCTTTTTGAAGTTTTTGCCGAACATCTTTTCGTGTATTCTAACCGAACGTAATCGCTTTCCTCAAAACCGCGGGAGTGAAGTAATGATTGAATACAAAGGGATATGTTGCGACGGTTGAATTTGACGATTCCGTAGGGCGTTTTCATGGAAGAGTTGTTAACAGCGGCAGTTATCCGGTCGCTACTTTTGAGGCGACTGACGTTAAAGGAATTCAAAAAGAGTTTCGTCGTTCGATTGACGAGTATATTGCTTCATTTAAAGGAGAGGAATCAGAACCCGTAAAGCCTTTCCGGACCCCGACTTAAAGCGATGCGGTAAAAACAACAGAGAGCAGTTCTAAAATGTCTAATGCGGCACAAATAGTCAAAATGATTGCCGATGACTTCTACGACGATCGACTTGATCTATCCAGAAGGAGTATAGCACCTTATGATCCATGGTCGCAAATGCCGGAAGTCGAAGTTGTACAGGAAATGCGTGCCTCCGGCAAGTCCGAACGTACGGTGCGACTGTTTCTGACTTTCGTTTCCGCAATGGACCGTGCACGCGACGCAAACAGTTTGTGGAAAGCGGCAGCGGAACTTTTTAGGTCACGCCCGGAACTCTTTGAGCCCGCCGAAGTAGTCAAAATTCCCCTAGAAACCCTTAAGTCACTTCTGAGTGAGAGCAGGGTAAGCCAGCGCCACGGACAGGACTCAAAAGCCTGGCACGTTATCTCCGGCAGTCTGGCTATGGGGAATAGTCCGATCCGACGCGTAATAGACAGTGGCCTTGGAGACGCTGAAGACTTGCTGAAAGCGCTTAGGAGCAGGGACGAGACGGGTCGCTCCAGATTTCCGCTTCTTCGCGGTCCGAAGATAGGAGCCATGTGGGTTCGGATCATGGCGAACCCGGGTGGAGCTGAGATAGAGCGCATAGAAAAGGTTCCCGTAGCGGTGGATGTTCAGGTTCGCCGCGCGGCGGAGAATCTGGGAATCGCGAACACGCAAGAACTTAAGCTTAAAGAAGCGAAACCGATAATACAGAGCGCCTGCCGCGAAGCGGTCGCCAAGACCCCTATATGTCAGGGGAGTTGTCGCGATTTTTGAATTTTCAATTCTCAAAAATTTAAATTTTTGAGAATTGAAAAAAGGAGGACAACTCTTATGCGGTACAGTTACGAATTCAAAACCCAGGCTGTTGAAAAAGCTCTCAGCCGCCCACCTGATGTTTCTATCAATTCCGTGGCGCTAAGCTTCGGCATAGATTATTCTACTCTGCGAAGGTGGATCGCTAAATCTCAAAACCACCTTCTCGCGGAGGAGAATATGTCCAGGGAAAAAACTCCCCAGCAATGGACCCAGGAACAGAAACTTCAGGCCGTTATAGCCTGTGAATCCATGGACGAAGAACACACAAGTTCCTGGTGCAGGGAGAAAGGACTCTTTCCCCATCACATAAAAACATGGAGAAAAGAGTTTGCAGAAACTCCCCTGAAATCTTCCTCTTCGGGCAACGCTCGAATAAAACAGCTCACTCAGGAGAACAAGTCTCTTAAAAAGCAACTGCGAAGAAAGGAGAAGGCTCTGGCCGAAACCGCGGCGCTTCTTGTTCTTAAAAAAAAAGCCGACCAGATATGGGAGACAGAAGAGGTCGACTGACTTTGAGTGAAGACAGAGAGAAGATAATCGGCTTGATTGATCAAGCGGTGAAATCCGGCGCAAAACGCAACAAAGCTTGTGAGATCGCCGGAATAAGCATCAGAACGCTTCAGAGATGGTCAAAGCCGGACAATGCTCATGACGGGCGAACAGATGCCCGTCATGAGCCTGCTAACAAGCTTAGCGAGGAGGAAAGAAGGGAGATTAAGAAGGTTGCAAACGCCCCCGGATACTCGGGGCTGCCTCCGTGCAAGATAGTGCCCGCACTCGCCGATTCCGGCCTTTATATAGCCAGTGAATCAACGTTCTACAGGGTTCTTAAAGAGCAGGGACAGATGACCCATCGTCATCGTTCCAAACCCAAGAGCTTAAAGAAACCAAAACAGCTTAAAGCAACCGGCCCGAACCAGATTTACAGCTGGGACATAACGTGGCTCCCGGCAAGTGTTGGGGGAATCTATTTTTACCTGTACATGGTGATGGACATATACAGCAGGAAGATAGTCGGGTGGCAGGTCTACGAGAAGGAATCAAGCGCTCTGGCCGCGGACCTAATGACTGATATCTGTCACAGGGAAGCAATAGAACCCGATCAGGTGACTCTGCACTCCGATAACGGAGGAGCAATGAGGGGATCTGTTCTGCTTGTGACCTTGGAGAAGCTCGGGGTGATTCCGTCTTTCAGCCGCTCGGGAGTAAGCAGTGACAACGCTTATTCGGAGTCGTTGTTTCGGACGATGAAATACGTGCCGTATTATCCCCACAGAGGGTTTGAAGAAATAGTACAGGCGCGGTGGTGGGTTGATGACTTTGTCAGATGGTACAATACGGAGCATCTGCACAGCGCCATAAAGTTCGTTACGCCACAGCAGCGTCACGAGGGTCTTGACAAAGAGGTGCTCTCGCAACGCGCCCGTGTCTACGAGCGAGCCAAGGCAAAGAACCCCAGTCGCTGGTCAGGTAAAACGCGCAACTGGTCTGAAATACCGGAGGTCTTTCTTAATCCTGACAACTACAACAGAGAAGTTTTACATGAATCAAATCAATTTGACATGGAGATTATTGGAGGTAATCGTTAGGGCGAATGAAACAAAACATGCGACAACTACCCTGAAAAACACCGAGACCAAGATAGGGGGGCCGGAGCGGATTGCGGGGACAAGTGCGGCGCTTGATCCAGTGCTATGGTTCTACGGCAAGTACGGTTGCAGCTACTGCGAGAAAGCAGGCAAACGAGTGCCTATAGGTAGTGCTTGTGGGCACTGTCAGCTTTTCTATTCCCATGTGCCATAAAGACGACTTGATAAAAGACCTTGAGACACTCTATACAGCAAAACCTGTTTCTGTAAGAGAAGCTTTTCGTATTCAGAAAGAGCTCTCCCGAAGGGTCGTGCAGACCCCTGACCCGAAGCGTATTCACACGATTGCCGGTGCCGATATCGCTATCTGCGTTAAGGAAAAAAAGCTTGTCTGCGGAATGATTCTTTTTTCCTATCCTGAACTTGAGGAAATCGAGAGGGTATGGACTGTCTCAGACGAAGTGTTTCCCTATATTCCAGGGCTTCTTGGGTTCAGGGAGGCGCCTTGCGTCATAAGAGCCTTCGGCAAGCTTAGTGAGCGCTGTGACATGATCATGATAGACGGACACGGACTTGCTCATCCAAGAGGCTTTGGGCTTGCTTGTCATGTCGGGGTTCTGCTTGATATGCCGGCGATGGGCGTTGCGAAAAAATGTCTCTATGGAACCTTCAGCGAAGCGGGACTCAAGAAGGGTGAAAGGACGTTAATGAGGGGAAAAGACGGCGAGGTTGTTGGTGCCGCCTTAAGAACCAGAGACGGTGTGAAGCCGGTTTTTATATCTGTTGGAAACAGAACCAATCTTGATACCTCAGTTATGATTGCCCTTGAGTGTTCCCGAGGGCTTAGAATTCCCGAACCTACAAGGCTTGCCGACAAGTATGTAGGTCTGCTCAAAAAAGATGTGTGTGGATAGATTGCACCGCATACTTCTAAATGGGAGTATCCGGGCGGTTAAACTTATATTGCTCAAAGGAGGAATTATATATGCAGGAAGAGAAGATAAAAACCCCTTCGGATATATATGATCGTCTATACAAGTTGCTCAACGAAAAAATGAAAGAGGAGAGATTTGACGGGCTTGATGAAAGAGCAGAGCTTACGTTGCGGACAATAGAATTTCTTGAAAGACACATGGAAAGAGAAGAAATAGGGTAATACCCAAGGAAGTAAAGCCAGATGAGCGGTTCTGTGGATCAGCATGTTGCGAATTTCAATAAATCTTTTGAAACCTGGGATATCGAGCTGCCGGAAGAGGCCGTCAAAAATCAAAAACGGGGCAAGATAGTCAAGAGAGGGTGGACTATCTGGTATCTGTTTGGTACGGATGAGACTGGCGACTACCTTGATTACTACGCATCTCATCGGATGACAAACGACAGGCATGTCCGCTTGTATTCCGACGGTAGTTCCAGGGCTCTTGATGCATATTTGAGCATGCGCATAGTTTCAGACGACCCGGAAGAGGACAGGCGGCTTGAGAATGAGTTCTGGGAACGCAATGAGCACATCTCGCGGGAACTTGAATCCAAAGGTTTCGGGCTGCAAGGCGATGAACACCCGTCAACTGTCATCAACCGCGCTTTGATTTCGTCTCGAGAATCTCATCGGAGAGTGACGAAAGGATCGGATCCAGAAGATTGAATTTAGAGACTCTACTGCTTCTTCAATAGTGGATATCTGTTGTTCCCTGCCTGAGTTCTTACGCTGAGAAATCTTCCATCATCTCGATAAAGTCTCTGAAAAGATAGGAGGAGTCATGCGGTCCGGGCGAGGCTTCAGGATGATATTGGACGCAGGAGAGTGGATAATCCCTGTGTTTCAGTCCTTCGACTGTCTGGTCGTTCAGATTTACGTGGGAGACGGCGACATTGCTTTTAAGCGAATCTGGATCTACGGCAAAGCCGTGATTCTGCGAAGTTATCTCCACTTTTCCGGTCTCAAGATTCTTAACCGGCTGGTTTCCTCCGCGATGCCCGAATTTTAGCTTGAAGGTTTTTCCTCCGAGCGCGAGACCCAGTATCTGATGTCCAAGGCAGATTCCGAAAACGGGTTTTTCCCCAATGAGTTTTCTTACATTCTTCGAGGCGTATTTAACCGCGGCCGGGTCCCCGGGTCCGTTTGAGAGAAAAATCCCGTCGGGGTCGGAAGCCAGTATCTCCTTAGAGTCTGTTTTCGACGGAAAAACCGTCGTTTCGCATCCAAGATCGTGAAGTTCCCTGAGAATGTTTCTCTTTATTCCGAAGTCGTAGACGGCGACTTTGAATTTCCTGGAGGGTTCTGAGTTTTTATCCCTGCTGTGGCGCCACTTTCCCGTTCCCTCGTCCCATGCGTAAGGCTGAGCGCAGCTTACTTCCGTTACCAGGTCGCGTCCGACTATTCCCGGCGAGGAGTCAACTTTCTCGGCTAGGGCCTCGGGGCTTGTCTCGACGGTTGAGATAATTCCCTTTCTCGCTCCACCGATTCGTATGATCCTTGTAAGTTCCCTGGTGTCGATTCCCTGTATGCCGGGTATTCCATATCTTGAAAGAAAACTGTCGAGGCTCTCTTTTGATCTCCAGTTGCTCGGGTGATCCCAGTATTCCTTTACGACGAAACCACTTAAGTGAGGTTTTTCTGATTCGAAATCCTCGGGGTTGATTCCGTAGTTGCCTATTTCAGGGTAGGTCATTACGATGATCTGACCGTTATAGGAAGGATCCGTGAGTATTTCCTGGTAACCCGTTAAGGAGGTGTTGAAAACAACTTCGCCGGTTGCCTCTCCTTGGGCTCCGAAGCTTGTGCCTTCAAATACTTTTCCGCCTTCAAGCGCGAGGTATGCTTTTCTCATTGTTCAGGGGGTTAAAATATATATGACTGTGGTAAAGTCAAATGTTTCGTTCCCGTGGAGACTAACACTGCGTGTTCCAAATTGCTCTTGGTGAAAATCCGGCTTATTCCAATTAGCAAATTCTGTTGTATCATTTCTAGTCTTAAGGAGCGATTACATTCAGGAGTCTGCCGCTTTTGATGTAGTGCGAAAATATCGATATGAACTGGGACCTTACTTCTTATTTCCCCGAATTTCAGGGAGTTGAATATAAAGAGTTCAAAGAGAATCTCTCTGTAGGCATAAAGAGTCTCGATGAGAAGGCCTCGGCTTCTGAACCTCTTTGCAGAGAAAACCTTGCGTTCTGGAAGGATGTTTTTCAGGAAACCGAGAAGCTCATAAGCCAATATTCCCATATACGTTCCTACGTGGGATGTCTAAGCGCTTCGGATTCCAGAAGGGAGGATTACCTGCGTGAGGAAGCGGCGATTTCTCTGCTTGGTTCGGAACTTGAGAAGCTTGAGGTACAGCTGCAAAGAGCGCTTCGGGATGTTGACGAAGGTCTGCTCTCCGAGTTCGTATCTCTCCCGGATATCGAGTCAGCTTCCTATTACGTGAGGCGCGTCTGGCGAAATTCCCGGTTCACGATGTCCGCTCCCAAGGAAATTTTGGCCTCGGAACTCGGAGTCGACGGGATAAGCGCCTGGGGGCGGATCTACGATACCGTATCTTCCAAGATGATGTTTGAGATGGTTTATCCCGACGGGACGAAAAAAAGGCTTCCAATGTCCCAGAGAAGATCGCTCATGGAAAGTCCCGCAAGGGAGATAAGAAAAGCCGCTTTTTCCGGGGGGAACGAGGCCTGGGAGGATTTTGAAGACATAGCCGCGGGTGCCATAAACGCCATATCGGGAACCAGACATACTCTCTACAGGCACAGGGAAATCGATCATTTCCTCGATGTGGCGCTCTTTGACGCGACGATATCGAGACAGACTCTTGATTCAATGATGGAGGCTATACGGGAGACTGTCGAGCTTCCAAGAAGCATCCTCAGGCTCAAGGCCGAGACGCTTGGGCTTGACGGGGTGTCGTGGTATGATCTGGGAGCCCCAATGGATCTCGGAAAAACCGGCGGGGTTGACTGGAGCGGTGCGAAATCCATGGTTTCCGATTCTTTCTCGGCCGCCTATGCGCGCCTCGGCGGGTTTTTTGACCATATGTGCCGAAGCGAGTGGATAGACTGGGAAGTTAGGGAAGGAAAAAGGCCTGGGGGTTTCTGCACGGGTTCTCTTCTCACCGGGGAGTCAAGGATATTCATGACTTATAACGGCGGGGTAGGCGATATACTCACCCTCGCTCACGAGGCGGGACATGCCTTTCATTCCCACGTGATGAGGAAGCTTCGTCCCTACGCGCAGTTCTACCCCATGACGCTTGCCGAGACCGCTTCAACTTTCGGGGAAATGCTGCTTGCCGAGGGGTTGTTGCGAAACCCTTCAACTAGCGTTGAGGACAAGGTGCTGGTGAGGGATGCGGAAGTAAACCATGGGGCTATATATCTTCTGGATATCCCCGTGCGGTATGAGTTTGAGAAGAAACTCTATGAGCGCCGCGCGGAAGGGGAACTTACCGTGAGCGAGCTTAAGGAGCTTATGACCGGAACCCAGAAGGAAGTTTTCGGAGACGTGCTTTTGGAATGCGATCCGTTTTTCTGGGCTTCAAAGCTTCATTTTTACATAACGGGCGTCAGTTTCTATAACTTCCCCTACACTTTCGGCTACCTGCTGAGCAGGGCGCTTTTCGAGAAATTCAGACAGCACGGAGAGGAATTTATTCCAGTTTACGAAGAGTTTCTCGCCCTCACCGGTTCAGACGATGCGGAAGGGGCGGTGAAAAGATCCATCGGGGACGATATAACGAGCAAAGATTTCTGGAAAGAGGCGATTTCTACCCTCTCGCGGCCTCTTGAGGAACTAAAAGACCTCCTGCCCTCGGTTGCTACATAAGATTCCCGATAACCCTCTCCACGGGGGAGAGCGACTTAACCAGTATGTCAACCACTATGCCGAGCATTATGAGAAGCATGTAGATGATTGAAGCCGAGAAGGCTTTTCCGTAGCCACGGTTAGCGAAAACGCTCCTTACCACAAGATAATTAAAGTATATTCCGGATACCGCGGCGAAAGCCGCGAAATAGACGGTGTTTGTTCCCGTAAGCCAGAGGATGAAAGTGAGGGGTATAAGCGAGAGGGAGTAGATGAGTATCAGCATGTTGGTGTACTTCGTCCCCAGGGCGACGGGAAGAACGTTTATTCCGGCTTTTTCATAATCCTTTCTGTACTTCTGTGCGAGCACCCAGAAGTGGGGAGGCTGCCAGAGCATCATGAATATGAATACTATCATCGCGTCGAGCTGCAGGACGGGTTTTACTGCGGTGTATCCTATAAGCACGGGAAGGGCGCCCGGTATACCCCCGAGTACTGTGCCGAAAGGGGAAGTTCTTTTAAGAAAAAGGGTGTAAATAAGTGTGTAGCTTAGAATTGCGAGGAGAATAAGCGACGCATTTACATAATTAAAATAAGAAAGCGAGATCAGGAGAGCCACGACCATCATGAGTATCGAGATTGCCCACGCGTTTCGGTCTCCGAGAACTCTCAGGGCTTCCACCCTTTTGTTAAGACGGGTCATCTGCCTGTCGATTTTCTTGTCGAGCAGGTTATTCAGAATTGCCGCTCCGCCGGCGCTAAGAAGAAGGGAGACAACGCATAGAAAAACGGTCTGTGCGGAGGGAAGGGCCCGGTTTGCCACCACCATTCCCGCAAGACCGGTAAACGCCACGCTCATTATTATTCCGGGCTTGGAGAGGATAACGGCGGAAACTGCCATGGTTCCCACGGATTTTTTCTGTGCTTCGCTCATTTCTAGAAAGTTTTTTCTGCGACAGTGTCTTTACTTATATACCCGAACCAGGTGAGAAGGCAGAGGGAAAGTATCAGAAGACCGATTGCGAGATGAACGGCGGTGACGTAAAAGAGAAGCTTTGAGGTTACGACCACGATTCCAAGTCCGATCTGAAGAAAAAGCAGGGCGACTGCCCGGGACATGTTTTTCCGGGCTTCCCTGAGTCTTTCGGATTTTCTTGAGAGAATCAGAACGAAAATGAAAGCCGCCGTGAGCAGGTAGGCGACTGCCCTGTGCGTAAAGTGAGCCAGCACCTTGCCCGAGAGTTCAGGTGGAATCCAGTAGCCAAGACACGTCGGAAAATCGGGGCACGCAAGCCCTGCTCCGAGGTGCCTTACATATGCTCCCAGGGAAGCCTGGATGAATACGAGCACAAAGAGCGTGAAAAAAATTCCGGCCGGGCCCGAGAAACGGAAATCGGGTTTTCTGATGATGCCGTCAAAATACACCATGTAAAGGGTAATTGAAAAGATTATAATGGCGTTTGTAAAGTGAATCGTCGTCAGGTCCACTGGAAGCTTGGTTAGAACCACGATTCCTCCCAGCACTATCTGGAACAGAAGAAGCAGGACTACGAGCAGCGGAAGTATCCTGTAATTCTTCTTGTACGTACGGAATCTTCTGTAACAGAGAATGAAAAGTACTATGGATGTTATGCCGCCTATCACGCGGTGGGAGAATTCGACGTATATGTCCCACCTGAAAGGCGGGATTATCTCCCCGTGACAAAGCGGCCAGTCGGGACAGGCGAGTCCGGCCTTGAGTCCCGATACCGCGTTTCCCCATATAAGAAGTATGAACAGAAGCCCTAGAGCAGTTTTTGCAAGCATGCCTGTCTTTGTATGGCTACTTTATTACCGGCACCCTTGTGAAGGTTTCCATTATGGTGAAACCGATGAGAAGGAAAAGCAGGAAAAGAGGATACAGGGCGTATATCCACGTGAGCCTGTCTTCAAACTTAAGATGCATGAAGTAAAGGGCTACGATCGATGCCTTTATTGACGCTATCACCATTGCGACGACGATATTGAAGTCGCCGAAATCGAATTTCGCAACGTAAACCGTAACTGCCGTCAGGACGAACAGCGCAAGGCATACCGCGACGTATACCCGAAGACCGGTGTGATGTTCCTCAGTGTGATCGTGTGTGCTCATTTTCTCTCTCCGTTTAGCCGATTAAGTACAATAGCGGAAACAGGTATATCCAGATCAGGTCAACCAGGTGCCAGTAAAGCCCTCCGACCTCAACCGGTGTATATCTGTTCCCCTCTTTGAATCTTCCCTGCTTGGCCATTATTATCAGGGCAAAAATTATGCCCATTCCCAAAAACACGTGGAGCATGTGAAGCCCTGTCATCATGAAGTAAAGGGCAAAGAATATATTCGTATCGGGAAATATGTGGTGGTCGAACTTGGCGCTGTACTCAAAGTACTTGTTTACTCCGAAAGCCGCTCCGCATATGAAGGTTACGGCGAGCAGTATCATCAGCCATTTCCTGTTTCTTTTCTGCGAGGCCGACACGGCAAGAGCCATTGTGAAACTGCTGAATATGAGCACTATGGTGTTTATGGCGCCCAGGGTTATGTCCAGCTTCTTGTGGGATTCGTAAAAGAGATCCGGGTATTTGGCTCTGAAAAGCGCGTACGCCGCGAAGAGTCCCCCGAAAAGAAGAATTTCCGTTCCGAGGAAAAGCCACATCCCGAATTTTGCCGCGTTATGCGTTACGGTCTCTCCGAGTCCGTGTCCGTGCGCGTGGCTTTCAGCGTGTTCTGCTGTGCTGCTCATTTTTTGCGTTAGCCTCCAATCATCTATTTTTTTCCGTAAGAATAGGTCCAGTCGGTTACAGTCGGTATTTCGTCAAAATTCTCATGCGGGGGCGGAGAAGGAACCTGCCACTCAAGAGAGAGGGAGCCGTAGGGATTTGACGATTCAGGGTGCTGTCCTTTTCTCATAACCGGCAAAATCAGGTTTATGGTCATTATCAGGATTCCGAGTCCGAGTATCCATGATCCGTAGGTCGAGAGGACGTGATAGGATATGTACTCTTCGGGATAGGTCGCATATCTTCTGGGCATCCCCTGGAAACCCATGAAAAACTGCGGGAAAAACGTTACGTTGAATCCTACGAAAACCAGGAACCACGCGGCTTTTGCGGTTAATTCATCGAATACCTTTCCGAACCATTTCTGATACCAGAAGTGAAGGGCCCCGAAGAATCCCATCACGGTTCCTCCTATCATGACGTAGTGCATGTGAGCTACTATGAAGTACGTGTCGTGCAGGTGCACGTCAACGGCCAGAGCTCCCAGATAAACACCGGTCAGCCCTCCGATAGTGAAAAGCACTATGAATGACAGGGCATAGAGCATTGACGAGTGAAACTGTATTGATCCCTTGTACAGTGTCGCGGTCCAGTTAAACACCTTTACGGCCGTCGGAATTGCCACAAGCATGGTCAGAAAGGAGAATATTGCCGCCGCCGTTTCCGATATGCCGCTTACGAACATGTGATGCAGCCAGACGAAGAAGCTTATTATTGCTATCGCGAAGCTTGAATACGCGATAGCCTTGTATCCGAAGATGGGCTTTCTCGCGAAAACGGGGATTATCTCGGAGATAATCCCGAAGGCGGGAATAACCATTATGTAGACGGCGGGGTGGGAGTAGAACCAGAAGAAGTTCTGGAAAAGTATAGGGTCTCCCCCCTTGGCCGGATCAAAAAAGCCTATATCAAATGCTCTTTCCGCAATCAGCAGAAGAAGCGTGATGCCCACAACGGGTGTCGCAAGCAGCTGCAGTATCGCGGTCGCGTAGGATGCCCATATGAAAAGCGGAAGCCTTGACCACGTCATTCCGGGTGCCCGCAGCTTGTGTATCGTCACTATGAAGTTCATGCCGGTGAGAATTGATGAGAAACCGAGCACGAATACCCCCAGAGTTATCATTATTACCTTTGTGCCTGTCTGAATACTGTAGGGGGTGTAGAATGTCCAGCCCGTGTCGGCCGGCTGCAAGAGCGCGGAAAGAAGTATTGCCGTTCCCACAAGATATATCCAGAAGCTCAGCAGGTTGATTCTGGGAAATGCCACGTCCCTTGCTCCTATCATAAGCGGTATCAGGAAATTACCGAAGCTTGCCGCGATTCCGGGAACGATAAAGAAGAAGACCATCAGGGAACCATGGAGCGTGAACGCCACGTTGTATTCCGTCGCGGTCCTGAAGAAGTCAAGCTCGGGAGTCATGAGCTCGTATCTCATTCCCAGAGCCGTCAGGCCTGCTATCATGAAGAAAAACGAGATCGTAACGAGATAAAGGATTCCTATGCGCTTGTGGTCCGTTGTCAAAATCCACGACTTTAAACCTTTCTGGGCTAAATACGGTATATGCTGGGTTTGCGTCATGACTCCGTTTGCCATCTTTTTCTCCTTGATATTGCTACTTCAACGTCTTTATATACTCGACAAGAGCGGTTACTTCATCCTCAGATAATATACCTTTGAACGAAGGCATCGTTGGCGGGTAGCCCTCTACCATTTTTGCCTGGGGTTCGTAAATTGATTCCCTGATATAGTTCTCGTCCACAAGGACCGAGGAACCGTCTGCAAGTTTTTCTGTTTTTCCGTAAAGATTTTTGAAAGTTGGCCCTATGACTTCCTTGCCGTCTATGCTGTGGCATGCAAGGCACCCCCTCTGGGAATGCAGTTCTTTTCCTTTCTCCGCCGGGGATACGCTGATCGCCGCCACGGAGGCTCCGTCTTCAAGTTCGTCCCCTTTCTCCCACCTTGTGAATGCCTCTGGACTCAGGACGTTTACCTTGGCAAGCATCTGCGAGTGTCCGGAACCGCAGTATTCGGCGCACAGGAGGTCAAAGGTCCCGACCTTGGTCGGGGTGAACCAGAGCTGCTGGTAGCTGCCCGGGAGAATATCCTGTTTTACGCGGAACTGCGGAACGAAAAAGCTGTGAATAACGTCATCTGATCTCATTATGAGTCTTACGGGCTTGTTTTGCTGCACGAACAGTTCGTTAAGCGATTTTTTTCCGGTGAAATACTCAAATTCCCAGAGCCATTGTTTTGCCACGACGTTAACTTCGATCGCTTCGGCGGGCGGGTTTCTGAGTTCCTTGAAGGCTATCCATCCCCACACGAAGATGACCATAAGCAGTATGGTCGGAATGATGGTCCAGATGGTTTCGATGACCTGGTTGTGGGTTATATAGGCGGTTTCCTGATCTTCGCTTTTTCTCCTGTACTTGATCGAGAAGCCTACAAGCACAGCAGAGATCAGGACGAAGAAGAATACTGAAATGATTGTTACAAACAGGGTTATATTATCGACGCTTGCGGCAAGATTCGAAGCCGATTCCGGTATCCAGGTGGACATTTAGATTTACAACCTCCGCATTAATGGGTTTTTCTTTCTCTTTTCCACATCAGGCAGAGAAACGCCACGAGAACCGTAAGGGTGACTATTCCTCCCGCCTTAACCACGTTAAGGGCGGCAAGCGCGTATCTTTTCCCCACGGGGTCAAACTGATAACAGAACATAAGCACCTTGTTAAGCACTTCCGAAGAGCCTATTTTCCCCTCAGAAGCCTCTATCAGCGATAGCTTGAAATTACGGGGGTCATGCTGGACTCCGTAGAGGTACCGGGAGATTGTTCCGTCCGGCGTGAGTATGACCATCCCCGAAGGATGAGCGAACTCCTCACCGTCTTTTTTGAAGCGGAATCCCACCGAATCTGTAAGTTTCAGTATGTTCTCGGACGTTGCCGTGAGAAAATGCCAGCCTTCGGCTTCCCCCGTCCCGCCCGCAAGGGCCTTTTTGTATCTTGCGGCCGCGGCGCCGATGGCTTCAGAGGGCTCTTCGGGGTCAAAACTTACGGTTACCACGGTGTAGTCTTCACCCGGCCTGAAAGAATCCATCTGGTTTATGACTTCCAGTACCCCGTCTGTTCCAAGAAGGCAGAGCCTGGGGCACGTGAAGTAGGCAAGACTCAGAACCACCGGTTTCTCTCCGAGAAAAGAGGAAATAGCTACAGTTTCTCCATCTTCCGCGTGAAATTCCGTATCAAGGTCAATGGTTCCGGCAAGCTTTTCGTCAAAACCTATTTCTTTTACGTCATTTACGTTTGAAAGTGCCTGAACATCTGATGTGAGCAGAACAGGAACCGTGCCCGAGATATACATAGCGCTGAGGAAAATGAAGAACCTCCACATGAAAGGAGCCGTCTTACGGCTGTTTTTCCAAAAACGAAAAATGTTTGTTTTAGGGGTTAGAGGAAAACGAATTTCCCCCTCGCCACGCCTCAAATAGGCGTAGATTCTATCTGATGTTAATTCCCTGTCAAGAATTCGGTTTTTTACGTTTACTCGGATTTTCGGACTCTATTCATTTTCTTCTCAGGCAAAGAACTATCCCGATTCCGATAAAAGCCGTAAGGGTTGACGAACCGCCGTAACTGATGAAGAAAAGGGGAGTGCCGATGATCGGCATAAGTCCCGTTACCATAGCGATATTTATCACGGCGTGCCAGAAAAACATGGCCGCGATTCCAAAGCATGCGATCATCGAGAAGCGATCTTCTAGGGATGTTGCGAGATTGAGGATAAAAAGGATTATGGAGAAATACAGAAGAAGGATAAACACTGCCCCCCGAAATCCCCATTCCTCGGAAATCACCGAAAACGCAAAATCCGTATGGTGTGCGGGAAGAAAATTCAGGTTAGACTGCGAACCCAGAGAAAAACCTTTTCCGTAACCCATGCCGGAACCTATCGCAATCTGGGACTGAATCGAGTTGTAGCTTATACCAAAAGGATCAGTGGAAGTGTCCATGAAGGAATATATTCTCTCCTTCTGGTAGTCCTTGATCAGAAGATGCCAGGTCGGTACGATGGATATCAGTACTACAATTATTATTTTAAGCAGTGTTTTTCTGCTGATTCCAAGAAGCAGAATGACGCTCGAACCTATAAGAAGAATGGTAATCGCGGTTCCCATGTCAGGCTGAGCAATTACTGCCGCGGTAGGAACAAGCAGAAGAGCTACAGGCTTGAGAAGTTCCACCAAATTGTAATTTTCTTTTGCGGCCACCTCGTTTGCGTAGTAATTGGCAAGCACCATTATTACTCCGATTTTAATAAATTCGGAAGGCTGAATGGAGATCGGACCTATCTGGAACCAGCTTCTGGATCCCGATACCGTTTTTCCGAATATGAAAATCAACCCCAGTAACACAAGGAAAAACAGGTAGAAAGTAACCGAGTGGTTTTTCAGCGTAAGGGGTCTTAAGCGACTGATAACCGCCACAGTCAAAAGTCCTCCGAGAACCCATATGAGTTGTTTTTTGAATGTGCCCAGGCCGGCCGATAAAGAGATGCTGTAGAGATTCATGAGTCCCGCTGAGCAAAGAAAAGCGGTCAGCAGCCACAGCCAGGAGTATCTACTCAGATTTGGCAATTCGAGCTTCACCTCGTTCCTTGTTGAGTCTGAAATAGGTTTCGATGATTTTTTTTGCTATCGGGGCTGCGGCCACGCTTCCGCTTCCTCCGTTTTCAACGAGGACGGTTACGGATATCTCCGCCGAATCCGATGGTGCGTAGGATGTAAACCATGCATGATCTTGGAACCGTTTTTTCTTCGACTCGAATTTTGCCGATACGACCTGAGCCGTACCCGTCTTACCCGAGACGGAAGTGATCTTTGATCTTGCGTAAATCCCGGTACCCCGGTGTTCGTTTACGGCGCCGTAAAGTGCTTTTTTGAGAAAAGATACTGACTTTGCGTCAAGGCGCTGAACCGCCCCGGTTATTTGGGGTGTTTTTTTCTCTTCCGTTTTTCTTATCTTCGGCTTTACTATAATGCCTCCGTTTGCTATTGCTGAAGTCATAACACTTATCTGAAGAGGGGTTGTGGTAACGTATCCCTGACCTATTGCCAGGATTACAGTTTCGCCAAGGTACCAGGGTTCTTTCAGGTGTTTTCTTTTCCATGTCCTAGATGGGCTCACTCCCCGTTTCTCGGGCAGTGCTATGCCGGTTTTTTCTCCAAGTCCGAATTTCTTCAGGTACGGGTAAAGACCGTCAACACCAAGCTTCAGGGAAAGGTCGTAGAAGTATACGTCACACGATTCGACAATAGCCTTGTGGAGGTTCATATGCCCATGGCCTTCTTCGCGCCAGCAGTTAAAACGTTTTTTGTTTACGAAATAATAACCCGGGCAGTATACGGACGACTTAGGATCAGCAGTTTTTTCCTCCAGCAGTGCAAAAGCCGTAATTATTTTGAGTACTGACCCGGGCGGATAGGTTCCTTGGGTTGAGCGGTTCAGAAGGGAAAAAGATTCTTTCTTTTTTCTTTTTTGCTCAGTGGGAGAAAGCTCTTTTGAGATGTGCTCGGGGCGATAAGATGGGCGACTTACCATTGCCAGAATTTCTCCGCTTCGTACGTCCATTGCGACTATGGCGCCTTTTTCTTTGCCTAAAGCTTCATAGGCGACTTTCTGCAGTTGTGCGTCAATGGTGAGATGTATATCTTTTCCCTGAACCATTTTCCTGTTCTTGCGGGTTGGCAGTAGTGCGGCAACAGAGTCCGAGATCACTTTTCCGTGCGCATTCACCATTACGTATTCAAGGCCGTTTGTTCCTCTGAGTTCGCTGTCAAAGACCTTTTCAACCCCCATTTTCCCGAGTTTGCCCCCCGCTTTGATCCGACCGTAGGTTCTTTCCTCTTCTGCGTTGGCGATTCCCGTGTATCCCAGAAGCACGGCTGCTGCTTCTCCATGCGGATAGAATCTCTTGTGCCCCACTTCAAGAAATACGCCCTCTAGCGCTTCCTTGCTTTTTTCGACCAGAAGAAGCTCTTCCCTGTTTATGTCTTTGGCGATTGTAACGGGATAGAAGCTTTTGAGATCTGCTATTTTACGAAGTTTTTTCAGAAGTTTTTTCTCTGGAACATTTATTATCTTCGCAAGTTTTTCCGCGAGTTCCTCGACATCTGTTATCTCTCTCGGAAATATTCGTATGTTAAAGGACGGTTTGTTATAGAGAATTTTTTCGCCGTTTCTATCAAAAATGCGTCCTCTGGGTGCAGGAAGTTCAAGCGCCCTAAGGATGTTTTTTTCCGAAAAATTTCTGTATTCCTCCCCCTTGTATATCTGGAGATAAAACAACCTCGCCGAGAAGACGGTAAAAAACAGCACAATCAGGAATGAGGCTATCGTAAATCTATGTTTTAGGAATCCCATCCAGTTTTCTCAGTAGCATTATTACCGGAACGCCGACCGCTGTATTAATGATAGCCTGATAGAAAGCTAGCTCAACACTGTCTTGTTTAAACAGAATCAATATCAGTAGCAGCAAGTGCATGAGCAGGGTTCCCGTAAAAAGTGCCAGGGGTAGCAAAAGGGGCTGGTTGCGGTTGTAATTAAGATTGTGCATGCTCACTCGCAGAATCAGAAACACGGCGAATCTTGTAACCGTATGAAGACCCAAAGCTCCGGTCGAAGAAGCATCCATTAAAAACCCGTTCAGCATGGCAAGTGTGAACAGATAAGGTGTTTCGGTCCTGATTGCCAGGCAGATTATTAAGATCAGGTTGAGATCAGGGGTGAACTTGCCCAGAGAAGATGTCGGGATTACTGACGTCTGGATAATGATAAAAAGAAAAGAGCAGAGCAGATAGAAAAGAAAAGAGAAGTTTGTTCTCATTATGGTCCAACTGAATTCAGTTGGGGAGAGCTAATTGAGATGTATGAGTACCTCTTCAACCCTGCTCACATTGATTACCGGTTTTATGATGGCCTTCTGAAGTCCTCTGTACGGCTCAATTCTTGTTACGGTTCCTATAACAACATTTTTTGGGAAAACATTGTCTTTTCCGGATGATATGATCTTATCTCCTACTGTAATATCGTCCTCTTGTTCAATGTACTTCATCACGTAATGGTTTCCCGCTCCAACAACTATGCCTCGTGCGCGGCTCCTTTGTACAATTGCATCCGCTACGCTTGAGGGGTTCGTCATTAGCATTACCATGGAGGTTTTCTCACTTACCGAGTGTACGGTTCCTATAGCCCTGACGCTGTTGAGCACAGGGGATCCCTTCTTTATCCCGGAAGACGATCCTTTGTCTATTATAAGGAAACCAGGCCCAACCAGTGAAGGGTTGCTCCCTATGACCTTCGCTCCCACCACTTCTCCCGCAAAGGAGTTTCTATAGTTAAGAAGGCTTCTTAACCTTTCATTCTCAAGCCTTATTTCCGTTAGCATCAGCTCTTGTGTTTCCATTTCCTGCAGCTGAACCTTCAGGCGGGAATTTTCAACGCTTGTATCGATGAGGTCAATATAATGGTCCCAGTAGTATTTTGCGCCATCTTTGACGTAGTTTGCGAAAGCGCCGGAACCGTAGTTGATGCTTAGCATCAACTTTGTTGTGTAATTGTTTTCCTTCTTTGCCAGATCAAAAGTGACGGGCAACAGATGAATTAGAGCAATTATGAGGATAAAGGACAGAAACAGTTGATTTTTACTAAAGAACTTCTTCATTAAGATTCCCTTCCGGTTGGAAATACTTAATTAAGATCCCCATAAGCGACGAAAAAATCATCGCCCACGTTATGACAGCCATTGCAAAAAATTACAGGATGCTAAAACGAAAAAACCATTATCTGAAACACTTTAACACAAAACAACTAAGGTTTCAAGAAAAAAATCGGGGATGTAAGTAATAAACTAATTGTCCGGTTTCTTAACAAATGAACTGTCCGGTTTTAGATTTTTCGTTTCAGGAGGGATCTATGAACCAGACAAAGGCACTACAGAAGGTACGGAAGATGCGATTTGAGCAGATATACCGGAAGTGGAAGGACAAGGAGCTTAGACAAGCGGATGCGGCGGAGATACTCAACATGAGTGAAAGAACATTCCGCCGCTACGCAATTCGCTATGAAAACTCAGGCACAGAAGGTCTTCTGGACAAACGGGTCGAGCGCACATCCCCCAGAAGGGCATCCGTTGAGGAAGTGGTAGAGGTGGAGAGTCTTTACCGGGATCTCTACATGGGACGTAACGTTGTTCACTTTTATGAGGCTTATACCCAGCGCCACGAGGGCAAGCGTTCCTACAACTGGGTTAAGAGCTGCCTTCACCGCGCGGAGCTTGTAAAGCCGTCTCGGCGCAGGGGACCTCACCGACAGTTACGTGACCGCAAACCTCGTGAGGGGATGATGATACATCAGGACGCAAGCGACCACGAATGGGTTTCTGGGGAGAAGTGGGATCTTGTGGTTACGATGGATGACGCCACGGGGGAGATATACAGTGCCTTCTTCGTAGGTCAGGAGGGCACACAGAGCAGTTTCAGAGGAGTCCGGGAGGTGTTGGAGGGTAAAGGTATCTTTTCGAGTTTCTACAGTGACAGAGGGTCTCATTACTGGATAACGCCTGTGGCGGGAGGTCGAGTGGACAAGGAGAATCTGACGCAGTTTGGGCGAGCGATGGCAGAATTGGGAGTCAGGATGATACCTGGTTATTCACCGCAGGCGCGGGGGCGAAGCGAGAGGATGTTCAGGACTTTGCAGGGGAGGCTTCCCCAGGAGTTGAGGGAAGCGGGTATCAGGGGGATGGAGGAGGCAAATGAGTATCTGTCGCAGAGGTTCCTCGGACCCTTTAACGAGAAGTTCTCTGTGGAGCCGGGGGAACAGGGAAGCGCGTTTGTACCTCTGCTCGGAGTGGATCTTGACAACATACTGTGTATTAAGAATCCGAGGGTTGTGGGCAATGACAACTGCGTGAGCTACAAGGGGATGAAGTTGCAGATTCCCCCGGTTAAGGATCGTTATCACTTCGTAAGGGCGAATGTAATGGTGCATGAATATGATGACGGGAGAATGGCTGTATATCATGGTAAGCGCAGGGTTGGGAGTTATGACAGCGTGGGGAGATTAAGCAAGGGAGGAAGAGTAAACAGAGACAGTATCCAGATAGGAGGTCATGTAGGTGATCCCAGTTTCACATCAGCCTCTTCGGGCTACGCCCTCCGAGACTAATGTGACAAATCTAAAACCGGTCAATTCATTTGTTAGAAAAGCGGTCATTTTAATTTGCTATCTACAGAAAAAAATCGGGGAATTATATACGATGTTAAAAGAGGCCAAACTCGGCACTTGCGACTCAATAATCGAGACATTATGGAACCTGCCCGATATCACTGGCTTTCTGCAATTTACATAGCGACGGAGTTTAGAAGATCTATATCTTCGAGAGCTTTTCCAGAGCCCGTAACGACGCAATCAAGTGGCTGCTCTGCCCTTTTTATCTGTATGCCGGTTTTTTGCTCTATGCGGTTGCGCAGTCCTCTTAGAAGCGAGCCGCCTCCGGCTAGCGTTATTCCCGATTCAAAGACATCTGCAGAGAGTTCCGGCGGGGTTCTCTCCAAAGTCTGCATAATTGCGTCGACTATCTGGTTTATTGTGTCTTCTACTGCCTCTTGGATTTCTTCTGAGTCAATTGTAAGCATCGAAGGAACACCGGAAATGTTGTTTCTTCCGGCTACTCTCATTTGCATTTTTTTGCCGTTGTTTATTTCCGGGTGCGAAGAGAACTTTTTCTTAAGTTCTTCTGCTGTCCTGTATCCGATCACTATGTTGTGATTTCTTTTCAGCCACTGTTGTATGGCTTCATCCATCTTGTCTCCACCGGTCTTGATTGATTTGCTCACAACTATCCCGGACAGTGCGATAACGGCTATTCCCGTGGTACCGCCTCCTATGTCGACCACCATGTTGCCCGAGGGTTTATGCACTTCTATCCCGGCTCCCATGGCGGCGCACATTGTTTCCTCAATGAGATATACTCTCCTGGCTCCCGCCGCCTCGGCCGATTCTCTTACGGCTCTTTTCTCTACTTCGGTAATCTCAAGGGGAACCGATATTATTACTCTCGGGCGCACGAAGCTTCTTTTATTGCCGTTGGATTTTTTTATGAAATACTCGATCATTTTCTGAGCCGCTTCGAAATCAGCGATAACACCGTCGCGAAGAGGTCTTATGGCTTTAATCGACTCAGGGGTCCTTCCTACCATCTCCCTTGCCTGCTTACCTACAGCGATGAGTCTTGGTTTTTGTCCCGGAACGTTCTGCATGGCTACCACCGACGGTTCGTTGGACACTACTCCCTTACCTTTGAGGTATACAAGGGTGTTTGCAGTCCCGAGGTCGATTGCCAGATCGTTTGAAAAATATTCCAGAAGCTTGTCCAGTATCATTATTTTATAATTACCTCATTCTTTGATAGGCTAAAACATAATCAAACCCCAAAATACTCGCACTATACCCCTGTAAGACAGGCTAATCCACGGCAAAACAGTCAACCTTTAAACTATAGCATTTTTTTTAATTATTCAAAACGGCTATAAAAGGGTTTTTTCGTTATTTTTACCGTGTTCGGAGTTTTATCGGCGAGGTGTTCTCCGTCAATGAATATTTCTTCCCGAAAATCGCAGAATTCCCTCCTTATATAGCCGATGGAGATATTTTTCCCTAGGGTGGGAGAGTATGCTGAAGAGGTTATTCTCCCCACTTTTTTCTCCTTAACCCAGAGCGTGTCTCCTGGTAGCGCGCTACCGCCTTGCTGTGCCTCGAAATACGCCAGATGCCAGTTTACTCTTCCTCTCCACTTTATCCTTGCTATTACTTCCTGCCCCACGTAGCAGCCCTTTTCAAAGTCAAGAGCATCCCATATGCCGGCTTCAATTGGTATGGTGGAGATGTCCATATCCTTTCCGTAAACCGGGATCCCGGCCTCTATTCTCAGGGTTTCGAGAGCCTCTTGTCCGCAAAGTCCCGGAACCGGTGGATTTTCAAGAAGGAGTTCCCAGATTTTCTCGGCACTGCGGTTTTCAAAAAAAACGTCAAAACCGGTTTCTCCCGTTCTGTTGAGCTTCATTACGGTCGCCTCGGCGCAAGCCCGGTGATCATATTCCTTCATCTGTTTAATGTCAACGCCGAGGCGCTTTTCGACTAATTCCCCGCAGCCGGGACCGCACACGTGAAAAACACAGTAATCTTCAGTGACGTCAAGTATTTCGGCTTTGTATGAAAGCCTGAACCTGCGAAGAAGCTCCGCTATGTTCCCGCCCGTGCCGGGTTCTGTATCCATGTAGACAGAGTCCTCATTTTTAAAGACCCTCATGTCTGAAATCATTTTTCCTTTAGGGGTGAGTATTGCCGCGTAGACCCCTGTCCCAGGAATTTTTTCCTTTACGTCGTTTGTGAGCATTCCCTGCAGGAATTTTATGTGGTCGGCTCCCGACAGCATAAGTTTTCCCCTGCTTGAAATATCTATAACGCCCACAGATTTTCTTACGGTCTTTGCTTCCCTTTCGGGGTCACCGTAGCTTTTCGGAAGAAAAAATCCGCCCGTGGTGCCGAATATGGCTCCTTGGGATGAGTGTCTGTCATAAAGCGGAGTTCTCTTTGCGGATTCCATTAGCGTAAGCACTTGCGGGGGAGGGTTTTGGCCGCCTCCCGCGTTTGTTTTATCTCTTGAAAAACCACTTCCTGAATGTAGTATAAAGTCCCTGTTCTAAAAAGAAATTGCAGGAGTGCGAAGTGAAAGAACTGAAAGAAAGCTACAAGGTGGTCATCATGGGTTCCGGTCCCGCGGGGTTGACTGCGGCCCTTTACACGGCACGAGCGAATCTTGACCCCCTTGTGTTTGAAGGTCCGGAAGCCGGGGGGCAGCTTACCACTACTACCGATGTTGAGAATTTCCCGGGATTTCCAAACGGAATTATGGGTCCTGATCTTATGGATCTTATGAGAGAGCAGTCCGAGCGTTTCGGGGCACAGTGCGTGCAGAAGGCCGTAACCGCCGTCGATTTCTCCGAAAGGCCGTTTCGCGTATCGACGGGAGACGAGCAGATACTTGCCTCCACGTTCATTATTTCCTCGGGTGCCACGGCAAGGATGCTCGGCCTGCCTTCCGAACGCGAGCTTCTGGGTTACGGGGTTTCCACATGCGCCACATGCGACGGATTCTTCTTCAGGGGCAAGGAACTTGTGGTTGTCGGGGGAGGGGACAGCGCTATGGAGGAATCCATTTTTCTTACCAAGTTTGCCACCCGGGTTACAGTGATTCACCGCCGCGACAAGCTCAGGGCGTCGGTGATAATGCAGCAGCGCGCCAGAGAAAACGAAAAACTGGATTTCATATGGAACGGCGTTGTTGAAGATGTCCTGGGTTCAAGAGAGGACGGAGTAACGGGGGTGCGGATAAAGGATGTTGTGACCGGGGAGAGTTACGTAAAGGAATGTCAGGGCATGTTCGTAGCGATCGGGCATACTCCCAACAGCGAAATCTTCAGAGAACAGCTTGATATGGACGATAACGGTTACCTGATCACCAACGGCACCTCCGAAACAAGCGTTGCCGGTGTTTTTGCCGCCGGAGACATACAGGATACAAGATACAAGCAGGCTATAACGGCGGCGGGAAGCGGGTGCATGGCGGCTATGGACGCGGAAAGATTTATAGAAGAGCATGGATTTTAACAGTTTCGCGTCTTAGTCTTGGACAAAGAGTTTTTATTCGGTTATACAGATTGCCTGCTTTTTTGCGTTTTTGCGGGCGGTTAGCTCAGCGGGAGAGCACCTGCCTTACAAGCAGGGGGTCACAGGTTCAAATCCTGTACCGCCCACCATCTGATTTAAACGGGGCCGTAGTTCAGCCTGGTTAGAACGCTGGCCTGTCAAGCCAGAGGTCGCGGGTTCAAATCCCGTCGGTCCCGCCACCCCGATTGAAGAATCGCACGGAATTCCGCTCAGGGACTAGGGGAGTTTTCAGCTTTTTTATGTATAGTTTTCGTGTCAGAGTCCGCCGCGGGAAATTCGTATCTTGGATATTCAAAAACAGATTGAACGCTTCAAAAAGGGTTACCCTTTCCGCAGACTCCTTCGCCCCGCGACACTTGGTGACGGCATAAGAAGACTGGAAGAGGATGAATCCCGCGTGCTTCAGCAGCAATACGGGGATTGCCTTCCTGAAATCAGTGTGTGCAAATTCGTTCCGGCATCGGGAGCGGCCTCAAGAATGTTTCGGGACCTCAGTATGCTTCGGGAAACTTTTTCCTCGGACGAAGCGGCTTTGGACTCCGAAGGAAAAAAGATCCTTGAGAAATTTCTCTCAAGCGCCACAAGATTTCCCTTCGCGGACCTGCTTGAGCAAAGGCTCGGGGGAAAAACAGAAAAGGTTGCCTCTTCGGGGGATTTCGGACTTGTTTTCGACACACTTTTGGGAACCGACGGTATGGGTTACGGAACCGTTCCCAAAGGGCTTGTGCCTTTTCATAGCTACGGCGGGGAGAGGAGGACAGCTTTTTGCGAACATTTCAGGGAAGCCCTTGAATATATAAGTTCGCGCGGCACGGCCTCAATGCATTTTACTATTCCCCCCGCATTTGCCGAGGAGTTCGCAGAAGAGCAGGAGAAGACAGTTTCTTCTTTTTCCTCCCAAGGGATCTCATTTGACGTGACTTACTCGGTTCAGGACCCCGAAACGGACACAATTGCGGTCGCAATGGACAATAAGCCTGTTACGGATGCTGATGGATCTTTGCTCAGAAGGCCCGCGGGACACGGAGCACTGCTTAAGAACCTGAATGAACTTTGCTATGACTGCATTTTTATAAAAAACATAGATAATGTGGCAAAAGAGGCGCTTCTTCCCGATACGGTTAAGTGGAAAAAGACCCTCGGAGGACTTCTGCTTTCCATTCAGAGAAGGGTTTTCCAATATACGGAGGCCCTTTCTTCCCACCGGGTCTCAGAATCCTTGGAGCGGGAAATAGTTTCTTTCTGCCGGGAAGAGCTTTTCATGGACCTCTCCCGTGAGCTTTCAGGGCTGTCCGAAGCCGACAGGATGGATCACTTGCTCAAAGTGCTTGACAGACCCGTCAGGGTATGCGGCGTCGTAGAAAACATGGGCGAGCCGGGCGGCGGTCCGTTCTGGGTGGGAGGAGAAGGAGGGGAGTCTCTTCAGATAGTTGAAAGCGCCGAGGTTGATCACCGCTCTTCTTCCCAGCGACATATCTGGGAGAGTTCAACCCATTTCAATCCCGTGGATATTGTCTGCGGAGTGAAGAATTTTAAGGGAGAGAAATTCAGTCTGCCTGACTTTGTCGATCCCGAAGCCGGAATTATCACCGAGAAGATCTTCGGTACTATGAAGATAAAAGCGCTTGAGCTTCCAGGGCTCTGGAACGGTTCCATGTCCGGCTGGACAACCGTTTTCGTGGAAGTTCCCTCTACAACGTTTAATCCCGTGAAAACCGTTTGGGACCTTCTGAAGGAGCCGCATCAGGTAGAGTAAAACTCAGACACTGATCTGTGGAACTTGGTTCTCAAAATGCCTAAAGAAAATCTTTACTGCCTTATTCTTGCCGGGGGACGGGGAACCAGGCTCTGGCCTCTTTCAAGAGAATCTTTACCCAAGCAGTTCCTGAGCATAGACGGAAATGAGTCGCTTCTGCTTGGAACGCTTAAACGCGCCGCCCGTCTTGTCGCTCAAGAAAACATATTGGTTGTGCTTGAGGAAAAACAGCGCCCGCTGATTGAGGAGAACCTTGGTTCCACGGATTTTTCGGGAAAGATAAAAATTGTGACCGAGCCCGTCGGCAGAAACACTGCCCCCGCGATTTTACTTGGAGTTCTGGAGATTGCATCTGAGGAGGAAGACGCGGTGATAATGGTTTTCCCTTCGGATCATGTGGTCGGGGACGATGAGAGTTTCCGCGATCACGTGCGGAGGGCTGTTTCGCTTGCCGAAGACGATTACATAGTGTGTTTCGGAATCACCCCTTCAGCGCCCGAGACCGGATACGGTTACATCGAGGGCGGGGAGATGCTTCGCGACGGCGGGCTCAGAATAAAAAGATTCGTCGAAAAACCCAGTGCCGAGGTCGCGAGCGAATATCTGCTTTCGGGAAATTTCTTCTGGAACAGCGGAATGTTCGTTTTCCGGGCCCGGACCATGATTGATGAATACGCGGCTCTTTGCCCCGAGGTGTATGAGCCGGTCCGCAAAGCTCCCTGCGGGAAAATCGACAGGGATGTCTACACCGGGCTTCCTTCGGTTCCCGTTGACCGCGCGGTGATGGAGAGTACCTCCCGCGGAGCCGTAATACCGTCTTTTTTTCCGTGGAGCGACATAGGGTCATGGCGGCTTTTCTACGAGTTTTCCCCGAAAGACTCCGAGGGGAACGTGCTTGGGGGAGACATAATCCTGAGGGGCACTGAAAATTCTCTTATAAAAAGCAGCTCGAGGCTGGTCTGCGCAAATGGTCTTAGAAACATTGCGGTGATTGAAACTGAGGACGCCGTTTTCATCTCCGATCTTGACCGCTCGAATGAGGCGGGTGCGTTTGCGGAGCAATTAAAGGAGAAGGGTAGGGATGAAGCAAGCCGTCTGAAAACAGTTCGCTACCCTTGGGGCAGCAGGGAAAAAATTGAGAAAGGAGAACTCTCAACAGTAACGAGAACGACTGTTTTTCCCGGTAAATCCGTAAGGACGGAGAACACCCCTTCTCAAGACCTCCGACTGTTGGTTCTTGAGGGAAGAGCTCTGATAATTGGCAAGGAAGACAGCGATGAACTTAGCCCGGGGCAGGCCGTTTTTCTTGAAGACGGGGAGAATTGTACCGTTCAGAACAATGAGGACAGTGTTCTGCTTATTCTTGAGGTTTTTTCCGTTAGGGGTTAGAAAAACAGGAGGAGTGGAGTTTTGACTCTGTTTTCCGTTGAGTTATCATTTCTCACCGAGCGGGGAGAGGTGGCCGAGTGGTCGAAGGCGCTCGATTGCTAATCGAGTAAGGGGTGAAAGCCCCTTCGTGGGTTCGAATCCCACTCTCTCCGCCAATCCTGTTTTGTAATCTACTCCCACTTGAACTATGAAGTGCACCAAGGTAGCTAAGCCAAGCTGGGCTATCTGCAAAGCAAAAGGGACGTCCCCCCTTCCTTAAGATTCACAAATTATATCTACCGTCCGATGTTTCCGCCAGCATTCCGGTCCCATTCCTAGGATGGTGGAACGGGGATCCGTTAGTGGTTTACCACAGACTTTACACCGGGTTTCATTCCCCCGGTCGGCCTTCTTCTTTTCTGCTTTTCGTTTCCTCATAAAATCTATTATACAAAAACCAGGGGTGAGAAAGAACCACTCTCTTCATCATTGCGTTGTTCGGGAATTACAAGCCAAGCAGTTTATCCATCAGCTTCGGAAGGGAAATCACAGTTGTACCCTTTCCGATCGGAAATTCATCGCTTCCGCCGTAGACGACAAATTTTCGTGTGGCCTTTATATCTTCGGAGGCCTGATCAAAACCGGATTTTATTTTAGGGGCGACACCGTATTTGATTTCAATCGCCCACAGCTCCCTGCTTGATATTCTGAGAACGAGATCAATCTCCGCGCCCCCTGATGTGCGGTAATAATAATACTCCACGCTATTTGGCAGGACCGATACTATATTTTCAATTACAAACCCTTCCCAGCTTTTTCCGAGAACCGGGTTGGAGAGCAGGGCGTTATAATCTGCAATACCGAGCAGTCTGTGCAGAATGCCATTGTCCCGTACATAGAAGCGAGGTGATTTAACCAGTCGTTTCTTAACATTTGCGTACCATGGACTTATTTGGCGTACGAGCAGAAGATCAGAAAGAATATCTGTATAGCGGGCAACTGTTTTCCCGTCAATTTCCAGATTATTGCCAAGTTTTGAAGAGTTCAGCGTTTCTCCCTGCAAATGGGCGAGCATAGTCCAAAGCATCCTTAAGCGCCGAGCCGGCACCCGAAATCCCAGCTGCGGAATGTCTCGCTCCAGATACGTACGGATGAGCATTTCGAGCCATTGCATGCTTTCGGCGTCCGATGAGGCCAGATAGCTCTCCGGAAAACCGCCCCGAAACCAGAGGTTATGGATATCCTTTGGGTCAGTGGCGGGCAGATCAAGGACATTGAGGCCGCTCATGGGAAGATAATGGATGCGTCCGGCAAGACTTTCAGAAGATTGACGAAGCAGGTCCATGGTAGCGGAACCGAGCACCAGAAACTGCTCAGCCCTCCTGCCGGCCCGGCGATTTTCATCAATCAGTCCGCGCATGATCATGAACAAATCCGGCGTATGCTGTATTTCATCCAGAATGATCAGCTTTTCGCTGTTGCGAGACAGAAAAGAGATGGGGTCGCGCAATTTCAGCAGGTCTTCCGGCGATTCAAGATCCAGGTAGATGGAATCGTGCTTCTCGGCGATTTCCCGTGCCAATGTAGTTTTGCCGACCTGTCGTGGTCCAAGAAGCGCAACAGCCGGAGAGTGCTTGATGGCTTTTTCGAGTTTTTCTATAATCCATTTTCTTTCCAACATGTGTGTATTTTAGGAGATAGATTCCGAAATTGCAAGGTGTTTTTGTGCAAAGAACATGACAATCGCTTCTTTCCGTGATAACTCCGGGGATATTATCGGGGACGGAACGGTGTGGCTATCCGGCGGCGGAAGGGGTTCAAGAAATCACTTACACAGCTCTTGCGTAGGCGACTTCGTTTTCTACATTCTCTACTTTTACCTTTATTTCCGTTCCGGCACTGATGTCGCCTTCAATCAGTTTTACGTTTATGTAGTTTTCCGTGGTGCAGTTCGACCTGCTCTCGACAATGGCGTTTAGGGTCTTGCCTATGAACGTTCTATAAAAGTTTTCTTTCTTTGTTTTTCCGAGCGCGCGAAGCTCCGCCGCTCTTTCCTTTTTTACCTGCGGGGAGATCTGGTCTTTCATGTTCGCAGCGGGGGTCATCTTCCTTATCGAATAGGGAAACACGTGGAAATAGGTGAGTTCCGATGTGGCTGCGACGTCGCGGGAATTTTCAAATTGCTCCTGCGTTTCCCCGGGAAACCCGACCATTATGTCCGTACCGATCGAGGCCTCCGGTAGGACGCCGCGTATGGTGTCCGTGCACTCAAGGAACTGCTCGGGGCTGTACCTTCTTCTCATTTTTCTGAGGACATCCCTGTCTCCGCTCTGAAGCGCTACGTGAAAACTCGGACAGACAATTTCCGATTCCGAGACGAAATTGATCAGCTCTTCTTTGGTATCCGCGGGATCAAGCGAGCTCAGTCTTATCCTGGGTACCGCCCCGGATTCCTCAATTTTTCCAAGCAGGTCGACGAGGTCAGAACCTATGTCCCTTCCGTAACTTGCCAAGTGAACACCGGTGAGGACCACTTCCCTGTAACCCGCCTGCGCGAGAGTTCTTAGCCTGGAGATCACTTCATCTGCCTCAAGACTTCGGGACCGCCCGCGCGCCCTCGGTATCACGCAGAACGTGCAGGCGTAGTTGCATCCGTCCTGTACCTTGAGAAACGCCCTTGTCCTATCTGGGAAGAACCTTATGTCCGGGGTGTCGAATTTTCTTTTCTTCTCTTTGAAAATATCGGATATGAGAACCTTCGGCTCATTCTGGACTTCTCCCCGGCGAATGATTCCGAGAAGGGATGAAAACTTGTGGGAATTCCCGATTACGTAGTCGACTTGTTCCATGGCCGAGAGCTGCTCGGGTGAAACCTGCGCGTAGCAGCCGGTCACTATTACCACGCCGCGGGGATTTGATCGTTTCGCCCTGTATACGTAGTTTCTCGCTTCCGAATCCGCCTTGTGCGTGACGGTGCAGGTATCTATTACGTACACATCTGCCGGTTCGTCGAATTTTTTGTTCTTTACGAACTCAGAAGATGGAAGATGGTTAAGCAAGGCGGCAGTGTCATACTGGTTGACCTTGCATCCCAGAGTTACGACGGAGATTTTTTTCATTGGACATTAGCACCTTTTATCCAGCCGCCGCCCACAACGGTTTCGTCCTTGTAGAAAACGATTGCCTGGCCGGGAGTTACGGCTTTCTGCGGTTCTGAAAAACTCACTATTGCCTCCCCGTCGTCCGTGACGACAACCCTGGAAGGAACAGCGCCGTGGCGGTATCTTATTTTTGAGCGCACGTCGATTTCCCCTTCAGGAGGTCCACTTACCCAAGAGAGGTTCCTTGCGGTAAGGGCGCTGCTGTATAGGTCCTTTTCCTCTCCGACCCTGACCTCGTTTCGCTCTGCGTCAATACCGACAACGTACATCGGCTTTCCCTTCGCGAAACCGAGTCCGCGTCTCTGCCCGATGGTAAAAGAGGCGATTCCCCTGTGCCTGGCTATGGGATTCCCTTCCATGTCCACTATGTCGCCCTCTATTTTCCCTCTCTCAAGATAGGGCTCGAGAAATTCCCTGTAGCCGTCTCCCGTGATGAAGCAGACTCCCATGCTCTCGGCCTTTGTGGCGACCCTGAGTCCCATGTCCTCGGCGATTTTTCTCACCTCGGGTTTCGTTTTGTCTCCCAGGGGAAAAATGAGCCTTTGAAGTTCTCTCTGGCCCAGGGTGAAGAGAAAGTATGACTGGTCCTTGGCGGGATCAACCGCCCGCTCAAGGGAATACTCCCCGGTTTCGGTGCTTCGGGATATCCTCGCGTAGTGGCCCGTGGCGAGAAAATCCGCGTCAAGCTCAAGAGCCCGCTTCAAAAGGAAGTCGAACTTCATGAACTGGTTGCAGAGAACGCAGGGTATGGGAGTTTCTCCCGAATCGTACTTGTTTACGAAATCGGAGACCACGAGTTCCCTGAAGGAGTCCATGTAGTTTACCACGTAGTGAGGTATGCCTATCTCGTATGCGACTCTTCTTGCGTCGCAGACCTCATCCGCGGAGCAGCATCCTCCTTCGCTCTCTCCGTAATCCCAAAGCTGCATGGTCATTCCTATGACTTCATGCCCCTGGGACCTGAGCAGGGCCGCGGTTGTGGCGCTATCGACCCCTCCGCTCATGGCTACCACTATTTTTTTTCCCATAACGCAAGGATTTTACCCTAGAAACGAAGGTGGACAAACGGAAAAGTTCGAATGACAAAAAACCGGTGGAAACCTAAGCGACAGTCAGACTCTTTGCGTTTCAGGCACCATCCCCGGAGTTTCATCTTGATTGTCGCGCGAATCTCAGGTTAATTCGCGCGGCAGATTGTAGCAATATCCAAACTTAGTCGGATTGTCTGCGTCATCGGCAAAATATTTTCTAAGCCCTGCTGCCATCTGTGTCACTTCTTCCCCGCAGCTGTCTCCATCCAGCGCTTCTCTCGGCACAAGCACATATGGGCACATTACTACAGGGTTGTCGGCAATCCGGATGACCTTGCCACGCCAGTGACCGGCAAAAATGGTGGCCCCGTCGCCGATCTCGTCATCGGTCCTTGAAGCGATATAAAGGGTTCCCGAACTGTGATCTTCACCACCGCTTTCAAACACGTAGGAAGCTGCAATGGTCTTTTCTACCTCTTGTTCTTTGTTTTTAATGAGTTTTGTTCCCTTGTAGGTGAATTTCGAGTCAGGGAAAGTGGGGCTCGTGGCGATGATTTCAACGTCGAGGCGGCCGGTGGATTCATCTCCTTCCAGATACACATCGGCGTCCTCATAACCGCAATCCACTTCACCCGCCTCGTTAATGCTGAGAAAAAACCCTCTCATTTCCATCGGTTCTGTCTCATTATCTTCACATGATGAAAGCAGGAGCAATCCAGCAATGCAAAACACCGCTGACATAAACAAGGCACCCGAATTTCTTGACCGCATGATGAAAAACCTCCTTGGAATATATGGAATTCCGGTTAATCCGGACCGCATCCTTCAGGGTATACTATCACATTGTAACGACGTGGAGACAGGAAATACTAATAAACTGATGAGGGGAAAGTTCTCTACGCGCATAAGGATTAAACTTCAACGGGCGCTTGCTTTAGGTTTTGTTGAAGGTGGATAAAAAGTGAATTCTAGTGATGCACACGGTTTCTAACACTGATCAGGTTTCATGTTGCCATGTTCCCCCTCCCGGTGAACCGCTTCGAGTCAGCCGAAACCTTAAAATCTCTCTTGCGCTGCTTCTCTGCCTGGTTGCCGTTTCCTTCCTGCCGCCTCTTTCGGCCCTTAATGCTTCCCTGATGGGCTATCTCCGGTTGCTCGCCATTCCGCTTGTTGCGGGTTTTCTTCTGGGCGGGGCTATAGATTACTTTGTTCCCCAGGGATTTATATACAGATACCTTGGAAAAACGGGCAGGTCATCGCTTTTCTACGCGCTTGCGGGAGGTTTTCTCATGTCTTCCTGCTCCCACGGAATACTTGCCATAGCGATCCAGATCTACAAGAAAGGGGCAAGCACCTCGGCTGTGATAACTTTTCTGCTCGCTTCTCCCTGGGCGAATTTCCCCGTAACCATTCTTCTCATAAGCTTTTTCGGGTGGAAGGGTGTTCTGTTCATAGTCACGGCGGGATTTATCGCCATTATTACCGGCCTTGTCTTCGAGGCGCTTGAGCGGGGCGGCTACCTTGAGAAAAACGACGTCACGGGTTTGGGGGAAGGATACGAGTGGGAGAAGATAAAGAATTTTTCCCTGAGGGAAAGTGTTCCGGGGGTTCTCAGGGGGAGTCTCAATCTTTCCAACATGGTTCTCTGGTGGCTTATAGTCGGCCTTATGGCGGCGGTTCTGATAGACGTGTATGTGCCCGGGGAATTTTTTATGCGGTACTTGGGGCCGGATACTGGCGGTCTTCTTCTTACCCTTGTGGGAGCCACGGTGATCGAGGTCTGCAGCGAGGGAAGTTCGCTTATTGCGTTTGAGATTTATGACAAGGTCCAGGCGTTTGGAAATCCATTCGTTTTCCTGATGGCGGGGGTTGTGACCGACTATACGGAGATCGGGCTTCTCTGGACTAACATAGGAAGAAAGACGGCACTACTCCTTCCCGTAGTGGCTGTCCCCCAGGTGCTTTTCTTCGGGTTTCTCTACAACGCTTTTCTTTGAACCGGAGGGAGAGGTAAGATGCGAAGATGTCCATGGTGCGAGCGAACCGACCTTGAGAGGACCTACCACGACAATGAGTGGGGAGTGCCCGTTTTCTCCGACGAAAAGCAGTTTGAGTTCCTGGTCCTTGAATCCGCCCAGGCGGGCCTCAGATGGCTTACGGTTCTTCGCAAAAGGGAGAACTACAGGCGCCTTTACGACGGGTTCGATCCGGAAAGAGTCGCCCGCTACGGAGAGGAGAAGATACAGGAGCTCATGTCGGACAGTGGAATAATACGCAACCGCAGGAAAATAGAGGCTTCTATAAACAACGCCGCGCGCTTCCTTGAAATACGGGATGAGTTCGGAAGCTTCTCCGATTACCTGTGGGGGTTTACAGGTGGAGTCCCGGTTATAAACGCCTGGGAGGATCTCTCTGAAATACCAGCCTCTACTGAACTTTCAGTGACGGTGAGTCGTGACCTTAAAAAACGGGGCTTCCGCTTCATGGGTCCCATTATCGTCTATTCCCATCTTCAGGCGACGGGAGTGGTTAACGATCACCTGGTCTCGTGTTTTCGCTACGAAGAGATATTGGGTTTAGGCAAGGGAGTCAAATAGCCGCATCAGGTAATCTCCGCTTTCCCTGCTGAACTTGATTATTTTTTCGATTTTTTCTTCGCCGAGGTCTTTCTCGATTCTTCTTACCGTTTTTTTTATGGCTATGGAATGCGCGGGATCTTCCTTGGCGTGAACCTCTATGAAGGTTGAAGGCTCGGGAACTGTCTCTAACTCGGGGAAAAGAAGCCCCGATACGTTTTCAAACAGGTAGGAGTGTCCGAGTATCGCGAGAGGAAAATCTTCGGCGGCGTTCTGTAGAAACTCGTCGTATTCCCTTACGATTTCCAGGCAGAAAGGATTGATCTGCTTTTCTCCCAAGTCCTTTAGATCACGAAGGGCAATCTCGGCATGTCCGAGTTCTCCCTGTGCGCAGGAATGAAACCTTTTGCTCAGGTAGGGGTCGGAGTCTTTTGTGTTTATACTTGCCATGTTAACAGCTCTTTGACTGAGGAATTCGATTACATAAAAAATGAACAGGAATCTTGCGTAGGTTTCTCTGGTGAGGTTTCCGGAAACAAGATCCTTTACCTCTTCTTTGTTCTTTACCCTTTGAAGGTAGGTTTTGACTTCAATGTCAAGAAGCGATTCAAGCTTTTCCATTTCGTTTTTCCCGAAACAAAATCCAGATCGACTATTATAATATAGAAATCCGTATTGTTAATTCCTCCGGGTTGACTGCGCCACCTAGCTCAGGAACCATTAGGAATCGTTGCTTTTCCGCGCCCGTAGCCCAACTGGACAGAGCGCTTGACTACGGATCAAGAGGTTGGGGGTTCGAATCCCTCCGGGCGCGCACAATAAACTCTTTAAGTTTTCTGATCCCAGTTTGCCATCCTGACCCCTCGTATAGTCAGAGCCGTTGCGGTATATGACAGGATGATGACCGGTCCGGCGGGCATATCGAACGCTGCGGCGAAGGCGATGCCGGACAAAACTGCCACTACTCCGCAGAGCCATGCAACAAGATGAGGCTGTTTTACGCGTACGGCGGCCAGAGCCGGCAGTATGAGGCTTGCAAAGACTACATAGACGCCGACCATTTGAACCGATGAAGTGATGGCAAGGGCGAAGAGCAGGTAAAATCCAATGTTGCTCCGTACCTCCGGCTTGGAAAACCAAGCCAGCAATATCAACGCGTAAATAGGTGCGTGCTTTGCCAAATCTGTCCATGTCACAAACAGCATTTGTCCTGAAAGCAGGTGCTTTACCTCATCTCCACCGTGGGGGTGATCGGCCAGCAGCAGAAGCGCCAGCGATGCGGCAAGTACAAAAGTGCACCCTATGATCGCTTCCTGTCGCTCGGGCATCGCCGTTTCCACCTTACGGAAAAACAGCCCTGCTGCAACTGCGCAGCCAAGCGCTATGAACTGGATCAGCCACGGAGACAGGTCATGGATAAACATGTTGCCGACCACAAGCCCGAGTCCCGCAATCTGCGCCACCGCAAGATCAATAAAGATGATGCCGCGGCGCAGTACCTCGATGCCCAAGGGAGCATGGGTAAGCGCAATCATGAGGCCGGCAGCCACTGCCGGCCCGATGATTTCCAGAAGTTCACCGTTTAACATGATATGTCTCTTTCAATAAAGCTATAGTCCTGTCAAACAATGCAAACAGATCGCCACTTTGCTCATCACCGCCAATGGTGTAAGGAAGCACGGTTGCCCTTGTCCCGGTTTTCTCCGAGAACCATTTGCTAGCTTTATCCGGATCGTAAGGAGTACGGATAATCACGTCTGCCGGGCTGTTTCTTAACTGCCGTAGCAGATTCTTCAGGTGAGAAGTTGTGGGGGGAATTCCGGGTTTCGGTTCAAGCGCCCCCACTCCTTTCATTCCGAGCCAGTCGATCAGATAACTAAACGATTTGTGATGAACCACGACCGGCTTTCCTTTAAGCTCGGCGGCCTCGGATTCCCACCGGGAGATGGCCTTTTGCATGCGTGATGAAAAATCCCGGAATCGGTTTCTGTAAGAAGAGGCGTTTTCAGGGTCGATTCCCGAAAGGCGATCCGCAAGCACTTCGCCTACAATTATCAGGTTGTACGGATTCAGGTGCACGTGGGGATTGCCTTCCGGATGTATATCTCCCATGCTGCGGTCGATCACAACCGGTACTTCGAGCATGGTGAGCAGATTTGAAGCCATAAGGTAACCGACGGAGCCGGGCTGGAGATCAGAACTTGCCTTCTTAAGCAGAACCGGAAGCCAGCCTATCTCAAGACTTGCGCCCGAGCAGATCAGCAAATCGGCTTTGCGCACTTTGGATATCAGGCTTGGGCGTGCCCTTATGTAGTGTGGATTCTGCAAGGCCGAGGTGGCCGCAAATGCTTCCACCTTGTCACCGCCGACTTCTTGGGCCAGTGCCGCCCATTCCGGTTCGCAGGCAAATACTTTTACCTTCTCCTGATCAGAAGCGGCGAAAGCGGGGATATGAGAAAACGGCAAAACGGCAAAGAACGCGGTTATAACCGCGAAACGTAATATATTCATTTTTTCCTCCTTAAGTTTGAAAAGAAGACTCTGCTGCCCGCACGTATGCGCGGGGAATGTAAAAAGTCTGTTTACAGCTCAGGAGGAGATGGGAGGTCCGCGAGTAATTCCCGCTTCGCAAGTGTCCCGAACGACGATAACGTCAGCGAGTGGCTGCGGGACGTGCTGTGCGCGGTGAAGAACACGGACTTCACTCGTGGCACCGGGATCTGTATAGTCCTGATACTTGGCGTTCAGGCATATCTCGCATTCAGTGCCCTCATGCTTATGCTCCTGGGAACCGCACTCGGCCGCACGGGCAAAGGAAAGCATCTGCGCCCCCAGAAAGGCGATTGTAAGCAACAAGGAAAATGTTCTGTTCATCTGTACGGGTAAATGAGAAATATTATCATTCAAGCTATCACACGAGAGAGTACTGTGTCAATATGTATGTACTTGAGGCCGTTAACTCTTCCGATTTCTTCGGCCAGCGCCATCCATTCCGGCTTGTAGGCAAATACCTTTACCTTTGCAAAGGAGGATGCCGGGGCCACTAAAAACAGCCCCGGCAACAGGAGATAAAGGAAAGTTAGAAAGCGTTTCACACTCCGGTTCCTTTTAATATTTATGCGCGGCGTGTGCACCTATGCTCATTATGTACTGGAGCAGGAACTGGTTGTCGCTCAGGCCCTCTCCAAGTTTCTCGTAGTTGTACTGAAGGCGCACGCGCGAGAATTCGCTGTTTGACCAGTCGCCCATGACCGCTACCGCGTAGGGGTCGTGATCTATCCCTGAATCCTCGGGAGAGTATATCTGGGAATAGCGGGTTCCGATTCTCCATTTCGGCGAGAACTTGAAAACCCCTTGTGCGTACCAGCCGTGGCTTCCCCCGTCGAGGCGTTCTTCGTGGACCTCGTCTCCTTCCGCAAGAGTGTAGATGCCTTCTTCATCACGCCAGAAGTACTCTCCCTGGAGAAGCAGCTCTTTCTGGCGGATGTTTCCAGTGGGGGCCCAAACGTAGCGAAAATCAACCGAGTAAAGCCTCGTGTCGCCCGTGAACATGCCGGCGGTGAAGAACTCCTCGAAATCCTCCTCGTGCTCTTCTTCATGTTCTTCCTCATGACCATGCTCGTCTTCGGCGGCATGCTCTCCCTCGTCTTCGTGCCCATGTCCGTGTCCGCCGCCGCGACCGCTTGCCTCTCCGTCAAGCAGATAACCTCCGATTCTCCAGGATGAATTCTTTCCTATGTCACCGCCTACCCGCAGGAAGGCGCTGAATGAGTTTATGTCGTTACCCTCAGCTCCCGCAAACGGGAAATCGTCTCCGCGGAAAACACCGCCTCCCGCCTCGACATAGAAGTCGGTTGGAAGCACGTATGAAATCTGCGCTCCGGTATCGTTAAAGGCCTTGTCGAGAAACACCCTGTAAGGCAGGGGACGATCGGCGAAATCGTCAGCGTGGGCGTGATGCTCGTTCATGTATCCCATGGTCCAGAACGCGCGTCCCATCCTTATCGTCGCTCCCGTTGGAAGCCCGAAACCTGGAAGGGTTTCCACGTATGCCTCCTCAAGCTCGATCTCAACCCCGTCTCCATGGTCTGCAAGAGCCGTGGTTATGTGACCGTAAAATTTGTCATCGACGCTTGTCGAGAAATTCAACTCGGTTTCTCCAAGGGAGATTCCTTCCGCTCCCCGTTCTCCTTCGTGTCCCAGGACAAACCCTGGAATCTCGCCCTCATCCGAAGAGAAGGCGGCGAAGCGTCCGCCCAGTATCGCTCCGATTGAAGGATTAAGGCTCCTGTTGTAAATGGCTCTGCCGGGGTAGACGCTATCCTTGCTCTTTGAGTAAGTCGTTTTGTCCGGAGATGCCTCAGCCTTCATCTCGGCAAGTTTTTCCTCCATCTTTAAAATCCGGTTCTCGTACTCTGACCTCATTTCCTGTATTTCCTTCCTGAGAGATTCTATCTCCTGGTTGGAAGCGGCAAAGGCGGAGAAGTGAGAAAACGGCAAAACGGCAAAAAATGCGGTTATGACCGCGAAACGTAATGTATTCATTTTTTCCTCCTTAAGTTTGAAAAGAAACCACCGTTTCCCGATTTTGTGCTCGGGAAACCCTGAAAAATCTTTTTACTGCTTTAGGAGGAGAAGGGAGGTCCGCGGGTAATCCCCACGTCGTAATTGTCCCGAACGATTATAACGTCAGTGGGTGATTGCGGCCTGTGTTCTGCATGGCGAAGAACACAGGCCCCGCTCATGGCGCCGGGACTTGTGTAGTCCTGATACTTAGTGCTAAGACAGATTTCGCAGGCAGTTCCCTCATGTTCGTGTTCCAAGGAACCGTACTCGGCCGCATGGGCGAAGGAAAGCATCTGTGCTCCCAAGAAAGCGATTGTCAGTAGTAAGGAAAATGCCTTGCTCATCTTTATTGTTAAATGAGAAATATTTTCATTTAATCTAACAGCGGGAAAGTACGGTGTCAATGATATAAGCGAGGCCGTGAGGTGTTCGGTTCCGATGCGGCGGAATTTTATTTTCTGTTGCAATCCGGGAAAAGCGTAGGCACGGAAGCCTCAAACCCAGTCCGTTCTGGTTGAGTATCTTTACTGTTTGAGTAACATTACCGCCACGCATCGATTTATCGGAGGTTAAAGTGAGCGGAAAACCCATTCTGGTTACCGGAGACAGACCCACGGGGAAACTTCATCTGGGTCACCTTGTGGGTTCGCTTCAAAACCGCATCAGGTTTCAGAGCGAATACGACTGCTTTTTTCTGGTTGCCAACCTCCACATGCTCACCACGCATTACGACAGGGCCGTTGAGGTTGAGGAAAACACTATCGAGATGGTGTGCGATTGGCTTTCTGTGGGAATGGACCCTGAGAGCTCGGTTTTCTACGTCCAGTCTCAGGTGCCGCAGATAACCGAACTCTCAACCATACTCTCGATGCTCTGCCCCGTGCCGAGGCTCCAGAGAATCCCAACACTCAAGGAAAAAATTCAGGACATGGGAGTGGGGGATAACTACTCAGCCGGGCTTCTGGGATACCCAGTGCTAATGGCGGCCGACATACTGATGTTCCGGGCGACCAAGGTCCCAGTGGGCGAGGACCAGCTCAGTCACGTGGAGCTCACAAGGGAGCTTGCCAGGAGGTTTAACTTTCTCTACGGCGATTACTTCGGGGAGCCCGAGCCGCTCATCAGCGAAGCGTCGCGCCTTGTGGGCACAGATGGCAACAGGAAGATGAGCAAGAGTCTTAACAACTGCATATACCTAAGCGACAGCGAGAAGGAAGTCGAGCGCAAGGTAAGGAGCATGTACACGGACCCAAAGAGAATAAGGGCCGACATACCGGGCACCGTGGAAGGCAACCCCGTTTTCATCTACCACGATCTTTTCAATGACGACACAGAGGAGGTCGAGGATCTAAAGGACCGCTACAGAACAGGCAGCGTCGGTGACGTTGAGGTAAAGAAGAAGCTTGCCTGCGCCATAAATCTTCTCCTTGACCCCATAAGGGAGAAAAGGGCGCGGTACGAGAATAAAACGGACGAGGTAAGGGACATACTCCGCGAGGGAACTCTCAGGGCTAAACAGACCGCCGAAGAGAACATGGAGCAGATAAAGGAGAAAGTTGGTCTTTTCCGTACGTAAAAACCGGTTGTCTGTTTATGGGGATGAGCGTTATTCTGTCTTTTGCTTAAGGGAGACGGTTGCTGCAGGAGTATTATAGTGAGTTTGGTGTGTAGTCCGGTCGAATCCGGATGTCTGTTCTGATTGAATTCGGACAGCAATTGTTTATGTATTTAAGCCGGTTAAGTATTGGCAAACCCTCTCCCTATTGCACAATAATTCTTGTGAAGGCAAGCACGGATAAAGCGATTATTGTGCAGTATACACCTGCATGGGGCTTTGGAGGTAGATAGTGGCCATAAGTGACGCCGAGATTCTGCAAAGGTTGCGTCTGGGCGAGGACAGTGCCTGGGAATTCAAACAGATAGAGTTCAACGGGAATCGCCCGGTGAGTCCGAGGCGGGATGAGTTAGCGGATGAGATGACTGCCTTTGCGAACGCAAGCGGAGGCATGGTTCTTTGTGGTGTTACCGACGAAGGCCAGTTTCAGGGAATGTCCCCGGAGCAGGTGGCCGCAGTTAGCGACCTGCTGGTTGAAGTAAGCATAGATGTGGTGAAGCCTGCCCTGCGAATCGACGTTCATCACCGGGAACTTGACGGAGATGCGTTTGTCCTCGTTGAAGTGCCGCGGGGCGACACCGTTTATGAACGGGATGGTCGCGCGTTTATCCGTGTCGGCGGGACCAAGCAACCTCTGGAAGACGACGAGCGCCTGAGGCTTGCGCAGAATCGAGCGCAAAGCCGTTACCTGTGGTTTGACGAACAGATCGTGCCCAATACGGGCTTCGAGACTCTCAGCGAGCGGCTGTGGGAGCCGCTGCTCAGCGTGGCTGGAGCGGATGATCCTTGCAGGGGTTTGATGAATCTCAGGCTCCTGGCCCAGGATGAATCCAGTGTACCTCGTGCGACAGTCGCGGGGGTATTGCTTTGTACTCACTCGCCGCAACAGTGGTTGCCGCAAGCCACGATTGTGACAACTCATTACCCCTATATGTCAGGGGAGTTGTCGCGATTTTTGAATTTTCAATTCTCAAAAATTTAAATTTTTGAGAATTGAAAAAAGGAGGACAACTCTTATGCGGTACAGTTACGAATTCAAAACCCAGGCTGTTGAAAAAGCTCTCAGCCGCCCACCTGATGTTTCTATCAATTCCGTGGCGCTAAGCTTCGGCATAGATTATTCTACTCTGCGAAGGTGGATCGCTAAATCTCAAAACCACCTTCTCGCGGAGGAGAATATGTCCAGGGAAAAAACTCCCCAGCAATGGACCCAGGAACAGAAACTTCAGGCCGTTATAGCCTGTGAATCCATGGACGAAGAACACACAAGTTCCTGGTGCAGGGAGAAAGGACTCTTTCCCCATCACATAAAAACATGGAGAAAAGAGTTTGCAGAAACTCCCCTGAAATCTTCCTCTTCGGGCAACGCTCGAATAAAACAGCTCACTCAGGAGAACAAGTCTCTTAAAAAGCAACTGCGAAGAAAGGAGAAGGCTCTGGCCGAAACCGCGGCGCTTCTTGTTCTTAAAAAAAAAGCCGACCAGATATGGGAGACAGAAGAGGTCGACTGACTTTGAGTGAAGACAGAGAGAAGATAATCGGCTTGATTGATCAAGCGGTGAAATCCGGCGCAAAACGCAACAAAGCTTGTGAGATCGCCGGAATAAGCATCAGAACGCTTCAGAGATGGTCAAAGCCGGACAATGCTCATGACGGGCGAACAGATGCCCGTCATGAGCCTGCTAACAAGCTTAGCGAGGAGGAAAGAAGGGAGATTAAGAAGGTTGCAAACGCCCCCGGATACTCGGGGCTGCCTCCGTGCAAGATAGTGCCCGCACTCGCCGATTCCGGCCTTTATATAGCCAGTGAATCAACGTTCTACAGGGTTCTTAAAGAGCAGGGACAGATGACCCATCGTCATCGTTCCAAACCCAAGAGCTTAAAGAAACCAAAACAGCTTAAAGCAACCGGCCCGAACCAGATTTACAGCTGGGACATAACGTGGCTCCCGGCAAGTGTTGGGGGAATCTATTTTTACCTGTACATGGTGATGGACATATACAGCAGGAAGATAGTCGGGTGGCAGGTCTACGAGAAGGAATCAAGCGCTCTGGCCGCGGACCTAATGACTGATATCTGTCACAGGGAAGCAATAGAACCCGATCAGGTGACTCTGCACTCCGATAACGGAGGAGCAATGAGGGGATCTGTTCTGCTTGTGACCTTGGAGAAGCTCGGGGTGATTCCGTCTTTCAGCCGCTCGGGAGTAAGCAGTGACAACGCTTATTCGGAGTCGTTGTTTCGGACGATGAAATACGTGCCGTATTATCCCCACAGAGGGTTTGAAGAAATAGTACAGGCGCGGTGGTGGGTTGATGACTTTGTCAGATGGTACAATACGGAGCATCTGCACAGCGCCATAAAGTTCGTTACGCCACAGCAGCGTCACGAGGGTCTTGACAAAGAGGTGCTCTCGCAACGCGCCCGTGTCTACGAGCGAGCCAAGGCAAAGAACCCCAGTCGCTGGTCAGGTAAAACGCGCAACTGGTCTGAAATACCGGAGGTCTTTCTTAATCCTGACAACTACAACAGAGAAGTTTTACATGAATCAAATCAATTTGACATGGAGATTATTGGAGGTAATCGTTAGGGCGAATGAAACAAAACATGCGACAACTACCCTGAAAAACACCGTTACCGTGGACAGGACTGCGCCTCCGATCAACTGGATGCACAGGAAATCCTCGGTCCGCTTCCTCTGCAGATAGCTGATGCGGTGAAGTTCGTCGTGCGCAACATGCGGGTTGCGGCGCGCAAGTTGCCGGAGCGGGAAGATATGCCACAATACAGCACAGCAGCCGTGTTCGAGGCGGTGGTGAACGCAGTGGCGCACCGTGACTACTCCATGTCTTCCCGCCGGATCCGATTGTCAATGTTCAAGGGGCATCTTGAGATTGACTCACCCGGTCAGCTTCCCAACGGGATGACTATTGAAGGTATGGACACAAGCCAGGCAACGCGCAACGAAGTGATTGCTTCTGTGTTCGGACGGATTTCCGTTGGCGATGTCCCGGGAGCAGGCCATCGTCGGTATTTGATGGAACGCCGAGGGGATGGCGTATCCATTATCAAGACGCAGACCCAGGAAGCTACGGGTAACTTGCCGCAATACGAGGTCGTTGATCGTTCCAGCCTCGTGCTGAAAATTCCCGCCGCGAAACTAGAATTGACTCCCGACGACTCCACAGTAACTGTGCATTCGGAGGGGGAACCTCTGTCGGGAGCCGAGGTGTTGGCGCTTTTTCCGAACAAGACCTGGCAACGGGCAACGACCAATGAAGCTGGCGAAGCAGCACTCGATCTATACACAACACATCTTCCGATGACTGTTTATGCTGCGGCGCCGGGCTACGGCGGAGGTTTGAAACGAGAATGGTTGCCGAATCGTGGTGGTCTGCTGATGGGACTCAACCGCCTTTCGGCTGGAGGTTCGGCCATATTCCCTAAGGCCACTGGAAATCTCCCCGGCCTGCGCGGGAGGCTTAACCCTAAGCGCGACGCCTCGGATCGGACTTATCTGTATGCGGACAATATCGCCATAGAGGAGGGTCGGCAGCAACCGGTGTCTTTCCGGCTTGGCAAGCCGATGAAGCTTACCGATGCGTTCGGCTCCGAATTGTCCGTGACCATTATTGGTATTGTCGGACGGTCCGTGTTGGTGGAATATCGTTCGGTGAAGCCGTGAGCCGGTGCGCTTAAAAGTACAGACAGTGTCTGTGCCGGAAAACTGGCGAAGGGGCCGCTCCTGTGGCTTTCACCGAACCTGTTGTTTAAGATGCCGCTTTGGAGGTGCCCTTGGTGAACCCCGAGTGCTCCGTTTTCTACGTACAGTCCAAGGTGCCGTGGATAACGAACCTCATTACCCTGGTTTCCTCCAAGTTCCGCGTGTTTTGTTGACAGAGACGCTGTCTATTCTATATCCTGCTTAAATAAAACTGTTTGTGTTTATGATGTTTTTCGCGACGCAAGAGGATACACGAAGATGAATTCCATCGAAGAAATTATTGATGACGTAAAACAGGGCAGACTTGTAATACTGGTCGACGACGAAGACAGGGAGAACGAGGGAGATTTCGTCATACCCGCCGAAAATGCTACCGCGGAGATGATCAATTTCATGGCCACCCACGGCCGCGGCCTTATCTGTCTCTCCCTTACCCAGGAAGACGCTGAGCGCCTCGCGCTCCAGCCCATAAAGCCCGAGTACAACGAAGCTCCCGAACACACGGCTTTCACAGTTCCCATAGATGCGAAAAAAGGGGTTACCACAGGCATATCGACCCACGACAGGGCTTCAACCATAAAACAGGCGATATCCAGGGATTCAAGACCTGAGGACTTTGTCCGTCCCGGCCACATCTTTCCTCTGATAGCGAAAAAGGGCGGGGTTCTTGTCCGCGCAGGCCATACTGAAGGTTCGGTCGACATATCGCGGCTCGCGGGTTTTCATCCCGCGTCGGTTATCTGCGAGATAATGAAGGAAGACGGTGACATGGCGCGCCTTGAGGACCTCTTGGCCTTCTCGAAACACCACGGCATAAAGATCGCCACCATAGCGGATCTCATAAGGTACAGGATAGGGAAGGAGAGTTTCGTGCGCAGGGTGGCCGAGGCTGAAGTGCCTACGGAGTACGGGGTCTTCCGCACTGTCGCTTTTGAGAATGAAATAGACGGTCTACAGCATATGGCTTTTATCAAGGGCAAGCTCAGCCCGGGGCAGGACACGCTTGTAAGGATGCACTCTGACTGCGCTCTGAGCGATGTATTCGGCTCTCTTTACTGCCACAGCAGGGCGAAGCTTACCCGTTCCCTTGAGATGATAGAGGCAAACGGCTCGGGCGTCGTAGTATACATAAACCAGGAGTCGACAAACGGCGGATTCGCAAAAAAAATAACGCACTACTCAAACGGAAGAGCAAAGGAAGCCCCGGAGCCTGTTCCTGAGAGACAGGAACTTAAGGCGGAACTCCGCCATTACGGGGTGGGAGCACAGATACTCAGAGACCTTGGAGTGCGCGACATAAGGCTTCTCACCAACAACCCTATAAAGGTAAAAGGTCTTGAGGGCTTTGGGCTGAGGATGGTCGGGAGCGTTCCCATAGATATCTCGGATTACCGGGAAAAGGAAACCACAATAGCAAAAAGCGCTGATTTCGGTAATATTCTTTCGATATCAAAATAAGAGGGAAACAGATGTCTGAAACGATAGAAGGAAAACTCGGCGCCGGGAAATTCCGCTTCGCCATAGTGTCAAGCAGGGTAAACAGCTTTGTCACTAACCCGATGACGGAGGGAGCGATTGACACCCTGGTGCGCCACGGCGCCGGCGACGGTTCTATAGACGTTATAAAGGTGCCCGGTTCTTTCGAGGTGCCCCTGGCGGTGAAAAAGGCGGCGCTTTCGGGAAAATACGATGCGGTCGTGGCAATCGGCGCCATAATAAGGGGACAGACCTCCCATTTTGATTTTCTTGCATCACAGGTGACAAAGGACCTCTCCGCTGTGGCTCTTGAGACCGGAGTGCCCGTCTGTTGCGGCATAATAACCACGGAAACCACCGAGCAGGCGATTGAAAGAGCCGGAGTCAAGGCGGGCAATAGAGGGAGCGAAGCAGCTCTTGGCGCACTAGAGATGGTTAATCTCGTAAAAGCGCTTTCCTAAATTTTCCAGATGGGGAAAAGAAGGTTATCAAGAAAGAGCGCCCTTCAGTTCCTCTATCAGATTGATTCTGTGTCCGGAGAAACCTATAGTTATCCATCCGGCCTGCATCGCACTTTTGAATCGTTCAGTTCACTCCACCATAAAACCGCCGACCGAGAGACGCTTAATTTCGCATTTCTGCTCTGTCAGGGCGTTATTGAGAATGTCGACGACATAGATAGCAGGGTAAACATCTGTTCTGAGAACTGGAGGGTGTCCAGAATGTCCATGATAGACAGGAACATTCTGCGTCTTGGGGTTTACGAAATCGTTTTCTTGAGCGATATACCTCTGGCTGTTACTATAAACGAGGCAGTCGAAGTGGCCAAGGAGTTCGGGTCGGAGACCTCCGCCGCGTTTATAAACGGTATTCTCGACAAGATTGGGAAAAGCATGGAAAAAAGTGAGTCCGGCGATGATAAGTGATGTGATCTCGAAGCTTGTGGAAGGTGGAGACCTCTTGGAAAAAGAGGTTGCGGCGGTACTTGATCTCATGATGGAAGGTAAACTTCCCGAAAGCCAGATGGCGGCTTTTCTCACGGCGCTTCGCATGAAAGGGGAAACCGTTTCCGAGATAACCGGTGTTGCGAAGGCCCTTTTGGGTAAGGCCGAGAAGATAGACTGCGACCGGGGGACCGCCGTAGATCTCTGCGGGACCGGTGGGGACGGAAGCGGAACGTTTAACATATCCACAACCGCGGCCTTCATAGTCTCCGGAGCCGGAGTCACGGTCGCAAAACACGGCAACAGGTCGGTTTCAAGCCCGGTCGGCAGCGCGGACGTTCTGGAAGCGCTTGGAGTGAAAATAGGCATTCCCCCGTCCCTGGCCCAGAAATGTCTTTCGGAAGCGGGTATAGCTTTTCTTTTCGCCCCCGTATATCACCCCGCCATGAGAAACGTAGCCAAGTGCAGAAAGGATCTCAGAATAAGGACCGTCTTTAACCTGATAGGTCCGGTGGTGAATCCCGCGGGAGTAAGAAATCAGGTTGTGGGAGTCTACTCCCCGCACCTTCTCGTTCCCGTTGCGGAGGTGCTTAAGAACCTGGGTTCGCAAAACGTTATGGTGGTTCACGGCGATGGGTGCATGGATGAGATAACCGTTACGGGAAGCACGAAAGTGGCTGAACTTCGCGACGGCGAAATCAGCGAGTACGATCTGCACCCTGAAGATTTTGCCGTAAAACCCAGCTCGCACGAAGAGCTAAGGGGCGGAGCGAGCGCGGCTGAGAACGCGGAGATAACCCTCTCTGTGCTGAGAGGAGGAGAGAACGGTGCGAAAACAGACGCGAGTCTGCTAAACGCCATGGCGGCCATATACGTCTCAGGCAAGGCTGCGACTCTGGCCGAAGCGCTTGTGCTGGCCAAAGATTCTCTTTTAAGCGGGGCTGCGCACAGGAAGCTTGAGATGCTCGTTGAAATCACCAACCGGAACCAGCCGAATGATTCTTGAGGATATAGTTGCGTATAAAAGGCAGGAACTGGATGAGGCAAAAAAGAAGCTTCCTCTGGGAGAGCTTGTGTCTTTTGCCGCGGAGCGTTCCCCGGCCATTGATTTTTCCGCTCTTCACGCAAGGACTCCGGGAGTGAAGATAATATCGGAGATAAAAAAGGCTTCTCCTTCAAGGGGAATCATAAGGGATGACTTTGAACATCTCTCAATTGCAAGGGACTATGAGGATGCTGGTGCCTTTGCTCTATCGGTCCTCACGGACCGCAAGTTTTTCGGGGGAGATATTTCCTTTCTCTCGGATATAAGAACTCACTCGGCGCTTCCGATTCTGAGAAAGGATTTCACCATAGACCCCTACCAGGTCTATGAAGCGAGGTGTCACGGGGCGGATCTGGTGCTTCTGATAGCGGCCGTCCTCGGCCGCGGAGAAATAGAGGAATATCTTTCTCTCTCCCACTCCCTTGGGATGAACTGCATAGTGGAGGTGCACTGTGAGGAGGAACTTGAGACCGCTATTGTGTCCGGAAGCGAGATAATCGGCATAAATAACAGGGATCTTCGGACATTCGACGTTTCGCTTGACACCTCAAAGAAGCTCTCCGCCATGGTGCCTGAAGGAAAGATCATAATAAGCGAAAGTGGTATATCGTCGGTCAGGGACATGGAAGGACTTAGAGCCTGCGGTATAGACACTTTTCTTATAGGAGAAACGTTTATGAAAGCTGAGAGCCCCGGGGAGGCTCTTCGCGGTTTTCTCTGTTAATGGAGTGATTGTGGAGCATGCGTGGAGAAAGAAGAAAAAGACCTTGGCTGGCAGTCCTGCTTTCCCTTTTTTTCCCGGGACTGGGACAGCTCTACAACGGGCAGTTAGCTAAGGCCATCTCGATATTCGCCCTTATAATAGCAGTGAACATACTGTCGCGCGAACCGCTTGAGGTTTTCCTTGAGTTTGCGGATACCCGGACGCTTGAAGATGTGCCCCGCTCTACATCTACTCTCGTCGCGGGGTATTCTCTTGCGACGCTTATAGTCGCCGGGATATCCATTTATGATGCGAATGCGACGGCCAGGAAAATAAATCTTGATATTGAGGAAAAACCGTCTTAAGGAGGAAAAAGCCAGATGGAAAGAGAAAATGCTGTAAAACTGAAAGGGAATCCGCTTACTCTTATCGGTCCTGAACTGAAAAAAGGCGATCAGGCTCCCGGTTTCAGGTGCGTGGAGAGCCTGGGAAGCGAGATAAGCCTTGAGAGTTTCGGCAATGACGTGAAGGTTTTCAACGTGGTGGTTTCAGTGGACACGCCGGTCTGCGATGTTCAGATCAGGAGGTTTAACGAGGAAGCGGCGGCGCTTTCTGACTCGGTCCGGATAATAACGGTGAGCATGGATCTTCCGTTCGCGCAGAGTCGCTACTGCGCGGCCGCCGGAGTGGAGAGGGTAGGGACGGCGTCAGATTACCAGTACGCCTCTTTCGGCGAGGCCTACGGGGTGCTTATAAAGGAGAACAGGCTTCTTGCCCGCGCGATTTTCGTTGTGGGTACTGATAACGTTATTGAGCACGTTGAGTACGTTGGAGACATAGTGAATGAACCGGATTACGATGCGGCGCTTGAGGCGATAAAATCAATAGGATAGAGGGGCAGTTATATACCACCGGGGATTTCGTAAAAACAAGGAACAGTTATGGGGAGAAACCTTGAGGTAGGGAGCCAGGCTCCTGATTTTGAAGCAGAGACCTACGGAGCGGAGAAGATAAGGCTGAGCGACTTTTATTCTAAAGGGATCGTAGCGCTTTACTTCTATCCCAGGGATAACACTACGGGCTGTATCAGGGAGGCTTGTTCGCTTCGCGATGCGGAGCGGGAACTTGCGTCTTCTGGAGTGCAGGTTCTGGGGGTAAGCACAGACGGGGTAAAGTCCCATGAGAAGTTCAGAGACAAGTTTTCACTTAATTTCCCGCTGCTCAGCGACAAAAGCAGGGAGATAGTGGATCTGTACGGGGCAAGGTGGAAGTTTCTCCCCTTCGTTGCTCGCCGGACCACCTTTCTTATAGAGAAAGGCGGCAGGATAGCGTATATTTGGGACAAGGTTAAGTCCTCGTCCCATGCCGAAGAGGTACTCAGCAAGGTAAAAGAACTAGGTCTTTGAACTGTGAACAAAGTATATAATTTCCGATAGGGGAGAGGGTTTAACATGCAATTTCTTGGACTGGCGATCGCGTTTATAGTGGCTTTCTGGGTTTATACGGATGCGAGAAACAGAGGCAAGACCACGGGGAAGGCGTTTTTGTGGTTCCTCGGCGTGTTTTTCGTCCTCATACTGTTTCTGCCGCTCTGGTTTATAACGAGACCGAAGGTAAGATCCTGCTGTCCGCATTGCGGCGAATATTATGAATCTGGGGATTCAGACATCTTCTGTCCCAGTTGCGGTGTTGAGTTGCGGGGCGGAGAATGATATTTTTAACTTGAGGCATATGTTCCGATGAGAGAGACCACTCAGAAATCCGAAGTTACCGAAAGTGACGTGATGGAGGTTCTCGGCGATATATACGATCCCGAGATACCGATAGACATAGTCAATCTGGGACTTGTTTACCGGGTTGCCATAGAAAGCTCCCGGGTGAATATCGATATGACTATGACGTCTCCCGGATGTCCCGCGGCAACGCAGATAGTTGCCGAGGCCAAGTATCTTGTCGAGGAGCTTGAAGGGGTCTCCGAGGTAAACATCGAGATTGTGTGGGATCCTCCCTGGGATCCGGGAAAAATGAGCGAAGCGGCGAAGGAAAGCCTGGGAATGTTCTGATTTCCCGCGCTTTGCCGCCGTGACCAAGTGAGGTTGGAAATGGGAGAAAATCTTGAGATAGGAAGCCAGGCTCCTGATTTTGAAACAGAAACCTACGGGGCGGAGAAGGTAAGGTTGAGCGACTTTTATTCTAAAGGGACCGTGGCGCTTTATTTCTATCCCAGGGATAACACTCCGGGCTGTACCAAGGAGGCCTGCTCGCTTCGCGACGCGGAGACCGAACTTATGTCCCTCGGAGTGCAGGTTCTGGGGGTAAGCACAGACGGGGTAAAGTCCCACGAGAACTTCAGAGACAAGTTTTCACTCAATTTCCCGCTGCTCAGCGACAAAAGCAGGGAGATAGTGGATCTGTACGGGGTAAAAAGCAAGTTCGACAGCGCCCGCAGGGTCACTTTCCTTATAGAAAAAGGCGGCAGGATAGCCCATATCTGGAACAAGGTGAAGACCTCCTCTCACGCTCAAGAGGTAACCGAGAAGGTAAGAGAACTGGGTTTGTAGTTTCCCTGCCGCGAATTTGATGAAGGATCTTTCCAAAGCCGTTTTCATAACCGGTACCGACACGGGAGTTGGGAAAACCGCGGTTACCGCGGCGCTTGCGGCTCTTCTCTCCGAAAAAGGTCTTGTGACCGGAGTAATAAAGCCGTTTCAGACTGGAACGGAACTTGAGGGCTTAAGCGACGCTGAGTTCGTCTACGCGTTGCTGGGAAGAGACTGCGTGCTGTCCGAGGTTTCTCCCTGCCGCCTGAAAGCTCCTCTTTCCCCCTATCGCGCCGCCGCCATTGAAGGGGTTGATCTTCCTCTGGAACGCGTAATAGAACATACGCGGGATTATATATCCCGAAACGACGTAACTCTTATTGAAGGTGCAGGGGGTCTCTGCGTGCCCATTACCCGCAGCTACATGATGGCTGACCTTGCCGTTGATCTTGATGTCCCTGTGGTTATTGTCGCGCGTCCGGGTCTCGGCACCCTTAACCATACCGCCCTTTCGCTTGAGTACGCGAGGCAAAGAGGCGCACAGGTGCTCGGGGTAGTGATAAACGGGTTTCCGGAACCTGCGGACGTGGCTTCAGCGACCAACCCGGCTGTCTTGAGAGATGTCTTTTCGGTGGACATACTCGGGGTGATCCCCCATTTCCCGGCACTTGACGTCGAAGGCGGCTCTTTTTCGGGACTCAAGGATATCGGGGAGAGCTGTTTTTCCCCGCTTTTCGGGGGGAAATTCTCAGTGGATGCCTTTTTAGAGGGGCTCTCGGAGAAAACATGGCGGTAAGGTGATTTTTTTCAAGCTGCGATAGTCGCCGGGGATTTTTCCTCTCTAAAGTTTTGCGGTTTTTCCGACGCGGTTTCCGAATTCTTGACAGATTAAAAGAACTTGCTAATAATACTAGCCGATCGAGCTTACTTCCTGATTGAATAACCCGTTTTTCAGCAAGTTTAGGATGAAGAGAGACACACACAGATTCCTGCGTATTGCTATAACCGTTTTGGTTGCGACTGCGGGTTTTTACCTGCACCCGCAAACTGCCGAGAGCAGCGACAAGGGACCGGTGCAGCCGATTCTTTTCAGCCACAAAATACACGCTGGAGACAACCAGATACAATGCCAGACCTGCCATAGCTACACGGAAGTTTCCCCCCATCCAGGTATTCCCTCGGTGCAGAAGTGCATGGGATGTCATTCCTATGTTGCCGGAAGGGACGTTGAGTACACAACGCAGGGAGGCCAGACGATCAACATAAGAGAGGAGATAAACAAGGTAAAGGGTTACTGGCGCAGACAGGAACCGATACCGTGGGTAAAGGTTACCGGAATGTACGGCACTAACTCCTCGGGAATGCCTGAGTTTGTGCATTTCAACCATAAAAGGCACATAAAACGCGGATTTGAGTGCAGCACCTGCCATGGAGAAGTCGAGAAAATGGATGTGGTGCACAAGGCAAAAGACCTGACGATGGGGTTCTGCATATCGTGTCATGAAGAAAATGCCGACAACGAGGAACATAAAACCGAACTCAAGGATTGTCTGACCTGCCATTACTAGGCCGGAGGGGATATATGTCTGGGAAAGAAAATAAAGGAAAAAACGGCATGAAGAGAAGGGATTTTCTGAAAGTGCTCGGTGTAGCCGGCGGTACGGCAGCCGTTGCCGGAAGCTGCTCGGAGCCCGTGGAGCAGATAATTCCTTACGTTATTCCTCCTGAAAACGTTATTCCCGGAGTACCCAAGTTCTACGCGACGACCTGCAGGGAGTGCTCGTCGGGCTGCGGTCTCGTGGTGAAAAACCGCGAAGGACGCGCCATCAAAATTGAAGGCAACCCCGAAAACCCTATAAACAGCGGAAAGACATGCGCCATGGGCCAGGCTTCCCTACAGGGTCTTTACAACCCCGACAGGGTACGCTCCCCGCTCAGATACAACACTGAGACACAGAGACTCGAACCCATAGGCTGGGAGATGGGTGAGGAAATACTCACGGAGAGGTTAAATTCTCTCGGCTCGGGGAAAATCGTCTATTTAAGCAACAACGTTTCGGGAACTTACTCGAAGTTCGTGGAGCAGTTCCTGGAACCTCTTGGAGGAAAGCATTACGTTTACGAGACTTTCTCCCATGAACCCATCAGAAAGGCGAATTCAATTGTTTTCGGAAGAGACGAGATTCCTTCCTACAGGATAGACAAAGCGGACTACCTTCTTTCATTCGGGGCCGATTATCTTGAAACGTGGCTTTCCACTGTTTCAAACTCCATAGGATATTCAAAGCTAAGAGACATAGATCACGGAAAAACCGGCCAGGTGGTTCATATAGAACCGCGTTCCGGAATGACGGCTTCAAACGCCGATACGTGGGTCGCGGCGAAGCCTGGCACGGAACAGTACCTTGCTCTCGGGATTGCCAATGTGATGATTTCAAGGGGTCTTAACAAGGTACTCCCGGGGCCGATAGGCAGAATGGTTTCAGGCTACACGCCTGAGAAAGTTGCGGCGCTAACCGACGTGTCTGCAGACACCATAGAGAAAATCGCCCGGGACTTTGCGACTTCAGAAAGCCTGGCGATAGGCGGCGGAGCGGCCAATACCGGATCAAACGCCACTGAGACCATGGTTGCCGTAAACATACTGAACTACCTTGCCGGAAACATCGGCAAGACGGTCGATTTCTCGGATACTCTCTCAATCTCGGATGCGAGCACCTTCAGCGACATGAAGAAGCTGGTGGAGGAGATGAGAGCGGGCAAGGTGGAAGTTCTGATCGTTCATAACGTAAACCCGGTCTTCACGCTTCCGGGGGAACTGAACGTTGCCGAGGCGCTTGGAAAAGTGCCGTTTGTAGTAAGCCTCTCTGCGTTCCTTGACGAGACTTCAGAGAAGGCGCATCTTATACTTCCCGAAAACACCTCTTTTGAGAGCTGGGGAGACTACAGCCCGAAAAAGAGCGTTACCGGGATCACTCAGCCCGTCATGAGGCCGGTATTCAATACCAAATCCCCAGGCGATACGCTGATATCCGTTTCAAAGAATGTAGAGGCGCTTAAAAACACGTTCCCGGAGAAAAAATACTACGACTATCTGAGAAGCGCCTGGAAGAAGAGGGCCGCGGTTCTCTCTCCCGGAACAGGCTTCGAGAAATTCTGGAAAGAACTTCTTGTAAAAGGTTCGGTGACGACCACTCCCGCACCTGTCAATGTCGCTCTTTCATCCAGGGTAAGTTCCGTTTCTTTCGGCGATCCGCAGTTCCGCGGAGAAGGAAATTTCCATCTGATCGCTTACCCGTCCTACAGATTTCATGACGGAAGGGGAGCTAACAAGCCCTGGCTTCAGGAGCTTCCCGAGGCACTTACCACTTCGGTGTGGGATTCGTGGCTTGAGATAAATCCCGCGGTTGCGGCGAAAATGGGTCTTGAAGACGGTTCCTACGTGAAGGTTGATACTCCCGGGGGAAGTTTCGAGGTGCAGGTTTTCGTCTATGAGGGAATAAGGCCGGATACGATTGCCATCCCACTTGGACAGGGACACACTTCCTACGGAAGGTACGCGAAGGGAAGAGGGGTGAACCCCTTTGCCCTGCTGCCGGCGGCTACAGACGCGCTCTCAGGGGGACCCTCGCTGCTTTCAACCAAGGCGAACGTTTCATCGCTCAGAAAAAGGGACCTGCTTGTAAGGACACAGTACACAAAGAGCCAGGGAGACCGCCACGTTGCCAAGACTGTTGCCCTTGACCAGATTGGTCATCATAACGGCGCCCATGGGGCGGATCACTCGAAGCACCCTGACTTCTATCCGGAGAAGGAATACTCAAAATACAGATGGGGAATGGCCATAGACCTCAACAAGTGCACGGGATGCGGAGCCTGCGTGACCGCGTGTTCCGCGGAGAACAACATTCCCTTCGTAGGCAAGAAGCAGATCGCCAAGCGCCGCGAGATGAACTGGATCCGCATAGAGAGATTCTTTGAGAAAAACAGCGACGGAAGCCTTGACGTAAGATTTCTGCCCATGCTCTGCCAGCAGTGCGGAAACGCCCCCTGCGAGCCCGTATGCCCTGTTTTCGCGACTTACCACAATCACGAGGGGCTAAACGGCATGATATACAACCGCTGCGTTGGCACAAGGTACTGTGCGAACAACTGCACATACAAGGTGAGAAGGTTCAACTGGTATACCTATAAGTTCCCCGAGCCGCTTAACTGGCAGCTTAATCCCGATGTGACCGTAAGGTCCAAGGGTGTAATGGAAAAATGCACCTTCTGCGTTCAGAGGATAAATCACGGCAAGGACCTCGCCAAGGATGAAGGAAGGCTTCTTCGCGACAGAGAGGTTCTAACGGCCTGCGAGCAGGCTTGCCCAAGCGACGCGATAGTGTTCGGCAACCTGCTTGACGACAAAAGCAGGGCGTCGGTGCTCTCTGAGGACGATAGGGGCTACAAGGTTTTGGAAGTGGTAAACACCAAGCCCGCGATTACCTATCTTAAGAAAGTCAAACAGGAAAGAGTGTAATGAGCCAGACGCAGCAGAGACCTTTAACTTACGCGAGAATAACCGAAGATGTAGTCAGGATGGTTGACAAGCCGTCCAAGAAGTGGTGGGCTCTTTTTCTTCCCACGGTGATGCTCGTGGGTCTCGGCGCCACGTGCTTTTTCTATCAGGTAGCTACGGGGCTTGGAGTCGCCGGCTACCGTCACCCGGTTTTCTGGGGAGTCTACATAACCGATTTCGTTTTCTGGGTCGGAATAGCGCATTCAGGAACCCTGATCTCCGCCATACTTTATCTGTTCCGCGCCAGGTTCAGGATGTCAATATACAGAATTGCCGAGGCCATGACGGTCTTCGCGGTTCTAACGGCGGGACTCTTTCCCATAATCCACCTTGGAAGACCGTGGAACTTCCTGTGGCTCATACCTTATCCCAATTCAAGGGAGCTGTGGGTGAACTTCAAGTCGCCGCTTGTCTGGGACGTGTTCGCGGTAAGCACCTATCTTACTGTAAGTTCGGTGTTCTTCCTGGTCGGAATGATTCCCGATATCGCTGCGATAAGGGACAAGGTGAAGGAAACTCCGAGAAAGATCATATACTCGATTCTTTCCTTCGGATGGAAAGGGTCAAACAAGGAATGGCTTCACTACACAAGGGCCTATCTTTATTTCGCGGCCCTCGCCACGCCTCTTGTCCTCTCGGTTCACAGCGTCGTGTCCTGGGACTTCGCAATGGGTAACGTTCCCGGATGGCACACCACCATATTCCCGCCGTACTTCGTTGCGGGAGCTATTTTCTCGGGGCTCGCGATGGTTATCACGCTTACCATACCGATAAGGAAAATTTTCCATCTCGAGGACTACATAACACTTGATAACTATGATGGCATGGCGAAGCTCATACTTCTGACTTCCTGTATAGTCGGCTACGCGTACGCGGCGGAATTCTTCATGGCGTGGTACAGCGGAAGTCCTTATGAGTGGGGACAGTTCGTTTACAGGGCGACTGGAGAGTACGCGCCTTTCTACTGGACGATGGTGATATGCAACTGCGTCGTTCCAATAGTGCTTTGGTGGGAGAAGGTGAGAAAGAACATAAAAGCGCTTTTCGTCATATCCATACTGATAAACATAGGAATGTGGTTCGAGCGGTTCAACATCATCGTGATATCGCTTTCAAGAGATTTTGAGCCCGGTGCGTGGGGCATATACAAGATATCGCTTGTCGAGGCCGGCATAACGATCGGGAGTTTCGCGTGGTTCTTCATGTTCTTCTTACTGTTCGTGAAAACTCTTCCGGCAGTTTCCATAGCGGAGATGAAAGAAATACTTCCGGTGCCGAAGAAGGGAGGTTAGCAGGAAATGAGTCAGGGCGTAGTCGGAATTTACTCGTATCAGGATTCGGTTCTCTCAGCCATAGAGAAACTCAAGGAGGGGGGTTACCGCAACATGAGGGTTTTCTCCCCGTTTCCGGACCACGAAATTGAGGCGGCGGTTGATCTGCCTGAGAGCCCTGTGCGGTTTTTTACCCTCTTCGGAGGTCTGCTGGGAGCGACCTGCGGGATCGGATTTACGGTTCTTACTTCAAGCGCCTGGCCGATAGCGGTGAGCGCCAAGCCCATAGTTTCGATACTTCCCTACATGGTCATCGTTTTTGAGCTTACGGTGCTTTTCGGTGCGCTTTCAACCTTTTTGGGGCTGATAATAAATTCCCTTATAAGACAGAGAACCCCAGTGAGGCTTTATGACGAGCGTTTCTCGGATGACAAGTTCGGCGTCGCCGTTATATGCGAGAAGGAAAAAATAGGCGCGGTTGAAGCGATTTTGAATTCTACTGGAGCTGAAGAGATCAAGTTTGATGAAGCATAAAAAGTTTTTTCGAAAAGTTCTGAGGGGATCCAGAGCACTTAATCTCTCTCTGGGATTGAAGGTGTGCGTGGCGGTTGTTTTCGCGCTCTCACTCTCGCTTTCCACCGCCCATTCGCTTCCCTGGTCTTGGGACATGTGGTCTCAGGACTCGATCAAGCCCTACGAGGAACCCGTGATTTTTCCTCGCAACTCGATTTCCACCGACGGCGAGAAAACAAAACTTGGGGACAGAAGCAAGGTCGAGCTTATAGAGAAGGGCCCGGTTCCCCGAAGCGGCGAGTCGGTTGCCAGGGGAGAGAAGGTTTACAAGGAGCAGTGCGCCGTATGCCACGGTCCCGGGGGATTGGGAGACGGAATCATAATAAAAAAAGGACTCGGCTTTTACCCGGTCAACCTTACCACGCCGGCCGTAGCGCAGAGAACCGACGGTTACATTTACGCCTATATACGCTACGGGGGCAAGGTGATGATGCCTTCTTACAGCGAGAACATATCGGAGCGGGACGCATGGCACGTGGTCAATTACGTAAGAAAGCTTCAGAACCCGGGTTCTGTCAAGGAGAATCAATAGGAAGATGAATCAGTCCGTAAACCAGGAGATACTGGCGAAGAGAAACCAGATACCTAAATGGGTATTCATGGTTTTTGTCGCTCTTGCGGTTGTGGGTGCCGGAGCTTTCGTGATTAACGCCAAGGGCGAGAGGGCCGAAGAGGTCTGGCAGCTTTTCTTGGTGAATTTTCTTTTCTGGACGGGAGTGGCCCAGGGCGGCCTTGTATTCTCGTGCATCCTTCGGATAACCAACGCCAGGTGGGGAAGGGGGCTTCTTCGCATAAGCGAGGGGTTTGCGAGCTTTACCATAGTTTCTTTCGTGCTTCTGCTTGTTCTTTTCATCGGACAGGAGTTTGTTCTTCCCTATGCGCATCATCACTACCACAGTCCCAAGGACATATGGCTTAACATGAATTTTGTAATGGCGAGAAACGTTATAGGTTTCGCGGGACTTTTAGTGCTCAACTATTTCTACCTGAAAACATCCATACGCCAGGACCTTGACGGCAAGGAAAACATTGTAAAGTTAAAGAAGCTTGCCCCCGCGGTAATCGGGGTCTACGCAGTTGTCTTCTCCCTTTTTGCCTGGGATTTCATGATGTCGCTTGATCCTCACTGGTTCAGCACGCTTTTCGGTCCGTACTACTTTATGGGAAGCCTGATAGCTGCCATAGGGGCGACTATAATACTTTCGGTTCCCCTCAAGCGTTATCTAGGACTTGACGAATACCTCTCACTTCATCATTACTGGGATATGGGAAAGATACTTCAGGGTTTTTCTCTTTTCTGGGTTTATCTCATGTTCTCCCAGCTTCTTACGATCTGGTACGCGAACATGCCTGAAGAGACCGGGTTTGTGATAAAAAGGGTGGTGGATGAGCCTTTCCGCTCTTTTGCCTGGGCTATTCTCACGTGCTGCTTCATATTTCCTTTTGTCTCCCTGCTGCCCCGCACGCACAAGATAGTTACCCCGATAGCCGTCTTTATCGCTACGGTTTCTTTCTCGGGACTCTGGATGGACAAGTTCCTGCTGATTATCCCCTCGCTTACAAACGAGCTGGTTTTCAGCATCAATCACTTCCTGATCACTTTGGGTTTTCTTGCCGGATTCGTGGCGACATTTCTTATGTTTGTAAACAGGTTCCCGGTAATACCTTTCGGCGACCCGTACTTTGACGGAAAATCGAAGGGAGGAGGGCATTAAGATGAAGCTTACACCTGAACAGCTTGACAAAATAGTTCTTCTTTTCACCATAAAAGTTGCTATCGGCATCGCGGCTTTTATAGGCATAGTGGCGACCGTCGCACTTTTCGGCACCAAGATAGCACCCCTGATGGGCAAGCTTCCCTGGTAATCTCAATTTCCCTGTCATTTCTGGATAAAATGGGTGCGACAGAGCATCTATTGAGGTGCTTCGGTCGAAACCGGATATAATTTCTGCGCAGATTTTTTCCGCTTTCCAAAAAAAACATTTTCAAGGAGTTTCTCATGTCCAAAGATGCCCAAATCAAGCTTAAGGTAATTCTTGGGGACGACGATGTTCCCGAGGAGCTTTTCTGGGAGGCTTCCCAGTCTGAGGAATCGGGAGAAAAGCGCTGCGAGGCGGCTTTTCTCTCAATATGGGATGCTGAGAAAAAAGAATCTCTGGTAATAGACCTCTGGACCAAGAAAATGGAAGTTGGAGAGATGAACTACCATTTCTACTATACGATGATGAGAATGGCCGATACTTACGAAAAGGCTACCTCCGAGACCGAGATATCAAATAGAATAAGAGAATTCGCGGGGGAATTTGCCGGGATGATTGTTGATTCTCTTGAGAGACAGGGAGATTCCTGACGAGGCGTTTTGTTTTCCTTAAGGTCGTCTTGCCATGTTTCAGAAGCCCCGCAATCCTGTTTGCCTGATACGCTTTTCTGAGCGGGAATTTCTCTCACCCTGAGATTTCAGGCCCCGCCTCTCCAGAGAAATCAGTAAAAAATCCTTACGGCTACGAAGGTAAAGAAAAACCCCGTGCACCACAAGAATACGGACAGCCAGTATATCCAGACGCTTGTCTTTCGTAATCTGGAACACGCAATGGCCTGCGCCGGGTCAATCGGGCACGAAGCGTTTCTTGACCGCCAGAGTGAAATTCCTGCGACTAGGACCATCGCGCCTGAGATTCCAAACGTCCAGATTTTGTATTTTGACAACGCAATCAGCCAGGGAGCGTTTCCCACTATTCCCGCGAGAGTCGCACCGGCCCCGAGCGTTACCAGTAACGCCGGGAGGGCGCAGCACACAAGCGTTCCGGCGGATGTAAACAGACTAAGCGTGGGAAGAAGCTCCTGCTTCACTCCGTAGTCGGAGTTATCCATGTTCACACCCCCTCTGAATGGCGCTCATGTTGTATCCTGAGTCCGTGATGAGCTTCGTAAGCGTTGCATCATCAATGGTCAATCCGGGTTTCATGGCGACCACCACGGAGCCTTTGCCAAGGTCAACTTTGATTCCCGCAACATCGCCGCGTTTCAGGAAGATTTTTTCCAGGGAACGGGCGCAGAAATCGCATACAAGCCCGCTTACCTTGATGTTGATGGTGTCTTCACAGGCGGCGTTTTCCATGTTGCTTGAAGCGGCAGAGGGCTCCGACACCTGACCTTCATGGTTATGTTCGTGTTCTCCATGCTGCGCATGGCTTTGGAACGCGAAAAAAAGTGTCATAAAAAGAATTGTGGCAATTGATATTTTTTTCATAGGTTTCTCCTTAAAATCTTACTACTAAGTTAAACAGAATCCCGCCTTTGTCGCTGATTCCGACCTCAGCGAGATACTCGTTCTTAAAAAATCGTAAAAGAGGTGTAAACGAGATGTTATCTCTCTCCCCCGTGATGTGGTCAACCTGCAGCATGAGCCAGGTGTGGAGATCGCCGTAATTCCCGATATAAGGGGCGACTCCCACTCGCGCTTTCTGCCTGAAGAACTTTGTTATGTCTTCTGAGTAGTAGACGCGATTCTCATAACTCGTAAAATAGCGTCGAGTTTCCCAGTCAAAAGCGCTCTCGGCAAAAGCGGCGGGCTTGGGCTTGTCATCGGGCACTCCGAGATCATCGTAAGCCATGCCTAGGCCGCCTTTAAGATAAAGGTTCGCCTGGGAGGCGGGCGCGTTGTGGCGCTTCACCAGATAGTTAAGCTGCATGCCGTGGAACTGCCAGTTCTCCTCACGCCAGTATTCGCTCCTGTATCCTATTGAATACCGGGCAGTCGGTGAGTAATGAACGTGAAGAGAATGCGCGTTCTTGTCGTTTTTCTGCATGATCGTCCAGCCGCCCGGATATGAGACCGGACGGGAGAGGGACTGGTGGGCATATCCCACCATGATCACGCAACATAAAGTGAAAACTGCTGATTTCATGTTTCCTCCTGAGAATTGATTATGGCCCGGCGACGCCGAAGCGAAGCCGCCTTGAGCGCACGGGTGCGCAGATTGCTCAGGAGAAGTGTCTTGGAGGCTGGAAGAGGGTTTCGATCTGGCGGGAGAAAAGAGGTTTGCCCGCGGTAATTACGAATGAGCCTTTCTCGTAATAAATTTTCAGTTCTTTTACCGATAAGGCGTTTATCTGTACGCAGTGCTGGCAATCACAGCCTTCGCATGGTTGCGAATCTTGGTCTTGAGAATCTTCCGTATTGTGGCAGGGCATCTCGCTGTCCATCTGCATCTCGGCGGGCATTCTGTCCATGTTCATCGGGCATGTTGAGAAAGCCGTTGCCGTGGCGCTGACGAAAAATAACGCCATGCATGTTGCTAGCAGTACTGCTGTCTTCATAAAACCCTCATTCTGATTTCTTGCTGTATTCTTAGGCCTGCCATCCAAGTCTAACACGTTTTGGCCTTGTTGACGAAAAATCTGTTCTGTGGCGCTCGTGAGTCACAGTTTGACATTCTTGCTTTTTTTGTGCAAGTTTCTGACATAAGTTCGGAAGGCAAAAAAACCGTCTTCTGGGCGAATACGCAGAAAAATGGAAAGAATTCACGAACTGCCAGAAGCCATGCATCGGAGAACCTCCGGGGTGAAGCTTACAACTGAAGTTAAAGAACTGAGCAATGCCGAAATTGGAAGAAGACTTTGCCTCGCAAGGGAATCTGCAGCATTTACTCAGGCGGTTGCCGCAAGAGAGATTAAAGTCGCGCGGACTACCCTTATCTCCATAGAGCAGGGGCGTCGCCGGGTGCGCGTAGATGAACTGCAGCAGCTTGCCGCTCTCTACAGGATTTCGGTAAACTCCATCTTGCGCCGCGAATCGGTATGTCCGGATATTGTTCCGCGTTTCCGAAGGCTTAAACGGGGCAACGATACTGCCGGCAAAGAAGCTGTCAGGATTCTAAACGGACTTGTCGGCGCCGAGATCGAGCTGGAAAATGTCCTTGGAATAAAACGGGCAAGACCAGTCTTTGCGAGTGCCCGGGTTTTATCCGGCGACATGAGAAAACGGGCGGAACGGGATGCGCAGAATCTGCGCAATTCGCTCGGACTTGGTCCGGGACCGATTGCCGACATTATATCCCTACTTGACCAGCAGCTCGGCATCCGAGTCTATCTAAGGAAGATAGCCCCTGAAATATCAGGGCTGTTTGTCTTTGAAGAAAATATTGGCGCGTTCGTGCTGTTAAACGCCGGACATCCTGCTTATCGCATACGGCAGTCTGCTGCCCATAATCTGGGTCATTTCTTCCTGGCGCGCAGAAGTATGGGAATCCTCACCAGAAACAGTACCCCGAATTCCCGCGAAGAGAGATACGCAGACCATTTTACCCGCTGTTTCCTTACCCCGGCAGAAGAAATTAAGAAAAGGTTTATCAACATAACGGCAGGGCAGTCTCATTTCACTCGCTGTCACGCTATTGTTCTGGCCCATGAAAGTGGCGTATCCCACGAAGCGATGGTCAGGCGACTTGAAGAACTGTCACTGGTGAGAAGAGGTACGTGGAACCGCTTTCTCTCCAACGGAGGCATTACCGATGAGCAGGCACGGCAGGTACTGGGCTGCCTTCCCGGAAAATTGAATATCTCACTCTCGGGCGGAGTTGTACCACCCCGTCTTGCTCTTCTGGCGAGGGAAGCCTGGAAACGTGATCTCTACAGCGAGGGGCAGCTGGCCCAGCTTTTGATGCTCAGCCGTCAAGAGATAAGGGAAGTTCTTGACAACGTGGAAACGGAGCGAGAGGATGCTGATGACTCATTCAGGCTTTCAAGCTGATCCGAGTATCCCTTTAATTGCCGACACAAGCCTTGTAATCAATCTGAATGCGACCGGGTTTTCGGACCGAATAATCATGGCTGTTCCAAACAGTCTTGTCGTAACGGAAGATGTGGTTCGCGAGTTAAGGGATGGGAGCAGCAGAGGATATGATGATTATGAGAAGCTTAAGAATTTGATTGAGGCGGGAACTATGAAATCAGCAAGTCTAGGCGAACAAGGGAAAAAGATATACATGTCGTTGATCGAAGGTTTCGCAAGCCATACCTTGGGTGATGGGGAAGCGTCAACAATTGGATATGCCGTAGAATCGGGAGGAGTGGTTGTTGTTGATGACAGAAAGGCCGCAAGAATATGCATGGAAAGATTCCCGCGGGTTCCCCGGATCATGACATTTGATCTGCTGGATTGCGAAGCAGTAAGGAGAAACTTGGGTAAGCGGCGGCAGAAAAAAGCTGTATATAATGCACTTCGGCGGGCGCGCATGAGGATTCCTGAAGACCGGCAAGAGTATGTTGTGGAATTAATAGGGAAAAACTTGGCAGTTCATTGTTCCAGCCTGTCAGCCAAATACCGTAATTAATATCATTGGGAATTATATACTTGTTTACCCATAGGGTAACCTCGCATCAATTTCACGGTTCATCGGGACTGTGCTAATACCAGCCGGGAGTGCTGTAAACTGCATATTACAATTTATTCGGACACCCGTTCCGACCGATCCGGTTTCAGAAAAAATTGCTTGACATCGTCGCAGACAATTGTACAATTTGGCTTCAAGGGGTGCTTGTATTGGATATCGTAATTGACACGTCGGCAATTATAGCGGTTATTACGGGAGAACCTGAGAGAGACTTTATTGCCTCTGTTACTTCCGGGAAGGAACTTATCGGTCCTGGTTCTATACCATGGGAAGTTGGAAATGCTTTTACGGCAATGATGAAACAGGGACGTATTGAAGCTGGGGAAGCTCTCAAAGGCTTGCAGATTTTCGAGTGCATCCCACTTCGATATGTTTATATTGACATCGAAAACGCCGTGTCAATTGCAGCTGAATTCAGAACATATGCATACGATGCGTATTTTCTGGATTGTGCCTTACGGAATCACGCACCCTTGCTGACGCTGGACCTGAAAATGAGAAGTACGGCGGAGAAGCTTGGAATCAATCTCTTGAACATGGAGGCATAACGATGGAAGTCTATACATATTCGCAAGCCAGGCAGAAGCTTTCAAGTGTACTTGATAAAGCTGAGCAAACTGGAAAGGTGTTGATACGCAGAAGGGACGGCAGAACATACGCACTAGTGCCGGAGCATGTTCCCGCTTCTCCTCTGGACGTTCCTTCCGTCAAAGCAAACATATCCACAAAAGAAATCGTCTCGCTTATAAGAAGAGAGCGAGGCAGAAATCCAAGATAATCTTGGATTTCCGACCATAGGAAGCGAAGTGAGATACGAATGCCTTCAGAAGTCCTATGCTCATGTTCTTGCAACTTCAAGCACCTTAATTCTTATCTGAATTCGGGTATTACTTCCTTTGCGAAAAGTTCTATGGTCCTGGGATTCATTACGTCTGAGAAGAAAATTGTGTATTTGGAAATTCCCTTCTCCATATCCGAATTGATCTTCTCTACGCAGTCCTCGGGAGTTCCCACGATTCCTAGCTTTTCTATTTTCCCGAAAAATCCGTAACGTCTCTGCGCCTTTTCGAGCTTTTCGGGGAGATCTTTTCTGTTCTCAACCAGAACGCAGACGGTCTGCTGGGATATTGTTATATCTTCCATCTTTCTCCCGACCTCCTCGCAGTGCTTACGGAGTATTGAGTGCTTGCGGTCAAACTCAATAGCGCTCGATGCGGGACAGTTCCACTCATCTGCAAGTTCAGCCACTATTCTTAAGAGAAGCTTTTCCCCGGAACCCCCTATGCATACGGGGATGTGAGGGCGCTGAACGGGCTTGGGATTGCACGGTGCATTATTCACATTGTAATGTTTTCCAGTGAAAGAGGTGGTCTCCTCCGTCCACATCAGCTTGAGTATCCGGGCCGCTTCTCCCAGCATTTCCATTCTTTCCTTCATTGCCGGGAAAGGATATCCGTAGGCGTGGAATTCCTCTTCAAACCACCCGGCCCCTATCGCGAACTCAACCCGTCCGCTGCTTATTACGTCAAGCGTTGAAGCCATCTTGGCTAGCAGGGGAGGGTGTCTGAACAGATTGCAGAGCACCATGGTTCCGAGCTTGACGTTGCGCGTTACGGTAGAGAGAGCGGACATGAGCGTCCAGGGTTCATAGATGTCGATTCCTATTATCCCCTGCCCCAGAACATGGTCGTAGAACCACACGGAGTCATATCCGAGAGAATCGCACAGCTGCGCAGTGGTTTTTATCTCCTCAAAATCTATTTTCTGCTGTCTCAGCATTACTCCGAATTCAGGTCTGCCCATTTTCTCTCTCCGTTTTTAGTGTTCACGCGGGTTAACGCAACGCGCAGGTAAATTATTCCTTCAGCCGGGAGTGCTGTAAACACCGGAATATCTGTTGCCCGCTTCGGGCGAAAAACAAGCATTCACTGTTTTGCTTCTTTGTGCTATTATTAGGGGCGACGGAAAGAAGAAAACCGCCGGAGCTTCCTGCCGACTGTTTCTAATGGGAAGTTTCCGCTTCTTCTTAAATCTACGCACCTGAGGTTTCCAATGAAAAACACAGTTGTTTTAGCTTTATGTCTTGTTTTTGTCTTGCTTGCTTTTTCTATTGGACCACCTCTTGCAGAAAAAGCGTATGGGTGGAAACTTCCTAAGGAAGGATGTGCGGCAGAGGTGTTCTCTGGTGTAAACGAGGGACGGCGTTGTAGTCCGAGGGCGGAGGAGGTGCTAAACCAATTGTCCTCGGAAACAGAAGATGTAATGTTAGTGGCTTGGCGTCACTGGGACCGCGGCGGGGTAGAGGCCTTGCTTTATTACTCCAACATTGACATTCGGGATAAGGATGTGAGTTCGGCCCGCGTGCGGGCATTGCTAGATAAAGGCTGTAATTTGGTCTCTGTTACACCGATAAAAAATTCAGATGAAATGATGCAAATCATAATGGATGATATCTGGCTTGAATGCGCTTGTGATTACCCCTATGGGATACGGGCAAATGGAAAACATTGCGGAAGCGCCCCGAATCCTAACAAAAATACGTCCGCTGAATCGAGCGGCAAGGCAGATAAGAAAGACAAGAAAGACAAGAAAGAAAGGAGAAAACCAATGGTTCTTATTTCAACTTCGCTTGGCGACATAAAACTTGAGCTTTATGAAGAAGAGGCGCCTATTACCGTGGCGAATTTTCTTTCCTACGTGGAAGAGGGTTTTTATGACAACACCATATTTCACAGGGTGATAAATAATTTCATGATACAGGGCGGCGGCATCACTGCGGACATGAAGCAAAAGCCGACTAAAGCCCCGATAAAAAACGAGGCTGAAAACGGTCTTAAAAACGAACGTGGCACTATAGCAATGGCAAGAACCGCGGACAAGGATTCCGCGACGTCGCAGTTTTTTATAAATCACAGGGACAACTCTTTTCTTGACCATGGCACGCGTGATTTCGGTTACGCGGTGTTCGGAAAAGTGGTTGAGGGAATCGAGGTTGTCGACAAAATCGCCGTTGTTCAGACCAGGCCGGGAGATGTTCCCGTCGAGACGGTGTCTATTTTATCCATAAAGACTGTCAATTAGCGTACTACCCTTTTTTTCGTGTCAGAAGAAGTTACTTACAAAAGCGCAGGTGTGGATGTTGGGGAGGGCGAGAGGTTCGTGCGGCTTATAAAGCCTCTCGTTGAGTCAACCTACGGCGAAAACGGAGTAACCCCTCTTGGAGGTTTTGCGGGCGCTTTTCCACTTGATGCGGGCGCTTTTCACAAGCCCCTGCTCGTATCTGCCACAGACGGTGTCGGCACGAAGCTCAAGACTGCCTTTTCTGTGCGCAGATTCGATACGATAGGCATAGACCTGGTGGCAATGAGCGTTAACGACGTGATTACATGCGGCGCGAGACCCCTGTTTTTTCTTGACTATCTGGCTACCTCGAAGCTTGATCCTGAGCAGGCGGCCGAGGTGGTGAAGGGTATATGCGAGGGATGCATTCAGGCGGGTTGCGTGCTTATCGGGGGCGAGACTGCGGAGATGCCTGGATTCTACGCCGAGGGGGAGTTTGATCTTGCGGGTTTCTGCGTCGGAGTTGTGGAAAAAGACCGGTATATTGACGGTGCCCGCGTCAGTCCCGGCGACGCGGTTATCGGGCTTGCTTCAAGCGGTCTTCATTCAAACGGTTATTCGCTCGCGAGAAAGGTACTTTTCGACATAGGTGGCTACTCGGCGGATTCAGAGCCCCCGGGACTCTCAGAGCTCCTTGGAGAAGAGCTTCTCAAACCCACAGTTATATACTCGGATGCTGTCCTCGGGCTCTGCGAGAAGTTCGACATAAAAGCGTTTGCGCACGTGACGGGCGGCGGAATTCCGGGAAATCTCTCGAGGGTCATTCCTGACGGGCTTTCCGCGGCAATTGAAAGCACAAGCTGGACCGCCCCTCCCATTTTTGACCTGATAATGAAAACCGGGAACGTAACCCGCGACGAGATGTACTCGACGTTTAACTGTGGGGTGGGAATGATAGCGGTGCTGCCGAGGGAGCAGGCAGAAGAAGCTTTGTCCTTCATGCCGGACCTGTCGGAAAGGGCTTACCTTATCGGCGAGATAAGAGAATCTGATGCCCTCGGCCCCAAAGTCCGAATTCTCTGAGAATGCGGGTTCAGTTGTAATACCTGACCCATTTTGGAAGTTTATAATCGAAAGTGGCTGGTATCTTTAGTTTTTCTTCCTCCCAGCTCTCGGGAAAAGGATTGTAGGGAGAAGCAATCCTTATTGTCCGAAGCACTTCTTTATCCAGGTTCTCGAAACCGGAAGGATGAATTATTCTCACGTTTTCAAGGTATCCGTCTTTTCTCAGCGTGAAAACGATCCGCACGTTTCCCTGTTCCCTTCTTGCCTGCGATTCCTTGGGGTACTTCCAGACCTGATAAATTCTCTCTTTCAGTTTCGTGAAGTAGGAGATGTACTTGTATTCAGTCGTGTTGAGATCAACGGTAATTTCCTTCTCGACGTCTTTGGTTCCAAGAAGCTGCTCTTCTGTATTGTAGTCGAAGGGGACGTCCGCTATCTTGGGATTGACCATCTGCGAAACCGGAGCACTCGGGTCGCTTCTGGGCAGTTGATCGGGACTGGTCTTTGTTTTTTCGGGTTTGCTTTTTTCTCCCTCGGGTATCATGGCTACCTGGTCTTTTTCGGGAGAGAACCTCTCCGTGTTCTTTTCCTGTTCTCCGGGTTGAATCGCTCCCGTGGGTTTTCTTTTGGGCGTGTTCTTCCTTGTCGTCTTTGGAATGGACCTTGAGAGTTTTGTCGTGTCGTCCCTCGTGGTCTCTTTTTCCGCCCTGTGAGACTTGTCGGCTAGTCTTGAGGGCTTGTCAGGAGGTTCCGTCTCTTTAACTGGTATCTCGATGAGCTCTATGTATGTTTTTTCAAGCTCGGGTTTAAGGCTTTCGGGGTCGGGCAGTATCTCTGAGAAAAGAAACTGAATCAGTATCAGGTTCAGCAGGGCTGAGATCAGAAGAAAAACCGGGAAAGGGACCTTTCTTTTCCTGTTCATCGGGGTTTACCAGTGTCTTGCCGCGCGGTAGGCAGGCCTTCTATATTTTCAGTATATTCTGTATAAGAACCCTGGCAAAATCAGCTGTTTTGAGGTTGCCTCCAAGATCCCGGGTCTTGTCGCCGTTTGAAATGGCCATGTTGTAAGCCGTTTTTATCTTGTCAGCCGCTTCTCTCATGTCCTCTCTTCCCTCTGAATCGGCCAGGTACCTGAGCATCATTACCGCTGACATTATTAAAGCGAGCGGGTTTGCTATTTCGAGTCCCGCTATGTCCGGTGCCGACCCGTGCACCGCTTCAAAGACCGAGTACTCATCACTTATGTTGGCGCCGGGAACGACGCCGAGTCCTCCGACAAGGCCGGCGCAGAGGTCGCTCATCACGTCGCCGTAAAGATTCTCAAGCAACAGAGTGTCAAACCGGCCCGGGTCCTGAACCAGCCTCATGCATCCCGCGTCTATGATGTATTCTTCATACTCGATATCGGGGTACTGTTCGCTTACCTCTCTTGACTTTCTGATGAAAAGACCGTCTGTGATCTTCATTATATTCGCCTTGTGAAACACGGTTATCTTCTTTCTGTTTCTTTTTCTTGCGTACTCAAACCCCCATCTCGCGATTCGCTCGCACGCTCTCTCGGTTGCGACTTTCATGCTCATCACCACCCCGGGAGAAACCGTGTTCTCAACGCCGCTGTAAAGACCTTCGGTGTTCTCGCGCACGATGACTATGTTAACGTCGGAGAACCTTGTTTTTACGCCTTCAACGCTCCGTACCGGTCTTACGGCCGCGTACAGATCAAGTTTTTTTCTCAGTTCTACGTTTACAGATGAAAACCCCTCTCCTATGGGGGTCGTGCATGGGCCCTTAAGAGCGACTTTATGCTCCCTGATCGCGTCCAGAGTGACTTCCGGCAGTACTTCCCGGTATTTCTCGATGGCCGATACGCCGGCTCCTCTTATGACCCATTCGATCTTGGCTCCGGATGCCGTTATGACATTCTTTGTCGCTTCGGCAATCTCTGGACCGATACCGTCTCCTGGTATTAAAACGACTTTTTTAGCACTCATGATCTGTACGTGTGATACGGTTTGAAACCGGGTTTCTATGAAACATATATGCTCTTATGCGGCAAGCTGCGTGCCAACAAATCTCTTTCCATGTCCGCATGTCCTCGAAGTTTTTGCCAGGCACTTCAGCCTAGTTTCTTCAGAAGCAGTACTCCAACCAAAAGCAGTATGAAGAATATAACCGTAAATATGTTGAAATATTTATCGATAAGCAACTTTACTCTCGCTCCGAAAACCGAGAGAAGGCATGCAACTATCGCGAACCTGGCTGTTCTTCCCACCGCGCATGCGGCGATAAAGGTCAGGAAATCGACCTTGAAGACCCCAGCTGTTACGGTAAACGCCTTAAAGGGTATGGGGGTGAAGGCTCCGGCCAGAACGGCGCCGAAAGCGCTCTCTGAGTATTTACCGCTTACCGTGGCGAAAGCCTCTGCGGTTATTACGTGAGAGAGAAAGAACCCGCCGACAAGCTCCCAGACCCAGTATCCTATTAGATACCCGGCCGCCGCTCCCAGTATGGAGAAAACAGAGCAGTAAAAAGCGAAGCGGTATGACTTCCTGGGGTTTCCGAGACAGAGCGCCATGAGAAGCGGATCGGGAGGGATGGGAAAAAAAGACGCTTCCGTGAAGGAAACCAGGGAAAGCGCAAAGGGGCCATGCTTTCTGTCCGCCCAGCCGAGAACCCATCCGTAGAGGTTTCTAAGCATGGTTATTCAGCTTTTCCCTGAGTTCTTCGAGATATTCATAATCCGTCATATCAAGTTTTATCGGAGTTATGGAGACATAGCCTTCAAGAACGGACGCTATGTCTGAGTTTTCAATTTTCAGGGAATCAAGCTCGTTTCCACCTATCCAGTAATACTTTTTCCCCCTCGGATCCGTATTCTCCACTATCGGGGCTTCGTAAACCCTTTTGCCCTGGCGCGTAACCCGTATTCCCTTTATTTCCTCAAGGGGAAGGTTGGGCACGTTCACGTTTAGCAGGGTGTTTTCGGGAAGACCGGTTTCAAGAACAAATTCCGCGGCCATTTTTGAATAGTGGGCGGCTGTCTGGAACAGGAAATTTTTCTTGGCCGCAAGCGATACCGCTATGGCGGGGATTTTCATAAGGGTTGCCTCTATCGCGGCGCTCACGGTTCCCGAATACGTTATGTCGTCTCCCATGTTGGCGGCCATGTTTATTCCCGAAACTACGAGATCGGGTTTCCTCTTGCCGAGAATTCCGTTCACGGCGAGATTCACGCAGTCAGTTGGAGTTCCATCCACGGAGAACACTCTCTCTGAGATTTCCTCTATTCTAAGAGGTCTCATGAGGTTAAGTGAGTGGCTAGAGGCGCTCTGGTCGCGGTCGGGGGCAACGGTGTAGACCTCTCCCAGATGGGCGAGGGATTCTCTTAGAGCTTTCAGACCTTCTGAGTTTACCCCGTCATCGTTTGAGAGCAGTATTTTGTTAGTTTCCATGCTTGGGAATGGTCGGGGTGACCGGATTTGAACCGGTGACCCCCGGCTCCCGAAGCCGGTGCGCTACCAAGCTGCGCTACACCCCGAATAAAAAGTTCCGGCTAGATTTTAACCCATCAGGGATTTCTCGCAACAGCAATCCCTGCATACGGAGAAAGCCGTATGGACAACGGAGCCTGCCATAGAAAGTGAGTTGCGGATTTGTGGAATGGTCGGGGTGACCGGACTTGAACCGGTGACCCCCGGTCCCCCAGACCGGTGCGCTACCAACTGCGCCACACCCCGTATTGAACAGAAACCGGATCAGAGGCGAACAGGACGCTAAGCGGCTCGTTCATAGATCCTGTTTCAGGGATTTTAACTCATTTAGAATTTCGCGCAACAGCACTTTGTCCGAATAGAGGGGGGATATGTTTCCGCTCCCGCTTTTCTCGTCCCTGAGTCTTTTCTGAACTCCCGCTATGGTGAACTTCTGATCGTGAAGCAGGTGCTTTATCTTGTGGAAGAGGTAAATCGTGTCCTTGTCATAAAGTCTCTGGGACTTCCTCCTGATAGGCCTTACCTCTTTGAATTCGGTTTCCCAGTATCTGAGAACATAGGGTTTTACTCCTATGATCTCGCTTACTTCCCCTATCTTGAAATAAAGCTTGTCCGGCAGAGACAGATCTGAAAGCATCCCAGTCATATTCTATATTATGATTTCAATGCTAGGAAAAAGTCAAGATATAATTATGTCAATTAGTTATAGGACACCTTTAAAGGATTTTCTATGTATCGGGCAGGGCCCCAGATTTCGCAAGGCACCGAGGTGTTCTTTTGTGGGATAACCCTTGTGGCGGGAAAAGCCGTATCCGGGATATTCCCTTTCAATCTCGGTCATGATGCGGTCTCTTGTCACTTTTGCGACAATTGAAGCGGCTGCTATTGACGCGCACTTTGAGTCACCCTTTATTATCGCCTTTTGCTGGACGGGAAGAGAAGTCTTCGAGTTGCCGTCTATGAGGACGCAGTCCGGTTTTCTCCCCAGGGCCAAAACGGCCTTTTCCATTGCCAGAAGCGCCGCCTGCAGGATGTTTATGCGGTCAATCTCAGCGGGCCCCGTTATCCCGACCGAGTACGCGAGGGCCTTTTCCCGGATCTGCTCGAAAAGCTCATTGCGCCTTCTTTCGGAAAGCGTTTTCGAATCCCTGAGTCCGTGAATAGGCCGGTTTTCATCAAGTATGACGGCGCCTGCCACGACCGGCCCGGCCAGACATCCTCTTCCTGCTTCATCGACCCCGGCCACAATTCTCCCGGATCTCAAGATTCCATCTTCAGTGTGTAAAAGGCAGTCGGATTCAGGCAATTTCCCTATTAAGCGAGTCCATATCTGTTAAGCTCGCTTTTGAGTTTTTTGAGGTTTTTTCCTGAAAGTTCATAAAGCGGGGGCCTTATCTCGGGGCTTATTTTGCCCATCACGGCAAGAGCGGCTTTTACGGGTATCGGATTTGATTCCACGAAGAGAATCCTGTTGAGCGGCAAAAGGCGGTAGTGAAGCTCTTTGGCTCTCCCAATATCCCTTCTTGCAAAGGAGTTGTACATTTCTGATACGTCTGCCGGCGCTATGTTCGCCGTTACGCTTATGAAGCCTTTGCCCCCGATCGTTAAAAGTGGGTAGTTAACCGCGTCGTCTCCCGAGAGAAGGATCAGGTCTTCTCCGCAGAGAAAGATAATTCTGCTTGCCTGCTCAAGCGAGCCCGAGGCTTCCTTGATGCCGATTATATTCTCGCATTCACAAAAAAGTCTCTCCACGGTCTCAGGCTCTATGTTTACGACCGTGCGTCCGGGCACGTTATAGAGTATGAGGGGAAGAGAGGTTCTGTCCGCAAGTGTGCGGAAATGCCGGTATATTCCTTCCTGGGTCGGTTTGTTGTAGTAAGGAGTTACCACAAGGGCTGCGTCCGCACCGGCTTGCTCTGCGAATTTTGTGAGCATTATGGCCTCTATGGTGCTGTTTGAACCTGTCCCCGCGATAACCGGAATTCTCCCCCTGACGGCTTCCACGGTGAATTTTATTACTTCTTCGTGCTCAGCGTGAGAAAGGGTAGGGGATTCTCCTGTGGTTCCGACCGGAACTATGCCGTGGGTTCCGCTCTCTATGTGGAACTCTATTAATTCTTCTAGCTTTTCGTAGTCAATGGCCTCGTAACTAAACGGCGTTACTATCGCTACTATAGAACCGTGTATCATTTTTTTCTCCGTTCCAAGAGGCTGCTATACGTTAACTTTCTTCCCGCAGGAAGAACAAAAGACGCTTGCAGCGGGAATTTTTGCTCCGCAGTGCATGCAGAAAAAAGTCTCTCCGGCCCCAGCAGAGAGTTGGATGGCCTGGGACATCGCCTCTTCGAATTTCCCTGAGAGTTCCTCAAACTCTTTTCTGTACTGCTGGTGAAACATTATCACATCTTCTGCGTCAACTGTTTTTATTTCAAACTTGAGTCCCTTGCTTCTGGTGGAACCGAACTTGTGATGCGTTATGGTGTCAAGCTCTATGTCTCTCAGAACATTCACTTTGGAACTGTTTTTAAGTATCAGTACCCTTTTCTTCGTAAGCATCAGAAGGCTTCTGAAAAAAGTGTTTCTGTCTACCCATGCCCTCGGCTTGTACGTGCAGCTGAGGGTAGGAACCGTGAGCAGCACGGGATCGTCTTCCCCGAGCAATTCCTTCAGTTCATCGGAGTCGATCTTCGGCGGCGCGAGAAAAAAATCCGAAAGCTTTTTCAAAATACCTTGCTCAGACATGGTTTCTGACCAGAAGCTCCGCTATCTGTACTGCGTTAAGAGCCGCACCCTTCCTTAACTGGTCTCCGCTCACCCAGAGGGAAAGACCGTTTTTGACCGTGTAGTCCTCCCTGATTCTTCCGACAAAACAGTCGTCCTTACCGGAACTTTCAACCGGCATCGGGTAATCGGAATTCTCAGGGTCATCAACGAGCGATACCCCGGGGAAATTCCTGATGGCGTCTCTTACCTCCTCGACGGTCACTTTTCTTTCCGTTTCAAGATTAAGTGAAACCGAGTGGGACCGGAAGACGGGAACCCTCACGGTTGTTGCCGTGAGGACTATGGAATCATCCCCAAGTATCTTGCGCGTTTCGTTGTGAAGCTTCATTTCTTCCTTCGTGTAGCCGCTTTCTGTAAAGGAGTCTATGTGCGGGATCACGTTAAAGGCTATCTGGTGGGGAAACGTGTTTGTTTCTCTCGGGGGCTCTCCGCTCTCAGACCAGCTTCGCACCTGACTTTCAAGCTCTGCTATCCCACCGGCTCCCGCTCCCGAGACTGCCTGAAAACTCGTCGCCACCACCCTTTTTATCCTTGATACGTCATGAATGGGAGCAAGTGCCATGATGGCTACCGCGGTCGTGCAGTTGGGGTTGGCAACTATTCCTTTTTTCTCGTGAAGCGCGGCCGCCTGGGGGTTTATCTCGGGTATTACCAAGGGGATTTCGGGGTTCATGCGAAACGCCGAACTGTTGTCGATAACCACCGCTCCGCTTGCGACGGCGCAGTCCGCGTATTTTCTGCTTCTCTCAGAGCCGGCGGAAAAAAGGGCTATGTCTATGTCACGAAAGGAGTTCTCGCCCAGCACCGAAACGCTTGTCTCCCTTCCGTGGAACCTGTATTTTTTCCCTCTGGAGCGCGGAGAAGCGAGAAGGCGCAGTTCTCCCACGGGAAAATTCCTTTCCTCTAGTATCTGCATCATCTCTTGTCCCACGGCGCCCGTGGCTCCCGCTATCGCCAAGTTGTATTTTTCTTTTCTTTCCATTTTTCTGTTAGTCCGCCCGGTTGCGATACTTTGATTCTATTGTGGCCACTTTTTCTATATTTTCCGCCTCCGAGGGGTCAGGTTCGCTCTGGAACCAGGCGTCGAGGATTTCCTTGGCTACGTCGGGGGATACCAGACGCAGGCTCATGGCGAGTATATTCGCGTCGTTCCACTTGCGCGCGCCCGCGGCCGTCTTTGAGTCCGTACACAGAGCCGCCCTTATCCCGGGAACCTTGTTCGCGGCAATGCTTACCCCGGTTCCCGTCGAGCAGAACAGTATTCCCTGATCGTACTCTTTTTTAGAGACCTTCTCGGCCACCTGCTCTGCAACTTCCGCCCATTCCACGTTTTCATCCGCAAGAGGTCCGAAGAGCTCAACTTCCATGTCTCTTCTGCGAAGCTCCTCTATTACCTCGTCGGTGAGAGCGTTTTTTTCATCACTTCCGATAGCGATTTTCATTTTCAGGGTCTCCTTATTCCGAAATTAGTTTATGCCACAACCTCCGCTTTGGACATTTAGATGCATTTCCTTTGAATGCAACCATTCTAGTTGTTCAACCTGAGGTCTTAGCCCCGAAAACAAGAATAAGAAGACCCTCACCAATAGACTTTCTCATTTCTAATATTCTCCTGTCACAGCATCCCACTCAAGAGAGGTGAGAAAACGCTTATCAACAACAGCTATGCCATTTATCTTACAATCGGAATCAAATACGTACGCAATATTAAACAGCGTAGGCTGTTTCTTGCCTTTTTTCTTGGCAACAGCGATTCGGACTATTCCCCCTTTTAAATCTTCATCAGACAACGGATCATTCCGAATCATTTTTAACCGTTCCCACCCTCCTTCCTCTTTCAGGTGTTGAATGACCGCTGCCTCGGCAGCTTCAAGGTCTTTCACTCCTTGACAATGTTTTTTGTTTGCCAAGGCGAGTGAAGCGCCTTGGCAGAGAAGAACTACTGTCACGACTGATAGAATCAACCTTTTCATGTTCAATACATCCTCTCTTGCTAGGCAAAGATAGGTTATAAAAGCTAGGTCCGCCGAGACAAGGCAAAACCATTTCAGTAATAATTTACTTTCCTATCTGTTTAAGAAGCAAACTCAAGCTTTAGTTCCCTTTAAAAAGAGTTGAGATTTTCAAGGTCTTGAATCGAAAAACATATCGATTCATTTCCATATAAATCTATACCATAATATGGCAGGAACACACTTAAAGAAAACGAAAAAACTGTCTTAATGAGGGGGACCGCTTCTTTTTACAATGAGAGGAGGCCACATCAGGGGCTTGATATGAAAACTCCGGATCAGGTTTACTATGGTCTTGAGGTGGTGGGGAAAAAGGTGGCTTGAAGTGATGAGAGAGATAGAACAAAGAGTTTATTCATCCAGGGGTCTGAAACTCCAGTCGGGCTACGCCCTCCTTCCGTTTCAGACCCCTGGAAGCTTTTCTGCGTTGGTTGGAATACACTTAAAAAAAGAAAAAAGCTGTTTAAAAAAGGGGACCACTCCTTTCGACAAGATCTGATATTATGGGCCGTTCGTATGTTTCCATGGTCTTTCTTACTCTACTGAGAACTTTTACTCAATAGGGTAATTAATATGTAAAGGAAGTCATAAATTACATTCCCATAAATTTCTCAATAATAAACGCAGTCAAGGCAACAGTCTGCGTTTATTAAGAAAGATGGCTTCTTATCCTAACCGGCATCCGGTTTCTGACCTGTATGCACATGTGGTTTCCGTCTACACGCCGTTTGACAAACTTAATATAAAGCTTAATTTTTGATAGTAATGACTGGTTAGCTCAATTTCGAAACACTCGTAAGGTGTGATTCCGTGAAGCGATCTGTCTTTAGGACAAAATCAGCAACTTAATATGGAGTGAGAGATATGTTCCAACGGCGAGAGTTAAAAAGTTGCGTTTACCCCTGTGGTTCTTGGTATAGTAAGCTTGCTGGGGGCGGTGTACTCAACCGAGGAAGACGATTACTGCGGTCATGCGGTCAGACCGGTGTTCTTTTCGCCGCTTTTGCCGTTTTCGCGACGCTGACATTGCTTGCCTGCTTGGACGACAGCGACAGTCCGGACAGCATTGCCGACCAGCTCAGAAAGAATGCCGAGGAGTTTGAGTACACTATTGGCAGGACCGGCGGGGTACTGACTAATGCGACCATTTCAGAGCCGCTTACCCTGAACCTGGCTCTTGCTGACGATTCTGGATCGACAGGAGTTCTGGGGTATCTCTTCGAGGGCCTGACCGAGATCTCCTGGCTAACTGATGAAGTCAAACCGGCGCTTGCCGAGTCCTGGACCCATTCGGATGACGACCTGACCTGGACCTTCTCCCTGCGCAAGGACGTGACATGGCACGACGGAACACCTTTTACGGCGCATGATGTTGAGTTCACCTTCAACCGCATCATCTACAACGAAGACATAAACTCCAGCAGCCGGGCAACATTCAACTTCCGGTTTCTGGACGAGGTTACCGGAACTTGGACGGAAGCCGAGATGACCGTTACGGCGCTTGACGACTATACGATACAGTGCGTTTTACCGGTGTCGTTTGCACCGTTCCTGCGCTCCATGGGTACCGCTATCTATCCCAAACACATTCTGGAGCCGTACGTTGACGACGGCACTTTCAACGAAGTATGGGACATTGACACTGACCCGGCCGAAGTCATCGGCACCGGTCCCTTTACCATCGAGCGCTATGTCCCCAAAGAACGCGTGGTCCTGAGCCGCAACCCGAACTACTGGCTAAAGGATGATGCGGGCAACAGTCTGCCGTACTTGGACAAAGTTGTTCACCTCATCGTCCCGGATTTTGAAACCGAACTAGCCAGGTTCAAGGAAGGGGACTCAGACATTCATGGCGTGCTGGGCAGGGAGTTCGCGGAACTCGAACCGCTGCAGGCGGAGGAAAATTTCACGATCTACAGGAGGGGTCCGGCCTTAGGATCGACATTTCTGACTTTTAATATGAACCTTGGCAAAAACCCGGATACAATGGAGCCCTATGTAGCGGCTGACAAGCTTAAGTGGTTCCGGAATACGCAATTCCGCCAGGCTGTCGCACACATCGTTGACAAAGAGGCGATCATACGCGACGTACAGCATGGACTTGGCTACCCGCAGTGGTCCTCCATCAGTCCATCCGCAGGTGACTTCCACAATCCCGACGTGCGGCGGTATGAGTACGACATCGCCGAAGCCAACCGCATCCTCGATACTCTCGGCTGGGTCGATACCGACGGGGACGGAATTCGCGAGGATGATGCAGGCAATACGATCGCGTTCTCGCTTGTAACCAACACCCAAAACAGCTTACGTGAAAGGGTTGGGATGATCATCCAACAGGGTCTCGAGGAGATCGGCATCAAAGCGGATTTCAGTCTGGTCGAGTTCGGTGAACTTGTCTCCCAGTTGACGCGTTCCTACGACTGGGAAGCCATGGTCATGGGTTTCGGCGGCGCAACGGATCCGTATTCCGGAATTGTTCTCTGGCACAGCAGTGAGAATTTGCACCTTTGGTATCCGAATCAGCCGCAGCCGGCGACGGACTGGGAAGCCGAAATAGACAGCCTTTACGTGAGGGCGAGTCAGGAACTGGATCGTAGCGAACGCGTAGCGCTCTACCGCCGCGCTCAGGAAATCGCTGCCGAAAACATGCCGCTTATCTACACGACACGTCCCGAAAGGCTGAGTGCGGTGCGAAACGTCTTTGGCAACACGACGCCCACGTTGTACGGACTCTGGGATATTCGCTACCTTCATCGAATCGATCTGTAGCAACGATCCTGAGTTCCAAGGCAAGGATGATTACCGGTGTACACAATATGAATGGAAATCTGGTTTTTGTCTGGGGGATTGCGGCCTGGCAAGGGAGTTTCCTGTTCTGTTCTTGACACCAACTCCCTAGTATTTATAATCATGCCCTTAGCAAGGAGTCGGCTTTTCCGCCTCCTTATTTTTAGATTTTCATCTCTATTAAATCAGTCCAGCATGGAGGTAGTATCAGGTGAAGATAGTGGTTTTTATAACACAGACGCAGGACACTGAGGCAAGAATAAAAGTCGATTCCTCAGGAAATTCCATAGACACAGAGGGTATGAAGTGGATCATGAATCCTTACGATGAATTCGCCGTTGAGGAGGCCATCAGGACCAAGGAAGCATACGGTGGCGAAGTTGTTCTGATCACAGCAGGCCCGCAACGCGCTTCACAGGCTTTGCTCCAAGGGCTTGCGATGGGTGCCGATTCCGCGGTGCATGTCTCGGATGAAGCTCTCGGGGAAACCGTGGATTCCCTTGTCATTTCGAAGCTTGTCGCGTCGGAACTCGGGAAGATTGAAGGTGTAGACCTGATTTTCACGGGAATGAAGATTATTGACGAAGAATCCGTGCAGGTCGGCATACAGATAGCCGAGGAGCTGGGAATTCCGCATCTTGCGCTTGTAAGCAAGGTGACCGACGTAAAACCAGATGAGAAAAAACTTGTCTGCCAGAAAGAGATCGATGGCGGAAGCGTTTCCGTAGAGGCTTCTCTCCCGGCCCTTATAACCTGTCCCGATGCTATGAACGAGCCCCGCTACGCGTCCGTTCCCAACATAGTGAGAGCGAAGAGAAAACCGATGAAAATGGTTTCCCTCGACGATGTGGATTTCGGTTCTCTCGGTATCAGCAGGGATGCCGTGGGCAAATCCGGGGCGAAGATAAAAACAGTGAGTCTTGAGGTTCCCGAGGTGGAGAGAAAGCTGAGAATCATAAAGGGAAGCGACGAGACAACTGTCAAGGGAGACGAGATTGCCGAGTCCGCAAGGGAACTCGTTAAGCTTTTAAGAGATGACGCGAAGGTCATATGATCCGGGATTGCTTTATCAGAAAGTATCGCTAGGAGGCTTGAATTAAATGAGTAGTGAAATCTGGGTTGTTGCTGACATCAAGGCTGACGGAGAGATAAGAAAGGTGACGTTTGAAGTCCTTTCCGAGGCCAGAAGGAAACTTGGAGGTTCTGTCTGCGCGGTGTTGCTTGGAAGCGGCGTTTCGGGCAAGGCTTCTGAACTTGCAGGCTACGGAGCGGAGAAAATCTACGTGGTCGACAATCCCAACCTCAGGGATTTTAATCCCGACGGTTACGTGAAATCCCTTTGCGAGCTTATAAAGAAGCACTCTCCGGCGGTTGTGCTCTCTGGCAACACGGCTTTTGCCGAGGATTACATGCCCAGGGTCGCCTCTGGCGTGGGTTCCGGGCTTGCCATGGACTGTGTCGATATAGGCATGACCGATGATGGAAGGCTCAGGATAAACAGGTATTCACACTCTAGCAGGGCAATATCCACACAGGAGTTCGTCGGCGACGGGAGCACGATGATTGCCACCGTGAGGCCCAATTCCTTTAAGGAGGAAGGGTCGGCCGGCGCGGGGCAGGTAGTGAACGAGGATGCCGGGATTACCGACGCCGACATAAGAATCAAGGTGATTGAGATGAAAACCAAGGAATCCGACCGACCGGAGCTTACCGAGGCCGAGAGGGTGGTTTCCGGCGGCAGGGGTCTCGGGAGCGAGGAGAATTTCAACTACATATACGATCTCGCGGACCTTTTGGGCGCGGCCGCGGGAGCGACAAGAGCAGCGGTCGATGCGGGATACTGTCCGTATGACATGCAGGTCGGCCAGACCGGAAAGGCGGTATCTCCCGTGCTTTACGTTGCGGTCGCCATATCCGGCTCAGTGCAGCACTTCTCCGGCATGGGTTCATCTAAGGTCATAGTTTCAATAAACAAGGATCCGGAAGCCCCGATTTTCGCGAAGTCGGATTATGGAATCTGCGGAGACCTTTTCCAGGTTCTCCCCCCGCTTACAGAGGAACTCAAAAAAGCATTGTCCGAGTAACGGAATCTGTCACACTATATCTACGACTTCCGTTTTTTCCATGGGTCTCCCCAGGAACCTGGACGCGATTGAAGTGAAGGTTTCCGAATCGTCGGTAAGGTAAAAGGACATCTCCCGCGCCTTGCCGTCTTCTTTTAGCAGCCCTTGGGATTTTAGGATGTTTTCGGTCTGCTTCGCGGTTTCTTCAGCTGAGTCGACAAGTCTTATCCCTTCCCCCATAACCCCGGCGATAGTGTTTTTAAGAATAGGGTAGTGTGTGCAGCCGAGTATCAGCACGTCTATTCCGGATTTCCTGAGATTTCCAAGATATTTCTCGGCTATAAGCCTGGCGGTTTCATCATTTTCCCATCCTTCTTCTGCAAGCGGAACGAAAAGCGGGCAGGATTTTGAGTGTATCTCGATCGGAGAAGGGCAGATTTCCCGCAGTTTTTTTTCGTAGGAACCGCTTTTTATAGTCGCCTGGGTTCCTATTACCCCTATTTTTCCGTTGACCGTGAGTTCCGAGGCTCTCTTGGCTCCCGGTTCCACTACTCCCACAACGGGAATTTCAAGATTCTCTTTCAGCATTTCTATCGCGTAGGCAGACGCGGTGTTACACGCCACGACCAGAAGCTTTATTCTTTTTGATAGGAGGAAATTAGTGGTGCTCTCAACGTATTTTCTTACGGTTCTTTGGGATTTTGTTCCATAAGGAACTCTGGCCGTATCGCCGAGATATACGATATTCTCTTCGGAGAGAAGATTCATTATCTCCTTTGAGACCGTGAGTCCTCCTATTCCCGAATCAAAAATTCCTATTGCCTGGTTTTTTCTTTTCATTCTGATTGTCCCGGGAATGTTTATAAAGAGATTCAGGAGCAGACAGGCCACATCTCAGTAGGGCCTAAGTTCCTGTATAAACCAGCTACGGTTTCAGGCAAAGTCTGATCTCCACAAATGCGTAGCCCTTGCCGCAAGTTGTTGCTGACGTTTGTTCACGAGTTCGTGTGTCCATTCCTCAGGTGCAATTTCTGGAATCTCTTTAGTAAGTGCATATGCGCTATTTTTATACGTGTCAATTTTCTCTTCATACGTTGCGTTGCTGATTTCTTTGTTTGCGGAGGACTCAAGAAGAGTTAGATTGCCAAGGCGATACATTGAGGTTTCCTGAAGTCCGGGTGGGAAAGCTTCCTCCCATGCTTCCATCGGATTTTCTGGCAGGATATGTTCCACTGTTCCAAGGTCTGTCTCAAAATCACAAGAACGTCCACTAACGTGCTGTTCAAGTCGTGCGAGAATGTATTTTGCCAATTTTTTCTTCCGACCGCGGGGGTTGATCACCAAAAGAGAGAAGTCTTGACGCATTTTTTCGTCATCTACGTAAATTGGTTTAATGAGTTCAAACACACATGCTGGAGATGTTGTATCTCCAGCTATAATTGCTCTTGCGGCATGGGGATAGACACGTTCAAGCACGTTGGTATTAAGACTGCTGATCACGTTATAGCGAAATGAAATGACGCTTAAGAGTTTCAGCACTCGTACAAAGTCTTCTTCTGAAAAAGACTCCCAAGCGGCGAACACAAGAGGCACCATCTGACGTACTCGAAAAAGGCTAAGTTCCCGTATATACGGTCTTGCGTCGGGTAATTCCATCCAATAACCATGATTCGGGTCCGAGACCGCCGCAAACAACTCTGCTCTGCTTTCCAGTTCATCGAGAAGCGCAAAAACGTCCTCTTGCGTTTTTGTTTTGTCTCGTACTAGTTTAAAAAGGCGCTGGCTACGCACCTCGCTCTGTTTGCAAAGTAGATGGTAGCGTAGGAATTCTGCAAACCGTTCTTGGTCTACGGTTGCAATTAGCTTTGCCCACCGGCGCTGGAGAGCTTTTAGGTCGGTGCGAACTTTTACCAACGAGAACAGATAATTCTTGAGTAAATCCGTTGTTGTAAGTTCAAGACCGCGTGCATTAAGAGTCTCAAAGACTGTATATGCATTCAGTTCGTCATCTACTGTTATAAGAATAAACAGCAATTGGCGTGCCGCAGTCTCGGACAGGATACCTGCCACAGCTTCTCCATCAGTTTCCATGTCCTCCAACCCGTTAAGTCGTTCTGTAAAGTAGAGAAAACATTTCCAGAGCAGACTATTCGACTTTGGGAGCTTTCTAGGGTTAAGAGGTTTTTTTAGTTGAACTAGATAGTCTTGATAGAAGTCGTTATCTGTATCGTTTAGTATGAGGCGGGCACTCTCGGTGAGTGATGCAGGGTCTTTTTCTCCGATGAAGCGATTACGAAGCTGTTGCGCACGTTCTTTGTTGGCGTCAGCATCAATTCCCTGATTGGCCATAATGTTTAACTTGCTTATTACGGCAAGCGCAAACAGGCTTAACGTGGCTAATCGCCGCTGACCGTCAATGACCAGGAATTCACGATCGCTTTTTCCTTGAATTACTAAAGCACCCATGTAGTGATGGTCTTGTGTGTCAGGCCTCAGTCCAACGATATCATTCCACAGATCTTCCCATTCCTCTTCTGACCAGGAATAGTCACGTTGATATGCTGGTACGCTGTATGATTTGCCGTTGCCTATCAACTCCATATAGTTAATTGTGCGAGTATTCAACACATTTGTTTTTGCCATCACAAGCCTCTTTATGCGCTAATAATTACATTGTAAGCTTATTTAAAGAAAGAAGAAATAACAGCGTTGCCTAACCACACTTCATGGGAGTTCCATAAACCTGCCTGGATTTTTTGTTTAGGTGCAATCAACTTTTCTTCTTTGATCTTGAGCTTACTTTTTTGTATTCGTTCAGGTAGTCATCGGCAAGACTTTTGGCTCTCTGCACCCTGGCTCTTCTCTTCTCCTTCCTTTTTTCCGCTTCTTTCCAGAGGCGGATCTCGTAGGGAGTTTCAGGAGCGAACTCGGGAACCGGGACGGGGTTTCCGGCTTCGTCAACTTTAACGTAAGTGAGAAAAGCCGTGCACGCGTGTGATGACTCTCCGGTCTGGGTGTCATACGAGTCAACCTTGATCGCCAGTTCAAGCGACCTTGTTCCCACATGGGTGATACCTGCTTTGAATTCGATCAGATTTCCGACATTAAGCGGTGAGTAGAAGAAAAGATCGTCAAGGGACCCCGTGACCAGAACCCCCTTGGAGAACCTTTTCGCCAGAATGGCGGCGCTCTCATCAATGTACTTCATGAGCTTTCCCACGGACATGAATTTCCCGTAGAAAGCGTCTTCCGGGAGTACCATCTTTGTGGTATTGAAAACAAGTCTCGAATTCTCCGTCTCATCCGCTATGTTGGAGACGTTTCTTTGCCTTTTTTCTATTTCCGGAAGTCTCTGTGTTTTCCTTTCCTCAGCCCGGGCTATGAGTTCCCGTTCAATCGTGCTGGATGCGCTTAGCCTCGTTTCTATCTTTCTCGATTTTACGTTTTCATCCACTGCGACAAAGGCCATATAGGAGAGGGTTATAAGCTTTTTTTCGTCGGTCTCGCCGTCTTCTGAATGTACGCGCACGGCAACTTCAATGGACGAGTTTCCCGCATACTCAACCCAGCTCTCAAGAACCACTATTTCCCCGATCTTTACGGGGTTAAGAAAATCTATGCTGTCTGTAGCTCCCAGGACCGCGGGTCCGTTTGCGAACTTAAAAGACGTGATGCTGCCCGTAAGCATAATCCAGTCCATAAGTATTCCGCCGTGCAGGGTCCCGTGATTGTTCGAGTGTTCGGGAAGCACATACTGGACCATTTTGTTTGCAGTTTCGCGTATGGAGATCATGGGTTTTCCGGCCGCTCGCCGCCGCGGCATGCGCTCCAGGAGAAATTCAGACAGTCTCCGCCCGAAGAACTATCTGTTCATCCTCAAGGGAGAAAATCGCCTTGCCGCCGCCTGAGAGTTTGCCGAAGAGAATTTCCTTTGAAAGCTTTTCCGCTACCTCGGAGTTTATTACTCTCTGCACGGGTCTTGCGCCGAGCTGTGGGTCGTAGCCCTTGCGGGCGAGAAAAAGCCTCGCTTCCGGCGTAAGACTGATCGTTACTTTTTTCGGAACGAGCCTCTGCTGGAGCTCTCCGATCATCTTGTCAACTATTCTCTCCACTATCTCTATGTCAAGAGGGCTGAACCTGATGATCTCATTCAGCCTGTTTCTAAATTCCGGAGAGAAGTACCTGTCTATTGCTTCGGGGCTTTTGTCCTCAAACTCTTTTTTCGCGAACCCGACGTTTCTGTTCATGCTTTCCCTAGAGCCGGTGTTCGTCGTCAGAATAAGGATTACCTGGCGGAAATCCACCTTTCTTCCGTTTGAATCCGTGAGCGTCGCGTGATCCATTACCTGAAGCAGGATGTTGTATATGTCCTCGTGCGCCTTCTCGATTTCATCGAGCAGAAGGACGCAGTGGGGAGATTTGTATATGGCTTCGGTGAGCTGTCCCCCCTGATCGTAGCCGACGTATCCCGGCGGCGAGCCTATGAGGCGGGAGACGGTGTGTTTCTCCATGTATTCGCTCATGTCGAAGCGTATGAATTCGACCCCCATAAGCTCCGCGAGCTTTTTCGCGAGCTCTGTTTTGCCGACCCCGGTCGGTCCCGAAAACATGAAAGAGCCCACGGGTTTTTCCGGCTCGCTTATGCCGGCGCGCGACATCTGTATGGCATTTACCAGCTTGTCTATGGCTTCGTCCTGTGCGTAGATGAATTCTTTGAGATTGTCCCCGAGGTCGTGGAGGAGGTTCCGGTCCTCGGCTTTTACCGACTTGGTGGGTATTTTCGCGATCTTCGCCACCAGCTTTTCCATGTCGGACACTTTTACCTGTCTCGTTATCTCGGGATCCGGGTTGCGGAGCTTCACGGCGGCCCCGGCCTCGTCCATGATGTCAATCGCCTTGTCCGGAAGCTTCCTGTCCATTATGTACTTGTCGGAGAGTTCTATGCACGCTTTTATCGCCCCCCTGGAGTATTTCACGTTATGGTACTTTTCGTAATGGCGCTTAAGTCCGAACAGTATCTTTCCACAGTCCTCAACCGACGGCTCATCCACTGCTATTCTCTGGAATCTTCTTGAAAGCGCGTGGTCTTTCTCGAAAATGATCCTGTACTCCTTAAGCGTCGTCGTTCCTATGCATTTTATGTCTCCTCCGGCAAGGGCGGGCTTTAGCATGTTAGACGCATCGAGGCTTCCTCCGGAAACCGCTCCGGCCCCTATGACCGTGTGGATCTCGTCTATGAAAAGCACGTTGTCCGGGTCCTTCCTGGTTTCGTCTATGACGGCGTTAAGCCTTTCTTCAAAGTCTCCCCTGTATTTGGTTCCGGCCGTAAGGGTTCCTATGTTGAGAAGATGTATCTTGAGGTTTTTCATCGCTTCGGGAACTTCTCCGGAAACCACGCGGTGAGCCACTCCTTCAACGATCGCCGTTTTTCCCACCCCCGCGTCCCCGACGAGCACGGGATTGTTTTTCTTTCTCTTGCCGAGAATATGGATTATCCTCTGAACCTCTTTCTCTCTTCCTATGAGGGGGTCGATGTTTCCGTTCCGGGCTTTTTCCAAGAGGTCCGTGCAGTAAAGCTCAAGAGGGTTTTTGGTCTCGGCCTTTTTTGTTTCCTTGGACTGTTCCTTTGCGGTTGCGGGTTTTTCCTGATGTTCCTCGCCTTTTCCATGGGATAGATGCTTTATAACGGTAAACCGGGTAAGTCCCTGGCGATTGAGGAAGTACACGGCGTGCGATTCGGGGACTCTGAACATGGCAACCAGTATGTTAGCCCCGGTTATTTCTTTTTTTTCCGCACTTTCGGCGTGCATTGAAGCCACTCTGAAAATGTACTTGCTTCCTTCGGAATAGGTCGGTTCGGGAAGATGGGGAGAGTCTATCGAAGATACGTTTTTAGTGAGGTGTTCCTCAAGATCGTTTGCGAGAAGCCCGGTGTCGACATCGCATTCTATCAGTACTTCCGCGGCGATTTTATCCCTTGTGAGCTCAATGAGTATATGTTCCGGGGTGATGAACTCGTGCTTGCGGTTTTTTGCCTGCTGATAGGCGCGGTAAAGGGTTTTTTCCAGTTCTTCTGATGCTACCATCTCAGCTTCCCGCCTTTTGGACTTCAAGTATGCATTTCAGCGGATGTTCGTATTTCTCCGCCAGGCCTTTTACCTGTTTTATCTTCGTGGTAGCTATGTCGTAGGTATAGCAGTCGACGACGCTTTTCCCCTTGGTGTGAGCTTCGAGCATTATTTGCCTGCTATCGTTTTCATTTTTGAAAAACACCTTCATTAGAACCCAGACTACAAAATCCCTCGGAGTGTAGTCGTCGTTCAGCAGGACTATCAGGTACAGGTCCGGTTTTTTTACCCGGATATCCTCCCTGACGACCTGCTTTGGGTCCTTGGTATGAGTCGGATTCTCGCGCTCAGACATACAGAATATTTTATATGATTTTTTCCGGTTTGCCACCGCGGGCACGCTTAAGAGGGGAGTGTTTGTTGTACTCTGAGATAAGCGACCGCATGTAGGGTCTTTCTCCCCTGAGAAAGTTCTCTATGGAGTCTTGCGCCGCGGGATTGAAAAAGAGGTGTGAACTGTAAACCGGTACCGCTTCGAAACCGCGGAGGAACTTGTGCTCGCCCTGCGCGCCGGCCTCGAAAACGTTTATCCCGTTGTCTATAGCGAACTCTATCGGCCTGTAGTAACAGCACTCAAAATGAAGGTACGGCACCTCGGCGCTGCATCCCCAGTACCTGCCGTAGAGCTTGTCACCTTTTCTGAAATTTATGGTACCGCCGACAGGGCTGCTATCTACCTTTGCGATCACAAGCACGGTTTTTTCCCTGTACGTCTCGAATATCAGGTCGAAAAACTCCCTGTTAAGGTAGGCGTTTCCCCATTTCCTCGAGTTGGTGTTCACGTAGAATTCCCAGATCGAGTCTATGTGCTCGCGGCGTATCTGTTCTTTCTCGAGGACCGAGACCTCCACGCCCAGATCACCAAGGCTGCGTCGCTCCTTTCTTATCTGTTTTCTTTTTCCGGAGCGAAGGCCTTCGAGAAAGTCATCGAAACAGAGATAGCCCGAGTTATGCCAGTGGTACTGGTGGGTGAGTCTCGAGAGAAACCCGCAGTCAGAGAGCAGCTCCTGCTCTTCTTTTGTTACAAACAGAAAATGCATTGAAGAGAGGCTCTTAAGAGAACATATCTCAACCAGCTTCTCAATGAGCATCCGTCCGTATTTCTTGTAATCACAGTCTTCGCGCACGATTATCCTGGGGCCGGTTGCCGGGGTAAACGGCACTCCCGCGACTGCCTTGGGATAATATCTCAGCCCTGCGTCCTGGTAGGCTCGCGCCCACTGCCAGTCGAATATGTACTCGCCATAGGAATCGGTTTTCAGGTAGAAGGTAACCGCCCCGACAAGCTCTTTTCCCTCGCGTAGCAGAAGATAGCGCGGCTCCCATCCCGTGCCCGGACCCACGCATCTGGATTTCTCAAGAGCGAAAAGAAAATCAAACTCGAAAAAAGGGTTGTTATCGGGCTGGATAGAGTCGTATTCTTTTTTTTCGACTTCCGTTATCGAATGGCATATCTGGAATGCCACTAATTTTTTAGATAATTTTTTTTGCACCTTCATTATCCACACAACCGGCAAGCGGAATCTCAATTCGTTTCAGGTTCTCTGGTTTTCGGTTAGAAAAGTACCTTACGGACTGGCTGTTGCTATGTTCTGTGACCCGGAACCCTGCCGATTGTATTGTCTGGTTTCAGTTATATGAGCTATAATGATAGCCCGTATAAGAGGAAAATATAATGAAAATAGCCATTAGCAAGGCGAAAGCGAAATTGTCTGCCCTGATAGAAGCGGTTCTGAACGGCGAACAAGTGATTCTGACAAAACACGGCAGGGCTGTGGCGGAAATAAAGCCCTTTACTGCTGCGAAAAGCCCGGTTGAAAAGAAAAGCCGCGCTGAAAAACTGTCCGCGATGCAAAAGATAGTGAAAGAAGCCAGAAGCGAGCGTCTTGAGGGTGCTTCCGCGGCGGAAGCTGATAATTTCTTATACGACGATAAAGGACTGCCTTCATGATTTTCGCCGCCAACTCCGCAATTATGTCACGGGTTTTCTACATGCTGGCAATTGCCCAAGAAGGTCGGCGTCGCTGAAAAACAGCATCTGGCTTGTTTTGTTTCTGTAAAAATGATCAGTCTTTCCCGCATATCTCATTCCTTTGCCGGTAAGGAACTTTTCCGAAACCTTGAGTGGAATATAAAAAAGGGAAGAAAATACGGTCTTGTAGGTCCGAACGGCTCGGGTAAAACCACGCTGCTTGAGATTGTAATGGGACTCATGGAATCGGAGAAGGGGCAGGCCTCCATTCCCTCCGCGCTCAGCGTAGGCTATCTGCCGCAGATAATGGATCTGGGCACGGGCGATCTTACAGTGCTCTCAGCGGCCCGCGCAGGCAACCGTGGCGAAGGCGAGGATGATCTTGGAAAACCCATCCACGAAGCCGAGAAAATCCTGTTCGGGCTGGGTTTCACGGGGAATCAGCTCTCCCACAGGGTCTCCTCTCTCTCGGGCGGCTGGAGGATGCGGGTTGAGCTCGCGAGGATACTTCTTCTGGAACCTCAGGTGCTTCTTCTTGATGAGCCCACAAACCACCTCGACATAAAAAGCATAGAGTGGCTTGAAGGCTACCTTGGAAATTATCGCGGAACCGTGGTCCTGGTGTCCCACGACAAATACCTCCTTGACCGCATGGTTGACACGATAGCGGAGCTTGAAGGCGGATTGATAAGGGAGTTTCGGGGCGATTATTCCTCTTACATTGAGAGAAAAGAGCAGATTGCCGCGGTCGCCGAGGCGACTGCTAAAAACCAGGAGAGAAAACTCCGGGCGCAGCGCCGTTTCATAGAGCGGTTCAGGTACAAGGCCTCCAAGGCAAGGCAGGTGCAGAGCAGGATAAAGATGCTTGAGAAAATGGAGCCTGAAGCCCCGTCTCCTGAGACCCGAAGAACCCTTGAGTTTGATTTTCCCGCCCCCGAGCGCGCGGGACGCGTGGTTTATGAGATAAGCGATTTCTCAAAGGAGTATGAAACTCCCGGCGGTGCGAGAAATGTTGTTTTTCAAAACAGCCCCGCGCTTCGCGTGGAGCGGGGAGACAGGATAGCCGTTACCGGGAAAAACGGCGAGGGGAAGACCACTCTCTGCAAAATGATTGCCGGTGTGGAGGGCTTCTCCGGCCAAAGCCGCCTTGGCCACAACGTAATCCTGGGTTACTACGCGCAGAATCAGGATGAGATGCTTAATCCTAAGAATACGGTTTATGAAGAGTTCATCGGGGCTTATCCTCTTTTCTCCCAGACCGAGGCAAGAACGCTTCTAGGCTCGTTTCTTTTCGGCGCTTCCGATATAACCAAGAAAGTCTCGGTTCTCTCGGGCGGCGAGAAAAGCCGCCTCTCCCTTCTCAAGATTCTGGTTTCCCGCTCCAATTTTCTGGTTCTCGACGAGCCCACTAACCACCTTGACATGGCTTCAAAGGAAGTGCTTCGCCTTGCTCTCGGGGAGTATTCCGGCACCTTTTTGCTCATAAGCCACGACAGGCATTTCATTGACAGTCTGGTGAACAGGACATGGTACGTGGAAGGAGGAGGGGTTGAGATTTTTATCGGAAATTACTCGGAATTTCTCGAGAAAAAAGCCTGCAGCTCGGATGACCAGCAGATTACCGACGAGATGCAAAACGACGAACCCAGGAAAAAAACCGTAAAAACCCTCGAGGCGCAGCGACGCAACCGTCTTTACAGGGAACTTCGCGAAAAAGGCATAGAGAACATGGAGAACTGGACGCTTCTTTCGAGAAAACAGATGGAAAATGCCCTTTTGGATCTCGAGAACAGGATATCAGAATGCGAGACTGAAAAAGAGGAGGTGGAAAGGTTTCTTGCGAATCCCGAGATTTCTCCCCAAGGTACTGACTGGGAAGAAAAAACAAGGCAGTTCGGCGAACTTGAGACAAAGCTCTCCGCTCTTTACAGCAGATGGGATGAACTAAGTGAGCACATGCGCGGGAATCTCAGCTGAGAAGTGGCTCAGTTTCAGTCCCGCAGTTTTTTCTTTATAATGATGAAACCCGCGATTTTCTGATTTAAGGGAACCTTGGATGAACGCAGCCGTAATAGCGATAGTGGCAATAGCACTTTACCTGCTGGGGTACAGGTATTACTCAAAGTTTATTTCCGAAAAAGTTTACGGAGTAAAAGACGGAGAGCCTACTCCCGCCCACCAGTTGCGAGACGGCGTGGACTACGTGCCTGCCGGCAGGCACATTCTCTTCGGCCATCATTTCGCGTCAATAGCGGGTGCCGCGCCGATAATAGGGCCGGCCATAGCCGTGTTCTGGGGGTGGGTCCCGGCGATTATCTGGGTCGTATTCGGAACGATTTTCATCGGAGCCGTTCATGATTTCGGTGCTCTTGTCATCTCAGCCAGAAACAGGGGAAGATCTGTAGGAGATCTTGCCGGAATATTCATAAGCCCTAGGGGAAGAACCCTTTTCCTTCTCATAGTCTGCTTCCTGGTCTTTTTCGTGATAGCGGTTTTTGCCTACGCGATAGCGGTTCTTTTCGTAAACTTTCCCGCAAGCGTGCTTCCCGTGAATTTCCAGATACTGGTAGCTCTTGTTATCGGATTTCTTTTCTACAGGAAAAAGGTTTCAATCCTCTGGCCCTCTATAATCGCGCTTGCACTTCTTTACTTTATGGTCTGGGCGGGAACCAGGGTTCCCCTGACCATACCAGAGGTTATGGGAAGCCAGGTGGTGACTTGGGTGATCATTCTTATGGTCTACTCCTTTGTGGCTTCGGTTCTTCCCGTTTGGGTTCTTCTTCAGCCCAGGGACTACATAAACGGAATCCATCTTTTCGTAGGTCTGGCGATACTTATAACGGGGATAATGGTCGCGCATCCCGAAATGCAGGCCCCGGCCTTTAACTTCGCAGCCGACGGACTTCCCGTGCTTCCGTTTCTTTTCATAACCGTTGCGTGCGGGGCGGTAAGCGGATTCCACGGTCTTGTCGCGAGTGGAACCACCTCAAAGCAGCTTGACAGGATGTCGCACTCAAGATTCGTGGGTTACGGGGGCATGCTGGGGGAGGGCACTCTTGCCATGATAGCGACTCTCGCGGTTGCGGCCGGGATAGAGCGTAGTGAATGGCTTAAGCACTATCATTCGTGGGAATCGGCATCAAGCGGCGGCATAGGGAATTTTGTCATGGGAACTTCAAGCTTTCTTACCTCAATACATATCCCCGAGGTGCTTGGAACCACCCTTATAAGCGTGATAGTGATAAGTTTCGCGGCGACCTCCCTTGATACCGGGGCCAGGATACAGAGGATCGTTATAGGAGAACTCGGGGAGGCCTACGGCATCAAGGCTCTTAAAAACAGGTATATCGGGGCGTTTTTCGCCATCGTACCACCGCTTGCGCTTGCGCTTTTCGCGCAGGTTCCTGGCAAGGGGCCGGGTTCAGGCGGATTTCTGCTCTGGCCTCTTTTCGGCGCTACAAACCAGCTGATAGCCGGAATCACGCTGCTTCTTATTACTCTTTATCTCAGGAAATTGAAAAAACCGTTTGTCTACACGCTCGTGCCGATGGTTTTTCTGGTGGCCATGACAACGGCCTCCATATTTTTCAACCTTAAGTATTTTCTGAATAACACGCTTCTTTTCAGCCTCTCGGCGATAATGCTCGTTCTTGCCGTCTGGCTGGTTTTTGAGGCTACAGTCGTGTCGAGAAAAACCCCCGGCGACGGATGAGACGCCGGGTTACATCTCCTTTCTGTCCCGAAGCGCCTTGCCGAGCGTGAGTTCGTCTATGAACTCTATGTTTCCACCGACGGGTATTCCGTAGGCTATTCTCGAGGTTCTGATCCCGAGGGGCTTTATGGTTCTTGATAGGTAAACCGCGGTAGCTTCGCCTTCGACGTTCGTGCCGGTCGCGACTATTATTTCCCTTATATCCTCGCGCCCCGCTCTTGCTAAGAGTTCTTTTATACGAAGGTCCTCTGGGCCCACACCTTCAAGGGGAGAGATTACCCCGTGGATGACGTGGTATTTTCCCCGGAACTCCCCGCTTCTCTCTATTGCCAGCAGGTCAAGAGGCTCTTCGACGACGCAGAGGACATGCGGGTCTCTTGAGGTATCCGAGCAGATTGCGCATGGATCCTTTTCCGTGAAGTTAAAGCACGTACTGCACGTACTGACGTCGGATTTGGTTCTGATTATCGCGTTTGATAGGCTGCGCGCGTAGCCTTCCGATGATCGGAATATGTGAAATGCAAGCCGGGTCGCGTTTTTCTCCCCGATTCCCGGAAGCTTGGAAAGTTCTTCTATCAGTCTTGAAATCGGCTCGGGAAGGCCGGTTCTTTGCATCTCAGATAAGCCCCGGCGGAAGTCCCATGCCGGAGGTGAAGCGAGAGACTTCGTCTTTCATAAGTTCCTGTCCCTTGTAAAGGGCCTCGTTTACGGCGGCGGTTACCAGGTCCTGGAGCATCTCAACGTCGGTTTCGCTTATTATTTCGGGTTCTATGGCTATTGATACTATCTCTCCCTTTGCTTTTGCGGTAACCGTGACCATTCCGCCCCCGGAAGAAGCTTCCACGGTTTTTTCCCCGGCCTCGTTCTGAAGGCGCTCCATCTGCTCCTTCATCTTCCCCATCTGCTTCATGATGTTCTTCATATTTCCGCCTAATTTCATTTTTTTCACCCCTGCCTTAAATTTTTTCTTTTTATCACGCGGGCGTCAAACTGCCGGATGGCGTAGTTAACTATTTCGTCTTCCGCGGGATCAGGCTTTCTCGAAGCTCTGCCGGTCCCGTTAACCCCCTCGTCGTTTATGGTATCGATATCGAGCCTTACTCTCTCAACGCCGAGCATTTCCCTTAGTATCTCTCTTAATTTGCTTGATTTTTTAAGCTCTTTTTCATGATTTATGCCGTTTTTAAGAAACCTTACGTTTACCCGGTTTCCCTTTACCTGAAGGATGTGGGCTTGGGCCAGCTTTCTTGCTATAAACCTGTCTTTGCCGTGCACAAAGTCTACGACCTCTTGCTTTTCGGGATCGCTGCCTGAAGGTTGCTCCCCGACCGGAGGATCAGGCGTTTTGTTCGCCCGTTTTTTGTTTTCGCCCGCGTCCGCTTCAGCCTGCTTGCTTTCTTTCTCCGCGGGTTCGTTTTCCCGTTTCCTGGGGCTTCGCCCCGCGGTTTTCATCTGCCCTCCCGAGGGGCCCGGTGTTTTTTTCGTGCCGGAGCCCTGCGGCGACAGGCTCTCAAGCCTTTTCAGAATGTCGTCTATTTTTTCGACTTTTCCGACGGTGCCCATTTTTACAAGCGCAAGCTCAAGCACGATTTCCGGGTAAAAGGAACTGCGTATTCTCTCTCCCCCGTCTATAATTACGTTAAAAAGGAGCTCCACGGTTTCTGTGGATTCGTTCTTCACGAGTTCTGAAAGTTCGTCTTTTTCATCCGGGGAGAGGTCGGAAACAAAGTCTTTGCCGCAGATCTTAAGGTAGAGCAGGCTCCTCATCATGTAGATGATGTCCTGGGCCATTCTCCTCGGGCTTATTCCCTTCGACGCGGCGTTTCGCACAAGCTCCACGCATTTTGCCGGCTCCTTGGCAAAAACGGCTCTAAGGATGCTTTTAAGCGACTCGTTATCCGGTATGCCCAGCAGGCTTATCACGTCCTTGTGGTTTATTTTGTCCTCAAAGGACACAGTCAGCTGGTCAAGCAGGCTCAGCGAATCCCTCATGCTTCCCTCCGATTCCCTTGCGATCAGGTAGAGGGTTTCCGTGTCGATCTTTATGTTCTCTGCTTTTGTTATCTTCTCGAGAGACTCCTTTATTTTCTCAACGGGTATTTTCTTGAAGTCGTATCTCTGGCAGCGGGACATGATGGTCGGGGGAACCTTATGGGCCTCCGTGGTCGCCAGTATGAAAATCGCGTGCTCCGGGGGCTCTTCCATTATTTTAAGGAGGGCGTTAAAAGCCGACTGGGAGAGCATGTGTACTTCGTCGATTATGTAGACTTTTTTTCTCGCGGAAGCCGGGGAGTATTTCACGCTTTCTATGATTTCGCGAACGTCGGCTACGCCCGTGTGCGACGCGGCGTCGATTTCCTGCACGTCAAGCGATCTTCCCTCCGATATTCCCTCGCAGCTTGAGCACCGGTCGGCTGAGCAGGGGTATTTCCCCCCGTCTTTTTTCTCGCAGTTTACGGCCTTGGCGACGATTCTTGCCGTGGATGTCTTGCCCGTGCCTCTCGGGCCGGCGAAAAGTAGCGCATGGGCTATCTTTCCGGACTCGATTGAGTTTCTGAGGGTTACGGCGGGGAATTCCTGACCTATCAGGTCCTCGAAAGTCTGGGGGCGCCACTTGCGGGCGAGTACTCTGTATGCCATGATGTCAAAACCAGCGACCAGGTATCCGTAACGCACGGGGATTGTTGCTACCGTTGCTCCCTTCCGGGCCTGGCGGGGTTCGCAAGTCCCAGTCGTACGGGCCCGGCCACTGGATTATTCTCCAAAAGAGATGAACCGTCGCGGTTCCGTAACTAATCAATTTACACAAAAACGGCTTCTTTAGAAATGCGCGTTCGCGAATTTCGTTTTATATCAGGGGAAAATCGTGCAATGCGCCGGTTGGTGGAATTCCCCCTCGGCGCCTTTTTTCATCCGCTCCGTTTATTTCCCAGTATAGCTTCACTTGCATTGAACGAAAGGCAAATAAGATTTTAATAAATTATCCGTATTTAAAATCGTGGGATACTATAAATAAGAGCCGGAATCAACTGGAGGTAAAAGCATATGCATGTAAAAAAGATCGATGATATAGAAAGCGAGGCCTTGGAGTCGGCAAACGGCGTTTCAAGACAGATGCTGATAAGCCCCGATGAGGGTCCGAATTTCTCTATGAGAAAGCTTGTCATTGAGCCCGGGGGCGGAATTCCCGCTCATACAAGCGGCGCCGAGCATGAGCAGTATGTTCTTGGCGGCACGGCGAGGGTTGGAATCGGGGATCAGGTTTATGAAGTGGCGAAGGGAGATGTGGTTTTTATCCCCGCCGGAGAACCTCACTGGTGTGAAGCTTACGGGGATGAGCCTTTTGAGATTCTGTCGGTTTTGCCGAACAAAAACAAGGAGATGGTTTTCGCAAAATAGCCGTGCCGGAAACCGGCAAGTAGTATTATAATCTTGCCCAGGTGGTCACCGCCGCCACTGAATGTTTGTGAAATGATCAGTCTGACTTTTCTGTGTTATAATATAGATATGTACGTAAAAAAGGTTAAAGAAGTCGAAAGCACTATTATCGGAGCAGGGCAGGGTACTTCAAGGCAGATTCTTATCAGTCCGGAGGAAGGTCCGAACTTTGCGATGAGGAAATTTGTTATGCAGCCTGGAGGCGATATCCCCGCTCATACCAACGCCGTTGAGCATGAGCAGTACGTGCTTGGTGGCAAGGCAAGGATCGGAATCGGAGACGAAGTGTATAACGTCGAGAAGGATGATGTAGTCTTCATTCCTGCGGGGGTGCCGCACTGGTATGAAGTTGATGGTGACGAGCCTTTTGAGTTTCTGTGTCTTGTGCCGAATCTCGAAGACAAGATAGAACTTCTGAAATAAGTGTGCCAAGATATTTCAGGTAGCATTGAGCGTTCCCTGATATTTCTGTCGGACAGAATAAATTGCCTTTAAGTGCACTTAAACAGTAGAAGGCTTTGTTTTGTTATAAATCTGTACACTGAGGTGCCAGATTACTCCAATGTTTTTCCTGTAGCATTACGTATCAATGATTCTCTGACTAGAATAAAGACGGGTAACGCGTATTAAGGTGTAATGATGGCTGAATCAGGAAAGCTCGCCAGCATAGAACTTTCTGGCTATAAGTCCATTAAGGATTTGAGTCTCGATTTAGAGTCTCTTAATATCTTGATTGGTCCAAATGGTGCGGGAAAATCAAATTTCATCAATTTCTTCCATTTTCTGAATAAAATTCTTGAGCAGGATTTGCAGCTTTATGTATCCCAGAAAGGGACTGCGGACGCTTTTTTATACTTCGGCAGCAAGGAAACGAGCAAAATAAAAGCCCGTTTGTTATTTCCTCCTAATGGATATCAGTTGGAACTGGTTCCATCGAATGACGGAGGGCTTGTTTTTAAAAGAGAATCGCTTGAAGTTCTTCCTCCTAATTCTCGCCCTGGCACTGCAAGACATTATGAGGGAGAACAAAGGACTAAGGCTGGAGAGAAAGAAAGCCTGTTGAAAAAAATAAAATCTCCAGCTGCAATTGAAGTAAAACGGTATCTGAACAGCTTGAAAATTTATCATTTCCATGACACGAGCGATACGGCATTCATTAAGAAATCAGGTTCAATCAATGACAACCTACGTTTCCGTCCTCACGGAGAGAACTTGGCAGCTTTTCTTTATTCCATACAGGATACGCCGGAGTATGAGAGGATTGCCCAGACGGTCCAGCGAGTCGCACCTTTTTTTCACGATTTCATCTTGGTTCCCGATAAAAACAACGAAGAGCAGATTCGTCTGCGGTGGAAACATAAAGGGTCAGACACCTATTTTGATGCTAACAGCATTTCTGACGGAACCCTGCGCTTCATCTGTCTGACAGCTTTGTTGCTGCAACCGAAACTGCCAGAAGTAATTTTGCTGGATGAACCGGAACTGGGGCTGCATCCCTATGCGCTGCAAATTCTTGCGGGGATGTTGAAGAGCGCGTCAAATGAAACACAGATTATCGTTTCAACGCAATCTGTAACTTTTGCCAATCAGTTTGATTGGCAAAATATGATCATTGTTGATCAGAAAGATGGCGAATCTCTTTTTAACAGGATCAGGGAAGAAGAGATAAAGCCTTGGCTTGAGGACTACGCCATTGGCGACCTGTGGGAGAAGAATCTTGTTGGGGGAACGCCTGATTGATCAGGATCTATGTGAGCGTTGAGGGCGGGACAGAACGGGAATTTTGTTCAAGAGTATTAAGTCCTTATCTGATGGCTAAAGATGTAAGTGTCACAGCTGTCGATATGCGTGGAAACATAAGTTTGGAACGTGTCTGTTCTGAAATTCGAAAGCTTATTGATAATTGTGATATCATCACAACGCTTTATGATCTTTATGGATTTAGACGTAGAGGTAACCGCACGAAAGAAGAACTGGAGGACTCTTTAAAAAACGAGATCAACAATCCAGGCAAGTTTATCCCCTACATTCAGCAATATGAGTTTGAGGCTTTATTGTTCAGTGATCCCGATACAACATCTGAAGAACTTGGGTCTCCTGATCTTTCTTCTAAATTGTCCGAAATTGTCGTAGAAGCTGGTCATGTGGAAAATATCAATGATAATTTTGAAACATGCCCATCTCGCAGGCTCAAAGGGTTGTTTCCTTCCTTTGACAAGAAATTGCATGGTCCGGTTATCTGCGAGAGAACAGGGATTGACAGAATTCGTCAGAATTGTTCTGGATTTAACAACTGGATTGAAAGCATTGAAGCACTGATACGAGAGAAATCTTGATTGCCGCGCTTCATATTTTCCTTTTACCGATCCGGCAGCATATCAGGACTGTCAATGAGTATAATTTCCGAACCTCTTTTTTTAGCCTTTTCACAAATCAATGATGTAATCTCCTCATACTCTGCTTCTGTAAACTGCTGGGCCTCAACCTGGACCGGCCTTCCTTCACTTAGCCTCACCAACTCAAGCAACGTATCCCCCGCTCCCTCTCTGTCTAGCAAAATATACAGGGCAGGCTTTTTCTTTTCAGGGATTGTATAAGTCACCAGAAAAACAGTCATAGTCATGGTTTCCTCCATCCAAACTCCCCCTCCTTTCAATGGGTTACAAAACAAGCATGGCGGAGAGAGTGGGATTCGAACCCACGAGGGAGCGTAAACCCCCTACACGCTTTCCAGGCGTGCACCTTCGGCCACTCGGTCATCTCTCCATGTATTCTGTTCTTCCGCTGCTGCAAGATCGTTTTTTCGGGAGTTTTATACACAACCTCCCGCAGTTTGAGAAAAACCCTCTCTAGTTTAACAAGAGAATCGGGGTTTGTTAAACTACCAAAATGCCGAAAAAATGGAAGCTTCAAAAGAGCACTCCGCTCAACGATTACAGAATTTTTTCTACGAGAAAGAAAAGTGCCGTTTCCCCCAAAGATGGCGCCGTCCACGATTTCTACGTAATGGATGCTCCCGACTGGGTTAACATTATCCCCGTTACGCCCACAGGTGAAATCGTTTTGATAAAGCAGTTTCGCCACGGCACCGAAGAGATCACGCTTGAGATTCCGGGCGGAATGATTGACCCGGGAGAAACTCCTGCCGAGTGCGCGCGTAGGGAACTCCTTGAGGAAACTGGGTTTACCTCCACTCGGTGGGAGCAGATAGGGTGTGTCAGGCCGAACCCGGCCTTCATGTCGAACTCCTGTTTTACTTTCCTTGCATCCGGATGCGAGCGGACGTCGGAACCGTCTTTTGACGCTACAGAAGACATAGAAACCCTGCTTGTCTCTCCGCAGGAAATAAAACGATACGTAAGGGAAGGCACCATAGATCACTGCATAGTTATAGCGGCGTTCGGGTTTTATTTTCTCGGGGAGTGAACCTGTTGATTTATCCCGGTTTAGCGAGAATAATAGTCCCCTATCTTAAGGGCGGGTGGCGGAATAGGTAGACGCGACGGCCTCAAAAGCCGTTGGGCTTTGGCCCGTGAGGGTTCGATTCCCTCTCCGCCCAAAAGAAGGCTTCCGCTTCCCTCTCCCCAAACCCCTGTATCCCTCAGTACCTGGCCATTTCCGAGTCGTACTTCTCAGCCCACTCGTCTATGCCGCCCTTTAAGTTCTTAACCCTGCTGAAACCCTGCTCGACAAGGAAAGTAGCGGCCTTCATGCTTCTTCCACCGTGGTGGCAGTGAACGACTATGTCGTCCTTTGGGTCAAGCTCGCCCGTTCTGTCCTTGAGTTCGCCGAGGGGAATAAGCCTTGAGCCGTCGATACTGCATATTTCATACTCATGGGGTTCCCTCACATCGATCAGAACGAAGTCAGCCTTGTTTTCCTTGATGGAGCTGAACTCCTCAACGGTTATTTCCTCGACCTTGGGCTTTTCCTCTTCGACCTCTTCGCCTCGGCCGATGCCGCAGAACTCCTGGTAATCTATGAGTTCGGTCACGGTCGCATTCTCGCTGCAGACGGGGCAGTTGGGATCTTTTCGGAGCTTGAGTATCCTCGGCTCCATGTTGAGGACGTCGATGAAGAGAAGTCTCCCTATAAGCGGTGTCCCTTCGCCGATTATAAGCTTAACGACCTCGGATGCCTGCATGGTTCCCACGACTCCGGGCAGTACTCCCAGCACTCCTCCTTCGGCGCAGCTCGGCACGAGTCCCGGGGGAGGGGGTTCCGGATAGAGACACCTGTAGCAGGGGCCTCTTTTCGCATCAAAAACGCTTACCTGTCCCTCGAACCTGAATATGCTTCCGTAGACGTTCGGAATTCCGAGGAAAACACAGGCGTCATTTGTAAGATACCTGGTGGCGAAATTGTCCGTTCCGTCAACGACCACGTCATAGTCTTTCATTATCTCCATGGCGTTGTCCGAACTCAGCTCCTCGTTATAGGTAACGATATTGGTATCGGAGTTAAGCTCCAGAAGACGGTCTCTTGCGGATTCAACCTTGGGAGTGCCAACGGTCTTCTCGCTGTGGATAACCTGCCTTTGCAGGTTGCTGAAATCCACCACGTCAAAGTCCAGTATTCCCAGGGTGCCGACCCCCGCGGCCGCGAGGTAGAGAGCAAGCGGAGACCCGAGCCCTCCGGCGCCGATACACAGAACCCTTGAGTTCTTGAGTTTTTTCTGTCCCTCAATGCCGACTTCGGGCATTACAAGGTGCCTTCTGTATCTAGTTATTTCCTGATTGCTCAAGTCCATTTTCAATACCTTCCTTGCTACCTAAGATGTTCAGACAGTAAAGTTAGTACATGATCTGCGTATTTTCAAACCGCAAACGCAACTTTCCCGTCAGTTAAGAAACGGGAATTTCCCCCAGGAAGTGGAATAACCGGATTCTGAGTTTCCTGGGAATTAGTTCTTTACTACAACGTTGGTTGCGGTGGGACCCTTCTTGCCTTGAGTAATCTCAAAGCTTACTTCGTCACCCTCGTTGAGAGTCTTGTAACCATCTCCCTCAATAGCGGTGTAATGAACAAAAACATCATCCTGCACTTCGGCGGATGTTATAAATCCATAGCCCTTGGAGCTATTAAACCATTTTACAGTTCCCTGCATTGTAATACCTACCTCTTAAAAATTTAATATTTGCGGCATTATTCCACAGCAACGCTGCTTTGTCAAACTGTATTTCCTCCGTCTCCAGAGAAAACCCTGGGTGCGGAGGAAAACATACAGTAGTTCTCAAAGCGTTTCCTGGTATACCTGCGAGCATATCAAATCCGCGCAGAGCGGATTTTTAAACAGGCACTACATTGGTTGCGGTGGGACCTTTTTTACCTTGAGTGATCTCAAAGCTTACTTCGTCACCCTCATTGAGACTTTTGTAACCATCTCCCTCAATGGCGGTGTAATGAACAAAAACATCATCCTGCACTTCTGCGGATGTTATAAATCCATAGCCTTTGGAGCTATTAAACCATTTTACAGTTCCCTGCATTATTAATACCTACCTCTAGAAATTTAATATCTGCGGGATTATCCCGGAACTATATTGCTTTGTCAAACAAAATTTTTCCTTTTCTGGAAAAAATCTGGGTCAAGAGGAACAATATAGTGGTTCTAAGAACTTTTCGCAGTATAATTAGGAATTATGTACTTGAGTTGACGGACTAGGTTCCGAACAGTCAGAAAAACAGGTATAATATAGCAATGATAAGAACTTACAAATGCAGGGTGAAGTTGTCCAGTGCAGGGCATGAGCAGTTGACGGAGCTATTCTCGCTGTCTGCGGAACTGTACAACGCAGGACTGGAGTCCCGCATTGACTGCTACAGAAAGACGGGCAAAAGTCGCAGTCTTTATGACCAGTACAAAGAACTTGTAGAGGTAAGAGCAGAGTTCCCCGAGTACCAGGCGGTAGACAGTAAAGTGTTCCGTGGCGTACTGTCGAGACTTGACAAGGCGTACAAGTCGTTTTTTCGCAGGGTGGAGAGGAAGGAAAAAGCAGGCTTCCCTCGGTTCAAGAGCCGAAGACGCTGGCGTACCATAGAGATAAACGATCAGTGCTGGCGTATGCTCAAGAAGCAGGGAGACAAGCTTGTTCTCAAGATAAAGGGATTGCCCCGCATTGAGGTGAAACCGTCTCGGGAACTCCCGCCGAACGCACAGCTAAAAGCAATCAGGATTACCAGAAAACCCCTGCGTACAGAAGTAGCCTTGTCTTACGATCTGGCGGCACCTGAGGAGAAACCGGTCACTAACCCCGTGGGTATAGACATGGGAATATCGAAGCGTCTTACCACAAGCGACGGCAAGACCGTTGAGAAGCGAGAGATAGACAGAAAGAAGATCATACGCTTGCAACGCTCCGTGTCCCGCAAGGTGAAGGGGAGCAACAACTGGAAGAAGGCTGTCATTAGCCTTGCCAGGGAATGGCAGAGGGTCACGGACAAGGAAAGAGATTACCTTCACCGCCTGAGTGCGGAGATGGTAAAGATTTACGATTTCATAGCGGTAGAGAAGCTTAGTACAAAGAACATGCTTCGCAACGGGAAGTTGGCAAAGAGCATATCTGAGCAGACTTGGGACAAGCTCATAACGCTGCTTAACGAGAAGGCCGAGAGTGCTGGCGTTAAGATGGTGAAAGTGGACCCCAAGGGAACCTCTCAGGAATGCTCAAGTTGCGGGGCAACTGTAAAGAAGTCTCTGTCTGTGCGTGTTCACAGATGTTCATGTGGTTATGAGGCGGACAGGGATGTAAATGCAGCGTTAAATATCCTTCATCGTGGACTCACGATTGCGGGCGGGAATGTACCCCGCATGGTCGGAAGGATGAAAGAGAAGCAGGCTGATGTAGGGCCTGTTCGGCCAAGAACAGTGTATGAAAGTGTCAACTCAAATACATAATTCCCTATAATTACGAGCATCTCAAATCCGCGCAAAGCGGATTATTAAGCAGGTACAAAATCAATGGAAAACAGGAAGAGAAAGAGAATCTACATTTTCTGCATAGTGCTGTTTCTGCTCGGAGGGGGACTTTTCTTTTATAACGTGGTGAAAAGCTTCGCCGGGCTCGGCACGACGCTTAGCGAATACGCTTTTCCGGGAAGCCACTCAATCCGGCTTGAGGAGGAGGGGCTTTATTCAATCTATCACCAGTATGAAAGCGCTTTTGACGAAGCAGAGACAAGCGGGGACTCCATAGAGGAAGGCTCGATAGTCGTTAACCTGAGAAAAGCTTCCGAATCGGAAAACATGGAACTCAAGGTGCCCGATTCTAAGAAGAGGTACAGCTATATGGGGAAGAGAGGAGTGAAGATATTTGAGTTTGAAAACCTGGGGCCGACGGGCTATGTGATCGAGTCTTTCGCGGATGTTCCTTCGCAGGATTCCCAATACACCCTGGTTGTTGAGCGCGGATTCGAGATAACCAGGCTTAAGGGAATTCTTGTCTCCCAGGCGTTTTTGCTTGTACCGACCCTGTTTGCGATAATACTTTTCATGCGTACCTACATAAGGAGCTGACCCGATGTTCAGGAAAATTGAATCCCGCGTTCTGGCTTTCGATATAGAATGGGTTCCCGATCCGCAATCCGGCAGAGCCGCTTACAGCCTCCCCGAAGAGATGTCCGACCGCGAAGTGATCGAGTTCATGTGGAAAGAGGGCGGGGCGACAGAGGAAGAGCCTATGCCGTTTATAAAGACGGTACTGTCACGGATAGTTTCGATCTCTATGGTTTTTCTGAAAACGGATGATAAGGGCGGAGAACCGCCGAAACTCCTTTTGCACTCGATTCCGTCAATTCCGACCTCAGAGGAAGACTGCTCCGAGAGAAGAATCATTAAGGATTTCTTCGCGATTCTCGAAAAGTACCGCCCGCAGCTTGTCGGATACAATACATCAGGGGCGGACATCCCGATTCTTGCCCAGAGAATGATCAAGCACGGACTGCGCTGCCGTTACTTTGCCGAGAGGCCGCAGAGAGCCTGGGAAGGAGCTGATTTTTTCATCAGAGGAAGCGACCGCAACGTTGATCTTATGCGTTGCATAAGCGCGTGGGGCAAGGGTACGCCGTCTCTTCACGAAATATCCGTGATAAGCGGAATCCCGGGGAAAATGGATGGCGTCGACGGAAAGCAGGTCGCTCCCATGTGGCTTGAAGGGAGGCTTGATGAAATAGTCGCCTACAACGAGTGCGACGCGCTTACGACTTATTTGCTGTGGCTCAGGATGGCCCATTCAATCGGTCACTTCAATTCCGGCAAGTATGAATTCGATTCCGCCCGGTACGACCATGAACTCAGGCGCTTGCGCGACCTGGTACGAAGTGAAGCGCAGCGGGAGGACAGGGGACACCTTTTGTCCTATCTATCCAAGTGGGAGAGCCTCGGGGGAGCGCCCGGGGATGATTGAGCAATCCGAAAGCCGCGACATCGCCATTCTCTCCTTCTACAAGTTCGTTGATCTTGACGGCCTCCCGGAAATAAAAGACTCCCTGCTCTTTTTCTGCGGGAAAAACGGCATAAACGGCACCTTCATTCTCGCTTCTGAGGGAATAAACGCCACCGTGGCGGGCCCCCGGGAGGGCGTAGAAGGGCTTATTGCCTATCTTGAAAGCGATACGAGGCTCTCGGGCGCGCAGTACAAGCTAAGTTACAACGAGAAAAGCCCGTTTCACAGGCTCAAGGTCAAATTCAAAAAGGAACTGGTCCCTATGGGCATAGACGGCGTAAAGCCGCAGCGTCTCTCCGGGGAGCGTGTCCCGCCCGAGCAGTGGAACGAGCTTATAAGCCGCCCCGGCGTGCTCCTTATAGACACGAGAAACGATTACGAAAACAGCGTCGGAACCTTCAGGGGCGCCGTGAATCCCGAGACGGCGCACTTCAGGGAGTTTCCCGAGTATGTGAGGGAAAACCTGGACCCCGCAGAGCACAAGGAAATTGCGATGTTCTGCACGGGCGGCATAAGGTGCGAGAAAGCGACTTCATATCTTCTTGAGAGGGGATTTAAGCGCGTGTATCAGCTTAAAGGGGGAGTGCTTTCCTACCTTGAGCGCATCCCAAGCGAACAGAGCCTCTGGGAAGGGGAGTGTTTCGTGTTTGACGACCGCACCTCGGTCAGCCACGATCTTTCCAGGGGAACATGGAGCACGTGCAGGAACTGCAGGGCGCCCGTGTCTGCGGAGGACAGGGGATCCGAGAGATTCCGTGAGGGAATATCATGTCCCCACTGCCACTCGAAGCTTACTCCCGAGAGGATTTCGTCGCTTGAGGAGAGGCAGAAACAGATGAGGCTCGCCAGAGAGAGAAACCGCAGACATCTCGGGGCCGTAATAAAAAGAGGGAGTGCGAAACGGGTGCAGGGTTAATCCCGGTCGCGGAGCTCGTCCTTTAATATCTTGTAGTCTATGCTGTCGACAAGAGCCTTCCAGCTCGCTTCCACTATGTTGTCGGAAACCCCCACCGTGCTCCACGTCTTCTCCCCGTCTCCCGATTCCACAAGCACTCTTACCACGGAATCTGTGCCTCCCGACCTTGACACTACTCTTACCCTGTAATCCAGCAGCCGCAGGGTCTTGAGTCCGGGAAAGAATTTTTCAAGCGATTTCCTAAGAGCCCCGTCTATCGCGTTTACGGGACCGTTTCCCCTTGCAACTGTGTATTCCGCGACGCCGTTTACCTGCACCTCCGCGGTGGCTTCTGAGAGCGGCTCTTCGTCTCCTTCTCTTTTCTCTACCAGCGTCCGGGTGCTTTTGAGATAGAACCGCTTTTTATAAGTGCCCAGAGTTTTTCTCACCAGCAGTTCAAAGGACGCGTCCGCCCCCTCGAATTCGTAACCCTGGTTCTCCAGTACCTTAAGCGCGTTCAGTACCTTGAGGATCCTTTCGTCCTTGGGGTCTATGTCCACTCCCAGTTCCTGGGCCTTGTAGGCTATGTTGGCCCGGCCGGAGAGGTCAGAGACCAGCACTCGCCTTCTGTTGCCGACGCTCCGGGGCTCTACGTGCTCGTAGGTATCGGAGTTTTTCATGACGGCGCTTACGTGAATTCCCCCTTTGTGCGCAAAGGCGCTCTCACCGACAAACGCCTGTTTTTTAAGAGGGGGAAGGTTGGTGAGCTCATGAATGAAGTGGGACACGGAATAGAGTTTCTTCAGGTTTTCCCCGGAAAGAGAATCCATCCCGAGCTTAAGAGCGATATTGGGTATTATCGCGCAGAGATTGGCGTTTCCGCATCGCTCCCCGTAGCCGTTCATGGTTCCCTGGACCTGGGACGCTCCCTCCCTTACCGCGTAAAGCGTGTTCGCGACCCCGACTTCGCTGTCGTTATGGGTATGTATTCCCAGGCTGGGGTTATCGAACATGCCGTTGACTTCCCTTATGGCGCCCTCGACGTCCCACGGCATGGAGCCGCCGTTTGTGTCGCAGAGCACGACCGTGTCGACTCCCGCCCCGTAAGCGGTCTCAAGAACTTTCGCCGAGTACTCGGAGTTTCTCTTCCACCCGTCAAAGAAATGCTCGGCGTCAAAAAACACCTTGTCCACGTGACGCTTCAGGTACTCGATCGAGTCGTTTACAAGCTCAAGGTTCTCTTCAAGTTCTATTTTAAGAGCTTCTGTAACCTGAAAATCCCAGCTTTTCCCGACAATCGTCACAACAGGGGTTTCCGCCTCCAAAAGCGCCTGTATGCTTGCGTCTTCCTCGCAGCTTTTCCTGGCGCGTCTTGTGCTTCCGAAAGCCGCCACGCTGGCGTTTTTAAGCCCAAGTTTCTTCGCTTCCTCAAAATACCCCTTGTCCCTCTCGTTAGAACCCGGCCATCCACCCTCGATGTAGTGCACCCCGAGGTCGTCCAGTTTTTGCGTTATCCGGATCTTGTCGTGTATGGAAAAAGATATGTTTTCCCCCTGCGTTCCGTCGCGCAGGGTCACGTCGTATATTTCAACGGTTCTCGAGTCACTCATCTGTTTTTCCTAGATTAAAAGCGTCGTGAAGAGTCCTTACGGCGGTTTCCGTATCTTTTTCCTCAAGCACGCATGAGATTTTTATTTCCGAAGTGCTTATCATCATAATGTTAATCCCCTCGTTCGCAAGCGCCCTGAACATGCGTGACGCCACTCCCGAATGGGTCTTCATTCCCACTCCCACCAGGGAAACCTTGGAGATAAGGCTATCGGAGAGAACCTGCTTTGCCCCCAGTTCCCGGGCCATCTTCTCCGAGAGTTCTATTGATTTTCTGAAATCCGACTTGGGCACTGTGAACGTGAGGTCGGTAAACCCCTCGGTGCTGACGTTCTGAACGATCATGTCGACCACTATGTCTTCGTCCGCCAGCGACGAGAACAGTTTGGCCGCTATACCGGGGTGGTCGGGCATCTGCGTCACGGTGATTTTCGCCTGATCCCTGTCGTAGGAGACTCCCGATACCATAACTTCTTCCATGGACTTCATAACTTTTTCCTCATCCAGAACCCACGTTCCCTCGTCCTCGGGCCTTGGAGTTGACTTAACATGTATAGGCACTTTAAATTTTTTTGCAAATTCCACCGCGCGGGCCTGAAGCACCTTGGAGCCCAGAGACGCCATCTCGAGCATCTCATCATAGGAAATCCGGCTGAGTCTTTTTGCGTCGGGACATATCCCGGGATCCGTAGTGTAGACCCCGTCTACGTCATCCTTGTAGAGCTCGCACGCGTCGGCGTCCATTACGGCCGCGAGAGCCACCGCGGTCAGGTCGGAGCCTCCCCGTCCGAGCGTGGTAAGGTTCCCGTCCTCGTCAACTCCCTGGAATCCCGCTATGACGACCGCCTTTTTTTCTCCGAGCGCGACACGGATGTTTCTGTCGTCAATCGACTTTACCTTCGCCTTGGAGTAAATGTTGTCGGTGGTGATTCTTATCTGGTGTCCCTGGAAAGATATGGCGTCCTGCCCAAGCGATTTTATAGTCATCGCCAAAAGGCCGGAGGAGACCTGTTCCCCGCTTGAGGTTATCACGTCAAACTCCCTTTCATCGGGGGGATCCATCACCTCTTTTGCGAGGCCGACCAGTCTGTCGGTTTCACCCGCCATTGCGGAAACCACAGCTATCACGTCATTTTTCTGCTTCTTCGTAGCTACTATGTGCTCGGCCACGCGCCTTATTTTTTCGATGCTAGCAACGCTTGTTCCGCCGTATTTCTGAATGACAAGAGCCATTTTTCCTTACCTGTAACCTTTATTGTTCTCGATTCCTCATCCGCACGGGGCGGGAATTGGATATCAATTATAACAGCGTTTCCCGGTAATACATCCCGCACCTTGTCTGCCCATTCAACGACGGAAACCCCCTCTCCGTAGAAAAATTCCTCATAGCCCGTATCCTCGAACTCCGCACCGCCCGAGAGCCTGTAGACGTCGAAGTGAAAAAGAGGCACGTTTCCTTCATAGCAGCTCATTATGACGAAGGTGGGGCTGTTGGGCTCTTCCTCTATTCCCAGGCCGCGGGCAAGACCCTTGGCGAAAACCGTTTTTCCCGCTCCGAGATCTCCAGTGAGTCCCACGACGGAGCCCCGGGGTATGAGTTTCCCCATTATCTCGCCGCAGAGCATGGTCTGCTCGGGTTTGCTTACTTCTAGGAGGAATGCGGGTCCCATGGGAGTTAGTGTCTGCCAGAAAACTGCTAACTCACTGAAATAAAATAAAATATTGTCGATTTTCCCTGGTGAAGATTGTCCATATGTGGTAGAATTATACCCAAGTTATCAACATATTGGGCCATTTCAAAGAATCTTCGGAGAACTCACCATGAGAAAGATAAAAGATATTCAACTCGAACTCGCGGGAACGGCAATTGAGGACATACGCTTCAATCTGAAATCCCGGGATGATATTCCCGCAATACTGATAGGACTGCAGCACATATACACGAATCCCGAGACTGCATATTACGAGCGAAAAGGGACACTGATTCCGAGCGAAAAGGGACACTGATTCCGAGCGAAAGGGGACACCTGAATCTCCTGTTTTCTTCTTCCCTCAAAACATCATTGAAAAGTGTTTTGTTAACCTGTTTGCAGACTAAGGCAAGGAGGTCAACGAGATGCCGAGAAGAAGAATGAGTGCAGAAGTGATAAGGGAGATTCTGAGGCTCAAGTCCCTGAATCTTTCCATAAGACAGATAAGCCAGAGCGTTAAGAAAGGCAAAAGCAATGTTCAGAGGTTGCTCCAGAAGGCTGAGGAAGCGAGTCTTCGGTGGCCACTTCTCGAAGATATTGACGACCAGAAGCTTGAGGAGCTTCTCTATCCCAAGCCCGACGAGGTAACTCTGGAAGGCAAAGCGCTGCCGGATTTCTCTTACATAAACAGGGAGCTCACCAAAAAGGGAGTTACGCGGCAGCTTCTGTACGAAGAGTACATTGAAGCCAACGAGGGTGGGGACTGTTACAGCTATACGCGGTTGTGCGAGCTCTACAAAACATGGCTCAACAAGAACAGGCCTCCCTCAATGCGGCAGGTACACAAAGCCGGGGAGAAGTGCTTTGTGGACTACGCAGGGCTTACGGTGAACATAATGGATCCCCTGACGGGGGGAGCAACAAAGGCGCAGATATTTGTTGGGGCCATGGGGGCGTCGAATTACATCTTCGCGGAGGCTACCGCTTCACAGTCCCTTCCCGACTGGCTTGGGAGTCATACCAGGATGCTTGAGTTCTTCGGAGGAGTTCCCGAGATCATAGTTCCCGACAATCTTAAAAGCGGAGTAACCAGGGCGTGCCGTTACGATCCTGAGGTTAACCCTGCTTACGCTCAATGGACTAATCACTACAGGACAACCATCATTCCCACAAGGCCGCGCAAGCCAAAAGACAAGGCCAAGGCAGAGAAGGCTGTACAGATAGTGGAGACAAGGGTACTGGCTCCGATAAGAAACGAGCAGTTCACCTCAATAGCGCAGCTTAACAGGCGAGTAAAGGAGCTTACAGAAGAAGTGAACTTAAAGCCGTTGCAGAAGGGGGAAGGAGAATGTCGCCGGGAGCTGTTTGAAGAGATTGATCTCCCCGAGATGAAGGAACTTCCTCCGTATCCCTACACATACACGGAGATAAAGAAGGCCAAGGTGAACATTGATTGCCACGTGGAGTACAAAAAGAAGCGCTACTCTGTTCCCTACACCTACAGGGGGGAGGGAGTGGAGGTTCACGCCACAGAGCACATTGTGACGATTTACTTCAAAAGCAAGCTCATAGCGCAGCATAAGCGGCTGACAAAGAAGCACGAGCATTACGCTACGGTAGACGAACACATGCCAAAGAGTCACAGGGAGCATGGGAAGTGGACTCCCAAGAGGCTAAGAGACTGGGCTAAGGGACTTGGAGAGGAGGTGTACAAATGGGTGGACGCTCAGCTTGATTCAAAAGATCATCCGGAGCTTGGCTACAGGGTGTGTCTGGGTCTTCTGAGTCTTTCCCGCAAGTACCCTCAAAGGCTCAATGCGGCGTGCGGGGTAGCGAACGGAAACGGGCTTATGAGATTAAGTCAGGTTAAGGAGATTCTTAAGAACGGAATGGACAGGCTTCCATTGTTTGAAGAGCAAGAGTTAAGTCTTCCCCAGGATCACAAGAACATAAGGGGGCCGGGGGAGTTCAGATAAAACCAAGGAGGTATTTTTATGAGTTTATCACAGACATTATCCCGTCTTCGCCAGCTTCGGCTGGGAGCGATGGCTGTGGCGCTTGAGCGTCAGTGCGAGCAGCCCAACACTTATGATGAACTGCCGTTTGCGCAAAGGGTCGGTCTGCTTGTGGAGAGGGAATGCATTGAGAGGGAGCACAGAAAGCAGCAGAGGCTCATACGCGACGCCCGTTTCAGGCTCAAGGCTCATCTAAGCGATATTGATTACACTCACTCCCGTAATCTAAGGAGAGTCCAGGTAGCGGAGCTTGGGGAGGGGGACTGGATAGAGAGGTCCCGTAATCTGCTGATAACGGGACCCTGCGGCAGCGGGAAGACATGGATAGCGTGCGCTGTGGGTCATAACGCGTGTGTGAGGGGGATAACAGTTCGCTACTACAGGGTCTCAAGGCTGTTTCTGGCCCTCTCTCAGGCAAAGGCCGATGGAAGCTACGAGAAGCTTCTGGCGAAGCTTGCCAGGGTGAGAGTTCTGATCATAGATGACTGGGGACTTGAGAAGATAACCACCGCCCAGAGATATGACCTCATGGAGATAATGGATGACCGCTACGGGGAGAGTTCCACTGTGGTGATAAGTCAGCTTCCTGTGAGTGAGTGGCACGGCATAATAGGGGACAACACGGTTGCCGACGCGATCCTTGACAGGATCGTTCACAACTCTCACAGGCTTGAGTTGGGTGGGGAATCGATGAGAAAGACAGAGGAAACGAGAAAAAACGGAGATGATAAGGAATCTGGGAGTCTTTGAACGCGTGGAAAGCAAGAGGGTGAAGCGCCGCGAGTCAGAAAACAGACGTTTTATGCATGATTCAGTCCAATTGCTGAAAAAACGTCAATTTAAAGCCCGCTCAGAGTGCGATCGTCTATGCCTGAGGGGTAGAGGTCGGGTCGTTTTGGCCGTTGTCAGGCTTCGGAGCCAAATGCGTCTCGTTGGTTCAGTATCCCGTAGCTTCAGAGAACAAAGCTCTCGCTTTGTTCATCTCTCACTGAACTGTGGGGGGGGGGGCTGACAAAAAAGTTGTGGCTGAAAACAGGTGTCGGCAAAGGAAGAAAACGGAGGTCATTTTTAAGAGAAAAAGACAGGCTTTTTACTCGTCGTTTGACAGAGAAATTCAAGACGTGTTAAAGTCTGTTTTGGGGAAGAAGAAAAAGGAGATTTTACTGTCCCTTTATTCTCGGAACAGGTGTCCCCTTTAACTCGGAATCAGTGTCCCTTTATTTTGTAATAAGCACCGAGACAAGGCAGCGGCTGTTTTCCCTGCTTGAGGAGAAGTTTCTTCCTGAAATAGACCTCCTCACAGGTCGTCCCGGAATGGATGTATGGAGAGTTGTGGTGCTTGGGGTATTGAAGCAGGGACTTGGCTGTGATTATGATCGCCTTCATCACCTTGCTAACAATGATATGCTGCTTCGTCAGATGCTGGGTCACAGTGGTTATGGAGACGAGTACAAGTACGAACTTCAGACCATAATAGACAACGTGTCGCTGCTGAGTCCAGAGTTGCTCAAGGAGATAAGCCTCATAGTGATACAGAGCGGACACGCTGTATCAAAAAAAAACCCTGGAGAACAATTGCGAGGTCGATGTGATTCGTTTCCCGTTAAAACCGATGTGGAATATCCTACTGATGTGGGCTTGAGCTGGGACGCGACAAGATGTCTTGTTCGGGTGTGCGGGGAGGCGGCTTGTGCAAACAAGCTTCCCGGCTGGCGTCAGCACAGGCATCTGAGTGAGAAGATACAGAAGCTTTACAACCGGGTAAGAACGAAGAAAACAAGAGGCCGTAATCCGGGCAGTCTGCAAGAGTATCTCAGCGCATGCGAGGATATGGTAAGACGTGCGGACAAGCTTTTATGCGAACTGGTGGTTGCAGGAGCGCCTGTTTGGAGGCTTAAGGGGATAAACTACTATAAAGCGCACGCAATCCGTCAGATTGATCAGGTACGCAGGCGTTTGATTCTGGGAGAAGTGATACCGCAGGAAGAGAAAGTATTCTCTGTGTTTGAACCCCATACGCGCTGGATAGCGAAGGGTAAGGCGGGAGTACCGGTAGAATTTGGAGTGCCGGTGTGCATAGTGGAGGATCAGCATCAGTTCATTCTCAATCACAGGGTGATGTGGAAAGAATCCGATGTGGATGTGTGTGTGCCTATTATAGAAGAAACCACAGAGCTGTATCCTGAGTTTGAGGCGTGCAGTTTTGATCAGGGATTCCACAGTCCGAACAACAGGAAGAGTCTTGATGAAATACTGGAAGGGAACTATCTGCCGAAGAAGGGGAAGCTTGGAGAGAAGGACAGACAGAGGCAGGGCAGTGAGGAGTTTACAGAAGCCAGGAGGCAGCATCCCGCTGTGGAGTCGGCGATAAACGGATTGAATCACAAGGGGTGTGAGAAAGTAAGAGTTCACGGGAAAGAGGGGTTTGCGAGGAGTGTGGCTTTATCTGTTTTGGCGGCGAACATTTATCGTCTTGGGGTGTTGGTGAGGAACAGGGAGAGGGAAAAAGAGAAAAGAAGGCTCAAGCCTGGTTTCCTGGCAGCTGCTTAAGCAGCCTTGGAGCAGAAAGGATGAGTTGTTTGGGAGGTAGCGAGGGAGGGGTTTGTCCGGAAATCGGAGAAAATGGATAATTTAGTGATTTTGTAGTGCATTTGGGTTTTGGAAGGAGCCGGGCCCCTGGTGCCATCTGGAATTCTGTCGGAAAATCGACGAAAAAAAGCCTTTTCTGACAGGCACTAGTTATCTTACCGTGGCGAAATGCCTTTCTTCCGTGGATGAAATGACGGAGTTTCTAGAAGCGGGGATTTTACGCGATATTTCAGAGGCGGTAAAGCCCGAGGTGCCGGTTTCATCCAAAAGAAGATCGGCCGCGTGGCCGTGGAAGAAAACGCCGAGCAGGCAGGACTGAAGAGGGTCGTACCCCTGGGCCGCGAGCCCCCCGATTATTCCCGTAAGCACGTCTCCGGTTCCGGCCGTGGCCATGGCGGAATTTCCGGTCGGATTTATGAACACCTCCCCGCCGGGTGTGGAGACGACTGTTCTCGCCCCTTTAAGGACTACATAACAGCCGTATTTTTCGGAGAACCGGGTCGAGGCTCCGACGCGGTCATCCTGCACCTGTTTTGTCCCTACGCCGCAGAGCCTTGCCATTTCCCCGGGATGAGGAGTTAGCACCGCGGGAACTTTTGTTTCCCTGAGTATCTCGGGGTTTTTTGAAATTATGTTAAGGGCGTCGGCATCAATCGTGACAGGCACTTCGCACTGGGTTATCACCTTTTCAAGAAATTCCCCCGTGCTTCTGGAGGTCGATATCCCGGGGCCGACGGCAAGCGCCGTTTTTTTCCCCTCAAGCTCCCTGAGCACTTCTTCGTGCGCGTCGGGATGGAAGGTTCCGTCCTTTGAGCCTTTAAGCGAAACGGACATCACCTCCGTTGTTTTCTCTTCGACGGCCGGGAATATGCTGCCTGGAACCCCCAGAGTTACGAGTCCGCTTCCGGCGCGAAGCGCCGCCTCGGCGCAGAGAACAGCGGCCCCGCTTTTCCCCGGAGACCCCGCAAGCACGAGAAGATGTCCATAGGTCCCCTTGTGGGAGTCGGCGGCCCTTTTCTTAATGAGCCCCCGGCATTTTTGGAACGTGAGAAGTTCAAAGGGCAGGTTCTCCCAAAGTGGCCTGGGGATTGTTATGTCCGTTACGCAGAGCTTTCCCGCGTAATCCACTCCCGGGTGAATGCACATCCCAAGCTTAGCCGGGGCGAATGTGACTGTGACGTCGGCTTTCACCGCTACTCCTAGGGGCCGTCCCGTGTCGGCGTCAAGTCCCGAGGGTATGTCCACGGAGATGCGCCGGGCGCTCTGGCGGTTTATGAATTTTATAAGTTTCTCATAAAATCCTCCCACATCCCTGGCGAGTCCGGTGCCGAAGATGGCGTCGACTATAACTTCCGTATCCTTTATCCTGGGAAGTTTTGCACCAAGCTCCCTTACGTCCGCTCCGATCTCAAGAAGCGAGTCGAGGTTCGTTTTCGCGTCACCCCTGTAGCGTTCCTTTTTCTCCGCAATGTGGACGCTTACATCCTTTCCCGAGGAAATAAGATGGCGCGCGATCACAAAACCGTCCCCGGCGTTGTTCCCGGCGCCGCAGATAATCGCCATTTTTTTTGCGGAGGGGCACTCGGCGAGGATGACTGACGCCACGGCTCTTCCTGCGTTCTCCATCAGCACGACGCCCGGAACTCCGAATTCCTCAATCGTCCTTCGGTCTATTTCCCTTGAGATCTGCTTGGTTGAGAGCTTCATGGTTCTCTGGGGCTGGTCCCCGGATTTCCCTATTTCCCCATACCGCCCGCGCCGGTGGGTCTTGTATCTCCGAGGTCTTCTATATGCGCGCTGATGAATTTCTCGGCGTGATCAAAGCAGAAATAGTAGGAAAGAAGAGTGCTGCCGCTTCGGTTGACTGTGATCAGCTGATAGTGACGGCTGCAGATATCTATTCCGCACCTGACGCACTGCTTGATCTGATTCCTTTCTCCCGAAAGCTCGCATCGCTCTCCTCCGGGACTTAGGTGATCACACTGGTAGATTTCAACTTCTATTGTTTTTACCGACAATTGCCTTTACCTCCCTTAGTTTCTTCATTAACTATACAGTCTTGCCGGGTAGTTTTGTAACTGCTTTGTTTTTCCCGACGGTCGGACACTTAATTGCTGCTGTAGAGACTATTTGCTATCCCATAGGCCGAGTTTCCGCAGATTCAAGTTCATTGGCATATTGCGAACCATCTGTCAGCCGAAAATGGGCAATCCTCCCAGAGAGCCGCTACGGTACTGTTTCTGAAGGCTTCCGCCCCGACGCAGACCCTGGATATCGCGTAATCCATATGCGCGCGTGACGCCTCCGAGATCCTTCTCGACTATGTACACTTCTTCCTTTTCCAGATCGTCAAGTATGGCCGGATTATGTAACGAGCAGATCAACTGGGCATTATTCGGATTGGTTTCTTTTCTTCGGAACCAGTTGAGAATTTCCAGCACGAGTTCCGTGTGAAAGTCGGAGTCAAGCGAATCCATAATTGCTAAGCCTCCTGTTTCGAGAACATGGTTAATCAGAGGGAATATGCGCGCCAGATTGCGTGCACCTGCTGACTCGGCCTCAAGTACGACAGGTACGTCTAGCCCTCGATGTTTGAAAATCATCATCCATTGGGCATCCGAAATCTGTGATATATTCAGGGATTCAATTCCAAGGTCCAAACGTTGCAGCCTCTTGGAAGCCTTGTTCACGAGTTCGGGATTCTCTCTATATACGCGAATTACCGCATCCGCGTCTGGACGCCACGGGTCGGCGCCCACAATATTGGTTGATACATTGCGAAGACCACAAGCCAGATTGGGAAAGGGCTCCATCCCCATTCTGGCAAAAGCCGAGATTGCAGATGCTTCAGGCGGAACGGCAGATAGGCGACTGTCACTTGGACTTACCTTCAACTCTCTTGCCACGTAGATTGGCTTGCCTGGCTCTCTCTCGAGCAGGCGCCGGGAGCGACCCCTGGGAAAGGAGCAAATAGATTCGTATTTGACGCCGGGATTTGCAGTGCTTGAATCGTCCCTGTCAATCTCAAGAATATATCGGTAAAGAGAGCTTGTATCGCTTATGTTCGGACGAAACCACTTTGCGTCAATTTCCAATTCGATTCTTGTAGGGCGGGTTATCATTTCCTGCTCTAAAAACGGGACGAATGACTTGACCATGTTAGAGCCCGAATCATAATAGGAATCTGCGACGAAAAACATGGTTGTGACCAAGGAACGCAGCAGGGTTGTCTTTCCCGAACCGTTGGGTCCGAACAGAGCTATTACGCTTGGAAGGCGAATATCCGGCTGATAGGGGCTTCTCCGAAAACAGCCTAATTCAGGAGTTGTGCCCGGAATCCGGAAATCAAGCGATATTTCTTCCCTGATGGATCGGAAATTGGATACCTTAAATTTATGTATCATAAAGCCATCTCTGCAAATATTTGTTACATAGGAATTATAATACCCTAAAATAAAGCAGTTAAGGGTAGTTTTTAGCAAAAAAGTATTCTGTGTCTCTTGTTGCTTTGACAAACAGACCTGATTGGAATTCAAGGAGGAAAGATTCAAACTGTGATTTTACGGACAGATTAAAATTTGGCATAAAGGTTTTCGGCTGGATGATCAACGAAAGCCCGATGGTTGCTGAGCAAGAGTTGGTAATTTGCGCAAATAATCTATAATACTAAAAACAAGTCCTATGATACATCCAAGACAGGCCTTAAACGGCACATTAAAATATTTCTACATCAAGGCTACCGGAAGGCCGAAGCTCCTTAATCTTGAGATCACCAAGCTTTGCAACGCCCGCTGTGATTTCTGCGACTACTGGCAGACAAAGCACGAGGAGCGTCTTTCCGACTATACGCCAGTAATCAAGAAGATAAACCCCCTCGTCACGGTAATTACGGGCGGGGAGCCCATGATCAGAAAGGATCTTCCTGATATCGTGAGACAGGTTAAGGGCTGCTCCATATTCATTTTCACTTCCATGGTCACCAAGGGAGATTTTCTCACCGAGGAGAAAACCGAGGAGCTTTTCGACGCGGGTATGGACCAGATTGCCGTTTCCCTTGATTTCCCGGGCGAAAAGCACGACACATACAGGGGTATTCCGGGCCTCTGGAAAAAACTGTCAGAAACCCTGCCGGAACTCTCGGAGCGGTTTCCTGACAAAAGCCTCGTGCTTAACACCATAATAATGGAAGACAACCTCGATGAAGTGGTGGAAATAGCGAAGAAGGCAAGGGAGTGGGGCATAGCCATATCCTTCAGTTCCTACTCGGTTATGAAAACCAACAACGAAGATCACTTCGTGAGAAAGGAAGCTCTCTCCAAGGTAAGGGATCTTATCGAGGAGCTGGTTGCGCTTCGAAAGAAGTGGAAAGGCACGATACTCTCGACCGAGTACTACCTGAGGGAAATCCCGGGTTATTTTGAAAGGGGGAGCGTTCCCGACTGTCTGGCAGGCATCAACCAGATACACGTTACTCCTAGCGGCCACCTGAAGCGCTGCTCCGAGATGCCCGTCGCCGCCCACTACAGCGATTACAAGCCGGATCTTTACGAAAAAACCAAGTGCACTTCCTGCTGGTACAGCTGCAGGGGTGAGACTCAAAGCCCGGCTAACGTCAAAAGGGCCATGGAATACATGGGAATCTACATGTAGATTCATCCGTACTGCGACTCATGAACCCAGGGCGTTTTCCAGGGATTCCTGGTCTGTTATTGAAGGGTCACTCTTAACGTGCTGCAGCAGGTTCTGGGCAGCCCCTTCTACTTTCTTGACGATGGTTAGGCGGCCATCAACGATAAAGATTTCAACATAATCACCAGGCTTGATGCCAAGTTGATCGCATTGGCTGGGAGCGTGATTTGTCTTTTACTGCTGATTTTTGGCATTCTGCACCTCTTTTCGAAGTCGACAATGGCAAGAATGACATGTTTTTTACCTTATGGCAAAGAGCAAAGAACATGTTGTTTGAGATGTTTTTGTCGCGAGTTCGGAAATGACTTTTCAAGTGTAGTCCGTTGCGACCTGGAGAAGAAAATTCCAGCCGCTGTTTTCCAGCTCAGACCGCTGTCTCGTACATTCTTGCCATCACATTGGCAATGTCCGGGGCACCTGCGAGATGTCGGTCCATTGTTACTGCCATCAGGTCATGAGGAATTCCATGCATAGCTTCGGCAATCGGCCCGGCAATCGCCGCAAGCGTGTCGGCATCGCCTCCGAGCGAGATCGCGTTTCGAACGGCGTCTTCGAAACTCGTTGATTCAAGCGCGCACGTGATGGCCTCGGGAACGCTTCCCTGGCAGGTCACGTCAAAGGAGTACCCAGGCCGGATCTCGTCAACTGTTCTGGAGAGATCGTATCCGTATTCACTCTCAATAGTCCGGCGGATGTCCTTTGGTCCGTATTCCTGAAAAGCAAGCCAGATGGCGTGCGTCGCAGCCCTGGCTCCCTTCATGCCCTCGGGGTGGTTATGAGTAATCTCGGTTACCCTGTCGGCGGCCGCGAGCGCTTCTTCAAGAGAATGGCTCCGGTTAAGGAAAGCCGCCGGCGATACCCGCATTGCCGCTCCGTTTCCATAGCTTCGATATGGTTCGGGATTGAAGAGTGTGATCCAGCCTCTGAACATGCCGCCGTAGCCGCGACCCGGATGGTTCCGGCACCATTGCTGCAGGGTGGGCGCGGCGGGCAGGTTGTCAAGGAGAATCTCCGCGACCGCGGCGGTACACACCGAGTCGTCGGTGTAGAAGCACCTGTCTTCTAAGAACTCAAACTCTTTTGTCTTGACAGGGTTCCATTCATAGACCTTTCAAGCCGACACACTTGACTCCTTAATATCCGCTGGGTATATATACTGGCGTGCGGATAGGATTACGTCATTTTTCATCAGACAGCATAGAATGGTTAAAAGAAGCGGCGACAGACCCTGAACAGACTCGCTATGGGCTGGCACTGGGGCTTTGCGAGAAGGACAACTGGCGCAATGCCCGGGGGGAGTTGTGTCTTGCGTCCGCACGCAAGAGGCTTCCCACAATAGCGCAAGCCGTCGGAGTCAAGCTGCCCGCTCCTGCGTCCCTGCCCAAGGGCATGGTTCCTGGAGGCAAGGCTCCGCCGTTTGGAGAGGGCTATCCGGACAAGGATGTGGTTTGTTCTCTTGAGAGTCTGGGAGGAGTTTCTCTTGAACCCGTGAAGGGGGCGGAGAAGAAGCTTTGGCGCGAGATGATACAGACTCATCATCCCGAGGGCTGGAGCAGAACTCCCGGCAAGCAGATATCCTACTGGATAACCACGGAGAATCATGGGCGCGTGGGAGGCATAGGTTTCTGTGCGGCAAGCTGGCACCAGTGTGCACGTGACAAGTGGATAGGGTGGAGTGCGAGGGCGCGGGTAGAGAATCTTGGTCTGGTGATAAACAACCATCGTTTTCTTCTGCTTCCGGGAGTCAGGGTAAAGAATCTGGCATCCCACGCGTTGTCGCTTGCCATATCGCGAGTGAGGGTGGAGTGGAGAGATATTCACGGGACAGAACCCGTGGCGGCTTATACCTACATATCGAGTGATCATGAGGGGAGCAGTTACAGGGCCGCTGGGTGGGAGATGTGTGAGGAGAAGACTTCAGGGCGTCCTGCGAGCGGGGGGATTGTGGAGAGCAAGACGGTATGGATGAAACCCATATTGGGGGGATGGAAGAAGGTTTTGTGCGAAGAGCCCAGGCACGTAATTGGACAGACACCAGAGCCTTATTACACAGAAGAGGCAGACTGGGCGGATGTGGAATACGGACGCAGTTCACATTCCGACGGACGGGTGAGGGAGCGTATAATATATATGGGGAGGAGGTGGGCCGATAATCCGGGGGAGCCGCTGCCAGTGGTTTTTCCTGGTGAAGCGGAGCAGAGGGGGATGTACAGGTTGCTGTCAAACAAGAGAGTTACGATGGAACATATACTTGAACCTCATACGGAAGCAACGGTGAGCCGGTGTCGTATGGAGAGAGTGGTTCTGGCTGTTCAGGACACCACTACGGTTAATTACAGTGGGCATGAGAAGACAGAGGGGCTTGTGAGCATAGGGGGGAAGGGCAAAGGGTTGTTTGTTCATGTGGGGTTGGCGATAACGGAAGGGAGGCGTCCTTTGGGGGTTTACGATCTTAACGCCACGGTGAGGGCAGTTGGGAAGGGTAAGAAGAAGAACAAGAAGCAGGAGAGCAAGAGGTGGGTAGAGGGGCTTTTCAAAGCTCGGGAACTTAAAGAAGCGTGCGAAGGGACGCGGGTGGTTACGGTATGTGACAGGGAGGGGGACATGTGGGAACTTCTTCGAGAGGGGGTGGAGGGAGGGGACGGTCTTTTGGTGCGTTCGAAGAAGGGGCATAAGCGGCGTGTTGTGGTAGGGGAGGAGACAGAGAATCTGTGGAAGCACATACAGAGCAGGCCGGTGCTTGCCAAAAGGGAGATAGAGGTGAAAGCATGCGGAGGGAAGAGGAAACGGGAGAGTCGGAGTGTGATGCTAGAGATACGTGCCGCGAGAGTGAAGCTTGTGGCTCCTTTAGGTGAGGGGGCTTCTGTGGAGCCGCTTGATATGCTTGCGGTAAGTGCTTTTGAGCCTGATCCGCCGAGCGACAAGGAGCGTCTTCACTGGGTTTTGCTAACCACAGAGGGGGAAGAAACAGCGGAGGATGCGGTGCGTGCGATCAAGTGGTATGAGGCTCGGTGGAGTATAGAAGAGTATTTTAAAGCTCTTAAGACGGGAACGGGAATAAAGAAAAGGAGATTTGATTGCGCAGATGATCTGCGCAAGTGTCTTGGATTTGACGTTGTTACGGCGTACAGGGTGTTTGATCTTGAGAGGATGGCGAGGGAGAAGCCGGACACTCCGGCCCGGGAGGTAGCGGGGGAGGAAGAGATAGATGCCATGTACGGTCTGCTCGAGTATGAAGGAATTATAAAGAAGAGGCCTGATGAAGTGCCCGACATACGCACTTACGTGGTTGATCTTGCGAGATACGCTGGATTCAGGCCCAGCAAACGACAGCCGCTTCCGGGTACGAAGAAGTTATGGCAGGCAGTAGTGAAGTTCAAAATGGCGTATGCGGGTTTCAGGGCCGCGCGACAAATTCAAACAAGGGGGCCCTGAAAAACAATGATGAGTCAAGTGTGTCGGCTTGAAAGTTCATAGACAGAACCTGCGACATCTCCAATTACGGCTCCCCACATAGTGTTGCCTCCTGTCCGTGTTTCTTCTACCGCTTCGCGCTGCCGTGTGCCGCCAGTTTTCGCAAAGCAGAAAAAGGCGGCATTTTTCATGGATCAGCAGTCAGGATCTCTGCGCCTTCCAGTCGGTGCCGTCCGGGCGGTCTTCAAGCACGATTCCCTTTGAACTGAGGTACTCTCTTATCTCATCAGCCCTTTTCCAGTTCTTCTCCTTTCGTGCCGAGTTCCTCTCGTCTATGAGCTTTTCTATCTCAAGGGGGTCTACGTCGGAGAGATTCGCGGCGGACTTTCTTTTTTCCATGTATTCCGCCGGTTCCTTGGAGAGCACTCCGAGCACCGCGCATATCTCTTTTATTTTTTCAACGGCGAGCACTGCGCTTTGCGTGTGCCCCACGGAGTCAAGCGACCTGTTTATTGAGCGTATGAGATCGAAAAGATTTCCCACCACGTCCGCGGTGTTGAAATTATCGCTCATCGAGGAGTGAAAGCCCTCCTCGAACTTTCTGATCGAACCCTCAAGCGTGGGGTCGGAGTTCCGGGCTTCTCGAGCCTCCGCGGCTCTGAGCAGGGTGAGGTATATCCTCTCAAGCGCCGCCTCGCTGTCATGCATGCTTTTCTCGGAGAAATCGGCGGGATTCTGGTAGTGGTGTGAGAGGAAGAAAAGTCTTATGGCTTCGGGGGACCATCTCTTTGTCGCTTCTGAGAGGGTGAAGAAATTCCCAAGGGACTTTGACATCTTCTCCTTGTTTATCCTTATGAGGCCGTTATGAAGCCAGTACTTTGCAAACGGCTCGCCGGAAGCTGCCTCTGACTGGGCTATTTCATTTTCATGGTGCGGGAAGATGAGGTCCTTTCCCCCTCCGTGTATCTCGAAATTGGTTCCAAGATACTCCATGCTCATAACCGAGCACTCTATGTGCCAGCCGGGTCTTCCGTCTCCCCAAGGGCTCTTCCAGGCCGGTTCACCGGGTTTTGATTCCTTCCAGAGTGCGAAATCAAGAGGATCTTCTTTTTCTTCGTTAACGTCTATCCTCACTCCTTCGAGCATGTGATCAAGCGATCTGCAGGAGAGTTTTCCGTAGTCGGGGAATTTTCTCACAGAGAAAAAGACGTTGTTTCCCGAGCGGTAGGCGAAGCCTTTTTCCATTATTTTCTCTATGAGCGCTATTATCTGCTCTAGATGCTCGGTTACCCGGGGCTCTACATCGGGAGTCTGCACCCCTATGGAGGCCATGTCCTCTCTGTATTCCTTTATGTACTTCTCTGAAATCTCATCGCAGCTTACCCCTTCCTGGTTTGAACGAGTTATTATCTTGTCGTCTATGTCGGTGTAGTTTCTCGCGAACAGCACGTCGTAGCCGGCGTATCTGAGAAATCTCTGTATCACGTCAAAAGACACCGCCGAGCGGGCGTGCCCAAGGTGGGCGGAATCATATACCGTGGGACCGCATACGTACATCCGGATCTTGTTTCCTTTAAAGGGGATGAGATCTTCTTTTTTCTGCGAGAGAGAATTGTAGATTTTTATTCTGGGAGGTTCTTTCTGCATGGTTTCTGGGATATCGCAGCGGGGTTTCTCTGTCCCGCGGTATTTTTCGAAAGGAAAATTCTACGTATTCATTCCTTAAATTCAAGTGACTGAATTGATCTTGGGGACTCTTGACCGGGGTTGTTTTGCATCTTCTCGAAACTTGGCCCTGCCACTCAAGCATCTGCTGGACATCGTTGCTAAGCATTATAAATGCGGTGCATGCATGTGTGCCCCATGAAATAGTTAGAATGCCGGGGCATATGGAGACTCGAGCCTGCATGATCAGATATCCCGCGCTGGTTGACGGGGAGAAAGGGGCCTATGGCGTTTCTTTTCCGGATATTGACGGTATAGTGGCAATGGGCGTGACGGTGGACGAAGCGCTTTTAAATGCCGAAGATGCCCTTTCTGACTACCTGATTGAGATGGAGAAATTCGGAGATGTGCCCGTTTCATCGAGACTGATTGAAGAAACAGAAATTCCCGCGTGCAGTGCGCTCGTTTTAATTCCGCATGAGCATCTTTAATCATCATCGCCTGAACTTTGAAGCGAGCTGCTGACCCATGTATTAAGAATTTGACATAGTTGATTGTTGTAGCTACAATGAAGCTATGCATAGGAGGTTCGATATGAGTAACGATACTGTTGTACGAGCTAGAATTAACAGTGATATCAAAACAAAGGCCATGAAGGCGCTTGATGCTATGGGTTTGACAATCTCCGATGCTATTCGTCTGTTGTTGTTGCGGGTTGCGGAAGAGGAGGAATTGCCATTTGTTGTTAAAGTGCCTAACGCTGCCACTGTGAGAGCCATGAAAGAACTTGAGGATGGTGGCGGTACGCGCCACGGCAGTGTCGAGGAAATGTTTAAAGACTTTGGTATCTGATATGCTTACTCTTGTTTCGTCCACGCAGTTCAAGCGCGATGTGCGAAGAGTGAGAAAAACGGGGAAAGATCTGACTAAGTTGCAACAATTGATAGAACTTCTCAGGATGCAGGAATTATTGTCCGAAAGATATCAGGACCATCCATTGAGGGGAAACTGGAAGGGTTATCGAGAGGTTCACATTGAACCGGACTGGCTTCTTATTTATCGTGTTGAGGGTGATCAACTGCATTTGGTTCGCACTGGTTCCCATTCAAGTCTTTTCAGTTAGTGGTTATCTGGAGAAAGGAACCGGAACGTAAACAGCGGTGCTTAATCCATTTTTTTAGCCCAGCTAGATGGAACATAAAGCTGTCTGCAATTGATGAAGGTCAAAGACTATGCCCTTGCAGTTTTAGGGTTTTTCCCGCATATAAAAATAATTTCCCCAAAACCCTTGCCAAACTAAAGTTCTCCGTTAGTATGATGGCTCACCTTAATTTTTCATTTGGAATTTGTTTTGTTCTTCCTGTTCTTTCAGGTTGACAATTTCCGGTGAGGAAGTAAGCTATTTTACCCATTTTGAAAACTGATCTTTGAAAATTTAATAGCAGATGATAGCGGGCGAACTAGAGCAGTATCCGTAAATTCTTTTAAATTCTTATGAAGAGTTTGATCCTGGCTCAGAGCGAACGCTGGCGGCACGCCTAACACATGCAAGTCGAGCGAGAAAGTGACTTCGGTCGCGAGTAAAGCGGCGAACGGGTGAGTACAACGTGGATAATCTACCCTAGGGTCCGGGACAACCCCGAGAAATCGGAGCTAATACCGGATAAGACCACAGTATCCAAGGATACAGCGGTAAAAGATTTATCGCCTTTGGATGAGTCCACGTCCCATCAGGTAGTTGGTAAGGTAAAAGCTTACCAAGCCTAAGACGGGTAGCCGGCCTTAGCGGGTGAACGGCCACATGGGGACTGAGACACGGCCCTGACTCCTACGGGAGGCAGCAGTGGGGAATATTGGGCAATGGGCGAAAGCCTGACCCAGCGATGCCGCGTGAGGGATGAAGGCCTTCGGGTTGTAAACCTCTGTCAGGAGGGACGATGGGACACTTGTGTCTTGACGGTACCTCCAGAGGAAGCCCCGGCTAACTCCGTGCCAGCAGCCGCGGTAATACGGAGGGGGCAAGCGTTGCTCGGAATTACTGGGCGTAAAGGGTCCGCAGGCTGTCAGGCAAGTTGGTTGTGAAAGCTCAAGGCTTAACCTTGGAATTGCATCCAAAACTGCCTGACTAGAGTCCAAGAGAGGTTGGCGGAATTCCCGGTGTAGCGGTGAAATGCATAGATATCGGGAGGAACACCAGAGGCGAAGGCGGCCAACTGGCTTGGAACTGACGCTCAGGGACGAAAGCGTGGGTAGCAAACCGGATTAGATACCCGGGTAGTCCACGCCCTAAACGATGGATGCTAGGTAGGGGGAATTTATTTCTCCCTGCCGTAGTTAACGCATTAAGCATCCCGCCTGGGGAGTACGGTCGCAAGGCTGAAACTCAAAGGAATTGGCGGGGGCCCGCACAAGCGGTGGAGCACGTGGTTTAATTCGATGCTAAGCGAAAAACCTTACCAAGACTTGACATGTTAACTTAAGCCTATACGAAAGTATGTGGTGGTTCCGGGCTTGCCCGGAACAGTTATCACAGGTGCTGCATGGCTGTCGTCAGCTCGTGCCGTGAGGTGTCCGGTTAAGTCCGGTAACGAGCGCAACCCCTATCTTTAGTTGCCATCACTTCGGGTGGGCACTCTGAAGAGACTGCCGGCGACAAGCCGGAGGAAGGTGGGGACGACGTCAAGTCATCATGGCCCTTACGTCTTGGGCTACACACGTGCTACAATGGCTAGTACAATGGGCTGCGAACTCGCGAGAGTGAGCCAATCCCATCAAAGCTAGTCTCAGTTCAGATTGCAGGCTGCAACTCGCCTGCATGAAGTTGGAATCGCTAGTAATCGTGGATCAGCATTGCCACGGTGAATACGTTCCCGGGCCTTGCACACACCGCCCGTCACACCACGAAAGTCGGTTCTGCCCGAAGTAGCTGTGCTAACCTTCGGGAGGCAAGTTCCTAAGGTAGGGCTGGTAATTGGGGTGAAGTCGTAACAAGGTAGCCGTAGGGGAACCTGCGGCTGGATCACCTCCTTTTTCACGGAGATATCTGTCTTTTTTTCGCTCGTCATCTGCTTTTTATGAAAAAGTATTTGCTGCGCTTAAAAGCAACGGGGCCTATAGCTCAGCTGGTTAGAGCGCACCCCTGATAAGGGTGAGGTCGTTGGTTCAAATCCAACTAGGCCCACCAGTAGGGGGTGTAGCTCAGTTGGGAGAGCGCCTGCTTTGCAAGCAGGAGGTCGACGGTTCGAGCCCGTTCACCTCCATAGAAAAAAAGAATTTTTGAATGCTTTTTTGATCTTTGACAATTGAATATAACGCTGAGAAACAGAATTGATCGTGTTGTTAGTATTATCGAGGATTTTTACACCTCGCAGATAAGATATGTAGAGCAGAAGGTGGATGCCTTGGCAACGGACGGCGATGAAGGACGTAGTAAGTTGCGATAAGCCTCGGGGAGTCGCTTAACAGGCTTTGATCCGGGGATTTCCGAATGGGAAAACCTGACCGAGCAAACCTTGGTCATACCATTGTGAATATATAGCAATGGTAAGCTAACGGGGGGAAGTGAAACATCTCAGTACCCCCAGGAAAAGAAATCAACCGAGATTCCCCTAGTAGCGGCGAGCGAACGGGGAAGAGCCCAAACCGAGAGGATTTTCCTTTCGGGGTTGTGGGACCTCAGTATGGGACTTTGATAAGTAGCAGAAGAGTCTGGAAAGTCTTGCCACAGAAGGTGATAGCCCTGTAAGCGAAACTTTGATGAGCCCTAGAGGGATCCCGAGTACTCCGGCACACGTGGAATGTTGGAGGAATCTGGGTGGACCACCATCCAAGGCTAAATACGTGCCGTTGACCGATAGTGAACCAGTACCGTGAGGGAAAGGTGAAAAGAACCCCTATAAGGGGAGTGAAATAGAATCTGAAACCATCTGCTTGTAACCAGTGGAAGGGCTATGTCCCGGACTATGTCCGTTTAAGGGCTGTGTCCATTTGTGGAAATGCCTGACCGCGTGCCTTTTGCCTAATGAGCCTGCGAGTTATCTTCAGTGGCCTGATTAAGCCGAATAGGTGTAGTCGTAGCGAAAGCGAGTCTGAATAGGGCGCCAGTCACTGGGGATAGACCCGAAGCGAATCGATCTATCCATGGCCAGGGTGAAGCAGAGAGAAAACCTTTGTGGAGGCCCGAACCGGTCAGGGGTGAAAACCTGTCGGATGAGCTGTGGATCGGAGTGAAAGGCTAATCAAGATTCGTGATAGCTGGTTCTCCCCGAAATATATTTAGGTATAGCCTTGTGTGATGACTAGTGGAGGTAGAGCACTGATTGGACTAGGGGGTCGAAAGATCTACCAAACCCAGACAAACTCCGAATGCCGCTAGGTTAGCACAGGAGTCAGTCGGTGGGAGATAAGTCCCATCGGCGAAAGGGAAACAGCCCAGACCGCCGGCTAAGGCCCCTAAATACGAACTAAGTGGTAAAGGATGTGAATTGGCATAGACAGCCAGTAGGTAGGCTCAGAAGCAGCCACCCTTTAAAGAGTGCGTAACAGCTCACTGGTCGATGCGAATTTGCGCCGAAAATGAAACGGGGCTAAGTTCGTTGCCGAAGCCGCGGGTTGCGTATTTATACGCAGCGGTAGGGGAGCGTTCCCAACGGGTCGAAGGGTTACCGTAAGGAAGCCTGGACTGTTGGGAAGTGAGAATGCAGGCATGAGTAGCGATAAAGGTGGTGAGAATCCACCTCGCCGTAAACCCAAGGTTTCCTGGGCAAGGCTCGTCCTCCCAGGGTAAGTCGGGACCTAAGGCGAGGCCGAAAGGCGTAGTCGATGGAAAACGGGTTAATATTCCCGTACCATTCGGTTTGAGTGATGGAGTGACGGAGAAGGATAGGTCATCCGGGTGCTGGATATCCCGGTTCAAGCTTGTAGGAGGAAAGGATAAGTAAAACCTCCTTTCAATACTCTGAGAAGTGAGTACGAGAGGCAATAGCCTCGTAAAGTGATTGAGTCCATGCTTCCAAGAAAAGCTTCTAAACTATGACGACCGAGTGCCCGTACCTAAACGGACACACGTGGGTGAGTTGAGAATACTAAGGCGCGTGAGAGAACTCTGGCTAAGGAACTCGGCAAATTAACCCCGTAACTTCGGAATAAGGGGTGCCCATATTACGTGAAAGCCCTCGCGGCTGGAGCGGAAATGGGTCGCAGTAAATTGGTGGTAACGACTGTTTACTAAAAACACAGGGCTCTGCAAACACGCAAGTGGACGTATAGGGCCTGACTCCTGCCCAGTGCCGGACGGTTAAGGGGATGGGTTATCTTCGGAGAAGCTCAGAACCGAAGCCCCGGTAAACGGCGGCCGTAACTATAACGGTCCTAAGGTAGCGAAATTCCTTGTCGGGTAAGTTCCGACCTGCATGAAAGGAGTAACGATTGCCACACTGTCTCGGCCAGAGACTCAGCGAAATTGTGGTTCCGGTGAAGACGCCGGATACCCGCTACGGGACGGAAAGACCCCGTGCACCTTTACTATAACTTAGCATTGAATTTTGGTGCTGCATGCGCAGGATAGGTGGGAGCCTGTGAAACTTCGCTTTAGGGCGGAGTGGAGGCAATGGTGAAATACCACCCTTGTAGTTCTGGAATTCTAACTTAGATCCGTTATCCGGATCAAGGACAATGTTAGGCGGGTAGTTTGACTGGGGCGGTCACCTCCTAAAAGGTAACGGAGGTGTGCAAAGGTTCCCTCAGCTTGATTGGAAACCAAGCGTAGAGTGCAAAGGCATAAGGGAGCTTGACTGTGAGACTGACAGGTCGAGCAGGTGCGAAAGCAGGTCTTAGTGACCCGGTGGTTCTGTGTGGAAAGGCCATCGATCAACGGATAAAAGGTACGCCGGGGATAACAGACTTATCTCCCCCAAGAGTTCACATCGACGGGGAGGTTTGGTACCTCGATGTCGGCTCATCGCATCCTGGGGCTGGAGAAGGTCCCAAGGGTTGGGCTGTTCGCCCATTAAAGCGGTACGCGAGCTGGGTTTAGAACGTCGTGAGACAGTTCGGTCCCTATCTGTAGCGGGCGAAGGAGATTTGAGAGGATCTGCTCATAGTACGAGAGGACCTGAGTGGACGAGCCTCTAGTGTACCAGTTGTCGTGCCAACGGCAGTGCTGGGTAGCTATGCTCGGAAAGGATAACCGCTGAAAGCATCTAAGCGGGAAACCTGCCTTAAGATTAGATCTCCCGAACGTAAGTTCCTGAAGACCCCTTGAAGATTACGAGGTTGATAGGCTCAGGGTGTAAGTCCCGTGAGGGATTAAGCTGATGAGTACTAACCGGTCGTGAGGCTTACTGCGAGGTTTGAAAATTCTCGATAACTAAACACGATTTCTTAAGCGTTATATTCAACTGTCATAGGTTACTTGGTTTGGCTTTTTTCCAGACTCTTGTTCGCACCCCAGAATTTTTTTAAAATTCTTGACATATTCAAGCCTTTTGTGGTATTTTTACAAGCAAAGGTTTTCAAGGCCTTTTGAATTTAATGTTTCTTAACTGTATTTAAGGAACATTAAACTGGCTTTCCATCCGTCAGTTGTTTGATTTCCGGTTCTTAACTTCCAGTTTCAGATAGTTTGGCCTTCTGGAAGCCAACTCCTCCGTATTCCTTGGCAGCATTTATGCCTGTAATCAGATGATTACGATACGCTCAGCGCAGAACGTTAATTTTCTGTGGACAGTTCCTTAGTAGAATCTGCTCCCTAAACTAAAAGCGCGACAACCGGTGTTACCCAGAAGTCGCGCTTGGTTTAACTAATCCTCTCTCTAGGATTGATTTTAGTTGCACGCCGCGTTAGTCGTGGCAATGGTCTGTATGGCGTTCAGCCTAGCTCTGCCCTTTACCCATAAAGTTACTGAACAACCTTGATTATGCCGTGTATGTTCAACGGCACTATGATACAGAATCAAATTTTAAAAACACTCCGGGCACCGGAGTCAAAACCGCGTCTTGAACAAATACTTGCCACTGAGACCCTTGAAAACAGAAACGCCATCGGGCTCAAAGTGTGCGAGGAGTTCGGATTTTACGATACACGTGGAAAAATTCAACAGACCGGTTGTCTTAAAGCTCTCGGTGTGCTTGAGCGATCAGGACTGATAAAGCTCCCCAAACCCCATAGCGTTAGACAAGTCTTCTCCCCGTTTGCTTGATGAACCCGTCAAGGAGCCCCAGAGAGTTCCTGTGTCTGTGGAAGAGGTAAAGGGTCTTTCTTTGACACTGGTCGAAGACCCAGAGCACAGAGCGGTGTGGAACACGCTGCTTGACAGAGAACATCCCAATGGCACCACTATGTTTGCGGGAGCCCAGATACGCTATCTTGTCAGTTCAGAGCACGGGTATCTGGGGGCTGTGGGGTTTTCCGCCTGCGCCTTGCGTCTGCGCTGCCGTGATCAGTGGATGGCGTGGAGTTCAGAGCAAAGAGAGTCTCATCTGAACAGGGTATTGTGTCTCAGCCGATTTCTGATACGTCCCGGAGTACAGTGTCGGAATCTGGCAAGTTGCGTTCTGGGGATGGTTCTTGAGAAGCTGAGGGTGGATTTCGAGGCGCGTTATGATTATAAACCATGGCTTGTAGAGACTTACGTTGATTCCGGGTGGAAGGGAACGTGTTTCAAGGCAGCCAATTTCAAGTATATTGGACAGACGGCAGGGAGGGGGCGTCAGGATCGGTACAATAAACGCGCAAAAACAGTTAAATCCGTTTACATTTATGAACTTGTGAGTGAGTGGAGGAAGTTGCTGGGGGTGGTATGGGCCTGCCCCGGCCCGTCGAGTCGCCCTACGGCCGCTTATGGCCGCTTCCCGGGAGTGTTTGCCCCGGGGCCGATGCCGAAATGGGGTCACGTGAGCCTATTAGCGGGGCGCGCTAGGCTGGCGGGCATGAAAGATACCCCGATCGCACCCGCAAGCATGGATGTTATCCCGCTTGCGAAGCTGGCCCAAGAGCTGGACATAGATCGGTCCACACTCAGGAAGTGGGTAAGGCGGCAGGGCCTTGAATCCATGCTTGCCCGCTTCCCGGAAACCCGCGGCCAGCTGGCATTAGCCTTCACCCCCGAGCAAGCCGGGAAGGTCATCAAGGCGCGGCAAGATGAAGGCTACGGCCGAAATGGGGTCACGTGAACCTATTAGCGGGGCGCGCTCACTCAAAATTGTGGCACCCCAGCGATATCAAAACCCCGCAACCCCCGTAGGGCAGGGATCCCCGAACACGCCCGCGAAATCGTCCAGGCGGATCGGCCTGGGGAAAGCGCCCGAACGAAATCGGGGCGACAATCCGCTCTCAGAGCCCCAAGGGAGCACGGAGCACGAATTCGAGCCGGGTCTCTGACGGAATCTTGAGCTTGGTTCCCCTCGCCGCTGCCACGGCGATGCCCGTTCCGGCACCGACACCGGCACCAATCGCGGCACCTTTCTTGCCCCCGAAGATTCCTCCGATGACCGCCCCGCCGACGCCGCCGATTGCAGTGTTCCGAATCGTCTTGCGGCCTTTGCCTTCGCCTTGGAGTTCAGCGTAGTCCGTGGCCAGGTGATAGCTCCGCCCGTTCACGGTAATGTCGTAAATCTTCAAGGCAACCTCATCGCTGCCTTTCAGTGCGCCGCTTTGCTCGACGCGCATCACCTGCACGGTGGCATCGGCATAGCGTGGGACCATAACCTGGCTGCCCACGACAATGGGATCGTCGATGCTCGCCCGGAAGCGTTCGCCGACTCCCGTAAGGTCGGCGTCGATCGAGTCAATCAGCCGAACCGTAATCAACGTCCCCGCCGGTACCGTGACGCCGGCCGGCGAGTGCGCCACTTGTCTTTGGACAGCTCTGGGGACTTGGGAAACTGCGGTCGGCGGCGGTGTTCCGAAACCAATCCCAGATACGTCCCCCACGGAATACGTTTGGACATTGCCGGCCGGCCCGATAAAGCGCACCGACCGAGCGTCACCACCAACGTAAGTTCCCTCGATAACGGTTCCGTTGTGGAGAATCAGTTGGTCCGCCAGTGTAGGACTGGCCAAGACCAGCAGCAAGTAGAATGAATGGACCAGCAGGAAGCGCATGCTTTTCATCGTTGACCTCTTTGCGAATCGTCGCAGACACCATCATACGAAAACGCGCCACGCATCGCCAGCCAGCCCCCGTGTCCAGCCACACGGTCCAGCGGTTCGCTTGACAGGCCCTCGTTAGGTATGCATAAATACAGTTAAGGAACATAAACATGCGAAGTTATGCACATTATCGATGGCTGATGAAGATCCATCGATGCATTAATACGAGGTTTTGGTAAAGTCTCGAAGCTCTGCCGCTGGATATTGAGGCGCTGGGGTTGTATCTCAGAGAAACATTTTCTATCTTCCGTAACGCAGGCGAGCAACTGCATTGCGTTCTGCAAGCTGATATTTTGCGTATCGGGCCGGCATCTGGGAAGATTTCCAGCGGCCCGCAATCTGCATGTCGACAAGAGTAGCTCCGCCGACAGCCATGCTTTGCGCTGCGCCGACCCGCAGAGAATGGCCGCTTACTCTTTCTATCCCGGCCTGCTGCGCTCTGGTTTTCAGAATGCGGCGTATGGATAAAGGGGACAGCGCTGTTTTTCCGACTAGAGATGTCTGGAGATTCCCGCGTGAAACCCTGCGAAACAACGCACCGCTGTTCACCTTGCCAAATTGCATCCATGTTTTAATTCTGGCCATCGTCGGGTGCCCAAGGTAAAGAACAGTCCCTTTCCCCTCCTGGTCCGTCTTTGACCTGCGAATGTTAACCCGCCCGGAACCATCAGCTTCTTCTGTAACATCGCAGACAAGCAGTGCCGCCACCTCGGAAATCCTCAGCATGGCATCGGACATAAGTGATATTAAAGCCCCGTCCCGGATGCCCGTGAGTGAATCTGGATTGCTTAAGGCCAGGGCAACTATTTTTTCCGACTGCGTCCAGGTAATGCCGCGAGCCTGGCCACGTCCTCGGTCCGCGCACCTGCGGCGGAATCCTTTCATTGCCGCGTCTGTGAGTCTGCCCACGGGAGATTCGCATTCGCTGAGTTTTGCCATATAGGAAACCGCCGCTATTGCCATCTGGGCGGTTGCAGGAGCCTTGTCTTTGGTTTCCAGTGTAGCGATATAACGGGCAAGTGACAGGTCGTTCAGTTTTTCCAGCAATAAGTCAACGGGCACGGTTCCGTTGTTAATGCCCATAAACTCGCTGATCCGACGCAGAGATCCCCGGTAAGCCTTAAGTGTATTTTCTGATATGGATTCACTGACAAGATTCTTAAGGCTCTGTTCTATTTCGCCATTTGAAACTATTTCTGCACCTTTGCGGAAAACCGCAATCTCATCCGATACATGCTCGTCTTCTTCTCCCACACTTTCTTCGACCGATTCATTCGATTTCGCTACTTCTGATTCCTCACGCGAGTTTTGTTTTATCATTTGGAACCTCCAGAGGCTTTCAAAAATCCTAACGTTTCTTAAGTAAAGAAATATGGCGACATATCATGCAACTGTATATTCCGACTGAGTTCGGACGTAGTCCCATTTTCAATTGGAATATGCCGTTTTGGAGCTTTCAAAACATCCGGCTGATTGAAACAGACAGTCTGTATTCCGAGCGAGAGAAAATGCGAAATTATTTTTGCCTGGACAGGTTCCCACGCGAGATTCCTTGAAAATGCTGTCAACCACGACAACACTTTTACGGTATCAAACGGAGATTCTCTGTTTTCAGGGAGCTTAAGATATTTATTTCCCTGAGGATAATATCTTGTATGAATGCGGCAGAACTGATCGGGATAATAAATGAAGGGGAGAACTCTTACGTTGAGTTCAAACGGGATGACGAACAGGCAAACTCACTTGCCAAGGAGATGTCCGCATTGCTTAACCTTGAAGGAGGGCTGATTCTTCTCGGAGTTGAAGACGACGGGTCAGTCTCAGGCCTTGTCCGAAGTCGCGGCGAAGTGGAACTGTGGGTTATGAACATCGTCCGGCACAATCTTCAGCCGGGCTTTATTCCTCAATGGAGCTCCGTTACGCTTGAAGGTGGCAAGGTTGTCGGAATTATTCGCCTGCCTCAGGACATCTTCGGCAAACCCTACAAGGCCAGGCATGGTTCGGCCTGGACCACTTATGTCAGAGTTGGAAGAACGTCACGGGCTGCTACGCGAGAAGAGGAAGGACGCCTCTATCAGTTTGCCGGAGTTGTTCGGTACGAGATAAAGCCTGTAGTCGGAACAGATTTCAAAGATCTTGATTTTAACCTGCTTGACAACTATTCCCGTAAGATATTAAAAAGAAAAGAGGTTCCGGAACTTGAGGATGCGGAGAGCTGGCGGCAGTTATTGCTAAACGTTGATCTGCTTGCCAGATCTGATGAAACTGTCTGCACAACAGTTGCCAGTCTGCTGCTTTTCGGACGGAATCCCAACAGACGTATTCCGCAGGCTGGAGTTACGGCAACCACATTTCCCGGGAATGAAAAGGACTATGATACTACCGATGAGGAAATCATAAGAGGCCCTCTTGTGTCTGAGTTTTCCGGAAGCGGCAGGGTTCTTGAGAAGGGTGTCATTGACAGGGCCGTGGACTTCGTGCTGAGAAACATGGGAACTACAGCCTGGCTTGAAGGAGGTCGAAGGCTAAGAAAGAAGGCGTTTCCCGATGATGCTATCAGAGAGTCGATAGTGAATGCGGTTGCGCATCGCGATTACACTGTTGTGGGTACTGACATTGAACTCTCTTTGTACTCGGACCGCATTGAAGTCATTTCCCCGGGACGGCTTCCGAATGGCGTAACGGTGGATAAAATGAAAGATGGTCTGCGCGCGGCAAGAAACGAAATGCTGAAGGAAATACTGCGTGACTATGGTTACGTGGAGCATCTGGGTATGGGAGTTCGAAACCGCATTATACGGTCAATGATCACTCACAACGGCAAGGTTCCGGATCTTATTGGGGAAGGGGAACGTTTTATTGTCCGTCTGTGGAAATAAAAAGCTGCTTAGATTGCGTTTTTACACAGATGGTTAGTGCGTGTTTTCTACGGAGCGTGGAAATCTCGGTTCAATGACACGGAGGAGCTGTTCTCTTATTTCTCCTGAATCGGCTCCAAGATCAACGGTTGCGAAACGTATCTCGTGTCCTTGGATCACCACAGACTTCATTCTTCTTCATCAATGAACGGGATTTTACGTCTTGACTCACGGCGGTTGGGGACCGGGAGGTTTGTCCCCCGTGGCATGTTCTCAATTAGCCACTGCCCCATATGTTTTTTAGATGTCTCCTTGGCTTGCCATAACTTTCCAGGCACAAGAACGAAGGATTTCTTTATTCCGATATACTGAGGACCTTCAGTCTCAGCGAGCTTCAGTATTTCGGAAAGTTTCGCTTTGGCCTCTGCTACGGTCCAGACGCGTTTGGTTCTCGGAACTGTCATGTTTGCTTTTCCTCCGAAGAAAATGCGTATCGGTTTTTTACAAGCCTGTGTGCATGCTGATTTTCGTTATCACAGCAAATAGTTTACAATATAGAACCTGCCATGAATATCTCCGACCTCCTTACTCATCTGGGAGCGATGGCGGTTGCTGCCTTCGTGTTGTTCTACTATCTGACCAGGGAAAAAAGCAGGCGTGAGTCCGTCGAAACCGAGCTGTCTGTTATCAGAACCGAACTGCAGGAATCAAAAAGCAGAAACGCCTCACTGGAAGGGGCGTTTTATTGTCCGTCTATGGAAATAAAAACCTGACTCGGGAACTCGGCAGTTTGCATATTACAATTCAATTCGGACAAGTTGTCCGTTCGGCTAGAATTGTTTTACTCCTGCGTGACAAAACGTACAAGGCCAAGCACTTTTCATTCCCACGGGTTTTCGACCCTGACGTCAATTACGGCAAAATCCCCGATGTTTCGTGTGGCTACAGAGAGATCATGCGTTTTTGCGGTTCCCGCAATTAGTGCGTCGCCTAGGTCTAGCACGCGACCAAACTTCTTGGCTTGTACCCTGAACCGAGCAGCCCACTCCGCTTCTTTTCTTGCCAGCGGCAGAATACGGTCTTCGTGTTCAGAGATGAACTCTGATAAGAGGCTATGCAAGTCGAAACGACGCTTTCCCTCTGGAAGGAGTTGCAGACCGAACTCAAGCTCATGCAGAACGACTGGCGATAGCCAGAGCTGTTTCTTCTGCATTGATATGAATGCTGACACTCTCGGATCAGGGTACTTTCTGGTCAGTTCCAATATAACGTTGGTGTCCAGAACATAACCGCTCATTCCTCATCGTCCTCTATGAAGGGGATTTTGCGTTTGGACTCTCGGTTACGCGGGATTTCAAATTCCCCTGCCCGTGACATGTTCTCAAGAAGCCACTGACCCATAGATTTTTTGGGCGATTCTTTGTCCTGCCACAATTTAGCGGGTATTAGAATGAAGGATTTCCGTACTCCGATACGTTGCGGGCCTTCCGTCTCGGCAAGCCTCAATATTTCGGAAAGCTTTGCCTTCGCCTCGGCTACAGTCCAGACATTCTGGCTTTTGGAAGTGTTCATAGTTCTAACTCCTGTATATATACTAGTCTAATCTAGTATATATGCTGGGTTTTTATTATCAACCCCGATCATTTATAATATAAAACCTGTCATGAATATCTCCGACCTACTTACCCACTTGGGCGCGATTGCCATTGTCGCTATTCCGTTGTTCTACTACCTGACCAGAGAAAAAGGCCAGAAAAAGTCGGTTGAAACTGAGTTGTCTTTTATCAGAACCGAGCTCGAAGAGTCAAAGAGCAAGAGTGCCCTACTGGAAGGGGAGCTTAAAAAATCGGTCGAGGCTGCAGGTGTTCTTAACGCCGAGAAAGCCTCCCTTGAATCCAGCCTAAAAGAAAAGATGACCGCTCTTGCGGACCGCGATTCCAGGATTTCCGGGTTTGAAAGGCAGGTAACGGAACTCAGATCAGAGGTTACCGAAAAAGAAAGTCTTCTCTCACGGCTAAATACCACCGTAGAACAGGAAAGAAAGAGTTTCGAGGAAAAACTGGCCATTCTGGATGAAGCGAAAAAAAGACTCGGAGACGAATTCGAGAACCTCGGAAACAGGATTTTCGAGGATACGACCAAGAAATTCACCGACAAGAACAAAACGGACATGGAGACCCTGCTCAACCCCCTGCGCGAGCAGATAAAGGACTTCGAGAAAAAGGTTACAGATACCCACAAGGATGCGAGCACCGACAGGGCTTCACTCAAGGTGCACATAGAAAATCTAAAGAACCTGGGCGAGCAGATGAGCCGCGAAGCCCTTAATCTCACCACCGCTCTCAAGGGGGAATCGCAGACCCAGGGCGCATGGGGAGAAATAGTGCTTGAGAGAGCGCTTGAGATGTCGGGCCTCTCCGAGGGGAAAGAGTACCGCTCCCAGCCAAGCTACAAGGGAAGTGACGGCAACACTCTGAGACCCGACGTGATAGTTCATCTCCCCGAGGGAAAAGACGTAGTGATCGACTCCAAGGTCTCGCTCACCGCTTACGAGAGATACATGTCCTGTGAGAACGAGGAGGAGAGGGGGGATTACCTGAGGCAGCACGTTCTCTCGTTTCGAAACCACATAAGGGAACTCAGTTCCAAGGCATACGAAGATATTCCCGGGATCAGGAGCCTTAACTACGTTTTGATGTTCGTTCCCCTTGAATCCGCCTTCATGCTGGCCATAGAGACCGAGAGGGATATCTACTCCGAGGCCTTTGAGAAGAACGTGATAATCGTCTGCCCCTCGACTCTTCTTGCGACGCTTAGAACCATACACAGCATCTGGCAGTTTGAGTACCAGAACGCAAACGCCAGGGAGATAGCCGAGAGCGCTGGCAGGATGTACGACAAGTTCGTGACCTTCACTGAGCATCTCGGAGAAGTCGGAAAGCGCATAGAGCAGTCCGATCAGGCCTACAAGAAGGCAATGAACAGTCTTCGCGACGGCAAGGGCAATCTCGTGAAAAGAGCTTTGGATCTCAAAGAGTTAGGGATAAAAACCTCGAAAGAACTTCCCCCTGATTTCTCGGAGAGATCCGAACTCCCGGAGTACGCGGTTTCTTCCGGCGAGGAGACAGACGAGGGGCTGCAGTGATCCGTCAGGTTTAGAAAAAGGAGGGGGAATCGTGTACGATTCCACTTCCTAAAATTCGATATCCAGAGAGGTAGCATAGAGTGTTTGAAAATTCCATTAAAGGTAACTGGGCGCTTGTGCTCGGTTCTTCAAGCGGCTTCGGGGAGGTCTGCAGCCTTGAGCTTGCGCGCCGGGGAATGAATATTTTCGGCGTGCACCTTGACCGCAGGGGTACTATGGCGAAGGTGGAGAGCATAGTTGAGGAGATAAAGAGCACGGGAAGCGATGTCAGGTTCTACAACGTAAATGTCGCCGATGCGGAAAAAAGACAGGAGGTCATTGCGGACATAAAGGACGTGGTGCAGCAGGATGGCTCACGGGTAAAGGTAATGATACATTCTGTTGCCTTCGGGACGCTTAAGCGCTACGTTGCGGATGAACGCAGAGACGTTCTTAACAGCAAGAACATTGACATGACCCTGGACGTGATGGCCCACAGCATCGTTTACTGGGCGCAGGATCTTGTTATGGAGGGGATAATGGGAGAGGGCGGGAGAATATTCGCCATGACGAGTTCAGGAAGTCACAGGGTATGGCCTACTTACGGTGCCGTATCGGCCGCCAAGGCGGCCATAGAGGCCCACATACGCCAGCTTGCCGTCGAGCTCGCTCCAATTGGGATTACCGCAAACTCAATAATGGCTGGGGTAACGGACACTCCCGCGCTGAGAAAGATTCCGGGAAACGAAAAGCTCGTTAATCACGCTCTTGCTGCAAATCCTTCGGGAAGATTGACGAGACCGCAAGACGTGGCGAAAGCCATTGCGCTTCTCTCTCTTGACGAGGCCTCTTGGATCACGGGTAACCTGATAGGGGTTGACGGCGGGGAAGATCTTGTTTGACAGGGCTGCTCTCCGCGCAATCTTGTCTTACAGGTCTTGTTGGTATAAAATATAGAATATGTTAGGTCACCGCAGAGACAGGGATGTCGATTTAGCAATTTTTTTGCTCAGAGTCGGCTTCGGTTTCTCGATGCTTATTTTCCACGGCTACGGGAAGCTGATCGGAGGGCCCGAGAGGTGGGCTAAAATCGGAGGGTCACTGCAGACCTTCGGCATTGATTTTTATCCGGTTTTCTGGGGTTTTATGGCGGCTTTCGCCGAGTTTTTCTGCTCGGCTTTCATAATCGTGGGGATTTTCTTTATTCCCGCGACTTTTCTTCTGTCCGTTAACATGATCGTGGCGGTTCTCTTTCATCTGTATCTTCCGGAGGAGTCGCCAGCTGCGGGATGGCAGGGAGCTTCAAACGCGATTGAGTACCTTTTTGTCTACGTGGTGTTGATGATTTCCGGTCCTGGAAAGTACAAGATAAACCTGGGCTGACGGTTTTCGTTGGTTTTTTCATCTAAAGAGCTCTTGGATTCCTAAAAGCGTAAGCTATAACCATGTCCAAAAACCGTAGAACAAGTTCCTTTATCTTATTCGCGGCTACAATGTCAGCCGCTTTGCTGCTGTCCGGCTGCCAGACTATGAATTGGAACGAAAAATGGCAAAGCAACTTTATTGATCAAATGGCTGTCGCCAGAGACAGTCAGATGCTTAAAAACCTGGTGCGCATGCGCTATGGAAAACCGCCTGTATTTACAACTGTTGGAACGGTAACGGAAAAATACAAACAGGCGCCGAGTCAAATTTCATTAACCGGCGCGGTAACCAGCGTCCTTGGCTCCTCGGTAGACAATAGCGCGAGAAGCGATAACAGTCTATTGGGGCAGGTGGGAATAGGCGGCACCCGTGAAACCACTTTTCAATACAGTCCGCTTACAGGCAAGGAACTGAATGAGACAATGAATCAGGGCTTGGGGCTGGAGACGGTGTTTTATCTTACCCAATCCGGGTTTTCGATAGAACGCGTTCTGGCAATAGCAGTTGAGCGTTTCGGTCCTGCATTAAATGCCCCGTTTGCATCCGGACCTACTCCGGATCATTTGCCAAGTCAGGAAGAATTCAGCAAATACGAAGCTATACTTGCCGCGTTAAAAGACTTGAGACAACAAAACAAAATAAGGTTTCTCCAGGCCACCAGCACTGATGAGATCTGTCCTTCTACCAAAACCAAAGGAGAATCGAGGAAAAAAGAAGAACTGCCGGAAAAAATAATGGCCTGCTTTCTGGATGACAACTTCGATTGCTCGTGCGAGGACAATAATGACCCGCAATGGAAAGAGTTGACGAACCTTTTGAATGTTGAAGATAGAAAAGGAACTTTAATACTGACCGATTCCGAAGTCAGGTCCAGTTCCGAAATAAGAGTGAGAACCCGTTCATTGTTCGGAATAATGCACTATCTGTCGCAGAACGTAAAAGTACCCGATGGGGACAGGGAAATAGTCAAGATCTCAAGGACTGAGGATGGTGAAGGTTGCGGGGAAGAAGGCAGAAAACAAGATGGCTGGGACTGCAGCCCCGCTGGACAGCGATTTGAAGTCGTATCAATCGATGCGCGACCTCAGCTGATTTGTTCAAGTCCCCGAACTGACGGAGACTGCGCTTCGGTCGTTACCAGACATAACGGTCACTGGTTCTATATCGACGCCAGGGATCATAGCAGCAAAGCGACTTTCGCCTTGCTGACAAAGCTATTCGAGATACAAATCTCCGGCAGGGAAACGAATCAGGGCATTCTTCTTGTTCAGTAAACTTGCCCATGTAAGCAGAGAGATACGGGGAAAGCGGGGGCGGGGCGGTAAGAAGTTTGTGAAGGTCAGAAGCAGCATCCCGCGGTTGAATCTGCTGTATACGCTCTGGATAAGCAAGGCACCGGCGACGCGTTATTCCGTGTCGACCGGCACCTTCTCGAGGTTCGTTTTTATTACCCGAAGGAAGTTCTTCCCCATTATTTTCTCGATCACCCCTCTCGGATATCCCTTGCCGAGAAGATACTCGGAGAGTGTGGGAAGTTTGGATATGTGTCTCATTTCTTCCGGGAAATCCTTTGTCGGCGCTCCGTCCATGTCGGTCCCCACTCCCACGTGGTCCTCGCCGCAGACGCTTATAATGTGGTCTATGTGAGAGTATATGTCTTCGAGGGTGACGCATCCCTCTCCTCGCCTTAGGAATTTCCCGTAGAAAACAACCCCGATCACCCCGCCTCTCTCTGAAATGGCGCTAAGCTGCTTGTCACGAAGATTTCTCGGGTGATCCACAAGCGCTCTTGAATTCGAATGGGTCGCAACGGGTATGAGTTCGGTGAGTCCAACACTCTCCCAGAAACAGCGTTCGTTAAGGTGGGAGAGGTCAAGCGTGATGCCCAGGGCGTTCATCTGCCGAAGAAGATCCTTTCCCTGATCGGATAGCCCTTCGCTTGTTTCGGGTCCGGAAGCGTAGATGTTCTTGTTGTTCCAGGAAAGACCGAGAGCCCGGACGCCCCTTTTTTGGTATTCAACAAGGTGCTCAGGGTTCAAGATCGGATCCGCTCCCTCCATGAGAGTGAAAAATCCGATTTTCCCCCCTTCAAGCAGTCTGTCTATATCCCGTCTGCTTTTTATCTGGAAAACGCTTTCTGAGTGTTCACGGTATATCTCGTCGTAGAGGTCAAGCTGAGCCATGGCTTCTGTTACGGAACGCGCGGGTTTGTGCTTCGGGTGTATGAAAACGGTGTTGAAAACTACTCTGGCCCCGCTTTGTCTGAGTCCGGGCAGGGTTATCATGCAGGGGACTTCTGGATTCTCGAAATCCCTTTTGTAGTGGCGCATGTGAAAGGCTATGTCCTGGTGGGCGTCGATGGTGAAAAAAGCAGCCGGGGCGGGGGCTCCCCATCCTCCTCCCCCCGGAGTCTCGATTCTCACCGCTTCTCCGGCCTTTATCTCAATAGAGCATTTCGCGGGCAGTCTCTTTTCTTCTCCACCCGACACAAGCGTGTTCCGCCCGCTTTTCCCGTCCCCTCCGCCCCGGGCTCCCCATGGCCGTTTCTTCCTTCTCTCGGTTATGAGCGAGACATGGGAGTCCTCAAGGAACCTGTACTGCCTTATGATTCCGTCCCCGCCCGTGAACCTGCCCGCGCCCCCTGACCCCTTTCTTACGGAGTATGACTCCACCATTACGGGAAGCTCCCTCTCGATTGCCTCAACGGGGGTGTTAAGCGTGTTTGTCATGTGAGTGTGCACCGCGTTTGCTCCTTCAGCGCCCGAGCGTCCCCCCATTCCGCCAGCTATGGTTTCGTAGTAGGCGTAGGAGGAGTCAGGAGGTGCGTCTTGCGGCGAGCCGAACGCCAGGTTGCTCATCGTTCCCGCGCTTGCCGCCTGTATTCTCTCGGGGATCGCCTGCGCAAGCGCTCCGAACACCACATCCACTACCCTCTGGGACGTCTCTACGTTTCCCCCGACAACCGCGCTTGGGTACCGGGCGTTAAGAATCGAGTCCTCATCGACTCTGATTTCAATCGGCCTAAGCGTTCCCGAGTTAAGAGGCGTGTCTTCGCCCGAGAGACACTGAAAACAGTATAGAACCGCGGAGGTGGTTACGCTCAGGGGAGCGTTAAGACATCCTTTTACCTTCTTCGAACTTCCTCTGAAGTCTACCGCCGCCGCGTCTCCGCCTATTTCTATCTTTACCCGTATCGGTATATCCCTCGTTCCCGCCCCGTCGTCTTCAAGGTAGTCAGTGAAGACATAGTCGCCGTCCGGTATTTTCTCTATTGCGTTTCTCATGAGCCTCTCCCCGTAGTCAAGAAGCCCGGAAGCGGCCTGGTTTATTTTCGGAAGAGAGTATTTTTCGAGAAGCTCCCGCATCCTTTTCTCCCCGGTATCAAGCGAGGCTATCTGCGCCCGAAGATCCCCTTCTCTTTCCTCATGATCCCTGGTCGAGAGGATTATCTCCTGGAGCAGGGTTTCACGCAGCACCCCCTCTTCCCGTATCCTAGTCGGGAGTATTATGATTCCCTCTTCGTGTATTGTCGTTGAAAGCGGCATTGACCCCGGGGTGTCGCCCCCTATGTCAGCGTGGTGGGCCCGCGAGGCAAGCAGAAACTCGGGCTTCCCGTCGACAAACACGGGCGCTACGCACGTTACGTCGGGAAGATGCGTTCCGCCGCGGAACGGATCGTTAAGTATGAAAACGTCTCCCGGGAAAAGATTCTCCGTCGCTACCGATCTCGCGGCAAACGACATTGATCCCAGGTGTATGGGGATATGGGCGGCCTGGGCGATCATTTCTCCCTCTGAGTTGAATATGGCGCAGGAAAGATCCCGTCTTTCCTTTATGTTCGGAGAGAATCCGGCTCTTACGAGCACAGAACCCATTTCCTCGGCGATTGTTCCGAGAAGGTTGTTGAAAATCTCTAGCTCGAAAAGTTCTAGTTCCATACGAGCAGAATGATAACCAATTTAGGGATTGCCCGCGTGAGAGGCAGGATGGTGGTTAAGCCTGGGAACTTTGCGAGATAGCGCTGCGAAGCGCTTTTCCCATCTCGGCCGGGCTTTTGCAGGTGGTGACTCCGGCGCGCTCAAGTGCCCGGAATTTGTCCTCGGCGCTTCCCGAGCCCCCTGAAATGATGGCTCCCGCGTGACCCATTCTTTTTCCCTTGGGCGCCGTGGCTCCGGCGATGAATGCGGCTATGGGCTTCGTGAAGCTCCGGCTTATGTACTCGGCAGCCTCTTCTTCGTCAGACCCGCCGATTTCCCCTATCATTATCACCGCGTCTGTGTCCGGGTCGTTCTCAAAGAGCGAGAGCGCGTCAATAAACGTGGTCCCTATAACGGGATCGCCGCCTATGCCGATGCACGTCGACTGTCCTATGTCGAGGTTGGTAAGCTGCCAGACGGCCTCGTAGGTAAGTGTTCCGCTTCTTGAGATTATCCCTACTCTTCCGGGTTTGTGTATGTAGCCCGGCATTATTCCCACCTTGGCTTCCCCGGGGGTTATAACGCCCGGGCAGTTGGGTCCGACGAGTCTTGCATCAGAACCCCTCATGTATTCCTTTACCCTTACAATATCCAGGGTGGGTATCCCCTCGGTTATGCAGATTACGAGCTTTACGCCTGAATCAAGGGCCTCAAGCATCGAGTCCATAGCGAACGCCGCAGGAACGAACACCAGGGACACGTCTGCCCCGGTCCCCCGCACCGCTTCATCCATGGTGTCAAAAACCGGGAACCCCTCGACGCTGCTTCCGCCTTTTCCCGGAGTGACGCCGCCAACAACGCTGGTTCCGTATTCGCGGCACTGGGTCGCGTGGAAAAGCCCGGCGCTTCCCGTTATTCCCTGCACGAGCACTTTTGAGTCTTTATTTACAAGAATGCTTATTTCCCGGGCCTCCCCGATAAGTTTTTCAAATGAGGGGGAATATAACATGCATAGTCCGTTTTTTCAAAATCCTTCGCTCCGGATTCAGAAACCTCGATATCCGGGACCGCATACACGTAAAATGGACTTCCTTATTTTTGAAATATCCGTTTTTCCGGGCTACAATAGCAAAGAAGCTTCTTTAACTGTAATTCGGTCACAGAACCCTGAAATGAAAAGCGCCCGTTCACTTCTGTATATTTTTGTCCTGATCTGCATCCTGGGCCCTTCAGCCTGCCGGAGCAATGACTGCGCGGATGCTTCTCTCTGCATAGGGGTGCTCATCCCCGAGAGGATTTTTGACGGCAGCTATGACACCAGGCGACAGGCGGTAGTCTCGGCCGTAGAAGATATAAATGCCGCAGGCGGCGATATAGAAATTGTTTTTGGCCGCGACACCCACCTTTCTTTTGATTCTGATGCTCTGGGGAGCCTTCTTAGCAGGGGAGTCGACGGAATAATAGGTCCGACTACTTCTGCCGATTCTGTGGGTCTTGTGGATGATTTAGCTGAAGCGAAGATGGTCGCTATATCCCCTTCGGCCAGTTCGGTTGAAATAAGCGCTTTCGCTGATGACGGCTACTTCTTCAGAGTTATTCCATCGGACGCGTTCCAGGCGCCCATACTTGCGAAGCTGGTAAAGCAGGCTGGGGGGAAACGCGCGGCCATACTGTTTCGTGACGACAGTTACGGAAGAAACCTTAAGGACGGTCTTGTCGAGTCCCTTGAGCAGGCGGGAGTAAGCTCACTTGAGCCGATTGAGTACGCAGAAGGTGACGAGGCGGCGGCAGCAGATGCCGTGATAAGCGCGGTAAATGCCGTAGATAATCCCGTAGATTCCATTGTTCTGGCACTGTTTCGTGAAGGGGGAGCGAATCTTATGGCAAGACTGCTCAAGAGGGATGAGCTCAAAAAAAAGGTGAAATACTACGGGTCGGATTCTTTGTCAATTGAGGGGTTTGCCGAAATAGTTGTCGCTCTTTCTCCCGAAGCGCTTTCGCTTGAGGACATGGAGGGGTTTGTAACCACAATCGCGGGCCCTGATCCCTGCAGGCGGGAAGACAGGAAGGAAGTTTTTGATGAAGCGGGAAGATATGCGAGGCAGATATACGATGCTGTTGCGCTTATGAAGCTTGCGTCCATTAAAAGCGAATCTTCGGATCCTGCCGTGTATGTCGGGGAAATGATAGGGGTAAGCAGGGATGGGACCAAATGCAGAACTTATGCCGAATGCGCGGAATTTCTCACCGATAGCGACAGTACCAACGATGATATTGATTATTACGGCTTCTCAGGCGAGGTTGATTTCGATGCTAACGGCGACGTAACTAAGGGTTTTTACTACGTACACACCTATGATGACATGGGCAGAAGGCCTGACCCTGTTCTCGTTGACCTGGAAGGGAACCCCGCGGGCGAGTGCAGTGTGGACAACTGATCGGGCCTGGTGAGAGAGGCCGTATTTCCGAGGGGAATATGCGGCCTGCTGTTACCGAAAGATTGAGTCTTGTCTGGATGATGCGGGGATAATGTCCGGCAGGCTCATCCGGCATATGCGGCGGCGCCACGGGTGATCGGGCGGCTGGCCTTGCTGCTTGTGTCGAGAGCACGGGATAAGACTGGCTGAATTACTCTATATTCTGAATCTGCTCCCGTATTTTCTCCAGTTCAAGGCGTATGCTTATGGTAAGGTGCGAAATTCCCGCGTCCTTGCATTTTGCCGATATCGTTCCCGCTTCCCTGTTCATTTCCTGTACCAGAAAATCAAGCTCCTTTCCCACAGGCCCTTTTTTCTTGGCGGTTTTCCTGAACTTTGAGATATGGGCTTCTAACCTCACGATCTCCTCGTCAATCTCGCTTTTCTCCGTCACTATGGCTGCGGCCTCCTGGGAGATAACGGGGTCGTTCTTGTGCCTTGAGAAGAAAATTTTCTCGATTCTTTCCTTCGTTTTTTTCTCGGATTTCTTTACGAATTCCTTTCGTTTTTTCTTTACGCCGTCAACCGTTTTCTTTATGATTTCCAGGCGTCCCAGTATAGCTTTCTCAAGTTTTCGCCCCTCGATTTCCCGGCTTCTGTTGAACTTTACGAGGGTTTTTGAGACTGCTTCCTTGATTCTGGATACCGTCTCCCTTGAGACCTCGGGGGAGACCTGGTTTTCAAAGGACTTCTCCATCATGAGCAGGTGCTCGATTCCTATCTCCGTTTTAAGCCCCAGTGCCGAACTGATTTTTTTAAGGGAACTGTGATTTTCCTGGAGAACTTTTTCGGATAAGCGCTGCTTTTGTCTTTTGTTCTTCTGTACGGAGAGCCTGAGGCGGAGCTTTCCCCTCTGAATCGAGTTTTTCATCCTCTCCTCAATGGTGGTCTCCATCTGGAGGAGCGATTCAGGAACGCTGGCATTGACGTCAAGGAATCTGTGGTTCTCCGACCGCATGTCTACAACGATCTTTCCGATTTCCGTGTTTACGGATGATTCCGCAAAACCTGTCATGCTTTTCATGATATTTTTCTCTTTTTTCCGTGGCCGTTTTCTTTTTTCCCAAGCAGGATACCCGCAACGGGTTCCGCTTCGCAACCGCCACGGGGTGTGCAAGGAAAACCGCGCCGCGTATCGCCGAAACTTGCCTGCGCCATTTTTCTCGTTTAACTTCTTAGCTTATTCAGAGGATATTCAGTTTCCGCTCCATGAGAAAAGCTCACCTTTTTGTTCTGCCGTTTCTGCTTCTTTTTGCCTCCTGCGCCGTTCCGGTGCGAGGCTCGGACGCAAGGAGGCCGCAGCCGAAGGTTTCCGCTACCAGTGTCGTAACCTCTTTCCTCGAAGCGCTTAAGGAACGGGACTTTAAGTCCGCTTACGACAAGATCCATATATTCAGTTCGGACCGCGAGGGATACGTAAGCAGGTTCGAGCTTCTTTACGAGCGCTACGACATAAAGATAGTTGACTACAGGATTCTTGCGACCCAGCTTTTTAAGGATACCGCCATAGTGGTTGCGGAAGTGGAGGTTGACTACATGGAACCGGACGGGGACAAGCGCAAGAGGGCCAGATACACAAACCGCTACGATCTCTCCATACCTGAGAAAAAATGGAAGATAATGAAGGACGAGTGCATTGAGAACTGCAGCTACGGACCGGAGGGCGGAGACGGAGGAGGCTAGAGTGATAAAAGTTACGGTAGCGGGTGTGTGCGGGCGCATGGGAAAGAGCGTGGCTTCGCTTGCGGGCACAGACGGGGATATTGAGCTTGTGGGAGCTACGGAGGCGGCGGGACACTCCTCGGTCGGCCGCACCCTCGGAGATTTCGTCGCGGGCGCGGAGCCGGGGGTGAGCATAAGTGACGGCATTTCGGAAGCGGCCCGGGACGCGGACGTCATAATTGACTTCACCGTTCCCGAAGCGACCCTCGCCCACGCCGAATATTCGGTGCGGAACGGAAAATCGATGGTCATAGGAACTACGGGCTTTACCCCGGAGCAGAGGGAGGATCTCCTTTGCCTGCTTCGGCGGATACCATGTGTTTTCTCTCCCAACATGAGCGTCGGTATAAACGTCCTTTTCGAGATATCAAGACAGTTGGCCTCTCATCTGGGAGAGGATTACGACGCCGAGATTTTCGAGACCCATCACAGGGCGAAAGCCGATTCTCCAAGCGGAACGGCAATCGCGCTTGGAGAATCGGTAGCCGCCGGCCTTGGCTCGGAACTAGAAGACGTGGCTAGATACGAAAGACACGGGCGTATAGGGGCGAGAGGAAAAGGGGAAATAGGAATCCAGACTCTTCGGGGAGGAGACGTGGTCGGGGACCACACCGTCATGTTCCTCGGCGACGGAGAAAGAGTGGAGCTTGTCCACAGGGCGACCAGCAGGGAGAACTTCTCTGCGGGCGCGATTCGCGCGGCAAAATGGGTTCCGGGAAAACCTCCGGGGATTTACGCGATGAGGGACGTGCTCGGATTCTGATCCCGGCGCGTTTATCCACCATGTACCAGTTCAGGCTTATCGATAGGGACGGTTCCGCCAGGCTGGGAGAAATCCGCACCTCCCGCGAAACAATTGAGACTCCGGCATTCATGCCCGTGGCGACACAGGGAGCGGGCAAGGCAATAACGCCCCTTGATCTTCGCCGCCTCGGTTTCAGGATGCTTATCGCAAACGCCTATCATCTCTACCTGAGGCCCGGCACTGACATAATAAGCTCTCTCGGCGGACTTCACCGCTACATGTCGTGGGACGGCGCGATCGTCACCGACAGCGGCGGCTATCAGGTGCTGAGCCTCGCGAAAAGCAGGAAAATAACCGAAGACGGGGTCTCCTTCCGCTCCCACATAGACGGAAGCGAGCATTTTTTCTCCCCCGAGGTCTCGATAGCCGTTCAGGAGGACCTGGGTTCCGACGTGATGATGTGTTTTGACGAATGCCCGGCCCACGATTCTCCCTACGAGTACATGGAGAAGTCGGTCACCCTTACGACGCGCTGGGCGGGGCTTTGCAAGGAAGCGAGGCAGGATCCCTCAAGAGCACTTTTCGGCATTGTGCAGGGAGGGGTGTACGAGGACCTTCGGGCGCGTTCGGTGGGAGAACTTGTGGACATAGGGTTTGACGGCTATTCGATAGGCGGGCTGGGGGTCGGCGAAGAAAGCGGGGCGACTTTCGAGATTACCGAGCTCTGCGCCGGGATTCTGCCCGAGGACAGGCTCAGGTATCTCATGGGCATCGGGAATCCGGGCGACATAGTGAGGGCGGTGGCTCTCGGAGTCGATCTTTTCGACTGCGTCATCCCGACGCGCAACGCCCGCAACGGAACTCTCTTTACAAATCGGGGAAAAGTGGTTATAAAAAACTCCCGTTACGCGTACGACAGCTCGGCTCTTGATGAGGATTGCGGCTGCTACACGTGCGAAAATTTTTCAAGGTCGTATCTGAGGCATATATTCATGGCCGGGGAGATTCTCTCTCTTCAGCTGCTGACCCTTCATAACCTCTATTATTACTCCGAACTGATGAGAAAAATAAGAGAATCGATAAAAACCGGCACATTCAGGCAGTTGTGCTCGGAACTCAGCGATGTTGAGGAGGAACAGTAATTGAATAAACTAATTGTTGTCGCTACTTCAGCCCTTTTTCTTTTGTCATGCATGCCTCCCGGGTCTGGCCAGGGAGGAGTGGGAGGAAGCACGTTTTCGGCCATACTTCCGTTCGTTGCCATATTCGCCCTTTTTTACTTTCTTATCATAAGGCCCCAGCAGCGCCAGAGCCGTGAGCGCAAGAAGATGCTCGCCGAGGTGAAAAGGGGTGACAGCATTGTCACAACCGGTGGCATATACGGCAGGGTGATAAGCGTCGACGGGGACGACATCACGGTCGAGATAGCTAAAGGCATTAACATAAAGATGGCACGTTCCGGGATCTCGGAGAAGACTGATTCTGGAGCCGCTGACGGTAAATCCAAAGGGGGCGGCTGATTAATGCAGGGCGTATCCCGTCTTTGGATTACCGTTATTGTTCTTTTCTCTTTTCTCTGCGCAATACTCCTTACGCCTACCTTCATGGGCGACAAGCTTCCCTCCTGGTGGGGAAAGGTTTTCTCGAGCAAGGGGATAAGCCTCGGGCTTGATCTTGAGGGCGGGATATTTCTTCTTCTGGGAGTGGAAACCGAAGAGGGCATTGAGCAGGAAATGCTCATAGTCGAGGAAGCCCTAGTATCGAAGTTCAGGGAGGGGAGGATTCTCGTTAAAACCTCCTCTGTCTCTCAGGGAACCCTCACGATCGGTCTTTTCCCGGGGGCGGATATGGACAAGGCCCTTGAGATCGCGAGTGACGAGTTTGAAGAAGTGGCGGATATACGTTCCGACGGCTTTCTGATAAGACTCTCGATAAAGCCCTCCTACGTGGACGAGCTTGAGCAAAACTCAATAGAGCGGGTGCGCCACATAATAGAGAATCGAGTCAAGGATTTCGGTCTCGTCGAGCCGAGCATACAGAAATCAGGCGACGACAGGATACTGGTGCAGGTTCCGGGCGCCTCCAAAAAAGACAGGCAGAGAATAGTTAACCTGATCAAAAAGACGGCCGTTTTGGAATTCAAGATCGTAAGAGCCGTCGGAGCGTCGCGGGAAAATCTCCTCGCGGCGGCCGAAGCTGATAGCGAAAAGCAGCTTTCGGAAAAAGGCTTTGCCATCCACGAGGGAGACACCGGGAATGAGAACGAAAAGTTTTTTCTGACCGAGAGGCTCGCGGGCGTGACGGGGGAATATATCTCCGATGCCCGGATAACGTTTGATAATTACGGGAATCCCGCGGTGGGTTTCACGTTCAGAGGAGAGGGTGCGAGCAAGTTCGGAAAGCTTACAGAGGGGAACATCGGCGAGCGTCTGGCGATAGTTCTTGACGGCGTGATAAAGTCCGCTCCCACCATCCAGGACAAGATAACCTACCAGGGCACGATAACCGGCACCTTCACCCCGGAAGAGGCAAAAGACCTCGCGCTTATCCTGAGATCAGGCTCCCTTCCCGTTCCCGTAAGGGTTGAGCAGGAAAGGACCGTGGGTCCTTCCCTCGGGCAGGACTCGATAGAGAAGGGGAGATTCTCCATGATCGTCGGCGGCATACTTGTTCTGGTGTTCATGATCTTTTTCTACAGGATGCAGGGCGTTATAGCGAACGCCGCCCTGGTGCTGAACATACTTTTCATAATGGGTTTTCTCTCCGCTTTCGGCGTTACGCTTACGCTTCCGGGCATAGCGGGTCTAGTTCTCACGCTCGGCATGGCGGTTGACGGAAACATCATCATATTCGAGAGGATAAAAGAGGAACTCATAGCGGGTAAAACCGCGGTTCACTCAATTGAAACGGGATACGCGAGATCCGTGTGGACCATACTTGACGCGAACGTCACGACGCTGCTTACGGCGCTTATACTTTTCTGGCTGGGCACGGGTCCGGTGAAGGGTTTTGCGGCAACGCTTTCAATCGGAATAGTGTCGACCGTTTTCAGCAACCTGATTGTGGCGAGAATCTTTACGAACATGCTTTACAGGGACAAGAAACTGACCGAAGTAAGTATCTGAGGGAGCAAGAGTGCGTATTGTAGGAAGACTTAATTACGATTTTGTGGATAAGATGGGTGGCGCGATGCGTATTTCCATCGCGCTTGCGGTTATTTCCATCGCTTCCCTGCTTTATCACCAGGGGCCCAACTGGGGAGTGGAGTTCACGGGCGGAACGGAGATACATATAAAGCTCGCAAAGAGCCTTGATACCAATGTGCTGAAAAGTGCGCTTGCCGAGAGCGGTTTCCCCTCGGAATCGGTTCAGCGCTTCGGTCTTCCGGGCGATAACGAGCATCTCATACAGTTTGCTCCGGAACTTGCGACCTTTGATGAGATAGGGGATTTTCAGAGAAAGCTCGAGGACCTCTTCGCCACGTCGGAAGATTTCGAGGGAGCCTCCATCCAGAGGATAGACTACATAGGTCCCAGGGTTGGGAAGGAACTCATAACCAAGGCCCTTTTATCCATACTGATCGCGTGCGTAGGCATACTTGCCTACCTGGTATTCAGGTTTGAATTCGGTTTTGCCGTGGGAGCGGTCATCGCCCTTCTTCACGATACCCTTATAGCCGTCGGGGCAATATCGCTCGCGGACAAGGAGTTCACCCTCGCGATCGTGGCCGCGCTTCTGACCGTGATAGGTTACTCGGTTAACGACACAATCGTCATATTTGACAGGATAAGGGAGAACATGGGGAATTTCCCTGAAAAGAGCTTCAGAGAGCTTGTTAACGATGGAATAAGCCAGACGCTCTCGCGTACTTTGCTCACGGCTATAACGGTGTTCATAGTGCTCCTCCCACTGTTTTTCCTCGGCGGCTCGGTAATACACGATTTCGCGTTTACCCTCATGGTGGGGGTCGTTATAGGAACCTACTCCTCGATTTTCGTTGCAAGCGCTTTCGTGGTCTACTGGAGAAAAAGAAAGGAAACCGTATAGAAGCCGTGCTTTGGCCGCATCCTCCGTTGAGGACGGGCTCTTCGCTTTGATAATCGGTCTCATAACGGTTAAATATTTCCCGTTTTGCTTCTGAAAAAACACAACTCGTTCACGTCATGCAAGAAACGCTGCAGGAGATAAGAAGCCAGATAGATTCTGACCTTGACTCGGTCTCTACGGAGGCCGATCTGGTAAGGGTGAAGGCAAGCTACGTCGGAAAGAAAGGATCTCTCACGCAGCTTCTAAAATCCATGAAGGATCTTTCCGCTTCCGAGCGCCGCCAGACGGGCATTCTCATAAACGGAACCAAAAAGGAAATCGAGGAGCTGATCGAGAGAAAATCAGACGAGATAAAGCGCAGGATAATGAATGAAAAGCTCCTTGAGGAGGCAACCGACTTCACTCTTCCGGGGCGCGGAATGCCGGTCGGAGCCAAGCACCCCATAACCCAGGTGATGGAACGCATCGTCTATGACTTCGAGAGGATGGGATTCGAAGTCGCCGAGGGCCCCGAGGTCGAGCTTGATTATTACAATTTCGAAGCGCTTAACATACCGAAGAACCACCCCGCGAGGGACATGCAGGACACCTTCTACATAACAGACGACATGGTCTTAAGAACCCACACCTCGCCGGTGCAGATACGGATCATGCAGACCCAGCAGCCTCCGGTGAAGATAATAGCTCCCGGAAAAGTTTACCGGTGTGACAGCGATGTTTCCCACACTCCTATGTTTCACCAGATAGAGGGTCTTCTGGTTGACAGAGGCATAACTTTCGGAAACTTAAAATCCGTCATCATCCAGTTCGTCAAGCTCACTTTCGGCGACAATACGAACGTCAGGTTCCGCCCGAGCTTCTTCCCCTTCACCGAGCCCAGCGCCGAGGTGGACATAGAGTGTCAGATATGTTCCGGCAACGGATGCAGGGTATGCAAGGGGACCGGCTGGCTTGAAATAATGGGGTGCGGAATGGTCGATCCCGCGGTTTTCTCAAGCGTTAACTACAACACTGATGTCTATTCGGGGTTTGCCTTCGGCATGGGGGTTGAGAGAATCGCCATGCTTAAGTACGGGATAAACGACATAAGGCTTTTTTTTGAGAACGACGTAAGGTTTTTGAGGCAGTTTGTGTAATGGTTTCTGGATTGATGCCGGATGCGGGGCACTAGGGCAAGAATCGTATATTAAAGGAGATTCGAGAAAACAGAAAGGAGAACAGCTATGGGAATCAAACCTGATCACTGGATAAGGAAGATGGCGGTTGAACACAAGATGATAGATCCTTTTGTGGAAGGGCAGGTAAGCAAGGGCGTTATATCGTACGGCCTCTCCTCTTACGGCTACGACATAAGGGTGAGCAATGAGTTCAAAGTTTTTACCAATCTCCACAGCGCCGTAGTTGACCCCAAGAACTTCGACTCCAAGTCATTTGTGGAGATAGAGGATGATTGCTGCATAATTCCGCCGAACTCCTTTGCGCTCGCAAAGACCGTTGAGTATTTCAGGATACCCAGAAGCACGGTTACCGTGTGCGTAGGTAAATCCACTTACGCAAGGTGCGGGATAATCGTTAACGTCACCCCTTTTGAACCCGAGTGGGAGGGATACGTGACGCTTGAGATCTCAAATACGACCCCCATTCCCGCAAAGATATATTCAAACGAGGGGATCGCCCAGGTGCTGTTTTTTGAAGGTGACGAAGGGTGCGAGATCTCTTACGCGGACAAAAAAGGCAAATATCAGAAACAGACCGGCATCACGCATCCCAAAATTTCCGAAGCATAGGGTTCCGGAGAGCAATTCTGACCACGAGAGACCGATTGGGTCTGCAATCTGCTGAAATCGGGATTTTCTATAATTCTCTATACTTCACTGCCCAAAAGTGTGATAGGATTACAGCTATAGGTTTAATGTATTTTCTACAGAACAAATTTGAGATAATGCTGCAGCGTGTGGACCATAAAGAGAAGTGCCCCGGATGAGCGACGCAGAAGTTAAAATCCAGGTTGATCAGCTCGAAGAAGTTCTGATAATGAGCATATCCGGCGAGATCAAAGGCTTGGGGGGACGGGAACTTCACCGCAAGATGTTTGAGGAAATTCAGGGACAGAACGTCCCTATAGTTCTTGACCTCGAAGGGTTGACCTACATCAACAGCATGGGGCTTCGCTCGATCCTGCTTCTCGCCAAAAGACAGCAGGAAAACAAAGTGAAATTCGCGGTGTGCTCCCTGTCCGCACCTATGAGAGAAGTGTTCGAGATCACGTGCTTTGACCGGATCATGCCGGTACTTGATTCCCGCTCTGAAGCCATAGCGGCGGCAACTTAGAAGTCCGTCCGATACAGGTAACGGATATCCGTAAACCCATACGGCGGCGCAGGAGTCAATTTGCCGAGGACATTTCGCAGATGATTTCAAGAACTAAGCTGTGTCATAAACCATAAGCTGATTTTTCCCAGAAAGTTCTCTCGTTCCACTCAGCGACTGTTAAAAAGTACTTTCCTCAAACCTGTTGGGTCATACTCGCTTTAGAAAAACGGCATGCTTCATGTTATAATACAAGTTTTAATCTCTAACTAAAAATCGTTGTTGCGTAGGATGATTAGGCCTGAATAAGAAGTGAAAACGAGATGAAAAATTCACAGCCCGTTTCCGACAATGAACCGAGCGAAGAAGAAATAGAAGGGATAGATTCTGAGAGTAGTTCTTGGGGTGATTATCCTATAGACAGTCTTCTTATCCGTACGGAAAACAGGACTATCCATGACGTTGTAAGGCGGATTAATCAGGGGGGATATATCATGGATCCCGATTTCCAGCGCGATTTTATCTGGGATGAGGGCAAGCAAAGCAGATTGATTGAATCCGTGATCATGCGGATACCCCTGCCAGTTTTCTATTTGGCGGAAGACGCTTCGGGGAAAATGGTTGTCGTCGACGGCCTGCAACGGCTTACGACATTCGATCGATTCGTCAAGGATGAACTGAGATTGAAACTGCCCGCCCGCGAAGAACTCAATCGCAAAAAATTCTCTGACTTGAAAAACAAGCTTAAGAACCGAATTGAAGACTGCAATTTAATCTTGTACACAATCGACTCGAAGGTTCCGGAGCGCGCGCGTCTTGACATATTCGAAAGAGTTAACGGAGGTATGGCCCTTACCAGACAGCAGATGCGCAACTGCCTGTTTATGGGGGAGGCGACCCGTTTCCTGAAAAAAGAATCACAGACCGACATATTCCTCCGGGCAACAGATAGAAGACTGAGAAAAGACACTATGCGCGACCGGGAATTTGTAAACCGGTTCTGCGCGTTTCAACTCTTGGGTCTTGATGCCTACCGAGGCGATATGGATGATTTTCTTGCCCAGTGTCTGCGCAAGATGAACCGCATGAGTGAATCTGAACTGTCTTGCTTGTCATCTGAGTTTCGAAGAGGGCTGGCCAACAATCTTGAGTTGTTCGGTCGTAACGCATTCAGAAAACTTCCGAAAAATAACGGCAGGCGCAGCGTTTTAAACGCTTCCCTCTGGGATGTTATGTCCACGGGATTGTCCCGGTACTCGGATGATCAGATAGAAGGGTCAAAGGAACCTCTTTACGAATCTGTTTGTGAACTGCTGGATGATGACGAGTTTCAACGCGCAATCACGTACGCAACAAATGGCACCATAAGGGTGAGAAAACGTTTCAGCGAAATGAACAGGGTTTTTGAGGAGGTACTAGGTGCTCACGAGGCTTGATCTGCAAGATTTTAAATGCTTTGAAACACTGAAGCTGCCGTTGCGTCCACTGACTCTGCTCTCCGGTGCCAACGCGTCCGGGAAATCGTCTGTTATGCAGGCCTTGGTTCTTCTGCACCAGACGATGCGGGAACACGAATGGTCGTTGCGTCTTATGCTGAACGGCGGGGGAATTCGTCTCGGTACTGTGACTGACGTTGTTAATCAGGTTCACGGACATCGGCAATTTGCGATTACACTTCTGGATGACGATTCAGGCTGGTTTGGATGGGAGTTCCAAGGCGAACGTGATGAAATGTCGATGATTGTGCATAGAGCCTGCGGGGAGACGGGAGATGGTGAAGGTTGGGATGTTGACAGGTCTGTACCTCTTCACAATCTGCTACCGGTACAATCAGCAGAAAATCCTATTTGTCATTCACTGACAAGCAGACTTCGCAATCTTACATATCTGTCCGCTGAGAGGCTGGGACCACGTGAATATTACATGTTCGACGATCCTCAACTTACCCCTGTTGTCGGTCCGCAAGGAGAATACGCAGTCAGTGTTCTTCACTCTGGCAGAGATGCTCATGTACGTGATAATCTGCAGGTTTGCGATATATCTTCTCCAAATCGTCTCCAGCAGGTAGAAGCACGAATGAAAAAATTTTTCCCTGGATGCGTGTTGGAGATTAACCAGGTTCCCAGAGCAAGTGCAGTAACCTTGGGTATACGCATATCCGACGACACGGAATTTCATCGCCCCGCCCATACTGGTTTTGGCTTGACTCAGGTTCTTCCGATTGTGGTTGCGGCACTGTCAGCAGACAGTGAGGGTCTGCTGCTGATCGAGAATCCCGAAGTGCATCTCCATCCCGCGGGACAGGCCGCGATGGGAGAATTTCTTGCTGAAGTCGCTTCATCGGGTGTTCAGGTCATTGCGGAGACTCACAGCGACCATGTGTTAAACGGCATTCGTCGGTCAGTCAAGAAGCATGTTTTGTCAAGCGAGGATGTCGCCTTGCATTTCTTCCGTCCGAGAGGTGAGGATCCGGTGAGCGAGAAACCGCAAGTTGAAAGTCCGACTATTGATACTGATGGCAACATAGATAGCTGGCCAGAGGGTTTTTTTGATCAGTTTGACAAAGATATGAACTATTTTGCCGGGTGGGACTGACTTGGATTTTTTGTTTAATGACTTGTCGATTCACGGACAGTTTTACGATATATCATCTTTTCGGAACGCTTTTGCGCGCGTGATGGAAATAAGCAGGGTTGCCGAGCGCTTCAATCACGATTTCTATTTTAACAGGATGATTGTGAATGCCGAGCCGATACCCGACATGATGATGCAACAAGCCATTGCCAAGTTCAGTAAAAACGAGCAGAGAGCAGCAATGTTTCGGCTTACTCGAGGTGGGCCGTTCTGGGACGATATCCGAAGACACGGGAAAGATGACTGGATGGAATGCGAAAACGGAGAAATTGTTACAGACTCCGCGGTCGGCGAAGCGGCGTTCCGCACTTTGCATAGCGTAATCACAAACCTTGTCAGCGTCAGGCCGTCTGATTGGGATTATTCCCCAGTCCGGGTGGTCTGGAAGCGTGGACCAAAAGACCAAGATATTGATATCGAGAACTGGCGGGACGCGATTGATCTGGAAAACAGATTGAGCAGTGCTCCCTCTTCTGTCTTGTCATGGTCCGATTTGCGGAACGTCTCCAAAAAACTCTATGAGCGGCTTGTATTTGCCAGCAACTGTTTTGAACCGCTTGACGGGCTGCCGTTTTCGAAAAGTTCGGCGGACCGAATTATATTTCTGCTCGGTATCTTGGATCGTTTTGCGGGTGCTTTTGACAATGAAGGAAATCGTACCCCTGAAGCCCATAAGATGTACAAGGATTATTTTACGGGTGGCAATGCGTTGTTTTCCGATTCATCGGATACGGAGAAGCAGAATTTCAAGGGAGAATTAACATTTCCTCACCCTGGTAATCCCAAAGAATCTCTGTTTTGTCCGTGGCACGGTAAGGAGAGACGGAATATTATCCGTCTGCACTTCTCATGGACAATTCGAGCAGGTGAGCCGGTTTATGTGGTATATATTGGTCCGAAAATCACTAAAAAATGATTTCAGGAGAAAAAACCACTTTTCGTCTCGCCCAGTCAGTCTGCCTTGTTGCTTCCCAAGAATTCTGATTTTTACTTAAACTGCCGGATATTACGGGCTTTTTTCTTTTCTTCAGGTATTATAGTAAACATATTATCTCTGACCGGGAGGTACTTGTTTTGAGCGAGTCTCAAGAATCCGAAACAATGGGCGAGTTGCGGCATGATAACGGTTCCGGTGACGATTACACAGCCGAGCAGATAAAGGTTCTTCCGGGCCTTGAAGCCGTAAGAAAACGCCCTGACATGTACATAGGGGATACCAATTCCCGGGGATTCCACCACCTCGTGTTCGAAGTTCTCGATAACAGCGTGGACGAGTCCCTGGCGGGTTTCTGCGACAATATCTCCGTTACCGTGCACGTGGACGAGAGCATTACGGTTGAGGACGACGGAAGGGGAATTCCGGTTGACATCCACGAAGAGACGGGAAAACCCGCCGTTGAGGTCGTGATGACCATGCTCCACGCCGGGGGGAAATTCGACAGCAAGGTCTATCAGGTTTCAGGAGGGCTCCACGGCGTGGGCGTCACTGTGGTAAACGCGCTCTCGGAGAACCTCTCGATAGAGATCAGAAGGGAAGGGGATGTCTGGTACCAGGAATATGGAAAGGGAGAGGCGTTAAAAGACCTTAAGAACACCGGGAAAACGAAAAAAAGCGGAACAAAGATACATTTTAAGCCCGACTCCACAATATTCGAAGTCACCGAGTTTAACTACGACATACTGGCCCACAGGATAAGGGAGCTTGCATTTCTCAACAGGGGCCTTCGCATTACTCTAAACGACGAGAGAACCGAAAGATCCCAGGAGTTTTTCTACGAAGGTGGAATAGTCGCTTTCGTCGAGGAGCTTAACCAGAACAGAAGAGCGCTTCACCCGGAGGTGATTTACGTTTCGGGAGAAAGAGACGCAACCGCGGTTGAAGTTGCCCTGCAGTATAACGACACTTACAGGGAAACCATATTCTGCTACGCGAACAACATAAACAACATAGAGGGCGGAACCCATCTCTCGGGTTTTCGCACTTCCCTTACGAGAACCATAAACAAGTATGCCGAGGAAAAAAACCTCCTGAAGAACCTCAAGATGGCAATTTCCGGAGAAGACGTGAGAGAGGGCCTGGTGGCCGTCGTGAGCGTAAAGATCCCGGATCCCAAGTTTGAAGGACAGACCAAAACCAAGCTCGGAAACACTTCAGTCAGGGGCATAGTCGAGTCCCTGCTGAATGAAAAGCTCCGAGTGTTTTTCGAGGAAAATCCCGCGGTGGCGCGACGCATCGTGGAGAAAACCATAGAAGCCGCGAGAGCGAGAAACGCCGCCAGGAAGGCGAAGGAACTTACCAGGAGAAAAAGTGCCCTTGAGTCCGGCTCGCTTCCCGGGAAGCTGGCCGACTGCCAGGAGCGCGACCCCGAGAAAAGCGAACTCTACATAGTTGAGGGAGAATCGGCGGGCGGGTCCGCCAAGCAGGCCAGAGACCGGCTCAACCAGGCTATTTTGCCCCTTAAGGGAAAAATCCTGAACGTCGAGAAGGCCAGGCTTGACAAGATGCTAGCAAACGAGGAGATCCGCACCACTATCACTGTTCTGGGTACCGGAATAGGCGAGGGTGAGGGCGAGTTCGACATATCGAAGATACGCTACCACAAGATAATACTCATGACCGACGCGGACGTTGACGGGTCGCACATAAGAACCCTTCTTCTCACGCTGTTTTACCGCTATTTCAGGGAAGTGATAGAAAAGGGATATCTCTATGTTGCGCAGCCTCCTCTCTACCTTGTGAGAAAGGGAAGAAAGGAAACTTATCTCAAGGACGATCAGGAATACGAGGAGCTTCTCGTCAAGCTCGGAGTCGAAGGACTTGAAATCGCCTCCGGGGGCACAAACGGCCACGCAAGGCAGATCAAGGGGTCAAAGCTTTTCGATCTCGTGCAGAAAGCCATCAGGTACGGAAAACTTCTTGACCGCATGAGCAGGTGGGGGAGAAACAGGGGGATAGTTGACGGTTTCGCCAGAAGAGCCGATCTCGGCAAGACTAACCTCAGGATTGGCAACGAGACCTCTTTGGATGCTCATCTTGTCGGAATAAAGCAATGGCTTGAGAAGAGCTATCCCGACATAGTCGATCTTGACTGGACGCTTGGAGAGGATACGGAACACAATTCAAACAGCATTGAATACGGCTTCAGGGAAAACGGAAGGGTGAGTTCCTGCGCTATTGATTTTAACTTTCTTGCATCGCCCGATTTCAGGGAGCTAAGGAAGCTTGCCGAGTCGCTTAGCCCGCTCTGGGATTCTGCCTGCCATATCGTTGACGATGACAAGGAAAAAGAGATTGCAAGCCTTGAAAACTTCGTTGAGTTCGTTATGGACAGAGGAAAGAAAGGACAGTTCATACAGAGATATAAAGGCCTTGGGGAGATGAACCCGGAGCAGCTATGGTCAACAACCATGAATCCCGAGAACAGGGTGCTGAAACAGGTACAGGTTGACGATGCCGTTGAAGCCGACGAGATATTCTCAAAACTCATGGGTGATCAGGTAGAGCCCAGAAAGGAATTTATCGAATTAAACGCCCTCAGGGTGAGCAATCTCGATATCTGAGAACCGCCGCTCTAAACAACTCATAGGCATTTAGCGAAGATGCTAGTGATCTGTAAGCGCAATTCGCTGACCACTGACTTTGAGGCGGGCAGATTCTGCACCAGATTCCCAAGCGATTGTTCCCAGTCGCCGTGAACAAGGGAAAGCAGATGATTGTCGAAGAAATCTTCAGGGTCGGTGAATGTGACATCCCGCTCCGTGCACTTATCCCGTAGAAAAGAAATGAACTCAGTGAAATCCATGTCATTTTTGTATGTGCCCAATATACTCCACAGGTCATAGTAATCACGTGCACGAGTACGGGTCCATCCGCGCCTCTTGAGCGTTTCCACGTTCTGCAGGACCGCCCGCAGTTTTTCCGCGACAATTTCTTCAAGAGAATACGTTTTGATCTTCGCTTCGAACGGTTCGTCATATTGATGAATGATTTCTCGCAGTTGCACGGGACTGAGAATTTTTTCATCCATGGAGATTTCCACTTTAATGCTGGTCAGCGGGTAATTGTGCCAAGGCAGACGAACCCGTATTCTGAAAGCTTCTTGGTTCCCCCGATGCGGGCGTCTTTCAACATAGCGCTCGCACATAATATCCGCCACGGAACCGTACCTTTTCATGAGATGCGTTGTGATGTCGCACGCTTCCTGTATGGCATGCTCCATATCTTTGCCTGTCGGAACTCCTTGGAGTCCCGTAAAATCCAGGTCCTCTGAAAAGCGATAGTTGCCGAAGTAGCATTTTCTCAGAGATGTCCCCCCTTTGAAGACAAGCGTGTCAAACAGCAAGGGCACTTGGCTTATGCCTGCCAGAATCCAGGACTGTAAATAGTCACGTTCGAGAATATAAAAAGGGGTGCCTGTAGATTTACATATTTCCTTAATGCGGGATCTAAGAGATTTCACCATGGGGTAATTTTTCCGGAAAGATTCTCCTGTATCATCCAGCGACTGTTGCACGGCCCCTTTCTCGGCCCCATGGGGTCAAGCTTGCGGTATCCCTTAACGGGCAGTTCCCTGAGTTCACTGAATTCGGAGGAATCATATCCCCAGTATTCAAGAACCCACCCAAGCCGCTTTGCCGTCGTGACACTAAGTCGGAGAGCGTGCTTTACTATCCGCTTAATATCGAGCTTGTCTCCTACAGCATTAAACGCATAAAGAGCTTCGGCGAAACCACCGCAATACTGGGGACGGCAAAGACCATCCAGCAGGGTGCGCTCTTGATCCGTTATTGATACCCAGGTGTTGCCGATCAATATCTCTTCTGTCCCGAAGAAATATTCTGGCTTGACCTGAACGAATCGATATGAAGTGTTTTCAATTCTATAGCCCCTGTAAAAGCCGTCTTCGCTCTTAGTCCTGCGCTTGCGCGGAACTGAATTCTCCGTGGTTGTCAGGATGAATATTGTTCTCGGTATCTGATCCGTCAGGCCGTGGTGGTTCATGGCCGACCAGTGAGAAATAGCGGCGGGGCTTGCCAGATTCATCGCGATCTCAAACTCATGCGGGGAGATTCCGCCGTGGGCGGCGGAAGACAAAGAATAGAGACCCCTGCGAATCGGGACTATCCAGTCATTTTGACGCAGATGGTAAAGAGCTTCGCAAAGATACGAATCCTTGAGACCAACACGAGGTGCCAGTTCCCGCGCACGTTCTATGGAGAATATATTGTCTCCATGGGAAGCCAGAAGCCTGACCAGATCAATTCCTACCATGGATTTTTTTAGATTTTTTTCAGTGTTAATTTGATTTTCTCCAACGTTTGCTTAACATAATCTATCACGGGTTTTGATACCAATAATATGGTAAGTATTGGATATCGTCAAATTTTTGCCATATTTTATCTATTTCGCAAAAAAGGGCAGTTTACCTTCAAGAATATTATTCGTACAACAATTGCTGTCTCTTGAGGTTCCGTGCTGCTATGAAAACACGCTGAAAAAGCACCTCCAAGATGTTGAGTTTTCCGAGTTCCATTCTTACGCCGACCCGTAGGTAAGCTTTTTCGGCCGCCCTAAAGACGCTGCCCGCATCTCTGTAGTCGACGGCGACCGTGCCGTCTTCAAGCCACTGCCAGGGCTCCGTATGCAACTCGGTTTCGAGAAACCGCCGCCCCTTGTCGGAATTACCCCTGAAAAAAGTAACCACCTCGCCGTTTTTTCCTGGACTGACAAAAATGTCAAAGCCGTATTTCCTTTGCTTAGGCCTAGGCCGTGGCTTTTTCGGTGGCAGCGCAAAAGAGATTATCTTTTTGTCTGGCACCAGGCCGTAATCAAAACCAAGATGATCTATACGTCCGCTGTCCCACAAAAAGGTCACGTTGTTTGTGAGGCCGCCGCCGAGATCATATAAAACTTGGTAATTACAGCAGTATGGCGATTGTTCAAGACACGGAATGTCGTGAACCACGTATCGCTTGCATGTAAAGGTTATATCGACAAAAATGCACCTCCTAAGGGTGTCTCAAATCCTTCTATAATCCGTGTCCTTCGCATATCGACCCTATCCCCCGCTCTATGCTTTCTTCTGTTCTAAGCGGTTTATTGCATATCTTGCACTGACCCCGGCCGTCGGATTTCCGGCGTTTCTGTTGGACTGTGGACCCCGCTGATCCCGTCGCGCTTCGTTTCTGCAAATATCGGAGCAATACGCAGCCTTGGGATATCTCGTGCGAAACGTCTAGCCGCACTACTTACATTTGACTGCCCTTTGCCATCCTCTCGGGTTTGCCATTGTCCCTTGCCTCAGGTTCGAGTGAACATGCTTGCATGCACTACAGTTTCCTCGAGCATAAGAGCCTGTCCTACCATTACATGGTCAATCATGCGCAGCTCCGTGCCCATACCGATCCCAGGACAGGATTTCTGATCCATAGACCCGAACCGTCTGATTGCCCACAACGCTCTTTCCGCCGAGTGGGGACCCGGGTCATCAGCGGATTCCAGCATGTGGGAGCGTACGAGCGTGCTCCAGTAATGTGCCAGAAGATCCCGGGAACCGAAAAGCTCAATTGCCTTTACCCTTGTTCCTTGCGTGACTACAATTCCGTTCTGTTCCGGCAGAGGGCCGAGCTTGATGAGATCGTCAACCGCCGCGAACAGTGAACTGTCACGCCTGTACGCCTCTTCCACGTCCGCGGCGGCTACGGTATCGGATCTTACTTCCAGACGGTCAAGCACTTCGTCAACTTCTCTCCAGACCGCTCCCTGATCGCTCCTGTGGGAACCTTCGCGTTGCATTGACGCATTTACTGTTTCCTGCAGCTTTGAACGTACGTTCCGAGGGGTAAAGGAACAGTTTCTCCTGTACTCCCGTCGCCGTCCCCATCGTCCCTGTTCTATGCATGAAACCGGGATTTCAAGCTTGCTTGAGGGAGGAACCAGAACCGTTGAGTTGACGGCACGGTTCTGCTTGCCTCCTACGAGATGTTCTCCTTCCGTAATCAGAATCGGTTTTTCGGTAGGATTGCGTACCGACAGTCCAGATACCATTTCCGAGTCAAGCTCGTCAATTATGAGTCCCTCGGTTGAAATCTCGGGCAGTTCGTTTGCCGCCAGGTAAACCGGGAAAAACGAGACGCCGAATCGTGTTACGGGATAACCTACCGAGGCCGTGTCAAATTCAGTGTTCATTTAGTTCCTCCTTGTATGGATGAGACTTCGCGTAATATTCTTGCTGTAGTCCCAGCCGATGAGTTATGTATATCTTTTCTGCCAATGTGTCTTACCTCCTGTACAATCTCTCTATCACTTCAATAATGTCCGAAGTGAGATATTGCTTTGCCTTTTCCACAAGCTCCTTCGGGACACCATGCAGAGCCTCTGCGATTGACCCGGCTATTGCCGCCTGTGTATCGGCATCGCCTCCGAGCGAAATTGCGTTCCGAACGGCGTCTTCAAAACTTGTTGATTCAAGCGCGCACGTAATGGCTTCGGGAACACTCCCCTGGCAGGTCACGTCAAAGGAATAATCGGGTCGGATATCATCAACTGTCCTTGAGAGATCATACACATATTCACCCTCGATAATCCGGCGGATGTCTTTCGGTTCATATTTCTGAAAAGCAAGCCAGATAGCGTGCGTGGTAGCCCTCGCTCCCTTGATGCCCTCAGGGTGGTTGTGAGTAATATTGGTTACCCTGTCGGCGGCCGCAAGCGCCTCTTCGAGCGATCGGTTCCTGTTAAGGAAAGCCGCCGGTGACACCCTCATTGCCGCTCCGTTCCCATAGCTGTTATACGGTTCGGGGTTGGAGAGTGTGACCCAGTGTATGAACCAGCCTCCATAGCCGCGATTCGGATGGCTCCGGCACCATTGCTGTAATACTTGAGCGGCTAAAGGCGGATCGTCAAGCAGTATCTGCGCGACCGCTGCCGTGCATACCGAATCGTCAGTATATTTAGAATTCGGTTTGAACAATTCAAACTCTTTTATCTTGATCGGATTCCACTCGTGAGCAGAACCCGCAATGTCTCCTATGATAGCTCCGTATGCGAATTTACTGTACCTCCTAAATTAAGTTTATTTTCCATTTCCAATGCTGTACAAAATTCGAATCGTCTGCCCACAATACATCCCTCTTGGCAATATTGAGTCCCGAGTCGTGTTACGGGATAGCCAATCGATGCTGTGGAAAGCTCAGTGTTCATTTATTTCCCCCTTGTAAGGAGGATTGTTCGCGAGGCGCTCTTCCTCCAGTTTCAGCAGATGAAACTGGTATGACGTCGTATACATCATCTTCACGCATTCCAGTTCAAGCTTTGCGTATTCAATCTTTTCTGTAGATCCGAGCTTGTCTGACTTGCTCAATCTGCGTATATGATCCTTCAGCTCGCGTATCTCGCCACTGACTCTGTTTAGTTCGTTCATGCTGTTTTACCTCCTTTTTCTGTATCTCTCATACAGTTATTGTCTTATAGATATTATCTTTTACACAATAACTATAAGAGATATTGTAATTCTGTCAATATCTGATTAGAATTTTTTTTCATGAATGCCTCAGGCGAATATGATCCCAGAGCTTTTCCCCCGGTTGCTGTCACTGTGGACATAGTGATATTCACAATTCGAGAAAAAGTATTGCAGGTGTTGCTGATCGAGCGAGGAGTTGAACCGTTTCTCGGCAGATGGGCGTTGCCCGGTGGGTTTCTCAAGCCGGATGAGGATCTGGATGCTGCTGCGACCAGGGAGCTTGCCGAGGAGACGGGCGTTATAAGCGAAGCGGATTATCTGGAACAGTTTGGCGCGTACAGCTCTCCGGGACGTGACCCTCGCATGCGAGTGGTTACAGTTGCTTACTGGGCGATCTGCAGTGATCTTCCCGACCTGGTAGGCGGGGGCGATGCCGCTGACGCGCGGCTGGTTCCGGTGTCAATGATTGAACAGAGAGAGATCGAGCTTGCCTTTGATCACTACGAGATCGTGCGTGACGCGGTTAAGTGCGCAATCAGCAGGCTTGAGTCTCCGCTGATTGCGGCCAAGTTCTGTCCTCCCCAGTTTACCATAAGTGAACTTCGCAAGGTGTATGAAGCTGTATGGAACAGGAGCATTGATCAGGGCAATTTTCAGCGCAAGGTTCGGGCGAGCAGCATGTTTCGTAATGTGTCCATTGAAACAAGTTCAGAGGGGCCGAGGGGAGGGCGTCCCGCTTCTCTCTGGTCCATAAATGATATGGACATCGCCGCCCAGGGCCCGGATGCCGAAGGGGATGGGGAATCCGAAGAAGATGCTGTCAGAACAAGGAAAACTCGGGATAAGCTATTGCGAAAAAAACTCCGCTAAACGAGGGGTAGCGCCCGAGGAGAACGGGTTGATGAATTCGATACCGTTCAGTCGTCGGCCGTCCTGCATATCTTCGCTCAGGATTGCGGAACATCCTCCTTGGCGTGCCGTAGCCCAGATCATTGCATCCCAGAACGACAGATGATGTTCCCCGACTGCTTCCATCGCATCAACGAGTGCCGTATCAGTGGCGGAGACGACTTGAAAGACTTCCAGCCAGTCACGCACGAAAGCACTGGCGCGGGATGGTTCCAGCAGCTTCTTGCGGGTCGTAACATGGAAAAACTCAGCGAGCGCCTGAACCGTGAGCACGCAGTCGTTGCGTGCCGCGTTCCCGATTAGTTCCTTTGACAGTTCGTGAATTCTGTCGGCATCGCGGTCGACCGCGTAGACCAGAATGTTGGTATCAAGTGAGAAGCGGCCTTTAACGATCATAAATATCTTCCCGCTTTACCTTGAGGCCACCGAGGGAAGCGCCTTCGTCCAATCTTTCCATCATACGCCGATAGGCGGCAGACCAGTCGGGGTCGGCCATTTTGTCAGCGGTGTGGGGTAGCAGCCTGGCAACCGGACGGCCTCTGCGGGTAATCATGAAACCCTCTCCGCGCTCGACTTCCTTAATTAGCTTGGCAAACTCCTGATTAGCTGTTTTCAGGGAAACTGTGCGCATGAAATTCCTCCTAATCAGTAGTATATACTATATTCTGATCAGTATCGCTTATCCAGTCAACCGGAGAAGCGTTCTTTCGTCTGACGGAATACGGCTGTCAGGCTCAGCGCGCGAAACACTCATAAACGCAATTATACTAAAGGATTCCGGAAACTATAAGAAAACTTATGAGGAGCAGATTAGCGACTGCCAAGGGGAAAAGCTTCTTCCAGCCGAGATTCATTACCTGGTCGTACCTGAACCGTGGCAAAGTCCATCTTACCCAGATGAACAGAAAGAGTAAGAAAAGGACTTTGCCGATAAACACGGCAGGCGGCAGATACCAATGCGTGTTGATATCAATGCCGAACCACCCTCCGAACGGTAAGGGATACCAACCACCCAAAAACAAACAAGTTATCATGCACGAAGCAACTATCATATGAGTATATTCAGCCATGAAGAACATTGCAAATTTCATGCTGCTGTATTCTGTGTGGTAGCCGGCGACTATCTCGGGCTCGGCTTCAGGCATATCAAACGGAAGCCTGTTGGTCTCGGCAAACGCGGAGACTACGAAGACCACAAACCCTATAAAGGACGGGATCATAAACCACATCTTCTCCTGCGCTTCGATTATGTCCCCTAGGCGAAGCGATCCCGTTATGGCGATTACCCCCAGTATGGATAGGCCCAGAGCGAGTTCGTAGCTTATCATCTGCGCCGCAGCCCGAAGACCTCCGAGAAGTGAGTACTTGCTGTTGGAACCCCACCCGCCGAGCACCACGCCGTATACGCTAAGCGAACTTATTCCAAGCACATAGAGAAGACCGACGTTTATGTCGGCTATCTGGAGCCTTACGAATACGGGATCCTGGAGAAACCCGAAGAGATCCGTGTGAAACCCTCTTCCTATGGGGATCACGGCAAGGGCCGCGAGGGCCGTGACGAGCGCAAACGCCGGGGCCATTATATACATGGTCTTGTTTGCATTTTTCGGAATTATGTCTTCTTTGAAGATGAACTTGATGCCGTCGGCAAGAGGCTGGAGCAGCCCGGAAGGTCCAACCCTGTTCGGCCCGTAGCGATCCTGTATGAAGGCGCTTAATCTTCTTTCCGCGAAAGTCAGGTAGGCGACCGCCGTCAGAACCACGAAAAAAACAAGCGCTATTTTTGCGACCGCTATTGATATCAGAAGTGGAGTCATCTGCCCGCGCCGTGTTCAAGAACTTTTCCGACAGTTCCTATTCTGTCATGGCTGATACCCCCGTATCCGGGGATCTTGAGACTTATGTCATCCATCACGTCCGATGAGGAGCCGTAGCTGAACAGGGCCTTGTCGAGTTGCTCCCCGATCATGCAAAGTATCTCCCATCCGGGTTTCGCCTTTCCGGGAGGAGGGATGGCTTTTCCTATTTTCTGAACCCGCCCGGCATCGTTTGTGAAGGTTCCGTCTTTCTCGTAGGGGCTTGCCGCCGGGAGTATCACGTGCGCGTATCTCGCGGTCGCGGTCAGTCTGTAGTCGATAACGGCAAGGAAGCCGATTTTCTCAAGAGCCCGGCAAAGAGCGTATTTCTCGTGACTTGAAACCATCTCGAACAGGTCAGCTTCGATGACGACCAGCGTACTGATCCTGCCGGCAAGCAGAGAGTCCATCGTAGTTTTCGTATCGTTTCCGTTTGCCTGCATCATGAAATTCCTTGCCCCTGCGCTGTTTGGATACGGATCGTTGCTTACGAGATCGAATTTTTTCTCTATCTTCCCGTTTCCGGCGGCGCAGATTGCCGGGCAGTCTCCAAGGGTGGATGAAAGCTTAGCCGCAAGAAACATCTCCTCGTTCGTAAGCACAGCCGACCCCGCAATCGCGCAGACGCCCGCGTCGCCCGACTTTATCCCCGAGAGCCTTGAGCCGACACCGTTAACGGCGTTTTCCCAGGAAGCTGTCTCGTAGTCCCCATCGCTTTTCATTATGGGATCTTTAAGCCTGGTCGACTCCTGGATCTCCGTGTAATCGAATCTTCCCCGATCACATATCCAGTGACCGTTAACTTCCTGGTTTATTCTCGGGCGTATGCGGGAGACTTTTCCTTTTCTCGGATCGACGCCCACGGTGATGTTGCACCCCGTGCTGCAGAGAGAACACACGGAGTCTGTGAATTCCATGTACCAGACCCTCTCTTCATGAAGCGTGTTCTTGGGAAGCAGGGCTCCGACCGGGCAGATATCGATTACGTTTCCGGCAAGTTCGTTATCAAGCGTTTTCCCGGGAAAAACTGAGATTTTCTTCCGAAAGCCCCTTCCCGTGGTTCCAAGTTCGTGGGTTTTTGTCACCTCATCGGTGAAGCGTACGCACCTGGTGCACATGATGCATCTGTTGGCGTCGTACATTATTCGGTCGCTCAGGTAATTTTTCTGCCTTACCTTCTTGTTTTCGGGACCGCCGACCCTGCTGTAGCCGGGACCGTGAGCGAAAGTGGTCATCTGGAGCGGACATTCCCCACCCTTGTCGCATATGGGACAGTCAAGCGGGTGGTTTATGAGCGTGAACTCGACTGCCGCCTTTCTGGCTTCAAAAGCTTTTTCGGTGTCTGTTTTGACCACCAGGCCGTCTCTTACGGTCGTGTTGCACGCGGGGAGCACCTTGGGAACGCCTTCCACTTCCACGAGGCACTGTCTGCACTGGGCGACTACGCTCAGCGAGGGGTGATAGCAGAAGTGAGGGATCTCTATCCCGGCCCCCGCGGCGGCCTGAATGACGTTCAGTCCGTCGTCCACATCAAGTTCGATTCCGTCGATGGTTATCTTGGGCATAGAGAGGGCTCAAGGGAAAAAACGATTAGCGTAAATACTATCAGAGAAAGTCCTTTTGACAAGTCAGGCGTTCTCGTTCTTCTCGGGCGCCTGGAAGCTGGTTTTCTCGTCCAAATCGTCTTCAAACTCTATGGCTTTCTTAAGATCATCCTTGGTTCTCTGGAGTTCCCTTATCCCCCTGCCAAGAGTCCTTGCGACTTTCGGGAGCTCCTTGGGCCCCAGAACTATGAGGGCGATGAAGAGTATTATCAGTAATTCAGCCGTGCCAAGTCCGAACATGGTTTTTTCTCCCGGTATCTAATATAACCAAAACCGGGAGACTAAGTACCGAATTTCTCAGTTTTTTTTGCGGGAGTCTTTATAAGAAGCGTTAACAGGGCCGTTATGAAAGACGCCGCCATCGCCACCATAAGGGAGTTCTGGTAGCTCTGGGTCATGTCGAAGAGATATCCCGAAATAAGGGGACCGCTGATTGCGGCGAGGGAGAACCCGGTGCCGAAAACGCCGAAGATGCTTCCAAGCGACTTAAGGCCGTAGAATCTTCCAAGTATAGTCGGAAACATCGGTACCCATCCGCTGTAGAAAAAGCCGAACAGGAAGCCGAACAGGTAAAGCGACCATATTTCAACGACCGACAGAATCAGGATTATTGAAGCTGCCTGAAAGAAATAACATATAAACAGTATGCGCACGTCCCTGAGCATATTGGTTACCACTCCCGAGAAGAAAATCCGCCCGATAATGCTTCCGACCCCTATGAAGGCTGGTGCCCCGGCCGCTACAAGCGGCGTTATCCCAGACCCTACCGAGAACTTGAAAAGGTTAACGATAATAATAAGGAAAGTGTTAAACCCGAAGAAAAAGGCAGCGTACATAAGCCAGAAACTTGAATGTGAAAACGCTTCCTTCGCGCTCCAGTCGGGTGCCGCGGCATCTTTCCCCGCATCCTCCGAGCTCTCTCCGTACGGCCTGAGATTCATGTCCTCGGGGCGGCTTTTCACCAGGAATGCGGAACAAAGTATCGCGGTAAAGATTACGGAGAGATAAACAAGGGCGCTCTCGTAGCCGAATGATTCTATAAGCCAGGTGGTGAGCGGGTTTACCACCAGCCCGCTTACCGGAACCCCGGCCGTGGCGATCCCTATGGCAAGCGCCCTTTTCTTGACAAACCACCTGCTGATGATGGTGACGGGCAGTATGTAGAGGAACCCGTCTCCTATTCCCACCATTACGCTGTAGGTAAGGTAGAGCTCCCAGGTGGTTTCGGCATAAGCGGAGAGAAGAAAGCCGAATGCTCCTATAAGCCCTCCGAAGAAGGTCAGGTACCTAGCGTCATGGGTGTCTATAAGCCTTCCCGCGAACACGAACGAAAAGGCCATGCACACGCATCTGAGGGAAAAAAACGACGATCCGACGGCGGTGGAGAGACCGAAAGCTTCGTTGAGATAAGGGAGAAATATCCCGAACGAGTAGAGAACCATCCCGTCAAGCGTTATGAGCAGATGTCCCGCTAATACTATAATCCATCCGTAAAAAATTCTGTTTCTAAGCATAGATTCTTTGTGTGGAAACGGGATTTCGCCACAGGGGACGAATCAGAGAAGTTTCCGAAAATCGCCGTGCCCCCCAAGGTCGGCAAGCTTTTTGAGGGGAAACGCTTTTTCCTCTCCGGTCTTCATGTTGCGAAGCGAAAACACTTTTCCCCGAAGCTCGTCCTCTCCGATAATTACGGAGTACGCCGCCCCGGTTCTGTTCGCTTTTCTCATCTGGCTTTTTAAGCTCTTGTTTTCGTATTCGGTTTCGACCCGGATGCCCTTTTTTCTCAGGTCGTCGGCTATTTTCGCCGCTTCCCTCCTGGCTTGCTCCCCGATATGGATAATGCATATGAGCTGTTTTTTCCCGGGGGAATTCCTCCGCGTCCCGGTTTTCTCAAGCAGAAGCAGCAGTCTCTCAAGCCCCATCGCGAAACCCACTGCCGGAGTTTCCGGTCCTCCCATCCGCTCCACCAGAAGGTCGTATCTTCCCCCTGCGGCCACGGCGTTCTGGGAACCGAGCTTATCTGTTGTTACCTCAAAGACGGTATCCGTGTAGTAATCAAGCCCTCTCACTATCCTTGGGTTGAGTCTGTAGGGTATTGATTTTTCATCGAGGGATGAGGTGAGTGCGTCCAGGTGCTCACTGCTTTGCTCCGAGAGATAATCCAGAATCGAGAAGGGAATCCCGGAAGTTATCTCGCGGCACGTTCCGGTTTTGCAGTCAAGCGTGCGTAGGGGATTAGTGCCGAGCCTGCTTCGGCAGTTCTCGCAAAGAGATTCCTTGTTCGGGGAAAGAAAGTCCGTAAGGGCTTTTTTGTACCGCTCGCGCTCAGCGGGTTTTCCTATGGAGTTAAGTTCGAGAGCCACGTGATCTGAGAGCCCGAGTTCCGTTATCGCAAGCCAGAGCATTGCGATTATCTCCGAATCCGAAAGCGGGTCCCGCGAGCCGAAAAGCTCCGCTCCTATCTGGTTAAAGCTTCTCTGCCTTCCTTCCTGGGGTTTTTCATGCCTGAACATTTCCCCCGAGTAGTAAAGCTTTGTCACAGGCGATTTTCTGTGAAGAGAGTGCTCTATAAAGGCCCTTACAACTCCCGCCGTTCCCTCAGGGCGCATCGAGACTCGCTCTTCACCTTTGGTCTCGAAAGTGTACATCTCCTTCTGAACTATATCGGTAGTGTCGCCCAGACCAGTTGAGTAGACTCCTGAGAGTTCAAGAACCGGAATGATTATCTCAGAGAAACCGAAACGCTCGAACACTTCTCTGCTTTTGCTCTCGACAAGTCGCAGTTTCTCCGTTTCGGGGTGAAATATGTCTTTGAATCCGTGAAGACGGGCTGCTTTGGGACTTATATACATGTTTTTTGAAAACCGATACCGTAAAAAAATAAACACCCGCTGGAAGCGGGAAAAGAAAAGCTAATTCACTTCTTCGCCATCAAAATTCAAATAATTTCTTTGCGGGTTGCCTTGAGCATCGTATGTGTTAACCGCGTAGCGTCCGTCCGTTATGTCTCCGTATTCATCAAGATCGATCGGACCCGAGATTCCTTCGTAGTCAATGTCGTCGTTAACCGTGGTCTCATCCGTAAGAGCCGCGGCGCAGGCAGCGTAACTGTGGCATTTTGTTCCCCCTGCTGTGACTTCCTGAACCTTGGAAACGTAATCGGATGGATCATTGCTTTCGGCACTTAGAGCGGCGAGCCTGAGTATGACCACCGCGTCGTAGGCGTGCGCGGCATAATCACTGAAATCAAACCGTTCTCTAAATTCATCAAGCCTTGTACCGGGAGGCGGAGTTGATATTACCTGCCTGAACCCTTCAATCTCACCGTTTTTCTCATCCACATGCTGGAAAAGGGCGGCAGAGAACGTGAGCCCGTCTCCAAAGTAGTATCCGACCTCATCGGGAACTTCGGAGGAATCAAGCAGTCCCTTGACTATGTTCCCTCCCTCGACGTTAAAAACAAGCAGCACTATGGACTCTACGTTCTGGGTTCCCTGTATTGCAGTTTCAACCTCTGAAACCACATCGGCGGCCCGCTGCGAAACCGTTTCCCCATCGGCACTATCCAGGAAGTCCGCAGGGTCATAGCTAACAACCTCGGCTTGTCTGCCGTCACGGGTTATTTCGTCTCTCACGAGCGTCCCGAGAGCTGACCCCCACGCGTCATCACGATACACTATGACCGTGTTGCCTTGGGACTGTTTTGCCAGTATCGGGGCCTGAAAAAGATCGGAGGGAGCTACTCTGAAGAAAAAAGGCTGATTTCCGCTGTCTACGACCTTTTTGTTTTCATCGGTGAGAGTGGGGGAAGTTGCCGAGGGAGAAACACCTACTATTTCATTATCGCTCAGAAAAGAATGAATAGACAGGGAATCTGAAGAGTATGAAGGCGCCACCATGCCGTGGACCCCCATTTCAAGAAGCTGCGTCGCGCTTGCCATCGCTTGGGAAGCTCCCGCCTGAAAGGAATTTCCATTTATGATTTCCACATTTCCCCCAGCCTTGTTAATGTCTTCTCTGGCTAGATTCACGGCTTCTATAAGAGAGGCGTTAAACCCTTCGCCTTCAGGCAGAAGCGTTCCTATGCAGAAGGCTTCCCCGCAGTCTATTCCGTCTCCGTCGTCTCCGCTCCAGAGATCATCCCAGTCGCATCCCGAGAAAACCAGTCCCGATAAAATGAACAGAAGAGCATATCCAAAAGCACTCACTTTTTTCATAGTTAGACCTCCTTTATGTCTTGCTTCGCACTTGCGGGGCGGTGTTAACGCCGATTAACTGCCTCATGGTAATAATAGTGGAAAAATATCACGGATCGGATGTTTTTCAATCAGCAGTACCAATCACGATGATCTCACGCCGCGGAAAAAGCATTTGGTCAAAGCCCGTGTGAATGGAAAAAACGGATAAGAAATGGCGGCGAAACGGGGAAGGGCACGTTATTCGTTTATCAGTCTTTCTTCGAATTCGCCTATGGGGATTGCGGCAAGGGTTTCTATATGAATAGTTCCCCTTGAGCCGAGTTCTATTACGATTTTCGTTATGGTCTCATTGTCGGGCGCTTCGATTATGTTAACGAAGTCGTAAGGACCGAGCGCCGCATACTGAGCTTCGACCTTGGCGCCCATCTCTTCAAGCTCCCTGTTAACCTCCTTTATCCTCTCGGGCCTCATCTTTATGGTCCTTCTGCCCTCGTCGGTAAGGTTGCTAAGCATGATGTATTTGCCCATATTATTGCGCCCGTGCCCGGAAACTGTCAGTCCAGCGCCTTGTCAAGTACCTTTTTTATCTCGCTTTTCGGGACGGCACCGACTATCTGCTCGGCTACCTCGCCGTTTTTAAATACTATCAGGGTTGGGATGCTTCTTATTTTGAAGTTCATGGTCGTATCGGGGTTCTCGTCCACATTCACTTTCCCCACCTTGACCCTGCCTTCGTAATCATTGGAGATTTCCTCGATAACAGGCGAAAGAGCCCTGCAGGGACCGCACCATGGGGCCCAGAAGTCGACCAGAACGGGAACTTCGCTTTCCATTACTTCCTTGTCAAACGCGGAATCTTGTACTTCAACTATGTTCGGGGATGCCATCTTAATCTCCTTGGGGATTTTATGTCTATATGCTAATACTAATTCGGGATAATACAAGAAGAGGATTGAAGAAAGACTTTTGCGGTGTTTACTACCGCAATACAGGGGATGTGCATAGCAACGGTCTCCGGAATTCAGGAAATCCGCAAAGAATCTTGGGCCACAGCGGCACAAATCCGCGTTCCGGCAATCCGACCGGCGAGGTGGTCGGGCGCAATACAAGTTTCAAGACACTCGGAGAAATCAGACTTCCGTGTCTCAGTCTTTTCTTCTTCCCAAGGCAAAGGCAGCAAGCGCCTCGGAAGATATTTCCCCCTATAGTACCGTGTTTAGTCGTGTATAATTTCTGGGACTTTAAAACGACTTGCTTCATTTAAAGTGCCGTGGGCGCGGGTTCTTCGCGATTGTTCTGAACGGGATACTGTGATAGCAGGGAGGAAACTTGGTTATGCGAACAAAAATCTTGCTGCTCTTTCTTTCTGCCTGCTTTCTGCCCGAACTCTCATTCGCTCAGCCACCCGATGTGCCAGTGGTTGTATCCGCGGTTGTTGAAAGAGAGGTAAAGAAACCTCTCAGGCTTGTCGGCGCGACTTTCCCCGCGAGAAAGTCCGTTATATCGAGCGAGGTCGAGGGAGTCGTCGGGAAAATAAATGCCGAGGAGGGTCAGCACGTAAAAAAGGGCGAGACCCTTGCCGAGATAAAGGACGACAAGATCCGCTTTGCCCTTGAGCAGTTAAAAAACGAGAGAAAGGAGGCCCTTGCGAGGGCAGAGCTTTCGGAAAAAGATTTTGCGAGGATGGGAGAGCTTTACGACAAGGGCATTATCTCTGACGGAGATTTTGACAGGGCAAAGACCCAGAGAGAATCTGACCGGGCCGGGCTGCTTAGTCTTGAGAGCCGCATCGAAATCGCCGAATACGATCTCGCGGCGTCGAGAATCGCCGCCCCTTTTAACGGCTACGTGACTAAGCACCACACAGAAGCGGGACAGTGGCTCGGCATGGGGGACCAGGTGGTTTCCTTTGTGGACATAGACACAATAGAAGTAATGGCGGGGGTGCCCGAGAGGTACGTAGACGACGTGAGAGAGGGCATGGATGTCGAAGTCATACTCCCCTCTCACAACCGGCTGACCGTCCCCGCGAAAATCTCCTCGGTCATCCCGGACGCGGACCCCATAACGGTATCTTTTCCGGTAAGGGTTGTGCTTGAGAATCCGGATCACGCGATAAAATCCTCGGCCTCCGCAATAATCATGGTAAGGATAGGCGAAACCGAGAAAATAAAGCTCGTATCGAAAGATTCCATAGTCAGGTCTCCTCAGGGCTCCGTGGTTTTTGCCGTGAGGGAGGGTCTGGCGCACCCGGTGCCGGTGGAAGAAAAGGGCTGGTATGAAGGTTTCACTCACGTTAAAGGGAAAATAAACGCGGGGGAGAGCGTGGTCGTAAGAGGAAACGAGAGGCTCAGGCCCATGCAGAAAGTCAGGATTGCTGACACCATAGAGCAATGAATCTTGTCGAGACCTCTATAAAAAACCCCGTAACCGTAGCCGTGGGCGTTATATTCCTCGTTATTTTCGGGGTTATCTCGCTTTTCAGAATTCCTGTTCAGCTTACCCCGGACGTCGAGACGCTAAGAGTCACCGTGAGCACTTTCTGGAGAGGGGCAAGCCCCTTTGAGATGGAAAGCGAGGTGGTAAACGAGCAGGAAGACGAGCTCAGGGGAATAACGGGTCTAAAAAGGCTTGACAGCGAGAGTTCTGAGAACTCCTCCGAGGTAATACTCGAGTTTGAAACCGGCTCCGACATCGACTCCAAGGTGGTCAAGGTGTCAAACAGGCTTGACCAGGTAAGGGAATATCCCGACGAGGTCGAGCGGCCCGTGATAACCACCGTCGATCCCAGGGCAAACGCCATGGCGTGGTTTATCCTGAAGCCCCTTGCCGACAATCCCGCTGACATAAATCTCTACTACGATTTCGCAGATCAGATGATCCGCACCAGGCTTGAGAGGGTTCCCGGAGTCGGAGCCTCAAACGTGTTCGGCGGAAGGGAGCGGCGCATAGAGGTTCTTTTCGATCCCGCCGCGCTTGCCCGAAGAAATATCACGATAGCAGAGCTTGCCGCTTCCATAGACAGGGAGAATGAGAATTTCAGCGCCGGTTCGTTTAACGAGGGCAAAAGGCAGTATCTCGTTCGGACCATCGGAGAGTACAGAACCACGCGTGATATAGGGAACATAGTAGTGGCTACAGCGCAAAGCGGCCTTCCTGTTTACCTGAGGGATGTTGCCACTGTCCGCCTCGGATACGAGGATCCGGGCTACACAGTAAGGCAGAACGCAGAGCCTGCCATTGCCGTTAACGTGCTTCGCGAAAGCGGAGCGAACTCAATAGAGGTTAAGGAGGCTCTCTTTGCGGCCGTTGAGGAATTGAATTCGGGTGTCCTCAAAGACAACGGATTTCGCCTCCAGAATGTCTATGAAGAGACCGGGTACATAAAAAACGCAATAAAGCTTGTAAGGGGGAATCTTATTATAGGCGGGGTGCTCGCCATAACTGTTCTTCTTCTTTTCCTGAGAAGCGCGAGCAGCACGATGATTGTTGCAATCGCCATACCGTCAAGCGTCATAGGGACTTTCATAGTTTTCGAGGCGCTCGGGCGCACTATAAACGTGGTCAGTCTGGCGGGAATGAGCTTCGCCGTCGGCATGGTCATAGACAACTCAATCGTGGTTCTTGAAAACGTGTACCGCCACATGCAGATGGGAAAATCGAGGCTGAAGGCTGCCTATGAGGGCACTACGGAGGTCTGGGGGGCGGTGCTTGCGAGCACCCTCACCACGGCCGCCGTGTTCATTCCGATCATGTTCATCGAGGAGCAGACGGGACAGCTGTTTCGCGACATAGCCATAGCGATCAGCGTTTCGGTAATACTGAGTCTTCTTGTTTCCATAACCGTTATACCGTCCGCGTCTTCAAAGTACCTCTCCACTAAGGGCGCTGAATCTCTTGAACGCCTCGGTATAATGTCGCGGCTGCTTGATTTCGCGGGAAGGGTCTCCGGTTTTATAAACCGCTTTACCGAGCAGATAATGACGAGCGTCAAGAAAAGGGCGGTTCTCGTGGGTTCCTTCACCCTCTTGTCAATAGTGCTTATAATCGCCGTCTTTCCCAAGACCGAGTACCTGCCCACGGGGAACAGGAACCTGCTTTTCGGGATACTTATTCCGCCTCCCGGATACAATGTCGAGGAATATACGGCCATCGGAGAGCAGATCGAGGCTGATCTCGAGCCCTACATGAACGGGAGGACCGCGGCCGGGGAAGATCTCCCGCGCATAGAGAATTTTTTCTACGTCGCGAGGGGAAAGCAGATCTTCATGGGTGCGGTCGCCGAGAACAGAAAGGAAATCAAGGAACTTTTTCCCATTCTTCAACAGTCTGTATCCAGGATTCCGGGAACGTTCGGCGTGATAATTCAGCCCAGCATCTTTAACGCCAACATAGGCGAGGGGAGATCGATAGACGTTAACGTTACGGGAGATGATCTCGATGAGATACTGAGGGTCGCGAGGAGCGTGTTTTTCATGTCCATGGAGAGCATTCCAGGGGCGCAGGTAAGGCCGATTCCGAGCCTTGATCTCGGAAACCCCGAGCTCAGGATAGTTACCGAGCGGGAGGCGACTTCCCGGGTCGGGATCACCAACAGCGAGCTCGGATTTACCGTGAGATCCCTGATAGACGGCGTCGAGGCAGGCGAGTTTAACTTGGAGGGACAGGAGGTCGACATAGTATTGCGGGCGGAGCAGGATTTCTCGGAGAGAACCCAGGATATAGAGAACATAATGATCACCTCTCCGAGTGGGAAGGTGGTTACCGTGGGAGCCCTGGCCAGGGTCAGTCTTGAAAACGGCCCTGAACAGATAAATCACTACGAAAGACAGAGGGTGATAACGATACAGATAACTCCTCCCGAGGAAATTACTCTTGAGGAGGGGATAGAGACCATTAACGACAATATAATCTCTGTGCTCGAGCAAAGCGGCCAGGTAGGGGGGCGGACCGGTTTTGTCCTTTCCGGAACCGCGGACAAGCTTGCGACGGCAAAAGACGCGCTTCAGTTGAACTTTCTCCTGGCCGTCGTGATATCGTTTCTGCTGATGGCGGCTCTTTTCGGAAGTTTTCTCCATCCTCTGGTTATCCTGGTCACGGTTCCATTTGCCTCCCTCGGAGGATTCCTGGGGCTTTTCATCCTTAACCTGTTCACATATCAGCCTCTTGATATACTGACGATGCTGGGTTTTGTTATCCTCATAGGAATAGTCATTAACAACGCCATACTCATAGTTCACCAGGCGCTTAACAACATCCGGGCGGGTATGGAGCAGCACGTGGCCATACGCGAATCGGTGAGGGTGAGGATAAGACCGATCTTCATGAGCACCCTCACAAGCGTGTTCGGCATGCTTCCCCTTGTGCTTGCTCCGGGAGAGGGCTCTGAGCTTTACAAGGGCCTTGGAAGCGTCGTGGTCGGCGGACTTGTTCTCTCCACGGTCTTCACCCTGTTTCTGATCCCTTCCGTCTTCAGCCTCATGCTTGAGTTCCGCAGAAGACCCTCCGTCTTATGAAACCGGTTTTATTTGTGGCATAATAGACCCCTTGAGTGAAATTGACCATTATCTGGAGGGAATCTTAAATGGCTAAGACAAAATACAGGGTGGAATCCGACTCGATGGGAAAGATGAAAGTTCCCACAGACGCTTATTACGGGGCGCAGACTGCAAGGGCGGTTGAGAATTTCCCCGTGAGCGGACGCACCCTTCCAAGGGAATTCATAAGGGCCATGGGTCTTGTTAAACTGGCCGCCGCGCATACAAACGCGGAACTCGGATTTTTGAAGAAAAATGCCGCGAGGGCCATAGCAAGGGCCGCGCAGGAGGTTGTAGACGGAAAGCTCGACGATCATTTCGTGGTGGATGTCTTTCAGACGGGTTCCGGCACCTCGACCAACATGAACACGAATGAAGTGATAGCCAACAGGGCGACCGAGATACTCAAGGGGAAGACCCGGGTGCACCCGAACGACCACGTGAACATGGGTCAGTCAAGCAATGACGTGATCCCCACGGCCATGCATGTCTCTTCTCTTGAGGCGATAGAAAAAGACCTTATACCGTCGCTTGAGTATCTTCGCGACGCGCTCTCGAAAAAGGCAAAGGAGTTTGACCATATAGTAAAGATAGGGCGCACCCACCTTATGGACGCCACCCCTATACGGCTCGGCCAGGAGTTTGGCGGGTACTCAAGCATGGTTGATCACGGAATCTCAAGGTTAAAGGGGATAAGAAACGGCCTTTCGGAACTCGCCATAGGCGGAACCGCGGTCGGCACGGGGATAAACACCCATAAAAGTTTCGGAGGGAAGGTGGCGGCGAGGATAAGCGAGTCTACGGGGGTTAAGTTCAGGGAGGCTAAAAATCACTTCGAGGCCCAGGCGTCAAAAGACGCGGTCGTTCAGGCAAGCGGAGATCTAAAGACGGTTTCCGTGAGCCTGATGAAAATAGCAAACGATATACGGTGGCTTGGAAGCGGCCCGCGCTGCGGCTTCGGGGAGATACTTCTGCCCTCTATACAGCCGGGTTCGTCCATTATGCCCGGGAAGGTTAATCCGGTGATCGGCGAGTCGGTTACGCAGGTCGCGGCCCAGGTAATCGGAAACGACGCGGCGATAACGATTGGAGGGCAGTCGGGGAATTTCGAGCTTAACGTGATGATGCCCATGATGGCGGACAACCTTCTTCAGTCGATAAGGCTTCTCTCCAGGGTCTGCACCGTGTTTGTCGACAAGTGCATCTTGGGAATAGAGGCGGACGAGGAGCGCTGCGGGGATATCATTGAGCAGAGTCTCGCCATGTGCACCAGCCTCGCGCCGATCATAGGCTATGACAACGCGGCCGCGATTGCGAAGGAGGCCTACGCCTCGGGGAGCACCGTCAGGGAAATCGCCCGGGAAAAGGGAGTGCTTTCCGATCAGGAACTTGACAGGGTTCTTGACCCGCTGTCGATGACAAAACCGGCTTCATAGGGTTTTCACCCGAAAGCCCGGAACTCGCTGAGTTGTGGTTTGCCCGGAACGAGGGATTTTCTTTACGGTTTTTCTGCTTTTTTTGGCAACTCCGGCAGTTTATCGAACAGGGAACCGGAAATCTGTCGGACAGGAAGAGTTCATGGGAGAATTCGGGGATTCTCGGGATGAAGATCAGGTGGGAATCCACGAAAACACAATTCGTTACCCTCTCAAAGGGAATTTGAACATGCCGGGATGGTTGGTATATTTGGAACAGAAGACAGGAGATGCCGGATATGTCCTTGCGAATAATGAGCGGGTTAGCGCTTTGCCTCGTGGTCCTCTTTTTAACCGGATGCGATCAGGGATCGAACTCCATGAAAGGAGAACCCGACAGCATGACTCCCTCGGGCGCAGATGACCGACCGCCGCTTGCGGGAGGGGTCGTCATCAACTTCATGGACGTGGCACTAGACCAATGGGGAAGCGACGAGTATGAAATTGAGACAGGCGCCGACGCGCCTGCCATCGAGGACGACAGGCTTACCCTCACGGTTTCGTACAGCGGGGGTTGCGCATCCCACGACTTTACCCTCGTTGCAGACGACGAATTCCGGGAGGAACCGGATTCCGTTTATCTCGAGGTTTTCGTGGCCCATAATGCCAACGGCGACAGTTGCGAGGCGTATCTGACTGAAGCATACGACTTTTATCTTGAGCCCATTAAGGTGCTGTATCAGAAAACGTACGGGGAAGATACGGGTACTGTTGTTCTCGAGACTGACCTTGACCTTGTCTATCAATTTTGAATCTTGGACCGGTTGTGCAATGGAGACTGAGAGGGTATTTGTGAATGTGGTGAAATCGATCAGCGACGGGGGGTATGAAGCCGGGAAAACCCTGCCCGACCGACCTTACCTGTGACCGGTGGGAGTGTTCAAAACCATGTTATCACCAGATAAGCACAGAGGACGAAGGCGACGTGTTGACCTGCGTCAGATCATCAACGCTGTTTTTTTAGCTTTTCTGCTCTTTTTGGCAGCTCCGGTTTCTTCTTACGGAAAACAAGAGGGTTACAAGACCTATACCGACATCGGGGAGCTTGAACCGCCGACCGTAACCATCTCGCAGGTTCTTTCCTCCCGCGATGAGTTTGACAGGAAAATATTCACTCTTGACGGACAGGTGGGTGAACTGGAATTCAAGAAGATGGCGAACGGAAGGAAGTTCACCCTTTTTCGGTTCTTCGAAGACGACCCGGAGAAGAGAATAAACGTTTACGCCAGAGGGTTTGTGGAAGGCATTGAGAACGGGAGCAGAATAAGAATCTGGGGTCGCTACAGCAAGCATAAAAGATATTTTCTCAGTAAGCGCAAAAACATCATGAAGGCGAAGAAGATACATTTTTTCCAGGGGCTTCCTGAATCAGCTGACGGAAAATAGAATCTGTTCCCATAAGAAACTAAAACATACATTTAAACATATTTTTTAATTGACATCCTTGTGGTTTTCTCTATATTTCCAAGGTAGGAGGTAGTTGCTATGGAAAACTTGCTGACCAACAAGACCGCTTCGTTAACCGAACTTCGTGATCCAAAGAGTGTGATCAAAAAAGCTGGCGGCAAACCTGTTGCCATCTTGAACCGCAACAAGCTTGAAGGCTATTTTGTGCCAGCTTCCGCTGTGCGCAAGATCAGTTTCGAGCTTGCTGATCCCGATGAAGTTGATGCTGCTATTGCAAAACGCAAAGACAAGATACAGCCCATTCTGGATTATCTTAAGGATAAATAAGCATGAAGTATTTATCATCCGAGAAGGTGGTTGCCATGCACGAACAGATCATTGGACTTGATGAACTGCAGGGCATGGCTCGGAACAAGTCTATAGAGTCAGTTCTGGGACGCGTAGACAACCGCATTGCCTACGGATTGATTGAGGACGTGTTTGAACTTGCTGCCTGCTATGCGTGCTGTATCGCAGTTGGGCATGCGTTTAATGATGGTAACAAGAGAACAGCACTTAAGGCAATGGATACTTGCTTGACCATAAACGGCATAGAACTGGATTTTGATACTGTGGAAGTAGGCGATATGATCGTCAAAGCCGCCCAGGGCATTGTTGATGAAAAAGAACTGGCGGAGTGGCTTAGAATCTTGGCTAGATAAAATTTTCTAGGTCTACTTGCTTTAACGGAATTACTCCGCTTGAATTTCACCGGAATGTAGCGCCTTTTTTCGATCGCCCCCTTCCTATAGAGGATAATTCACCACCCCGGAGAGTTCTCTTTCAGGTATCTTTTCCGGAAATACGGACTTTGCCCGAGCAGGGATCGAATTTCCGCGTTGAGTGCGGCCGTCGTGTGTATTGATGCCGGTCTCGACCGCAATACAGTGCCGCAGAAGACGGTCGACAGTGCCTGCACGGGATCGGGGTTCCGTTGGGGCCGCGAACTTTTTCCGTATGAGGTGGTGATATTGGGATCCTCGTTCCGAAATCTTGCGTCAGAGCTTCGCGCAGACGCCATGTCGGCTAAGGCCGTACCAGCGCTGTCAGCCGGTTTCACCTCAGGTCTCGGGCTACTTGTCGCTCAGGTCGCGTTCGGGAGCTTCATATTCTCCGGACTGCTGGCCCCGTATTCCTCCCAGGGCGTCGGTCTGGTGCTGTTTGGAAACTTTGCCGCCTGTTTTGTCATCGCCCTCGCGGGCGGGTATCGCGGGACAATCTCCGGACTGAGTCCCGCGGTGGTGATCGTGATGGCCCAGATTGCCTCCACCATGGAGGCCGAAGGTGACGCGTTGTTCGTCACCACCGCGAGCGTATTCATAATCGCTGCAGTCGCCACCGGCGTGTGCTATCTCCTGATTGGGCGATTCCGACTTTCCAACCTGGTGCGCTTTATACCCTGGCCGGTTGCGGCCGGTTTCGTGGGCGGAATCGGGAGTGGTGTGTCTGGCAGCCATGTCTATGATGGGAGTGGACACGGACTGGCGGGCGATTCCGGCTCTTGTGGAACCCTCGCAGCTCTGGAAGTGGAGCCCGGGCGTGGCGTTCGGGATCGGGCTGTATTTCTCGATGAAACGCTGGAACAATCCGTTTGTCCTGCCGGTGAGCGTCGCGCTTGCCGTTGGTGCATACCATCTGGCGCTCGGTTCTCTCGGGATTTCAGGTGACGAAGCGAGTGTGGCGGGTCTGCTGCTCAGCAGCACGTCAGAGGGCAGCCTGTGGCCGGTGTTGGCGCCTGCCGACTTCTTGAATGTCGACTGGACTGCGATAGCCATGCAGGTTCCGGCTATCCTGACGCTGGCGCTGATTGCGTTTGTCGTCGCGATCTTGAACATTGCCGGCCTCGAGATGGCGGTGAACCGGGATCTGGACTGGGACCGCGAGTTTGTGGCGAGCGGACTCGCTAGCGTGGTGGCGGGCTTTGGCGGCGGCACGGCGGCGAGCCTGATCGTGCCTGCCTCGCTACGCAGCAAGCTGTTTGGGGCTGCTACCCGCCTGACCGGTGTCGTCGCTGGCCTCGTCATTGCCGGCGCGTTGTTCCTGGGCGACGGGATGCTTAACCTGGTCCCGGTACCGCTTGTGGGAGGCATCTTGGTTTTTGCCGGTATGGGAATGCTGGACCAAGGACTGATTAGGAGCCGCAAGCAGCTTCTTTGGTCGGAGTACAGCATCATCGTGCTGATCTTCATTGTCATCATGGTCTTCGGGCTGTTCGAGGGCATAGGGATCGGGATGTTGGCCACGCTCGTATTCTTTGCCGTGCGCTTGAGCCGTGTGGATCCCGTCGAGTCGCGGTTTACCGTGCGGGATAACCGCAGCGGGAAGGTGCGTTCCATTCCCGATCGCGCCATCCTTCTGGAAGAAGGCGCGCGGGTGGTGGCGTACCGGTTGCGCGGCTACATCTTCTTCGGCAGCGTTTACCCTCTGGGTGATTACCTGCGGACTTGCCTGAGCGGTGATTCCCGTCCTGCGTGTCTTATGCTGGATTTCTCGGCTGTCTCCGGCTTTGACTTCTCGGCGGTTAGTGTACTTGCGAGATTCCTGCAATCGGCGAATGCAGCCGGGGTACAGGTGGTACTGAGCGCGCCGTCGGAGCAGCTTAAAAGTGGTTTGGAGCGTATCCTTCCACCTTCGGATTTCGCAGAGCTGTTGGTGGAGCCGAATGCGGATCATGCGCTCGAGCGCTGTGAGGAGATCGTAATTTCGGCATGGAAAGTCCACGCGGGTGGGGCTGACGATAGGCGCGAAGCGCTGCTGGAGCGCACCTCAGTCGATGTTGAGCGCCACTTGGAACGGCAGATTCATTTCGAGGAACTGATGCACGAGCTTCAAAACTGGTCGGACCCGCGCCGCTACGCCGTGGGGGAGGTCCTCGAGGGTCCTGATGCGCCGAGCGAAGGTCTGCAACTGCTGACATCCGGTCGCGCTTCCGCCCTGGGAGCGGCGGGCACCCGTCTCCGTCAGTACGGACCCGGTGATGCGATCTGGCCGGTCGATCCTTCGGATCAGAGAACGCCCTTGGTAAGTGCGGAGGAACCCTGCGAGACGATGGTGCTGAGCCCTCCTGCCCTGCGCTGGCTTGAGGTGCACGAGGAGGCCCTTGCGCTTAAGCTGTATCGATATCTGCTCGCCGGACGTTTCGGGGCTGAGCCGTGAGCCGTCTGATATCAGATAGTTTGGTACACCATATGCTTGTCCTGTTCAGAACGGAGTTGGCAGTTTATCCTCATCGCAACGGGTGCCGTGCCGGACGCCACGCTTGTTGCATTTCCTCTGGACCGAGCTTCTCAGTTGAACTCCGAAGTGCAATGCTGACAAAATATACTTGCAAAATGTACTTTGTTTGGTACAATGCCAAATGACAGAAAAGAAACGGCTTCCGGCAAGATTCTTTGAGTCTAACAGGGGCAGGGTTCCTGTTCGTGAATGGCTTTTGTCTCTGAGTTCCGAAGACCGCAAGATAATCGGTGACGACATACGCACGGCCGAGTTTGGGTGGCCGATAGGAATGCCGCTATGCCGTTCAATAAAAAGCCGCAAGGGGTTATGGGAAATCAGAACGAATTTGCCGGGCAGTCGCATTGCTCGTGTGTTGTTCTGTATACATGATGGGGCAATGGTGCTTTTACATGGATTCATTAAGAAAACGCAGAAAACACCTGCTAAAGAACTTGATTCTGCGCAGAGGAGAATGAGTGGTCTGAAATGACTGAAGAAATTGAAAAAGGAAAAGCTGGTGCTCTGTTCGAGGATTTTCTTAAAGAGCAAGGAACCTATGAAGAGACGACCGAACAGGCGGTGAAGCGAGTTCTGGCATTCCAGATTGCCCAAGTTATGAAGGAACAGAAAATCACGAAGGTGGAAATGGCCAGACGACTTAAGACAAGTCGCTCGCAACTCGACCGGCTTCTTGACCCGGAGAATAATAGAGTGACTCTGAGTGTTCTGTCTCGAGCAGCACGGGTTTTGGGACGCTCCTTGAAGCTTGAATTGCGGTAAGAACAAGTCATCGGGTTTACCGCTTCTTACTTGAGTTGCCTGGAAAGATCCTTTGTTTCCCCTTCTTTTTACGGTTGGATATAATTTACCTAGGGAGTTCCATCCCTTAGAGTTTTTTAGTCATGGGTTAAGAATCGGCCTTTCTTGAAATATCCTGCATTTCTTTGCTAGATGAAGCTAATTTATCACGCCAAAGAACTCACTTTTAAAAATCTTTTCAAAAAATACGGGCTTAGCCCAAGCAATGAGACGACCCTTTTTCTTCTTCCAGGTGTATCGGTTGTACAGGAAATAGAAGATTGCTACTCTGGCGCAGGGGTGTGGGGAAAAAACCTGCTCACGTTCAATGAGCTCTCGGATTTTGTAAACGAAGCTTCCCCGAACCTGAAAAAGAAAAGGATATCAAGGACCCAGGCATTGTCTGTAACAAGAAAAGCGGCGGAGTCGGTCTCGGGGAACCTTGAGGTTTTCGGGGAATTCTCGCAGAACCGGGATTTTCTAAATGCCGCGGCTTCAATTATTTCGAAACTTAAGCAAAGCAAAGTTTCCGCAAAGGCTCTTGTCAGGTCTGCAAGGAGAATCAAGGCGCGGAGCTTGCGGAAGAAACTCTCTGACATAGGTCTTGTTTACCAGGAGTACGAAGCTCTTATCACCGAGAGAGGCTTTCTTGATGATGCGGATTCTGCCCGAGTCATTTCAGGGGAGCTGGAGAGGGAAGGGGTTACACAGTTTTTCCCGTCTGCGAAAAGGCTTGTTATCTTCGGGTTCTCCGATTTCACTCTCTGCGAACTTGACGTGATAAAAAGCCTTTCCTCGGCGGTTCCAGAAACTTTCTTTTTCGTAAGCGATTTCGGCGATTTGGGCGAGTACAGGGACTGCTTTCATGGCAGGCTTAGCGAAGCTTCCATTGTTTATGAAGAGGACCGCGCGATGATTGGTCGCTCCCCGGCCCCCGGGACGCAGACGGAGTTCAGGGAGTTCTACGATTCTCACGACGAGATTGAATATGTCTCAAGAACAATCAAGAAGCTCGTTTTGGATAAAGGAAGAAAAACCTCTGATTTCAGAGTTCTTGTGAGGTCCGCACAGAGACGGGGCCGCTCGATAGCAAGCATATTCGAGAAAAACGGAGTAGCGGTGAACCTGAGGAATTCCGGCACTCTGGCCGAAAGCGCATACGGGCATCTTGCGTGCGATATTCTTCGTCTTAAGTCAGGCAATTTTCAAAGAGATGACCTTATGAGTCTTCTTTACAATCCGCTTTTCATCTTCTATATGGAAAATTCCGACCGCGCGCGCCGCTGCGTCAATCTTGTAAGGGCACTGTCATCCGCGGACTCGAAATACACAACTGCAAGCGGCATCTCCGGCTGGAAAAGGATTCTCGAGCATATAGCGCAGTCTGACAAACGGCTTGTTTCCATCGCCGGGGCTATAGGCCTTGCGCTTGATTCAGTATCGTCAAAGTTCGGCAGAAAAACTTTCGCCGCGATGACTTCCGATCTCAGAAAGATTCTCTCCGAGCTCAAGGTTCCCGGGAGTTCTGTGCCGCTTATGGAGAAAAACGCGACGACCAGAGAGTGTTTCGATGAATTCTTCTCCTTTCTAAGAGAAATTTCCTTTTCCTACGGAGAGTTTGATTTCAGGGTATCGGGTCCCGGCGAGTATCTTTTCCTTCTGGAAGATTTTATGGGGGAACGCATGGTACCCTACAAGACTCCACATGCAACCGAGGCGCAGAGGGTAAGCGTTACTGACTTTTCCTCGGCCCGCGGCATAAGCCCGGAGTTTGTTTTCCTGACGGGTCTTTCTGACAGCTCTTTTCCTTCTTTCCAGCCGACGGACCCGATACTGAAACCCAGGGAGAAAACCGAGATAAACCGGGCACTCGGAAAGAGGGTGTTTGACGGGGATGGCCTTCATTACGAGAAGGAAAAACATCTGTTCCTGAGCCTAGGCGCCGCTGCTTGCGAAAAGGCGTTTTTCTCCTGCTTTCGCTACGACCAGACGTCAAGGGAGGTGAACCCCTCCGATTTCCTTGAGGAAGCAATGAATGTTTCGGCTCTCAGGCGTCCCGGGAGTGTCTGCGCGCCAGAGGGTCTGTTCTCAGAGCAGGACATTCTTCTTCATTCTCTTTTCTCTTCCGCGGATGGGGATGTCGACGCGAAAACAGCTGGTATCCTGACGCCTTCAGGCGGCACTGACATTCTGAGACACCTGCGGGCGGGAGTTTTGGCAGAGAGAAAGAGGCTTGAAACTGAAGGAGATTATACGGAGTTCGAAGGGGTTCTTCTTGATCCGCCGCCACAAGCCGATTCCTTCTCTCCCACGGAGCTTGAAGACTACGGCACGTGTCCCTTCATGTATTTTTCGAAAAGGATGCTGGGGCTTTCAAGGTTGCGGGACCCGGATCAGCAGAGAGCCTCGCAGCTTGACCTTGGATCACTCGCCCACATTATCCTAAGGGAGTTCATGGAGAGCTTTTTCACCGGAACCCGGGATTCTGGCCGGTCAGGCGGAGTGGCCGAGCTCTACGGGGAACTCAGGCGGAAGTACGAAGAGAGCGCCCGGATTTTTTCCCATCTTCCCAAGGATGTCGCGGAAACGGAGAAAAAAAGATTTTTTGAACACGTGCTTTGGAACTTTATTTCTGATGAGGTCGGGAGAATCCGCAATGACCTTTATATTCCGTCATTTTTCGAAAAAGAGGTGGAGTTTCATATCGAAGGCACAAAAATCAGGGGCAAGATAGACAGGGTGGATATCCTTGTGTCTGCAGAAAAAGGAACCATAGCTACTGTTGTGGATTACAAGATCGGGAGCGTGGACGGAAGAAAGTATTTTGATTTCAGGAACCTGCAGCTCCCTCTTTACCTAAAAGCGCTGCTTGAGGAAGGGATGATCCCCGTTTCCGCATCCTACCGTTCAATCGGAAGATCCGGAGTCAGGGTCTCGCCCAAGAACCTCTCTCTCAGTGGAGCGCTTGCGCTGACTGAAGGCTATGTATGGAACATAGGGAAAGGTTTCTTTCCTCCGTACGTGGGGAAAAAGCCCCCGGAACATAGTGAATACGTGCTTCAGATGTCAAAAGGTCATCCCTGTTCCTACTGTGATTACGTAGATCTCTGCAGGGTGAAAAACGGGGTAAAAAGAAAGAGGGAAGCCCCCGGGGAGACAGGCGATGCGCAAGATATCTGAATTTCTCGGTCTTAACGAAGAGCAGCGCCGGATATTGCGACCGGCGGAGAAAGCGGCCGTGAGGGCGGGAGCCGGGTCGGGCAAGACAAGGGCCATAATAGCCAGATATCTGGGGATTCTCGAAGCCGCAGAAGCTGACATCCCGCAGATAGTGGCCATTACCTTCACGGATAACGCGGCTGCTGAACTCAAGTCCAGGATAATTCGGGAGATCGCGCGATATATCAATGAGAATGGTCACAGGGGAAACATAGCCGAGGGGTGGCGCAGAAAGATTTCTTCTGCTCCCATAGGAACGATTCACAGCTTCTGTTCAGGGATGCTCAGGGAAAACGCCTTCGATTCAAGGCTCCCGCTTAATTTCTCGGTAATTGAAGATTCGGAGAAAGACTCCTTTTACGAGCGAGGGATAGGCAGGTTTTTTCTGGAGAAAACCAAGTGCTCGGATCCCCGCCTCCAAAGACTTCTGGAAATGGAATCCTATGATTACGCCCAGATAGTGAGAATAACTGCCATGATACTGAAGGAAGCTGCGACACTACATATGGTGCCTCCCTTTTTCTATTGCGCGGGACAGGCTTTTTCTGAAAAGCCCGATTCGGAAAAACTTGAGTCCATAAACAGGAAAATCCACGAGGAAATCGAAAGGCATATCTCCCTTCTTCCAACTGTCTCCGAGAGAAGAAAGGATGAACTTCACGATCTCGGCGAAAAAATAGACATAACGCTGGGAATTGACCGGAACATCCGCCATCTCAAGGCCGTTTACGGGAGCATAAAAAATCCAGTGAAAACACACGAGGTCGAGAGATCAAGAGTCTCGCTTCTGAAAACCGTGTTTTCGATAATGGGACACTACGACCATGAGATCAACTCTCTTTACCTTGATCTTGCGGGCGAAGCGCACAGCTTCCTGATCGAACAGAGAATCCGCGAAGAAAAGATCGAATATGAGGACATGATCCGCTTCGCCATGGATCTTCTCAGAGACAATCCCGAGACGCTTGATTATTACAGGAGTTTTTTCAGGTTCATCATAGTTGACGAATTTCAGGATACCGATTCTCTTCAGCTTGAACTGATGGATCTGCTGACAGACGGTCCTGCGGGCGGAAGACTGATTGCCGTGGGCGACCTTAACCAGTCGATCTACAGTTTCAGGGGGGCGCAGCCTAGTATGTTCGCGGACATACTCAGCCGCGAGGACTTTGAGAAAATGTCCTTCACGACCAACTACCGCTCAAGCGGGTGTCTTATAGAGTTTTTCAACGCATTTTTCGAAGACGTTTTTCCACCAGGACATTACGATCCCATGACGCTTCCCTTGGAGAAAACCGACCCTGGAGTCCCTGTCGAAGTGATCGTAAGCGTGGGCGCTGACTCAGCGGAGTGCGCGGAGACCGAGGCCTGTGCCGTGGCCTCAAGGATAAAAGAGCTTCAGCGGGAGTCTTCCGGGGAGATAGCCATGCTGTTTAGAACATCTTCAAAAGTTTCTGCGTATGAAAACGCGCTCGCCCGGGAAGGGATAAGATTTCAGTCCCGTATAGGACGTGATTTCTACGACCTTCCCGAAGTGCGGGACATTATGTCCATGCTTCGGTATTTTCTTGATCCGGAGGACACCCTGGCGCTTGCGTCCGTGTTGAGATCCCCCTACTTCGGGGCTTCCGATGATGAACTGCTTTCACATTTTTACGGCGAAGCGGAGAAAAAAGGCTCGAGAGTCATGGAATATATACGCCTTCTTGAAAGGAAAAGAGAGGAACATATCGGCAAAGACGCGTTCAGTGTGGTTGAGCTGGCGGTAAACGGCCTCGGTTATTCTTCGGCAGCCCGGACCCTCCCTGACGGCGAGGCTAAATATCTTAACCTCAGGAAAGTTCTTCTCGTGACCGAAGGCCTGGTTTCAGGCAGGGGATACGGACTCTGGCAGGTGGTGGAGCATTTCGATTCCATGCGGCGGACGGGACAGGAGGAACGAATGTTTGAGGAAGCGGGTGACGACGCGGTGCGGCTCATGACGGTTCACGGTGCGAAGGGGCTTGAATTTGAGACGGTTTTTCTCTGCGACACCAATTCACAGAAGCCGACCAGGTCCGAGAGGTTGATGGCGGACATCGAAAAGGGCTTTATAATCAGATATCCCGCCGCCTCTTCGTATTACTGGAACGATCTTAAGGAGCGGATTGAAGGAAGAGAAGCCCTTGAGGAGCGAAGAGCGCTTTACGTGGCTATGACTCGGGCCGAAGAAAGGCTTTTTATATGTTTAAGCGGCAAACGCGCGTCCAGAGAGGAGAGGATATTGATCAAAAAAGACAGCTTCGCCGAACTTGTCGATTCAAAACTTTCCCTGGCTTCCCGCTGCCTTGAAACCCCCGATGGATTTGTTGACAAGGAGATGGGAATTGTTTTTCAGGGGCTTCGGCCCGAAACCTCAAAAGAACCTGTCTTTGTCTCCGATATTTCTTCGGCTCCGAAAAAGGAAATTTCTCTCGACCTCAGATACATAAAACCACTCTACGGCGCCGAGGAAGAACCGTCGCGCGGAAGGACACCGACCCTTCCCGACCTGTTTTCGCCGACCGACCGCTTAAAAGACCCTGAGAGGGTGGGAAGCATAATGCACAGGTTCCTTGAGATCTGGGATTTCAGGGAGGAGACGGTCGAAAAAGAGATTGAATTTGTTCTGGGAGAATTTCTTGTCTCAAATCCGGACATGGAGAAACTGCTGCTGGAGCTTTCCTCGAATTTTCTCTCTTCCGAGATCTTTCCTCTTATTAACGCGGCTGAGGAAATCAAAAGGGAACTTAAATTTGTCTTTGATCCCTGCAAAGGCTCTCCGAGAAGAGGCAGGATAGACCTTTTGACCGAAGAGGATGAGGGGATGCGTCTTTTCGATTACAAGTACAGAAAATCGATGGATGACCAGGCCCGCGGTATTTACGAGGAACAGATGGACGGTTACTGCGAAGCTTTAAGCTCAAGATTTGAAAAACCCCTGCTTTCGCGCCACATAGTTCTTATCCCGCAGGTCAAGCTTGTCTCCATATAGAATTCCATGCAGAAAACCGTTGTGATCATTCCGGCCTTAAACGAAGAACATTCCATAGGATGGGTGATTGCGGATATTCCCCGGGAGCTTGTAACCGAGGTAGTGGTTGTCGACAACGGTTCGACCGACTCCACGGCAAGTGTCGCTTCGGGCTTCGGAGCCACGGTTGTGAATGAAGAGAGAAAGGGGTACGGACAGGCTTGTCTGGCTGGGATAAACTACATTAATAATTCTTCGTATACACCTGATATCATAGTATTTCTGGATGGAGATTATTCTGACTATCCAAAAGAAATGAAAACCGTCCTCTCACCGATAACCGAGGCTGGATACGATCTCGTCATAGGGTCAAGAACCATCGGTGAGAGACAGAAAGGGGCGCTCTTGCCCCAGGCCCTTGTAGGCAACTATGTGGCGACCAGGCTTATAAAACTGCTCTACGGAGTGAGCTTTACCGATCTTGGTCCCTTCAGGGCCATAAGATACGACAAGCTTCTTTCTCTTGGTATGAGGGACAGGACTTTCGGATGGACGGTTGAGATGCAGGTTAAGGCCGCGAAGAGGGGACTTCGCTGCACCGAGATTCCTGTGAGTTACAGAAAGAGAATAGGAACTTCAAAAATAACCGGAACGGTTGCGGGAAGCGTCATGGCCGGGGTTAAGATCATCTGGATGATATTCAGGCAGCTTTTCTGAGCCCTTTTCGAGAATCTTCTGGAAAAAACGCTTCCGCCGAGTCGCTCATTGTCAGTAAGGTCGGGAAGCCGGCACATTCTGGTTCTTAATTCGCCCTTTTACGATTCATTCAGTAATTGCAGTTGCTCTCTCACAAATCCGTCAGGAAGTTCAGAGGAATCCTGATATCGAGCACGCCGATTTTTTCCGTTTATGTAAGAGAAACAGACTCCTTGCCCATTGTTGTCGAGTTCAATTGCAACTATTGAAGGTTCTACGGGTGATTTAAATTGAATAACAATCTCTCCTTCTTCAGTTGGGTAAATAAGCTTTCAAGCCGACACACTTGACTCCTTAATATCCGCTGGGTATATATACTGGCGTGCGGATAGGATTACGTCATTTTTCATCAGACAGCATAGAATGGTTAAAAGAAGCGGCGACAGACCCTGAACAGACTCGCTATGGGCTGGCACTGGGGCTTTGCGAGAAGGACAACTGGCGCAATGCCCGGGGGGAGTTGTGTCTTGCGTCCGCACGCAAGAGGCTTCCCACAATAGCGCAAGCCGTCGGAGTCAAGCTGCCCGCTCCTGCGTCCCTGCCCAAGGGCATGGTTCCTGGAGGCAAGGCTCCGCCGTTTGGAGAGGGCTATCCGGACAAGGATGTGGTTTGTTCTCTTGAGAGTCTGGGAGGAGTTTCTCTTGAACCCGTGAAGGGGGCGGAGAAGAAGCTTTGGCGCGAGATGATACAGACTCATCATCCCGAGGGCTGGAGCAGAACTCCCGGCAAGCAGATATCCTACTGGATAACCACGGAGAATCATGGGCGCGTGGGAGGCATAGGTTTCTGTGCGGCAAGCTGGCACCAGTGTGCACGTGACAAGTGGATAGGGTGGAGTGCGAGGGCGCGGGTAGAGAATCTTGGTCTGGTGATAAACAACCATCGTTTTCTTCTGCTTCCGGGAGTCAGGGTAAAGAATCTGGCATCCCACGCGTTGTCGCTTGCCATATCGCGAGTGAGGGTGGAGTGGAGAGATATTCACGGGACAGAACCCGTGGCGGCTTATACCTACATATCGAGTGATCATGAGGGGAGCAGTTACAGGGCCGCTGGGTGGGAGATGTGTGAGGAGAAGACTTCAGGGCGTCCTGCGAGCGGGGGGATTGTGGAGAGCAAGACGGTATGGATGAAACCCATATTGGGGGGATGGAAGAAGGTTTTGTGCGAAGAGCCCAGGCACGTAATTGGACAGACACCAGAGCCTTATTACACAGAAGAGGCAGACTGGGCGGATGTGGAATACGGACGCAGTTCACATTCCGACGGACGGGTGAGGGAGCGTATAATATATATGGGGAGGAGGTGGTGCGTATTACGATTTATTTGAACACCAATTCCGAACTTATTTGAACACCTATTCCGAGGGAAAGTGAACACGTGGACCCCGTTTTTTTTCTTCTTCAAAACAGACTTTAACACGTCTGGAATTTCTTTGTCAAACAGCGAGTAAAAAGTCCGTTTTTTTCTTAAAAATGACCTCCATAATTTTTCTTGTAAGTCCCCCCAGTTCAGTGAGAGATGAACAAAGCGAGAGCTTTGTTCGCTGAAGCTACGGGACTCTGAACCAACGAGACGCATTTGGCTCCGAAGCCTGACAACGGCCAAAACGACCCGACCTCTACCCCCCAGGCATAAGCGATCGCGCGCTGACGGGCTTTTAAATTGACGTTTTTTCAGCAACTGGACTGAATCATGCATAAAATCGTTTATTTCCGGACTCACGGCACTTCACGCGTTTCTTTTCGCGCGTTCAAAGACTCCCAGAGTCCTTATCATCTCCGTTTTCTTCCATTCCCTTTGTCTTTCTCATCGATTCCCCACCCAACTCAAGCCTGTGGGAGTTGTGAACGATCCTGTCAAGGATCGCATCAGCAACCGTGTTGTCACCTATTATGCCGTGCCACTCACTCACAGGAAGCTGACTTATCACCACAGTCGAACTCTCCCCGTAGCGGTCATCCATTATCTCCATGAGATCATATCTGTGGGCAGTGGTTATCTTCTCAAGTCCCCAGTCATCTATGATCAGAACTCTCACCCTGGCAAGCTTAGCCAGAAGCTTGTTGTAGCTTCCATCCGCCTTTGCCTGAGTGAGAGCCAGAAACAGTCTTGAGACCCTGTAGTAGCGAACTGTTATCCCCCTCAAACAAGCGTTATGACCCACAGCGCACGCAATCCACGTCTTTCCGCTTCCACAGGGTCCCGTTATCAGCAGATTGCGGGCTCTGTCTATCCAGTCCCCCTCCCCAAGCTCCGCTATCTGGGCTTTCCTCAGATTGCGGGAATGGGTGTAATCAATATCGCTTAGATGAGCCCTAAGCCTGAAGCGGGCATCGCGTATGAGCCTCTGCTGCTTTCTGTGCTCCCTCTCTATGCATTCCCTCTCCACAAGCAGACCAACCCTTTCGGTAAAAGACAACTCATCATAGGTGTTGGGCTGCTCGCACTGACGCTCAAGCGCCCCCGCCATCGCTCCCAGCCGAAGCTGGCGAAGACGGGATAATGTTTGTGTCAGACTCATAAAAATACCTCCTTGGTTTTATCTGAACTCCCCCGGCCCCCGGATGTTCTTGTGATCCTGGGGAACAACAGTTTCCTCTTCCTCCTCAAACAGCACCAGCAACTTATCCCTCCCGTTTTTAAGGATCTCCCTTACCTGCTTGTACCTTGTAAGCCCTTTTCTGTTAGCCACCCTGCATGCGCCATTGAGTCTTTGAGGGTACTTCTCCGAGAGACTCATAAGACCCAGAAACGTCCTGTAGACCTGCTCTGGGTGATCTTTTAACTCAAACTGACGCTCAAGCCACTCACTCACCTCCTCCCCCTGATCCACCGCCCAGCTCCGAAGTCTCTGCGGATTCCACTTGTAATGTTGCTGATGCCTCCTGGGCATGTGAGAAAACTCTGTGGACCAACGCTTTCTCTCCCGTTTGTGCTGAGCTATGATCCTGTTTTTCAGATAGATCGTCACAATGTTCTGTGAGGCGCGAATCTCTACCCTCTCGCCCATGTGAATGTAGGGAACCGAGTAGAGAACCTTTTTGTACTCCACGTGATAATCAATGTTCACCTTCGCTGTCTTTATCTCAGTGTAGATGTAGGGATATGGGGGCAGAGGCTTAAGTTTGGGCAGATCAATCTTCTCAAACTCCCCCCGCCGACAGCCCTCTTCCTTCTGGAAGGGTTTTTTGTTCGCACACCCTACCAACTCCTTTACGCGCTTGTTGAGCTCGGCCACAGAGAAGAACTTCTCGTTTCTTATCACTGCCAGAACTCTTCTCTCCACTATCTGTACAGCGTTCTCCGCCTTGGCCTTGTCTTTGGGTTTGCGGGGTCTTGTCGGGATTACTATCGTATTGTAGTGATTCGCCCATTGAGCGTAAGCGGGATTCGTATCGGGATCGTAACGACACGCCCTGGTAACGCCGCTTTTAGGGTTGTCGGGCACTATGATCTCGGGAACCCCTCCGAAGAACTCAAGCATCCGCGTGTGACTCCCAAGCCAGTCCTCAAGAGTCTGCGACACCGTGGCCTCGGCAAAGATATAATTCGACGCCCCCATGACCCCGACGAATATCTGAGCCTTTGTTTCTTCCCCCGTATGTGGGTCCGTTATGCTCATCGTAAGCCCGGCGTAGTCAACAAAGCACTTCTCCCCGGCCTTGTGCACCTGCCTCATCGAGGGAAACCTGTTCTTTTTGCGCCACGCGTAGTAGAGCTCGCAGAACCGCGTATAGCTGTAATAATTCTTGCCCTTGTTGGCTTCTGTGTACTCTTCCCACAGAAGCTGCCTCGTCACGCCTTTTTTGGTGAGTTCCTCGTCCACGTAAGAAAAGTCGGGCAGCACCTTGCCCTCATAGAGAGCCTCGGGCTTGGAATAGAGAATCTCCTCAAGCCGCTCATCGCCAATGTCCGCGGGCAAAGGCCACCCCAGACCCAATTGCTCCGCCTTGCTGACCAACTGATGAACCGCCCCTACGCTTGCGTTGACGCTTTTACTTATTTGTCTTGTCGAGAGCTTCCAAGAAAACCTGAGCCTCAGTATCTCTTTTATTGTTCTCGTATTCATTCTTCTTCTCGGCATCCCTGCCACCTCCTTTGATTTGATTGCCAAAGAAGGTAGCAGAACTTCCTTTTTTATGATGTCTTTGTGAAGAAAAAAACGAGAAATTCAGGTGTTCACTTTCCCTCGGAACAGGTGTTCACTTTCCCTCGGAATAGGTGTTCACTTTCCCTCGGAATAGGTGTTCACTTTCGGTCGTAATAGGTGTTCACTTTCGGTCGTAATATGCAGGTGGGCCGATAATCCGGGGGAGCCGCTGCCAGTGGTTTTTCCTGGTGAAGCGGAGCAGAGGGGGATGTACAGGTTGCTGTCAAACAAGAGAGTTACGATGGAACATATACTTGAACCTCATACGGAAGCAACGGTGAGCCGGTGTCGTATGGAGAGAGTGGTTCTGGCTGTTCAGGACACCACTACGGTTAATTACAGTGGGCATGAGAAGACAGAGGGGCTTGTGAGCATAGGGGGGAAGGGCAAAGGGTTGTTTGTTCATGTGGGGTTGGCGATAACGGAAGGGAGGCGTCCTTTGGGGGTTTACGATCTTAACGCCACGGTGAGGGCAGTTGGGAAGGGTAAGAAGAAGAACAAGAAGCAGGAGAGCAAGAGGTGGGTAGAGGGGCTTTTCAAAGCTCGGGAACTTAAAGAAGCGTGCGAAGGGACGCGGGTGGTTACGGTATGTGACAGGGAGGGGGACATGTGGGAACTTCTTCGAGAGGGGGTGGAGGGAGGGGACGGTCTTTTGGTGCGTTCGAAGAAGGGGCATAAGCGGCGTGTTGTGGTAGGGGAGGAGACAGAGAATCTGTGGAAGCACATACAGAGCAGGCCGGTGCTTGCCAAAAGGGAGATAGAGGTGAAAGCATGCGGAGGGAAGAGGAAACGGGAGAGTCGGAGTGTGATGCTAGAGATACGTGCCGCGAGAGTGAAGCTTGTGGCTCCTTTAGGTGAGGGGGCTTCTGTGGAGCCGCTTGATATGCTTGCGGTAAGTGCTTTTGAGCCTGATCCGCCGAGCGACAAGGAGCGTCTTCACTGGGTTTTGCTAACCACAGAGGGGGAAGAAACAGCGGAGGATGCGGTGCGTGCGATCAAGTGGTATGAGGCTCGGTGGAGTATAGAAGAGTATTTTAAAGCTCTTAAGACGGGAACGGGAATAAAGAAAAGGAGATTTGATTGCGCAGATGATCTGCGCAAGTGTCTTGGATTTGACGTTGTTACGGCGTACAGGGTGTTTGATCTTGAGAGGATGGCGAGGGAGAAGCCGGACACTCCGGCCCGGGAGGTAGCGGGGGAGGAAGAGATAGATGCCATGTACGGTCTGCTCGAGTATGAAGGAATTATAAAGAAGAGGCCTGATGAAGTGCCCGACATACGCACTTACGTGGTTGATCTTGCGAGATACGCTGGATTCAGGCCCAGCAAACGACAGCCGCTTCCGGGTACGAAGAAGTTATGGCAGGCAGTAGTGAAGTTCAAAATGGCGTATGCGGGTTTCAGGGCCGCGCGACAAATTCAAACAAGGGGGCCCTGAAAAACAATGATGAGTCAAGTGTGTCGGCTTGAAAGGTAAATAATGGGTGCCGGACTCTGGTTCTTCAATTCTTTAATAATCATCTTGGCCTGTTCTTTAGTATTGGAACTGATTTCTGGTAATCCTTCTTCAGTTACCTCTGCATCCAGTTCTTCCAGTTGTTTTAACGCATCAGCATACCACTTTACATGCGAATATAGAACGACAATTGACTTCAATCTCTTCTTCATAAGGGTGTGTGAACAGAATGTTCACGTATAACAGCCTCCACTATGAATATAAATCTGATTTTTATACATGCAAGCGGCAGGAAGAGTGCTTTGAAAAAGATCACGATCCCTTTTTAGCTTAAGAAAGTCTTGTCTCGAAATCCAAGACTTTCTTATACTGAAGAGGATGATTAGTTTTAACAGTAAGAGATACAATTATGTATTGGGAATCGGGCTAAGGATTTTATTCAACAGAACACATGGGAATTATCCTTTCTTTTTAGCGCGTCCCCGGCAGGATTCGAACCTGCGGCCTCAGGATTAGGAATCCTGCGCTCTATCCAACTGAGCTACGGGGACACAGAAGGAAAAATGAGTCTACCCGCTTGGGTTTCCGGTTCAAGGGGAAGCGGAATCGACTTTTATCTCGAAAACCTCGGACCAGTTTTTTCCGGTGACAAGGAAAGTTCGGGAGGAGGATTTCCAGGCGATTCCGTTAAGCACTCCGGCCTCGTTTGAAAGACTGAGCCTTCCTCTGAGCTGCCCCAGGTTTATCCGTCTCTCCACCATTCCGCTTCCGGGGTTTACGACCACTATGTCGTCTGAGTGCCATATGTTGCAGTAGATTTTTCCCTCCACGTATTCGAGCTCGTTAAGTCTGGCAACTGCCGCTCCATTTTCCTTTACGCTCAATACTTTCGTTACCTCGAAGCTCTCGGGGGAGAGAAAATACAGTTTTTCGGTCCCGTCGCTCATTATAAGTTGCGTTCCGTCGTCAGTAAGCCCCCAGCCCTCCGTGGAATAAGTGAATGAGCCCTCGCGCTTTAGGTTTTCCTTGGCGTATATGAAACCTTGGCCGGATTTCCATGTGAGCTGGTATATGCTCTCGCCTATTATGGTGAGACCTTCGCCGAAAAATTCCCGGGGAAGATTTATCTTGGCAAGCACTTTTCCCGTGGCCGGGTCCGTTTTTCTAAGAGATGACTTTCCGTATAGCCCAGTGCTTTCATAAAGAAAACCGTCTCTGTAGACAAAACCCTGGGTGAAGGCGGTTGGGTTGTGAGGAAAAGAATTAAGCACAGAAACGGCGTCTTTAGGCTTTGGGGCCTGTTTTTCCTGATCCTCCGTTTCAGCGTGAGGGGGAAGGTGGTCGGAAGCAGGAGTCTTGTCAGGATTCCTTCCTGAATTCTGCGCTTCGGTGCAGGAGGAGAAAATAAAGAGAGAAAAACAGAGGAAAAACAGAAAACCTGGAACAAAGATTCTGCCGTTGCCGCGGGGGTTTCGCATGGGGTTTATTGTAAGCCATAAGTAGTCCTTTTTGAAACAAGTGATATTTGCTTGACAGCAGGATAGTTTTCGCTAGAATTAAAAACAAATTTAGACAAGACTAAAATAATTTTTTGTCTGTTTGAATCTTGAGCGGTTTTTGCTTAGATAAAGGGAGAAAAGATGCTTTCGCAATCAATAGAGGATTACTTGAAGGCCATTTACGAGGTTGAGACTTCCGAGGGGAAGGTTTCAACGAGTGCGCTTTCTGAAAAACTGGGCGTGTCTCCGGCTTCGGTGACGAGCATGGTGAAAAAGCTCTCGGAGAAAAAGCTCATAACCCACAAGCGCTACCAGGGGGTGAAGCTTACTCCTGCGGGCAGGAAAATAGCTCTTGAGATAATCAGACATCACCGGCTTATCGAGCTCTACCTCAAGGAGGCGCTCGGCGTTCCCTGGGACCAGGTGCACCAGGAAGCCGAGAAATGGGAACACGTGCTCTCAGAAGATCTTGAAGACAGGATTGACGAATTTCTGGGTTATCCGGTTACCGACCCGCACGGTTCGCCGATCCCGCGCCGGGATGGCACCATGATCGTGAGGGAGTGCGACGCTCTTGTGGATGTGGAGCCCGACACCTTGGTAAAAGTGGTTGAAGTGAGCGATCATGACCCGGAACTGCTTCGTTACCTGGGCGGTATAGGTCTTTACCCCGAGACAGAGATGACGGTTATCTCGAGGCAGCCTTTTAAGGGTCCCATAATGGTTGAGCTGACCGGGAAGGAATATCCCATAGGGCAAAACGCTGCCAAGTACATACTGGTTGAGAAAGCGAACAACTGAGAGAGAGAAAATGAAAATGATAACGGGGATGAGGTTTTTTCTGCTTTCTTCGCTGCTGGTGTTCTGTGTGGCCTGCGCTGAGAGCAGCGGAAGCGTAAAAAGGGAAGGCACGATAAAAGTGGTTGCAACCACCGCTATGGTCGGGGATCTGGTAAAAAACATCGCCGAGGAAAAAGCGGAGGTTATCTCCCTCATGGGAACCGGGGTTGACCCTCATCTTTACAAGGCAAGTGCCGGGGACGTGGAAAGGCTTGCCGGCGCCGACATGATTTTTTATAACGGCCTTCACCTTGAGGGGAAAATTACGGATGTTCTTGCGCAGATGAAAAAAAGCGGGATATTCACCGTGGGTATTGCCGAGGGAATAGACAAATCCCTGCTTTTTTCTCCGGAGGAGTACGAGGGGTATTACGACCCGCACATCTGGTTTGACGTCACTCTCTGGAAAAAAGCGGCCAGAGTTGTCATGGAGGCTTTCTCCCTCTACGATCCCCAAAACTCCGATATCTACAGGCAAAACACAGAATCCTATCTTAAAGAACTGGACCTGCTGCAGTCTTACGTACAGAAAAAGATCGCCTTGTTGCGTCCTGAAAGAAGGGTTCTTATAACGGCCCACGACGCGTTTAACTATTTCGGAAGGGGCTACGGGTTTGAGGTGATGGGACTTCAGGGAATAAGTACCGATTCCGAAGCGAGTGTTGCGGATATACAGAATCTCTCAAGGGTAATCACCGACAGAAAGATTCCGGCCGTCTTTGTCGAAACTTCCATCTCTCCCAGGTACATGCACGCTCTTAGGGCCTCGGTGAAGGCAAGGGGCTTTGATGTCCGTATAGGTGGCAGTCTTTACTCGGACTCGATGGGCAGCCCGAGAACAGAAGAGGGCAGCTACATAGGGATGTTCAGAAGCAACGTGGATACTATCGTTGAGTCCCTAAGCCGCAGCATAGAGGTTGCTGATTCCAAAGCAGAAACCGCCGGAGATGGGTGATGAGCAGCGGAGAGCAGAATCCGGCAGTCCGTGTGACGGACCTTACCGTCGCTTACGGTGACAAGACCGTTCTCTGGGATATAGATCTTGAGATTCCAATCGGGTCGATGGTCGCCGTTGTGGGACCAAACGGCGCCGGCAAGACAACGCTGATAAAATCCATCCAGGGACTTGTTCCGCGCGTTGCGGGGGTCGTCTCGATCCACGGCAAGCCTTACGAGAAACAGAGGAAGGAAGTGAGCTACGTTCCCCAGAGAGGTTCTGTGGACTGGGATTTTCCCACCTCCGTAGTGGATACGGTGAAAATGGGGAGTTACGGGGATCTGGGCTGGATAAGGCGTCCCGGAAAAAAAGAGCATGAAAAGGCGCTGGGCGCACTTGAGAAGGTCGACATGCTTGAGTTTGCCCAGAGGCAGATAAGCCAGCTTTCCGGAGGGCAGCAGCAGAGGGTCTTTCTCGCGAGAGCCCTTGTTCAGAGCGCGTCGGTTTACCTTCTGGACGAACCTTTCCAGGGGGTTGACGCCACGACCGAAAAAGCGATAGTCAGGATACTGAAAGAACTTGTCGTTGGGGGAAAGACTGTGCTTGCGGTTCATCACGATCTTAATACCGTTTCTGAGTACTACGAGCGGATCGCCATTCTTAACGTAGGGCTTGTGGCCTCGGGGAGGGTGGATGAGGTTTTTAATTCCGAGAACCTCATGAAGGCCTACGGAGGCAAGACCTCTTTTTTCCCTGAAAGAAAATCGGCCAAAAGGGCAGTGTGATGCTTGAATTTGCGGTTGAGCTTTTCTCTGACTATACGGCCAGGACCATTCTTCTGGGAGCGGCTTCTCTGGGGATTGTAAGCGGCGTGGTCGGTTCATACGCCGTGCTGAGGAAGCAAAGCCTCGTGGGCGACGTCATGTCGCACGCGGCGCTTCCCGGAATAGTGCTTGCCTTCCTCATAATGGGAGTCAAGGAACAGCTGCCGATTTTTATCGGGGCCGCACTTTCTGCTGTTCTGGCGGTTTTTCTGATCAACCTGGTTACCAGCAACTCAAGGATAAAAACCGACAGTGCGATGGGGATGGCGCTTTCTGTTTTTTTCGGGCTTGGGCTCGTTCTTCTCACCTACGCGCAGAAAATGCCCGATGCCAACCAGGCGGGGCTTGACAAGTTCCTTTTCGGCCAGGCCGAAGCTCTTGTCGAAAAAGATGTTCTTATTATAGGCCTTACAGGGGTTTTCGCCCTTTTGGTTGTGGGGCTTTTCTGGAAGGAGTTCAAGCTTCTTTGCTTCGACCCGGATTTCGGGGGCACTATGGGTTTTTCCATGAAGTCTCTGGATCTGCTTGTTACGGCCATCATAGTATCGGCGATAGTGATCGGGCTGCAGACGGTAGGGGTCGTGCTTATGAGTTCAATGCTCATTGCCCCCGCGGTTGCGGCGAGGCAGTGGACCGGCGGTATGGGCTCGATGGTGATTCTCGCGGCTTTGATAGCGGCCGTCTCCGGTGTGACGGGCGTTGCGTTAAGTGCCGGGTTTGAGAACGTGCCGACGGGACCCGCGGTTATAGTCTGCGTGAGCGTTATCGCGTTTTTTTCGGTTCTTTTCTCCCCAAACGGATTTTTCACCCTGAGATTCAAGGACGCTAGGAGCAGAAGGGAGATAAGAAAGGATTACGTCCTAAAAGCCCTGCACGATCTTGCCCTTGAACATAACGATCCCGCCTATGCGCATTCTGAGAAGCTGCTAGCGCTTGGAAGCGAGAAGGGGTTTAACGTGAGAAAAAGTCTCTCGCAACTGCAGGCGGTGGGATATGTGCAGAGAGTAGGGGAGGAGAACTGGCGTCTTACCCCAAGCGGTATTCTGGAGATCAGAAAGCTTTCCCCGCTGGAGAAGAGCGTATGAGCCCACATCAGTTTGATATACAGCTGGTAGCCATCATAGTTGCGGCTTCATGTGCCATACCGGGAGCGTTTCTTGTTCTAAGAAGAATGTCCATGATGACTGACGCCATCAGCCACTCCATTCTGCTCGGCATAATCCTTGCTTTTTTCCTCGTAAAGGATCTTTCATCACCGATTCTCATAATAGGGGCTGCCGCAAGCGGGGTGCTTGCGATTTCCCTCATAGAGGCGGTTAACCGCGCGAGGCTGGTGAAAAAAGACGCATCCATAGGGATCGTTTTCCCGTTTCTTTTCAGCGTGGCAGTAATACTGCTCTCCAAGTACGCGCGAAACGTGCATATCGATACCCACTCCGTGCTTCTGGGAGAGATAGCGTTTGCTCCTTTTGACCGCCTGATTCTCTCGGGGATGGACCTGGGGCCCAAGTCGGCTTACGTAATGGGCTCGATTCTTCTTTTGAACCTGTTTTTTATCTCTTTTTTCTATAAGGAGCTCAAGGTGTCTACCTTTGACGAGAGCTTTGCGTCGTCAATAGGATTCCGCCCCCGCCTCATTCACTACCTTCTTATGGCCGTTGTGTCGCTTACATGCGTCGGGGCATTTGACGCCGTGGGTTCGATACTGGTTATAGCCCTTATAGTGATTCCGCCGTGCTGCGCCTACCTTCTTACTGATTCGCTTTTCAGGATGATTCTGCTGAGCGTGATTTTCGGAATCTCGGCGGCAGTCTCAGGGTTCTGGGTCGCCAGCTGGCTTGACGTTAACATAGCGGGTTCAATGGCTTTTGTGTGCGGGGTGTTTTTTCTCGTGGTTTTTCTCATTGCTCCTCAAAGGGGACTCTTCGGCATAATGAGAGAAAAAAGGAAACAGAGAATGGATTTTGCCGAGGCTTCGCTTCTCGTGAGTCTTTACAACCAGGAAAGAGGGGAGTCGGTAAAAAACCATCCCGACAGCAGGGGCATGTTTCGGTCCGCTGATTTTGCCTCAAAAGTGGTTGAATTTCTGAAGCGGAAAGGAGAAATAGCTGTCGCGGGCGGAAAACTCCTTCTTACGGAGAAAGGAAGAGAAAGGGTGCGGATTACTTTGCAGGGAAGATAGAGAAAGCGGATCTCGGCGAAGACCAGACCAGCTCATTCTATTTCAATTATGGTTGCCTCGACGGTCCTGGGTTCCCCCGTCAGTTTGCCGTCTACTTCGACCTTGCTTCCAGGATCTATTTGACTGCACATGGGGTCGTCTTCTCCAAGTATTTCCGTATCATCCAATCTGACTTTTATATCAGTCTCACTGCCGTCAGACGATATCGTAACCTCTATCCGTCCGTTTAATTCCCCATTTCCTTCGATGCAGTTGTAATTCTCGTTGGAAACCTCTCCGTTAAAGGTTATGTCGACATCTTCCGGATCATAATTTATCTCTTCGTTATCATTTATAGCCATGTCTTCGATTTCAATCGTAGCGCCGGGAAAAATTTCTATTGTCCTTGAGGCGATTTCGTTTCCGCTCTCTAATATCTCAAGTTCAATCTTTGGATCGAAATCTCCCTCCAGAGAGAATTCCTTGCCTTCGGATACATCATCCACTTCTTCACAGCGTTCTTCTTCGTTGCATGCCCTTACGACGAAGCTTGATTCTTCGTACTCAGGTGGCACAGTCTCAATGGTTCCCATTATCGTTTCATTGGACTTCACATTGGCGTTTCCATCGTTCCCGCTTCCGCCGAAATCGACATCCAGACCGCACCCCGAAACTGCGAATAAGGAAATAAAAAGGAAAAACAGGTAGATTTTCACGGCGCTTGCGCGGGTTTTTGTGTGCATTAAGATTCCTCGATTTCTAATTTGCCTAACATGTAAGGATAACATGAAATCAAAATTAGTTTATTTTTCTTCTCCACTCTAACACTCCGGGAACTTTACCGCAATATCAGCCGATATGAAAAAGACGAACGTACTTTTCATCAATCACTCTGTAAGGGACGGAGGGCCGGGAAGAAGTCTTCTCTACATACTGAAGCACATCAGCCGGGATAGGATAAACCCGTTTGTGCTCATACCGAAACACGACATATTCTCTGAGAGCCTGAAATCCGAGGGCATTTTTGAAAACGTCATAGTCGATCCCAGGTTTCCCGAGAACATACAGAAATCAACAATAGTGGCGGACACAACATGGGCCCCGGGTCTTATGAGAGTTTTCTCCATAATCATAAACATAGCAAATATGCTCCGTCTGCTTCTCGGATCCTCCAAGATAATCAGGGAAAACGGAATCGACATTATCTACTGCAACGGAACCCTTGCAAAGATCGTGGGCACCCTGATAGGAAGGAAAAACAGAAAGCCCGTTATCTGGCATGTAAGGAACATACAGCAGGCGCGGTTTATGAAATCTTTAATGGAAACGCTCTCCGGGTTTCAGTGCGTGAAGAAAATAATATGCGTCTCCCGTGCCACGGCCGAGCCGTTTAAGAGAGCAAAAAACAAGATTCACGTCGTCTATAACGGCATTGACCCTGCGGATTTCGACAGGGATTCCGTTCGGGGTTCTCTAAGGGAGGAGTTCTCAATACCCCCAGATACGGTGCTTGTCGGAAACACAGGAAGGGTGGTTCCGAGAAAGGGCTACGTGGAATTTATTGACACTGTAAGCCGACTTGTCTCAGATGGCGATATCAACGAGAAAACAAAGTTCGTTATAGTCGGAGATACTCCGTGGTTTTTTCCGAAAAACCACCTGCGGGAGCTTGAGGATCATGCGGAGAGGCTGGGGGTGCGGGATAGTTTTATTTTCACCGGATACAGACAGGACGTAAGGCCTTATCTTAAGGATTTTGACCTCTTCGTTATTCCGTCCAATTACCCGGATCCTTTCCCAAGGTCCGTGATAGAGGCGATGGCGTTCAGTCTTCCCGTCGTGGGCTTTTCAATAGGGGGTATAGCGGAGGCCGTTGAGGACGGAAAGACCGGTTTTCTCTGCGGTTCCGGGGATTTTAAGAAGATAGGGGAGAGCATCTCGATTCTTGCACGGGACACAGAGGCCCGGGGTGAAATGGGCCAAAACGCGAGACGCAGGGTGATGGAAATGTGTTCCGCGTCTGAGAGAACCGCGGACATACAGAAAATAATACTCGAGGTCCGGTGATCTAGACTTCCTTTCCTTCCCTGTCTCGAAACAGAAGCCTGAGGGGAGATCCCTCAAAGTCCGCGTACTCCCTTAACTTGTTTTCAAGAAACCTTCTGTAGTTCTCCGGGATTCCCTTTGCCGAATTTGTGAAGATCGTGAATGTCGGCGGAGCGTTGAAGGGCTGTGAGATGTAGAAAAGCTTTATCTCCTTCCTTCTGTATACCGGGGGAGGGTGGCGTTTTGTGAGGTCTTCAAGGAACCTGTTGAGCTTTCCCGTGGATATTTTTCTTTTAAAATTGCTCTCCACCCGCTCGACAACATCGAAAATCCTCCCGACTTTCTTGCCGGTAAGAGCGGAGACAGTCAGCACGGGAGCATAATCAACCCCGATCAGTTTCTCCTTCGTTACCTCTTCAACTTCTTTGAGATCCACTATGTCCTCGGGAGCGAGGTCCCATTTGTTAAGCAGTATTATAAGGGCCCTGTTCCTGCCTTTTACCAGTTCCGCGAGGCGCGAGTCGTGGTGGGTCGGGCCTTCTTGACCGTCTATCATCAGCAGCACGATGTGGGCTCTTTCGATGGACCTTATTGCCCGGAAGACGCTGTGTTTTTCAACCGGGGCGTCTATTCTTGACTTTCTTCTTATTCCCGCGGTGTCGATAAAGACGTATTTCTTTCCATCTTTTTCATATACGGAATCAATGGAATCACGGGTCGTGCCGGGTGTGGAACTTGTTATGAGTCTCTGTTCTCCGAGTATCCTGTTCACCAGCGTGGATTTTCCCACGTTGGGTTTGCCGATAACGGCGATTCTTGTTTCTTCTGACTCTTCCGGTTCTTCTTCCGGTTGCACGGAGGTTTCTATGCAGGAAGCGATCTGCTCCACAAGCTCGTAGATATTCTTGTTGTGAAGCGCGGAAACCGCCATGAAGTCATCCGTGCCCGTACCGTAGAACTCATATGTCTTTAGTATCTGTTTTATGTTTCCATGGTCGATTTTGTTCACGGCGTATATGACTTTTTTTTCGATCTTTCGAAGATACCGCACTATCTCGGAATCCTGAGGCAGCACCCCGTCCCTGCCGTCAAAAAGCATCACCACGAGATCGGCCTCCGAAATCGCCACGTCTATCTGCTCTTTTATGAGTGAATAGTCCTGGTTGTCTTCGCCGAGAGAAAGGCCCCCGGTGTCAACCAGCGTGAACTCCTTTTCCTTCCATCGGGTGTCTTCATAGACCCTGTCTCTCGTGACGCCAGGGATATCCTCTACTATCGTCTTGTTCCACCCTATTATTCTGTTAAAAAGGGTGGACTTGCCGACATTTGGTCTTCCGACTATGGCTACGATCGGTTTTTGCCCGTTCATTGCGTTTCTCCGTTATAGTTTCTGGCAAGAGTATCCCCGAAGTTTTAATAATTGAAATTGTAGAAAAAATCGACTCCGGGATTTTCCCCACCCATCTGGCTTTCAATCGAGAATCTTCTGTTCAGTCTCCATTCAAGGTTGAGCTTGTTGCGCATCTGCACCGTCTGGTCAAGAGAGATCTTAGATGGCGACCTCTCGTAGCCGACGAAGATATCCCTTGTGACGTAGGAGCCGACTTTTAGCGTGCTGTCCTCAAACCCCCGGTCCCCTTCCTGTATGCTCAGGAGGTCAAGACCGATCTCCGAGCTTAAAAGCTCCGAGATTCCGCCTGCGGCAACCGCGGTGGCGAATTTCCCCACAAAGGCCCTTTGCTGGTTCTGGAGCCTGTTGCTCGAAGCTCCGAAAACTATATAGGAGATTATGTCGATTTCTTCGAGATTCGGATTGCTTGAGAGAGACAGATCCGGTTCCCTCAGGTCTCCCGTGACGTTTACGTACACGTCAACATCGCTGGCGTTGTAATATGCCTTGACGTTTAGAGCGGGGTTATTCGATGCCCCAGTAAAGTTAAGCGTGGCGTCCTCTATATCGAAAAGCTTCCCGAATACCGTGTAATATCCCTCGGATGACACTATGTTTCCCTGCATGTTAAGGTCTGTCCCCGGTTCTTTCCTAAGCCTCAGTTTTCCGCTTGTGTTGAAATTGGCATCCTTGGTTTTTATCCACGTGCCCGAGGAGATGTCGACCGAGATATCCATTGCGGTTTTCTCTCTGTAAAAACCGGTTTCGTTCTGTGCCTCAAGTGAAAACTCATCGGCGAAGCTCTCGTTTTTTTCTATAAAACTGATGTCCTTTATGCTTTTTATCCTGCCCGGGTACAGGCGAATCCTTCCCGCGGTGACCTTGGTTTTTCCCGTTACTTTAAGAAATTCGTCTTTTTTTTCTATCTTGAGGTCACCGGAGAGCTCCGTTTTTATCGAATGTGGATTAAAACGGACTTTCTCCATCTCAAGATCAGCGCGATAGGTGTAATTGGAGATGTTCATTTTGCCTTTGAGGTATGCTTTCCCCTTTTTTGAACGGATTTCTGTCCTTGGCAGGGAAAGTTTTGTCCCGCTGAACGAAAGCTTGGCGTGCTCGGTGAACAGACTGTTTCTGAGCTGGCTCAAGGAGAGTTTCATGTTGTTTATCTCAAGATCACCTTTTATCCGTGGTTTTGAGAGAGTGCCGCCCAGAGAAAGACCGGCAGATGAAAAGTTCCCCTCGATTTTCTCTATCGAATTTGAAAAAATTTCCACAAAATCAAGGCCGTATTCCTCCGACGTCAATTCAAGATCCATCGAGGTTCCCATTATCGCCTCTAAGGGGCTGTCGGCGTTTTTTGAAACCATCAGGTCTCCACGCAGACTGAGGTTTTGCTTGTTATCCCGTGAGGATAGCAGCTCCAGGGAAAGTCTTCCCTTTTCCCCGCGGAGCCTGATTTCCATTTCTCCTGATGCGGGGAATCCATAAGAGAAACCGTCTGATCTTATTTCGGCCTGAACAGAAGGAGCGGTAAAAGGACCGCTGGCTCTGACTTTTCCGTCGAGAGTTCCTCCCAGGTCGTGTCTGAAATTAAGAGCCTTTGATATGATAAGCGGATTGAAGTTTGTTATGTCGGCCCGCAGTTCGACCGTTTTTTTCTCCCTGTCGATTTCTCCCAGAAAGTTTGAGACTTTCCCCTCTCCGTAGGTAAGTTCATCTCCCCGGATACTTGCTCTGTCCGAAGATATGTCAAGCAAGATATCTCCTCTGTTTTTAAACAGCTTTTCGTCCAGAAGACCTTCAAGATACGTCACCCTTAATTTTTTCTCGTGTTCCAGGAGGTCGCTAACGCTGAATTCTGAAGAAGCGTAGGAACCGTTTTCCTTGCTCAAAAGAACTCCAGCGTCAAAGAGGGTTTCCGTTCCCCGGAACTTTGCCTCGATTGTGTCCAGGTAATTGCCGAGAACGCGGGCCCGTTCTCCCTGCAGATATATATCAAGCGATACCCTGGGGGTGTTCTTTAAATCAATCCGCGTACTTGACCGCACGGACATGTCCTTGGCTGTGAAATCCTTTTCATAGGTGAAGTTCTCTACGTGTGAGTTTGCCTCAATGAGCGGAGTGAAAATGTCTCCGCTGATTTTTCCGCTTGAGTCCATTTTTCCCAAAACCAGAGGAATCCTTTCGTCAATCTCGGAGAGAAAACTCAGGTCCTGCGTTTTGAACTCAAAAATGCAGTCAAGATCCTTCTGCGTTCCTTTGGTTTTTTCCGCTGACAGGGAAAATTGATCGGACAGGACGTTAAGACTGTTTATCGTCAGGGTTCCTTTTTGAATGCTGCCGTTTATCTGGGAGTTTATGTTTGTTATTCCGTATAATTCGTCTGTTTTCAGATCAGCGTCTACGCGCAAGTACTTGTGCTGAAGGAATTTGCCTTTTTTCGGCATTCTTCCCTTAAAAGTCGCGCTTCCGTCAACATAGTTGTCAATTAGGATGTCCGGGAATTCGAGTTTCAGCTTGAATCCCTTTGCCTTTGAGGTGAAATCGAAATCCGCACCGTCGTTTCTAAACGTCACGTAACCTCCGATCCGAAGGTTGCTCTGCTCGCTGTCTGTTACGTCGAGATAATCGGATTCGATCCTGAGGGAATAGATTTCCCCGCTCGTCCAGTTGCCGCTTGCCCTGAGATTCGAGCTCAGCCTTGAGCTGTCTCCGAACTTAAGCGGGTAGGGTGTGCGGTTAAGTATCTCGGTCAGTTCATCCGTGTTCGCGCCGTTTAGCTCCGCGGTGAAATCAAACCAGTTCTTTTCTCCTCCTGCGAGCCATTTCTTAAAGTCGATGCTGCCCTTAAGGCTTGACTCTCCGAATCCTCCGCCTATTTTGCCCTCTATAAAAGTTTTTGTTCCTTCAATCCTGACCGGTTTGAGGTCCGTCCAAAGCTGCTTTCCGTTAAGAGATGAATCGCGCGTCGAGATCTCCATCGTGCCGACCATGTTGTCCAGGGAGTGCATCTTGACCTTCGTTTTTGCCTGAAGGTTAATTTCCCCCTCTTCGTTCCCTCCGAGCGCGTCGAGATACACGGTCATATCGAATTGCGGACTTCTCAGGTTTTTCACGACCCCGCTTCCCCTGATCGGCACGCCCTCAACCCTGAATCCGGCATTTTCGAATACGCAGTCCCAGGAAGCTATATCGATTTTTCCCTTGAGGTTCCTTATCCTGATTCTGGGGGACACGTAGTCGAAATTTATGTCCTTTGCGTCAAGTTCGACCTTTTTTGTCAGTTCGACGATGTTTAAGGAGAAAAACGATTCCTCGACGAGGTCAAACTCCCACGCCTTGTCTCTCGTGCGGTCAACAATCGAAACGTGGGAATCGCGGACTCTGTTATTGGCGAAAATGAGGCTTATCTTCCTCCCCTGCGGGTCCTCGGCGGTTTTGTCTTCGTTCTTCAGTTTCTTGAAATTCCATACTCCGTGGCTGTCCTTTGCAAGAAGAAGCCTTAGACCTTGTATATCCGTGTTGGATAAGTAGAGCTTCTTTCTCGAGATTATTGAGTAAAGAAGCGGAATTGAGTAATTCGTCGAGAGTTTATCGATCTTCATGAAACTCTCTCCGTCTATTTCTATCTCAATGTCGTCTATCTCCATTGTGGAGATTATGCTTCCCTCGATATTTCCGAGGTTTATATGAAAATTGGGGATTGAGTTAAGCCTTTGCTCAATAAGGTTTTTTGCGTACTGGCGGCTTTGCTCGGTCTGGGAGAATAGAAAAAGCCCCACGACAAGAACACAGATTACTGCCGTGAATATAAAAAAAATCGTTCTTCGACGCACTGTCCTTAGTGAAAACGCAGGGAACTTCTCTTTGGTCACGCTGTAAGTATCTGGATTTTCTTAACAAGCCTATTATACTTAAAAGCCGCCAAATAAAAACAGAACCCGCTTGAGGTGCCCGGAAGGTCCTTTCCAAAGAGAAGTTCTGTTTGCTGCGGGCTTTCCCCCGTCAAACCGGATCGTGCGATAGGCAAGTTTGAGGTTTCTGAGGCGGTGGGGAAACAGGTTTCTTTCTGGTTCACTTAAGCTGTCTGGGCTGCTCTTATGATGTGATAAGCGAAGCTGCTACAGCGACTCAAAGGAGGTTATTTTAAATGCTACAGGTATCCGGAAAACAGGTTGCAGCTGTTTTTGGGATTGCGCTTCTGGTCATTGCCCTCATAAAAGTTATCTCCGTTGCCGAGATGAGCCCTCCCGTCATATCCACTGAGCGGGATATTAAGAGTCTCGGCCTAAAGCCCTTTGAGGTGACCGTGTCCGACAAGGGCACCGGGCTCTCCAGTGTGCGCATCTATCTGCTTGACGCTTACGGGGAATCCGTTCTTGTTGAAAAAGAGTACAAAAAAGGAACTAAAATCGACGTGATAAAAGTGAGCATCGACCCTGAGAAGCTTGGCATAAAAAGCGGCACGGCGGAACTTTTCATAGAGGCGACTGACCGTTTCATGAATGGTCTTTTTCCTGGGAGAAAGGCTGTTTTCAGCCAGAAGGTCACCCTGGATTTCATCCCTCCCGAGGTACAGGAACTCTCGCCCACGCTGTACATAAGACACGGGGGCGCGGGAGTTGTCATTTACAAGGTTTCTGAGGACACGGTCTCAAGCGGCGTCGAGGTAAAAAATATTTTTTTCGAAGGCTACCCGGGACACTTCGAAGACCCCTTGATACATCTTGCCTTTTTTGCCTATCCCTATAATGCGGACAAGGGTGAGAAGATAGAGATTCTTGCGGCTGACGCGGCTGGCAATGAAATGAGGGAATCTGTTTATTACCGGCTTCTAAGGGCCTCTTACGTAAAGGACGAGATAGGCCTCTCCGAGAGATTTCTGAAAAGCAAGGTGCTTCCGCTTTTCACCAAGGTCTACGGCTATTCCCCGGCCGGGGATGACGGGAAACCTGATTTCCTCAAGGCGTTTCTCAAGATCAACAGCGAGACGAGAAAGGAGAACGACAACAGGATATATGAGATCGGGAGACAGAGCGGGGGCGAGATTCTCTGGAAAGGGAAGTTCAACCAGCTTCGCAATTCCAAGGTGGGCGCAACATTTGCGGACCACAGGAAATACCTGATGGACGGCAAAGTGATCGATAACCAGTATCACCTCGGCTACGACCTCTCGGTTACTAAAAAACACCCTGTTCCCGCCTCTAACAGCGGGGTTGTGGTATTTGCGGAGCACCTCGGCATATACGGCAATACGGTTATCATCGACCATGGAATGGGGGTTGCGTCTCTTTACTCCCATCTGAGCTCGATGGACGTGAGTGTCGGAGACAGCGTAGGGAAAAAAGATATCGTGGGAAGGACGGGCACTACCGGGCTTGCCGTTGGAGACCACCTGCACTTCGGGATTTACGTTCAGGGAGTTCCGGTGAGGCCGCTTGAGTGGTGGGACGCCAAGTGGATTAAGGACAACATACTGTACAAGGTTAACTACGTTAAGAAGAATTTCGGGGTCAGGAAGAGTCCGCATTGATTGTTTACGGCAAGAAATCAGTCGCCGAGCTTCTCCGCAATTCTCCCCAAGAGATAAAGAAAATCATGGTCTCGGAGAATTTCGACATCTCTTCTGACCCGAGGATGAACGCCTCGGTTAAGAAATTCCACATAAAACTCACCCATCTTCCAAGAAACGCGATCACTGATATATGCAAAAGCCCGAATCACCAGGGCATAGCGGCTGAAATCTCTGATTTTACCTACAGTTCGGTTGAAGAGATTCTCGGGGTGGCAGAGCAAAGACAGGAGAAGGTTTTTCTTCTTGTCCTTGACCATATAGAAGACCCGCAGAATCTCGGCGCCATAATAAGGACTGCCGATTTTCTCGGAGTCCATGGAATCGTGATACCATCTGACCGGGCGTGCGATGTGAATCCGACGGTGGTGAAAGTTTCTTCCGGGGCTTCGGCCAACATAAAGATTGCCCGGGAAACGAATCTCGGCAGAGTGATCGATTCTCTTAAGAAAAAAGGGGTCTGGGTCGCGGGAGCCGACGCGGATTCCAAAGAATCGGTCTGTGACTGCAACTTCGCTTCGCTCGATATAGCCGTTGTGGTCGGGAACGAGGGCAGGGGGATGCGAAGCAAGACAAAGCAGAAATGCGATTTCCTGCTTTCCATTCCAAGAGAAGGGAAAGTGGAATCTTTAAACGCTTCTGTCGCGGCGGGGATTTTTCTCTACGAAGTGTACAGACAAAGACACGGAACTAAAGCCCTATGAGACTTTTCAGATGTTCTTCCGTGATAATATCCGTTCCGAGCTCACGGGCTTTCTGAAGTTTTGCGGTTCCCGGGTCCGTTCCGGAAACCAGGAAATCTGTCTTTCTGGATACCGAGTTAACAACTTTCCCGCCGAGTCTCTCTATTTCGCTTTTTGCCTGTTCTCGGGGAACCGAAAGAGTGCCTGTCAGGACAAACGTTTTCCCGGCGATCTTTTCGTTTTCCCCTAGCGGTTTGGGTTCTTCTTCTGCGGCTAAGCGGTCTGAAATTGACTCTAGCAACATCTTTGAATTGTTTGCACTACGTGAGATTTTTTCTAGCATCTTTGCGAGGTCTGCAACAGGTGAGATTTCTTCTAGCGTCTTTGCACTACGTGAAATTGACTTTAATAACATCTTTGAATTGTTTGCATTACATGAGATTTTCTCTAATTTCTTTGCGAGGTCCTCAGCAGGTAAGTTCTCCTCTATTTTCTTTGCGAAGTCCGCAGCAAGTAAGCTTTTCTCTAGTCTCTTTGCGAGGTCCGTGGTAGGCAAGCTTTTCTCTAATTTCTTTGCGAAGTCTGCAGCAAGTAAGCTTTTCTCTAGTCTCTTTGCGAGGTCCGTGGTAGGCAAGCTTTTCTCTAGTCTCTTTGCGAGGTCCGCGGTAAATAAGCTTTTCTCTAGTCTCTTTGCGAGGTCCGTGGTAGGCAAGCTTTCCTCTAGTCTCTTTGCGAGGTCCGTGGTAGGCAAGCTTTTCTCTAGTCTCTTTGCGAAGTCTGCAGCAAGTAAGCTTTCCTCTATTTTTTTTGCGAGGTCCGCGGTAGGCAAGCTTTCCTCTATTTTTTTTGCGAGGTCCGCGGTAAATAAGCTTTCCTCTATTTTTTTTGCGAGGTCCGCGGTAGGCAAGCTTTCCTCTATTTTCTTTGCGAGGTCCGCGGTAAATAAGCTTTCCTCTATTTTTTTTGCGAGATCTGCAGTAGGCAAGCTTTCCTCTATTTTCTTTGCGAGATCTGCAGTAGGCAAGCTTTCCTCTATTTTCTTTGCGAGATCTACACTACGTGAAATTGATTCTAGTGTCTTTGGAGTAGGTAAAATTGACTCTAGTGCTTTTGTAGTATTTTTAAGCAACTCCTTTATCTCCGTAGGCCATTCTTCCCTTCTTCCTCTGCTTGTAAGTTGCTCTAATCTCTCTACGTCGTGTGTCAGTGTCTGGTCTGTTTTAGCGAACCACTCTAATATCTCTGGAATATGTATAAGTGGATAGTTTATTTCTATATTTGAAAGAAGAGCTTCTACCAGCTTTTTTCTTTCTGTATTCTTGAAGAATTCAATTATGCTTTGTGCCAGTTCCTTGCCTACGCCATCTACGCACATAAGGTCCTTGCTTGTGGCCCTCATGAGATTCTCCAGGGTTTTGAATTCTTGCGCTAGTGCATGCGCTGTTCTAGTACCCACGTGTTTTATGCTAAGGGAGTTTATAAATCTCTCGAAAGTTATGTTCCTGTTCTTTTCTATTTCTTGGACGAGCTTCTCAGCAGACTTCTCCGCAAACCCTTCAAGTCCTATAAGCTGTTCTACTTTGAGAGTGAAAATATCTGCTATGTTTTGCAAAAACCCCTCGTTTATAAGTTGATCAATCTTTTTTTCTCCGAGTCCCTCTATATCAAAAGCGTTTCTCGAAGCGAAAAGACTTATCCTTCCCCTGATCTGCGCGGGGCAGGAAGTGTTCGGACACAGGTGAAAAGAACCTTCCCTCTCAATCGGGGTTCCGCAGTGAGGACAGGTCTGCGGCATGGAGAAGCGTTTTCTTCTTCTCTCCCGCGAGGGAACCACTTCCACCACCTCGGGGATCACGTCTCCCGCTCTCTGCACCACTACCGTGTCGCCGACCCTCACGTCTTTTTCCCTCACCGTGTCTTCCGTATGAAGAGAAGCTCTTTTTATCTCGATGCCGGATATGCTCACGGGTTCGAGTTCGGCTACGGGAGTCAGGTGTCCCGTTCTTCCGACTTGGACGGTTATATCTCTCACTTTCGTGGTTATCTGCTTGGGAGAAAACTTTATGGCTACGCTCCAGCGAGGGTATTTTGCCGTTGTCCCTAGGATTTCCTGAAGCCTTCTGCTTCTTACCTTTACCACCGCTCCGTCGACCTCGTAATCGAGGGATTCTCTCTTTTTTTCAAGCTCTTTTCCGTACTCAATAGCTTTGTCGATGCCCCAGCAGCTGCAGGGCTCTTCAACACTGAACCCCCATTTGCGCAGAGCGTCGTATATTTCAATTTCGTCTCTGAAATCTACCCCTTCGCAGCCGCCCACTCCCCACGCGTAAAAGTGCAGGGGACGTCGCGCCGTCACAGAAGAGTCAAGCTGGCGGAGCGAGCCTGAAGCGGCGTTTCTCGGGTTTTTAAACGGCATCCTAAGGGGTTTCGGTTTTTTGTCTTCTTTCAGGAGGTTCTCATTCTCTTTCTCAAGTTCCTCATTAAGTTTTTCAAGCTCTTCGTTCAGCTTTGCGAACAGGCTTTTCGGGAATACGACTTCCCCCCTTACCTCAATCAGCTTCGGCTTTCGTCCTCGCCCCGAAAGAGCAAGCGGGACTGACCTTACGGTCTTTAAGTTTGCCGTTATCTCCTCTCCCGTTTTTCCATCGCCCCTAGTCACGCCGTGGAGCAGTTCCCCTTCGACATAGGTAAGCGATGCCGAAGCTCCGTCAAACTTGGGCTGCAGCACGTATTCGATCTCTTCTTCGGTTTTGAGAAACCTTTTTATCCGCCGGTCAAATTCCCTGGTTTCCTGCTCATCTACGGCGTTATCAATGCTCATCATGGGAATTACGTGAGAGAATGGATTGAACTGCTCAGCAACCTCTCCCGCGACTCTCTGCGAGGGAGAATCCGGGATGGCCAGACCGTAGTCCCGCTCAAGCTGCGCGAGCTTCCTCATGAGTTTGTCGTAATCGGCATCTGGAATCTCGGGGTTGCTATCCGCGTAGTAGAGATGGTCGTGGCGCCTTATTTCCTCTCTCAGTCGGGATACTTCCGCCCGGGCCTGCTTTTTGGTGAGTCGGGTCATTTTACGAGTCGTGGCTTGCAAGCCATCTAAGGAGTCGAGAAAGACCGTAAGTGTTTACGACATCTGTTTTCTTTACCCATCCCCGCCTTGCCGTACCGACCCCGAAAATTATTCTTTCAAGGTGCTGGGTCCTGTGGGAGTCGGTTGAAACTATGATTTTCACCCCGGCCAGAACGGCTTTTCTGGCGTGGGCGTCTTTTAGGTCAAGCCTCTTGTAGGACGAGTTTACCTCTAGCGCCTTATCGTGGTCTCTCGCGGTCTCAATAACGGCGTCTATGTCGACCTTGTAGGGCTCTCTCTGTGCTATCAGCCTTCCGGTCGGGTGTCCCAGGGCGTCCACGTTGGGGTTTTCTATAGCGCCGCATATCCGTCTTGTCATTTCGTCTTCTTCCATCGAGAAAGAGCTGTGAACCGACGCGACGACGAAATCAAGTTCCCGAAGCACCTCATCGGGATAATCAAGAGAGCCGTCGGGCAGTATGTCGACCTCTGAGCCCATGAGTATTCTTATCGTTCTGCCCTCGGAGTTTATCTTCTCTACTTCCTCTTTTTTCTGCCAGAGCCTCTTTATGCTGAGCCCGTTTGCTATCCTTGAAGAGGGCGAGTGGTCGGTCATGGCTATATATTCGTAGCCGAGGGATGCCGCCTTGTCCGCCATCTGCCGTATGGTTGACGCTCCGTCGCTCCAGGTTGAATGGGCGTGAAGATCTCCCCTTAAGTCTTCTCTCTTTAGCAGCTCGGGAAGCTCCCCTGCGCGTGCCGCTTCGATCTCTCCGCGGTCTTCACGCAGCTCGGGAGCAATGTAGTCCAGCCCCAGAGATTCGTAGATTTCTTCTTCGGAGGAGAAGTATCCAGTCCCGTTGCGTATGCCCACGGAATCCGTCTCAAACCCCTTGGCCGCCGCGATTTCCCTTATTCTCGCGTTATGGGAACGCGAGCCCGTCAGGTTCTGAAGCGCTGAGTCGTAGCGGTGGGGCTCTACGACCAGAAGATCGGTCCGCACCCCGCTCTGCGTGAGAATCTGTGCGCTGTTTTCGGTTCTGCGGAGAACTTCCTTAGTGAAACCGAGAGCTGCGAATTCCTCTATGACTCCCGCCTCATCATCCGCCGAGGCGATTATGTCTATGTTCGCTACGGTTTCCCTCATCCTTCGAAGCGAACCGGCAAGCTCGGCTTTCAGGACGCCGGGGATTCCCTCTATCTCCTCTTTTATTGCTGTGGCAAGGGGGTGGACTTCGGTAAGCCTCATTCTCTTCTTCCCGCCCTCGAAAACCTCTACCGAGCGTGATATCTGCTCGATTTTCTTTTTTCCTATGCCGTCTACCTCGAGAATATCCGGATTGGCAATGGTCTCTTTCAGGCTTTCGATGTCTGTTACCCCGAAGTGTTTTACGAGGGTGCGCAGAAACTTCGGTCCCACTCCTCTTATGTCGAGAAGTTCCGCGAGTTCGCCTGGAACCTGTTTTTTTATCTCCTCGTAATAGGCGATTTTTCCGGTGAGCCTGTGCTCGATTATTTTTTGAGAAAGATCCTTCCCGATTCCCGGTATAGTTGAGAGTTCCTTTTCCCCGTCGAACTCCTCAAGTGAATCCGGCATTGAGGAGATATTGCGCGAAGCCTTTCTGTAGGCGTTTATCTTGAAGCCGTTTTCATCCAGGATCTCAAGAGAATCGGCTATCCTTGAGAATATTTTTGCGATCTCGCTGTTTACACTGTCCATAAAGTACGCGGAGCCTCAGGAGACTTTCTGGGTCTGCATTGAATACTTCTTTATCCCCAGGATTATTCCGTTCACTATTCTTTCTATGTAAGCGTTGCTCTTTAGTCTTTTTTCTTCTCTGGGATTTGTTATGAAAGAGGTTTCAATGAGCAGGCTCGGTACGTCTGCGCCGATCAGCACGACAAAAGGAGCCTTTTTCACTCCCTTGTTCTTTACGTACTTGTATTTCCCGGAGACGTTCTGGATTATGGATTTCTGCACGTAGCCGGCGACCTGCTGGGACTCTTCTTTCTTGGCGCTGAGTATGTATTGCTTGAGCGTGCTTCCGAGCTCGTTCAGTCCCTTGGTTGTAGTGGCGTTCTCCCTGGCCGCGAGCTGCAGGGAAGTCTGGTCGTCTGTAAAGCCCAGTATGTAGGTCTCTATTCCGTGTGCCTTTTTCCTTCTTGCCCCGTTGCAGTGTATGGATATGAAAATGTCCGCTTTTCTTTTTCTCGCTATTGCCGTGCGCTCCTCAAGAGGAATGAACCTGTCGCTGCTTCTTGTAAGGTAAACGTTTTCTATGCCGAAACTCTTTCCCTCTTCTATAAGTCTCTCCCTCAGTCTCTTGGCTATCCTGAGGTTTACGTCCTTTTCCCTTAGGCCGCTTGGACCTATGGCACCCGGATCATGTCCTCCGTGGCCCGGGTCGATCACTATGGTTCTTACCTTGAGTCCCAGGGCCTGCTTGAGGCTCGCTATTTCTCCTTCGGGAACCTTTGATTTAAGAGAGGGTCTCCGCTTGTCGTAAGAAGGAGCGTCCTTAGCGAATATCTTCTCCGGTTGCGCTCCCGCTCCCTTTATATCCATCACCAGCCGGAAAGAAGGGTTCTGTTCTGATCTTGGCAGGGAGAAGACCTTGTGGCCTTCAAGGTCCTTTATGTAGAGCACGATGCGCGACACTCCCGGGCGGTTGCTCGCGAAACTTATCTTCTCGAGAAGTCCCTTCGTGATGGGTTCAATGTTGACCGAATCCGGAATGACGGTTTTTTCAAGGTCGACGTAGAGGCGGGGAGGGGTTTTCAGCTTCGGGTCGGGGCGCAGCATCTTGGATGTGTACTTGATCTCCTTGTCGGCCTCTATCACGACCCGCGTGTAGTCATCCGTTGACCAGTGCCTTATTTTCTTTATGACGGCATATCCCTTGGGATATGTTTTGGGTGAGGCTTTCTTGTGTGTCGCGGAGGCCGTTTTTTTTGAAATCCTTTCTCCCGTCAGTTTCGCCAGTTTCTTCTTGGCTATCTCGTAGGTGTCTGATTCCTCCATTCCGTAGACGATCCTCTGGTACGCTGTTGCGGCTCCCTTTTTCTCACCCCTTCGCTCAAGGATTCTTCCCACCCGAAGCCAGGAGTCGTCGACCAGGCTGTCTTTTGGATATTTTTTTATGAACTCGCGCGAGTACTGAAGCGCTTTTTCAGAGTCCCTCGGGGTCTTGAACCTGAGGGATTTTTTCTCGTAGACCCTTGCGGCGACGAAGAGACAGAGCGGAGAGTTTTTCCAATTGGGACTCTGCGAGTAAATCCTGTAGAAAGTGCTTCCCACAAGATCCCATGTCTCGCTTCTTTTGGCTTTCTCGGAATTTGATTCAAGCTGGCGGTACAGCTTGAAATTCTCTTCGTACAGAGCCCTGTTTTTCTCCTTTGCCGCGGCGAAAGAAAGGGTAAGCAGGCAGATAGAAGCTATGAAGAAGGGAAAAAGTTTTATGCGGTTTTTCACTTTACGCAGAAAGTATATTGGTTGTTGCGCCGTTGTAAATTTATTATTCGGAAGATTTGTATGTTATGTTCTTACGAAATCAATTCTACCATGTTTGGCGTGTTCTATGAAGGTGAGAGTGCTTGGATGTGCCACTTCAACCGGCGTTCCCGTAGTGGGCTGCCAATGTGACGTATGCACATCGGATCATATTAAGAATAAACGTACTAGAAGTTCCGTCGTCGTTGAGGTGGCCGGAAAGAAAATACTTATTGACACCTCGACTGATCTGCGGACCCAGGCTCTTAGGGAAGGCATAACCAGGATCGATCTTGTTCTCTATACCCACTCCCACGCGGACCACACCCACGGAATAGATGATCTTAAGGCTTTTAATTTCATAAATTCAATGGACATAGACTGTTACGCAAACCCCGTTACCCTGGGCGACATAAAGCGGAACTTCGCCTACATATTCGATTCCTTCCCCGCCGCGGGAGGAAAACCCAGGCTTAACTTCAAGGAGATAAACGGGGAGATCAGCTTTGAGGGGATCAGGATAGAGCCCATCGACATCTATCACCACAACTGGGAGATACTCGGCTACAGGATCGGGTCTTTCGGTTACGTTACAGACTGCAGCGCCATCCCCGAGGACTCCTACGAAAAGCTCTCGGGACTTGACCTTCTGATACTCGGCGCGTTGAGATACAAGCCCCACAGGGCGCACTTCAACATAGAGCAGGCGGTAGAGGAAATAGAAAAACTGGGACCCAAAAGGGCGCTTCTTACCCACATGGGGCATGAACTTGAGTACGAGAGGCTTCTTGCGGAACTTCCGGATCATATAGAGCCGGCGTATGACGGAGCTGAAATAGAGATTAGTGACCCTTGATGTTATTCCCGCCCAGATGAGCGGACAAGGAAGAAAAATGCAGGATATTGTATCAAAACTTGTTGAGAAAAATTCCTCGAAGATAGTTCTCTGCGTTCTTGACGGACTCGGGGGGCTTCCGGTTGACGGAAAAACAGAACTCGAGGCGGCCCGGACCCCGAATCTTGACGGGCTCTCTTCGGCCGCGTCTCTGGGGCTGCATGTGCCCGTTGAGAGGGGGATAACTCCTGGAAGCGGCGCCGCGCACCTGGCGCTTTTTGGTTATGACCCCGTTAGAAACGAAATAGGAAGGGGCGTGCTTGAGGCGCTTGGCCTCGGCATTGATCTGGGTCCGTCGGACGTGGCGGTGAGAGGCAATTTTGCCACCGTGAGTTACGAAGGAGATAACCCGATCGTTACCGACAGGAGAGCGGGCAGGCTCAGCACGGAGGAGAACAGGAGGGTGATTTCCAGGATTTCATCAGCCGTCAGGGAGATATCCGGGGTAAAAGCAAGTTTCTATCCGGGTCTTGAGCACCGCTTCGTCGTGGTTCTCTCTTTTCCCGACCGGCTTTCGGAGGGAGATGCGCTTGTCTGCGACACAGACCCGCAGGCAGAAGGCGCGGTTCCCCTGAGACCCAGGGGAGAGAATTCCGGTTCTCAGAGGACAGCCGAAATTGCCGCGGAACTGATCGACCAGGCCTGTGACGTGATAAAGGATGAGCCTGTGGCCAACTACATGCTTCTAAGAGGTTTTTCCGTGAGGCCGAGCCTTCCGACCTTTGATGAGGCCTACGGACTTCGTGCCGGATGCGTTGCCGCTTATCCGATGTACAGAGGGGTATCGAAACTGCTCGGAATGGACATCCTTGAGGTTTCAGGAGATTCCATAGGCGATGAGATCCAGGCGCTTTCTGCTAATTTCGATGATTACGACTTTTTCTACATGCACATAAAGAAAACAGACAGTTACGGAGAGGACGGGGATTTCGGGGCGAAGGCAGGGGTGATAGAGGAATTCGATTCGCTTCTGCCTGAGATCGCAGGACTTGGAGTAGACGTTCTTGCCGTCACGGGCGACCATTCGACCCCGTCGGCAATGAAGTCACACAGCTGGCATCCTGTACCTCTTATGATCAGTTCAAAATTCTGCAGGGGAGGGGGCGTGGCGGGTTTTTCCGAATCGTCCTGTTTATCCGGTGATTTGGGGATTATAAAGGCGACTGAGATAATGCCGCTTCTTCTTGCTCACGCGGGACGGCTTCGCAAGTTCGGCGCTTGAAATTTGCTCCCTGCGTGATAGTTTTTACAATCCGATTTTGTGCCGAAGTGGCGGAATAGGCAGACGCGCTATCTTGAGGGGGTAGTGCCCTACGGGCGTGCGGGTTCGACTCCCGCCTTCGGCACCACGACAAAGCATCTGGATGAAGAAAAGGGAAAACTTGGCCGTGGGACCCGTCCGGCTTCAGAAAGCCGTCTCGCACGTGAAAAAATCATGGTTGCCTTGCGGGATTAGTCTTCTCAAAGTACCGCGTAAAGAGTCGTTCCGAAGCCGGTTTTATGCCGTTCTGCCAGACGGTTCTTTCAGTTCCGACTCCTTGACTTCCATTTGTAGTCACGATATAGCTAGTGCCTGTCAGAAAAGGCTTTTTTTCGTCGATTTTCCGACAGAATTCCAGATGGCACCAGGGGCCCGGCTCCTTCCAAAACCCAAATGCACTACAAAATCACTAAATTATCCATTTTCTCCGATTTCCGGACAAACCCCTCCCTCGCTACCTCCCAAACAACTCATCCTTTCTGCTCCAAGGCTGCTTAAGCAGCTGCCAGGAAACCAGGCTTGAGCCTTCTTTTCTCTTTTTCCCTCTCCCTGTTCCTCACCAACACCCCAAGACGATAAATGTTCGCCGCCAAAACAGATAAAGCCACACTCCTCGCAAACCCCTCTTTCCCGTGAACTCTTACTTTCTCACACCCCTTGTGATTCAATCCGTTTATCGCCGACTCCACAGCGGGATGCTGCCTCCTGGCTTCTGTAAACTCCTCACTGCCCTGCCTCTGTCTGTCCTTCTCTCCAAGCTTCCCCTTCTTCGGCAGATAGTTCCCTTCCAGTATTTCATCAAGACTCTTCCTGTTGTTCGGACTGTGGAATCCCTGATCAAAACTGCACGCCTCAAACTCAGGATACAGCTCTGTGGTTTCTTCTATAATAGGCACACACACATCCACATCGGATTCTTTCCACATCACCCTGTGATTGAGAATGAACTGATGCTGATCCTCCACTATGCACACCGGCACTCCAAATTCTACCGGTACTCCCGCCTTACCCTTCGCTATCCAGCGCGTATGGGGTTCAAACACAGAGAATACTTTCTCTTCCTGCGGTATCACTTCTCCCAGAATCAAACGCCTGCGTACCTGATCAATCTGACGGATTGCGTGCGCTTTATAGTAGTTTATCCCCTTAAGCCTCCAAACAGGCGCTCCTGCAACCACCAGTTCGCATAAAAGCTTGTCCGCACGTCTTACCATATCCTCGCATGCGCTGAGATACTCTTGCAGACTGCCCGGATTACGGCCTCTTGTTTTCTTCGTTCTTACCCGGTTGTAAAGCTTCTGTATCTTCTCACTCAGATGCCTGTGCTGACGCCAGCCGGGAAGCTTGTTTGCACAAGCCGCCTCCCCGCACACCCGAACAAGACATCTTGTCGCGTCCCAGCTCAAGCCCACATCAGTAGGATATTCCACATCGGTTTTAACGGGAAACGAATCACATCGACCTCGCAATTGTTCTCCAGGGTTTTTTTTTGATACAGCGTGTCCGCTCTGTATCACTATGAGGCTTATCTCCTTGAGCAACTCTGGACTCAGCAGCGACACGTTGTCTATTATGGTCTGAAGTTCGTACTTGTACTCGTCTCCATAACCACTGTGACCCAGCATCTGACGAAGCAGCATATCATTGTTAGCAAGGTGATGAAGGCGATCATAATCACAGCCAAGTCCCTGCTTCAATACCCCAAGCACCACAACTCTCCATACATCCATTCCGGGACGACCTGTGAGGAGGTCTATTTCAGGAAGAAACTTCTCCTCAAGCAGGGAAAACAGCCGCTGCCTTGTCTCGGGATTCGTGTATATGTGCTGCAGTCCTATCAGTATTGCGGGAATATCATCCCGGGATTTCAGATTGAAGCGTATGTCCTCAATTGCCGTTCCCGCGAGTTCGAGTTGAATATCTTTTATCTTTCTCATGGTGAGTTCTCCGAAGATTCTTTGAAATGGCCCAATATGTTGATAACTTGGGTATAATTCTACCACATATGGACAATCTTCACCAGGGAAAATCGACAATATTTTATTTTATTTCAGTGAGTTAGCAGTTTTCTGGCAGACACTAGCTACACTTGCGAATGTGAAGTTCTAAACGGTGCAGAGAATCAGGAGGCTGTTTCATGGAATTTGCTTTGCGTCAGGCAAAAGCGCGTCTTTCCGAGCTGGTGTCCGCTGCCGAGAAAGGAGAACGCGTCGTCATAACCAAATACGGGAAACCCGTGGTTGAACTCGTGCGTCTGCGCGGGCGCGGAGGGATCGACCTTGAGAAGCTTGCAGAGGATTGCAAACGGGCTGGAATCCGGGAAAGCAAGGAAGGGTGGCCGAAGGAGTTTGACGATCCTGCGTTCAGCCGGAAAATCCTTGGGCTCGGGTAGGAAATCCTGAATCGTCCTATGCGTATCTTGATCAGTTTATAGACCAGTTTCGCCTGGTGTCTCGCTACGGATTTTCTCCGCTTTCTCGGGCTCTCCAGTCTTTTCGTACACAAGACTCAACTGTCTTCTTGCTTGGACATAGTAGGGACTTTCACTTCCGTCCACTTCTGAGAGGTGCTCTATGCTCTTGTTCCATTTCTCAAGCTTAAAGGCGGACAGCCCGATCACAAGATTTGTGCCATCGCGGAAAATACCGTCTTCGGGGTCCTCGTCAAGAAAAAGTTCAAGATGTTTTATCGCTTCTTCGAAGTTCTCAAGCTGGTAATTGATCATTCCCATCTGGTAAAGAGCCAGAACCGACACCTCGGTTCCGGGATGTTCTTCATGCAGTGTCTGGAACTGTGAAAGAGAATTTTCCATTTCTCCGCTGTCGTAGCTCTCAAGAGCCTTGCTGAGCTGCTCGTTTGCCAGGAGGTCTTTTTCTTCCTGTTGGGAGGAAGCAAAGCAGACTGCTAGCAGGGCCACTACTATGACGCCTATCCCGATAAGTATCTTGTTGAAGTGTTCCGAGAGACCTTCGAGTGATTCCACCAGGAACTCCCTGAATCTGTCGGGGCGCTTAAGTTCTTTGGTCGTGTATTTTATCTTGGACATGAATTGTAAATTCCTGCCTGATAGAAAAAGCGGCAAGTCTCTAAATTTCGTGTTATTACTGCCGGATTTATCTGCTGTGTTAGAATATTCCTTGAGTGAACATGATACGTTGTTTCTTCAGACAATGTCAAAGGTTTTCGGGGAATTATCGGGGGAACCTGTTAAGGCCTGATTCCCCGGCCCGAAAGTCCGGACGAAAAAGGGTAATGCCGCAAGCGGGCGGGAGTCCGCTTCTGCGCCTTTCGATTTTTTTCCTGCTTCTCTCAGCGATTCTGGGTTACCATGTATCCGCCGCCGAGCAGGAACTTTCTCCACGTACAGTGGAAATAGTCGAGATCGAGATAAACGGTTCCATAAACCCCTCGACTGTTGACTACATTAAAACCGGTCTTTTAGAAGCGCGCGCCCGGAATGCAACGGCTCTGCTTATCCTCCTCGATACTCCCGGAGGGCTTCTTAATTCCACTAAGGACATAGTGAAGGTACTTCTTAATTCTGAGGTTCCGGTGATAGTTTACGTCTACCCGAGAGGAGCGACTGCCACTTCCGCGGGAGTTTTCATCACGCTATCTGCCCACGTGGCGGCCATGTCTCCTGGAACAAGCATAGGCGCGGCTCATCCCGTGATGCTGGGGGGTGGACAGAGGGGACCGGGCAAGTCTGAAGAAAAAAAAGACGATAAGTCTTCTGACGTGATGAACGAGAAGATTGAGAATTTCGCGTCTTCTTTTATCGAAAGCATAGCCAAGGAAAGGGGAAGAAACACGAAGTGGGCAGTCGATTCGGTTAGAAAAAGCGTTTCGGTGACCGCGGATGAGGCGCTTAAAAAAAATGTGATTGACATTATATCTCCCGATATTCCCTCACTTCTCTCCGAAATAGACGGCAAGGAAGTGAAAACGGGCGAAAAAACCGTCCGTCTTGAGACAGCCGGAGCAAAGACGCAGCGCCTTGAGATGAGCCTGCGGCAGAAGGTAGTCAATATTCTAAGCACCCCTGACATAGCGTTTCTGCTTCTCTCCTTAGGTTCGCTCGGAATATTCCTTGAGTTCTACAACCCGGGAATGATTTTCCCCGGAGTAGCCGGACTTATTGCTCTTCTCGTCGGGTTTGTCTCTCTTCAGATACTTCCTTTTAATTATGCCGGCCTCATACTGCTTTTCGTCGCCATGGCGCTTTTGATATCGGAGGTGTACGTGACGAGTTACGGCCTTTTGAGCCTAGCTGCGCTTGGGTGCCTTGTGTTCGGGGGGCTTCTGCTTTTCGATACGCCGGAATCTGATCTCGGCGTGAGCGGGGGAACCATAGCGGCAGTGGCCGTGAGCATTGGATTGCTTTCGGTTTTTATTGTATATTTAGGCGTAAAATCGTTCAAAGTTCCCGTTCAGGGCGGTTTCGAGGGGATGGTGGGTCAGAAGGGGGAAGTTGTTTCCTGGTCCCAAAAGAGCGGAAAGGTCTACATCGGGGGAGAATACTGGGAAGCGACGGGAGAGCGCGAGTTTTCACCCGGGGAAAAAATAAAGGTAATAGAGAGCACAGGAGATCTCGTCGTCAGGGTTTCAGACTATGACGACAAACAGTGACGCACAATGTCGATAACCGCGATTGTAGTTCTTGTAATTGCTTTTCTCATCATCATATCGGGACTTAAGATCCTCTATGAATATGAAAGGGGTGTGATATTCCGTCTCGGAAGAATAGTCGGAGTGAGGGGTCCCGGATTCATTGTCGTTATCCCGTTTCTTGAAAAAATGGTGAGAGTAAGTCTGCGGCTCGTAACCATGGACGTGCCTCCCCAGGACGTGATCACCAAGGATAACGTTTCGGTCAAGGTAAACGCGGTTGTCTATTTCAGGGTGGTTGAGCCGAACAGGGCGATTCTCCAGGTTGAAAACTATCTCTACGCCACTTCCCAGCTTGCCCAGACAACCCTGAGGAGCATCCTCGGGCAGGTGGAGCTTGATGAACTTCTGGCGGAGAGGGATAAACTCAACGTCAAGCTCCAGGAGGTTCTCGACAAGCAGACCGACTCTTGGGGAATCAAGGTTACCATGGTCGAGGTTAAGTACGTCGATCTTCCGCAGGAAATGCAGAGAGCGATGGCCAAGCAGGCGGAAGCCGAGAGGGAGAGGAGGGCGAAGGTAATAAGCGCGGAAGGAGAGTTCCAGGCATCGGCCAAGATTGCTGAAGCCTCTGAAATACTGTCTGCAAACCCGGTCTCTCTCCAGCTCAGGTTCCTTCAGACAATGCACGATATGGCGTCTTCCGAAAGAGCTTCCACAATTATTCTGCCTCTTCCGATTGACATGTTGTCGGCTTTTGCAAAAAAAGACGAAAAAACGGATTCGTAAGCTTTCTGCCGGACCGAAGCTCTTTGTAAAACTTCATGGGAAAATTTCTGCGTCTCTTTGCACTCGCGCTGCTGGTCGCGTCCGCGGGGTTCTTCTCTGCGGGATGCTCCCGAAGCACGGACTGTCAGGATAAAAACGATAACGCCTCGCTTGTCGGCAACGCGGACCCGAAGTCCTTTTCCGCCGGGGGTTCGCTTATAAGGGAACTCGGCGAGGAGCCCGCAACCCTTAATCCCGTTATAGCGACGGATGTCTACGAAGGTATCGTTAACGGCGGAATCTACGAGACGCTTGTAAGAAGAAACAACGAGACCCTTGAGTTCGAGCCCCTTCTTGCAAGTTCCTGGAAAGTTTCAGGGGACGGGCTTTCCTATACTTTTCACCTTAGAAAAGACGTGAAATGGCATGATGGAACCCCGTTTACCGCGGATGACGTGGTTTTTTCCTATGAATCCATAAGAAACCCCAAAGTCGCCGCCGCCCACCTCCAAAGCTACTACCAGGACGTAAAGTCCTACAGAAAAATTGATTCCCACACCGTGATATGCGAGTACGGAAAACCCTACTTCCGCGCTTTTGAGTTCTGCGGCGGAATTCCAATAGTGCCGAAGCACGTGTTCGCAAAAGGGGACTTCAACACGAACCCCGCCGGAAGAAGCCCCGTCGGAACGGGACCCTATCTGTTTGAGCACTGGGAGACCGGAAGGGAGATAAGGGTCAGGAGAAATCCCGACTACTGGGGCGAGCCCGCGTTGCTTAGCGAAGTGGTCTACAAGGTAGTGCTTGATCCCACCGTGAAGCTTCAGCTCCTGAAAAAGCAGGAGCTTGACTACGGAGGTCTTCTTCCGCTTCAGTGGTCAAAGCAGAGCTGCGGGGGGCCGTTTCGGAAAAAGTTCTACAGGGCATCCTATACAACCCCGGGTTACAACTACATAGGCTGGAATTCGAGGAAGCCTTTTTTCAGCGATAAAAGGGTAAGGCGGGCGATGACCCATTTTGTCGACAGGGAGACCATACTGAGAGAAATTCTCCTGGGCCTGGGAGAGATAGTGACCACGACTTTTTTTGTGAACAGTCCCGAATACCCGAAGGATATAAAGCCGTACGCCTATGACCCGAAGAGGGCGAGGTTGCTTCTTGAGGAGGCGGGATGGCGTGACAGCGACGGTGACGGGATAATGGACAAAGACGGCATCCCGTTCCGTTTCGAGTTTCTGCTGCCCACGGGTTCTGAAACCGGTGAGAAGATAGCCACCATACTGAAAGAGGAGCTTTCCCGCTCCGGAATAGAGATGAGCATAAGAAAGATAGAGTGGGCGGTTTTCATCCAGAGCATAACCGAGCGGAAATTCGATGCCGTGACCTTGGGGTGGAGCCTGGGAGTGGAAAGCGACCCCTACCAGCTCTGGCATTCCTCCCAGGCCGAAGAGGGCTCGAATTTCGTGGGATTTAAAAATCCCCGAGCGGATGTCCTGATTGAGAAGGCAAGAGAGGAGTTCTCAAGGCCCAAGCGGATTAAAAAATACGAGGAGTTCTCAAGAATTCTTCACGAAGAGCAGCCGTACACGTTTCTGTTCGCGAGGAAATCCACGGTGGTCGTGCACAGAAGATTCCACAACGTAAGGCTTTATCCGCTGGGATTTGATACCAGGGAGTGGTTTGTTCCGAAGAATTTGCGTAAATACTCAAACTGATTGTTACGCTCAGGAATTATTGCCTTAAGAACCTATCTCTGCCCGAGAAGGCAATCTAGTTTTTATCAAGATTCTTCTGCCCCGTAACGATTTTATTCCAATGGAGGTTTTATGTCTTCCGTGAATTATTTGATCCATCTTGTTTTATTAGAATGCTATAATATCTGTATTTGACAAAACATTTTTTATAACATTTAATGCTATTAATAAAACAACCAAGTGGATTGAATCAATGGCGACTAATCTCTGGGGTAACGTATATTACAAGGATACTTTCGCCGGCATTCTCTCGCAGGAGGCCGGAGGCAGATGCGTATTTACCTACGACGAAAGTTATCTGCAAAGCTCTTTGCCCGCTATTTCCTACACGCTGCCGCTTTGGGCCAAGCCTCATTTAAGCGAATATGGATTGCACCCTTTCTTTGAAAATCTATGTGCGGAGGGCTGGCTTAAGGATGCGCAGGCACGCGCCCTCGGCCTGCGAAGGGACGACCGTTTCTCACTGCTGCTTGCCTTCGGCACAGACCTTGCCGGTGCCGTAAGCGTCATTGATCCAGACCCTGCCGGGGAGATTAAAATCGACCACGACGACCCGGAAAACATTGCGGCGCTTTCAGCAAGGGCGTCTCTTTCCGGGGTTCAGCCGAAACTAGGCGCAATAAAGGAAGGCCGTGTGTTCCGCCCCGTAGGGCGCGGTGAGCGGGCAACCTATATAGCCAAGCTCCCGTCCCCCATACTGCCCGATATTCTCGGGCTTGAGTACATCACTACGCAGGCGTGCGCGGCCCTTCTTAAGGAAGACACCGTTGCGGAGATGGCTTTGGCAGCGCTTCAGGGCGTTTCTGAGAGGTCTCTGTTCGTCAAACGCTTTGACAGGACTGAAGACGGCAAGCAAATTCACTTCGAGGAATTTAACCAGCTGCTCGGTAACCGCTCGGAGGACAAATACGAGGCCTGCTACGAGCACATGGCCAATTTTATCATCCAAAACGGCGACATATGCCTGCGGGCTGAGTGCGATACCCTGTTTCGCCGGGTGATGGCCTGTATTCTCACGGGAAATACAGATGCACATCTTAAAAACTTCGCTATGGAGCACACAGAAAGCGGATTGCGCCTCGCCCCCTGCTATGATCTTGTTGCTGCCGCCTGCTACCCGAAATACCAGACACTGGCACTGGGGATTGCGGGAGCCGAGAACATGCGAATTGGCAGGATCGGTCCGAAGAACATAGTCCGGCTGGGCAAGCTGTTCGGCCTGCCCGACAAAGCAGTTATGCTGGCGGTTTCTGATTTCGCCAGCCGTCTCGATAAAGCCCACAGCGCTGTTGATGCCTCGAAGAATGTCGGCCAGGACATTAAAGACAAACTGCATCGGCAAATGGAGAAAAGATGGAACGGAACATTCGACTTAATTGGAACTTACTTGTCAAAGAGGCAATAAAGCGGCGCAAGGAACGAAAAATCTCTCAACGTCGCTTAGCCATTATAGCTGAGGTGAGTCAACCGACGGTCTCCCGTTTTGAGCAGCAAAAAGAAGACATTCAGTTGTCAAGTGCTTTTAAAATTTTTGATGTTCTGGGATTGATAGATAAGTAATGCCGGGGGACTTGAATCTGCAAAGAACTTCAGAAGGTAACGCCGGGGCGGCTCAGGAAAAGACAACCTGAATATCCGTGTATTCCACCAGGCCTTCCTCCGCGAATTCAACGCCGAAGCCCGAGCGTTTTACCCCGCCGAACGGGGCGTTGGGCTGGATCATGCCGTGCTTGTTTATCCAGACCGAGCCGCATTCCATCCGGTTCGCGATTTCCCTCGCCTTTTCTATGTCCCGGCTCCAGACCGACCCCCCGAGACCGTTCGGGTTGTCGTTTGCCTTCTCGATTGCTTCCTCGATCTGGTGATAGCGGATAATCGGCAGAACGGGGCCGAACTGCTCCTCGTCGACCAGGGGGTCTCCGTTTTCAAGGCCGGCTATGATTGTGAGCGGATAAAAATATCCCTTCCCGCCCATTTCCCCCCGTATCTCTCCGGGATCTCCGCCCAGGAGCACGCGTCCCTTGGACTCCGCGCTTCGCACCAAGTCAGCCACGATATCGTATTGTTTGCTGTTCTGGATCGGACCCAAAACGACATCCTCATCCGTACCCTCGCCAACTTTCATCTTTCGGGCGAACGCGACCAGTTCATCGCAGACCTCATCGTACACGTCATCATGAACGTAAAGCCTTTTTAGCGCCGCGCAGGTCTGGCCGCTGTTGATGAACGCGCCCCAGAAAAGCCCCTCGGCGATCTGCTTCGGGTCGATGTCCGGAAGAACGATTCCGGCGTCGTTTCCGCCGAGTTCAAGAGTCAGTCGTTTCATGGTTTCCGCCGCATTTGCCATGATCTTCTGGCCGGTAGCGCAGGAGCCGGTGAAAACGATCTTGCCGATTCCTTCATGCGCCGTCATTGCGGCGCCCAGCCTGTCTTTGCCGGCGATGCAGTTGACCACGCCTTCCGGCAACACCTCGTTCATGAGTTCGACAAGGCGCAGAGTTGACAGGGGCGTGAAGGGAGACGGTTTGCACACTACCGTGTTGCCCGAGAGAACAGCGGGAACGATATGCCAGATTGCGATCAGGACCGGGAAGTTCCAGGGAGTAATGGAGCCCACAACACCGATCGGCTTGCGGTGAAGCTCGACTTTGCCCTCATCGTTGTCCTGGAGGACCTTCACCGGCAGGGAAAGGCCGGCTGTATAGCGGGTCCAGGCTACCGCGCCGCCGATTTCCCACCGTGAGCCGAGACCATTTAAAGGCTTGCCCTGCTCAGCGGTCAGGATGTGGGCGAGTTCCTCTGTGTTTTCCTCGATTTTCGATGCAATTTCAAGACATGCTGCCTGTCGTCGGGATTCGGGCACTTCGCGCCACTTTTCAAACGCCATCCGGGCGGCTCGCACGGCATCATCCAGATCTTTCTTTCTTGCCAGCGATGCAAGTCCGGCCACTTTTTCGTTAGCGGGATTCAGCACTTCAAAGCATCGTCCGGTAGGGACCTTCTTGCCGTTGATGACAAGGTGAAATGGTTTCCTTGTTAAGCTCATTTAGTTCTTCCTGTAAATACTGCAATAAGTTCCGACATATCGATCATAATATCTGATACTGCGACATTCTTACATGGTGATAATGTCTAGACCGAATGTCAAGGGGTTTCGACTTTTTCCCAAGATTGTATAATTACAATTGCTCCCGACAATATTTCCTCTGCGTTAAACAGGTTTGGAGCGCTCCTTTTGTCCAGTCGAGTTAAAATGAGGAGAAAATCAATAAAAATTTCAGCGGAAATGGGTTCCACCGTAGAAAGCGCAAGCGGATCAGTTCTTTTTATGTTTGCGCTCGCATTGTTTGTTTTTTTATCGGGCGCACTTTATCTCTGTGCCCGCGAGGACATGGGATGAGCAAAGCAGAAGGCGGTGATGGCAGGGTCGAATTTGATCTCAGTATGTCACCGGAACAGATGCTGGCACTTGCACGCAAAACGGCAGAGTTAGTGGTGCAGCGCATAGAGAACTTGCCCGGAGAAGGTGCCTGGGAAGGAGAGTTCCGACGAGAACTCGAGGACCAACTGCTTAAGGATCCTCCCGAGGACGGCCGGTCGGCCTCGCAAGTGATCGAGCAGGCCGCACATGATATCCTCCCGGTCGCAATGCGCTTGGACCACCCGCGTTGCTTTGGATTCATCCCTTCGCAGCCCACCTGGCCCGGAGTGCTGGCCGACTTCATGGTTGCCGGATTTAACATCAACCAGTGTTCCTGGCTGACTTCGAGCGGTCCGAGCCAGCTCGAGCTCGTCGTGATCGACTGGTTTCGGCGCTGGCTTGGATATCCGGAGAGTGCGGGTGGGCTGTTGACGAGCGGGGGCTCGGCGGCGAACCTTGATGCCTTGGTCGCGGCGCGGGAGGCCGCAAACCACCCGGAACGTGCCAGTTTGTACATGAGCGACCAGAGCCACAGTGCGCTCGTCAAAGCGGCCAGGATTATAGGCGTTCGTCCAGAATGCATTCGTATGATTCCGACCGACGGGCGTTTCCGCATGGACATGGGTGCGCTTGTCGAGACCGTAGCTGAGGACCGAGCTGCCGGACTCAGTCCCATCGCAGTGTGCGCGACCGCTGGAACGTCGAGCAGCGGAGCTGTCGACCCGCTGGAAGTGATGGCGGACTACTGTGAGGCGCAAGATATATGGCTTCACGTCGACGCCGCGCATGGAGGCTTCGCGATCGTGACCGAGGAGGGCAAGAAGGTCTTGAGTGGAATCGAGCGCGCAGATTCAATTGTGCTGGATGCACACAAGTGGTTTTTCCAGCCCTATGAGGTGGGGGGCCTGATGGTGAAGGATGTACGCACGCTCGAGCGGGTGTTTGCCGGCAAGCACGATATTCTCCAGGACACGATCTGGGGCGCTGACCATCCGAATTTTTCGGACAGGGGCCTGCAGCTCAGTCGCTCCGTTCGGGCGTTGAAGATCTGGATGTCGGTTCAGACCTTCGGTATGGCCGCGTTCCGGGGAAAGGTATCGCATGGGATGGCGCTGGCGCACCGGATTGAGGAGTACATTGAGGACAGTCCCGTCCTGGAGATGTTGACTCCGGCGGTATTGGGAATCGCATGCTTCCGCGTCAACCCCGCAAACACCGACCTTGGCGAGGACGAGTTGGAAGAAATCAACAGGACCGTACTCGCCCGTGTCTTCTGGGAAGACCGCGCGTTCATATCATCGACACTTCTTCACGGGACGTTTGCGCTCAGGATGTGTGTCATCAACTACTCGACGACTTGGAACGACGTACGCGAGACATTGGAAGTCATCTCGAAATTCGGGACGGAGAGCTTGATCCGAACCGATTCTTCATGAATACAAACAGCGCGTCTCTATGCTTTAGGTAACGGTTCCTTAACCGTACCGCGTCCTGTTGCTCAGGTTCGGTTTCGAGCAGTTCGTCAACTCTTCTCTCAAAGTCCTTGAGATGTTCCTCAAGCGCTGCGTCGTCAAAGCTGTCACGACACCTTTGTTGTCTGCGGACTTGAGTCCTTGGAAAAAGATAGATTTCGGAGGTGAAAGCATTTTTTCCGATTGAGAAATTTCAGGAATATAGATAAAATAAATACTTATCTATTGATAAATATATAAACACTTTTGAGGAATTATTTTTATATTTTCTTAAAAGTATAGTATAATTGTATTTATATTTTAAATAATAAACTAAGAAACTTGGATCAAGCGCAGACCGAGGATGTTGGTATGAGACACGTAGAAACACAGGATGAAACCCCACGGAGAACCAGAATCAACCGCCTGCTTGCCCAGAATCCCCCGGGTGTTCCTATGACCAGCGGGTGGCTTGCCTTACGGCAGGTTTCTCCCCAATTGCTGCAAGGCTACAAAAGCAGTGGCTGGCTGAGTCCCATTGGCAGAGGGGCATGGATGCGGGCGGGTACGGAACCTACCTTGTCTGGTTCCATCTACGCTTTGCAACGCCAGGGATCGGCAACCGTTTACCCAGCGGCGTGCACGGCGCTTGGATATCAGGGGCGCCTGCATTACCTGCCGCTTGGGGAAAGCCCGGTTCTGCAACTCGGCGTCGGGTCTGATAAGAAACTGCCCCAGTGGTTCACCCGCCAGACGTTCGCCAAAAACCTGCGCGTGCTAAACGCCGATGCGCTGTTTGACCCAGTCTCAGCGGGTGTGACCGACTGGCGCACCGGGGAGTTCTCGCTCGAAATAAGCTCTCCCGAACGGGCCATGCTCGAGTACTGCTATCTGCTGCCGAACCACGCGGATTTCGAGGAAGCCAGGCAGCTTATGGAAGGTCTTGCGACGTTGTGCCCCGAGATGGTACAAACCATCCTGCTTGCCTGCAGGTCGGTAAAGGCAAAGCGGCTGTTTCTTGCCTTGGCGGAGATTGTCGGTCACGAATGGTACCGTGAACTGGACTTGGGGTCCGTTAAGCTCGGTTCCGGGAGCCGTCATGTCGTAAGCGGCGGATTTTGGAACTCGAGATTCAAGATAACGGTTCCCGAAATCTGGACGGCTTCATGACGGAAGCGTATCGGAGACAACCAAGCTTGTTTTTGGAAACATATGAAGTAAATTTGGGCATGGCGAGTATACTTTCCGTCTGGTTTATAAAAAATCCAACCCTTGAAGGATATTCTTTTTTCGCCCAATGAAGGACTATATCCTGAAAAGACTTCTGCTGATGATTCCCACACTGTTCGGGATCACCCTTATCACTTTTTTGGTGATACAGCTTGCCCCGGGGAGCCCCGTTGAGAGCAGGATGTCGATTGATCAGGGAATAAAAAGCGATCAGGTAACAAAGGAGATAGTCGAGCAGACGAAAAAACTCTACGGTCTCGATAAGCCCGTTCACCAGAGGTACTTCATCTGGCTCCGCCAGATCGCGACGCTTGATTTCGGAAATTCCTACAAGGACCACCGCCCGGTCATAGACAAGATAGCGGAAAGACTCCCGATCACCCTCATACTTAACGTGCTTTCAATCTTTCTCGTTTACCTGATAGCCATACCGATTGGGGCCTGGTCCGCCGTGCGGCAGTGGAGTTTCGCGGAACGGGCCACGACTTTCGTTCTTTTTCTTCTCTACTCGATTCCGAGCTTCTGGATGGCCGTGGTGCTCATCTATTTCTTCGGTGGAGGCGGAGCGCTGGATATCTTTCCCATATACGGCGTGCACTCGAGGGGATATGAGGACCTTCCTTTTTTCGAGAGAACTCTCGATTTCCTCTGGCACCTTGTTCTTCCCGTGTTCTGCCTTACCTACGCGAGCCTCGCGTCGCTTTCTCGCTACCAGAAGGGAAGCCTTCTCGAGGTGCTCAGAGAGGACTACATAAGGACCGCGAGGGCCAAGGGGCTTGCGCCCGACAGGGTGCTTTTCAAGCACGCCCTAAGGAACTCGCTCATCCCCATAGTGACGATAATCGCCTCGATTCTTCCCGCCATGATAGGGGGAAGCGTTATCATAGAGACCATATTCTCGATCCCCGGGATAGGAAGGCTTGGTTTTGAGTCGGTGCTCTCAAGGGACTACCCCGTCATAATGGCCGTTGCCACCATATCCGCTTTCCTTACCCTGATCGGCATTCTCATATCGGACATAACCTACGCCATTGTCGATCCCAGGATAGGCTTTGGGAGGAAGTCATGAAGCAGAGCTCAGGCGCAGGATACTGGGACGGGGTATGGATCGAGTTCAAAAAGGATTTCCTAGCGTACGCCTCGTTTTTTTTCATAGTCCTCCTCGCGGTGACGGCGATTTTCGAGAGTTTCCTTGCGGGCAACAGGCCCATAGTGCTCGTTGACGAGGGCAAGTACTATTTCCCCGTGGTTATCGATTATCCCGAGTTTCGAGGAGAGGATCTTCGGGCCATGTATCTTGACGACGCGGATTCGTTCGCGATTTTCCCCCCTGTAAAATACAGTCCCACCGAGAGCGATTTCTTCTCCGTTCTCGCGGCTCCCGACGGGAACCATTTTCTGGGTACGGACGACAGGGGAAGGGATGTTCTAAGCAGAATGATTCACGGGGCGAGAATATCGCTCTCAATAGGGGTGGTCGCCGTCGGGATAGCCATGGTGATAGGAATAATGCTGGGGGCGATTGCTGGTTATTACGGCGGCTGGATTGATTTTGCGATTTCAAGACTGATAGAAGTGATGATCACTTTTCCTGTTTTCTTTCTGATCCTCACTATTCTCGCTTTTACCGAGCCCAGCATTTACAACATCATGATAGTGATAGGCATAACGGGCTGGACGGGCGTGGCGAGGCTCGTTCGCGGGGAATTTCTGAAACTTCGCCAGACGAACTATGTCGAGGCGGCGTGGGCCCTTGGAAGCGGCGACCGCAGGATTATACTAAAGCACATGCTTCCCAATGCTCTCGCGCCCGTTTTGGTAAGCGCCACCTTCGGAGTGGCGGGAGCTATACTGGTTGAATCGAGTCTCAGTTTTCTCGGGTTCGGGGTTACGCCTCCTGAACCCAGCTGGGGAGAGATAATCTCGCAGTCCCAGAAGTACGTGGATTTCGCGTGGTGGCTTGTTCTTTTCCCGGGGCTTGCGATTTTCGCGACGGTTACGGCGCTTAATCTTGTGGGGGAAGGATTCAGAAACGCGATAGACCCGAAACTAAAGGAAAGATAATATTAAGTGATGGCAAATTCAGAATTGCTCGAGATAAAAAATCTTAACGTGTCCTTTCCCTCAGAAGGCGGGGAACTTGAGGTTCTGGGGGACGTGAGCCTTAGCATAGGGGAGGGGAGGATAGTCGGGGTTGTGGGAGAAAGCGGCTGCGGAAAAACCCTTACCGCTCTTTCCGTCATGGGGCTTCTGCCCGCACCGCCTGCCAGAGTGAACTCGGGGGAGGTGATATACAAGGGAGAAAATCTCCTCTCGCTCACCGAGCGGGAACTCAGGCGTTACCGCGGAAACAGGATCTCCATGATATTCCAGGAGCCGATGAGTTCGCTTAATCCCGTTTATACCGTGGGAGATCAGATAGGCGAGGTCATAAGGGTTCACGAGAACGTCTCAAGGAAAGAGGAAAAAAGGAGGGTGGTTGATCTGCTTGACACTGTGGGCATTCCCTCTCCCGCGGAGAGATATTCTAGCTATCCGCACGAACTCAGCGGAGGAATGTGCCAGAGAGTCATGATCGCTATGGCTCTTGCATGCAGCCCCGAACTTCTGATAGCCGATGAACCGACGACTGCCCTTGACGTGACCATTCAGGCGGGAATTCTGTCCCTTATAAAGAGTCTGCGGGACAGGATGGGGATGGCAGTCATGCTGATCTCACACGACCTTGGGGTCATCTCGAATGTTGCGGACGATGTCTATGTTCTCTACGCTGGCAAGGTGGTTGAGCGGGGAAGCGTTGAGCAACTTTTCTCCGCCCCTGCCCATCCCTACACAATAGGACTTATAAACTCGATTCCCGGTCAGTCGGCTGGCGAGGAGCTTTACTCTATAAAGGGCACTATTCCCTCTCCGGGGGAGTTCCCTGAGGGGTGCAGGTTCAACAACCGCTGCGAGTACGCGGAAGGGAAATGTTTTGAGGCGCAGCCGGATCTTTACAGTATTTCTGATTCTCATGGTTCAGCCTGTTTTCGCTACGAGATGTTTTTGAAAAATGGATCGGAATAATGCGTTTAAACGGGTAGAAATTCCACTTTGTTGAAGTATTTGGTGTTATCTCAGGGCCTGTACATGAAGTTTTACGCCCTCTCTTTCTTTTAAAGACGCTAGCAGGGAGGAGATGTTTTTAAGACTCGGGTTCCCCTTCGGACCGAGCATGCGCATTAGGCTTTTCGGGTCTTTTTTCGTAAGAGCCCCAAGTTCCTGAAAACCGACTGTCGCGTTAACGTAGTCTCTTAATAAGTCTTTGGCTACGTCAATTTCATCATTGAGCACACACTCAATTGCTTCGGTCAGAAGACCGACGCGGAACTCCGGATCTCTCTTCGCCCGTTCCATTACGGTATCTCTGAAATCGCATGTTAATGCCATTATTTGTTTCCCTTTTTTGGATTTTTATTTCCTGCCTCTGTAGTCTCGCAAATGTTCCTTTGCCCTGTCAATATAATTCTGCCGATGTCTTTTCGTTTTGCTGACCAGAAAATAATTAGAGTTGTTCCCACGCAGTATTTTTACTGATTTTGTAAAACCGGTTAAGTTCTTTACGAATGATTCGCAGCTTCAAGGACCGCAACACCCAGCGTTTTTTCGAGGGGCAGCGTGTCGCGGCGTTTCAAGGATTATTTGCAGATCAGGCAACGCGACGCTTGACAACGCCGAAACGCTAAGTGATCTGGCGGCCCTGCCGAGTAATCGGTTGGAGGCAATGCGGGGCGATCGGGCCGGTCAATACAGCATAGGAATCAACGCACAGTGGCGGATTTGTTTCCGTTGGACCGATGATGGGCCATGCGATGTGGAGATTGTAAATTACCACTAAGGAGTATGGGAATGAACTCTAGAAACGGAATGAGGCCGGTGCATCCGGGCGAAATACTTCGCGAGGAGCTCGAAACGCTCGGGCTGTCGGCTAATGTCTTGTCGAAAGAGTTGGGCGTGCCGGCGAACCGAATCAGGATGATTCTGAACGGTCAGCGAGGCGTGAGTGCCAACACGGCACTGCGGTTGGCTAGGTATTTCGGGACGACACCGCAACTGTGGCTGAACCTGCAAAAGACATGGGAGCTTCGCCGGGCAGAAATCGAAGCAGGCCGCGAGATCGCTGAACGCGTTACGCCCCGCGAGACAGTGGCGTAGCGGAGGATTGGTCCCCATGGCTGTCCCAGACTATCAAACGTTAATGCTCCCGGCCTTACAGGCACTTTCCAACGGAGTTGAAACACCCATTTCTGAAGTACGCGCGCGTGTCGCTGCTGCCGAAAATCTTACGGATCAGGATTTAAAGGAAATGCTACCCAGTAAACGCCAGCCAGTATTTGTGAACCGGGTGAGTTGGGCAGTGATTTACATGGAGCGCGCAGGTCTTGTGGAGCGTGTCCGCCGGGCCGTGTATCGGGTCACAGCGGAAGGCAAGCGCTTGCTGCAGCAGAATCCGTCGAGGATCGATCTGAATGTTCTTCGTACATACCCAGCGTTTCTGAATTGGAGTGCAGCAAAAAAATCCAGCACCGTCGAGCCTTCGAGCGAGTCCGCGGATACCCCGGAGGAAGAGCTAGAAGGTGTGGTTCAGCAACTGCGCCGCACATTGGAATTTGATGTACTCGACCGTGTCCGCAAGGCGACACCAGCATTTTTGGAACAGGTGGTTATTGATCTGCTGATTGCTATGGGTTATGGAGGTGGTGACACCGCAATGGGGCACGTAACAGGAGGCCCGGGTGACGGTGGGATTGATGGGACAATCAGGGAAGACACCTTGGGTCTGGACGAGGTCTATGTTCAGGCTAAGAAGTATGCAGAGGGTAGTACCGTGGGTGAATCCGACCTACGTAACTTCGCTGGTGCAATTGATGCCGCGGGTACGACTAAGGGAGTGTTTGTCACCACCGCTAATTTTACACGCAGTGCGCGGAATTATGTGGCGCGGAGTCCGAAACGTATAGTCCTGATTGACGGAGAAGAACTGGCGCGTCTGATGGTCGCCCATGATATCGGCGTGCGGATACGGATTTCCCATCAGATCAAGCGGATAGACGAGGATTATTTTACTCAGGACGCTCCGTAGGCCATTGCCTGTTATGGAATGAGGTTTGTGTGTTTGCTACACTAGCTTTGTGGATGGATGAGACAGCACACCACTTGCGAAAGTGGCGAAATGCCGAGTTGTAATCTTTTTATGGAAATGAATAAAGCAATATTAAGCGTAAGGGGACTTAAAAAGTACTTTCCGATTCGCAAGGGTATTTTATCCAGGGTTTCTAACTATGTACGTGCTGTTGATGAAGTAGAACTTGAAATAAAAAAAGGCAGTACGGTGGGTCTTGTGGGAGAGAGCGGAAGCGGCAAGACGACTCTTGGAAAAACGGTACTGAGACTCCTTTCCCCAACCGCTGGGAAAATTTTCTTTGAGGGAGAGGACATCACCGAACTTGACTCCGCCCGGCTTCGCTCTCTCAGAAGAGAAATGCAGATGATATTCCAGAACCCCTACGGCTCACTTAATCCCAGAATGAACGTGGGTTCGCTTGTTTCCGAGGGAATAAGTATCCACAACACGGTAAAGAAAGAAGAGCGCCGCGAGTTTGTGGTCCAGCTTCTGGGCGAGGTGGGACTGGGTGCCGACGTTATGAACCGCTATCCTCACGAGTTCAGCGGTGGGCAGCGCCAGAGAATAGCCATAGCGCGCGCGATTTCTCTTCGCCCGAAGTTTGTTGTCTGTGATGAGCCTGTCTCGGCTCTTGATGTGTCCGTACAGGCGCAGATAATAAATCTGCTTAAGGACCTCCAGAGGAAACACGGCCTCTCCTATCTTTTTATATCCCATGACCTTCGCGTCGTAAAACACATAAGCGACCTGGTGGCCGTAATGTACCTTGGAAAAATAGTCGAGATTGCCCCAAGCGAGGAAATCTACTCAAACCCCGTGCATCCTTACACCAAGGTGCTTATCTCCGCCATTCCCGAGATAAAAAGAACCGGGAGCAGAAACGGCAAGGAAGTCTCGATATCGGGGGAAATACGGAATCTCGCGGACATTCCCTCTGGGTGCAGCTTCCATCCGAGGTGCCCTCTTGCGAGCGAGGTGTGCTCAAGGGAGACTCCGCGTCTTGAGAAAAAAGGAATCGATGGGCGAAGCGTCGCCTGTCATAACGTCTGATCGGCCCGTTTTTTTCCTGCTGGCCCGTCTTTTCTGAATCCGTGCTTTCAAGACTGAAACCACAGATTAATGAGGATAAAACATTGAGGAAAATCTTGATTGCCGTTGTTTTTGTCGGGTTGGTTGCTTCAAATGCTTGTTCTGAATCGCCGGAGGGATATTATTCCGCGGCGGCGGAAAAGACAGGAGATGCCCTAAAGTCTGCTCTCCACGAGATCATTGACGATCACGATGTTCTTCCCTATACACAGCCTGGGAATGATGACTGGCACGACGGAGAAAATATTGATGTCTGGGAAGCCCTTGTCTACACTGATTCTTCCTGTCCCGATGCCGACCCAGAGTGCGGAAGGGTCCGTCTGCTCTATCTTGACGAGGACCGTTCCATTAATCAAGCAAACAGAGGCGAAGGTAAAAACGATTCTTGGGAACGTGAACATGTCTGGCCAAAATCCCGAGGATTTCCGGATGAAAACCAAGACGGTTATACAGATCTTCACCATCTTCGACCTGCCGACAGGAATATCAATTCCAGACGTTCAAATTATGGATACAATGTGGGCGGAAGAACGGTAATGGACAAGTTGAGTAATGGAGAACAGGTTCCAACAGCGGCAAAGATCGATGTGGATAATAATTCCTTTGAACCGCCCGATCCAGCAAAAGGTCAGGTTGCGCGGATGATCTTCTACATGGCTGTTCGATACGAAGGGGAGCCCGGTGAGAACATGCCAGACCTTGTTCTGCGCAACGAGAACAACAAGGTTAGTGAACCTTGGATAGGCAGCCTGTGTACTTTGGTAGAATGGAATAACAAGTTTGCTCCAACTGAATTCGAACGCCGCAGGAACAATAGAGTTATGGAACTCCAGGGCAATCGCAACCCCTTCATTGACGAGCCGAACTGGGCCGACCTGATCTGGGGTCATCGCTGCAAATGAAACCATATGAACGGGATATTGGTCCATGGTTTTAAAGTTGAAACAACGAGATATTCTTTTTTGTATTTGCAATAAAGCGATTGTGGTTTATATTAGAGCAATTTTCACAGGCGGGGTTTCCGCGCGATGATAATTAACGTATCGGAAATAAAGGACGGGGGATTGAGCCTCAATCTCACGAGGGGGCCGGGATGGCTCGGCGGTTCCGAGAAATCAGAGGTCGCTAGCGTGGATTCCGATATAGAGTTTCATATTGATCTTTTACGCACGGCGAGCGAGATAAGCGTGCGGGGCAAAATCGGATTCTCGGCGGTTGCCCGGTGTTCCCGCTGCCTGAGTGACGTGGATGTTGATACGAACCTTGAGGTAAAACTCATTCTTTCGCCTTCTGAGACGGAAAAGAAGGAGAAAGCAGGCGGGGAGATAGATTATGAAACTTACCGCGGGAGAAAAATAGACCTTAACGATTATATGAGAGAGCAGGTGAATCTTTCGCTTCCCTACAAGGTGGTCTGCGGCGAGGACTGCAGGGGACTTTGCGGCGGGTGCGGACGGAATCTTAACGAGCAGCAGTGCGGCTGCGAGACTCACGAAGAGGACTCGCGTTTTGCGGTACTTAAAGATATAAAGATATAAAGATATAAAGATATAAAGATATAAAGATATAGCTTCAAGCCAGGAGATTGAGATGGCATTACCCAAGAGAAAGACTTCAAGGTCGAAATCAAGAAAAAGAAGAACCCACTATACCGTAGCGTTGTCGGGAGCTTCTTTTTGTCCCGAGTGCAACGAGATGAAACCTCCCCACAGAGCGTGTCCCAGTTGCGGTCACTACAAGGGAAGGAATTTCTTCAGAGAGGTTCCGGATACGGAAGTCGTTGCGGAAGACTAACAACACACTGAATCCATGATAGCTTTCCTTTTTCCAGGTCAGGGTTCCCAGTACATTGGTATGGGCGCTGATTTCTGTGCCGAGTTTGCGGTCGCGAGGCGGACTTTTGAGGAAGCAAGCGACGCTCTCGGAGTCAGTGTGGCGAAGCTTTGCTTTGAGGGCGAAGCCGCTACCCTTGCTCTTACCGCGAACGCGCAGCCGGCGATACTTACGGCGAGCGTGGCAGCGTTGAGAGTGGTTCTTGAGGAGACGGAAATAAGGCCGTACCTGGTTGCCGGGCACAGCCTGGGGGAGTTTACGGCCCTTGTGGCCTCTGAGTGCCTCGGGTTCAGCGACGCTGTGCGCACCGTGAGGAAAAGAGGGGAGTTCATGCAGGAAGCGGTTCCGGCGGGAGTCGGGAAAATGGCTGCGGTGCTGGGCCTCACGTCAGAGGAAGTAACCGGGCTTTGTGCAGAGGTTGCGGGGGAAGAGGCCGTGGTTTCCCCGGCCAATTTCAATTCGCCCACCCAGACCGTTATCTCAGGAGAAGCCCGGGCCGTAGAGGCCGCGGCGGAACTTGCGAAGGAAAAAGGGGCAAGACGGGTCGTCGAGCTTGATGTGAGCGCGCCTTTTCACTGCTCCCTTATGGAGCCAGCGGCCGCGCGCCTAAAAGACGTTCTTGGGGAAATAGATTTCCAGCCCATAAAATATCCTGTGGTCACAAATATCGAGGCAAAAGCCAACTCCGATTCCGCGAGGGTGGCGGACATCCTGGTGGAGCAGGTGGTAAGCCCGGTGAGATGGGCTGAGTCCCTTGAGTTCCTAAAGAACTCCGGGGTTTCTGAGTTTCTCGAGATCGGCCCTTCCAAGGTTCTAAGCGGTCTTGTGAAAAGAACTCTTAAGGGCGTTCGTTGCGCCGGTATTGAAAAACTTGAGGAGTTAAATCATATTAAAGCAGATGGAATTCAGTAATCAGGTTGCACTTATAACCGGCGGATCGCGCGGGATAGGAAAGGACATTGCGAAGAAACTCGCTTCGCGCGGGGCGTATGTTCTGGTTAACTACATCAGCAACAGCCAGGCCGCCGAGGAGACCCTGGGGGAGATAGAGCAGGAAGGGGGCAAGGGCAGGGCGGTCGGATTTGACGTCTCCGATTTTGACGAGGTGCAGCGATACGTGGGAGAACTCTCGGGGGAGCTTGGCGGAATACACATACTTGTTAACAACGCTGGAATAAGGAATGACGGGCTTTTGATGAGAATGGGGGAGGAGGACTGGGACCGCGTGATGGACATAAACCTCAAGGGAGCGTTTAACTGTACCAGGGCGGTTTCAAGGGGCATGTTCAAGAATCGTTACGGAAGAATAATAAATATCACCTCGACTGCGGGTGAGGTCGGAAACCCGGGGCAGGCTAATTACGCCGCCTCAAAGGCCGGGGTAATAGGTCTTACGAAGGCAACCGCCAAGGAGTTCAGCACAAGGGGAATAACCGTGAACGCGGTAAGCCCCGGTTTTGTCGAAACTGACATTATCGCGGACCTTAACGAGGAGATGAGAAAAAAATATCTTGAAGCTATACCTCTCGGCAGATTCGGGCGCGTTGAGGACATCTCAAACGTGGTGTGTTTCCTGGTTTCCGAGGGTGCGTCGTACATAACCGGAGAGGTTATAAAGGTTAACGGCGGAATTTACATGTAAAATTTAGAGGAGGTTTGACTCACATGTCAAAGGATAATGCGGAAGTTTTAGCTAAGGTAAAGGAGATGGTCGCGAGCCACCTTGGCAAGGCCGAGGATGAGATAACTCCCGACTCTTCCTTTATAGAGGATCTCGGAGCAGACTCGCTTGACCTCGTGGAACTCATAATGTCCATGGAGGATGAGTTCGGGCTTGAGATCTCGGATGAAGACGCGGAGAACATAATAACCGTTCAGGACGCGATCAACTTTATCCAGAGTTCAGTTGAAGCCGCTTCGGAGGATGACTGAGGAAAGATGTCAAGAAGGGTAGTGGTTACAGGCATAGGGCTCATAACGCCCGTCGGGGTGGGCAATGACGCCACGTGGTCTTCGATCTGCGAGGGGATTCCCGGAGTGAGCAGGGTTTCGTCCTTTGATCCCTCGGATCTTAAAACGCAGATCGCCGGGCAGGTAAAGGATTTCGATCCCGAGCTTTACATGGAGCCTAAGGACGCGAAGAGAAACGACAGGTTCATTCAGCTCTCCATTGCGTCAACCGCCCTTGCGCTTTCTGACGCGGGGCTTGAGGTTACCGACGATATCTCCGGGCGCACGGGAACCTTCATCGGATCGGGAATCGGCGGGATGAAGACCTTCTACGACACGGTCCTCACGATGGAGAACAAGGGTCCAAACCGCGTCTCTCCATTCTTCATACCGAACATAGTGACCAACATGGCTTCGGGATACGTCTCGATAAAGTTCAACGCCAAGGGCCCCAACTGTTCTTCGACGACTGCGTGTTCCGCAAGCGGTCACTCGCTTGCGCTTTCCGCCAAGATCATAAAGGACGGCAAGGCTGACGTCATGATAGCCGGCGGATCGGAAGCTCCCCTCATACCTCTTACCTTCGCGGCTTTTAACGCCATGAAGGCGCTTTCGACCAGAAACGACGAACCGGAGACCGCTTCGAGGCCGTTTGAAGCTGGGCGCGACGGGTTTATCCTTTCAGAAGGCGCGGGAGTGCTGATTCTCGAGGAACTCGAGTTTGCCAGGAAAAGGGGTGCCGACATATACGCCGAGGTGCTGGGTTCCGGAATGAGCGCTGACGCCTTCCACATCACGGCGCCTTCGCTTGAGGGACCGTCAAGCTGCATGAATGCTGCCTTGGAGGATTCGGGTCTTAATCCCGAGGACGTGGATTACATAAACGCCCACGGAACCTCGACGCGTCTTAACGACGTTAACGAAACCAACGCGATCAAGAAGGTGTTTGGCGGGAGCGCCCGGCAGATTCCGGTGAGTTCCACGAAATCCATGACAGGTCACCTGCTCGGCGCTGCGGGTGCGGTGGAAGCGGCAATCTGCGTGCTTGCGCTCAGAAACGGTGTTTTGCCGCCGACTATAAATCTTTTTGAGAACGATCCTGAATGCGACCTCGATTACATTCCGCACACCGCGAGGGAAAGCGACATAGAAGTGGCGCTTAGCAACTCCTACGGTTTCGGCGGAACGAACGTAAGCGTCGCGCTTCGCAAATTCAGCTGACATTCCGGGGCCCGTAGAAAGCCGCCCGGATCCCCCAATCGCCCCGCTCCCGAAGCCAGCGCGAGGGATAATTTTATTTTTTCGCCCTTTTTGGTAAAATACCCCGCTAACTCCGCAAACGCGGAACCCTGAACAAAGAGGTGCCATATGGCTTTGAGTAACAATCTTGATACTCTTTCCGACCTTGCGGTCGGCGACAAAACCTACAGTATATACTCCCTGGCAAAACTTGAATCACGCTACGGCGTATCAGTTTCAAAACTTCCCTTTTCAATACGAATACTGCTTGAAAACGTGCTTAGAAATCTTGACGGAAAGACCGTTACGGAGCGGCACGTTGAGTCCCTTGCAAAGTGGGACCCCTCGAATGCCGAGCCCAGAGAAATTCCCTACAACCCCGCGAGGGTGATCCTTCAGGATTTCACGGGAGTTCCCTGCGTGGTCGACCTTGCCGCGATGAGATCGGTGGTCGAGAAAAAAGGGGGAGACCCCTCGCTTGTGAATCCCATAGTTCCTGTCGATCTGGTCATAGACCACTCCGTTCAGGTTGATTATTTCGCAAGCGGCGACGCTTTTGGAAAGAACGTGGAAGTTGAGTACGAAAGAAACAGGGAAAGATATACATTCCTTAAGTGGGCCCAGGGGTCTTTTGACAATTTCAGTGTCGTGCCCCCGGGAACCGGAATAGTGCACCAGGTGAATCTTGAGTGTCTTGCAAGCGTAGTAGTGTCAAAGCAGACAGACTCCGGGTCGGTGGCGTATCCTGACACCCTGGTGGGAACGGATTCCCACACGACAATGATAAACGGCCTGAGTGTTATGGGCTGGGGAGTGGGGGGAATAGAGGCAGAGGCGTGCATGCTCGGGCAGCCGCTTTACATGCTGATCCCTGACGTCATCGGATTCAGGCTCACAGGCCGCCTCTCCCAGGGAGTTACCGCAACGGACCTGGTTCTCACGGTGACCGAGATGCTTAGAAAAAAAGGTGTTGTCGGCAAGTTCGTCGAGTTTTTCGGGCCCGGAGTAAGCAATCTCGCGCTCTCTGATCAGGCCACGATAGCCAACATGGCTCCTGAGTACGGAGCCACCATGGGATTTTTCCCCGTAGACACAGAAACCCTGAGATATCTTAGGACAACAGGCAGAGAGGACGCGGCCACGCTCGTTGAGGCCTACACGAAAGAACAGAAGATGTTCAGAACAGACGACGCGGAGGACCCCGTTTACACCGATACGCTAGAACTTGACATATCGACAGTGGAACCCTCTCTTGCGGGCCCGAGCCGCCCGCAGGACAGGATATCGCTTGGGGACATGAAAAGCTCCTACAACGAGAACCTCCAGGCAAGGGGGCTTGCCGCAAACGGGAACGCCTCGCGCGCCGCAAACGGAATTTCAGACGGCTCCGTCGTAATAGCCGCCATCACGAGCTGCACTAACACCTCTAATCCCTCCGTCATGGTAGGGGCGGGACTTTTCGCAAAGAAGGCCGTTGAGAGAGGGCTCACCGTTTCGCCTTACGTGAAAACGAGCCTGGCGCCGGGATCAAGAGTGGTAACGGACTACCTAAATGCCGCGGGACTTACCCCCTATCTTGAAGAGCTGGGCTTCGGTCTGGTCGGGTACGGATGCACGACCTGCATAGGCAACAGCGGTCCGCTTCCAGAAGACGTGGACGCGGCCATAAGGGAGAACGATCTTACCTGCGCCGCGGTTCTAAGCGGAAACAGGAATTTTGAGGGCAGGGTGCACCCGCTTGTGAAATTCGCCTACCTGGCGTCGCCTCCGCTTGTCGTGGCGTTCGCCATAGCCGGCAAGGTGGGAATCGATCTCTACACAGAACCTCTCGGGGTCGGAAGCGGCGGAGAGGAAGTGTTCCTGAAGGACATCTGGCCGACGCAGCAGGAGATAATCGACACCGTTTCGCAGTCAATCACCCCCGAGATATTCAACAACCAGTACTCCCGGGTTTTCGAGGGCGATGAGACCTGGAAGTCCCTTGAGGCCCCGCAGTCAGACATTTACGAGTGGGACACGGAATCAACCTACATACAGGAGCCCCCGTTTTTCGATGATTTCCCGCTTGAGCCCGAAGATCCCGAGGACATAGAGAACGCGAACGTCCTCGCGCTTCTCGGGGACTCGATAACAACAGACCATATCTCCCCCGCGGGCTCAATTCCCAAGGACGGCCCCGCAGGCGGCTATCTCATCTCGAAGGGCGTTTCCCAAAGGAGCTTTAACAGTTTCGGCTCAAGAAGGGGAAATCACGAGGTTATGATCCGCGGGTCGTTTGCCAACATCAGGATAAGAAACAAGATGGTCGGAGGAAAGGAAGGAGGGTGGACCGTTCACGTTCCCACGGGAGAGGAAATGTCGATTTACGAAGCGTCCTCAAGGTACATGAGCGACGGGACGGACCTTGTCGTGATCGGCGGGAAGGAGTACGGGACGGGAAGTTCCCGGGACTGGGCGGCCAAGGGAACAGTTCTTCTGGGCGCAAGGTGCGTAATAGCTGAGAGCTTCGAGCGGATTCACAGGAGCAACCTGGTGGGGATGGGGGTTCTGCCCCTTCAGTTCGAAGAGGGGGAGAGCGCCGAGTCTCTTGGCCTGACGGGCTTTGAGACCTTCAGCATAAGCGGCATATCAGAGGACCTTTATCCGGGCAAACAGATGTCCGTAACCGTGACGGACACTGACGGCGGGCAGAGAGAATTTCACGCCACGTGCAGGCTCGATACGCCGGTTGAGGTCGAATATTACCGAAACGGCGGGATACTTCAGACCGTCCTGCGTCAGATGATATCAGGGTAGGTGGAGATACCGATTTGAAAAGGGTGGTTTTTTTCATTATATTCTAAGATTTAAATTTTCGTTTAGCTAAAAAGGAGAGGTGTTCAATGACAGTCCCAAGCGGAGAAAAAATACAAATTGACGAGGGAAACAGAAAGCTTGTAATTCCCGACAACCCGATAATTCCCTTCATAGAAGGCGATGGGATAGGTCCCGACATCTGGCACGCGTCCCAGATAGTGTTTGACGCCGCGGTCGAGAAGGCTTACGAAGGGAAAAAGAAAATATCCTGGCTCGAGGTGCTGGCAGGAGAGAAAGCGTATGATAAGACCGGCGAATGGCTTCCCGAGGAAACCACCGAAACGATAAAGGAATATATAGTCGCCATCAAGGGCCCGCTTACCACTCCGGTTGGAGGAGGAATAAGAAGCCTTAACGTTGCGCTCCGCCAGATACTTGATCTATACGCCTGCGTAAGGCCCGTAAGATGGATCAAGGGAACCCCCAACCCTCTTCTGGTTCCCGGCAAGCTCGACGTCGTGATATTCAGGGAGAACACCGAGGATGTGTACGCGGGAATCGAATGGGAGAGCGGCACGGAGGAAGCGACTGCCGTAAGGGAGTATCTCGTCGAAAATTACGGGGTGAACATCCGCGAGCTCAGCGGAATAGGAATAAAGCCCATAAGTCCTTTCGGAACCAAGAGGCTCGTTAGAAAGGCGATTGAATACGCAATGGAGTATAAAAGAAAGAGCGTCACCCTCGTTCACAAGGGCAACATAATGAAGTTTACCGAGGGTGCCTTCCGCGAATGGGGTTACGAGCTTGCAAAAGAGGAGTTCCCGGAGATCACCATAACCGAGGATGAACTCTGGGACGATTACGGCGGCAAGCAGCCCGATGGCAAGATCGTCATAAAGGACCGCATAGCCGACAGCATGTTCCAGCAGGTTCTCACGAGACCCAGTGAATACGACGTGATGGCCATGCCTAATCTAAACGGCGACTACATGTCAGATGCATGCGCCGCGCAGGTAGGAGGTCTAGGAGTTGCCCCGGGCGGCAACATAGGCGATTACCTGGCGGTTTTCGAAGCCACTCACGGGACCGCTCCCAAGTACACCGGGCAGGACAAGGTAAACCCGGGTTCCGTGATACTCTCGGGAGTCATGATGTTCCAGTACCTGGGATGGCACGAGGCTGCGGAGCTTGTTTTCAGGGCGATGGAGGAGACTGTTTTGCAGAAGACGGTTACCTACGACCTCGAGAGACAGATGGATGGGGCGACCCTTCTTAAGTGTTCTGAGTACGGAGAGGCTATCGTTAAGAACATGAGCAGGGTAATGGACTAAGGGGCGCGCGGCACAGCAAATCTTTTCAGAAGGAGTGGAATCTTGAAGAACGGCAGAGCGAAAATTTCTGTGATAGGTGCGGGAAACGTCGGCGCGTCGGCGGCGTTTCGGATTGCACAGCTTGAACTTGCCGACGTGGCTTTGATTGACATAGTGGAGGGAGTTCCCGAGGGAAAGGCGCTTGACCTTGCCCAGATGTGCCCGATTACAGGAAGCGACGTGAATCTCGTCGGTTCAACCAACTACGAAGACACGGCTGGCTCAGACGTGGTGATAATCACCTCGGGTATTCCGAGAAAGCCCGGGATGAGCCGTGACGACCTTATCTCGACGAACACCAAGGTTGTAAAGAGCGTTACGGAGCAGGTGGTCACTCATTCCCCGGACACAATACTCATCCTGGTAACCAATCCGCTTGACGCCATGGTTTACGTGGCGCACAGGGTAAGCGGCCTTTCAGACAACAAGGTGATGGGGATGGCAGGGGTGCTCGATTCCGCGCGATTCCGGGCGTTTATCGCGATGGAGCTCGGGGTATCGGTTGAGAACATAAACGCCTCGGTTCTCGGCGGACACGGAGACACGATGGTCCCGCTTCTAAGCAACACCACGATTGCGGGTGTTCCAATAGCGCAGCTTGTCCCCGCTGACAGGCTCGAAGCGATGGTCGACCGCACCAGGAAGGGAGGAGCGGAAATAGTAGCGCTTCTTAAGACCGGAAGCGCCTTTTACGCCCCCGCTGTAGCCGCGGTGGAGATGGCCGAGGCAATCATAAAGGACAAGAAGAAGGTACTTCCCTGCTGCGTGTATGCGGACGGACATTACGGAGTGGAGGATACGTTCGTGGGTCTTCCCGTAAGGCTTGGCTCAGAAGGGGTTGAGGAGATAATAGGGGTTGAGATTTCCGATGAGGAGATGGATGCTCTGCACGTCTCGGCGGGCAAGGTGAAAGAGCTTTGCGAAGTAATTGACGGAATGGGAATCCTTTAGGGTTCCGTTTGCATTCCGCCCCCCGGCGCCGTTTATAATCTCGGACGGACGCTCCGGAAATATTTTTTGGAGGTTTCTGCAATATGGCTAACGGTACGGTGAGCAAAGCGCTCACTATGAGAAAGGATATGTGGTGGGTAGAGCCTCTTGTAACCGGGGTGGTGCTCGGGGCTTTTGGAATCTACTCCACGTGGAGGGCTCTTTCGAACCAGTTTTTCTACACCGAGCCCTACCTCTCGCCTTTTTATTCCCCGCTTCTGCTCCTTGACTGGTGGCACTTTTCCCCGGCAATACTTATTCTCTGGGCGCCGCTTGGATTCCGAGCGACCTGCTATTACTACAGAAAAGCATACTACAGGGCGTATTTCTTCTCGCCTCCCGGCTGCGCGGTAAAACCGGTCGGCAAAAGGGGCTCCTACAAGGGTGAATCGAGTTTTCCGTTCATCCTGCAGAACATCCACAGGTTTTTTCTCTACGCCTCTATCGTCATTCTGCTGTTTTTGTGGATTGACTCGTACGAAGCCTTTTTCTTCCATGACGGGTTCGGCATCGGCGTCGGGACCCTGGTTCTTACCGCAAACGCGTTTCTGCTTACAATGTATTCGTTTTCCTGCCACTCGTTTCGCCACCTGATGGGAGGGAATCTTGACGTGTTCTCAAAGTGTCCGACCCGCTTTCGTCTCTGGGGCGCCATAAGCGTCCAGAACGAAGTACATATGAAATGGGCGTGGACAAGCCTTGTCTTCGTGGCTCTAACCGATCTTTACGTGTTCTTGGTAGCGAACGGAACAATTACTGATCTGAGGTTGATATAAACGTGGAAAAATACGAAACACACACACATGACGTTATAGTTATCGGTGCCGGCGGGGCCGGTCTTCGGGCCGCCATCGAATCTTCAGCAAAGGGCGCCTCGACCGCACTTATATGCAAATCCCTGCTCGGCAAGGCACACACCGTGATGGCCGAGGGCGGAGTCGCTGCCGCCTTGGCAAACGTTGACACCAAGGACAACTGGGAAACCCACTTCAAGGACACGATGAAGGGCGGAAAAATGCTGAACAACTGGCAGATGGCCCTTTACCACGCAAAGGAAGCCCCCGAGAGGGTGCGCGAGCTTGAATACTGGGGAGCGCTTTTTGACAGAACAAAAGAGGGAAGAATAAACCAGAGGGCATTCGGCGGTCACACCTGGAAGAGGCTTGCACATGTGGGCGACCGGACCGGTCTTGAGATGATAAGGACCCTTCAGGAAAAGGGGATACACTCTGGAATAGACGTCTACATGGAATGCACCATAACCCATCTCATAAAAGACGGAGACAGGGTGACGGGAGCCTTCGGCTACTGGAGAGAAAGCGGGAAGTTCGTTCTTTTTCGCGCAAACGCAATCATTCTCGCAACGGGCGGGGTAGGGAAAGCCTACAAGTACACTTCTAATTCCTGGGAATACACGGGCGACGGCCATTCGATGGCGTATGAGGCAGGAGCTGAACTTATAGACATGGAATTCATACAGTTCCACCCCACGGGGATGGTCTGGCCTCCGAGCGTAAGGGGAATCCTTGTTACCGAGGCGGTGCGCGGAGAGGGAGGCATACTCACAAACAGCGAGGGCGAGCGCTTCATGGAGAAATACGATCCCGAGCGCATGGAGCTCTCAACCCGCGACGTGGTCGCAAGATCCATATACACCGAAGTGGAGCAGGGCCGCGGTTCTCCCCACGGCGGAGCGTTTCTCGACGTCTCTCACAGGGGAGCCGATTACGTAAAGCGAAAGCTTCCGAGCATGTACCACCAGTTCATGGAGTTTGCAGACATAGACATAACAAAAGGTCCGATGGAAGTATTCCCGACCACCCATTACGTCATGGGGGGAGTCAAGGTTGAAGGAGATACCTGCTCAAGCACCGTTCCGGGGCTTTTTGCCGCGGGCGAGGTCGCCGGAGGAATGCACGGCGCGAACCGTCTCGGCGGAAACTCCCTCTCAGACCTTCTCGTTTTCGGAAAAAGGGCGGGAGAAGGAGCAGCGGCCTACGCAAGCGGGAAATCCCACTCATCCATACCCGCAGAGCTTGTTGAGGGATTCGCAAACGAGCTTCACGAGCCTTTTAACAACACACAGGGAGAGAACCCCTACACGATCCACCAGGATCTCCAGGACGTGATGCAGCTCTACATAGGGGTGTTCCGCACAGAAGAAAACATACAAACAGGCATAGACAAGATAGAGGTACTCAAGCAGAGGGCGAAAACGCTCAAGATAGAGGGCTCAGTGATGTTTAACCCAGGCTGGCATCTCTGCAGGGATCTTAAGTCGATGCTGATCGTCTCGGAGGCGCTTGCGAGATGCGCGCTTGCGAGAAAGGAGAGCAGGGGAGCTCACAGCCGGGTCGATTACCCTGAGAGCGACGATGAGGTACTGGGCAAGCTCAATTCCATTGTCTCTTTTAAGGACGGGGCGATGGATGTCGCAACACGGCCGATTGTGGAGATGCCCGAGGAGCTTTCGAAACTGTTTACGGAGGATAAGTGATGTCGGTAGCCAAGCTAAGAGTTTTTCGCGGTGACGCGCAGGGTGGAGAGGAAAAGGAGTACGAGGTCCCGGTAGATGAGGGAATGGTTGTCCTCGACGCGCTTTTCTACATACAGGCAAACTACGACGGCGACCTGGCAATTAGATGGAACTGCAAGGCGGCAAAGTGCGGCTCCTGCAGCACCGAGATAAACGGAAAACCGAGTCTTGCATGCAAGACCCGGATGGACACTTTCGCAGAGGGCGAAACTATTACCGTTTACCCGATCAAGGCGTTTCCCGTGATAAAGGACCTTGTTACCGACGTCTCGTGGAACTACGAAGTAAGCAAGAAAATCCCTCCGTTTACCCCCGCAGAAGATACCGAGTGGATCATGTACCAGGAGGACGTTGAGAGAGGGCAGGAGTTTAGAAAATGCATAGAGTGCTTCATGTGCCAGAACGTGTGCCACATACTTCGCGACCACAACAGAAAAGACGCGTTTGCCGGGCCCAGGTTCATGATAAAGATCGCCGAGCGGGAGATGCATCCCCTCGATGTCCTTGACAGGAGGGAGTTCGCGCGCGAGGAAGCGGGAGTCGGCTTCTGCAACATCACAAAGTGCTGCACCGAGGTATGCCCCGAGGACATACACATAACGGATAACGGAATCATTCCGCTTAAGGAGAGGGTGGTTGACAAGTACTATGATCCGCTTTCCTGGCTTTTAAGGAAGATCAAGGGGAAATAGGGGAGAGCATTGAACGTACACGAATACCAGGCCAAAAAGCTTCTCTCTGATTCCGGGGTCAAGGTTCCGGGCGGACAGGTCGTTTTCAGTGCGGATGAGGTCTCGGAGGTACTCGATACCCTTAACTCTGAAAAATACGTGGTAAAAGCCCAGATTCACGCCGGCGGCCGGGGCAAGGGAGGCGGAATAAAGGTAGTTGACAATTCCCACGACGCTATGGCTGCCGCAGATGAGATAATCGGCATGAGCCTAGTTACCCACCAGACGGGCCCGGAGGGCAAGACCGTGGGAAGCGTTCTTATTGAGGAAGCTTCCAGTATAGAAAAGGAGTTCTACCTCGGCATGGTGATTGACCGCTCCCGGGAAAAAGTGGTCGTTATGGGAAGCCCCGAGGGCGGGGTTGAGATCGAGGAAGTGGCGGCCAAGTCTCCCGAGAAGATAATCAAGGAGCATGTTGATATCTCGCTTGGCGTTCAGCCTTATCAGTGCCGGAAAATCGCTTATTTCATGGGTCTTGAGGGTGGTGCCGTGAGGCAGGCTGTATCGTTTATTTCATCCCTTTACCGTGTGTTTATCGAAAAGGACTGTTCCCTCGCGGAGATAAACCCGCTTGTTCTAACTTCAGACGGTAACATAGTGGCTCTTGACGCGAAGATTAATTTTGATGATAACGCGCTTTTCCGCCACCGCGACATCGCAGGGTTAAGGGACAGGGACGAAGAGGATCCGCTTGAGCTTGAAGCAAGCGACGCGGGTATAAGTTTCGTTAAACTTGACGGAAATATAGGGTGTCTCGTTAACGGTGCGGGGCTTGCCATGGCTACCATGGATATTATAAAGCACCACGGCGGAGAACCCGCAAACTTCCTTGACGTCGGCGGAGGGGCTACCACGGAGCAGGTTACAAAGGCGTTTAAGATGATCCTTAGTGATGAGAACGTAAAGGCCATTTTCGTTAATATTTTCGGTGGTATAATGAAGTGCGACACCATCGCCGATGGTATCGTGGAAGCCGCAGACGAGGTCGGAATAAACGTTCCTTTAGTGGTCAGGCTTGAAGGAACCAACGTTGAAGCCGGAAGGGAGATTCTTTCAAACTCCGGTCTTGACATCCAGACCGGGGCCGACATGAAAGAAGCCGCGTCCAAGGTAGTTGAAGCTGCCAAAGCTGCCTGATTTCAGCGGGTTGCGATTTAACTTCTAGATTCTTTTCATTAAATTATGAGCGCGTAATCACCCGTTAGAGCGGCATCTTCTCTGGTTTTTGTGTTAATATATAATCTTGGGTGGGTTTTCCTTTATATGGCATGGTTTTATTGCCGTTTTTTGACCGGATTTGAAAGGGATACGAGATTTTTTAATTTACTAAAGAATTCCATCGATGTTATCTGAGAACTGAGAAGTGAAGATATCAAAACTAAGACTTAAGAATATTAAATGTTTCAAAGACACTGAGATTTCGTTTGAGGGCGAAAAAGGCGGTGTTAAAGACTGGTCTCTTTTTGTGGGAGATAACGGACAGGGAAAAACAACAATTCTTAGAAGTCTGGCCGCAGGGCTATGTGATAAGGAAGGGGCATCGGGTCTTTTATTGGAATTGTATGGAGAATTTCTAAGACGAGGTAAAAAGGAAGGGTCTATCGAGATTTGTTTAAGAGATGATGAAGGTGAGCAATATACTATTAAAACTTCTATAAGGGGCGATAACGAGTCTGTTTCTCAGGATGTCTTTCGGGGTGACCGTGTAGGTAAAAAAGGTACTAATGAGGTTAAAGATTTTAAGAGAGAAGAAATTTTCGCGGTAGCTTACGGTGCGGGTAGGTCTGTTACAGGTACAGAATCCTATGAAGAATATGCATTGGTCGATTCTGTGTATACGCTCTTTAATTATAAATATGCTCTGCAGAATGCGGAACTGGGAGCAAGCAGGGTTAAGCTTCATTCCGATGAAGAATGGGGAAAACTTAAAAACATTTTAAAAAGAGTTTTAATGTTTCGGGAAGACGATGAGATTTCTCTGGAAAGAACAGGATTATATGTTGAAACTAGAAGAGGTAAAGAGTCTTTTAATACTTTAAGTGATGGGTATAAATCACTGACTTCTGTTATTTTAGATTTTCTAAGCTGGAATCTGATTTATAGAGAAGATGAAGATTTTGATTTAAGCAATCTTTCAGGAATTTTCATCATTGATGAGCTTGAACAGCACCTCCACCCAAAATGGCAACGGAGAATAGTAAAAATCCTTTCAGAGCAGTTTCCAAAGGTACAGTTCATATGCAGTACGCATACTCCTATTTGTGCTTTGGGGCTTAGCGACTTGGAGTGTGAATCTTGGCTTTTCAAAGCTGCTTACGTAAACGGGCATAGTGATATTGAGAAATTTGATCTTCGAGAAGATTTTAGGGGTTACAGATCTGATCAGATATTGACTTCGGGCATTTTTGACCTTACAGACACGAGGAGCGTTTCCGTAGAAGATAAACTGGAAACTTATAGAAAGATATATCTCAAGGAAGAAAGCGAAAGAAGCGAGGAAGAAAAGCTGCAGTTTCATGCTATTGAAGACGAACTGAGAGATTTACCTATGTGGGACAACGAAAAAGAGAAGAAACAAAGGGAAGAGTTAATCAAATTACTTAAGAGCCAAAAAAAGAAATCCTAAATAATGATAAAGATTGAACGTGGAAGGCCCCCTAAAAACACCGCTATAGACAAGAGAAGAGAAAGAGAGCTTCGGAAAATTAGGAAATTAGTAAAGTCTAGAGAATTAAAATCTAAGCATTTTGAAAATTTGTGGTCAGACCCAAAAGTTAAAGACTTCCTATACGAGTCTCAACATGGTAAATGCTGTTACTGTGAAAGAAAACGAGACAAAAGAGAGTCTGACGTAGAGCACTTTCGCCCCAAAGCTGAAGTTAAAGAAGCCGGAGAAGGCCATCAGGGTTACTGGTGGCTTGCCTATAGCTGGGAGAACTTACTTGTAGCTTGCAAAACGTGTAATCAAGAGTACAAGAAATCAAAATTCCCACTAAAGAACAAACGGAAAAGAGCCTACACAGAAAATTGTGACCTTGGCGAGGAAGAACCATTTTTGGTCAACCCGCTAGAAGAAAAACCGGAATTGCTTATAGATTATGATCTTAGGGAAACTAGGCTTATGGCGAAAGCCGTTGGAAGGTGTGAACGAGGTGAGAGAACAGTCAATGAACTGACAGGAATAAACGATAGAAAAGTGATGGAGAAAAGAGCAGACAAACTCAAGGATTATCGGGTGTGGGCATATTTAAAGAATAATGGGAGCGATGAATTAAAATCAGAGGCCGATGAACGTCTGCGGGAATACGTCTCTCCTTGCAGTGAATTTTCAGGATTTGCAAGATTCTATTTTCAGAAGGAAGGATGTCTTTAATGAAAGACTCCTTCCCGCTAGAACAGTCGGCCGAAACGCCTGCATTTATCTACAATTTAAGTGAAGTAAAAAAAAGGGCGAAACTTCTTTCCCAAATAAAAAACAAATCAAACTGCAAAATTCTTTATTCTGTAAAACCATTACCCTTGTACAGAGTCTTAGAGGAAATGGAATCCTTGGATGGTTTTTCTGTAAGTTCTTTTTTTGAAGCTGAATTAGCAAAAAAAGCCTGTAAAGACAAAAAAGAAATTCATTTCATCAGTCCTGGAATTAAGAGTGAACAATGGGAGGATATCTCAACCGCTGTCAATTATTTAACCTTTAATTCCTTAGAGCAGTTGTCCTGTTTTGAAACTAGGCTCAAAAAGCAAAGCTACGGTATAAGAGTCAATCCGGAAATCTCTTTTATTACAGATCCCAGATACAATCCCTGCCGTGAGTTTTCAAAGCTCGGTGTTCCCATTGCTCAGATTAAAAATAAGATTTCTGACGACCCGGATTTTTTTAAAAAAATAGAGGGAATTCATTTTCACACAAACTTCGAAAGCAGAGATTTTTCTCATTTAACTGAGACATTTTCAAAGCTGAAGACCGAACTTGCGGACGAGCTTAAAAGGTTCAAGTGGATTAACTTGGGCGGCGGCTATCTCTTTGATGAATCGGAAAATCTATCCCTTTTTTATGAACTTATAGATGAACTTAACGATAATTACAATTTTGATGAAATTATTATCGAGCCTGGTACCTTCCTAGTTAGAGACAGCGGATATCTGGTTTCTTCTGTTATTGATCTTTTTCAGAGGGATGGAAAAAATGTTGCCGTTTTAGACACCACTGTGAATCACCTTCCGGAAGTCTTTGAATACCAATACGAACCTGATGTTCTAGGGGATGACTTCTCCAACAAGAATGAGTATATATTAGCCGGGAGCAGTTGTCTGGCAGGGGATGTTTTTGGTGTGTATCGTTTTGAGAACGAATTGGAACTGGGTTCAAAAGTGATCTTTGAGAAAGTGGGAAGTTATTCCCTAGTTAAGGCGCACACGTTTAATGGGATTAATCTTCCTGATGTTTATTGTCTTGAAGATGATGCTGGACTGAAAAGGGTGAAAAGCTTTACACTTGAACAATATGTGCACTATTACGGAGGATGATTCATGCGATTTTTAGAAAGAGAAATATCTTTTCCTAAAATTCAAGACAATAGAGATTTGCTGTCATATATTGAAGAGCAAACGTCTTCTTGTTTGAGTGAAGAAGGCTTGCTACCTATAAGGATTGCTGTTACTGACAGCTCGGGCTCAGATTATAAGTGCGAAGTTGGTGCTTTGTGCACGGAAGACACAAGCAGCTTTGAGGAAGCGAAGCTAGTATTTGAGTTCAAGAAACGAAAGTTTGAAAACACCAAAAATTTTAATGTCGTTTTCTTGATTCCTACTGGAATTGGTTGTGAAATCGGGGGTCACGCTGGAGATGCCACCCCGGTTGCAAGACTTTTATCTTCCAGTTGCGATAACCTCATCACTCATCCGAATGTTTTTAACGCTTCTGACCTCAACGAGATGCCCGAGAACAGTCTCTATGTTGAAGGGAGTACAATTTGTCGTTTGATGATGGGAACTGTAGGTCTCCAACCCGTTAGGTCTAACAAAATTCTTGCCGTTATAGATAAAAATGAATATAAGATTTTTGAAAACGCTGCTGTTAATTCTATCAACGCTGCCAGGGCAGTCTTGGGAATAGAATGTTCCGATATAGTGAAATTAGACCCCTCAATAACTATGGAATCCGAATATTCGTCTTCCCAAAGAGCTGTCGGCACCATTGACGGAATCGATAACTTGTTCTCCATCTTGAAAAAGTACGAAGGAAGTTATGACGCAGTTGCCATCTCGTCGATAATCAATGTCCCCGAGCATTATCACAAGGAGTATTTTCGTTGCAGGGGAGAGATGGTTAATCCTTGGGGAGGGGTAGAAGCCATGCTTACCCATGCTGTTTCTTACAAGCTCAACATTCCTTCGGCCCATTCCCCGATGTTTGAATCTCCTAAAGTTGCTCATCCAGACCCCGGAGTTGTTGAAGCCAGGATGTCAGCGGAAGCCGTCTCCACAACTTTTTTCCATTGCGTTTTAAAAGGACTTCATAAAAGTCCTAAAATTATTACCGACCCGGACATGTTTCATTATGACGATATTATCTCGGCAAAAGACATTTCCTGCTTGGTTATTCCTGATGGCTGTCTGGGTCTTCCTACTCTTGCAGCTTTGGAACAGGGAACAAAAGTTGTTGCAGTAAAGGAAAACAAAAACCTGATGAAAAATGATCTCAACGAGCTTCCTTGGGATACCGGACAATTTATTCAAGTGGAAAACTATTTAGAGGCTGCCGGAGTTTTAAACTCTATTAAAAATGGAATTGATCCTTCTTCGATAAGACGACCTTTTAAAACTTTAGATCCTTTTGGAACTTCAGATATTTCTCGTGATTCTGAGTATCAGAGGCCAGCTTTGAAACAGGTAAAAGGATAGGTTTCAGAGAGGTTACCACTCTTCATTTTATATTGAGTGTGCAGCTATCTGTTACAAAAGGTGTTACGTTTTAAGTTGAGAGATAAGAGAATGCATATAACCAGTCTATATTTAGAAAATATAAAATGCTTTGAAAAGCTTACTTATAAATTCCAGGGTGATGGGGGAGCTTCGCTCGTCATTGCCGGGGATAACGGCGATGGTAAATCTACAATACTACGGAGCATTGCAATTTCTTTATGTGATCAGTGGTCTGCGGCAGGATTGCTAAGAGAACTGTCAGGAGAATTTATACGTGATAGATGTGACGAAGGAGTAATCAAACTCGGCTTAATATCTGGCAAGAAAAGAAAGAAAAGGTTCGAGATTGTTACACGTATAAGGTGGGATAGTAAAGAAACATATGAATACCCTTACAGGGAGATTAATCAGATCAAAACTAAGACTAGGGAGCCTGAAGAAATTGAAGATTCCAACTTTGATTGGAAAGCGATATTTGCAACAGCTTATGGGTCTGGATTAAGAACTGTGGGAACACAAGATTTTCAGCACTACTTTACTGGCGATTCTATTTACTCTTTATTTAGGGACGATGTAACTTTGCAAAACCCCGAGTTGGCCATACGACGGATTTCCACTGGTGTTGTAGAAAAACCAACCGCAATCGACTCTCAGGAAGAAATAGAGGCTTTTCAAAAAAATTTATTGGATTGGCTTGGTGAGATTTTGATACTTGATAACAAGTCTCTGGAAGTTCACGGAAATGGCATTTTTGTTTGCACAAAAGGCAGTAAAACCAAAGTTCCCCTTGTAGCTACAGGCGACGGGTACAAAGCTCTAACGGCCTTGATTCTGGATATGCTCTCATGGTGGTTTCTCTACGCTTTCTATGGAGCAAAAACTGGAAGCAGAAATAAGGCGAAAATAACTTTGGATAGTCTTAAAATGATGAAAGGAGTTGTAATTATTGACGAAATAGAACAACATCTTCATCCGAAGTGGCAGAGCAAGATATTACCTTCCTTAGAAAAGAATTTTCCTCAAGTGCAATTTATTGTTGCTACCCATTCTCCATTAGTTGTGTCCTCCTCAGAAGATGATGTTTTAGTTATAGAAGATGGTCGGGCAAGAAAAGAGAAGTTATATGGCTGGCTTCCAGAAGACGTCTATATACAGATGGGTAGAGAAGACGAAAGACCGCCCGAAATTGCAGAAAAAATATCTGAACTTGAGTTGCTGTATAGAGAAAAAATAAGTGGCACTATAAGCAAACAGGATGAAAAGAGATTCAATAGTATCTACGAACAACTTAAGGTTGAATTGCCTTCGCACGACCCAGTCCTGCAGACAATCAAATTTAATGTAATGCGTAGGTCTATACAAGATGATTGAACCATGAGATTGGTAAATAGAGGCGAGGAACCAGCTACCCTGAAACGAAATTCAAAAAAATGGACGGAAGAGTTGCTCGATGCTCATGAAAAAGGGGATCAGAACGCAATTGAAAAAGCAGAAAACAGATACAGAAAGCCCGAAATTCAAAAAGCTCTAAAAGATATGTACGGCGATCTTTGTTGCTATTGCGAGGGAACCGTGAGTGCTAATAGCTTTGGGCATATCGAACACCGAAAGCCCAAGAGAGAGTTTCCAAAATATGCGTTCAATTGGGATAATCTTCATTGGGTTTGTTGGAAATGTAACAATGCAAAAAGTGACAAATGGAATAGGGACAATCCAATTTTAGACCCCACTGCTGATACAGAAATAATTCCGACTCATCTTAAACCTATACCTGGTCTTGAAACTATTAAGTTTGATTCTGAAACGGGCTCAGGAAAAACCACAATAGAGCATGCTGATTTGAACAGGTTAGATTTGGCAAAAGCAAGACGCAAAGTTTGTAATTATGCTTTGGCGTTAAAAAATACGCTTGAAGCAGGGGAAGAATTTTTGAGCGATATAAACATTGAGAACATTAAGAACCTGATTAATGAGATGAGAGTAGAAGAGTACGGCAGTTGTGTAAAAGAAATTCTTGAACAATCCTGATCAAAGGGATTCCAAAATCATTGAGCATCTGTGTCAGCGGATCGTTAAAACCCTTCCAGGGATCAGCAAATCCTCTATGTCCTCCGAGCTCTAACTTGCCAGTGGTCTCTTGATTCTTTGGAGGGAGATGCTTGTCAAAAAGCTCCCTAAACAGATCTTTTGTTTCTTTTTGACCTTTCGGTTCAAAAGCCTTATTTTTTCTACCCATAGTGGCGTATCCTCCTATTGATTTATTTGGCTGAATTCAAATCAACCGGATACGCCGCTTTTTTTCAAGTTCTCCATACGCCAGTTTTAACTATATCTCTGTGGAAGGGGGCAAGAGGGTTATGTTCACCCGTACCACGGACCTTGTGCAGAGACTCCAGATGGCCCACAGAGAGCTTCGTATGGAGAGTATGCTTGAGCGACTCAACCGTTATGACCTGCTGATTCTCGATGATCTTGCGTACGTACGCAAGGACAGAGACGAAACCAGGGTGCTGTTTGAGCTTATATCGAACCGTTATGAGAGCAGATCACTGCTTATCACGGCGAATCAGCCCTTTGAAGAATGGAAAAACGTGTTTCCTGACGAAAATACGGCTGTGGCGGCAGTGGATCGCCTTGTACATCACTGCGTAATCCTTGAAATGAACGTGGAGAGCTACAGATTGCGTCATGCTATGGAGAAAAACAAGGAGGAGGTGAAGAAAAAACGGGGCAGACCCGCGAAATACGCTACCGAGAATAACTCGGAGGGTCTGACCTCGAAAACTGGAGATTGATATCTGTCAGATATGCCGGTATCGTCTCACAATCAGCGACACCCAGAGTGTCATCTTGATTGTCGCAACAGTGCCATCTTGATTGTCGCGCTACACGTCCGAATTCGCTCGGAATAGGTGTCCGAATTCGCTCGGAATCACTGTCCGAATTCAGTCGTAATATGCAACCAGTCCGCTTGCGATAGCAAGCGTAGATATCTATCTCGAAGAGGAGCAAGAGAACGCGTAGGCACTCTATCTCTCCTTGGGGATAATATACTTAACTATCCAAAGATAGTTTTCTGTAGTTAATTGAGTTTTATGGCGTTTTTTAATATTGCCTTAGTTGCATTCTTTTGGGTTCTGTGGAAGTAGTAGGCAAGCCCAGCGAATAGGAAAGAGCATAGGATTGGCAATACAATCTTTTGTTCCCACCATATAATCTGGGTCTCAGGGGACCGCTCAAGAAGGTTCCAGATATAAGAAAGTCCAAAGAAAAGAAAACCGGTAAATAGGGACCAGCATGTTGTTGAGGCGGTATTGAAAGCATTTAGTTGCTCAAGTTCTATTTCTCTGACTCCGAACACCTTGTCTTTTCTCCCCCAATAATCGCTCTCAACACGAGCTCCCAGCCTTTCAGAAGGACTCCCTGAATCATTCATTGGACTCCTCCCTCTCGGACTTGGATATAAGCTCAATTCCGTATTTGCTTAAAGCATCGAGTAAAACTAAGGTAGCAGCATAAGATGAGAGATATCCACATGTCAAGCAAACGGTCAGAAAAGCCGGATAGTAGACCTTGTCGCTTACGCTTGGAACTTTGATTAGTTCATCCATCAAGGTGTATTTGTCTTTCTTGCATTTTGAGCAAACATTGAGTCCGTGCTTGTCAATCCACCTCTTTATCTTTTCTTGGTCCTCTTGCGAGAGTTTTTCCAGCTTTTCAGCCATAAAATCTTTCCTCTTGTTTTAAATTTGGTTGCGGGGATTATACCCGGCGGACTGGACTTCTTGAGTTTCCGGTGATGCTTCCACTCCCACAATTTTAGCCGGTACAGCCCCGGAAGCAACCTAAGTCCTTTCTTGTGGGGAGGGAATGCGCTGAGAGGGAGAGCAGGAAGCAGCGGCGTCTGGTACGCGACGCTTGCTTCAGACTCAGGGCCGATCTGGTAGATATTGACTACGGACATTCCCGTAATCTGAGAAAGGCTCAGATAGCCGAGCTTGCCCATGGAGACTGGGTAGAGCGGGGTCGCAATCTTCTCATAACGGGTCCTTGCGGAAGCGGCAAGACATGGATAGCTTGCGCTCTGGGTCATAACGCGTGTCTGAAGAGGGATATCGGTTCGTTACTACAGGATCTCAAGACTGTTTCTGGTTCTCTCCCAGGCAAAGGTGGACGGAAGCTACAACAAGCTTCTCTCAAAACTGGCAAGAGTGAACTTCTTATCGTAGACGACTGGGGTCTTGAGGCTGTGACCACGGCCCAGAGATATGATCTGATGGAGATAATGGATGACCGTTACGGGGAGAGTTCTACTGTGGTGATAAGTCAGCTTCCGGTAAGCGAGTGGCATGGCATCATAGGGGACAACACTGTTGCCGACGCGATCCTTGACAGGATCGTTCACAACTCTCATCGTCTTGAGCTCGGTGGGGAGTCGATGAGGAAAATCGTTGCGGAGAAGGAAGCGAAACAGGAGTTTGTAAAAGGAAAAGAAGAGAATAGAGATGATTGTTAGGCTCTGGGGGCATGAGAGAAAACAGAGGTGATTTTTAGGAGAAAAAACAGACTTTTTACTCGTCGTTTGACAGGGCAATTCTGAACGTGTTAGAGTCTGTTTTGAAGAAGAAAAAAATGGGGTACACGTGTTCACTTTCCCTCGGAATTGGTGTTCAAATAAATCGTAATACGCACCGGGCATTGATAATAGCTCCGAATAAAGAAAGGATTTGAAATGAAGCTAGTAAAAATAAAGTTAAGTAATTTCAGGTGCTATCAATCAGAGACGGAATTTGTATTAGACTGAACTTCAAGTAGCAAACCCTATTTCAACCGGAACTTTTTCTCCACCGACCTGCTCAATGATGTTTTTGGGAAAAAGGAACCGAGAAGTTCAATCGTCCGAATTCGTTTGTAATCGCTGTCCGAATTCAGTCGTAATATGCAAGCTGGCCATATTTAAACTTGACAATCAGCCATCCTCTAATTCAACACTTAACCATTATGTAATTACCTTTTATAAAAGAAGAAATTTAGTAAAACAATTAAATGAAATCATTAATCTAACAATTAGTCGAAATATAAAATTGCAATTAGTCGCAAAAATAATTATATTTGATTCGTCATGCTTGAAGCAGATTGTACGCGACACGTTGAATCGCGATTGAGAGAGGTCATTAAGGATTCTCCTGTCGTGTTGATTCAGGGCCCCCGCCAGTGCGGAAAAACTACCCTTGCCCGCATGGTGGCAGGACCGAGGGCTATCACTACATAAGCCTTGATGAAGAGGATGTTCGTGCCGCCGCCGAGGCGGATATTGCGGGATTTGTAAAGACTTTGCCCAAGCGCGTAATTCTGGATGAGGTACAGAAAGTGCCGGAGATATTCTCATCCATAAAGCTTGCGGTTGACCGCGACCGTGCTCCAGGGCGTTTTATACTGACAGGTTCGGTAAGCGTGCTGCATGTTCGCGGGATAACAGATTCTCTTGCCGGTCGCATGGATATAATCAGGTTGCATCCTTTTTCACAAAGTGAAATTGAGGGGAACACGCCGGGTTTTCCGGAAGCTCTGTTCTCCTCGGAGTTTGATATATGGCAAAGTGGGAGAGATCTGTCGGAGATAATTGTTATGGATAAACTGGCTGCCGGCGGATACCCGGTTGCCCTTCAGCGCTCTGCGGAGAGGCGTGCCGACTGGTACAGAAAGTATATAGAGGTGCTCGTGGAGCATGATTCTCGTGACATTGCCGCAATACGTTCATCCGGGATTCTGTCACAGCTGCTTTCCCTTGCTGCCGCTCAGACCGCGAAGCTTCTTAACGTAACCGGTCTTTCCTCTTCTTTTAAACTTAGCCGCAATACGATTCATGACTACCTTCTTCTTCTGGAAAAAATGTTTTTGCTTGAACGGCTGCCCGCGTGGCACTGCAATCACCTCAAGCGTCTGGTCAAGGCTCCTAAACTTCACGTTACGGATACGGGTGTCGCTTGCGCGCTTATGAGGATGAATAGCGCCGCACTCTCGGCGAACAGGCCTTTTTACGGCCATCTTCTTGAGACCTGGGTGCTGCAGGAACTGCGTCGCCAGTTAAGCGGACACGCAGAGCCGCATATCTTCTCTCACTATCGGGAAAAGGATGGGGCGGAAGTCGATATCGTTATAGAACGCGGGGCAACAGCTCTTGCCGGGGTTGAAGTCAAGGCGTCGGCTACTGTGAGAGGTTCGGATTTTCGGGGATTGCGCAAACTCAGGGCTGCAGCGGGCGATCGTTTTTCCTGCGGAGTCGTGCTTTATAACGGAGAAAGAAGTCTGCGGTTTGGTGCGGGACTCTATGCGGTGCCTCTGCAGTCACTCTGGGCGACGGAATAAGGCAACTAGGGATAGCAGAACGCTTTTCAATGATATTTTCTGGATGTATATCTGGATTGAAAAGATTCTAAAATCATTAATTCAAGCTATTTAGGATCAAATATTTAATGCGTTTTCTATTGATTTTCCCTTGACTTTTATTTTACTCTGAAACCTTGACACTCCACTTTTGATGATTAGTTTGAGGGATGGAGGTACATGCTAGATGCAAACTGCGGTTGCCACATGCGATTCTCTTTCGGTTTTCATGCGGGAGATGGAAAAACATCCGCTTCTCTCAAAAGAGCAAGAGTACGCGCTTGCAGTGAGATATTACGAAAACAGGGACCTTGAAGCGGCCAACAAGCTTGTGGTGTCAAACCTCCGGTTTGTTATGAAAATCGCTTCTGAATACAGATACTACGGTTTTCCGATGATGGACCTTGTTCAGGAAGGTTCAATAGGACTTATGCGTGCCGTGAAGAAATTCAACCCCTACAAGGGGTACAGGCTCATATCCTACGCGGTGTGGTGGATCAGGGTAAGGATTCAGAACCACATAATGAAGTTCTGGAGTAACGTGAAGATCGGAACAACGCAGTCCCAGAGAAAGCTTTTCCAGAGAATAGAGGGGGCAAAACGTAAACTCGGGATAACCGCCACCAGCATGGAAGACGACGACATAAGCCGCCTGGCGGACCATTTCGGCGTTAAGGAAGAGGAAATCTCCGAGATGCAGGTCCGCGCTTCCAAAAGAGATCTTTCCCTCTCGGAGCGTCCCGCAGGGGATGACTCCTCGGCCACTTATGGGGAACTGCTTCCCGACCCGTCGGATAACCAGGAGCAGGTGCTCAGTGAACTCGGGTTTGACAGCCTTGCCAGGAAGAATCTGCGCGAGGCTCTCGAGATGCTTTCAGAGAGACAGAAAAAGGTAATAAACGAGAGGTATTTCACTGAACCTCCAAGAAAACTCCACGAAATAGCCTGCGATCTCGGGGTTTCCCAGGAGAGGGTAAGGCAGATACAGGCCGAGTCCATAGGGAAACTCAGGGGACACATGGCCGAAAAACTAGAAATTCACCCGTAACAAGAAGAAAACTCAGGAGGAATTAAATGGCTTCTAAGATAATAGGAATAGACCTTGGAACGACTAATTCATGCGTCGCCATCGTTGAGGGCGGTGAACCGAAAGTGATAATCAACGAGGAAGGCACGAGAACCACCCCTTCGGTGGTCGCGTTTCTAAAGGACGGAGACGAGGTTCTGGTCGGCGGACCGGCAAAGCGCCAGGCCGTGGCCAACCCCGAGAACACTGTCTACTCTACAAAAAGACTTATGGGCAGAAGGTTCGAGGAGATATCAAGCGAAGTTGACAGCCTTGCCTACAAGGTAGTGAAATCAGGCAAATCTGACGCCTGGGTCGAGGTTGAGGGAAAAGAGTATTCTCCCCCGCAGGTCTCAGCGCACGTGCTCACGAAGCTTAAGAAGGCTGCCGAGGATTACCTGGGTTCAGAAGTCCAAGAAGCCGTTATCACCGTTCCCGCGTATTTTAACGACAGCCAGCGCCAGGCCACGAAAGACGCCGGAAAGATAGCCGGTCTTGACGTAAAGCGCATAATAAACGAGCCGACCGCGGCGGCTTTGGCCTACGGGTTTGACAAGAAAAAAGAGGGGATGATAGTGGTCTATGACCTTGGGGGCGGAACTTTCGACGTATCGGTGCTTGAGGTCGGAAACAACGTCATAGAGGTTAAGTCCACAAACGGGGATACCCACCTCGGCGGGGACGATTTTGACAAGAGAGTTATTGATTACATCGTTTCCGAGTTCAAGAAAGATTCCGGAATAGACCTCGGGGCGGACAAGATGGCCGTGCAGAGGCTTAGAGAAGCCGCGGAGAAGGCCAAGATCGAGCTTTCAAACACCGTTGAGACGGAAATAAACCTGCCATTTATAACGGCTGATGCAAGCGGTCCCAAGCACCTGGTGCTTAAGATAACGCGCTCCAAGTTTGAGCAGCTCGTCGAGGATCTCGTAAAAGGCACCTTAAAGCCCTGTGAGCAGGCTCTCAGGGATGCGGGGCTTCGCCCGGGCGAGATAGCCGAGGTAATACTTGTCGGCGGATCGACCAGGATTCCGCTTGTTCAGAAAGTCGTGACTGACTTTTTCGCAAAGGAGCCGAGCAGGGGAATAAACCCCGACGAGGTGGTTGCCATGGGGGCTGCCATACAGGCGGGCGTGCTCGGTGGAGACGTAACCGACGTGCTCCTTCTCGACGTGATACCGCTCTCCCTTGGTATAGAAACCCTCGGAGGGGTCATGACCACCATTATCGAGAGAAATACGACTATTCCCACCAAGAAAAGCCAGGTCTTCACCACGGCTGAGGACAACCAGAACTCGGTTGAGATTCACGTGCTGCAGGGAGAAAGGCAAATGGCAGCCGATAACAGGACGCTTGCCAGATTCATCCTGTCGGGAATTCCCGCGGCGGCAAGAGGGATTCCACAGATAGAGGTTACTTTCGACACTGACGCCGACGGAATACTCCACGTATCCGCCAAGGATAACGCGACCCAGAAGGAACAGAAAGTGAAGGTTGAAGCCTCAAGCGGGCTAAGCAGCGACGAGATTGACTCCATGGTCGAGGAAGCCGAGAAGATGTCCGAGAAGGACAAGGAGAAAAGCGAGCAGGTTCAGAAGAGAAACCAGCTTGATGAACTTGTCTACAGGACCGACAAGAGCTTCCAGGAACTTGGCGACGGCCTCTCTGAGGATGAGAAAAAGGAGCTTGAGCAGGCCCTTGAGGAAGGAAAGGAAGCACTTAAATCGGATGACTTGGGCAGGATTGACCAGGCTACGGAGAAAATAACCGCTGTTTCCCACAAGCTTGCGGAGCTTATGTACAAGAAACAGCAGGAAGAGGCTGCTACGCAGGGTGCCGGGGAGGGTGGACAGCAAGACTCTGCGTCCGAGCAGGGAAATTCCACTTCGGGCGATGATGTTATAGACGCCGAGTTTACCGAGCAAAAGTAAGCCTCGAATTCAACTCCTCTTGTGGTTGCAAAGATGGCTTGATCAAATCATCTTTGCAACCACAATCTACTAAGAAGGTGGTTCTAACGATATCCGCCACGTGTTCAGTACTTGGCACTGATGATTCTCGCTTATCCGGTTAGTCAAGTACTCCAGAAGATCTTCCTGCCTCGGCTGACCGAAAACAAGACGATAAACAGCAAGCATTCTCTTGAGTCGGCGGAAATGCGGTTCTTCTTTGCTGTAGGGAAGAATCGGTACATGCCGTTCAATACTCGCGCCTTCCTTAAGTTCGTAAAGCCAATACGGGATTAAATCACTCGCCCCGGTTGGACGGTCTTTCTTTGCTAATTCAAACAGGCAAGACCATGGGTCGCCTTGCCTGTTCCATTTGCCCCTTAAGGCACTCAATCCATACGCCTTGGCTATGTTTTTTCGAACCGCATGTCCCTTGTATCGTTGGATTCGTCCTTCCCTTTGCTCTAAATCAACAGGATTGCTCGGCAGGTTCCAGTGAATTACCGAATGACACCAAGTATGGAAATCCAAGCCTTCCTGCCCAATGGACGTCGAGGCGAGAACAAACGGTCTGAACGGTGAGTTAAAAGCATCCCGCACGGCGTCAGCCCTAACGACAGCACCTCTGTCGTCTTTCAGTTCACCAAACCGCAAAGCAAATCGACACCGCGTGTTATAGTCTTTAAGCTCAATCTTCTGTGACTCCGGACGGACAATCACTTCATCTAGCTGTAACCGAGACGTGCGTATAGAGAGCGAGGAACCTATTGAATCGCCGATGGTTTCAACCCGTTCGGTCTCTGGCTCGTCAATAACGCCAAGAGACTCGACAAGGCAATGCACTTGTTCATCCAACAATGACTGGATATTTCCTTCAAGGCAATGCTGAAGCGAAAGCCTCCAGTAAGACTCATCTCGTCTGTTTCCTCGAAGAAGTGCAATGCTTTCCGGAAGATTAAACAAAGTTCGAAAACCTTCAGAAATCCGAACCGCACCACAAAGAAGTTCCGAAGAGTCCAAATTAAGCGAAGGAGATTGTCGCCGAAGCGCGCGCAAGGCGCAGACACTTGGCGCCGCCACGGCCATCAGGCTTAGAACCTGGAGAAGGTCCGCCGGGGGTCGTCCAAGTGGTGAATCGATAGCGTGATCCATGGTCTGGCGAAAAAGTTCCAAATGTTCTCTCAGTCCTTCCACTCTATCACTCGAGTCCTCTTTTGCTATTGAAAACCACCCTTTTTCATCATCAAGAAGCCAATGCTTTATGTCGGGAAACCTCTTCCCGTCCAGAAGCGCTGGCGCCGCCCAGTACCATCGCTGATCCTCCGGTCCGCTGGCAGGAGCCTCAACAAGCAACTGATTAAGTGACGGTCTGATAAGCTCCGCGGCACTATTGAGCAACTCTGCGGCCGAGATAAGCTTATCCTTCTGGTGAGATACAGCGATGATCAAAGGGTCTATCAGCATCGCTAGAGCCGGACTCGGGTACATCAAAATCAGCACGGGCATTCCGGTCGGGCGGTTTTCTGAGCCGCGGGAGTATCGAAGAAGGGGGCGCAGTTCGTCATAGAGCTGATCGTGGGTAATTGGTTTACGTAAACCGGAAAGCATCTTCCGCTCCGCCTCGTACGAGCAGAGAGAAGCTATGGCGTCAGGAACAACGTTCCACGCGGAGAAGACCAGAGATTTCGTTATGTCAGGTATATCGGCATAAGAGCCACCGGGTCTGCTGTACGGCATAGAGGGCGGCAGCCAGAGAATTTTCCAGAGTCCCCGATTTATCGTGAGATCGAACAGGTTTCTCATCCTCGGATTGGACGGTGACACTTCCCGATATGATTGAATGTCATCCTTGTGTAAAAGATGGTCTGCGTCTGCCCGCAAAGCCTCAATCAGTTCTTCTGGCGCATTCTCACACTGGGCTTCCAGTTTCTGGCGGAATTCATACCTCCTCAGAAAGTTTATGAGATAGGGGCTTGATTTCCAGTATTCGATGATGTCGCGCGCGCCGACGCTTGACGCGACCCTGTCGGCCAAAACAGCCCCGTGAATATCCCGTGGTTCCAACGCTACTTCTTGTGGAAATTCTGAGAACATGGCGTCGCGCGAAGGCGTCATGCCCACTCTTTCCGTACGGCACATCACCCTGATGAGTTTTGACTGGAGAACATCACGAGCGTTTGATATAGCCGTATCGTCGTCAGATCCGAGAGAATAAAGAGACTGCCTGAATGCTTGGATGTCCCTTTTGATGCCGTCTATAACCGTCTGGGGATCAACCGACTCGGAATGAGAGAGAAATCCCAATGTCTTCAGAAAGTCTGGGTAATGGTCATCATCCCGTTCATGGTCAAGAGAAAGCATCTTGTACGGAGTGGCCGACAAAAGCAGCGTTTTGACATTCTCGTATTGAAACAGCTTGTGAGCCAGCCGGTTTTTGTGGTTTTGAGAGTCTTCTTGATTTTTGGGATCCAGCAGGCTCCTAAACCTCTGAAACTCATCGAGTATGATAAGATCCGGCTCAAGCATATCAATGCTCATCTCGGCAAGGCGAAACCGCAATTCCGAAACAAGCCAGAGCCGTTCAGGGTCACCCCAAAGAATCCGCCTTCTGGATCGCGCGCAGAAATTCTTAATTTTCTCGTAAAACTCCCGGTCCTCGCTTACATTCTTTACGAACTCGTCACGGATATCCTTATCAAGGCTTTCAGGTTTCCATTTGCGTGTCCACCACCACCAGTTTTCATCACTCACGCGGCACTGGAGCAGCCGCCTTAAGCCCGCGGGGCTAATATTCAGCCTGCCTTTCAGCAGAAAGTGTATCAGCGCTCGCTCTTTAACCTTTCCATCTCTCGATCTGGGATCGAAGCTTGTTCCCGGCGTGAGGCTCACGTAATTTACGCGGTTCTTTCGAATATCGGAGATATCTATTGGGAGAAGGGAAAGACGTGTAGATCTTTCGAATTTCTGTTCTCCCGAAACATTAAGTCGACGGAGGTTTTGAGACGCGATGCTCATATTCGAGCAGACATAGACAATATCGATCCGACCGACCTTCTTGGCGAGCAAGTGCTCAGTCGCAAGGGCGATAACGCCGCCGGCCACGAGGGTTTTTCCGAGTCCAACCTCATCCGCTACGAGAAAACGATCCGTAGTTTCAGGATCTGTATAGAAACGGCGAAACACATATTCGGCGGTCCGCCGCTGAAAGTCCTTAAGTCTTCCGAGGACAAGCTTCGTTTTATGTGATTTTCCCGTCACTTGCCAGCCTCCTCCATGGCGGTTTCAAAGACTTCCCATAATCTCAGGAATTCCGGAGGAACAGAAGACGGTTTTGTCTGGTCGCTCGTAAGGCGCTTCACAACGGATTTCACCTCTTTTAGCTTATCGGGACCGCGGCTGAAAGCCCTTACGAGTTCCTCGAGTATCGCGGTATCCCCCAAGAAGTCATCTGCAAGGGGACCGGTGGTTCCCTTCCTGCTGAAAATATCTCTGCCGCTAAAAAAACCGCCCGCGTATTCACTGAGCAGTAAAAGAACGTAACGGAGAAAACCCTCTTTGTTTTTCAAAACAAGTCTGAAAATTGCATCATCCCGGTTCTCCGGAAAACCGGTCACCGGAAGGTTAAGCACTATCCGCAAAGATATCTTCTTGTTGATTCCAGCCACGAATTCAAAGGCGATAAGTCCTGTAACGGATTCTGTGGCGAACCTCTCTAACTCAACAACCTGAGAGCTATTAAACCCGTACGCATCTGACGCCCGATCCTCTGATACGGTAATTGGCCAGGCTTTTAGCTGGGATACCCCCGAAAGCACAATTTGCTTAGAGGAGACAAGCGTAAGTCGCCAAGCATCTGCGTCTGCTTCGCAGACGACCTTTAATTCTGCTGCGACCAACAAGTCTCTTGCCCCTTCAAGCGCTTTTCGCGCACGAGCTTCCTCATTTCCTGGCGTAGGAGGTTCCTGTGGAACATAGTCTGAGAGAACCGGACCGAGACCCTCTTCGCCTAAAAGAGTTTCAATATCCCCGACGCGGCTTTTTCTTCCGACAAGTTCCACCAGTATCTCGGTATTGCTTCGCTTTATAAGAGCTGCAGTTGTGGCGTTGGCTGAACCAATATAGAGCCTTGTTCGAAAGCCCTTTTCAACCACGTACGCCTTAGCATGAAGACCAAAGGTATCCCGATTGTCCAACTCCTCACCGTCTTCAGTTTCTGCGGCTTCATCAAGTGTGAACCGCTTCCCAGATAATTCCAAAGTATCGGGTGCAAGTCGGTTGAATTCTTCAGGTCTGGAGATAATGGTAACCAGATTTTCTGTTTGCTTACTTAGCCATAAAAGAGCAGCGTCAGTTACAAATGGGGAGATAACAGCCATCTGTCTTGATCGTGGCGGCACCCACTGCTTTCTGGGTGTTCCCATGATATGAAAAGACACCTCCTCGAATTCACCGGGCAGTTCCCATACAGTTTTCCTGACTTCTTCCGCAAGTTTTTCGGCCCGCAATTTCGCTGATTCCGATACCTTCTGAGTGGCAATTGACGGTAAGGATCGCAGAAATTCACCCAATGGCCGATTAGCGGCGATAAATCGTCTGCTCGGTCGTCCATCGAGTTGAAGTGAGATGTCCCATGAGCGGTCATACGTGATGTTTCGCGACAGGACAAGGAGTCTTATCAAAGGAGGCTCATCAAGCTCAGGCTGAATGAAACGAAGCACCCATATTTTGGGATGGAATACCCCTCCTCTCGGTGCTTCGACCTGCTCGATCATGGGTTCGAGCAAACCGTAAAGTACTTTGTTTTCAGAGGGAATCTTTATTCCGTTACGATCCACGTAAACACTTAAACGGCCCGAGAGTCGACGGAGGGATTCAAGAAGCCTTATCGGATCAACCTGATCCGCAGATGGGCCCTGCCCTAAAGCGAGATGCACCGACAGTAAAAGCAGCGTGTCCGGATCAAGGGAGTAGGTGGTCGCTATCGCCTGGTCAAAAATGTATCCCGGTGGCGGGGTAACGGCCTCCGTGTAAAGGCTTCTGGAGTCAGGGCTTAGCACCATTTCCTCCATTTAAGCCCGCGTGGAGATCCGAGAGCAGTGTTTTAACGTTACCCCAGCGGTATTCCATCTGCCTGACTCCTGAATTTCCTCTCCACTGGTCAAGTGCCCTTTCATTCACAAAGCGGGAACGAACGTTTTTAAGGCGCCGTTCGCGGTTTTCGACAAGCATCCTGCTCTCAGGATCATCGGCGACATCACCCTGAGTTTTCAAGACGCGACGACACCAGGCTGAGACAAAATTCATCGCCTGCGAGGTTATAGTATGTCCCTGACCAGAAGTAAGTTCCCAGAGTCCTCCAAGCGGAAGACCTATGTGCTGGCAGTTTTGCAGATCAACCTTCCACTTATCAAGATTGCCCCGATGCTTATCTTTGAGTTCCCCACGGTCCGAAAGCTCCGCCAGCATAAGATTATAAAGAAAAGCGGCGCCATGCATTATTACAGAGAAAAACTCCGCGTAGTCCAGCAAGTCCTTTTGGACAGCGGAAAAGTTATCCCTGTCCGGATGTTCCCACGGAAACTCGCAATCAACAGGCTCGCACTTCTGTGCCAAATGGGTGAGCAAACTCTCTTTATGAGATTCCAAGAGACGGTCAAGCAAGAAGCTTGCCTCCTCATATTCCAAAGTGAAACTCAAGTTCTGGATGTCATAGGGGAAATTGCTTGGCGGTTCAGGCAGGCGTGGATGCCATATACTAGCCTCTGAAAAACCATTTTTCCCTTCTCCACCACTGGCAGAGATCTCAATCCGCTTGTACAGTTTGTCCACGTGGCTTTGATATTCATCCTGCGAACACTCGATCCGACGAATGCCCCACACCCCAAGACCGTTCCAGTAGACTGAGCTTGGCAGTCGCTTCACTGCTTTCCCTGCTACTTTTCCGAAAACACCTGCATGATCAGAACTTTCCAGAAGGGGACCGATCAAAGTCGTCTCCATTTGGCGGGCTTTTATAGCGAAAACTGGTGGGAGCACGCGTTTTTTTTCGAGTTCTCTATAAACCCAGGGAACAAAAACCATGTACCGAAGACGGGTCTGGATCGTGCTCGTACCGGGAAATAGCCTGTCCGCAAACGAATCCCTGATAGCACCCAGTCCAAGTTCCTCTCGACTATCTCTCTCTTGGAAAAGCGCCAAGATGCGAAGAGTCCGCTCCCTAGCGACCGGGTCGTGGTCTATCCATGTCAATGTGGACGGCATTTCCTCAATCCTCCGTTCTATCCCCTTTCACCATTGTTATTGGGTATAAGCAAAAAAAGCTTTAGGAAAAAGGAATAAAAATGCTTAGAAAAGAAATTTGAGGTGTCGCCTGGTCACCTCTGGAATATGCGAGGAGGGCTGCCTCCATCTCCTACGGAACTTTTGGGGTCCAGGATTCCTCTCAACAATCGCGACAGTATATTTTGCCGCATACTCTTAATAGTGGAATTTACCGAATGATTAACAGGAATCAATAGAAATTGTCCCAGTTTGCCACTCTTAGTATAAGAAAAGTGATCAAACCACCTTTGTCGTTTGATCAAACCATTTTTGCAACCATACTTGGGCTTCCTCGAAATAGTTTCTCGGCAGTAGTGATATTTTCCCCTCTGCGGTTAAAATGATTTTCCGAATCCGGGCTTCCGCTTTAGGTCCAAAGCACCGTTTTGAGCGTCTGAGGCCGGATTTTCGATAGCAAGAACAGCGTGGTTGCTCCATGTTGAAAATTTTCCCCGCGGCCCCGCTTCGCCGCGTTTTGTATGGATACATGGAAGAAGATCCTCAAATATCGGAAGAAGAAGCAGAAGATCGGGAATGGATCGAATCGCTTGAATACGTGATCGAGAATTCCGGCCGCGAGAGAGCAAGCGACCTGCTTCGGAAGCTCAGAATATACTCCCAGAAAAAAGGCGTTAAGATCCCCTACGCCGCAAATACCCCTTACGTAAACACCATTTCCCTCGAGGACCAGCCCCTATACCCCGGCAACTACGAAATAGAGCGCAACATAAGAAGCATAATAAGGTGGAACGCCATGGCCCTGGTCGTGCGCGCAAACAGGATAAGTGACGGAATCGGCGGACACATTTCCACCTATGCATCAGCCGCCACGCTCTACGAGATAGGTTTCCACCATTTTTTCAGGGCCGGCGGCGAGAACAGGGAAGGGGACATAATCTACTTCCAGGGCCACGCTTCGCCGGGCATATACGCAAGGGCGTTTCTCGAAGGCTCGGTATCTATCGAGCAGATGCGGAATTTCAGAAGGGAGATTGGCGGAGACGGTCTTTCTTCCTACCCCCATCCCTGGCTCATGCCGGACTTCTGGGAGTTCCCGACGGTCTCAATGGGGCTCTCCCCCATAATGGCGATTTATCAGGCCCGTTTTAACAGGTACCTCGAGGACAGGGGCCTCAAGCCCAGGACCGACGCCAAGGTGTGGGCCTTTATAGGGGACGGGGAAACGGACGAGCCCGAAACCCTGGGGGCCATCACCCTTGCGTCAAGGGAGAAACTCGACAACCTCATATTCGTGATCAACTGCAACCTCCAGCGCCTAGACGGCCCCGTGAGGGGAAACGGCAAGATAATACAGGAGCTTGAGAGAATCTTCAGGGGGGCCGGGTGGAACGTGATAAAGGTTGTCTGGGGAGGAACTTGGGATCCGATCCTGGCGCAGGATAAAGACGGCTTCCTGGTAGAGAGGATGGAGGCGGCCCTTGACGGCGATTACCAGAGGTACACCATATCTCCGGGGAAGTACATAAGGGAGCATTTTTTCGGCACCCGCCCGGAAATCTTCGAGATGGTCGAGGGGCACTCAGACGAGCAGCTTGAGAAACTCGCAAGAGGAGGCCACGATTCAGAGAAGGTCTATGCCGCCTACAAGGCCGCGGTTGAGAACACCGGTTCTCCCACCGTGATTCTCGCAAAGACCATAAAGGGCTACGGCCTCGGGGAGGCGGGGGAGGGCAAGAACATAACCCACCAGCAGAAAAAGTTAAACGAAGAGGAGCTAAAGCGTTTCAGGACCCGATTCTACATACCGATTACGGACAAGGAGATCAGAAGAGCTCCCTTCTACAGACCCGCTCCCGACAGCCCCGAGATGAAATATCTCCGCGAGAGAAGGGAGACCCTAGGCGGACCCATCCCCAAGCGGGTCGTGCGCGCCAAGCCCCTTGAAAAGATTCCGGAGAAAGTGTTTGAGGATTTCAAAAAGCCCTCGGGTTCCAAGAGAAAAGTGGCAACTACCATGGTAATCGTCCACATGCTCTCAAGACTCATGCGGGACAAGGATATAGGAGATCTGATAGTCCCAATAGTTCCTGACGAGGCTAGAACTTTCGGGATGGAGGCGCTTTTCAGGCAGGTGGGCATCTACTCAAGCGTGGGACAACTCTACGAACCGGTCGACGCGGACACCCTCCTTTACTACAAGGAGGCAAAGGACGGACAGATCCTTGAAGAAGGCATAACCGAGGCGGGCAGCATGTCTTCCTTCATCGCAGCCGGCACTGCCTACTCGACCCACGGCATAAACACCATCCCGTTTTTCATTTACTACTCCATGTTCGGGTTTCAGAGGATAGGGGACCTTATCTGGGCCGCCGCCGACATGAAATGCAGGGGCTTCATGGTGGGGGGCACCGCGGGGCGGACCACCCTTGCGGGCGAGGGTCTTCAGCACCAGGACGGAAACAGCCATCATTTCGCCTACGCGTATCCCAACCTGCGGGCCTACGACCCGGCTTTTTCCTACGAGATAGCGGTGATAGTCAGGGACGGGATAAAAAGGATGTACCAGGATGGGGAGGAGATATTTTACTACATAACGGTGATGAACGAGCGCTACGTGCAGCCCGCAATGCCTGAGGGGGTCGAGGAAGGTATAATAAGAGGGATGTACAGGTTCGCCCCTTCGCAGATCGAGGACTCGGGGAAAAAGGTCCATCTTTTCGGAAGCGGGGCGATCATGAACGAGATTCTCTGGGCAAAAGAGGTCCTTGAGAGCGGCTACGGCGTTCCGACCGACGTCTGGAGCGTAACGAGCTACAAGGCGCTTTACGATGACGCAAAGGAGACAGAGAGGTGGAACCGCCTCAATCCCGGGGAGAAGAGAAGAAAAAACTACATTTCGGAGTGCATGGAAGGGGAAGACGGGGTATTTATTGCCGCGACTGATTACTTAAAAAGCCTTCCCGATTCCGTTTCCGCCCACTTCCCCAAACCTCTTGTTTCCCTGGGAACTGACGGGTTCGGAAGAAGCGACACTCGCGAGGCGCTTCGCGACTTTTTCGAGGTCGACTACCGCCACATCGCGATCGCGGCCCTTTACGAGCTTTACAGGGAAGGCAGGATCGATGAGAAAACCGTCAATGAGGCGATAAGCGAATTTGGAATTGACCGGGGAAAGCCAAGCCCCTCGGTCTCGTGACGAGGAACACAAATTGATAGAGTTCAAACTTCCCGAACTTGGAGAAGGAATTGAATCCGGGCAGGTGATAGAGGTCCTAGTCGCGCCCGGAGACAGGGTCTCGCTTGAGCAGCCCTTGCTTGAAGTGGAAACTGACAAGGCCGCGGTTGAGATTCCTTCCCCCGCCGACGGAACGATTGTCGACGTCCTGGTAAGCGCCGGGGACACCGTGGTGATAAACGAGGTCTTGGTAAGGATAAACGGCGACTCAGAGGACAAAGAGCCCGCTTCAGGGGAACCCGATGCCTCGGCGGCGGTTAAAGAGGCAGAAGAGGAAAGCCTTACCGCAGCGGAAAAACCTGTCCCAGAGGCAAAACCGGCAAAGGAAGAAAGAAAGCCTTCTCCACCGAGAACCCCCAGCGTAGAGGGCACAGCACCGTCTGGTCCCCTTAAAGTGGCCGCGGCGCCTTCTGTGAGGCGCCTTGCGAGGGAGCTTGGCGTTGAGCTCGGCTCCGTTTCGGGAACCGGTCCCCGCGGGAGAATCCTTGAGCGAGACGTAAAGGCCCACGCAAAGGCCATAATAAGGTCCGCTTCCTCGGCCCAGGCGGCGCCAGCAGAACCCGAGCTTCCCGATTTTTCAAGATGGGGAGAGACGGTTACCGAGAGTTTCTCGACCGTGAGGAAGCTTACGGCCGAGCGGCTTTCCCAGGCATGGGCGGCCCCGCACGTAACGCAGTTTGACAAGGCGGACGCCACACGGCTTGAGGAGCTTAGAAAGCTCAACAAGGAGAAGGTGGCCGAAGCCGGGGGGAACCTTACCGTAACAGCGATTCTGGTAAAGGCCCTTTCCCGGGCGCTTTCTGAATTTCCGAAGTTTAATTCAAGCATACATATGGGCAGTCGCACGATCGTTTACAAAAAATATGTAAACATAGGGGTTGCGGTGGATACGGAAAGGGGACTTCTTGTCCCGGTGATAAGGGATGTCGACAAAAAGGATATAACGCAGATATCGGTTGAGTTAACCGATATCTCTTCCCGGGCGAGGGAGAAGAGACTTTCCGCCGACAGGCTTCAGGGAGGCTCCTTCACCATAACCAATTTGGGGGGAATAGGGGGAACATTCTTCACACCGATTCTCAATCCGCCCGAGGTGGCCATACTGGGAGTATCGAGATCCTCCTTTGAGCCCGCGTACGTAGACGGAGAGTTTGTGCCGAGATTTATGCTGCCGCTTTCGCTTTCCTACGACCACAGGATTATAGACGGGGCGGAGGCTGCCAGGTTTCTAAGATGGCTCTGCGAGATGCTTGAGCGCTCTCCCGAGAGCATCTTTGAGCAGGCGGTGTAGCAGACAATGGAGAGAATAACAACAGAAGTAGCGGTAATAGGAGCGGGCCCGGGGGGATATCCCGCAGCGTTTTCCCTTGCCGACAAGGGAAAGAAAGTCACGCTTATAGATCCTGAGGCAAACCCCGGAGGGGTCTGTCTCTACAGGGGATGCATACCTTCAAAGGCCCTTCTTCACGCGGCGAGGGTGGCCGAGGAGGCAAGGGATGCCGTGGATTTCGGCCTTAGCTACGGAGAACCGCGGATAGACCCCGGGAAGCTTTTTTCATGGAAAGACGAAGTGGTCTCCAAACTTACGGGCGGGCTTCGCACACTTGTGAGGGCAAGGAAGATAAATTACGTGCGGGGAAAGGCGTCTTTTACATCTTCGAGCACCCTTTGTGTCGCAACGCCTTCTGGTGAGGAGCGGGAAGTCGTGTTTGAAAACGCCGTTATTTCCACGGGTTCTGTTTCGAGGAAAATTCCGGGAGTAGATTTCAGCTCCCCGAACGTGGTTGATTCCGACGGCGCTCTCTCCATGGGGGATATCCCCAAGAGCCTGCTTGTGGTGGGCGGGGGTTACATAGGCCTTGAGCTTGGAACTTTTTTCTCTTCTCTGGGCACCGAGGTCACGGTTGTTGAGATGCTTCCTGGGATCGTACAGGGGGTTGACAGGGACCTTGCGGCGGTGCTTAAAAAGAGGCTTGATCAGAAATTCCGCTCCATAATGCTTAAAACAAAACTGGTTTCTATCAGTGAGTTAGATAACGAAGTTCAAGTTTCATTTGAAGCCGACAGGAAAAGCTTCCAGGAGAGATACGAAAAGGTTTTGATCTCGGTTGGAAGGGTCCCGTACACAGAAGGCCTCGGCCTTGAGAGCACCCGGGTCGAGGTGGACGGGAAGGGCTTTATAGAGACGGACTCCCAGAGAAGGACGGCTGATCCGGCGATTTTTGCAATCGGGGATGTTGCCGGGGAACCCATGCTTGCCCACAAGGCGACGTATGAAGCCAAGATCGTGGCAGAGGTTATAACCGGGGCCAAAACCCAGTACGACCCAAGAACCGTTCCGGCGGTAATCTTTACCGATCCTGAAATCGCCTGGTGCGGGGTTACCGAAAGCGAGGCCAGGGAATCGGGAATGGAAGTGGCTGTCTCTAAGTTTCCGTGGGCGGCTTCGGGTAGGGCCCTTACGCTTAACAGGACCGACGGTTTGACGAAGCTCATAACCCATAAGGGGACTGGGAGGGTTGTCGGTGTCGGAATTGCCGGACCGCAGGCGGGGGAGTTAATATCAGAATCCGTACTGGCAATTGAAATGGGTGCGACTGCGGAGGATATAGCTTTTTCAATACATCCTCACCCGACTCTCACCGAGACCATTATGGAAGCGGCAGAAGGCATATACGGAGCAAGCACCCACATTATGAAGAGACGTCCGAGAAAAACTTCACGGAAGTGACGGAGTAAAATCTGGAGCGTGGTCTAAGTCGACCAAAGGAGAAGAGGTTCCTTCTTTGTTGCAGCACTTGGAGAAGTGTGGTTTGATTCGGTATCTTGAGGGAAGAGAGATTGCTCTTACCGTAAATGGATACTCTCATACTGGAGAGAACTGATGGGTTCATCTAAAAAAAAGCTTTTTCTCATACCCTGCTGCTCAACTAAGTATTGTGGTGGAGATTCCTGGGCTCCCACGCCGGAACCGCTGACAGCTCTAGTTTCGGAGAAGACTTACTCCGCTATTTTGGAAACCAGAAGGCAGGTGCTGTCGGATATTCTCCAAGACAAGAAATACACCTCCAAAGAATACGAAAAAAACGGAAGTTTGGAACCGGGGTCGGATTTCGGCGGACAGAGCGCATCGGGACTATACCTTCCAGCAGTGCAAAGATATAAAGGGACTCTGTACTCAAAAACCCCCACTCTCTCATCACGTAGCAACTGGGACGACCAGATTCTCATCCTGTCGGCACTCTACGGGCCGCTGCACCCCCTCAGTCGCGTTCAGGATTACAATCTTCAGATGAGCGATAGGCCCGCTTACAAAACATGGAAAAAACGCCTTCCCCAGTTTCTTCGAAACTATGCCCTTTTAAACGACATTCAGGAGATTCATCTCTTTTTCGGCAGTAGCACACACTATCTGAAAGTGGCTAAAGCCGCTGTGGAACCCCTGTTGAAAGAGAAACTGATTAAAAAAGCGGTTCAGTATCACGTCATTGACGGCAATACGAGGCTGACGCCGCAGACGCACGGCGAACTGTTGGAAAACTGTCTGAAACGAGGAAACATAAATAAACTTCCCAAGAACATTAAGGAGCGTACCTTATGAGTGACGCATGCCGATTTATACATGATCTTGCGGGGCATTTCGACAGGCATGAATTTCCTTTCGAACCTGAACTGATTCCTGAAAGCGGAATCTATCTGCTTTTCGAGGCGGGGGAAACCGCCCACGGAACCGAGCGAATCGTTCATGTCGGAACGCATACGGGAAATCGGCGGCTCATGTCAAGGCTTCAGGAACACGACAGTTCCAACAAGGACCGGAGCATATTAAGAAAGAATGTTGGCCGAGCGCTTTTGCGCAAAAGCGGGGACCCCTTTCTGGAGAAATGGAATATTGATCTCACCTCAAGGGAAAAGAGAGAGAAATACGAGCCGCTCGTTGACTTCGAACGACAAGGTGACGTCGAGGCTGCGGTGACGGACAGAATTCGGCGAAATTTTTCCTTTGTCGCATTGCCCGTGGAAGACAAGAAATCACGGTCCGAGCTTAAACTGAAGATTATATCCACCTTGTCTCTTTGCGGTTGCTGTCGGCCGTCAGAGCAATGGCTGGGCCTGTGGTCTTCCAAGAGCAAAATTCGAGAAAGCGGACTTTGGCTTGAACAAGGGCTGTACAAGGAACCGCTGTCAGCGGATGAAATCAGCGCATTGCGGGCAATCGCGTCGTGAATGACTCGTGGCGGTGTTCCTCCCCGTTAAATCAAGAGCACTATTTGCTAACCGGATTCATGAAGAAATCCCTCCTCCTAAACTTTCAAGATGTTGCAACAAGGATCAAGTACAGAACACAGGAATATCTAATCTCGCAAGTGAGAATGACAGGATAATGGGAAGAAAACCAAAAATCATCCCACATATTCCGGGAACGCTTGAGCAGATAACCGACGCTATCTTCGCGAAGGATAAGGTTGTTAAGAAAAGAAAAACTAAACCGGCGAGTAAAAATACTAGAAACAAAAAAGGTCTGCATCTCTAAAGAAAATTTAAGGAAGGAAAGATTTTCTGTATTAAAAACTGAGCTAACGCAAAAACAAGACCTGTTATAACAGCAAGCACAAACCATCTGGCAACTCCTACTTGAGTTTCTAGCTTCGTTAACCGAGCTTCCATTTGAGTGTGAGCTTCCAGTGTCGATAGTCGATGTTCTACATCGCGTTCATACGAACCGCCAACTTCAGGAGTATCTGGGGGTGTTATTTCTGTCATTGTTTAAGAATACCGATTGGAACGCAACCATTCCCACAAGCTCCTCGGAGCGAACCCGTGGTAAAACCCCTCAACTGGAAACACTACCCCAATTGGTTTATCTACCATGGATCCGTTTAACCCCAACTTAGCCGTCACATCGCTGGCTAAGGAAGTTTTGTCAGATACCAGATAAGAAGTCGGACTAATCTTGTAATGTTTTGTTGCGGGATAAAGAGAAGTAATCTTTGTAGCAACTTGAGCGTTTGGTTCTTGAAGGACTACAACATATGCAGGCATTCGTCTAGTATCCTCCAGCTGATAGTTGCGTCTATTATATTCCGGTTTCGAAAACAATCGCAAGAAAAACTTTTTAAACTTCTCTTTGTGTAACATTGTATAATCCCTTTGTTTTTATTGACAATGTGGGAAGAAGATGTAGAATTCAATCTTCATTTTTAAACCCCGGAGGATTTTATTATGGGCCTTAGAACGAAATCGGCACAGAAAAAGCATCGCCAGAGCCTGAAAAGGCGAGAGAGAAACAGGTTCGTAACGTCCACTCTTAAAACCAAGCTAAAGCGTTACTCAGAAGCTATTGGAAGCGAGGATCTCGAGAAATCGCAGACTCTCCTCAAGGAACTGGTTTCCCTTACCGATAAGGCCGCCACTAAAGGGGTTATCCACAAGAAAAAAGCCTCAAGGTACGTATCGAGGTTTTCAAAAAAGCTCTCGGACTTAAGCAGTTCCCAGACTGCCGGTTCCTAGGTCTTCTGAGAGCATATCCCAAGAAGAAGTTTCTCAAGAAGTATGTAGTTGTCCCCGGAACTGTTTTTGATTCCGAAGTCCGTTTCCTCTATAAGACCCAGTATTCTGCCGAGATCGTTTTCCCTGAAGTTGCGCACGCTTTTTTTAAGGTAAAAGACGGCCCCTCGGGATGTTTTTACGGCCTTCGCGATGGCTTCATCCGATTTTCCTTCCCGAAGATGCTGCGAGACCTTGAATATCTGGCGGAATCTCCAGGCTATCATGTAAAGTATGGAGAGAGGGTCCTCCCTGTTTCTCTCAAGCTCCCGCAGTATCCTGAGAGAACCCCGGAGATCCCTGTTTGAAAGCGCGGTCGAGAGGGAAAACACGTTCTCGGTGCTGCGTTTCTCGATAAGCCCCCTTAACTCCTTCTCGCCTACGGGTTTTCCCCCGTCAACGTAAAGGGATATCTTCCCAAGCTCGTTTTTGACAAGGTTCATGTCCTCGCCGAGCATGGTTTTTACGAAACCCACAGCCCCGGGAGTAAGGGATATACCGAGTCTTTCCCCAAGGCGTCTTATTTCCTGCTCGGGCTTGCTCCCGCGGTCAAGATCGACAAGCTTTATGCCTCTTGCAGGCTTTGTCTTGCCCTTCCGGGATCCCCCGGAGAGCAGTACCAGCATGGAGGAAGAGGCCGGGGCCCCGGCGTATTTGTTAAGCAACTCAAGATCGTCTTTTTTAAGGCCGTCATATCCCTTTGCCACGATTAGCTTTTTCTCGTGAAACATTGGGAGGGTCCTTGCGTCCTCGACTACTTCCTGAAGGGACATATCGTCGAGGTTTCTGCTTTCAACCAGCAGCTTTGGAGAACCCTTTGAGAGTTTCTTTTTAAGCTCCTCGATAAAGTCTTCGACCAAAAGGGGCTGCGTGCTTTTAAGTACGGTGACCGGATGAATGTCGATGTTTTTCTCAGAAGGCACGACCTGTTTTTTCTCCCTGGCCGAAACGGTCTGCGGGTGGGGACCCTATCGGCTGTTTATTTCAAGCTGGTTAAAGAAATATCCTATTTCGTAGGCGGCCGACTCAGGCGAATCGGACCCGTGCACTATGTTCTTTTCTATGCCGGATGCGAAATCCTTTCTTATGGTTCCGGGATCCGCCTGCTCGGGGTTCGTGGAACCCATGATTGCCCTTACCCTGGAGATGGCCTCCTCTCCCTCAAGAACCATTACCACGCACGGTCCCGAGGACATGAAGTCAGTGAGGCTTGAGAAAAAAGGTCTTTCCCTGTGCACGTGGTAAAATCCCTCGGCCTGTTCTTTTGAAAGGTGTATCATCCTGAGCGCGACAACGCTTATTTCATTTTCCTCGAACCTTCGAAGAACCTCACCGATCAGATTTGCTCCGACTCCGTCAGGCTTTACTATTGACAATGTTCTTTCCATCTTTTGCCTCCGTGCTTATGTAATTCAAATGAGTGTCTGGCTGTTAACTTTGCTGGGGGAGTTAAAACGGGGTGCAGGGGGGACTAGTATTCCTTTTCAAGCTTACCTACCAGGCTTTTTCTTCTTCTGCGGCTTTTTATTTTTAGATACACCTTGTGCTTTAGATCAAGGGTGATCGGCAGGTCGAATTCCTTGCTTACCATTTCGCAGAGTTCTTTTCCCTTAATGCCGGGCTTCCGGGATATCGCATCGTTCATGAAAGACTTTATTTTCCTTTTCCGGGCACCCTCCGCCTTGTCTAATATCTCGTCTCTTTGAGAAGCGTCAAGGTTTTTGAGATAAGAGATTACCTCGGACCTGGTAGGCTCGTTACTGTCTTTCCGTATCTTTTCTATCGCTATTCTTATAAATGCACTTGAGCTTATATCTTTACTCTCGGCGGTAGAGCATAGATAGTTGTAATCGCTCTCGGGAATTCTGAAACTAACAAGCTTGTTTTTAATTTTGGAAGCCATAAGTCACTCCGGAAAACCAGATTCCGGTCATTAAGCGGAACCTGCAACAGGTAATTCCGCTCCCGGTTTCGAAACTAGATTCTAATTATTACGGCACCAAGAATCAAGAGTGTTATATAATTTTCAATGCGTGTATGGAATTTCGTCTTTGGTCTCAGGGAATTAATTGCTAAAAAAAACAGGAATTTCCTTGCAAGCGAAGCGAAAGGCCGCTCTGGTTATGAGGCTGAAATCAGAACCACACTTCACTGAGTGAAACGAGGTGAATACTTAATCGGAATCGATAAGCAGAGTCGTATTCCCCTGCGAAGAGCAAAGACAGGTTCTATGAAGGCTTCGATCCTGAAGGCCTATCATTAACCGGATTGGAGAAGATGGTGGCGGATGGGCAATTGCCGCGCAAAAACAGGCGCAAAGTGCCCCCGCAAGCTTAATTCCCGCCCAGTTTCTGCTCGCTGTGTTCCTGGTTTTCGCGATTTCACGGCAAAACCTGGAAAGCGGCATCTCATGTGGACGTATCTTCTCTCTGGTTAAGCGAATCCCTGTTAGTGTGGACAACCCTTGTTTCCGTGCTGTATAATGTTGCCCCAAGAGCTTTGGGAAGAAAGAGGAATTAGCGCGAAAAGCTTGACTGTCTTAATCTGCTTTTTCTTCTCTTTTTTTAATCATATCCGCATCTTACAATCTTGGAGGCAACACAAATGGAAAGGTTTGTTATTCCCCATCAGCATGAAATTACTAAAGAGGACAGAAGAAGGCTAAACGGCCACGGTTCTTTGATTCTATGGTTTACCGGACTCCCGAGCTCCGGAAAATCCACCCTCGCCAATGAAATCGAAAAAGAACTTATACAGCGAAACCACCGCACCTACATACTGGACGGAGACAACGTAAGAATGGGTCTCTGCAAGGACCTTGGTTTTTCCGCCGAGGACCGCGAGGAGAACATAAGGAGAATAGGGGAAGTGTCGAAACTTTTCATGGACGCGGGAATTCTGGTGCTCTCTGCCTTTGTTTCTCCCTACCGCGCCGACCGGGACGCTATAAGGGAACTTGTTGAGGAAGGGGAATTTGTTGAGGTATTCGTCGACTGCTCCGTTGCGCAGTGCGAGCAGCGGGACGTAAAGGGGCTTTACAAGAAGGCAAGAGAAGGGGTTATAAAGGGATTTACGGGAATTGACGATCCGTACGAGGAGCCTTCTGACCCCGAAATCGTGGTTGATACGGAGAAACACTCGATCGAGGAGTGCAAGCAGCAGATAATTGATTACCTGATCGCGCGCGACGCGGTGAACATGGGATAAGGGAAACCCGGGAGCCGTCTCTGCGCAGCCGCTTCTTTTATTCGCGGTTATTGATCATAATAATAAGATTGCGTTAAAGTTTTTCTCGGAAACACAGATGTCTGCTTCAAACAATGAATCGGGGGCTTCTGACTCAATGAGCCCAGCTCAGCTGATCAGCGGTATTGCGGAGAATTCAAGAAAAGCCTCGAGAACTCTTGCTTCCGCCCCGTCTTCCCAGAAAAACGACTTTCTTCTGCGCTTTGCGGACCTTCTGGTAGGGGAAACAGACGGCCTGCTGTCTGAGAACGCAAAGGACGTTTCTGACGCCGAGGAAAAAGGTCTTTCCACGGCCCTTGTGGATCGCCTGAGGCTTAACCCTCAGAGGATAAGTTCCCTGGCCGACGGGCTGCGCGAGGTGGCGGAACTTCCCGACCCCGTGGGCAAGATATCTGCAAAGTGGGATAGGCCGAACGGGATTTCGGTTGAGAAAAAAAGAATTCCCCTGGGAGTCATAGGAATCATTTACGAGTCAAGGCCGGGAGTTACGGCCGATGCCGCCGGGCTCTGCGTGAAATCGGGCAATTCCGTAATTCTCCGCGGCGGCTCTGAAACCATAAGATCGAACCTCGCCATCTCCCAACTCATGGCCGATTCCCTCTCCCAAAGCGGTCTCTCTCCCTACACGGCCCAGGTCGTCCCGGTCACAGACAGGGAGGTCATAACCGAGATGCTGAAACTCGAGGACAAAATAGATCTCATTATCCCGAGGGGAGGGGAGGGGCTTATAAGGTTTGTCGCGGAGAACTCCCGGATCCCGGTTCTCAAGCACTACAAGGGAGTCTGCCACGTCTACGTGGATGAGCATGCTAACCTCGAAATGGCAGAGGAAATCTGCCGGAACGCGAAAGTACAGAGACCCGGGGTGTGCAACTCCATGGAGACAATGCTTGTGCACTCCTCGGTGGCGAGTGACTTCCTGCCCACGGCGATAAAGAGGCTTGAGGGAGAGGGAGTGAGCGTAAAGGGCTGCGAGAACACTAGGGAGGTTCTTCCCGACGTGGCCCCGGCAACAGAAGAGGACTGGTATGAGGAGTATCTTGACCTTGTCCTTAACGTAAGGGTCGTTGCAACGATTGACGAGGCTATAGACCATATACAGACCTATGGCTCCATGCACACAGACGCAATAGTTACTGAAGATCCCGAGAGTTCCGAGAAATTCGTAAATGAAGTGGATTCCTCTGCGGTCATGGTCAATACGTCGACTAGGTTCAACGACGGTTTCCAGCTGGGTCTTGGCGCCGAAATAGGCATAAGCACTTCAAAACTGCACGCGTTTGGCCCAATGGGGCTTGAGGAGCTTACCACTTCGAAATTCGTGGTAAGGGGAGATGGCCAGGTAAGGGGTTGAGCCTTTCGGGGGCTTGGGGAAATTTCGCGGGGTCGCCCGGTTCCGCGAGGGTACGGCAGGGGGCTTTTAAAACAGATGCTTGTTGAACTCAGGCTTAAGAATTTCGCCATAATAGATGAGATTTCCATTAATTTCGGGGCGAACCTGAACATAATCACCGGGGAGACGGGAACGGGGAAGTCCCTTATTGTTGACGCTATAAACATAATCCTCGGCGACAGGCTTACGGCTGACCACGTCAAATCAGGCGACAGGCAGACATCGGTAGAAGCGCTTTTCGAAATTCCGGAGGATTTCGGTATCGGGGAGCGCCTCGAGCGGCTGGGCATCGGGGAATCAGAAGGCGAGCTTGTCATAAAAAGGGTTTTTAACCCGGGCGGAAAAAACAGGATTTATATAAACGGTTCGATAGCGACGCTCCGAACTCTCTCCGGGGTGACTGACGGACTTGTTAACATGTTTGGTCAGCATGAACACCAGAATCTTCTTAAAAAAAGCAATTATTTAAAGTATCTGGACGCTTTTTGCGAACTTGAACATGAAGTCTCTGAATACAAAATCTCCTACTCCGAACTCGTGCGCGTGGAGAATGAACTTGAGGCTCTCAGGAAAAAAGAGCGGGAGGGGACGGAAAAAGGGGACTACCTCAGGTTTCAGGTTGAAGAGATAAAAAAAGTTTCCCCGGCGCCAAACGAGGATTCAGAGCTTGAGGCGGAGAGAGTGAGGCTTGAGAACTCAGAGAGATTCTCATCTTCGCTCACAAGCGCGACCGGGCTTGTGTATGAGGGAGAGAGCTCGGCGATGGGCTTTTTAAAGCAGGCTCTTTCGGATATTGAGAAGGTCTCGGACCTTGATTCGTCTCTCGGGGAACTTCGCGACAGAATCGCGGCCATACTCATAGAAACCGAGGATGTTTTCTACGGTCTGAGTGAATTCGCGGGGAAGATAGAGCATAACCCCCAGAGGCTTGAAGAGGTGCTCTTGAGACTTGAAGAGATAGGGAGGCTTAAGAGAAAGCACGGGGATTCAATCGAGGAGATAATAAAAAAGCAGCAGCAGATCGAATCCGAGCTTGAGGGGCTTGAGAATTCGACTGAGATGTTTGGGGAAATCGAGCGGAGAAGGGATTCCATTAGGGAGAAGGTTTTAGCGGCCGCCTCTTCGATTTCGGCCGCAAGAAAAGCGGGAGCCACGGGGCTTCAGGATATTTTCTCCGAGCAGGCCGAGTCCGTGGGGCTTAAAAACGCCCGTTTCGAGGTGGAATTTTCGGAAAAGGATATCTCGGGGGACGGCAAAGACAGCGTGCAGTTTCTTTTCTCCGCCAACCCGGGTCAGGCTCCGAGGCCCGTTAACAGGGTCGCTTCCGGCGGAGAACTCTCAAGAATAATGCTTCTGCTTAAAAGCTTTGTTTCTGCCGGCGATTCAGGCTCGATCTTCATATTCGACGAAGTGGATGCCGGCATAGGGGGAGTTGTGGCCGAGAGCATAGGGAAGAAAATAAAGGATCTCTCGGACCGAAGCCAGGTAGTGTGCATAACGCACCTCCCCCAGGTCGCCAAGTTCGCAAACACCCATCTGCTGGTTGCGAAGGAATCGAGCGAAAGTGAAACGGATGTCTCTGTGGATACACTCAGCGAAGAGGAGAGGGTAATGGAAATCGCCAGAATGCTTGCCGGAAAAAGCGTGTCCAAGAAAACTTTTGAGGTTGCCCGTGAACTTATAAGAATGGCCAGCCGCGATGATCTTTCGTAAAGAGGCGTGAAAAACTTGGATCCAGACGGCCTTACTGTTGGTCAAAACCGGCAAACCCCTCCGCCACCATGATTTCAAGTGCGGCAACCTCGGTTTCCGTAAGTCTGGCGAATTCCTTTTTGCGGCGTTTCTTGGGGAAAACGCCCCCGTTGCGACGAATGAGCATGATGATCTCTTCCGCTGTCCGGTTCGGCACATCGAAGGTGTTTATGATCCGCCCCACGGCAACGTCATGGCGCTTCAGATAATCGATTTCACGTGGCAGGTCGAATTCTATCGTCTGCAGAATACAGTCGTACAGAAATTCCGCCTCGTTTGTGCAATCGTAATAGCGGTAGAGATCCGAGGTGTCGTTTGTGACCTCCACATTGCCGTTCGGAAGTGCCTTCCAGGCTATGAACTGCATCAGCGGGCCGGAATGCGCCCGTAACGTGGCTCCGTAGTCCTCTATGCGGCGGAGCATTGCGGATGAAACGGGGAACACCATCTCCGGGGGAGTGAATCCGCGCTCCGCCAGAATTTGATGAATGAGGCAGCGGTGAAGGCGTCCGTTTCCGTCTGTAAACGGATGGATATATACAAACCCGAACGCCACGCAGGCGGCGTGGAGAACGGGGTCGATGTCTGAGCTGCGCAGACGGTCTCCGCATTCGTTAAGTGCGTTCATTGCACGTTCAACGTCTTTGTGACGCGCGCCGATAAACTCGGGCAGGGGTTCATAGTTGCGGTTGCGACGGCCGAGAAACACCTCTTCGGTTCTGTATCCTGTGGTTCTATGCCGGTCGTTGCCGATCAGGATGCTGTGGAGGCGATAAATTTCTGTCTGCCGAAGGGGTCTTTGCCCCGCCTCCATAACCGCGCGTCCCCATCTCTCGAGCCGGTTAACCGGCGGACGTTCTCCCTCGATCTCAAAACTCGCCCGGCTGTCTTCAAGCAGTACGAAGCTCGCGGCGCGTGCGATGAGTGGCGCACCGGCTTTCCCGATTGTGTCCCGAGTCTTTGCCGGGAGATCAAAAGCAATCATTTTTTCAAGTTTCGGGGTTCGCCTTATGATGGGACACAGCTCTCCTGTACCCAGAAGATTGTTGCGGACCCGGTGCCTCGGTGAAATCTGCCTCTCGGCCGTGTAGTAGCGATCCGGGTCGAGGGCATCGACGGCAGTGGCCGCAGGGGCGTCTGTGATGTCGAGGCGCTTGCCGGTCAGAGTCTCAAAGAAGAACCATATCTTCCGCACGATGATACCTCTCGGTTTGGCGCGGATCATTTCGACAACCTCGGTTTCGGGAACTGCCTGGAGAATCCTTTTGAGTACCAGAAGATCGATCGTTTCATGACGCATTGCGAAGGTCAGGTGTCCTTCAAGCGTAGGCTCTGGACGATACCTCTTGTCATAGATATTCCAGGAACCGTCACTTCGCTTGCCTCCGCGAACGTGCCTTTGCGAAATGCAGGAGAGATTGCGAACTGGCGCGGCAACGTCAAGCGAGTGGACCAAGGCAGACCAGCCGACCAGCTCTGTACCCTGTGGCAGGGTACTGCCCTGAAAGAAATCTGGTGTTACGCCCTGTATTTGCATTGTTCGAAAATCCTTTATGGTTGTCGAAATATGGCTTATAAATTCCAACTATGTCGAGTTTTCATATTTTATCTTTTGTGATGTCGAAAATCAAAGATTTACGTCGAAAATTATATTATTGATGTTAGAAATGTCGAAAACCGATTACGCAGTTTGCGCTGTGAGTCGGGCTCAAGAAATCGTTTGGGTAAACAGTTGCAGCTCTGGGGAAGGTACAAGACAAATCTGTTCAGGTGAAATCCAGAATCTGATCCCGCAAAACTCTTCTGTTTTGCCTTTCTATGCGGAATGGAGGCTAGCCGAGTGATTTTGCCTGGTACGAGCAGAAAACCACCGCGGTAAGAACCGTTGTCCAAAGTCCGTTTTTATCCCCAACGGCGGTCTGCGTTACGTTTCTGCTTTTTACCTTGTGCCCGCTTATCTCCCATATGTCTTTCTGCTCGTCGTAACTTTTATCGGGATCAAAGGGGGCGTTAAGAGTGGTAGCGAGCATGTAGGCGGCAAGATCCTCGGCATATTCTCCCGCGAGGGTCTCTTTCTGCCCGTAGCTGTGGTGTTCCGAAATGTACCCGTAACGCGTTTTGTCCTTCGGGACCGCAAGGCCGGTTGACGCGGCGATGAGCCTGCTGGGCTCGTTTGTGGAATTCTCGCTCATTACCACAAACGCTATCTGTCCGGGGGAGAGCATGGTGAGTCCCTGCTTCCTGCTTACCAGCTGACAGCCCGGGGGGAATATGCTTGAAACCTTTACCAGATTGAACTGCGCGATACCCGCGTTCCTTAAAGCAAGCTCAAAGCTTGAGAGCTTTTTCTTGTGCTTGCCTACACCCTTGGTTACAAAAGCTTTTGTAGGGGTCAACTACCCACTCCTTATAAATCTGCATTCAAGTTATAGTTACAGGGTTAATTTGTCAAACGAGGTCCAAACGCGATGAAATTCGGAGCGCATGTTTCAATAGCCGGCGGAATTGAGAATGCTCCGCTTAGGGCTAGGCAGCTTGGATGCGAATGTTTTCAGATGTTCACCCGTTCGCCAAGAGGCGGCAAACCCCCGGAACTTGAAGATCGCCTGCTCGAAGCTTTTTTTCTTAACTGTTTCGAGGCATCCATAAGCGATTACTACGTTCACACTCCTTATTTCATAAACCTGGCTTCCGGGAAAGAAGAGCTGAGAGAAAAAAGCGTGGAACTGGTGAGGGAGGAGCTTGAAAGATCAAGCGCCCTGGGGGCGAAATACATGATGACCCACATAGGAAGCGCAAAGGGGCTCGAGAGAGACGTGGCGGTAGACAATGTGGTCGATTCCGTTTTGAGGATTCTCGACGGCTACGGCGGCACGACGCAGCTTCTGCTTGAGAATACGGCGGGGCAGGGGTACACCATAGGCGCTAGCTTCGAGGAGATTTCTCTCATACTTAAGCGCGTTGCGTATGACGATCTCGGGGTCTGTATAGATACAGCGCACATGTTTGCCTCCGGATACGATATAAGGACCCGCGAGGGCATAGAGGATCTGGTAGAGAGCATGGGTGCCGCTTTTTCCCCCGGGACCGTGAAACTCGTTCACGCCAATGATTCCAAGGCCGAGTTCAATTCAAGCAAGGACCGCCACGAACATATAGGAGAGGGGAAAATAGGGATTAACTGCTTCGGGGCGATGGTCGGGAACCCGTTTTTCGAGTACCTCGACATGATAGTGGAAATGCCCCCACCCGAGGTGTCAAAGGACGTCGAGCTTCTTAAGGGACTGAGGGACGGAAGCACGTAATCTCAGGGCTCAAGAGAAAAGCCGCTTTCACCTGCCTTTTTACCTTCAACGTAGATATTGCTTTCCCCGTCAATCGCTACCCTCCCGTTTGCGATCAGGTCGTGGACCACGAAGGGGAACAGTTTCCATTCTCCCTGTTCTCTTATTCTCTCTTCCATCGCCGCACCGTCACCGCTACCGAAACCCTCAAGGGATATGTCGGCCGACTGGGCGACCACGGTTCCGAACCTTGTTTCGGGGTTGTTTTCAATATAGACGGTGCATCTTATGGTCTTCTCTCCGTTTTCTAATGCCTGGACGCACGCGCTCTTTCCTCTTACGAGATAATCCCTGGTTGTGTCCCCTGGGTAGAGGTTTAAGATCCTGTTTGCAAATCTCTCGGTGAACAGACGGCTAAGCCTTCTCCTGTATCCGGCCAGTACCACGAGATCAGGCCGGAGAGCCTCTTCAACAAGAGAAATCACTGCCGAATCGTAAAGCACCCGCCCGCCTTCATCTGAAGGGGGTTTCCCAAGGTTGGCGAAGAACTTCTCGGAACTTATGGAAGAGGTCTCTATTCCGAGTGCCTCTGCTTTTGCGAGAACCGAGGCCTCTGGGTCGTTTGAAAAGACATGTTCTATGGCTCCGTAGTTTTTTTGGCCCTCTTGTGCAAGTTCCATCTGTCTTGAATGTATTTTCTCGAAATTCGTGCCTCTGCCCGAGGCAAGAACGAGAACTTTCATCGGCCGCCCGGTATCTGAGTAAAGTGGGGTTATTTGCATTGATTCCTTTATCGTTTAATTTTTATGCGATTCCAAGTAAGTGTGACGCAGCATGACAGAAAGCAGAAACCTGATCACAAGAATCGCTACGGCCATCGTGGCCGTACCGATACTTCTTCTCATATTCTACCACGGGGGAGTGTATTATCTTGCTCTCATGTGTCTGGTTGCGGCTCTTTGCTCAATTGAGTTCTTCGCGCTTTCGGGCCCGGACATACGGAAGACAAGAAAGATTTATATCACGGCTATTTCCCTGCTTCTGATCATAAGCGCGTTTTTCGACTTCCTGCTCATGAGTCTTTTTTTCACTTTTCTTATATTCCTTTCCATCATACTCGAATTTCGCAAAAAGGATTTCAGCGACTGCCTGCGAGACCTCGGCATGACCCTTCTGCCGCTTATATATTTCGGCTGGATGCTTGCCCACGGGGTGCTGCTTAGAAATATCTCGGGCGGCGAAAGTGCTTTGAATTACAGTTCATTTGGCCAGGGCCCCGAAGACATCGGTTTTTTTCTCGTCGTGCTTGCGGTTTCCTGCACTTTTCTTAACGATGCCGGAGCCTATTCCTTCGGAAAAGCTTTCGGGAAAAAGAAGCTTGCCAGTCATATAAGTTCAGGCAAGACCGTGGTGGGGCTCATCGGGGGATTCTTTGTTTCAGTCGTAAGCGCCTTCGTGGTTAATCTTGTATTCGGTAACCCTCTTCCCGTTCTTTGGGCGGTTCTTTACGCCGTAATAATAGCCGCGGCCGCGGTTGCCGGCGATCTTTTCGAATCCACCATAAAAAGAGGGGCAGGGGTAAAGGATTCCGGCTCCTTGATTCCCGGACATGGCGGGGTGCTTGACAGGTTCGACAGCCTGATATTCGTCTTTCCTTGTACCTATTACACTTCCCTGGTTTTCTTTCGCCTAAGCGAGACAGGTGTTGCGCTGTAAGGAAGAGCGAAGATGGAAATATCCATAGTGGACAGGGAGGAATTCATTGACGGACCGGGGAGAGAAGAACTGGTGCGCCTGGTTAAAAGAATACTTGCGTATCTTGATCTCTCCGCCCGAAGCGAGCTCTGCGTGTCGCTTGTGAGCGACGGGGACATGCGGGAACTTAACCGACGTTACAGACAGATTGATGCGACTACGGATGTTCTCTGCTTTCCGCAGAAAAGCGAAGTAAACCCCGATCTTCTGGGCGATATAGTGATATCCCACCAGACGGCCGTTCGTCACTCCCGGAGGCTTGAGATCACAATTGAAGAAGAACTGCGTTTGCTTATAGTGCATGCGGTCCTGCACCTGCTCGGGTTCGACCACAAGAAGAAAAAGGAAAGAGAGGCAATGCGTGAGAAGGAAAAAGAAGTGCTAGACTACCTTTCTAAGACGGGAGCCACTTTTTTGTCATCCGACTGATGACAAAAGGGGGATTCTATAAATCCCTCCGCAACTTGATTTTCTTTCCGGGATTGATATATCATTTCAGGGTAAAAGTGGACCGGTTGTTTAACTGCATGTCAGGAGGGCAGATCTAAATGGAGAATCTAGTTTTTGAGGTTTCTTGGGATGAGGAAGCCGAGGTTTGGTACACTTCGGAAACTCCTATTCAAGGAGCAATGGCCGAGGCTCCGACCCTTGAAGAATTAAGCAAGAAGCTGTCTGTGGTTATTCCTGAAGTGCTAGGGGTAGATCGGGAAACGGAAGCTACACATTCTGTCTTTGCTTCAAGCAAAACTCCCAAAGAAACTCCCTTGCCTTTCATAGTGAAATCCCTGCATTATACACACGCAACTTAGTGGTTACCTATACTCCCAAGGTAAAGAAGATTTTGAGAAAACACGGATTCTCTTTTCACAGATCAGGAAAAGGAGATCACGAGATCTGGGCTAAATCCGGAAACCAAGATGAAAGCAACCGTCGACGGCAAGATAAAATCCCGGCACTTCGCAAACAGGATTCTTAAGAAAGAGGGGATTAATGAACCGTTTAATCCCCTCTTTCCTTACTTTGGACAATATTGTATTTAGTGTCTGTCTGATATTCAGATGATAGCGTAGAAGCATACACCAGGGGAATATCCGAGAAGTGCCTATATTCACCAAACAACTTGCGGTGGAGTAAGGTGTATTGGTTACTCAGGTTCCTTGAAATCCTCTTTAATCTTCTCGATTTCCTTTACCGTGGGAAGGTCTTTCAGATCTTTAAGTCCGAATGTCTCGAGAAAGAGATTGGTGGTTCTGTAGAGAAAAGGCTTTCCCGGAACTTCCTTTCTTCCCGCAATCTCGATGAACCTTCTCTCAAGAAGTATGCTTACGCTGCTTGAGCAGTCTACCCCTCTTATCTTTTCGACCTCGATTTTCGTAACTGGCTGCTTGTAGGCTACTATTGACAGCACTTCAAGTGCGGCCTTCGAGAGCCTGAACTTCTTTATTTCCTTGTTAAACTCGACTATGTATTGCGAGTACTCGGGGCGGGTCCTGAACTGGTATCCTTCGGCGACGCTGCCGAGAACGAAACTTCGTCCCATCTCTTCCCAGCGCTTCTCCAGTTCGTCCAGGGCGGCGGTTATTTCTTTTTTCTCGACATCTTTCAGGAAGCTTGAGATTTCCTGAATGGTTAGTGGATGTTTCGAAACGAATATCAAGCATTCTATTATATTTTCAAGAGAGCTTCTATCGTCCATTTTCCTCCCTCAGAATTATCTTTATGGGTTCTTCAAAGGTCGGCTGAAAAACATCCAGTATGCCGTCTTTCAGCAGCTCCAGTATCGAGAGAAAGGTTACCACGAGATTCATGCGGTTTTTATCCCCTTCAAAGAGATCCCCGAAGAGAACCTCTTTTTTGTTTCTAATTATTTCGATCATCTGGTTTTTTCTTTCCTCGATGGTGTAGGTCTGCGCGATAAGGGATATCTCCTTTGTCTCAGCCTTCTTTGTGTCTTCGCATACCTTTGAGAAAGCATCCACCAGGGACCAGAGGTCGAATTTCACGAATTCCGTCTCTTCTGCCGGTTCTCCGAACATTTCCCTACGGTCGTAACCCGCCAGGAAGACGTCTTTTCCGAGAATTTCCATTGTTCCGAGTTCCGCCGCCGCGCTTCTGTACTTCTCATACTCAAGCAGGCGTCTTACGAGTTCTTCCCTGGGGTCCTCTTCCTCCTCTTCACCTTCCTCCTTTATCCTGGGAAGAAGCATGCGCGATTTTATGTACCCCAGTTCGGCCGCCATGGCCATGTAATCCCCGACGATCTCGAGGTTCACGTCCTTTAGAAACTCCAGGTATTCAAGGTACTGCTCGGTTATGAGCGCGATGGGTATGTCGTAGATGTCCACCTCGTGTTTCTTTATGAGGTGAAGCAGCAGGTCAAGCGGGCCGTTGAATATCTCGAGCTGTACGCTGTAGGCTGACTGAGGGTCTTCCATCTCTCCGTTTCTCTCGGCAATCACTACGGGTTCATCGCCCGGATGACGATCTCAAGTTCTCCCGGGCTGAAGTTGCACATTTTTATAAAGATAACCACAGGAACGCGTATGAAGTAACCAAGGAACTGCCCTCCGAACAGGAAAAAGGCGAAAAGAATGAATATTCCGTAAGTTTCAAATCTTGCGTACCTGTAGGCGAGACTGTCGGGCAGCAGTCCGTAGAGCACTCGCGATCCGTCAAGCGGCGGAACGGGGATCATGTTGAAAACGGCAAGCACTATCCCTATGTACATGAACCAAACGAGCATTCGCACGGCCACGTCGGCCCCGCTTCCCGGGGGTATGGCCGTGAAGTTCTCAAATACGGCCTTTAGAATTACAGCCGCAGCAATCGCGGTCAGAATGTTGGACACGGGGCCCGCAAGTGCGACCATGAGCATGTCTTTTTTCGGGTTCCTGAAATTTCTCGGGTCGACGGGAACCGGTTTCGCCCATCCGAAATGCACGATAAAAAGCAGCAGGGTTCCCAGGACATCCAGGTGCACGAGAGGGTTAAGCGAGAGTCTTCCCTGTCTCTTCGCCGTGTCGTCCCCGAGCCTGTAGGCCGCAAGCGCGTGTGCGTACTCGTGTATAGTAAGCGAGAAAAGAATTACGGGGACCAGTATTATGAGAAATTGGTAGTTCATATCCATAGTTTACGCTCTTGGGTGAGATTTTTCGTGTATACGTTTAAGCCTTTCTTTTTCAACATAAGTATATATCTGGGTTGTGGATATGTCTGAGTGGCCGAGCATGGCCTGTATGGCCCGCAAGTCGGCCCCACGCTCAAGCAGGTGAGTGGCGAAGGAGTGGCGGAGCACGTGGGGGGTTATGTGGGAGTGGATGCCGGCCGCAAGCGCGTAGTTCTTTATCATGCGCCAGAAGCGCTGACGGCTCATCTTGGAGCCGGTTCTCGAGGTAATGAAAAGGTACTCCGAGGTTCTGTCGCGAAGAAGTTTCGGCCTTGAGTCAGAAAGATAGTCCCTTACTTTCCTGATGGCGGCCTCACCTATGGGAACTATCCTCTCCTTGCTTCCTTTGCCGAGGGTGATGACGTAGCCGTGGTCAAGATTGACGCGGTTAAGCTCAAGGGAGATCAGTTCCGATACCCTGACCCCGGTGGCGTAGAGAACCTCGAGCATCGCCCGGTCCCTCAGTGCTTCTGCGGACTTGCCTTCCTCGGGTTCCCGAAGGAGCCTCTCGACCTCTTGCAGCGAGAGAGTGTGGGGGAGGGTTTTCGCGGGCTTGGGAGAGACGGTGTTTCTTAGCGGATCCTCGGTTATGACGCTTTCTGTTAGCAGGAACCTGAAGAACTGCTTTATGGAAACTATGTTTCTCGCCACGCTTCTCGGGGAGAGATTCTTTTTCCTTAGGTGGTCGAAAAAAGCGGCTATCTCACCTTCGCTCACAGTGGCGGGGTCAGATATGCCCCTTTTGTCGAGAAAGGCCGCAAGGGACGTTATGTCCCTTGAATATGACTGAATGGTGTTTTTCGAGAGGCCCCTGTTCATCGTGAGATATACAAGGAACGAATCGAGGTGCTCATCCATTAATCTTATGTTCCGACCTGCCAGGAACTTAGATATTTTTTCTGTTCGGCCGTCAGGGTGTCTATGGTGACCCCCAGGGTTTTAAGCTTTATCCGGGATATCAGTCTGTCTATTTTCTCGGGTACATCGTGAACATCGTTCCCAAGCGTTCCTCCGTTTTTCACCATGTACTCGCAGCAAAGCGCCTGGTTGGCGAAGCTCATGTCCATCACGCTTGAAGGATGCCCCTCTGCCGCGGCTAGGTTTATGAGCCTCCCTCCGCCGAGAACGTTGATTCTCCTTCCGTTCTCAAGGGTATGTTCCTCGACGTACTCCCTTATGGCTCTTTTCGAGGTCGTTATCTCGGCAAGGGCGTCGAGATCAAGTTCCACGTTGAAGTGTCCGGAATTGGCCACTATCGCCCCGTCTTTCATTTTCTGGAAGTGTTTTTTCCTTATGACGTGTATGTTGCCCGTAACGGTGCAGAAGAAGTCTCCAAGCGGCGCTGCCTTCTCCATCGTCATTACCCTGAATCCGTCCATCGTGGCCTCAAGTCCCGCAAGCGGCTCAACCTCGGTTACGATGACGTTCGCCCCAAGCCCTCTGGCTCTCATGGCAAGCCCTTTTCCGCACCATCCGTATCCCGCGACAACGAAGGTCGTGCCGGAGACAAGCCTGTTGGTGGCGCGTATGATTCCGTCAAGAGTGCTCTGTCCCGTGCCGTAGCGGTTATCGAAAAGGTGTTTGGTATCCGCGTTGTTAACGGCGACTATCGGATACTGAAGCACTCCGTCATCCGCCATGCTCTTTAGTCTTATTACTCCGGTTGTCGTCTCCTCGGTTCCCCCGATTACGTCGTCTATCAGGTTTTTTCGGTCTGTGTGCAGCGTTGATACAAGGTCTGCCCCGTCATCCATGGTTACGTGCGGGCGGGCGGCCAGCACTGCGTTTATGTGCTTGTAATAGGTCTTCGTGTTTTCTCCCTTTATCGCGAAAACGGAGATTTTATGATTCTTTACCAGATGGGCGGCGACGTCATCCTGCGTGCTGAGGGGATTTGACGCGCAGAGATAAGCTTCTGCTCCTCCGGCCTTAAGGGTGGTCATGAGGTTTCCGGTTTCCGTGGTAACGTGAAGACACGCGGCGACTTTTACTCCCTTAAGCGGTTTTTCCTTCTTGAACCTCTCCTCTATTTGCTTCAGAACGGGCATTTCCTGCGCGGCCCACTCGCTTCTCAGTTTTCCCTGGCGGGCAAGCTTTAAGTCTTTTACGTGATAATCCATCTGTTCCTCCGTTGCTTTTTTCGCGGTCTCAGGTTCCAAACCCGTTTCGGTTCGGGTGCTCTCTAACGTAAGGCTTTTTTGATCTCCGCCTTTTTATCCGTCTTTTCCCACGAGAAAGTCTTTTCGTTTCTCCCGAAATGTCCGTAAGAAGCGGTTTTTTTGTAAATGGGTCTTTTAAGATCCAAGCACGAGATTATTCCCTTGGGAGTAAGATCGAAGACTTTTTTTACGGCTTTTTCTATCTGCTCTTCCGGCACAACGGCCGTGTCGAAGGTATCGATCATTACCGAAACCGGTTCCGCGACTCCGATGGCGTAGGCAAGCTGCACTTCGCAGCGCTCGGCTAATTTGGCCGCGACTATGTTTTTCGCCACGTACCTTGCCATATAGGCCGCGCTTCTGTCGACCTTGGAGGGGTCTTTTCCGGAAAACGCCCCGCCGCCGTGTCTTGACCATCCGCCGTAGGTATCGACTATGATCTTTCTTCCCGTGAGTCCTGTGTCAGCCACAGGGCCCCCGATCACGAATTTCCCCGTGGGATTTATGTGGATTTTTGTATCTTTCAAATCAAACGCCCCTAGGCAGTGGCTTATTACTTCTTGCATTATTCCATTTTTAAGGGTCGTATTCGAGACGTTCTTTGAGTGCTGGGATGATATAACTACCGTGTCCACCGCAACCGGTTTTCCGTCCTCGTACCTGAAGGTCACCTGGCTTTTTCCATCTGGTCTTAAAAACGGCAGAATCCTCTTTTTTCTTACCTCGGAGAGACGCTTTGCCAGCTTGTGAGCGTAGAGTATGGGGGAGGGCATGAGTTCTCGGGTTTCATTGCATGCGTAGCCGAACATAAGTCCCTGGTCCCCGGCTCCTTGCTTGCCCTTGGCCCCTTTTTTGTTGACTCCGCGCGCTATGTTCGCGGACTGCCCGTCGATAGTGAGGAGAATTGAACAGGTCTTCGCGTCAAAACCCATTTCGCTGTCCGTGTAGCCTATCTCCCTGATTGTGTTTCTTACCACCTGCCGTATGTCGACCTGGCTTTTCGTCGTTATCTCGGCGGAGACCACAACGAGACCGGTTGTGATCAGCGTCTCGGCCGCGACCCTGCTATCGGGATCCTGCTCGATCATGGCGTCAAGTATGGCGTCTGATATCTGATCCGCAATCTTGTCAGGATGGCCTTCCGTTACGGATTCAGAAGTGAATATGAAGTTTTTAGGGGGCATTAAGCAGACCTCAAAAGTCCAAGTAATATAATTATTCTGGTTTTCCTGTCAAACAGTCCGCTTTTTATATGAAGCAATCAGATTGATCGGTTTTCGAGCTGACTGGTTTGTCCGGTTCTCGGGAATTTATCTTGATTTGAGCATTTGCAGGCGAAATCCTGTATCATGTATTATCTGGGAACAGGACTGTCGGTAAGATTTTCTGACAAAAAACGAATTCTCGAGGAGGAAGAGTCTTATGAAGGGGTTTTTCTTAGCTTTAGCTCTAGTTCTGGCAAGTGGGTTTATTGCTGCTCCGTCTTTTGCGCATGGTGGGGATAGTGACGATCATACAGACACGACCTTAGCCAGCGACGTAATGAACGGTGTTGACAATCAAGAAAACAAGGATGCACTCAAAAAATTTGTTATGCATGCAAAAGAGCATGTTAATGAGGCTGATCATATTGAAGATCTTCTCATTCTTCTAAGCAAATTCAGGGACGAGGAAGGAGATTGGATTGCGCATGGAGGCAGTATATACCTCTATATCTTTGCGGATGTAAGTCCGGGTACGGAAGGAGAAGAGGAGCACGAAGAGGTGATTATCTTCAACGCAATCAATCCCGCGGTAGAGGGCCTTAACCTGCATGGTATGATAGATGCTAACGACGTGGAGATCGCTCATGAACTTATTGAAGCAGTAGATGGTTTTGCCGAGTATACGTGGGATGATCCGAGAATTGAAGGGGACGAAGTGACCGAAGACGGAAGATCCCCCGGTACTTCTCCCAAGGTCGGCTATGTTGAAAAAATAACTCTTCTTGATGATGATTCACACCAATTTCTGTTAGGTTCCGGTTTTTACCCGACCCCGTTGATGGATGATAGCGATGATGGATGTGCGATCGCGGGAGGAACCGCTGGAAGAGACGGTTTCAGTCCGCTGTTTAACCTGTTTTTAGTGGTATCCGCCCTGTTTCTGGCAGTCTCGTGGAGAACCCGCACGGTCAGGAGATAAATCTGCGCACGGCTGCGACTGCGAGTGATAGCAGGAGGGAAGGGGGATATTATGATCTCTCCGCTCCCACAGCGTTTAAGCTTTGTTGCCAGACGGATGTTTTTCCCGGTCATCTTAATTCCATAAAGAACGCGAACACTGTTCGTTCCAAGCGCTTTGCACGCGGAACGGACAGTAGTGTCCGCATGATCGCTGCCGGGAGAGTCATAAGGTTCGTTTCCCGGTAAAAGCACGCATAGTTTCGAAAAATTGTTTCTGCCACGCCATCGTCTCGGGATTCGCTTTCCAGCATGAAATGGCCTTGGGTTCCGCGCAGGAGGTGCGTGGGTTTTTGACGTTGTTCGGGTAAAATACCAGAGAACCCTACTGCGCTTTGCGGAGAAAGTTAAATGAAAAAACTTCTGGCTCCTTCAATACTATCGTGTGACTATCTTCGTCTTGAAGACGAGGTGAACGCCGTCTGCCAGGCAGGCGCCGACCTAATCCATGTTGACGTGATGGACGGGCATTTCGTTCCGAACATAAGCATAGGAATACCCATAGTGGAGGCGATTGCCCGGATGGAATCGCCGCCCCAGATGGATATACACCTGATGATTGATAATCCCGAGAAATTCACGGAAAAATTCATAGACGCGGGCGCTCCTCACGTGAAAATTGTCACAGTCCAGATGGAGGCCTGCAACCTTCTCTACAGCGCCCTTTCCTCCATCAGGTGGAGAGGGGTTATGACCGGGGTGGCCCTTAACCCCGCAACCCCGATCGGCGTGATAGAGGAAAAGCTGATGGAGCTTATAGACGTGATAGTGATAATGACCGTGGAGCCGGGGTTCGGGGGTCAGAAATTCATCCCCGAGATGCTGTCGAAGATAAGAGATCTGAGATCTCTTCTTGACAGGACAGATGGCCAGAAACCGCTTATTGAAGCTGACGGCGGGATAAATCTCGGGAATATAAGGGAAGTGATTGAGGCCGGAGCGGACATAGTGGTAACGGGCTCAGGCATATACAAGACAGAGAACTACGCCGAGACGATGTCGGCCATGCGCGAGATTATGGAGTAGGGGCCGGATATAAGGGCCGCGTGTTTTTCCAGGGGGAAGATGAAGTCCCAAGAGCGAAACTACATAGCAGACATAGAGCGGTATTTTCTCGGGCTTGCGGGAAAAGGTCTCATGCTTTCAGCCAGGGACTACGGTTTTATAAGGGAGCTTGGCGAAAGGTCCGTCTCAAAAGAGATGGTAATTAAGGCCATAGCCTATGGTTTTGAGAAAAAAAGGGAGAAATGGGCGGAGAAGCCAAGAGGGCTTTTTAACATAAAGCAGGAAGTTGAGGAATACCTTAAAGCCCACTCTGGCGAACCGGAACCGCAAGAAGACGACGCTTTTGCCAGAAGCAGTGTAATAGAACAGGCACTTAAGAGGCTTGATAGAATCATAATCGAGGAAAAAAGAGAAGAGATAAGAAAGAAATACCGGGAACTCAGGAAGGGGGTTCGAGAAACGGACGACGCGGGGTCTGCTAACATATACAAGCAGTTTAATTCTTTGTGGCAGGGTTTTGTTGAAGACGTTTTCTCGGATCTTTCCGCCGAGAGGCAGAAGCAGATAACGGCTTCTGCACTAAACAGACTTCCGGAGGAGGCAAAACTCTACGACGAGGATGCCAGGAGAAAAACCCTTAACGCTTTCAGGGATGAGATTTTATGCGAAACTCTCGGCATAAATAATGTTTTCACGATGAAGTGATATGGCCGCCAGAAAACACATTAAGACCGGTTGTCGAACATGTTCCGGCAGGGGTTACGTGATTTCCTCTGAGAACGGTCAGTACGCCCGCGCGCAGGTCTGTGACTGCGTTTCTGAATGCAGTGACTGTGGGGGGGCCGGAACGGTGTTTTTGGTGAACGAAAGGGGCTACAGGTATCTTGAGCGTTGCGGGCTCTGTGGAATAACAAGGCTTAAAGTCAGACGATACAACAATGCGAAAATTCCATCAAAGTTCGCCGGTGTTCTTCAGTCAGACGATATAGACCCCCGTGGACAGAGCCAGCTTGATGCGATGACCTACGTGAAGTCGTTTGTCGATAAATACCCGGAGGGAAAAGGCTTTCTGCTTATGGGAGGACCCGGGCTCGCCAAGACACGCCTTGCGGTAGGGGCCATAGCGGAGCTTACACTTCAGAAAGCTGTTGAATGCGTGTTTATCGATTTTTTCTTTCTCCTCGGGGATCTGCGGGAAGCCTATTCTGCGGGAATTTCCGAAAACGAGGTAATAGGCCCTCTTATAAACGCGGAAATTCTGGTAATAGACGAGATGGGGAAGGGAAGGAGTTCTGAATGGGAGCAGACCATCCTCGATCAGCTCATCTCCAAGCGCTATAATTCCTCAAAGAAAACCCTTGTTACCACCAACTTCGTGGCCAGGGATTCGCTATCAAAAAAATCAAGGAACAACACGGAAGTACTCGAGGACAGAGTGGGGGAGAGAATAGCTTCAAGGCTTTATGAAATGTGCACCCTGCTTTTCGTTGAGGGAAGTGATTACAGGAAAGGTAATTAACCTAAAAGTCCCAGAACTTCGAGTAAATCCTTCTGATCTCAGAGACGGTGTGTTCACAAGTTGTCCGCTTAGGATCAAAACCGGTATCCGACACCTTAAGATCCAGTATCTCTTCTATGACCGAGGTCATGATCAGTCCCATCTCCGCAGTGTTATAGCCACCCTCAAGCAGAAAGGCGATATTTCCGCTACAGTGTTTTTCAGCAAGTCGGGTTACGAATCTTGTAAGCCTGGCGAAACCTTCCCGGGTAACCAGCATTCCTCCCAGCGGGTCAACCTGGTAAGCGTCAAAGCCCGCGGAGATGAGAATGAATTCGGGGGAGTACTGCTCCGCTACGGGTTCGAGTATCTCGGCGAAAATTCTAAGGTAGTCTTCGTCTCCCAGCATCGCGGGGCAGGGGACGTTAACCGTGTGTCCGAGCCCGTCTTTATACCCGAGTTCCTTCAGGCTTCCGGTGCCGGGATAAAACGGGAACTGGTGCACGGAAAAATAGAGCACACTGTCCGAATCATAGAAAATGTGCTGAGTGCCGTTTCCGTGATGAACGTCCCAGTCTATGATCAGGACTCTTTTGAGACCACAGTTGGCCAGCAGATGAGCCCCCGCGACCGCCACGTGATTAAACAGGCAGAACCCCATCGCCCTGTCATGTTCTGCGTGATGTCCGGGAGGTCGGGCGAGTACAAACGCGGTATCGATTTCCCCTGAGAGAATATCGTTTACGGAGGATATAAGCCCTCCTGAGCCCGCAAGCGCGGCGTCAAACGAAACCTCGCACGCAGAAGTGTCTGTATCGAGCTGTGAGAACTCCTTGCCGGAGGTGCTTTTGACCATGTCGAAATAAGGTTTGCTGTGTGCGAGGGTGATCTCTTCCTCGGTCGCGGGTCTTGTATCGGCGGAAACCGTTTTCTCCATAAGACCCGAACTCTCAAGGGACCCCAGAATACTGGTCAGTCTTTCCGGACACTCAGGATGCCCGGGAGGGTTCTGGTGAGCCAGGAAAAGATCGTTACTTACTATCGAGAGCTTTTTCATGGTCGATTATCCCTTTAAGATAACCTATTAGATAAAAGGAACCACAAACACAAGCCGCTTCTCCGTAACCGAGAAGCTTTTCATATGCCTCCCAAGGGTCTTTTACCGCCTCGACCGAGTCGAATTGTCCTTGGGTGGCCTCCAGGATTTTTTCCGTTCCCAAAGACTTCCTGACTCCGGCGAGTTCCGTTATGATCAGTTTTCCCGAAACGCGGGAGAGTGTTTTGGTGAAACCTTCGATGTCTTTGTTCTCGAGCATTGTTATCAGGAAATTGAATTTTTCCCCCGGATGATAAAACTCAAGCGACTCAACGAGATTTTTCCCTGCGGCGAGGTTGTGCGCGCCGTCGATTATAACGGGAATTTCCCTGTTTAAGTATTCCATTCGCCCCCCTAGACTGACTTTCGAAAGGGCCTCTTTTATTTTTTCCGGGTCCGTTCTGTAGGGGGTATGCATTGTCAACAGTTCGGCTGTCGCTACGGATATAACGGCGTTTTCCACTTGGTGGATGCCCCAAAGAGGAACTTTAAGCCGCGGAATGTTCCACCTGGGCCCCATGTAATCAAAACTCAGATCTTCCCTTCTACCGTAAGTGAACTCCGTTCCGATTCTGTGGCATGTTGAGGAGTTCTCCCGGGATCTTCTCTCGACTACCGAGAGAGCCTCGCCTGCGCATCCGGTCACCACGAGAGAGTTTTTTTTAATTATTCCGCCTTTTTCTGCGGCAATCTCCCCCAGGGTGTTTCCCAGGTATTCAGTATGGTCAAATGATACGTTCGTTATAACACATGCCAGGTGATCGCATACGTTTGTCGAGTCCCATCTTCCGCCCATTCCCACTTCAAGCACACCTACATCTATTGACTTGTCGTTGAAATAAAGAAATGCGGCTACGGTGAGCGTTTCGAAATAACTGAGCTCAATGCCAATTTTTGCGCAGGCGGCAAAAACTGTGCCGAGTGTATCTTCAAGCTGCTCCCTGGTTATTTCCTCTCCGTTTACCTTTATCCTTTCCGTGACATCGACTAGGTGAGGGGATGTGAAAAGGCCTGCGCGATAACCGTTTGCCTCGAATATTGACGCGATACATGCCGCCACGGACCCCTTGCCGTTAGTTCCGGCGACAGCGATATAATCTTTTTCTTTATGGGGAAATTCCAGTTCCTCAAGAACCGTGGTGATTCTCTTGAGTCCCGGTTTTACGCTGTCCACTCCCTTTAGACGGAGTCTGTCGAGATTCTGAAACATTCTGGATTTCCCGAGTTAAAGATAGTACATGCCGACTTGAGATTTTGCCCAGGCTTCGGGAGTGGTTTTTTTTCGAATCCCCAAGCGCGGGACGGATATCTGAATTTAAGGAGTCAGTCCTCAAGTATAACTACGGCGACGGAGTATTCACCGTCGTGGGATATGGTGGTGTGAATTCGGGCCAGGCCCCTTTGTTCGGCGATTTCCTTTGTGCTTCCCCGAAGGTCTATGAAGGGTTTTCCAAGCTCGTTGCGCTTGACCGCTATGTTGTGAAACTTTATGCCCCGCCTGAACCCGGTCCCAAGCGCTTTGACAAAGGCTTCCTTGACGGCGTAGTTGGCGGCATAGCTTATGCTGCTGTTTTTGCCGTTACCGCTTTGCGCGAGTTCATCATCGGTGAAGACTTTTCGAAGAAACTTCTCCCCCCATCTCTCAATAAGATGCTCTATGCGGCTGTTTCTGACCATGTCGATGCCTATACCTGAAACCATATCCTTGTACCCCGCTCCTTATGATAATGCTATAGCAGGCTGATCATGTCCCTTACGGCTTTCTCCATTCCCGAGAACACCGCCCTTGAAACTATGCTGTGACCGATGTTGAGTTCTTCAATCCCGTCTATCCTTGAGACCGCGGTCACGTTTACGTAGTTTAGTCCGTGGCCGGCGGATACCCTGAGCCGGTGGGAGAGGGCATCTTCCGTTGATTTTCTGATCTTGTCAAGCTCCATCATCATTTCGGTTTCGCCGCGGGCGTTTGCGTAACTTCCGGTGTGAAGTTCAACCATGTCGGCGCCTGTCTTCTCACAAGCGCTTATCTGGTCGGGGTCGGGGTCTATGAAAATGCTTACGAACAGCCCGGAACTCTTAAGTCTTTCGATCCCGGCCGCAACCCTCTCCGTATCTCCCCGCACGTCAAGTCCTCCTTCGGTAGTTATTTCCTGTCTTTTTTCCGGAACGAGGGTCACGACGTCGGGAAGCGTCTCGCACGCAATTTCAATCATTTCATCCGTTATGGCCATTTCCATGTTAAGTTTTGTCCGCACCGTCTGTCTCAGCAAAAGAAGGTCCCTTTGCTGAATGTGCCGGCGATCTTCGCGCAGATGAACCACTATTCCGCTCGCTCCGGCGAGTTCAGCTTGCGTGGCGGCAGTCACGGGGTCGGGTTCATCTCCCCTCCTTGCCTGTCTCAGGGTCGCCACGTGGTCAACATTTACGTTCAGCCTGCTTTTCATTTACAGATTTCCTGTTCCTATATTCTCACTTATTACGGAAGATACACGGGAGACGATTCCGTTTATCAGGGTTTCGTCCTCTCCCTCCACCATCACTCTTGCAAGCAGTTCCGTGCCGGAATATCTGAGGTTTATTCTTCCCTTGTCTCCAAGGATTTCTTCAGATTCCCTGACGAGTTCAACAAGTCCCGGGATCTGCTCAAACGGTTTTTTCTCCTTGATTTCAAGACTGCTCAGAACCTGGGGGAACAGGTCTATTATCCCCGAGAGCTCAGAAAGCGGTTTCCCCTTCTTTTTCATTATGCCCAGAATCTGAAGCGAGGCCAGCAGGCCGTCTCCCGTGGTCGAGTGGTCGAGAAACAGCAGATGGCCCGATTTTTCACCCCCCAGGTTTGCCCCCAGTTTTCTCATGGCTTCAACTACGTACCTGTCTCCCACGCGGGTTCTCTTGAGCCTGAGGCCTTTTTTGCCGAGATAATTCTCAAGGGCCATGTTGCTCATCTGGGTAGCCACTACGGTGTCTGTTGACAGTGTGCCGGTTTCAAGCATTTCGGATGAGCAGATGGCGAGAACATGATCGCCGTCAACCCCGTTTCCATTCTCATCGCAGAAAACAACCCTGTCCGCGTCTCCGTCAAGCGCTATTCCTATGTCGGAGCCGCTTCGCACCACTTCTTCAGAGAGTATCTCGGGCCGCAGGCTCCCGCAGTTAACGTTTATGTTCGTTCCATTGGGCTCGGTGCCGATTGTAATTACCTTCGCTCCGAGTTCTTCGAAAATTATGGGGGCGACCTTGTACGCCGCTCCGTTGGCGCAGTCAACCACGATTTTCACTCCGTCGAGCGTAAGGTCGTCTGGGAAAGTGTTTTTGAGAAACACTATGTACCGTCCGACCGCGTCCTCGATTCTTTTCGCCTTTCCCGTCAGGGAAGGGGGGATTAGCTGCTGTTCTCCGAGAATCATCTTCTCTATTTCGATCTCTGTTCTGTCCGGGAGCTTAAAGCCCCTTGAATCGAATATTTTTATTCCGTTATCGGTATAGGGATTATGGGAGGCGGAGATGACCACGCCGGCCGTGGCTCTCATGTTCGAAGTGAGAAAGGCTATCGCCGGGGTCGGCAGGGGACCCACTAGCAGCACGTCGGCTCCCATGGACGTTATGCCGGAAGCTATCGCCTGTTCAAAGACGTAGCCTGAGAGGCGGGTGTCTTTGCCGACGAGTATCTTTACGTGGCCGTCAGTTTTTGCGGACAGGTATTTTGTAAGCGCTTTTCCGAGGGCAAGCGATATCTCGGGGGTCATCGGATAGGTGTTGGTAACCCCTCTTATTCCATCGGTTCCAAAAATCTTTCTCTCGGGAAATTGGGATGTAGAATTCATGATTTATGTCTCTGGGGATTCTTCTGCGACAGGCGCTTTAACCTTAACCCTGACATTTTTTGGAGAGACGCTGGTAAGCTTCAGCAGGTTTGAACTTGGATATTGAACTTTTACCCTGAGTCTTTTCTGCTCGCTCTCGCCCATCTCTTCGCCGTCTATGAAAACTTTGACATCGTTGCTTGTAAGGTCGTTGATGGTCTTGTAGGGGCCGCTGAACATCAGTGTGGCCTTGAGTTCTCCAGTCGTGCTGTATTCGAGTTCTCCGAAATTGCGGGGAACTATGTCAACGTCCCGAAACTCCTTGGTAAGTATTATTTCTTTTATGTAGACCGTTACGTTTACGTGACCGCCCTCGAGAACTTCCATGTATTGGGAAGGAAGCTGCAGCTGCGCCGGCGCTGTAAACTCGGCTTTTTCGCCTTCAAGCTTTATTTTTGCCGTTTCTATTGTTTCCAGTCTGGCAAGCTGCAGTTCGGGCCCTTTTACCTTTACGAATCGCGGGACGACCTTTATTTTTTTCGATATCTCGTAACCGGAGTCCAGTTCTCCGAGCACGGGTTTCACCTCGAATTTTTTCGTAGTAAGCATGTCTATGTTGAGCGAGAGCTTTGAGGGTCTTGCCGCGATGATATCGATTCCTCTGGGAACTATCTGCGATGCCGCGCGCTTTAGGTCTATTTTAAGAACACCCCGTTCCGTTTTCTGCAGGTCAACGGGAATTGACTTGTTTGAGAAGGCAAATGAAGAGAGCAGGTTTCTCGGTCCCCTAAGAGAGAGATCAACGCTCTCGGGCGCATTGTTCACGACAACAAGGTCTTCAGGCAGACCGCTTAGGTGAAGCGGAATCCTGACATCCCTTTCCACGTCAAGTTCAAAGTTCGTAAATGCCCAGAGAATTACTGCCAGCGCAAGCGCGATTGTCTTTTTAGCAATACCTTGAAAAAAAGGTTTTTTCTCCATCAGGCTTTCCCCGCCTGGCTTGCTTTTATGCCGCTTGGGTTCTCGGTGGCAAGTTCGGAAGCCAGACTCGGCTTCAGCATTTCTTTATCGGCAATTCTTTTGAGTTCCCCGTCTGCCGCCAGCGAAATTTTTCCCGTTTCCTCAGACACGATTACCACGACGGCGTCAGTCTCCCGGGAGAGTTTTATTGCAGCCCTGTGCCTTGTTCCAAGTTCCGTTCCAAGTTCAAGGTCCGTACTGATGGGGAAAAAGCACCCGGCCGAGAGAATAACTTCGTCTTTGATTACCAATCCTCCGTCGTGAAGGGGGGATGCAGGGTTGAAGATAGTTATGATCATCTCGCTTGATAAACTGGCGTTAATAGGTCTTCCGGGGAACATTCTGAGACTTTCCTGTCTTTCAATGGCTATCAGCGCTCCGATTTTCCTTGAAGAGAGAAAAGAGCAGGCATCCACCAGTTCCTCTATCATCGCTTCGTTTGCGGCGTGTTTTCCGAAACTGAAGAGAAGAGGCTTTTTCCCTATGTTCGCAAGTCCCCTTCTTATATCATCCTGGAAGAGAATTATTATTATGAGAATAGCGAAACCGAGAAAGTGGGTAAGCACCCAGTTAAGCGTGAAAAAAGCCCATTTTCTCGAGACAAAGTAAAGAACCGCCATCGCCACGAGTCCGAGCAGGATCTGCGAGCTTCTGGTTCCCTCTATGGCCTTCAGTATGTAGAAGAATATTATGGCGACGATCAGGATATCCAGACTGTCGGAGAAGAATCGAAAGTTCTGTATGGTAGAGTCTGTCATCTTCTAGTTGACCCCATATATGCTCTGTACCGTCCGAATTGCCTGCATTGTTTCAAGTACATCATGAACTCTTACGATAGAAATGCCCTTGAGTACTGATATTATTACTGAACAGACAGATCCTATCAATCTTTGCTCAGCAAGCGGGATCCCCAGGATTTCTCCTATAAAGGATTTTCGTGAGGTTCCGAGGCAGACCGGAAACCCGAGCTGACAGAATTCCTCGAGCCTTCTTATGATCTCGAGGTTCTGCGGGGTGGTTTTTCCGAACCCGATACCCGGGTCAATTATTATATGGTCCCGCGGCACTCCCGCCGCCATGGCCGTTTCAGCTGAGTTCAGAAGAGAGTCCGCTATATCGGGAACAAGCGAACTGTATTGGGTTTTTTCCTGCATGTCGAGCGGCCGCGAACTTGTGTGGGTGAGCACGATTGCGGCTCCTCTCTCCGATACTCTCTGCGCTACCTGCGGTTCGAAACTAAGTCCGCTTATATCGTTTACCATCGAAGCTCCGCACCCAAGCGCCTCCTCGGCGACAGCTGCTTTTGTGGTGTCAACGGATATTACGGTGTCAAATTCCACCGAAGCCGCCTCTATTACCGGTATAACCCTGTCAAGCTCCTCTTGCGTGCTCACACCCAAAGAACCCGGCCTTGTGGATTCTCCTCCTATGTCAACAATGTCGGCTCCGTCTTTGATCAAAGAGGCGATTCTCCCGAGAGCCTTTTGCGGGTCGTTGTACCTCCCGCCGTCATAAAAGGAGTCAGGCGTCATGTTCACGATTCCCATGACAAGGGGTTTTTTGCTCAGATCCAGTTCTTTTGAACCGAGTTTTACCAAATGATTTTCCGGCGCGTTCTGATTTGCCTTATGGACTGAAGGTTTTAGCAAGCGGCGTTTTACTCCCGGTTGGACAGCTGAGAACCAGCGGCGGGGAAAGCCGCAGGGATCAGACCCTGCCCGTTATATCAAACGGCTTTTTCACTTCCGGCCTGAACTCCGGCGTTCTTGACACCAGTTCGTCAAGTTCCGCCGAGTCTACAACTTCTTTCTCAAGAAGCAGGGAAGAGAGCTCATGCAGGAGGTTCAGATTGTCTCCGAGGAGCTTCATTACCTCGTCATAGCTTTCGTTCACGATCTTTTTTGTCTCTTGATCGATCTTAACCGCGGTATCTTCGCTGTAATCGCTTTTTCTCGATATTTCCCTGCCCAGAAAGGGCTGCTGTTCCCCTTTGCCGAAAGTTACCGGCCCCACAACTTCGCTCATTCCCCACTCGCATACCATTTTTCTGGCTACGTCGGTGACTCTCTCAAGATCGTTTGCCGCGCCGCTGGTTCTTTCGGAGAACACAATTTCTTCGGCGGCCCTGCCTCCCAGAAGCACCTTTATGGTTGAGATGAGATAAGTTCTCGAAAGGGTGTACTTGTCTTCAAGGGGGAGCTGCTGCGTAACTCCGAGAGCCATTCCTCTCGGTATGATCGTCACTTTGTGTATGGGGTCGGCCTCGGGAGTCAGTTTCGCCACGAGCGCGTGTCCGGCTTCGTGATAAGCGGTGATTTTCTTTTCTTTTTCGCTTATCAGCATGCTTTTTCTCTCAACCCCCATTGTGACCTTGTCTTTTGCGTACTCAAAGTCTTCTGTGGAGATATTCTCCTTGTCGTTGCGGGCGGCGTGAAGAGCCGACTCGTTGACCAGATTTTCAAGGTCGGCTCCGGAAAAACCCGGGGTGGACCTGGCGATCACCGAAAGATCAACGTCATCAGCCATCGGGGTGTCTTTCGAATGAACGACCAGGATGGCTTCCCTTCCCCTGACGTCCGGTCTCGGGACGACAACCTGGCGGTCAAACCTGCCGGGTCTCAGAAGCGCCGGGTCAAGCACATCCGGGCGGTTCGTGGCGGCCATGACTATAATGCCTTCGTTTCCTTCGAAGCCGTCCATCTCGACCAGAAGCTGGTTAAGGGTCTGTTCCCTTTCGTCGTGACCTCCTCCGAGTCCCGCTCCCCTGTGTCTTCCCACGGCGTCGAGTTCGTCAACGAATATTATGCAGGGGGCGTTTTTCTTGGCCTGTATGAACAGGTCCCTTACCCTTGAAGCTCCGACTCCGACGAACATCTCCACAAAGTCGCTACCGCTTATTATGAAAAACGGCACTCCCGCTTCTCCGGCTATGGCTTTTGCGAGAAGGGTTTTTCCCGTTCCCGGGGGGCCGACCAGAAGAACTCCCTTGGGTATTCTTCCTCCAAGCCGCGTGAATTTTTCAGGACTTTTCAGGAATTCCACTATTTCGCTTACTTCCTCTTTCGCTTCCTCAACCCCGGCCACGTCCTTGAAGGTGATCTTGTTCTGGCCTTCGCCGAGCATCCTCGCGCGGTTTTTCCCGAAGCTCATCGCCTTCGTGCCCCCGGCCTGCACCTGTCTCATGAAAAAGACCATGAGGGCGACCAGTATGAAAAGCGGACCCCAGTTTATGAGTATCTGAGTAAGGGAACTTTGTTTTCTGCGGGAAAAGCTGAACTCCACTCCGCTTTGCTCAAGCTTTGCGATAAGGAGTTCTCCCGCGGGACCGGTGGTTGTGAATCCGCGGTCTTCGGGGTCGGCGTTTTTAAGCTCTCCCCTTATTATGTTTTCGCCGAACTCTATTTTTGTTATCCTGTCATGATCCAGGTGTTCAAGGAACTTGCTGTAGGATATCTCGGAGTAGACGTTTGCCGAGGTGTTCATGAATTGGTACACTGCGAACACTCCGACGAATATCGCCACCCAGAGCACAAGGTTCTTAAAAATATTTGCTGACATATGTCCTTCCTCAATCTCTACGCAATCTTTGCGCAGATGAAAATGTCCAAAAAGTAAAATAACACAGTTGAAATTCCATTTCAAACCGATGTCGGGATTATATATTTTGTTGCCCGAAAAGTCTCGGCTTGTTTTAGTCGGGCCATTCGACCTGTCGTTGGAAGTCAGAGTGCATAAGCAGTTCTCTAGCTGAGGATGCGTAGAAGAAATTCGTCTTCCAAAAGACAAGCATGGGCAATGGTTTCAATGTAGTCAGGTGTATATTGAAGGTCAGCCTGCCGAACTAACACCCGCAGATATCCACCATCAATGAAGATTGCTGTTTTCAAAACAGAGACCTCCCACGGGTTTTAGCCTGTGGAAGGTCTCCACATACATGCCCGCCTACGGGCGTAACGGATAGTATCATGATTTTGCTGAAAGGCTTTGTTAAAAAAATCTATACAAAATAAAGAGTTCCTGTCAAGGCTACACACTTCCTCCACTACAACTTCCCATATTGGTTTTTTTGGTATTGCGGCCTCGATTATAAATTGTGATGATAAAACAATAATCCGTTTCGGGGATCATATACAATGTTGCCTAAACCGGTGCTCTAATCGTAAAGGTCAGTCCCCAGATACATTTCTCCACTGTCGCAGAAAGTTACAAGCACCTGAGCGCCGTCCTCAAGTTCTTCTGAAATCCCGAGAGCCGCGCGGAGGCAGGCTCCCGAGGATATTCCGACCAGTATGCCTTCCTCAGAAGCGAGGGCCTTGGCACATTTGCGTGCATCTTCAGTGGAGACCGCGTAGATTCTGTCGATCACGCCGGTATCAAGTTTCTCGGGAACAAACCCAGGCGATATTCCGCAGATGCCGTGAGCACCTTCCTTTCCCTCAGAAAGAGTAGGGCTTTCTTCGGGTTCGACCACCACTACCTTGAGGGCGGGATAGATTTTTTTGAGTTCAGAGCCTACTCCCATAACCGTCCCCCCGCTTCCGACTCCGCACACAAAGACATCGAGACGCCCCGGTATCTGGTTTTTTATTTCTTTCGCGGTCTCCTCGCGGTGAATCTTTATATCCGCGGTGTTTCTGAACTGGTCAAGAAAATAGGAATCCGGGTTTTCGCGTTCTATCTCAGAAGCTTTTTCTCTTGACCCACGAAGCCCCAGGTGTGGGTCGGTAAGAACCACCTGACCCTTAAACGCCTCTATTACCTGGATTTTCTCTTTTGCCGTATTCTCGGGCATAACAACGGTGAAGTCGTAGCCGCCCGCCCGGCAGCAGAGGGCTATTCCTATCGCGGTATTTCCGCTTGACGCTTCGATTACGGTTGTCCTACCGGGCTCTATCAGGTTTTCATGCTCCGCTTGTCTGAGCATGGCGATACACGCCCTGTCCTTTATGCTGCCCGCGGGGTTTAAGTTCTCAAGCTTCGCCCAGATCTTTGAGCGTCCGTTTTTCGGCACGCTCCTCAGTCTTATTGCCGGAGTGTCGCCGATGCAGTCAATCAGGTTTGCCATTTTCGCGTTTTCCGTGCGGATTTTCCGTGCCCGGTCAATACACAAGAAAAGGGATTATGTCTTTGAGCGCGCCGCCGTCTTTGCTCTTGATCTCGGCCAGTATCTCTTTTATCTGCTCCCACGTCACGTCTTCTTTTCTGATCTCGTTTTTGAGTTTCAGAAGAAGTACTTTTACTTCCTGGTCCGTCACGTCTTTTACGTATGAGCTGAGAGCGGCCATCGCTTCATCTTCAGAAAAATGTGTCATTGGTCTAATTTGCCGATTAAAATAACCCAAAAAGCTTTTTTAAGGTAACCTTTTTTCAATCTGATTTCCACGGAATTGTATACTCCCGGTGCAAATGAATCTTAACAGAGGGATCAATCTTGCTGGCAAAGAACCGGGCAAGCTTCCCCGTTTCCGTTTCTTCCTGCCTGCGGCCTTTGCGGTCGTGTGCCTGGTCGGGATTTTTGCGGTCTACATCTATTTCTCAAAAGATCTCCCGGACCTGCGCGACCTCACAAGGTATCAGCCCGTTATTCTAAACGAATTCTATTCATCCGAAGGGGAACTGATAGCGCAGTCCGGGCTTGAGAGAAGGGCGCTTGTAAATCTCGAGGACATGCCTCCTCACGTAGTAAACGCCTTCATAGCCGTCGAAGACAGGAGGTTCTACCAGCACAGCGGCGTGGACGCGAAAAGCGTTGTGAGGGCCCTTCTGCAGAACCTTACTACCGGGAGAATCGTCTCCGGCGGAAGCACCATTACTCAGCAGATAACCAAAAACCTCATCCTGGGCCCTGAGAAGGCATACAGCAGGAAGATAAAAGAAGCTATTCTCTCATACAGGATAGAGAGGAATCTCTCCAAGGACGAAATACTTTATTTGTACCTAAACCACATATACCTTGCCGACGGCGTCTACGGAGTTGAGATGGCGAGCCGGAACTACTTCGGAAAATCGGCAAAAGACATAAACATAGCCGAGGCGTGCCTGCTGGCGGGAATTCCGCGAAGGCCGGAGCTCTATTCCCCCAGAATCAACCCTTCAAATGCGCTTAAAAGGCAGAAAACCGTGATAAACATAATGCACGACCAAGAGTTCATAACCGACAGACAGAAGCGCAAAGCCCTGGCGTACAGGATAAAAATCATTCCGAAGCAGGAACCCAGAGGGGAATATATAGCCCCTTACTTCATTGAGCACGTAAGGGAATATCTTGAGAGGAAAGTCGGCAGGAAGGCCTACGAGAAGGGCGGTTACAAGGTTTACACAACCCTCGATATGGATCTTAACCTTGTGGCCTACAGAGCCATTAGAAGGGGAATACGCAACATTGAAAAAAGACAGGGCAGAACCAGATTTACAATCGCCAGGCTAAGAACTGTCGGGAAAATCGAGGAATTCAAGGAACAGCAGCGCCACCTTGTTTTTGAGGACGGAAAAACATACAGGGCCGTTGTCACAGTCACGGGAGACGTGGACGGGAGGACTTCTTTTGCGACCATAGAGGTTGGCGGCGAAAAACGGAAATTCAGTTACATAGTTGACCCGGAGAGGTATCTTCCCCCTCCCGGTGGCACCTATCTTCTTCCCGAGAGACTGCAGCCGGGGGACATTATAAATGTGAGAGTATCTGTGAGCGATGAGAAGGTGACCGATGTAGTTCCCCTGTTTTGGCCGCAGACCCAGGGGGCCCTGGTAGCCATGGACGCAAGGGGCAACGTCATCTCAATGGTGGGGGGATATAATTTCGGGCTCTCGAAATTCAATCGAGCTATTCAGGCGAAAAGGCAGCCGGGTTCCGCGTTTAAACCTTTTCTCTACTCGGCGGCTATAGACAAGGGGTATACGCAGACGAGCAAGCTTCTTGACGTGCCGATTATCGTGGATGACTGGGTTCCGGAGAATTACGATGAAGAATACATGGGATCGATCTTTTTCAGGGAATCTCTTGTGAATTCAAGGAATCTTTCTTCAATCAGGCTTATCATGGACGTAGACCCGCGGTATGTGGCGAGTTATTCCAGGCCCTTCGGGTTTGGATCCAGGATCAATCCCTATCCCTCCCTCGCTTTGGGAAGTTCCGAAGTTACTCTGCTGGAAATAGCTACGGCATATTCTGTTTTCGCGAATTCCGGGATATACAGGAAACCGAATTTCATACTCAGGATCTATGACAGGAACGGAAGCCTGATTGAGGACAACACGGGGGAGGTGTACCTTCGGTACGAGAGGAGACTTAAGCAGGGTGAAGAGTCTGGGGAATGGCATTACCAGGAGCGTCTTTCGCCACCGCCCAGCGAGGGCAGATCACAGTTTCTAGGCCTTCTGGCTGAAGATCAAAGAGACTTCGTTACCGCGGGGGAATTCGGGTTTTTCATCAAGAAAGTCCCCATCCATTACTTCGGCAATACAGAAGAGTTCAAAAGGGTTATAAGTCCAGAGACCGCGTATATAGTGACTGACATGATGAAGGCAGTTATATCGGAGGGAACGGGACTGTTTGCCAATTCACTTAATTCCAAGGCGGAAGTGGCGGGCAAGACAGGAACCACAAATGATTATACGGATGCGTGGTTCATAGGATACAGTCCCATGGTTGTCGCCGGGGTTTGGGTCGGAAAGGACGATAATACCTCGCTTGGAGACAAGGAGTCTGGATCTGCGGCCGCCGTTCCGGTCTGGAAAGAGTACATGAGCAGGGCGCTTGACAAGTACAATGAGCGCAAGGAATTTGAGATTCCATCCGGCATAAAAATCAGGGAAACCCCTCTGGGGGAAATTTCATTCAAGGTCAAGCAGGCCATGTCCAAAGACGAGGTGCTCAGGGGATTGAAGATGATAGTAGTGGAATCAGGGAAAGAGAAAGCGGAGCGCTCACAAGAACACGATTACAAGAAAATAAGGTCTCTTTTCAAACGGGGTGAGGGAGAAGACGATCAACAGTGAGTGAAATCCGGGGAAAAGAAAACGACCGAAATCAGTGTCCCTTTTCGCTCGGAACTACTGTCCCTTTATTCTCGGAATTACTGTCCCTTTTCAGTCGTAATATGCAAGCGCCGGGGGATTTCTTCCTGAGAACTCAAGTGCTCCAGGAAGCTTCCTGAGTCATTTGTTGAACATTATCGTTCTGTTTTTGTATATCAGAATTTCTCTGTTTATGTGAGACCAGATTGCTTGTGAAAGAACCTGTTTCTCCAGATCCTCTCCCTTTCTCACCAGGTCGTTTATGGAATCGTTGTAGTTTACCCGTATTACATCCTGCTCTATTATGGGTCCGGAATCCAAGTCCTCGGTTACGTAATGACTCGTTGCTCCAACGATCTTGACACCTCTTTTGTAGGCGTTGTGGTAGGGACGCGCTCCGGGGAAGGCGGGAAGGAAGGAATGGTGAATGTTGATTATCTTGTTTTTGTAGTGTGAGACAAAATCCTCGCTAAGTATCTGCATGTATCTGGCAAGCACTATGAAATCCACTTTATAGTCCGCGAGAAGTTCAAGCTGACTGGCTTCCACTTGCTCTTTGTTATTTTCTACATCCGAGAACACATAAAAATCCATGCCGTAGCGGTCAGCAACAGGTTTGAGGTTAAGATGATTGCTTATAATAAGGGGAACTTCCACATTCCACTCCCTGACCCTTAACCTGTATATGATATCGGAGAGACAATGGGGAAGTTTTGAGACGAAAACCGCCATGCGCAACATTCTCCCAGTGAAAAATATGTCGAATTTTATATCGAATTCTGAAGCTACTTCCTCTTGGAAACGTCCGGAGAATTCCTCTTTGGGAATGGAAAATTTCTCCATTTCCCACTTTACACGAACAAAGGTGACCTTGTCGTCCATGTCCATGCAGTGCTGCATTTCATATATGTTACCGCCATGCTTGGATATGAAGTCGACTATTGCGCGGAGAAGACCAGGGCGGTCATGAGAATGTGTAAGCAGTACTGCTTGTTCAGATTTTTCTGGCATGATCAGGGCCAATCCTCCTTCTAGTTTAAACTGCTATTTTACATGAAATAAATTTAAAAATCCTACAAGTTGTTCCTAATCCTTGAACTGCGCTTTCTTGGTTTCATTTCAGTTTTCAGGGATGTTGTGCATTTTCTCATAAAGCGCAAGCAGGTGCTCTATGCGCTCGCGCTCGGTCTAGCGTGACAATCAAGATGATACTCGGGGGATAATGTCTGAAACGGAAGGGGAGGGGCTGTGAACGATATTCATAGAAATTTTCCACACGTTTCACTTTCATCTTGTTGGAATGTATACTGGAACCAGAAGCCATTCAACGTCTGACTCGATGGAAGCGAGAGTTAAGTCGCTTGGATTCATAATAATAAAAGGCTATCTTTAAGCTTAGTGGAGTATAGAGGTGTCGGAAAACAGAAGTAGTAATCTTGCCGCAAATGTTGATTGGGTGAGCGGACAAAGCGGCGAAAAATTCAATGATGCAGAAAAACTGTCTGTAAAGAAGTCGATCAACAGTTTTCTGCGAACAGCTGGAAAAGAAGACTGGGATGGTGAAGGTGCGCTTCCCGTAGTTTCAGAAACCGTGAGGATTGCAGAAGAACTTGTGGATTTCTTCCCGGTTTTTATTGATCCTCCCGAAGTTTCTGCATCTCCTCAGGGGGAAATTGATTTTGACTGGGTTGAGTCAAGAGAAATCATGCTGACAGTAAGTGTCTGTCCGTCCGGGGAAATAGCGTTTGCGGGGATTTTTAATGGTCTGAGGATGTTGGGGAGAAAACCATGGGAAGATGAAATCATAAGACTGTTTTTACGGGACTGTTTCCGCAACCTAGGGGAAAATAAGGTTCCTGAGTCCGTGGAATTGTGAGTGGCGGTGTGGATAATCCACTCGCCCGATTTGCTACCGAAAGTGGACGAATAAGTGATTCCGCGGTCAAGCCAAAGCTGTTTGAACCTAACAGACGGCTGTTGTTGTCAGTTTTTCGAATATCAAATCTGAAGAACGAAGAGATACAAAATATCGGGGTCGAAGTTGTTCGACAGCATCGCACAGCGCGACGTCTTTATGGGTGGGCAGAGTTTTCAGCATCTTCTGTGGATGAAGTCGGCCTTCAACTCGAAAATGACGATGTTCCACCCCGCCACTCAAATATAAAAGGCTGGCCGGAAGATCCGGAGGAACGTAAACTTCTGCGAATGGAACTTGCCGGCAGAGCACATCCGGTCAAGCTTGATCCTCCTGTTGATGTTGATCAGAACACTTCTTAATCGTCCATTGAGGTTTGTGGCTTCCTAAGTTTTGTCTCGCTTATGTTGCTTCTTTCGCCGTTTTTTCGGTTTTATCCTGATCTCAAGAGGTGCGCGCATTTTTTCGTAAAGGGCAAATAGATGCTCGATACGTTCACGCTCAGAAGTAAACCCCGCACGACGGTAAAGTCGGTCCACTGCCAGATCGAGGGTCTTGTGTGCGCGACGGAGATTTGGAGGCATCAAGTCTGGATCATATAGATCCGCTAATGTTGCGTCTGGAAGAGCATCTCGGGCCTCAAGTATGGCTTGTGCGAGCGGTTCCAGTTTTGACATGTCTGTGTCTTTTGGCGGAGTTGGAAATGTGTTGTATACAAGATCGATAGAATAGCGATAGCGGCTTTCCAGCCTTCCGCCTACATGGCGAAGCCAGGCCATGTGCATGGCTGAAGCAAGAAGTGCAAAATCGGTTAGGGTGGCTCCTAGAACCACAAAGACAAGGTCACTTGGGATAGTTGGTGGTTCAAGCCAGCCAACTGGTACATATTCTCGGCGTTCCGAACTCACTTTGGGAATGACTAGAAACTGCACGGTGGGGATGGTTGAAACCTCATATGCAGTAGGAAAGTCAGCAAGTGCCCTAGTAGCTGGTTTGCTGCTTTTCAAGCGCATTTTCTTTACCGCCGCGACACGGCCACGAGTTAATGGCAGTTTCACAAGTTTATCTGGACTAATTCCCTCCAGATGCAGGATGTACCGCTCTTTTCCTTGCAGGAATTCACGGGAACCGATGAAGGGACGAAAATACTCTGACGCTAGAGGTTCTGAATTAACAAACTCAGCCTTTTCATTGAAAGAAAAGATATAATGTTGACCTACTACTGGTTTCGTTCCCATCCGAGCTCTGGGGAGCCCATTTATCGGTCCGCTTTTTTCCTTGCGTACCGTCAGATGCGGATTGGAGAGTCCACCGGCGTCTAACAAGTAAGGCGAGAGGTATAAGTGTCGGGTTTGTTCTGGCTCGCCGTTAACGTTTGGATAACTAAACAAATGCTTTTCAGCCCGCATATTTTCCTGCTTGCCGAGACCGATGATCACAACATGTACATGGGCCATACCGCGTGCGTCTGACCCCCAAGCAAAAGTTCGATGTGCAAACGCAATTTCTAATTTGTACCGGTCGAACAAAATTGGCCAGATCTGTGCTGCTTGCTCGCCTTGGCTGATGGAATTGGTTGAGACGAAAGCAATACGGGTTTTGCTTGTTTGTACATATTCCCCAGCCTTGATGAACCAAGCGGCAACATAGTCCAATGAACCTGCTCTTTTGCCTTTTGGGTCGAGAAGTGTACGCATCTGTTGCCGCTGATGTTTAGATTGGAAACTCTGCCCAATGAAAGGGGGATTTCCGAATACAAAAGAGCAATCTCCCGGCGATAAAAATTCTCCCCAGTCGATTTGCAGCGCGTCGCCATGGCGAATATTAGGGGATTCCTTCAATGGGATGCGCACATAGGTTTCACCGAATTCCAGACTCAACAGATTGTTCATTATATGGTCCATCATCCATAGAGCGGTTTCTGCTATGCGGGCTGGGAATTCGCCAAGTTCAATTCCGTAGAACTGGTTCACGTTTACCAAAGACAGGACTGTCACATAGAGTTCATCTGGTACAAGTTTGGTTTCCATCGAGCGAAGTTCGCGGATTACTTCAATCTCAAGTAGGCGAAGTTCCCTATAGGCGATAATCAGGAAGTTTCCGCAGCCGCAAGCGGGATCAAAAAATTTAAGATTGCCGAGTTTTTTCTGAAAAGTTTTAAGCCGTTTTTTGCGTGTGCTCCTTAGTTTTTTCACCTTTTCAAACTCAGCACGAAGATCTTCAAGAAATAGTGGTTCAATCACCTTGAGAATGTTTTTCTCGGTTGTGTAGTGGGCACCTTGAGCGCGACGTTCTCCCGGTTCCATGACGGACTGGAAAAGTGCCCCGAAAATCGCCGGAGATATGTTTGACCAGTCGAAATAACAGGAATCAAGCAGACGCTTGCGCATTGTTCCGTTAAAAGAGGGAATACGCAGAGGTTCACGGAAAAGATCTCCATTTACGTAAGGAAAATTAGCCAGGTCTTCGTCAAGCGTTCCGAAGCGTTCGTCAACCGGCGTATTCAGAACTTGGAAAAGCTCGGTAATCATAGCTCCCAGATCAGAACCATCTTCTCTTGTACGCGTCTCGATGAAGTCAAGGAAGATATCGCGCGGCTCGAAAATGCCCGTGTCATCAGCAAAAAGGCAGAAAACAATCCGTACCAGGAAGCGTTCCAAGTCGTGACCGCAGTAACCCGCCTCGTCAAGAGCGTCGCGCAATCGTCCGACAAGTTCTGCCGCCTTTATATTTGCCGGGTCCTGATCGCGGAAGGTTTTTCTCTCCACACTGATTATGAATCCAAATTTCTCGATATGGGAAGGAAGGTCATTCAGCGTAAAAGCAATCTTTTCTCTTTCATCAAGATCACGAAGCTCGAAATTCTGGAAATCGCTGACGAGAATGTAACGTGGGCGGTCCTTCTCGGGTAGGGCATCAAAGTAACTCCCCGCCTGTCCGTAGGCCTTTTTCAGGTCGCGACCGGCGCTTTTTTGTTCGACCAACAACTTTCCTGGCCAGAACAGGTCAATGAAACCCGAACTGTTGTCGAGTTTCTGTACATGTTCTTCATAACGAGCTACAGAGCGGCGTTTAACGTCAAATATTCCGAAAAAGTCGTTGTAAAAACTTTGCGTTTCACCTTTTTCGTAGGTCGCATCTGCCCATTCACGGGAGAACTTGGCGGCACGGATTCGGATCTCATTCCAAGATAAGCGCATGGCAGTTCGTATCTTAAGTCAAATTCTATTCGTAATCGAGTTTCGGTTAATTCTCACGAAGAACAGATCAGAAGAGTCCTCGCAACAATCCTCCGTCAACCTGGATAGTCGTCCCGGTCATGTAGCTTGCTTTCTCTGAAGCAAGGAAGCAGGCTAGGGCGGCAAGCTCTTCGGGAGTGCCTATTCTCCTTAGGGGAATGTCTTTTTCCATCTCTTCTATGGCCTTTTCATATTCAATTCCCGACTGCGCGGCTCTTTTTTCCGCAAGCGTCTTGATCCTGTCCGTGTAAATCCTTCCGGGGCAGATGTTATTTACCAAGATGTTGTGTTTTGCCAGTTCGTTTGAGAGGGTTTTCGAGAAGCCTATAAGCCCGGCACGGGAAGTATTTGAGAGTATCAGTCCATCTATCGGCTGTTTAACGGCTATTGAGGTTATGTTCACTATCCTTCCCCAGTTCCCCTCTTTCATCAGAGGAACTACTTTCTTCGCCAGATAAATGCCACTTAGAAGGTTGAGTTCCAAGGCGTTTTGCCAGTCGGGTGATTCAAAATCTTCGAAAAAGCCGAAAGGAGGTCCTCCGGCATTGTTTATCAAAATATCAATTCCGCCAAATGTCTTCACCGTGTCTTCTATTACACGGTCAACCTGTTCTTTGCTCGTTACGTCGGCTGCGGAGGCAAGAACATCAACACCAAAACGAGTTCTAATCTCGGAAGCTGTGCGTTCTATTTCGTCTTTTGAGCGTGAAAATATGGAGAGATTTACGCCTTCGTCTGCAAGAGCGAAGGCTATTGCCTTTCCAATTCCCTTGCTTGATGCCGCTACCAAGGCGACTTTTCCTTTTATACAGAGGTCCATAAGCTATTGCTTAATCTTTCGCTTTTTTCTTTGCTTTTGTGGTATCAGACTTTATTGAGTCATACACTTTAGCAGGGTCGGAAGGGCCGGTTTCTACCGACGTGGCCGAAGCACCTTCAGAAGATGCGGCTGTATCTGTGGCTGCTTCCGCAGGAGCATGGTCTTTCAGCTCTTTGGGTTCTGATATTTTTTTCTTCCCGTAATCGGTTTCATACCATCCTGCACCTTTCAGATGAAAGGCGGAGAGGGAGATGATCCTTTTAAGTCTTCCTCCACACTCTTCACATTTGGTGGCAGGCTTATCATTAAAGCCCTGAAGGATTTCAAAGACACCTTCACACTTTTTACATTGATACTCATAAATAGGCATGGCTTACAAAATCTCCTGTATTCTGGAAAAATCATCAGACATAGAATAACAAATCAAGAGCACAAGCAAAATAGGGCGCTTATCGACGAGCCCTTTCGGATTTGTATGCAGATTTACACGAGTTTACATAATATACATTATCGGACGTTGAAAATGCCTTGATCAGAGGTAGTGAATCCGAATCAGCTAATTCTGATATGTGGTTTTATTTGATCAAACCAACTGATATGAGAAATCTACGTAGGTCACTGTTAGTTCGGGCTGCACGTTCAATATCAGTGATATCAAACCTTGAAAGTAATTCCGACGCAGTTATCGGCTTGTTGTAGTCTTTCCAACGACGTTTGAGTTCCTGCTCTGCTAAATTTGATGTTGCAGGTTTCAAATTTTCACATCCAGGAAAATGATTTAACAGAAGTGCCTCTAGGCATGGTTTTGACCATACAGGTATAAATCCAGATTGCTGAATTATTCTGTCAGCCTTCTGTGTCTTCAGTGAATCTTCAGTACGCAGGTCAGCATCAAGGAATACTACTTTCTTCCAGAATTTTCTATTATGTTTTTGTTCCCGCTTCGGCACGATCTTTTCCGCCTCTTCCAAAACGGCCAAATGATCCCCTCCTCGGCACAGTCTTATATCAAAGTGGAGATCAAGCGTGGATTGAGCATTAGCAATTTGATGCAGAAAAGAAACGTAGCCGCGTTCGCTCTCTCCTTCACATGCGACAAAGACCCCTTTTCGTGGTTTTCGAGACGGACGCCGTGCCAATTTATCAACCAATCACAGGCAAAGCGCCGTATTGGCCCCCCATGTACTTGCGATAGAAATTATCATCTCGCCTCACCGATTTGATGTCATTAAGAGAGAAAATTTCCGTCTTTCCATCATTGTCTTTTTCGCATAATACGATTTCATCTTTGTAGAGATCTTCAAGCAATGATGGACTTTGGCAACTCATCCAGAGTTGTGCATTGCGCGTATTGTGCCTAGGATCGCGGAACCAGTGCAGAATTTCTTCCATAATTGTCGGATGTATTGAAGCATCAAGTTCGTCAACGATTGCTATCCCACCCTTGACTAACGCATGGGCAAGAATGGGGAAATACCTGATAAACTGTTGTGTGCCATGGCTCTCAAATTCAAATGGTATCCCTACACTCAAACCGTCATGGTAAAGCTTCATTATGTTTTTTCCATTTTCGGTTGATGATACATCCAAGTTGCGAATACCGATATCAATACGCCTAATCTCCTGATTGACTTGTTTCATAAGTTCATTCTGTTCTGCATAATTCTGGAACAGCTCTTGATCGGATATGTTTTGTCTTGTGACTAGGATGTTTGACTTCATTAACAGCGCCTGGTTGGAAAATTCAGTTGAAAATTCATGGTTGAACTGAACCATAGTGGATATAACACTGGCGTTTGGTTTGAGGAATGTGGCAAGAAAGTCTTCTCCGTAAGGAAGTCCGAATCTTTTTGAAACTTTTACCTTACCGTTCTCAAATCGTTCGAAGATTCTTGTCTTTCTGGCAGTTGCTGATGGCCAGAAGAACAGACTCTCATAGTTGACAGTTTTTTTTCCGTCATTTGAAATTTCAAGTTCGTAGAGGTGTTTGCTGTACGTCCTGTCTAGGCACTCTGTATTTCTTCTCAGGGATTCCGGGGCAGAGAACCAGAGTTTCAATCTAGTGGGTCTGGATACGTGTTCATTGTCAATATAAGGCCAGAAGGGAAATGAGTGCAAATCATCACCAGGTTGAGTGTGAAAACTGTGTTTCAGGAACCAGATGATGAAAGTTAAGGCTCGGAGGATGTTTGATTTTCCAGATCCGTTGGCTCCAAAAATGGCAATAATTTTGGAAACCCGTTCCCCTGAACCTGAAAAACTTTCGATAAGGTGATTGGTTTTCGCTGGTGCATTTCCTGGCGCGACCAAGTCAAGTATTTGACAGTCCTGAATGGAATAAAAATTTTCAATTTCCAGTTTAGTAATCATTATCCAACCTCAGATATAAAAGCATTTTTAATGCTGTTACAGAGAGAGTTTAACAAAATTCCTGCAAAAAGCCAGCTCAAACTAATAATATAGTGAATTCCGAAATTTGCTATACACTTGATAGCAACCTTGTAAATATCTATCTTGTCGATAGAGCAGAATGTTCTTAAATCAGAATCACTGCCACTTTCCCCGGCCCATGAACTCCGAGAGTCAGATTAAGTTCTATATCCGCTGTTCGGCTTGGCCCCGTTACAAAAGAAATACATGAACAGATGTTGCTGTAACTTTTATATAGTTCACCGATCCGCGGGAACAAGTTGTGAATATCAGAAACTATGTTCGTTCTATCAAGTATGGCTATATGTACAGGAGGCAGAGCGGATACAAGTCTCGGTTTATTGGAATCCGAGAGAAGCACAAGTGTTCCCGTATCGGCAATAGCAAAATCAGCTTCGGTTACTCCTATATCGGCATTTGCGGTGTCAGACTCAGGTGTAAGTTCAAGTGATTTCAGAAGTCCAGTGTTCCAGGAAGAAATCGACCCGCCACCAAATTCTCTTATGAGACTGTTTACTGAGTTCCTTAGATCTTCTTTTTTTTCAAGAATATAGACCTCACCAGATACCATCTTAAAATTTTCTATAAAATCAGTTTCTAACTGTCTCTGGTTAAAGGATAATTCGGATTTCAGGAAAGAATTCTTGTTGTTTTTCTCCGTGTTTCTCTCTGTTGTTAAACCGGAAGATAAGTTTTCAAGTATAACTGCCTTGGATTCTTTAGAAATCATCTCGACGGTGACTCCTTCTGTTTGTTATATTTCTCTTTCCATATTTCTCTGAAAGGTTTTTTCGAGAACGCAGGAAAATTCTTTTCCTTGGTCCATTTCGAGAAAGGATAAGGAAGCTTAGGCAGTTCATTATCTTTTTTGTAGAATCGCTGCAGAATCACTGAAATTTTTCCTGAGAGATTGTAATAAAATGGTCTGCTGAAAACAAAACTCCATATCCAGAAAGCAGTTTTTTCCATAAACTCCACTGGTTTCTCTTTCCCCCTGCCCTCTTTCACCACTTTTTCTCTCAGGGAAAGAAGTACATGGGGAAAATCGATTTTAACCGGGCACACATCCCTGCAGGCCCCGCAAAGGGAGGATGCAAACGGCAGGTCCGCGGTTTTGTGCAGGTCATTTAGCTGGGGCGTTATAACGGCTCCTATGGGCCCGGAATAGACCCATCCGTAACTGTGTCCTCCAACCTGTCTGTAAACCGGACATATATTGATGCAGGCTCCGCACCTTATACAGTAAAGCGATTCTCTGGTTTCCTCCGATGCGGCGATGTCACTTCTTCCGTTATCAAGAAAGACCAGATGAAACTCCCGGGGACCGTCCCGCTCCCCTTCCCTCTTCGGTCCGGTTATAAGAGAAACATAAGTGGAGGATTTCTGTCCCGTGGCGCTTCTCGCCAGCAGACTGAGAAAGACTGGAAGCTGGCTGAGTTTCGGGATGATTTTTTCTATTCCCATGATTGCCACGTGTATATCCGGCAAGGTGGTTGCGAGTCTGGCGTTACCTTCGTTCTCCACTATAGCTATGGTTCCTGTTTCGGCCACGGCGAAATTAACGCCCGAGACGCCCATGTCGGCCGAAAGAAAATTCTCTCTCAGCTTTTTTCTCGCGAGGTTTGTGAGCTTCTGGGGGTCTTCGTACTCGGGAACTCCGAATTTCTCGGAAAAAAGCTTTGATATGTCTTCCTTGGTCTTGTGGATCGCGGGAGTGATTATATGAAATGGATGATCGTCGCAAAGCTGGATTATGTACTCGCCAAGATCTGTTTCCACTGAACTTATCCCGTTTGACTCAAGGTGTCGGTTAAGTTCTATTTCTTCTGTGGCCATGGATTTGCTTTTCACGACGTTTCGTACGTTGTTCTCCTTTGCTATGGAGACCACTATGGCTGAAGCCTCTTCGCCATTTTTTGCCCAGTGCACCTTCCCCCCTGCCCCGATAACGCTTCTCTCAAGCTCCAGGAGATAGCTGTCGAGGTTATTGATTGTTTCCTCTTTTATCCGCCTTGCTTCGGACCTGAGCTCTTCCCACTCGGAAACCTCGCTTACGGCCTTTTTCCTGGAGCTCCTTGATCTGTCGGTGAAATTAATCAGAGCTTTTTTCAGCTTCGGGCTTCGCAGTGCCTCCACCGAGTTTTTTTTGAAATCTATGCGTTCGTTAATCATTCGGGGTTTCTAAACGCTATAAGCTCTGCCAGATGAAATACCTTTACGGGAAGTTTTTTTCTCGACACAAATCCTCTTATGTTCATAAGACAGCCCATGTCGGTTGAGACTACGGCGTCGGCGCCTGAATTCATTATCGAGTCTGTTTTTTCCTCAAGCATGGACTTTGACACTTCAGGATATTTTATGGAGAAAGTCCCCCCGAAACCGCAGCAGGCATCCGGCATATTCATTTCGACCAGTTCAACGCCGTCAAGGGACTTTATAATCTCCCTGGGCTGGGAACTTATACCGAGTTCGCGAAGGGCGTGGCAGGAATCATGAAAAGTAACCCTGCCCCTGTATTCTGAGTCAAATCTGAGAGTCTCTTTCCTCTTGTAGATGAACTCTGAGAATTCATAGATGTTCGATGAGATTCTCTTTGCCCGGGAAAGCTTTTCCGGGTCATCGCGGAAAATTTCCTTGTAGTAGTTTTTCACCATTGAGACGCATGAACCCGAGGGACAGACGATGGGTTTGTCATTGCCTGCGAAAACATTGAGAAAATGAGAGGCGACCTTTGCTGCTTCCTTCCTGTGGCCTGAGTTAAAGGCCGGCTGTGCGCAGCATGTCTGGTTCTGTGGAAATTCGACTTTCACTTCCATTCCGGAAAGAACTTTCAGCATCGCTTCTCCCACTTCCGGGAAAAAGTTGTCTACAAGGCATGTTATGAAAAGAAGGATTTCGTTTTCTTTTTCCCGGGAGTTCATGACTGTCTTTGATTCCATACCTCCTGCCAGGCTTTAAATTCACGCAGCCCTACCCTGTAACGCGCACAATTCCCTTCATGCATGGTGACAAGTTCGTTCTCAACGATTTCCCTGAACGCTTCCCTGTCATGAGAAGCAACATTTCCTCTAGCCCAGTTCTTAACATGTTCAAATGCGGACTTTCTGCCCATCGCGACTAGGAATTTCTTCAGGAATTTCAGCACTGCCTCCCCGGAGGCTTATCCCATCCGGGCACATAGACACCACAGCCTCGATAGCTTGCAGTTTTTCCTCCGGTATTTTCTTTACCATTTTTGCGCAGTCAGAAAGCTGTTTATATGCGGCTGGCACCATTATGCGTAATTAAACCATATTTTGTTGCGCCAGGGAAAGCCCTGGAAGGAGGGAGGCTACGATGTAGCTGTAAATTCTTCATAGCAGGTCAGTGGGTTTGAGTCCCACCCGGCAAAGGCAAAGTCAGCCAGCCGGAAACGAGTTTTGCATGGCGTACGGTAACGTGCGTCGTGAAGCGTAAACAGTGAGTGGTGAAGCGCCGCTATTGAGCCCCGATAAGGTCAATGATGACGCCTTCAGCTTCAAAATACTGGGGGCAGCACCGGAGCGCCGTAAGAGACGAGGCGCCGAGGGTCGTCCGGGGTCGGAGAACGGAGGCATAGCCACAGGAAGGCATGCCAGGGAACCTGGGAGGCCCTGTATTGTCCACGCAATAGTCCCGGAAGGAGAGGGATCCGGGTGAAGAATATCTCTCGGCCTTGCGTGCGGTGTAACCGCAGAGCGCAGGGAGCGCGGAAGCGACAACACGAAGGAGCGGTTACGGCGTGGTACCGGAAAGCGAAACAAATAAGCCGAAGGGAAGCAATGCAGGGAGTCATAGTGCTCTGATAGTACCGATGAAGTCGGGGAACCGCGACCGGCGGGACCCGATGGAGGGAAGCGGAGCACCACGTGAGTAGGGCCATTAACGGGAAACGTAAGGGGGTAACACAGAGTACAATGAGTACGTTAACGAAACGGGAATGGATAGCCGGGCAGGCGAAGGAGCACCCGGAGCGAGTATTTACATCACTGCATCATCTAATAGACCTTGAGTGGATGATCGTAGCGTATCAGCAGACGAGGAAGGACGGGGCAGTGGGGGTGGACGGGGTAACGGCGGCGGAATACGAGGAGAATCTCGAGAGCAATCTTGAGGATTTGCTCAGCCGGATAAAGTCGGGGCGGTACAAAGCTCCGCCGGTGCGCCGTCACTACATACCGAAGTCGGATGGTACGCGGCGGCCGTTGGGAATACCGACATTTGAGGACAAGGTGGCGCAGAGGGCGATACTGATGTTGCTTGAGTCTATATACGAGGAAGACTTTCTAGAGAGTTCTTATGGTTTCAGGCCGGGGAGAGGGGCGCACGGGGCGCTTGATGCCATAAGGGCAGGGGTAATGAAGGAAGGGCAGAGGTGGGTAATAGACGCGGACATAAGGAAATATTTTGACAGTATCGACCACGGGAAGCTACGGGAGTTTCTTGACCTGCGGGTCAAAGATGGCGTAATAAGACGTATGATAGACAAATGGCTTAAGGCAGGAGTATTAGAGGAAGGGCAGTTGAAGAGGTCAACGGAAGGTACCCCCCCCCCCCAAGGTGGGGTGGTAAGCCCGATGATCTCAAACGTCTATCTTCACCACGTAATAGACAAGTGGTTTGAGGATACGGTGAAGCCTCGGATGAAGGGGCGGTGCCGGCTGGTAAGGTACGCGGACGATTGTGTGCCACGAAGGCGCGAGGAGAGTCTGCAAAAGGACTTTACTCGCAGCCATGCTGTACAGAAGATGAGGGAGGGCCCCTCGGAGCCGCCGTGCAGGCGGAGGCTTCAAACCACCCATGGCTGCCGCATTTAAGAGGTGCGGTGGTGAGCGCGTTGGGAAAAGGCCGGGGAGAACCGGTCAGGTAAGGGCTTGCGCAAAAACAAATTCCATCAACCTACAGCAGTCGTGTCATTAATGCCTTAGACAGAGAAGGCAATAAATGCACATACTCCTTTAATTCCCCCACAATATAAGGTACTTTCACTCTTTAAGACATCTTGACTGGCATAGATTGTTCCGGCACTATACAAGGTATCTATACTGGAGAGGTGCCGCAATGAGAACAGAAACATATTCCGCGCAGACCATCAAGGACTTCATGCGCAGCCACATCGTAGTCACTCTGCAACAAATACAGAAGGCTATCGGTCATGGTTCGCGACGTACTGTATTCCGAAAGTTTGCCCAACTTGACTATCTGTCAAGCTATTCCCATGGAGGCAAATACTACACTCTTGTCGAAACGGTGCAGTTTGACAAACACGGGCTGTGGGAGCACAACGGCATTCACTTCTCAAAGCACGGTACTCTTGGAGACACTGCGGTGGCTTTGGTATCGGAATCGTCTGATGGTCTGTATTGCGCAGAGCTTGATGAGATTGCGGGAGTCAGTTGCGGCAGTACACTCGCCAAGCTGTGCGTTTCCATGCGGCTTGACCGTAAAAAGGTTGACGGACGTTATCTTTACTGCGCTGCTGACAAAGAGATAAATGCGCGACAGCTTCGGGCACGTACGGCTGCCGTGGTTGCGCGGCCCGTAAAGCGAAAGGCAGACGAAGAATCGGGGAAGATGATCTCATTGTTTTTTGATACGCTCAACGAGCGTCAGCGGCGTTTGTACGCGGGGCTTGAATCGGCGCGTCTTGGACACGGGGGAGACGCTCAGATGGCACACGCCCTGCAACTTGACCCTGCTACTGTTTCGCGTGGTCGTCACGAGCTTCTGTCTGGTGAAGTTATCAAGGGTCGGATTCGCAAGCCGGGTGGCGGTCGCAAGCGGATTGAAAAAAAAACCTCGAAATAACAGAGCATATACGGAAGCTTGTTGATCATGACACCGCGGGAGACCCGTGCAGTGCTGTGAAATGGGTGCGTTGCACCACAGCGAGACTGTCTGAAGCTCTGCACAGTCTCAAGTCGGACGGAGGTATGCGTCCGCTGGGGATACCCACCGTTTCGGACCGGGTAGCCCAGATGGTAGTCAAGCAGGTATTGGAGGCGGAAGTGGAGGAGCACTTTCACCCTGACTCCTATGGATACCGACCGGGGAAGTCGGCACATCAGGCGTTGGGTCAGGCGCGGAAGCGCTGTTGGCGCAATGACTGGGTTGTTGATCTGGACATCAAAGGGTTTTTTGATTCGATAGATCATGAGCTTCTGATGAGAGCGGTGCGACGGCATAGCCAGGAAAAATGGGTATGGCTTTACATCGAGCGATGGTTGAAAGCCCCGGTGGAGATGCCGGATGGGGAGTTAAAAGGGAGGGACAAGGGCACGCCGCAAGGAGGAGTAATCAGCCCTTTGCTCGCGAATCTGTTCCTGCATTATGCCTTTGATCAATGGATGGGCCGGAAGTATCCGGGCATTCAGTTTGAGCGGTATGCCGATGATATTGTATGCCACTGCCGCACGGAGCGGCAGGCAGAACATCTGAAGGATGTTCTTGAGCGTCGTTTTAGAGAGTGCGGATTGACGTTGCACCCGGAGAAGACAAAGATTGTCTACTGCCGGGACAGTGGCAGGGAACTGGAATATCCTTGTACGTCCTTTGACTTTCTCGGGTACACATTCCGTCCCCGGAAAGCGAGGAGCCGACAGGGCAAGTACTTTGTGAGTTTCCTTCCGGCGATCAGCAACAAGGCGGCGGGGAGCATTCGGAGGGAGGTCAGGAGCTGGAAGCTGCCCAGGCGCAGTGATAAGGCACTGGACGATCTGGCGCGGATGTTTAATGCGAAGATTCGGGGTTGGGTTAATTACTATGGGGCCTATTACAGATCGGCACTGTTTCCGACCCTTAGGCATATCGACCGTAAACTGGAGCGATGGGCGGCTGGGAAATACAAGCGGCTGCACAGGCACAGGCGGAGAGCAGGGGGATGGCTGAACCGCGTTAAGCGGAGCCAACCCGACCTGTTCGCGCATTGGCGCGCACTGCAAGGGCAGGCTGGATAGGAGGAGCCGTATGAGGGGAGACCCTCACGTACGGTTCTGTGAGCGCCTCGGGGTGAGATTCCCCGGGGCGACTCGACTCGTAATGCTGTTTGAGGAGAAGACAGACGGGGAGAGGGTATACGAGGTTCTTGGCAAGCGACTGGAGAAGTATGGATTAATACTTCACGAGACCAAGACGCGATACGTGGACATGCGGGTAGACAGGAAGGGGGGAGAACACAGGTTCGACTTTCTGGGGTTCACGCACGTATGGGGGCGGTCGAGGAAGGGGAACAGGGTGTTAAAGAAAACAACGGCCAAGGATCGGCATGCGAGAGCGGTAAGTGCGGTTAATGAGTGGTGTAAGAAGAACCGACATCTAGGGGTAGACGCGCAGGCCAAACACCTTGGGCGAGTAATCCGCTACCAGGTCACAAGGATATGGAGGAAGTGGCTATCACGGCGCAGCAGTAAGGGCCGGGTGAACTGGGAAAGGATGAAAGAGATGCTCAGGAGAAATCCACTGCCGAAAGCCAGAGTCATGCGGTCTATATACACCACATGAGCGAAACTGACACGTGAGGAACCGAGTGCGTTGAACGCGCTCGCTCGGGTCTGTGGGGGAAAGGGTGCGGAAACGCCCCCTTTCTACCCGGTCGCAATCAGAAAGCTGTTTATATGCGGCTGGCACCATTATGCGTAATTAAACCGAACTATAACTCCAGTTTTTGCGCAAGATTTGTTTTTCTCAGAGAGTTTTTTATCTTTCCAGACCATCCGACATAAATCTCTGTTCCGGCATCTGACCATAGCTTGGGGGCATGTGTATCTGTCTTGAATCGATCCCTGAGAGCTTCAGGTTGTCAGAAAAAGATTTCCCTTCCTGAAAAGAAAACTTCAATTGCAGGAGCAGTTCGTATTTGCCTCAACTGATTTTGTCTTGGGGTGGAATTTCCTGTTTTGGAGAGAATCGGTGGGTTTTTATGGGAATTGTGGGGGAAAAAGTTTTTTGCCCCTTCACAAAACCCTTACCCTATATGGACATGCTCAACTACGCAACTGCCTCGGTAGTTGCCTCGGTAGTTGCCCCACGGGGAGAGCTAAGCGAAGTGATGGATGCTCTTTGCGGCGAGAGCGCGGCCCGAGAGAAGAAGAATATTGAGAAGAGTTGGAGATCGATAAAAAAGGCTGATCCGGGTTTCTGGTTGACGCCAGGAGAGGCAGAATCTCCGAATCCTGCTTCTTCCGTCAGCCTGAAAACGGCTGAAATCTGAGCGCCTCACCGAAACATGCTGACAATGTGGGCTGATACCACTTAAAAGCGGGCCCCCGGCGCAGATTCGCCGTGATCAGCAGGTGAATCGGTATTGCCGGCACACCGGTGTTTAGCTGCTTCTCTCCATGTTTACCAAGGGTGCCTCGAGTTTTGACATGGGTGATGAGTTAATGGACAATCAAGTATGGGTACGATTTTCACGCAGATAATAAACAGGGAAATCCCCGCGGAAATAGTGTATGAAGACGAGTTCTGTCTTGCCTTCAGGGATATAAACCCCCAGGCTCCCGTTCACATCCTTCTGATACCGAAAAAGGAAATAGTTTCAATGGCGACTGTCGGGACTGAAGATCAGGCTGTTCTCGGACACCTTATGGTCAAGGCCTCGGAAATAGCCTCAATGCTCGGCCTTGGCGAAAGCGGGTACAGGCTTGTCGTAAACACGAACGAGGATGCGGGACAAAGCGTTTTTCACCTGCACATGCATATTCTCGGCGGAAGGAGACTCACCTGGCCTCCCGGGTGATTTCATACGCTCTTAGCCGGCGCGGACTAAAGCCCGAGCGCTTCAGTGTCCCTATCGCTAAGGAATCTCCCGTTTGACCTTTTCCTGACCGTCTTTCCCCTCTTCCAGGACCGCTCGCACCTGGGTTCCCGGGAGATATCCGCAAGTTCCACATTGATTTCCTCTCCCGCCACAACCTCAAATCTGCTCACCCCGCAGAGATCCTCAAGCTCCACCTCGAATTTCTTTATATCGTCAAAAAGGTCTTTTCCGACCGTCACGCAGAGGGCGGCGTCAAGGGGGTTGTTTATGCCGCCCTCCCCTCGCGCGTCCTCAAGGACCTTAAGGCACCGTTTCCTTATATCCATAACGTCGTTCCAGGTACGCTCGGCCAGGGCCATCTCAACGCGCGGGAATGTTTCTGTGTGCACGTTGGCATCACCGTCTTTTTTCAGGGACCTGTAGGCCTCAAACGAAGTATGTACCAGCACGGGGGCAAGAAACTTTATGATTCCGTCTGCTATCTGATACATGACCGTCTGGGCGCGTCTTCTTTTCCTGCTGTCCTTCTTCTCGCAGTAAAGCCTGTCCTTTATGCACGCAAGGTAAACGGCGCTCATCTGATCGCAGCAGAAAGAAAAAACAAGATCGCTTGCCTGCTTGTAGCCGAAACCCGAGTACGCATCCGCGGTTTCGTTCGCAAAGCTCGTAAACTCGCAGTACGCCCAGTGATCAATCGAGTGCCTGTCGTCCTCCTCGAACTCAACGCTGTGCTGCGCCGGATCAAAATCACTCAGGTTCCCAAGCAGAAACCGTATGGTGTTCCTTATTTTCCTGTATTCGTCCGCGGCAATGTCGAAAAACTCCCAGTCGACCTTTATATCGTTTGAATAGCTGAGAGAGCTTACCCACCACCTGCATATGTCGGCCCCGTATCTGCTCAGGATATCCTCAACCTCTATCGCGTTGCCGCCGGACTTGCTCATCTTCCTGCCGCGGGCGTCAACCATGAAGCCGTGGGTGAAAAGCGCGCGGAAGGGAGGCTCTCCGGTCACTCCCAGAGCCACAAGAAGCGAGGACTGAAACCACCCCCTGTGCTGATCCGAACCCTCAAGGTACATATCCGCCGGATACCCGAGACCCCTTGAGTTAAGCACGGAGTTCCAGGACGACCCCGATTCGAACCACACGTCAAAGACATCACTGCCTTTTAAAAGGCTCTTTATGTCGTCTTTTGACTTAAGCCAGTCGGGGGCTTCGGGATCATCCTGCGGATCATAGTTCTCAAGAATCTGGTCGGGTTCTGAGAAAAACCACACGTCAGAACCCTTCTCTCTTATTTTTTCAGAAACGGCGAGAACTATCTTCACGGTCATTACCACCCTTCCCTCCACGTCTTTGAAGTAGGGAAGAGGAAGTCCCCATGATCTCTGCCTCGATATGCACCAGTCGGGTCTTGACTCAAGCATCCCGCCCAGGCGGCTTCTTCCCCATCCGGGATAGAAATCAATCTTCCCCCTCACCGAGTCAATCGCGATTTCTCTCAGCGTCTCCCCCGTCTCCCCAAACGGTCTGTCCATATGTATGAACCACTGCTCAGTCGCTCTTAATATGGTGGGAGTCTTGCTTCGCCAGTCATGGGGATAGCTGTGGGTGTAGGGTTCTGAGTGAAAAAGGTTCCCGGTGCGGGCAAGGCGCCGCGTTATAAGCTCATTGCTCTCCCAGACCCCCTTCCCTCTAAGCCACCGCGGTACCGTATCGTCAAAAGTGCCGTCCTCTCTTACCGGACAGTAGATATCAAGTCCCTCCCCAAGGCCCGTTCTGTAATCCTCATCCCCGTGTCCAGGCGCGATGTGAACGCACCCCGTGCCGCTTGAGAAAGTGACGTAATCGGCCACTACCACGGCCGAGGGTCTGTCGATGAAGGGGTGGGAGCATACAACTCCTCTCTCTCTTAGTTCCCTGCCCAGGCAGGAGCCTGCTTTCTCGTAGTCAGCTCTGCCCGCTTTTGCGAAAACCTCTTCGCAAAGCTCTTCACCGAGAATAAAGCTCTCTCCGCGAGTGTTCCTGTAAAGCCCGTATCTTCCCCCCGGCGCCACCGCAACTGCAAGATTCGCCGGAAGTGTCCATGGGGTAGTGGTCCACACAACAACGCTTACCCTCTCTTGGGGCTTCGGGTCAAGCGAAGGGGGAAGCGCCTGCGGGTTTTTTACCTCGAACGCAACGTAAACGCTTTCATCCTCTCTTTCATGGTATTCAAGCTCCGCCTCGGCAAGGGCCGTGCGGTTCTCGATTGACCAGTGGACGGGTTTTAAGTCCCTGTATACAAGCCCTTTTTCAAGCAGCCTTGAGAAAGCTTCAAGCACCCCCGCTTCATAGCCCCGGGTCATCGTGAGATAGGGTTTTTCGTAGTCTCCGAGAGTGCCGAGCCTTACCATCTGTTTTGACTGCGTCTTTACGTACCTCGACGCGTATCTTGAGCATCTCTGCCTGATAGAGAGCGGATCCATCGAGGACGCGTCTTCTCCCAGTTCCTTTAGCACCTTGTGTTCTATGGGAAGGCCGTGACAGTCCCAGCCGGGGACAAACTCGACACTCAACCCCTCCATGGTCTTTGATCTTACCACAAGGTCCTTCAGCACCTTGTTTAGCAGGTGACCCAGATGAATGGGACCGTTTGCGTAAGGGGGGCCGTCGTGAAAAACGAATTTTTTGCGGCCGCGGTTTTTCTCAAGAATTTTGGTGAACAGGTCCTCCTTCTTCCAGGATTTCTGTATCAGAGGTTCTTTTTGCTGAAGATTGGCCTTCATCGGAAAATCAGTTCTCGGAAGGTTAAGGGTGTTTTTGTAATTCACTTCTTTTTGCATTGTTTTTTTAGCGGTCTTTTCGCCTGCGGCGAGAGTCCGGGGTTTTATTCAGGCTTCACGCCGCGGATTATCAGATATCCTTGAAAAAAGATTCGAATTCCTCAAGCAGCGAGTTTGAGAACTCAACCCACTCTTCCCACTCATCCATGTAGTTCCTTGATTCATCGACTTTTTTCTTGACGATTATTCCGTTGTTGAAATTTTCCACAAGAAAATACCCGACTTTCTGAAGTTTTTTCTCAAGTATTGAGGAGTATCTGTGGAGAATGAGTATTTTTTCTTCTTCCGCCTCTCTGTATTCCGCGATGAAATAGCCGTTATTCTGGGGTGAAGGCATATCCATGGTCACATGCTTGAACATGGTGGGGTTTATATTTTCAGCCTTCATCGATATGTAGAGCTCCATATGCTTACCTCCGCAAGAATGGAATTTTACAATATTTTTCTGATAATTTCCTTAACCTGAATTCACGCCCCGCCGATTCCCCCTCCGTATTTGATTACGAAGAGACGCGGAATTTACTTGCCCTATCCCCCGGCTTTGGTTTAATCTTTATTCTGGCAGAAGATTTTAAGGATGAGGACAGGAGCCTCCGCGCCGGTTCAGGTTCCTTGTTCCCGGGAGAAAGAGATGGAAAGCAAGAATGAGAAAAGAATACAGAAGAATAAAGGAGTGCTGCTTCTTTTTCAGAATTACAGGATGTTCAATTTCATGTGCGCGCTTGTGGCCCTGCTGCTGCTTACGGCGATTCTTGAGGGCTATCATTACGCGCATTCGCTTCTCAGCACTTTAGGCATGATAGTGTTTGTCGCCGGCGGGTACGCCGCCTGCACAAGCAAAAGGTCGCTGGTAATACTTATTGCTCTCGCTTTTCCGTGGATATTGAGCGAATGGTTCTTTCCGGAAAGCCTAATCGTCTATCTCAGTCTCTTTTTCTTCTTTTACCTGATTGTGCTTCTGGTCAGGATGATTGTGAGGGCGGATGAAATAACTTCAAATACCCTGTACTGCGCGGTCTGCGTCTACCTGCTGCTCGGAATTTTCTGGGCCACTCTTTACGGATTCGTTAACCAGCTTTTTCCCGGGTCGATCTTCTCAGGCTCAATCCCCGACGCTCATCATCACCACAAGGAGATAAACGAATTTCTTTATTTCAGCTATACGACGCTGACGACGCTTGGATACGGGGATATAACTTCAATAACTCCCGTCGGAAGGCTTGTAGCTGTCTTTGAAGCGATGACAGGACAGCTCTTCCTCGCTTTTCTGGTCGCACGGCTTGTAAGCATTTACTCTATCAAGCATATGAGATAGTCCCGGCAGGCCTCTTCTTTTCGCCGATAAGGCAGAGACCCGCGTTAAATGCAGGGGGAGGCTGCAGGACGGGAAGCAAGACAGAACTGACTCAGCCACCTCGGCGCTTGGCCTTTCGCTCCCGGCGCCGCCACACATCATATCCCGCCGCCAGCAGAATCGGGACAAATTCAAGCGCTTGTGCCCAAAGTGGCTGCTGATACGGCCCCATTGAGTAATCATTGAGTGTAAGGCCCGTTACGTAGCTTAAAAGTACGGCAAGCGACGCCGTCCACGCCCAGACGCTTGGAAAAACCGCCGCGAAAGGAAGAAGCCAGAGCAGGTACCACGGATTTATTACCGGTGATACCAGCAGCAGCGCTCCGTAAATCAAGTCCCCGCGGGGTATCTTTTCTCCGCTTTTGCGGTACCGGGAGGCGTAGGATATCCACAGGGCGGCAAATCCCAGGCCGAGCAGCACCTTGGCCCTCAACGCTCCCAGAGCCTGGGAGAAAAGACCGAAGAGCGCGGAATTAAACTCCCATTCCCGCGCGAAAACCGCGAATGATTCCAAGTCGGTGCCGCCTGAGAGGAGAAACGGAGCGTAGAGTGCGAGGAACACGGCAGCCGACAGCGCCCAGTACCCGGGCGCGGCGCGAAGAAGTACGAGAGGAACCAGAAGCAGCGCGAACACCTTGGCCGCGGCCGCCATTGCGAGGCAGATGGCGGCGCTTGTCCATCGGGATTTTCCCGAGAGAACAATCGCTGCCAGAAGAAGGCACACCCCAATTCCGTCGGGGTGCGCGGTAAAGGCCGTTTCCTTTATAACAAGCGGACACCACGCGTAGAGCATTACGTTTCCGGCGGGCGCAAGACGAAAAAGCAGAGCTATCGTCACAAGATCAAACACCACGACAATGGCCCCCAGCGCCGTTACGCTGCCGGGAGAGATCAGGTAGCCGAGCAGGAAGACAAACTGGGTGACGGGGGCGTAGATGGTGGGCAGAGCGGGATTGTTTATCTGATCAAGAATTCCGCGAAACATCTGCGGGACTGAGGCATCAAGGAAAAAAGCTTCGGGTGCGACTCCGTAGGGTGTCCCGGCCGAAGCAAAGCGGTAACCGTCCCATAGATATCTGTAGAAATCATCTTCAAAGAAAGGGCCGCCGATAAGCCCGCATACCCTGAACACCACCGCCCAGATAAACACGCGTTCTGCGGGGAACCGCTCCCCGCGGCGGGAAATATAGAAATAAAGCAGAAACACCGGAGCGCCCGCGCACACAGACAGAAGAAAAAACAGGAATAAAGAGGGTTCTCCGGGCTTGCGGACAAAAAAAGCCAGCGCGCAGTAAATCAGTCCGCACCATAATCCGGTTATGTCGGTCAGGCGGCGAGCCAGGGGTGAGGATTCCGTATTTCCGTAAAGAGCGGATATCATCTCATTAACAGTGTCGAAAGCCAAGGGTCTCTCCTGCAGCGGCCGGGGAAAAACGGCTCGTTCAGAAAAGAATTCCATATTCTTTTAACTTTTAAGGATGGTGTTATCATTGAGAGCCTAATCTAACACTTAAATTCGTTTTTTTCACCGTCACCCGCCCGTTCAGAGAGGAAAATGAAAGTCAAAATGACAATACGAAGCGCCGCGAAATACGCCCCCGCCGCGCTCATTCCCGTTGTTTTCTCTGTTTTATCTGTTCTCTCACCAGGCGTGTCGGCAGAAACCATGGCGGTTTCGTTCTGGGATACGGCGGATGAGGCGAATCCAAAAGAGATTGATCACAGTTCCTGGCAGCAGATACTAAACGGCTATCTGCGGGTTCACCGCTCGGGAGTAAACAGGTTTGACTACGCGTCGCTGAATAAAAACGCCCGGGACAGGGCCAGGCTTGCGGATTATCTTGACTACCTGCAGAAAACTGACCCGAGAGAATATTCAAAAGCCGAGCAGAAGGCCTATTGGATAAATCTCTATAACTCCCTTACCGTGAAACTGGTTGTGGATGGATGGCCTGCTGATTCCATACTGCAGATATGCGAGAACCGCGCTTCCGGGGGGAAATGTTCAGGTCCATGGAAAGAGAAGCGCGCAAAGGTGGCGGGCAGGGAACTGACCCTAGACAATATCGAGAACGACATTCTCCGCCCTGTATGGAAAGACAGTCTCATTCACTACGGCCTGAGCTGCGCAAGCTACGGCTGCCCCAGCCTTCTTAATAGGGCTTTTACGGCGAAAAACACGCAAGAACTGCTCGACGGCGCGGCGCGGCAATACGTGAATCATCCCCGCGGGGTGAATTTCATGGAAGATGACCTGATTGTCATCTCGAGCATATATGACTGGTATTCAGAGGATTTCGGCAGAAGCGAGCAGGATATCATTCGGCATCTTGTGAGTTATGCCGATGAGAAACTCGCAAAACGCCTAAAGGGTTTCGCGGGAACGGTAGATTACGAGTATGACTGGAGCCTTAACTGCCCCTGAGCCCTCTTCGGAAATTATATACGGGGTTTTGTCTTGTGCTCCTGCTCCTGACATCCGAGGCTTTCTTGACTTGCGCATGTTGCTGTATTTCCCGCCCATATACCTTTCATCTACTTCTACATCTGAAACAAACTTGTCTTCCTGCTGATCTTAAAAAGCCTTCCGTAAAGAAAAGCCCCGGTCATTGCGGATATGCTCTGATTTGAGCCTGATCCGAAATGTCCGGGGCGTATTAATATGTTGTCTCTATTAGTACGAATCAGAAAGAATAACCGAGAGACACTGCGAAGATGTCGTTTTCTCCCGTGTTTCGACCATCAATCACCCTGGCATACGAACCGCTTATACTCGCTCCTGCGCCCACAAAAAATGTGAGAGTTGATCCGAGAGTGTGAACGTCTTCTTCTGTTTCAGGAAAAAGCGCGGGAGCAAATCCCTCCGAACCGATATCAATGCCATCCGTAGAGTTCTCCATCGTGTAGTTGACGCTCAGTGCGAACATGTCCGCGAAAAGCAGGCTTCCTGTAACATTACCGAAAACGGCGTCAGGAACGTCTTCGTTACGCATCCTGTAACCGAGTTCCCCGGATATCGCGAAGTTGTCCGAGAGAAACTTGCCGATAATGGCAGACGCTTCAAACCCGTCAGCGCCGTCGCCGATCGAGTTTATGTGACCCGTATCGTAGCTTCCGGCCTTGATTCCGCCAAGACGGACGGCAATGCTCGGAGCCTGGGTTACGGCTTCGTCAACAAGGCGGACGGTTACGCCGACGTTTACATCCGTCACGCCGCTTTCATCATCAGATTCCTTGGGTCCCGCTCCGGGTTTTGAAGCCTCTGATCCTCCAACGCTCAGATCAAGGGCCACGGAGTCCGTAAGACCGTATTTCACCTTAAACACGGCTGTTTTCTGTGTAAGATCATCTTCGGCAAGGGGTCCGGGCACTTTCTCACTGCCTCTGTAGAACTCCTCGGCATTCTGGTAAACAAGAGAAAGGGAGACGGAGCCTCCCCCGGGGGCCGGAAGCCAGGCGGAATTGCCTGCGTTTGCGGGCGGCATGTAACTGAAAACCGCCATAACGGCGGAAATTGCGATTAAACTTAGTTTTTTCATACTTAACACCTCTCCTTATTGTTCTGTGTTATATGGAGTCAGAGCTTGTAACGGCGGGTCAGGTACTCGCTTACAAGTTCCTTTTCTTCAGCGCTCAGATCCTCCATTTCGCCGAGACTGTCTCTCAGGGTCATGGCGCTTTCGCTGTTGAGATCAGCTTTTTTCATTGAGCAGGTATCGCAGACAAGCTTGCTGAACGTTATGGCCTTTCCCTTGGCGTAGTCGCTCCTGGGGCTTGCTCCGTCGCCCGCGGATGCGGAACCGGACGCGAAGGCGGGAACCTGAACAAACAGCATTGCGGCTGCGATCAGGGCTAAAACTGTAAAGTATTTCATCAAGTTTTTCCTCCTTGTAAAAAATTGCGGATAATTATAGGGTGTGGTTTAAAAATGTCTATCCCTGTTATTTTTTCCCCGAGGCGGTATTGTGTTCCATAATAAAAACTGAAAAGAAGCGCGGCTTCTGTGAAGGAGAGAGAAATGAAATTTTTTATAGATTCGGCGAATATGGAAGAGATAAGGGCCGCCGCGGCTTTCGGCATAGTGGACGGGGTGACGACCAACCCGTCGCTTGTGTCAAAGGAAGGAAGCCAGGGGAGTTTTGAGGAACTGATAAAAGAGATATGCGACGTGGTAAAAGGGCCGGTGAGCGCCGAGGTGCTTGGCACCGAGTACTCCCTTATGGTTTCCGAGGGGAAAAAGCTTGCCGCCATAGATGAGAACGTAATCGTCAAGCTACCTATGACGGAAGACGGGGTAAAGGCGACCAGAACTCTCTCAGATGAGGGAATAAACGTAAACGTCACCCTTGTTTTTTCTCCTTCCCAGGCGCTTTTGGCCGCGAAGGCCGGAGCGGCTTACGTGAGCCCTTTTGTGGGAAGACTCGACGATGTCTCCTCAGACGGAATGGGGGTTGTGCTTGATATCTGCGAGATCTACGCGCACTACGCGTACGAAACTGAAGTACTGGTCGCAAGCGTAAGGCACCCGATGCACATAGTGGAAGCCGCCAAGATGGGAGCCGACGTCGCTACTTTTCCCTACAAGGTGTTCACCCAGCTCTTCAGGCATCCCCTGACGGACATAGGGCTTGAGAGGTTTCTTTCTGACTGGGGGAAAAAGTAGGCGTACCCATGTAAGCGCAGACAAGAAACTCCCTGTTGCCCCCTGCCCCTTTTATCGGAGACTCTGTCACTCCCCTGACACTGAACCCGAGTGCCCCAAGATGAGATGTTATCTTGTCTGTGGCTTCTTTCTGCCTGCTTTCGTCTCTTACAATCCCACCGGCTCCCACATCTTCTCTTCCCACCTCAAACTGGGGCTTTACAAGCGCTATGAGCGTGGCGTCCCCGGCAAGAACGGAGGCGGCGGGCTCTATTATAAGCGCAAGAGAGATAAAGGATACGTCGATGGTGACTATATCGACCTTTTCTCCTACGTCCTGGGGTTTGAGATATCTGCAGTTTATCTTTTCCCTTACCACTACCCTCTTGTCATTCCTCAGATTCCAGTCAATCTGCCCGTAACCGACGTCAAAGGCGTAGACCCTCTTTGCTCCGAACTGAAGAAGACAGTCGGTGAATCCTCCCGTCGATGCTCCGATGTCAAGCGCTATTTTGTCCTCAACACAGACGGAGAACTCCCTTATGGCCTTCTCAAGCTTAAGCCCCGCCCTGCTTGCGAACTTCCTCGCCGGTTCTTTGACCTCTATCCTTGAATCTTCCCTGACGGGGGTTCCGGGTTTATCAACCCTCTTTCCCTCAACCGCAACTCTCCCCGACATGATGAGGGCGCGGGCGCGGTTTCCACTCGGCACGAGATTCCTTCGCACCATAAGGTTGTCAAGTCTTGTCTTATTTTTCTCTTTCACGCAACCACAGAGCTATTTCCTTAAGAGGATTAGGCTCCCTGTTAAAACCTGAAAGCTCTTCCACCGCGCTCTCGGTAAGCTCAGAGACCTTTTCCCTCGCCGCGCGCATGCCCATAAGGAACGGATAGGTATATTCTTTCTTTCCACACTCTCCCCCCGCCGCGGCGTTTGCCGGGGAATCAAGAATATCGTCTGTTATCTGAAAGGCCACGCCTATTTTCTCTGAATAGGACTGAAGACTACGAAGCTCGTCTTCCCGCGCCCCCGCCACCATGGCGCCCCCGACGACCGAAGCCGTGATCATCCTGCCCGTTTTCAGCAGATAGGTATGAAGTATCTGTTTTTCAGAAGGTTCTGCATGATCCGTGTCGAGGTCAAAAGCCTGTCCCAGAACCATGCCCCCCGATCCCGAAGCCTCCGCGAGGAGAGAAAGGGCCCTGAGCGTGGTCTCGTAAGAGAGTCCGCCCAGGGGAAGTTTCTGTGCTGCAAGGGCGAAGGCGTCTGCCAGAAGAGCGTCTCCCGCAAGCGTGGCGACGGCTTCTCCGAATACCTTGTGGTTTGCCGGCGCGCCTCTTCTGATATCGTCGTCATCCATTGAAGGCAGGTCATCATGAATGATGGAATAGGTGTGAACCATTTCAACAGCGCATGCAAGGGGCAGAGCGCAGTCGTGATTTCCGCACACAAGCTCCGCGGCGGCAAGACAGAGAACGGGTCTGAGCCTTTTCCCGCCCGGATGAATGCTGTAGATGATTGACTGGCGGAGTTTCGTTTGGGATTCATCGGGAGGGAGATATTCTCTCAGGGCGTCCTCGACGGCTTCTTTTTTTCTGCCGAGATAGTTTTTTGCGTCAAAGCCCATTTACCGCTCTTGCTCGCCGAAATCTTCAAGATCAAAAGTGCCGTCGTTTTTCTCAACTATAAGGCTTATTTTCTTCTTTACGCTCTCAAGGTCCTGGTAGCACTGTTTTATCAATGCCGCTCCCGTCTCGAACTTCTCAATTGATTCGTCCAGGGGAAGCTTTCCCTGTTCAAGCGTATCGACAATTTTCTTTATTTCTAAAAGCATCTTCTCAAAGGATTTCATCTCGGAACTCATCTTCTCGCTCCCTACACTTCAATCAGTTCTTTTTTGGCTTTCCCGATAATATCCGGGCTTGTTAAAACCGGGTTCATATCAAGAATGTATACAGCGTCTCCCACTTCAAGGCTGAAGCCTTGGTGGTAGACGAAAACTTCATCGGTTCTGTTCCTCTCCACCACAAACGGAATCAAGTGCTCCGGAAGTGATTTTTCAAAATCCATTTTATCTATTGTTTCTTTTCCGATGCGGGACTTGAAGACAATGTATTCCTTCTCGGCAATTTTTGAATATATATCCATTACGTCAATCCGTTTCCCAAAAGCGAGGGGAACTCTGAATCTCTGCATGTCTTCAATATCGGAAGGACTCGCCAGTCTGTTTAGCAGTGCGCTGATGTGGGTGACCTTGAAATCTATTCTCACCAGGCGGCAGGCAAGAACATTCACATGATCGCTTGTTGTAAGGGATATGAGAGTGTCGGGGGAAGAAATCTCCGTTTTCTCAAGCCCGTCCACAGTCAGACTGTTTCCTTCAACCGCCTTTAGTCCCTCTGACTTGGAGATCTCAACAAGCCTTCTGTTTGTGTCTATCAGGCGAACGTCCTTGCCGGTTCTCTCAAGTAGTCTCGCGAGAAGTCTTGAGAGATTATTAGCCCCTACAATCACCACTTTGTTTCTTTTGTCGTTAACCCCAAGCGCTCTCGACACAAAGCCTCCCGCACCCCCTTGGAGCAGAACCGAGATTGCTATTGTGAGAAAAACCAGTCCCTGGACAGTATTGCCCCCTTCAACTTCATGTTGTTGCAGTTCCAGAGCGATGATAGAAGCTATTGACGCGGCAATTATTCCTCTTGGAGAAACGAACGAGAGAAACAATTTTTCCCTGATCGAAAGACCGGAACGTACACACAGAAGAAATATCTCCACCGGACGTACAATAAAAAGCAGACAGAACACGACCAGAACACCATAGATTCCAAGATCCTTTATGTAGTCAAGCTCCAAGCTTGCCGCAAGAAAAATGAAGAGCAGCGAAATGACAAGGATTGTAAGCTTGCCCTTGAATTTCTTCATTTCCTCTTCTTCCGGAATATTCAGGTTTCCGATTATAGCTCCAGAGACGATGGCCGCTACAAGTCCAGCCTCCGGAGCCAGCATCTCCGCAAACCCGTAGACGGCAAGTGCGGAGGCAAGCATGAAAAGATCTACAAAATCCTCCATGTAGATATAGAATCTCTTAACGGTGAAAGTCGCTGCGTAACCTCCGAGGACGCCTAAAACCCCTCCTACTACAAATTTGTAAGCGACAAGAAGCACTACCCGTCCTATCTCCGTCATGTGGCCTCCAAATCCGAGAAGCAAGCCGGACGCTGCATGGCTGCTTTCGATGATGACCACCTCAACTACAAAAATAGCTATCAATGCCCCGATAGGGTCAATAAGCACCCCTTCGTATTCAAGTATGTGCTTCAGTTTAGGTTTGACCTTGAATCTTCTCAGCAGGGGCTGAACGACGGTCGGACCGGTTACTATGACCAGAGAACCGTAACCAAAGGCCATTTCCCAGGAAAGATTGGCCACATAGCGCGCGAAGGCCGCTCCGCCTATCATCGTAATCACTCCGCCAACGGTTATCAGCAGAAGTATTATGTTCCCGTGACTAAGCGCTTCTTCTTTGTTCAGATTAAGTCCCGCTTCGAAAAGAACGATGGCTACGCAGAGTTTTATTATTATTTCAAGTCCTTCTCCAAACTCCGAGGGATGGACCAGAGACAAGAATTCAGGTCCTACTAAAACCCCGAAAATGAGGAAAAACACAATACTTGGAAACCCCGTCCTGATAGAGAGCATCTGGCCGATTACTCCTAGCACCAAGGCGAGGGACACCATAACAAGCAAAGAGACACCCACCCTTTTTTATGGAAATAAGGATTCTAAAAAGAATCCACTGGGGAAAATTATAACCCGAGCGAGATTAAAAACGAAACGGAAGCAAGCTAAAAGGGAAGTCTCCGTGAGGTGGCTGCGAAAAAGTTCAAAGGAACAGATTTGGTAGCGGGGGCGGGATTTGAACCCGCGACCTTCGGGTTATGAGCCCGACGAGCTACCAAGCTGCTCCACCCCGCGACAGAAACTTTAGACAGAAGAACCTAATTGAAAATCAAGCCATGTCAAGCGTGTGTGTAGCTGTGTTTCTTTATGCCGGCCCCTTGGTATCTTATATATTCCCAGCTCGCACCCTGGCGGGAAAGGCTGGAGTAGCTGTGGAGTTGGGGGTGCCTGTATGCGTGATGGAGGATCAGCACCAGTTCATCCTGGGTTACAGGGTGATGTGGGAGGAGCATGATGTGGACATAGCAGTGGACCTGGTTAAAGGTGTAAAGGGGGTATCCGGATTTGGGGTCATGCAGTTTTGACAAGGGGTTTCACAGCCAGGAGAACAGGGAGTTGCTTGACGAGATGCTTGAAAACAATGTTCTTCCGAAAAAAAAAGGGGGGGGGGTTCCGGACAGACACTATGTAGTGTCTGCCAGAAAACTGCTAACTCACTGAAATAAAATAAAATATTGTCGATTTTCCCTGGTGAAGATTGTCCATATGTGGTAGAATTATACCCAAGTTATCAACATATTGGGCCATTTCAAAGAATCTTCGGAGAACTCACCATGAGAAAGATAAAAGATATTCAACTCGAACTCGCGGGAACGGCAATTGAGGACATACGCTTCAATCTGAAATCCCGGGATGATATTCCCGCAATACTGATAGGACTGCAGCACATATACACGAATCCCGAGACAAGGCAGCGGCTGTTTTCCCTGCTTGAGGAGAAGTTTCTTCCTGAAATAGACCTCCTCACAGGTCGTCCCGGAATGGATGTATGGAGAGTTGTGGTGCTTGGGGTATTGAAGCAGGGACTTGGCTGTGATTATGATCGCCTTCATCACCTTGCTAACAATGATATGCTGCTTCGTCAGATGCTGGGTCACAGTGGTTATGGAGACGAGTACAAGTACGAACTTCAGACCATAATAGACAACGTGTCGCTGCTGAGTCCAGAGTTGCTCAAGGAGATAAGCCTCATAGTGATACAGAGCGGACACGCTGTATCAAAAAAAAACCCTGGAGAACAATTGCGAGGTCGATGTGATTCGTTTCCCGTTAAAACCGATGTGGAATATCCTACTGATGTGGGCTTGAGCTGGGACGCGACAAGATGTCTTGTTCGGGTGTGCGGGGAGGCGGCTTGTGCAAACAAGCTTCCCGGCTGGCGTCAGCACAGGCATCTGAGTGAGAAGATACAGAAGCTTTACAACCGGGTAAGAACGAAGAAAACAAGAGGCCGTAATCCGGGCAGTCTGCAAGAGTATCTCAGCGCATGCGAGGATATGGTAAGACGTGCGGACAAGCTTTTATGCGAACTGGTGGTTGCAGGAGCGCCTGTTTGGAGGCTTAAGGGGATAAACTACTATAAAGCGCACGCAATCCGTCAGATTGATCAGGTACGCAGGCGTTTGATTCTGGGAGAAGTGATACCGCAGGAAGAGAAAGTATTCTCTGTGTTTGAACCCCATACGCGCTGGATAGCGAAGGGTAAGGCGGGAGTACCGGTAGAATTTGGAGTGCCGGTGTGCATAGTGGAGGATCAGCATCAGTTCATTCTCAATCACAGGGTGATGTGGAAAGAATCCGATGTGGATGTGTGTGTGCCTATTATAGAAGAAACCACAGAGCTGTATCCTGAGTTTGAGGCGTGCAGTTTTGATCAGGGATTCCACAGTCCGAACAACAGGAAGAGTCTTGATGAAATACTGGAAGGGAACTATCTGCCGAAGAAGGGGAAGCTTGGAGAGAAGGACAGACAGAGGCAGGGCAGTGAGGAGTTTACAGAAGCCAGGAGGCAGCATCCCGCTGTGGAGTCGGCGATAAACGGATTGAATCACAAGGGGTGTGAGAAAGTAAGAGTTCACGGGAAAGAGGGGTTTGCGAGGAGTGTGGCTTTATCTGTTTTGGCGGCGAACATTTATCGTCTTGGGGTGTTGGTGAGGAACAGGGAGAGGGAAAAAGAGAAAAGAAGGCTCAAGCCTGGTTTCCTGGCAGCTGCTTAAGCAGCCTTGGAGCAGAAAGGATGAGTTGTTTGGGAGGTAGCGAGGGAGGGGTTTGTCCGGAAATCGGAGAAAATGGATAATTTAGTGATTTTGTAGTGCATTTGGGTTTTGGAAGGAGCCGGGCCCCTGGTGCCATCTGGAATTCTGTCGGAAAATCGACGAAAAAAAGCCTTTTCTGACAGGCACTATGTAACAGAATTTGCCGGAAAGCATAATGTCAGAGACCTTGACACGATAGACCAGACGACTTCCTTGGCGAAGAGGGTGGTGGGCAAAACACTTCCATATTAAGGAGTTGGTCTCTTGAACAGTTTGGCTGTTTCCGTTACCCTAGCGGGAGTTTACCGCCTTCACGCTTGATTTTGCCATAACTAACAAGCCCCTGCCAACTTCAGCAAGTCATAACCCCCTGTTTTCATTCAAATCCTGACACTTTTTATCTGTGGGGACATCTCTGTTTTGCGTAAAACTTGTATGGCCTAACTATCCGAGGCTATATTAAAACCTTTTTATCAATATGTTGACCTGCTCACCACTTGACACCACTATATACATGCTGTATAGTATGCCCTAACATGGCAAGCATTACTAAAAAAATTATCCGCGGCAAACCCTACTACTACGCAAGAGAATCCGCCAGAATTAACGGCAAACCCAAAATCGTCTGGCAAAAATACCTGGGGAAAGCCGACGACATCATATCAAGACTCTCAAAACCACCCGTCCCAAAGCAGGTTAGTGTCAGGGACTTCGGCGCGGTTGTCGCTCTGCTCGACATTGCACGCAAACTCAGACTCTGTGATCATATAGACCACCATGTTCCCAAACGAACCTCTCCCTCCGTGGGAACCTATCTGCTTGCTTCCATCATTAACCGCTGCGTAGCTCCGAGTTCCAAAGCCGCTACCGCGCGATGGTTTGCAAATACTGTGCTTGAACAGTTCATCGACATTGAACCCCGACAGCTCACAAGCCAGCGTTTCTGGGACAATATGGACCGCGTATCCCCCGAAGCGATTTCCTCAATTGAGCGTGATGTTGTCTCGGAGATGGTAAAGCTTTTTGATGTAGACCTCTCCCAGGTGCTGTTTGACGCGACCAATTTCTTCACCTTCATAAACAGCTTTAACGATCGCTGTACTCTGGCCCAGCGGGGACACAGCAAGGAAGGACGCAAGTCTCTGCGCATTGTAGGGCTTGCTCTGCTGGTAAGCGCTGACGGACCACTTCCTCTTCTGCATAACACCTATCCCGGAAACCAGACGGACGCTCCCATGTTTCGAGGACTTGCGGATTCTCTGGTACGGCGTTACCAGGAGATTGCGCAACAGACAGAAGATGTGACGATAGTATTTGACAAGGGCAACAACGCCCGCGACAACCTTGAGGCTGTAAACAAGAGTCCTTACCACGTAATTGGTTCTCTGGTGCCCACGCATTACCCGGAACTGCTTGCTGTTCCAGAGGGTAAGCTTGCACAAATCAAAGGCATTGACGGAGTCAAGGCATGGCGTAGCAGGCATGATGTGCTGGGAGTGGAGCAGACTGTGCTCGTTACCTGGAACAAGAAGCTGTATGACTCGCAGGTAAAGACCCTTTTGCGTGAGATAGTCAAACGGCGCAAGTTGTTGAGAGAACTTGGCAATCGCCTGCGCAGATGGCGTTCGGGACAGATCACAGCGGGGCGTCGGCCAACTGTCGCTGGTACAAAGAAAAAAGTTGAGAAATGGCTCAAGGCTCGTCACATGAAAGATCTGTTCCGGGTTGATATTACGGAGACTGACGGATTCACCACACTTCACTACAAGTTCAACAAGTCCGAATGGGAGCGTCTGCAGTCAACTCTTCTGGGGAAGACCTTGATCTTTACTGACAATCATCACTGGAGTGATGAGGAGATTGTACGAGGTTACAGGGCTCAATATCACGTTGAGAGCGCATTTAGGGAGATGAAGAATGTTCATCATATAGCGCTCCGTCCTCAATATCATTGGACTGACCAGAAGATCAGGGTTCATATTTTGTGCTGTGTACTGGCTTTCATGCTGTGCAGTCTTCTGAGGCGGGAGGTCAGTCGCCACGGGCTGGAGATGTCAACTCATGAGATACTTGAGCAGCTTGGCTGTATTCGGGAGGTTGTGTTGTTTTATCCGCCTTCAAAGTGGTGTAAGGAGCCTCAGCTGCATAAAACGCATACGCAGATGAATCAATCTCAGCAGGCACTCTACGATGCTCTTGATCTGGGAAAATACATGGCCTCGTAGGTCATACGGAATCCAGCCATTTACAAAGTGAAATCAGCCAGTTAGAAAATTAATGCGGTAAACTCCCGCTAGAAGTCGTTACAGCGTCAAAAGCCCGGCACGTTTCATAAGATCTCTGGCCATAGCGGAACCTTCTTCGGATGCTTTTTCCGTATCGCATTTCCAGGAATTCCTGAAAACTGCCCTTTTCTCCATATCTATAAAAACAGAATCTGCCGATATTTTTCTGAGATGTGCCTGCGCACAGCATCCAAGCGGAATTTGACAGTCTCCGCCAAAAGTTTCCAGGAAGGAGCGTTCAAACGTTGCTACGGTTTCTGTGTCCGGGTGGGTGATTGCGGATAGAAAATTTCTCGTTTCCCTGTCGTCTTCTCTGCATTCTATGGCGATTATTCCCTGACATGGAGCCGGAACCATATAGTCCTGCGCAAGGTGCTGGGTAATACGTTCTGAAAGCCCGAGCCGGTTGAGCCCCGCTGCGGCCAGGATGATTCCGTCAAGGTTTTCTGAGAAAATTTTTCTTAGTCTTGTATCAACATTTCCCCTTATGGTAACAACTTCCAGACCGGGGAACCTGAAAAGCAGCTGAGCTCTTCTTCTTATGCTTCCGGTTCCCACCCTTCCCTCTCCTCGAAGCTGTTCAAGGGTACGTCCGTCTGCTGAGATGAAAACATCTCTCGGGTCTTCTCTTTTTAGCACAGAGCCTATGACAAGTCCGTCTGGAAGAACTGAAGGCATGTCCTTCATGCTGTGAACGGCAATACCCGTTTCGCCCGAGAGGAGGCTTTGCTCTATTTCTTTTACGAAAACCCCCTTGCCGCCAATCCGCGAAATCTCTTCTTGGGGGTTGGTGTCGCCCGAAGTTCTTATTTCCGTTATTTCGGTTTCAAGCAAAGGGAAAACAGCCCGAAGGTGTGTTTCGACAAGACGGGCCTGGCAGAGAGCCAGCCTGCTACCCCTGGTCCCAATTCTCAGCTTCGTCATAAATATCCGCTGCGCCCTGTGATACATCCACCCGGTCAAGCTCAAAAAGCCTTCTCGTCACCTCCGAGTAAAGAGCCGCTTCGTAACCGGATGTTCTCTTCTTGAGGTTAGTGACCGGATCGTGAAATATTTTTCCGATTATGGAATTCGCCAGACTCTCCAGCACCTCTTTCTGCGCTCCGGTACCGCCCTCGATTTTTCGAAGCGCCTTCTCAACTTCGGTCTTTTTTATCTTCTCGAATTTCTGCTTGATATCGATTATAACGGGAAAGACCTTGAGGCTTTCCATCCAGTCCGTAAAACCTTTCTCCGCATTGAGAACTATTTCTTCGGCTTTTTTAAGATTTTCCTTTCTGGAATTTAAGTTCTCACCCTGAACAATTCTCAGGTCGTCTATGTCGTAGAGGTAAACCCCGGGAATTTTGTTTATCTTCGGATCTATATCGCGCGGGACGGCTATATCAATCATGAAAATCGGATCGTTTTTCCTGAGCTTAAGAGACTGTTTTACGTGTTCACTTCTTATTATGTAATCAGAAGACCCGGTTGCGGTAACAAGAATATCAATGTCTTTCAGACAGTAGAACATTTCTTCGAACCTGATGGGCTTGCCTTTTAGGGATTGCGAAAGTTTTTCCGCGTTATGGAAATTCCTGCTCGTCACATAGAGTTCCTTTATGTTGTTGGAAACAAGATGTTTTGCGAAGAGCTCTCCCATTTCCCCGGTTCCCACCAGCATGGCGGTACGGTTTGCAAGGTTCTCGAATATTCTTTTTGCAAGCTCCACTCCGAGGTAGCTTATGGAGACCGCTTGAGAAGATATCCCTGTTTCTGCTCTAACTTTTTTCCCGGCGAAAAAAGCCCTGTTAAAAAGCCTGTTGAGTATAAGTCCGACCGTATCCTCGGAACGCGCCACGCTATATGAGTTTTTGAGCTGGTTAAGAATCTGGGTTTCTCCGATCACCATGGAGTCAATGCTGGCCGCTACACTGAACAGATGCCTGACCGCGTCAGGTCCCACGCGGGTGTGCATATAGGGGGAGAGGTTCTTGTCGTCAGACTTATGAAAATCCAGAAGAAAGGACTTGATTTCCTCTTCGCATTTCCCACAGTTCTCGGTAACCGCGTAGACCTCAACGCGGTTACATGTGGACACTATGAAGCATTCAAGCACGTTTTCCCTCAAACGGAGGATTCCGAGTGCTTCTCTAGTATCCGCATCAGAAAAAGAAAACCTCTCCCGCACTTCCACTGGGGTTGTCTTATAGCTGATTCCGACTGAAACTATCCCTACCATCTGCTTTTTCCGAAACCGATCTTTTATAAACTACCCGTGGATGGGACTATATCAATTTCGTCTATATTCGCTTCGCGGGGCTGGTTTATGACCGACAGGACTGTTTTCGCCGTAATTTCAGGAGACATCATCTTTGTCCTGTCCCATTCTCCGTCAAGGGAGTCCCAGATATCCGTTCTTGTCGGACCTGGCAAGACGGCAGAAACCTTTATTCCCCTGTCTCTTACCTCTTCTCTCAGAGAATTGGTGAAACCCAGAAGAGCGAACTTCGAGGCGCAGTAGGCTGCCCACCCGGGAAAGCCCTTTTTTGAAGCGTTTGAGCCGATGTTTACGATATGGCCTCCTCCCGGCATAAAAGGAAGAGCATATTTTACCATGAGAAAGGGTCCTTTTGCGTTTACGGCCATCATTTCATCCCACTGTCCGCTGTCCGTTTTTTCTACCGGACCAGTGTGGACTACGCCCGCGTTATTGATCAGTACGTCAATTTTCCCTTTTTCAGAAGCGACGCCTGAGATGAATCTTCTGACCTCCTCTTCAACCGATATATCAACGCGAGAAACCATGGAATTCCCGGCAAAAGATGATAATTCATCCCCAAGGGATTCCACGCTCCCGGGGCTTTTTGAGCAAAGCGCCGCAAAAAACCCCGCCTCGAGCAATTCAATTGCGATTGCTTTTCCTATCCCTCTTGCCGCTCCGGTCACAATCACGACTTTCTCAGCCATCTCCTTTCTCCTCGAAGTAATCAAAATAGCTTTTCGGGTTTTCCCATATCCTTATATGATCGAGTTTGCCCGGGATGATTTCCATGAACTCCCCCCAAAGGTATCTCCCGATGTTCTCAACAGTCGATATGTTTTCCTGAAAGAAATGAATATCCCTGTCTATCCACTTGTAGTTGAGTTTTTCTATTACCGGTGCGGCCTCCGCCTCAAAATCAATGCGGTTTATTACCATGCCCGTTTCATCGTCTATTTCCCCTCTTATTCCCACTTCCACAGTATAGTCGTGTCCATGCCCCGCGGGATTTGCGCATTTATCGAATATGGCAAAATTTTCTTCATCGGACAAACCTTCCATAAAAAGCCTGTGGCTTGCGGAAAATTTGAATACTTTCGTAAGAAGCACCTGCTCTGTTTTCTCTAGCATTTGCGGTAGTCGACGAAAAGATCGTCTGTTTCATACACCCTTATTTTGTAAAGACGACAGTCATCCCTCTCAAGAATTTTCTCCTCTACCGTTTCCCAGAGAACTTTGGCTATGTTTTCAGTCGTCGGTATAAGATCCTGAAAACGGGGGTTGTCCTCGTTTAAGTTCTTGTGGTCAAAATCGGCCAGAACCGATGAAACAATCTGCTTCAGATCAAAGAGATTGATTATCATGCCCGTCTCCGGGTTTATCTCTCCTTCCACGGTGACTTCAAGCACGAAATTGTGCCCGTGTCCGCCAGGCAGGCTCGATCTGCCGTAGAATTCGCGGTTTTCTTCCTCGCTCCAGTTTTTGTTCCAGTACCGGTGAGAAGCGGAAAATTCGACTTTTTTCGTTATGAGTTTTTTAAAAGACACCATTAACCCGTTTCCTGATTTAGATAAATATCATAGTAGTAAACCTCAAAGTTGCGGGCAAATAAAAAAGAAGATATGCAGGTATTCAATATCAAGAACCCCTTAGCAGATTTAATTTTAATAACTCGCTCAATACTTCATCATCGGAGATAGAAGAAGGCCAACCATAAGCATCAGCAACAGCAGCGTCAATATCCGCATGTGCATTGATAAGCCACTGAGGAAAAGAGTTATAGAGATCTGTGAGAGTCCGTTTCTTGAGTTCGTTCTCAGCAGATTTATTTCGAGGAATTGGATGTTTGGGATAATTAGGCGCCGGTTCATCCACCCATTTCACCCATTCCGGCGGGTTGAGCCACCGGTCGCGCAGTTCAACCAACCGGCGCACGGCTTCGGCGATGGCAATAGCGCGCGGGTCATTGGCATAGTCAGCGGCGGGGATGTTGGGAGTAAGACCGTCTGGAAAGGGGAAGGTCTCGAAGGTCGTGGTTGGCGTGTAACGCGGCCGGTTTTCTAGGCTCGTGCCGAGCCGCAGCGACCAAATTTCGTGAAACCGGCTGTGGAGAATTCCCAATGTTGTATCGTCATCACGGGCTATGACAATGAGTTGATGATCTGGGCAGACGCGCGCGTCCAGCCAGACAAAGAGGCGGTGTTTGGCGACTGTTGGGGTTGCAACATAGCGCACCATGTCACCCACGGCCCGCCACATCGCAGGGCGAGGATTCCAGTGCCTGAACCAAAACTCCCGGCTTGCTTTCTCCTGATTTTTCTGGCGAACGGGCTTCACATGCTCAGTAATATAACTAAATGGGGCTTCGTAAAGTGCAGCTTCAGTCTCGCTCATAATATCGCCAAAATCGACGATCCATTTATCTTTTGAACGGCGGGTTATATCCATTCCATTCATCCACGGCTTGAGAACATCAGCATTTGGACGACCATTGGGATTTGCTGGCAAGCGAAGCCACTCTCTCGCTATGTCGCCGGAAATGTCGAACTGGCCGCGTTTGATATCCCCTTGGAAGGCTACTCCCCTGTTTTGTTTCAATGGAGATGTGCGAGTAAGGTCAATAGCTCCTGCTGTGAGATCGGAGTTGATATTTGGTTCCCTAATGGCATTCAGAGATGCTGGGAACCCAGAGTCTTTAGGGGCACAGCAAATCAACGATACCCTTACGCTGGCGCCGTCAATTACCCAAGGTTCATCCGACCAAGCGTCGAAAATTATCGAGTCTTTAAGAATACCGTCTAGCACTGTGCGATTAGTGCCTCCACGGATTGAATTCGTTGCTACAAGACCAAAGGATCTAATATCTCGGTTTGCAAGAAGTTGTCCGGCCTTGGCGAACCAGTAACAGACTAAATCGGGCTTTTTGCCATGCACTAATTCAGCGTAGACACTTGGTAGTGCTTCGGCGTAATTGTCCCCCAACTCACTTCGTATTTTCCTGTTACCAAGAAACGGGGGATTCCCAATTACCACATCGGCTTCTGGCCACTTTGATTCTTTGTCATCTGGAGTTAAAATTGCATCGCGACATTCAATGGTTTTAAAAGGTTCAAGAATCGGCTTTTGACTTCCACCTGCTCCCATTTGGAATCCATTATGTCTCATCCATTGAATATTTCCTATCCAAACAGAGAGCCTAGCCAGTTCTGCAGCATAGGAGTTAATCTCAATTCCCTTAAGGTTGCCCGGACCCACAGCAGGAAATGTTCTTGGGAAACCCATTCCCTCTGCCTCAATTTGCACCTGATGTTCAAAATCTTTGAGTACCTGCAGAGCCAGATACAGAAAATTGCCTGACCCACATGCGGGATCAAGCACCGTAAATTCACGCAATCTCTTAAGGAACTGGTCGAGTAACCGTTTGGCTTGTCTTTCGTGCCGACTTTTTACCGACTTTGTATCTGTTTTTTCCGCCTTTTCTAAACTGTTTCTTATTTTCGCCTTTGCTATTTCCCACTCATCAACCCAAGGGTGATATATCACTGGATTTATTATCCGCATGATCTTATCAGGGTCAGTATAGTGTGCACCCAGTTGGGAACGTTTATCGGGATCAAGACCACGCTCAAACAAAGTGCCTAAAATTGAAGGATCAATTTCTGACCAATCTAGCATTGCTGCTTTAAGCACTTTTTCGATATCCGGTTGGGTCATGGGCAAAGCGGTATCATCATTGAATAAGCCACCGTTAAACCAAGCTATCTGCTCAAATCCAATTCGCCCTCCTGATTTCATAGCACTAAATAAGTCACTTACCCATTCAACAAACTCTTCAGGCTGGTGTCGTACTTTGATCAGCATATTTGTGAACATATCATCAGGCAGAAGCCCTATATCCTCAGCAAACATGCAGAAAATCAGACGATTAACAAAATGTGCTACTGTTTGTGGGTTATAACCCCTTTCACGCAATCCTTGAGCAAGGGAAGCAAAAGTCTCGGCAGCTTGCTTAGTGAGTGCTTGCCGTGTTTCTCCCGGTCTAAGTCGATTAGGGTCGGAAAATGCCCATTTAAACTTTTTGCGAGTGGTTGAATCAGAAAAGTCTTCAAGTTGAAACTCATAAGTTTCACTCACACTGTTAGTCCAGTTAGTGTGAATACGAAACCGCTCCATGTCGGAAACAATTAAAAGAGGGGGATTTTCCAATGACGAAATATATTGTCGTAATTGGGCCAAAGCTTTTTCAAGATTTTTGTGTTTTCCCTTGTATTCCCAAGCGAAATGGTGACGCTTCCAAACATCGGCCCAACCATCACCACCTCCTTCTTTCCGTACTCCACGTTCAAAACAGTAGTACTCACCTTCGGAATCAGCTTCCGCTGGTGTTGGTTCATTCAGTAAATTACAAAGGTCAATAAATTGTTCTTGCGATGCAGATGTCTCTTTGAGTTTTGAACGAGTCCACTTGTCAATAAATTTTTCAGGTGTCATAAGACTCTAAGTATTAGGTGAATACCGGAACTGCTTAATCTTGCACCAAAGTTTGATCAAGCCAACAAACGGTCACCCCGAAACCTGCCGACTATAATTCTAATGTCTGTTCTTCCTGACCTCATCCACCATGGCATCCACACGGAAGGCTTCCTGCTGTTTTCCGTCTACCATTCTTGTTATCGTGGGTTCCATTTTTGAGAGGAAGGGTTGCGGGTAGATTCCCATAAGAAATATCATAACTGCAAGGGGAATCATAAGGGCTATCTCTCTTGGATTAAGATCCCTAAGCCCCGTGTTTATTTTCTTTACCATAGGTCCGAACATTACCCTCTGGTATGCCCAGAGCATGTAGACGGCTCCGAGTACGAGCCCCGTGGCTCCAAGCGCCGCGTACAGGTAACTCTCCGCGAACACTCCGAGCAGAATCAGAAATTCCCCTATGAAACCGTTTAAAAGAGGAAGTCCTATCGAAGAGAGCATGGCGATCATGAAGAACAGTGCGAAAATCGGCATTACCTTTGCGAGTCCACCGAACTCCGAAATCATTTTGGTGTGACGTCTTTCGTATATCATTCCGACGAGAATAAACAGGGCGCCGGTTGAGAGACCGTGACCTATCATCTGGTAGACCCCGCCCTGCACGCCGTGGAGATTGAAGATGAACACGCCCAGCATTATGAGTCCCATGTGACTTACGCTTGAATAGGCAACCAGCTTCTTGAGATCCGTCTGCACGAATGCCACCATCGCTCCGTAGATTATTCCGATGATGGAAAGGCCTATCAGAACCCCTGTGTACGCCTCTATCGCTTCGGGGAAAAACGGAATAAGAAATCTTATCACCGCGTAGGTTCCCATCTTAAGCAGTACGCCGGCCAGTATTACGCTCCCCGGCGTGGGAGCCTCGACGTGCGCGTCGGGAAGCCACGTATGAAACGGAAACATCGGAACCTTGATTGCGAAAGCCAGGAAGAACGCCAGAAATACAAGCCCCTGGGGACTCAGTATTCCGTCAAAAGCAAGACTGGTCTTCTGGAGGTCAAAAAGGTTCATTGACGCAAAGCCGAACTGGTCTATATGCGCGTAGTACATGTAGATGATCGCAACCAGCATAAGTCCGCTTCCAAACGCCGTGTAGATGAAGAACTTTATTGCCGCGTAGATTCTTCTGGAGGACCCCCAGATTCCTATGATGAAATACATGGGAATCAGTACCGCTTCCCAGAATATAAAGAAAAGAATCATATCCAGCGCGGCAAAGGTGCCGACAAGTGCCGATTCAAGAAAAAGAGTAAGACAAAGAAACGCTCTCCATCCGCCTCTTATCGCGTTCCAGGAGCAAAGGACCGTAATGGGAAAAAGAAAGGTCGTGAGAAGCACAAGCAAGAGGCTAAGACCGTCGACTCCCAGATGATAAGACACCCCAAGGTCCGTAAGCCAGGGAATCTTTTCTTCAAACTGCATTGTGGAAAGCGAACCGTTAAAGTGGAAAAAAAGTGGAAGGGATATCAGAAATTCTACCAGGGTTATTACAAACGCAACTGCCTTTAGCTGGTAATCAGAAACCTTCTGGAAATACGGCAGGACCGCGAGCACCAAGGCTCCCAGAAGAGGAAAAAATATGAGCAGAGACAAAATGTTATTATCGAGACTCACGTTTTGGCGGACCGAAGCAAAGAGAATAAAATCGCCGTAATTATACTTTCATAAAATTCCGTTTCAACTATTCTGTCCGGTTTGTAAGTAATAAACTAATTGTCCGGTTTCTTAACAAATAAACTGTCCGGTTTTAGATTTTTTTAGCAAGACCATATTCCGGCGCACGTAGGCAGCCAGAAATAAAAAGGGAACTTACAGCTCTCATAGACCAGTGACCTTCCACGCTGTTTGTATGATGGCAGGTTCCGGCTACCCACTGCTTTACCGCATAGCGGACAGCCTTGTGGTTATAGCCATAAGCACCCAAGCCCTTACAAGCCCACCATTCAAATGATTCCTTGTAAAAAACAAAGGATGACGGAAAAGAAAAAGAGCGGAAAATAGACGGTATCCTCCGCTCCTTAATAATCTATTAAAAACTTAAGAATAAGCTTTAGCTGTTATCTCCATTACTTCTATATTACTCAGCTTTCCTACCGGTCCTGGGACCAATATGGCAAGATCGACTCCAGCTGCGAAATGCTCCTCGAGTTTTTTCTTGCAGTTATCCGGAGTGCCGGCAAGCGCCACCGAGTCTATCAGTTCGTCTGTAAACACATCGGCCGGATTTGCTCCGTCCTGCACTTGGTCGATTATATCCCCGAAGCCGATGTTTCTTATTAATCTCTGGTAAAAAGGAAATCTGGCGTATGGGCCGAGACCCCTTTTGGCCGCGGCGACGGCCGCAGCTCCATCATCCGAGACAAAAGACGGAATGCCGTTTGTAATCGATATCGTCGAGGGGTCCCTTTCCGCTCCCGCGGCGCCCGAAGCAACATGCTCTTTTAAGGTAGCTATATAGGCGGGAGGGCATAGATACGGCATTATGCCGTCGGCAACCTCTCCGGCAAGCTCCGCTGCGGCTTTGGTAAGTCCCGCTATATAGACCGGGAGGTCCATTTCTCTTTTAAGAGAAAGTCTTGGAGAAGTTCCGTCAGCTAACGCTTTCACTTCCCCTACGTAGTCCCTCATAGACTCAATCGGGTCTCCCATGTCTATATCGTATCTGTTGTTAACGGGCTTATGGCTCACTCCGAGTCCGAGAATCATTCTTCCCCCCGTTATTTCCTGTATCGTAAGCGCCGTTGCGGTAGCAACTACGGGCTGGCGCATGTATATATTGGCTATCCACGTTCCGACGTTTACCCTCTCGGTGCACTCAGCGAACACCTGAGCGTTGGTTATAGCGCTGTAAGGCGGTACTTCTGGAGAGAAGATACCGTCAAAACCCGCTTCTTCCGTGATTTTCGCTAATGCCCTCAGATCACTCACACTGCAGCCCCAGACCGGTGAAGTTGTCGCAATTTTTCCCATTTTAAGCCTCCTTGAGTTTTTTTCAGTACTGATTTACCACGTCTCTGTAATAATCTGGACGAAGGAACGCTTCGTCTCTTGTTTTTAGCACTTCTTTTATCTCTTTAAGAACCCTGTCTTTTTCCTCGGGGAACTTTGCCCTGACAGGAAGATAGTTTGATATGTGATTCGAGTAGAAATAACCGTCTGAGAGCTCCGTATTCTCGACTATGGTTTCAAGCTCTTCTATCATCTGGAACTTGTCTGGAAGTTCAAAGAGGCCTTCCTGCCATTGCTCGTAAATAGGTGCTCCTGGGCGAAGCTGAAGGGAGAGAGCTCCTACATATTCCGGATCACATTCGGTAAGAAGTTTGCCGGTGGCCAAAGCGTGCTCCCTGCTCCTTTCTTTTCCGCCGATTCCGAGAAGAACCATAACCGAATTCATTATCCCGGAGGCTTTAAGTTTTCTTGAGGCTTCAACAGTCTCGGCAAAATTCGCTCCCTTCTCTATTCTCTCTAGCACCACGTCGTCTCCGCTCTCAAAACCTATGTAGACCATGGCGAGGCCGCCCTCCCTGAGACGCGTGAGGTCTTCAACCGGTTTTCTGAGTATGTCTCCCACGTTTGCGTACATGGTGATTCTCTCAAGACCCGGGCTTTTTTCATGGAGACAATCCATTATTTCCAGCAGCTTGGCTGTGGAGAGCACAAGCGCGTTGCCGTCTGCGATGAAAGCTCTTCGTTCAAGTGAACCGCTCTTTGCGGCGGTATCAATAATTTCTTTTATCTCGCCCATAGGCCTTACCCTGAACTTCTGGGTTTCCTTTCTGTACATGGCGCAGTAGGTGCACTTGTTATGAGAACAGCCGATGGTGGCCTGAAGAATGAAGCTTTTATGTTCGCTCGGTGGGCGAAAAAAGGGAGTCACATATTCAATCATTACTGTAAGAACTTAACAAAAATTCAGAATCTCTTCAATAAGACTTTGCAATGACAAAGCACATAGGTTATTCTTGCGCCGTAATGTTTGATCTCGAACCGCATGAAAAAGAAGGGTTTAAATACATCCTCGGCGTACCGTTGCTTGTCGGGCTCATAATGGTAATCGCCTTTCTGACGCACATCGTGCTTGCTCCCTAGCTTGCTCCCCACCGGGTTATCCGCAGCATAAGTTCACGGATTTCAATCTCTACTCCAGTGCTGTCCCGGAAAAGGTATCCTCCGTCTTTCCTCTCCTCCCAAGTCACTCCGAGAAGTTTCAGGTTCTTTTTCGGTTTTTGGGGACCGGAATCGATACTCCTCCCCACGAAGGTAACGGCGTTTTCTCTCCCGCAAAGAACCATGATGATCTTTGAAGTTCCGAAAAAGATCAGAAATCCAGAGGTTTTTGGTTCGGCATCAAAAACCGCGTGCATAAAAACAGGCGGTAGAGAGACCACGCTGATTGTGTCCTGGCCGTATTCCTTGTTTAAGGATTCGGCATAGGCCTCGAAGCTGCGGCAGAGAAAACCCGAGACTTTCTTTGTTTCTCCGCATGTTTCATCCGCGCTGACCGAGGTTTTTTCTTTCTCGTAAAATTCAGCAATCCATGGCTGTTTTTCCGTTTTCACGGCACATCACCCCTATCCTTCAGCTTTCAATTCGGAGTTTGGAAATAAGAAAGCTTTGTCATTCTCAGTTCTCAAAACCTGAAAACCGGCAGGTTTTTCTTATTTTCCACTGAAAATGCTTCAAATTTTTCGCGCAATATAATAATATATGGATCAAGGGGAAACAAAAGATAGATAAACTCTACGGAAACACCTCGGGCCTCACCAGAAGCGACCAGAAGAACATACTCAGAATATACAAGAGGAAAATCTCCCAGGATCGCCTGGTAACCCTGGAACTCACCCGAACCCTTTTAACCTTCTCGAGCGAACTAAAAAGAACCATAACAGTACTTATTGACCGCAAGGGAAAGATCGGATTCGTCTTCATCGGAGAACCTTGCGATTTTCCTTTTGAAAAGCTGCTCGGGAGGAGAAGAAGAGCGAAATACAGGCTCAGGGGATTCCGCGCCGTAAGAACCAACCTCAAGGGATCAGGTCTTACGAATTCTGACCTGACAACTCTGGCAAATGAAAGACTCGACCTTATAGCTTCGGTGTCTCCAGGTGAAAACGGTTCGGCGGGACGTTTTGAATACGCGAATCTTGTTCCGCCGGATGGAGAAAACCAGGCGAAATGGGAGATTTCGAGGTTTTCGGACCCAGGTCGTATAAGCATTAACCTCAAACAGGAAGTAAGCGCCATAGAACAGTCCCTAAGGAGTGCTTTTCTCAAGAATGGAGGTAAGGAAAACAGGGAAGGAGTCATACTTGTGGGTTTCAGCACCAAGTTTCGCTACCTGGCCGAGAAGTCTTTGGAGGAGCTTGATTCCCTGGCTCTCTCCGCAGAAAAAGTAGTGCTCGACAGGATGATCCAGATAAGAAAAAATATTGATCCCCGTTATCTCGTCGGCAGAGGAAAACTCAGGGAGATTGCTCTTCACGCCAAGCACCTTGGGGCTGACACCATAATTTTTGACACAGAACTTACCCCCGCCCAGGCAAACGCTATCGGGGAGGAGTCCGGTCTTGATACAATGGATCGGAGCCAGCTGATAATACAGATATTCGCGAAACACGCCAAGACAAACGAAGGAAAAATCCAGGCAAGGCTCGCCGAGTTCCAATACAATTTGCCGAGGCTTAAAGGAAAGGGAACGGCTTTTTCCCAGTTGGGAGGCGGAATAGGCACGAGAGGTCCCGGGGAGAAGAAGCTTGAGCAGGAAAGAAGAAGCATAAGAAAACAGATCGAACAGCTCGAAAAACAGATCGACGGTCTCTGCAGAAGACGGGAACATACGAGGAAAAACAGGAAAATCTCTAAAATCCCTACCGTTTCCTTTATCGGGTACACGAACGTAGGAAAATCCACGCTTTTTAATCGACTGACAAAATCCCTCGTTGTTACCCAAAACAAGCTTTTCTCGACCCTGAATCCAACCACAAGAAGAGTCATGCTTCCAGAGGGAAAACACGTACTTATGACCGATACGGTGGGCTTTATAAGTAAACTCCCCCGTGAACTCGTAAACGCCTTTCGGGCCACGCTTGAAGAAATAGGGGAAGCCGACCTGCTTATCCATGTCGCCGACGCGAGCGACCCTGATGTCAGAGAGAAAATAGAGTCGGTAACGAAAATACTGGAATCCATGGAATATGAAGATATACCGAGCGTTTTGGTCTTCAACAAAACGGACAAGGCGGACACACGGACAGAAGCATCGCTTCGCGAAGCGTTTTCGGGATCACCACTTGTATCGGCGAAAAACGGTAGAGATTTCAAAGAATTACTTCTTCATATAGAGAAATCGATTGAGCAAATTGAAGCTGACCCGGAAGGCATGAATCCCCTCCTCAGAAAAAAACTGGAAGATACCGCGGCGTCTGCACCGCTACGCGTATACGGTTAACCTGCCTGAGTCTTTGCGCTGTCGGTTCCTGGGTGCAGGTCTTTTTTCTCCATTCCGTACGAATGTCGTCCATATATGATGACTGAAAAAGCCATTTCAACTCTGTTATAAAAATTGCGAAGTTCTTATTGATAAAATTGCGAACTCCTTACTGGTAAAATTGCGAAACTTGTGTTCGCGTCTCTTCGGCTCGGCCTTTTTGCTGTCTTTTTCTTTCCCTCAATAGCCAGCACACAAAAAAAGGGGTGCCCGTTTCCACGAACATCCCCTTTTTTAAACTGCTTTTTACTTCCGAGATCCTACCAGGGCTTAGACGCGTCGTCCTGTCCCTTCAGGTTCTTGATCCACTTTGAATCATCATAATCCGAAGTGCCGAAAGTAAGCGCCAGAGTGGCGATTATAACGCCGACCTCAGCGTTACCGGTCTGTTCGGCTCTTTTCTTGATCTTATTATGAATTGGATCCGGAATATTCAGTGTTATCTCTGCCATTATCAAAACCTCCTGATTGATCTTTGATAAGAACTAATCGGCGTCCCCGATGCCTTTTTCCTTCCTGTACTCCTGGATTCTCTCCCTCTTTACTGTCGGTTTGAGGGTGAAGCCCGAGGGGTCAGGAGATGATCCCGCAGCTGAAGCCTGCACTACATCGGCACCGAGCTGGTTAAACTTCTTGTCTCCCGCAACCTCTCCAAGCTGGGACTCTTCAAGCTCCCAGTCGGTAAGCCATTCGTCTCCAAGGCCGAAACGCTTGGTAAGCCTGTTGATTTCCTCAAGCCTCCCCGGAAGAGGTCCTGCCGGCTGAAGCATGTTCAGCTCCTCAAGCAGACTCACTACCTCGGGGTTTCTCGGAAAAGCGTTTCCGACACGTTTCTCAAAAAACATGGTCTCGAACGGAGGACGGCATCTTGCTCCACCACCCTGCATGTCTTCCGCGGGATAGCCTATGGTCATAAGCCAGCTGAACACGTAAGTGTCGGGAAGAGCGAATTTCGCTTTCGTGTTTCTTCTCGCTCCGCCGCTGGCACCGTTAAGGCAGGTCCCAAGACCCAGCGCCGTCGCGGTAAGTATGGCGTTCTCTATTGCGTTTCCAAGATCGATCGCTGCGAGCCGGTGCAATATCGCGTCAGGAAGCAGTCCGGGAAGCGGGAACAGGTTAGACACCCTGTCGTACTCCCAGCCATGGGCCTTGTCAAGGGCTCCGGTCCTCATAAGATCGTGAATTGACTGACCCTGCGTATCGTAGTTGGCCATGTCATAGCACCAGAACACAAGCACGGGAGCCATCTGCGTTGTGATCTGACTCCAGTCGGATATGAACTCCCATACATCGGGATCTTCGTCTCTATATACAACTATTGCTCTTTGTCCATTGAAGTTGCCTGCCGAAGGAGCAAGCCTGGCGGCTTCCAGTATGGCCTGAACCTTCCACTTCTCAACAGACTGATTCGGTTCATACCACCTAATAGACCTTCTTGTTCCTATTGCACTGAAGGTGTCCATGACATCAACTTCGCTGGCACTTGGTATGTTACTCATATTAACCTCCTATCTGGGTATTTTTTGTTCAGAGTAAAGCTGAAACTGCATAATATCTCCGAACATCATACCATTAAATCATGGAAATTTCATTATGAAAAATGAAATTTCCCTAAATTTTACAATGTGGATAATTTGGTATAAATTTATCGCCGAACTTAAAGCGCAAGCAGGAGGAGTCATTAATGAGAGACGTGTACATCATAGGAGTGGGAAACACCGCCTGCGGAAGATTTCCCGATAAAGCGGCTCACATTCTCGCAAGAGAAGCCGCATGGGCCGCGATACAGGATTCGGGAATTCACGCGCGGAAAATAGAGATTGCGTTTTGCGGCCATGTCTATCAGGGTATGGGAGTCGGTCAGAGAGCGCTTAAGGATATAGGGCTCGTCGGGCAGCCGACCATAAACGTGGAGGGTGCCTGCGGAAGCGGAACGCTTTCCCTGTGGGAAGCCTGGAGAACCATAGCCTACGGTCAGTACGATATAGCGCTCGCTCTTGGTGTTGAGAATCTGAGCAGAATTCTCTCCGGGGGTCCCCTGCCCCTTGAGGAAGATGACCTTGAGGTATCCATCGGCATGGGAATGCCCGGACTCTACGCCATAAGAGCTTCAAAGTACATGAGCGAATACGGCGTCACGCTGGAGCAGCTGGCGGAAGTCGTCGTAAAAAGCCGCTACCATGCTTCGCTCAACCCCCTTGCCCAGTACAGAAAGCCTACAACCGTGGAAGAAGTGCTGAGCGCGCCGGTGATCGCCGACCCGCTTACGCGCAACATGTGCTGTCCGGTCGGAGACGCCGCAGCGGCCGCGGTACTTTGCTCCGAGGAACATGTCGGAGAGCTTGCTAAAAAGATGCCGATAAAAATCCTGGGCTGCGTTGCCCAGTCGGGCAAATACAGCAGCCCCACGGGTCTTACCTGCGACCCTTCTGAGAATGTCTGGAGAACTTCCCAGATGGCTTACGAAATGGCGGGAATGGGACCCGAGGATATGGACGTGGCTGAAATTCACGATGCTTTCTCAATAGCGGAAATGATGGTTGTTGAATCTCTTGGCTTCTGCGAGAAGGGAGAAGGAGCGACTCTCATAGACGAAAAAAGCACGTGGGTCGGAGGCGACAAAGTCGCGGTTAATCCAAGCGGCGGCCTGCTTTCACGGGGACATCCGGTTGGAGCTACCGGGCTTCTTCAGACTGCCGAGATCGTAAGGCAGCTAAGAGAGGAAGTCGAGCCGGAGCGCCAGGTGAAAGATGCGAAAGTCGGCATCATCGAGACCATGGGAGGCGCCCAGCCCGCCATGGACGGAATTACCTGCGTTGTGAGCATCCTTGGTAAATAACGCAAACACACTTTAATCGGCGTTTTCAGAATCTCCCGGTTTTTTCTCCGCGGCCGGGTTGTGCGTGCGGTGTTTTAACCGCACTCAAGGGCCCGTAGCGCAATCTTTTTCTGTCCCCCTCCCCACACCGGTTTTCAATTTCAGGCAAATTCCTTGATTCCGCGCAAAGAAGAATTATTTTGTGTCTGAGATGATTTCACCCGAAAAATTCACTTTGAAAGCGCAGGAAGCTATCGTTGAGGCCCGAAATGCGGCGAGCAACAGCGGAAATCAGGTGATTGACCTGCCTCATCTGTTCACGGCACTTGTAAGTCAGCCCGGGATGCCAGTCAGGATTCTGGAGCGACTTGAATCTGACCCCGGAGAGCTTGCGCGGACGGCCGCTTCGCATATATCCAGGCTTCCCAAGGTGAAAGGGGCATCCGACCGGATATACATGAGCAGAGAACTTCATTCTGCCATCCAGTCTGCCGACACAGAAGCGCAGCATCTTGGAGATGCGTATGTAAGCACGGAACACCTTCTGATTGGAGTTGTCTCTCACGCCTCCGGAACCCTGAAAGACGGATTTTCAGAATCAAACGTGACCAAGGAAGAGATCTTAAAAGTACTGAAAGAACTGAGAGGTAATCATACAGTGAACACGCAGAATCCCGAAGACACCATGGAGCCGCTTCGCCAGTATGGAAAGGACTTCACGGAACTTGCCCGAAGCGGGAAGACCGACCCTGTTATAGGAAGGGATGAGGAGATAAGGAATGTGATCCGGGTGCTTCTTCGAAGAACGAAGAACAACCCGGTACTCATAGGGGAACCCGGAGTGGGGAAAACAGCTATAGTGGAAGGGCTGGCACAACGCATAGTCGGTTCTGACGTTCCTGAGGGGCTAAAAGACAAAAAGCTCGTTTCCCTCGATCTGGGGTCGCTGCTTGCCGGGGCAAAATACAGGGGACAGTTCGAAGAGAGACTCAAGGCCGTGCTGAAGGAAGTTACAGGATCCCAAGGGGAGATAATTCTTTTCATAGACGAAATACACACCGTAGTGGGAGCCGGAGCGGCCGATGGGGCGATGGACGCGTCAAACATGCTGAAGCCTGCCCTTGCGCGCGGAGAACTTCACTGCATAGGCGCGACCACTCTTGATGAATACAGAAATCACATAGAAAAGGACGCGGCTCTTGAGCGGAGGTTCCAGCAGGTCTACGTCAATGAACCCTCTGTGGAGGAAACCGTGTCGATCCTGAGGGGTCTTAAGGAAAAATACGAGATTCACCACGGGGTGAAGATCAAGGACGAAGCTCTCGTTGCCGCATCCCAGCTTTCAGACAGGTATATCTCCGGGCGGTTTCTGCCTGATAAGGCCGTTGACCTCATGGATGAAGCCTCCGCGCGGCTCAAAATGGAGATTGACTCCGTGCCGACCGAGATAGACGAAATAAAAAGAAAGATAATGCGCCTTGAGATAGAAAGGGAGGGGTTCAGAAAGGAACAGGATCCTGAACTTCTTGGAAAGCTGAAAAAGCTTGAGAAAAGCCTCTCGAAACTGAAAAAAGAAGCAGAGACGCTTGAAGCGCACTGGAAGAAGGAAAAAGACTGCATATCGAGAATAAGAAAAACCAATGAGGAAATAGAAACCGCAAGAATGGATGCAGAGAGAGCGCAGAGAGAAGGAGACCTCTCCCGCGCATCCGAATTTCTTTACGGCAGAATCCCGGAGGGTGCACGACAAATTTGTGGGATCCGCGCTATAAGCTGGCCGCACGACGGTTCCACCACGAGTCGAATCGGTTGCTCATAATCGCTGCCTTCAGGGCAAGTATCGCATTGGCTCCACGGACAGTCCAGTGCATCCCCCCTCGCTTAAGACGGTTCCCTACAACAGACTTGCATCCCCCTTCAACCACTCCGGTAGAAACACAAAGACCCATCCGCCGGAATTTCGGATAATTCATCCTATGACGATTGTTGTTAATGTAGACAATGCATTTTCCGACCTTCTCATGCCTGTGCTCATTCTGCTTGAGTACCTCTATGATCTTGTCCAGTTCCCCTTGATCAAGTTCACCCATACGCTCCTTTGCCCACTGAGAACAAAGATCATTCCCCGCCCCGTATAATGCCTTGGCCACTTCACTCAGATGCTCCTTGGCATGATAGATGTCAACTATCCCTATGGCCTCAGGAAACAGCTTCTCGCAGAGATTCCATATCCACAGCGCCCCATCCCCCAACACAACCTGTCTCTCGGCAGACCCAAAACCACTGCGCTCACTCTCCCTCAACACTCGGCGCGCAAAAGGAGAAAGACCTTCTCCCTTTTCCATTACAGTTTCAATAGCCGCGTTGTAGCTCACAGAACCAGTATCCCGTACCGGCCTGCCTTTAGAATCCCGCCCCTCTGCTGTCCACACCACTACAAGCTTTGCTTCACGACTCTTTGATGACCCGTCAGACTGCTTGCCTTTCCGTCCCTTTGTTTCTTTCTTTCGCATAGGAACCCCCGTACCGTCAATCCCCATATAACAGGTCTTCACAGCGCACTGTCCACTCTCAACCCTCTGCTCTTCGTCAAACACTATATCTCTCCCCAGCGCCTCAGCGTGACGCTCCACCTGCTTTGTCCCCACGTCAAGTCCCCCAAGCTCCTTAATCAGCCGGCTGGCATCTCCAAAACTGGTCTCCGCTGCGCTTACCCCTACCATGCGTAGCACCCCCGGGGAAAGAGAATCATTCGAAAGCCCTAATTCCCTGTCCCGCGGACTGAAACCCTCATTGCAGCTCTCACAGTGATACCACGCCCTCTCAAGCACCATAGACCCAAGCACTGTAGTGAACTGTTTTTTGCGACGACCCACATACTCAGCCATCCTCCCACAACCACAAAACTCCCCCTCTTCGCTTTTATCACTGTGATCCGAATTGAACCGCCGCTCTACAGCTTTCCTCATAACCATAAGCGCCGCGTCCTTCGCCTTACGTTCTATCTTTTCAAAATCAGAATGAAGAAAAAAACTGTCCTCTGTCAGCTTCGCCGCTTCCTCCGTGATCTCCCTTTTGATCGAGGTGTAGAAATCGGAGTTTTTTTTTGATCCCCTTCTTTTTTGCCAACTCTGTTATGCAACGCACGACTTAGTTCGCTACATACTTCGATAAACTTCCTTGTCATCTCCCGAAAACGCTTGCACTCCGCTATCTGCTCGCGGACATGTTCAAGTTGCCCCGCCTTAACTCTCATGGACTTGGGTTTGCCGTCGACCAAATACGTTAACAGATAACTCGGGCCGTGCTTCTTTCCTCCTTCCTTAGCACAATGACAATTTGGTTTCCCGCACTTTCTATAGGTTTCAACCAAGGATCCGGAACACAAGTTCCCAAGAGTGGCAAATTCTTCAAGGGCGCTGTTGCGCTGATCAATGAGATTTTGTATATAAGAGTCAGTCATTGGATGTTCCTCCTAACTGGTATTTTAAAGACAAATACCAGATAAAGAACGAAAAGCCAATACTAACCTACCAAAACCTCAAATTCCCACAAATTTGTCGTGCACCCAATCCCGGAGCTTGAAAAAAATATGGAAAGCCTGGGCACGGATCTCTCCGAAATACAGAGTCAAAGGAGAATGCTTCGCGAGGAAGTAAGTGCCGAGGATATAGCCACGGTTGTACCTGAATTCCCAACTGCAGGAATTGACATGACACTTTGAGGGGGGTCAGAAGAACCTTATCTTGAGAACACGATTATCAAGCCAGGGGATTCGTTCTTCCATCTCCCCATAGCCAGCAGCTATGAGCAGCGGATTGTTCGCACGGCGTCCAAGACTCACTATTATCTCATCCCCCTTTACCTCTACTTTTCCACTTACCCTCACAAGATCCCGGAATATAGTACTCGCCTTCGCTACATCATACCCATCACCCACTCGCTTCCCCAATCTTTCAAGCCGACACACTTGACTCATCATTATTTTTCAGGGCCCCCTTGTTTGAATTTGTCGCGCGGCCCTGAAACCCGCATACGCCATTTTGAACTTCACTACTGCCTGCCATAACTTCTTCGTACCCGGAAGCGGCTGTCGTTTGCTGGGCCTGAATCCAGCGTATCTCGCAAGATCAACCACGTAAGTGCGTATGTCGGGCACTTCATCAGGCCTCTTCTTTATAATTCCTTCATACTCGAGCAGACCGTACATGGCCTCTATCTCTTCCTCCCCCGCTACCTCCCGGGCCGGAGTGTCCGGCTTCTCCCTCGCCATCCTCTCAAGATCAAACACCCTGTACGCCGTAACAACGTCAAATCCAAGACACTTGCGCAGATCATCTGCGCAATCAAATCTCCTTTTCTTTATTCCCGTTCCCGTCTTAAGAGCTTTAAAATACTCTTCTATACTCCACCGAGCCTCATACCACTTGATCGCACGCACCGCATCCTCCGCTGTTTCTTCCCCCTCTGTGGTTAGCAAAACCCAGTGAAGACGCTCCTTGTCGCTCGGCGGATCAGGCTCAAAAGCACTTACCGCAAGCATATCAAGCGGCTCCACAGAAGCCCCCTCACCTAAAGGAGCCACAAGCTTCACTCTCGCGGCACGTATCTCTAGCATCACACTCCGACTCTCCCGTTTCCTCTTCCCTCCGCATGCTTTCACCTCTATCTCCCTTTTGGCAAGCACCGGTCTGCTCTGTATGTGCTTCCACAGATTCTCTGTCTCCTCCCCTACCACAACACGCCGCTTATGCCCCTTCTTTGAACGCACCAAAAGACCGTCCCCTCCCTCCACCCCCTCTCGAAGAAGTTCCCACATGTCCCCCTCCCTGTCACATACCGTAACCACACGCGTCCCTTCGCACGCTTCTTTAAGTTCCCGAGCTTTGAAAAGCCCCTCTACCCACCTCTTGCTCTCCTGCTTCTTGTTCTTCTTCTTACCCTTCCCAACTGCCCTCACCGTGGCGTTAAGATCGTAAACCCCCAAAGGACGCCTCCCTTCCGTTATCGCCAACCCCACATGAACAAACAACCCTTTGCCCTTCCCCCCTATGCTCACAAGCCCCTCTGTCTTCTCATGCCCACTGTAATTAACCGTAGTGGTGTCCTGAACAGCCAGAACCACTCTCTCCATACGACACCGGCTCACCGTTGCTTCCGTATGAGGTTCAAGTATATGTTCCATCGTAACTCTCTTGTTTGACAGCAACCTGTACATCCCCCTCTGCTCCGCTTCACCAGGAAAAACCACTGGCAGCGGCTCCCCCGGATTATCGGCCCACCTCCTCCCCATATATATTATACGCTCCCTCACCCGTCCGTCGGAATGTGAACTGCGTCCGTATTCCACATCCGCCCAGTCTGCCTCTTCTGTGTAATAAGGCTCTGGTGTCTGTCCAATTACGTGCCTGGGCTCTTCGCACAGAACCTTCTTCCATCCCCCCAATATGGGTTTCATCCATACCGTCTTGCTCTCCACAATCCCCCCGCTCGCAGGACGCCCTGAAGTCTTCTCCTCACACATCTCCCACCCAGCGGCCTTGTAACTGCTCCCCTCATGATCACTCGATATGTAGGTATAAGCCGCCACGGGTTCTGTCCCGTGAATATCCTTCCACTCCACCCTCACTTGCGATATGGCAAGCGACAACACGTGGGATGCCAGATTCTTTACCCTGACTCCCGGAAGCAGAAGAAAACGATGGTTGTTTATCACCAGACCAAGATTCTCTACCCGCGCCCTCGCACTCCACCCTATCCACTTGTCACGTGCACCCTGGTGCCAGCTTGCCGCACAGAAACCTATGCCTCCCACGCGCCCATGATTCTCCGTGGTTATCCAGTAGGATATCTGCTTGCCGGGAGTTCTGCTCCAGCCCTCGGGATGATGAGTCTGCATCATCTCCCGCCAAAGCTTCTTCTCCGCCCCCTTCACGGGTTCAACAGAAACTTCTCCCAGACTCTCAAGAGAACAAACCACATCCTTGTCCGGATAGCCTTCTCCAAACGGCGGAGCCTTGCCTCCAGGAACCATGCCCTTGGGCAGGGACGCAGGAGCGGGCAGCTTGACTCCGACGGCTTGCGCTATTGTGGGAAGCCTCTTGCGTGCGGACGCAAGACACAACTCCCCCCGGGCATTGCGCCAGTTGTCCTTCTCGCAAAGCCCCAGTGCCAGCCCATAGCGAGTCTGTTCAGGGTCTGTCGCCGCTTCTTTGAACCATTCTATGCTGTCTGATGAAAAATGACGTAATCCTATCCGCACGCCAGTATATATACCCAGCGAATATTAAGGAGTCAAGTGTGTCGGCTTGAAAGTTCCCCAATACCCTGTACAACCCACTGGCCATCACCGTAAGCTGTGCGTCCACATTAACCTTCATAGCCACAGCCGCAGAAAGCGCGTCCATGTGAAAAAAGTCTATAGCGTCCGCTATCGTATTCTCTATTATCATTCGCCTCGCGTAACGGTCTATAAGCTTCGCCGCATTCTCCTCCATCTGATTGGTCAGAAGCAGCACCGGCTTCCTGCGGCCAAGATCCTTTATTGCTATCTGTCGTATATCCCCGGGATAATCCCTGAGCTTAACCCTCTGCTCATATATCTTAGGTGTCCTGTACTCCCTGCCCACATTGCTGAGCCTTATCTTCTTCCACTCAGAAGACGGCTTTGAAGCCAACACAGACACCATATTCTCAGACCTTCTTCGTAATGTCAGAAACCTTATCCCCATCTCCTCAAGCCTCCCCAGATTGGCATACGTGGTAAACCCACCGTCAAACACAAGCTCTCTGGGCTTCCTACCCGTTCGCTCCTCCCACCCCTCTATGAACCGCAGTATCTCATCGCTTGCCCCCTTCTTGCGTATATCAGTGTTGGCCCAGGCAAACATCCTCGCGTCAGCATCCCTCGCTACAAACGCCAGTATCCCCTTCTGACGCCTGCTCCTCTTCGATACATAGTGGCGTTCTACCAACGCCGCGTCCCCGTGATAGGGAATAGCGTGGAAATCAAGATCAAACGATTCCTCCCCTCCAAGATTGACTCCAAGACCGCGTACCACTTTATACCACCTGTCCATAAGCCCGGGATTCATCCTCGGATCAATCCTGCATGAATACTCCGTAAGAGTGCTTCGCTTCGGTATTACGTTAAGACCACAGAACAGCCCTAACCCCTCATCAAGAGTCTCTGCCATTATCCGTGAAGGTCTTCCTATCCCCCATAGCTTCAAAGCAAGCAGGGAACGAAACGCGCACCCCGCCGGTATCATCCCGCTCCCAGGCATGCCGCTTCGCTCCACTATCCCGTCAATGTCTGCTCTCCCAAGATCATGGGCAAACAGAAACAACCCAGCAAACTCGGTACGAAACGTCCGGGAACCCAGATTCAGCACCCTTCGGTCAGACGTAGCCGCTTTATGTGCCCGTACAATGTCCAGCCTCTCATCCAGGGACCTTCGCGCAAGCTTCTGTACCCCCGCCCCTTTAAGCACACCGTGAACATAGGCCGAACTCACAGAAACACCTTCCTTCTTCAAAACATTGATGATGTCATAGATAGAAAGACGGCCTGATTTGCGCAACTCCACTATCCTCTCCTTGCGTTTGAGGGATTCGTCTTCTTTGCGTGTGGCTTTGCGTTTGCGCGGTTTGGGCAAAAAGAAATCCGGATCATCGCTGTTCGCAAATTCCGAACAGATGTTACGGACCGTTCCATGGGAGTATCCGAAACGTATGGCCACTTCAGCTGACGACAATCCGTCTACGTGGTATGCGCGCAGGGCTTCATAACGTTTTTGTGCTGGATTTGTTGGTTCCAGGAATCTTTTTGCGTGCGGTGATGTCATTGCAGATAGTAAATAGATAAACACACTATCACTATAGCTAATACTATATTCTGTATGTTCGTCATTGTCAAGCAATATTTGTTGGGGTTGGAGGATAAGGTGAGTTAAATGGTTTACTTGCAGTGGGTTAATCTGATATAGGGATGGCATATGAGAAGTTGGAGAGCAGTACTGCTGAATTGAGTTTTGGGTGGGTGGGTTGCTGTAAATAAGTGGTAAAGTGTTTATAAGTTAACTATAATAATGACAAATCTGCTTGACTTACTGCGAAAAAACACAGAAATACGGAATGAAACTTATCTTGGATGTAACTTCACTCCCTATAGTTGGGAATTCAGGTTGTATCGAAGTGGACGGGAATACCGGTATCAAGTCTGGTTGAGGATGAGGTCGAGAAACTTGTTTGCATGGAAAAGAGGCTCTCGAAGCGAGTGGTGGGACAGCCGGAGCCGATAAAACTGGTCTCAAATGCGCTTCGGAGGTCAAGGGCCGGACTCTCCGACCCGAAAAGGCCGATAAGCTCGTTTATTTTCCTCGGACCTACCGGAGTCGGGAAAACTGAACTCGCCAGATCGCTTGCCGAGTTCATGTTTGACGACGAAGACGCGATTGTACGGATTGACATGAGCGAGTATATGGAGAAGCATTCGGTATCAAGGCTGATCGGAGCCCCTCCCGGGTACGTCGGATACGAAGAGGGGGGCCAGCTCTCAGAAACCGTGAGGAGACGACCCTATTCCGTGGTGCTTTTTGATGAGATAGAAAAGGCGCACTCCGATGTGTTTAATCTGCTTCTTCAGGTTCTTGACGACGGAAGGCTCACAGATGGGCAGGGAAGAACCGTGGATTTCCGCAACACGGTAATAATAATGACCTCAAACCTCGGGAGCCAGTACATGCAGGAATCGCCGGGGAGCGTCGAGGAAATGGAAAGCGAAGCGAACGAGATGCTCAGGAATTATTTTCGTCCCGAGTTTCTGAACAGAATTGACGAAGTCGTAATATTCGGCAGTCTGAAAAGAGCAAACCTCTTGAAAATAGCCGAGATACAGATCGGAGATCTAGAAGAGAGGCTTGCGGAGAAAAATCTCGCCATAGAACTATCTGAGAAAGCCGTTACAAAACTGGTTGATATTGGTTACGACCCTGTCTTCGGGGCAAGACCGCTTAAACGCGCCATACAGAAATACATACAGGACCCGCTTGCAAACGAAATACTGAAAGGAAATTTCAAGGGTTCGGTCACGGTAAAAGTGGATCTGGACAAGGAAGGAAACTTCACTTTCCCAAGAAGCGACTAAGAGGCGTTTGCGTGTGTGTTTTGGGGAATTGTGCTTTCCTTATAAATAATATATCCTGTTTTTGTAAGCGGAGCTTGGGAGTTATAGAAATTCAGGGTGAATTAAGCAAGGAGGGGTATTCTGATGAAATCTTATTTAGGCAGTGGTACTGTTCTGCATTCTTTGCAGGTTTCTCGGCAGAAAAAACAGGGGATTAGAAAACCCGTCAGTCTGTTGTTTCTCGCACTTCTGTTGGTTCTTTTCTGCATTGATACGTCTTTGGCGCATGACAATCCGCATTCGGATGAGAGTATTACAACTACAGCCAGAGATGTGGACAACTCAGCAAATCCAGAGGAGAGGGAGAAGAATCTCAGGAATTTTGTGGAGCATGCCTCGCTGCACCTGTCCAAGGCCAAAAGTTTTACGGAAGCTCTTCATCTGTTAAACGATTTCAGGGTGCACAGAGACTGGTTTTACGGATCCACCTATCTTGTACTGCTTACAAAAAGAGGGGGCGTATACATTCATCCCGAGGGAAGGGAGCTTGAGGATCAGGACTGGTCTGAAGAACTTACAGGATGTGAGGATGGAAAGAGCTGGAGTGGCGTTGTAAGAGAAAAAATGGGTTGTGTGAAGTACGTGGGTCAGCCTGAAGATATTCCGAACGGTTACGCTGTGGTTGCCGATGGACCGTTTGTTCCTTTCGGGAATCCCAGTGCCGAGGCTGCTGAGTTTGTGTTGGTAGGGGGGCTCGATTACACGCCCGAGCCGGTTTCTTACACTAGTTTTGAGGAGCTTGAGGACGATCTTATTGCGGGTTTCTTAGAAGACGTTTCAGGTAGTATTACGGATGAACAGTCTGAGATCGTGAGGAGTGGGTTTAGAAGAGCTATCACACCGCTCATAGATGCTGGTGATGTAAGTACACAGGATAATCTGAGGACCTTTTTGACAGGGGCGTTAAACTTTATAACTGCGTCTTTTAACCTTGAAGTATTTGACCCTGTGGTACTGCGTAGGATTTTCAGATTTGACGGGGGTCCGTGGCGCAATGGTTCAACTTACATCTATATAATGGATATAAATGGCAACGTGGTATTTAACGGGGCTAACAGGAATATTGAGCAGACGGATCTCTGGAATTTTGAAGGTGAGGGGGAAACCCCGCAACAGCGGTTGTTCATTCAAGGCATAATAGATGCGGCGAAGAAGGACGGGGGAGGTTTTATTGAATATGACTGGGATGATCCGAATATAGAGGGGGATGAGCCTGATGAGGCAGGGGCGGCAGGGGGAACATCATCCAAGCTTGGATATGCTGTATTGCATGGAGGTCAACCGGGGGACGACTCGAGAACTTATGTTTTCGGGACAGGTTTATACCTTAAAGCGCCCGTTGAAGATGATGGAGGAGATGGAGGGTGTTCGCTTGCTGGGGCTGATTCCGCGGGTGCAAGCGTTCCGGCAAATTCTTTGCTGATTCTTCTTTTGCTATTTTTTGCAATTTCAGTAGAATCTAGGCATATTGAGAGAGAGTAGCGTAATAAGGAATATAGAATAGTTTTCCTGATTCACCCTCAATGAGGGAAGGAGGTGTATTGACAATGGGATTTATTAATTCGGGATCATCGTTGCTTTACAGCTGGTTTCTGGTTCTTGTGTTGTCCGCAGGATTCTGTCTTGGTTCTATGGTCAGTGCAGATGCGCAAGAAAGGTCTCTTCCAGGAGCAACCCTTTTGGATGAGGATTTCAACATTGACAGGTGGAAAAGAACAACTCCCCGCAGTGCAACCGTTTACTACGGCAAGGAGCCTTTCCTCTCCGGTTCTTTCACCTACAAGGGTACGCGATACAATGTTTGGAGTGTTTCTTCAAGTTATCCGAAAAACAGGGTGAAGATTGGTATAAGTCCGTCTTTTCCCCCTGAAGGTTCTCCTAGAAGTTATTTTAATCTGTATGTGGGTTCTGTAGGTGGTGAGCTGACAAGGTTTAATTTTGGCGATACAACTAATAATGAGTGGCCGGGGCATGCAGGTTTTCGCTCAGGTCATATAGAGAATGATGACAGGACTCGAAATGGCAGGTTGAAAATAACTGCGATAGATGAATCCGTCGGCGACAATCTTGAGTTTGCCAACTACTTTCCGAAACCTGCTAAAAACTCATCCGGGGACAATATAAGTGGCAGGCTTCAAGTGGTCTACGGTGAAGGAAACACATACAAGCGGTGGAGAATATGCAACAGAGATGGGAATCACTTTATTGAGGAGGCAAAAGTTGCCTGCAGGCAGATGGGATTACCCGTTGACAACGTCATGGTTCTGGATATTAACGAAGAGACGAGAAGGGGCATAAATTTTGGAACTGCGGAAAACCCTACTATTGATGCTTGGATATACGCTTGGAACTCATTAGACGTACGCTTTACTCCGGTATTGCTTGACAAAATTGAGTGTGAGGGTCATGAAAACAAGCTGACTGACTGCAAGCATCCTGGACTTGGAGTTGTATCATCTGACTGTCCGGTAGCAAATACCGCAGTTGTGCGTTGTAACTGATCATCCTCGTCCCAAGAGGCAATTGTACCGGCCTTTCTAGGATGGGTTGTGAAAACTAGGAGAAGAATTCTTATGGGCCTTCTCCGAGATTGCTTTTCCGGAGATTGCTTTGTGGAGAGTCAGAAACACCTAAAAGTACTCTCCGGGAAATAAGTATTCTGACTCTCCACACTCAGCGCGCAGATGCGCGATGCCCGGGCAGAGTTCTATCAACGCACTGGCAGATTGTTCAGGATGAGATTCTCTTGGGTCGGCTTATCCTTATCTCTTTTTGGCCAGGAGAGCGGCAATCTTTCTTGGGACTTCTTCCACTAGAATGCTTGTTCTCTCACCGGAGTTTCTGTTCTTTACTTCCACCTTGCCCTCTTTCAGGCTTCTTTGCCCGACAGTGACCTGAATCGGGATTCCGAGCAGATCCGAGTCTTTAAATTTCACGCCGGCGGTTCCCTCTCTGTCATCAATAAGAACATCCACTCCTTCGGTGAGAAGCGTTGAGTATATTCTCTCCGCTGCGTCCTTCACATCCTGTTGCTTCATGTTTACCGGAAGCACGGAAACTTCAAAAGGAGCTATGGGGACGGGGAATTTTATTCCGTACTCATCGTTATTCTGTTCTATCGCTGCCGCTACCGTTCTTCCTATCCCGATTCCGTAACAACCCATAACAAGCGGTTTTTCCACTCCGTTCCCATCTACGTAGGTAGCTCCCATGGCTTCGCTGTACTTGGTCCCCAGCTTGAAAACATGACCGACTTCGATTCCTCTTGACGCTTTCAGAACTCCGTTTTCAGAAACCGGGCACGGGTCCCCTTCCCTGGCAACCCTTATGTCCTCATAGGAATCGGCTTCAAAGTCCCGTCCAGGGTTAACGCCGGTTATGTGATGGTCGTCTTTGTTGGCTCCCGTTACGGCGTTTTTCATGTTGCGAACGGATTTGTCCGCAATCACTCTCACGTTCTTTTTCTTAAGTCCCACGGGTCCGCTGAATCCAAGCGGTCCTCCGGAGACTTCCATAATTGTCTGCGGGTCGGCAAGCTCTGCGACATCACATCCGAGGGAATTTCGAAGCTTGGTCAGACTAAGTTCTGCGTCTCCTCTTACAAGCGCAACGACAGGTTTCGTTTCGGTATACACTATAAGCGTCTTTATCAGTTTTTCCGGCCCGACTTTTAAAAGCTGCGCCACATCCTCAACCGTCTTAAGGCCCGGGGTATGCACCTCGGAAACTTCCTCAAGCCCGGAGATTGTTCTTACCCCTTCCCTTTCATCTTCTGAAGTCCCGATTTTTGCGAGTTCGAGGTTGGCGGCGTAATCTGCCTTAGTGGAACTCATTATTATGTCTTCCCCGGTGTCGGCAGTCACCATGAACTCATGTGAGAAGCTTCCGCCGATGTTTCCTGAATCGGCGGCAACCACGCTGAACGCGAGTCCGCATCTTTCAAATATACGTACATAAGCGTCGTACATCGCCCGGTAGGAACGGTCCGCTTCCTCATCTGAAACGTCGAAACTATAGGCATCTTTCATTATGAATTCACGTGCCCTCATAACCCCGAAGCGGGGACGGATTTCATCCCTGAATTTCGTCTGTATCTGGTAAAAATTAACGGGGAGCTGTTTGTAGGAACGAATTTCCTTCCTGACTATGTCCGTTATTATTTCCTCGTGCGTGGGTCCCAGACAGAAATCCCGCTCGGCGCGGTCCTTGAAGCGAAGAAGCTCCTTTCCGTAGTAATCCCACCTGGCGCTTTCGATCCAGGGTTCGGCCGGGAGCACTGCGGGCATGAGAAGTTCTATGGCTCCCGCCCTGTTCATTTCCTCCCGTACTATGTTCTCGACTTTTCTTATGGACCTGAGTCCCAAAGGAAGATAGTTGTAGATTCCGGCCGCAAGCTTTCTTATCATGCCTGCTCTTACCATAAGCTTGTGACTTATGATCTCGGCATCCGAAGGATCTTCTTTAACCGTGGGTATGAAATAGGAAGAAAACCTCATCCGTTTTTCTCCTTTAAAATGATCTGAACTCAGATGGAAAATGATTTCGCGGGGTTTTCGATTCAGTTAACATAGTTTCTTTCTATTTCCCTGACAAGCTCCCTGACCAAATCGGCTTCTCTGAAAGATTTTATCAGCTTTCCGTCCCGATAGAGCATCCCCTTCCCCCTTCCCCCCGCTATTCCTATATCGGCTTCCGCGGCCTCGCCCGGCCCGTTAACAACGCAACCAAGTATGGCAACTTTAACCGGTCTTTGGAGGTTGAAACCGGAAACACCTTGCTCAACTTCCGAAACCAGCTTCTCAAGATCTATTTCAAGCCGCCCGCATCCCGGACACGAAATAAGTTCAATTCCGTTGTTTCTTATTCCAAGAGACCTCAGTATGTTCATTCCGACAACTATCTCCTCCACGGGATCGCCCGTTAAGGACACCCTTATCGTATCACCTATCCCTTCAGCCAGAAGCGCCCCGATTCCTATGGCGGATTTCACCGTTCCCATTCCTGGCGTCCCCGCCTCGGTAACCCCGAGATGGAGTGGATATTCGGTCCTGTCCGCAAGCATTCTGTATGCGGTGATCATCTTCCTCACGTCGGTGGATTTGACCGAAATCTTTATGTCGAGAAAATCAAGGTCCTCGAGTATGTGCACATGCCTCATCGCGCTTTCAACCAGGGCTTCAGCTGTTGGATGCTCGTGCTTTCTGAGTATGTCTTTTTCAAGAGAGCCTGAATTCACGCCTATTCTTATGGGGATTTCTCTTTCCCTGCAGGCATCAACCACAGCCTTTATTCTGTACCTGGCACCGATGTTCCCGGGATTTATTCTCATCCCGTCGACTCCCTGTCTTATTGATTCAAGGGCCAGCCTGTAATCAAAGTGTATGTCCGAGACAAGAGGAATTCTTATCTCTTCCCTTATCGCTCCCAGAGCTTCTGCGGCATCCATATCGGGAACGGCGACCCTGACAATGTCGCAACCCGCCTTCTCAAGTCTTTTTATCTGGGAAACCGTCGACGCAACATCTCTCGTATCAGTGATGGTCATTGACTGAACTGATACGGGAGCTCCCCCGCCTATTTTCACGTCACCGATTGATATTTGCCGGGATTGCCTCATGACTTGCGGAGAATGCTATTGAATAGTTATTATAGTGTCAAGAAAGCGTATGGCCTGATCTATGTTTCAAAGACTTTTTTAACTCGGTTACTATTCCGGGAGATTTATTTCCTTTGAAGAGTCCGGCAAAGTATAAAAATCTAAAATGGCACAAGAAAAAGTCGATTCGATAAGTTTTTTGCAGCTGTTAATCAAGAGAAAATCAGGAGGCAAGTTATGGGGATGAAGAAAATAATCCAGATAGACAGGGGCGGTTCCTCAAAGGATAAAAGCTCCGTGTCTTTTACCAGATTTGAAAAGAAGAAAACCGAAGACAGTCCGGAAATAACGGAAGAGACAGTCTACGGCGCTCTTAAGGATGTGTACGATCCCGAACTTCCCGTGAGCATAGTGGATCTCGGGCTTATCTACGACACCAAAATTTCCGGGAAGAACGTTCAGATCAAGATGACGCTCACCACTCCGGGGTGCTCCATGGGAGCGCAGATAGCGGGCCAGGCTGAGATGGCTCTTAAGAACGCAGGAGCCGATAACGTTCTTATAGAGGTGATATGGGATCCTCCCTGGAACCCCGACATGATATCCGAGGAAGGAAAAAAGAAACTGGGTATCGCTTAGGGGGAGCTTTCCACATGGAACTGACCAGAGAACGGATAATAAAAGTCCTTAAGGGAGTCAACTATCCGGGGTTTAACCGGGACATAATCTCCTTCGGCCTCGTAAAAGACATTCTTGTGGAAGGTTCGAAAGTAACCCTCTCCGTAGTGCTTCCCAAACCTGACCAGAAGCTTCAGTCTGCAATCGAAGAGGAAGTCCGAAAAGCCATCTTCGGCATACCCGGAGTTGAAGACCTCTCTATTAAAATCGGGTCGCGGCCGCAGAAGCAGATAACCGCCGACGCGGGCAGTGAAAAAAGCAAGCTTCCCGACATAAAGTACTACATAGCGGTCGCAAGCGGCAAAGGAGGAGTCGGCAAGTCAACAATAGCGACCAACCTCTCCCTGGCAATCTCAAAAAAAAGACAGAAAGTCGGGCTTATGGATGCCGATATCTGGGGACCGAGCGCTCCTTTGATGATGGGAATAAGCGAAAAACCTCGCGCGACCGACGATGACAAGATCGTTCCCATAGAAAAATTCGGCATCAAGGTAATGTCCATAGGTTTTCTCGTGAACGAGGAAGATGCCGTGATATGGAGAGGTCCCATGGTACACGGAGCGATAAAGCAGTTTATTGAGGACGTCGAGTGGAGCGGAACGGATTACCTGGTAATTGATCTTCCGCCGGGTACCGGGGATGCCCAGCTTTCTCTGGCGCAGACGGCCCCGATAAGCGGAGGGGTTATAGTAACCACTCCCCAGGACGTAGCCCTGGTGGACGTAAGAAGGGGGATACTGATGTTTAACAAACTGAATATTCCCATTGTTGGCATAGTGGAGAACATGAGCTATCTCGATATGCCCGATGTAGACGGCAAGATAGACATATTCGGCAGGGGTGGAGGAAGACGTATGGCAGAGAGGTTTGAAGTCCCGTTTCTTGGGGAAATCCCAATCGACCCGCGGATAAGAATCGGTGGCGACAACGGAACCCCCATCGTGGAATCTGATCCGCAAAGCGTGGCTGCAAAGGCCTTTTTTGAGATAGCAGACAGAATACTAGAATCCATAGAGAACTGACCGGCGCTGTGGGGGTTCCCAGAGCAAGCACAAAGCCGACTTCTCCACAATGACTGCGTGAAAGCAGCCGCGTTGCCGGAAAATAAGCCATTAGCCGGACTTCTCAGTGCGGGTCAGACAATGCCTCTTTTTTTTTGAAAAACAGGTTTTTGACAGAAACACAACAGCAAGCAGAACCATAACCGTAAGGAGGTTTACCGCGGCGCTTCCGGCTTCTGCGTACGGGTCGGCAAGCGAACACCCGCTGTTGTCGCTTTCATCAACCGGCTCTTCTTCCAGATTATTGATGTACAGTCCCGTGCCGAAAACATAGACTTTACCCGTCTCGCCACCTGATGAGGCAGGGGCGGCAGGGAGAACATCATCCAAGCTTGGATATGCTGTATTGCATCGAGATCAACCGAGGAACGACTCGAGAATTTATGTTTTCGGGACAGGTTTATACATTGAACGGGAAAAGGTTGAAGATGATGGAGGAAATGGAGGGTGTTCGCTTGCTGGGGCTGATTCCGCAAGGGCAGGCGTTCCGGCAATTTTTTTCTGATTCTCTTTCGCTATTTTTTGCAATTTCAGTAAAATCTAGGCATATTGAGAGGATGGGCGTAACAAGGAATATATGATAGTTTTTCCGGTTTGCCCTCTAAGAGGAGAGGATGTGTATTGACAATGGGATTTATTAATTCGGGATCATCGTTGCTTTACAGTTGGTTTCTGGTTCTTGTGTTGTCCGCAGGATTCTGTCTTGGTTCTACGGTCAGTGCAGATGCGCAAGAATGGTCTCTTCCAGGAAAAACCCTTTTGGATACAACTTTCAACATTGATAAGTGGAAAAGACAGCTTCCCAGAAGTGTGACTGTTTACTACGGCAAGGAACCTTTCCTCGACGCTTCTTTCACCTACAAGGGTTCGCAATACAGTGTTTGGGGCGTTTCTTCAGGTTATCCGAAAAACAAGGTGAAAATTGGCATAGATCCATCGTTTCCTCCTGCAGGTTCCAATAGAAGCCAATTTGACCTGTACGTGGGTTCTGTAGGTGGTGAGCTGACAAGGTTTAATTTTGGCGATAGTAACTGTTCGCCGCCATCGCAGATTTCCTCGACGAGAACCTGTTTCTGGAATGAGTGGCCGGGGCATGCAGGTTTTCGCTCAGGTTATATAGTGAATAATGACAGGATTAAAAATGGCAGGTTGAAAATAACTGCGATAGATGAATCCGTCGGCAATAATCTTGAGTTTAGCAGTTACTTTCCGAAACCTGCTAAGAACTCATCCGGGGACAATATAAGTGGCAGGCTTCAAGTGGTCTACGGTGAAGGAAACACATACAAGCGGTGGAGAATATGCAACAGAGATGGGAATCACTTTATTGAGGAGGCAAAAGTTGCCTGCAGGCAGATGGGATTACCCGTTGACAACGTCACGGTTCTGGATATTAACGAAGAGACGAGAAGGGGCATAGATTTTGGAACTGCGGAAAACCCTACTATTGATGCTTGGATATACGCTTGGAACTCATTAGACGTACGCTTTACTCCGGTATTGCTTGACAAAATTGAGTGTGAGGGTGATGAAAACAAGCTGACTGACTGCAATCACCTTGGACTTGGAATTGTATCTGACGGATACTGTCCGGTAGCAAATACCGCAGTTGTGCGTTGTAACTGACTCCTCAGCGACCAACCTCTCCTTGGCAATCTCAAAAAAAGACAGAAAGTCGAGCTTATGGATGCCGACATCTGGGGGTCGAGCACTCCTTTGATGGGGTGTACGTCAGATTTGTGGGAATTTGAGTTTTTACCTGCTGTCGTTGGTTTTTTGCTTCTTATCTGCTATTCTGTTATATATCAGACAAGAAGGAGGAACTTCCAATGCTCAACCCCGATATTCAAAATCTCATTGAACGTCGTGACCGTGCTCTTGAGGCGTTTGCAACTCTCGGAGATTTGCGTCCGGGATCCCTGGTGGAAAACTACCGCAAGTGCGGTAAACCAAATTGCCATTGTGCCAGGGAAGGAGGAAAAAAACACATGAGTTACCTGCTGGTGCGTACGGTTGACGGCAACCATAAATCTGTACATGTCAAAGCATATCAGATAGCACGGATTAGCGAGGAGACACAGGAATACCAACGTTTTCGGGAGATTTCAAGGGAGTTTCTGGAAGCAAGCGAGGAATTGAGTCGCGCCCGCCAGAAGATAGGTGAGGATCAAAAAAAAACTCCGATTTCTGCAACTCGCTCAGCAAGGAGATCGCAGAGGAAGCGGCGAGGCTGACGGGCGACAGTTTTTTTGGTCATTCTGATTTTGAGAAGTTTGAATGTAGGGCCAGAGAAGTTGCGCTTACGGTTATGGGCAAAGCTTTAGAGCGGCGGTTCAATTCGGATCACAGTGATAAAAGCGAAGAGGGAGAGTTTTGCGGTTGTGGGAGGATGGCTGAGTATGCGGGTCGTCGCAAAAAGCAGTTCACTACGGTGCTTGGGCCTATGGTGCTTGAGAGGGCGTGGTATCACTGTGAGAGCTGCAATGAGGGTTTTTCGCCTCGGGACAGGGAGTTGGGTTTTTTGAATGGTTCCCTTTCCCCCGGGGTTTTACGCATGGTGGGGATAAGCGCAGCGCAGACGAGCTTTGGAGAAGCAAGCGGGCTGATAGAGGAGTTGGCAGGTCTTGATGTGGGGTCAAAGCAGGTAGAGCGTTACGCTGAGGCGTTGGGCGAGGCCATTGCCCGGGACGAGGAGCAGAGGGTTGACAGGGGGGAATGTGAAGCGAAGACCTGTTATATGGGGATTGACGGTACTGGGGTTCCTATGCGAAGGAAAGAGACAGAGGGGCGAAGAGGCAAGCAGGCTGATGGGACAGCGAAAACGCGGGAAGCGAAGCTTGTAGTGGTGTGGACTGCGGAGAAGAGAAATTCTAAAGGCAGGCCGGTGCGGGACCCTGGTTCTGCAAGTTACAATGCAGCTATTGAGACTGTGCTCAGGGGAGATGGAGATTTTGCTCGCCGTGTAGTGCGAGAGAGTGAACGCAGTGGTTTTGGGTCTGCCGAGAGGCAGGTTGTATTGGGGGACGGGGCGCCGTGGATATGGAATTTGTGCGCGGAGTTGTTTCCTGAGGCAATAGGTATAGTCGACATTTATCATGCCAAGGAGCATCTTTGTGGAGTGGCCAAGGCATTGTACGGGGCGGGAAGTGATCTTTGCACTCAGTGGTCAAAGGAGCGTATGGGGGAGCTTGATAGAGGAGAACTGGACAAGATTATAAAGGTACTCAGGCGGTACGAGGGTAGCCATGAGAAGGCGAGTAAATGCATTGGCTACATTAACAACAACCGTCATAGGATGAATTATCCGAAATTCCGGCGGATGGGACTCTGTGTTTCCACCGGAGTGGTTGAAGGGGGTTGCAAATCAATTGTCGGGAACAGACTTAAGCGAGGAGGAATGCACTGGACTGTGAGTGGTGCCAATGCGATACTTGCCTTGAAAGCGGCAATCATGAGCAATCGATTCGACCCATGGTGGGAACGCCGTACGGCCAACTTGTAGCGAGGTTCCCACAAATTTGTCGTACACCCCCTTTGATGATGGAAATAAGCGAAAAACCTCGCGCGACCGACGATGACAAGATCGTCCTCATAGAAAAGTTCGGACTCAAGGTAATGTCCATCGGTTTTCTCGTGAACGAGGAGGATGCCGTGATATGGAGAGATCTCATGGTACACGGAGCGATAAAACAGTTTGTTGAGGACGTCGAGTGGAGCGGAACGAATTACCTGGTAATCGACCTTCCGCCGGGCACTGAGGATGCCCAGCTTTCTCTGGCGCAGACAGCTCCGATAAGCGGAGTGCTTATAAGTAACCACTCCCTAGGACGTAGCTCTGGTGGATGTAAGAAGGGGGATACTGATGTTTAACAAACGGCGTGATTAAAAATCTCCGTTTTTTTGCTGCTGCCGCTCCATATTAAATTCCATACGGTACTTTTCTCCGCGCAATTTCAAGTAAAATAGATTTCGGAGGAACTTATCTCATGAGCGGTAAAAAAAGTCCTTACTCCGTACTCGGCGTATCGCGAGGCGCCACTCAGGAGCAGATAAAAAAGGCCTACAGATATCTTGCGAGAAAACATCACCCGGACATGAACCAGGGCGATAAATCCTCGGAAGAAAAGTTCAAAGAAATCCAGCACGCTTACGAAATTCTCTCAGATCCGGAAAAAAAGAAAAACTACGACATGTTCGGGAGAAGCAGCTCCGCCGACAGGGGCCAGGGGGCTTACGGGCAGTACTCGCGCGGATTCCCCGGCATAGACGAGATATTCAAGGATATCTTCTCTCAAGGAGGAGGGGGATCATACGGCACGGGAGGGTCTTTCAGCGACCTTTTTGATTTTCCCGGCGGACGAAGGGAAACCGTAAGACCGAAGAATATCGAGTATTCAGTCACCCTTGACTTTGAAACGGCGGTAAAGGGGGGAGAAAAAGAGCTTCTCATAAAATCTTCAAGAGGAGAGACAAGGAAAATAACTGTAAAGATTCCCGCGGGAGTGAAGACGGGTTCTCTGGTGAGGTTGCCGGGAAAGGGCGGACAGCAAAGTCCCGCGGCAGATATCGTGCTGGCAATAAAAGTGCTCACGCACCCGGTGTTAAGAAGGGAGAATGACGACATATACGTTGATTTTCCCCTGACAGTCTATGAGGCCGCGCTTGGAGCCTCTGTTGACGTGCCGACCGTCTACGGCCCTGTAAAGCTCACAATTCCTCCCGGAGTTAGAAGCGGCACGAAAATGAGACTGAAAGAAAAAGGGGTCAGAAATCCGAAAACCTCGCACAGAGGCGATCAGTTCGTCATCATCTGTATAGCGATGCCTGAGCGGACGGAGGAGGGCATGGAGGAGATGATGAGGAGAATGAAAGAGAAATATCCCTACGATCCTAGAAAAAAACTCAGCCAGTATCTATAATTGGGAATGTGGAGGAGCGGACAACCAAGGAGGTCGATTTGTCTTGAGCAGCCAAAAAGAAGAAGAATTAAAAATGGATTTTTCGGGTTTTATTCTCTCCCTTAACGCCTCGGCGCTTATTCACCTGGGAGAAATCCCCGATCCTCACTCGAAGAAAAGAGAGGTTAATATTCCGGCCGCCAGGCACACGATAAGCATCCTCGAAATACTGGCGGAAAAAACTGAAGGCAATCTCACTGAAGAGGAAAAAACTCTTCTTGACGACATGATATACAACATACGCATGAAGTACGTGAAGTCCCTCAGTTGACTTTTTTCCTACATCTCCGAGAGTTTGAGGAACTGTCTGTATCTGCGTTCTATCTGCTCCCCGCTAAGCGAGCAGAGTCCTTTTACGCTGAAATCCTCAACTGCGAAAGAAGCTAGGACGCTTCCGTAGGCCACCGCCTTCTTGAAACCGGAGAAATCAAGTTCCGCTCCCCTGGATGCCACGTAGCCCATAAATCCCCCGGCAAAGGTATCTCCCGCCCCGGTCGGATCAAGCACACGCTCAAGCATGTAACTCGGAGCGAAAAACAGTTCTTCCCGGGAAAAAAGCAGAGCTCCGTACTCTCCTCTCTTCACAATGAGAAACTCCGGCCCCATGCCGATTATCTTTTTCGCCGCTCTTGCCATCATGGATTCTTCGGAGAGTTGCCTTGCCTCAGAGTCGTTTATTATGAGAACATGCACTCTGGAGAGAAGTTCCCTGAGTTCATCTGGATTGTTCTCTATCCAGAAATTCATGGTATCGCAGGCAACAATCCGCGGAGAATCAAGCTGCTCAAGAACTTTCATCTGCACCTCAGGAGATGTGTTGGCAAGAAAAAGATAGTCAGCGCCCCTTAGTTTCTTCGGAACGACAGGATCAAACGAACCCAGAACGCCGAGCGTTACCGACACTGTCTCAGGATCCTTCATGTCGTAGTCGTATCTTCCTTGCCACCTGAAGGTTTCCCCCTCTTCTTCTGCTACCCCTTCGGTATCAATTCCCCTTGAGGCAAGCAGTTCTGAGTATTCCCGGGGAAAGTCCTCCCCTACGGATGAGACCATGTGAACGTCCGTAAAATTACGGGCCGCGAGGGAAAAATAGGAGGCCGAGCCTCCAAGTACACACTCCTCTTTTCCAAAAGGCGTCTCTATCGTGTCAATTCCCACTGACCCAACAACAACAATGCTCATGTCTAGTTCTCCATGTATTTTCCCGCGATAACACGAAGCCTCTCCACGATCTTCTGAGGCACATGTTCGCCCGGCGTTATAAGGGCGCACCCGAGAGCATCCCCGCAGGTACACTCTCTTTTTTCAGGAACCGCGCGGACCGCCTCGGCCAGTATCTTCCTGGCGGCGGCAACGTTTCTGTTCATTATTTCGATTATATCCGAGACGGTGACGTCGTCATGATCTTCGTTCCAGCAGTCATAATCCGTGCAGAGGGCTATCGTGGCGTAGCATATTTCAGCCTCCCTCGCCAGTTTCGCTTCCGGCATCGCGGTCATTCCTATCATGTCCGCTCCCCACTGCCTGTAAAGGTGACTCTCCGCCCTCGTTGAGAACTGGGGGCCTTCAATGCATACATAGGTTCCTCCACCGTGGACACTTTCTCCGCAGTTGACTGACGCTTCAAAAAGGCAGCCGGAGAGTGTGGAGCACACGGGGTCGGCCATCGAAACGTGGGCTACCGCGCCGCCCTCAAAGAAAGTGGACGGCCGCCGCTTCGTGTTGTCGATGAACTGATCCGGTATTGCTATGTGCCCCGGTTCTATTTCCTCTCTCAGGCTTCCCATTGCGCTTACGGATATGATCCTTTCGGCTCCAAGGGCCTTCATCGCGTATATGTTGGCCCTGAAATTTATGCCAGACGGCGATATGGTGTGTCCCGTTCCATGCCTCGGAAGAAAGATCATGCGCACACCGCCGAGAGTTCCCGTGACGGGATCCGCGGAGGGAGCACCCCATGGAGTTTCTATAGAAACGGTTTTAATGTCCGAAAGGCCTTCCATTTCATAAAGACCGCTTCCGCCTATTACTCCTATGGTTTTCAAACTTCCGCCTCCACCTGCCTAGATATCGGCTTTGCGACAATAATCACCCTTTTCTCACCTGAGAAAGGCAGTTCGAGTTCTCTTGTCAAAAGAAGTTCCATATCTTCTGGATACCGATTCGAGTAATCTTCCCATTCCTTCTTTCCACGAGGCCCCTTCATTATAACCATCTCCCCTCCTATATCCAGATACGGAGTGCCGAAAAACACGACAGCATCAATGCTTCCAAGGGCCCGGAACGTCACTCGGTCAAAGCGCCCCCTCATTTCTCTATCTACTTTCTCTGCTCTCCCGTGGTGAATATTAATGCCGCTCAGTCCGAGAGATCTTTTCACGTCTTTTAAAAAAGCAACTTTTTTTCCAACCGACTCAAGAAGCACAACTCTAAGGGACGGGTCGTAGATAGAAAGCGGGATTCCAGGAAAACCGGCCCCAGTGCCTATGTCAATCACCCTTGAGCCTGTAGGCATGAATTCAGCCACTGTAAGGGAATCAATCAGGTGCTTGATTATGATTTCCCGGTCAGTGAGAACCGAGCTTAGGTTTATGCGCCTGCCCCATTTGCACAGCAGGTCAACATAACAGAGGAAAAGATCGGCCCTGATATTCTTGATGCCTATCTGTTCTGCGCCTTCCCTAAGAAGTCGTTCATTAGTCATTTTGATTCGTGAGCGTCAACATCCATTATTCCCTTAAAGGCGAAGGTAAGGAATCCCGTATGTGCCACGGTTCTGTTATCCGGGCGGGTTTTGCCTTTCTTTACCTGATAGCTTCTCATGATGAGTTCCACGGTTTCAATCCTGACAAAACCCGTCTCCTCAAGCACCTCCGCGGTCCTTTCCACCTGATTGTATGTTGGAGAAATACTTGCGATTCTCCCTCCGGGGGTAAGAGCCTCGTAAGCCGCCGGAATTCCATACCATGGAGAAGGGAGATCAAGTATCGCGACGTCAACATCTGTTTCCTTAAAACCTTCTCTGGCATCGCCGCAGTTAAATTCCACGTATTGAGAAAGCCCAGCCCGTCGTACATTATCTTTGGCGTTATTCATGAACTGTTCCCTTTTTTCATACGTATAGACCTTTCCGGAAGGGGCCACCGAATTGGCAAGCGCAATGGTAAGAGCTCCCGAACCGGTCGCGGCTTCAACAACCCTGCTTCCCGCTCTCACGTCCGTTTTAAAGAGAATCAGGGCCGCATCTTTCGGATAAACGATCTGGGTAGCCCTTCTCACCTTCATGATTCTTTGCTCCACTGTAGGGTTAAGAAGTACAAAACTGTTTCCAAGGCTTGAAACTATCGTTTCTCCCCATTTTTTCCCCAGGGCGGACGAAAGGTCGAGTATTCCCATGTGAGAACTAAACGACTTGCCCTCTTCTATCACTACCATAAAGCTTTTGTTGTCAGGTGAAAGGAGGAGAATGGTGTCACCGGATTTTATTCTCATGAAAGACGTTTCACTCTCCCCGCGCTTATAAAATATTTATAGGTAAAGATAACGCATCCCGTAAACATGAATATTCCCGTTACCGAATACATATTCGAAAAACCGTAATCTCTCGCTATCAGTCCGAGACCGAAAGCAAAAAAGTTTATCCCGATGCTAAATGACATGTTAAACGCGCCCATTGCCGTTCCCCTCTCGTCATCAAGCGCCCTGTCGATAATCATTGCACTTATTGTTGGGTAGAGAATTCCGTAACCCAGGCTGAAGACAAAAGAAACCAGAACTGCGCTAAAAGTGGAATTTATGGAGAAAACCATGAGCAGGGACAGTACCATGATAAGCATTGAAGGCAGTGCTATTTTTCTTCTCTCAACAATATCTGGAAGCTTTCCTCCAAAGACCCTGATCAATATCACGGTTACGGAATATGTAAGAAAAAAACTCCATGCATGAATTCCGTTCTCCTCAAGAAAAACGGAGAAGAAATTAAGCATGCTTCCAAGCCCCACGGCAATTATAAGATTGGTCAGAAGGAGCACGCGGAACCTCGCGGAGAAAACAACGTCGAAAAAGCCACTGAAAATGGATTTTTCAGATACCCTGAAGCTCCCCTCCCGCGAGAGGAAACAGAAAATAAAGGCAAGCAGGCTGAACAGGGAAGTGTAAAGAAAGAAAATCGAATAACTGAATCTTTCTATCACAAGTTCTCCAATAGTAGGCCCAACCGAGTAAGAAGCTATTGTGAAGGCACCGAAAATGCCTAGTCCGTAAGCCCTTATTTCACTGGGAACGTAATCGGAAACCGCCGTAGCGGCTGAAGTGAAGAAAAAAGCGAAAGCCACTCCCTGCATAAGTCTCAGGAGGAATATTTTCACGTCAATGTCTGATATGAAAATATAGAGAAGGGAAACCAGAAACATCAAAGAAGAGCCCGCAAGCATGAATCTTCTTCGCCCGTAGTGATCTATCAGAAAGGCTACAAATGGGATAGCTGCTATTGAAGTTATACCAAAAGTTCCCATAACATACCCTATGCGGGCCTCGTCACCCCCGATGTCTCTTATGAAAAGCGGAAGCAGGAAAAAAGAGGAAAAATTGCAGAAAAAGAAAAAATTTCCCAAAGTGACCAGGGAAAAATCTCTATACTTTTGTGCAAAAGGCATACTAAATGGCGACCTGAAAAAGAAAATGAGGGAAAAGGTGAGTTTACATGATTTTATGCCTTCTATCAGGGCAGCAATATCTTTTTGACATGAAAGAGGCTCGTGATATAATACGGCATCTTCTGGGCCGTTAGCTCAGCTGGTAGAGCAACTGCCTTTTAAGCAGTGGGTCACAGGTTCGAATCCTGTACGGCTCAATTCTTGCCGTCCCCGTCGTCTAGTCAGGCCTAGGACATCGGCCTTTCACGCCGGTAACAGGGGTTCAAATCCCCTCGGGGACGCCATAGAACAATTCCCGATTTTAGCCTCGGAGATCATAGTAAAGACAGGAAGTTATAGCTGATTGCTTAAGTGCTCTCTATAACTGCATACCCCACTTATTCCAATGCGGGCTGCTCACCCATGATTGCAGTTATATAGTATTTATAGGCAAAAATAACGCATCCGGCAACCAGGAACAGCGCGGTTGACAAATACATGCCGAAAAAGCCGTAGTCACGCACTATTAGCCCAAGAATGATAGCCGAAGAGTTTATCCCTGTTCCGTAGGACATATTAAATATGCCCACAGCGGTGCCCCTCTCACCAGCATGCGCCCTGTCAATAACCATGGTATTTATCGTGGGGTAGGCAAATCCGTAGCCTATGCTGAAAACTAATGAAAACAGCACCAGTTGTGGAAAGGAACTCACAAAGAAAGCCAAGGGCATTGAGAGAACCAGAAGAAAAAGCGCGGGCAAGGCTATTTTTCTTCTCTCTATAATATCTGAGACCCTTCCCCCCAAAATCCTGATCAGTATCCCTATAACAGCAAAAATGACAAAGAAAGTCCCGATGTGAAAACCATGTTCCTCCAGATGGATATGGAAGAAATGAACCAGAGCACCTAAACTAACGGCAATCATCAGATTCATCAGGAAAAGCACGCTGAACCTGTCAGAGAAAAGAATTTTGAAGAATCCTTGAAAAATGGGGCCTGAGGATTTGCCTCGATTTGTCTCTTTCGAGAAAAAGCAAGGCAAAAATGCAATTATATGATAGCTTGAGGCATAGATAAAAAAGGCTTTATAACCCAACTCGTCAATTAGAATTTCTCCGAAAAAAGGTCCGATGGCGAAACACGCTATGGTGGTAATACCGAAAGTGGTTAGGCAGGAATGCCTTATCTCCCTAGGAATAGTGTAGGAAACCGCCGTTGCGGCGGAAGTAAAGAAAAGACCGAAAGCGACACCCTGCAAAAGCCTCAAGATATATATTAACAAGCCAATATCTACTACAAACAGGTGCAGAATAGAGGATACAAACATCAGGAGTGAACCGATAAGCATGAAGATTCTCTGCCCGTAGCGGTCTATAAGAAAACCTGAAACCAGGGCGGTACCAACTGATGCGACTCCAAAAATCCCCATGACGTAGCCTATGGATGCTACATCACCTCCAAGATCGTCTACAAAAAGAGGTAAAAGGAAAAACGTGGTAAAACCACACTGGAAGAGAAAGTTTCCCAGAGTGATCAAAGAGAAATCTTTGTATTTTCTTATGAACTCCAGCATCTTGAACGCTGTTTCGAAAAAAGAAATCTAAAAAGTAAATACTACACGATTTTACACTCTTGTTGACAGCGAAGATTTTCTGACCAGTGAAAGCAGTGGAGCCAAAAGAGAATTAGCGGTCAGAAATGTGGTTCTGGATATAATCCCCAAACAAATCAACACACCCGCTTGCCAGGTGAGCTGTATCATAGGATCAAGTCCCGGCAGAACGATGATCTGAAACCCGCTTAAACTCTAGATATACTTCTCGTATTCTTTCTCAAAAAGGTCTGAGAGAGTACGAGCCTTGCGGTCATATTCGTCCGGATCATCCCATGAAAGTCTGGGCTGCAGAAGAGTCGAATCAACTCCAGGACAATCAGCCGGTACTGACAGACCAAGTATAGGGATTTTGACAAATTCTCTGTCGTCAAGCGAACCGCTTACCGCAGCTGTAACAAGAGCTCTTGTGGACGGAAGAGGCATTCTTTTGCCAACCCCGAAAGGCCCGCCTGAAATTCCGGTGTTCAGAAGCCATACGCTTGCCTTGTGCTTTTCCATCCTTTCTTTCAGCATCGCTCCGTAGAACTTCGGAGGTCTTGGAAGAAAAGGAGATCCGAAACATGAACTGAAAGTCGCCTGGGGTTTGCTCACTCCTCTCTCGGTGCCGGCAACTTTCGCCGTGTAACCCAGAAGGAAATAACGCATGGCTTGGTCAGGATCAAGCTTTGATATAGGGGGCAAAACCCCGAAAGCATCATAAGTCAGCATGAAAATACTTTTGGGAATTCCGCCTATTCCTTCCGGAACAATATTTTCAAGCATATCAATCTGGTACGCTCCGCGGGTGTTTTCCGTATACCTGTCACTGTCAAAATCTATCTTTCCCGTTTCCAAGTCAAGTTCGACGTTCTCAAGAACTGATCCGAAATTAAGCGCCGCCTGGTAAATTTCAGGTTCTGTAGTCGGGCTGAGCTTTATGGTCTTTGCATAGCAGCCACCCTCGAAATTAAAAACTCCCTTATCAAACCAGCCATGTTCGTCATCTCCGATAAGCGCCCTTTCGGGGTCAGCAGAAAGCGTGGTCTTACCAGTTCCCGACAGTCCGAAGAAAAGCGCCACATTCCCGTCTTTTCCGATGTTTGCTGAACAGTGCATCGGGAAAACGTTTTTTTCCGGCAGAAGAAAATTCATGGCGGCGAAAACGGATTTTTTCATCTCTCCGGCATAGCGCGTACCGCCGATAAGAGCGATTCTTTTGCTCAGGTTAAGAAATATGAAGGTCTCGCTGTTAAGACCGTATTTTTGCGGGTTGTCCGCCTTGTAGCCTGGGGCTGAAATTACGGTAAAGCCCACTTCCTCGTGTGGAAGTTCAGAAGCATCGGGTCTTATAAAAAGGTTGTTTACAAAAAGATTGTGCCAAGCGAATTCATTTATCACCCTCACATTTGTTCTGTAGTCCGGATGGGCGCAGGCCTGCAGGTCTCTCACGAAAACATCCTTCCCTTCAAAATAATTCATCACTTCTTCGTAAAAGTGATCAAATACCTCAGGTGATACAGGCTGGTTTACCGCTCCCCAGTCTATACTTTTCTCCGTGGAAGGCTCCTTTACCACAAATCTGTCCTTAGGGGATCTTCCGGTATGAGGAGAAGTGTAGCCCACAAAAGTTCCATTCTCACCAATGTGTCCCTCGTTTCTACTGATCGCCTCTTCGTAAAGCCTGGGAACGGAGAGGTTGTAATATACTCCCGAGGGTTCTCTAAGCTGGTGTTTTTCTGAAAGCTCCTTTTCGATTGAAAAATTTTCGGACATATGCGTTGCCTCCAAATTCCCTGTTGCCTGCAGATTTATGAGTAAAAATCTTGGAAAAAGTCAACTGTTTTATTAAAGGAATTCTAAGATATATAAAGTTTCTCTTTTTGCAAGAATAAAAAACAAATTTGCTGTTATATCCCGCTTCGATTACAAGAGCCCCAGGACCCGAATGAAGAATTTATCTGATGGAATTATATCTTTGCGTTAACCTCCGATATCCACTTTGTTATGGCATCCATGGAGTCCTTGGGATTCTCTACGCAGTCGTGTTTCGCTCCCGGTATGTAACGCAGCGTCACATCCTGGTTGCCTGACTGGTTCATCAAGTTTTTAAGTTCCTTGGGTTCCCATACATCGACAATATCGTCGTCCTCTCCGTGGATAAACAGAACGGGAACCTTCACATCTTCTATAATTTCGCAAGTTTTTGCGTAGTAAGCCTGAGGTCCTCTCATGAACCACCAGGTTCTGTAAGTGAACATCTCTCCATCCACGGGATTGAAAGAATCCCCCCAGGCCCTGTAGACGATGAATATCTGATCGTTTTTCTTTTTCTCCGGATTCGGACCCAGAACTTCCCTGGCTTTCAGGTAAATATCCTCATAGGATGGAATACTCCTGTTTTTCTCAAGTCTTCTTTGCTGTGAATAAGGCAGAGAATAGGAACAGCCTTCCAGTATAAGCCCCTTTATCCCGAAAGAATCGGTCTGGGACGCGTAGTAAACAGCCATGTTAGCCCCAAGACTGTAACCCAGCATGAAAATGTTGCGGAATCCTTCTTTTCGAAGAATGTTCACCGATTCTTTCATTTCATGGATCGTGTCAGGGAAAATCCCCTCCCCCATTATCTGACCCATAAACGCCATGCGGGTATTCACAGAAAGTGTGCTTATCTTTTCTTCCTTGAGAAGCGGGGGAAATCTAACGGGGGTTCCTCTCGTAAGAAAATGTCCCAATACTCCGTAGAGGTTTATGATTATGGGAGAGTTGTAAAGATCTTCTTCCGACGCAAACTCCGGGGTGACAAGAAGAGAATTCACCTCGAATCCGTCTTCAGTATTATAAGTAAGGAGACTCTTCTGTTCTTTTACCATCGCAGAATCAGATGAATCTTCTGTCAAGCCATCTTATTATAATATCGCCCATTTCCTCTTCTTTCCCGTCGAGATTATGGCCGGTATTGAGATAATATGCGGAAACGTCGTCATTTCCGTTATCTATGGCTATTTGCGCAAGATTGTGGGTCTCATCGGGTTTTACAAACTCATCGTTCCAGCCCTGCATTAGAAGAATCGGCAGTTTTATGTTCTTTATCTGCCTATAGCTTTTTACGGCTTCTGCCTCCGGACCGGCAAGAAACCACCAGGTCTTGTAAGTATATATTTCGGTGTGCTCCGGCCGGTAGGAATTTCCCCTGGCCCTGAAAATAAGAATCGTTCTATCCTGTTTTGAATTATGGGGATTATCGCCAAGTATCATCTTCGCTTCCTCGTACACCTCATCGTAGGAAGGCTGGCTTTCCCATTTGTTCCATCTTCTCCTTATCGAATCCGGGATAGAATAAGGAGTAGCGAGGGCGATCACACCCCTTAGCAGTTCTGATTCACCTGAATCCTGCTGGCGGCTTTTTTCGGAGAGATACCTGAGAATCACTCCTCCACCCAAGCTGTAGCCGGAAACAATAATTTTCTCGTAACCGACTTTTCCCAAATACTTCACTACGCCATCTATCTGCGGAACAGTGTCGTCCACTATTCCAAAGCCGAAGAAGATCCCGAAATTGGCCAGTCTGGTATTTATCGCAATAGAGGAGTAGCCTGCCTTGGCAAGGATCGGCGGCAAGAATCTCTGGCTTCCGTCAAGGAAGTTCCCCAAAAACCCGTGAACGTGGATAATTATGGTCTTTCTTTTTTCGGAATCGTTATTGAGCGCTCTGTAGTAGAGGGCGTTAACTCTTCCTTTCCCGACTGGTACGGAAATCAGTTCCTGCTCTACGTATTTCATTATTTTAGATGCGGTTTTTTAAAAAGTAACTGATATTATAAAATCCCACGGGCAAGTCAATAGCGGCAGTGCCGTTTGCCTAAAAGCGACAAATTCAAGAATCTGAAGTTTCTATTGTAACCGAATCAGGGTTCTGCATCAGAGAATCGGCTTTTTTCTTTGCCTCCGTCCAGTCCGGGGCCTCTCCAATCTTTATGAGCGTGGTTTTTGCGGTGGCTTTGAGAAAAAGATGTCCCGTTTTTTTATCCCAGAAAATCTGCCAGTTATCCCCCCGCAAGCCTCTTAGCCATCCGAAAGGAAAGAATCCAGAATAATCAGTGCCGGACTTCATCCGCTCTTTCTCCAGGTGTGCTCCGCAATTACTGTGAAAACCGGGTCAAAATACCCAGCGGTTCTGCACTCAAAGCGCTTTTTGAAAATCTTTTTGCCAACAGCTGTCACGACGCGTAAAACTCCTCGAAGTACAAACATACGCGGGATATTCCGCATTTCGAACACATGGGTCTTCTCGCCTTGCAGACATTTCTTCCGTGGTCACCCAGGGAATTTGAAAAAAACGTCCAGTCTTTCTCCGGAATGCACTCTCTAAGATCAAATTCAATCTTAACTGGGTCGGAATTCGAGGTAAGACCAATTCGGCGGCTTAACCTCATTATGTGGGTGTCAACTATTATTCCGGGTTTTCTGAAATAATTGCCAATTATAACATTTGCCGTCTTCCTTCCCACCCCAGGAAGCTTGACCAGATCTTCCATTTCGCAAGGGACCTTGCCCCTGTGTTTTTGCATTATCTCCCTCGAACAGTTTATTATCGCTTTTGCCTTGTTTCTGTAAAAACCCGTTGATCTTACGTCGTTTTGGAGTTCTTCCTCAGATGCGCAGGAAAAGGCCCTCAGGTCAGGGTACTTCTCGAAAAGTCCCGGGGTTATCATGTTTACTCGTTTATCCGTACACTGGGCGGAGAGAATAGACCCGATCAGAAGCTCTGACGCATTATTAAAAACAAGATGACATTTTGCGTCGGGATAAGCTTTCTTCAGAAAAGAAAGCACCTTATGTGCCTTCTTTTTTAAATCCTGGGCATTCATCTTGAACAGCGAAATATATACGTTTTCTTGAGGACATAAAAAAAGAGGGAAATGAAACTCTCAAGTCCCCCTTTTTTCTTTAAATTTCGTTCTTATTGAAGCTTAGTCATTCCTGGCCGGTTCAAGGCCTTCTTTGCCCTCGAAGAAATCTTTGTTTATGTCAATGAACTTCTGCCATTTCTCGGGCAGTTCATCTTCATGAAATATGGCATCCACCGGACAGGGGTCCACGCACGCTCCGCAGTCTATACATTCATCAGGATGTATGATCAGCTGATCATCCCCCTCATATATGCAATCAACCGGGCACGCGTCAACACAAGCCTTGTCCTTCACTCCGACACATGGTTCAGCAATTATGTATGCCATCTTTGAAACCTCCGAACTGGCGCGTTACTGCTTTATCAACTTATCATGTCTATACTAACTAAAGCGCTTTTAAATAAAAGGCACCTGGAAACCGGGATTCTCTTAAACTCATTCCCCCTCCTGAGAAGGCTGCAAGGGTTCTCCTGAAGGTTCTTCGACAGGCTGAGAGACTTCTTCAAACATTTCAATCGGCGATTTCTCCACCACCGAGCCCGATATCGATTTTACCGAGGTGTAACCGAGAAAAAGCGAGGTGATTACAAAAATGATCCCCAAAAGCCTGGTCATCTTCACGAGAAAAGGCATTGCACCGCTTGAACCAAAAAGCGACTCCGAACTCCCGCCTCCGAACATTGAACCTATGTCTGCGGACTTGCTCGGCTGAAGCAGTATAATCAGCACGAGAAGGACGCTGATAATAATATGAATGATTTTCACCGACGGTATTAAGAACTCCAATTTCTAAACCCCCACGGACTTTATTATTCTAAAAAAAGAATCAGCTGAAAGACTTTCTCCTCCAACCAGAACCCCGTCAACTTCATCAACAGACATTATCTCTGCTATATTACCCGTTTTGACGCTGCCGCCATATAAAATTTTCACATTATTACCTGAACTGGGAAACATCTCGGTTAAAAGCTCCCGTATATATCCGTGAATCTCATCTATTTCCGAAGAAGTGGCATTTTTCCCTGTTCCTATGGCCCAGACCGGCTCATATGCTATGACGATATCCGAAATCCGTTCTTCATCCAGATCGTGCAGAGCATTTTCCATCTGAACCTTTATAGGCGAGAAGAGCAGCTCTTTTCTCCTTGAAATGTCTTCACTTCCGCGAATTGCTTCTTCTCTCTGAACTTCGGTTTCTCCCACGCAGAGAATCACCTTCAAGCCGCAGGAGACTGACAGCAGAAGTTTTTCGCGGATCTGCTCATCGGTCTCCCCAAGTATGTGCCTTCTCTCCGAATGGCCAACAATAACCCAACTGCATCCGGCGTCAGAAAGCATCGGTGCGGAAATCTCACCAGTGAACGCCCCGCTTATCCTGCCGAAAACGTTCTGGGCCCCAAGATCTATGCTTGAACCCGAGATGCGTCCTCTTACCACGTCAAGAACCGTATATGGAGGCACGAGCACTACCTGACATGCGTCGTAGTCTTCTCCAAGCAGGCTGACCACCGCAGCGGATAACTCCAGTGCTTCTTCCCGGAGCAAATTCATTTTCCAGTTTCCAATGACAAGCTTTTTATCCATATCAACATCACGTGACGAAAAATTCGTCTTACCCGGAAAAAACGAGAAAGCTACTTCCCTATCACAACTAATGCAAGCTTTTCTCCCAGAAATACTTAACCCAGAAATTCACCCAGTCTTCTTATTCCCTCCCGTATGGAGTCAACCGACGTCGTATAGGAGAACCTGAGATAATCCTTTCCCCTGTCGCTGAAATCTATTCCGGGAGTTACGCCCACGTGGCAGTTCTCAAGAATATCAAACGCGAGACTCCAGGAGTCTCTGCTCCATCGAGAGGAATTCACGAAAACGTAGAACGCTCCCTTGGGTTCAACCGAAATATCGAATCCGACCGAGGAAAGCCCTTTTATCATCTCCCTCCTTCTTCTGTCAAACTCAGCCACCATTGCCTCGCTTCCGCCACCCTTTTTCACTTCCTCAATAGCAACAACCCCTGCCTTCTGAACAAAAGATCCGGCTGAGATAAAAAGATTCTGCTGAAGTTTCTGCACGTACCTTACGAGGTTTTCTGGAACTATCATGTAACCGAGGCGCCAACCTGTCATGGAGTAGAGTTTAGCGAAGCCGTTTATCGCTATGGCGTTGTCAGTGAATTCAAGAATGGAGTTAACGCGCGCGCCATAGACAAGACCGTGGTATATCTCATCCGAAATCACAAAAAGACCCATCTCGGACAGTTCCCGGAGAACTTCCCTGTCCATAACGGCCCCGGTGGGGTTCGCGGGAGAATTTACCAGCAGAGCCTTTGTTCTTTTGCCGATATTCTTTCTGATTTCCGCAGGGTCAACCTGGTAACCATCACTTTCGTAGACAGGTATTTTCTTTGCGACTCCCCTCGCAACGCTTATTATCTGCGGATAACATGCGTAATGCGGGTCCGTTATCAATATTTCATCGCCGGGGTTAAGAACGGTCAGCATTGCCAGCAAGAGCGCCGGGGAGCTGCCTATAGTTATTATCACTCTTTCGTACCCCACTTCTATTCCATAAGTACGGCTGTAATCCTCCGCGACGCTCTGGCGAAGCTCATCAATCCCAAGACTGCTTGTGTACTTCGTGTAACCTTTTTCTATCCACTTCGCGGCAGCGGAGCATATTTCATCTGGGGTATTGAAATCGGGTTCTCCAACCTCGAAATGTATGATGTCCCGACCTTCACCCTCAAGGCGCTTTGCCCTCTCGAGGATGTCCATTACGTAGAAAGGTTCTATGTTTTTAACCAAGTCTGAAATCATGTCGTGAAATCGCTTTCGGAATCAAGCAAAACAAAAAACTAGTCCTGTGCGGAGACAAACCGCCCGTTGATCTGTTTCATAAGAAGATCTCTTTTAAGTCGTCTTAACCTGTCAAAAAACAATATACCATCAAGATGATCAATTTCATGCTGAAGCACCCTTGACAACATTCCGTCCGCATCAATCGTGAAACGCTTTCCTTTCCTGTCGAGGGCAGATACATGAACATGGTTTTTTCTTCTTATATTCGCAAAAAAACCAGGCACGCTAAGACAACCTTCCTCTCCTACCTGAAACCCCCGAGAGGAGACAATCTCGGGATTTACAAGCTCATAGAACTCCCTTTCATCACTCTCAGGCAGAGGTACATCAACTACTAGAACCCGGATATTCCTGCCGACCTGTGGAGCCGCAAGTCCGACGCCATCCGCATCGCGCAGCGTCTCTGTCATATCATCCAGAAGACGCTCAAGGTCCTCATCTAACTCCTCCACGGGCAGGGATTTTCTCTTTAACTCTGGGGCGGGATAAACAAGGATATCAAGCAAAGGCATCTGCGACGCTTATAAAAGAAGGGTTGTTAGCAGACCTAAGAGCGGCCTGTCATTTATCACTGCTTTTTTCCGTAAGTTTCGGAGCAAGCCAGCTACTTACCCTAAACAGCGGAAGGGTTTTTTCGCCTATGTATATTTTTTCGCCTGTTCTGGGATTTCTTCCTTCATAAGGCTCGTAATCTTTTGTAAAGAAGCTTCCGAAATGTCTTATTTCTATTCTCTGCCCATCACGAAGCATCTCGGTCATGGCGTTAATTATAGCGTCCAGAACCTTTCTGGATTCTACGGAATTAAGGTCAAATTTCCGCGAAAGCTCTTTTTCAATGTCCGATTTTTTCATGGCGTTTTAAAAATCAGTAAGTCTAAGACCTGTTTTTTCACTCTAGATATTTTAAAGCCGTTTGTCAAGTGAGTTTTCGATTTTTGCGAAGAAAATTCTCAGTATCCGAGATTCGGTCGAAGCCATTTCTCCGCCTCTTCAGGATCGATTGTTTTTCTTTTTGCGTAATCCAGAATCTGGTCTTTCAGTATTTTCCCAAGAAAGAAATATCTTGATTCGGGATGAGCCATGTAGAACCCTGAAACCGAACTTGGCGGAATCATGGCAAAGCTCTCAGTAAGCGATACATCCGTGTGTTTTTCTGCCTCGAGAAGGTCCCAGAGAATCTTTTTTTCCGTGTGGTCCGGACAGGAGGGGTAGCCGGGGGCAGGTCTTATGCCCCTGTATTTCTCGTTTATCAGGTCTTCGGAGCTGAACTTTTCATCTTTTCCGTACCCCCAGAGATCCCTTACTTTTTTATGAATCATCTCGGCAAGGGCTTCGGCTATCCTGTCCCCAAGAACACTTGCCATAATCGAATTGTAGTCATCCCCTTTTCGCTTAAAATCTTCGGAGAATTGCTCAACTCCCCCACCCGCAGTCACCACAAAGCCTCCAATGTAATCTTCTCTGCCCGAGACTTTCGGCGCTATAAAATCTGAAAGACAGTAATAGCAACCCTGTTTAGAACGCATCTCCTGCTGTCTTAGAAAATGAAACGTTGCCAAGGCCTGTCTTTGTTCTCCATAGACTTCAACATCGTCTCCGACACTGTTTGCGCGAAAGATTCCGACAACAGCGCGGGGGGTGAAGATTTTCTCCAGGATTATCCGCTTAAGGAGTGTCTGAGCGTCCCGGTAAAGTTTTTTTGCCTGATCTCCTCTTTCGGGGTGTTCAAGTATTTTCGGAAAAACTCCTTTAAGTTCCCATGCCCAGAAAAAAGGAGACCAGTCGATGTAACCGGCGACTTCTTCAACAGAGATGCTGTCGAAGACAAAGACTCCAAGCCGCCCCGGGCACCCTATTTCAATATTCTCCCAGTCAGTCGGAAACGCTTTTTTTCTTGCTTGTTCTATGGAGGCATATTCCGTCTGACCCCGGGCTTTTTCAAAACGCTGTCTTTGCTCGGAATTGCTTTTTTTCAGTTTTTCCATATAAAGCCGGGCTTTTTCCGGATCCAGCATCTCGTTGCAGGCACCTACCACAAGCGAAGCATCAGCTACGTGATCAACTATGCCGCTGTATCCCGGAGCTATTCTTATCGCCGTATGAGCCCTGCTTGTTGTGGCCCCGCCTATAAGAAGAGGGATCTTGAAACCTTCCCGTTCCATTTCTCTTGCGTTATACATCATTTCGTCAAGGGAGGGCGTGATCAGCCCGCTTAACCCTATGAAGTCCGCTCGATTTTCTCTCGCGACGTTGAGTATTTTCTCGCAGGGGACCATTACCCCAAGGTCTATTACTTCGTAGTTATTGCAACCGAGAACGACAGACACGATGTTTTTTCCTATATCGTGCACATCTCCCTTCACGGTAGCTATAACGAACTTCCCCTTAACTCCGCTGCTCCCCTCTTTTTCCTTTTCCATAAACGGCTGAAGGTACGCAACGGCCCTTTTCATTACCCTTGCGCTTTTTACCACTTGTGGAAGAAACATTTTTCCGTCGCCAAACAAATCGCCGACCACTTTCATTCCATCCATAAGGGGACCTTCAATAACATCAAGCGGGGATCCATATTTGGCCCTGGCTTTTTCGGTATCATCCTCAATAAAATCCGCTATGCCGTTTACAAGAGAGTGCTCAAGACGTTTCTTAATCCCAAGCTCTCTCCACTGCTTTGTTTCCTTTTCCGAACTCGCGGACTTTACACCTTCAAAATTTTTCGCGTGCTCGACAAGACGCTCCGTGGCGTCGGGGCGCCGGTCAAGAAGCACATCTTCCACCTTCTCAAGAAGCTCGGGGTCAATGTCGTCGTAAACAGTGAGCATTCCAGCGTTTACTATTCCCATGTCAAGCCCGGCTCTTAAGGCGTGGTAAAGAAACGCGCTGTGCATAGCTTCGCGCACCACATTGTTTCCCCTGAAGGAGAAGGATATGTTGCTTACTCCGCCGCTTGTGAGCGCCTTGGGACAGGATTTCTTTATTTCCCTGACGGCCTCAATGAAATTCACGGCGTAGCAATTGTGTTCCTCGATCCCGGTTCCCACAGTAAGTATGTTCGGGTCAAAGATTATGTCGCAGGGGTCCATGCCCACTTTTTCAGTCAATATGCGGTAGGCCCTTTTGCATACCTCCACCTTGTCCTCTTTTGAGGCCGCCTGGCCTTTTTCGTCAAAAGCCATTACCACGACCGAGGCGCCGTAGCGCATTGCCGTTTTTGCCTGCTCACAGAACACTTCCTCGCCTTCCTTAAGACTTATGGAATTTACAATGCACTTGCCCTGAATACATTTAAGTCCCTGCTCAATAACAGACCACCTGGAGCTGTCTATCATCACCGGAACCCTGGTCACCTCGGGTTCCGAAGCTATAAGGTTGAGGAAACGCTTCATGCAGGCTTCTGAGTCAAGAAGCCCCTCATCGAAATTAATGTCTATTATGTTTGCCCCGTTCTCAACCTGCTGAAGAGCTATCGAAACGGCTCCTTCATAGTCTTCTTCCTTTACAAGTCTTGCGAACTTGGGAGAACCTGTAACGTTGGTTCTCTCGCCAACCATTATGAAAGGTCCCTCTGGGGTTATTGTAAGGGGCTCAAGGCCGCTTAGTCTTGTTGCGTCTCCGGGGGAAGGGATTTCTCTTGGCGGGATATCTCTTAGCTTTTCAACCACCATTTCTATGTGCTCGGGAGTGGTGCCGCAGCATCCGCCCACTATGTTAAGAAAACCGCTCTTTGCGAAATCCAGAAGAAGAGTGGATGTAATCTCCGGCGTTTCGTCGTATCCCGTCTCGCTCAGCGGGTTTGGAAGTCCGGCGTTTGGATAGCAGCTTATGCGGCAGTCAGCTATCCGTGAGAGCCCCTCTATGTAAGGACGCATGTCTTCTGCCCCCAGCGCGCAGTTTATACCGACGCTGAAGGGCTTTGCGTGGCGAACGGAGTTCCAGAAAGCCTCCACAGTCTGTCCCGAGAGCGTGCGACCGGAACGATCCGTTATGGTAACGGAGATCATGACCGGAATTCTCTCCCCTCCGCGCGCATCGAAAAAGCTCTCAATGGCGTATATGGCCGCCTTCAGGTTAAGTGTGTCAAAAGTGGTTTCGGGCAGAAGTATATCCACCCCGCCCTCGACAAGGGCTTCTGCCTGTTCCCGGTAAGCCTCAACCAGCTGGTCAAAAGAAACCGCCCTGTAGGACGGATCGTTCACGTCAGGGGACATTGACGCCGTCTTGTTGGTCGGACCCAGCGCTCCGGCAACAAAGCAATCCCTCCCGGGATTTTTCTCCATAAAATCAGATGCCGCCTTCTTTGCGAGTTTCGCCGACTCTACATTAAGAGCTCTCACCCGGCTCTCAAGACCGTAATCGGCCTGAGCTATCGAGGTGGAGCTGAAGGTGTTGGTCTCAACTATGTCGCAGCCAGCCTCGAAGTACTTCCTGTGGATTTCATATATGATGTCGGGTCTTGTGAGGGAAAGCAGGTCGTTATTGCCCTTTAGGTCCATAGGGTGATCAGAGAACAGATCTCCCCTGAAGTCCTCTTCCCCGAGGTCGTGCCTCTGGATCATTGTCCCCATGGCGCCGTCGAGGAAAACTATTCTCTTTTTCGAAAGAGCCTCGAGTCGCGTGGAGAGTTTCGTGCCGTTATCTTCCGTACTCATTACTCCCTAGCCTTGCCGAAAGACTTTGTATTCTGCTTTTCCCCTGCCGGAAACACACCGTTTTACGGGAAAAAGGAAAAACACGGAGTCTACCATATGTTTCTGAGTTCTCTTAACTTTATGAAAACCGCCATCGGATCATTTCCCAAAGACGGGTCCTTTTCCCTGAGCGAGTCCAAAATGACCGGATCATCAGTTCTCATAAAGGGATTATAAGTCCTCTCTTCCCCCAGGGTTGAACGGGGAAACCTGCCTTCGGGAATTTCCTCGAGCTTTCCCTTCGCGTCTTTATTCTCCGGTGCAAGCTCAAGGGCGAATCTGAGGTTGGTTTCCGCGTAGTCATGACCGCAGAACATCCTGAGGCTGTCGGGAAGAGCGGAGAGCTTAAAAGCGAAGGTCTCGTACAGATCTTCGACCTTTCCCCTGAACTTTACGTTTCCGCATCCTGAAACAAATACCGTATCACCCAGAAAAATATTGTTCCCGATAAGAAAGGAGATGTGTTCCGGGCAGTGTCCCGGGGTATGAATCACCTGAAGCCGCTGTTTTCCGAAGTTTATCTCGTCTCCTTCCTCTATGCCTTCGCTTCTTGGGGCGACGTAGTCAAGGGCCGTTTGATGAATGAGTATCTTCGAGGAGAGAAAAACCTTTATTATGGGGTTGTTTCCCTGAATGTGGTCTGGGTGCGCGTGAGTATTCAGAACGTATTTAACCCTGTAATCTTTTTTTCTTATGATTTTAAGAAGGGCGATCGGATCAAGGGGGTCTATTACCACGCATTGCCCGGTTTCCTCGCACGCCACCAGGTAATTGTAGTTGCTGTCGCTTTCACCGACCTTGAAGCCGTGTATTGAGAATCCGTCCTCGCTAATTACGTTCATCACCATCTCCTTGTTTGGGTGAAAGTGTACCTGAAAGCCCAATTACAAATAAAAAAAACGGAGCCCCTTACCACGGACGAGGTGAGCAAAAACTTCTTTAGAACCCGCAGTGCGAGTCACAGAATTTCTTTGACATCAAAAGCCGTTAAGGTAGTTTTTACTCCCGGTTGACCTTTTGGAGGCACTATGGGTTTCGTAGAATCTCTTAAATGCAAGGAATGCGGTGAGCTTTATCCCAAGGAACCGAAGCATGTTTGTGAGATGTGTTTTGGTCCCCTGGAAGCCGTATACAACTACGACGAGATAAAAAAACATATCTCAAAAGAAAAGATAGCCTCCCGTCCGCAGAATATATGGAGATACAGGGAGCTTCTTCCCATTGACTCAGAACCCACTCTCGGAACCCAGGTGGGATACACTCCGCTTGTGCGGGCAAAAAATCTTGCAAAAGCACTCGGGGTCTCCGAAGTCTACGTAAAAAACGACGCGGTCTGCTACCCCACACTCTCGTTTAAGGACAGGGTTGTGTCCGTTGCACTCTCAAAAGCAAGGGAATTCGGATTTGATACGACCGGATGCGCCTCCACGGGAAACCTGGCAAACTCGGTATCCTCGATCTCCGCCGCCGGAAACCTGAAAAGCTATATACTGATTCCCTACGATCTTGAGCAGTCAAAAATACTAAACACCATAGTCTACGGAGCGAATCTTATAGGGGTAAGGGGAGCTTACGACGACGTTAACAGGCTCTGCAGCCAGATTGCCGACAAGTACAACTGGGCCTTTGTGAACATAAACATGAGGCCATATTATTCCGAAGGTTCCAAGTCATACGCGTTTGAGGTGATGGAACAGCTCGGGTGGAAGGCACCGAAGCATATAGTGGTTCCCATGGCAAGCGGCTCCCTTCTCACCAAGGTCTGGAAAGCCATAAAGGAATTTGAGCTGCTGGGAATCGTCGAACCCCAGGGTTCAAAAATATACGGTGCTCAGGCAACGGGATGTTCACCTATATCGACCGCGTTTAAAAACGACTGGGAGATGTTCAAGCCCGTAAAACCGGACACCATAGCGAAATCCCTCGCCATCGGCACTCCCGCCGACGGCTACTACGCGATGAACATAATAAGGGAAAGCGGCGGCGCGGCCGAGGACGTAAGCGATGCGGAAATAGTTGACGCGATAAAGCTTCTTGCAAGTACCGAAGGCATTTACACCGAGACTGCGGGCGGAGTAACGCTCGGGGTAACGAAAAAGCTTATAGACCAGGGAAAAATTCCCCGCGACGAACCCATCGTGGTATCCATAACGGGAAACGGTCTTAAGACCCAGGACGCAGTCGAAGGAAGTCTCGAGAAACCCCATGTGATAGGGCCATCTCTTGAAGACTTTGAAGAGCTCTACAACAGTGAAAAGCTGTAGCTTTACGTGTTATAGTCATTAGTATTCAGGTAATCCAAAAACAGGAGAAACACAATGGTATCTGTAAGAATTCCAACCCCTCTCAGAAAACTTTCCGGAGACAGGGAAGAACTTGACATAGACGCGTCCACGGTATCCGACCTCATAGAGAAGCTTGAGAGCGAATGTCCGGGCATGAAAAACAGGCTCTGCGATGAGAGCGGGAACGTAAGAAGATTCATAAATCTCTACGTGAACGATGAGGACATAAGGTTTCTCGATGGAGCAGGCACAGAACTTAACGACGGAGACATCGTATCAATCATTCCGGCAATAGCCGGAGGATAGGTTTCCCGAAAATCTTGCATCAGTGTTTAAGATCCGTCTGGGCATACGCAGCATTTGGAATTCTGAAATAGCTGGCTTTGATTTGGCACGATTTTCGTGTTTCAGTATGTTCGTGCTATGGAAAATATCACTATTACATTGCCAGAAAACACAGCACTCTGGCTGAGGGTTCAGGCCGCCAAAAACGGGCGTAGCGTCTCCAAATGGGTCGCTGAACTTCTGGAAGGGATGAAAAACCGGGAAGACGAATATGAAGTCGCCATGGAGCGTTTTTTATCCAGAAAACCTCGAAAGCTGGAATGGGTCGACGGTCGGAAGCCGTTGAGGGAAGAGTTGCATGAGCGTTCCGGTCTTCGTTGACACCAATGCATTCTAAAAGCTTTACAGAAACTTTATAAGTCTAAATCAAGTGCTGTTTTAGGTTCAGTGAATTAAGTCTTTTATTTTATTGAAATATTTTTCAATAAGAGGCTCTTTCTCTCTTTTATAACTTCCGGCAAATTCCATTAAAGCTTCTTTCTGCTTTCTTGTAAGCTTCTGGGGTATTACCACCTTTGCCACGACATACTGATCGCCAAGACTCCCTGATTCCACATCCACAAGTCCCTTCCCCCTTAGCCTGAAAGTCTGTCCCGGCTGGGTTCCCGCGGGAACCTTCATTTTGGTAGTGCCTTTGAGAATCGGAACGTCCACCTCGTCTCCTAGGGCCGCCTGGGTAAAGCTTATCGGAAACTCGCACACAATGTCGTTTCCGTCCCGTCTGAAAATAGGGTGTTCCCTTACCCCCACCTGTATGTAGAGATCTCCTGGAGCAGCTCCGCGCGGCCCTGGTTCCCCTTCTCCCCTTATCACAAGCCTCATTCCGCTTGAGATCCCGGCAGGTATGTTGACCGTTACCGCTTTTTCAGTGTAGGAAAGTCCGGACCCCCTGCAGCCTCTGCACGGATTCGTTATGATCCTTCCACTTCCCCCGCACGAAGGACAGCCCTGGCTTATTGAAAACGGCCCCTGGGAAAAAGCAACCGACCCCCTGCCCCCGCAACGGTCACAAACCGATTCTCCTCCGGCAGCCGCCCCGGAACCGGAGCAGTCATCGCAGAGTTTTCTTTTTCTGACATTTATCTCCTTCTGCGCCCCGAAAGCCGCTTCGTCAAAATCCACCTCAAGGTCGTACTGAAGATTCTCTCCCTGGCGCGCCCTCCCCCTTCTCCCCATTCCTCCCGTGAAAACATCATCGAAAAGATCGCCGAACAGATCACCAAACCCGGAAAAACCGCCCATGCCGTCACCCGACATCTGACCGAAGCTGTCATAACGGGCTCTTTTGTCCCTGTCGTTAAGAACCTGGTAAGCCTCGTTTATTTCCTTGAACTTCTCCTCCGCCTCCTTGTTGTCGGGATTGCGGTCCGGGTGGTACTTGAAGGCAAGGTTCTTGTACGAACTCTTTATGTCTTCGGGGGAAGCGTTTCTTTCAACGCCCAGTATTTCGTAGTAATCTTTAGCCATTTTGAAATCGGGGGATGGAGTTTTTTTCAGTCTTCCTCTTCGGAATCTTCCCCAGAGGGTTTTTCGGCACCCTGCGAGACGGACACCATCGAGGGTCGAAGCAGTCTTCCGTTAAGAAGGTATCCTTTCTGAGCCTCTGAGATTATAACACCGCTTTCGTGAATCTCTGAGTGCTCCTTGTAAATCGCCTCGTGGTAGCTCGGGTCAAAACTCGTTCCCGCACCGGAGTCTATCGCCGTAACGCCGAAGTTTTCAAGACTTGAGAGAAATTGGGCGTGAACCAGTTTTATTCCGTCAAGAAAAGCTATGAAGTCCGTTTTTTCGCCATGGGATTCTTCTGAATGCTCAATGGCTCTCTCGATATTGTCGACAACGAAAAGCAGTTCCTTTAGCTTCTGAGCGTTTCCGAAATCAAGTGTTTCCTGCTTTTCCCTGGCAGACCTCTTCCTGTAGTTCTCAAAGTCAGCTGAAAGTCTCTTGTACTTCTCCTCAAGGATCTTAAGCTCTGCGGAGAGATCCTCTTCTATTTCTTCTTCGGTATCTTCTGCATCTGCAAGTTCCTGTTCCTGCTGCTCCTCGGTGTCTTTCCCGTCCTCTTCAATGTCCGCTACAGTGTTCTCACTCATTCCGCAATCTCTCCGTTAATTCGTTTTGTAACCATCTTAGCCGCGTAGTCTACAAGCGGGATAATTTTTGAATAGTTCATCCGCGTGGGACCGAAAACGCCCAGGCTGCCGTAGCTGCTTCCCTTGCAGTAAGGCGCGGCCACGAGGCTGAAGCCGCTTGGCATTCCCTTCTCAAGGCCTACGAAGACCTTTGAACGCCCGTCCCTTACAACTGATTTTAAGAAACTGGAAAGCAGTTCATGGTCCTCGAGTATCTCGATTATGGTCTTATAGTGACTTGAATCCGGGAAATTCAGAGATTCAATAACCGAAATCTTCCCCTCAACGAATATACCCGCCTTTCTTTCCTTCTCGAAAAGCTCGCTGCTTATCCTGAGCACTTTTTCGAGAATCTCGCTGTATCCGGTAGTGGTTCTCCTTATCTTCTCGAGCACAACCTTTCGCACCTGTTCAATCGTAAGACCGAGAATCAGTCGATTAAGGTACCCGCCTATTCTCTCGACCTGGGAATCGCTGATGGGCCTTGCAAGCCTGATATATGTCTTCTCGGTAAGTCCGCCCTCAAACACAAGAAACATCAGACATTCTCTCTCTCCCATCCTGATGAGCTTCGCGGACTTTACCCGAAGAGTGTTTCTCTGGGGAAGCATCGCGAGACCCGCAAGCTTGGTAAAATCAGAAAGCATGGAACTTGTGGCGCTTATAACGTGATCAATTGTGCCGTCAATCCCTTCATACTTGTTCTCAAGGAAATGCAGACCGTACCCCTGTGAGTTGTCCAGATGAAGAATGTTTTCAACGTAATAATTTATTCCCTTCTCCGTTGGGAGCCTGCCGGAAGAAATATGACTCTGCGCAAGAAAGCCCGCTTCCATAAGGGTGTTGAGTCCCTGGCGAACCGTGGCCGCAGACCACTTGATATCGTATTTCGATATTAGAGTCGAAGAACCAATAGGGTTTCCGGTCTCAATGAAGTGATCCACCACGAAACCCAGAAAAGTCTTATTTCTCGGAGAGACAGGCTGCGTCATATTTCTGAAATATAATTCAGCCCGCCGCATTGTCAACGGAATACGCGCAAACCCCTCCTTCGGGACAACGCATTGAGTGAGCACGCATTATGTTACGAAATCAATATACCGATTCGGCGTTATTACGTCGTAGGTGGCATTTGAGTATGTCTCGAGCCAGTCCCTGGGAGGCTTTTTCCTGTCCTTTCTCCACTTGAACTCGTATCCGTGGAGCATGCCGCCTCTTTCCTCTATAAAATCTATCTCCTTGCGGTCATAGGTACGCCAGAAGTAGTAATTCGCCGAGATGCCCATGTACGCGTTTCTCTTGATTCTCTCAAGTACCATGAAGTTTTCCCAGAGCTGTCCCAGATCATTTCTTGTGTCAAGATCGTTAAAGTTGGAAATAAGGGCGTTTCGTATCCCCAGATCATAGAAGTAGTATTTGCTCATCTTGGTTACTTCCTTGCGGAGATTTCTGGAAAATCCGTCAAGCCTGAAAAGGACGAAAGACTTTTCAAGCAGATCCAGATAACGCCTCACGGTTTTCTCGTTCAGCCCGAGCCTCTCCCCAAGCTCGCTGCAGGAAACTTCGCCGCCAATCTGAAACGCAAGCAGTTTCAGAAGATCGATTACCGGACGGGACTTCTTCACCTTCTGAAAAGCGAGTATGTCCTTAATGAGAGATGAATCCTTGATCTCTACGATTCTTTTTTCTTTCTGTTCGTAGCTTCCATAGGTGATGACCTCAGGATACATGCCGTAAATCAGATACTGTCCGAGTTTTTTCTCAAATTCATAAAGAGTCTGCTCCCGCAGCAACTCGCTTATTGCGACAGGGTAGAGAACCAGAAGATTTTTCCTGCCGGCAAGCGATTCCTCGGCGGTACTGGCAAGATCAAAGGAAGAAGAACCGGTAGCGATAACGCGGATGTCTGGTATGTGGTCCACGATAAGTTTAAGTGCCGTTCCGATATTCTGTATCTTCTGCGCTTCATCGATAAAAAGCAGACCCCTGTCTCCCGCAATTCCTTTTATATGCTCAAGATCGCACTTTGCAAGACTGTGAGCGAATTCAAGGCTGTCGCCGCTGTAAGACGCGTGTTTAAGCGGAGCTTCCGACAGGAACTTTTCAACCGAAGTCGTCTTGCCGACCTGACGGGGTCCGTAGATGATGAGAACCTTGTTTTTCTCAAGATTCTTTCCTATGTCTATCTCTCTTTGGATCATAGTGTCAAGACTATTTGATTCCGGCAATTAAGCAAAATGATCGGAATCCAACTCTGTCAATTCATGTTAACTGTCTGAATTTTTTCTGCAAATTAAACATCCACCCACTCTAATCCAACCTTTACAGAGAAATATGACACTTTCTCGCTCAAAAATTGTAATGCAATTCTGGCAATTAAGCATAATAACCGAAATTCAACTCTGTCAATTAAAAATGGTTTGCCTTGTCAAACCGCATAGAAACGCTGGCTGAATAAAGCGGAGCATGCTATATCTTTTGATGACGTCTTCTCTGCCCGGCAAATCGCACGTTGTATGAACAACATGCGATTTTTGGTTTCTCACAAGTGTTTTCCTTTCCACAACTCAGGTAAATTAGAGTCGTGACGGCACGCATGACAACCGCAGAAGATTTTGAGTCTCCTACTGAAGAAAGGAAACCCGGAAAACATGAATTCCATGTCCGACGGCAACACTGTCTGAAATCGAGAACATTCAGTGTATCGGGCTTTTTCTCCCTTCTTTATCTCGCTTGCCGTGCCGCAAGACCGTTTCTGCTTACATGCGCCATTTTTCTGTTGGCAGTCGGATGCGGCGGAGGCACAGAAGATGGTGAATATCTTCCCCTTCCCCCAAGTGACCCTGCCCCACCCACAAGACCAAATCCGGTTGAACTTGAATTTCGACCGACAGATATCGAGCCTCCAAGCATGTCGGACGGCAAAGACTACAAGGACGATGAATTCATGGCACATTACGGATTAGGAAACATCTCAGCGGATAAAGCCTACAACCGAGGATATTTTGGTCAGGGAGCAATCATTGCGGTAGCGGATGATGGTATGGACCCCACCCATCCTGACCTTGCCGTGTCCGGCAAGATCAGGAACCCCTGGCATGTTCGGAACCAGAATGCTGTGGTCAGGGAACCTAACGTGAGGGAGCCGGGACATGGTACCTACGTGGCTCTGATCGCGGCGGGGGCAATGGGCAATACCGACGGGAGTTTCGAGATAACAGTTGACGGCGGCCCACCTGTTCCTACCAGAAACATTCATGGAGTTGCGCCGCAGGCTTCAGTCATGCCGATAGCGATGGAAGGTGGCGGGCAGCCAGTAGAAGCGATACGGTACGCAGCTGAGAATGGGGCGCATGTGCTGAATCTCAGCATAGGCATATCTACTTTTTATAATGGGAAGTACACAGGCAGAGACGGCGTATGGCTTGCCGGTCCTCTACCCTACTTCCGGCCGCTTCTCAACCTGGACCTAGGTGATCAACATACAATTTCGCTGAGGCAGGAGTTTGCGGAGGTTGCCGGGATACTTGAAGATCAGGACATCGTCCTTGTGTGGGCAGCAGGGAACGAAGGATGGAATTCTGGTAATGAGAGGGCTGTTGTCTGGATGTGCGGCAAAAATTTCATTGACGAAGAAGGATGCCTGCTAGGAAACATAACCGTCTCTCCGCAGGAATTCATGGAGAATTTTGTGTGGATCTACGACAAGGACAATCCCGACCGCACGGTTTCGTTCGAAGACATGTGGGGAAATGACTGCGGAGAAAAGAACTGCGTGGAGTATAACTCCAGTGGAGAATGGAGGGAAGCCCCGTTGTTTGAGTCCAGATTGCTTGGAAAATGGATCGTGACTGCGGCGTCGAATGAAAACGGCGAAATCTCCTCGTTTTCCAACGGATGCGGCGCGGCCAGGAACTGGTGTCTGGTGGCACCTGGAGAAGATCTCACTATCCGTCCCGGTGACCCAATCAGTGGTACGTCTTTTGCCGCTCCCATGGTAAGTGGGGCACTTGCGGCACTCAGAAGCCGGTTTCCCGATATGACGATGGAAATTATACAGGCCATATTGCTTATTTCAGCGGATCCGGTGGGAATCCGCAAGGAAAATCCCGAAGAACCAGACCCTGTCTATGGCTGGGGACTGCTGAACCTTGGAAATGCCGTTATCTTGCAGGATATGGTCAGCCTTCCGTACTCCGTGCACACAACGACCGGGACAACGCGGGCAATTTCTCCGGGATACTATCGTCCCTCTCTGCTGCCCGCCTCCGTTCAGACTCATGCGGGCAGTCGGTACCACGGCTTGCGGCAGGAGCAATGCGTATCGCCATATGAAATTCTCCGGCGATATCAGAATCTAAACTGAAATCTCCGCCTCTGACTTCGGATCATTACACGGGGAAATCCATCGGTTAGGTCGCAAGGCTGCTCATCTGTTGTTTAGTCAAATGACGCGGACCAAATCGGTGCTGTCGCGTTGCGGGGTTGCTTTGTCTGCTCCACAGCACCGCCAAAACATTTCATGTGTTCTGAGACTCGCTTCATCCCGTATTCAGCAGATAACTGCCGTACGCTTTGACGATACCTCAATTACAAATATAATTACCCCGAAATGAGCAAATTCGACCTCACAGTAATAGGATCCGGCCCCGGGGGATATATCTCGGCGATAAGAGCCGCGCAGATGGGAATGAAAGTTGCCGTAGTGGAGCGGGACAAGCCCGGAGGAGTGTGTCTTAACTGGGGATGCATACCTTCAAAGGCGATTCTGAAGTGCGCGGAGATGTACTCGCATTTTCTTCACGCAGATAGCTACGGAATCTCTCACAAGGGACTTTCTTTTGATTACACGGAAGTAATAAAAAAAAGCAGAAAGGCTTCGGCCGCCCTTAACAGGGGCGTGGAAGGGCTTTTCAGAAAAAACAAGATCACCCTCGTAAGCGGCACGGGAAGGCTTACCTCGAAGCACGGAATCACCGTTACGGGAAAGGAATCGCAGGACATAGAGAGCGAACGCATACTTCTAGCCACGGGCTCTGTGCCGAGAACCCTGCCCGGCCTCCAGGTTGACGGAAAAGTGGTAATGACAAGCGACGAGGCGATAATGCACACTGAGGTTCCCCGCTCCATAGTAATAATAGGCGGGGGATACATAGGAATGGAATTTGCCTATGTGTACAACTCTTTTGGCAGCAAGGTGACCATCGTGGAGATGGAAAAGCAGATAATGCCCGGAGCGGACGAGGAAGTTGCCAGAGAGGCAAAGAAAATATTCAAAAAGCAGGGAATGACCATTCTTAATGAGACGGTGTACAAGTCCCTAAGGAAAAGTGGAAGTTCCGCGACGGTAACCGTGGAGAATGTGGTCTCGGGAGAGCAGAGCAAGCTCAAGGCCGACATGGTGCTCGTATCAATTGGAAGAAAGGCCGTGGCTAACGCCGCTTCGACATCTTTTGCCTTCTACGGCGAGGGCGACAGCATGGGTCTTGAAGATGTGGGCGTTGAGCTTGATGAAAGAGGGTTTATAAAGACAGACGAGAACTACATGACTACCTGCTCCAACATCTACGCGATCGGGGACGTGATCGGAGGCCCGATGCTAGCGCACAAGGCTTCTGAGGAAGGAGTCGTCGCGGTTGAAAGAATGAACGGGATGAATTCCAGGGTTCATTACAATTCAATTCCCGGATGCGTTTACTGTCAGCCGGAAGTGGCCATGATCGGCCTTACGGAAAAACAGGCGAAGGAGCAGGGATACGACGTGGAAATAGGAAAGTTCCCCTTCAGGGCCGTGGGAAAAGCCGTGGCGGCAGGAGAAACTGACGGCTTTGTGAAAATAATTTTCGACTCAAAGACAAAAGAACTTCTCGGAAGCCACATAATCGGCCACGGGGCGACCGAGATGATAGCTGAGATCGGAGTGGCGAAAACCCTTGAGACTACGCCTTACGAGATAGCCACCACTCAGCACGCCCATCCCACACTCTCCGAAGCCGTGATGGAAGCCGCCCTTGACGCCATGGGAAGGGTAAGGAATTTCTGAGGCGCAAAACATTTTGTCACCGCCCCGATGAGCACCCTTGATATATATAAACTCGGGACCGTTCCCTACGAAAAAGCGCTTCGGTACCAGGAAAACCTCCTCGCAAGAAGGATCGCGGAGCAGGTACCGGATTCTCTTATTCTGCTCGAGCACCCGCCGACCATAACCACGGGAAGAAAGGGAAACACCGAGCATCTGCTCGTAAGGGAGGAACACCTTCGAAAACACGGGATTTCCTTTGTGCACGCATCCAGGGGAGGAGACATAACCTTTCACGGCCCAGGACAGATCGTCGGCTATCCCATACTGAACCTCAAGGACCACGGTATGGACATCCGCAGGCACATGAGAACGATTGAGGAAATGATCATAAGCACTCTCGGAGACTTCAGTATCGAGGGCAGGAGAATAGACGGGGTAACGGGAGTCTGGGTAAAAAGAAGCAAGATAGCATCCATAGGAATAGCCATAAGAAAATGGGTGACCTATCACGGGTTTGCCCTCAACGTCAGCACTAACCTTGATTATTTCGACCTGATACTCTCCTGCGGGATAACGGACGTCAGGATAACGTCCATGGGAAGATGGCTTGGAAACGGGGAGAATGTTGAGATGGACGATGTTGTCCAGTCGGTCATGAGAAATTTCATGGGGTTTTTCGGTTTTGACAATTTCACCCTGAAAGGGGAAAAAGAGATAGCCAGGAACCCCTGAGAGGCGCAGCAGAGATGTCAGAGCAAAGAATCCGGAAATTCAGAGAACTGCTTGAGAAAAATCCCGGGAACCCTCTTGTTCACTACAGTCTTGCGAACGAATATTTCAAGCTTGAACGTTACGAGGAAACCATAGAGACCATCAATGCCTACCTTCGTCTCAAAGACGACGAGGGAGCGGCTTACAGAATACTCGGCCACTGCTACACCGAGCTCGGAGCGGAGGAGCAGGCAAAAGAGGCCTATGAGAGGGGTATCGTGGCGGCATCAACACACGGACATCCCGACATGGCCGAAGAATTCAGAGATTACATAGAGTCAATTGACCTATAGTTTCATCGATCCGCAAGCAGATTCCACTCAATCAGTATCGAACCGATAACAATGAAGGCGACTCCGGCAATTCTCATCGGCCCCGGGGATTCTCCCAGGAAAAGATAGGCGTATATAACCGTAAACATGGGGAAAGTGGCTATTATCGCAACAATTTTTGACGTGTCGGCAGCCTGCAGGGCGGTGAAGTAAAGAAAAAGGCCGATCAATCCTCCAAGAAGCCCCGAAAGAAGTATCCAGAAAAGAGTACGGCTGTCGACATCAATCACCTGGGAAAACCTGCCCGTCGCCAGCACGAGGAACACAAGACACAACGCGGTGAAAACAAACCTTATCGTGATCACCGAAAGCGGAGAGGCATCCTTCAGACTCAGCTTTTCAAAAATCGGGTTGATTCCGAATATCATCGCCACCAGAAACGCAATCAAAGTAGCTTTCATTTTATTCTCCTTACGGTTTTTTAATCCCCCTATTATAACCTAGTATAACGTTTCACTTATTCATTTACGTATAAAACAAGTCTGGTTACACTTATGATATACTAAATTTCATAGGAAGGTGTAACCATGCAGCAGTTCCCACTAAGTTGAAAAGCCCCTTTAAATAAAGGGCCTGCAGGTTTTGATTTCGCAAACTTTTACGCTGATTTCAGGTGTAGATTCAAAGAATTTCCTGCATTTTCCGACAATTCTCACAGTTTTGCTCTTCTGATATGTTAAACTCATGATCAAACCATAACAACTTGTTTTCTACATTTAGTTTGCTACCGGAGGTGGACTGACTGTGAAGAGAGAACGTTTCCATAAGACGTTGAGCAAGCCAGGATTGCTCCATGCTGTTCAGAATTGTTTCAGAAAAATAGACGACACGATAAAAGGCCGCGGTTTCACCCTTGAGGATTACCTGATGTCGGGACTTGCTGTGTTTTCTCTTAAGCATCCATCCTTGCTCGCATTTGACAACGCTGTTAGGGATGATGAAAAGGTACGCTCGAATCTCAAGAGTCTGTACAGGGTTTCGAATACCCCATCTGACTCTGGATTGAGAAAACGTCTTGATTCGCTTGACCCCGCAACTTTGCGCGACCCTTTCAAAAGACTGTTCAGTAAACTGCAAAGGGCAAAAGTGCTGGAACAGTACAAATATTTAGACGGTCATTGTCTGCTTTCGCTTGACGGCACGGGGTTTTTCTCATCCCGCTGTGTTCATTGCAAGAACTGCTGTGAGAAGCATCACAGAGACGGGAGCGTAACGTATTACCACCATATGCTTTGTGGGGCTATTGTACACCCTGAACACAAAGAGGTGTTTCCGTTTGCGCCTGAGCAGATACTGAAGACAGACGGAGCGAAGAAGAACGACTGTGAGAGAAACGCTGCAAAGAGGTTCATAGAGGATTTAAGGAGAGAGCATCCGCATCTGAAGCTGATAGTGCTTGAAGACGGGCTTGCGTCAAACGCGCCGCATGTACGTCATCTTATTGAGAATAATCTGAGATACATTCTTGGAGCAAAGAAAGGAGATCACAAGAAATTATTTGAAGACGTTGGGAGTAACCCCAATACCAAAGTGGTAGAGATAGAGGATGAACAAGGAGTAAAACACTGGTTCAGGTTTCTTAACAACGTATCGCTTAACGCTTCTAATGCAGACCTCAAGGTTAACTTTGTTGAATATCATGAGACAAAGCCGGGCACAAAAAAGAAGCCTGAAAGCAAGCCCACGAAGTTCTCATGGGTTACGGACATTCCGCTTAACCGGGGGAATCTGATGGAGATAATGCGAGCGGGCAGATCGAGGTGGCGTATAGAGAACGAGACGTTTAATACGCTAAAAAATCACGGATATCACTTTGAGCACAATTTTGGACACGGAGAGGAGAATCTTTCAAGTGTATTCGGCAATTTGATGTTGCTTGCGTTTCTGATTGATCAGATAGAGATGCGTTGCTGCAAGCTGTTTTCAGCTGCTTTGGAGAAGGTGGGAAGGCTTACGTATCTCAGAGAGAGGATAAGGGGTATTTTTGTAAACATGTTTGTTGCAAGTTGGGAAGTTTTTTACCAGAGCATTGCGTATGGACATAGTTCTGAGCTTGTGCCCGACACTTCGTAGGAATGTTGATTTATATTGAGAATGGATGGATGTTCCAAGGAAATCCGCTTTGCTGGAGGCGCAGGGGTTTGTCCAAAGCATGGGCATGGATGCGAGAAACATCCTGAAATTCGGATATAGGACAGAAAAAACGAGGGCAGATGGAATTGATGACATTCAAACGGCGGTGAAAACTTCCAGACACTCAAAAATCAAAGCTCAATGTGCCGTTAGTGGGAGCCCCTGGTAACCATGCCAACAAGAAGCAAGCGTCCGGAACTTGTTTTGAGTGAAGAAGAAAAACAGAAGCTTCTAACGATAAGCCGTTCAAAGAAGCTTCCTCAGCGAGAAGTACAGAGGGCTTCGATACTGTTATGCTACTCAGAAGGGAACACGATAGTTTCCATACATCGCAAGCTCAATGTTTCAAGGCCTACAATATACAAGTGCATTGATAAAGCTTTGGCCAAAGGGGTAGAGGCAGGGCTTAGGGACGCTTATCACGGCACAGAATCCGTAATAAGCGATGATGCCAAGGCATGGGTGATTAGCGTTGCGTGTACGAAGCCCAAAGAACATGGTCTTGCGGCGGAAGTGTGGTCGTACAGTGCGCTTGCAAAATACATTAAGGGGAATGCGGTTGAGAAGGGATACGAATCATTGTCAAGAGCATCGAAGGCCACGGTATGGAGGATATTGAACCAGGCGAAGATAAAGCCTCACAAGATACGATATTATCTTGAGCGCAGGGACGAAGAGTTTGATAGGAAGATGGAAGAGGTTTTGATGGTATATCAGGAGGTTAACATCCAGAATGACTATGGGTGCAAAGTTTGGTTAGATTCTGGTTTTTCTTTGCCGGGATTGGAGTATGGGAAGTGATTCAGGCGGGTCGGAAGGTCCGGGATATTGAAGATTTTTCTCATGTTTCCGGGATACTTTTGCACGGCTTTTTTCGTATCTTCCACTCCCTTCCTGACAGTTTCTCCGTCAAGATTGGCAAAACTCTTCGCCAGGGTTTTCTCTCCTTTGAGAATAATCCCAACGTAATCCGGATTCTTAAGATTCCTGGTAAACGGCATATCTTCGGCCATGGTGGTTAATGTACGTTCCAGTGAGCAGTTGCCCCCCTTCCTTCGCTCATCGCGTTTCACTCCTCGAAAGAATTGCTCCAGCAGGTTGTTAGTACGTTGCGGTTGAATCTCGATTGTGCCCCTGTCACAGTTCACAATCAGAGGTTCTGTAAAAAGCCTGCCCCAGTATTTGTCAATCTGCTTGACCATCTTTGCGTAATCCTTATCTTTAGCCCCAAGACGCTTAATCTGCTCATCATTACGAAACGCGGTTACTCCTTGTCTTATTGTTCGCATATTCGTTTCACCCGTATCGTTAAGTCCACTGCTGCTGTCCGGCAAAGCAATTCGCATCGCGTTGCGAAGCCGGTCAAATACATCTGTTCTTTCTTCCATCATCACGGTCTTGTTCAACAGAACAGAATCATTAAGCGCTCTGCGCAGGGGTGAAAGAATTACCTTGCGCGCCACAGATTCGGACATTTGTGTCTTGAGTCTTTCCAGAGCCGGATAAGCCAACACCAGCCGCCGGTAAACGTCGAGATGAGGTCGATCAAATGGAAATCCTAAACCGTCTGACTGACTTTTAGCTTCCACAATCCACGCCGCGAGCATATAGGCCCACACAATTGCTGACAGATTCATCTCTGCGCGCTTCTCATCACTCGCCTTCAGATAAAGAAGCAAATCGTCCGCACACACAGGATTATTGTCAATCTCCGCTTTTAACTCTCTTATCATCTTACGCAGAGTTCCACTCACATTGTATCCCCGCATTTTGCGCCGTATCCTGTCATACGGGCCACTCAACAAATCTTTGCCTATGTCTCTTAAAAAATGGAAGTGACATATAGTGTCGGGAACTTCAGGGAAGACTTCTTGAACCGCCTTGATAATAGCGCCGCCCATATCATGCACCAGACAAACCGGGTCTCCGTAAGCGCTTTTGATTCCCTGGAGGAAAGGAATAATTCCAGCTGAATTCTCCGAGGGGATTTTAACACCTCCGAGCACAAGACCCGATAATCCGTCAATACAGCACATCAAATGCGGACTGCCGCCTTCGCATGTGCCGTCGAGGTGCAGGATATAGCCGCCACTTGATGCTTCCATAAACTGTCTCAACGATGACTGGCTGTTGCGGTGCGCGTGGCCGAGGTATACGATGAACCGCCGACACAGAACTTCTATCTCGCGCAGCGAGATATCAATATGACGAGCCTTTAACTCAAACTGAATAGCTTGCTGACTTTGAGAACGTTCAAAACGCGCCCGCCCGATGTATTCAATCACGTCAAATCCGAACTTGCAATGCGGGGCAACGAGACGATCAAGCTCCCCGGGTCTGAACACCTTGTGACACTGACGACAGCACCGGTAATTCAAAACAGCATGAAACTTACCGATGTCCAGAGTGACCACCGTGCGTCTTTGGGTCTTGTACGCTTTCAATGCGCCCCCGCATGGACAAACCGCTGCGTCAGGTTGAAATTCAAGCTCCGGGGTTTTGGGAAACAAATTGCGAATGCTCAGCCCCGCAGCGTAAGCGTCAATCATACGACGCAATTGTTCAATCAGGTATGAAGCGTCGTTTTTTTTTCCGTAAACACACAAAGAATATGCTCAACCTGACCCAGTGTCACATAGCGTCCTCTGTCCCCAAGCGACTTTACAATGGAAGCGCTGTCGGGCTCCAGCTTGTAATCACGTATAGCGGTGGTCAATATGTCAATAACCAGCCACCCCGGCAATTCTTCGCCACCGCTGGTGCGAAACTGATACCGCGCCTTTTTCTGTTCTTCACAACGCTCCCTCTGAGCACTGAGATACAGATAGATGGCTCCTGTCTTCTCCCGCGTAATCTTCCCCTCACGCACAAGATACAGAGGCGCATTCTGTACTCGTACATCTAACTGCTTCTCCAACTCATTGATCGTGTATCCGGCGGGAGAACGATGTACCAGTGCGGCAATAGTGGCTTTAAGATTGCCGACTCTGGAAAAACCTATGCTGTCATGCTGCCATAAGCCGGCTTCATCAAAAACCGGAATATCGTTCAGAGTGTAATAGATTCCGGAATGCGTGTAGCTGGAGAGATACCCCAGAGCATTCAAACGCCTGTAGACACTCATGCGTGAAGACGTTTTCAGTATCTTCGAGAGTTCCGACAGAGTGGCGACCCGGTTTTTTTTGAAGTAGTTTCGCAGCGCTTTCGCTGAATCTTTGTTTGAGAGCATAAATGCCTCCTTCCTTTTAAGGTACAGCAGACAGTAAAGAAGTATACTGTACCTGACTTTCCTTGATAAAACCAGAGAATTCAGTGTGTTTTGATCGAAAACAGGGTTTTTTAGAAGGAATTTGGACAGAATGTGGCTTCTGACACGTTTGATGTGGTATAATCTACTGTCTGTAAATCAAGTGTTTTCAATACGTTAGGAAAACCTAACCAAGTTTTGCACCCATAGCAGAATGAGCAGTCAGAGGATCTGGGGCAAAGGCCTGATATAATAACTGTGTCAGTTGATGAGAAGCCGGGGATACAGGCTATAGCGAATGTTGCGCCTGATTTGCCTCCGAAGCTGGGTGAGCATGGAGAGGTTGGAAGAGACTATGAGTACAAGAGATTGGGCACGGTGTCGTTGCTTGCGGCGTTGGATCTGCACGACGGGAAGATAATAGCGAAGGTGAGGGATCGTCATCGGAGCAGGGAGTTTATAGAACTCTTAAAAGAGCTTGACGAATATTATCCGAAGGAAAGCACGATACGAGTGGTGCTGGACAATCATTCTTCTCATGTATCGAAAGAGACGATGAGGTATCTTGGTACGAGGCCGGGGAGGTTTATATATGTGCACACACCGAAGCATGGGTCGTGGCTGAATCTTGTGGAGACAGCGTTCTCAAAGATGGCTCGTAGTTTTTTACGACACATTCGGGTGACGAGCAAGGCTGAGTTAAAAGAGCGTATACTCAAAGGTATTGAAGAAATTAATGCAGACCCTGTTGTGCACAGGTGGAAGAAGTTTGACTTGGAGATAGCTTGAACTGTAAAGATAACAGCGATACGCTGTACTAGGCCATAGGTATTCGGCTTTATTCAGGGTTCCTAAAATCAATAAGATCTATAAAAAATTGTAAAAACTGTTAAAATTCACTATATTCAGTTGCAGGGGGTAACTAATATGGCTAAGGAGATTGGATCCGACCGTCGCAATAGGGTCAGCATATCGGCGCAAATTTCCGCGGAACTCGGTGAAATGCTCAGCAGAATCTCAAGGGCGGAGGAGAGGTCAAAGAGCTATTATATAAAAAAGGGCCTAGAGTTGTTTTTGATGAGCAAGCTTGAAGACATCGAAGACTATGAAGAAGCCGACAGATCTTACAGGGAATTCATTGCTTCTGGAGAAAAGTTGATTCCTTTTTCTGAAATAGAAAAGAAACACGACCTTTAGACTTATGTGGAAAGTGAAGTTTACGGATAAAGCCGAAAAACAGTTCTCTAAGCTGCCGAGAAATATCAAGAAAAATATCGCCAAGGCTATAAGGGAAAAACTGTCGGTTGATCCCGATTCCTATCTTTCCCGTCTATCAGGCCCCAAGAGGAACTACTACAAGTTCAGGGTTAATGATTACAGGCTTCTTTGCTTCAAGTTGGATAAGGAGCTCGTTATAGCTGTCATTGCCGTCGGACACAGAAAAGATGTTTACAGGACTAAGATTGACTGGAACTGAGAACCCGTCGTTCTCCACGGGGTGATTTTCCGCGATTTCGGGTAAAGACAATCACTGCCATAGGTGATTACCACGAAGCCGGATTGGAATCCGCCAATCTTTATTTCACGCAATGAGAATCTCGCAAAAAACAATCTGCATAGTTGCTGACGACATGTTCTTCTCGTCAAAAATCGAAAACACTGCCAAAAACCTTGATATCGCTACAGTAAGGATGAAAAGCCGTGAGGAACTGCAGGACAAAATCGAAGGAAAAACCATTGACCTTGTGATTATTGACCTTGCCTCAAGAAAAATTAACGTCGAGAAGGTATTTGCCGAGCTAAAGAACTCCCAAAAACACGGCAAGGTCTTCTGCATAGGATATCTGCCACACGTGGAACGGGATCTCGCCGACAAATTCAGAGAGAAGGGAGTGGACCTTGTTATTCCAAGGTCGAAATTTTCACGGGAAATGGGTGCAATAATGAAAGAGCATCCGAAACCCCGGTAAAAAAACACATTCCCCGTTCTGGATTTCTCACCCTATCCATCAGAGTAGAGACGCGCACTCGGGTAAAAATCTACGAAAATTTATATTCCGTCTGTAACCACCATCCAATCCTCAACTAAGCTTGACAATGAAAAGGGGAATAATAATAATGTTCCCAAACTTTTCTTTCCCCGAATAGTGGTAGCAACTTATGTCAACCGACCCATCCAAAATATGGTTTAACGGAAAAACAGTACCTTGGAATGAGGCAAACGTGCACGTGCTCACCCACACCCTGCACTACGGTCTGGGCGCGTTTGAAGGCATAAGGGCCTACAAATGCTCTAACGGAAAATCAGCCGTATTAAAACTCACCGAGCATATTGAGAGGCTTTACGCTTCGGCGCATGTGGCAGGCATACAGATTCCATACGATATCCAGACCCTCTGCGACGCCGTGATTGATCTTCTGCGAGAAAACGAACTTGATGAAGCCTACATCAGGCCCATAGTTTTTATCGGGGACGGGGGGAAAGGAATACTCCCCGGAAATAACCCCATAAACGTGGCGATAGCCGTATGGCCATGGGGAACCTATCTCGGGGATGACGCAATTGCAAACGGAATCAGGGCGAAAATATCCTCCTACACGAGAATGCATGTGAACTCCTTTATGACCAAGGCCAAGATATGCGGAAATTACGTAAACTCGGTGATGGCCAGACAGGAAGCGGCAGATCTCGGCTTTGATGAGGGAATACTGCTTGACTCAGAAGGCTATGTTGCCGAAGGGAGCGGGGAGAATATCTTTATCGTCAGAAACGGAATCCTCAAAACCCCTCCCCTCACTTCAATACTTGAAGGCATAACCAGAAAATGCGTTTTGGAACTGGCAGATGACGAAGGCATTGCAGTGAGAGAGCAGCGCTTCACAAGAGATGAGCTTTACATAGCGGATGAAGCCTTTTTCACAGGAACCGCGGCTGAAGTGACACCCATCAGGGAAGTTGACGGGAAGAAAATAGGTTCAGGAAAACCCGGGGAAATAACCAGGACTCTCCAGAAAAGGTATTTTGACGTAATAAAGGGAGAAGACGCGAAATTCAGCCACTGGCTTGATTACATTTCCTGAACTGTTCCTATAATCCAGAATTGTTCACATAGACAAGGCAGATTGGAAATAATATGGGAGCAAATCGGACTTCCTTCCCTATTCTCCCCTTGCCAGCTATACGTCTTCCCAAGGATTCAGAATGTTGATTCCCATGCTCTCAAAATCACGGACATTCCGGGTTGCAATCGCCATACTGCGGGAGTGGGCAATCGCTGCAATCTGACAATCAAACTCCTTAACTGGTCGACCGGCAGCACGGCGGCTAGCCGCAATCTCGGCATAGGCGCGTGCTGCGTTACTGTCGAAGGGAAGAATACGGTTGGCGAAATCTTCTCGCAGCATCGCCTCTATTTCCGAGGAGAGGATATCCCTACGCTGTCCAGCAGACATAATCGCAATGCCGAAACGTAGCTCTGCCTCCCCCACCGCTGAGAAAAACAGGCTTGCCATTGGATGTTTGGCCATCCAACTTGTAACGGCAGGGTTCGGCAATGTACGCATGAGTTCAGAAATGACGTTGGTATCTAGCACAATCATCGCCCCTACCTCACTTAAATGAGATCGGTTCGCGTATCGGCTGACGAGGGGGGATTTCTAATTCCACGCCTCCGAGTGGTGCAAAACGTCTACGAATGGCGCTAGCGAGGTTTTCGGGGCTTGGCTCTCGTTCGACGGCCTTGAGCAAGATCAGGCGTACTTCCTCCTCTACCGAATGGCCACTTGCAGAAGCCCGAATGCGAAGTTGGGTTTTCACTTTGTCGTCGAGATTGCGAATTGTAATGCTTGCCATGACAATGTCTCCCTGCATTGCAATCTAATTTCGTGATCACAATGCTTGTTGCTAAACGACAATTAAAATCAAACTATTGTTACAACTACTTTAGAAAGTCAATGTCGTCAACAAGAAAACAATACTGAAATATTTTGAGGTTGTAAAAAGCCGCTTGCACAAAAAATCTGAGATCAGGGAGTTTATCGATTTTGCCCTAAGGAATCAGTGTTTCCTCAAAGGATTCCGTTTGCTTCACCCATGGGTACAAATCCAGGAACGCTCTCAATGCGTTTAATCCAAGTGCGAATTGCGGGATATTCATCCAAAGCAAAGCCACCTTCCTCAGCTACATGAGTATATGCATAGAGCGCAATATCAGCGATTGAGAAGCTCACGTCAACCAAGAGAAGACGAGGACTGGGGTGTTTTTCCATAAGTGCCAGCGCGGCTTCACTCGGTGCCTTCTTGGCCTCAGGCACAACAAGCATATTATCTGTCATTCGCGGTGCTGGCGCAGAAAACGTGAGGTAGCAATATTCGACTCATGGCTATACTGCTCCCAGAACAACCACTGAAGAACCTGAGCGCGCTTGAAACTATCGGAAGGCAAGATACCCGCTTCCCTCGGCGAAGTGGAACAGAATCGCGTTTGACTCCAAGAGCACGCGACCATCTTCAAGTACAAGAGTCGGAATTTTTCCGTTCGGGTTGATCGCAAGAAATTCAGGCGTTCGGGTTTCTCTTTTTAAGATGTCGAGGTTGACTGCCCGGAAAACTCTGCCTGTGAGGTGAAGAATCAACCGTATCTTGTAGCCGTTGCCGGAAATCAGGTCATCGTAAAGCGTCAGTATATCTGTCCTCCTGAATATCAAACAAGGGCAGCAATCCACCCGAGAGTCTATCTTTCCATAAGGTAGTTAACTATCGTCCTTACGCCAAAACCGGTAGCTCCGTACTGATACCACTCAGAGGTTTTCTCCATGTAGGAAGGACCCGCTATGTCTATATGAACCCAGGGAACATCCGAAACGAAATTCTCAAGGAAAAGCGCAGCGGTTATTGCCCCGCCCCACCTGCTTCCGACATTTTTTACGTCAGCCACGCGGCTTCTTATCTCCTCTCTTAATTCCGTGTCAAGAGGCAGTTCCCACATCTTTTCACCCACACCGCTGGCTGAGTTGAGAATTGATTTCACAAGATTCGGACTGTTGCCCATGACCCCGGCGTTGTGAAGCCCGAGTGCGACTATGCACGCGCCGGTAAGCGTCGCGAGATCCACTATTTCAGAAACCCCGAGGCGGACCGCGTAACTAAGCGCGTCGGAAAGAGCCACCCTGCCCTCCGCGTCGGTGTTTATAATTTCTATTGTTTTGCCGTTAAGAGCCGTTACCACGTCATCGGGTTTATAGGCGGAAGCTCCGGTCATGTTTTCGGTGGCCGGCACAATGCCGTGAACATTGACACCGGGGGTAAGTTCCCCAATCGCCTTCATGGTGCCGAGCACAACCGCGGCGCCCGCCATATCCATTTTCATCGTTCTCATGCTGTCGGCTGGCTTAAGGCAGAGGCCTCCCGAATCAAAAGTTATCCCCTTGCCGACAATCGCGACTTTCTTTCTGGATTTCCTGGGAGAGGTGTAGGAAAGATGGATGAATCTCGGGGGTTCGCTGCTTCCAAAGGAGACCGCGGAGAGTCCCCCCATTCCCATCTGCCTTATTTCCTCTTTACCAAGGATTCTGCAGTCTATGTGTTCTGACTCTTCGGAAATCGAAAGGGCGTACTCAGCGAGAATTGAGGGAGTAAGCATGTTCGGCGGGTCATTCACAAGGTCCCTTGAAAATGCCACGCTCTCTGAGACGGCGCCTGCGTGCGCTGCCTGAGTGCTGAAGTAATCAGCAGAGATTTTTCTTGAAGCTATAGATACTTTCTCTATCCGGTTTTTCTTTTTTCCCGAGGATTTGAATTTGCCGTATTCATAGGTGCCGCAGGCCATGCCTTCGAGAAAGACTTTGAGAAGTTCCCTGTCCACACCGGAGAAATCAACGGAAACGGTGCGGGATCGCTGCCCTGTTCTCGCAACCGCGATGTTGGCGACGCGAAAAGCCTCAAGCGCCCCGAAATTCTCTTTTTTTCCGAGCCCCAGGAGAACAACTGTTTTCGTATTGAAATCACCTGGCGTATCGACAACAACCGTTTTTCCGAAAGCGCCTTTAAAGTCAGAGAGCTTCGCCTTGTCCGAGAGAAACCCTCCGAGCGCGGGGTCAATTTTTCCAACCGAGGCAGGAAGCCTTGATCCTTCATAACAGGGCAAAACCAAAGAGTCCGACTTGATATCCGCAACATTATCTTTTACAAGAAAAAATTCCATTTTTATTTCATCTCCAAGTTTATATGGTTTTAAAAACTTATCCGCCGCGGCGGCATTGCTGTACGGCAATAATTCTACACTACCACTACCCTTTAGAACAAAAAAACAGAGCCACAAAGGGCCCCTTTTCCCTCAGGATGCCTAAACCCTATCTCACGAATACCAGGCAGTTCGCACCCGGCAAGCTGCGCTTCGTGGTCACTGCGGCTCAAACTCAAGTTCAGGCACAATCACTTCCCACTGCTCACAGTTCATCTTTTTTCTGTACTCAGGATCCGAGTCATCGCGATTCCTCGCCACAACGGCAAAAACCGTCGCTCCCACGCAACGCATTCCTTCGGGAGGCCTGAAATTTTTAGCGAGCTGCCCCACTATCGCTCCCAGTCTGTCAAGCAGTTCCCAGCGTCCGTTCACAGCCCGCGTTCCGAGAGCATCCCCGTGGGAAAGTGCCGAAATAGAGCGATGCAGGGAATGACCCGCGGACCTGTAACCGGCAAAACCAATGTTCACATCCTTGAGACTGAGTCTTATGCGGCGCCTCCTGAGGCTCTTGTCATGTTCGCCCGAGATTGAAACAGGTTCGCGCTCCATTACGGAAGGATTGCCCCGCAATGCCTCCTGCAGCCTTGAGCTTGACCTTCCAAGACGCATGAGTGTCAGGGTCTTTCTCGCCCGGGTCATGGCTACGTAGTAAAGTCTTCGGTCTTCATCAGCATCTCTTTGCGGCTGATCCCATCCGCCGTCAAGGGTGACCACGTGATCAAATTCAAGCCCCTTCGCGCCGTGGGCGGTCACGAGAAGCAGTCCCCGCTGGCGGCGACGTATCTCCCGGCCCCATTCGGCAAGCCATTCGACAAAATGACTCACGGGGATTTCCGCCTCGCCGCTTTCCTCTTCGTATTCCCCCGCCGCTTCGCGGAGCAGGCCGTTCCAGTGGCCGGTTTTCTGAGTCTTGAGCCAGTTGTCTATATCCGCGACAGTCACGGTTTTTCGTTCACGCAGCCACAGAACAAGCGCACGGGTTTCGCGAAGACGCCAGAAGCCCGGAGGTTCTTCATTGCCCATATGCGCTGGGATTCCGTGAATTTCGCAGAAGTTACGCACGGGTTCGAGATTTTTCCACTCACGCGCTACCACGGCGCAACGTGACCACTCCCAATTATCAGAGAGATCCTCAAGGCGTCTTAGTTCAGCCACAGCGATAACGGCCTGGGAAAACGGGTCCTCTCCCGCCGGAACAATCTGCACCCTTCCCTTCGCCACCGGATCGAGCTTTTCCCACTCACCGCCCCCGGGATCCTTTGAACGCGCCTGGTTGACACTGATTGGATGCTCCACCTTCATCCGCTCCCGCGCCGGCCCGATCACCGCGTTTCCAGCCGCGATGATGTTGTGGGTAGAGCGGTAGTTCTCCGTAAGAAAAGAGGGCCGAGACTTGTAATCCTTCTCAAAACGCCTGATGAATTCGACTGAAGTCCCCTTAAAAGCGTAGATATTCTGATCATCGTCGCCCACGGCAAACAAAGTGAGCTTGTCATCCGGGTTTTTGAGCGTTCGTCCCGCAAGCGCCGAGATAAGCTCATACTCTTCAGGGCCTATGTCTTGATATTCATCAACAAGTATCCAGCGGAAACCGCCAAGCAGCCGCTCTCTTTGCTCATCAGACTCTTCGGGCGACACCCCTTCTCCTCGAAGAAGCCCCGTCGCCTGGCGCAGGATGTCTCTGAAAAAATTCTTGCCCGCAGGTTGCGTTCTCTCAGCGAGACTCGCCCCGACAAGGCGCATGGCAAGAGCGTGGCAGGTAAACACGGAAACCCCACGGGCATCATCGCCTACAAGTTCCCTGAGCCTGCGTCGTATGTCAGCGGCGGCGTGGCGGTTATACGCAAGAGCCATGATACTCCGGGGGTTCTCCCTCTTTACGCGCAGAAGGTAAGCTATGCGGTGCACCAGAACCCGGGTTTTACCCGAACCCGGACCCGCGAGCACAAGCACGTTTGTCTGCTCCCGCTCATCCGCTACGATACGCTGCTGAGCGGGGCTGTTAAGGCTCTCCACTATCGCACGCCACGACTCGGGAGAGGTCTCCCGTTCAAGCTCTTTCCGGCGGTTCGGAAGCCAGCGGGCAAGGAAATCATCCTGATTAAGTTCAAAGTAATCACCAACCAGTCCCATGGCAAGGGACATATCGGCAAGTCCACTGTGCGCAAACTCAGACATTATGTGTATCTGCTGTACCCGTCCCCTGTAATATGAAGCCAGAAGCTTATAATCAACATTCGCAAAACCCCTGCTCACCTGTTTGAGGTTAAGAGTCATGGCCGTTCGGAACACTGCGAGTCCCTTGTTAAGACGGATAATTTCCTGGTCATGGAGCCAGAGAAGCGCCCTGTTAAGCAGTTTCACGGGGTCTTTTATCCGGCTTTTGAGAGCGATATCGGATCTGACCGCGTTTAAAAGCTTCCCCATGGTCGTATCCACCATAAGGTCCACGCCACGGGTTCTCTCGGGCAGAAGTCCAAGCAAATGCTCAAGAAGGAGCTTTGCAGCCTCGCGCCTGAGCTCTGCCGTTTCCGCAAGGGCGGGCCATTCCCTCTGAAGAGCAACTCTCACCGTATCCCTGTTCCGGCTTCGCACGTAAATGCTGCCGGGATCAGCATCATCCCCCCTGCCGTCCCGGGCGATGCAGCGAAGAAGGCCAAGTACTCGCTGCGGCAAGGGATCCTTGAGTCCCTGTTCCCTCAGCTTCTGTGAAGCCAAGCGCAGAGGCAGCGTGAATTTCTCCCCCTTTTTGATATCGGGTTCTGTCTGGCGCATGTAGCTTATCAATGCGTTTTCAAGCCCGGCGGTCTGCTCAAACCTTCTCCGGGAGGAATGCTGCACTCCCGAGTGAACAAAGGCGGTAAGAACGATATCATTTCTTGCTATGCCCAGGCTCTCAAGTTGATGCATGGCTGAAGCCACTCCTTCGGCAGGAAGACCCGATACGTACATGAGCTGGTCGGTGGAAACTCCTTCATCCTTGTTCGAGTTCATTATCGCCCTGACGATGGAAAGAAGCTTTTGCTGGTAGGCCGGGGGGACAGATTTTTTCTGCAATCTCCTTGAGATTTCTTCAAGAGAATTCATCTGAAGAGACGAGGGAAAGACCTGAACCAGGTTCTCTTCTCTTGTGAGCAGCACGGCATCCTCAAGCCAGGATATGGCCGTCCTGACCCTTGTGTCGTCAGTAGCGGAATCTTTTGTGAACTCGTTATCTTCATCCTCAAGCAGTATCTCGCCCGCGGTGGCGATAACCTCACCTCCGAGGCGTTTTTTGCGGTCAAGCCTTCGAAGCGCCCTTAGAATGCCGTGAATCTCCTTTCGGTTAAGCTTTGAACGCGCCGACATTCCGAACTGCCTCTCAGCGTCTTCAGGCGCGTAGAGCATGACGCAGCGCGCGGGTGCCCCGTCCCTCCCCGCCCTCCCCGCTTCCTGCAGATAGTTCTCGAGCGAACCCGGCATGTCGGCGTGAACCACAAGCCTCACGTCGGGCTTGTCAATCCCCATTCCGAACGCGTTTGTGGCCGCGATAACACGCAAGTCTCCATTGATAAAGCTCCGCTGGGTATTCTTTTTGGCTTCAGGGGTCAGTCCCGCGTGAAAGTAACCGGTGGCTATCTGCTTGTCGGCGAGAAATCGGGACACCTCTTCGCTCTGCGCCCGCGTGGCACAGTAAACAATCGCGCCTCCAGTCTCATCCGCCGGAAGATATTGTTCAATTATCAGGTGTATATCAGAGAATTTTTTCGCTTCAGTAGTCGGAATCACCTCAAACCCGAGGTTGGGACGATGGGTGCCTCCGTTAAAAACATCAAGATGAATCCCGAGCGTTTTCCTGAAATAATCCGTGATCTCTTCTATAACGTCAGGCTTGGCTGTGGCCGTGAGGCAGAGCAGGGACGGAACCGGGTTCTGCTCCCTCTTTGCCTTCTCGCGGATGAAACGTCCCAGGTAACGGTAATCGGGGCGGAAATCATGTCCCCACTTCGAGAGGCAGTGAGCCTCGTCTATCACCCATGATCCGATCTCCCGCTGATCAAGCACTCGTCTTATGGAGCGGCTTCGAAGCTGCTCGGGCGAGATGATCAGTATGCTCGCGCCACCGAGCCTTACCTGCTCAAGCGCCTCGGCCCGCTCGGGCACGGAAAGAAGTCCGTTTACGGTCACGCACGAGTCTATTCCCTTCGCTGAGAGCCCCTCCACCTGATCCGCCATGAGGGCGACAAGGGGCGAGATAACGACGGTAAGAGCTCCGGTTTTATAATAGCGGGAAAGAGCGGGAACCTGATAACAAAGAGATTTTCCGGTGCCCGTGGGCATGATGCCGAGAACATGGTTTCCGGCCATGTTCTTCTCAACTATCGCACGCTGCATGGATGTGCCGTTTTTGCAGGCAGGTTTCTCGCGGAAATCGGAAAAACCGAACCAGCGCGAAAGTTCCTTGCGTGCGTCGTGCCTCTCCCCGCACCAGTCGCAGACGGAGTTGCCGCAGGCAGTATCCCTTAACAGGCGCACTATCCTGCCGGCCTCGGGGAACTGATGGCGCACCCAGGGCGGCATGACGGAGTTTCCTCCCGACACGGAAAGCCAGGCAAGAGCGTAGGAGAAAGACCAGCCAAACCGGGAAATATCCTTCATAATGCTGTCTGCCTGGGTGGGGCAGGCTCTGCCTTGAAGAAACCTTCCTATCGCCCCGCGGGCATCATCGCCCGAAGGGCGTCCTGAGTGTCTCAGGTAAGAGAAAAACGCGTCGAAACCCCGCATGTTCTTATCTGAGCCTGTAAGCCAGTGCCAGGCCGAGAGCAGATCGGAGGAGGATTTCTTAAGCGCCGAGATTTCGTCTGTGAAAAGTTTAAGCGTTATCTTTGCATCAAGCTCAGGGTCGCTTGTCTGGGCTCGCTCAAGGCCCGCGTCCTTGTAGTGCTTTACGAGTCTGTGATAGGGGTTTTCGGGAAAAGCGAGAGGACTCAGCCAGAGTGTGTCGATTGGGGGAAACTCAAGCAGGCGAAGGTTGGGTTTTATGGCTTTCAGATGGGGAAGATCAAAACCGATCAGATTGTGCCCGAGAAGAAACGATGTCCCCCGGGCTAAGTCATCAAGGTATTCAAGTGCGGTCTTAAGGTCTCCATCGCGAAAGCGTATGAACTCCCCAGTGTCCGAACGTATTGCCGCAAAGGCGTTTAGCCCGCTGCTTCCCTGTTTGGCTTCAAGGTCAAAAGAGAGGCAGGGATAAGGAAAGGGAATGGTTTCACTTCCACTTGAGCCCACTGTTTGATTAACTCCGTGGTAAAGACCGGTTGACAATATGCTTGGAGGTTTCAGATGATCTGGAGGTTGGAGAGAGCCACAAGAATTCCAATAGTTACCACAATTAAAGCTCCAAGCTTTATGGTCATTCTCTGCTCAAGTTCCTTGATGTCACGCTTAACTTCATTGATCTTAAGCTCCATTTTCTGCTCAAGCTCTTTAATGTCACGCTTAACTTCGCTGATCTTAAGCTCCATTTTCTGCTCAAGCTCTTTGATGTTAAGCTCCATTTTCTGCTCGAGTTCTTTGATGTTAAACTCCATTTTCTGCTCGAGTTCTTTGATGTCGCGCTTGACCTCTTGAATGTCGCGCTTGGTGGCCAGATTGGATTCAACGATTTCGTGCAGAATGCGAAGATGTGCTTCGGCCTGCCCTTCAGGAACTCCGGCTTCCCTGAGTTCCCCAATATACTTCATAGCATTAAAACCGTTCATTAATATCTATCGTAATAAAAAGGCTGACTGCTGTCAATTTGTCGCTGTCTGGCCCAAAGTCTTCTCGTAAAGCAGACCCGAAAATTGCAAGTCCGGATATCTTGTTGGTTCGACAGAATTCGGCAATGCGTTCCTTCGGAATTGTCAGATTCAAACTCAAGGTGTTTTCCATTGTCCAGTCCCTTCTGGTTTTCTAAAATTTCCCAGTCTTTCCATACGCCCGTTGGTATAAGAAAGCCTTAGTAACTTAACCGAAAATATCTACTTGCTCATCTGCGCTGTGAATAGCTGTTCCAGTCAGTTAGATTTTCTCGGAAATTGCCGTGGTTCTAGAACTTGAGCTACTCCTCTGATCGGCAATTCTAATGGGTGGAGTTACACTCAGTTAAGGGAGCAAACCGATTCATGATAAATCCACAAAGAATGACCGAACACCTGATGGATATCATACGGATAGACAGTCCGTCAAGAAGGGAAAAAAACGTAGCCGCAAGGCTTGAAGAAGAGATGAAAGATCTCGGCGCCGAATGTTTCTATGACGATGTAGGAGAGAAGATTGGTGCGGATACGGGAAACCTGATAGTAAGGGTTCCTGGAACGAAAAAAGACGCCCCACCCTTTTTTCTCTGCTCTCACATGGATACCGTAAGCCCGGGAGAGGGAATAAAGCCGAGAGTGGAAAACGGTGTCATGAGAAGCGACGGCACTACAATACTCGGAAGCGACGATAAAAGCGGCGTCTCTATAATAGTCGAGGTGCTGCGCACCCTGAGAGAAAATAATATTCCCCACTCGGACATAGAGGTCGCTTTTACGATCTGCGAAGAGATCGGCCTTCTGGGAGCAAAGTTTCTTGACGCCTCGAGTTTTAAAAGCCCCTACGGAATAGTTCTTGACAGCAGCACCCCGCAAAGACTTGTTCTGAGATGCCCATGCTCGGACATAATGGACGTGAAGATACACGGCGTTGAGGCGCATTCAGGTCTCTGCCCTGAGAACGGAATAAGCGCGGTTGAAATCTTAAGCGACGCGGTCTCCAGAATGAAGCTTGGAAGAATAGACCACGAGACAACGGCGAACATAGGAAAGATAAACGGGGGATCGGCTATCAATATAGTTCCGGGACTGGTTGAAGTAAAGGCCGAAGCGAGAAGTCACGATCCGGAAAAACTCGATACCCAGATACAGCACATGCGCGACTGCTTTCTGGAAGCGGCCCGCAGCAGGGATCTGGTACTTGACGGAGAACGACTCTGTGGCCGCGCGGAGATAGAAACTGAACGCGTTTACCCGGTAATGAATGTCTCCCCGCAGGCAGTTGTGACGAAACTCGTACTCAAGGCCACGGAAAACCTTCGCCACGACATAGAACTTCACACAAGCGGCGGAGGGTGCGACGCAAACTACATAAATGAAAAGGGGATCGAGTGCGTAAACCTGGGCACCGGAATGTACGAGCTTCACACTGTAAACGAGTATCTTGTGATCGATGAATTCCGAAGGTCGGCGGAGATAGTGCTTGAAACCATAAAGCTCCACTCGGAAAGCAACTGAGCTATGAAAGCCCTTATACTGGTTGATCACGGAAGCACGGTGAAAGAGGCAAACGCCGTTCTTGAGCAAGTGGCCGAAAGAGTAAGGGCTTACCCGGACTCCACTTTTGATATGGTTGAACACTCTCACATGGAGCTTTGCGAACCTTCAATAGAAGACGCTTTCCGCAAGTGCGCAGAGGCCGGGGCGACGGACATAACGGTACACCCCTACTTCCTCGTACCGGGAAGGCACTCAAAGTCTGATATACCCAGAATGGTGGCAGAAGCCGCGCGGGGCTTTCCCAAGGTAAACTACAGGGTCACTGAACCGCTCGGACTTCACGACAAGATAATAGAAGTCATCTTTGAAAGATCACTTGGGTAATACAAGTACAAAATCTGATGAAAAAGTATTCAGCGGTGTTTTTTGATCTTTTCGACACGCTTGTCATGTTCGAGCCTTCCCTTCTGCCCGAAGTGACGATTAACGGAGAGATCCGCAACTCAACCGCAAAACACGTCTTCACGCAAATGCAATCAAGTCTCGGAGGGATGGAATTTCAAGACTTTTACACGCCTTTTGTTGAAAGCTACACAGAACTTCTTGATCTCAGGAAAAAAGATCTGAGAGAATATCCGAACAGAAAAAGGTTTGAGATATTCCTTGAGAAAACAGGCATCAAGGGAGATGAAAATCTGCCTGACAGATTTGTACGCTCACACATGCAAAGTCTCTGCGGAGCCGTCGTATACCCCGAACACCACACGGAAGTTCTTTCCTACCTTAAGGAAAAAGGATACAGGATTTCTCTGGTCTCGAATTTCGATCATGCTCCCACAGTGAGGGAACTGCTCGGGAAGTTCGGGATCGCGAATTTTTTTGAAGATATAGTGATATCAGAAGAAGTTGGCTGGAGAAAACCTGACAGGAAAATATTTGAGGTTGCTCTTGGCAGACTTGGCAAGAACCCACAAAACGCCATCTTCATAGGGGACAATCCCGAAGCTGACATAACAGGATCTTCGGAATTCGGAATTGATTCCGTGTGGGTAAAGAGAAAAGAACAGCCCGGTGGAACAGAGGCGGAATTCATTATAAAAGACCTGAAGGAACTAAGGGAAATACTCTAGAAAAACATCTTCTCTATGAAAAGGTTCACTAGCACCGAAAAAAGACTTTCTTCCATAAGAAAAGGATTTGAGGCAGCAACAATACAGCAGCTGCTTGAGAAAAAGACCACTCTCTACTCAGACAAGATTGCCTATTGCGTAAGAAAAAAGGATCTGTCGGTAAGTTCCCTTACCTTCAGCGAAGTTTTCACTCTTCTTACCGGGTTCTCGGCATATCTGAGGTCCCTGGGTCTTGGAAAAGGGGAACATGTGGCAATAGTTGGAGAAAACAGCCCCCAGTGGGCAATTTCTTACTTTGCCATAATCTGGGCGGGCGCCATAGCAGTTCCTCTTGACGCAAGAGCGAGAACCGAGCACGTAAAACAGGTGCTGAAGCTCTCTGATTCAAGATTTCTTCTGGCTTCTGAGGGATTTGCAAAGACACTTGGCGACGCTGTCGAGTATATGGTGCCTATAGAGGAAGCTCTCTGCGCGCGGGCGGACGCAGGAAGAAACACGCCTCCGGAAAAAACAGAACCGCAAGACATAGCCGACATAGTTTATACCTCGGGAACTACCGGGAATCCCAAAGGTGTGATGCTCTCCCACGCAAATATAATGTCTAACCTCAAAACGCTCTACGAAGCCTTTCCCATAACGGACAAAGACACCGCCTTCTCCATACTGCCAATCCACCACGTCTATGAGAGAATAGGAGGAATACTGCTTTCTCTTTGCTGCGGGCAGAGGATCTTTTTCGCAAGAAGCATGAAACCTAATGAGATGCTCTCCGATCTTAAGACCGCAAGACCCACTGTGTGGCTTAATACTCCCCTGATACTTGAAAGGCTGCTCGGGAGAATAGAGCGGACAAAAGCGAAAAATTTCCTCACAAGAGTCCTGCCCTCCCCGCTTTTCGGAAAGATGGCGAAAAAGCGGCTGGGGCTTGACCGCCTGAGAATTATAGTAAGCGGAGGAGCCGCTCTCTCAGAATCGGCTTCCGCAGGGCTTCAGAGATACGGGTTCCCTCTTATTCAGGGATACGGAATGACCGAGACATCGGCGGTCGCAACCGCAAACCCTTTTTCAAAACCGAAAAATGAAAGCGGCGGCATGGTACTTGAGAACTGCGAGGCGGAGATAAGGGACACAGACGCAGAAGGAATCGGAGAGATATGCATCCGGGGCTCTAACGTCATGTGCGGCTACTATAAAAATCCCGATGCGACAAGGGAAATTCTTTCTGATGACGGATGGCTCAGAACCGGCGACCTCGGCTACTTTGACGATGAGGGCTACCTCTATATAACTGGAAGGAAAAAATCGGTTATCGTAACCAGAGGAGGGAAGAACATCTCTCCCGAGGAAATAGAGGAAAAGCTCACCCCGCTTGAAACAGTCGAAGAAGCAGTCGTATTCAGCCCGGATGATGAAAGGATACAGGCCGTGATATTTCCGCAGACAGAAGGGGTTTCTGAAAAACTCGGCCGCGCGGCACAAAAAGGAGATGACGAGAGCACATGGGATATTCTCAAAAGCGAGATAAGCGCGGTTAACCGCCGCCTTGAACCCCATAAACGAATCAGCCATTTCGCGGTCGCGAGAGCGGAACTGCCGAAAACGACTACGAGAAAGGTAAAGAGATACCTTTTCAGGGACATGGACATACCCAGGACCACAAAGTTCATCGACCCCCCGGAGGACAAATGAATAAAGCATCTCTTAATTTCGCCCTTGACCACGGTCTCACCGAAAGCGAGTACGCAAAGATAATCGAAACTCTGGGCAGGGAACCCAACTCAACAGAAATCGGAATCCTCGGCGCCATGTGGTCTGAGCACTGCTCCTATAAAAGCTCCAGGGTTCACCTCCGGAAGTTTCCCACAACCGGAGAGCAAGTCATACAGGGTCCGGGAGAAAACGCTGGAGTGGTGGACATAGGGGACGGCGACTGTGTCGTTTTTAAAATGGAAAGCCACAACCACCCCTCCTTCATAGAACCCTACCAGGGGGCCGCCACGGGGGTCGGAGGGATACTCAGGGACATATTCACCATGGGAGCAAGACCTGTAGCGCTTTTAAACTCCCTCCGCTTCGGTGACCCGGGTCTTCAGAAGACAAAATTCCTGGTTGAGGGGGTCGTGTCGGGAATAGCGGGTTATGGAAACTGCATGGGTATTCCCACAGTAGGAGGGGAGATATACTTTGATGACTGCTACAATGGAAACCCTCTTGTAAACGCCTTCGCTCTTGGAGTAACAAAAAAAGACAATATCTTCCGCGGATACGCCTCAGGCAAGGGCAACCCCGTAATATACGTCGGATCAAAGACCGGAAGAGACGGAATACAGGGAGCCATCATGGCATCAGACACTTTTACTGAGGAAACCGAAGAAAAAAGGCCCGCGGTGCAGGTCGGAGATCCGTTTACGGAAAAACTTCTTCTTGAAGCCTGCTTGGAACTGTTTAAGACTGATTGTGTTGTCGGCATACAGGACATGGGAGCAGCGGGACTTACATCCTCTTCAACAGAGATGGCCGATCGTGCGGGAACCGGACTCGAAATTGAAATTCAAAGAGTTCCCAGGCGAGAAGAAAGAATGACTCCTTATGAAGTAATGCTTTCTGAATCGCAGGAAAGAATGCTTGTAGTCCTGGAAAAGGGCAAGGAAAACACAGCCCGGGATATCTTCAGGAAGTGGAACCTTGATTTTTCGATTATCGGCAAGGTGACCGATTCGGGAAGACTGACCATTGTGGAAGAAGAAACCACAGTTGCGGACCTGCCCGTAAGTCTTATAACCTCTGCCGCTCCGACTTACAAAAGACCCGTAAAAAAGCCCGGCTACCTGAAGAGAATAAAGAGGCTTGATCCGGAGAATCTCCCTGAGCCTGAAGACATTCAGACAGCTTTCCTCGAGATTCTGTCTTCTCCGACTGTATCGAGCAAGAAATGGGTTTACGAGCAGTATGACCACATGGTAAGAACCGACACCGTTTTGGGACCAGGAGCGGATTCCGCGATAATAAGGCTCAAGGGAACGCAGAAAGGAATCGCAATGACATCTAATGTGAATTCTAGATATTGTTATTTAAATCCCCGTGAAGGAAGTAAAATAGCAGTTGCGGAAAGTGTCAGGAATCTTGCCTGCTGTGGCGCTTCTCCCCTTGCAATAACCGATTGTCTTAATTTTGGAAATCCTGAAAACCCGGAGATAATGTGGCAATTTCAACAGAGTGTTGAAGGTCTGTCGGAAGCCGCAAGAACGTTCAACACGCCGGTTGTAAGCGGCAACGTCAGTCTTTATAACGAAACCGAGGGCGTCGCCATATTTCCTACCCCGACCGTGGCAATGGTGGGTCTGATAAAAGATACCGCAAAAATCGTCACTTCCTGGTTTCGAGATTCCGGAGATCTGGTGATATTGCTCGGAGGAGCGATAGAAGAAGATATAGGAGGAAGTGAGTACCTCAAAATCAAACACGGCTTAATTGACGGAAAACCCCCTTCAATTGACCTTGATAAGGAGAAAAAACTTGCCGGGATGTTGATTGCATGCGCTTCTCAAAGTATACTTAAGTCGGCGCATGATATATCTGAGGGCGGCTTTGCTGTAGCGCTCGCAGAATGCTGCTTTAGTCCAGACGGCACAAGGGGGGTCGCGGTAAAAGCGCCCGACATAAATGAAGGCTCTCTTAGAAGCGACCTGTTTCTTTTCTCCGAAACGCAATCCAGAGTAATAGCTAGCATAAGCGAAAACAACTGGGGAAGAATAAAAGAGATGGCAAGCGATTACGGCGTTTCTGCGTTGCGTGCCGGAGTAGTCATTGATGACGACAGGTTCTGCGTTGAAGATTTGATCGACATGAAAATCTCAGCAGTTCACGATGCATGGTCTATGGGCTTTCGGAGAAGCCTTTCGGTCTCAGAGGGGTAAAAATGGCGAAGCTACGCGAAGAGTGCGGAGTCTTTGGAATATACGATCACCCGGCCGCCTCCAACTTTACCTATCTTGGCCTCTACTCTCTCCAGCACAGAGGTCAGGAAAGCGCTGGCATAGTATCCACTGACGGTGAGAAGCTTTACTCTCACCGGGAAATGGGACTCGTAACCGAAGTTTTTGATGAAGAGTCCATATCGAAGCTTCAAGGCACTACAGCAATCGGCCACGTAAGGTATTCCACAACAGGCTCAAGCAACAACAAAAACACTCAGCCCCTGATCATGAACTATGAAAAAGGGGAGCTTGCGGTTGGGCACAACGGCAATCTTACAAACGCGAGAGTGCTGAGACACACACTTGAAAAAGAAGGTTCCATATTCCAGTCAACAACAGATACCGAGGTAATCGTACACCTCATAGCAAGATCGAAAGAGAAAACCTTTCTGGGAAGAATCATAGAAGCCCTCACCGAGTGCAAAGGAGCTTATTGTCTTTTGTTTCTTACCCCTAAAGGGATAGTAGCCGCACGCGACCCCCATGGGTTCAGGCCCCTTGTTCTCGGAAAAATTGATAATTCTTACGTAGTGGCCTCTGAATCATGTGCTTTCGAGCTGATAGGAGCCGACTATATAAGGGAGATAGAACCAGGGGAAATAGTGTTCATAAATGAGAAAGGAATCAGGTCATTCAAGCCGCTTCCGAAAAAACAGCACAAATACTGCGTGTTTGAGAACATATATTTTTCGAGACCCGATTCTTCCCTCCAGGGAAAAAACATCTATCAGATGAGGAAAAACATGGGCCGCCAGCTCGCAATCGAGTCTCCGGCCGACGCAGACATTGTCGTAGCCGTTCCCGATTCAGGAACGCCTGCTGCCATGGGATACGCCGAGCAAATGGGAATCCCCTTTGAAACAGGGTTCCTTAGAAGCCATTACATAGGAAGAACCTTCATTCAGCCCCAGCAGTCGATACGAAACTTCGGAGTAAAACTGAAGCTCAGCGTGATAAAAGAGGTCATAAACGGAAAAAAAGTAGTAGTGGTTGACGACTCGATAGTAAGAGGTACGACCAGCAGAAAAATTGTCAAGATGATACGTGATGCAGGAGCCAAGGAAGTTCACATGAGAATAAGCTCTCCTCCGATGAAGTTTTCATGCTACTACGGTATAGATACTCCCCTCAAAGAAGAACTCATAGCGCATTCTCTTGAAGTGGAAAAAATAAAGGACTATATAACCTCCGATACCCTGGGGTATCTCAGTCAGGAAGGAATAACAAAAGCTGTCACAAACGGCAGCAGTCCTTCTGACGGAAAATCAAATTACTGTTTCGCCTGTTTTAACGGGAATTATCCGGTGGAAATAACGGACGAGAAAGTATCGCATCAGCAGATGGACCTTTTTTAGTTCCCCCAAACCGCACTGAAATCAGAAGTTCCGGCTATACAGCCGAAAGTTTTCCGAGAATCTCCTCAAGCTTTTTCTTGTGGCCTTGGAACTCATCCAGTTTTCCCTTCTCCTTTTCCACAACATCTTCGGGAGCACGTTTGATGAAATCCCTGTTTGCAAGTTTGCCCTCGGTTTTTTTAAGTTCCTGTGAAACTTTTGCCAAGTCCTTGCTCAATCTGGAAATTTCCTTCCCAAGATCAAGCAGACCCTCAACCGGCATAATTATTTCTACTCCCGAAACAACTTCCGAGACCGTTTTACCTTGAAGGTCCTCTCCGCAAACAACGCAATCACCAAGAGAAGCCATCCCCAAGATAATTTCAAGGTTTTCCCTTAAAACATCCCCTGCCTCGCCGCTTTCGGAATTAAGATGAATTGACACCTTCTCCGAAGGATGAACCCCCACAATAGCACGCAGATTTCTTATTCCGGTTACAACGCTTTTTACAAGCTCAACCTGCTCGGACTCTTCTCTGAATATCTCGCTTTCGTTCGGCTTTGGATACTTGGCATCAAGAATACTGTCTTGATCAAGGCCTTCTTCAGGCAGATTGATTCCCTTTTCCCTGAATATTCCGAAAATTTCCTCCGTAATATAGGGCGCAAAAGGATGAAGCGCCCGCAGGGAACGGAGCAGAACCCGCACAAGCACGTTAAGAGTGGTTTTTTTTGACTCCTCATTCTCTCCGTAGAGTGAGAACTTGGATATTTCAAGATACCAGTCGCAGTAATCGTCCCATATAAAGTGATAAAGCGCCTGGGAAGCCTTGTCGAATTCGTAGTTTTCAATAAATTCCCGAACTTCGCCGAGTGTAAAGTCGAGCCTGCTGAGAATCCATCGGTCAGGAACACTTAGAGAAGATGTGTCGAGGTCAGAGTCGTGAATCATCTCCGGCTCAAGATTCATAAACACAAATCTTGTAGCATTCCATATTTTATTCATGAAGTTCCTGTATCCCTCAATAACGGGAAAAGTAAGCTTTATATCCCTTCCCTGGGCGGCAAGTGCCGCGAGCGAGAAACGAAGCGCGTCGGCACCGTATTTTTCGATCACGTCAATAGGGTCAATTACGTTGCCCGTCGTCTTGCTCATTTTACGACCTTTTGCGTCCCTTATGAGGCCATGAACATAAACATCCCTGAAAGGCACATCTTTCATGAATTTAAGTCCCAGCATTATCATCCTTGCGACCCAGAAGAAAATAATGTCAAACCCTGTAACCAAGCATGATGTCGGATAGTAATGCCTGAGCGCTTCTGTATCCGCTGGCCACCCAAGAGTGGAAAAAGGCCAGAGCCCGGAAGAAAACCACGTATCCAGCACATCCGGGTCCCTAACAAGTTTGACCTCTTCACCATAATGCTTCTTTGCGGAAGCGACAGCTTCGTGCTCATTGATGGCAACGAAAATTTCCCCGTCAGGTCCGTACCATGCGGGTATCCGGTGCCCCCACCAAAGCTGCCTCGAGATACACCAAGGCTCTATATTTCTCATCCACTCGAAATAAGTGTTTTTCCAGAACTCTGGATAAAAACGTATTTCACCTTGTTCCACGTATGAAATGGCTTCAGCGGCAAGTTCTTCCGTGTTTACGTACCACTGGTCGGTCAACCAAGGTTCCACGATCACCCCGGAGCGGTCGCCGTAGGGAACAGTGTGGGCGGTCTGCTCAACCTTTACCAGAAAACCTTCTTCCTCAAGATCCTGAATTATGGCTTTTCTGGCCTCAAATCTTTCAAGTCCCAGGTATTTTTCCGGAACATCACCTCTTATATGTGCCCGCTCGTCAAGAATGTTTAATATCTCGAGACCGTTGCGCTTTCCGACTTCAAAATCGTTAAAATCATGTCCCGGAGTTATCTTTACTGCTCCCGTACCTTTCTCTGGATCGCTGTACTCATCAGCTATTACAGGGATCTTTCTTCCCACAAGAGGCAAAACAGCATTTCTGCCCACTAAGTCAGCGTATCTCGGATCTTCAGGATGAACTGCAACCGCAGTGTCTCCAAGCATGGTCTCAGGACGCGTTGTAGCTACAGTAACAAACTGGCCATCCTCTCCTTCTATCGGATATCTTATATACCAGTAGTTCCCTTGAGTCTCTCTTTGCTCCACTTCCAGATCCGATATGGCCGTACGAAGCTTGGGATCCCAGTTGACAAGTCTTTTATCCTTGTAAATAAGCCCTTGAGAGTGGAGATCGACAAAAACTTTTCTCACCGCTTCTGAAAGACCTTCATCCAGGGTGAACCGCTCCATTTCCCAGTCGGGAAGAGCTCCGAGTCTTTTTAACTGTTCCGTTATCCGGCTGCCGGAGTTTTCCTTCCATTGCCAGATTCGTTCAAGGAATTTTTCCCTGCCCAAATCGTTTTTCGTGAGTCCTTCGGAGGCAAGATCTTTTTCAACCATCATCTGGGTAGCGATACCCGCGTGGTCGGTGCCCGGAACCCAGAGAACATCGAAACTATTCATTCTCTTGTACCTGACGAGAATGTCCTGAATGGTGTTGTTAAGAGCGTGGCCTATATGCAACGATCCCGTTACGTTGGGTGGGGGGATGACAATTGAGAAAACCTCAGCCGAGTTCTTTATTTCGGATTTGTGAAGTCCCGATGAGATCCAGAAATCATAAACTCTCCGTTCAACCTCGGCAGGGTTGTAGCTTTTCTCCATGGCTACTGATCAAAAAAAAAGAATAGACCGCGGGGGAAATATCAGCTTTCCAGCAATACGTCTTCGCTCTTCTCTTCGACTTCCGGTACGGGTACAGGTATTTCCGGTACCTCAGTCTCTATGCTTATGTCCCTGTACATGGGAAGGCCTGTGCCAGCTGGAATCAACCTGCCCACGATAACGTTTTCCTTGAGCCCTCTGAGATCGTCTTCCCTGCCCTCGCAGGAGGCCTCGGTAAGAACCCTGGTTGTTTCCTGGAAAGACGCGGCGGAAAGCCAGCTGCGCGTGCTAAGCGAGGCGCGGGTTATACCCAGAAGAAGCGGTTCGGCCGCTGCCGGGGTTCCATCTTCCTCGACGATATTCTCGTTTTCCTCAAAGAAAACATTTTTCTCTATAGCTTCGCCGACAAGCATAGTAGTGTCGCCCGGATCTTTTATCTTCACCCTTTTTAGCATTTGCTTAACTATGACCTCGATATGCTTGTCGTTAATCTTCACACCCTGAAGTCTGTAGACTTCCTGAATTTCGTTAACCATGTAGTTGGCAAGAGCTTTTTCTCCCATGATATTCAGAATGTCGTGAGGATTAACCGCACCGTCGACAAGCTGGTCACCGGAAGAAACGAACTCTCCTTCCCTGACCAAGATATGCTTTCCCCTGGGAACCGTATATTCTTTAGGCTCTCCCATCTCCGGAGTTACCACAACCCTCTTCTTACCCTTTACATCTTTTCCGTAAGATATAATCCCGTCGATTTCGCTTACAACGGCCGGATCTTTGGGCACCCTGGCTTCGAAAAGCTCAGCAACCCTGGGGAGGCCTCCGGTAATGTCTTTTGTCTTCGAGGTTGCTCTAGGAATCTTGGCAAGTACGTCCCCCGCCTCTATATTGTCCTTGTCGCCAGCTTCTATTATAGCTCCTACGGGAAGCGAGTAAGGCACTTTCTTGTCCTTCGGCAAAGAATCGATTTCTAGAGACTCTAGATCCTCTGTTCTCACCTCGACATCCAGAGTGGGGTGCATTTCCAGATCCTTGGTCTCAACCACCACCCTCATGAGAACGCCCGTGACTTCATCCACCTGTTCTTTGTAAGTAACTCCGGCTTCAAGGTCCTTGAACTTTACAACACCCGGAACCTCCGAAATTATGGGGTTTGTGTAAGGGTCCCACTCAGCAAGCATCTTCCCCTTTTTTACCTTGTCCCCTTCCTTTACGTTAAGCCTGGCTCCAAGTACAACAGGACATTTTTCCCTTTCATATCCCTTGCTGTCCTCAATTGAGAGCACGCCGCTTCTGCTGATAACAACCAATTTGTTATCGCGTCCCTTGACGGCCTTTATGTTCTTGAATCTGACTATTCCCTCGTGCTGACTCTCAAGGGTGCTCTCAGCCGCTCTCTGGCTCGCGGCACCACCTATATGGAACGTTCTCATGGTAAGCTGGGTTCCGGGTTCCCCGATTGACTGGGCCGCGACAATACCTATGGCTTCGCCCATGTTCACAAGTTTTCCAGTTGAGAGGTTCCTTCCATAGCAGAGTCTGCAGACACCGCTTCTGGTTTCACAGGTAAGAACGGAGCGGATGCTCACCTCACTTATACCGGCTTCATCCATCTTAAGAACTGCGGCCTCGTCAACCTCCTCGTTTGTGTGAACAATCACCTCTCCGGTCTGGGGATCCTCTATATCTTCAAGTACCACCCTTCCAAGCACCCTCTCGCCCACTTTTTCGATTATTTCTCCACCTTCCACCAAGTCACTGACTTTAATCCCCTCTATGGTTCTGCAGTCAAGCTCGGTAATCATTACATCCTGAGCGGCATCAATCAGCCTTCGCGTCAGGTAACCGGCATTTGCCGTTTTCAGGGCCGTATCCGCAAGCCCCTTCCTCGCACCGTGGGTAGAAATAAAATACTGGAGCACCGACAGCCCCTCGCGGAAATTGGACGTGATAGGAGTTTCTATTATTTCTCCCGAAGGTTTCGCCATAAGCCCTCTCATGCCCGCAAGCTGCCTTACCTGCGTCTGGCTCCCTCTCGCCCCGGAATCAATCATCATGTATATCGGGTTTGAGCTTGGCCCCAAGACTTTAGTGTTCTTACCCGTCTGGACTTGCTCTGAAGAAATCTTCTCCATCATTGCCTGAGCAACTTCATCGCTTGTTTTTGCCCAGATATCTATTACCTTGTTGTATCTCTCTCCGTCGGTTATCAGCCCTTGGGAATACTGACCCTGCACTTTCATAACTTCATCTTGGGCATTTTCCAATAGATCTTTCTTTGATTCAGGAATAATCATGTCCGTGATTGAAATGGAAGCTCCAGACTTTGTCGAATACTTAAATCCTAGGGTCCTCAGACTGTCAGCAAGCAAAACCGTGCTTTTACCTCCGGTTTTCCTGAAACACTCATCCACAAGGGACTCTATAGCTCTTTTAGTCATTGGCTTGTTGATAAGCTCAAAGGGAACACCTTCGGGAATAACTTCGTACATCAATACTCTTCCGACGGTCGTCAGATAGTTCTGCTCTTCAATCTTTACTGTTACGCTATCATGCAAACTGATCTTTCCCAGTTCATACGCAAAAACCACCTCGCGTACTGAAAGAACACGGCCCGGCTCAGAACTTTTATCCGGAGCTGTATCCCTTGTGAGATAGTAAAGCCCCAGGACTATATCCTGAGTGGGAAGTATTATCGGCTTTCCGTGCGCAGGGGAAAGAATATTGTTCGTCGACATGACGAGCGAGCGGCATTCGGTCTGAGCCTCAATTGAAAGCGGAACGTGAACCGCCATCTGGTCGCCGTCAAAGTCCGCGTTGTAGGCGGGGCATACAAGAGGATGAAGCTGGATTGCTTTATCTTCAATAAGCACCGGCTCGAAAGCCTGTATGCTCAGACGATGAAGAGTCGGAGCTCTGTTAAGAAGCACCGGGTGCTCCTTTATCACCTCGTCAAGAGCGTCCCACACCACCGGAGCCTCGCTGTCAAGCAGTTTCTTGGCTATCTTTATCGTTGCCGCCTCACCCCATCTTTCAAGTTTCTGGTAGATAAAGGGCCTGAAAAGTTCAAGCGCCATCTGCTTGGGGATTCCGCATTGGTGAAGACGCAGGTCCGGACCTACGGTAATCACCGACCGACCTGAGTAATCAACTCTTTTCCCGAGAAGATTCTGTCTGAATCTGCCTTGTTTACCTTTTATTATGTCACTCAGACTCTTAAGTGGTCTGTGATTGTGGCCCAAAACGGGTCTTCCCCTTCTCCCGTTCTCCAAAAGCGCGTCAACGGACTCCTGCAGCATCCTCTTTTCATTTCTGACTATTATGTCTGGAGCGCCAAGCTCAAGGAGCTTTCTCAGCCTGTTGTTTCTGTTGATCACTCTTCTGTAGAGATCGTTAAGATCAGAGGCGGCAAACCGTCCTCCATCAAGAGGAACAAGAGGTCTGAGATCAGGCGGCAGAACGGGAATAGTGGTCAGAATCATCCATTCCGGACGGTTTTTGGACTTGCGAAACGCTTCACATATCCTCAGCCTCTTAGCAATGCGGGCTTTTTTGATCGGAGACTTGGTCTCTTTCATGCTTATTCTGAGTTCCTGGGAAAGCCCGTTTAAATCTATGGTTTTCAGCATTTCCCGCACCGACTCAGCCCCCATACCGACGACAAACTCGGAACCGAAGCGCTCGCGTTCGTCTCTGTACTCATCTTCTGTTACTACCTGGGCAAACTTGAGGTCGGAGGCTCCCGGATCCATAACGATGTAAGCCTCGAAGTAAAGCACTCTTTCCAGGTCCTTCAGGGTCATGTCAAGGAGCATTCCTATTCTGCTGGGAATACTGCGAAGAAGCCATATGTGCGCAACGGGAGAAGCAAGTTCTATATGACCCATTCTCTCCCTTCTCACTTTGGAAGAAATTACTTCCACGCCGCATTTCTCACACGTTATTCCTCTGTGCTTAAGTCTTTTGTATTTTCCGCAGGTGCATTCGTAATCTTTCACAGGCCCGAATATCTTGGCACAGAAAAGACCGTTTCTCTCGGGTTTGAAAGTCCTGTAGTTTATGGTTTCAGGCTTCTTTATCTCTCCGTTTGACCATGACCTGATTTTTTCCGGAGAAGCTATGGAAATTTTTATGGTCGAGTAATCAGAAGGGTTTTTCGGCTTTTCAAAAAGCGTGTCTATATCCATTGTATGATTCCCTCCAAATTAATATTTCGGAAGCGGCTCAATCTCCGCTTCCCGCTCAATAAGATCCACATCAAGTCCCAACGCCTGCAGTTCCTTACGCAACACTTTAAAGGATTCAGGAAGACCTGGTTCGAAATTCATATCGCCTCTCACGATCGAGTCGAATATTCTCGTTCGTCCCGCTACGTCGTCTGATTTTATGGTGACAAATTCCTGAAGAGTGTAAGCGGCCCCGTAAGCTTCAAGCGCCCAGACCTCCATTTCCCCAAGTCTCTGTCCACCGAAGTGAGCCTTTCCACCAAGGGGCTGCTGCGTTACCAGTGAATAAGGTCCGATTGCCCTGGCATGAATTTTCTCTTCAACAAGGTGATGCAGCTTTAACATGTACATTATCCCAACGCACACTTTCTGATCAAAAGGTTCGCCAGTCTGACCATCAAAAAGAATAGTCTTTCCGTCTTCGTCGATGCCAGCAAGCTTCTGGATCCGCGCGATTTCAGTCTCGTGGGCGCCGTCAAAAACCGGGGATTTCACAGGCACTCCATCTTTAACCTCTCTTGCCAACTCAACAAGGCCCTCTCTGTCGAGCGACTCAACAAGCTTGCCCACCTGCGAAGAATCCGAGTATATTGCCAGAAGCTTTTCTCTTAAGGCTTCGTCGTTAAATTCCTGTTCAATATACTCATTAAGCTGCCTTCCCAGTTCTCTGCCGCCCCATCCCAGATGGGTCTCCAGTATCTGGCCAACATTCATCCTTGAAGGCACGCCGAGTGGATTAAGCACCATATCAACCGGCCTCCCATCAGAAAGATAAGGCATATCTTCTTGTGGAAGTATTTTCGATACGACACCCTTGTTGCCGTGGCGTCCCGCCATTTTGTCACCGACCTGAAGTTTTCTTTTAACCGCAATGCGGACCTTTACCACTCTCAACACCCCGGGAGGCAACTCATCGGGCTTTTTCAGTTTTTCTATGCGTTGTTCATAAGCATCGGTCACGTAATCAATGCGTTTTAGAACTCTGCCAATTATTCCAGCCAGTTCTTCACCCGCTTCGGGAAGGTCCTTTATCCTGACATCAACAAGCTTTTCTAAGGGAATAGCATCAAGAATCTCTTCGGTGATTTCCTGTCCGCTTTTAAGAATCGTTTTTCTGTTAACTGTTATTTTGGAAAGCGAAGTTTTGCCGAGAACAATATGCTTTGCTCTGTCAACCGCATCCCGCCTGAGAATACTTACCTCGTTTATTCTCTCTTCCATCAATTTTGAGATTTCTTGGTTCTCAATGTCCTTACTCCTCTCGTCCTTATCTACGGAGCGGGACACGAGAGTTTCAACGTCTATCACGGTACCGTATACCCCGGAAGAAACCTTGAGGGATGAGTCCTTGACATCTCCGGCCTTATCTCCGAAAATCGCCCTTAAGAGCCTCTCTTCCGGAGAAAGCTGGGTTTCGGCTTTTGGAGAAATTTTTCCAACCAGTATGTCTCCTGGCTCGACCTCGGCGCCTATCATTATTATTCCGCTTTCATCCAGATTTCTCAGTGACTCTTCGGACACATTAGGTATATCCCGGGTTATATCTTCTCTCCCGAGTTTTGTCTCCCTTGCCGTACACTCAAACTCTTCAATATGAATTGAAGTAAATGCGTCGTCCTTTACAACTCTCTCGGATATCAGGATTGCGTCTTCAAAGTTGTATCCTCCCCATGGCATGAAAGCGACAACCATATTCTGTCCGAGCGCAAGTTCACCACGGTCGGTCGAACATCCATCGGCTATTACCTGCCCCTTCTTCACCTTCTGTCCTTGGCAGACTATAGGGTTCTGATTCCAGCAGGAACTCTGGTTTGAGCGGTGGAACTTTATCAGGTTGTAGATATCCACTCCGCCTTCGCGGCTTCTTTCCGTAGACTTAACTACAATCCTAACCGCATCTACAGACTCCACTACACCATCTCTGCGTGCGACAACCGTAACCCCGGAGTCCTTGGCCACCTTGCTTTCAAAACCCGTCCCCACAAGCGGCGAGACACTTTTTATCAGCGGCACGGCCTGGCGCTGCATATTGGAACCCATAAGGGCCCTGTTCGCGTCATCATGCTCAAGAAAAGGAATCAGAGAAGCCGAAACTGAGACAAGCTGCGAAGGTGATACGTCCATAAACTCAACATTCTCCCTCTCAACCATCATAAATTCGCCATTTCCCCTGGCGGAGACAAAGGGCAGTTTGAAAGACCCGTCATCTTCGAGAGGGGCGTTTGCCTGGGCTACAATATAATCCTCTTCCATAAGCGCATTCATATAAACTATTTCTTCCGTAACACGCCCGTCCTTCACTTTCCTGTAAGGAGTCCGGATAAATCCGGATTCATCTATCTTCGCATAAGTGCTCAAGCTGGATATAAGTCCGATATTGGGGCCTTCGGGAGTTTCTATAGGGCATATTCTTCCATAATGGGAAGAGTGAACATCCCTCACCTCAAACCCCGCCCTCTCTCTGGTAAGACCACCCGGACCAAGCGCGCTCAGCCTTCTTTTATGGGTTATTTCCGACAGAGGGTTAGTCTGATCCATAAACTGGGAAAGCTGACCCGTGGTGAAAAACTCCTTGAGAACCGATGTAACGGTTTTCGGGACGAGCACTTCATTGGGCATGAGGTTCTCTATGGTCTGGTACCCCATTTTTTCCTTTACGAACCGGGCCAGTCTCTCAAGACCGTGATAAAAACGGTCCTCTATCAGTTCCCCGACAGTTCTTACCCTTCGGTTGCCAAGATGGTCTATGTCGTCGGTAGATCCCCTGCCACCTTTCAAGTCAAGCAGGTACTTCACTGTCAGAAGAATATCCTCTCTGTCCAAAGTAAGATGATCATCGCTCACGCCCTTGCGCTTGAGCTTGTAGTTGATCTTGATCCGACCTACCTTCGAGAGTCTGTACGCATCCTGGGTGAAGAACATGTTTTCAAAGAAAGTCCGCGCGACTTCATCAGAAGGAGGGTCAGTAGGCCTGAATTTCTTGTATATCTCAGTTATGGCTTCCTCACATGAATCCACCTTGTCGGAGCGAAGCGTGGTCCGAAGAGAACTCACGAACAGGGTCTTGTCTATGTAGTAGACTCTGAGGGTTTTTTTACCAACTCCGCGCAGCTCCTCGAGTTTTTCTTCCGTTACTTCCTCGTTGAAACCTAGTATCACTTCCCCTGTTTCGGGGTCGGAAACCATTTCGGCCGAGGGTTTTTCCAGTATCTCTTCATACGAAACTGGTATGGAAGTCATGTCGGCTTCTTTAAATCTCGGAAGAAGATTTTTTAGCCTTCTCCCCTTTCTACCTATAAGTTCACCCGTTTCAGGATGGTTTATGTCCACAGTCGCTTTCTGGTAGGAGATTATGTCAGTGGTCGATTTCTTTTTAAAACCTTCCTTCCCCACGTCGAAAACTTCCGCCGTCACTTCTTTGCGGAGTTGTTGCGGTTCTATATGAAAAGTTTCCACGGGATAGAAAAAGTCCATTATCTGCTGCTCATCATAACCCATGGCTTTGAGAAGGACGGTGACGTGGAATTTTTTCTTTCGGTCTATACGGACATGGAGCATGTCTTTCAGATCATATTCAAAATCAAGCCAGCGACCGTTCTGGGGAACGATTCTCGCTATAAAAGATCCTTCCTTTCCGGACAACTGGTTTTTGTTTTTGTCCCGATCAAAAAACACTCCGGGAGATCTGTGAAGCTGGTTTACTATTACTCTTTCGGTTCCGTTCACTATAAAAGAACCGCTGGGGGTCATAAGCTGTACTTCCCCAAAGTATATCTCTTGCTCTTTAATGTCGCGGAACTGTCTTTCGGTATCTTTCTGTCTTTTTTCACCCTCAGGAATGTCCCAGATTATAAGACGGAAAGTTACATAAAGAGGAGCAGTGTAGGTATAGCCCTTAAGTCTGCATTCGGCGAAACTATACTTAGGTTCGTCCAACCTGTAGCTGAGATATTCCAAAGAAGCCTTGCCATTATAGTCCTCAAGAGGAAAAACAGCCTTGAAGGCTCCGTGAAGGCCGGTGTCCGAACGCTTGTCCGGAGGAATATCGGCCTGCAGAAAATCTTCGTACGATTTTATCTGTACATCAAGCAGGTGGGGGATATCCAGAACCTGGGGGATCTTCGAAAAATCCTTCCTTAATTCCTGAGACTCTATATTCTCTATGCTCAATACGCACCCCCTTATTTTTTAATTTAAGTGAAAATAACCGAAGAAGATTATGGTCAGTCAACTTCAACGGTCGCCCCGGCGTCTTCAAGCTTTTTCTTGATATCTTCAGCCTCATCCTTGCTAACTCCCTCTTTTACAGATTTGGGAGCTCCTTCAACAAGTTCTTTGGATTCCTTGAGCCCAAGACCCGCAATTTCCCTTACCGCTTTTATGACCTGTATTTTTTTGTCTCCAAAAGAACTGAGAATCACATTAAACTCGGTCTTCTCTTCGGCCGCAGGAGCGGCTTCGGCACCGGCGGCAGCGGCAACAGCAACTTGCGGCACAGCAGCCTGAACATCGAACTTTTCCTTTATTTCCTCTATCAGTTCGGATATCTCAAGCATGCTGGCTTGTTCAAGATAGGTGATAACGTCTGTTCTACTAATATCGGGCATTTTTATTCCTCCTTGATAAAACAGTTCTACAGCTTTCTATTTAGTTTTCTTTTCTTTTAAACCTTCTAGTACATTGACAATATTTGAGCGTGCCTGCTCCAAGACTCCCACAAGGTTGCCCATCGGAGCGCTTAGCAGGCCCACAAACTCAGAGACAAGCTCCTGTCTTGAGGGAAGCTTTGCTATCTGCTCTATTTTGGATATATCGACTACTTCTCCTTCGAACATACCGCCTTTTACTCTGATTTCCGGGAAATCCTCGCTGTAATCAACAAAAACCTTCGCTACCGCGGAAGATTCTCCGTCACAAATAGCAATCGCTGTGGGGCCCGAGAAAAGATCTTTCATTTTCTCTATCTCCGTTCCTAGTGAAGCTTTTTCCAGAAGGGTGTTCTTTACAACTCTGAACTCCGCATTGGTCTGCCTGAGTTTTTTCCTCAGGACATCCATCTCCTTTACCTTAAGTCCCTGATATTCGACAACGAACACCGAAGAAACGGAGTGGAATCTGGATGCCAAGTCATCAATTACTTTCTGCTTTTCGGCTTTGCTGAGCATAGTCTCTCTCTTCTCGTATCTAGTTTCGCGTCATGTTCACGCTGCAATTCCCATACTTTTAAGTTCGTTTCTAATATCCGCCACACTCACTCCGATACCGGGACCCATGGTCGCCGATACCGAAACCCTTTTCAAAAAAACACCCTTAGAAGCGACAGGTTTTTCCTTGATCAGAAAACCCATAAACGCGAGGAAGTTTTCTTTCAGGTTCTGTTTTCCGAAAGAGACTTTTCCAACAGGAGCATGTATAACCCCGCTTTTGTCATTTCTGATTTCAACACGACCAGCCTTCGATTCCTTGACCACACTGGCAACGTCTGAAGTCACGGTACCTACCTTTGGACTCGGCATCAGTCCTCTTGGTCCCAGAATTTTTCCCAGTCTGCCAACTTTTGACATCACGTCAGGAGTGGCTATAGCCACGTCAAAATCAAGCCAGTTCTCCTTAGAAATTTTCCCCAGTATATCGTCAAGACCCACATAATCGGCCCCGGCCTCTTTTGCCTCGACTGCCTTGTCATCCGTTGCAAACACAAGGACTGTCATCTTTTTCCCGAGACCGTGAGGCAACACGATTGCGGAACGAATCTGCTGGTTCGCATGTCTGGGGTCTATGCCAAGATTCACGGCTATATCCACCGTTTCATCAAATTTCGCATAGTGGGCCTGCGCAACAAGTTCCATGGCCTCATCAACCGTATACTCTTTGCGGGAATCTACCTTGGTGCTTACGTCAATATATTTTTTTCCTCTGGTGGTCATGAAATCTCTCCAAACTTTATCCTTCTACATCAATTCCCATGCTTCTCGCGGTACCACGCACGACCATCAAGGCCGCATCAATCTCATCGGTGTTGAGATCCTCAAGCTTCCTTTGCGCTATTTCTCTTGCCTGTTCCTCCGTAATCTTGCCGGCCTTGCTCCTCGGAGTGGTTCCTGAACCTTTCTCCACGCCCGCAGCTTTCTTCAGCAGGTAAGAAGTAGGGGGAGTTTTTATCTGAAGATCAAAAGACCTGTCCGAGTAAACGGTCACCGTAACCGGAAGAAGGCCTTCGGTAGAAGATGTCTGGGCGTTAAAAGCCTTGCAGAATTCCATTATGTTAACGCCTCTTTGTCCGAGAGCGGGACCCACCGGAGGTGAAGGAGATGCCTTTCCCGCCTCAATCAGCAACTTTATGTAACCGCTTATTTTCTTCATCTAAATTTTCTCCACCTGATTAAAATCAAGCTCTATGGGTGTGGTTCTGCCAAAAATGCTGACCAGTACCTGCACCCTGGCTTTTTCTGGTTTTACGTCTTCTATAATTCCAGAGAAATTGGCAAAAGGACCCTCTACAACTCTTATGGCTTCTCCTTTTTCAAAAGCGACACTCGGCTTGGGCTTGAGCGTGCCCTCCTTTGCCCTTGTCTTTATCTCATTAATTTTTTCTTCGTCAACTTCGGGAATGGAATCAATATTTATCTTTCCATCAACCGGGCGGCCTCCAACGAAACTTATGACTTTCGGTATCTCCCGTACAAAATCCAGGGTTTCCTTGTTGAGATCCATTTTAAGCATTATATATCCGGGAAAGAATTTCCTAATAGACGTTCTCTTCCTCCCGCCTTTCTGTGTTTCAACTACTGTCTCAGTAGGAATAAAAACCTCGTCAATGGCAAGGTTTTCATTGATCATGCTCTCTATACCGTTTTCTATCTGGGTTTTAACCCTTTCCTCAAAACCGGTATTTACGTGTACTATGTACCACTTGCTCGGCATCCGAAAACTGCTCCCGATTCGTTCTTTAGCTCAAGATAAGACCAAACAGAAAAGAGAACACGTAATCGGCCAGCATAAAAAAGAGTGCAAAAAACGCGGTAATAATAACAACCACTAAGGTTGATTTAACCGTATCCTTACGCTCGGGCCAGGTTATTCTTTTCAGTTCTGTAGCAACACCGCTGAGATACCTGGTTGTATCAACTTTGATCCTGTCAAATTTTTCCATGACTCGACTTTTCTGCAGGGCAGGAGGGTCTCGAACCCCCAACCTGCGGTTTTGGAGACCGCTGCTCTACCAATTGAGCTACTGCCCTGTAGAGTCCCCTATCACTCAATTATTTCGGTTACTACGCCTGCCCCAACCGTTCTTCCACCCTCTCTTATCGCAAAACGCAACTGCTCCTCCATCGCTACAGGCGCTATCAACTCCACTTCCATACTCACATTGTCCCCAGGCATCACCATCTCTACCCCCTCAGGCAATATCACCGCCCCCGTTACATCCGTCGTCCTCAAATAAAACTGCGGCCTATACCCAGGAAAAAACGGCGTGTGCCTTCCCCCCTCTTCCTTCTTCAACACATACACCTCCGCCTTGAACTTCCTGTGCGGCTTTATGCTCCCAGGAGCACTCAACACCTGCCCCCTCTCTACCTCTTCCTTCCCTATACCCCTCAGCAATACCCCCACATTGTCCCCAGCCTGCGCATCATCCAGTATCTTGCGGAACATCTCCAAACTCGTCGCCACTGTCTTCGTCGTATCCTTAAACCCCACTATCTCTATCTCCTTCCCCGCTACTATCCTCCCCCTCTCCACTCTCCCCGTTACCACCGTACCCCTGCCCGATATCGTGAACACATCCTCTATCGCCATCAAAAACGGCTTGTCCATGTCCCTCTCAGGCTCCGGCACATACCCATCTATCTGATCCATTAACTCCACTACCTGCTCAGCTGCCCCCGCGTCCCCCTCTATCGCCTTAAGCGCGCTTACCTTCACTACCGGTATATCATCCCCAGGAAACCCATACTCGCTTAACAACTCCCTTATCTCCAACTCCACCAACTCAAGCAACTCCTCGTCTTCCAGCATGTCCACCTTGTTAAGAGCCACCACTATGTACGGCACCCCCACCTGCCTCGCCAACAGTATGTGCTCCCGCGTCTGCGGCATGGGCCCATCAGGCGCACTCACCACCAACACCGCCCCGTCCATCTGCGCTGCCCCCGTTATCATGTTCTTTACATAGTCTGCATGCCCAGGACAGTCCACGTGAGCATAATGCCGCCCCTCCGTCTCATACTCCACATGCGCTATGTTTATCGTTATTCCCCTCTCCCTCTCTTCCGGCGCCTTGTCTATGTTGTCAAACTCCACATACTCCGCCTGACCCCTCTTTGACAGTATGTTCGTTATTGCCGCCGTTAATGTCGTCTTCCCATGATCCACATGCCCTATCGTACCTATGTTTAAATGCGGCTTCCCCCTCTCAAACTTTGCCTTTGACATCTCTCGTTGACCTCCGATCTTTTCTAATATTTTGCAAACCGCCAAGCATCAAGCCCACGAGCGGACTTGAACCGCCGACCTCGTCCTTACCAAGGACGTGCTCTACCGACTGAGCTACGTGGGCGTTTCTAAAAACGAGCGGGAGACGGGGCTCGAACCCGCGACCCTCAGCTTGGAAGGCTGATGCTCTAGCCAACTGAGCTACTCCCGCGCGAAATCTTTGGGGAGGGCAGGATTCGAACCTACGTAGGCTTTCGCCGGCAGATTTACAGTCTGCTGCTTTTGTCCACTCAGCCACCTCCCCGTCATATTCATCAAACAGAGAGCTGGCGAAGGGATTCGAACCCCCGACCGGCTGATTACAAATCAGCTGCTCTACCCCTGAGCTACGCCAGCTTTTTATTTTTATGAATTCTGGATTCACTTGTCTGACCAACTTGGAATTTGGGTAAAACAACCCTTTTTACAGTAAACGCTATATGATATTGCTATAAATGGAAATGTCAATAATAAACAAGCTAAAAAAATAATTAAGAAGCTACAAGGATCCAGGGTGAGAAAACCGACAGGGAATCATACCAGGCAAGCGGAAATCTCTGCCTGTGCCACTTCTTTTCCATCCACAGAAGCCTTCGCTGAAAAAAATATTATTCTCGATCTTCTTCTCACCAGTTCCACCTCAAGAATCACCTTGTCACCCGGAACCACCGGGGCTCTGAACCGGCAACGATCAAGACCCATTAAATAGGCATTGTCAAAACCCTCTTTTTTCAGCTCTTCTCCAAAAGAATAATTAAAAAGCACTCCCCCGGCCTGGGCCATTGCTTCTGTAACTATCACTCCTGGAACTATAGGGTTGCCGGGGAAATGTCCCCTGAAAAAAAATTCTTCTGGAGAAAACAGCTTCTCGGCGGCAATCTTTTTACCCTTTTCAATTTCCAGAACAGAATCAACGAACAAAAAAGGCTCTCTGTGGGGAATAAGTTCCTTTATTTCGTCTGTACCAAGTTTCATTTACCTGGAAGCGTCGTAAGCCGATATGACTTTCTGAGTTATGTCAGCAGTCAAACTGCCGTAAAGAATGCCTGCCTCGGTTCTCTCAACAATAATGTCGAATCCTTCCTGCTTGCCTATCTTGTTGACTATAACTTCTATATCCTTAAGGACATTCTGGGTCAATTCGAGATCCTTCCTCTGAAGCTCAACCCTTATGTCCTCTCTCGTCCTGTCTAGGTCTTTCTGTTTTTTCTCTATGGTTTCAGCGAGGTTTCTTCTTTTGCTTTCGCTCATCACAGCCCCGTTTTGTATAACATCCTGCCTCATGTCTTCAAGAGCTTTTCTCTTCTGCTCTATTACGGCCCTCTTGGCTTCAACTTCCTTCTGGAACGAAGCATTGGCGGCCTTTCCGGCCTTTGAATCCCTGATAACCAGCTTGATATCTATGTAAGCTATCTTCTGCTGAGCATAAGCAGAGAAAGAGAATGAAAACAACATGAAAAGTCCGGCAGTAAACAATAAGCATCTTTTCATTTAACCCAATGCCTCCTTAGAAAATAAATTATCTGATCAGAACAAATTGCCAACGGTAAACTGTACTTCATATTTTTCCTCATCCCGGAGCCTCTCTCCTATCGGGAACCCGATATCAAGTTTCATTGGTCCCAGAGGAGATATCCACCTGAGGCCAAAACCGGCATCCTTTCTGAGGTCCGAAGGATTAAGGCTGAACTCACCTTTATCAAAAGAATCGCCTATATCAAAAAAAGCTACGGCCTTAAGCCCGACAGTTTTGCTTAAGGGAACAACAAAGTCAATAGACCCCAGGATCTGGGAAACACCGCCGATTATAACATAACCTCCGGTGTCGGTCGGCCTTCTGGGACCCACCCTCCTGTAGCGGAAGCCTCTCAGTGTGTTGGGACCGCCGAGAAAAAACCTCTCCTCAACGACAAGATCATCGCCGGCGTCTATGAGATGCAGGAGACCATAATTTGCCTTTGTGGCGAAATACGTGTCTTTCCAGAACGGAATCCATGACTTGGCCGTGGCGTTGTACTTTACAAACTCGGTGTTGCCAGCGAAAAGCCCGGCGTACTCAACCGCCGTGCTCAGAAGAAAACCCTTGGTGGGATCAAGGTAGTTGTTTCTTTTATCCCAAGACAGCCCTACTCCGGTCGAAACTACAGTTCTATCCGTTTCGGAGAGGACAAACAGCGCATCCCCCCGGACATTGTGCACGTCCTGCTTTGAGAATTCCTGGAAAACCCGCACCTGGAAATATCTCTTTATCCTCCTTCCCACTCCCACGGAGATGCCCTTGGCCGCCCTCTCAAAATCCCTGTAATCTCTGTCTTGGGTATACATGCTGATATCCAGAAGCCAGTTGGTGCCGAGAAAATAAGGATCCTGATAATTAAGACTGAGCACCTTGGTCACACCGCCGACCTGCGCATCAAGGGAAAGAGTTTTTCCGTACCCGAAAAGGTTTGACTCCTGTATCTGGCCCGCGAAAAGGAAGTTCTCAACGGAACTCACTCCTCCGCCGAGGCTGAAAAATCCGGTGGGACGCTCCTCAACCTTTATGTCGACGTCCAGCAGATCCTCTGTTCCCTCAACCCTGTGAGTCAGCACCTCAATATTGTCTTCAAAGTAACCGAGGCGAGCAGCCTCGTAGCGGGCGGCCCTTAGCTTGGAAACGCTGTACAGACTTTGTTCCTCAAGTGAAAGTTCCCTTCTTACAACTTGGTCTCTCGTTCTCGTGTTGTCCAGAATGTTTATGTTTCTTATGTATACCTCTTTGCCTTTCTCAATTGAGTAATCAATGCTGACAAGGTTGTCCTTCTTATCAAGCCGCACATCAGGAGTCACGTTCGCAAAGGCGTATCCCTTGTCTCCGTAGAAATCGGTGATTTTCCCGATATCTGACTGAAGCGTGAAACTGCTGAAAACAGAATCCGGCAGGAGTTCGAGGTCCGGGCGGATTTCATCCTGGTCTCCGACCAGTTCTCCGGAGAAAGTTATCCTGGATACCTTGTACTGAACCCCTTCTTCTATCGAGAAACTCACCACATAGCCGTCTTTTTCCTCATCATAGCGGATTCCAGGTTCAGAAACTCTTATGTCAAGATATCCGTTATCAATGTAAGTCGCTTTTATTCTGTCGGAATCCCTGTTTATCTCTTCAATTTTGAAAAGCCCTCTCTTTGTTATAAAAGAGAAGAAATACTTGGGCTTTGAATACATGTTCTTTCTGATCTTCTTCGTCTCGATTTTGCTGTTTCCGATAAGCTCGACTTCTTTTATGTATTTTCTCTCTCCCTCGTCGATCTTGTAAACGACATCAACGATTCCATCCCCCCTGGGTTCAATCTCATATTCGACATCGGTTCCAACCAGGCCTTTCTCAGAAGCAAGAGCAAGTATTATCTCCCTGCCTTCCGTTATCTTCCTCAGACTCACGATACGGCCTTCTCTGAATGCCACAGCTTCCTTTATGTCATCTTCCTTCAGCTTATCGTTTCCAGAGAGCTTAAGGTCGGCGAGTATGGGATTCTCTTCAACGATGAACTCAACCCTGAGGCCACCTTGAATCCGTGTGATGTCAACAAGAACCTGCTGAAAGAAGCCAAGCTCATATATTCTCTTGAGATCCTGCTTTACAGTCTGCGGTGAGTACTTATCGCCCTGCCTGGTCTCTATATTGAGATCTATAAGAGAGGTTTCGGTTCTCCGGTTACCAGAGATTACTACCTCGGCTACTTTGCCTTTGAAGGTCTGGGGCTCCTCAAGCTCTGCTCCGCCGCGGCGGTCCTGGGCCATGGGGCCCTCGGTCGAGAACGTCGCAACAACAAGAAAGACAGCCAAGCAAAACATAAACCCCTTAATTCGCATGAACAACCATCCCGTCTGATATTCTAACAGTTTTTTTCATTCTCTTCGCAAATTCATCGTTGTGCGTCACCATAACAACGGTAACACCGTAATCTTCGTTAAGACCGCAGAACAGATCGAGAACCGAGAACCCTGTTTTCTTGTCGAGATTCCCGGTGGGCTCGTCGGCAAGTATTACCTTCGGCCCCCTGACAATTGATCTGGCGATCGCCACTCTTTGCTGTTCTCCCCCGGAGAGCTCTCCTGGAAGATGGTTAATACGCTCAGAAAGTCCCACCCTCTCAAGCACATCGCAAGCCTTTTGTTTCGCCACAGCAAGGCTCTGCCTCTCTATAAGACACGGCATCATGACGTTTTCAAGTGCCGTGAATTCCATAAGAAGGTAATGAAATTGAAAAATAAATCCAATTTCCGAATTTCTGAAAACCGAGAGTTCTTCTTCCCCTTGGCTGAAAAGATCCTTCCCCCGGTAGAAAACAGAACCTTCTGTAGGGGGCTCAAGAGTGCCAAGTATGTGAAGAAGGGTGCTTTTCCCTGAACCCGACACCCCAACGACTCCGAGGGTTTCTCCCGCAGAAATATCCATGTTCACTCCGCCAAGAGCGCATACGCTGCTGCCCGACTTATTGAAAACCTTTCCAAGTCCCCTGACCTCATACAGCATCTCACTCATATCTCAATGACTCCACGGGGTTTTCTCTCGAAGCCCTGTAAGACGGGTAGAGAGTCGCAAGAAAACATATAAGCAGGCTTGATGCCGCTACGACGAGAAAATAAACCGGCTCTATCCTAACAGGAAATTCGGAAATAGGATACACGTTATCATCAAACGGAATCGCTTCCTTTATGAAATTGCTGGTCTCAAGAAAGCGACAGATCAGGTATCCGAAGAGTGTGCCCAGAAGTGTTCCGACGGTCCCTATTATCATTCCGTCGTAGACAAATATTCTTCTGATGCCGCTTTTGCGAGCTCCCATGGACATAAGCACGGCTATGTCTCTTTTTTTCTCCATAACGAGCATTGTAAGCGTGCTTACTATATTCAATGCGGCGACAAGAACTATAAATCCGAGGAATATTCCTATCGCCATTCTCTCAAGGCGAAGCGCCCTGAAAAGGCTTCTGTTCGAATCCTCCCAGTTCCTCGTGTAAAAAGGATAGCCGAGAGTTTCGGCTATCTTGTTCCCCGTTTCCCGCGCCTGGTATATGTCACCCACTCTGACTTCTATGCCCGTTATCCTGCTTTTGGTTTCGAAGAAATCCATGGCATCCTCAAGCGATACGTAGGCGGTAGACGAATCGTATTCAATCATGCCGTAATCAAAAACTCCTATCACACCGAATTTCCTTATCTTGGCAGTCGGGCCAAAAGGACCGATCTTTCCGTAAGGAGAAACAAGATTGACAGTATCCCCCGTTGTCGCGCCAATCAGGTTCGAAAGTTCCCTGCCTATGATGATCGGAGGGTGGCCGGAAGCAGTTTTACGTAAAAGCCCCGAAACAACCCGGGAGCCTTCATCAAAGAGTGCGTCACTGTTTTTGCCTGTCTCCGGCAAGCTGCCTTTTCCCACCGCTTCAGCCACAGCGGCAACCGAAGCCGAATTTTCGGGGTCTATACCCCTTATCACGGAACCCGAGACAGCAAATTCCGTGACGAGCATGCCGTGGTTGTAAACAAATGGGCTTGTCGAGGTTACGCCGGGAAAGTGCTCAAGCTTCTTCTCCACCTCTGGAAAATCCCCGAAATCTCCTTCGTAGCTCATTACGACTACGTGGGAACTCGCACCGATTATCTTGTCCCTGAGCTCATCCTCAAATCCCTTCATGACCGAAAGCACCACGTCAAGCGAAGCCACTCCCAGCAAAACCCCCAGAATGGAGATAATACCGATCAGGGAGAGAAAACCCCGCCCGGTTCCCGATTTCAGGTATCTAAGGGAGATTAGCGATTCGTAACTCATGCTAGGGTCTGAGGTGAGGGAAGAAAATGACTTCTCTTATGGAAGAGGAGTCGGTAAGCATCATCACAAGACGGTCGATCCCTATGCCGGCTCCTGCTGTGGGAGGCATTCCGTACTCAAGGGCCGCCACGTAGTCATTATCCATTTCGTGATATTCATCCTCGCCCTTTTCCTTCATCTCAACTTGGTCCGTGAACCGTTTTTTCTGATCAATCGGGTCGTTAAGCTCAGAGAAAGCGTTGGCTATCTCTCTTCCGTAGATGTAAAGCTCGAATCTGTCAACCACTTCAGGATCGTCGTCGTTTTTTCTGGCAAGAGGGGAAACATCAAGCGGAAAACCGTAAACAAAAGTCGGGTTAACGAGAGTGTTCTCGAAAAGCGCCTCGAAAATCTCCACAAGAGCTTTTCCCCTGATTCCGTTATGGTTTATTCCCATGGAATCCGCTTTCGCAAAAAGAAACTGGTCATCTTCCGTTATTTCGGAACCCAGCTCCTCTCTCAGCTCATCGTATATGTTTATTCTCTTCCATGGCCTGCTGAAATCTATTTTCTTGTCTTCGTACTCAACCAGAGTGTCTCCGACAGTGTTTTTCACCACATAGCAGACAAGCTCCTCTATGAGGCCCATAAGGTCCTCGTAGGTCGCGTAGGCCTGGTAGAATTCGATCATGGTGAATTCGGGGTTATGCTTTGTGGAAACCCCCTCGTTTCTGAAGGTTCTTCCAAGCTCATAAACTCTCTCAAGTCCTCCGACCACAAGTCGTTTCAGGTAAAGCTCGGGAGCTATTCTCAGGTAAAGGTCCATGTCAAGGGCGTTGTGATGGGTAATAAAGGGTTTCGCGGTTGCGCCTCCGGCAATGGGATGAAGCACCGGGGTTTCCACCTCAAGAAAATCTCTTTCATCAAGAAACCTTCTTACGAGATTTATCACTTTTGATCTTGTCTTGAAAATTTCCCTGGTTCTCTCGTTCGCGATAAGATCAAGGTAGCGCTGGCGGTATCTTGTCTCCACGTCCTGAAGACCATGCCATTTTTCGGGAAGAGGCCTGAGGGCCTTTGTGAGGAAGAAAAGTTCCTGCACCCTTACCGTAAGCTCTCCGGTCCTGGTTTTAAAAAGCTCCCCGCGGACGCCGGCAAAATCTCCTACGTCAAGCAGTTTGCGAAACAGCGTAAAGGTTTCCTCCGAAACGGAGTTTTTCTGCACAAACCCCTGAATCCGACCCGTGCGGTCTGAGAGATGAAAAAAAGCGCTTTTTCCGAAGTCCCTCTTCGAAACGATTCTTCCAGCCAGGCTGAAAAGTTCTTCCATCTGTTCAAGTTCTTCAGGAGACTTTGAAGCGTGCAGGGAGACCAACTCTCCGGCGGCATGCTCCGGTGTAAAACCGTTTGCATAAGGGTCAATGCCCATTGCCCTTAGCTCTTTGAGCTTTGATTTTCTTAGTTCGAACTGCTTATCTTCCATGATTCTTAAGAGAGATGCACTGAACTGGAAAACAGATAATCTCCAACATGCTTATATAATCAAAACGTTGGGACAGCGGTGTTCTATATTCTTTAGTGAATGAACCACAGCTTTGGCGAAAAACATAACATCTGGGACTACTTTTCGCTTTTTCACGCAATTTTCGGATGTTTGCGAAGAGATTGTTGCCGTGTAGCTAGACGGATCAGCACTTTCTGCAACACTTAAAATGAAAAGTTTTCCTGAGAAGTGGTCTGTAGACTAAATGTTCTTTACTATGTATCCAACTATAATTATTCCGATCCCCGCAATCATCGACCAGAACCGAAAACCCAGCCTGTTTATTCTCTTGTCTTGGTAATCAATCCTAACCTCCATAGACTTAGCCCTCTCGTCAAGCTTGGTCTCCACCCTTTCTATAGCAGTCTTGATATCAGACAACTTCTGTACCATAGTGGTCTCCAACTTGGCTAAATCTTCTCTAGTGGCAAAACTTGGATCATTCACAATATTTCCCCTTAAAAACACAACCTAATATACAAGCTATTTCGGTTATATCCATTTGTCAAATACGGGGTCGAAGAAGTGTCAGAGAGAAAGAGCGTTATCCAACTCTGTTGCAAGATATCCCCGTGACACTACTTCAGGAACAGGAGAATCAGAATCCGGCTTCGGTATGTAGTGACGCCGTACCGGCGGAGCTTTGTATCGCCCCGATTTTATCCGGCCCTTCCCTCCTGCAACTCCGCCGGGACTTTGCGCCCCTTTGTTCGCTGCACTCTTCGGTACTATGGCCGAGTCTGACTTCTCCATTCCGTACATCCTCAATTCAGGTCACCCCCTTTCTTTGGCGGCCCCGCAGGGCAGAATGGAGACCTCCCAAGTCCCGATGTTGGGCTTACGTACGTGCTTGAACTCCTCAGACACCGTGGAGCCCTGGCGCTCCTTACCATCGCGGCTCGCCAGATATTGCCTTCAGGCATTTGCAGACCCTCGACACTCCAGACAATAGCTTTTTCGGTGCTCAATCGCCCCGCCCATACGCACCGCTACCGACGCTTCATCTGTACCCTCACGGGCACAGACGCACGGCTCGCGGCAAGGTGTGGTGGTTAGCCTCTCTCCTCCGCCGGACTTCCACCGGCTACCCAGCCATCAGTTAGCTTGGCGCTCGCAAAACTCGCTTCCGGCTGGCTGGCTTTGCCTTTGCCGGGTGGGGGTTGAACCCACTGGCTCACTTCGAAAGATTTACAGCTACATCATAGCTTCCCTCCTTCTAGGTCTTTCCCTAGCGCAATCCCAACATTTTTCTTTCAGCGTAACGTAACTGGTTGATTACACGTACTAAATTGGCGATAATGGCTATGGGTGCACCACCTCCGCCGGTCTTCCATCGGCTGCCCAAGCATCAGTTAGCTTGGCGCACTATCATCTTGATTGTCGCGCAAGTTTCAATTTGATTGACGTGGTAGAACAACTTCGTGATATTATTTGTACAATGAGCTATATAAAACCGGACAGAAAGTTGGCCGCGAAAGCGATTGGAGCACGGAACACAGAAGATCGTGACAATGGGACTGTTTCTGGCCTGGAATAAGGATTACAGACGGTGAGGAAAAGCTATATTCAGTTGAGGAACTTGGGGAACTGGTTGTGCTTCGCAAAAAAATTTCTTCTTTTAGCCTTTTTATCTATAAATTGCTCGTAATTGCTCACCCCCTGCATCTTTTCAGTTTCATTCTATAGAGGGCTGACAATATTATTGCAAGATATCAAATACTTAGAAATTCTCTATGGCTTTTTCCCTGAAACCCATGTATAGAACTATACATGGAAGGTTTGGAAGACGCTTTACAGTCGGCCACAAGGGAAGAACTGCTGGCCAAAATAGTGGAGCAGGCAGAGAAGATTACTCAGCTAGAAGCAATTATAGTAGAACTGCAAACGCGTCTTAGCCGTCCTAAGAAAGACTCTGCCAATTCTTCTGTCCCCCCTTCTCGTGAAGAGAAGAAAAACAAAAATCCCGGAGACAAGAAAAAACGCAAGAAACGTGGTTTCGGTGCGTGGAGACAGTTATCGGAAAATCCCGATGAAATCAAAGAGGTAAAGGTAGACAGTTGTCCTCATTGTCATACTGACCTCAGCGGACAGCCCCAGGACTTGCATTCTGTACAAGAGAAAGCAGAAGTGATCATGAAAACTCATATCACTCACGCTCATCTGTACGAATGCAAGTGTCCACTGTGCGGCAAGCGGACAGTGGCAAAGGCTCTGGAGGGTTTCAGGGGCTCTCCGTTTGGCACAAGCGTAGAGGCGTTGATTTTGCTGTTGCATTATATGCATGCCATGAGTTACAAGCGCCTTGAGGAATTTCTGAGTCAGGCGTTCGGGCTTAAAATAAGTCAGGGAGCAATAAGAAACATAATTAAGAGGTCTCAGGGGAAATTTGAGAAGCGCTGGGAAGAAATAAGGAAGACGGTAAGGGGGAGCCCGGTGGTATGTTCCGATGAGACGGGGACTCGGGTGGAAGGGAGTAAGTGGTGGGAGTGGGTTTTCGTTTCAATGGGTGCGGTGCTTCACGTACTTGCTCCTTCTCGGGCAAAAAAGGTCGTAGAAGATATCATGGGGGAATACGAACCGAACGTATGGGTCTCTGACCTCTACGGAGCCCAGCTCGGACATGGGAAAACTCACCAGATGTGTCTGGCCCACCAGATACGCGATCTCAAGTACGCTGTTGAGTGCGGAGACAAGGTGTTTGCCCCGGGTATGAGGAAGCTTCTTTGCGAAGCCATGGATGTGGGAAAGCGTAGGGGCAGTCTTTCGGACGCAGCGCTTGGGAAACACATAGAAGAGTTTGAGCAGAGGGTTTCACAACTGCTTAAGACTGAACCCACGCAGCAGGACGCCGTAAGGTTAAAGAATCGTTACATAAAGCATAGAAACGCACTGTTTGTGTTCATGAAGAATCGGGATGTTCCCTATACCAACAACATATCTGAGCGATCGATAAGAATGAGCAAGATGATATTGAAAGTCTCAAACGGATTTCGTTCACAGTGGGGAGCAGACATGTTCGGGGCCGTGCGCTCGGTAATCAACACCGGAGGGCTGCATGACCTTTCTCCTTACGAATCCATACTTGCTACCCTTGAGGGACGCAGCATAATCAACCCGACATGACCTCACCTTCCTAAAACTCACTTGCTGGGGGGTGAGTAATTACAATTGCTCTTGGAGTGAAAGCTCTCCAACTCTTTTCGAAGAGACTCTCAATCTCTACCACCAGCTCGAATCAAACCCCGAAAAAGCGGGGAAAAGCGAGATTTGGGATCTTGTGGGAGAGACTTTCTATGGAATGTATTCGCAGCATCCTCCGCGGAGAAACGCACCACTATGCCTCTTTCTCGCGGCTGAAGTCTATGAGAAAAAAGCTTTGAGGTTTAACTCTCCACAAGATGCGGAAAAAGCCTTTGAATACTCAAGGGAATTCGTAAACAAATATAAGTTAGATCATCCTCTTGCCGACAACTCTTTGCTTCGCATGGGAAGAATTTTTGAGAGCAAAGGATTGAAGAAAGAGGCTGTAGAAATGTATGACATTATCTTTTATGAAATTCCAGAAGCAGATACTCATGAAATCGCAGGAAAAAGACTCGTAGCTCTTTTGAAAAGCCATCTCTCGGGAACGGGATTTCTGGTCTCGGGCAAAAAAGGTTTGGTTTTGACAAACGAGCACGTTGTAAGGCCTTGCTACAGAGTTGAAGTTGAGTGGGAAACCTTAAAATTTCCCACTTCAGTCGTAAACACGGATTCCGAAAACGACATTGCTTTACTCAAAGTGTACAGAGAGAGATTGTGGAACAGTAGCTCCAACAGAGGGTGCACGACAAATTTGTGGGAATTTGAGATTTTGTTAGGTTAGTATTGGGTTTGCGCCTCCTATCTGGTATTTTGTTTCTACCAGTTAGGAGGGAGGAACTTCCAATGACTAATTCTTACATACACGATCTCATACAACGCCGGAACCGCGCCCTAAACGCCTTTAGCACGATTGGGGATTTACGCCCCGGGTCCTTAGCGGAAAACTACCGCAAGTGCGGGAAACCAAATTGCCATTGTGCTGAGGAAGGAGGAAAGAAGCACGGCCCGAGTTATGTGTTAACCATTTCGGTCGGTGGAAAGCAGAAATCCATACGAATCAAACCGGATCAATTAGAGCAGGTTCGTGAGCAAGTAGAGGAGTACAAGCGTTTTCGGGAGATTTCAAGAGAGTTTCTCGAAGTAAGCGAGAAGTTAAGTTGCGCGTTGCAGGAGATGGGTGATGAGGATCAAAAAAAACTCTGATTTCTACTCTGCGGTCAGCAGGGAGATCACAGAGGAAGCGGCGAGTTTAGTAGAGGGTCTGGATTGCCGTGATTTTGAGGATATGGAACGTGAAGCCAGGGAAGTGGCGCTTACGGTTATGGACAAAGCTTTAGAGCGGCGGTTCAATTCGGATCACAGTGATAAAAGCGAAGAGGGAGAGTTTTGCGGTTGTGGGAGGATGGCTGAGTATGCGGGTCGTCGCAAAAAGCAGTTCACTACGGTGCTTGGGTCTATGGTGCTTGAGAGGGCGTGGTATCACTGTGAGAGCTGCAATGAGGGTTTTGCTCCTCGGGACAGGGAGTTGGGTTTTTCGAACGGTTCTCTTTCCCCCGGGGTTTTACGTATGGTGGGGATAAGCGCAGCGCAGACGAGCTTTGGAGAGGCAAGCGGGCTGATAGAGGATCTGGCAGGTCTGGAAGTGGAGTCAAAGCAGGTAGAGCGTTACGCTGAGCGCGAGGTTCCCACAAATTTGTCGTACACCCTCCAACAGATGGCTGGACAGTATCATGAAAAACAGAAACGTTCCAACCATTGAAAGAGGTTTGCTACGCAAAAAGGAAGTAAAATTAGGTGAAGATGTGTTAGTTGCCGGATTTCCCTATGGAGACATATTGGGTTCTATAAAAGTCACTAAGGGTATAGTAAGCGGAAGGACCGGTCTGCGCAACCAAGGAGAGTTTCAGATCGATGCAGCCACTCAACCTGGAAACAGCGGAGGTCCAGTCTACGACAAAAATGGTAACATTATTGGCATTGTTGTAGGACAATTAGACAAACTGCACTTCGCCAGAAGAGAAAATTCGCTTCCTGAAAATACGAATTTCGCAATCAAAGCTGATATAGTCAGGAAATTTTTGGATGCGGCGGGGGTTCGGTCAACTTCCTCCACGAAGAATACTCCGCTGAACACCGAAAAACTCGCGTCTATAGCTGAACGCCAGACGGTACGTATTAACTGCTACTTGTATTAACCACTATTTCTGATTCGTAACAAAGCCGTTGCGGAAACAATCTCAGTTGACGCTGAAAACAACCTTGCCCGAAACTATCGTATAGCTCACCAGCCCTTTGAGTTCCCACCCGGAAAACGGAGTGTTCCTGCTTTTTGAGAAAAATTTCTCAGGGTTTATCGTGCGACTCATACCGGGATCGAAAACCACGAGGTCGGCGATTGAACCGGGAACAAGCGTCCCTCTTTCTATGCCCACTATCTCCGAAGGAGCAACTGTAAGCTTTTTTATCATCTCCTCAAGAGTAATGATCCCTTTTTCCACAAGCTCAAGTGAAAGTGAGAGGGCAGTTTCAAGACCAACTATGCCGAAAGGTGCCAAGTCAAATTCAACGTTTTTCTCATCCTGACTGTGAGGGGCATGATCCGTGGCTATCACGTCAATTGTTCCATCGGCAATACCTTCTAGTATAGCATCCACGTCTTCCTGTGTCCTAAGCGGCGGATTCATCTTGGCATCGGTGTTGTAACCATATACCAACTCGTCCGTAAGAGTGAAATGGTGAGGAGTCGCCTCCGCCGTAACCTTCGCACCTCTTTTTTTTGCTTCCCGCACAAGCCTTACCGAACCCTTGGTAGAAACATGGCAGATGTGAAGAGGAGTGCCAGTGAGTTCGCAGAGAATTATGTCCCTGACCACCCCAACTTCCTCAGAAGCACTGGGAATTCCCCGAAGGCCAAGTTCAGTTGAAACAAAACCCTCGTTCATAACGCCGCCCGCGGAAAGCCCGGTGTCTTCGGCATGCGTGATAACCGGAATTCCAAAAGGCTTTACATATTCCATGGCCTTTCGCATAAGTCCCGAGTCCGTAACCGGCATCCCGTCGTCGGAAATGCCCACGCACCCGGCTTCACACATCTCGCCTATGTCGGCAAGCTCCTTTCCCTTCTCCCCCTTGGTTATCGCTCCTATGGGAAACACGTTAACTATGCCTTCGGTTCTCGCTTTTAAGAGTATATATTCTGTCACCGAGGCATTGTCGTTTATGGGATTTGTGTTGGGCATACACACTATGGAGGTAAAACCACCCGCGGCGGCAGCAAGACACCCTGTCTTTATTGTCTCTTTGTGTTCATAGCCAGGTTCCCTTAGATGTACGTGAATATCTATGAATCCGGGAGCCACAATCTGCCCGCTTGCATCTATTACCGTGTCTGCCTTGCGCGGGGTGTCTATGCGCTTTGATATTTCCCTCACTCTGTCTCCCTGGATATATATGTCCGAGACAATGTCCAGGGACTGCGAAGGGTCAATAACGCGGCCGTTTTTAATGAGCACTCCCATCTATAAACTCTCTCCCAAGGCAACAAGATATATCATGGCCATTCTCACAGCAATTCCGTTTGCAACCTGTTCAAGTATAACGGCACCCGGATCATCGGCTATCTCCGAAGTAAGCTCAACTCCCCGGTTGATCGGACCCGGATGCATCACTATAACATCTTTTTTCGCGAGGCTTAGTTTCTCTCTGGTAAGTCCGTAAAGCCCAGAGTATTCCCTTAACGAGGGGAAGTATTCCAGGGTTTTCCGCTCGCTCTGAACCCGCAGCATTATTACCACGTCCACATTCTCAAGGGCATGTTCAAGCGAATAAAATATCTCCGCTCCCATATCTCTGAAATATTCGGGGACTATGGTCGCCGGCCCCGCTATTCTCACCTTTGCTCCTAGTTTGCGAAGACCGAAGATGTTGGACCTGGCAACTCTGCTGTTGAGTATGTCCCCGACAATAAGGACATTGAGACCCTTGATCCTTCCTTTTTTCTCTCTGATCGTGAAGATGTCAATAAGGGCCTGGCTCGGGTGTTCGTGGGAGCCGTCTCCAGCGTTTATCACAGAGGCGTTTATCTCCCGGGCCAGAATAAAGGGAGCGCCGGACATTCCGTGTCTTATGACCATTATGCTCGCGCCCATGGCCTCAAAAGTCCTGGCAGTGTCCACCAGGCTCTCGCCTTTTACAATGCTGCTTTGCGAAGCGGAAAAATTGAGGACATCGGCACTGAGCCTTTTCTCCGCTATCTCGAACGACGAACGGGTTCTTGTGCTGGGCTCGAAAAAAAGATTTACTACCGTCCTTCCCTTAAGGGTCGGAACTTTCTTCACGTCCCTTGTGGAAATCTCCTTCATGGACTCCGCAGCATCGAGAATGATTTTTATTTCCTCGGCCGAGAGTTCTCCAAGACCCAGTATGTGCTTTTTTTTAAACGGCATCTTTTCTGGTTATTTCGATTTCCTCCCTGCCGTCCACTTCTTCTAAGTAAACGTTGACCATCTCGTCGTCCAATGTTTCGATACTGATTCCCGCGTAGTCGGGCTGCACGGGGAGTTCCCTTCCTCCTCTGTCCACGAGCACGGCTAGCTTCACCGAGGCAGGCCTTCCATAATCCATGATTGAATTTATTGCGGCCCGCACCGTGCGGCCAGTATAAAGAACATCGTCAACAAGTATTATGTTTTTCCCCTGTATGTCGTCGGGGATGCTGGTTTTGCGTAGTTGCGGCCAGTTTTTCCTGTTCTCGAAATCATCCCTGTAGAGAGTAATATCGATCGTTCCAAAGGTAACATCCTCTCCAGTCCGCTCGCTTATACGCTCAACGAGCCTCTTGCCCAGATATTCCCCCCTCGTCTTTATTCCTATGACAATAAGGCTGCTTAGCCTCTCGGGCGGTATGTCGTCTATGATCCCGGAGAAGAAACTTTCGGCCCCGTCTTCAATCGGCTGTATTTTTTTCTTAGTCGCCATAATTCAGGGGAATTATACAGGAAAGTTTAGGGAATTACAGATATGCGTCACAAAGACAATCTTGCTCTTGCTTCGGAGCCCTGATCAGACAGCGGGAAGACTTCGCCGCAGGAAAAAGTGGTCTCGGCAAGTGTAAGGTGGATACACAGTCATATCTGTGCGGACCGCAGAGCCGGAGGAACTCTGCTCTACCCTCTGCAAAGACGGGGCAGGACGGACATAAGCGAGCATCCGAAGGAAGTTAAGGAGAAAAGCAGGGTCGGACTGTGAGGGGACACTATATCGGGCGGCAAGGGGCTCGGAGCGATTGTTTCCCTTTTTGCTTGACCCCCTCCCCACAGCAAACTAGCGCCAGATGCCTTTTCTCAAGAAAACCACCGAGAACAAAATGGACGCTACAAGGAGCAGGTTAAGCAAAGTACTTTTATGCGTACTGCCGGTTGCGGCGATGGAGCACCCGTCATCATCGTCTTCCGCCGAGGCGTTCCAGTAACGGGCGCGCTTAAGGAAAACTTCAGTATCCTCCAACCACTCCGCAAAGCCGATGCGCCGGTTACTGGTCAGATAGTTGATTAGGGCATTAACACAGTCGGCGAGGGCTCGGTCATCTTTGTCAAAAGTAAAGCCGCCGTACTCCACCTCCGGGTCGAGGGCTGTCACGACGAAACGGAAATTGGAATTTCGGGAGGCCTCGCGGTTGCCCAACTCACCACGGGCCACGGCATCCGCCCGCCCATCCTCCAAGGCATCAATCTGCTCCTGATCCGTTGACATGATGAGCACTTCCCTGACGGTTCCCCGAGTCCCCTCAATGCGCGTACGGCCCGACAAGTTCTCGGTTGAGGCAGCAGCGGTGATCTTATAGTCAGTGCTGCCGTCGGCAGTGAGTCTCGTGCCGTCGCCCAAGTGGATCACAGTGCCGACGGCCAGGTTGCCTTCGGCATCCACCACCCCGGTTAACTGCAGTAAACGGTGTTCGCCGGTCGAGTCACCCAACACGGCGACCCGCGCATCATCCAGATCGTCATGCGAGCCATAGCGCTGGGCATCCTCCGCGCGCACCAAGAGTGACTGGCGGAAGGCGATGTGGCCGGAAGTGAATATGACCTTCGTCGTCCCCGTTGCGTCGCGGGTGCGCGAATCAAGTATAGTGATGCCACCGCCCACCAAGTCATAACGAGGGGTGGCAGGCAACAACCAAATGTCCGGCCATTCCTTGATGGCGCTACGGTTGAATATAAGCTCCGCGCCCTCCAACATCTCAAGTGCGGTCAAGAGATCAGCTTCGTAGCCGAGGTGACTGTTGAACCCAGAGCTGTCCGGGTCTGAGTTCTTGCTGTAGCTCACGGGTCTGAAGTCGGCGAAAAACCCGTACTCCAAGGGTCGACCGTCCTCGACACAGGCTTCACGCAAGTGCTGGGGAGGGGTCTCCGTTCGTGCAATTGCAGTGCCCGCCGTCCAGACGCACAGGACAACGCAAAAGCAGAAGCCGCCCCGAACCCCGGGTTTTATTCCCGTAGCAATTGTGCGTATGGTGTTCTGAAACGAGATGATTCGTGCAACCCCCAAGTAAGAAACCACGCAATGAGTAAACTGTTAACCATCGAGAAACTCACTCGATTCCCGAAAAAATTCTTCCCCACCTTACCTTGTCTGCAAAACCCGGGTTAGAGAGATTCCACGACCAGTGAATCATAAATGCCTTACCGTAAACATTCTCCACCGGCACGAATCCCCAGAACCTGCTGTCGTAACTGTTGTCCCTGTTGTCGCCCATGACGAAAACCCTGCCCTTGGGAACGACAAGGGGAAAGCTCATTTTCCCGCTTGTCGTGGAACTGTTCCCCTTTTTATATATAACGCTGAAGTTTTTCCCGGAGAGAGACTGCTCGTATCTGTCGGTAACAGAAAAGAATTTCTGGTCCGGATACTCGTAGTTCCCGGTGTAGACCTGCTCCACGGCTCTGCCGTTTATAAGGACGTCCCTGCCGCTTATGTCTATTTCATCCCCGGCAATACCCACGGCTCTTTTTACGTAGAAAGCCCCTTTGCCGGGCATGGGAAAACCTGTTGCGTTATCTTCGCTTAGCTTGAAGACTATGATGTCGCCGCGGTCAATTTCGGAGAAAGGAAAAAATGTCTTGTTTGTAAAAGGAATTCTTGTTCCGTAGACGAACTTGTTTATCAGGATATGATCGCCCACAAGAAGCGTCGGGAGCATTGAACCCGAAGGGATCTTGAAGGGCTGAAACACGAAAGCTCTTATGGCCAGAGCGAGAGCTACAGCTATCACTATGGCTTCTGCGTTCTGCCGCAGAGCGGATTTGCCGTAGGACCTCAGATTGTCTTCAAAGAAGATCCGAAGGGCTTTCCTTGATGCTCTTATTTCGTGCAGGGAACCTCGTTCTATCGCCTCTTCACAGGCAAGTATCCTTGTTTCGGCATGATCGGCTTCCCTTGGGGCCATGAAGCTTCTTTTTTTCCGGATGATACCTCTTACGGTGCGCACAAGCTTCTTTGAGCTTCTTATGGCAAGCTTTTTTCTGATCCAGGTTACAATCATGGCAAAAATGTCCGAAACGCACGCAAACGCCGTTTCAGTTCAGGTCATTCGGCTGCGGGTGTGAGGTTTCCGTTAATCTCTCAACCGAGATCACTCCCCCAAGATTCTTAAGCGATTCAATGAGTTTTTCAAGTTGCTTGATGTTTTCCACCGCCACCTCAAACCTCGCATCCCCCTGTCCAATCTCATCTTCGCTAACACCGGCACTGACAATATCAACATTGAGGCCCGAAACCGTGCTTGTCAACTCGGAGAGTATACCTTTTCTGTTCTCACACCTTACCGAAAGACCGATAGGTATCCGTCCCGAATACTCATCGTTCCAGGCAACCTCTATTCTCCTTTCAGGGTCAACCTCGAGCAGTTTAGGGCAATTGTAAACGTGCACGGTTATCCCTTTTCCTCTGGTTATGAAACCTATAATCTGTTCCCCGGGAACCGGGTTGCAGCACTTGCCGAACTTTATGAGTATGTTGTCATATCTTTTGACGAGCACGGCGTCTCTGTGCTCGTCCTTGGAAATCCTGTTCACTATGTTTTTTATTCTTTTGCTTTTCTCGGCACCTTCGGCGAATTTCCTGGGATGCATCACCTTTAAAAGATCGTTTACCGCGGCATTGCCAAATCCGACCGCTCTGTAGAAGTCCTTTATTCCCGAGAATTGAAGTTTCGCCAGAGGCTCGTCGAGTTTTTTCTTCTCCAGCAGGTTGCCCAGTTTGAGTCCTTTTGCGGCGAACTTTCTCTGGGCTATTGCCTCCCCAATCTGCTCGGCTTTACGGTTTTCCTCCTGTCTCAGCCAGCTCCTTATCCTGTTTTTAGCCTTTGAAGTAACAACAAAATCAAGCCACTGCCTGTTAGGGATCCTGTTCTTGGAAGTCACCACTTCCACCATGTCTCCGGTTTTAAGCTTGTAGTTAAGGGGCACGAGCTTATGGTTGACAAAGGCCTGGGAGCAGTGATTGCCTATGTCGGTGTGGATTGAATATGCAAAGTCAACCGGAGTCGCACCCACGGGAAGCTCAAGGAGGTCCGCGTTGGGAGTGTAAACGTACACGACATCCAGTATGAGCTCCCCCTTTATGGCTTCTATATACTCCGTTGAGTCTTTTATGTCCTTTAACTCGACAAGATGCCGAAGGTTTGAGTAGATCTTGTCGTTTCCGTTCTCAAGCGAATTTCCTTCCTTGTACCTCCAGTGAGCGGCAACACCGTATTCCGCAATTCGATGCATCCGCTCAGTTCGTATCTGTATCTCCATCTGTTCTCCGAAGGGCCCTATTACAGCCGTATGAATGGACTGGTAGTTGTTGGCCTTCGGAAGGGCTATGTAGTCTTTTATCCTCCCCGGAATCGGTTTCCACAAGGAATGCACCGCCCCCAGAACCTGATAGCATTCGTTCTCAGTCGCGGTAACGATCCGGAAACCCAGTATGTCATAAATGTTGCGCAGGCTTATATTGCCCTTTTTCATCTTGCTGTAGATGCCGTATAAATGCTTGAATCTCCACGAGACATCCCCGCGAACTCCGAATTCTTTCATCTTGCCGTTGATGAGCGAAACGATTTCGATCGTGTACTTTTCCCAATCTTTTTTCTTTGCGGACACGGTCTGGCCAATACGCTCGTATTCACCCGGTTCAGAGAACTTAAACGCCAGGTCCTCCAGCTCAACCGATATCCAGTTCATACCGAGGCGGTGGGCAAGCGGTGCGTAAATTTCCATCGTTTCAACGGCGATTCTTTTCTGCTTGTCTTCAGGCAGATACTGAAGCGTTCTCATGTTGTGCAGCCTGTCGGCAAGTTTTATCAGTACAACCCTTATGTCCTCAGCCGTGGCGAGTATCAGCTTGCGGAAGCTTTCGGCCTGTTTTTCCACATCAGAGACATGGGGAAGGCGACTTATTTTCGTGGTGGCATCGACGAGAAAAGCTATCTCATCCCCGAAAATCCGTTCGATTTCCTCGCGAGTCGCGAGAGTGTCCTCTATTGTGTCGTGAAGAAGTCCGGTGACTATGGAGGGAACGTCAAGTTTCAAGTTCGCGAGTATGGAAGAAACCTCCAGGGGATGACTCAGGTACGGTTCCCCGGAAACCCTTTTCTGCCCCGAGTGAACTTTGGCGGAATACACGTAGGCCTTTTTTATGGAGTCAAGATCTTCGTTCCCGATATCCGAGTAGGAAGCAACCTTGTCAATGATGTCGTTTAGCCTGATCACGGCAACGCGAACACCTCACTTGAGGCCGAATTTCCTGAGAAAAGAGGGGCCGTACACATTCTCCGTCTTCACGTCCCGGGTAGCGGCGAGCATCCGCCGACGGGAATCTTCCCCCTGGCCTTCTCTTTGCGAAAGGATAACGGCCTCGATTCTCCTAGCCGCAATATCCGCCTCATCATTAATTATAATATAATCATAGCACTTCGAGCAGGCCACCTCTTCCTTAACGATCCCAAGACGAATTGAGATGTCTCCGTCTTCTTCCGATTTTCTGTCCCTCAGCCTTTGCTCAAGAATCTCGAGGGACGGCGGAACGACAAATATGAAGACCGCGTCGTCAAACACCCCCCTCAACCTTCTTGCCCCCTGAACATCTATGTCCAGAATGACATTAACACCCGTTTCGATCCATCTTTCTATATCGGCCCTCGGCGTACCGTAAAAATTTCCGTGCACCTCCGCCCACTCGGCAAAGAAATCCCGCTCGATCATGTCCCGGAATTTCTCTCTGGAAACAAACTTGTAGTGCTCTCCCTGTACCTCCCCCGCACGCATTGATCTTGTTGTGTAGGAAATGGAGAAACGGAGGTTCTCCACGTTTGACAGAACCTGGGTGACAAGCGTTGTTTTCCCGCTTCCTGACGGACCAGAGATCACAAACAACTTACCGCTCATAATATCAGATTATAAATGGAAACTTGTATATTGCTACACATATACTATTCCTGGCCGAACAAGACTTGCTTGTCTCTCATCCTTCAGGCAGCCGTTTGACCGGGTAGGAAGGGGGCGTTTCCGCACCCTTCCTACCAGTTGCGCTACAGAATGCAGGTTTCCCCGCACCCCGCACAATTCCGGACGTGGTCGCTAAACCATCCGGCTCCTACCTTGAGTGTTTGACGGCAAACCGCTTGTCCGGCCACGGGTGCAGTATACGCGCTCTCGGCCATAGTTTATCCGACATGCGCTCCATCCGCCCCCATTTAAAGTTTCGTGCACGGTGCGACCGTCTTCTGATTGCTTTCATCCAGACCCTTTGCAAACGTCGCCTGAATTTCCGCAACCATCGTGACGACCGGCACCCCCGTAGTAGTTGAGCCATCCCCGATATACATCCCCAAGCCATTCCCCTACTTCCCAAATATCGTGGTGCCATCGCTTGCGCAGTATCTCCGCAATCCATCAGCCTCTCACCGTCGCGAGACCACCGGTGTTGCCTTCAGCCGGTCTGAAAACCTCGGCACCCCGAATCTTCGCTCTTTCGATGCTCTATAGCCCTGCCCGCCTGTGCCGCTGCCGACGCTTCGCCTGCCCCCTCACGGGAACCTGCGCACGGCTCGCGGGGAGACGTGGTTTGGTTACTCCTTCGCCTCGGGGGACTTTCACCCTCTACCTTTTGCCAGTTCGCTTGACACACCAGACCCGAGCGGGCGCGTCTAACCCCGAACACAATTCTTCCGTTTTCTCCAGGAAACAGCCAGCAGACAGGATATGATCAAAAGCAGGTTAAACGCCGCACTTCGTGGCCCGTTTCCAGCCATCGCACCGGAGGCAATCGAACAGCCTCCATCGCTTTCCTCTTCTTCTATAACAACAAAAAGCGACGGAAGAGACGATGTCTCCGCACATACAGATTCAATACCGTTAACAGTCTCCACGCTTGACCCCATAAGAGGTTCCCAGCCATCTTCGCCGTAACGGTAAAGCTTCAGTGTCGGATCCTGACCGTCTTCTGCTTCGGGAGCGGGCAGACACACAGTCGCACTCTCATCTTCCTTGAGCGTTACGTTCCCAAGACCCACTTGTGCCGCAAACCCTTCAAGGTCAGACCCCGACGGCAACTCTTCCGGGTCCGGAACACTGAGACCGAATGAAATAGTGCTGACCCGCGAAAGGAGGTCAGAAGACAGAATGATTGACGGCCACTCATCCAAGTCTTCGTTCCCCACGACGCTCAACTCGTTGACAATATATCGTCCCCCGTGACTGATCACACTTGTACCTACGGCACCAGGACTTACAGCAAACTCACCTTCTCCCCTGTCTTCTTTCAGACCTTTGACAAGGAAAACTCCGAAAAGCGACGGAAAAGACGACGTCTCCGCACATACAGATTCAATACCGTTAACAGTCTCCACTTTTGACCCCATAAGAGGTTCCCAGCCATTTCCATCGTAACGGTAAAGCTTGGTCATCAGGTCCTGACCGTCTTCTGCTCCGGGAGTCGGAAGACACACCGTCGCAGTCTCATCTTCCCCGAGTGTAATGCTCCCAAGACCCACTTCCGCTGCAAACCCTTTAAGGCTGAGATTTTCCGGGAGATATTCTTCCGAAAGAATGCTAAGATGAATGGTAACAGTCTCAACACGCTCAAGAAGGGGAGAAGAAAGAATGATTGACGGCAAATCTTCAGGCTCTTCGTCCCCCTCTACGCTTAACTCAATTGTGATGTAGTCTCCGTCCTCGGGACTGATCTCGATCAGACTTGTCCCTATGCCCCCGGGCGATATGGCCAACCCATCATCTCCCCTGTCTTCTTGCTGGCCATCGAAGTCTCGTGGAGGAGGTGACAGAGGGGTTGTAGGGGCTGCAGGGGCTGCAGAAGTCGGAGGAGTCGCTACACCGGGCCGTGGACAGGAACGGCCAAAACTGACGCGGCGCGCAAGCCAAATCACGAAAGCATGATTGTTCGGCAGATTCACCCTGGTGCACCTTATTTCTAGCCTCGTCAGACCAGACAGGTCCATAAGCCCTAGCGGAAGATATCCGGTAAGGTGGTGGTTTCCCGAAAGAATCAAAGTCTCAAGAGACAGAAGACCCGAGAACGCGTCATTCATATCCCCTCTGAGATTGTTGCTCTGAAGATTAAGTCCCGTAACCAGACCAGCGTCATTGAGGGTTACTCCGTACCAGTCGGAAGAAATCGCCCCAGACAACCAGTCTTCTTTGTTTCTCCACTGCTCTCCGTTGTTGGCCTGATAGATAAAGCGCAGCGCAGCCCTGTCAATCTTGGAAAAGAGATTTGAATCTGCGGGTTGGGCAAGGTCCGGATTTGACCATAGAGAAAGTTCAAGAAGATTGTTCAGACTGCTTAACCAGGCAGGTATGTTTCCGCTCAGCTGATTGCTGCTGAGAAACAGACGCTGTAGAACGGTCAGTCCGCTCAAATCCGGTATGGTTCCCGTTAAATCGTTCCCATGGAGATACAAGAACCTAAGGCTGCTCAGACTCCCAAGCTCAGACGGTATAGTGCCGCTTAACTCGTTGCCGTGGAGAAGCAGACGCTGTAGTCCGGTCAGTCCACTCAAATCCGGTATGGTTCCCGTCAACTGGTTGCCGAAGAGATACAAGAACGTAAGTCCGCTCAGACTCCCAAGCTCAGACGGTATCTCGCCGCTTAACTTGTTGCTGTTGAGAAGCAACCATGTAAGTCCGCTCAGACTCCCAAGCTCAGACGGTATCTCGCCGCTTAACTCGTTGCTGCTGAGATACAAATACGCAAGGCTGTCCAGACTCCCAAGCCAAGCAGGTATCTCGCCGCTTAACTTGTTGTTGTTGAGAAATAACCATGTAAGTCCGGTCAGTCCGCTCAAATCCGGTATGGTTCCCGTCAACTCGTTGCTTTCGAGAAACAACTGCGTAAGGCTGGTAAGGTTCCCAAGCTCAGACGGTATAGCGCCGCTTAACTCGTTGCTGCCGAGAAACAACTCCGTAAGGCTGGTAAGGTTCCCAAGCTCAGACGGTATAGCGCCGCTTAACTCATTGCTGCTGAGATTCAAGAACGTAAGGCTGCTCAGATTCCCAAGCTCAGACGGTATAGCGCCGCTTAACTCATTGTCGTGGAGCTCATGTAAGGCT